>NZ_MRSV01000001.1:0-108066 GCF_001909285.1 Exiguobacterium profundum
ATTCAAAAATTGTAAAACTTTTTTTGCCTCATCGTTCAGTTTTCAAAGTTCGTCTGCCGCTCTTGGCGACTAAATGATAATAACATTTAATTCATTTTGATGTCAACAACTTTTTCGTTTGTTCAACGTTTGTCGCTGGCAACAGAGATAACTATATCACCTGCTTTTTGATCTTGCAAGCATTATTCTAAAAAAACTTTTAAATCTTTTTCTACATCATCCAAAGTTCGAATCCCAACTCCTTAATGGAAGAAGGAAGAATAAATCACTTTAAAGAATACACTTATATCTAAAAACGACTATAAACCTATAAGGAGTCAACCAATGATGCAATCCGATTTACAGCAGCCTAAGAAACGTTCACCGTTCAGAATCTGGTCTGGTACACAAATTTATACGCTTAAGCGACGAATAGAATGGATGACGGACAAACGAAAGTATGTTTCAAAACGAAACACTGACCCGATGTCATATCTGATCCATACACACCGAACTCCTTTGTATCGCCAACTCCGAGATGTCGACATGGAAGTCCAGCATAACAAGGTAACCAACCTAAAAATTGCAATCACCAAACTGAACGGCTCTATCCTGACTCCAAACGATGTCTTCTCCTATTGGAAGATGATCGGCAAGCCAACGAAACGTAAAGGATACGTCGACGGAATGATTCTCCATTACGGAAAAGTCACTTCAGGAATCGGTGGCGGACTTTGCCAACTGTCGAATCTAATCTATTGGATCACCTTACATAGCCCATTGACCGTGACCGAACGTTATCGTCACAGCTACGATGTGTTCCCAGATTACCGACGGGACCAACCTTTCGGAAGTGGCGCGACATGTTCTTATAATTATCTCGACTTACAAATCACAAACCAGACGGCACAAACGTATCAACTCCTTCTATATATAGAGGGAGATCATCTCGTCGGGGAATGGCGCTCGAACATCCCGAATAAAGAACAGTATCGTATATATGAAGAAAACCATCATTTCACCCGGGAATGGTGGGGTGGAACGATACGACATAACCAGATTTTTAGAGAAGTCACTTCAATGAATGGCACACATCTTCGAAATGAGTTCATCACAGAAAATCACGCGATCACGATGTACGATCCATTCCTTCCTGAAAATACTGCATACAAAAAAGCCGACTCGTAATAACAGAGCCGGCTTTTCAAATGAACTTATGCGTGTGGCAAGAACATAAAGTATGCCAAGAAGATGACCAACATCCCATACATGATCGGATGAATCTCTTTCGTTTTCCCTTTTGCAATCATCATGAGTGGGTAAAGGATAAACCCAAGCCCAATTCCCGTTGCGATTGATGATGTAAGTGGCATCATGATAATCGTCAAGAATGCAGGAACTGCAATCTCGATCTTTTTCCAATCGATATCAAGAAGAGCCGAAGCCATGAGCACACCAACAATAATCAGCGCAGGAGCTGTGACTGGCGCCGTAACAACTGCCAAGAGAGGCGAGAAGAACAATGCCAAACCGAAGAACAATCCTGCGAAAACAGCAGTCAATCCTGTTCGTCCACCAGCAGCGACACCTGCTGACGATTCAACGTATGAAGTCGCTGTAGATGTTCCGAAGATTGCACCTGCCACCGTCGCTGTCGAGTCAGCTAACAACGCCTTACTCGCACGTGGTACTTTGTTCTCTTTCATGATCCCAGCTTGACGCGCTACCGCGACGAGCGTTCCTGCTGTATCAAAGAAATCGATGAAGAAGAACGTCAAGATGACAACGAGCATTTGAAGCGTGAACACATCACCGAAGTTGATGAAGGCTTGACCGAATGTAGATGACATACTCGGCGGCATCGACACAACGTCTGAGATTGCTGTCGGTGTCGGCACAAGACCGAAAATCATCCCGACAATCGCCGTCAACAACATCCCGATGAAAATACCACCTTTGATGTCGCGCGCCATAAGCAAGGCGCTGACCACAAGACCGAACACCGCGAGAAGCGTCGTGCCCGTACCAAGTGAACCAAGACTAACAAGTGTTGCTTCATTCGCGACAACGATGCCTGCGTTTTTCAAACCGATGAAAGCGATGAAGAAACCAATCCCTGCAGCAACCGCCATTTTGAGCGGAGCCGGAATCGCATTAACAATCGTTTCGCGAATTCCTGATAACGTCAATACGATAAAGAAGAGACCTGATACAAGTACACCTGACAAAGCCGTTTGCCAAGAAATACCCATCCCGATGACGACGCTATATGCGAAGAACGCGTTAAGGCCCATGCCTGGCGCAATCGCAATTGGGTAGTTCGCGAGAAGTCCCATCGTCAATGAACCGACTACCGCGACAAGACCTGTCGCCACGAAGACCGCTCCAGTATCCATACCCGCTGCCCCAAGAATGTTCGGGTTAACGAAAAGAATGTACGCCATCGCGAGGAAAGTTGTAAATCCTGCGATCAGTTCCGTGCGGACACTCGTACCGAGTGCTGTGAGTTGGAAGTAACGATCGATCCGACTCGTCGTTGATGGTTGTTGCTGTTCTTGCTTGAGCTGTGTGCTCATTTGTTTTCCTCCTTGTGCTCGCCGTAAAACGAGAAAAGGCCCCCGGCAAATGACCGAGGACCCCACGCGAAACATACGAGGGCATACACCCTCATCCATGTCTCGCCGTAGTGAAATCATTTAAGGTGATTTCGTAGAGACTCTCGGGCCATATCCCCGATATTATACGGCAAAATATTTTATAATTGTTCGGTTATAATAAGAACGTTCTTATCGTATCAGCGTAAAAATAGAATGTCAACTAAATTCACGGATTTTACATCGATAAAAAACGTTAATGTTCGGTTTTAAGACAAAACAGAGGGGAATCCCCCTCTGTTCCGCTTATTCCCATTCGATTGTTGCAGGTGGCTTAGACGTGATGTCATACAGCACACGGTTAACGTGGCTGACTTCGTTTACAATCCGGACAGAGATCTTCTCAAGCACATCCCATGGAATACGTGCCCAATCGGACGTCATGCCATCGATGGAAGTGACCGCACGGACACCGACAGCATAGTCGTACGTACGCTCGTCACCCATGACTCCGACCGAGCGAATCGGCGTGAGCACCGTGAAGTATTGCCAGATGTCGCGTTCAAGTCCAGCTTTCTTCACTTCTTCACGTAGAATCGCATCGGATTCACGCACGATTTCTAACTTCTCTTCCGTGATTTCACCGAGGACACGAATTCCGAGACCTGGACCTGGGAACGGTTGGCGCCAAACGATATAGTCAGGAAGACCGAGTTCTGTACCGAGTGCACGGACCTCGTCTTTAAAGAGCGTGTTGAGTGGTTCGATCAACGTGAAGTTCATATCTTCCGGCAATCCACCGACGTTATGGTGTGATTTGATTGTTTGCGCTGTGTCTGTCCCACTCTCGATGATGTCTGTGTAGAGCGTCCCCTGTGCGAGGAAGTCCATATCGACGAGTTTCGATGCTTCTTCATCAAATACGTAGATGAACTCGTTTCCGATAATCTTACGTTTTTGCTCAGGGTCCGAGACACCAGCCAACTTCGTCAAGAAACGTTCTTGTGCATCGATTTTGATGACTTTCATGTTGAATCCGTCTGCGAACGTCTTCATGACGCTATCCGCTTCCCCTTTACGAAGGAGACCATGGTCTACAAACATACACGTCAACTGGTCACCGATTGCGCGATGAACGAGTGCGGCCACGACAGAAGAGTCGACACCGCCCGAAAGCGCACAAAGAACTTGCTTATCGCCAACGATTTCACGGATTTTCTCCACTTCGAGGTCGATAAAGTTTTCCATCGACCATTCGCCTTTCGCACCACATACTTCATAGATGAAGTTTTTCAAGATGTCGTTTCCGTACTCCGAGTGACGAACCTCTGGATGGTATTGGACACCGTACATTTTCAACTCATCGTTTTTAATTGAAGCGACCGGGCAAGACGGGTTCGTTCCATCGACGATAAATCCTTCCGGTGCTTCCATGACGAGGTCACCGTGGCTCATCCATACTGTATGTTCGACTGGAAGACCGGTATAAATCGCTGATGCTTCCGGCGTCGAGAACAATGTCGCTTTTCCATATTCACGATGAGCGGCGCGTTCCACACGACCACCGAAGTGATGCGTCATAAGTTGCATGCCGTAACAAATTCCGAAAATCGGAATGCCAAGTTCAAAGATCTCTGGGTCGCAACGATATGCGCCTTCCGCGTATACGCTGTTCGGTCCACCTGAGAAGATGATGCCGACTGGGTTCAATTCGCGAATCTCGTCTGCCGTCATCTTATGCGAATGCAACTCACTGTATACGCCAAGGTCACGGACACGACGTGTGATCAACTGATTATACTGACCACCAAAATCAAGCACCAAAATCATTTCTTGTTCTACTTTCACGAAATCTCCACCTTTCTGCCTTCTCCTCAAAAAAAGGACGCGCCTCTCCCCAGATTATCCAAACCGAAGAAGAAGCACGCCCTTTTCTTTGTATACGAAACGTGCTCCTTCATAGTCGGTCCATTTACGGTGGTCCGGTAGAGACTCTCGCGCCAATTCACGAGTATATACGAAGGAATGCCATGTTCAATTATCTAACTAATGCGTCTATCTTACTTGATGCATCCCGTCACTTCAACTCATAATTCGATGAATCATGATTTTCCAATATTCTTTATATTTTGAATTCGGCTCTTGTTCCGCATAAACAGCTTGCTCAAACAAAGCCGTCAGACGGGTCATATCATTCGTTTCATAGTAGGCGTCGACCTCTTTGGCGAGTTCCGAAGGCGTACGTCCCTCAATTTTGAATCCGTTCGCACGCAGTCGTTTCATCAAATAGCGGTGCATCGAGACGAGGCGCCCATCCGTGAGCGGACGACTCATCCACCAGACATACATGATTTGACGCTCGATGATTTTCCGGTTCCAAACGAGGACCGCCACGAGGAAGAGAATGACAACCCATCCCCACACCGGCATGTTACGTGCCTCCTCTTGAACATCACCTGTCGTCACGTCATCGATCAACAAATCTTCTTGCGGACGGTTTTGCGTATCGTTGTCCTGATTTGCTTGGGGATCATTCGCAGCCGGCGTCGTATCTTCCGTATCCGTTTCTCGTTCCATCTGCAATAAGTTGGCGTCCGAGAAACTGATTGTCGCTTCTAACGGAACCCAGCCCGCGCCTTCAATGAAATACTCGACCCACGAGTGGGCGTGACGATTTCGAATCGTATGTTCTTCCTCACCTTGAATGACCCCTCGTGTGTCACCCATCGTAAATCCTTTTACCCAACGCGTCGGTATGCCGTTCGCGCGCAGCAATACGGCAGCTGACGTCGAGAAGTTATCGCAATACCCGATTTGTGTGTCGAACAGGAACTGGTCAACATAATCCGTGTCCCCTTCCGGTTGTGCCACATTTTCGGTGTCGTATTGAAATTCTCCGTTTCGGAAATAGGCTTCTACCGCTTCCGCCTTCTCGTTCGGTGTCTCACTCTCCGCCGTGATGTCAGCGGCTAAATCTCGTACACGCTCTGGCAACGATTCCGGTAGCTGTAAATAGACCTGTTGCTCTTCTTCCGTGAGCGATGTGATCTCTTCATTTAATGCCAGTTGTTCTTCAGAGAAAGCCGGGACACTATAACGAAGTTGGATCGTCCGCGGAGTCGATTGTTCCTCATTTTCAAATACAATCTTTCCGGACGGTTGCATCGTAATCGTCTCGTTCGGGAAAGCCCGTTCGATATCACCGACTCGAAATTCGGTACCGGACTCTGTTTCGATAGCTTGCGGATATTCTCCACCATAAGGAACAAACGGTTGTCGGCGCTCAAAACGTAACAATGCCTGTTCCGGTGTCGTATCCACTTCCGAGTCCACTAACTGACCACGATTGTAGTTAGAGTCCAGGACTGGTGATTCGACCCAACCTTTCCCCGTATAAATCGCCTTGGATTCGATACGCCAATAGCGTGCCGGCACGCCGCGAGCGATGAAGACGATGCCGTCATCCTGTTCGAACGGACCACCTAGCGATTCGTCGTTCACTCCATACCCAACTCGACCCGGGCCACTCCCATCACCTTCCGTCGTCGCATTCCGAAAACTCGTAGTGATACGGTCAGACCAATCGCCTTCAAGCGTGGGTGAAGCACTTGCGAGAGCCACGACGACACTGAGGAGTAGTCCGATACTGACGAATCGGACGAGCGATTGACTCGGTCGTTTTGCCAAATCGGTGACAAATAGTAAGAGGAGCGATGTGACGATGGCATACAGGATATTGCCTTCCCCGTCATACAACGTCCACGTATCAAAATAGGCCATGATGCCGAGAGTCGACACAATCATCCCAAGGGCAAAACTATAACTTGGATACGTTCGTCCGACGAGCACAGCAAACAGTAAGCCGATCAGCGCCATGGCAGAGAAGAAAATCGCTTCATTCGGCAGTTCACCGCTCATGACACCCATCAAATCTTCCATCCATAGACCAAACCAGTCCAAAATACTGCCGTGATAGGCATACAAGACGATGAGGAAATTAAGAAGCGAGATCCCAAGAAAAGCTGCCCAAGGCAGAATACTGGCAAACATCGGCACGATGAGCAGGAAGTAAAACGGCCACGTCACATCGAACGTCGTACTTCCAACAATCGGCTCAATCCAGAACGACAACAAATAGGCGGCAAGCGCCGTATAGACGATTCGGGTTACCCATGTCTTCATACCGTCACCTCATTAACTGCCGTGTAGAGATGATAGCTACCCTGTGTCTCATGCATCAACTCTCGAATGGACGTCGTTTCAAAAGGACTGATCAAAATCAAATCTCCAGTTTGTTGAGGCAGTTTCTGCTTCACTCGTTCGACGAGACGCCCCTCAGCTTCTGGCGTTGCGGTCAACAAGTAATGACCGACTTCTGCACTCTGGTCAGGAAGATGGAACAGTCGCACCTGCTCTTCAATGACGTAGAGCTCAAACGGCAGATTTTTTCGTTCTAACTGACGAATCGCTCCAACAAGTAAGGATAGGGAACGTTCAAATGCCTCTTCATACCCGGCAGAGACGGCTGGTACGAACACGAGTGAAAGCTTCTTCTCTTGTTCTTGGTCAAACGTCTTGGTCATCAAGTTCCCTCGGCGTGCGGATGCCTTCCAATCAATCCGTCCGATTCGGTCTCCTGCCGCATACTCCCGAACCCCGCTGGTCGTATTGGCCACTTCGGTATATGTCCGCATTTGACGATATTGCTCCCCACGACCCCCGACATGTTCGTCTCGAGGTAAATCAAACGGCAACTCAGCGGGTGACACCTCGACGACCGTCTCGAGTCGTAACGTCCGCTTCCGGTCGAACAGACCAAATACGTCACGTACATTTAGAACGGTGCGGTCAAAGACATGAATCCCACGCTTGATCGCCTCGACCTCATAATGGACGACTTCTGCTTGTCGGAAAAAACGGTCTACAGGCACGACAATCGTCTTGTCTTCATCCGTCAAACGTTGTGGCAATCGCTCCTCTAACGTGACCATCCCAATCAAGAAAGGGTACTTCCGTTCAATTCGTAACTCGACGTCCATTGTTTGTCCAGAAACAAGTCGCTTCGTTGTCACACGGCGCACCACATTTGCCGCCGTGACCGGATAAATCATAAAGAGTGTCCAGTAGACGGTCAACACAGCGAACGACCACCATAAGGTCGAAGCGACGATACTGCCTTCGATGCGGGCAAATGCATACAATCCGAATGCCGCCGCCCATACAACGAACAGCTTCATCCAGTTTTTCATACTTCATTGACCTCACGATCCATCGGGACGGGCAACGTATCCAGCCAATCTTGAATCAGCTGATTCGGTGATTTTCCTTTATACCGTGCTTCTGCTGTCAAGAGTACGCGATGTCCAAGCACACTCGTCGCCATCGCCTTCACGTCATCCGGTAAGACGAAATCGCGATTATGGATATACGCCCACGACTGTGCCGCTTTCATTAACGCCAGTGTGGCTCGCGGACTTCCTCCTAAATACGTATGCGGATCTTTTCGAGACTCATGCACCAATCGCACAATGTACTGTTTGACCGCACTCGACACATGCACGTCTCTCACTTCACGTTGCATGAGTTCGACTTCTTGCTTCGTAATCACGCTCTGAAGCGCCTCGAGCGGCTCTTCTTTTTCAAACCGCGACAATAATGCAATCTCTTCATTGAATGTCGGATAGCCCATCTCGATTTTAAGTAAGAAGCGATCCAACTGTGCTTCCGGCAATGGATACGTCCCTTCATGCTCAATCGGGTTTTGTGTCGCCATGACGAAGAAAGGTGACGGTAACACTTTCAATTCCCCGTCCACTGTTACACTTCTCTCAGCCATCGCCTCAAGAAGAGCTGATTGCGTTTTCGGTGAGGTCCGGTTAATTTCATCCGCTAAAATGATGTTACCCATGAGCGGACCTGGTCGATATTCAAATTCCCTCGTTTTTTGGTTGTACATCGAAATCCCGGTCAAGTCGGACGGTAGCATGTCCGGTGTGAATTGGATGCGCTTAAAATCTAAGTCAATCGCTCGGCTGAACGTACGGACGAGCATTGTCTTTCCGACTCCTGGTACGTCTTCAAGCAGCACATGCCCACCTGCTAGCAAGGCAGTGAGACTTTTTGCGATGACTTCTTCTTTTCCGACAATCACGGTTTCAATAGCAGTAATAATCGATTGGACAGTTGGACGGTACATGACGGACTCCCCTTTTTCTCTGATCTAGGATGACTGAAAGTTAGAATGTTCTGACTTTATTGTGACACAAGCGAGTGTCGGAAAGAAAGAAATACCGCACCCAAATGCGCTTCCTATTTCTTTACCCAAAAAACGTGTCCGTTCTTTAGAAAAAACGGGCACGTTTATCGATTACTCTGGACGCTGCACGTCAAATAGTTCCCCAAGGGTCGCATAACTATTGCCAGCCATCCGACTGACAGGCGCAAGCCGTTTAGCATCGATGCGTCCTTGAGTATATAACTCTCGGTCAATATGGAAACGGACAATTCGCGCAATCAATAAATCAGCAGTCGTTTTTCCGTCATGTTCGATCGGCAAGTGATGATGGAGCACACATTCAAATCGAACCTTTGCCTCCTTGACTCCTGGCGTCGAAATCACATCACTCGGTTGAAGCGTAAAGTCTGTACGAGACAGCTCACTCTCATCTGCCGCAAGGTTGGCGGCCGTCTCGTTCACGTTGATGACGTTCGTTTCATCTACGACATGAATCACTAGTTCATTCGTACGGAGTGCGTTACGCGCCGTGTCTTTCATGACGCCATCTTTTCGTTGAACCGAGACGGAGACGAGCGGAGGGTTGGATGCGACTACATTAAAATAGCTAAACGGGGCGGCGTTAATCACGTCCCCATTTTGTGTTGTGATAAACGCAATCGGTCTTGGTACAATGCTGCCAATCAAAAACTTATATGTGTCTCGTTCAGTCAAGGCAGACGGTTCAATTGATAACATAGACTACACTCCTCGTTGTTTTATCTTAATATCAAGGTAATCACTTCGTTAAATAATGTCAACGCAAAGCAGGTTGACACGTGTACATTTCATGTATTTTGGGTAAATCGCATTATGTAGATGTGATTTTCAGCATTTTTTATAAGCAAATTGCTTCATTTTCCTTTCCCGGTCTCATAAAATTCAGGGCAAGGAAAAGGTGACCTCTCGTTTTTTATGTTCAAGGAAGGAAGTAGAACGAATGATCAGCAAGTGGATTGAACAATTGAACAGTCGTCAAATACTCAGTATTTTATATAGTGTCTGTGGATTCAGTCTGGTTTTAACCTTGATTGGAGCCTGGTTCGTGCGTGATGGGAATGTCTCTACTCTCGAACTCACTGCTCTCCGATGGATTTGGATGATTGGGCTCGTCATGTTCATCAGTGCCATCTTATTAATCGGACGCCCACTCATCAAACGGATGGCCGACCAGAACAGCAGACTGAAAGCGAAGAAAGAAAAGCTCGAAAACGTATTAAATGAATCGAAATTAAATGAAATTAATCTTCAATATCGCAATGAGTTGATTGAAGTATTGGCCTCGAAAGAATCCTTATTTGATTACTCTTCTGTTATTGAAAAGATTGTGTTGCTTACAAAATCTGAGTTCGGCGCCCTCTTACTCACTAAAGACGGAGAAATCACGTCTGTTGTACCGAAAGAGATGACCGAAGATCAACAAGAAAGTCTAAAGAAAGATTCCCTTTTGCTTAAACGAGTCATGATTTCAAAGTTACCGGCCGCCACTTCTAAGCGGGTCGTCGATGCGTTACACACGTATCCATATTATATATATGAGACGGTCATCCCGATTATGGACCCATCAGATAATAGTCTCATTGGATGTCTCTATTTGGCACGTTACGACGAACAGTACGATGCCAGTGAAAAATCGGAGTTGAACGCGTTCGCTGGTCAACTCGCCATCTCACTTCTCCGCATGCAGCTTTATCGCCAGATGCAACAGGATCGGAAAGAGACGGCGCAACTAATCAATTCTGTACGTGAGGCCATTTTATATGTGAACTATGAAGATGACACTATCGTCGGCAATCGCGCCTTCATCCGTATGTTTGATGATTTACACTTTGACTATAAGGGATACGAAGAACTCTCTGCCATTGACATCGATATCGAACAGCTGGCGGAAAGGGTCGATCAACATGAACAGTTTGTCCGATACTTCGAACGCGTCTTCACGCAAGATCCGCCGGAGGATGGGCTCACGATTTCAATCGACCAAGGCGATTGCTTCATTCAACTTTATGCCGAAAGTGTCTATCGAGACCGCAAACTCCGTGGAACGATGCTCGTCTTACGTGACGTCACGGCCGAAACAGAAATCGATCGGATGAAATCCGAACTCGTCTCGACCGTCTCACATGAATTACGGACACCATTGTCCTCGATTTACGGATTTACTGAACTGATGCTGTCACGAGATTTGAAGGAAAGTCGTCGTGAACTGTATTTGAAGACAATCCACGATGAAGCGAAACGACTCTCGTATCTCGTCAACGATTTCTTGGATCTTCAAAAAATGGAGTCCGGAAAGCAAACGTTCGAGTGGGAACCGGTCGATTTATACAAGCTCATCACAGACAGTGTCGCGTTTTATCAGGAAACGACGGACCGGCATGAACTATTCATCGATGCCGATACCGAACAAGACTTTATTATCGATGCAGACTTAGAAGGGATGCGTCAATTACTTGGTAACCTATTAAGTAACGCCATCAAATATTCGCCAGATGGCGGGAATATCCTTGTATCGCTCGAACGTATAGACGAAGAGGTCGTGATGAAAGTGAGAGACCACGGTATGGGTATACCGAGTGCCTCGCTCCCTCACCTCTTCGGGAAATTTTACCGCGTCGATAATTCGGATCGTCGTAAAATCGGAGGTACCGGTCTCGGTCTCGCAATTTGTAAAGAAATTGCCAAAGCCCATGATGGTCAACTCCATGTCGAATCGGTATACGGGGAAGGAAGTACATTTATCTGTGAACTACCAACCTCAAAAGAACCCATCATGCAATAACACGGTCCAAACGACCGTGTTATTTTTGACTCTTTTTTGCCTAATTTGGAAGGAATCCTTTTACAGAATATAGAAAGGAAAGAAACCGATTCATTTTCGTAGATGTAGGTTATCCTATCCATTTATTTTTGCACGTTTTAAGTCGAAAACAAGATATACTGAATATAAAGAGATTGCTAGGATCGGAGGACTTGCCATTGGATCATCGTGACCCACCTTTTTCAGAAATTGGAGATTTTAATCAATGGGGACGTTTCGAGATTGACGTGCCTCACATGGGGGAGCAAGCGAAGTTTCAAACTGCCGCTGCTTTGATTCGGAAGCATGTGCCATTGCGGCTTGGTGGTTTTTACATTGTTGCGAGCGAAGAGGAAATTTTGCATAGTGGCTCTCATGATGCGAATCTTCAAAAACATTTGATTCATCTATTACAGCAGGTCCTTAACGGTCATATTGAAGACGAACGCCTCGTTCAAGAACAAGTGTGGACTGTGCATTATTTTACAACGCCATAGAAAAGAACTCGATTTAAGTATCATTACTTATCTCGAGTTCTTTTTGTTTACTCCCAACGTGACATCATTGAGATTGTTTTTTCATAGTATTCTGTAGCAAGTTTGTACTTTCCTGTGCTTCTTAATTCTCTAGACAACCACAATGCATACTTATGAGTGTAGTATTCATCATATGCTTCAAAATTAATTAACAGCCCTTTTTAGACTTTGGATTAACTCATTTTGATCAATTTTTTTATACTTACTTACGTAAATATCAAAGTGATAGTTAAACTCTACTAAATCATCTTGATCCCCTTTTAACTCATAGCCTATTGCCAACCATTCCATAATGCCTTCAATATTATTTTTAGCGGCATTGACTTCAAGCAAAGACATTACACTATATAGTTTACTTTTTGCTCCTTCTTTAACCTTAAAACTATCAAGAAAATATTTTTGTGCTTTCTCTTGATCCCCAATTAAAAAATATATATCCCCCATATTGTTATAAAGCATTCCATAATAATCGTTCAATTTTGCCTTATCTGCCACTTTCGCTGCTTTTTCATAATGTTCTAAAGCAATTGTGTATCGTTTCCGACGTTTAAATGACAAACCGATGATCATGTGCGACTCGATAATTCGTTCCAAGCAAAAATTCTCTTGAAAATACTCGAGTGCCAACTTCACGTAATCAATAGCTTGAGAATAATCTGTAAATCGGTGATAAAGTGCGCCCATCACATATCGCATATCTGCTTTTTCCCAATCAGGAATACTTGAATCCGCAAGCTCTTTACCAACATTCTCTAACAAACTCACAGTAGTTTCTCGATCAGCCGACTGATAGAGAAACATGTAGAGGCACTGCAATAAATCGTATCGCAAACGATTGTCTTTGTTTAGTTGATCTTTAATCCAACCTACTTCAATTAAATATTGAACATTACCACCAGGTGTGAGACCAAATCGCGCTAGCGTGATTAATAAAGTAATGTACAATTCCTTCGATTGTAAGACAACAGGATTTGTTTTAAATTTTTCAATCCTCTTAAAATACTTATCTTCTTGGCGTGACAATAATGCTTCTTTCAATATATCTCGAATTTCTTTTTTAGTTTGATCTACTTTTTCACTGAAGTCATAATAAAGTGGAACCTCTAATTCTAACCTTTCAAAAATCAGTTCTAAGACTTCGTCACTAGGAGTAGTTTGATTATTTTCAATTTTACTTAAGTATGAGATTGAGCAGATTCCTCTAGCAAGCACTGACTGCTTCATATTTTTCCGCATACGTTCTACTTTTATTAAATTCCCAAAGTTATATTCCATATCAAAAAGTAGCCCCTTCGAACTAAAATGGTTGGTTTTTTCAAAAAATATTAGTCTTTTTGTCACGCATACAGGAAATTCGCCACAAAAAAGCATCTTAAAAGAGCATTTCTAGGAATGATTTTCCCAACCAAAACATCCCCCTTTATAAAAGATGACATGATAATATTGAACTAGTAAAAACAGTTTCTACAAATTTCCTAGTTAATTTTTACTAAATAACACATTTCAATTATTTATCCGGGGGTGAAAATGACAAATGGGAAAACTAAGTTTCTTACTTGCCGAAGACTACATTAAGCCTAAAATTTATTTTAAGTCAAAGCAAGTTCCAACCATGGATACAATGTACACTTCTGAAGATCATAATAATTTTTCAGGGTTAGAGCACCTGACCCAATTGTTAAGTTCTCCTAGAGGTTTCATTGTAAACGCTTTTCAAATCGATTACTATCAATCATTACCTCGACTGATAGCTCGTTCATTGAATCACATTCACTCTTTCAAAAAACTTTATATTCTAGGACCTGAACTTTCCCTCTCGATTTTAAAACGAAGTACAAAAACAATTTATGAAAAACAGTTACTTGATTATGAATATATTAACGTTGAGCAGGATTCAGACTTTGTTACTAATCAATGCATGACCCTACTTGAAGAAGGACATATTTTGTATATTTTGCCCGAAACATCAGTTTGCTGGAGACCAAATTTACTCAATGAAACTGATAAGATATCACATTCTCTTTGCAGTACGTTATTGAGTCAACAAGTAAATGTTTCTATTCTAGCAACTGCTGTAAAAAGTGAATCTGAAAAAGTAGTGATCTTTCCTGCCGACACTCCAGATGCTTACTCAGGAGATTTGGAGACACGTATATATCAGCAATCTGAGACACTATACCGATTGTTCGATTCTTTGAAAGCTGACGAATGATCTATGATAATTTAGGTTTTTCTGCTTTAAAAGCATAAAATAATAATTTGATGGAGGTTTTATTAATGAAAAAAGTAACAGGAATACTATTTATCGCTACAGCAGTTTTACTTTTAGGAAGTTCTGTTAGACCTCTAGTAGATGATATGCCTCGCATTGTTAAAGTAAATGAGCCCGTCAAATTACACGTTGATGATATGCCTCGTATCGTTAAAGTGAACGAACCAATCAAACTCTTTGTTGATGATATGCCTCGCATTGTTAAAGTAGACAAGCCTGCTAAACTATTCGTTGACGACATGCCTCGCATTGTTAAAGTAGATGAACCAGTTAAACTACTTGTTGATGATATGCCTCGCATCGTTTAATCTGATTTACTCCAGACGCCTTGTGCGTCTTTTTTCATTTTAAGAAAAAAGGTAAATGAATTATATATTCCCCTCCATTTTTTCCTTTTTACTTATATAATAAACAGGGACAACCTAGATGCACTCTCATACGCCGCCCTTGTCACTAGTTTAATGAATAAAGGAGTTTGAACATTGAATGAAACAAAATCATCATGGAGTTTAAAGCTGTTACTCAGCTCTTCACTTGCAATATCCGGGGCAGCAATCGTCCCGTTCCAACTGGATTCATCTGGTATTCAATCGACTGTTGCTGAAGCCGCCTCGACCTATACCACTACCGCCAACTTAAATCTTCGCTTAAGTGCAGCCACTTGGAGCCCTGTCCTGTTGACCATTCCATCTGGCTCAAGCGTCACGTATATCAGTACATACGGTTCGTGGTACAAAGTCAGTTATGGAGGCAAAACAGGATATGTCTCTTCTCAATACGTTACGGTCTCGAACACTTCTGCTTACTATAAGACAACAGACCGATTAAATATGCGTCTTACTGCCGCTTCATGGAGCGATGTCGTCACCGTGATCCCTGCCGACGCGACCGTCAAGTATGTCAGTCGCTATGGGTCATGGTACAAAGTGACGTTCAATGGAAAGACGGGCTACGTCGCTTCTGCTTATTTAACAGCTACGAGTGCTCCCGTCCCACCTTCGGACTATTATAAGACGACTGCCAATTTAAACCTTCGTCTCAGCGCCGCTTCATGGAGTTCTGTCGTCACGACGATTCCGTCGGGTGCGACGGTCAAATATGTGAGTCGCTACGGATCATGGTATAAGGTTACCTATAATGGAAAAACTGGTTACGTTTCTTCTGACTATTTAACGGCGACGACAGCTCCTGTAACCCCGTCTGCTTATTATGAAACGACCGTGAACTTGAACATGCGCCTTAGCGCGGCCTCTTGGAGCAATGTCTTAACCGTCATTCCGGCCGGGTCGGTCGTCAAGTATGTCAGTCGTTACGACTCGTGGTATAAAGTCACATACAATGGAAAAACCGGTTATGTAGCATCCGAGTACTTGAAGCCTACGACTGTCACGACACCAACCGATACAGACGGAACTGGTAAAACGGTCGTCATCGACGCAGGGCATGGCGGAAACGACCCTGGCGCTGTCTACGGATCGGTTTACGAGAAAGTAATTGCACTTGATATCGCGAAACGCCTTGCTGGCGTCTTATCGAGCACATATGACTACAACGTTAAATTGACTCGCTCAAACGATACGTACCTCTCCCTTGACCAACGTGTGTCACTCAACAAGTCTTATAAAGGGGATGTGTTCGTCAGTCTTCACGCGAACTCTTCTGTTTATAACACGGCTCATGGACATGAGGTACTCGTCCCAACGTCAGATAGCTATACGACAAACCCTTACGTTTCTGCCAGCCGTAGTCTCGGCTCAAGTATCAATAAAGAGATCGCTTCACGGATTTCCACGATTCAAAACCGTGGGGTCAAGTATCAAAATGTATACGTAGTCGGACGTAACGTTTCACCTTCTACCCTTGTCGAATACGGATTCATCAGTAATTCAAGCGACCGCTCACATTTAACGAGTACGACATATCGCCAACGAATGGCTGAAGCAACGGCATCCGGCATTCATCAATTCATGCGATCTTATTACTAAAAACAAGGAACTTAGCACTCAGCTAAGTTCCTTGTTTGATATTGACCCGCCAAATCATATGTGATGCCCCGGGACCCCAATAATGTTCGAGGATATGAGATGGCTCACCCAATCGTTTTTGCCAATAGGCTTGGGCGCTCGGGAATCCGGCATCTAAATAAAAGACGTCTTTCCCTCGATCCGAAATTTCACGCATCATTTCTTCTAACAAGTATTGTCCGACACCTCGCCGCTGCATACGAGGTGACACATAGACACTCCCTAACTCGATCGCACCACGCTCAATTTGTATGTTTCCTGAGATGATATCATTCGGAGGTAGTAACGCCCCTGCTCCCACAATGATTCCGTCTTCTTCCACAATGTACAGTTGAACGGTGTCATCATCGAAATGATCTTGAATCGTCGTGTTCAGACGTGCCACTTCTTCATCGAGCAAATCGGCATCTTCAAAACGCTCTCGTCGAATCAAGTCACTCAGACTCTCCATAAACAAGCGCTGCAAGGATCTCACGTCTGATTGTTCGAGTGCGCGAAAATTCAAGACGTCCACTTCCTTTTCTTTTTTGTCCTACTCTTTACCCTCACGCATCCGTTGCGTAACACTCGGGTATGAAGGAATCATTTCCTCGAGTGGCTCATAACTCAATTTACCGTACGTTTTCCAAATGACTAAAATCGCAGCGGTCCATAACGTGATCGTCAAATGAATAAACCCGATTGGATAACCACTTTCCGCTTCGAACCCGACCATCACGAGCATGACATTAAACATCGTATGCATGAGAAAGACCGACCATAAATTACGCGACGAACCATTGTATACCCAAGTGATGAGAATCGTATAAGCCATCACGGCTAATCCATATGCCCAAAACGATAGATTCGCCTGAACTGTTCCAACCATGAGGAAGAGCGGAATATGCCATAGCGTCCAAATCACTCCGAGTGACAAGCTGGCTAGAAGCGGCTGGAGTCTTGATTGCAAGGCGTCGAGCAAATAGCCGCGCCATCCATACTCTTCCTGCACCGCCCCACCGAGAAATAGCATATAGAGAAAGTATGGGACGATCCACCACGGTTCGCGAACGAGTAAGGCATCGCTTCGATCCGTCCACCAATACGCCACGAGAAATAAGAACGGCACCAGCAAAAGGGGAATCACATACATCTTCCAACTCATCTGGAACTGAACGCTTTTCCGAAAAAGATGTGTCACCCCTTCCCCACCGCGAAGTCGATACATCGTGACGAACCCTGCAATGCTGGGTCCAAACGCTCCCGAAATAACGATTGCCATAATCGGTAAATCGGTCCACCAGTACAAACTTCCCCATATAAGCCATGAGTAGCCGAATGAGACCAATAAGAACAAGTGAATGTATTTATTTTTATACATAGTCAGCACCCCTTCAGCAATGTAGTACCCGTTATTTGATTGGAAGAATAGCATTTGAATCTTTTTATATGTAATTACAATTGTTCGGCATATAATAAAGTGAATCATAAATTAAAAACCCTATGAGGTATCGACACTATGGAACAGATTAGCACGCACACAACGAGTCATAATGAATTTTTGATGATGCTCGCTTTCCTCATTGCTAGCGTTTCAGCCTTGATGGCACTCGAATTAGCGAAGCGGGTCACAGGAGGTGTGACAACGTCTCATCGTACTTGGATTTTATTTGGTGGTACCACCCTAGGTCTCGGCATCTGGTCCATGCATTTTGTGGCCATGCTCGGTCATGCTTCTTTACACGAAAGCACGTACTCCATCTGGCTCATTATCGGATCGATGATTCCGGCGATTGCCGGGTGCATCCTGTCGTTCGGTTTGATTTCCCGAAAGACGACATGGATGACCTTACTGCAATCTTCCGGTTTGATGGGATTCGGAATTGTCAGCATGCATTATATCGGGATGACCGCTATACAAAGTGTTCAATTAGACTTTGATCCCTTATGGGTATTGATTTCGATTGGTATCGCTTGGGGCGCTTCCTTTCTCGCCTTATGGGTAGGTTTCTTTTCATCCTACTCTATGCAGCATTCCGCTTTTTCCGTGAAACTGATGTTCTCCCTTCTGATGGGGACAGCTATTTTCAGTATGCACCTTGCTGGAATGCGGGCAACGACCATTATCCCCGATGCTTCACCCGTCAGGCAGGTTCCGATTGATCCGACCCTACTCGCATGGTTAGTCACAAGCATCGTATTTCTCTTATTCGGGATGTACTTTATTGCGTATACGTTAGAACGACAAATCCAAAAACGTGACCTCTTCCAAACGACGATTTTAGAATCGACAACGGATGCCGTAGTGACGACGACAAGCGATGGTGAAATCCAATATCAAAATCAAGCGTTCGCTCACTTATTCGAGGGGCATGTAACAGAACCATTTTTTCAAGATTATCATCCTTTGCTGTCGGCTCAACAGCCGTTCTATCAGCCGGTACAAATTGACACGAATCATCGTACGTTAGAAGTGACGTCTTACCCACTTCAAGATGGTTCGAACAATCAAGTACTCTGGTTTATCCGAGATGTGACCGAAGCAGTCGCCTCTCAGCGTCTGATTGAACATATGGCTTTTCACGATGCATTGACGGATTTACCAAATCGGCATAAACTGGATGCCCTCTTGAAGGAATGTATCTCACAAGAACGTTCGGTCGCCTGTTTATATATCGACGTAAACCGCTGGCGTTTCCTAAGTGACATTCTCGGGCATCACGGAGCAGATGAGTTGATCATTCAAGTCGCTGACCGCCTCAAACATACGATTCACCCAGACGATGTGTTGACACGAATCGGACCATCCGAGTTTGTCATCTTACTATTTGCGCAACGAAGTTCGCTCGCTCATCAAAAGGCTGAAAAATGTATTAAGGCGCTTTCATCCAGCTTCGACGTGGATGGCGCGACTCTTGAATTGACGATGAGTGCGGGAATCAGTCATTTCCCTAAGGATAGTGCTTCTTCTGAAGAACTTATTCAGTTTTCTCGTCTTGCCGCTGATGAATCCAGACAAGATGGAGAGAATAATATCAAATTATTCGAAGAATCATCACGACCTCAACTCTTGCGCAATATCGAGATAGAAAAAGCACTCGTCACCGCACTAAGTAAAAACGAACTGACACTTGTCTATCAACCGAAAATCGATTTGAAGCGGAATCGATTAGAAGGCGTGGAAGCGTTACTTCGCTGGCAACATCCACAAATCGGAAAGGTTGCGCCATCTGACTTCATCCCGATTGCAGAAAACACGGGGTTAATTCATTCGATTGGTCATTGGGTCATTCGGGAAGGCTGTCGCACTTGGGTACGTTGGCAACGGACTGGGATACGTCCCTTTACATTATCCCTTAACGTCTCCCCCCTCCAATTTGCGCGCGAAGACTTTGTTGATACGCTACAATCCATTCTTTTGGAGACGGGGATGGACCCGATGTATCTCGAATTGGAAGTGACCGAGTCCTCGATGCTTTCATATGAGGCCTCGACTCGTGAAAAACTGACGCAGTTGCATCAGCTCGGGATCCTCATTTCTCTCGATGATTTTGGGACCGGCTATTCTTCTTTCAGCCAACTTCGGGAACTTCCTGTGCAAGTGCTGAAAATCGATCGGTCGTTTATCGAGAACCTGTTCACCGACCGCAATCAAGAGGCCATCGTCCGCTCGATGATTCAACTCGGTCACAACCTGGGCATGAAAGTTCTCATGGAGGGCGTGGAAACATCCGCTCAACTCGAATGGTTACTCAAGGAATCATGTGACTACGTACAAGGCTACTACTTCAGTCTTCCGTTGTCTGAGACAGACGTTCCGTTTCATGTCAAAGAGACGACCACCTATCTCGAGTTCGGAAAACACTAAAAATCGCTCCTGTCCATTTGACAGGAGCGATTTTTAGTTACGACACGCGTTCTTTTTCTTCTTCACGAATCAAATGATATTGATCGAGAATCAACTGAGTCAACGTATCCCCCTCATGAAGATGAAGGTATTTTTCAATCGTTGACGAGATGCCGTGTTCTTCGATCGACAAGTTCAGCTCCGATGATTCCGAATCCTCCGGGTTGTAGTAATGAAGGGCTGCTGCAATCCCGTAAGCGAGTTCGTTTGGCTCGATGCCGTTATCCATCAATTCGCGTGCCGGTTTGACGAGACGGTCGCTCGGTCCAAGTTTACGAATCGGCGAACGCGCCACGCGCGACACTTCATCCTTCAGTTTCGGGTTTTCAAAGCGCTTGATGATTTTTTGAATGTATTGGCTATGCTCTTTCGCCTCGAATCCGTATTTCTCAAGCAATAACCAACCTGTCTCATACAATGCGCCTTGGACGACTTGACGCACGCGACGATCCTTCAACGCCTCGTCAATCGTTGCCTTCCCGAACAACGAGCCGATATAAGAGGCGATGGCGTGTCCCGTATTGACCGTGAATAATTTCCGTTCGATATACGGTCCGATCTCCTCGACCCACGTCACGCCTTGAATCGGTGGTTGTTCGTTGAGCCCTTGTGTCTCGATGACCCATTCATGGAACGTCTCGACTTCCACGTAAAGTGGATCCTCATGTTGTTGTAGCGGGACGATGCGGTCGACAGCCGCGTTCGGGAAGAAGACATTCGCCTCCCCGACACCGCCACACGCCTCTACTTCTTGACGAAGAATTGCACTCCCACCAATCATGTTCTCACATGCGATGACATAGACCGGTGCATCCTCGACTTCACGAGCACGAAGTCCTTCGCTGATCAACGGTGCCACTTTTGAGAGAAGTGACGGTCCGACAGCCGTCGTCACGAGATCTGCTTCTGCGATTAAGTCCACGACACGAGCCGGTTCTTTCAAACTATTGACACCACGAACCCGGTCGACGACGATACGATCGACGCCGTCTTCTGCGAACCCGACCTCATAATGACGTTTTACCTCAAGCGCTTCGATGACCGTGTCATTGATGTCGACAAACGTCACCTCGTAACCGCTTTGATTGAGCAATAATCCGATAAATCCTCGTCCAATGTTCCCTGCCCCAAAATGAACAGCTTTCATTTACGCCACCTCTTCCATAAAGAGCGCCAAGATTTCTTCTTTCGTTTTCGCCTGAACAAGACGCTCCACATTACTTTCGTCCGAGCAGAGAATCGCGATTTGCGAAAGGAGCTCTAAATGTTCATCATTCACGCCTGCAATTCCGATGACGAGTTTGGCCGTTTGACCTCCAAAGTCGACACCGTCTGGTACTTGCAGGAACGAGATCCCCGTCTTCTGAACCGCTGATTTCGCTGCTTCTGTACCGTGTGGAATGGCGACGTGATTTCCGATATAGACGTTGGCGATCGCTTGACGTTCATGCATCGCTTCTACATACTCCGGCGTCACACAGCCGGCGTCTTGTAGGACGGCTCCGGCTGCTGTGATCGCTTCCTCTGTCGTTGCGAATGTTTGGTTAAGTCGAATCATCTCTGTTTGAATGAATGGCATTTTGATTTCCTCCTAATGGCTAAACCGTATCTCTATCTGTTCTGAGTTCAAGAAATTTTGCTGCGTTCCGCTTTAATTTCTTCTACCAATTGGTCGTAGTAATCGGCGTTCAAGAAGTTCGTGACCGAACGATGAATCGCATCCGGTGCTTGCGCTTCCGCACGCTCCGTCAAATCTTCGTGTGTGATGACGAACTGGGCGTCTTTCGGCAAGTTGCTGATGGACGTATTCGTCACTTTGATTGGCAAGTTCGCTTTGTTGACCTTGTTCCGGAGAACCGATGCTCCCATGGCACTCGATCCCATTCCAGCGTCACAAGCGAAGATGATGTGGTCGACTTTATCAAGACGATCTGTCACGAGAGTCGATGCGTAAGACTGTTTGCCTTTCATCGCACTCACGTTTTGTGTCGCTTCTTCGAGTGATACTTCCTCTGCTGCGCTCGATTTCAAGATGACACTCGCCACAGCGAACGTGACCGCTGCTGACAAGAGAATCCCTGCCACGAGTCCGAGATATGAACCGCGTGACGCCATCGCAAGAATGGCAAAGATACTACCTGGTGAAGCAGGTGCGACGAGACCGACATCAAAGAGTACGAACGTGAAGATCCCTGTTGCGCCCCCTGCGATCATCGCAAGGATCAAGACTGGCTTCATCAATACGTATGGGAAGTAAATCTCGTGAATCCCACCAAGGAAGTGAATGATGGCTGCACCCGGTGCCGTACGTTTCGCTGCACCTTTGGCGAAGAACATATAGGCGAGAAGTAATCCAAGACCTGGTCCTGGGTTTGCTTCAAGTAAGAAGAGAACTGATTTTCCAGCGTCGGCGACTTGATCGACACCAAGCGGACTCAAGATGCCGTGGTTGATGGCGTTGTTCAAGAAGAGAACTTTTGCTGGTTCGATGAACAGACTCGCAATCGGAAGCAATTTCGCGCCGACAATCCAGTCCACACCTGCCGCCATGACTTTATCGAGGGCACTCATGATCGGACCGAAGATTTCAAATCCTCCAAGCATGAGAAGACCACCGATGATTCCAACTGAGAAGTTGTTGACGAGCATTTCAAATCCTGCTTTAACTTTGCCTTCAAGGGCACGGTCGACTTGGCGGATGACATAACCACCGAGTGGACCCATGATCATCGCACCGAGGAACATCGGAATGTCGGTACCGACGATGACCCCCATCGTGGCGAGTGCCCCGACGACACCACCTCGTACGTCATGAAGTAATTTACCACCAGTGAAACCGATGAGTAATGGTAAGAGATACGTGATGGTTGGACCAACGAGTTCTGCTAATTTTTCGTTTGGCCACCATCCTGTTGGAATGAAGAGTGCTGTGATAATCCCCCAGGCAATGAAGGCGCCGATGTTCGGCATGACCATCCCACTGAGGAAACTACCGAACCGTTGTACTTTGACTCGGACCCCGCCCGAGCTTGCTTGCGTATTCGCCATGTATAAAACCTCCAGTCGTTTAAATGTGAAAGGTTGAATGTGTAGTGTAGCTAACCGGTTTGTGCTCTACACCTGTATTGTATGCCTGGAGTAAGCGCTTTCTCAATTCAATCCAGTTCACACTTTGGCAACATTTTATGCCAAACAAAAAAATGACCATGGTTCGGTCATTTTTCGTACAATGTCTCATGAATCATTTTCTTCATGCATTCGTGCAGGAGCAAACGGAGGTCCTCTTTTGTCCCCGTGCTGTATAGCCGCATATGCTCCTCACTCTCAATGAGCGACCCGCTGATCGCACTTAGGAACTGAAGCTCGATGTCACGTGCTTCTTCCGGTGCAAGCAAGACAAGCAGACGTGTCACGGGTTCGGTCGACTGATCCATCATGAGGAGCGGAATCGATGTCGTTAAATCAAACGCAAACACACTCGCCTTCTCAATCGAGGCATGTCGTCCGTGGAATAACGCCAGTTTCGTACCAGGCACACCAAGGCCCGCGACCTCGTGACGACGAAGCAGTTGGGCAGAGAGCTGAATCCCGCTTTGTACGAGGTCACGTTCTTCTAAATGTGTACCGATATCAAGCAAGATATCTTCTAAACGGTCCGTATTATTGAGCGTGACCAAATCGAACTGGTCATCCATCCGCTCGAACGTCTCGACCAATTCCCCGAGTTCTGCGAAATCAAGCATCGTTGACCGCGGCTTCGTTGCGAGTGTCTGAAAGGATTGCGGTAATGACAGTAAGAGATGGCGGACGCGTTGCACTTCTTCACTCGTCAAAAGCGGGTTGACGATTAACGTTGGTACCGATAGCGGTGGTAACGGTACCGTCGACAAGATGACATCATATTCTTCCAATCGGTGCTGTTCGAGTCCGAAAAGTGATGAGTTGACGACGTCTTGCATCTCTGGGAACTCTTGGCGTACCCGATTGACGAGCATCTTCGACGAACCGAGTCCGGCCGAACAGATGACGAGCGCCCGATATTCGCGGCGGCGCACCGGTTTGACGAGTGCTGCCGCAAAGTGCATCGCCCAAAAGACCGTCTCTTCTTCGGAGAACGTATTCGTCCCAAAGACGATGTCGGCGGCCTGTTGAATCGCCGAACGAAGTCCAGGATAGTCGCGGTCGATGTGGGGCTTGACTGTACTCGTCTCTGGTAGCGCCTGCGTATTCATACTCGAGAGGATGTGCGCGAGCAGTCCCCGTTCGAGTGCCGTGTCATCCGTAAAGGTGAATCCATAGATGAGCGAGACGTGATGAATCAGTTTATGCACCCGAATCTGCATAATCCAGCGTTCTTCCTCGTCTTCTTTCATTTGATCTTTAATTGAGCGCAGACGGTTCGCCTCTTCCGCGAACCAGACGCGTTCCGCCATCGAGTAGGTGATCCCGAGTGCCTCTTCCATATCGGTGGCGACTTTCAGATAGTCCTCGGACCGTCCTTTCGTATACATCTCTAAAAAGAATCCAGAAGCTAACCGCTCTTGTTGTACCCCGTAAGCGAACGTGACTCGCATGATGGTACGGTCGTCCATCCGCTCAAACGCGCGAGACTTTAAATAATCATAGCCGTCCCGAAGACCTTCAAGCATCTCCTCGCATGGCACCGTCTTCAAAAAAGCAGGAATGTAGTCATCTTCTCCACGGACGAAGCGATAAAATGCGAGCGTGTCCCAGTGGGCAAGCAGAGCGTTGATGAGTAGCTTACGCTTCTCGGACTCATAACCGAGCACTCTAGCCCCAACACCTTTTTTCCGTTCAACTTCTAAATGATACTCTTCGAACCATCTGTCCAATTTCTCTAAGTCTTGCGTCAACGTGCTCGGCGAAACGTGCATCTGTTTAGCGACCGCCTGCAATTTGAGTGTATCGTTCTCAAACAAGAGACGCCACGCCAGTTCAAATAAGCGGTCCTCGCTCGTGGGGATCGCTTCTGCAGATAAGATGAGATCTTCTCGTAACTGTTGTTTCGCAGCTGGTTTGCCAACCAAGCTCAGTCCATGACCGCGTTGCCAAGCGAGTTCAAGTTCGAACTCTTTTAAGATGCCTTCAAGTAATTGTCGTTCTCGTTGAATCGTGCGCTCAGACAAATTCACCGCCTGCGCGATTTCGGCGAGCGGTGTCGATGTCTCAGTTGCCAATAAGTGTAGTAAAATCGACCGCTCTCGCGCGGTCCACTCATGTCTCATGCTCATCCATCCATTCTTCGACAAGTAGTCGGTATTCCTCGAGCGACAGGAGTTGTCGGACTGACCGGACACGTGCGGTTGGATGGGTGACCGGGGTCGCCCCTTCCTGATAGAGAATCAAATCCACCTCATTCGGGATGTTTTGAATCGTTCCGTGCGTGATCGTACAAGACAAGCGCCCCTCGCTTGCCTGCGCGAATAACTTCGCCGCCATCGCACTTGTCACAAACCCGCTATGGCAAGCAATGTATACGTTCATGTCAGCCCTTCTTTCGTCGCTTATCTTTATCTAATCATAAGTTGGAACCGCTTACTTCTCCTACTATTTTGCTTGTTGGCAAAGATATCGGCAAGGAGTAAAAAGGTTATGTCTACGTCACTAGACTCACTCCTTAATAAGGAGCTAAAGTCTTCATGAAAGTATTCATCTACGGTTTAATCGACAGTTCATTAAAGATATACTTTTAGATTAAAATATCTATTCTTGTAATGAATTGTATTATAATTTATTACATCTTGTATTTACAGAGAGGAATGGACAGAATTGCCTAACTTTAATTGGGAGCATTTAAACCACTTACAGCTCGGAAGATATGCAGAGTACTATGCAAAAATGGAATTCGCGTCCTACGGATGTGACGTCTATACATCAGAAGTAGATGATCACGGAGTCGATTTTGTCATTAAAGATTCCAATAACCGCTTTTGTGAGATTCAAGTAAAAGCAATTCGTAATTCAGGATATGTTTTTATGCAAAAAAGTAAATTCGACCTTACGACTCCAAACCTTTATTTGACACTTCTTTTATTCACCCAAGACGCACACCCTGAACTTTATCTAATCCCTAACGTCGCTTGGTTAGCCCCCAATGAATTATTCGTTGATCGAGATTACGATAAACCCGGACAAAAGAGTAAACCTGAGTACGGATTAAACATTTCAAGAAAGAACAAATCCTTACTTGAACACTATCGATTCGATACAATGATTCAATCATTTATTCTAAGGCAATCCGAAGGAACTAATTAAAAACTGCACTTTGTATGTTGAAAGTATCCAACAAACAAAGTGCAGTTTTTATTAACTCAGCCTCTTCATTATTTATTCCACTGTCACCGATTTCGCCAAGTTACGTGGCTTGTCCACGTCACAGCCACGGGCGAGCGCCGCATAATATGCCATCAACTGAACCGGTAAGACGTTGATGAGCGGTGCCAAGAGTGGCTCGACGTGCGGCAAGATGAAGTCATCATTCTCATGTTCGACTCCTTGCATCGAAATGATACAGGCGTTCGCACCACGGGCGACGACTTCTTTGACGTTCCCACGAATATTCAAGTTCGTCTTCGGTTGTGAGATGAGCGCGATGACCGGTGTCCCGTCTTCAATCAAGGCGATCGATCCGTGCTTCAGTTCCCCACCTGGGTACCCTTCCGCTTGGATATACGAAATCTCTTTTACTTTGAGCGCTCCTTCGAGACAGACAGAAGCGTCAAGCCCACGACCGATGAAGAACGTGTTCGGTGTCGTTTTCAAATAACGTTCCGCAAGGTCTTCGAACAACTCTTTTTGCGCCATGATCGAGTCCATGATGGTCGCAACTCGGGCAAGCTCCGGCATGAGATCAAACGGCAATTCTTTCCCTGTCGCACGAGCGATGTCATACGCGAGAATCGCGAGGACGGCGATCTGTGCCGTGTATGCTTTCGTCGAGGCGACCGCGATCTCTGGTCCTGCATGGAGGAGCATCGTCTCATTCGCTTCGCGTGAGAGCGTCGATCCCGGTACATTCGTCATGGTGAGCGCTTTGTATCCGCGTTTCTTCACTTCGACGAGTACGGCACGGCTGTCCGCTGTCTCACCGGATTGTGATAAGAAGACGAACAACGGACGTTCACTTAAGAGCGGCATGTTGTAGCCGAATTCAGAAGAAACGTGCACTTCTGTCGGAATGCCAGCGATGCGCTCCAAAATGTCTTTTCCGACGAGTCCCGCGTTATAGCTCGTCCCACATGCGACGATATAGATCCGGTCCGCTTCTGACACGAGCTCACGCACGCCTTCCGTGAGTTCGATGTCGCCGTTCTCGTTCTGGTAATGCTGGATGATGTTGCGGATGACGGCCGGTTGCTCGTCCATCTCTTTCAACATGTAGTGCGCGTACGTGCCCTTCTCGATGTCTGACGCATCGATCTCGGCCGTGTATGGTGCACGCTCGAGTACTTCGCCGTCGAGCGTCTTAATCGTCGCCGACTCACGTGTGAGGATGACGATCTCGCCATCGTGGAGCTCGAGGTACTGGTCTGTCACCTGGAGCATCGCCATCGCGTCTGATGCGACGACGTTGAACGTGCCGTCGCCAAGTCCGACGAGGAGCGGTGACTTGTTCTTGCCGATATAGAGGCGCTCTTTGTCCTCTGAGTCGATCATCGCGATCGCGTACGAACCGTGGAGGTCCGAAAGCGTCTTACGGAACGCCGCCTCGACATCGCCGAGCTCGACGAAGTGCTTCTCCATGAGCTGGACGATGACTTCTGTGTCCGTCTCTGAAAGGAACGGGACGTCGAGCGTGGCTTTCAATTGTTCATCGTTCTCGATTACACCGTTATGCACGAGCGTGAAGCGTCCAGTCGTGCTTTGGTGCGGGTGGGCGTTCGGCACGCTCGGTACCCCGTGTGTCGCCCAACGCGTATGACCGATTCCAATCGTCCCTTCAGCATCAGCCGGTACGATGTCACGGAGTGCTTGAATCCGTCCCACTTCTTTGAACGTACGAACGTTTTCACCCACCAAGGCAATTCCTGCTGAATCATAGCCACGATACTCGAGCTTTTCAAGCCCTTTCAATAAAATCTCTTTCGTTCCAACTTGTCCGATCATCCCTACGATTCCACACATACAAAACTCTCCTCTTCGCTTCGATTTCTCGAAAAAGGAAACGGGCTTTTTTGAGTGATGTCATCAAGTCTCGTTTTGTCCGCCCGGTCACCCGAACGTTTTATCAAGACTCTCTCAGTCGTGACACGCGACTGGAAGGCATCCGCCGAAATCTCGATCACCTTCGTCCTCGTCAACTCCGCAGAGTTCTGGCGCTTCCACTTCATATCTAGCCGTTTCTCCAGATACGCTTTCATGCTATCGAGTACAAGGCGTGTTGGATAGAGAAATTGTTAAAGTAGTCGCTAAATACTTTTTTACCGTTCATGTAAAAGTCACCACTTTCACTAAAATGCCATCAATGTATCAGGTTTTCGAGTAGGGAGAGAACGGGCATGATACAAGTAACGAGTAAAGAAACGAGGGGAAACACATGGGTGGAATCTTCCTATTGATCGGCATTCTGTTATCCGTCTTATCCAGGTGGCTCGAGTTTGAAGGGAATAGCACGTTAGGGGATGTCATGTTGTTTCCTGCGATTTTCTTTATGGCGATGGCTTTTCTCTGCAGTTTCCCTTATTTCAAGGAATGGTGGGAAGACCGCTCCACCCGTAAGAAAGCATTCTTATTCGTGATTTTTGCTGCAGTCGGTATCCTATGTCTGCAAGCCGCTTTCTGGTTTGTCGTTTGGCGCAATCAATGGCTCGGACTTCTTCTCCTTCTTCCCTTTGCGGCATGTGTGGGGTTCATCGCTCGATTATTCAAATAAAAGGAGGATGCGAAATCGCACATCCTCCTTGTTAATTTACGGTGAAGTCAACCATCACACCGTAATGATCACTCGGTATAACGTTCTTACTCGTTCGCACATCTCCAAATACATCGACATGCTGAACCTCGAGTTCACTACATTCCGAACGAAACAGAATCCAATCATATCGTTCAGGCTGCTCGAGATGAGAAGATTGCAAGTATGGATTGTGCTTTACGTCTAACGTCGGTTGTGATTCTCCCGCAACAAACGTCGTCACGTCCAGCCACCCTGCATCTGATACATCATCATAGATATTCGATCGAGAATGATCATTGAAATCTCCACACAACACCTCAATCGCCTTTTGGCGCCCCTTGCTTAACCAGTCTCGTACCACTTCCATCTGGCATTCTCGAATCGAAGAAGAGCGCCAGTTCAGATGCACATTCGTGAGTCCCCATTCCTGACCGCCGAAGATAAGCGTCACTCGGGTCGCACAAAAGTTTGACTCTTCTACATCCTCTTCCCAAATCGCTTCAACTGAAGACAAGGGAATTTTACTCAAAAAAGCGAGTCCTTCGTCCGGTGAGTCGGGGTAAGCATGAAAGACACAGTATGGATAACCCGTCGCTTCCGCAATGTCATGAGCCACACTACCCTCTTCGTAAGAACGGACTTCTTGAAGTGCAATTACGTCCGCGTCGATTCGCTTTACTTCTTGGCAAATCGCATCGACTCGTTTTTGCCATAGCGTGTCATGGTTCCAAATGTTATACGTCGCAATCCTCACTTCATATTCCTACTTTCTAGAGTGAGTCACGCGCTCCCCCATTTTTGTTCTTCTCTTAATTCACGTTCCGTGACATAGTTCTCATCAAGACGAACCATATATCGCTCGTACCATTTATGTCCGATGACGGATATGATACCTCCAGTCACCATCAATCCGATAAAGTAAGGTGTCTCAATTTGTTTCGTTACCCATCCGAACATGAGGATGAGCAAAATCGGGAACGTCAAAAAATTAAAAATCGACATCAAGTGTATGTGACGTTTGGCGTCTCGATTCGTTAAATACTTCAATTGAATCGTTTCTTTCTTCCAAGATTTTTTAATCGCAAATAGACCCGCAAATTGACCAATCAAAAGAACAGTTTCTGCTGACACCCATCCTTTTTCAGTCGCAACAAACAGCACAATACAGATCATCCACGACAGAAAAGTGAAGACTCCATTCTTTTCAGTTTCCACTCTGACAAGCTCTCTCATCTGATCACGCTTGTTCACGACGTTGCTCCTTCTCGTATTCACGGACCTCACGAATTTCTTTTAAATCTTGATCCGTCAAATAGTTTTCATCGTAAGACTGAATGACGCGGTCGAACCGCTTCGCCAAGTATTCAATCCCGAAAAACGTCAGTTGCGAAAGGAGGAACATACGGAACGATTGTGTGCCCGTCGTTTCACTCTTGAAGTAAAAGAGTCCATAAATCCCGACACCCGTCAAAGCGAGCGTGTGCGCGATCATCTTGAACGATAAGAGGTTACGCGCGGTTTGATTCTTCACGAAACGCAACCACATCCGATATTGGATAAAAATACCCGTCAAGACCGCGGCGAGCACCGCATATAATGTTCCCGTGACGACACCGTCCGAGAGTGTCCAATATGAGGCGTAAATCAAAAAACTGACGACGAGTCCGATTCCGATGATGCCGACACCCCATTTCGTCAAACGGTCTACTTTTAAAATGGTGTCGATTTGCGATTTCACTTTTGGTGATGGTTCCATATGGCTCCCTCGCTTTCTAGTATTGCTTCATACGTTGGTAATCCTGACTGATGTGCATGGATTCGCTCTTCCCACTTCTTCTCTCGGTACGATTTCGTCAACCCCCAAAGGGCGACGATCCCACCGGTCAGGATGAAGGCATCTTCGTTCACATACATCGGGATGAAGAGCACAAATAACGAAACAGCACTAATCCAACAGTCAACGAGTCGATATCGCAACACCCGAACGACGTTTTGATGTTCGGCAAAAGGGCGGATGACTCGATATTCCATATATCCTTTATAAGCCATGCCCATGGATACGACCAACATGACGGGGATGATCCATGTCGCCTGTATCCGTAACATGGTGATGAACGAAATGAGGAATATGACGAGTACCGGCCAGCCAAAAAACCGTTCGAATTGTTTGGCATGCGTTATCGTGAGTTCAAATTGACGGTCCATTTAGTACACTCCCTTCAATCACTTCCTCATACGTCGGTAATTCCGGATCGATTTGTTTAAGTTGCTTCGTGAACCACTTCTGCCGAATCGGACTGAGTACTCCCCATATCCCAAAAAAGAGACCGATCACGAGACCAAAATCTTCCGCTGTCAGAAGTGTCACCATGAGCGCCGTCAACAAAATCGCATCCACCCATTCGAATACGTATTGGAATATAAGCATTCGATGAGCTTTCGGATGTTTTGTCATTCGCCACATGATACGCATCTCTTGATAGCCCATCACGACGATGATCACGGAGACCGACGCCATGATAGGGATAAGCCACATTTTCTCTAATAAGAGAGCGACAATCATGGCCGTGACATAAAGAATCAAGATGGGTACGGCATAACGTCGCATTCGTCGCATCCACTTTACGTCTTGTGACACCTATATCGCCTCCTTGTCGAAATGTATATACTCCATATCTTGTTGTTTCGTTTGTTTGTTCACGTTCAACGTCCATAGCATTGCACCACCAATGAATACCGTGACACACACATACGCCACGTTTGATGTGAACAATAGTTGATGATTCAACGCGAGGAAAAAGGCAGCACTGTTGATCCCGTCCCGAACGAGTTGACGACGATACAATCCTTTCAGTTCTGGTTGAAACCTCAGACGCATTCGATAGCGCTTCACATATAAGATGTTCAGCGGAATGAGCGCACAGGCGATATATAGCACGCCCCACGTAAGGTCATCTGTTAATAAACTGATCGGTAACATCAGTACTACAAATGTTCCAAACAGGCCGAATATCCATTGGTCGAATAAACGCTTCCATGCTTTTTCTTGTGTCATGCGTCTAATCATTGATTTCGTCGCTCCAAATCTAACTGATGTAACAGCGGAACACGTTCATTTAACTTCTTTTGAAACATCCGTGACATCTGATCGCTGACTGCTCCCCATACGAGCAATCCGATTGCTAACATCAAACTGTCATATTGAAAGATTAGCAGAGCCGAAATCAATGAGACGAGAACACCCGAACTGATCAAATCATACAGTAGGTTGCATTTTAGTAACTTCACGACATCTCGATCTTTCATATGCGTACGACGCATCCGATACTTCTTCACGTCTAATCCAATCATGGCCATTCCAATCAAGACGAACGGAATCGTCAACCAGACATAACGTCCGAAAAAAGATAAAATAATGGCCGTCACAACAAACACCAATAATGTATAGCCGACCCGAAGGTGTGACTTGCGCCATGTTGTTTCTTCCATATGCCAATGTGCCTCAGTCAACTAGAGCACTTCCTTTCCTTCCTATGCATTACTCCTATATACGTACTCTATGCCCTCATTGTTTCACATTTTCCGAATATTCTAGCATTGAATCGTTCGACTTTTTTCAACAATTGACGAACGAAACGTATCCGCTTACAAAGGTTATCTGCTATACTGTTACCAAATTCATTCCCACAAATTTTTTTGAAAGGTGTAGAACTGTATGTCTCCGAAGTACAAGCAAGTTGCGAGTCAGATTGAAGCGGACATCGTCAATCACGTCTACCAACATACGAATAAATTATTGACCGAGGATGAGTATGCCAACAAGTATGGCGTCAGCCGCAACACGGTCCGAAAAGCGATCGAGATCCTCGTCAACAAAGGATACGTCTATCAAGTTCAAGGGAGCGGCGTCTTCGTCCGTGACCATTACAATAGTGATTACATCAATTTAGAAAAACTCCAAGGTCTCACAAGTGACTTCAGCGGTCGAAAAGTCGAGACACGCGTCTTACACTTCGAACAGACGGTGGCGAACGATGAGGTCGCCGAACGTATGAAGTGCCCGATCGGGACACCTGTCTACTTCGTGAAGCGGCTACGTCTCGTCGATGACCACCCGTTCTCGGTAGAGGATTCATACTTCCGAAAAGAGCTCGTCATCTACTTGGATGAGAACATCGTTCAAAAGTCGATCTACACGTATTTACGAAACGACCAAAAACTTGCCATCGGATTCGCCGACCGAGTCATTTACGCAGACTTTTTAGATTCAGAGTCCGCCGACCTGCTCGACCTGAACGAGAATGATCCAGCCTTGATTGTCGACAACACCGTCTATTTGACGAACGGACAAATCTTCGACGTCTCTCGTTCCATCCATCACTTTAAACATGTCAAAATGCTCAAAGTCTCGAACATCAAGTCCTAAACGCGCCCGAGAGATGCTTTTCTCGTGCGCATTTTTTATGCATTTTTTTCGAAAAGAAAGGGTTTACACGAAAACGCTTTCGTGCTACTATCAACGTGTAGAAAATATTTGTACCTATGAATTTTAGTTATCCATACAAAAAGGAGAGATATTATGGTTTCTGAAACAATCGAAATCTCACCGGAAGATATTTTCGGTCTCATCGCCCTCTCGGGTGACGCCAAAGCGAGCTACCATCAAGCGATGCTCCTCATGCAAGAAGGAAAGAAAGACGAAGCCGAAGCAGCAGTCGTTGCTGGTGACGCGACATTAAAAGAAGCACATGCGATTCAAACGAAATTCGTGACGCTCGAAGCACAAGGTAAATCAGCAACGGTCGGTGTCCTCATGGTGCATGCGCAAGATCACTTGATGAACACGATTCTCGTCAAAGAAATGCTTGGATATATGATGAACATGCAAAACGAAATCAACGAATTGAAAGGAATGGATCAACAATGATTAAAATCGGACTCTTCTGTGCGGCAGGTATGTCAACAAGTATGTTAGTAGAAAAAATGAAAGCGGTTGCCTCTGAACGTGGCATCGAAGCTGAAATCGCAGCTTACCCAGAATCGGAGATGGAAACTTACGTTGACAACATCGACGTTGCACTTCTCGGACCACAAGTGAAGTACCTCCTTTCAAAAGGGAAGCAAATCTGCGAACCAAAAGGTGTTCCAATCGACGTCATCAACACAGTCGACTACGGCATGATGAACGGTGCGAAAGTATTAGACCACTCATTGAAACTTGTAAATAAATAAACTGAGGTGATGACTTTGAAAATGCCTAAAGATTTCTTGTTCGGCGCTGCTTCGGCCTCTTACCAGGTCGAAGGCGCATGGAACGAGGACGGGAAAGGCCTCTCGAACTGGGACGTCTTCTCGAAAATTCCTGGTAAGACATTTGAAAACACAAACGGCGACGTCGCAGTCGACCATTATCATCGTTATAAAGAAGATATCGCGCTCATGGCGGAGATGGGACTCGAATCGTATCGCTTCTCCATCTCATGGCCGCGTATCTTCCCGAACGGTACGGGTGAAGTGAACGAAAAAGGACTCGAGTTTTACAACAACTTGATCGATGAATGTTTGAAATATGACATCGTCCCATTCGTCACGCTCTACCATTGGGACCTCCCACAAGCACTTGAAGAAAAAGGCGGTTGGAAGAATAAAGAGACAGTTGACGCATTCGTCCGTTTCGCAGATACTTGCTTCCAATCGTTCGGTGACCGTGTCAACCACTGGATCACGTTCAACGAAGCGGTCATCTTCTGCTCACTTGGATACTTAACAGGCGCACACCCGCCAGGTATCGAAGGCGATGTCAAAGGATATTTCCAAACGACACATAACGTCTTCGTTGCTCACGCCCGTGCCGTTGAGCTCTTCAAACAAAACGGTCACACTGGCGAAATCGGGATCACACACGTGTTCAACCCGGCGTTCAGTATCGATGATGCAGAGGAGAACAAGTTTGCCGAAATGCATGCGAACGCTTATGCGACACATTGGTTCTATGACCCGATCTTGAAAGGTGAATATCCAGAGTACGTCGTGAACGGTTTACATGAACAAGGTCTCCTTCCTGAAATGACAGAGGAAGAACTCGACGTCTTGAAACGTACCGCTCCGATGAACGACTTTATCGGTCTCAACTACTACAGCCCGCAGCGCGTCATGAAGAATGACTCGGCGCTCGTCATGGCCGGTGGACGTGAGAACTCGACAGGTCGTCCGGGTAACCCATCATTCGATGGCGTCTACAAGACGGTCAAGATGGATGACAAAGTGTACACGAAGTGGGATTGGGAAATCTCACCGGAAGCGTTCCTCGCTGGGATGCATATGCTGAAAGATCGTTACGGCGACGTCAAAATCTATATCACAGAGAACGGTCTCGGTGATGTCGACCCAATCGTCGACGGTGAGATCATAGACACGCCACGGATCGAGTACATCGAAGGACACCTTCGTGCAGTCAAACATGCTGTTCAACAAGGCATCAACGTTGCAGGTTACTATGCTTGGTCTGCAATCGACCTACTCAGCTGGTTGAACGGTTATAAGAAACAATACGGCTTCATCTATGTCGACCACAACAACGGTCTCGCACGGAAGAAGAAACAGTCGTTCCATTGGTATAAAGAGATCATCGCTACGCGCGCTGAAGACCTATAAGGAGGTTCCCCTATGAGCCGCTTAGAAAGAGTATTTGAAAAGTTCACCCCTGCTTTTGTTCGCTTCGCGAACGCCAAGCCCGTCCTTGCGATTAAGGACGGGTTCATCCTCACGATGCCGATGACAATCATCGGATCGTTGTTCCTCCTCATCCTGGCGTTACCGATTCCAGGTTGGGCTGACTTCATGTCAGGTCTATTTGGAGCAGACTGGTCACTCCCGCTCACGCAAGTCGTCGGTGCGACGTTTGACATCCTTGCTTTAATCGGTGTTTTTGGAATCGCTTACTCATACGTCAAGAACGAAAAGATTGAAGGCGTGCCAGCTGGTATCCTCGGAATCATCTCGTTCCTCATCATCACACAAGCTTCTGTCTTGTCTGAATCTGGGGAATTCGTCGGTGGCGTCATTCCAAAAGTATGGACAGGTGGACAAGGTGTCCTCGCTGCCATCATCGTCGGATTGACAGTCGGATTCATCTACTCGCAGTTCATCAAGCGCGGGATCAGCATTAAAATGCCAGACGGTGTTCCACCAGGCGTATCGAACTCATTCTCTGCACTTGTTCCTGGTTTAGCGATCATCTCGCTCGCCGTTGCGACGTTTGCGATTTTCCAAGCGGTTGCAGAGCGTACGTTCACCGAAGTCATCTATGATGTGCTTCAAGCACCACTTCAAAACTTGACTGACACACTCGCTGGAGCCGTCATCATCATGGTGCTCATGTCCGTCATGTGGTGGTGTGGGATTCACGGTGCCGCAATCCTCATGGGAATCATGGGACCACTTCTCACAGCGAACGCACTTCAAAACCAAGCCATCATCGATGCAGGTGGTACGCTTGTCGCTGGCGAGAACGCAAAAATCGTTACAATCCAGTTCCTCGATGTGTTCACGAAACTCGGTGGATCAGGAATTACAATCGGCTTCATCATTGCCGTCTTAATCGTTGCACGCTCGGCACACTTGAAGCAGCTCGGGAAGTTGTCACTTGCACCAAGTATCTTCAACATCAATGAGCCGGTCATCTTCGGGATGCCAATCGTCTTCAACCCGATCATGTTCGTCCCATTCGTCGTCGTGCCAGCCATCGCTTCATTCATGGTCTACTTTGCCATCCTTTGGGGTTGGGTCGAGCCGTTCAACGCGCTTCAAGTACCATGGACGACACCTCCAGTCATCTCTGGATTCTTGATTGGCGGATGGCGCGCTGCCCTCTTACAGATTGCAACAATCGCCATGGCCGTTGCCGTCTACCTTCCGTTCGTTCGCATTCAAGACCGCGTTTCGTACGGTGAAGAATTGAAAGCACAAGATGGCTCTGATCAAGCATCAGCCTGAAACAAAAACGACAGCCCTTCTCAATAATGAGGAGGGCTGTTATATTTAGGGAAAAGAGTAAAGGAGTTGGAAATTTGAAAGCATACTATCCTTCTATATTCGCCGTTATCGCTGGTCTGTCCGGATTACTCGGACTGTTGCTTCAATCGGTCTACCCCATCATGTTGTTTCCTGTCTTTTTACTCATTGTAGGATACTTTGTGGTACATGCGAAGAAGCAGAAAACAACCGTACGAAATTATACGCCGAGCTTTCTGATCCTATCGAGCGCCGCCCTCGCATTCGGTCTTGGCTTCCAATCGATTTTGCCGTATGCCATGCTCATCGGGGTCGTAATCCATACGGTCTGTCTCTTCTGTGCCATCATCGCACTTGGACGATATCGGGCACATGTCTCATGAAGGCTGTGACTGGACTCGGTTGGGGCGCATTGATTCTAACACTCGCCCTCGCCCCGCTACTTGCCGTCGATTTGATTCTCATCTATCTGCTTGAAGACACACCGTTCCGAATCTTATCGACTCTCGCGATGCTCGGTTGTTTCTATCTATTGTCGACAATCCTCAGTTTGTTCGTTGATGGGTTAACGGGAGCGTTACGCTCGTTTGGTCATGCGAACGTACCGCGTCTAATCGACACCATTCTGCACGGAGCAGTGAGCGGAATCAGTCTATACGTCGTACTGACACTCTTTCCGTCTATCGATTTATCGACGCTCACCGTCATGGGGATTGTATTCGTACACTTATTCGGTGCATCATTTTGGCTAAATCGTGAGAATTCGAAAGAAGACGTACCTCTTGAACTTGATTCAATTGATCAGCAGATCATCCACCTGTTACGAACCGAAACAATCGTGTCCTGCGTCGAACGCATCCAGCATGATTACCCGAATTTACCGAAACGGGACGTATTGAAAAGAGTCAAACGCATCAGTCAATCCAACGAAGTCAACGAACCGTTTCATGGTCGGTAACTTTTGTGCGTCATCACGAGTGAATCGTGGGATTTATCCTGGTGTTTCGTTGCCCAATCTATGTAAACAAACGCTAGTCCTTTTTCAGTGCTAGCGTTTTACGTATCCTCTTTCCGGAGCGAATAGCCCTCCACTTCAAGCAACCGCATCCGCCTCTGGTCAATCGCCGCATGAATAATCACGGTCACACCTGGATTGAGCTCCATCATTTTCTTGATTTTTCGTAAGTCATCTCCCTTGATCTCAACGGGCAACACAAACTCGCCTTCTCTCAAATGAACGAATTTGATTTTCCCAAGGTCGTCATATCCCGTCACTTCGTATGTCGCAAACTCACGTTTCATAGAATATCCCTCCCCTATCTTCGTTCCCAAAAAAATAGCATTCCACACAAAAAATCCATCCCCGTAGCGGTGGGGATGGATGCAAATTACGCCTCGACGCTATCCGCGTGTTTGGCTTTATGGTCGGCGATGACACCGGCATACCACTTCGCGCTGTCTTTCCAAATGCGCTCCTGTGTCTCAAAGTCGATATAAAGAATGCCGAAGCGCTTCTCATAACCGAAGCTCCATTCGAAGTTATCCATGAGCGACCAAAGGTAGTAGCCTTGAATGTTCATGCCTTCATCGTTCAAATCGGAGACGGCTTCGAGGTGCTGGCGGACGTAGTCGATCCTGTTATCGTCATGGACTTCGCCATTTTCCAGCACGTCGTCAAATGCGGCGCCGTTCTCTGTGATGTAGATCGGAAGGTCAGTATACTCGGCGCGTAAACGACGGATCAGGTCTTTGAATTCGTTCGGGGCGATATCCCAGCCCATGCCCGTCTTCTCGTAGTCCGAGTAAGCGTCTGCCTTCAAGAAATCATTTGCTGCGTTGAACTCGACAATGCCACGGCTATAGAAGTTGATGCCGAAGAAATCACAAGATGTCGAGATCGTCTCCATATCACCCGGTTGGATGAAATCGAAGTTATGCACATATTTGGAGAACAAGTTCATCATGTCGACCGGATACTCACTTTTGAAGACCGGATCGAGGAACCAGCGATTCGAATACCCGTCGGCATTGTTCATCGCAAGGCGGTCATTCGCCGAATCCGTCTTCGCGTACATCGGTGATAAGTTGAGCGTGATGCCGATCGGGGTCGTGGACGTCATCTCTCGCTTCAACAACTCGACCGCTTTTCCGTGCGATAACAACATGTGGTGCACGGCGCGCACCGCTTCGTTCATGTCACGATGACCCGGTGCATGAACACCGACGTGGTAGCCGAGGAAGCCGGCACACCAAGGCTCATTGTGGGTGATCCAAGAGTCGACGATGTCATCGAGCTCTTCAAAACAGACTTTCGCATAATCGAGGAACCAGACGACCGATTCACGGTTGACCCAGCCACCTTCTTCGTGAGCCCACATCGGAAGGTCCCAGTGATAAATCGTGACGGCTGGTTTGATTCCTTCTTCACGTAGACGCAGCGCCAAGTTTTTGTAGAACGCCATTCCTTCTGGGTTGTACTCTCCCTTGGCAGGGAAGATGCGTGGCCACGCGATGGAGAATCGATACGTGTCGACACCTAGCTTTTTGATGTGCTGGATGTCTTCCTCGTAACGATGGTAGTGGTCACATGCGAAATCGCCGTTATGCTTTTCAAACACGCGCCCGTCGATGTCACAGAACATATCCCAGATGGAAGGAGTACGGCCTCCTTCGTTATGTGCGCCTTCAATTTGGTACGAGGACGTGGCTGTCCCGAATACGAAGTCTTTCTTAAAATGCATAGTGTTTTCCTCTTTTCTCTATATTTATTCTTTGACAGCACCTGCCGAAATACTGCTGACGATGTACTTCGAGAGGAACAAGAAGGCAATCATGATCGGTACGACCGAGATCGCGATGCCCAGGTAAAGCGAGCCAAGGTTCTCTGCGACTTGTGATCCTTTCAAGAAGCCCATCAAAACAGGCAACGTGTATTTCTCAGGCGAGAACAAGAGGACAAGTGGCATTAAGTAGTTGTTCCATGAGCCGATGAACGTGAAAATCGACATCGTTGCAATCGCTGGCATCATCATTGGAAGTGCGATTGTGTGGAAAATACGTAGCTCGCTCGCACCGTCAATCCGTGCCGCTTCAATCAAACTGATGTGAAGTGTCGCTTGCGTATATTGACGGATGAAGAAGACGGTGAACGGTGTTGCAATCGCTGGGACAATCAATGGAATGAACGTGTCCAAAATACCGAGCGTTTTTGAGATCTCATAGAATCCAATGAGTCCGAGTTGCGCTGGCACCATCATCATGACAAGCATGAAGATGAACATCGCATTTTTCCCTCTAAAGTTATAGAACGTAAAGCCGTAAGCCGTTAGGGCTGAGAAGTAACCAGACAAGACCGTCACCGATACAGAGATGATCAAGCTGTTCTTGAAGCCGTTCCAAATGTTGATGTATTCGCTAAGCGTCGCATAGTTGTCTGCGAGCGCCGTCCCCGGAAGAAGTGAGAACCCAGCCATGATTTCTCCATTCGTCCGGGTCGCGTTGACAATCATCATCAAGAACGGAATGAAACAGATAATCGCGAGAAGGATGAGCCCTGTATAAATCAAACCTCGTGCGAATCGCTTATTCGTTTTCTTCTTAGAAGGCGGCGCCACTTTAAGCGGACGCTCCTCTTTCCGTTTCGGCTGCGCTTCGCTATCTGGAAGCATTCGCCGTGATTCCGCATTTTGTTCCATTGCTTACGCCCCCTTCTGTGTCGCGCGCTCTTTGCGGAACATACCCTTGAAGACGACCGCCGAGAAGATCAGCGTGATCAAGAATAGGCCGTAAGCGACCGCTGACGCATAGCCATAGTTGTTATACTTGAAGGCTTGGTTGTACAAGTAAAGCACCATCGTGTTCAACGAACCGTCTGGTGAACCGATCCCGTCTGTAATCAACATCGGAAGGTCGAACAACTGGAGTCCACCGATGAGTGAAGTGATCATGATGTAGAGAAGAATTGGTTTCAAGAGCGGCAACGTCACTTTCGTAAACATCTGCCAACGGTTCGCACCGTCAATGTGAGCGGCTTCGAAGTAATCTGTCGAGATGCCTGATACCCCTGCCATGACGATGATGAAGGAATGTCCGAACCACATCCATGTCAAGATGAGTGAAACGGATAACTGTGCCGTCACCGGTTCTGCCAACCAGTTGATTGGATCCGAAATCAAGCCGATTTTCATCAACACCATGTTGAGTGAACCGTGCTGCCAGTCGAGTAAAATACCGAACAAGAGCGCGACCGAACTGATCGTGATCAAGTTTGGAAGATAGAAGAACGAGCGGAAGAACGATAGTCCTTTTAACTTCAAACGGAGATCAGAGAAGATGAGCGCCAAGAGAAGCGCCAATCCAATCTGCAAGACGAAGTTAATTCCCCAAATTTTGATGGTGTTGAAAAACGCCTCGATAAAGTACGTATCCGTCAACAACCGTGTGTAGTTCGCAAACCCGACGACCTCTTCACCCGGGCTCCCCGTATAGTTCGTGAAGCTATAATAAAGCGTTAAGAGGACCGGATAGATGCTGAATGTCAAGAAGACGACCCAGAACGGGGCGATGAACAGATAGCCGTAACGATCTAGTTTTTTCACGTGTATTTCTCCTTCCATAAGAACCGAGGGGGGAGCTCCCCCCTCGTGTTGGTCATCGTCAGTCTACAACGATGTCTGGGTAAGCGTTCTTCGCTTGTTTTTTGAACTCTTCAATCGCTTCTTCTTTTGACTTTTTCCCTTCTACATACTGAAGGACAGATGCACCATAAAGTGTATCGAGCTGTTGGTCGTATTTCGTGACGATACCTGGTGTGATTTCATCTGCTTCATCGAGGAAGAACTCATAGTTGTTTTGTCCGCCGAGGAACTCATCGCTGAAGTCGTCTTTGATCTTGTCTGTGACCGGGTTGAACGCAAGTACGTCGCCTGTCTCTTGTGCCCACTCTGTCAAGAATTCCTCATCCTGTGTCATGAGTTTCACGAAGTCGTAAGCGGCTTCTTTGTTTTTCGATCCTTCATAGACTCCGAGCCATGTACCGCCCCAGAAGTATGGGCTTGGTCCGCTTGTGACAGCCCAGTCACCTGCAGACTTTTTCGCGTTCTCTTTTAATACAGAGTGGAGACCCCATGTTGGGAGGACGTATGAGAAGACTTGTGTCTCTGTCTCTTTTCCGTTCTCTTTCACTTTGATTGGCTTATCCATTCCTTCGAACCATGATGGTGACCATTCTGGTGCGAGCGCAGTGTATTGCTTCTCACGAAGTTCTTTCGCATAGTCCATGTAGTTGATCTTATCTTCTGTCAAGACGAGTTCGTTTTTATCGTTGACCCACGCTTCTGGGTTTGCTCCTTGTGAGAACCAACGGATCGCACCTTCGTCTGGGAACATCTTGTATCCTTTTTGTTTCATCTTCTCAGCAACTTCGAAGACACCGTCCATCGAGCTCATCATTTCACCGATTTCAGTCGGGTCGTCTGTACCAAGTACTTCTTTTGCTAAGCTACGTTTGTAGTAAACGCCACCTGGTGTCGTTTGCCATGAAAGAGCGCGAACGTTTCCATCTTTATCTTTCCCGAGGTCAAACACGTACGGGACGTAGTTGTCTGCGATTTCATCGACACTGTATGGCTCGTCCGAAAGGTTTTCCCAATAACCTGCATCAACCCATTGTTTAAGGAATGCGATTTCTCCCGTGAAGACGTCCGGTGCGCCGACGCCACTCTCAAGTGCTGGCTTCAATTTCGTTGGATAGTCCGCGATCGGGACGATAGTCAATTCAACTTTGACACCGTTCTTCTCTTCATATGTTTTAATTGGTTCTTTTAATTCGTCCGTAAATGACCAAACTTTTAAGACGTCATCTTTTGATTCAGAAGCTCCGCCTTCGCTGTCTGAGCAACCGCTCAAGACGCCAACTGAAAGTGCTCCGAGTGTAAGTAAGCTGACTAATTTACGCATGTGTTGTTCCCATCCTTTTTATAAGTAATAGTAGAAAGCGCTTGCAAAAAGAGGTTTAAAATCATCGAAAGCGCTTTCGTTGTAATCGAAATAAAATATCGAAAGCGGTTTCGATTTCTTTCAAAAATGACTTTCGAAATCGCGCTCCCCTCTCCATCCACTGAAGAAAAGAGAGCGACTTCGAAACATCATTGGCTATAAATCACTGTTTGACCGGTGCACAGGATGCCCGTTCGACTAAGCGTACCGGAATGACGCGACGTTCAGTGAGTCGCTCTTTCGCGGTCATTTGTTCAAGTAAAAGTTCTGCTGCCGCTTCTCCGATTTCGTCCGTATCTTGGCGAATCGTGGTCAGTTTCGGCGTGATGTATTGAATCATTTCAATGTCATCATATCCGATGACAGAGATGTCATTTGGGACATGAAGACCGTGCTCGTGAATGGCTTCTATGACACCGATTGCCATTTGATCCCCGGCCACAAAGACTGCAGTCGGTTGATCGTCTAGTTCAAGCAATCGTTCCATCGCTTGCTTGCCTTCCTCAACCGAGAAGAAACCGGCGTTGACGAGGTAGTCCGGTCGAATCGGAAGGTCCAGCTCTTGCATCGCAAGTTCATATCCCTTGATCCGTGCCGCTCCAGCGTCAATCGTCTCATCCCCAGCGATGTGGGCAATTTTCCGGTGACCGAGTTCATAGAGATAATTCACGGCGAGACGAGCTCCTTCGATGTTGTCGGAATAGACGACGCTACAGTTAGCGCTGTCCATATCCACGACGACGATCGGGATGTCGCTTCGCATGAGCTCTTGAACTTGCTCATCCATTCGGTCCGAACAGATGACGACGATGCCGTCGACCGCACGGTGTTTAAAATGTTCGAGGTAACTCATGTCACGATTGCGCAGATTCCGCGAGGCGAAAATCAAATCGTAGCCCTGCTCCTCTGTCGCGTGACGAAAACTTTCGATGATTCCGTTAAAGAACGGGTGCTTCATCCCGACTTCATTCGCCTCTGAGAACATGACCCCAATCGCCCATGATTTTTTCGTCGATAACGACTGGGCATGTGCGTTCGGCAAGTAGTCCATCTCAGCAGCGGCTTGAAGAATCTTCGCTCTCGTCTTGTCACTCACGTCTTTATAATTGTTCAACGCTTTAGACACTGTCGTGATTGAGAATCCTGTTTTTTTGGCTAAATCATAAATCGTACCCATGTCATTCTCCTCTTCCCGAAAGCGCTTTCGGTAATTTGATTGTAGCGTATGGATTTGTAGGAATCAATTCTTTTTCGAGGAAACTTTTTGATTCTTTTTTCCATTCCTTGTTTCTTCTATATTACTGTATCGGGAAATTTTTGTCCTTAATGTGTCCGCGTATACAACCACACGAGATTCGTGAACTTTTGTACTTCTGTCTCGCCTGTCACGCCTTTAAATAGCCGTTGGAATGGCTTTAACAATTGCTCTAACACGATTTTCCGGAGACGCTCTTGTTTAAGTTCGAACGAAATCGCATCGAACAAATCTCGCTGTTCTTCCGTCATGTCGACATGCTCTTCGATGCGAGCAGCCATCTCGATCAATTCTTCGATTGTTATGAGATGTTTATCTGTCGTCCCACGCATTTGATCGACCGTGACCGGGTTCAAGACGTGCTCTCCTGTCTCCATCATCCGAGCGGCAATCAATTCGACATACGTGTATAAGCTTCGGACGACTTTTTGAGGAGAGTAGGCAGCATTCGTGATGCGGTTCGTAAACAAGATATGTTGCAACATTCCGTTGAAGAGCACCGTCAATTCCATCGAATACGGTCTGACGGACTCTCCGATGATTTCCGTCAAACGCATCGCAATCCACTCGATTTCATAAATGCGATGTTGGAGTACAAGCTTCTTCAATTCATTCTCGTTCGACGACATGATCGATTCAAATAACGCGTGCAAGTTCCGCTCTTCGTTCAATTGAATCAATATCGAAATCTGTTCGATGAAGACGTCACGATCTCGCTTATCCCGCCCCATCTGCATTTCGATTCGGCGTTGCCCTGCATCATATCGTAAGTTCTCGAGGATACTAGCGACACAATCCGTCTTCGATGAGAAGTAATTATAAAACGTCCCTTTGGAGATATTAGCGCGGTCGATGATCTCTTGCACCGATGTGTGCTGTACCCCATTTTCGATGAAGAGAGACATGGCAATATCGGCAACTTTTCTCTTTTTCTCTTTCATATTTTCGTAACTCCGTTCTGTCTAGTTTGTACCTTTACTATAGCACCGAAAACCTTTTTAGACTAATAGTACAAAATGGTTGCTTTATTTATACAACGGGTATAAAATCATTTCATCGACACTTACCAACACATAACTATTTAGAAAATAAAGGAGCCATCCATATGAAACCAGAATTCCAAAAGAAACCGCCTTACGTCATGTTGGCGGTGCTCTTTGCGGGTGCATTCATCGCATTTTTAAACAACTCATTACTCAACGTCGCGCTCCCATCGATCATGGTCGACCTCGAGATTGCAGACTACTCGACCGTTCAATGGCTCGCGACAGGCTTTATGCTCGTGACGGGTGTGCTCGTCCCGGCATCCGCCTATTTGATCACTCGCTTTTCAAACCGCAGCTTGTTCATTACGTCGATGAGCATCTTCGCCATCGGTACGGCTATCGCGGCCTTCTCGCCGAGCTTCGGCTGGTTGTTGACTGGTCGAATGATTCAAGCCATCGGTGCCTCAACAATGGGACCACTCTTAATGAACGTCATGCTCGTCAGCTTCCCGCGTGAAAAACGGGGGATGGCGATGGGGATTTTCGGACTTGTCATGATCTCGGCACCTGCGATTGGACCGACACTTTCCGGTTATATCGTCGAGTACTATGACTGGCGCGTCTTATTCGAAATGATTTTACCGCTCGCGATCATCGGTCTCGCGCTCGCTGTTTGGAAAGCAGAGAACGTCATGGTCCAAAATAAAGACCAGTCACTGGATTACTTGTCGCTCGTCTTATCGACACTCGGATTTGGTGGGATTTTATACGGTGTCAGTTCAGCAAGTTCGGACGGCTGGGATAATCCAATCGTCTTGGCGACGATGATTGTCGGTGCCATTTCGTTGATCGCCTTCATCTACCGCCAGCTTCATATGGAAAAACCATTGCTCGACTTGCGTGCTTACAAACATCCGATGTTCGCACTCGCGTCAGTCATTGCGATGGTCAACGCGGTCGCCATGTTCTCCGGTATGATTTTGACACCGGCTTACGTCCAAAGCGTACGTGGCATCTCACCACTCGATTCAGGGCTCATGCTTCTCCCTGGTGCGATCATCATGGGAATCATGTCGCCGATCACTGGTAAACTGTTTGACCGATTCGGGCCAAAATTATTGGCACTTACCGGATTGACAATTACCGCCGTATCGACGTATATGCTCGCAAACGTCCAACTCGATTCGACCTACACGTACATCGTTTTAACGTACACGTTGCGTATGTTTGGGATGTCGATGGTTATGATGCCGATTATGACTAATGGACTCAACCAGTTGCCGACTCGCCTCAATCCACACGGAACGGCCATCAACAACACGGCCCAACAAGTATCTGGTGCGATTGGTACGGCAGTCCTCGTCACCATCATGAACTCGGTGACACGTACGGAAGCTGAATCATTGATGACAGGAGTCGATCCTGCGACACTCACAGAGAGTTCGATGGGTGCCATCACTCAGCAAGCCCTCTTGTCTGGGATTCAATATTCATTTTATGTCGCACTTGGGATGAACCTCTTGGCGCTCGTCCTTGCGTTCTTCGTAAAACGAGTGGATGTGCGGAAGTTCGATGATCAAGTAGAGACTGTTGAAGAATTGAAACAAGCAAATTAAATGTTGAGAAGCCGCTTTGAATGTTGAATTCAGAGCGGCTTTTTTTAATTTCTCATTTCCTTCATAAATAAATCTGAAATTAAAATTTAATCCTAATATGGTATTATTTCTCAATGGATAGGATTCGTTTAGGAGGGTACATATGATGAAAAAAGTGTTTAGCTTGATGATTGTATTTCTTCTGATCACATCTTCTTTTCTCTCGACAGGATCAATCGTTGAGGCGGCCCCGAAGAAGCAGAATCGTGCTATTATGGGAGTATCGGCTTTGACTCCGCAACAAATGGCGGATTACGTAAAAAAGAAGAATCCTCGTGATGTCCGGCTAGTACAAACGTCGGTCGAAGACTTGGCGAACCTCTTCGTCATCATCGGCGCTAAGGAAGGTGTTCGTGGGGATGTCGCGTTCGCTCAAGCACTGAAAGAGACAGGCTACTTTCGATATGGTGGCGATGTACTCCCTGAACAACATAACTATTCCGGAATCGGGACGACTGGGAATGGCGTAAAAGGTCACTATTTCCGTTCACCGCATCAAGGCGTGACTGCTCAAGTTCAGCATCTAAAGGCATACGCCTCACACGATGCACTGAATACGAAACAAGTCGACCCACGCTTCCATCTCGTCAAGCGAGGCTCTGCAACGACGTGGCCATCTCTTCACCAAAAGTGGGCCATGCAGCCGAAAGGAAATTACGGGACCGAGATTCTTTCGATTTATCAAGAAATGTCGAAAATACCAAAACGTGTCGCTAAAGCAAACAGATAAGAAATGTAGGGGTGAAAGAACGTGACGTGCAAACAAGTTAGACTCGCGAGCGGAATCGCATTATTCGTGACCGGCGTGATGTTGTTACTCAAACGCTAATGAGCATTTCGGACAATGGTCCGAGTGCTTTTTTTATGACCGATATTACAAAGGAGGATATCATGAACCCTATTTCATACATACGAAACGAACAACACTGTACCATTCGTCAAGCCTCACAAGACGACGCGAAATCCCTCGCTTTCATTCGTCTGCAAATCGATCAAGAGACGGACTATTTAGACCGCGAACCTGGAGAAGGTGTATTGAGTGAGGAGGCCATTCAATTTCTAATCGATTCTGATTTGAATACCATGAATCGACTATTTCTTATAGCAGAAGCCGATGGGGAAATTGTCGGGTTTGCCCGCTGCGAAGGTAGTGTGCTCGCTCGAAAATCCCACACTGTCGAATTTGGAGTTGGAATTCTGCAAGCGCATTGGGGACTCGGTTTAGGTTCAGCTATTTTACGATATGTTCTCGATTGGGCGCGAACGGAAGGCCTTCATAAAGTCACTTTAAGTGTCGTTGAAACAAATAAAAAAGCCATAGCAATCTATGAGCGCTACGGCTTCGAAGTCGAGGGCCGATTACGGGACGATAAGCTTATTTATGGACAGCACTTCGATACAATCTTAATGGGATATCTCATTCCATCGGTAACGATACCCGAAAACAAATAACCTGACCCTCTAGCGGTGCGGCCGTCAACCGTCCACCATGCAATAAAATGATTTGGCGGGCAATCGATAGACCCAACCCATCACCTGGCGTGACCCCTCTCGAGGAATCGACACGATATGTGCGATCAAACAGATGAGGAATGGACTCAATCGTTTCAGTCGTTGTCGCATTCGAGATGGACCACTCAAGCATATCCTCCCTGGTCTGGAGATCAATGTGAATCGGACTCGGTTGCTCCGCATATTTCCATGCGTTCGATAAAAGGTTCTCAAAAGCGCGAATGAGCTGTTCTTGATCCGCTTCCATCCATATATCTGGTCTGATTGAAGTCTGTAAATGAAGACCTCGCTCATTAAACAACGGCTCCATCTCGTGGATAAGTTGCGTCGTCAATAGACTCAGGTTGAGTCTCTGTTTCTTTAGTTGCATATGTGGGGCATAGAGTCGGTTTACGTTCATCAGCTGATCTAGCAAATGTTCAAGCTGATCCGTTTTTTCATTTAGAATACGAAAATGATCTTTTTCTGCAAGCGTCAGTTCCCGATTCATTTGCAGGAGTTGCGTATAGCCTTTGATGCTCGTGAGCGGTGTCCGCAAATCGTGCGACAGGTTGGAGAATAGTTGGTTCCGTTCTTCTTCATGCGCCCGTTCCTTCTCAAATAATTCACTTAATTGAGCTGACATCCGATTCACACTCTCTCCAAGCGACGCGATTTCGTCTCGACCCTCCACTTTGACAGTTCGACCGAGGTCACCGTTTGCAATCTGTTCAATCTCACTCGATAAATACGTGATTTTTCGAAGTGTTTTCCGCATCATCAGTGAAAATCCAATAATAAAGATCAAAATAACAATGAACGTCACCCCTAAAAACATAAGATTGGACGTCAGCGGATCTGGTGTTGTTTCGTTCTCAATGTAGTATAAACTGATTGAATAGCCCATGATTAAAAAAGCAATCGTCGCAATCAATGCATTGACTAAAATGATACCAATCAACTTCACTAGCAAGCGATCCCATTGTCTCCGTCTCATAATCGATACCCCACACCCCACACCGTCTTGATAATGGTCGGTTTTCGTGGTGTGTCTTCTAACTTTTCTCGGATTTTTGTGATGTGGACCATCACTGTGTTGTCGACCTCAAATGCTGCCTCACCCCACACCGCCTCGTAAATCTGTTCGACTGTTAGGACTTGATTTGGATGACGCATAAAATAGGCGAGAATATCAAACTCTTTCGGTGTAAGTCGAATCAACATCTCATCCTTTCGACATTGTCGTGTCTGTAAATCAAGTGTCACATTTTCAAAGACGAGTGTACTCGTGAGGTCTGCTCGATCTGACCCATAATCACGATACCGTCTGAGTAACGATTTGACACGTAGCGTCACTTCAAGTGGGTTAAACGGTTTTTTGATGTAATCGTCCGCTCCAACGGAAATGCCTTGCATCAAATCCAAGTCGCTCGTTTTGGCTGTGAGCATCAAAATCGGCATAAACTGCGTCTTTCGAATCTCAATACAAGCTTCAATCCCACCCATGACAGGCATCATCAAATCTAGAATGAGCAAATCGATCGTTTCGGTCGACGCGAGGTCGAGCACTTCTTGTCCATTTTTCGCAAATCGGAGTGCATATCCTTCATTTTTTAAATAGATAGCAAGTAATTCTCGAATCGCTTCATCGTCGTCAGCGATACAGATGACGGGTTGTGAACGCATCTCTTTCCTCCTCGTTTTTCACTAGTAAACTACATTCATTTCCTCTATTAATGAGTGTAACAAACTCAGTAACGGCACTTCCTTTCCACCTTCTTAAGATTTCTTAAGAGAATACTAAAAACTCCTTACGCTTGCGAGTGAATACTAGACAAGGTAAGGAGTGAATTTATTATGGAAATGATCATACATTATGCCATGCTCGCCATCGGCATCATGTTTACCCCATTATCTGACGACGTCTTAATGATCACCCATCTGACGGTCGCGGATGATTTTGTCCCAAGTTGGCTTTTATTTGTCTCCACCTGGATTCTCTTCACGCTCACGTTCGGCTGGTTCTATTTAATCGGGAAAGGGCTTCATCGTATCCTACCCGTGCGACAACGCGAATCTCGTTATCTTAAAAAAGCCGAGGCGCTCTATCAAACATACGGGGCACGCACCATTATGATTTCTTATTTTATTCCCGGCCTTCGGCACCCGCTCCATTACATCGCCGGGTTCACATCGCTCAAACTTCGTACGTATGCGTTCTATACGACCATCTCTGCTTTCTTCTATACCGGTGCTTGGTTTCTCGTCATCGGACTGGCCAATAAAATCCCGGCGTTTCAACAGTTTCAAGACTGGGTGTTGTCCTTTTAACTTAGTGTCCTCTGTATTTCCCGAGCGCTCGCATGTTTAAGAGATATAAGACACCTGCATAAAGAATCAAACCGAGTAAATACATCCAGATGCCTGAGAAGCCACTTCCGTAAATCATGACTTCCTTGATTGCTGTCGCTCCGTAGAAGATTGGCATGACGTAACTCAAGTTCCCGAGTCCGTATGGAATCAAGTCGAGCGGGATGAGTCCTGAGAAGAATACTTGCGGGATGATGGTGAACGGAATCATCTGTACGACTTGTAGTTCCGATCGGGCAAACACCGAGATGGTCGCCCCGAAGAGTACTGCGGTCCCTGCCATGAGTAGCATCGTCAACATGACCCACGCCATATTCCCGAGCGAAGACAAGCCGAGCACATAAATCGAATAGAGCACGATGAAAATCGACTGCACGACCGCAAACGTCCCGTATCCGAGTGTATATCCTAAAATGACCTGTCCTCGTTTGATTGGGGTCATCAACAGTCGCTCGAGCGTACCCCCACTCCGTTCTTTGACGAGTGCCATCGCAGATAGGATGAACACGAAGAAGAACGAGAAGAGGGATAGGAAGACAAACCCGAACGAATCGAACGTCGACTGTCCTTCTTTCCCGTAGACGAATGACGTATCGATCTCGGCTGCGGGATTGAGCGTCGTCAACGCATGTTGAATCTCACCAACCGCCTTCGACGACTTCGTCGAAGGTTCGCGTAACGTGATGGTCGTTCCTTCTTGATTCATTTCAAACACGGCATCGACATGTTCATTGTCTTCGATATATACTTTTGGATCATCGAACGATGCCTGTTCCACTTCGAGCGTCTCGTCTTCGAACGCATCGACGAGCTGTTCGGGTGCACTGTCGTCCAGGACGACAGTCGGCACATAATCCGAGTCCCCGAGTAAGAAGTAGACGAGTGTCAAAATGAGAAGTGGCGCAATCAAAATCAAGGCGACGCTTCGTTTATCATTCAACGTCTGAAAGATGACACGCTTTGCTAAGTTACGCATGGTCACCCACCTCCTCTTTCCCAGCAATCAAGAACAGTTCTTCGACGCGACCGTTCTCGGTCTGGTCGAGCAAATCTTGCACATGGTCATAGGCGATCAACCGTCCATTATAGACGAGCGCGGCTCGATCACATTCGAGCACTTCATCCATGACGTGCGTCGAGACGATGATGGTCGTACCTTCTCTCCGAATCACCTGAAACTGATCCCAGATTTGACGACGTAAGATCGGATCAATTCCGACCGTCGGTTCATCAAGAAACAACACGTCTGGCTTATGCAAAATGGCGATAGCCAAGGACAGGCGTTTCTTCATCCCGCCTGAAAAATTGCGGACGAGCTTATTCCGGTCGTTCGTTAAATCGACAAGGTTGAGCACTTCGGTGATGCGTTCTTGGAGCGCCTTTTTCCCTAACTTATAAATCGACCCGAAGAAGGCGAGGTTCGCTTCGGCCGACAAGTCTTCGTACAAGCCATCGTTCTGCGGCATAAATCCGATTTGTTGGAGCATGTCCATGTTTGGCATCTTCGTTTCGCCGATGTGGACACTTCCTTTGTCCGGTGCGAGGGCGCCGATCATGAGTCGGATGAGGGTTGTCTTCCCCGATCCAGAGGGTCCGAGCAAACAGCAAATCTCTCCGGATGGGATGGTGAAGTCGATGTTGTCGATGGCGAGCTGGTCACCGAACGACTTGTCGACGTGTTGCAGTTGAATGTTCATTTCTGTCACTCCTTTTCGGCGCCTCCTCGTGTATACTCAAGATAATCGACACCGTGTTGGTTTATATGTTCAGTATAGTCCCCGTTCACGGTGGCAACAATCGTCAATATCGGTCATCGTGTCGGTTTTCCGACAGATGCAATGAATGTGTTGAGGAAAAGGAGAAATAATATGGAACAAACTGACTTACGCGTCATCCGAACGAAGAAACTGATCAAAGATGCCTTCTTTAGTCTCATTGAAGAACAGGGATTTGAAGCCGTCACCGTCAAGCAATTGACTGAACGGGCCGGTATTAATCGGGGAACCTTTTATAGTCACTATGTGGATAAGTTCGAGTTGATGGAGAAATGCGTCGACGAGATCTTTGAAGAGGCTGAACGGAAGTTGATTCATCATCTCCCGCACATCTTTGGAGACGAGCGAACTGATAACTCGTATCATTATCTCGTCCCGTTCATCCGCTTCATCGAAGACAATCAAATCATCATGAAGCCGCTCCTCGGACCAAATGGAGATCCGACGTTCCAGGCAAAACTTCGAAAATTTATGCAGGCTGCCTTGTTTCAGCGCTCCCCGGTAACCTTGTTTGATCCGGACAAGATGATGGTCCCGCCTCCATATCTCGTCGCCTATCTTTCTTCGGCTCACATGGGCGTCATCTATGAGTGGTTAAACAATCCGTCTTCGGAAGAGACAGCGGAAGACATCGCCCGGATTATCTATACGATCACCTATGAAGGACCGCTCGTTGCCGGCGGTGTGAATCTACGAAAATAAGGACAGGTGCTTTACCTGTCCTCCTTTGGAAAGACGACCTTCGCCGTTGTCCCAATCTGTTTCTCACTCGATAATGTAATCTCTCCACCATGTAACTGTACGATTTGACGAGCGATGGCTAGCCCTAGTCCTGAACCGTTGCGATGACGAGATGTGTCGGCCTGATAAAAGCGTTCGAACGCCCGGTCCACTTGTTCAGGTGTCATGCCTTCTCCCTCGTCTCGAATCTCACACGTGATGTGCGTCGCATCCTCTTCCACCAGAAGATGCAGTGTACTTTCTTCATATGCATATTCGACAGCATTTTGAAGTAGATTGATCCAAACTTGCTGAAGAAGTGTAGCATCACCCTTCATCACGACTTCGTCCATAGTCAAATCTAGGTTCATTCGTTTGCGTGTCATCTCTGAATCTAAGGATAAGATTGCCTCCCGGATCTGCTCACTGAGAGACAGTTCCGTCGCATGTAGACCGACAATCGTGTGGTCTAATTTCGCCAGCCGGAGCACGTCTTGTGACAAGCGCGATAGTCGTTTCCCTTCACGCTCAATCTTCGTGACATATTCACTTTGTTTTTCAAAAGGTCCTCCCCGTTTCAACAACGTGGCATACCCTAAAATCGAAGCGACCGGCGTCTTAAATTCATGTGCCATAACGGATGCCAATTCCTCATTCTTCGTTTCATTCGTTTCAAGCGTCTCGGTCATCTGATTGAACTGCTTCGCGAGCATTCCAATCTCATCTGTTGCTACGTCATGAATCCGCACCGATAGGTCTCCAGCGGTCACACGGTTGACGGCATCCGTGACACGGTCGATGCGTCGTGTCATCAGTCGAACTGCGAATAGAATGAGAACACTTGAAATGAGTGCTGTCAGGAACAAGGTCTGTAACGACACGTCACGGAAGATTGAAATCGGATTCTCGTCTGCGTTCGGAGACAACGTGACCACGGTCTCGTCGAGTAAAAAAGCGACTTGTGGAAGACGGTCGGTCTGTGACAGCACTTCACCCCGTTCTAATGTCGCTCGTTCCGAAACGCTCCATTCCGCACGGTCATAACGCATCGTCTGGGCATTCAGTGTCGCGTCATCAAAGAGGTCCAAGACCGCATCAGACGCTAGACCGTAATCTTGTGAGGCCATCTGCATGCTGTCGGCCCGGTCTACCAACATTTCTTCGACTTGTGTCTTCAGTGCATTGAACTGAAAGGTCAAAAAAATCGTGAACGTCAAGAGGATTGGAATCAACAAGAGTCCGAAGAAAATCATTAAAAATCGTCCGTAGATGGTACTAATAAATCGTTTCATCTTTTCAGCTCCAATCGATAACCGAGTCCCCACACCGTACTGATCTGAAATGCATCAATCGGCTTAAGACGCGCACGCAGTCGATTAATATGGACGTCGACCGTTCGGGTCTCACTCTCCGTCTCATATCCCCAAATCCGGTCTAACAGTTGTTGCCGGGTGAAGACTTGATTCAAATGCGTCGCCAAAAAATAGAGGAGTTCAAACTCTTTGCGAGGGAGTTCGATCGTCTCAGAAGTCGTTTCTAACGTCATCGTCGTCTCATCGAGTACGCAGTCGTTCAACTGAATCTGATGACTGTGATGAATGCGCGCTCGTCGTAACAATGCCTCAATTCGTAATTCGAGTTCTTCGAGATCGATCGGTTTCACGACATAGTCATCCGCTCCGGCATGAAACCCTCTCTTTTTGTCATTCATCGCATCGAGGACCGTCAGCATAAGCACCGGGAGCGTATACCCGGCGTCACGTAATTGTCCCGTCAGTTCACGTCCATCCAACCGTGGCATCATCACGTCGGTAATGAGCAAATCGATTGGCTCACGGTCGAGCCAATCGAGTGCTTCTTCTCCATCTTTTGCATGAAGGACACGATAACCGGCCACCGTCAAATAATCGACTAATAAACCGCCGAGCGCCTCATCATCTTCTGCGAGTAAAATGGTGACCATCTGTTTCCCCTTCTTTCTAATGGCTTATACGTTTCGCAACGCTTCAATCGGTTGCAAGTTCGAGGCTTTCCGGGCTGGGATGTAGCCGAATATGACTCCGATGATGACAGAGAAACCGAGTGCCAATCCGACGGTTGAACTTGCCAATGTAAACGGTACGCCCATGACGAGCGTCAGTCCAAAGGCGAGCAGTCCGCCAACTAAGACACCTACGAGCCCACCGAGCATCGAAAGCAGGACGGACTCAAACAAGAACTGTTGTCGAATCTTACCAGGTGTCGCACCGAGTGCTTTACGCAGTCCGATCTCGCTTGTTCGTTCGGTCACCGAAACGAGCATCATGTTCATGATCCCGATGCCTCCGACGAGTAAAGAAATCGAAGCGATGCCAACGAGGAGCATACTGAGAAGCGCATTGATTTGATCGATGGAAGCGAGCGCATCCTCAAAACTCGTTACTGTGAAGGCGTCACGTCCATTGAATGCGGTCGTCAGCTGTTGTGTCACTTCATCCTGTACGACAGCTGATGCACCCGATTCGGTATATAAGTCGAACGTGGCAATCGTCCCTTGATGAAACTGCGTCAGTGCAGTCGTCACAGGGATGACGATCGCCTCGTCTGTTGACATGGAAAATTCCGATGATGGCGCAAGCGTTCCAACGACGATGTAACGAATCCCACCAACAGAGATCTCTTCCCCGAGAGGAGAGGATGTCGGAAACGCCTCTTTCGCAATCGTTTCTCCGAGCAAGGCGACATGCGTCTGTTGATTAACGTCGAGTGGTGTCAATCCGCGCCCGGTTGCGACAACCGAATCGTCTTTGAAGAACGCTTCACTTTTCCCAAGAATGGTTTGCTGTTCCGTCTGCCCCGATACATATACATCGGTCATTTGACTCAATGTCGGGGAGATTGAGGCGACCCCCTCAATGGCTTCGAGCCGATCCATGTCCGCCATACTGACACCGGATTTCCCATCCTCTCCGATTTGAACGGTCATACGATCAGCTCCAAACGTCGCGACTTCATCGTTAATGGAATCGGTCACACCGGAAATGATCGTCATCAAGGCAATAATCGAAGCCGTCCCGATGACAATCCCTAAAATCGTCAAGAAGGAGCGCATCTTGTGACTGATGACCGTCAACCAAGCCATGCGTATATTTTCTCGAATCATCGCACCCGTTCCTCCTTTTCAATCTTCCCGTCACGCACATGTACGATACGAGTCGCTTCTTTGGCGATATCGATATCATGGGTAATCATGATGATCGTCTTTCCCTCCGCATGTAGCTCGTGAAAGAGCGCCATAATTTGACGACCGTTCGTTTGATCTAACGCACCCGTCGGCTCATCCGCGAGAAGAAGCGATGGATTCGTCACGAGCGCCCGAGCGATAGCGACACGTTGCTGCTGACCACCTGATAACTGATTTGGAAAGTGGTCCATCTTATCGCCTAATCCGACACGCGCTAACATCTGTCGAGTTCGTTCCTGTCTTTCCGCTTTTGAAGATCGTTGATAAATGAGCGGAAGTTCCACGTTCTCTCGAGCGCTCAACCGAGGAAGTAGATTGAATTGCTGAAAGATAAATCCGATGCGTTCGTTTCGAAACAGAGAAAGCTCCGTTTCGGACAATCCGGTCACATCCTTGTTCCCAAACCGGTAACGACCGCTCGAATAACCATCGAGACAACCAAGGATGTTCATGAGTGTCGACTTTCCAGAGCCGGATGGTCCCAAAATGGCGACGAACTCTCCTTCTTTCACCTCTAAATCGATTCCTCGTAATACGGTCTGCTGATTGTCACCTTCACCGTACGATTTGGTCAATTGTTCGACCGAGATGAGTGTCGTCATCATTGCCCACCTCCGATTCGTGGAGGCATCAACCCGCCACTCGTCGTCTCATCGAGTAAGAGTACTTCGGTCTCGTCTAATCCATCTTTGATCTCGACTCGACTTCCGTCTGTCAACCCAAGCTCGACCTGTTGTTTCACCGGACCCTCGTCTCCTTGCACATACACGTATGCATCCTCATCCTCAAACATGATGCTGTCGAGCGACAAGGTCTCTGCATCTTCAGCGCGATCGACGACTAGACTGCCTTCTAACGTCATCCCATTCCGTAAATTGTCTGTCTCAGGGAAAGTCACGGTCATCGCATAGCGAGCGGATGCGCCTGGTGTCGTCATCGGTTCAGCTTCCTCTGCGATGACGTCGATTGTTCCATCTACCTCGGTGTCGAGCGCCGTCACATTGATCGTCAACGCATCCCCTTCATTCACTTTGCCGATATCTCGCTCATCGACCATGAATCGACCTGTCGTCTCATCCCCGACTGCCGTGACCTGCCCCGCAAACGTGTAACGATTTTCAATCGTCTCAACCGCGACGGCTTCCGTTTTATAGTCGGTCGCATCCGGCATCAAGAAGACTCCAGCTCCTAATGTAAGGGCGAGCACACCAATCCCCATGCCCCATTTCACTTTTTTGTTCATCTTGTGTTCCTCCTTATTGTTGATATGTTAAGGATAAACACAAGTTGTAAACAAATTATAAACGCCTCTCGCGATAAACGAGAGGCGTTCACTTACGAAACGCGAACGTGCACGTGTAAGTTCCCATTTGCTTCAGTTGTCGTCTGGTATGCGTTCTGTACTGCCTCCAGATCATGCCAGGCGATGCGGTATGACTTTCCTCGCATTCCTTCAAACTCGAAGGAGAGATGTTGTAAATCCGACATACTTAGGATACGGTCAAACGGTCTACCTGGACCATCCCATTCCAGTTGGTTCGCCGAATCCTTTAATACGAGGTCGAGTCCATGCATCACTTTTTCTTTGATCAATTGTCCATCCGCGGCAACACGCATCCCGTCTTGAATATCATGCATCCGACACGATTCGATATCATCAAACGGGATGGTGATTTCATCCCCGTTCGCAAAGTGAAGTGTGATTGTTTTTACGATCATCTTAAATTCCTACCTTCATCTAGACTCCGTCCTATGCTTCTAGCCTAACTATACAAAACTTTTTCCGATTCAGGGATGACATCTTTGTGGATGTGGCAAATCCGTAAATGCATGTTCGTTTCATTTAGAAACGGGAATAGAAGAGGTAGCACTCATTCTGTTTTTTGAAAATAACACTTCGGAAAGGCGGCGAATATATGCCATCAGTGGATAAGTCGGTCATCGTCATAGGCGGAGGGCTCGGCGGATTGTCAGCAGCCATCTCACTCGCTCAAAAAGGTTACGACGTCTCACTCTACGAAAAGAATGATCACATTGGCGGGAAAGTGAATCGGCTCGAACAAGACGGATTCGGTTTCGACCTCGGACCCTCAATATTAACGATGCCCCACATCTTCGACAAATTGTTCCGCGGAAGCGGGAAACGGATGGAAGACTATGTGTCCATCAAACGACTTGAGCTCGAATGGCGCTCTTTCTTCCCGGACGATACCGTCCTCGACCTCTACCATGACCTCGAACAAATGCAACGGGCGAATCCTTCCCTCTCTCGAAAAGACATGCAAGAATATCGTGAACTGTTGAATTATGCAGCGCGCATCTATAAGACGACCGAGAAGGGCTATTTGGCCGAAGGGTTTGAGTCGCCTTTAGAAGCAGTCATGAAAACAGGCATCTTCCCGACCCTATTCGGATTCGACTTGACGTCGACGATGTATAGCGCCATCAAGAAACGGATCAGTAACCCTCATCTTCGGGACATGCTCTCGTATTACGTCAAATATGTCGGGTCGTCTCCGTATAACGCACCCGCTGTCTTAAATATGATGATTTACATGCAATATGCCCAAGGCTGTTGGTACGTCGAAGGCGGGACCCATAAGCTCGCAGAAGGTTTGACGAAGCTCGCTGAAGAGATCGGTGTGAAGCTACATACCGGAGAAGGCGTGGTTCGTGCCCATACGGTGAACCAGAAGGTGACCGCCATCGAGCTTGAAGACGGACGTCTCCGTTCTGCTGATTATTTCGTCTCGAACATGGAAGTCATTCCGTTCTATCAGAAGATGGTCGACGCGGACGAACAGTACGTCGACAAACTCGTCGATAAATACGAACCGGCAAGTTCCGGATTCGTCCTCCATCTCGGGGTGAAGAAAGCCTATCCACAACTGGCACATCATAACTTCTTCTTCTCTGAGAACCTACATGAACAAATGGATAAAATTTTTGAGAAACACGAACTTCCGGACGACCCGACAATCTATCTCGTCAACGTCAACAAGACCGACCCGACCCAAGCGCCACCAGGACATGAGAACATCAAAATCTTGCCACACATTCCGTATATCCAGGATGTGCCGTTCACGGAAGAAGAGTACGCCGCTTTTGAAGAACGTGTACTCGACAAATTGGAACGAATGGGTCTCGATGGTTTGCGTGAACATACGGTGACACGTGATGTATGGACGCCCCATGATATCGAGCGGACGTATGGATCGGACCGAGGTGCCATTTATGGAACGGTCGCCGACAAGAATCGGAATGGCGGCTTCAAACATAAGAAACAGAGTGAACTTTACCACAACCTCTACTTCGTCGGCGGAACCGTCAATCCGGGCGGTGGCATGCCGATGGTGACATTGAGCGGTCAGCAAGTGAGCGACAAGATTGCGAAACGTGACAAAGTGAAATGATTTTCTTTCATCCCTCATTCGATATGAGGGATTATTTTTTGAAACTTTTTCCAATAACCTTCCGTATATTGTGCTACGATACAAACAATCAAATAGACAAGCGGAGGAACAGGATGCATCAAATCACAAGTTATTTCTTTATGTATGCCAAAGTTGTCGTCACGGATAAAGTTCCATTCATTTGGACATTCGTAATCCCACTCGTTATCGCCTTGACGCAGTCATTTTCAGATATTCGCCAAGCAACGACAGCGGAATACTACCCAGGGCTCTCTTATTTCTGGGTGTATATTATTCTTGCTACATATGTGAACGGTGTCGGCATGGAGCTCGCTCGCATGCGCGAATACGGACTGATGAAGACGTACGTGATGATTTCCGGCAACAAACTGACATATGTCATCGCCGTCATCTTGGCGCAACTTCTATTCGCCTCCATCAGCTTAACTTTATTCACAACGGTCGTTACGCTCGTACACGGGTTCTTCTCGTTCAAGTTGATTGCAACGTCTCTACTCGTATTGATTGGCAGTATCCCGTTCGCGGTTGCCAGTGTCGCCATCACGACACTTCCAGTGAAAGTATCGAGTCTCGGGACGTTCGCGAACATACTGATGTTCCCACTCTTTTTACTGGCAATCAAGTCACCTGATCAATGGTTCAGCTTCCTCAACCCGTTCTACGCGCTTCACGAATTCGCGCTCGGGTTGCTGCATCTGACGACTCAAGTCGAGCTCTCGTTCGGAGTATGGGCGACATTCCTTTCCATACTTGGTTACTTCATCATTGGTGCGATTGCGTTGAAACGCTTCAGTCTCGTCTCACTCATCACACGCTAGGAGGTTCTTATGCACGTAAACCAACTCACTTATCGCTATCCGAAAGCGGCACGTCCTGTTCTCGATGATGTCTCGTTCACACTGCAATCGAATAAACTGAACGTTTTGATTGGACAAAATGGTGCTGGGAAGACGACCCTGTTTGATTGTATGACCGGGGCACTTCCGGTCGACAAGACATCACTCGAACTCGTTCCAACGACGGACATGCTCTATTTGACGCAACTCATGTACAACCATCATGAGTTGACGGGGAAAGACTTCGCCTATTTCATCGGACGTTTGTCGCAACGTCCCGACTTCAAGAAACTCGAATCGTATATGAATAACCTTTCAACTTCTCGCGAACAAGAACTGTTCGAACATCTATGGACGATGAAGCTCGGGAAGATGTCGGTCGGGGAGAAGAAATGGCTCTTCGTGACGCTCTTATCTTCAATCAAACGTTCTCTCTATTTATTTGATGAGCCGACGAGCGGGGTCGACCCGGCATCCCGCATTCAAATCATGCGCCGTCTGCAACGCCTCGTCGACGAAGGCAAGACATGTCTCATCTCGACACACCAATTGCACGACTTGGCTCAGCTCGATGCTCACGTCATCTTCCTACACGATGGACGTATTTTATATGAAGGGGACTTTCAGGATTGGCTCAAAGAATCCGGAACGACCGATCCGGACGAAGCGTTCGTGCGAATGGTCGACACACCGCTCGATGATGTCGCGGTGACACGATGAATGACTCCTTTTGAGAACGACACCGGTTCACATTCTATACACTCGGGATGGTCGTCTGCGGTCTTCTCGTTGCCGATGTTCTCATGAAAAAACTCAGCCTCTGACGCGTGTCAGGGGCTGAGTTTCTGTTCTCGATGTGCGCGTCGTAATTCCCGATTCGTCACATGCTCCGGGTCCGCTTCACGCAGTTTACGGTCCATCGACACGTACAAGATGAGAAGCGGAATGATGCCAATCAATGCGACACCGAGTAGTTCTTGCATCGAATCGAATACGAACCACGTGAGGAAGGTGAATACACCAAGTGACACAAACATGGCGACGATGATTTGAAATTCTCGACGAACGAGACGTTGGTATTCCTCGTCTTCGTTAAATGTACGTAACGACTTCATCCGTCGCCACGCTTGATAAAGCATCGGCAATTGGGTCACGAGGAAAGAGAAGGCAACCGTCGTCACCGTGACACCGTTTATGACCGAAACAACGAGAAAGAGAAACAGGCCGATGATGCCAAATAGTGTGCTGATCCCTCGTGCATCGAGATCCTGTTCGACCATTTTGGGGAGACGCTCTTGTTTATTCATCACGCTTCACTTTTTCGTTTTTTCCGTTGCAGCTGGACATGACCGAGTTCAACACCCGTCACGTGTAACGGATCGATTTCTTTTAATTTACGGTCGAAGCGAACACTTAAAATCAACAAGCTCAGGATTCCGATAAAAGCTGCGATGATAAATGTAAGTAATGTAATCCATTCAAGCTCTACACTGGCAATCAGCATGAGAAGAAGGAGCGGCTGAGCAAATTTAGATGCAAACTCGGAACGCACGAGTTGTTGGTAACGTGTGTTCTCATTAAATGAAAGAAGTAACTTTTTGCGATGCCAAGCGTGATACAGGAGCGGAACTTGTCCAACGATAATCATTGGTAACAATAAGAGGATGTCTGTCTTCCAAAAATATAAAAAGAAGAGCAACATGACGCCAATTAAAGGAATCACCATTTGTCTCTTTCGTTTTTCATCATCTTTCAACATCTGTTCTAATCTAACTTCATGGTCTACCATCGAATCCCCCTCGTGTGTGTTCTTTATTTTTCTATACGGAAACTATGCTCGATTAGTTTCATCCTCTACGCTTCTCCCGGTTCATCAATCCCAACAAACTCTCGACCACATGCTCGTCATCAATCTTTAGAATTTTCCAGTCAATCCATGACTCGAGAATGAGACAACTCGCAATCAGCGTCGCACAGCCAAGGCTTAACGTATCAAGCGATATGTACTTCAGTGCATAGAGCGCCATCATCGATATGACACCAATCAAGAGAATAAACTGAATCATGCCTTTTAGATAAATAAAGCGCTGGTACGTGGATGAGTCATTGAACTGTAAAAACAACTTGATTTTATGCCAGGTCGCTACCAGAAGCGGCATCAGCATCGCCGCACAAAAGATGAACAGGGACAGGCTCATTCTTGAATCATTTAACATTAACCAAAGCGCTGTCACTACTCCAATGATGATCACTAGTAGCGGACCTCTTTTAGTCCATGCTTTGTCGTACAAGTATTCCATTCGTTCTTCACGTAACATCCAACACCCCTCCAAAAGTAAAAAACATCCAATTTATCGATATCTATATCTTAACAATCTATAAGCAAACTTTCGAGGTTTTCCCATTAAAAAGGAAAAAGCATCTGACGATTGTCAGATGCTGATTAATTTGAATGCCGGCGAAGGAGTCGGAATAAAAAGATTCCAATCATCGTCAACAACCCTAAGTTTAGAATTGTCCATCCCATGTCCATCACTTGTTGCATATCATTACCCCTTCTATCCTGTTCTTCTAAATTATACATGTCTTTTCAAAAAAAGATTCGGTCAAATTGTTCTTTTTATCTTTTTTTCCTAATGAGTCAAAAGTTTTGGTTACATCTGGTCAATCAACGGAATAGAAGTCAACGGTGATGGACCCGATCTGTCATACTCAACTGAATCGACAGCAGCATGGACAAACTTGTTCAAAACGTGGAACTTCTTTTTAACATTTAACTCGCTCGATTCATCGACGCGCGAGTTGGTTTTACCTTTCCACTCAACTGAAATACGAGCACCCCACCAACGATTAACACAATCCCGACGAACGTTTTCCATGTGAACGGGACGGCCGTCAATCCGAACCACCCTAACGTATCCCAGAGGAGCGCGAATAAGATTTGAGACACCATAACGATTGAGATCGCGTAACTCGGCCCGAGGCGCTCAACCCCTTGCGTCACACTCATGACGACCCCGACGCCGAGGATTCCGCTGAACCAGTACCATGTCTCCATCTCCTCTACTCGGAACAAGCCACCACCTTCTTGAAACAACCCAATGAGTAGCGATGCTAAAAATCCAAGACAGAGAACGAGCGTCGTCGTCGCCCATGCTCCGACACGCTTCTTGACGTTGGCGTTAAACGTGTTTTGCACACAGACGAGCATCCCGCCGAAGATGGCAAGCATCATTCCAATCGCCATATGTCTCCCCTCCTATTCATAAATGCTCTCCCCGACAATCTCCAACAAACCTTCCCGATCGACGAGCGTGATTACCCGCCGATTTCGTTCAATCAATCCTGCCTCAACGAAACGCCGGAGCGTCCGATTCACATGACGATAACTCGTCCCAATCAAATCAGCGATATCCGTCAATTGGTCGACAGTCGAGCCGAGTGTTTGGTCATTCGGCGTCATCGATAACAGATAACTCGCCAAGCGCACTTCGACAGGGTAAAACAAGTTGAAGCTGAGTGATTGAGATTTTCGTTCAAATTTTCTTGTGATCTCTTCTAATAAATAGTGTAACCACGCAACATCATGGTGGGCATGTCGAACCAAATCCTCGAAGCGAATGACAAGCATCTCGACTGACGTGACCGCCTCGACCGTATTCAAAAACGGGGTCCGCTGAATATATTCGATGTCCCCGATCAAATCGAGCGGATATTTGAAGGAGAGGACGAGGCGCTTCCCGGTAGCGGAAGTATGGGAAACGCGAATCTTCCCCTTCACTAAGAAACGGAGATGTTCTGCTTCATCACCTTGCGTACAGATGACGTCCCCCGGCTCGTATCGGACGAGCTGCAATTCGTTCTGCGCAGCGACAGGTAAGACAGTCAATTCAAATTGCTTCACATACGCGTCAACCATGCACGTTTCCCCCTACCATTTTAATAAGATGACCCCCGCAATCATCATGAACACACCAATCAACTGAGCCCCGTTCAACTTCCGTCGCACCATTCCGAACCATCCTCGCCAATCGATGACGAGCGCGAGCGCCAGTTGCGCAATGAGAAACAACGAGATTGTCATCGTGACCCCGAGTTTATGGACGGCCGTCATATTACTAAATAAGATAATCGCCGCAAATGCTCCTCCCGATAAATAGAGCGGCTTCACGTGCCGCATCTCGACATACGTGCGGTCCCGGAGCACCAGCATGACGAGGAGCGCGACGACGAATCCAGTGAATTGTGTCAACGTCGCCGCTTGCCACGTCCCAATCTGTGAACTGATTCGGGCGTTAGCGACACTTTGCAACGTGAGAAAGAATCCCCCACTCATGGCGAACAGCACTCCTCGCATCGTTCTCCCCCCTTAAGATAAACGAATCAATACAATCCCAATCACCATGACAACCAGACTGATGAGTTGTACCACGGTGACCGGATTTTTCTTCGCGCCGAACCAACCGAAGCGGTCGATGAGCAAGCTACCGCATAACAGTCCGACGATGACGATGATGACAGCGATCCCTGTCCCGACAATCGGTACGATGAGGACGTTTCCTCCGATGAAGAGCGCCCCGATGATCCCACCGAGCCAAATCCACCACGGTTGACCTTTCAGTTGACCGAGCGGAACTGGTTGGCGTGAGACGAGTAAAATGAGTAAGAGCGCCAAGGTTCCGACAACGAAAGAGACCAATGCCCCTTTCAGAGCCGATTCGAGCACTGTTCCCAAATAGCCGTTAATGGCCGTTTGCGTGGCACTCATCATCCCTGTGAAAATCCCGAACAGTCGCCAAAGGTTCAGATTCCCCGTGTCCGTTTCCATGGAGACGACCAGTTTGCCTCTTCGGCGGTTGAGCCAATCGGATAAGGCGACCGTTCCGATGACTCCGAACAAGACGAGCACGACTCCGAACAAACGAAGCGCCGTAATTGGGTGTTCTACAGAATTGAACCAACCGAAATGGTCAATCAACAACCCCATCAAAATCTGTCCAAAAATCGGCATGATGACCGTCTGGACACTCCCGAGTCTTGGGAACAGCAAAATATTTCCCGTTAAGAACAAGACCCCTAACAGTCCGCCAATCCACATCCAACCCGGACCTTCCTGAATCACCGAGCCGTCAAATCCGAATGACTGTCCGGTCAATAAGAGCAATAAGGACAAAAAGATCGTCCCGACAGTAAACGATAAAAAAGATGCAACGAACGGGGAGCCGACCACCTGACGCAAACGTGAGTTGACACTCGTCTGCATCGGCAATAAAATCCCAATCGTCAATCCAATCATAATAGCTAACATGAATGTCTTCCTCGATTCTTCTAGTAGTTCTGTGTACATTGTCAGCTTACGCCTCCGTACCGAAGAAGAAAAGGACCGATGTCCTCAAACAAAAAACGAACCCTTCTCAGGTGTTCGTTTTGGACTCACGGAAGCGTTGATCGCGCGCTTCACGCAATTCTTTCCCTCGTACATGATGCGAATCGAGTGATTGTAAGTTTCGATTGATGACATAAGGTGCCAGAATCGACATCACACCGATTCCGAACAGCCCGGCAATCGCGACGACGGGAGACAACGAGTCGGCATAATAGGCAGCCAATAAGCTGATGGTCAATACGAAGCAGAGCCACTGGATGCCAAAGTCTGTATACACCAGACGTTGGTAACGCGTATCCTCGTTAAAGGTCAGGAGCAGTTTTGTTTTCCGCCACTCGAAACAGAGATACGGAAAGAAACTGATGAAGACGAGGAGTGGAGCGTAGAGTTTGGACTGCGTGGCAATCACGAGCGTCATCACAATTGTCGCGATGGCGATGCCCCACCCCCAACGCCAATGACTGTCATCTTGCTTCAGCAATTGTTCAATTCGCTTTTCTTTCGTCAGCATATGTACTCCTTTCATACGAACGGTAGTGCTTTGTCACCTCATCTCGTGTCGGTTGCTCCGGGTCGGCTTGTCGCAATTGTTGGACGGTCTGATAGTGCGTCCATGCTAACATGACGATGCCTAGACCGAAGATGACCCATGCGACAGGTGCAATCTGGAGACGACTGAAAAGAATTGCTGCTGTGACCGCTCCAATCCAGTAAGAATAGAGGCGATACAAACGTTTTGTCAGCAAGATGCCTCGACCCACCGTGAAAATCTGTAAGACACGTCCTTCTTTGATTGTCAGCCTTATGAGTAGGGCAGCCGTGAGGACCGAACCGATTCCCCATATCCACCATGTATCAAAACCGAGCACAAAACTGTTACAAAAAATAAGGGCTCCCGTGAGCCAAAGGTAGAGGGTTTGTCGTGACTGCCGATATCCTCCGATTACTTGAATCCGTTCTTTCTTTGTCATGAATCTTTACGACCTTTCCTTGAAATATCATCTAACGTATGTTTCAAACGTTCCCGGTTTGACCGAGCCCACTCGCCTGATGTGACGTGGTGCTTATCAAACTCGGACTGTTTTCGATCAATCCAAAGTGGAATCAATATGAGACACGGACCGCCAATCAGGAGCGTCCAACTCATCCACGGTAAGATATCGATTCCGTTGAAATGCAACCCAATCAAAATCACAAACCATATCAAACTCATCAACATGACAGTAAAATCAATCCGCAACAATCGATGATAGCGTGTCGATTCGTTGAAGGATTGCTGCAGTTTCATCTTGTTCCATTCAAGCCATGTCGTATAGAGAAGTGCGACACCGGGTAAAAGAATGCTATACGGACTCCATGTCGAAAGAAAATAGATGGATACGCCTAGCATGATTACGCTCACGATGATGTTGAGACGAGTATATCGTTTCTCAAACTGTTCAATTCTTTCAAATCGCTCTGCTTTGTCCACGGTATCACCTCAGTCTTTCACGAAGTCGAGTTTGATTTCGCGGCGCATCGGCTGTTCTTCGTCATACTGCGGCATCTGCCGGTCGAGCATTTTCTGTGCGACTTGCAATAAGATGACCCCGCCTAAGAAGACGACGAAAAGCGACCATGCCGGCCAGTTAATCAAGACGATTAATGGGAAAAGAATTGCCAACAAGACGAGGAGTCCCATCTCCGACACATACTGCCAATCGATGATGCGCTTGGCTTGTTCCACACTGGTCAACTTCCTGACGAAGCGCCGCTCTCGTCCGATGGCGAACAACATGCCTGCTAATGTGACCCCTAATGGAACGATATACTTTGACGCACCGTCAGATTGCAGTGCAAGAAAGACGAACATCCCAGTCAGACCTGCCAGTCCCATTCTCCAAAAGAGCCAACGCTGTTGATAACGATAAATCGTATTAATCCGTTCTTGTTTGTTCATCTTGATTCACCTCTTCTTCCACTATACGGGATGAACACGATAAAAGTTCCGTTATTTTACATTTTCGTACCGAAGTCATGCTTCTTGACGATATGAATTTCTCGCCTTATAGTTTAGTTAACTTAACTATATGTTGAAGAATGGAAGTAAGAGGTTATTAATATGAATTTATTGAAGAATACTCGGTTCGTATTCACTTGGTTATCCGGAATGACGCTCACGCTAGGGTTTTCGATTTTCTTCTTGAGCGTCTCATGGTTGACGATCGACGTGTTGAAGCAACCGGCACTCCTCGGAATTATCTTGACGGCGGTCTCGTTGCCGCGTGTCATCATGATGGTGTTCGGCGGTGTGTTCGCTGATCGATTCCAAAAGAGTCGCTTGTTATGCTTAACCAATATCGGACAAGGCGTGTTGATGTTAATTGTCGTCTCGCTCCATTTCGCTGACGCGTACTCGGTGACAGCCCTCTTGATCATCTCCGTATTGTTTGGTCTTTTAGATGGCATGTCTTACCCGGCACTGTCATCACTTATGCCTTCAATCGTATCAGGTCAACAGTTGCAACGGGCAAACTCCCTTTTCCAAGGGTCGCTCGAGTTGATGTTCGTTATCGGTCCGTTTCTTGCAGGAATCCTACTGACGTGGGGAAGTTTTGGTCTCAGTTTCGGCACGTCGGCTGCATTGATTTTCCTCTCCGCGATTTTGATCATGCCACGTCTGATTCAAGACAATATTCCCGAGGTCGCTCCACTCACAGCGAAAGATGTACTCCTTGATTTGAAAGAGGGCATTCGTTACGTATCGCAGACACCTGTGTTACGTAGTGGGACGTTCGCCATTGCCATCGTCAACTTGTTCGTCATGGGACCACTCATCATGAGTATCCCGATTCTCGTTGGTGCGGTCGGAGGGACAGCATTTGATTTGAGTATCATCGAAGGCGGGCTCGCTGTCGGGACATTTGTTGCAAGCTTCCTGATTCTATTGTTACGGTCGGTTCATCGTGGACGCTTCGTCTTCCGCTCCCTGTTCCTGACACTCGGCGCCTTCTTCCTCTACACGCAAGTCCAATCGATTCCGCTTCTCGCGGTCGCGGCTTCTATGAGCGGGTTTATGATCATGCTCGTCTACTTGCCGACGGTCACCATCATGCAGGAACAAAGCGACTCTGACAAAATCGGGCGTGTCATGAGCATCATGTCGCTCGCCGCCTCAGGCCTGGAACCGATCGCGTTCGCCATCTTATCGATTCTCGTTGCCTTGTCCGTGCCGATTCAAACGCTCTTATTGGCATTTGGTATAATCGGATTAGTGTGTGGTGTCCTCTTATATCTCCGGAGCGAAACGTTCCGGCGGACACCGTAAAGAAAGGATGAATGACACGTTGAATGAAACACGAAAACAACAAGTCCTCACGATGTATCGCCAAATCGATGAGCTCGACTTGCTGTTCACGAAATATTTCACGGAACTGAACGAGTTCGAGCTGAGCTATCAACAAGAACAGATGCTGCTTCTCTTCAAACGCCAAGAGACGTGGACGACGACAGAGATTGCGACGAAGATGTCCATCTCCAAAAGTGCTGTCAGTCAGGTGCTCAAAGTGCTCGAGCAACGCGACTTCGTCATGCGGGAAAAGAATCCCGAGAACCTTCGAGAAAGCTTCATCCGACTTGGTCCGAACGGCCTGGCGTACTCGAAACAAATCGATGCGATTGAAGAACGTCTCGCTGAGGAGATGTTCTCCGTTCTCGAGGATGATGAGATGAAGATGATCAACCGCTCGCTCGCGTTGATGATTCAGAAATTCAAATGAAAAAGACAAATCGCCGCTAGTCGGACGATTTGTCTTTTTCATTATACCAACCCTTTTACGATTCGATTCGCCGACCGCAATGCCCCTTCGATATGTCCCCCGAACTGCGTATCCGTCTCCGAACCAATCAAATGGAGACGGTCTCCGAGCTCAATCGGACCGTAAGCCGGGAATGCTGTGAGCGGTAGGAAATCGTCAGATGTCGCTGTCTCTGATTCTGTCGACCAGTCCATAAAGTGAAATCGCAAGAAGTCATTCGCTTTCGGACCATACAGCTTCTCCAGTTGTTCGATGACACGCGTCTTTACTTGTCCTTCTCCTAACGCTTCCCGTTCTCCCGGTGACAGACGGAAAAATCCGAACAGCGCACCTGGTCCATCTATCAGAGAAGCGTCATGAATCTCTTGAAGTGGACCGACCCAGCTCATCCCAAAGCCAGACAGACCTTCTTCTCGCCAGAACGGTGTCTCGTATACGATGAGCGCTTTCGCCTGAGAAGCCATCCATGTGGGAGTCGTTTTGAGCGCTTTTCGCGTTTGCGCTGACAATGCCGGTTCAATTGCCACTTCCGCAACGAGACGGGGTGGAATCGCAAGGATCACGTCATCCGTGTGATGCACCGAACCATTTTGAAACGTCAGTTGGACTCGGTCCGACTGTCGCTCGATCGAGGTCAGGCGATGCCCAAGCCGAACGATGTCATCGGGCAACTTCGCATGCAGAGCTTCCACCAGACTCGTCATCCCACCGACTAAACGCTTGGATAAGACGATGCTTTCTTCCGGTAACACATGTCGTTCCGGTGCGGTCGTCGTTTGACGTTCGAGCACCATGTGTCCTGTCGTATGTTGAACAAATGACTCGAGTCCGAGTGTATCCACGAGTTTAGAGATGGTCTTCTCCGTATCCGGCCAATACCATGTCGGTCCGAGGTCATAACCGTCCTTCGTCAAGATACGACCACCAATACGATCACGTGCCTCAAAGATGGTGACGTCATATCCCTTTTGATGAAGTTGGATTGCAGCATAAAGCCCGCTGACACCAGCTCCAATGATGGCGATTGATTTCATTGTAAATTCTCCTTTGTCGTCCGTCTCTCCTCGATTATACTGAGTTAGATGGTTTTACATATGCAAGAAAGGACGACATCAATTGAAAAATATGTTCTATTATCTATTCTTCCCTTATATCGTATTGATGCGCATTTTGTACCGTTTTATTCAAACTAAGGGTCGGATGACTGTGGCGATGTGTCTCGTTTCATATCCCATATGGTCTCTATTTTTATTTGACCTCATTCAATGGTCGACCGCAATCGAATTTGTCACCATTATGTACGTATCAAGCGCTTTATATGTCCCTTATTTCTTCTTTGACACAGACGTGAAGCGAAGACGACCGAACGGATATATCCCAATCGAGGAGCGACATCGTTAAATCCAATCTATTTCATTCAAATAGTCTAGAAGCTGTTGATTTGTGATGTCATCTTGTCTCAACAGCGCTTCTCCTTGCTCTACTCGCGGATCTTCCGAGAAATAGAGTTTTAGAATCACCAAGCACGCTTCTACAGTCGTCGCAAAACTCTCGTCTTTTACGTTGATCGTTAAATACCAACCTCGGGTGACGCGCTTCACAATGGAGCGTTTCTCCAGATGAGACATCTGTCCACGAAGCAATTTCGACTTGGCTGCTTCAATTGAAGAAATCAAGTCCTGGTTCAACGCCTCACTCACACGAACATCCGGCTTCATGCGCGGGAATTGAATCGAGACATCTTCCCCGTCCACACATGTACAAAGATGTCTTAGCCAAAAGCCCCATTCAAAACGATTCGCCGGATCCAGCGCCACATCGAGACGCCCGATGTCATAATCGATTTTAATGACTTCCGGATGTTGCGTTAGCAATCGCTCCGTCTGCTCCACCAATTCTGTCGCATCGACATCCTCATGCACGAGCACCGTCAAATCTAAATCCGATTGCCCAGCAACAGCTGTCCCGCGACCGATGCTTCCATAAAGATATATGCTGTGTAACTGTTCATCGAATGCTTCTTTCACCAATTCGATTGCTTTGAAAAGGACACTTTCAAACTCAGGCTGCACATGACGGATGGACGTCTGGTTGATGACATAACCCGCATCGTCCGTACCAAGTCGGGTCGGCCGTTTCATAGATACGTACCGACTCGTTGAAATGTAGTAAACGTCATGATGTATCGAACTCCTTTTTTTAGTTTATGCATGTCGGATTTGAAATACCACGGTTCCCCCTTTCAAACAGGTTATATTTGGAAGTATAATGAAGACGTAGAAAGGGAGGTATGTCTATATGAACGTCATCATGGTCTCATTATTCGGACTCATCTTCACGATTTTGCCAATCGTTGTACTAATCATCGGTATTTTGTGGATTCGTAATGTCGTGGCACGTTCTGAGAAACGAGCAGACGAGCAACTCTTTATGGAACGTGAACGTTCGAAGCAGATACAAGTATTAATCGAACGTCTCGACCACATCGAACAACAATTAGATTCGAACACAAAACGTAGCTGACTCAGGTTAGCTGCGTTTCGTCTGATATCGAGCGAGATTTGCGTACGTCACATGTTCAGGGTCGATTTGCTTCATCCGCTGATCAACGTGTCTAGACATCAGGGCCGTGACGAACATGACCAGGAGTGGAACAGTCGATAAGCTAAATGATTCGGTTAGGATGATCGTAGTTGCAATTCCGATCAATATGCAGACGACAACCAGCGCAAAAATGAACTCCGACCAAACTATACGTTGATATTCCATCGCTTCATTGAAACGAAGCAACATTCGGGTACGTCTCCACATATGAACCATCAAAAGAGGTGGAATGAGCAAAAGGATTCCCAAGAGAACTTGAATGAGAGAGAACTCTTCAAACCACCACATCATCCATCCCCCTAACAAAAGAATGAGCGATAACATGACATTAATACGGTTCGTAAGTAGGCGAGCCTTAGTTATTTCTCGTAAACGCTCATCGTGCGACATCGTGTCCCCCTCCTTTTCATTTGATTAAAAATCAATTTGTACTGAAAAAATTTCATCTATTCTCTTTTACTAGCTCGCAATCACTCTCACTGTTAAAAGTCACTCCATCGCTTTCATAAAACGGGTCTGAATGATACTGGTGAAGATAGATTTATCAAAGATGAGGGACGACCGTATTCCATCGATTCGTCGATGAACGTCTCTAATGTGCGCACGTTTTCCGTTACCACTTTGACGAGGTAACTGTACTGCCCGGCTAAGCGATGACATTCGATCACGGACGGCTGTTGACGACAAAATTCACGGAACGCCTCACAACGATGGGTGTCATAAAGAATAAAGGCGGTCACGTGTTTGTCCATCTTTTCAGGATTGATGACAGCCCGATAGCCTGTGATGACTCCACGTTCTTCGAGTCGCTTCACCCGTTCTGTCGCAGCAGGCGTAGACAATCCAATTTGTCGTCCTAATTCGGTCATCGAGATCCGGGCTTGTTGTTGCATCAATTCAAGAATATGGCGATCTATTTCATCCATTTGGCATTCACCTTTCAAAATTAAAGTGAAACGATACATAATCCGTTCTTTCTAAAGTCATTCGCTGAAACTTCCGTAAAACCTCTATGTATCTATATTCCTCCGTTGCATACACTTGAAGTATCCAATTCAAGGGGGAATCAACATGCAAACGACAGTCGTTCCATTACTCATCATCGATGTCCAACAAGCCTTTCATGATCCAAGCTGGGGAAACCGCAACAATCCAAAATGCGAAGAGAATATCGCACGGTTGATTGAAGCGTGGGAACATCATGATCAACCCATCATCTATGTCCAACATGTCACGAACGTTCCGACCTCACTCTTCTATTTCAAAAAAGATGGTCATTTGTTCCAAGACTTCATTCAACCTCGTGAACAAGATGTCATCTTAACGAAACAGGTGAATAGCGCCTTCATCGGAACAGACTTACAGGAACGACTCGAATCACTTGGTGCGACACAGATTGTCATCACCGGATTAATCACGAACCATTGTGTCGAGACGACCGCACGGATGGCAGGAAACTTGGGATTCAATCCGATTGTTGTCTCCGATGCGACGGCAACGTTCGACCGACAATCGATCAGCGGGACATGGATCCCTGCAGAGGTCATCCATGATGTGTCGCTCGCTAGTCTAAATGAAGAATTTGCATCGATTCAGACGACAATTGAGGTCATGAAAGATGTGTTACAAAAAGAAGTACAGTCCTGATGGATTGTACTTCTTTTTATTCATAACCTGGCTTTAAAGTATACAGATGTCACTCATATTTTTCGTATTGCTATTATTCATCAGCAGTTTCTATATATCCACTAATCAAAAATGGAATCTTTAAGTTCGCAAGCTTCATCAAGAAATCTGGTTCAAATTCTAACTTCACATCTAAGTGAGAGACCACACCCAAATCAATCCAGATATCATCGGCTCCACAAGAGCGAAGGGTATCAATATGTTCTGCCAGAGTGTCAATCATCCAAAAAAGTCCGATATACGGATTTTCCATTTTCTGAAATTCAAGTGGTGGTTCAAACGACGCATGACCTACCTTAGCGATTTCTTTACGTTTTCCGATATGCTCAATTTCTCCAACTTCCGTTTGCTTATAAAATTGAATACCTGTTTTCTCTGATGCAGCGCAAGGAGAAAAATGAGGCCCCATTAAATGACAAGGAATCATAAATCGATCGGATGGAATGTTCATATAGAACTCCTCGGTCATTTTTGCGGACTCGGATATTTCACTGCGTTTTTCACAAGCTTGTCTTCAATTGCTTTCGAAACATCGATTCCGGCAGCGTGAGCGAACGTCAACGCGTAAATCAACACATCTGCCAATTCCTCTTCCATCTCCGTCTTCTTCGTCTCAAGCGCTTCTTCACTCGACACCCATTGGAATACCTCAAGGAGCTCACTTGCCTCAAGTGATAACGATAACGCCAAGTCTTTCGGGTTATGATGGAACGCCCAGTCGCGCTCATCTCGGAATTTAATGACCTCATCCATTAATCGTTGTACTTCGTTCATATTTATACCCTCTCTCTTTGTAACTTCAATAATTTTCGTCGTAGCGATTCATCAGATGCATATAGATAGAGGCCTTTGACGCCACGCTTCATCAATATGTTAATCGAGTTCAAGACAATCTGTTCTTTTGCCAAATCAACATTCTCAATACCTTCGATTCCAGCATAGGCTCCCGTATCTTTATATAAATTCGGGTCAATCATTAGACCTTCCTGCTCCTCATCATAGGATACGGATGGGCCTAAAACGACACCAACATAGTTTAAATCAAATCCTTGAATCGTATAGATAGAGCCGGCTTCGGCGATGGTTTCTGCTTTTTCAGCCCACGTCGTTTTTCCACCGGTTGTATTCCATGGCATTTTATAATTTCCGTTCGACTCATATACATAATAGGTGTCTCCGTCCTTTTTGTGTAAAAAGTCAAAGGTCGAAACGACCCGACTCAAGCCGTATCGTCGATCTTGCTCGATGATGGCACGGTGCATCTCTTCTAACGTTTCAAATATTCGTAAATCGTATCGCTTAGATTTCGGTAATGGATTAATTCGTTTTTCTTTAAATGCGTTGACCCAGTTCATCATATCTTCATCTGCTTGCATTCGGAATTGACTGGTTAGTTTGTAAGTCTCTACTGTCCTTGCTTTCTTTTTATAATCATCCAACTTGAGTGAATTCCAGTGACTCTTCAGTTTCAATACTTGATGTTGATCAAAAATAGCGATGACAATTTTGGCTTTCTTCAGCAACTCTTCGAGATGATTGTTTTGCCGGAAATTGTTATAGGGATCTGATTTCGTCAGCAACAAGTGGGCTTCGTCCACAAAGATAATGTCGGCTTTCTCGTCTTTCATTTTATTCAATAATGGCGTCGGTTTTATGAAGTCCCCTGCTTTAAGATGTTTCACCTGCTTGGCGATTCCTTTATAGGTCTTCAACATCTCTTCATGATTAACAACCAAATAATTTTTTGTCTGATGAAGTGTTGAATTAGTGTCTTTTGTTCGAGCTTGGATTGTATTAAAGATTGAGCTCAAGACAACACTCTTCCCTACACCTGCTTCCCCTTCAATCACATATAAATCTCCGTATGTTGCATTCGGATCCACTTTCGACATTTGCGTTTCACAAAAATCAAGAACCTGCTCTTTTAAATCTAACTGTTCGACAGATAACTCTTTAAACGGAGACAGCTTGAAGATATCCTTGTTTTCAATGGCGTGAAGTTCATTTTGAACAAGCCCCTTACGATGTAATTCATTCCAAAGTTCGGGAAACAATTCGTTGTCGTAATAATTTTTATTATAGTAATTGTGCGTGAAGTCGTTCGCAGTTTTACTTTTATTCTGAAGTGTATACTTCTCATCTCCTAAAAAATAATTGATGAGCTTTGTTTCGAGATGGAATGTTGCTGAACGGTTGAACTTGTCATGATTGACGAGATGAATTTGACTCAGCTGTTTCCGTTCCGTTTGTTTAAGCTTTAGATGTTGCTTCATTCGCTTTTTAAAATGAACCGTTTCACCAATGTATGCTTCTTTCTTTCCGTTCAAAATGTAAATCACCGGATAGTTCACATATGTTTCTGTATCATCGATGCTATGTAGACTACTTTCTTCGAATGTGAATGGAATGACTTTAACCATACAACAGACCTACTCTCTTCTGATTTCAAATTATATCCATTTTATCATACAATACCTTTTTAAATGATTACGCATCACTTTCCGAGTTCTAAATCAGATAATGGTATAATTCCACTAAAAAGGGAGGGATTCGGTGCTTACTTTTCAAAACGTCTCGGTTCGCCAACAAGACACACTTATTCTCGAAAACATTTCATTTACGATCCAACCAGGTGAGTTGGCCGCCATTCATTGTGGAGTGATTTCTCGGGAAATCATATTCAGTCTCATCAGTCAGGAGATCACGACTTATACCGGTAACATCGACCACGCTTCAACGCTGTCCCTCTTCTCCATCCGGGACGGTTTATACGACCGGCTCACCATCGAGGAGTATTTACGCTTCACCATGCGCCTATATGATTCATCCGAATCAGTCGAATCGGTGATGCAACAGCTCCAACTCACGACTTACCGCAAGCACCGCCTCCACCGTCTTAATCGCTCCCTTGTCAGACGCACACAGTACGCCGCGCTGCTTCTCCAGGACCGTGACCTGTATGTGTTTGAAGAACCTGACCAAGACGTGGACCAAGAGACACGCCACCTTTTACGCGATACGTTACAGACATTAACGTCGAGACAAAAAGCCGTCCTCGTGTTGACGAGCAACATGGAGAGTGCGCTCTTCATGACATCGACCGTTTATCGGATCGACCACCGTCACTTGCGCCTGTTAGATGTGGAGTCTGAAGATACAGCTGATACAGAAATTCCATCTGAAGTCATTCACGTCCGTTTCGAGAAAATCCCGACGAAAGTGAACGAAAAAATCATCTTACTCGACCCTCCTGAAATCGACTTCATCGAAAGTCAGGACGGACAGTCGATTTTACATAGTCAATCGGATCAGTTCCCGAGCGTCTTCACGATGAACGAGCTCGAGACGCGTTTGACTCCGTACGGTTTCTTCCGCTGCCATCGGTCATATCTCGTGAACTTACAACGTGTGCGCGAAGTCATCACCTATACGAAAAATAGCTTCAGTCTCGTCTTGGATGATTCAGAGAAGACAACGATTCCGTTATCCAAGACAAAAATGGCAGAATTGAAGACGATGATGGGGCTCAAATAGTCTCCATTCACAGTTCTATTTGCTTCATTCAACTCCTGATAAGCACCATTTATCGCCATTTTAGTGCGGCCTTCCCCCAATCCTTATACGATAGAGGCAAGCAAGACGACATCGACAAGGAGGAACGGGAATGGAACCAATCATTCAAGTGAACGGGTTAAAGAAATTGTTTGGGAACGAGGAAGCGTTACATGATGTGACGTTTACAGTTGGAAAAGGAGAAGTGTTCGGCTTCTTGGGACCGAGTGGTTCTGGAAAAACGACAACGATAAAAATTTTGACGTCACAACTCGCACAGACAGCCGGTGATGCTACCGTCTTCGGCGTGCCGGTCGCTGACTTGAAACAAGAACAGTACCGTAAACGCATAGGCGTGTTGACGGACAATAGTGGTCTGTATACACGACTTTCTATAGAAGAGAACCTGAGCTTATATTGTGACCTTTATGATGAACCGAAGACCCGGATTGATGAAGTATTGAACATGGTCAATCTTAGCGGGGAACGGAAAAAGCGCATCGACAAACTCTCTAGAGGGATGTTGCAACGGGTGACGCTCGCACGCGCCCTTCTTCATGAGCCAGAGCTCCTGTTTCTAGATGAACCGACCTCTGCTCTCGATCCGGTCAACTCTCGACATATCTATAAAGGAATTGAACGGTTAAAGGCAAACGGAACGACCATCTTTTTAACGACCCACGATATGCAAGAAGCCGAGGAGCTGTGTGACCGTGTCGCTTTCTTACATCAAGGGTCGATTCAACTGCTCGATGCCCCGAACGTATTGCGCAGGAAATATGCGACAGGATCGATGCGAGTTGAGTTGAACAACGGTCAGACGCATGAAGTGACGCAAACCGACGAAGGCGCGGACTGGCTCCATAAACAGATGCGTGCTAAAAATATCGCATCGATCCACTCCAATGAGCCGACACTCGGCGACATCTTTATCGAAGTGACAGGGAGGAAATTATCATGACTTTTTCAATGAAACGTGCACTCGCCATTTTCCAAAAAGACTACAAGGATTTGTCTCGAAACTTGTTCGTCTCGTCGACCTTGATCATGCCGCTCTTCTTCGCCGTCTTCTATTCACGAATCGGTGACGGCGGCGTCGATATCACGTACTTCGTCATCAACATCACGTTCAGCCTCGTCGCGATTTTTGTGCAGTGTGCATTGATCGCCGAAGAGAAAGAGAAGAACACGCTTCGCGGGCTCATGTTGTCCCCAGCGAGCACGCTCGACATCTTGCTCGGAAAGAGTGCCCTCACGTTCGTGACGACGATGATCCTCATCGTAGCCTCGTCATTTTTGATGGATTATGCCCCGCAAAATCTGGCTGTGATCGCCCTCGCGCTCATCGTCTCGACATTCTTTTATATCGGGATCGGAACGATGTTCGGCTTGATGACGAAGACAGTCATGGAAGCTTCATTGATTGTCATGTTACCGTTCTTTTTCTTCTCATTTTCACCGATGTTGTTGCCACTACAAGACCGTTTCGCCATCATCGGATTGCTTGAGTATTTACCGAACGTGCTCTTGATTGATGTGGCTCATCAAGTGGAAGACGGTGCGAACTTCGGTACCGTCGGGCTAGAGCTTGGGTTGCTAACTGCTTGGGCGCTTGCTGCATTCGTCGGTAGCGTCGTGATGTATAACCGGAAGCAGACGGATTGAATGTTAAGACCATACAAAAACAGGACTACGCATCGTAGCCCTGTTTTTCGTTATCCTTGTTACAGGAATGGATTATTCTCATCGCTTAATCGGATTCGAAATAGAAGAAATGGAACAAATAGAAGACTCAAATAGCCTAATGTAAATAGACGCTGAGTTTCACCAGAAATATATTGCGTGTGTCCACAATTCGGACATCCTTTTCCGTCTTTGGAAAATCCGAGTGACCATACCTCTTTCACTTTCCATTTATAGTGACAATTCGTGCAATGTGGTGCCATCGAAACCTCCCCCTCCTTCGATCATTACGAATGAAGGATAAGTAGGTTTCAATTTGAAGATTCATTATTGAAGATGATTATGTCATGTTCTAACATCCATTCAAGTTTTGTCTTATACTTTAAAGTCTCTTCCAATAATAATAACTTCCCGGGATACTATAAAATTGTTTATGAGTTTTATCATAAGTAAGAACATAGTCAATTATGTTGTATGCAGTCCCTACTCCTATCGTACCTTTTAAAACTGATGAAGCGAATTTTTTCACTGCTGCCACACTCATCTTTTTACCTGAAAAAGCTTTTATGAGAGCATCGATACCGCCCAATCCAAAGGCGCTAATCAAAGTACTACGCTCAATGTTAATCAGAGAATCTACCTTTTTCGTATATTCATTAAATTTTGTATTGTATTTAGGTATTTTCTTTTCCATAGTACTGTATCTAGCCAATCCTCCCCCATTAGAGTATTGAATATAACTCATACCGGCAACCGAACTAGTTTTAACCCATTTACCACTTGCACTTGCTAAAGAAATACCTTGTGAAACGCTGCTCACTTGATTATATGTAGTTCCATAATCTAAATTGTCAACTTCACTAGTTTGATTTGCTATTTCAGATTCAATTATATTCCCCTCGGAATTAAAAACTGTTTCAAAATTTTCAACTAGTATTTCTTCATTGTTTGCAATCAAATACTTATACGTTTTTACTTTATATAAACTTATATACTCATAATATTTATATAAAGAACCTTCCTCATTAACTGTATAAATCATAACTTCGTCAGTGTCTTTAAGCACATTTACTTCAGAAGACAGATTATATTTTTCCTCTTCTGCTGAAACTGGTGTAAGCATTTGAACATTCGAGATAGAAATTGAACTAACTAGTACTAGAGATGTGATTAGCTTAATTTTTTTCAATTTTAACCCTCCTTATTTAATTTCTATATTATACCACTATTAATCATTAATTAAGTTCTTAATTACATTTAAGTAAATATTATCTATAAAAGAAAATAATAAGGGCCAAAGGGTGTATTTAATTTATTTCCAATATATAAAACAAAAAACCACCCACCAGCTTTCGCTGATGAATGGTTCCTGTAAAGGCGTATGACTTACATCATACCGCCCATTCCACCCATGCCGCCCATGTCAGGCATTGCAGGACCATCTTTTTCTGGCTTGTCTGCGATGACGGCCTCTGTTGTGAGGAACATCGCTGAGACAGATGCTGCGTTTTGGAGTGCTGAACGCGTCACTTTCGCCGGGTCGACGATTCCGTGTGCGATCATGTCGACGTATTCGCCAGTTGCCGCGTTGTAACCGACACCGACTGACTCGTTCTTGAGCTTCTCGACGATGACCGAACCTTCTTCACCCGCGTTTTCTGCGATTTGACGGACCGGTGCTTCGAGGGCACGGAGGACAAGTTTGACACCCGTCGCTTCATCCGCTGTCACTTCTGCAAGCAACGCACGAACGGCTGGGATGACGTTGATGAGTGATGTACCACCACCCGCAACGATTCCTTCTTCAACGGCCGCACGTGTCGCGTTGAGTGCGTCTTCAATGCGGAGTTTACGCTCTTTGAGCTCTGTCTCTGTCGCTGCACCGACTTTGACGACGGCTACGCCACCTGCGAGTTTCGCAAGACGCTCTTGGAGTTTTTCACGGTCGAAGTCAGACGTTGTCTCTTCGATTTGGTTACGGATTGTTTGAACGCGTGCTTTGATTGCGTCTTCGTTTCCTGCACCTTCGACGACAGTCGTTGTGTCTTTTGTGACGACGACTTTCGATGCGCGACCGAGCATGTCGAGTGATGCTGATTTGAGGTCGAGACCGAGGTCTTCTGTGATGACTTGACCACCTGTGAGTGTCGCGAGGTCTTCGAGCATCGCTTTACGACGGTCACCAAATCCTGGTGCTTTGACGGCAACCGCGTTGAACGTACCACGGAGTTTGTTCAAGACGAGTGTTGCGAGTGCATCGCCTTCGATGTCTTCTGCGACGATCAAGATTGGCTTCCCTTGTTGCACGACTTGCTCGAGCACCGGGATGATTTCTTGAATGTTCGAGATCTTCTTGTCTGTGATCAAGATGTACGGGTTGTCGAGTGACGCTTCCATCTTGTCAGAGTCTGAGATCATGTATGGTGACAAGTATCCACGGTCGAACTGCATTCCTTCAACGACGTCGAGTTCAGTCGTGAAGCCGCGTGATTCTTCGATTGTGATGACACCGTCGTTACCGACGCGCTCCATCGCTTCTGCGATCAATTCGCCGACTTCTTCGTCCGCTGCCGAGATAGCCGCGACTTGTGCGATCGCTTCTTTTGACTCGATTGGTTTCGAGATGGCTTTCAATTCTTCAAGCGCGCGTGTGACCGCTTTGTCGATTCCTTTACGAAGAATCATCGGGTTCGCGCCCGCCGTGACGTTCTTGAGCCCTTCACGAATCATCGCTTGTGCGAGGACTGTCGCTGTTGTCGTACCGTCCCCTGCGACTTCGTTCGTCTTCGACGCGACTTCAGCAACGAGTTTCGCGCCCATGTTTTCGAAGCGGTCTTCGAGTTCGATTTCTTTCGCGATTGTCACACCATCGTTTGTGATGAGTGGTGAACCGAATTTCTTCTCGAGGACGACGTTACGTCCTTTTGGTCCAATCGTTACTTTGACTGCGTCAGCGAGTGCGTCGACGCCGCGAAGCATCGCATGACGTGCATCTTCTGAGAATTTGATATCTTTTGCCATCGTTCATTTCCCCCTAAAAAAGTTTTTGAATAATGGTGCTTAGCCTACGATTGCGAGAATATCGCTCTCGCGAACGATTAAGTACTCTTTTCCATCATGCTTCACTTCGGTACCTGCATACTTCGAGTAGATGACCAAATCATTTTCTTTCACGTCGAGATCGATGCGCTTGCCTTCGTCCGTCACGCGGCCTGTACCGACTGCGACGACTTTCCCTTGTTGCGGCTTTTCTTTCGCCGTATCAGGAAGCACGATGCCCCCGATCGTCTTTTCTTCTTTCTCCACGACTTCGATGATGACACGATCGCCTAGTGGTTTTAACATGGAAAAACCCTCCTCCGAATATGAATGATGTAATGTGTATCGTAAGGTTTTAGCACTCAGTTAAAAGGAGTGCTAACACTGATTAGTGTAGTATGTGTAGATAAAAAAATCAAGTGGGATACATTAAAAAATGCTCTTACTCGCGGTCAAGAGAACTTATTTGTTACAATGAAAAAAAGGTAGGTTCACTCTTATAATTAAGGACGTGTTGAATTGGCTACACTAAACTCAAACCAATCGATAAATACCCGTTTTTCGATGGCGCCTAACATTCGTCTCCGGCACCTCACCCCGATTTTACTATATGCGTTCGTCCAACTGTTCCCGCTCGTCATTAGTGAAGTACGGCCGGAATGGTTGACGGAAACGTTCGTCGGGCTCTGGCTAGCCATCGGATTCGGTGTGACGATTGTTCTGTCAATCTTGCTCATCTGGCCAGACTTGAAACAATACAAAGCCCAAGGTATCCAGTCGAACTTGAACGACACGGTCAAATGGATCGGGCTCGGGATTTTGATGCAATACGGGCTCGTCATCGTGGCGAACTTGATTGAGACGGCCATCTCTGGTGAACTGGTCGAGTCGATGAACACACAAAACATCGCCGAGATGGTGGAAGTCATTCCACTTATGATTTTGCCAGTCGTCTTACTCGGACCGATCATCGAAGAGATTCTCTTCCGTCATATTTTGTTCGGGAACTTGAACGTGCGCTTCGGTTTCTGGATTGCCTTTGGTGTCAGTTCGATCCTATTCGCACTCATCCACCAAGATAATCGGTTCCTCGTGTATATCGCGATGAGTTTTGCATTCTCTTACGCGTATGCGAAGACAAGACGATTGATCGTTCCAATCGCCATCCACGCGTTTAACAACGCGCTCGTGATGCTCGTACTATTTTTAATGTAGAAATGAGGTGGCAGTTATGCCGCGACAATTAAAAGTGATGATGCTCTTCAGTCTATCGTTCGGTGTGTTGTTCACCGTCCTCGCGTACTTCTCGGTACAAGAGTACGGCTTCAGCTTCTGGACGTACTTTATCATCGCCGTCGCCGCTTACGACTTTTTCAAAGTGTATCAAATCTTGGCACTCGCCCGAAAAGTCAAAAAAGAAGGCACGGACAAATCCGCATAACGAAACCCCGAGTCTTACGAGCTCGGGGTTTTTCTTATGGCTGTAACTTTCGATCGATCCTGTATTTCCTCTTGATAGACATTTCGAATGAGCAGTCCACGCAGACCGAACACCACACCCAATACGACATAAATGGCATCAATCAATGAGATTTGTGGTTCTTCCATGAAAAAGATGGCAATAATGAATGCGACCATCAATATATAAATCGTCAAGTTCATCACCTTTGCATCGACTTGCCTCATGATTCCCTTAGACACCTTTTCCTCAAGCTTTTCAATTTCCTCGTGATAATAAGTAAAGATTGTGGCCCCTAGACTCATGACTGTAACGCCGAGAAAAACACCATCCCATAGCGCGAACAAAAAACTAACAATCGAAAAAATCATAAACCCAATCAGTAACTTCTTACGCAAAATATCCCTCCTTATGATGGAATCCATAGTTTCGCAAAATCAAAATAACCGAACAAGTCGACACAGACGTCCTTCAGCTCGACCGGGAACGGAATGGTCCGCTCCTCGTTATAGAGCGGGATAAAGTACGACTTCTCTTTTAACTCGCGCTCGATCTCTCGGTGCAGCGGCAACCAGTCCTCAAACGGCAGGTCATCATATTGCCCAACTCGCTCGGTCATCCCCTCTATATAAGGGAACACTTTATGAGGAGGCGAGTACTCGTTCGTCATGAACTGTTCAAACCCGAGCGTGATGTTCCGCTCGAACACTTCCCCGTGAACGACCAAATCGACGTATTCATAATACGTTTTATCATGGATCGAATCTTTGAAGCTGATGGGTACGAATTCATAGGCAATGCCGTGACGCGTCAACATCTCGGCAATCCAGTCGGTCGTATCGTTCGTGAAGTCCGTCTGTTTGATGCGAATCGGTCGGTCGAACGTGACGGGTGTTCCTTTTGGAATGCGATACGTCTCGCTCATCGAACCGAGAAATCCTCGATCGTTTGGCGTTCTTCGCTCATTCAACGTCCCAATCTCCGGTCGAATCTCCGCAATCAAGCGATGCATATAATGCCGCGCCTCTTCATTCGCGAACACACTATTCGGATGACTGTTCAAGATGACAAGCCCGAACCCGGACGGTGTCGAGATGTGTCCGGTTTCTTTGGAATCCCTTGATGAGATGCGATACGTCGGATCGTATCCGTCCGGCACTTTGATGAACTCGACCCGGTCCAGGAGCGCCCGCACCCCGAAATAATTCTCGAAGGCGAGGAGGACCGTCTTCTCCTTGTCATGGCGATCCAATTGAAACGGCCCCGTCCCGACACTTCCTTTGGCGATACTCGTATGGATCATCGACAGTTTCGGTATGTACGAATTCCGACGCCGGTCGAGCGTGACGTCGACGCGATACGTGCCGTTCGATGCGATATGCCGGACGTGCCGGTACATATAGCGATACGCATCCGACTGAACGAGTTTGCGTAAACTTTTCGTCACATCTTTACTCGTCATGAGCGACCCGTCATGGAATCGGACCCCTTTCCGAAGAAACAAGACGAGCGTATTCCCCTGCCATTCATAGTGATGGGCAAGCTCCCCTGTGACCTCACCAGACGCGTCAATCATGAACAGACGATTGAAGACGTTCTGGACGAGGTGGGCACTGTGGATGTCAGCCGCCTCGAGCGGATGTGTCGTCAAAAAGTGACGACGGCGCGGGATGATGAGCGCATCACTCGACGTCTGGACGTAACCGAACTTCTTCTCGAGCTGGCGCATGAACCGTCCCGCCTGTGCCGGCGACCAGTCCCACTCCAGTTGATTCGTCACTGCCTCGACTGACTCTTTCTCCATGCGTTCGAGCAGCTGTTTGGCTAAATCACGCTCGACGTGACGCAACCATTCGAGACGCGTCAAATTCCCCCGTCCACGTCCGCTCGTATACTTGAGCCACCCTTCTTCTTGCCACCGTGCCAAATGACGCTTCGTCTGTTTCGGGCTTAAATGAATAGCTTCCGCCATATCAGAAATCGTGTACGCCCCATCGCGACACTCTTTCCACAATCGAAATAAATACGCATCCACGTCACATCCCCCCTTAAAAGTGGACATCATTTACCCATGTCGTCCATTTTTCAAATCCGTTGTCTTGTTTATCATACAGGTACAGAATGGAAGGTGACAAGATGAAATGGAAAGATATACCTAAACCAATAAAAGTTCGACTCGTGACATCATTTTTCAACCGTTCGGTCTCATTCGCCATCATGCCGTTCATGGCACTTCTCTTTGTCAAATCGTTCAACGAATGGATTGCGGGCGTCTTCTTGATCTCGCTCGTCTGTCTCGGATACGTGATCGGGTTAATCGGGGGATACCTCGCCGATAAGTTCTCACGGAAGCGACTCCTCGTATTGACGGCTAGCCTCACAGCCTCGATGTTTCTCGTCATGACGCTCAGTCTTCAGTTCGACCAGATGATCGTCTTTATGATTGCCTATACGATTTTCACGGTCACGAATAACCTTGGACGACCTGCGATGAGTGCCATCATTATCGACGCGACAACACCTGAGAACCGAAAAGCCGTATACGCGCTCGATTACTGGTTGATCAACCTCTCAATCACGATCGGGACAGCACTCGGAGGCTGGCTCTATGTCAGCAATCAATTGTTACTATTTTGGATTTTGACGTTCACGTCGAGCATGTTGCCGATCGCGTACGCCATCTTCCTCGAGGACACGAAACGGACGTGGACCTCACAAAAGCTCAAGCTCGTCTTCGTCGACGTGTTTCAAAGCTATCAAATCGCCTGGCGTGACCGCCCGTTCGTCAAAGTCGTCTTCGGTTCGATGTGTATCCTCGCCGCCGAATTCTCGATGGGCAGTTACGTCGCGGTCCGGCTCGCCGATTCATTCGAACCGCTCTCGATTGAATCATGGACAATCAACGGGGTGCGGATGATGAGTCTCATTCAAATCGAGAACACGCTCATCGTCGTCGCGTTGACATTCTTCATTCAACGTCTCGCCTCACGTTTCTCAAACAAGCATACGCTACTCAGCGGACTCGCGTTGTACACGATCGGGTACGCCGTCATCACGAGCGCGAACTCGATGATGCTCCTTCTCGGTTTCATGCTCATCGCCACGTTCGGCGAATTGTTGTACTCACCCGTATTGAATACGGAGAAGGCGAACATGATGCCAGAGGACCGCCGTGGTGCGTACTCTGCGTTTGCCGGGACCTCGTTCGCCGGTGCCGACTTCTTATCACGTTCAACGATTTTGATTGGGTCGCTTCTCACCCCGTTCATGATGAGCGTCTACATCGGTCTGTTGGTCAGCTTCGGCTGTTTCCTCGTCTATAGCGGCATCTATGTAAAAGAAAAGCTCGTCCTGCGACGAGCCGCGTCCTAAATCAAACCCATCCTTTCTCAGTGGAAGGATGGGTTTTAGTCGAGCTGCTGTTGGTGCATCGCATAGATCAAGGTCAACGCCCGGATGCAGAATATTGTCGAGAAGCCATAGATGCTCAGCTCGAGCAACGAAACGGATGGATATTGTAGTCCAAGGGAGACCACATAGCCTACTAAACAAAGCAAGACGACAAGTGTGATCGTCCACTCATCCGACTTCCGCTTCATCTTCTCCGCCAACCCCTTCTCTTCTTTCTCTACGCGTTCACGCTGCCAAAAGTAAAAGAACAAGGCATACATCGCAAACGAGATTCTCGGAACGTCGCCTAAGAGTAAATCAAAAATGATGAGACCTAAAAATAAGTATGTCCCCAACTGATAGCCGCTCTGCATTTGAAGACGCGAACGAAGTGATCCGTTTGACCCCCACTTCATAATCCAATCACCGCCACGGTCAATCCACCGTAGACGAACCCGAGTACGATGGCACTGATTGCCATACGTTTATATTGCGGATATTGATAAAGGGCAACCGCCCCACCAACAACGTGTACGAAAGCGACGATGAACGTCAAAATCGGAAAAAGCATAAAGAACCTCTTTTCTTTTTAGGAAATCATGGAAACAAATCCATTTTCCGATATACTTGAGTGCGAACTCATTATAACAATTATGGATAGGGAGTTGGAGTCCTATGAATTATTCGCGTATGGATTTGACGACAGAAGAAATGTTACTCGTGAACAGCGAAGTCGAAAAACGAAAACGTAGCTTGCTCGTCGCCTACTTGCTTTGGTTTTTCCTCGGTGCATTTGGTGCGCACCGTTTCTATTTCAAAAAAATCGGTTCAGGAATCGCCATGGTCCTACTCGTCGTCTTGACGCTCGGTCTCGGTGCATTCATCACAGGCATTTGGGCACTCGTCGATGCGTTCCTCATGCCAGGTTGGCAACAACGGGAAGTCGAGCAGATTGAGCGCGAGACGATTGAGCTGCTTCAAACACGCTCTGATCGCTATACAGGTTTTTAATCAAAAAAGACGATTGAGGCATATCGCCCCGATCGTCTTTTAATGTTCTGTTAAGTAGAAGGCGAAGTCCCGTGATTTTCGCTCTTTCACTGCATTATGAATCCAGAGCCACGCCAACCCTTCCAACTCACGAGCAAGCTTCAGCCCGTGGAGCGGATGCGTATCGAAGCCGATTTTGTTCGAAAGCTCGACGACAAGCCGCACCGCTTCCTCATCTTCACCTGCGACGAACATGACGGAGCCATCCGGATCGCCTAAATTCTCGACCCCTGTCTGATTGAACGCCTTCACAACTTTCGTATCAGGAATGAGTCGCTGCAAATATTCCGCACCCGACACCCCGTCCGGTCGCTCGACCTCGTTAAACTCGATCGCGATCGGATTCGTCACATCGATCAATACTTTCCCATTTAGTCCGTCGAGTATCGGTAACAGATCGACTGCAGCCGCGAACGGTGTACAGAGCAATAGAACATCGCTCGTCGAGGCGACCTCTTGTAAGGTCATTGTGCCTTCTCGCTCCGTCCGTGTCCCGTACAGCACCTCATAGCCCGCTCGTTCGAACTGCTCCCCGAGCGTGCGTCCCACTTTCCCGGCACCTAAGATCCCGAGTTTCATGATTCACAGCTCCTCGTCTGTCCGCGTGACCGTTCCTCCGAACTCTTCTGCAAGCCCGTCTAAAATCGATGGGTCGAATTCTTCTCCGATCGCCATGACCCCGGTCTGACCTGGTTCGATGTTACCGACCGTCCGTTTGAACGTGTCTTGGATGCCTTGTAAATGTTTTACGTCTTTCGTGCCGCCAATGAGACCACCTGTGAGTGTCCCGAACAGGATACCGAACGGACCTCCGAGGATTCCAACAGCCATCCCGATGAGCGCACCTTTCGTCGACTTATTGACCGGTGCGAGCTGTGCCGCATCCTCAAACGAGAACGCCCCGTTCTCTTCACGCTTGATGACGACCAATTGTTCAAAACCGACGAGCCCATCCGAATGGTACTTTTTCAGCTTACTGAACGCCTGATACGAGATTGCCTCTTCTGGGAACGTGAACGTGACGATGTGATACGGTTGTTTTTCCTTTTTAGCCATGAAAAATTCCTCCTCTTAGGTAGAAAACATGACACGCACTTACCCTACTCTTTTTCCCTGCTTTTCCGTAAAAAAACCTAGTCCGCAGACTAGGTTCAGGTCGGTCGTTTTTCATTCAACTCATAGTGCGAATACGGTACACAGAGCGGTGTCCCGTATAGCGGATCCTCGGTCACCACGACTTTGAGACCGAATACGTCTTTCATGAACGTCTCATCGACGACATCGTTCGGACTTCCTTCGCGATACACGTTACCGCCAGCTAATGCGATGACATGATCGGCATAGCGACAGGCCAAGTGAAGATCGTGAAGTACCATGATGATTGTCTTTCCTTCCAATCGATTCAATCGATACATCAAATCTAAAATTTCGATTTGGTGAGACATGTCCAAATATGTCGTCGGTTCATCGAGCAAAATCGTCTCCGATTCTTGAGCAAGTGCCAACGCGATCCATACCCGTTGCTTTTGTCCTCCGGAAAGGTTGCTGACGAGCGTGTCACGGAGCGATACCGTATCGGTGAAGGCGAGTGCCCGCTCGACGGCCCGTTCATCGTCTTCCGAATATCGTTTGAAGAACGTCTGGTACGGATAACGCCCGAATCGGACGAGTTGTTCGACGGTCAATCCATCCGGTGCCACGTTCACTTGTGGCATGAATGCCATAAGTCGAGCCGCCTCTTTCGCCCGATACGAATCGAGCGGTTTGTTCCGAAATGCGATCTCCCCGCCCAGTGCATCTCGCTGTCTCGCAAGCGTCGAGAGGAGCGTTGACTTCCCGCAGCCGTTCGCGCCGAGAAGGACGGTGATTTTCCCATGTGGGATGGAGAAGGATAATTGATCGAGCACCGTCTTCTGTTCGTATCCGATGGTTACGTGGTTCAAATCAAATGTGTTCATCTCATGCTTCCTTTCATCATCCGTCGAAGTAAGTAGAAGAAATACGGTGCTCCAATGACGGCTGTCATCACGCCGGTCCGTAGTTCATACGGATAAAAAATCGTCCGAGCGAGTACGTCCGCCAACACGACAATCGTCGCCCCTACAAGCAGCGTCGCCCAAATGTAAGGGAGCTTCAACCCTTGTCGAGCGATATGAGGTGCCATCAACCCAACAAAACCGATTGCACCGACAAAGGCGACACCGATTCCGGCGAGTAAACAGGAAAGCAACAACGTCCCACGCTGAATCCCGCGTACCGGTACGCCGATGCTCGTCGCTGTCGCTTCACTGATATGAAGCGGACGAACATGACGTTCAATCAAGAAGGCTGCCAGCAAAAAGAGAAGGACGAACGGCACCATAATCTTCAATTGATTCCACGTCGCGGCGTAGACTGTACCGGTGAGCCATTGTTGGATATCGTTCTTTCGGTAAACGTTCGAGGCGAGCATCATGAACTGAACGATCCCTTGCGAGAAGATGCTGATTCCAATCCCAACAAGTGCTAGCCGGACAGGTGGGACTCCACGTTTCAACAAATAGAAGAGGAACATCCCGACAACAATCGCCCCAAGGAACGAAGCGATTGGGATATAGGCGAGCGGCACTGACAGCTGATTCGTTCGCTCATCCGAGAAAACGGTGAAGAACGTAGCCGTCGCAACCCCTGCACCTCCGACAATCCCGAAAATCTCCGGGGATGCCAGTTCGTTTTTGATTGTCAGTTGTAACAAGTGACCGCTGACGGCGAGACTTGCGCCGGCAGTGATTGCCATCAACACACGTGGCATCCGAAACTCGAAGACGACGAGCTGCTCGAATGCATCCCCTGCTCCGATGAACAGGGCAGCGAGTGAGGCGGGACTAAGGAATGTGTCACCGATGGCGAGCCCGAAATAAATCGACACGAGCAATCCAACGACAAGTAGAAGCGCCAACTCGATTTCACGCTTCCGGAGCGTGAACGAGACAGGACCTTTTCGAAAGCGATATGTTTTCATGATTTAAAGACTCCTTGTCTGACACTGACGAGATAGATGAAGAATGCCCCACCGATGACGGCGAGTACGACCCCAACGGTCACTTCGCGTGGGAACAGGATGATACGTCCCAGAATATCCGCCGCAAGCAACAGGACGCTACCGATAAGGGCACTTCCGGCGAGACGAGCGAAAAAGGCCGTCCCGAACAGATATTTCGCCAAATGGGGAGCGAGCAGACCGACAAATGCGATTGGTCCGGCAAGTGCCACCCCGAATGCGGAGAGCACGACGGCGAGCGTCACGGCGACGAACTTGATGATGCCGACATTTTGTCCGAGTGAACGGGCGACCTGGTCTCCGAGCGATAACGTCTCTAACTCTTTACTGAGCAAGAGAACGAGAATGACCGCCGCCGCCATCCATGGCAACAACGTCTCGACGAGCGTGAGCGATCGTCCGGCGACTGATCCGGTTAGCCAGAACAGTACCTCATCAAGCGCACCTTCCTCATACGCGATGATTGACTGGGTAAATGAGCTGAATAGAGCGGCAAGCGACGCCCCGGCAAGCGTCATATACATGACGTTCCCTCCGTTCGCACTCAGTAGATAGACAATCACGCCGGCAACAAATGCTCCGATGAGCGAGGCTGTCGTGAACGAGGCGATACTGCTGAACCCAAAAAGCGTTACGAGCACGATGGCCAGACTCGCTCCGGCATTCACCGCCAAAATATCAGGAGATGCGAGCGGGTTACGGGTCACGAGTTGAAAAATGAGCCCGGCGAGACCTAGGACACTACCGACGAGTAGCGCGACGACCGTCCGTGGGATGCGATTGTCTGCCAACGCAATCATCGCTTGTGATGAACCGTCCGCTTGGAACGTCATCACATCTTCATGGCTGACCGCAATCACACCGACGCGCAAGGAGATATAACTTAAGATAGGTAAACAGATGATCAAGAAAAGTAATTTGATCCAAGGTTTTTTCATGTCCTCACTTCTTTCCTTTCCTACCATAGCAAATATTGCGTTCCATAAAAAGGGGTTGACAGTGAGAATCATTATCACTTATAGTCAGGAAGGAAAATCACCTACATAGAGGAGAATTGTAATGAAAAAATGGATGCTCGCGTTACTTACGCTTTGCTTAACCGTCGTCCTCGCTGCTTGCGGCGGGTCTGACGATACAGAGAACGATACAAGTTCAGAAACAGCGACTCGCTCGATTGAGCACGCGATGGGAACGGCGGACGTACCTGAAAACCCGGAACGCGTCGTCGTCTTGACGAACGAAGGGACAGAAGCCCTTCTCGCCCTCGGCGTCAAACCAGTCGGAGCCGTCAAATCATGGAACGGCGACCCGTGGTACCCGCACATCGAGTCTGAGATGACAGACGTCACGGAAGTCGGGACAGAAAGTGAAGTCAACTTAGAGGCCATCGCGAAACTCAAGCCAGATCTCATCATTGGGACGAAACTTCGTCAAGAGAACATTTACGACAAATTGAACGCAATCGCACCGACGGTCATGTCAGAGACTTTGAAAGGTGATTGGCAAGAAAACTTCGCCCTTTATGCGAACGCACTCAACCTAGAAGAGGAAGGTAATCAAGCGTTGGCCGACTACGAACAGCACGTCGAAGATACGAAAGCAGAACTCGGAGACGCCGTGAATAAAGAACTCTCGGTCGTCCGCTTCCTTCCTGGCGAGTCACGCATCTACTTCAATGACAGCTTCTCCGGCGTCATCCTTAACGATGTCGGCATCAAACGTCCAGCGTCACAAGATAAAGCGGAATTCGCTGAGCCAGTCGCGATGGAACGAATCCCAGAGATGGCGGGCGACCACATCGTCTACTTCACATATGGTGGAGCAGACGGGTCGAAGACAGCCGAAGAATGGCAATCGAATCAGTTGTGGAAAGACCTCGATGCTGTCAAAGCAGGGGAAGTGACAGAAGTCAGTGATGACATTTGGAACACGTCTGGTGGCGTCTTGTCTGCCAACCAAGTGCTCGATGAACTCGTCGACATCTTGAAATAAACAGTAGCGCATCAATTGAATTGATGCGCTTTTTCATACACTCATATGGTAAAATTTACATATCAACTCATAAGGAGCTTTACTATGCAACGTACACTTCGAAAGTCGGCGACGGACCGCTCTCTGTCAGGAGTATGTGGTGGAATTGCTGAATACTTTGGTATTTCTTCAATAGGAGTTCGACTCATCTTCTTGATTCTACCTGGGAGTTTCCTGCTTTATATGATTTTGACGAATTCCATGAAAGATACGCCAAGGTATCTATAAGAAAACGCAGAAGCCATGAGCTTCCGCGTTTTTTGTTAAGCATTCACTTTGTCTTTCATCGCTTCAAGCGCTCCGCTGTTCAGGAAGTGCCATGGCTTGTTGTAGTGTGGTTGAAAGAAGAAGTCGACATAGGCGAGCTCTTCGATCGTCATCTCGTTTTGGATGGCTAGCGAGAGCGTGTTGACCGCTTGCGTCAAATCTGCTTTCGATAACACTTGTCCACCGACAATACGATGTGTCCCTTTTTCATAGACGAGTTTGAATTCGACTTTCTCTGCGGTCGGCATAAACTCCGGACGATACGCGTCCTCGATGACGACACTCTCCACTTCGAGTCCGAAGAGTGCTGCCGCTTCTTCCGTCAAACCAGACGACGCGATATTCCAGTCATAGAGTCGAAGTCCTGACGTTCCTTGTGTCCCTTGGTAACGGACGCGTGGTTGCATCATGTTCTCCGCGACGAGCGTCCCCATGCGGACAGCGTTCGTCGCAAGTGGGATATAGGCGTGTGTACGCGCCGGGTTGTAGTAGACGGCACAGCTGTCCCCTGCCGCAAAGATATCCGGGTTGCTCGTACGCATATATTCATCGACGATGATGGCACCATTCCCGAGCATATCGACCTGTCCTTCTAAGAGTCCCGTGTTCGGACGGAATCCGACACAGAGAATGACGAGATCCGCTTCGAATTCACCTTTGTCTGTTACGACATGTGTGACATTTCCGCTCGTTCCACGGAATGCCTCGACCGTCTGACCGAGTTCGAGGTCGATTCCGCGACTTGTCATATCCGCTTCCAATTGATCCGTGAACGACTTGTCGAGATACTTGTTCAAGATGCGGTCGGCACTATCGATAAACGTGACATGTTTTCCGTATGCTTCGAACGCTTCGACGAGCTCGACGCCGATATAGCCCGCCCCGATGACGGCAATCTTCGTCGCGTCTGTCGCCCGCTCGATGATGCGTTGGGCGTGCGCGTAGTTTTTACAGAGCTCGATTCCATTCATTTCGATCCCCGGGAGCGTCGGGACGATCGGCCATGAACCCGTCGTGACGATCAAGCGGTCATACGTGTCATGCACGTCTTCCCCGGTCTCAAGATTTTTAGCGTGGACCGTCTTCGCTTCGGAGTCGATCGACAAGACGTCATGTTTCATGCGCATCGTCGCACCGAGTTCTTCAAGTTCACGTGGAGACGAGTAGAATAACTCTTCCGCACGTTGGACGACACCACCAACGTGGAGCGCAATCCCACACGAGAGGAAGCTAACGTTATCGTTCCGCTCGTAAACGGTGATATCGAGATTGTCGTGCTTGGCGAGTAATCCTTTGACTGCTGCTGTTCCTGCGTGTGTACATCCGATGACTGCGATTTTCATATGAGTCGTCTCTCCTTTTATGTTAAACAATACGTTTCGTTTTATATTGTGATAAACATCACATTTACTTCTTGACCTTAGTGTACTATTTCACAATATAAGATTCAATGACTTTGCTCACTATTTCACGTAGAAGTGTCTAAAGTTTGAACAGAAAAAATCCGCTCATTCTCATGACCGGACTCGCCGCTTTTTCAATAGATGATAGATTATTACAAATAGATGCACGATCAAACCGAAGACGTTCATAGCGAGCCCAACGACCGCCCACTACAATGCTCCCCATCCGTATCCAAGCATTAAACTGCCAACCAATAGCGTATAGCCACTTACGACTAATACTGTATTCAAGATGAATGGAAAAGGCCTTTGTTTCTTCGTTCGAATCATTTGATACGTTGAAATGATGACTCCCAGTGTCAGTCCAAACAGCAATACGAGCAAAATGATAATGTCATTCATCCTTTTTACCTCCTCATAACTTGATTGGAACAACTCTTTCAAGACTGTCCTTCACGTCTACTTTTCACTTTCTGATAAATGACAATGCCAACGTGAAGAATCATACCAAGCACGTACAGGATCAGCCCTAGTGCAAGCCAGCCAATCGCGTCCCAACCACGTACGATTGTCATTCCGACAAGAAAGAAGATATAGCCAGTCACGAGTAGGAACGACGAAACGATGAATTGACGTCGCAATCGAGATTGTATAGAGAAAAATAAGAAAAACAGTAAGATGGTTGTCATCGTGCCTAGCAATATAAAGTCCTCTCCGTTGTACTCCCGAATCATCGTGCATCCTCCCTTACATCTGTGCCTCTTTTTATTATAGCATATAAAATGGAAAATTTTCTCAATCACTCGTTTCCTATCATAACAGTATGTCACAACAAAAAAGCATCATCCCACTTACGGAACGATGCTCATTTTTCATTCATCTGTTTCATTATATCCATCTGTTCTTGCACCATCGCCTCTTTTTCCCGGCGCAGCACCCCTTTGTAGGTGATACGTGAAATCGATAAACTGATTTCATATAGGAAGAAGAGTGGTAACGACACCATGAGGTGCGACGTCAAATCCGGCGGTGTGATGAATGCCGCGATCACGAATAGGGCGAAGTATGCGTACTTTCGAATCTTTGATAAGAAGTACGGGGTCACGACACCGATTCGGGTCAAGAACATCATGACGACCGGTAGTTGGAACAATAGACCGAACGGAATTGTCAGCTGCAACAAGAACGTGAAGTAATTGTTGGCCCCGATGATTTGTTCGAGTCCGAGGTCTTGCCCGAGGTCCGTCGAGATATCGAGGACGAGCGGGAACAACCAGTAGTAGGCGAACGCAAGGCCAATCAAGAACAGTCCGAAGATGATCGGGATATAGGCAAGCGTGCCTTTCCGCTCATTCGGATGCAGACCGGGTGCGACAAACGCCCACACTTGATACAGTAGAAATGGGCTCGCCGCAATCAGGCCGATGATGAGCGCCAAGTTCAAGTAAATCATGAGCGGGTCCGCGACCCCAAAGGCGTTCAGTTCGAGCCCGCGTTCGACGAGGTCTTTTTGCAAATACGCGAGTACATATTTGACACTCGGCAAAGCCATCAAAAAGAAGGCAAAGACGACAAATGCAGATAGCATCAGTCGTCTCCGCAGCTCTGTCAAGTGATCGGTGAGTTCCCGCTCTTGATCAGGTTGATGATTCATGGCTTACTGCTCTTTCTTTTCGATAGCTTTCTTGTCGTTCTCGTCGTGCTCGTTCATCATGCCGTTCGTTGCATTTTTGAACTCACGAAGCGTTTGTCCGGCCGCGCGACCAAACTCCGGCAATTTCTTCGGTCCGAAGATGATGAGCGCGATGATGGCGATGATGAATAGACTCGCCCCACCCGGAATCCCGACGACGAGTGATGATGCTAGTAATTCCATTATTGATGGACCCCCTCAGCGGTTGGATAGTGTTGCATAAAGTAAATGAGTGACTGCAGCTCAATCGACAAATCGATATGATGGACGCGAACCGTATCCGGTACAGTAAGTCGTGCCGGTGTGAAGTTCAAGATGCCCTTGATGCCGAAACGCACCAAGTCGTCTGCGACGGACTGCGCATATGCAGAAGGTACCGTCAAAATAGCGACGTCGATCTTGTTTTGCTTCATGATTTGTTCCATCTCATCGACGTGATGAATTGGGACGCCTGACATCGTCGTGCCGACTTTTGTCTCGTCTGCGTCGAACCCGACGACGATATGTGTGTTATTGTTTTTAAGGAAGTTATAGTTGACGAATGCCGTCCCAAGGTGACCGACTCCGACCAAGGCGACATTCGTAATCTCGTCTTGATTCAGTGTCTTTCGGAAAAAGTCTAACAGATACTGCACGTTATAGCCATATCCCTTTTTACCGAGCGCACCGAAGTACGAGAAATCACGGCGAATCGTAGCCGAATCGACCTTGACCGCCTCACTCAGTTCTGCTGAAGAGACACGTTGTTTCCCTGAAGCATGTAGGCTTTGAATAAATCGATAGTATAGTGGCAACCGTTTGGCTGTCGCTTGTGGAATCTTTGGTTCGTTTTGACTCAACGGAAAGAGCCTCCTTTTTACGACACGTTACAAACGAATCTGAATTTCATACACCTTGATTGTAAACGAATTCACATGACCACTCAACGAATATACCTAAAATCGCTGAAAAATACAGTATACTAAATAGAGAGAAAGGGGTTTTTTCACTTGATCCTACTGCAAGTCAACAACTTATCCAAATCCTTCGGCGTCGAGCCGATTTTAGAAAACGTAAAACTCGAAATCCAGGAAGGCGAACGCGTCGCCCTCGTCGGTCGTAACGGGGCCGGGAAGTCGACGCTTTTGAAAGTCATCGCTGGTGAATACAACTATGACTCCGGGGACATCATGAAGCCAAAAGACGTCACGATCGGCTATCTCGCCCAAGACTCAGGGTTAGAATCCGACGAGACGATCTGGAATGAGATGCTCACCGTCTTCACGGACTTGATCGAGCAAGAGAAGACGCTCCGTCGCATGGAGGCTGACATGGGCTCCGAACGAATCCTAAATGACGCCGCTGCATATGAACGCCTCCTCTCTTCTTATGATGAAGAGCAACATACGTTCAAAGAGCGTGGCGGTTACCAATACGAAGCGACCATCCGCTCGGTCCTTCACGGGATGCGCTTCTACCCGGACGACTTCGAGCGTCGCATCGACACGCTCTCTGGTGGACAACGGACGCGTCTCGCCTTGGCGAAAATGCTCCTTCAAAGTCCCGACCTGCTCATCTTGGATGAGCCGACGAACCATTTGGACATCGAGACGCTCGCCTGGCTTGAGAAGTACTTAAGCGGCTATAAAGGCGCCGTCCTCATCGTCTCCCACGACCGCTACTTCCTCGACCGCGTCGTTTCGGTCGTCTATGAGTTGTCACGTCATCGGAGCCGTCGTTTCGTCGGGAACTATACGAAGTATCTCGAACAGAAGGCGGCCCTCTACGAACAAGAGAAGAAGCAGTTCGAGTCGCAACAAGAAGAGATTGCCAAGATGCAAGACTTCATTCAGCGAAACATCGCCCGGGCGACGACGACGAAACGGGCACAAAGCGTGCGGAAACGTCTGGAGAAAGTCGACCGACTCGATGCTCCGGATGGTGACGAGCGCAGCGCCGTCCTATCGTTCTCCATCAAACGCCAGAGCGGGAACGATGTGTTGAGCGCGAGTGACCTCGCCATCGGGTACGAGGAAGCGATCGCTCAGAATCTCCGCTTCCAACTGCAACGCGGTGAATCCGTCGCGCTCGTCGGTCCGAACGGGGTCGGGAAGTCGACCCTCCTCAAAGTGTTGACGAAACAACAAGCCGCCCTCACCGGTGAGATCCGTTACGGGACGGGCGTCGAAATCGGCTACTACGACCAGGAGCAACAAAACTTGTCTGACGCGAACCGTGTCATCGATGAGATTTGGAACGACTGGCCGCTCATGCGCGAGCAAGAAGTGCGGAGTCTGCTCGGACAGTTCCTCTTCAGCGGCGATGACGTCATGAAGCGTGTCCATGAACTATCCGGTGGCGAACGGGCACGACTCACGTTGGCCAAGCTGAAGCTCGAGCAACCGAACCTCCTCATCCTGGACGAGCCGACGAACCACTTGGACCTCGACTCGAAGATGATCTTAGAGAATGCCCTTCTCGACTATCCGGGCACGATTCTCTTCGTCTCGCATGACCGCTACTTCATCGATCGACTCGCGACGCGTGTTCTAGAGATCACACCGAACGGTATCGACGAGTATCTCGGGGACTATTCGTACTATGTCGAGAAGAAAGAAGAGCTCGAGGAACTCGCGCGACTCGCCCGTGAAGAGACGAAGCAGGTCGTCGTGAAAAAACAGCGCGCTGACAAAGAGCAGCAACGGGAAGAGCGCCGCATCAAACAGCGCATCGAAGAGATTGAGCAAGCGATTGAGCAACATGAGAATCGTCTTGATGAAATCGAACAGTTGCTTTGTGAGCCGGACGTCTTCAACGACTTCGCCCGTGCCCAGGAGTTGTCGACCGAATCGGACGCAGCGAAAGAATCGATTACCGCGCTCTATGCGGAATGGGAGGAACTCCATACATGATGCGTACCCGTGCCATGCGAATCGAGTTCATTCAAGCGTTCCTCACGGGACTCGCCTACATCGTGCCGACCGGGACCGAGTTCGTGTCTGAACTCATCCGTGGGGAGCCAACGATTGTCCCGTCTATTCTCTTTTTCTTCCTGCCGGTCGTCATCGGCTTCATCATTCAGACGTGGCCAGGGATACTACTCAGTCTCTTCAGTGGCCTGCTCATGAGCACGCTCTTCATCCGTGTCGTCGTCTGGCCGGTCGATGTGACCGTTCACACGTTCTATGCGCCTGGATCGGTGTGGGCCCACTTCTATGAAGAGACGCTCTTCATGTGGATCCTCGCCATGCTCGTGTTCATCGTGAGCCGCATCAATACGTGGCATCGGGAGAATTATCGACAACCAAAAGCATAACAAAACCACGTCTTCTGTTTGAAGGCGTGGTTTTGTTTGTACAATCAACGTTATCATTGACATTGATAATCATTTTCAATTAGTCTGTTGTTGAGGTGATGACAATGAAACTATTGATTGGGTACGTGAGCATGTCTGGCAATACGGAAGACATCGCGAATCTGATTCGACATACATGGCAGGACGCAGGACACGATGTATCGATATCTGACGATTTGGAATCCTTACGTATCGAGCAATTCGCCGAATATGATGCAGTCATACTCGGTACGTATACGTGGGGAGACGGAGATGTTCCGTATGAGGCCGAGGATTTCGTATATGATTTGGAAGAATCGTCGCTAAACGGTTTGCCGTGTGCCGCCTTCGGTTCAGGGGACACGGATTATCCCAAGTATTGTGCAGCCGTCGATACCGTCGAGCAAGCCTTTCAAACTGCCGGTGGACACGTTCTTGTTCCTGCGCTCAAGATTGAATTCGACCCGGATACGGATGAAAAAAAGGAAGCATGTCTCGCGTTCGCCCATACATTCCTTCAACAACTTGAAGCACTCAAAAAGGTTCAGCCTCGTGGCTGAACCTTTTTGTTAGAAGTAACGCAGTGGTTGGAATCCGATTGTATGGAAGTCGAGCTTCGTCCCGTCTTCAGCGATAAAGAAGACAGCCTCGTTCGTGTCGACGTCACGTGTGAACACTTTATAGAACGTCATCGGCTTTTCGCCATTCGTCACATAGCGTGCTTCATGCGTCGAAATGACTTGTGCGAACAGTTGCTGTTCGTCGAGCTCCTCAATCAAATCATCAAACTTCGCCGCTTCTTCTTCTGTTGCCTCGCGACCCCGCTCGATTTCATAATAAGCATCGCTCGCTTTTGGTTGTACCCCGAGATTGCGATCGACGACGATCACACGCTCCGGCTCTTGGTCGACGACACTTGTGTAGCCATATAGTGACTTGATGAGCGTATTCTCTCCGGTCACGCGACCGATACCTTCTAATGCCTCTTCTCCAGTGAGTGACTTCACTCGTGTCTCTTCTGGAACAATCTCCTCTTGATAGGCGATATTGTAAGCGCGGATAATCTCACGTACTTGTAAGAACGTCGCAACGACGAGTAGTACGATGAGCCCTCCGATGATGATGCGTTTCGTCATGTCTCTATTTCCCCCTAGACTGTCATGCTCTCTTCTAAGGATAACCCAGGAACCGCGTTCATCGCTAGTGTATCGCGCTTACCGCGCACATACGCGTGATGTGCCGCCACCCCGATCATGCCCGCATTGTCCCCACAGAGGTCAAGCGGTGGAATGACGAGTTGAATTCCTTCAGCTGTAGCAGCTTCTTGAAGCGCTGTGCGGAGGCCACGGTTCGCCGCGACACCACCCGCGACAAGCAATTGCTTCGCCCCTTTTTCCTTCACGGCACGAATCGCTTTCTCGACGAGCACTTCGACGACACTCGCCTGGAAGCTCGCCGCCAAGTTTTCAGGGATGACCGTCTCTCCACGTTGTTCCGCATTGTGTACGGCGTTGATGACCGATGACTTCAAGCCACTGAAACTGAAATCAAAGCTACCCGGTTCGAGACGAACGCGTGGGAAGTTGTACGTGTCTTCCCCGACCGCTGCCAGGCGGTCAATCGCAGGACCTCCCGGATATGGGAGACTGAGCGTGCGCGCAACCTTATCGTACGCCTCACCTGCCGCGTCGTCACGTGTCTCCCCGATGACTTCGAAGACACCATGTTCTGGCATATAGACGAGTTCTGTATGTCCCCCTGAAACGACGAGACAGACGAGCGGAAACTGCATCTCTTCGACAAGTTCGTTCGCGTAAATGTGTCCGGCGATATGGTGGACACCGATGAGCGGTTTTTGATGGGCGAATGCCAACGCCTTGGCCGCACTGATCCCAACGAGAAGGGCACCGACGAGACCCGGTCCTTGTGTGACCGCGACCGCATCGACGTCTTCCATCGTCACGCCGGCCTCACTCAATGCGTCGTCAATCACGTACGTGATTCGTTCCACATGATGACGAGACGCCACTTCAGGGACGACGCCACCAAATCGTTTATGACTCTCGATTTGAGAAGAGACGACGTTCGACAATAACGTCTTTCCGTCTTTGACGAGCGCAACAGACGTCTCGTCACAGCTCGACTCAATCGAAAGAATCAGTGATGTGTTCATTCTGACTCACTTCCTAACTTCGCCCAATAAATATAGGCGTCTTCATTATTATCCTGATAGTAGCGTCTTCTCCGACCGGCTTGCATAAAACCGAACTGTTCATATAGTTTTTGCGCGCCAACGTTCGACACGCGGACTTCTAACGTCAATCCGACGAGTCCTTTTGACTTGGCGAACGCGACAAGTTCCGCTAACAATTGATTGCCGATGCCCTGTCCACGAAACTCAGGTAAGACGGCAATGTTTGTGATATGTCCTTCATCGACGATTGTCCAAACGCCGACAAACCCGACGACCCGTTTGTCATGGACCGCGACAAAGTAAATGGCCTGTTCATTTCGAAGCATCTCATTCATGAACGCCTCTTTTGTCCACGGGATGGCGAACGACGCTTCTTCGACTTTCGTCACTTCCTCGACATCAAGCCACGTCATCCGACGAATTTTCACGTCAGCCATTGTTTTGTCCCTCTAACCATTTCGCTTCCGCCTCGGCGAGTCGCAAATACTCCGGTTCAAACGAGTGAACATCGCTCGTCTCATCGCTGAAGACGACCAAATCACTCGCACGCCCATATCGATGGGCAGCCGGTGCTTCGATATAGTCATATTCACTTAACACGTCACGGAACGGTTCCACGTCTCCGACGACAAGGAAGCGCCCTTGACTATTCAGTCGCAACCAATCTGAGACGGAAGCGTGCTGATCATGTGTGAGTGCTTTGTTGTGTTGATAATATCCGATATACGCGTTGCCACGGCGCGCGTCAATCAATGAAACGACCGGCAAATCGGTATTCGGGGCCGCTGCCATGAGCTGAAGGGCAGATACACCGATGAGTGGAAGATTGAGCGTATAGGCGAGTGTCTTCGCTGTCGTCACTCCAATCCGAATTCCCGTGTACGACCCGGGTCCTGTCGTGACAACGATGCGTTCGAGCATGTTCGGTGTCCACTTGACCGCTGCCATGAGCTGTTCAATCATTGGCATGAGTGTGACCGCATGGTTTTTTGAGACCATTACCGTTGCTTCGGCTTGAATCTCTCCAGCCTCACTTAACGCGACTGACAAACGTGTCGTCGCCGTATCAATCATCAATTGCTTCATGCGAGCACCTCCTTGGCGATTTGAACGTAACGCTCACCCGTCGGAGCAAGTGTCAGTTTACGTTCTTCGTCGCCAACCCGTTCAATCGTGATGGCCAAGCGTTCTTCCGGGAGGGAGGACTCGATCAAGTTCGACCACTCGACGATGGCGACACCATCACCGTTGATATATTCCTCAAGACCGATGTCATCCCCCGTATCTTCGAGACGATAGACATCCATATGATAGAGCGGCAATCGCCCTTTATATTGTTTCATAATGGTGAAGGTCGGACTGTTGACGTTCCGCGTGACACCGAGTCCTTTTGCGAACCCTTGTGTGAACGTCGTTTTGCCGGCACCGAGGTCACCGTTTAACGTGATGACCGTCCCTGCTTCGACGAGTGTGGCCAAACGTTCTGCCACCGCCTGCGTCTCCGCCGCAGAATGCGTAATCAATGTATACATGAATGGTTTCCTTTTTCACTTCTCATACGTACTCATTGTACACTTCATTTTAAGCAAAAAAAAACACGAAACGCTATCGTTTCGCTATCTCATTTAAAAATTGGTTGCGGGGGCTGGATTTGAACCAACGACCTTCGGGTTATGAGCCCGACGAGCTACCAGACTGCTCCACCCCGCGACGACATATGAAATTAAATAAAAATTGGTTGCGGGGGCCGGATTTGAACCGACGACCTTCGGGTTATGAGCCCGACGAGCTACCAGACTGCTCCACCCCGCGATGGTTTGAATTGTTTCGACATCCTCTATAATAAGCGAGACAGTTATAAAAAGCAACCATTTTCTTAATGTTTTTTCAAAAATGGAATCGGGAACAGATATAACAGCATAAACTATCAGAGAAAAGGGGCGCGACCGCCATGTCCAAATGGGGAAATCGATTCAAGAAATGGTTCTTTTCGGAGATCGAAGCCGAGATCACGTTTGACCCGGCAGCACTCATTCCGAAGCAGACCGTGACGGGTACGTTGCACGTCTCCAACCCGACAACGAATGCCGTTCGATTACAGGAACTCACCCTGACCTTCTTGACGACGTTCAAAGACATCACCATGGAAGGAAACGAGTTCAATCGAGAAGCTGATATTCAAGAAGTCCCGATTCCACTATCGCTTGTATTAGAGCCTGGAGCGAAAGAGGACGTTCCGTTTTCATTCGAGTTGACGATGTACGCACCCTCTTCTGCCGGCGCCCCGTATAGTATAGAGGCTACATTGTGGGACAAGGACATCAAACGAGTTTGGTTTGATGTAATCGAACACATCGAAATCGAACCGATGCCTGAACTGAAACGATTACTCGATGCGACCGCTCACGCTGGACTTGAGCCGATGTTCGTCCGAAACGTAATCGACCCGCTCGGGGAAGAACGTCCGTATCCATTCGTTGAAAAGTATGGATTCAAGCCGGTCGGAGAATGGGCCGATGAGTTCGAGGTCGTCAAATCGTTTTGGCGCTTACATGAAGACGGGATCGACCTCTACTACTGGCTCGACAACATCGAGACCCAGCGAACGCTCGAATCGATGGCGACCGACGTCGAATTGCGTCATCGTTCCCTCACCTGGGGGCAGCTCGAGCGCGAACAGGAACAGCTCGGTCTCGGCATTCAAGATACGTTACGCAGTCACCGCTCCTCGTGAGCGGTTTTTTCAATTTGAATTCCATCCTTACTCGTATTGACGATAGTTTGAAAGTGGTGGCGATACGGATGCATGAACAATTCATATTGCAGACGTCGCTCTACATGTGAAGCGTGTAAGTAGTCCAGCTCCATACCCCGTTCCTGAATATCACGATGCGAACGTCGCTTGAACTCAGTCTCCCCGTCTGTGTAGAGATAAATCGATTGATCAAAAGATGAAAGATCCAGGAATGCGACACTCATCCCTTCAATAATCGTGATCGGCTTCTCCGGATCAATCCATGTCCGCTCTAGATAGGGGACATCAATCGTATAAAACCCAATTCCTTCCCGAATCATACGGACATCTCGCTCGAGTGAGAGCAGATGATGTGCGGCCGGATGACACGCCGTCATCTTATACTGATGGGTCGTTCCATCGTGTTGATACGTGAGGATCGTTTGTTTCCGCAACTGTGAATCTGTAATATACGGGTCTGTGTGAAGCAGGTTTATATCACCGAGTCGTTCCCGTAATTTTTCTGCCAACGTCGATTTTCCGGCTGCCCCGTGTCCGGAGATAGCAATCAGCGTTCGTTGATCCGGTCTCACGCTTTGTACGATACCCTCAATCAGTTGTTCCATGATTCTCTCCCTTTTGGTAATTTTGTTGTTTCAGAAAAACAAATACACGTCATTCATCCTCTATCCGTTTTCGAAGCCTGATTGCTGAAACAGTAAACATCACAAAGGCAATCAACGAAATCGAACTGACAATGATCAGAGTGGTCGATATGGGAGAACTAAAGAAAAATGGAATCGATAAAATCAATAGCGCCCCGGTGACTGCCATCCCTCTAATAAGAAATACCATCGTTTTACTCATTTTCTCTTCACTTTCCTTGAACTAAGCAAAAGAACCCTTACTATAAATATAATGACAGACAGCTCATCGTGTCAGGATGAGCTGTCTTCTTTTTTCTTCAGTCTCGTCAAGCTTCTGTTCTAACGTTTCCACTTGTCTCGTCATACGAGCAATCAGCTGACTGATTTCCTTATCCAGTCCGTTCACTTGATCTAAGGAATCATTGATTCGTCCATGCATCGTCCATTCTGAAAAAATATCATCCAAAAAGTAATCTGCGAACTGAATGAGTGAACCTCGATCGACATGCAACTCCTGAACAATACCTTGCACGTCCGCTAATTCACGGGAGAAACGCTCTAACGCAGATTGTAATTCGTGCATCGTCTGCTCGGAAGCATCTAGCGCCTCATGTTTCATTGCTGTGGCAATCAAGCCACCCCCGAAGAACGTATCATACGTCGACCACCCCTTCGCACTATCTAGATGTTTGAGTGTTTTTGCAATCGTTGATCGCGCCGCCTTACCGGCAACGATGGCTTCCCGATACTCGATAAGAAGTTCATTCGTTTCGGCTTGTTGATTCGTGAGATGGTGTAGGTCTCGGCGAATAGCTGGATCTTTCGCAAGATGGGATTCTTTTGTTTCTAAGAAGGTCTCCCACTCAGCGTCGATGCCCTCATAAACCTCGAGCTGTTCTTGTAATTCTCGATGTTCGAGCGTCAATTCGTCAATCATCGCCTCGTGTTCTCGTAATTTCAGTTCAGCGCGAGCAGCCTCTTCCATTTCGATTGTCCGTTGTTCATCAAACGTACCTCGTAACTTTCGCCATGTGTTGACGAGCGAGAATTCTTCAAGGTCATACACATCACGTTGTTCTTTCGTGAATGTGTTGAGTAGTGCCTTCCGCACCGCCTCATGCTCGTTCAACTGTTTGTTTAGTATCTCTTGCTTACGAACAAGTCGATCACGCTCGGCGATACGCTGTTGTAAGTCTAATTGGGTCTGCTGAAAATTTCCCATTATGTTTCCCCTCTCTTTGTACTGATTAAAGTGTCGATTGGAACGCCATTTATCGTCATGCCTTCGATTCGTCATTTGTTAGGTCATGCTGACTCTATACAATGCTATACGTGCTTCACTCGTTAAATGTTTCATCCAACAAAAAAAGCACTCGATATGAGTGCCAATCAAATTCGATATTTTAATACGGTGATGGTCACTCCTTGAACAGTAAACGTCAAACCGATCAGAAGTGAAATCACATCACGATACACATCAAACGACAAGACATGTAACCAGCGATGATACCATTCGATAAGTAACCATCCGATGGGAAAAATCGGAGCGGCTACCATATAAGAAGTAGTTGCAATTTCTTTTCCACGTTCGTCCTTGCCTTCCTTTCCAAACAAAAACCTCAATGTAACGATAAGCATGACAAGAAAAATTGGAAAAATAAGAATGTTGATCCATAACATCATAAAGGTTGCTCCTTCTTTTCATATTGAAATACGTCATGCACTGTTGTATCAAATAAAATGGCAATCTCAAATGCCAATTTTAGCGAGGGACTGTATCGATTATGTTCAAGCGATACAATCGTTTGTCGACTTACCCCTAAAAAATCTGCGACTTGTTGCTGTGACCATTTCCGTTCTGCTCGTAGCACACTTAATCGGTTATAAAGTTGTCCGCTCGTTTTTTTGACCATTTTTAAATGCCTTCTTTCTTAAAAAAGCGTTCTCTCTCATTCGAATGTAATATTTTTTTGTCATTTAGTCAAATAAATATTACACTTAAACATACAAAAAAACGACCGAGCGTATGCTCGGTCGTCCTGCGTTGTTGCCTGGCAACGTCCT
>NZ_MRSV01000001.1:108166-108378 GCF_001909285.1 Exiguobacterium profundum
GAACCTTCGCATGTCGGAATCAAAATCCGATGCCTTACCACTTGGCTACAGCCCAACGTAAATGGCGGTCTTGACGGGATTCGAACCCGCGATCTCCTGCGTGACAGGCAGGCATGTTAACCCCTACACCACAAGACCAGATTACGTTTTTATTTGAAATGGTGGAGGATGACGGGATCGAACCGCCGACCCCCTGCTTGTAAGGCAGGTGC
>NZ_MRSV01000001.1:108434-108675 GCF_001909285.1 Exiguobacterium profundum
GAACCCGTGTTACCGCCGTGAAAGGGCGGTGTCTTAACCGCTTGACCAACGGGCCAGTGTATGTGTCTTCTAAGTAATTTTAAGTGGCGGAGACGGAGGGATTCGAACCCTCGCACCGGTTTCCCAGCCTACTCCCTTAGCAGGGGAGCCCCTTATAGCCTCTTGGGTACGTCTCCAAAATAAAATGGCTCCGCAAGTAGGATTTGAACCTACGACCTACCGGTTAACAGCCGGTTGCTCT
>NZ_MRSV01000001.1:108683-449716 GCF_001909285.1 Exiguobacterium profundum
ACCTACGACCTACCGGTTAACAGCCGGTTGCTCTACCACTGAGCTATTGCGGAACGTTGCTTGAAATTATCGAAGTAACGATTTATATTGTAACCGCAAACCAGAAACCTGTCAATCACTTTCTTAGAAAAACGTTTATTTCGCGTGCCGTCTCTCGGCGACTTCTATAAGATATCACGGCACAAAAAGACCGTCAACAATTTTTCTAAAAAAAATCAGGTAAAATGAAAAACATTTTACCTGATACGAGTTTCTTCTTATTTAACGCTCGGTGCAAGCATCGTTAAACTAATCCGTCCACGATTCACATCGACTTGTTCGATCCACACGGTCACGATGTCACCAACCGCCACGACATCTAATGGATGCTTCACGTATCGATTCGATAATTTCGAAATGTGGACCAAACCATCCTGTTTCACCCCAATGTCAACGAACGCGCCAAAATCAATGACGTTTCGAACGGTTCCTTGGAATTCCATACCGACTTGAAGGTCTTCGAGACTCATGACGTCCGTGCGTAGTAATGGTTTCTGGATATCTTCTCGCGGGTCACGCCCTGGTTTAGCTAATGACTTCAAAATGTCTTCAACTGTCGGAAGCCCCGCCTCTAGTTCTTCACTCAAGGCTTTAGCGTCGACTTGTTGCAATCGTTCTCGAAGCGCAGCCGTACCGACCTCTGATTTTGAAGATCCGATCTCTTTTAAAATGGATAACGCGAGCGGATAGCTTTCCGGGTGAATCTCTGTCTGGTCGAGAACGTCCTTCCCGTTCATGATCCGTAAGAATCCAGCCGCCTGCTCAAACGCCTTCGCTCCAAGACGAGGTACTTTCTTAATTTCCTTTCTCGTTTCAAAGCGTCCATTCTCTTCACGATATGCCACAATATTTTTCGCCGTCGTTTTATTGAGTCCTGAGACGTACGTCAATAAAGACTCGGAAGCACGGTTCACATCGATTCCGACCATGTTGACCACGCTCTCGACGACGAACTCTAAGGAGGCTTTCAGTTTATTCTGGCTGACGTCATGCTGATATTGTCCGACACCGACTGATTGGGGGTCGACTTTGACAAGTTCCGCCATCGCATCTTGAATTCGACGTGCAATCGAAACGGCTGACCGTTCCTCAACTTTCAAATCCGGGAATTCACTTCGTGCGACTTCCGATGCCGAGTAGACACTTGCCCCCGCTTCGTTCACAATCGCGTAAGCAATATCACGTTCCGCTTTCTTCAACCAGTCGGCGACGAATTGTTCCGTCTCCCGTGAGGCGGTTCCGTTTCCGACGACGATAACCGAGATTGGATATTTCTTCGCGAGTCTCGTAAGTACTTTTTCAGCGCCGGCGATATCATGTTTCGGTGCCGTCGGATAGAAGACACCGACCTCTTCGACTTTTCCGATTTCATTGACGACTGCCCATTTACAACCAGTTCGATAAGCCGGGTCGATCCCTAAGACGACGACCTCGCGAAGGGGCGGCTGCATATAGAGTTGTTTCAAGTTTTTCGAGAAGACATCGATCGCCTGCTCTTCTGCTTTTTCCGTCAACTCCCCACGAATCTCCCGTTCGATAGCCGGGAAGACCGACTTCTTGTACGCCTCCGTCACAGCCGTCTCTACAACTTCACGTTTTTCTTTCGGAAGTCGTTCATATGTACGGAGGGCTCGATCCATGAAACGCGTCTCGTCGAACACTACTTTCACTTGGAGCACGTCCGTACGTTCCCCGCGATTCAAGGCGAGTACACGGTGTGGGACAATGCCAGCGATCTTCTCTTCATATTCATAAAAATGCGCAAAAATCTCTTTTTCGTCTTCCGCTTGTTTTTTCTTCTTCGAACGCAAAAGTCCTTCTTTGCGTACGCGGTCACGAAGCATCTGGCGCAGTTTCGCTTCCTCTCCCCATTCTTCACCGATGATGGCATGGACGAGCGGCAAGGCTTCCTCTACCTCGACGTCTTGAGCGAGTTCTTTTACCTTGTCTGAAGAATAGGGTGATTTGTCCCGGAACCAATCCGCAAGCGGCTGCAGTCCTTTCTCGCGTCCCTGTTCTGCTTTCGTACGTCGTTTTGGACGATACGGCAAATAAATGTCTTCCACTTGTTGAAGCGTAGTCGCCGCCTCTAACGCTCTAGATAATTCAGGCGTGGATTTTTCCAACTCTTCTAATTTAGCAATGACATCCGCCTTGCGTTTTTGTAGACTCTCTTCATATTGAAGAGCATCCAAGATTCCTTTGATTTCAATTTCGTCCAAATTTCCCGTCATTTCCTTCCGATACCGGGCCATGAACGGAATCGTCGCCCCTTCAGATGCGAGCTGCTGAACCGTCTCGACTTGGTTCACTTTCAAGTTTAACGCGTTAGCCACTTTCGTAATCACTTGAATCACTTCCTTTTTTGATTTCTTTCAAAGTGTAGCAAAAAAAAAAACAAAAAAGCGATGACTCGATTAGTCATCGCTTGAGAATACTTCATTGAGTGGAACCTTGATGGCTTCACGCAGCTTTTCGAGTGCTCGCCGTTGCAAACGGGAGACATGCATCTGCGAGATTCCAAGAAGTTCTCCTGTTTCTTTTTGACTCATATTCTTATAGTAAGCGCATTCCAAGATGGCGCGTTCACGCTCGTTTAAGACATTGAACGCTTTCTCTAGAATGAGACGCTGGTCGACTGATTCGTACCCGCGCTCTTGGCTACCGACCAAGTCGAGTAATGTGACCGTACTACCTTCGTTATCCGCTTCGATCGAACTATCGACCGACAAGGCTTGATAACTTTTGCCCATCTCGAGCGTTTCGAGAATTTCTTCATCGGACACGCCAAGGTGGTCGGCAATCTCATCGATTCGTGGCGAACGTTGTAATTCGGTCGTCAACTCTTCGACCGTCTTTTTAATCTTTGGTCCGAGTTCTTTGATTCGACGCGGTACGTGGACACTCCACGTCTTGTCACGAATAAATCGTTTGATTTCCCCGATGATGGTCGGGACAGCAAACGACTCGAAGCTACGACCAAATTCCGGGTCAAATCGACGAAGTGCCGCCAGTAACCCAATCATCCCAACTTGCACAAGATCGTCGTGAATCGCACGGCCACGCGAGAATTTACGCGCGAGTGCTTCAACGAGGTCAGAATAGCGGTTGATGAGGAGCATTTGCACTTCTTCGTTTTGATCGTCTTGTTGATAGCGTTCAATCCACTCTAGTACCTCGTCATCACTGTGATGGCGTTGTTGAGATTTTGCTGGCACTCTGATCCACCTCGTCCCTATTGAGGAGTTTTGTCATCGTCACTTTGACACCGCTGTCTTTATTGATCGAGACATCGTCCATTAATGCTTCGATCAAGAAGAGACCAAGTCCTCCTTCATGGAGCGATTCAATTTCGGTCGTTTCTTCGACCGGAGCGGCTTGACGCTTCACATCATCTGCGAACGTCTTGCCGGAATCCTCAATCGTGATTTCAAGACGATCTGCATAGACGCCGCAAGCGAGTTTGACCTCTCCATCTTGATGATCGTCATAAGCATGTTGGACAGCGTTGCCACATGCTTCCGAGACCGCGATTTTAATATCCTCGATCTCGTCGTACGTATATCCCATACGGTTAGCGATTCCTGAAACGACTAATCGAACCACACCGACATATTCGGGTTTGGCCGGGAACGTCATGACCGTCTGTTCAACATTATTCATTGCGTGCCACCTCTTACGTTCGAATTAATAGAAAGAAGTTTGTGAAGACCCGTCAATTCGAACAGACGATTGACTCGGTCTGTGACTCCGACAAGTGACAACTCTTTTTTTTTACTTGTGGCAATTTTCAATGCCCCGACGAACACGCCAAGACCTGTCGAATCCATATACTCCACTTCGTCTAAATGAACGACCACATCTTGTTCACTGATGGCCGGATGCAATACTTCTTTCAATTTTGGTGCAGTATATGTATCCACTTCTCCGGATACGTAAAGGTGTAATTGTTCTCCAATGACTTGCTCGCGAATCGCTAAATCCATCGTCTATTCCCTCCTAAAAGTCCGTACAGAAAAATTGAGTACGATTAACTTAAATTCCCCTCTGACAAAATCTTAAACCACTTTTTTAAAAAAAGATTAAAAAAAGACCGATACCTATGTACCAGTCTTATCTATGTAAGGCTAGAGAGGGATCAATCCCATACTGATCTCTAGCGCTCTGTCCACTTTATGCATCGTCTCATCATCGAGATGAGTGACTTTATCCGTCAGACGACGCTTATCAATCGTTCGAATCTGTTCAAGCAAAATCACAGAGTCTCGTTCGAGTCCGTGCTTCTCTTGATATACTTCCACATGAGTCGGCAGTTTTGCTTTTTGAATCTGAGCTGTAATCGCAGCGACAATGACGGTCGGGCTAAAGCGATTGCCGATGTCGTTCTGTACGATCAGAACGGGTCGAACGCCACCTTGCTCTGAGCCGACTACGGGCGACAGATTCGCATAAAACACGTCACCACGCTTTACGATCACGCTGCTCACACCCCACTTACTTGACGTAAGAGAGCGTGTTCGGCTTCGGTTTCAATCATTAGCATCTCTTCTGCCATATTCAAGTTAAACGCGGCCATCTCTTGATAGCCTTTCGCCAATTCTTCACGCAGTGTTTGTTGTCGATCAGCAATTTCTTTAGACAAGTATGTCACTACATCGTTCAAGGACAGTGTTTCACGGTCTTTCATCGAAATCGGACCCCCTTGTTGCGAGAACCGATCTGGGACGGACGCTAGCGCACCCGCAGTTCGCTGCTTCAACATCTTACACCTCCAGAATCGTTTCATGGACTGGCGGAAATTCTCCCGCGTTCTTTATCAATATAACACGCGGGAATGGGAAAATATAGAGAAATCGAGAAAGAATTCAGATAATTTCACACGATTTATGATTCACACATAAAGACGTGGCAATCGGCTCGTGAATTGGCAAACGATCTCATAGTTGATCGTCCCAAGATATGAGGCGAGTTCATCAATGGCGACGTTTCCACCGACAAGGGTCACGTCCGTCCCGACCGGAAACTCTTTTGGAAGCCGGATCATGAAACGGTCCATACAGACGCGTCCCACGATCGGACAACGAATCCCATTGACCTCCACTTCAAACCCGCTCGCCTTTCGTAACCACCCGTCCGCATATCCGACTGGAACGGTACCAATCCATTCATCGGCTGACGTTGTATACGTCGCACCGTAACTGATGGTCTGACCTGCCTCTAGCCGCTTCACCTGCATGAGCTGACTTTTTAGCGTGAAGGCCGGGCGCAGGAACGAATAGAACGTCTCCATCTCACGTGACGGATATAACCCATAGAGCGCGATGCCGACACGAACCAGATTATAAGGAACATCTTGTCCGGCCATTCGGATTGCACCGGCCGAGTTCGACGTATGGATATAGCGGAACCGCTCGTGGAGCCCATCCATCAAACGCTCGAACCGCTCTTGCTGTGTATAATACAGATCGCTGTCGAGTTCATCCGCCGTTGCGAAGTGGGTATAGATCCCTTCCACCACAAACGAATCAGTCGCTTCTTCAAGTAAGGCATCTAACTGTTCACGGGTGCGCAACCCGAGACGCCCCATTCCGGTATCGACTTTAATATGAACCGTTAACGGCTTTTCTTCTATATAAGGAGCAGCCTCTTGTAACCATTCAGCAGAAAAAACAGACAACGTGATTTCCTGTGCTGCCGCTACTCCGGCATATTCAGGGAATTGCGCTTCCATGACGAGAATCGGTGCTTTGATTCCCGCATCGCGGAGTTCGAGCGCTTCCTCGAGTAACGCGACCCCGAGCATCGTCGCTCCGTTCTCAAGGGCAATTTTCGCCACTTCGACGGCCCCGTGTCCGTAGGCGTTCGCTTTGACAACTGCCATGAGGTCCTGCGGAATTCGTTTCGTTAATTCTTTTATATTATGGGCGATGGACGCCCGATCAATCTCGATTCGACTAGGACGAAACATGGTGTCCCTCCTCTTCTAAGATGACTTGTGCGATGGCGTATGTTTGACTATGGCTGATGCTGACATGAATCTTCCCCGTAAACGGTGCGGTCATGACAGGTCGACCCGTCTCATCCGGTAAAATTTCAATATGACGCCACGATAACCCGTGTGCGATGCCAGTCCCGATTGCCTTGGCGTAAGCTTCTTTTGCAGCAAAGCGACCCGAGACAAACTCGATTTGACGCGGGAGCGGATACTGTTGAGACAATTCATATTCCGCATCGGTGAGCAGCCGTTTTAAAAAACGTGGTTGTTTCATCGAGCGAGCCATCCGATCAAGCTCGACGATATCGACTCCAATTCCTACAATCACGGGACACTCGCTCCTTTCCTTTTCTCCCCGTTTCCTTATACAATTGAGGAAAGAGGTGATGTTATGTTTAGTCGTACGGAAAATGTTCAAACGTTTGTACGGGCATATCCACTCGTAACGCTGTTCATTGTAATCCAACTCCTTGTGTTTGTCATCGATTCTTTCGCACCTGGTTTACGAATCGTGGCGACGGGAGGGTCGTTCCATTTGGCACTCGCGGACGGACAATGGTACCGCTTGGTCACGGCCAACTTCATTCATTTGAGTCTCGGTCACTTGCTGTTCAACTCGTTCGCACTGATCATCTTCGGACCAGCGATGGAACGAATGGTCGGACACGTGAAATTTGCCTTGTTTTATGTATTCGCTGGAGCGCTCGCCAACCTGCTCACGTACTTCACTGTCAGCAACTTGTTTTATCTACAGGCCGGGGCGTCAGGCGCCATCTTGGCCATTCTCGGATTCTACGTATTCATCGGTCGTTTCCGTCGCACGTTGATGTACAGCCAAGATGCCCGCTTGGTCTACATCTTCGTCGCCATCAGTGCCGTCTTCACATTGATTGGTTCGAACGTTTCTCTTTGGGGACATGTGTACGGCTTCTTGGCAGGATTCTTACTTGCCATCCCACTCTCACGTTTCACCGTCCCGTATACGCGCCCGATGCGCTACGGGAAGTATAAGCAACGTTCGTACACGCCCCCTGTCATTCATTCCGGGGATGGAAAGTGGTTTTTCTACATCATTATCGGACTGGCCGTCTTTGGATTATTGGCAAGGTTCTTATAACAACAAAGGGTGACACGTGGCGTGTCACCCTTTGTTGTTACGTTAGCAATGTCAGCATCAGTGCTTTTTGTGCATGTAAACGATTCTCGGCTTGATCGAACACCCATGACTGCGGTCCATCGATCACCTCAGCCGTCACTTCTTCCCCGCGATGCGCCGGCAAACAGTGAAGGAAGATGGCGTCGGGGTTCGCAAGTGCCATCAACTCTTCATTCACTTGAAAACCGTTAAACTTCATCAGCCGCTCCTCTGCTTCTCCCTCCTGCCCCATGCTTGCAAAGACGTCAGTATAGACAATATCTGCCCCATTCGCAGCAAGCGATGGGTTTTCGAACAACGCGATGCTTCCTCCCGTTGATTCAGCCAACTTTCTCGCTTTCTCATAAATGCCTTGATCAACGGTGTATCCGTTTGGTGAGGCGATGCGGATATGCATCCCACTCAGTGCCCCACCGATCATAAGCGAATGTGCCATATTATTGCCGTCTCCGATATACGTCAACACCTTTCCGGCACGACTCCCGAACCGCTCTTCAATCGTCAATAAATCCGCGAGCACTTGGCACGGATGATGCAAGTCCGTCAATCCATTGATGATTGGGATTGACCCGTGTTGTGCCAACGTCTCCACCGTTTCATGCGCATACGTCCGAATCATGAGTGCGTCCACATACCGACTCATCACTTGAATCGTGTCCGTCAACGGTTCACCACGCCCGATTTGCAAATCTTGACCGCTGAGAAAGAGTGGGTATCCACCTAATTCGACCACCCCGACTTCAAATGACATACGCGTCCGTGTCGATGCCTTTTCAAATAGCAATGCGACTTTCTTCCCTGTCAGCACCGTTGCATAAGATTGAGGTGAACGTTTCACTTCGTGTGCCAATTGCATCAACGAATCGAGCGTATCCGGTGTCAATTCCTCCATCGTTAAAAAATGTTGTATCGTCTTCACTGTCATTTGGCTACTCCCTCTCTCATTTGAATGGATTGCAACGACTGAACCGGATTGCCGGTCCGTGACTGACTCATCTGATAATACTGAGCTAACTGTTTGGACGAAATGATATGCACCCCATGGCGAACGGCGATTTCACGTGTTGCTCGTTCGTCAACCGCATCCGAGAACAATACGGCGACATCTTGAAAATCAATGACGTCTGCGAGTGGTGTATTTCCGACGTGTTCAAACCCTTTCCCGAATACGATTTGCGGACGATTCATCACCCGTGTGGTCAGCGCATCATACGTAAAGCGCTCCGGCACATATGAATGTGAACTGAATTGAAGTGTCTCGCCTGTCGAACGCATGACCGGACCTGTCATCGGGTCTACGCCTGGCAGTTTGACGTTCGAGAAGATCGGAGTCTTTACCGCATAGTTTGTCAATCTCGAGGGATGTGTCGGAACGAAATCGTTCAATGCGAGACCGTACGCCGCGTAGGTCGCCCATTCGATTAACGGCTCACCTGTCACTTTGCTGACAATCGGCACAGTCCGCGACGCACGCGGATTGATTTCAAGGACGTAGATTGTGTCTTTCTTCAACACGAACTGAATGTTCAGAGCTCCTTTATAATCGAGCGCCTGTCCGATTCGTTTCGCAATCGACTCCACTTGCTCTTGAATCGCTAGACTCGTCTCGACCGGCGGCAAGATCATCGTCGAGTCTCCGGAATGAACACCCGCTGCTTCGATTTGTTCTAGGACGACGGGCACATATACCGTTTCCCCGTCCGTTACACAATCCACTTCAAGCTCACGCCCTGCGACATATTGGTCGACTAGCGTTGGATAGGTAAGGTTCGGTAACACCTCTGCTAACTGTTCCTCTGAATGAATGAGTAACATGCCCTTTCCTCCAATCACGTAGGACGGGCGCAAGATACATGGATAGCCTAACTGTTGGATGGCTTCCTGCAACTGCGTCGGGGAAGTGACTTCTTCACCCGGGATGTGTTCGACTTCAATCGAATCAAGGAATTGATAGAAACGTTCCCGGTCTTCCATTTGGTCGATGGTGTCTGCGGATGCACCGAGCAAGTGATACCCCGCCGCTTCTAAATCATGAGCGAGTGCAATACCCGTCTGTCCACCGAACTGGATTAAGACATCGCGGCACCCTTCCGCTTCTAACACGTGCATGACATCTTCACTCGTCAGCGGTTCGACATACAGTTTGTCTGCAATCGAGAAGTCCGTCGATACGGTCTCCGGGTTGTTGTTGATCATAATCGTTTCGATGCCAAGTTTTTGAAGTGCCCAGACCGCATGAACCGAACTGTAATCGAACTCGATGCCCTGTCCGATTCGAATCGGACCTGCCCCAATGATGGCAACCTTCCGTTTTTCACTCGGCTTCACTTCGGACGTTCCGTGCCATGAACCGTAAAAATACGGGGTCTTGCTTTCGAACTCGGCTGCACACGTATCAATCATCTGATATACCGGTTGAATCGAGGCCGCCTCTCGGAACACCTTGATCTCCTCGGTTTGCATATGCATCACGGCGGCAATTTGCGCGTCCGTGAAACCAAGTCGCTTCGCTTGAAGCAACTGGACCGGATTCGTCAAATCTTCCTTCGTCACCTGAATAAGTCGTTTTAACATGTGAATGAAGTGAGGGGTGATGCCCGTAACCTGCTGTAATGCATCGGCCGACATCAACTCACGGTCGAGCAAAGCGAGACAAGCGTGCAATCTACGATCGGTCGGCGCCTCGACTTCGCCCATCAAAACGTCGACTGTGGCTCCCTGCATCCACTTCGGATAAAGCGGTGCCTGTTCGATTCCGGCACCACGCCATGCCTTCTGTAACGCTTCTTCTAACGTTTTTCCCATCGCCATACTCTCACCGGTCGCCTTCATCTGTGGTCCGAGTGCGCGTTCTGTTTCCGCGAACAAGTCGAACGGGAAACAGGGTACTTTCGCCGTAATGTAATCAAGTGCCGGTTCAAAGCTCGCCATCGTATTCGTTGTGACTGGATTGATACAGTGATCTAACGGTTCACCTAAAGCGAGACGTGTCGCAATTTTGGCAATCGGATAGCCGGTCGCTTTTGACGCGAGTGCCGAGCTCCGAGAGACACGAGGATTGACTTCAATCACGTAGTACTCTGACTTCGTCGGATGCACCGCGAACTGAATGTTACATCCACCAATCACACCGAGTTCGGAGACGATTCGAAACGCAGCGCTCCGTAACGTCTGATGCATTTGGTCCGATAAGGTTTGGGCCGGAGCGAACACGACGGAGTCCCCCGTATGCACACCGACCGGATCGATATTTTCCATGTTGCAGACGATGATGCACGTTCCGAGCGCGTCACGCATGACCTCATATTCAAATTCTTTATAGCCAGCGATGCTCTTCTCGACCAAACATTGTGAGATCGGGCTTGCCTCAAGACCCCGACGCGCCATCGTGTACGCCTCATCCTCCGTCATCGCAATCCCACCGCCGGTCCCACCGAGCGTGAACGCCGGACGGACGATGAGCGGAACACCGGTCGTCTCAATGAAAGCTGTCAGTTCTTCAATCGTCTCAATCGTCGTCGATGTCGGGATCGGCTCGTTCAACAGCTCCATCTTTTGTTTGAACCGCTCACGGTCTTCCCCGTCACGAATCGTGTCGAGTGATGTACCGAGAAGTTCGATTCCATATTGGGTCAACACGCCAGCTTCCTCGAGATCAAGAGCCAAGTTCAACGCCGTCTGTCCCCCGACCGTCGCAAGGACGTGCGTCGGACGTTCTTTTTCAATGATCTCGGTCGCTTTTTGAACGGTCATCGCCTCAATATACGTCGCGTCCGCCATTCCTGGGTCCGTCATGATTGTGGCAGGATTGGAGTTCAATAAGACGACTTCACAACCGGCTTCACGAAGCGCCTGACACGCCTGCGTTCCGGAATAATCAAACTCTGCGGCCTGCCCAATCACGATGGGTCCCGATCCGATAACGAGTACTTTTTTATGCATACACGTTCACTCCTTGCTGAATCATTTCATCAAAACGGTCGAAGACGGACTGCGCGTCCGTTGGTCCGGGACTCGCCTCCGGATGGAACTGTGTCGTGAAAATGGATGCATTCGGATGAATCAACCCTTCCACCGAGTGATCGTTCACGTTCTCATAAAGCAGTTCAAGCGGGCTCTGTTCGATACTCATACGCGCGACCACATAACCGTGATTTTGCGACGTCATCCATACTTCGTTCGTCTTGACGTTTCGGACCGGGTGATTCGAGCCACGATGTCCGTATGTTTGCTTTTCAATCTTGCAACCGAACGCGAGCGCGAGCAGTTGATGCCCCATACAAATCCCGAGGGTCGGATACGATAACGCCAATTCCCGGATGACTTCAATCTGCCCGATGTGGTCTCGCGGGTCCCCGGGCCCGTTCGATACTAAAATCCCATCCGGTCGCAATGCCTCGACGACCTCTTTTGACGTCTGGTACGGAACACTCGTCAAACGATACCCACGTTTCACCATTTCACCAATCATCGACGCCTTCACCCCGAAGTCGAGACAGACGATATGCCCTTTCTCTCCGTCCCCTTCCTGAACGATAGACGTTGTTGTGACGCGCTCTGTTAGATGACGAACATCTGGAACTTCCAACGTTTCATGTATGTCCGCTGCCATCATTCCAAACTGATCGCCTTCATCACGCAACACATGAACGAGTGCACGCACATCGACTTGTGACAGAACCGGAATCCCTTCCTGTTCTAACCAATCCTTTAAGTCAGACTGATCCCCAGAATCGGCAAGTGATTGCACGAGGACGCCGGCCACTTGAATGTGAGCACTTTCGCTCCCGTCTGATTCCAGTCCATATTGTCCGATCAGCGGATAAGTGAACGCGATGATCTGTCCAGCATATGACGGGTCGGTCAACACTTCTTGATAGCCCGTCATCCCGGTGAAGAACACGACTTCACCACTTGCGTGTCGCGCACTCGTCTCCCATGTTCCTGTAAAGTACTTCCCGTTCATTAAGCTGATGCTTCCGTTCATACGACGCCCTCCTTCTGTAAGATTTGTTCAAGTTTCGTCAATGCTTCGTCAATCTCCGATTTCGTGACCAGTAGTGAAGGCAGGAAGCGGATGACGTGCGGCCCCGCCATGACGACCAATAAACCCGCCTCTGCCAATTCTGTGACACAGTCTGCTACCGGTTCTGTCGAGACAAGCCCAATCATCAGCCCAAGTCCTCTCACTTCGACGAAACGTTCTCCATCCACGAAGCGACTGAGTCCTTCTTTCAAATAATCTCCCATGTCTGTGACATGCTTAAGAGACTCGGGTGTGAAGAGGACATCGAGTGTCGCTTCTGCCGCAGCCATCGCCACTGGATTTCCACCGAAGGTCGAACCGTGACTCCCAGGACCAAAGACCGTCGCCGCTTCCGCCGTCGTCAATATTGCGCCGACCGGAATGCCACTCCCCAATCCTTTCGCTAACGTGATGATATGAGGACGGAGCGGTGTTTGTTCGTATGCGAAACGTGTCCCTGTACGCGCGATGCCGGTCTGCACTTCATCGACGACGATTTTGACATCGTATTTGTCAGCTGCTTCCTGTAACGCCTGCAACCACAGGGGATCTGCGACGACCACACCGCCTTCACCTTGTACGATCTCGAGCCAAACAGCAGATGTCTCATCATCGATCCAGTCAAGAGCCTCCATATCGTTGAACGGTGCATGAATAAAGTCACTCACCATCGGTCCAAATCCATGTTTCACCTTCTCTTGACCAGTCGCCCCGAGCATAGCGAATGTACGTCCATGAAACGACTGCGTGAATGTGATGATTTTTGTTTTCTGCGTCCACTTTCGGACTAACTTAAAGGCCGCCTCATTCGCTTCTGTCCCACTGTTACAAAAGAAGGCATGCGTCAGATGTGTTCCTTCCGTCAACTTTTCAGCGACACGTTGCTGACCAGGTATCAAATAGAGGTTGGATGTATGCCACACCCGGTTCAATTGTTCTTCAATTTTCTGCTGCACGTATGGATGACGATGCCCCGTCCCACATACGGCAATGCCCATCACAAAGTCTAAGTACGTCTTTCCTGAAACATCCGTCACGTACGACCCGCTCGCCTGCGCGATCTCAATCGTTCGTTTCCCGTATGTCGGTAAAAGCGAATTCATAGTTCCCCTCCCATAATCTTGTCCCTGCGAGCGTCGCGTCACGACCATCTCGGATGCGGGCACTTTTTACCCCTCCTGCCACTGCTGCAAATAGCGCCTCTACTTTCGGCACCATCCCTCCATCAATTTCTCCAGATGCGATGGCTTCTCGAATGTCCCGTTCAGTTAGCGTCGTCTGAAATTCACCGTGTATGCGAATACCGTTCACATCGGTCAATAGTTCCAATTCATCCGCTTGTAACGAAATAGCAAGTGCCACCGCACAATCATCGCCATTACAGTTCAGCGGTCCTTCCGCGCCGGCAATCACCGATGTCACAACCGGAACATGTCCGGAATCCATCAGCCGTTCGAACACGTCATTTCGAATCGAAATCACCTCACCGACTTTCCCAAGTCCATTCAGAGGTTGACCGAAAATCGCACTCCCGTCGACCCCCGATAAACCAAACGCATCGAGGTCATATCGAGCCAATGTCGACACGACGTTCGTCTGCATTTCTCCTGCCAACACACGCCAAGCACCAATCAACACCTCATCTGTCGTCACGCGACGTCCGGCCAAGAACAACGGTTCAATTTGTTGAGACATGCAATAAGCCGATAGTTTCGGCCCACCTCCATGTACGATGAGCAAATCATTTCCTTCTTCCATCCATCCTCGCCACTCTTCAAAATACGAAGGTGTCATCGACTCCCAGACACTGCCCCCAAGTTTGATGACTTTCCGCTTCTTCATGTCCGGTAACTCGCATTGATTTTGACGTAGTCGTAGGTTAAGTCACATCCGTATGCCTGACCGAACCCTTCCCCGCCATGCAAGTCGACTGTGATGGTGACGACGTCCCGACTCATCTCTTCGGTCGCATACGCCTCATCAAACCAGACAGGCGTACTGTCCTTTAAAACAAGTTGACTCCCTATTTGAATATCGATCGCCTCCACGTTCACAGGGAACGGGACGGCGCCGATTGCGGCAATGATTCGTCCCCAGTTGGCATCCTGTCCATATACCGCTGTCTTCACCAGAGAGGACCCGACGATTTGCTTGGCAATCGTTCTGGCTTGTTGGTCGGATGTTGCGCCACTGACATTCACTTCTATGAGTTTCGTCGCTCCTTCCCCATCTTTTGCAATCGCTTTGGCAAGCTCTAAACATACATCTGTCAAAGCCTGTTGGAACGCGATGTGTGCGGAAGTCCCCTCTTTGATTTCTTCCATTTCTACTGCCCCGCTCGCCATGACGAGGACCATATCGTTTGTCGAGCTGTCCCCGTCCACCGTGATGTTATTGAACGAGGCGTCGACGCTTTTCTTTAATGTCTGCTGCAACAACTCCGGTGCGATGACGGCATCTGTCGTCACGAATCCGAGCATCGTCGCCATATTCGGGTGAATCATCCCCGATCCTTTGGCGACGCCTGAGATCGTCACGGTCGCTTCTCCTTCTTTGTAATGGACACTAGTTTGTTTCGTCCCGGTGTCCGTCGTCAATATGGCTTCAGCGAACGACTGTCCATCTTCCCATGTGTTGGACGGTTGCAGATGACCAATCCCGTTTATGAGCGGGATCATCGGAAGTGGCTGACCGATGACGCCCGTTGAAGCGACTGCCACTTCTTCCGGTTTTACACCGATATGTGTTGCGGTCATGTCGCGCATCGTGTAGGCGTCCTTCAGCCCTTGTTCACCTGTACAGGCGTTCGCGTTCCCGCTATTGATTAACACGGCTCGAAGATAGCCGTTTGTTTCGGCTAATGACGCTTTTGTCACTTGAATCGGTGCGGCTTGAAAGTGGTTTGTCGTATAGACGGCCGCCGCGCTCGCCGGTCGTTCACAGACGAGCAGCGCCAAATCTTTCCGTTTTCGTTTTAGTCCCGCATGAATGCCGCACGCTTGAAATCCTTTCGGTGATACGATGCCCGGTTTTTGGGTCGCCATGATGTCGATCATGCTTCATCCTCCTAAATGTATTGTGGTTGATTCAATAGTCCGAGCGTCTCATCGAATCCGAATCGAACATTCGCATTTTGAAGGGCTTGCCCGGCCGCCCCTTTTTGTTTTTTTTTGATGACCGATACGATAGTCAGTCGATGCGTCCGTTCTTCTTTGTACACCCAGAGGTCGCAGTAATTCGAACCGACCGTCGATTTGATTTCCGGCTCTCCCCGTTGCACGCGAATGAACGGTTCATCCATATATGCGTTTTGAAGACGATTCACCCATTCATCCTCTGACACGTGATCGTTCGGTTGAACTGTGATGGTCGCCATGATCCCACGATTGATCGGCAGCAAATGCGTCGACATCGAGACTGTCGCTTCAGTACCACCCATGTGAAACAAGGTCTGTTCGATTTCCGGGATGTGCTGATGTGCGTGAATCTTATATAACTGCACGTTCTCATTCGATTTGGCATGATGAGTCTTCTCACTCAATCCTTTTCCAGCGCCCGTGATTCCGGAGCAGGCCGAAACGATGATGTGTGCCGGGTCGATCCAATCGTGCTGAACGAACGGCAATAACGCGAGCGAGACAGCGGTCGCATAACAACCCGGATTCGAAATCCATTTCGCTTTCGTCAACAACTCTCGATTCCACTCGGTCAATCCATAGACAGCTTCTCGTTGAATCGTTTCGGTCACAGGCGGCTTCCCGTACCATGTTTCATACAAGCCGGATGGTAATCGTAAGTCCCCACTCAAATCGATGAACACTCCAGGAAAAAATGCTAACTGTCGAATATAGTCAGCAGACACGCCGCTCGGGGTCGCAAGGAACAACACATCAATCCCGTCTAGAGCGTCTGCTTGAAATGGCTCAAGTATTTTCGGACCTGTCTGTAACCACGGATACAGTTCCGATAAGGTCATCCCGGCGCTCGAGTCGCTGATCACTTTTTTTAAACGGATAGTCGGATGTTGCTCGATCAGTTTTAACAATTCCAACCCGGCATAACCTGTTACGCCGACGATGCTACACGTAATCATCTCTCTACCTCCTCAGAAGAATAAAATGATTGAACCATATGCATATTTATTCTGTCAATTGTATTTTTATTCATACATGATAGAAGGTTGCCTTTTTTTTTTGGTGTACGAGGGTTTTGGCAAATAAAAAAAGTCCGATGCGCATGCACCGGACCTGTGATTAGATTTGATTTTTATGACGAGCCTCTTGAAGCGCATCCACTAAGTCTTTCACGTCTTCGACGAGGTTTTGAATCGTATCTTGGTTTTCTTCGTAAAGCGATTTCCATTCCATGACACGGTCTTTCAAGTTGCCTTTTGATGACGCTTGTAGACCGACCGCATGTGCCTCAGTCGACGTGTTCGATGATTTCAACTTCGACTTGATGCCTTTCAGTTGTCTCACTTGTTGATCGCGCGTTTCGCTATGGAGAAGTGATGCTGCTGCGCCGATTACCGCACCCGCAGCCATCCCCAACCAGAAATAATTCTTGTTCATAAAAATCCTCCCCTAACATGACGTTATCTTTTATTATAGATTATCTGACTCACTGACGACATAGTGTTTTATGACGGGACCTGCACCGCGCTGTTCGACCGCTCGCTTCAAACGGTCTTCAAGGATTGCGTAGTCCGCCGTATCACGAAAGTGTTTCCCACCAGACGTGAATTGAATGAAGACGACGGCATGATTGTCATCCGGGTCGACACCGAGTCGGTACGCCGAAAACCCATCATGACTGACACCGAGTGGCGCCTTTTCCGTCAACAAGTGGTGAAACAACAGGGAACGGGCATTCTCATCTGCCGGAACGTTCGCGTATAAGATGTTTCCTTTTTTCACGAATTCGCCCGATGCCTCTTCAATCTCAAACACTTTGCCGCTCTTGAACGGAGATTTCTCTCCTTCCGCGAGCAGAATCGTTTCGTGTCCATTCGCCGCGATGACGCCCGGCTCCTTTCGAAGACGCTCCGCCACGCTGCCTGACGCAAAAGTCATATAGAGCTTAGACAAGTTCCTCACACCCTTTCGCGAGTGTGATGTCTTTCTCCGTGATGCCCCCTTCGTCATGGGTCGAGACGGTCAATGTCACGTTCCGATACTCAATCAAGATGTTCGGATGATGATCGAGCGATTCAGCCAAATCCGCTACAAGATGCACGAACTGGATGGCCTCCGGAAACGTTTCTAGCCGATACGTCTTTTGAATCTCCCCGTTCACTTCTTCCCAACCGTTCAACCGTGACAGTTCATCTGTCAATTCACTTTGCGATAATACCATCGTCACAATCCCCTTTCCCTATACAGTCTACTGTCTTAATCTACCAAAAAAGGAGAAAAATAATCTTCCTCGCATGATGTATAATGAATTAGAATGAGGTGGATAGCCATCATTTTCATTACGAGAGAGGAGCATCTCCCATGCGCGCATTGATTGTTATTGATTATACATTTGATTTTATCGCAGACAGTGGTCGTTTGACTTGTGGGAAACCCGGGCAAGAGATTGAAGAACGGATCGTCGAATTGATCGGAACATTCGCAACGGATGACTATGTCGTCATCGCGAACGACGTCCATGATGCAGGTGACACGTTCCACCCTGAAACGACGTTGTTCCCGCCGCACAATATCCGCGGGACAGAGGGCCGTGAGTTGTACGGTTCTGTGAAGGAAGCTGCGAAACAGGCAGACCACTGGATTGATAAGACACGTTATAGTGCCTTTGCCGGAACTGACCTTGACCTGCGTCTTCGGGAACGCGGAATCACAGAAGTTCATCTCGTCGGTGTCTGCACGGATATTTGTGTACTCCATACAGCCGTAGATGCCTACAACCTCGGTTATCAAATCGTCGTCCATGCCGATGCCGTTCAAAGCTTCAACCCGGTCGGCCATGAATGGGCGCTCGAACATTTCGTCACAACACTCGGTGCGACAGTCGTCGGAAAGTGACGTAAAACAGAAAGGAAATCATATGTTACATCGTAATTTAGCCCTTCACACAGATCTTTATCTTCCACGTTGGATGTATATTTACTGGAAGCAAGGTCGCCATAATGAAAAGGTCGTCTTCGACCTTTACTATCGCTCGAATCCATTTAGTGGTGGTTATGTCGTCTTCGCCGGACTCGAGAATATCGTTCACTACTTAGAGAACGTCTCCTTTACGGAGGCGGACATCACCTATTTGAAAGAGCAACTCGGATTCGAAGATGAATTCGAAGACGTCTTACGGAACTTTAAGTTCACTGGTTCACTATATAGTGTTCGCGAAGGAGAAGTCATCTTCCCACATGAACAAGTCGTTCGGATTGAATCGACCATCTTTGAAGCGAAACTGTTCCAAACGGCGCTACTCAATATCGCGAACCATGAATCACTCATCGCCACGAAGTATGCCCGGATTCGTCAGGCTGCTCCGAACGAGACACTCCTTGAAGGAGGAGCTCGTCGCGCGCAAGGTGTCGATGCGGCTTACTACGGAACACGTGCGGCTTACATCGCTGGTTTTGATGTGACAAGTCTCGTGTCAGCCGGTCGTGACTTTGATGTCCCGACAGGAGGAACGATGGAGCATGCTGATATTCAGTTCCATGATGATGAATTGAGCGCATTCCGTTCATTCGCTGAAATGTATCCGGACAACACGAGCCTTCTCATCGACACGTATGACACACTCAAGTCTGGTCTGCCAAATGCGATTACGGTCGCAAAAGAACTCGAGGCGAATGGCCATCGTCTCAAGTCAGTACGACTCGACTCTGGAGACCTCGCCTACTTGTCGAAGCGTGCCCGGAAAGCGTTGAATGAAGCAGGGCTCGACTACGTCAAAATCGTCGTCTCTGGGGATTTGGATGAGTATGTCATCCAGGACTTACGGATGCAAGGCGCAGAGGCCGATACGTTCCTCGTTGGGACACGTGGCATCACGGCTTACGAGCAGCCGGCACTCGGTATGGTCTATAAACTCGTCGCGCGTGAGGATGAATCCGGGGAATTAAAACCGGTCATCAAAGTATCTTCTTCCAAGGTGAAGACGACGACTCCTCACAAGAAAGAGTTGTATCGCATCATCGACAACGAAACGAAAAAGTTCAAAGGCGACTATATCGCCCTCGCCGATGAACCGGTCGAATCTTACACCGAGATCGACTTGATTGACGTCCGTGACCCGGCCTTCAAGATCAAGACACGTAACTTCAACGTGAAACGCTTGTTGCAACCAATCTTCCTTGATGGGAAACGCGTATACGACCTTCCAAGCACAAGTGAGATTCGTGCATATCATCACGAGCAGATGAACGGATTGTGGGAAGAGTACAAGCGTCTCCGTTTACCGGAAGTGTATTCGGTGACGTTCAGCAAGCCACTATGGGATTTAAAACTCGATATGATTCGCAAAACGCGGGTACCAAAATAAAAAAACGGCTGTGGGTGCATACCCACAGCCGTTTTTTTATACCATTGTCATCTCGCCTGCTTGGCTTTGATCTTCTTTTCTCCGAAAGTAAAGCGCCATCGACAAAGAGAGCAATATCAAGACAAAATAGACGGTCCGTTGCCAAAACGTCGCTTCGGTGTCTCCTTGGAACAACGCAATGATATAATCGCTCCCACTGACTAAAAACAATCCGGCAAGCAAGAGAAAGATCCGATAGCCGGCCCGACTCCGCTCCCGTTTCACTTTGAAGAAAAGGACACCATAATAGACGATTGCGAGAATCGTCACATACCCGATTACGCCAACAACCCAACTCATCTTGATGCCTCCCTCACTCTCTATTTTTTTTTTTCTTCCCCGTTATCTTAACACATTCTATTCCTCAGACTGTGTTAAGATGGTCTAAAGAAAACGCGGAAAGGAACGATCCCATGAAAACGTTTCGCCTCGTCCAAGTCCGACTCGTCCAAGACGAATACGGCAATGAACTGAATTTACCGATCGATTTACTCGATGGTTTAATCATCTCGAAGGAGCACGATTCAGAATGGCTCCTCGAAATGCTCGTGCCGACCGAGTCGGCTGTCACGCTCCATCATTACTTAAACAAACGCATCCTCATCCTCGCTGAAGCCGTCATCACGTCGCCAACGAACGCCCCGGCTGCACTCGCTTTGACGTTCACGAGCGAGCGGGCCTTGAACGACCATCATACGTTCGTCGCTGAAGGACTCATGTTGATGCCGAAACAAGACGCGACGAAGCAAGTACTCGATTCGTTGATTCAAGATGGCGTCGCCACTTCGAATTTAAAGCCCGCCTTCTTCGAGAAAAAAGTCGAAATGCAACAATCGTTCAGTCGCTCCGCTTTCAATCAATTGGTCAAAACCGGGTCATTCGAATAATCGGATGACCTGTTTTTCTTTCCCCAAAACCATTCACCTTTCAAACTAAAAAGACGGAGAAACATCTCCGCCTCACACGTAGATAAAGAATAGGATGATCATCATCGTCATCCCGATCACTTTTAAGAGCGTGCTGCCGAGAAAGGCGAGAACGGTGCCGACGCCGATGCTCCACGCTTCACGTGTCGTCTTCCCGAGTGTCAACTCCGCCAAGAAAGCGAAGATGAACGGGAAAATCAAAACCCCGACGAGCGGGAAAATAAACGGTCCCGCAATCAAGCCGATTGTCGCACCCCATTTCGCTCGCTCCGAACCGCCCCGTTTATCCACCGTAGCCCGGGTGACGACATAGTCGACGCCGAATAAGAAGACGAGGAAGACCGATTGCCATACCCAGAATGTCCAGGTCAATAGAACAAACGAAAAACCGAATCCATAAATCATGTATCCGATGAACAAGAACAAGACACTCGGGATGACTGGATAGATGAGTCCTGCAAAAGCGACCACAAATGATGCGATAATGAATACCCATAGTAAGGTCGTCATGACATTCTCCTCATTTCATAATGGTCGGATCGGTGATATGGTCAGCCACGTTGACCGCCTTCACTTCAAACTGACCTTTTTGATGGATGATATAGTTCGAGCAGGCGTTTCGCATGGCGTGACGGAACGTATATGTCCCATCGATGGCAGAAAGCGCCGCTTTGATTGCATGGGAATGGCAGACGACAACGATGCGCTTCCCTGGATACGTATCCACCAAATGGTTCATTCCTTCTAAGACCCGGCTACGCATCTCATCTTCTGTTTCGAGACCAGGAATCCGCTCCTGGTCATCTGCTTGGACCGCCTCGTAAATTCCTTTCACGGGTTGCCCGGATGCCGTTCCGAATTCACGTTCAATGAAACGCTCATCTAGCAGAATCGCTTTATGTTCGATGCCACACGCTGTTGCGATTGCTTGTGCGGTGTGAACCGCACGTGACAAGGGACTCGATACGATGACGTCCCACTCCTCTTGACTCAAAAAAGCTGCACTCTCCTCTGCCTGTTGACGTCCGAGTGCATTCAACGGGTTATCTTCACGCCCTTGAATAATTTCTAAACGATTCCAATCGGTCTGACCGTGTCTGACTAAACATAACTCTGTCACTACTTCCACTCCTTACTCTTTCAATCATCCCCCATCGTACCATCTTCCCTAAAAATCGCAACGTCATCCGAGACATTCTTCAATAAAACGATTGATTCGGGCCATGAGTTGCTCTTCTTTGATTGGATTATCCGATTGGAGGAAGCTCGCAAGCGAGTGGGTTCCATTTGGAAATGAAATGAGTTGAACGTTCGCACCGACATCACTCGCATGTTCGACGAAGTGAAGCGCTTGGCCGAACGGGACAATCGGATCTTTCTTCCCGTGTAGCAGTAAAATCGGCGGGGCATCGGCGTATAGATGGGAGACCGGGGAGCATTTTACCATCAACTCACGCCATTCCTCGCGGCTTCCTTCATAGAACTTTAAATGGGCGAGCCACGTCTGGATGAATTTGAACAATAAAAAGTTCGTCGGTGGATACAAGGCGATGACCCCTTTGATCGTCGGGAGGTCGTCTCCCAAATCACCTGCAAATTGTCGATGACGGTCGAGCGCAGTCGCAAGCATGAGCGCAGCGCCTGCTGAATCCCCCCAAACGAGCAGTTGACTCGTGTCTAGCGTCAATAACGATTCATGTTGTTTCAAATAGCACAGTGCATCTGAGACATCAAAAATATTATCGGGGAAGTACACCCCGTCTTCAAATAAGCGATAATCGATGCTGACGACCGCGATCCCTTTCCCCAAAAAGTGGTCAAGCAATGGATGAAACAGTGTCACCATACTCCGATTCCCTCTGACGAACGCTCCCCCATGTGCATATACCGCTACGGGGAACGGCCCTTCTCCAGGAGGGAGATACAAATCAAATTGGAGCGGACGATCGTGAACAATTTTATACGTGTACGTGTGGCGCCGGCGTGTTGTCGGTTGAATCGGCAACTCGGGTTCTTGCCATCTGACAAGGGACCCATATTGACTCCACACGCTAGCCCCGGCTGCCGTCGCCGCAGCAATCGCCGCACCCCCGACAAACCAGGCAGTCTCCTTTCTCATACAATCCACTCCTCGTTCCTTTTTTTATTTTTATTCCCGCTTTTTTCAAAAATCTATCCATCAGAAGTCGGACTTGACGTGCTCCGAAGCTCACACTATAATATTACTCGCAGTCATAAAACGTAACAGTTACGATTTAATATTCAGATAACTTGAAAGGTGGAAGATGGAAGATGAAGAAAACTTGGTTAGGCGCAGTCGCAGCCGGTACGCTTTTACTTGGTGCGTGTGGAAATACCGAAGGAGATAACGCATCTGAATCGACAGATGGTCAACTGACCGTCTTCGCTTCAACGTTTGCATTAAAATCATTAGCCGAAGAAATCGGTGGGGACCGCGTCAACGTGGAGATGGTCATTCCACCTGGGGCTGATCCGCATACGTATGAGCCAACTTCAAAGCAAATGACACAAATCGCAGAAGCCGACCTCTTTTTGACGATTGGTCATGACCTTGAACCTTACGTCGAGTCTATGGAGAAGAGTTTAGATGGTCAGAACGTCGCCTTCGTCAAAACAGCCGAGAACGTGAAGTTACTCGATGCGGCGGATACCGTCCATGTCCATGATGAGGAAAGACATACTGAAGACGACCACGCTCATGAAGAAGAAGGACATTCTGAAGATGAACATGCTCACGAAGAAGACGCACATTCTGAAGACGAACATGCTCACGAAGAAGGAGACGGTCATAGTCACGGTCAATACGATCCCCACGTCTGGCTCGACCCGATGAATGCTGTATCAATGGCAGAAGCGGTCGAAGCCGCATTCAGTGAGGAAGCACCCGACTATAAAGACGAGTTCGCAGAACGGTTAAGCACTTTCAAAGACGAAGCAAACGATCTCGACGCGGAATTGAAGGCAGCCGTCGAGAACGGTTCAAAATCCGAGTTACTCGTGACGCATGCCGCATATGGTTATTTGGCTGAACGTTACGGATTTGACCAATTACCAATCGCGGGACTTACACCGTCTGAAGAGCCGTCACAACAAGCTCTCAAGCGGATCATCGAGGAAGCCCGTCTCCACGACTTGAACTATATCGCATTCGAAGACACGGTCACACCAAAAGTGGCCGAAGTCGTGAAACAAGAGATCGGTGCAGAGAGCGTGACAATCTACAACTTGGAATCGGTCACGAAAGAGCAGATGGATAAAAGCTACTTCGACTTGATGCGTGAAAACGTCAAAGCACTTGAGACAGCGTTGAAATAATCAAAATCCCGAAACGAGTCACCTCGCTTCGGGATTTTTTTCATGCTTCTATTTGATGATCTAACGTCTTCAGCGTGACGAGAAGCAGGAGGAGTAGCGATACGATGACGCTCATCATCCAGAAATCCCCGTCCATGAAGAATACAGTCGTCCACTCCCCTGTACTCAATCCCAACCACGCTTGACTGACACCAACGCCTATCAGTGCGATTGCAACAAAACGATTCCATGTCATTTTTGGAACGAACCGCTTGCTGACCAAATAACTATTCAATACTAAAAGACCAACATACGCGATGAGAAGGACGTTCCAAGCCGTGTCAAATGAGACAGATACCACCCCGACCGTGACAGCATACCCCCATGTCACCAAGAATACAGCGAATGAGATAAGTGTGATGCGATAAAGCGACTTGAACCCCGTTTGATACGCAAGAAACGGATTGATGAGTAGCCCGAGCCAGATGAGTGTACCGAACACATCCATGAGCAAATCCCCTTTATACCATTTATTAACAGTATACCATGGGAATTCACTTTCATTCATAATAAATCAAGACGAGTTCTTCCTGGGACGAAGCAATCTCACAAAACTGTTGCAACCGGGTCCAATCTTCCCAAATCATCTCGAATTCATCTTTTGCAACGAATGCCATGTCTTTCACATCATCTCGCCCGAACGCATGCAACGTATCTTTGACGATATGAAGTAACTGCGGGGTCAAGATACCGACCACGACCGCCTGCGCCTCATTGACAATCAACTCTTCGCCGACGAGCGCCATTTCCATGTTATACGTGTCGGCCCCGTCGATATATACCTCGATTTGACTAAGTACGCGTTGAAACGGTTCCACATTCGGAAGCGTCAGCGTATCGTCCCGATCCCGATATTGCTCATGCATATGAATCAACCAGTCTAAAATCATCTCCGGATCCTGATTAAATGACACCCAAACTTCTGGGGAAACACGTACATAATGCGTCGTCTCCATACATGAACGCCCCCTTTTTATGACATTACCCGTCTTAAATAAATAAAAAAACCGCCTACTTGAATTCGTAGACGGTTCCTTATATCAAGAACGACTTGTTCCTGTTTGTTGTTCCTCTGTTTCGCTTTCCCAAGCTTCGATGTATTCACGACCAGGAAGATTTTCAACCGAGTCGACATAGAAAACTGGGTCTTCTCCTTCGCGTCGCTGTGCCAAGTAGTCATCGAGAACGGCGCGAGCCACTTTCGCCAAGCGGAAGATGGCATATAAGTTCACGAGTGCCATGAGACCCATGAACACGTCAGCAATCGACCAAACAAGGCCGGCAGAGCGGACCGCACCAAACAAGACCATGCCGACAACACCGATGCGATAGAGCGTGACATAGATTTTCTTATCCGAGATGAACTGGATGTTCGTCTCACCGTAGTAATAGTTTCCAAGAATCGAACTGAACGCAAATAGGAAAATCGCAATCGTCAAGAACGATGTAGCGACCGAACCGATTTCTGCTGTCAACGCGGCTTGCGTCAATTCGACACCCGCAAACGACTCTGAACCGGCTACGCCTGAAATCAAGATAATCATCGCTGTCGATGTACAAACGAGCAATGTATCGACAAATACGCTAAACGATTGAATCAATCCTTGTTTGACAGGGTGCGATACTTCCGCTGTCGCAGCGGCGTTCGGTGCAGAACCCATACCCGCTTCGTTCGAGAAGAGACCTCGACGAATCCCTTGAAGTACCATGGCGCCAATCGCCCCTCCGAAGAGTTGCTCAATTCCGAGGACTCCTTCTGAGAAGATGAGGCTGAAGACGTCTGGTAGAAGGGAAACGTTCGTCACCATAATCCAAATCGCGAGTAAGATGTAGCCACCTGCCATGACCGGTACGATGATACTCGACAAGAGTGCGATCGATTGGATCCCACCGAAGACGACAATGGCCGTCACAATCGCAAGGACAATCCCGACGACTGTTGTGCTGATCCCGAACTGGTTACTCACAGAGAGTGAAATCGTGTTCGACTGTACCGAGTTAAACGCAAATCCGAATGAGAACGTGATCAAAATCGCGAACAAGACACCTAGCCAACGTTGGCCGAGCGCACGCTCCATATAGTAGGCAGGTCCCCCACGCCATGTGCGTCCATCACGAATCTTGTACACTTGTGCCAACGTACTTTCGACGAATGCAGATGCTGCCCCAATCAACGCAATGAGCCACATCCAGAAAACTGCTCCTGGGCCACCTAGCGCAATCGCTGTCGCCACACCGGCAATGTTTCCTGTCCCTACACGAGCTGCCGTTCCGATTGCGAAAGCTTGGAACGAAGACACTTGGCCTTTTTCACGTGCTGTGCCCTCTTTGAACAAGAGGCGGAACATTTCAGGAATCATGCGGAACTGAACGAAGCCCATACGAACTGTAAAATAAAGACCTAAAGCAACAAGTACAACGATGAGCACTTGCGACCACAACAAATCGTTCGCTTGCGAAACGAGTTTCTCTACAAATTTCTCCATACTAATCCTCCATCATTCTAAAAATCTCAACAGAAAAAGTCATGTCAACTTTCTTAACATGACTTGAATTATAGGTAAATTATACGAAAATTGCAATATTAATTCGTTTTTTCAACATCATCTCGGTTCTAACTAAAAGCAAAAAAACGAGCCGGAGAGCGCATCGCAATCCGACTCGTTCTATATTTCATTTAGATAAAGAGGTTTAAATTTCCGCCTTCTGCTGCGCCGAGATAAGCCGCCACGCCACCAAGGTCGACCCCGTCAATCAACTCTTCTTCTTTGATGCCCATGACATCCATTGACATCGTGCAAGCTACCATTTTCACGCCTGCTTCTTGCGCTGACTTAATCATTTCTTCGACAGAAGGAACGTTCTTATCGCTCATGACTTTCTTCATCATTTTTTTACCAACACCACCGAAGTTCATGTTCGAAAGTGGCAATTCGCCTGCATGTCCTGGCATCATCATGCCGAACATTTTCTCAAAACCTTGCTTTTTTACTTCCGGTGCGTCCGGTTTGCGGATGACATTGAGTCCCCAGAATGTGAAGAACATCGTCACTTCTTTCCCCATCGCGGCAGCACCTTGCGCAATGATGAGGGATGCGAGTGCGCGGTCGAGATCTCCGCTGAAGACGACCATTGATGCACCGTCTCCTGCTGGTGCGCCCGCTTGTGGTGCAGCCGGACCTTGTCCTTTTTGAAGAATGGCTTCAACGCGTCCGTTAACGAATTGTTTCGAGACGAGTTTGTTGCCTGTCTTCTTCGCCCATGCTTCGATATCTGCGAAGAATCCTGGGTCACTTGCGAGAACGCGGAGCGTTTCGCCTTCCCCGAGTTCTGCGACTTTCTTATTTACTTCTAAAATAGGTCCCGGACATTGTAGACCACATGTGTCTAACATGACCGCTTCCCCGATTGGTGCATTTGTCATTTGTGTTGGCTCCTCTTCTACAACGGTAGCCGCTGTTTCATTTGATGTGTTCGCTTCTTCAAGCGCCTCGAAATCACGATTGATTTGCGACCACGTCTTGTAGCCACCGCTCAAGTTTTTCACTTTGAAGCCGTTTTGACGTAAGATGCGTGATGCGAGATAGCCACGAAGACCGACTTGGCACGTCACGTAAATCGTTTCATTCCGGTCGTAGTTGTCCAAGTTTTCTCGTAATGAGTTGAGTGGCACATTGATCGATCCTGGAATCTTTCCGAGTTCATGCTCCGATTCATCGCGAACGTCTAGTAACGTCGCTCCGTTTTCCACGAGCTCATCGATTTCATCCCAATGTACGACTTCATTGTCACCGAGGACGACGTTCGACGCGACATACCCGATCATATTGACCGGATCTTTCGCAGAACTGAACGGTGGTGCATAACTGAGCTCAAGGTCAGGTAGATCGAGGACCGTCAAACCACCCTTCATAGCTGTCGCAATGACGTCGATGCGTTTATCGACTCCATTGATTCCGACACCTTGCGCACCATAGATTTCCCCCGTTGTCGGGTGGAACAAGAGTTTAAGCGACACAGGTGTCGATCCTGGATAATAACCAGCATGCGAACCTGGATGCACGTGAACAGCCTCATACGTCTTGCCAGCCGCCTTCAACCGTTTTTCATTCCATCCTGTCGATGCAACCGTCATATCAAATACTTTGGCGATTCCCGTTCCCATCGTTCCATTGTATTTCACGTCGCGGCCGTTAATGATATCGGCAACGAGACGGCCTTGACGGTTCGCTGGCCATGCGAGTGGCACGACAGTTGGTTCTTTGAAGACGTAGTCGAGTACTTCGACCGCATCCCCGATCGCGTAAATATTCGGGTCTGATGTGAGCATCTTTTCGTTAACACGAATGGCACCGCGCGTACCTGTTTCAAGGCCTGCTTCACGCGCAATCGTCGATTCCGGTGTAACACCGATCGACATGATGACCATATCTGTATCGATGACACGACCGCTTGTCAAATGAACTTTCTTTCCTTGCTCTGAGAACGAAGAAACGCCATCAGACAATTGAAGCTCGACGCCATGCAAGCGCATGTGTTCATGAATTGGCGCCACCATCTCACGGTCAAGTGGCGTCATGACTTGGTCCGCCATCTCAACGAGCGTCACCTCAACACCACGCTCACGTAAGTTTTCTGCCATCTCAATCCCGATAAAGCCTCCACCAATCACGGTCGCATGCTTCGGCGCCTTGTCATCGACGTAGCCACGGATTTTATCTGTGTCCGGAATGTTGCGAAGCGTGAAAATATCTTCTGCCTCGTCGATTCCAGGGATGTTTGGACGAATCGGTTTCGCTCCCGGAGAAAGAATGAGAACGTCGTATGACTCGTCATACGTTTCGCCTGTTTGAACGTGTTTCACCGTCACTGTTTTTTCGTCACGGTTAATTTTAATGACTTCCGTCAAATTGCGGATATCGAGTTGGAAACGCTTGTTCATCCCTTCAACGGTTTGAACAAGAAGTTTTTGACGGTCTTGGATGACATCCCCGATATAGTATGGAAGACCACAGTTCGCGAATGAGATATACTCCCCACGGTCGAACATGACGATTTGATTCTCTTCATTCAAACGACGGAGTCGTGCAGCTGCAGACGCACCACCTGCTACCCCACCGACGATTACGATTTTTTTACTCATTGTCCATTTCCTCCTCTGACGACTTCTCCTGGCCAACTCATCAAGCCATCTTCTATATTGACCACTTTATAGCCTTTCGCCTCCATTTGCCAAGTCGCTTGCGTGCTACGCGCACCTGAGCGGCAAAGAACGACATATTCTTCAGCTGGATCGAGCGTGTCGATCCACTCTGTCATTTCGGATAACGGATAGTTTTTCGCGCCCTCAATATGTGCTTCTTGAAACTCGTCACGTTCTCGGACGTCGACGATATTTACAGGCACTTCAAAGTCCATTTGACGTTTTAAAGCGGATGCTTTCATCGTTGATCTACCTTTCTGTTTTCAATTCGATTTATACCATTCGGCTTGGTTGCTGGCGTTCGACAAGTTTGTGATTTGTTGAACATTTCGCTTCCACGTCATTAATATACCCCCTTAGGTATTTAATTGCAAGAAATAAGTTTGACGAAATGTCGAATTTTTCAACATCATCCATTTGGATAGTTGATGCTCGACACATACTCCCCCATGTATTAAGATGAGCCTACACAATAAATAGTTGGGTAACTGAACAATTTTTCCTATAGAGGTGAATGATATGGAACCGTATGTATACGATGCAAAAGTATTGAATCGCATGAAACGAGTGGAAGGACAAATTCGTGCCATCATCCGGATGATGGAGGAAGGAAAAGAATGTCGCGATGTCGTGACGCAATTAAGTGCCGCACGTTCCGCACTCGATCGCGCTTCGACTATCATTGTGGCTAAAAACTTGGAACAATGTATCATCACCGCTCAAGCAGATGGCGAAGATACGTCCGAAACGGTGGAAGAAGCCATTAAAATGTTGATGAAACGCTAGTTCCCCTTGCTTTCCCTGTCCAAATGGGAGAAAGTTAGAGTAACGACTTACTAAGGGGGATTTCCTTGTGAAAATCGAAGAAAAAGTAGAATCATTTAGAGCGCTCGCCGCTGAACGCAACATGACGTTCAAAGAGAGCGACACTGAAACGCACGTCACGTTCTTGACGCGTGAAACAACAAAATCCGGGGCTCAGCCCGTTATGATTAACGCTTTTAACAAAAAGACGACAGATGCTGAGTTGTATGCTGCTACCGTCACGCACGTCCCAGATTACGTAGAAGATTTACCGATTCTTAATGCCTTGAACGAGTTCAACCAGGAGTTCAAATACTTCCGTTGTGTACTCGACAGCGATCGCGATGTCACACTCGCCTCGACACTCGACCTCGACCTCGGTTTCTCACCAGAGATCATCTTGCAACACTCATTCATGATGTTCCAAGCGGCCGATGAAGTGAAAGAGTACATGCAAAAACTCTACACACAAGTACAATAATCAAAAGCCGTCCGGAAATGTTTCCGAGACGGCTTTTTTTGAAACATCTGATCGCCCCCGCTCGTATGATTGGACAAGGAGGCGATTCGACATGACACGATATGAACGATATGTAGAAGCACTAGAGGCCATCAAGACGGCAACAAAGTGGGAACTGACAGATGATTTCCGACGCTTGATGGCCGTTCATTACGCGATTCACGACACCCCGTTCGAGGCATCTCGATTTTCGAACGCACGCGATATAAAAAAACAAAAAACGAAGATGTTCTCGAAGTTTCGAGGCAGTCAAAACCTCGTCTGGCTCTCGTTTCTCGACGCCAAGTATGAGGACATCGGAACCGCAATCGACGAGGCGCTCCGTCTCGATACGTTACTCGACCGGAAACACTTCCGCTTCAGTTCACTACGTCCCTTTTTAGCGAATCAACTGATCAATGTCGAGGAACCCGACCGTCGGCTCGATGAGGCGACCGAACTATATCAAACGTTCAAACGACATCACCCTTGGTTGACAAGCGAGGAAGACTTATTATCGGCGCTCGTGCTCGTGCAAGCGTTTGACGATATCATTGATTTGAACGAACGCATCGAGCAACATTATGCATTATTGAAGGGACGGCTCCCGAAGTCAAACGAACTGCAACTCGTCTCGCACCTTTTGACGTTCAGCGAGTCCTCACCCGAAGAAGCAGTCTCTCGATTGCTCACATGGAAGTCTCAATTAGATGAAGTGCACATCTCGATTCGTCGCGAACACTTACCCGCACTCGCACTACTTAGCATTGTCACGGAACCGAATACGAGCGCGATTCATACTATTCAGGAAATCGTAGGGGCCGAAAAAGACAAGCAGCGCTGGTTCAACACACATAGCGTGCTCATCGCACTTCAACTTGTAGCGGCCGAACGCATAACAAACGAGGCGAGCGACTTATTGCTCCACGGTACGTTTGCCCACTTATTGGCGATGCAACAAGCGGCGACCGCTGCCACGACTGCCGCCGTTATCGCTAGTACCTCATCAACCACAAATTAAATTAAGAGATTCATCGTGAGACACACCAGTACAAATACAGAGTTTGCGATTTCGACAATCCCAATCTTCATGATTGGGATTTTTTTGCCGTAGAACCAAATAGCACGAATCAAACTCGGAGCATATGCTAAAGCGAGCAGCGGATAACCGAGCGCAATGAACACGACGATTAACAGCATATGATACCCCCACGAAAGGTTACGATACGCGATGCTCTTCTTTTCCCGAATCAACGTCTTGACGAAAAAGATACTTCCGAGGAAATAGAGGTATGGCAAAACGAATACCCATGCAATTGTTTCATCCACGACGTGTGCTCCGTGGTAATAACTCGCCATTCCTCCAATACAGAATGAAGTGACGGCACTGACGTCATTCCATACGTTTCGCTCATCTTTGATTTTGGCAAAATAGGCGTTTGCGAGACCGAATGGAATCATTGCAAAAGCGAACCAGATGAGACTCCATTGCATCCATAAGACTGGGATGATGGATAGTGTAGCAATCATCAGATAGATGATCACGGTGCGTAAAAGCTCACGCGATTTCTTTCGTTGCTTGATGTATTGGAATAAGAAGAATGTCCCCATATAGACAAACAACCATGCAATAGCAAAAGGCACATGTGTCCACACCCATCCCCCGACTGTCCCTCCAAGAACGAACGGTAAAATGAGCATCGACCATGCCCCATGCTGTGTTGGAATCATCCATTTCATCAACCATCACTCCTTCCTCCACTAGTGTAATGGATGGTGAGAGCATGCGCTGTGAGATTTACCACAAAAAGAGAAAAAGAAAATAGGCAGCGCCAGCCACCTATTTCATCACATAGCTTGTTTCTTATTTTTCGCATAGTTCGTTATGAACATGATTCCAATGACAGATAGCGTCAGCATTGCCAGACTGTTCACAATCGTTTTGAGCGTGTGCAGTCCTTCCAGGTTATTCATTACCATCACTGCCATAAGTAATGCGAGGATACTCAAGTTTACGATGTTACGGTTCATCTTCTCACCACCAGAAATTCAATCTATAGTTCATTGTACCACTCTCGATTTGTTAACAGTAATTTTTTTTCATCGGGATTCAAGCCAACCTAACTCGCTCTCACTCTTCATAAAAAAACGATCTCATGCGAGATCGTTTTTTGGTGTCCAATTTGGTGCGACGGGTGTCGCTTTCGGTTCGTCGACGACGAGCATCTTTGTGACGACCCTTCCGGCAATCGATACTGCGATGAGAGTATACAATGCGTTCGATAATGGTAAATAGATGAGTGAAATCCCAAGGACGATCACATCAAAAATAATCAGAATCGTACCGACCGACACACCTGTCCATTTCGATAAGCCAAGAGCGAATAAGTCATCGCCCCCGGTAGCCCCGCCTGACTTCAAGACAAGACCGAGACCATATCCGGTTACAATCCCACTCGCGATGGCCGCAAACAATGTTGCCGGCCATATTTGAATATCAAACGTGAGCAAGTCGAGACGGTCCCACATCGCATAACTAAGCGACAAGGACGAAGCGGCTAGTACCGCTTGCCCGACAAAACGCCATCCTCTCCACCACAAAGCGACGATAAAAAATGGGATGTCGAGCACGATCATCGAAATCGCCGGGTCGATATCAAATAAATAACGACCGAGTAGCGATAATCCGACGAACCCGCCTTCCGCCAAACCAAACTGTTCATTCAAATAATAATAACCGAACGCCATGATCAGCGTTCCGAGCACTATGGTAGCAACTCGTTTCATTCCGATTGTCCTCCCCGTTCTTGACGGAGAGGAGGATCCTCAGTCGTAGCTGCGGTTCCATCTGTTCCATCTCCGATCTTCCGTTTGTTGATTGATACACGTGTAAGCGATCAGTCAACGCTAGAAGTCCGGAAGTTGGAACAGAGGCCATGTCCTCTCGGTATCCATAAAGACCTTCCTTTCTCAAATTGCGCGTAATCTTGTACGTAGTTTACCACACATTTTGATTCAGTTCATGAATTTTACCTTTAGTGCATGTTACGTTTCGGTAAATCTTTCTTTCCGAACCACCACCAGTTCCACTCCCCGAACAGTTTCATGAGAGACGGAACGAGCAGGATCCGGATGATGGTCGCATCAATGAAGATGGCGAGCGCAATCCCCACGCCGAGCTGTTTGATCGGGCTCACACCCGTAAAGGCGAACGCACCCGTCACGACGATCATAATGATGGCGGCTGAAGTGATGATTTTACTCGTCTTCGCAAGCCCCATCTCCGTCGCATAGTCATTGTCGCCCGTCTCGCGGTAATATTCCTCGATTCGCGAAACGAGAAATACCTCATAGTCCATCGACAATCCAAAGACGAGTGAGAAGATGAACACCGGTGTCAAAATACTGATTGTTTCTGCATCGTACACAAAAACTGATTCAAAAATGATGACGAGTAAACCGAACGTCGCCCCAAGACCAAGCACGTTCATAAGAATCGCCTTGATTGGAATCAAGATGGATCGGAACGCCCACATGAGGATGAAGAAGGTTGCCAAGATGACGGTGATGACCGCATAGGGAATGCTGTCATAAATCTCATCATAAATCTCTTCATTGAAGGCTGCCGGTCCGCCGACTTCAAACCCTTTGTCTCGCCAATCGCGTACGAATGCTTGCGCTTCTTTGTCGCTCGGAGGTACATCGAAGCTGACATTCACGAGCGCCAAATCTGTATTCCCATCAAGGGTCACAAGTCGCTCAAGTGGGGCGAGTTGTTCTGGCGCCGCTTCGGCGAGTTGCGTAAACGTCTCAGGCGTCAATCCGGATGTCGTTAAGAAAGTCGAGACATTATCGACAATATCGACCTCGTTTAACTCATCTGTGAGACTCGTCAATTCCTCTAAAATCATCGGATCGGTCAAATCGTTCGCTTCAAACAGAAGGACCGCATCGGTCGAGTTATCCCCAAACACATCGTCCCATCGTTCGAGTGCCGCTCGTGATTCATATGAGGTAGGGAGCGCATCGGCGTCCGGAATGTTCAACTCTAGGTCGCGCACGAACCAAAGACTCGGGAGCAGGATCAACAAAGCAATGAGCGTCATCGTCACCGGACGTCTCATCACGAAGCGAGCAAGTTTTTGCCAGCGCTTTTCAGATTTCGTCTCATCTGTCTTGATGATTCGTCCTTTATTCAAGGCGTCACCGACTAAGTAAAGCGACGACGGCAACAAGGTCAGTGCAGATAGCACGGCCCCCGCGACGGCAATGAGGGCACCGAGCGCGACCGCCTGAAAGACATCTACTTGAATAAATAGGAGTCCGGCTAATCCGACAAAGACACATAGACCTGAAAAGAGAATCGAGCGTCCCGCCGTCGCTACCGTCCGGACAATCGCCTCTTCTCTCGATTGCCCGCGCGTTAACTCTTCCCGATACCGATTGACGAGTAACAGTGAAAAATCAATCCCAAGCGCAATCGCAATCATGGCGACGGCATTGAGAACAAAGATAGATAATTCCATGTTTTGTGCAAAAAAGAATAGCGATCCCGCTGCGACAATAAAGGTAATCAACCCGACGAGTAACGGCATGAGCGCGGCGAGCGGTGTGCCGAAAACAAGCAACAACACGAGAAGCGCGACCGGAATCCCAATCAACTCCGCTCGAATCAAGTCATTTTTCGAAGCTTCGTTTAAGTCATCCGCAAAGACCGGTTCTCCCGTCAAGCGGACTTCGGTATCCGTATCAACGATGAGCGCGTCTCGGACGGCATCGATCGAGGATTCCGCCGCATCATAATCTTCGAATTCCAGCACGAAATAGGATACGTCCCCTGAACGCGCGTCCGGATTCTCCGCCGGGGTAATCACGCCATCAATTGATGAAATTTCCCCAAAACGGTCTTGTTGTTCGTCCATGACCGCCTCCAGATTTCCTCCTTCAAATAAGACGATCATTGAAGCACCTGCTCGATCAAATCGTTCATTCAACTGATCTTCTACCTGTTGGAAACGTCCGTCTTGAATGGCAAATCCGTTTCCTCTCAACTCACCCGGGAGCTGTAGCCCGAAATAAACTGAACCCGCGAGTAAAATCGCCCATATGAGTAATACGCCATACCGAAAACGAACCAACTGCCTACCTAACCATTCCATTGATGTCACTCCTCCCTGTCTATCCATCTACTTCCCGTTTCTCGATTCATTCATCAACACTTCACAAAAAATTCCTGAACCTAGGTTCGGTTCAGGACTCTTGTCGTTCAAAGACTTGAAGCCAGCTATGACAAAATCGAGGTGGTGCGGACAAGACGACGAGTCGATCCCCTCGTTCATCTAACAGCATTACCTTCAATAATTGGTTGTCTGCACACACGCTTGAGCAAAATAATTCTTCCTCTCGATGAAACAGTTGGAACGACTCTGTCGATGTGATCGCCGTCGTTTCTCCCACTTGATCGAGAATGACCGTGTCGCGGTTTCCTTCGTATGGAATGCGCCAGGTTTCTTTCGTCTTCACAATTTCAACTAAAAAATGATGAGTTCGTTCATCGAACAATGTCACACACGTTTCAGGTGTGAATCGTTCAAAATCATACGTCTCTTGATACGCTAGCTCGATGATGTTCCCAAAGACAGGGACTTCTTCATAGCGGCTATATCGAAACGTATGATCATGGAGGTTCAAGGCTACGACATCTGATTCGGCTGAATATAAGAAGATGTCATCGCCTTGCCAATAGTGCAAATTGCTAAACCAGTCTCCGTTGAATCGTTGAGGGATCGCATGCGTCTCCATCTGTCCTCGTTGTAAATCAATGACTCCGTAAAGTCCTTTTTCCTGGAACCATGCCACGGCACGTCTTGCATTCGGCTCCACATATAGGGCGCATGGTGTCCATTTCCAGTCGATCTCCCAGCGAATTTGAGACGACTCGTCAAAGAACAAAAATCCAGTTTGCGCCAAGTACAACATCCAACCTTCACCTACACGTTCTAGCCATTCGATCGTTTGATGAAATTGAAAGTCTGCTGTTTGTTTGTACATTTGATCACTTCCTAGTTTCAGCTTAGCAACGACCGAAACGAAATTCGATTTTGAATGTGTTCATTCAACACATTTTCGATTTTCCTGTATACTGACGGTAAAGACATATCGTTTAGAAAGGAGACCTTCCATGCGTCCATTACAACTATCACCAGAGACCGCAGTAGAACTCGCAAAAAAATTAAACGTCCCCCTCGAGGAACTGATGCATATGCCAAAACACATCCTCGTTCAAAAAATGATGCAACTCGAGGCATCTCAAACAGAGGAAGACACACCAAAGGAGACGGATTAACGTCTCCTTTTTGGTTACTGCTCTTTGCGTTTCCGCTTTCTCGATACATACCAGAGACCACCGATTACAGCGAGGGCCGCACCACCGGCAACAGCGTACTTGCTGTAATCTGGGCGACGTTCGGTTACGACTAGTGTCGAGAGCGGAGCGACCGTCATATGACGGTCCTCGACTTGACGTGGCGCCGTCAGATTAACGGTATGGTCCTCCACGTTCACCTCGAACTTGCCAGATGGAAGTTTGACCTCAACCGCCTCCTCGAGTGCGTTGTGGTAGACGATATGTCGTTCTACATATCCTTCCACATGACGGCTCAATTCAAAGGCAATCACACCCTCTGCTTCATCAAAGAAACGCAAGTGTTTGCGAATCTGTTCCGTGTTCTCGAGTCGGAAGAGCGGATATTGCTTACGCAGACGCAAGAGGCCTTTCACATATTCCACACTTGGCGCTTCTTGCTCCGCCCGGTTCCAGTCCATACGGTTGATGACTTCGCCTGAATTGAAGCTATTCTCATCCCCGTCTTTTGTCCGGAAAAATTCCTGTCCACTGTGAAGGAATGGAATCCCTTGACTTAGGAGCACAATCGACGTCGCCAAACGGTGGCGACGGCGACGTGTCGTCTCGTCATCTTCCGGATTCGTCACGGATAACTTGTCCCAAAGCGTCAAATTGTCATGACATTCTACATAGTTGACGACCTGGTTCGGCTCATCAGCGAAACTTTGGCTCGTGATGCCACCAGCAATCCCTCGTTTCACATCTGCTGTCATATCCGTGTTTCCACTCACCCAGCCCGGTAAGTCTTCGATGAAGACGTCTCCTCGGACACCGTCTCGAATCCCATCATTGAATTGGGCGATGCGTGGCATCTTATGCGCATTATGCTGATTCGCTTTTTTACGAACCGGGAGCGGTGTATCCAAATCCCACCCTTCCCCGATGACAAGAATCGATGGGTCGACGCGGTCGAGCGCTTTCCGAATCTGGTTCATCGTTTTGACGTCATGGAGTCCCATCAAATCGAAGCGGAACCCATCAATCATGAATTCTTTCGCCCAGTACGTGACACACTCGACCATGAGCTTACGCATCATCGCACGCTCGGATGCCGTGTCATTCCCACATGCCGAACCATCCGCGAGTGTTCCGTCTTCGTTTAAGCGATAGTAATAGTCCGGGACGAATTGCCCGAGCGGTGTTGTCAACGCATCATACGTGTGGTTGAAGACAACGTCCATGATGACCCGGATGCCTCGATCGTGGAGCGCTTGAATCAGTGCCTTCAATTCGACAATTCGCGTCGCCGGGTCATCTGCCGACGAGGCGTAAGATCCTTCGACCGCAAAGTAATGAACCGGATCGTAACCCCAGTTATAATTGTCTTCCCCTTCACGTGACTCATTCACCGAGCCGTAGTCAAAGAACGGCATTAATTGGAGATGAGTGATTCCAAGCGAGGTAATATAATCGAGTCCGGTCGGGTAACCGCTCGTGGTCGTCGTACCCGTCTCGGTCATCCCTAAGAACTTCCCACGGTGCGTCGCCCCACTCTCTGGGTGACTCGTCAAATCACGGACGTGCGCCTCATAGATGACCGCCTCTTGTGAAGAATTGAATAGCGGACGTTCTTTGATCCAATGGTCCGGGTTCAAAGATGCCGGATCGAGCAGACATCCTCGTTTCCCATTCACTCCGACGACTTTCGCATACGGATCGAGCGACTCTACTTTTTTCCCATCAATCAGCGCTTCAAATACATAAAATTGACCTTCGAATAAGGCACGGTCGAGTTCGATCACCCACGTCCCCTTCTCAGCCAGCTCGAGCTCGAGTCGTTCAAACTTACGGGCACGGGCTGTTCGATACAACTTGACCGACATCTGTTCCGCTACCGGAGACCAAACTCGTAGTCGAATCTGTTCCCCTTTGAACGTCACCCCTAGGTCTTTCCCGTGATAGGCAACGTGATCTAAGTCTGCATGTGTGTGTTGATCCATTGTACGTTCCATCTCTTCACTCCTTCACTGCTTCAAATCTGCTATCATTATAACAAAACCACACAAAGGATGGATGAAACATGGCAAAAGACAATTCTTTCGATATCGTGTCAGAAATGAATCTTGAAGAAGTAAAGAACGCAATCCAAATTGCGGAAAAGGAAATTTTGAACCGTTATGACTTCAAAGGGTCAAAGAGTGAGATGTCCCTCGACAGTGGCGACCTCGTCCTCATCTCGGATGACGACTATAAACTCGAGCAATTAAAAGACGTCTTGATCACGAAATTGATTAAACGCGGAGTCCCGACGAAAAACCTCGACTATCAAAAAGTAGAGAACGCACTCGGCGGCACGGTTCGCCAACGTGTGAAATTGAAAAGCGGCATCGACAAAGACGACGCGAAGAAAATCAACAACGCCATCAAGGAATCAAAACTAAAAGTCAAATCGCAAATCCAGGACGACCAAATTCGCGTGACAGGTAAGTCGCGTGACGATCTTCAAGCCGTCATGCAACTCGTACGTGAACTTGAATTGTCCGTCGATGCCCAATTTACGAACTTCCGATGAAACTCGCCATCATCAGTGACCCGCACGGTTCGTTTGATGATTTAAAGGCCGTCCTGGATGACGTTCGTCGCGAAACCGAGCATATTCTCTGTCTCGGGGACCTCTACGAATGCCATGTTGGCAAAAAACGACGTCACGAGCGCTTTCATCATGTAGAAGACGTCGTGACGTACGACCCAAATTATGAAGCGTTACTCACATTCCCGAGTCTACGAGGCAATCAGGAAGAGCGAATCGACGAGGTGCTCGTAATCGACCATCCTGTGAAAACACGGATTTCGTTATTGCCGGAACAGACGACTCTCGAGGAAGCACGCTTTTTACATGGACATCAAGTGAAGTGGAATAAAGACTGGGAACCGATGGTCGAGAAAGGAAAATACCCACTCGTCTTCATCGGACACAGTCACATCCCCGGGATTTACCGAAAGGGAACCTCTCTGCCGTGGGAACTCGGGACACCGTAACAAAAGAAGAAAAAACGATACGTCATTAACGTCGGCGCCGTCATCTTCGATCGGGAATGGTGTCTATATGACACGGAAGCCCGAACGGTCACGCGGATGAAAGCATGAATACAAAAAAGGACCTCAATTTTTTGAGGTCCTTTCGTCTGTCTTACATTTCTTCCGGAGCTTCGACACCGAGTAAACGGAGCCCTTCTGTCAATACGAGCGTCACTGCCTTGACGAGAGCGAGACGCGATTGTTTGCTCGCATCTTCTTCTAGGACGCGGACGTGACCGTAGTACTTGTTGAACGCTTGCGCGAGGTCGAGTACATAGCGGCTGATGATTGATGGTTCGCGGCGTTCATGCGCACGCGTGATGACGTGTGGGAACGCATTGAGCATCGTGACGACACCCCATGAGTAGTCATCGTCTGCACCAGTGAATGGTGACCCGTCATAGTTTCCTTTACGAAGGAGTGAGTTCGCACGAGCGTTCGTGTATTGAACGTAAGGTCCTGTCTCCCCTTCGAACTTGAGCATGCTGTCGAGATCGAACTCGATGTTGTTGATGCGTTCGTTTTTCAAATCGTGGAAGACGACCGCGCCGACACCGACCATGCGGGCAACGTCTTGTGCGTTCGCAAGATCCGGGTTCTTCTGCTCGATGTTCGCCTGCGCTTTCTCGATTGCCTCTTTCAAGACTTCCTCAAGAAGAACGATGCGCCCTTTACGTGTCGACATCTTCTTCCCTTCTTGCAAGATCAAGCCGAACGGCACGTGATGCATGCCATCAACAAAGTCATATCCAAGCTTACGAAGGACCGAGAAGAGTTGTTTGAAATGGAGCGCCTGTTCGCCACCGACGACATAGTTCGCTTGAACGAAGTTGTACGTCTCGTAACGATAGATTGCCGCTGCCAAATCACGTGTCGCGTACAACGTCGCGCCATCTTTTTTCTTGATCAAGCAAGGTGGCAAGTTCTCCTCTTCGAGCGAGACGACCATCGCCCCTTCACTTTCCACTAAGAGGTTTTTTTTCTAGCATCTCGACGACGCGTCCCATTTTATCGTTATAGAACGCTTCCCCGTTGAAGCTTTCGAATTTCACTCCAAGAAGGTCATATACTTTCTGGAACTCTTTGAGCGACTCGTCACGGAACCACTGCCAAAGCTCTGTCGCTTCCGTATCACCATCTTCAAGCTTTTTGAACCAAGCACGGCCTTCGTCTTCGAGTTCTGGTTGTATCTTCGCCTCTTCGTGGAAATGGACGTATAATTTCAAGAGTTCTGCGATTGGATTGGCGCGTACCGCTTCCTCATCGCCCCACTTCTTGTAGGCGACCATCAATTTCCCGAACTGAGTGCCCCAGTCCCCAAGGTGGTTGACGCCGACGACGTCATATCCGTTTTTACGTGCGATTTGGTTGATCGCATTCCCAATCACCGTCGAACGCAAGTGACCCATCGAGAACGGCTTCGCAATGTTTGGTGACGAGAAGTCCGTCACAATCGTTTCATTGCGTGCTTCGTGTGTCGCATATTCCGATTTTTCCTCAAGCACGGTGTTGATGATTTCTTTTGATACGATATCACGGCTCAAGAAGACGTTGACGTAAGGTCCCGCCGCCTCCACTTTCGTGAACAATTCATCGTTCAATTCATTTGCGATATCTGTCGCAATCATGACAGGTGCTTTTCGGTAAGCTTTCGCCAATTGGAAACACGGGAACGCGAGATCACCGTGCGCCTCGTGTTTTGGCTTCTCAATCAATGCTTCAATTTGGTCAATCGTGAGTTCTTCACCGATGACACGGGATAGTGCTTCTGCATATTTGCGTTCATAACTCATCTGTATGTCCTCCTTCTTCAATAACAACTCATAAAAAAAACGCCCTTTGCATAGATGCAAAGAGACGGGAATTCCCGCGGTACCACTCTTCTTGCCTGCATGATGCAGACCGCTTTATGGTGATAACGGTTCCCTCCGGCTATGCCTACTCTCGTTTCGGATAGCATCTCAAAAGTGCGTTTCGCGACGTTTGTCAGCCCAGGCTCTCACCAATCCCCAGGTCGCTTTGTTGACTAAACCATCGTTACTCTCTTTTTTATCGACTTTCGTCTATGCGGTTGAAAAGCAACTTCATTATAGAGGATATTCCCTGTATACTCAATGCTAGAATTCAAGCATGATAAAAGAAAGGCAGGACTCGCACGAAATCATGACGAATCTTTACTATTATATCTTGAAATGTCCCATGCTAGGAGGGAACACATGAACCACTTTCGCAAGATGTCCATGCTCGGTTGGAGTATATGGAGTGTTTTGTTCTGCTTCACCATCGGATTATTTGCATTGGATGTGCTGCACGCCCCGACCATTGATCCGTTGTCCTTTATTTTAATCTCATTACTCGTCATCATCTTTCAACTCGATTCAATCGAAGTCAAAGGTGTGTACTTCACATTCTCTGAGAGTATCGTATTAATTCTATTTCTATTCTTTGGATTTGAAACAGCACTCATCGTCAACCAGATTGGATTATTCGTCTTTCAATTCGCCAATTTGAGACCAAAAGTCGCCATACGCCGTTTTCGCTTCACCTATCCGTGGAACGCCATTACGGCATACTTAGAAATTGTCATTCCCGCTACCGTCTATCTCGCCCTCGGTGGGGAGACTGGAATCGATTTCTATTCGAAAGAATCATTCATCCCGCTTGCCGGGTTATTTCTTGCCATCTTCTTAAACACCATTTTCCAAAAGTATCAGGTGAGATGGTGGTTCCGCGTTGATATCGGGTTGAGTGACTTTTTGAAGATCGCCTTCTACACATACGTCGTCAGTTTGATTTTCATCTTAGCCGCAGCATTCTTCCGAGAGACGAATTTACTTGTCGTGAGCAGTATCGCGGCAGCACTGACCTTCTTCATCAAACGACTTCTCATTCAAAAGGGACGACAGGATGCGTATAAATCTCTGATTGAACAGTACGACGAAGCGAAAGAAGCCGTCTCTTTGTCTCAGAGCGAAGCGCAAGCCATTGAAGTCTTTTTAAGTCAATGCGAACAATTGAACCATTACGATGAAGGATATATCGAGTTCAAGCTATTCAATCGCACACTCTATTTCGACTTGAAGACACGTCAACCGATTGATCGCCCCATCGTATTTGCGCTACTGGATATCAGTCAACCTGTCGAGCCTGTCCTTGACTACGAGATGCGATTTGAGTGGGATGCTTCATTGTCTGACGCTTTCCATGACGACTACCATAGCTTCGTCTCAATTCGTTCGGAAGAAATCGAGGGAATCCGAACATGGATCGTGATGACAGGAGAACCTGTATATGGGTATCCGAAGATTATCCAACAAGAAATCCTCAAGTTGCTCAAGTCGTTCAACCGGACCATCAGCCGTTGTCATGAACGAGATCGTCTGTATACCGAGAGCCGGACGGATAGTTTGACTCTCCTCGCCAATGCCCGCGCCTTCTACGAATACGGGATTCAACAAATATCCGACATCTCGATGTATCCGATCTCGGTCGCCATGCTCGACATCGATTTCTTTAAAAAAATCAATGATACGTATGGCCATCAAGTCGGTGACCAAGTGTTGCAGGAATTTGGTCGACGTATCCGGCAAGCCCTTCGCGCTGATGACTTTGCCGCCCGTTATGGTGGGGAAGAGTTTATCTTGCTTCTCAATCATTGTGACATGTCTCAAGCCGTTGACATTGCAGAAAGAATTCGCCAGCAAATCGAAGCGAAACCGTTCCTTGTCGATCATCATGAGATTTCTGTGACTGCGTCCATCGGGATCGATACAATCGATGCGTTTGGAAATAAGCGATTAGACGATACGATTCGAAACGCGGACCGTGCGCTATATGTCGGTGGGAAATACGCGGGACGTAACCGTGTGGCGCACTTCAACAATTTAACGACGTAAACTCCCCTTTCTCACATCGAATTGGGGAGTTTTTAAGTTGACAAGCAGATTTGAAACAGGTACGTTAGGGAACGTGTTTACTAATTGGATAGATTCACTTTTTATCGAGAGAGACGGAGGGACTGGCCCTGAGAAGTCTCGGCAGCGGGGAACCTGTGCCAAATCCAGCGGGCGTATTGCTCGAAAGATGAAAAGGGTATTTCGCACGAAGGACCTTTTTCTCAGAAAAGGGTCCTTCTTATTTTTTAGTGAGGTGATTATTTTGGAACAACCAACAGCAAACAAATGGGCACTCTTGCCGTTACTCGTCTTCTTACTCTTCTTCATCGGGGCGGGTGTCTATTACGGAGACTTTTATAAGTTTCCGGTACTCGTCGCAGCCATCATCGCCTTGATGGTTGCGGCATTCATGACAAAAGGAAGTGCCACCCAAACCGTCGAGCGCATCGCGCAAGGAGCCGGCAATCCGGGCATCATCATCATGATTTTCATTTTCTTACTGGCTGGCGCCTTTTCAACGGTAGCGGAAGCCATCGGGGCAATCGATGCAACGGTCAACGCCGCCTTGACTCTATTACCACCTTCGCTTCTCTTGAGCGGACTCTTCGTCATCGCCGCCTTCATTTCAATGGCGATGGGAACGTCGACGGGTACAATTGCGGCACTTGCACCGATCGCCCTCGGTATCCATGAAGAGAGTGGCGTCAATGTCGCCATCGCTGCCGCAGCCGTTGTCGGAGGGGCGATGTTCGGGGACAATCTCTCGTTCATCTCAGACACGACCATCGCTGCCGTCCGGACGCAACGAACGAACATGCGTGATAAATTCCGCACGAATTTCTGGATCGTGTTACCGGCCGCCATCATCACGACGGTTTTACTCGCCGTCTTGTCAAATGGGGAGTCAACGGTCGATGTCGCCGCATTCGAATGGTACAAACTGATTCCGTATCTTGCCGTCATCGGACTCGCATTGACAGGACTGAACGTCATTTTGGTTCTGTTAGGTGGCATCACGCTCACCGGCATCATCGGTCTCCTAGATGGAAGCCTATCCGTCACGGCGTTTGTGACAGCTATTGCGGACGGGATGATTAGCATGGCCGAAATTTCATTCCTGACATTACTCATGGGTGGACTCGTCGGTCTCATCTCACACAACGGCGGACTCACGTATTTACGTGACGCGTTGACATCTCGTATTCAAAAACGTGCCGGTGCCGAATGGAGCATCGCCGGACTTGTCAGTGCGACAAACGTAGCGACGGCGAACAATACGATTTCCATTCTCGTAGCCGGTCCACTTGCAGCGAACATCGCGGACGAGTATGACATCGAACGGAAGAAATCAGCAAGCGTACTCGACATCTTCTCATGTGGGGTACAAGGGATTCTTCCGTACGGAGCTCAATTACTCATCGCTGCAGAATTGACGAAGACCGCATCGCCGGACCTCGTCCCGTTCATGTTCTATCCGTTCCTACTCTTTATTTGTGGAGGAATCGCCATCGCATTCAATTACCCACGTTTTAAAAAACAGTCATAAGTGAAAACACCCCTTGTTCAAAGGGGTGTTTGTCGTTTCGTGACCATCTCTTGTTTCAACCGCTCGTTCCGTTTCTTGAAAGCGCGTCGTTTGAGCACTTCTTCTAGCCCCCGGCTGATGGCCCATAATGCGACCAAAAGTAGACCGAGCATCGATAAACGAAATGGACTTTGGATAAATTCCTCCCACTGGTCCCCGATGACAGAGAAAATCACGACGACGAGCAGTTTCCCGAATCCTGCCGCCATGATGAACGTACGGAGCGGCATCTGAATGAGCGCCAATAAATACGTGATCAAACTGACCGGGATGAACGGGAGAGAATATAAGAATCCGAGCGAGATCGGACTCATATGATTGATTCGTTCCAACCAATAGACCGCCGCCTTATGTTTTTCGAGCCAGCGCGTCATCGGTTTGCGGAAAACGTAAAGGACAGCCGCAAAAACGACGATGGTTCCAAGAAGGTTCCCGATCCAGGATAAGAGAACGCCTAACAGAAAGCCGTATGTCGCTGCATTGGCAGAGATGATTAAGACGAGTGGTAAAAATGGAAAAATCGCTTCTAAAAACGGTGCACCGAGTCCAGCCCATGGACCACCAGGCAAACCTTGAAGCCATTCAATCAATTGGATGATGTACTGTTGGAGAGAATTAAGCATAGTCGTTCCACCTTCAACTTTCGTTACTACTCTATTACCCGAATTCGATTTACAAGACGCATCTCCCTGAAATCGTCAAAAAAAATTAAAAACCATTTGCGAAAATTCGTCGTGATATTTATCATATAATAATGGACTTGTGGTTGCAGGCAAGTCTATTCGTCGAACGACACAACCCAACGTTAATTTTCCTGCAAAAAACTGAACACAGGGGAGCAACACAACATGGAAACAAAACCAATGCGGGTCTTGCTGTACTATAAGTACGTCAACATCGAAGACCCAGAAACACTCACGCAAGAACATTTGAAGTATTGTAAGGACCTCGGCATCAAAGGACGCATCTTGATTTCCTCCGAAGGAATCAACGGGACGTGCTCTGGTACTTGGGAGCAAACCGAGCAGTACATGAATGACTTGAAAGCAAACCCTCTCTTCAGCGATATCGAGTTCAAAATCGATGAAGTCGAAGAGCATGCCTTCAAGAAAATTTTTGTCCGTCACAAGAAAGAGCTCGTGACGTGGCGCTTTGATGGCGAGTTTGATGTACCGAAACAACACGGTGCATACCTCGAACCAGCAGAATGGAAAGAGATGATGAATCGTGATGATGTCGTCATCCTCGACGTTCGTAACAACTACGAGTACGAACTTGGTCACTTTAAAAATGCGATCAAAATCGATGTAGAGGCTTCACGTTACATGCCGGAATGGCTCGAAGAGAACAAGGACCTCTACGAAGGGAAAACACTTCTCACGTACTGTACCGGTGGCGTCCGTTGCGAGAAATTTACAGCATATATGCGTGACCAAGGTCACGACAACATCTTCCACCTAAAAGGTGGCGTCGCAATGTATGGTAAAGATGAAGCGACAAAAGGAGAGGACTGGGAAGGCGAGCTCTATGTCTTTGACGAGCGGATCAATGTCCCGGTTAACTCCGTGAACCCATCTGTCGTCTCACACTGTATGCACTGTGGGACAGAGACGGTTCGTTACGTTAATTGTGCCAACCCGGAGTGCAATGCACAGCATTTCTGTTGTGAAGAGTGTGAACCGAAACAAATGCGTTCATGCTCGAAGGAGTGTCAAGAACACCCACGCAACCGTTATATCATCGATAACATTGCAGAGAAACTTCAGGAGACTGAAGGAGTAAAAGGGTAACAAAAATCGACCAGAAGATGTCTTGGAGAACGTGTCCAAGACATCTTTTTTTGACGAAATCTTAACGTCTAGCTTGCGCCTCTTTCGGGTATAGTGAAGATACTATGTCAGACAGGAAGTGAATGCACGCATGTTTAACGAACCTTTACTCGCTGCGATTCTCGCTTGGTTTATCGCCCAAGCGGCTAAGCTCGTAACTGAACTCATTAAAACAAGAGATTTTGAAATTGAAATCATGTTCGCTTCAGGAGGCATGCCAAGTTCGCACTCGTCTACCGTCGTCGCACTCGCTACCGCGATTGGGCGAATGGAAGGCATTGACTCGAGTCTATTCGCTCTCGCTGTCGTCTTTGCCACTATCGTCATGTATGATGCGACCGGAGTTCGGCAGGCGGTCGGTTTCCAAGCACGGCTCTTGAACGATTATTTCAAAGGAATTAAACATGAGACCCCACTCTTGAATGAACTCGTCGGCCATACGCCGTTCCAAGTCATTGTCGGAGCGTTACTCGGTCTCGTCGTCGGACTGTTTTTCCCAATGTAATCGCAGAAGGTATGTCATTTCTCACACTCTTGATTCTTTTTGTGAAGTTTCACAAAGAAGACGGTATACTCAAGAGAGAGGAGGAATCGACATGCCTTTTTTGCTTAAATCTTATGAGTCTCTCGATACACTCGCCGAAGCGATTGGTCAAGCGATTCGAGCACCGATCACGATTGAGAATCGCCACCACCAGTTGCTCGCTTATAGTACACATCCTGATTCGACCGACCCGGCCAGGATTGCGACCATCATCGGGCGTCGTGTCCCAGAAGCTGTCATCGAAGACCTATGGGAGAGTGGTATTTTACAAGAAGTCATCGACCAAGATGAACCGGTCGTCATCCCGGCCCGTCTCGCCGTCGGTCTTGGGGAACGCGCCGCAATCGTCATCAAACAACATGATGAAGTACTCGGCTATATTTGGAGCTTAGCTCGGACAAATCCGTTCAGTACTCAAGAATTAGCCATCTTGCAAGAAGGGGCGACCATCGCCAAAAAGCTGCTTATGACCATCGCGATGCACGAGCGACGAATCAGCGCCGAGCTCGAACGCTTCTTATTAGATGTCCTCGCTTCCCCGACCCTGACGGATGCGAATCGCGAACGATTGAACGAACTTGCTCCGATTGCCGTCGCCAGTCGGTTGACGGTCATCGAATGTGCTCAACCGATCACCCCTCAACTTGCGGAACGCCTTCACTATGTGCTTGCGACGCAAGAGTCAATTGAAGTCGTTTTACATGCCATCGACGGTCAGCAGCTACTCGTCTGGCATTATATGAAGTCTGAACTCTCCGATGAAGAGACTGTACTCATAGCCTGGGCGGAACGGTTCGAACAATTGCTTCAAGACAAGTTCAGCGAATCCGAACCACGTCTTGGCATCAGCCGACGTTTTTTCGAAAGTGACATGTTATATGCCGCAGCCGAAGAAGCGCGACGGGTTACCACGCTGCGTCGCAAGTTCCCGCTCGAACTATCGACTTCCCGTGCCTTCGAGCAGATCGGCATTTATCAACTCGTCCCGGAACTCGCTCGACGTATCGGACTCCGACTGGAGACCCACCCGACAGTCGAACGGTTGCAGCATTATGATTCATCCCATCAGACCGAACTCGTGAAGACGCTCGAATGGTATTTTTATTTTGATGGGAACGTCAAACGAGTCGCCGCTCATCTTCATATTCATCCGAATACCGTTCTGTACCGGATTCGCCGCATCGAAGAGTTGACGAATATCACACAAGTTTCCTTACCAGAAAGATCCATGATTTATTTAGCCATTAAGGCTGGTCAATATCGATTAGAAGACTAGACGCTCACTTTGTGATTTTTCACAAAGTGAGCGTCTTCGTTTTTAGAATCCATGCTAAAGACAGCGTTTTCAAATGGGTCTATACTAGGGGTGTGAACAAATTGTGTCAACGGAATGAAAGGGGAATGTTCCATGAAAATCGGGGTATTAAAAGAGATTAAAAACAATGAAAATCGGGTGGCCTTAACACCGATGGGTGCATTTATGTTAACGGAGCTTGGTCATGATGTATTCGTCGAAACGAATGCCGGTCTCGGTAGCGGATTCACGAATATGGAATATATTGATGCCGGTGCAACGATTCTTGAAACGGCGAAAGAAGTTTGGGAAGGCGTCGAACTCGCTCTCAAAGTAAAAGAACCACAGCCGTCTGAGTATCAATACTTCCGTCCTGACTTGACGCTCTTCACCTATTTACACCTTGCGGCAGAGCCAGAATTAACGAAAGCGCTCGTCGATTCTGGGATTACAGCCATCGCCTACGAGACAGTAGAAGTGGATCGCACGTTACCACTCCTCACACCGATGAGTGAAGTGGCAGGACGTATGGCTGCGCAAATCGGAGCTCAAATCCTTGAAAAACCACATGGTGGAAAAGGAATCTTGATGTCTGGTCTCCCAGGCGTGCCTCGTGCGAACGTCACGGTCATCGGAGGCGGTGTCGTTGGAACGAATGCAGCTCGAATCGCAATTGGTCTTGGGGCGAGCGTGACGTTGATGGACATTAGCCCGGCTCGTCTTCGTCAAATCGACGACTTGTTCGGAAACACAATCAATACGTTGATCTCAAATAAATACAACATTGCGAAACAAGTGGCTGAGAGTGACCTTGTGATTGGTGCCGTGCTCATTCCAGGAGCAAAAGCACCGAAACTCGTCACGGAAGAAATGGTACAGCGCATGTCGCCTGGTTCGGTCATCGTCGACGTCGCCATCGACCAAGGTGGGATTTGTGAGACGATCGACCATATCACGACGCATGATGCGCCAACGTATGAGCGTTATGGCGTGCAACACTACGCCGTCGCTAACATGCCAGGTGCCGTGCCACGCACTTCGACAATGGGTCTGACAAACGCGACGATGCCATATATCATAAAATGTGCGCAAAAAGGCGTATTCCCAGCACTTCTTGAAAACGAGGCACTTCTCAAAGGCCTAAACGTCATCAATGGAACGGTCACGTATGAAGCGGTTGCACGTGATTTGGAATATCCGTTCGTTCCGGCCCATGAGGCGGTCTCAAAACAAACACAAGCTTAACCTTTAAGACGATGAGATGCCCGTTCTCATCGTCTTTTTCTATATAAAAAAAGAAGAAACCGAACGCCATCGTCCGATTCCTTCTTTAATTATGCGTTATGCGTTATGCGTTCTCAACGGCGATATCTTCCCCGATGATTTTCACTTCCGGCTCTAATTCCACTTCAAATTTCTCTTTAACGGTCGCCTGGACGTGACGGATGAGTGAAATGTACTCTGTCGCCGTCGCCTCATCGATATTGACGATGAACCCAGCATGCTTGAGCGAGACTTCCGCTCCTCCGATGCGTTTGCCTTGCAGTCCAGAGTCTTGAATCAACTTGCCGGCAAAATAGCCAGGCGGACGTTTGAACACACTACCACACGAAGGGTATTCAAGCGGTTGTTTCGATTCACGTTTATACGTCAAGTCGTCCATGACTTCTTTGATTAATTCATAGTTTTTTGGTTCTAGTTCGAACGTTGCCTCGAGTACGATCAAGCCCTCTTTTGAGACACGGCTCGTTCGATAGTCAAGATCGAGTTCGTCTTTAGATAAATGAAGTACTTGACCATCCTGCGTCAATACCGTCGCAGATGTGATGACGTCTTTCGTTTCTCCGCCGTATGCACCTGCGTTCATGTAGACGGCACCACCGACCGTCCCAGGGATCCCACATGCGAACTCGAGGCCCGATAATCCCTCTGCCAGTGCTTGACGTGAGACGTCGATAATCGCTGCTCCTGCCTGGGCAATTATTTGATTCCCTTCCCGACGAATCGAGTCGAGTTCATTCAAGTTCAAAACGATTCCACGGATGCCGCCATCGCGGACGATCAAGTTTGAACCGAAGCCAAGAATCATAAACGGCATCGCTTCTTGGTGGGCCAGTTTTAAGACGGCCTGCACTTCTTCGTACGTGTGTGGAGCCACGAAGTAATCTGCTTTGCCCCCTAGTTTTGTATACGTGTGTGCCGACAATGGCTCGTCTTGAAGGACGCGCTCGGCCGGAATGATCATTTGAAGTTGCTGTAAAAAGCTCATGCGTTCACTCAATCCTTTATGTTCTATTTAATCAGTGTCTCGGTCCCACTTCATTCGTTCCGAGCACGTCACTGAATGGTTTCAGTACGAATCACAGTATACAAATGATTATTGGACGTGACAAGCAACGTTTTTCTTACAAATTCATGATTAGTTTATAGCAATAGTGATGTCGCAATGGCAACAATGATTGGAATTGTAAAGTTATCCCAATCTCGATATGAAATCGCTTCAGTTAGTGTAGCGATGATGGAAATGATAAACCCATATGTTACCACTTGCCAAAGGACGACATCATTCCACAAAAACAATAAAAATAAGACAGCATATGAGCTTAGAAACATGGCAATGCTTCCTTGGAAAGAACGCTTTTGTCCATATAAATCATAGATGACCGTCCCATATTTGCGTCCGATGAGTGCAGCCATTCCATCCCCCCAGGCGAGCACGAGTGATCCGGCTAAAAATGCGATCGGCTCGGACTCGAAGAAGAAGTATAAGATAATGAGCAATGCAATCGGATAGTATACAGTCCCGAATGATTTTCGTTCCGTTTGATGCACCGGTGACGGGCTTTTATATAACAGGACCGCATTCGCAAATGTGAAGAAAATGAGCGGGACTGCCGCGACGTACCATGAATCCATTAACCAAACTGCTAATAACGACCAATGCCCGACTGCGATATGTACACTTTTTTGTTTTGTTTCATCCGTCCATCCCAGACGCTTCCCGACGTGTTCGAGACCCACGAGAAACACGAGGACGACTACAATGGAAAGAATCGAACTAATCCATTCATTCATTGCTTGACCACCTTCATATATAGAGTGTGTATGATACCGTCATTATACCTTAATCAGTGCCCATCCTAGCTTACTTTTCAAACATTTGGTAGAATGAGGTCAAATGACTGTATAGCCAACGTACGCTGTTGGCGATAGAAAGGGTGGCCGTATGCGCGACGCAACTTCAATTCAAACTTTGGCAGATTGCCTTCATTTTATGCAGGTCGGAGAAATCGAGCGAGCCATCGCCCTCTTCCCTGAAGACGTGCGTGAACATTTCCCAAAAAAGCTTCGAAAAATCCACTTGTTTCATATTGAAAAGAACGGCTTATCGATTAACCAAATCGTCGCTCTCGCTAACGCACTGACCGGAGAGCATCTCTCTGCGACGACGATTCAAAACTGGACGAAGCGTGAAGTTCGTAAAATCATCGGTGTCCCACGAATCGGTAAAAAGTATTCCTTGCATCAAGCGGCAATCATTTATCTCCTTGATGATTTGAAACACCTTTTTTCCCTCGAAGAGACGAGTTCCTTGTTGGCGCTCATCTTCAACAACCCTGACCGGGACGAAGACGACTTCATCAAACCGATTGATTTTTATCGACTTTACGCGGAGTATGCGAAGTCAACAAGCCCGATCGACCTTCTCGATACACGGGCGAAGCGTTCGCTCGAAAAGATGAACTATGAACATCCAAATATCATTCACGTCTTGAAGCTTTGTCTATACGCACATCGGGTGACGACACTCGAACTCGAGGCCAAGCACTATTTGAACCGTTTCATTTGATGAGACGGTTTTTTCGTATCAAAAAACACCGGTCTCTTGACCGGTGCTCGTCATCGTTATGAGACAGATGCTGCGAGCGGCATCCGTGATTTGACCGTTAACGTCTTTAAGACGGAAAGGAGTTCGAACATCGATAACTGATCGGCTTCTTTCGTTAAGCAGAACGTATCGTCTTCTTGTTTCCGTAGTTCCGCGACAAGTTTACCTGCTTTGTCGCGAACGCTAAACTTGTGACGTTCCACATCATATTGAATCGTGAAGAGTCCGCGTTCATAGACGTTGTACTCACACTTTTTCCCGAATAACGAGAACTTGTCTTTCAATTGACCAATCGCCTGTCCATCATGGTTCATCACGACCCATTTTTGGCAGTTTGGGATGTATTTCCCATGAGCGATCTGTCGTCCAGACAAATTGTGCACTTGGACACTGCCTTCCGCGTCGCGGTGAACAGATCCGATCGCATCATTTGTCTCGTCATAAATGGTCGCCTCACCTTGTGTAAAGACGCAACCTTTTACATAAATTAATTTGCGCACCGCTTTTTCCTCCTAGCACGTTCCAACCGTGATTGTTTGTATGTGTACGGTCGGGTATTACTGAAAACCCCAATCGTTTCTCTGTGTAGTTTTTATCTCGTTTCAACTACTACATATTTCATATGACGAAGATGATTATTGCATCGTTTAAAGAAAAAGACAACCCTTTTTTTTCGACATCATTTGGATTCTGTCGAACTTGTGAACAAGCCTATTCTCATCGCTTATATCCCGCTTCTTTTAAGAGTTCTTCAAGCTCCATTCTTGCAATCAGACGAACTTGATTTGGCGCCGCCAATTCGTATGCGCTGTCCGTGAAATTCGAGTTCGTCACGACCCAGCCTTCGTGTGCTTGGTAATAGGGAACGGCCGCTGCAATTTGTTGAACCGCTTCGAGTCCGACCGTCTTTTCATAACGCTTTGCTTGAACGGCAATCGACCATCCATCCGGTGTCTCCAGTAACAAGTCTGCTCCAAAGTCACGCGATGCCGGAGTCACCGTGACCGTATATCCAAGCGCGGTGAACACTTCTTCTAAAAATAGTTCAAACTCCCGACCATCCATCCGATCAATGCGGTCGATAGTCGACAGCCTTACTCTCCATATAAACCACGCAATTCCAAGCAAGAGAAGCAGTACGCTGCTCCAAAGCGGTGCCTCGAACCACCATAAACATATGGCACCAATGATCCCAATGAGTAATCCAATCATGCTCATCTTTCCTTTCCAATTCCTCTCCCTCACTTTACCGTTTTGAGGGCAGGAAATGAAAGGGGGATCTGTCGAATGATATAGAAGATGTGCTCGTCTGACACCGCGAAGGAGGGATGACTGTTCATGGAGAATCATGCCAATCTCCAAAGTGAGTTACTACATGCATTACCTTACGGAGTTGCGTTAATACAGAAAGATGGAACAATCGTTCAGGCAAACCGTCCGTTTCTCGAGCAGTTTCCTGAGAATCTACAGAGACGTTCGAACCTTTTCCATATGGTCAATCAGTCACCGATTACGATGGAATTGTCTCGTCGGATGGAACAAGGACTGCCTTGGATGTATGAACTGCCAACGATGCGAGTACACGCCATTCCGTGGGAAAATCAATATATTCTCTCCATTGAGCCATTGCCCCATGATACACGCGTGACGATTCAACACAACGCTTTTGAGGCGATGATGCATACTGAACTCGACATGGCGATGATCATGACGGATGCGAATCTGTTGATTACTCGTTTCAATCAGGGGGCCACGGAACTGTTTGGCTATGCGCCCCATGAAGTGCTTTACGAAATGACACCGTTCGCTTTATTTGAATCGAGAGAATTAAGTGAAAAGCGCTCTGCTTATCAAGACGAGACGGAACGGTTGCTATCGTTCGAACAAATGTTGCGCCTCGCACTCGACAAAGGTGACCGGGAATGGAAGTTTCAATGTAAAGATCGGACACATTTCATCGGCAAATTGTTCATGCATCCCGTTTATGAGCAAGAGCAACTCATCGGCTTCTTTTTCTTCGTATTTGATGTGAGTTCCGAGATTGAGTTGAAACGTGAGCTCCGTTATAAGGAACAGCGTTATCGCATGTTTGCCGAATCGGTCATCGAAGCCGTTCTGTTCCATGAAGATGGGATGATTCTCGATGCGAACAAGGCGGCGGAATCCATCTTTAAAATCCCTGCAGAGCAAATGATGGGACGCCAGACTATCGAGTTTATCGCGGAAGGGTACCGGGCCGATGTGTTGCGACGCATTCGCAATCACATTCAAACGCCATACGAAGTGATTGGTCGTCGGCAAGATGGAACGTTCTTAGAACTAGAGGTGTATCCGAAAGAAGTGACGTATCAAGGGCAAACGTTACGAGTCGCGGTCATGCGTGATATCAGCGACCGTAAAAAAGTAGAGCGTATGCACGAAAAAGAAAAAAATGCCATCGCCCGTCAGCGCGATATCATCCAGTCAATCTTACAAGCATCGAATGAAGCGTTCGTTTTGACCGAATCGAACGGGAGTGTCTTGTTCATGAACGTCCACGCAAGACGACTCATGGACTTACCGGGCATCGCTCCAAATAAAATTCAGGAGCGTATCCCGCTCCTCTCCACGTTCCGTCCTCGTGACAGGAGCGAGATGCTACGAAAGATGGATCAACTTCTCGATGGGACAGCGCGTGAAGTATCGATGCGTTTCTCCATCCCACAGCCAAACGATCGAGATGAAGAATACTATGAGATGTATGGAACGACGATGGATACAAAACGACAAATCGGTATGGATAGTGGATTCTTGTTTGTGTTCCGTAACCGAACTGAAGAAGAGCGTATGGACCAGATTAAGAATGAACTGGTGAGCACGGTCTCACATGAACTGAGAACTCCTCTTTCCTCATTATCGGGATATATCGAATTGATGCTCGCTCGGGATTTGACTCCTGAAAAACGGGAGCGCTTCTTGAAGACGATGTCGCGGGAAGCGAAACGATTGACCGCCCTACTCAACGACTTTTTGGACATCCAACGCATGGAAGATGGTCACCAAGAATATAAACAAGATCATTTCGCTTTGAATGAACTTGTCTTAGAAGTGATTGAACGCTTCCGCGAAACGAGTGATCATACCATTCATTTCGATAATGCGGATGATGACTTGCATCTCGTTGCCGACCGAGATCGCATCGAGCAAGTTCTCGTCAACTTGATTTCAAATGCGATCAAGTATTCCCCGAATAGACAGGAAATCGAAGTACGGGTCCGACAAGACCACAATCAAGCGCATGTATCTATTCGTGATTTCGGTATCGGGATTCCGGAGCACGCCTTCGAAAAATTATTCACAAAATTTTATCGGGTCGATAATTCGGATACACGTAAAATTGGTGGAACCGGTCTTGGTTTGTCGATTTGTAAAGAAATTATCGAATCACATGGTGGAAGCATCGAAGTGGAATCGACTGTCGGAAAAGGATCGACTTTCACATTTACATTAGATTTAGCGGAGGAAACGTCATGAACAATTACGCCTTTACCGGGTTCCCTGGTTTTTTAGCAGGAAAATTAATTGAACACCTCGCTTCGTTACCGCATCAAATCGGAGTCATCTACGCCTTGCATCTTCCGAACCAACAACGTGATGCAGAAGAGCTACGAGATACGCTACTGTCAACGACGTCGCTTGCACCGCACCAGCTCGTCCTTGTTGAAGCAGACATCACGTTACCCGAAGTGATTCTCGACCCGATTATGCGGTCTGTCATTGAACGCGATGTACATTACATTTTCCATCTCGCCGCCGCATATGACTTGAGTATTCCTTATGACATCGGTTATCGCGTCAATATACTCGGAACCAAACATGTGACCGCGTTCGCCAAACGCTCGAAACAATTGAAGCGTTATGTGTACTTCAGTACCGCCTATATCGCCGGACGTCGCCGTGGGACGGTTTATGAAAATGAATTATGGCATCGGGTCCAGTTTAAAAATCATTATGAGGCGACTAAATATGAAGCAGAGGCACTCGTTTCAAGAGAAATGGGTGGCATGCCAATCACCGTCATTCGTCCTGGGATCGTAATCGGACATAGTCGCAAGGGCGAAACGAAAAAGTTCGACGGTGTCTATTTCGTCTTACAATTGATGACACAACTCCAGCAGATGCGCCCACTCCCTTACATCGGGCGGGCGAATGTTGAGGTAAACCTCGTTCCGTACGATTATGTAGTAGAAGCGACCGCTTTCCTAGCTCATTCTCCAAACGGCCTGAAGCGGACATTTCATTTGACGGACCCATTCCCACATGGCGCACGAGAGGTATATCGTATGTTGCATGAGACGATGTTTCAGCGTTCTCCTCGCGGAACCGTTCCTCATGCCGTTGCTGACGCGGCATTTACTGCTTGGAATGGTGCAAAGCGGCTCGAGGTTCCTCACGAACTATTGGAGTACTTTAAACATCCTGTTCACTTTGACACGACACAAACGATACGGGCACTCGACGGAACGGGCATCGTATGTCCAGACCTCCAGGATTACCTCCCTGAGATTGTCCATTATTATATGGCACACAAAAAGCCCTGATTCGTCAGGGCTTCAACTATGATTGAAATTAAATGAACAAGTATACGCCGTGAATCATCGTACACTTGTTTATATCTCATCCGCGTCGTTACGAGACACCGCTTGATCGTGAAGCAGACGCTCGAGGACGAGGATATAGACCAATGCCACAAGGAGCCCTACGATACCAGGAAGAACCGCAACGATTGCATCCTCCAAGTATGCAGTTGGAATCAGGTAAACCAATAGCGACTTCACACCATACATCAACATCAACGAGGAGAGTAACACAAGCGTTACCGCTCGTTTCGACACATCCCCGAAGAACGGGCGCCCTACCTTCTCCCCTTTTGTCATACCGAGCCAAGATAACAAGTCCAAATCCTCCTTTAACGATTCATTACCTAACCCATTATATACCAATTATTGCATACGATGAAGACCATCAAAAATCTGTGTCGCTCTTGACTAAGATACCTCAAAAAAGGCTGCAACTCCTTCATGAGGAATGCAGCCTACAATACATGTTCAACCAATCAAAATCTTCTCTTTCGGATAGCGAATCTTCCGGTCGGCTTGACGTGCGACGGTAAAGAGAATGGTCAACGATCCGACACGTCCGAGAAGCATCATGAACATGATCAGCCCCTTCCCGGCATCATTCAATTCCGCTGTGATGCCGAGCGATAACCCTACTGTCCCAAACGCCGAGACCGTCTCGAATAGAATGGCAGTCGCCGGAATGTGGCCGTTCGACAAAATGACGAGTGTCGTGATCATCATAATGAACAAGAAACTTGAGATGGCGACGACGTATGCCTTTTTGATTTGAAACGCATCAATCGTGCGCTCCATGATGACCGTTTCTTTCTTACCTGCGATGAAGGCCCACATATCCGCAAAGATAACGGCAAGCGTCGTCACTTTGATCCCCGACCCGGTCGAAGCCGCTCCTGCCCCGATATACATCAGAATCAAAATCAAACCGATCGAGGCTGGAGCCATGGTCGCGATATCAATGGAATTGAAGCCGGCCGTCCTTGTCGTCACGGCTTGGAAGAACGTCACATGTAACGCCTCACCGAGGGAGCGACCATACAATACCCCTTCGTTCGATACCCATTCAAACATCATGAGGACGAACCAAGCGACACCATTGATGACCAAGAGTGACAAAATCATGATTTTTTAATGGAGGGCGAGACGTTTCCAGCCTCTCACTTCCGTGGCATCGGCAATCGTCGTGAATCCAAGACCTCCAATCATAATCATGAGGGCGATGGTCACAATGATGGCTGTGTTCTGCTCAAATGACATGAGACTGTCTGGAAATAATGCGAATCCCGCATTATTAAAGGCAGACACTGCATGGAAGAAACCGTAATAAAGTGCTGTTCCAAAAGAATAGTTCTCTGTACTAAACAACTCGAACGTCAAAAACAACATCCCGATAAACTGCACGATGACTGTCGTGAAGACGATGTTCCGAACGAGACGAACTGTCCCCCCCGGTCCGGCTAAATTCAATGATTCTTGTAACAAAATTCGTTGTTTTAATCCGATTTTCTTCCCTAGTACACTTAACAACATCAAGGCGATTGTCATAAATCCAAGACCCCCGATTTGGATGAGGGCGACAATGACCAATTCACCAAACAGGGTAAACGAGGAGCCGATGTCGACTGTCGATAGTCCAGTGACCGTTCCGGCAGACGTTGCGATAAACAAACAATCAATCCAAGAAACCGATTCTTCTTGCGCAAATGGCATATATAAAAGAGTGGCTCCAATAAAAATCGCCAGTAAAAATCCTCCCGCGATAAAACGCGCAGGTTTTTCAAATACGACTCGGTAAAGCACCTCGATTCGTTTCAAGCGCAACTCACGCGCTGACAATCTATGTCGCATCACGACATCCCCTTCACTTCTATTATTCTAAGCCCCATGTTACTCCTCGCTTTTATAAATGCCAACAAGAAAATGTATCTCTAACGCTTTCTTCGATTTTTTGGTATTATGGGAGATAGACTTTAAGAATGTTGAGGAGGTTGAATGAAACCGTGGACCCTAGTACGGTAGATCATTCGATAGAGGATGTCTCACGAAGGTTGGAGCGCCAGTCACAATGTATGCCCGCTCACCTTTATTTTCAGCTAGAAGAGTTACTCAATTGGTCACTCGAGCAAGAAGTCGTGAATCAATTGTACGCATTGTTAAAAAAATACGACGTATTAACCGATATAGAGCGTGAAGAACGAAATATCAGCATTCAAATGCTGATTGATGAAAACGGCGCTTAATCATCGGGAACGCATGTTGCGGGAGACGAGTGGCGTCTCTCGCTTTTTTTTTTCTTATTTATTTCGGAAAGGTGGAAAACAAAGACATGGATGTCGTTACGTTAGTCGGACTCATACTCGGGTTCCTCACCCTCGTCGGTGGAATGCTATTAAAAGGAGCAGGTGTTGCGCCGCTGATCAACCCTGCCGCAATGGTTATCATTTTCGTCGGTACAGCCGCGGCTGTCAGTATCGCTGTATCGAAGGAACAACTTCAGAATGTTCCAAAACTGTTTAAAATCTTGTTCAAAAAACAAGAACTCCCAAGCAAGTCCGGATTGCTCACGCAATTCGTCGACTTGTCGACCCAAGCCCGAAAAGAGGGACTCCTCTCCCTCGAAACGGCACTTGAACAAGTCGAAGAACCATTTTTACGCCAAGGCATGATGATGGTCATCGACGGTCAACCTTCCGAATATATTGCGGAAGTCATGTCACGCGACATCGAAAATATGGAACAGCGTCATAAAGCAAACGCCGATATCTTCACTCAAGCCGGGACATATGCCCCGACACTTGGGGTACTCGGAGCCGTTATCGGATTGATTGCTGCCTTGAAAGACTTATCTGATATCGAAAAGCTCGGACATGCCATTTCTGCGGCCTTCGTCGCGACACTTTTCGGGATTTTTACCGGATATGTGCTTTGGTTCCCGTTTGCAAACAAGTTGAAGCAGTATTCGAAGAGTGAAGTCATCATCAAGGAAATGATGATTGAAGGGATTTTATCGATTCAAAGTAGTGAATCTCCAAAAACGCTAGAAGATAAACTGTCTGTGTATTTGTCTCCAAAGGAGCGAGCTGAAAATGAAGCGCAAAAAGAAGCATGATCATGAAGAACATATTCCCGAAGGCTGGCTGATTCCTTACGCCGACTTGTTGACACTGTTGCTCGCGCTTTTCATCGTACTATTCGCATCGAGTAACATCGACCAGACAAAGCTTGAGAAAATGTCACAGTCTTTCAACCAGGTGTTCTCTGGAGGCGTCAGCGTCTTTCAAGCTTCGACTGCCTCAAACAGTGACATCAGTCGCACAGACAAAACCAATACGACCGCCAACCCACGGACGTATGAATTGGCTCAACTTGACGAGTTAAAAGAAGATGTAAACAAATACATTAAAAAGAACGGTCTCGAAAGCCAAATCAAAGCGACGATCAATTCAAGTGGTCTCGTCTTGACGATTCAAGACCGTGCCCTGTTCAACTTAGGAGAGGCGACTCTCGATGCTGATGCTCGTAACGTCGCACAAAACATCAGTCAAATTTTAGAGAAGGCGGGCAAGCGAGAGATTGTCGTCTCCGGCCATACGGATAACATTCCAATCAATACAGCACGTTTCCCGTCAAACTGGGAACTCAGTTCGGCACGTGCGACCGCTTTCATGCGTGGCCTTTTGGCAAATGATGCCTTGAACCCGGCTCAATTCACGCTCGCGAGTTACGGTGAGTTTAAACCGATCGCGACGAACGATACAGAAGAAGGTCGCTCTAAAAACCGACGTGTCGAGGTGTTGATCAAACCACTCGTCGACCTTTCTGAGGGCGAACCAAAGATGATTGAAACCATCACCTTACCAAACTAACAATCACCCACTCGTTCGAGTGGGTGATTTGTGTTATTGCATCAATTTAAAGTAGCGTCTCGCCAGTTCGGTGAGTGGGCTTTCGAACAATCGTTTCCGCCAGTAAAGGTCTGTCACTTTCTTCACGGCCTCACTTCGCGACGGATACGGGTAAATCATACGAGACAGCTTCCCGATTTTGTCACCACGTTGCATCGCATAAACGACAATTTGCATCCAATCCCCCGCCGATTCACCGACTGCATGAGCTCCGATGATTTTTTCATTTTTCTTCGTAATCACTTTGACAAAGCCTGCTTCTTGGCGTTCAGCAATGAAACGGTCCACTTCGGACAGTTTCGCTTCATACGTCTCAATGTCGTCACCGTAACGCTCGCGCGCTTCTCTCTCCGTCATCCCGACGTGGAACACCTCAGGGTCTGTGAATGTGATCCACGGGAGCTTACTATAGTCGACCTTGTTCCATAATCCAAAGAGCGCGTTCGCGACAACCGCCTTCCCTTCTTCTCCAGCGGCGTGTGTGAATGGGAGCGTCTTGATCGTATCGCCAATCGCAAAGATATGAGATTGTGACGTCCGATATGACGACGAGACATCGATATACCCTTTCGTCACCTGAACGTTCGCCCGGTCGAGACGGAGCGCATCGATTCGGGGAACACGACCTGTCGCCATGAGCAATTTATCCGCTTCATATTCGACCGTTTCGCCGTTCACCTCTGTCGTGACACGAATGCGGCCATCGACTTCATCGACTCGATTGACCTTTACACCGATTTTTAGGCGCATCGCCATCTCGAGTTGAGATCTTAAATAGGTGGCGACGTCCTCGTCTTCTTTAGGTAGGAAATCATCCTGCGCCTCTAGCACGGTCACTTGTGAGCCGAGTCGGACAAAGGACTGGGCCAATTCAAGTCCGACCGTTCCGGCGCCGATGACAATCAGGCTCTCCGGGAGCGTCTCTTCTTCAAAGACCGTTTCGTTCGTTAAGTATGGGACTTGATCAAGTCCATCAATCGGAGGGACTGTCGGTTTCGATCCGGTCGAGATGACAAATTTTTTCCCGATCAATAACTCGTTCCCTACTTTTAATTCGTGCGGACTCTGGAACGAGGCTTCTCCGATATAGACGTCGACGCCAATCTTTTCAAAACGTTCTGTCCCGTCATGGTCTTGAATAATGGCACGTGCTTTGTCGACACGCGCTTTTGACATTTGATAATGCTCTTGTCCATTGAACTCGGTTCCGAGAACTCGGGCCGCGCGCATCATCGCATTCGCTTCTTTTGAAGCGGCAATCAACGCTTTCGATGGCACACATCCGACATGCAGACAGTCACCACCTAAATGTTTGTTCTTTTCAACAAGTGCGACCTTTGCACCTAAATTCGCAGCCCCTGCGGCCACCGTCATCCCGGCAGCACCGCCACCGATGACAATCAACTGATAGTCCTTCATCGAATCAACCTCCGGTATCGTTCGCTCACATCTTCCATTCGTTTTCGATTCACGCCAAAGTCTGAATAGCCGACACGCGACGCAGATCGAAACTCGACTTGTTGAGTAGCGACATCAAATAAAAAATCGACATCATCTTTAAATCGCATCACTTTAGAAGTCACTACATAATGAAGTCCTTCATCTGTTTCCTTCGCCAGTTCAGCCCGCGGCAACTGATTCATCGCCATCTTAATGGCTTCAATTGATTGCCCGCGACTGCCTGCATACGGCAGTGGGTCCATCCGCAATTCTTCAATTGAAGTTTGGGTTGACACAGCATTCGGACTTCCTTTTAACGGCTTCAAAGATTGATTGGCCATTATAAAAACCTCCCTCAGTCTACATACATCTATATGTAGCCTGAATTCGGGAGGTTTAATCCTATTAATGTAGTTCACTCGGGTCGAGTGGCAATAAAACGGTCACCGTCGTTCCGTGTCCGACCTCGCTCTCGATGACGAGTTTGCCTTCATGCGCTTCAATCAACTCTTTTGAAATCGCAAGTCCAAGCCCGCTACTACCTTCTGTGACATGAGCCTGATAGAACATCTCGGTGATGCGCTGCAAATGCTCTCGTGAAATGCCGGGACCTTCATCGATAATCGAGATGAAGGCAACACGTTCCGATTGCACGAAGCGGATGGTCAACGTTCCTCCGTCTGGCGAGAAACGAATCGCGTTCTCGAGGATATTTAAGAACACTTGTTTCAAACGATTCTCATCAAATAGTCCGACCGATTTTTGAGGATAGCGTTCGATGAGTGTGATGCCTTTGTCTTCAAGTGACTGTTTTAATTGCAGAGTCACTTGACGTAACAAAGAGACCAGGTCCAGTTCTTGGCGATACAAGACCAACCGACTCTCCTCAATTTTTGTATAGTCGAGAAGCTGTTCGACGAGACCGATCATGCGCTCTGTCTCCGAATGGATGATGCTTAAACCGAGCTCCGTCTCTTCAGATAGTTTCTCATCACCACCCCGAATCGTCTCGGTCCATCCCTTAATCGATGTGAGTGGTGTTCTGAGTTCGTGCGATACACTCGAGAGGAATTCGTTACGTGTCGACTGATGCTGCTGGACTTTCGCGCCTAAATACGTGAGCGTTCGAGCCAAGGCTCCAAGCTCATGTTTCTCATTTGACTCAACGGATACATCGAAGTCGCCCTGAGCCATCTCATCGGCCGCCTCGATGATGTGACGAATCGGTCTGACGAAGCGATCGGCAATCCGGATGACGGTGTATAGGGCGAGCAACCAGATCAAGACGCCAATCATGACGACCGTCATCCAAATTTCGCGAATGAGCGTGTCCAAGTCTTCAAGCGGTCGCGTGAAACTGATGGCAAACTCGGACGTATCGTTCGTCATAATGGGACTCGTGACCGATAAGTAATGTTCATCCCCGACGTCATAGTCCTGCACGACGGACTCTCCTTGCGACAGTTGCTGTAACTGTTCTTGAGAGAAAGAGGCCTGCCTTGTTCGTTGTCCCGTCGTTTTGACAATCGAACCGCTCCGGTCGACAATCGTCAAATCAGTTCCAGGATATCCGAATGTTCGGACGAGGACTGAAAAGGCGCTCGGCGTTTCAAACCCAACTTGGGCTTGAGGGTATAGATATGCACTCGTTGTCGCATGACCTAGTAACGCTTCCGACTCATACTCGTAATAGTAGCGATACGTCCCGTAAGACAAAATGCTGACGAGCAAGAGCAAGACGATCGTCACGACAATCATCATGCGAATGACTAACTGTTGTTTCATGCCTCATGTCTCCGCCATTTATATCCGTGACCCCACAACGTCTCGATGTAGACCGGATGACTCGGGTCATCTTCAATTTTTTGACGCAAGCGACGAATGTTGACGTCGACTGTCTTTCGGTCACCGAAATAGTTGACGCCCCATACAGCATCGAGTAGCGCATCACGTGACAAGACGATCTCTTCGTTTTGGACGAGATGACAGATCAAGTCATACTCGGTCGGCGTCAAATCGATCGACTGTCCATACTTCGTCACTTGTTTTGCGGCGAGGTCGATTGCGAACGGTCCCGACTTCAAGCGTTTCGAATCTTTTCGTTTCACTTTTTCGACACGGCGCAACAACGCTTGGATGCGCGCCACTAATTCACCTGGACTGAACGGTTTGGCGATGTAGTCGTCTGCACCTTTACCAAGCCCTTCAATTTTATCTTCTTCGAGCGTCCGTGCCGTCAACATGATGATCCCTACATTTTCGTCAAGATCACGAATGGCAGCACATGCTTCGAATCCGTCCATTTCCGGCATCATGACATCCAATAAGACGACATCGAACGGTTCACGGTCAAATGCGGTGACCGCTTCTCGACCGTTCGTCGCCTCAAAGACGTCGAATCCGGCTCGTTTTAAATTGACAATAATGAAGCTGCGAATCGCATGTTCATCCTCAGCTACTAAAATTCGATTCATATCGATTTCCACCTCTTCTAGAGTTCACTTCTCTACATTATAGTTACGTTTTTGTGACAAGGTTGTCAATTGACCTTAAAAAGGTTTAGGATGGAGTCATTAGATTCTGAAGGAGGACCCCCTACTACTATGAGTTACAAGATGATTGTATTGGATATGGATGATACGCTCCTCACGAGCGACCATACGATTTCCCCTAAGACAAAAGAAGCACTTCTCGATGCACAGGCGCGCGGCTATAAAGTCGTTCTCGCGAGCGGACGACCAACGTTTGCGATGTGGGAAGCAGCCCGTGAATTAGAACTTGCGAAATACGGAAGCTACATCTTATCGTTCAACGGTGCCTCGGTCATCAATTGTGCGACAAACGAGGAGATTTTCTCGAGCACGCTCCAGCCGGATACAGTCGCCCATCTCCATGATATCAGTGAACGGGAAGGAATCGCGATTCATACGTACGTCGGTAACGAAATCGTAACCGATCGCCCGAACCCTTATACGGATATCGAAGGTGAATTGACGGGAATGCCGGTCATTCATGTCGACAACTTTAAAGATGCCGTGACAGCTCCGGTCGTCAAATGTTTGATGCTTGCGGATGGCGACACACTCGCTCCAATCGAAACGAAGCTACAAACAGAATTGGCCGGGAAATTGGCTGTAGCCCGTTCAAAACCGTTCTTCCTTGAGTTTACTGAAGCCGGTGTCACAAAAGGAACGAGTCTCGCCTTCCTTGCAGATCAACTCGGCATCGCACAAAAAGAAGTCATCGCTTGCGGTGACGGAAACAATGATTTGACGATGATTGAATGGGCCGGCCTCGGCGTCGCGATGGGAAATGCTAACACGACGGTCAAAGGAAAAGCGGACTTCATAACAAAATCAAACAACGAAGACGGAATCGCTCATGTCATCGAAACGTACATGGCGGACGTACTCGTTACGCAATAAGCTTCTGATTGTAGAAAGGGAGGAAGGAAGATGAATAAAGGGTTGAAACGAGCTGGAGTCGGATTGATTGGAACTGCGGTCGCAGGAGCGGCTTATGTGTTCCTCTCACCGAAACCAGCCACACGTTTAATCAAAACTTCGTTTGCGGGGGGAAACGAAGTGGAGATGAAGGGATTCGAGGAAGTCGTTCAAAAGACGTCTGTCCGAAAAGACATCGACTACTTGTCTTCTTATGACAATGGAACCTTTGATTTGATCCGTTATGAAGGAAATAGCCGCACGGTCCCTACCATTTTTTGGGTATATGGCGGATCATTCGTCGGTGGGGATAAATCGGATGTGTTAAAATACGCCACTTCAATTGCGAGTAACGGCTACAACGTCGTCAGTATCAATTACGCACTCGCACCTGACGTGATGTACCCGACCCCGCTCAAACAAATCGAAGAAGCGTACTCGTTCATCGCTGAGAACAATGACCGCTTCCGTCTCGATTTAGACCGCGTCTTCTTTGCAGGTGATTCGAATGGTGGACAGCTCGCTGCACAGTTTGTCGGGATCCAGTTGAATGACGACTATTCGCCTTCTGCTGAAGTGGGACAAGTCGTACCAAAATCCTCAATCCTCGGTGCCATCCTCTTGTCTGCACCGCTCGACTTGAAGCGCACATGGCTCGAATCATCGAAGTCAGTGAACCGCTTCTTGTTCAAACGAATCGGATGGGCATACTTCGGCACATACAATTGGGAGACTCTCCCGGTCGTTGCTGAAGCGTCGCCACTCGTCAATGTACCGGCCACATTCGTCCCAACGTTTATCGCGGACGGGAATGATCATTCCTTTGAGGAGCAGGCCAAGGAATTTGCAACGATTCTTTCAGGACGTACGGATGTCACGACTGTCTTTTATGATCGGAACGAGCACGAGCTTGGCCATAACTATTACTTCGAAATGGACCGCCCAGCGGCTAATTCCACGTATCGTCGTTTGATTACGTTCTTACGTGAAACGACAAATCAATCTGTATAATGCAAAAGAGGCGACGTTCTCCTACAGTGGAAAACGTCGCCTCTTTTCGTTAGCGCAATAGTTCGAACGCGCGACCAATCAATTCATTTCGGGATGGGGAAGTTTGACGCAATGCTTCAAGACGTTCAATCAATGTCTGTTTCAGTCCTTCATCCTTCACCAACTCCAGGCACTCGATGTGTAATAACCAGGCGTCAGGGTGGTTCGTTAAAATCTCTGGGATGAGACCATCGATTGATTCTCCCCGCTCACGCATGAGATGGATGCGGTTGAACATCGGATCATCGTTCGTCCATACACGTTCATCCCGTTCGATGATCACCGGTTTTTCAATCATCATCAGCTCGTCTACCGTTGTTCCTGGGAAAACTGATGGAAGCGAATCGACGCGTACTTCTAGCGAGTCGAGTGAGATCGTCCGTCCTTCTAGGTGAACCGTCACGTCTTCGAGTGCACCGGATGCACATGCTTGCCGAATGCTCGTCCCGTCCTCAAAGAGGTCATCGCGATCGAGCGCGGACTCTGTGTCATGAGCGATCAGTAGCCCGTGTCGCTCTTTTTGCGTGAGCTGTCCATGTTGTACAATTGAACATTCATCCCATTGAATGAGCGTATGTTCTTTCGACTCCGTCATGTGACGAACGATGCCGACACGTTCTGATCCATCTTCAAGTCGAATCGTCGATTGACTTCCTGACGCCAACGCTTTCGCCACAGATTCAATCCCACCTTTTCGAATCGCCATTCTTCCCTCTAGTTCATCTAAGACAGAAGAGAGCGTCTCAAAGTTTGGAATAACGAATAGCTCTTTTTTTATGTTTGTCACGTCTTGCTTCGTCTGTAGCGCGTGCTCCAAGTCGAATGGATGTTTGACGACCGCATCTGTCAGACAGTGACGGCTCTCTCCTACCGATGATAAGAGGCCTGCCCCGTAAATCATCGGATTGTCGAGGTCACCAATCAATCCGAATTCAACGGTCCACCAAAAGATACGCGCGACCTGTTGTGCTTCAGAAAAGCCAGTCACTTGCGCTTTCGCCTCATGTACGGCTTTCTCCGCCGCCTCGATATCCTGTTCGGTCGAATTCGCATTCTCCTTCACAATCGTCAAGCGTTTCAATGCGGCGAACGAGGCATGTTCTTCTCGGTTCATAAACGCCTTGGCCCCTAATTGACCGAAGCGTTTGACGATTGCCGAAAACGTCGGGTCCATCAACATTGGCGCATGTCCCGCCGCCTCGTGAATGATATCAGGGGCTGGACTGTATAAAATATTCTCGACTTTCCGAATGTCTGTCGCGACCGGGAGCATCCCGTTTAATTGGAAGTCAAAAAAGGCAACGCCGGGGATGAGCCCATCCACTGCGACCGTCGACCATCCTGCCGCCTGCATCTCATCCGTCATCTGTTCGACGTTCGGCAATCGATCCGGTCCCATTCCCGTCCGTTTCAATCCTTCGATGTAAAACGGATGCGCCTTCCCTTCTAACGTGTGCAAGTTCAACCGCAACACGAAACGCCAAACGGCATGATCTGTTGGTGTGTATTCATTGTAGAACTGCGGTGAAATATGTGGGGCTAGGTGTTTTGGAATCGATTGTGTCAACATGTGAAGTCCTCATTTAAAATCAAAAAAATCCCTATCGATTGAATCGATAGGGACGACAAAGCCGCGGTACCACCCTGGTTGCTAGAAAGATTCTAGCCGCTTGATCCGATAACGGGGGACCGCTCAATGATGAGAGCTCAGGAACTGTAATTCGATTCATCTTTTGGGCGTGTTCGCAGCACCACACGCTCTCTGGGCCAGGGAAGATGTCTCTACTTCGGTTCTTTCTTCGCTTTTCTTACATATCCAATTCTTTATCTTTTCTACAGTTATGCTGTTATGCATATATGCTTTTAAGCACTAAAGTGACGTCTTGTTAGTTACTGTACCAAAGCTAAACAAAAGCGTCAACAAAAAACAGCCTGCGAATTTTCGCAAACTGTCAGAGACACCACTCAATCGGAGATTTTCCCCACTCCTTCAATGTATCGTTTACTTTGGAGAATGGCTTAGAACCGAAGAATCCACGATGGGATGACAAAGGACTTGGATGTACCGACGTGAGCACTTTATGTTGGTCTCCAATCCATTTCATTTTCTTCTTCGCATCATTTCCCCACAAGATGAATACAATCGGTTCCTCACGACTCCCGAGCCGCTCAATGATGGAATCAGTGAACTGTTCCCATCCTTTTCCACGGTGAGAGCCCGCCTTTCCCGCTTCAACCGTCAGTGCCGTATTTAAGAGAAGGACGCCTTGTTTCGCCCATTTCTCGAGATTGCCACTCTTCGGGAGATCACATCCAACGTCATCTTTTAGTTCTTGAAAGATGTTTCGTAGAGACGGTGGGAAACGAACCCCATCCTGCACCGAAAAACTGAGTCCATGCGCTTGATTCGGTCCGTGGTACGGATCTTGCCCTAAAATGACGCACTTCACTTCACTAAATTTTGTATGAATAAATGCGTTCCAAATATCTTCTCGGGCCGGGTAAACGATCGTTTCTTCATAAGCTTGGTCGACGAATTGCTTCAACTGTTGAAAATAAGGTCGTTTCATCTCTTCTTGGACAATATCCGTCCAATCTCCAAGTAGTCGACTCGATAACTGATCTGCCATTGCATACTCCCCTTTCCCTTTGTATCATACCCAAAATAAATGCATACAAAAAGACGAGTCAATCGACTCGTCTCTCTAGGTTATACCGTTACTGCGCCTGCAACTTCTTTCGCAAGTGCTTCAGCTTTCGCTTTCGCGTCTGCAACGATCTCTTCGATTTTATCTGGGTATTGGTTCATCCCTTCGACCGCTACCGTCGTCACTTCAGATACACCGACGAACGCGAGCGCTTGGCGAAGGTATGCGTCTGCGAAGTTAAGGTCAGTTCCTGTGTAGATTCCGCCTGTCCCTTGGATGTGGATCGCTTGTTTGTTTTCAAGCAAGCCGACAGGACCTTGCTCCGTGTAACGGAACGTTTTACCTGCCATGAGCACGCTATCGAGGAACATTTTCATACGTGCTGGGAAGAAGAAGTTCCACATTGGAGTCGCGAACACGTAAAGGTCCGCTTCCATGAATTTCTCAAGCATGCCGCTCATTGTGCCTACCTTTTTTTCTTCTACATCAGTGAGCGCTTCGCCTGAAGCGAATTTGCCCCATGCACTGAGCACATCTCCGTCGATTTCTTGAACATCAACATCGTAGAGTTCGATTGCTTCCACTTCGATTGATGGATTTTCTGCTTGGAGTGTCGAAACGAATGTTTCTGCCACTTGTTTGCTGTATGAAAGTTCAGTTGGTTTCGGGTTAGCCGATACATATAATACTTTAGTCATCGTGTAATCCTCCATTTGTGTAATCTCTAATTTTTCAATAACAGTTAGAACTATATCATCTGTATATCTCATCGTCAATTATTTTAATTTCAAAATATTGAATAAAAAAGCAACGGGCTTTATTTGCCCGCTGCGTTATAACCGACTCGTTTCAATAACGAAATCAATTGTTCCGTCTCTTCATCACTTAACGGTCCATATATATCTTTGAAGATTTCAATATGTTGCGGATAGACGACGTCCATGAGCGCCTTTCCATCGTCTGTCAATGAAGCATATGTGACACGTCGGTCAGACGGGCAGGCGATTCGTTCAATCAGCCCTCGCTTCTCCAACTTATCGATCACATATGTCACGCTACCGCTCGTAATCAAAATCTGATCCCCAATTTGTTGCAACGGGGTGTCTCCTCGTTTATACAGTACGGATAAAACACCGAACTCTGTTGAATTTAACTGGTGGCGTCGTAAATCTTCTTTCACACGATCACTGATGGCATCCATCGTACGCGCAAGAACGACCCACGCCTTCAATTCAAGGGATTCAATCATGTCGGTTTCACCTCAATTCGTTCATCATATATCACTAGTATAGCAGGACTTATGCAGTAAAAGCCGAGAAAAATACTTCGTCAAGGAACTTCTTCATTGTCGCCCATGTCGGAAACGTTTAGAATGGTAGTATTGTGATTTTAAGAAAGGGTGGACCGTATGCGTGAGTATTACGAAATTTCATTGACGATTAAACGGGAGTTTTTGCATGCTGTCATCGATTTGTTGAATCGGGAAGGCATCGCACCGGACTATGCGCTCGAAAAAGAAGGCGCGGTCTTTTTATTATTCAATCATTTACCTTGGCCAAACGTGACCCGTGAACCGCATGCCGTGGAACGTTTCTTATTGACGTTGAAACGATCGGACTATTTATTCGTCAAAACGAAACGTAAATCACCGGTCCCCGATCATGAACCGGTCGCCTGTATGGGGGCTCTCGTCTCCCCGTTCAATGAACATTTGCGCATCGAACTTGCCGTGGACGAGTCGGAAGCAAGTCATTTAGATATGTCCGCATTCCGTCATTATTAAACAATCGAATGCCCAACGCATCCCCTTGAAGATTAGAGCGAGATAGCTAATCGACATGGGGATTTTTTAGGAGTATCTGCTTTCTTTGACGGGAATAAAGGACAGTATTCGAGTTGAAAAGGAGACATGTTGGAATGGACACAGTCATGTTAATCGTCAATCCATCCTCAGGGAAAGAGTTGGGGGAACAACACGCAACACATGCCGAAGAGGTGTTGCGCGAACGATATGGACACGTCGATGTCCGCTTCACTGAAAAGGAACAGGATGCGACGAACTTCGCACGTGAAGCGGCAGAAAAGCACTATCAGGCCGTGATTGCGATGGGTGGGGACGGAACCTTGAACGAAGCGGTGACCGGTCTAGCCGAGGCTACTCATCGACCTGACTTCGGCATCATTCCACTTGGGACGGTCAACGACCTCGCCCGTGCACTCGGTGTCCCAAGTGACCCTAAACAAGCAATCGAGGCTCTCCGCGACGCTGAACCGACACCGATGGATATCGGAAAGTATGAGAACGGTTATTTCATGAACGTCATCGCCATCGGGCTCATTGCCGAAGCTGTCGACGAAGTAAGTGTGGAAGAGAAGACGAAATGGGGACCGTTCGCTTACTTGATTGAGGGTGTAAAAGCGTTTCGTGAACATAGTCCTTATGAGTTGGCGCTTGACAGTAAAGACGGGGAGTTTGATGGCGAGGCTTATCTCGTCGTCATCGCCTTGACGAACTCGGTCGGAGGATTTGAAAACTTCGAACCGGACGCGCGACTTAATGATGGTCTTCTTCACGTCTATATCTTTGAAGAGCTCGGGTTAAAGGACGCACTTCAATTAACACCCGCCCTCTTTACAGGAAAGTTGAAGGAAACGGATAGCGTCACCTCATTTTGTACGTCACGGGTGAACGTGACCTCGCCTGATGCGCTTCCTGTAAATGCTGACGGGGACACAGGCGGCAAGCTACCGCTCACCTTTGAAGTATTGCCGAGCCACTTAAACGTATTAAAGCCGGTATAAGAGCAGGAATTTTGACGATTGAATCGAATGTGTTCAAGCGAGAAAGGAGAATGACCTATCAATATCTCACTTGTTCCATTAACAGTCGCATCCGGCGACATCGTCGATACATTCAATCGTTGGAATAACGATCCTGAGATCGTCCATCTTATTCGCCCGAGCCGCTCTAAAGAAGAATTGACCGCCCATTATGAGATGACGGTTGACGATTTAGAAGAACGACTCTTAACGCACGATATTTTCCTCATCTATGCAGATGACCATCTCGTCGGAGAAATGAACGTCATGTATGACCCGCCTCATTTATATCGACAAGAACCCGGTACAGCTTGGCTCGGTTTCGTCATCGGCGAATCTGTAGGTCGCGGAAAAGGCGTTGGCACAGAAGCTCTTCGTTTGTTAGAAGAGCAATTGCGAGCCAAACAAACACCTCGTATGGAACTTGGCGTATTCGCTTTCAACCATGCGGCCCATCGTCTCTATACGAAATGTGGATATCAAGAAATCGGCCGGATCGAGCACTTCACCTACTGGGACGGTCAATTTTGGTCCGATATTCGGATGGAAAAACGACTCGACGAAAAACCCTTTCACGCCAAGTGAAAGGGTTTTGACTTAGTTCTTTAAGTTCTCAACTTCGACAATCCGGAAGCCTTTTTTTCAAGCTTAGAGACAACCTTGTTTTTTTTGTCTTCTTCACAGTCTGGTGGTAGTGTCACGAGTACCCGTCGCAATACTTTACTTTTCGCATCGAGCGTCATCAAGCTCGCGATTGATGTATATTTGTTCACGATTTTCGTGATTTTCTCAAGTGCCCCAGCCTGTTCGCTCAAGGCGATTGTCAAGACGTAACTACCCGTGTCGCGACTCCATGCTTCTTCGAGCATCCCGAGCATCTTACCGTGGGGAAGAATGCCATAAAATTCATTGCTCTCATCTTTCAATACAGCAATGTACGGCAACTCTTTGATTGAGAAAAATACTTCAAAGAATCCATCTGACTCATGGACGTACTTTTGTGTATTCTTGATGAGTGTCATCACATTATCGTCCATGTTTTCCCCGTTCATTCCATGACGATAAATATGCATCTTGTAAATGTTACCGCGGAAAAATTTCCCCGTCTCGTCTAAAACAGGTACACAACGGTATCCTGTTTCTTCAAGCGTATGAAGCGCTTCCCGCAATGTTGCCTTTTCACTGATGGTGACAACATCTTTCTTCGGGATACATAAGCTATGCACTAACATGCGTTTTCCTCCCAGCCAATAATAAAGTGGTCTACACCCTATTCATTATTATTCCCCAAATATGATGAATATCCTGCATACTTTTTCTGAAAAGTTATGAACACTTCTCGTAATCCTTGCATTTGTCGGAATTCAAAAAAGTCGTTATAGTGAAACTATCCAAACAGACAAAGGGGATGGACGATAATGACGATGAAAAAAGCATTGACGATTGCCGGTTCTGACACAAGCGGCGGCGCGGGAATCCAAGCCGACCTCAAAACGATGGAAGAACTCGGTGTATACGGTATGACAGCTTTGACTGTCATCGTGGCACAAGACCCACATAACGCATGGAATCACGAAGTCTTTCCAATCGACACGACCTTGATCGAGAAACAAATCGATACGGTGCTCGCTGGAATTGGAGTCGATGCAGTGAAGACAGGTATGCTCCCGACACCTGAAATCATCGAACTCGCAGCACGGAAGATTAAAGAATACGGAATCCAGAATGCCGTCGTCGATCCGGTCATGGCATGTAAAGGTGCGGATGAGATTCTTGATCCGAACGTTGCGGTCGCGATGCGTCAACACCTCGTACCAGTCGCAAAAATCATCACACCGAACTTATTCGAGGCGCGTATGCTCGCTGGCCTTGATAAAACACCCGCAACGATGGACGAAATCAAAGAAGCCGCTCGTTTAATCCATGAACTCGGCGCAGAGATCGTCATCGTCAAAGTCGGTGGCAAACTCGGATTCGATACAGCATTCGACGTCTTGTACGACGGAAACGAATTCCGCCTTCTTGAAAGTGAAAAAATCGAGCCTGCGTTCACACACGGCGGCGGATGTACGTTCTCTTCTGCCATCGCAGCCTCACTCGCCAACGGTCACACGGTCGAAGAAGCGATTGAAATCGGAAAAGAGTTCATCACAGAAGCCGTTCGTCATTCATTCCGTCTCAACCAATACGTTGGACCGACGAACCATACCGGATACCGTAAAAAATTAGCAACACAATCGTAAACAGATGACCCGGAACTACGTGTTTCGGGTCATCCTTTCCATTGGAGGGACAGACGTGAAAGCGATTCAACCTGATCACATTCAGCACTATTTAGACAATCACGTCGCGACACCACTTTTCGTCCATGTCGAGACGACGAACGGTGCCTACGCGACACATAATGACCCGGACTTTCATAACGCCGGGATGTTTATCCGTAATGCCAAAATCGAATACAGCATCGGTCAAATTAAAGGAAATGGTCCCTATCGTGTCGGTTTAAAACTCGATCACGGTTGGCTCTATGTCGAGGGATTGACCGACTATGAAATGCACGAAGAACAGTTGTTACTCGCTGGTCACGATCGTCTCGGTCGTCTCGCATGTGCGCTGCACATCGATATCAAGCCGCTCCCACAAGGCGCATCGGAGGTGGAGAATCAATGAATGGACCGTTACTCGTCATATTCCCACACCCGGACGATGAGGCGTTCAGCTCGGCCGGAACGATTATACAACATCGTCAAAAAGGACTACCCGTCACATATGTCTGTTTGACGCTCGGTGAAATGGGACGTAATATGGGTTCTCCAATCTTTACGACACGTGAAGAACTACCGAAAATTCGAAAACATGAACTCGAAGAAGCATGTCGCATGATGGGCATCGAGGACCTGCGTATGTGGGGTCTTCGTGACAAGACCGTCGAATTTGAGGACGAGGCCGAGCTCGCTGGTCGCTTCCGCGCATTGATTGACGAAGTGAAGCCGGAAACCGTCATCTCATTCTATCCAGGATATGCCGTCCACCCGGACCATGAAGCGACAGCCCGTGCCGTCGTACGAGCGCTTCAAGAGATGGGCGAGACGCGCCCTAAGTTCTTAGGTGTCGCCTTTGACCGCCGCACAGAAGACGAACTCGGACAACCTCACGTCATCGTCGATGTAACGGAAGAGAGCGAACAAAAGAAAGATGCCCTGTTTGCCCACCGGTCTCAGACGGAAGGTCTGCTTCGTGCGATCGATAACGCAGAAAACGCCCACGTCATGGAGTTACTCCAACGTGAGCGCTTCTATCATTATCCGTTCTCATGATTCATAGGCTAGACGGGTCATATAAAGCAATGCCCCGACGGTCCCAAGACCGATTAACGTTCCGAATACTACAACGATTTGTCCCATGTTTTCACCTCTTCTAGACTTTACGAACAATTCCATTCATTGGTTTCAAACACGTGCTATTCGCACGTGTTTTTTTAGAAGTAAAGAACGTAAATCACGATGGCCAATACGATTCGATAGACCGCAAACGGCATCAATTTTACTTTGTTGATCAATTTCAAAAAGAACTTAATCGAAAGAAGCGCGAATAAAAACGCGCTGACGAAGCCGACGACAAACACGGGTAGCGTATCGAGCGTGAAATACGTCCACTTGCTATAGAGTGACAATGCACTCGCTCCAAACATGATCGGTACCGCCATGATGAACGTAAAATCTGCCGCTGCCCGGTGACTCATTCCGAGGAGAACCCCTCCAGAAATCGTTGAACCGGACCGTGAGAACCCTGGCCATAGCGAAAAACATTGAATCAAGCCGACACCAAGTGCTTGCTTATACGTGATGTCATCGAGCGTAGCGGTCGTCTGACGCTTCACACCGGATAAATCTGCAGCAATCATAAAGAATGCCCCAATGACTAACCCAATCAACACCGTCTTGACCGAGAAGAGATGTGTATCGATGTAGTCCTCAAACAGTACACCGAGGACGCCAGCAGGCAACAATCCGATCAAAATATGTACGAGATTGAATTGGCGCGCGGTTCCACTTTGTCTTAGGGTGAGCAAAGACTTCGGATTCAGTAACGCTTTGAACCGGTCCCGAAAGACGACCACGACCGCTAAAATCGACCCTAATTGAATGACGATTTTAAACGTGTTCGCTACTTCCTGACCTAAAAATTGACTCGAATTCAACCAGAGACCGTCCACGAGAATCATATGACCGGTCGACGAGACTGGGGCAAATTCCGTCAATCCCTCGACGACACCTAACAAAAATCCTACAAATAATTCATACCATTCCACGTTGTTTCTCCTATTGACTCGTTAAGATTGTTCTCATCATACACTTCTCGGCACAATCTTTCGTCCGTCTTAAGACGTAAAAACAGACATGGCTTATGACCCATGTCTGTAAAAATTATCGGGCGGTCGCATGAACGAACCAAACGACAAGCCCAATTAAGATGAACGCCAAAAATAGCGACACTATCGTTCCTACAATAAAGACCAGCCCCAACACGAGGATACCGAGATGCCATAGCATCGAGACAGATGATTCCGTCGTCGCTCGGATATCGGAAGGCACCTGATGATGCAAGAGCCCAAAATAGAGTGGCTCCATCGCACCATACAATAGAGCTAGGAGTCCCATCACCCCGATTCCAATCGGACTCGGGAACAACCCGACTAGGAGAAATCCACCGCCCATTAACCAACCGAACCCGTTTAACCAACGCTTGGATGACGCAAATCGTATAAATGTCCCCGCAAAAAGTTGACCAGGTAACTGAATCAAAAGCAGGACGCTTGAAATGGCACCGAACCAATAGATCGGGATGTATACATCACGTGCATACAGTTGCCAGAACTCATCGATGAAATTGAATGCGGACACGGCTGCCAAAAATCCGATGGTGACGTTACGAAGGGATGTGTGAGACCACACAAATTGAAATCCTTTCAACAAGTGCCGCCACGTCAATCGGTCTTCTCCTTCGCCGTGAACGGGTTCAACGAGAAATAAGCTACACACGGTCGCCATCAATAAACTGAGAATGGAAAGTCTGTAGTTCCACTCCAATGGAAGGTATTGAGCCAACATACTGCCACTCCATGCTGCCGTCACAGCGGCCATAATCCCAATCGCGTTCAGTTTTCCAAGAACCCGTTCGAACGACGACGCTTCATGACTTTCTTGTAATGACTCGTATAGCAGCGCATTCTCTGCCCCACTTCGAATGACCGACCCAATGGCCGAACAGCAGATGGCGACAAAAAATCCGCTGAAGGTGAACGAGTATAACAAGATCCAAAACGATAACCACTCCAAGGTTACACCTGCCTGAATCAGCCGACGCCGTGTCGTTCGGTCCGCCCACACGCCGGTCGGCACCTCGAACAAGACGATGATGAGCGCATAGATCATCTCCAAGTAGACGACTTCTTGAATGGTGATGCCTCGCGATTCCCAAAACAACCGTTCAATCACGTATGCGGGAATCAGCCCTTCAAACCAACGAATCCACCCTAACCAAACAATGTTTCGACGAACTTAACTCGGTGAACGTGCTCGTTTTTTTTTTTAAATCTCCTCCTTACTTGTCTATTCAAAAAAAAACAAAAAAACCACGAGATTCCTCTCGTGGTCGACGTGTTATTTTAATAAGTTGAGAATCTCACGATTGAATGCCGGAATATCATCTGGTTGACGGCTCGTCACAAGCTGATTTTGACAGACAACGACTTCTTTGTCCGCATATTTCGCTCCGGCATACTCCATATCGACTTTAATCGATTTATAGCCGGTTGCGTCACGACCTTCTAACGTCTTCGCCGTAATCAACAGCTGTGGTCCGTGACAGATTGCAAAGACAGGCTTCTTCGCATCCATGAAGGCTTTGGCGAACGAAACAAAACGCTCGTCTTCTCGCAATAAGTCAGGGGAGAACCCGCCAGGTAAAAGAAGGGCATCAAAATCTTCCGGCGATACATCATCAATCGATTGATCGATGTTCACTTTCGCCTCTCCTTGCTTTCCTTCCACCGTGTTGCCAGCTTTCTTCTCGATTGTCACGACGTCATGTCCCGCATCCACCAATGCGTCACGGGGACCCGTGAATTCTACATCTTCAAACATATCTGTAATGAGCGTTGCTACTTTTGCCATGTTCTAAACACTCCCTCTGTTTGTTTTATGCACATAGGGACTGTTCCACTGGCATGAATCAATTAAACATCTTCAGGAGCATTCAACGGAACTTCGAGACGTACGGATAGTCGCGTTCAAAAAATCGATACGGATAGTCACGCGCCTCGCCCGTGTTCGGGATGCCAATGCGTGGACCCGCCTCAATCACTACTCCAGCCTCACCCTCCACGATATAGAGTGGGTCTTGTTGAAAGGAATGACCGTATAAATCCATCGTGATTCCGAGTGCTTTCGTCAACTTCCCTGGGCCGTTCGTCTGGTCATATCGCTTCACCCCAGGACGATTCGTTGCAATCCATTCATGGCCTTGAATCGGTTCGACAGCTCGAATCAAGACGGCTTCTGGTGTGCCGACTGGTCCACTAACCACGTTCAAGAGCGTATGCGTATGCATCTGATAGGTGTACACATGCCCCGGTTTCCCAAACATGACTTCCGTTCGCTTCGTCCGACGCCCTCCGAAGCTATGCGCTGCTCGGTCGATGGCACCGAGGTAAGCTTCCGTCTCGACAATCTTCGCGATGATGTCACCTTCTGGATGTCGCCTCACCAAATATTGCCCGAGTAAGGCACGCGCCAAGTCAAGTGTCGGTTGTTCATAAAATGCTAAATCGAGTCGCTTCATGGTTCCACCTCCATTTGTTTCATTTTCTCAAAAATCGTAGCTTGCACACAAAAAAGATGCCCTGCATGGCAGGACACCTGGACGTTATGATGCGATTTTGAGCGATTCACGTTGCTTTCCCAATCGGACGTATCCCAAAATGATGGAGAAGACCGGGCTGAGCCAGAGGAAGAAGGCAAACGGTGCGTATTCCAATACAGGTACGCCGAGTGTCGCTGCGAAGAATGCGCCAGAAACTCCCCACGGAATGAGCGGGTTGATGACGGTCCCGCCATCTTCAAGTGCCCGTGACAAGTAGCGCGGGTCGATCCCACGATCGATAAACCCTTGCTTGAACGCCTGACCCGGCAAGAGAATCGACAAGTACTGTTCTCCCGCGAGCAAGTTGACCCCAATCGAGCTGAGGACGACTGATAGGACCGAGCTCCCTGGTGATTTCAAACGCTCGAGCAACGATTCAACGATGGCTTGGAAGACACCGAGTTCACGTAACAAGCCACCGAACGCGAGGGCGATCAAGACGAGACTGACCGACCAGAGCATCGACTCAAGACCACCACGATCGAGTACCGTCGCAATCGTTTCATTCTCGACACCTGATTTGAAGCCCGACTGCATGACACCGAGCCAGTTCGAGATGCTCCAGTTTCCTTGAACAAAACCGGCCGTCAACACACCCGCGAACATCCCAACGAGCATCGTCGGTAAGACCGGCATCCGACGGAACGCAAGCACTGCGACGAGCACAGGGGCAATCAACGTGAGCCATGGGAGGTCGAAACGTCCACTGAGCGCGGCTTGCGCCTCTGCGATTTGTGCCGTGTCGGCAGTTTGACCGCTACGTCCGAGGAACGTGAATAAAATCAACGTGATGATGAACGCTGGAATCGTCGTCCCCATCATGAAGCGAATGTGGTCGAACAGTTTGACCCCCGCCACTGCCGGCGCAAAGTTCGTCGTATCCGACAACGGGCTCATCTTGTCTCCGAAGAGGGCACCCGACACGATGGCACCTGCAGCGAGCGCTGGCGAGATGCCTAGTGCCGTCCCGATTCCAAATAAGGCGACACCGACCGTTCCGACGGTTGTAAAGGCGCTTCCTGTGAAGGTCGAGACGATCATCGTGATCAACAAGACACTCGGCAAGAACCATTCAGCAGAGATTGTATTTAGACCGATGGAGAGGATCGTCGCGACCGTCCCGGACATTTGCCATACTCCGATGAGCATCCCAATCAACAACAAAATCAACACCGGCATGATCGCTTCACGAATTCCGTTGATCATCGCCGTTTCAATCTGTTTGAAGTCGCGTGAACGATAATACGCATATCCACCTACTATTAACATTGTGCCAAAAATCGCCATATGTGGCGACGCTTTGGCCAAAAACATCAGTGCGAGCAAGGTAATCCCGCTCATCAACACGACGAATACAGCTTCTTTTCCTTTCATCTGCATCGACGTCCCCTCCTTTCGTTATATCTTCTTTATTTATTATTTCGCCTAACCGCTTAAACGCTTTTATGCACAAAAGCATGTCAGTGATGTTTTTTACTATACTCGCTTCCTTTCTCCCTGTCAAACGTCTTTTTATGATAAATTATATGCTTGAGGGTGACCTCCGGAGTTCGTAACCTCCTCCGACATCAAAACTAGCGAAAAGGAAGTGTGCTTCATAAAAAAAAAAAAAAGCATTGGTCGTCTTTAGTGGTGGCCAAGATTCAACTACCTGCCGCAACACGAAAAAGCATTGGTCGTCTTTAGTGGTGGCCAAGATTCAACTACCTGCCTGTTTTGGGCAAAACAACAATTCTCTCATGTGGAGGCGGTGACGTTCGCATATGGTCAACGCCATGATGCGGAAATCGAAGTCGCCAAAGAAATTGCGACAGAACTCGATGTCCCACACCACATCCTCGATTTGTCCCTACTCGGACAACTCACTTCAAACGCGCTCACGAGACACGATCTCGACATCGACAATGCGGACGTCCCAAACACGTTCGTCGATGGACGCAACCATCTATTCTTATCGTTTGCAGCCGTCATGGCCAAACAACTCGGTATGCATCACATCGTGACCGGTGTATGTGAAACGGACTTTTCAGGTTACCCGGATTGCCGAGACCAATTCATCAAATCACTCAATGTGACACTCAATTTAGCGATGGATTATCCATTTGTCATCGACACACCGCTCATGTGGCTCGATAAAAAAGAAACGTGGGCTCTCGCCGACGAACTCGGTGCCTTTGACTATGTCAAAGAACGCACGCTTACTTGCTACAACGGTGTCATCGGTTCAGGTTGTGGAGAATGTCCGGCGTGTAAGCTTCGTCAAAACGGACTTACAGCTTACGAGGAGGTGCGCGTATGAAACATGCTCCATTCCTCGCTCCGACCAGTGTCGAATCAAAGCAAGAAGGATCGCTCATCTACTGTCCGCATCGCGTTCAAATCGTCAAAGAAGTAACGTTCGACGCGGCGCACCATCTCTTTGACTATGACGGCAAATGTCGTGCCCTTCATGGTCATACGTATAAGCTCCAGATGGGTGTCAGCGGCTTTCTCGACAATCGCGGCATGACACTCGATTTTGGTGATTTGAAAAAGATCTTCAAAGAAGAGCTTGAGCCGTATCTCGATCATCGCTATTTAAACGAGTCACTCCCTTATATGAATACAACTGCAGAAAACATGTGTTATTGGATTTTTGAACAACTGGCGACACACTTGCCAAATGAACGCGACGTCCGTGTCGAGTTCGTCCGTCTGTATGAAACGCCAACGTCTTACGCTGAGTTCCGCCGTGAATGGTTGGTGGAATCGTGAAAATCCCTGTTCTTGAAGTGTTCGGACCGACCTTTCAAGGAGAAGGACGCGCCATCGGACAAAAGACGATGTTCGTTCGGACCGCCGGTTGCGATTATCGCTGTTCGTGGTGCGATTCCGCCTTTACGTGGGACGGTTCAGAAAAACCGGACATGCTGACAGCCGATGAGGTGATTGCTCGCCTGGATGCACTTGGTATGTACGATTACGTCACCATCTCGGGTGGCAATCCACTCCTTATCGCGGCTATGGGAGACCTGGTCGAGAAGTTGAAAGAACGAGGCGTCACACTCGCCGTCGAGACGCAAGGCAGCCGCTATCAAGACTGGCTCACACAAATCGATGACGTGACCCTCAGTCCAAAACCTCCATCGTCTGGTATGAAAACGAACTGGGAGCAACTAGACGCTATCGTCGAACGGTTGCGCCCGGAGCAGACGACATTCAAAGTTGCTGTCTTTGATGAAGTGGACCTTGCCTACGCGAAAGAAGTGCAGCAGCGCTACTCACCGGACGTCATGTATTTGTCGGCTGGTAACCCGGAGCCCGGTGCAGACGGCGACATCACCGATGCCCAGCTCCGTCGTTTGAAACAACTATGGGAAGACGTTGCACGTGATCCGTCATGGCAAAGCGTCCGCGTCCTACCGCAACTACACACATTACTGTACGCCAACGAACGTGGCGTGTAAGGAGAATGAACATGAGACCAGAAGACTTACAAGACCTCTCGCTCCTCGGACAGAAGAGCGTCCCTTATATTTTTGAATACACACCAGACGTTCTGGAGGCGTTCCCGAACCGTCATCCTGAGAACGACTACTTCGTTAAATTCAACGCACCAGAATTCACATCGTTATGCCCGATCACGAACCAACCGGACTTCGCAACCATCTACATCTCATACATCCCGGATGAGAAACTCGTCGAGTCGAAGTCGTTGAAGTTGTACTTGTTTAGCTTCCGTAACCACGGTGACTTCCACGAGAACTGCATCAACGTCATTGGGAAAGATCTCGTGAAATTGATGGAACCGCGCTATCTCGAAGTGTGGGGGAAATTCACACCACGTGGCGGTATCTCGATCGATCCGTACTACAACTACGGAAAACCGGGTACAAAAAACGAAAAAATGGCGGAGCATCGTCTGTTCAACCATGACCTGTATCCAGAGACGGTTGACAACCGTTAATTGAAAAGTAGGCGCTCCATCTGGAGTCGCCTACTTTTTTTGATAGCGATGAATCTGTCGCTTAATCGGTTCGCGGAACACGGTCGCAACGAGCGTCAACACGAGCATGATCCCAAATGCCAAGGCGATGAGCGTCCAATCCCCACTGGCGATACTACTCCCGAGAAAATTGTTCGCGAACGCCCCGGGAATCATACCAACGACGGTCGCAAACAGATAGGCGAGTACGTTTACTTTTGCCAAACCAGAAGCATAGCTGACCAAATCGAAATTGACGAGCGGGATGAGACGTAAGATGAGGACGTAAAAGAAACCATCTTCTTCGATTTTATGCTGAATGGCTTCGTAATTCGTTGATTCGAAGTGATGCAAGAAACGATCGCCGAAATAAATTGCCACATAATACGCAACAAGCGCACTCAATGTCGCCCCGATGACGGTATAGATGATGCCCGGTAACATCCCAAACGCCAAGCCGCCGGCGACCGACAAGACGGACGTGGGAAACAAGATGAGCGGACGAACGGTGAACAATAAAATGTAAATGAGCGGAGCCAACCATCCGAATTGAATGATGTAGTCCCGAATATCGCCTGGGCTTACGTCAATCCACTGATAAAGGAATGTCGCCGTCCCGAACAGGAGTAGGATGAGTGCAACCATCCATTGTATCTTCCACTTCTTCATCGTCCTCCTCCTCTCTATTTGCTTTTATTCCCGTAATCGAGGATGTCATCCACCTTTTTTCAGCCATCTCGATGTGGTACGGTTAGAAAAAGCAGAAGGAGGAAATCGATATGAACCTTGCAGATGCCCTAACATTGAAACAGTTGCTCCATGAGCAAATCGATACATTGACCGAAGAGATTGAGCATGTGGCGTTCATCTCGCTTCAAGCGAATGAATCCATTCCGACCATTCAGTCCCGTTCCCTTCAAGACATCGAGATGGAACTTGAACACATTCGTCTAGACTTACGTCAGCTCGACCGTCTCATTCAAGAGGCGAACGTCCAAGCCGTCGTTGAGACGCATGACGGTCCGCTCCCGCTCGTCGAGGCAATCGAGCTCGCCATTCAGTTACGTGTCCAGGCACGACTTTATGAGAAATTATCGCTTCGTCCGAAGAAAGACTATGTGCACGGAGTTACCGTGATCAAACACGCCTTATATGACCCCGAACTATATCGTTTAAAAGCACGCGATATTAAGAAGCGTGCCATTCGAATCGAAAGTGCCATTCAGGCCGTCCGTTATCAGACTGACATTGAATTTGATGCATCACGATATATGTAAAAAAGCGAAGGGATTCCTTCGCTTTTTTACATATGGTCATGGTGATTGTGATGGATATCATGATGACTCGATGAAGAAGAACGTCGACGTGGAGGTGCCTCATCAGCAAATTTTTCTCCGTCCAAAATCCCGAGACGCTTATATTGACGACCGACCCGCTCTTTTGTCTCTTCGCGAACAGTGCTCGACTCCATCACCAATTGGTAGCATCCGAGCGCGACACGAAACGGTTCCATGCGTGTCCGTTCAATCGAGAAGGAATCGACGCCACGTAAATAGTCTGCCAATCGCTCGGCCGTCTCGTCGGCTGGATCATCTGCAAGCTGTGAGGCGAAGTGTTGTAAGTCCTTCAATGTATTTGATGTTTTAGAGTAGCTCACTCCCGATTTGATAAATCCAAATATAATCAGACCGAACACAACCATGAAAATGATTGGAAACACACCAAATAGTCCGCTAAAGAATGAGTCCCCTATCGAGCTATCGAACGGATCCCCGCCAAATCCAAATACTATCATTTCAAACTCCCCCTTTTTTTTTTTGTATGCTCACATATTAAAATAGGTTTCAACAAAAAAACCGCGATCACACGACCGCGGCATCGATTCAACTGTTCAGTTGTTTCTCCATCATGATGCGTGGCTCGCCATCTTCTGTGTAGGCGCCCATGATGTCATATCCGCAAAGGAGGTTCAAAATGATGACCCCTTTGTTCGTATTGCGTGCTTTCGTCCGAATCGAATGGAACCCTTGCGCTTCGACCCATTCGAGTTGCGTATCCATCAGCTTGCGACCGATGCCATGCTTTTGGAAGTCCGGATGTACGCCGCCCGCCCAGCTGTAAAATCGATAAGGCTCCGCCTCATAGCCAATTTTAAAGCCGACCAGTTCCTCTTCCGAGAAAGCCAGTAACACTAGCGGATTGGCGTGCCGATATAAACGCTCTTTAAAACGCAACTGATCGAGGTCGCCATATAACGTGCGATACAGTCGGAAAAAGTCCTCTTCAAAATCCTTAAAGTTGTTTGTCACATCTTTTACGATAAATGAACTCGTCGTACTCATCGTGCCATCCCCTTTCAGTTTCTGGACAAAGATTCCGTACGTCTGTTCATTTCGCCGTTCATTCTGAATTTCCTGTCTCCCGTTCAAAAGCCGTGACACCTTTTTGTTTATAAAGTCCGAGCGTACGTTTCGGCAAACTCTTGACCATCCAGTCTTTAAAAATACGTGCCTGATCCTCGACAGGCAGTTCATAGCCCTCCGTCACGATATGTCGCGACCGTGTCGTGACATCGTACAAGGAAATTGCCGCCGCCACGGAGATGTTCAAACTCTGAACGTATCCTTGCATCGGAATGACAAAGTTTCCATCCGCCTTCTTCAATGCCGCTTCCGACACACCACTATGTTCATTCCCGAATAAAAGAACTGTCGGCTTCGACACATCCACTTCTTCGAGCGGAATTGCTTCCTCACTCAATGCCGTCGCATATACTTGATAACCGTCTTCTTTTAAAGCGTCAATCGCCTCTTCAATGGAGCCATGCTCGACGACGTCCACCCAGCGGTCGGCACTCTTGGCGATAATCGAGTTTGGTTTGAACTTCGCACGCCCTTCGACGACGTGCAGCGTCTGCACCCCGAACGCATCGGCCGAACGCAATACGGCAGATTGGTTATGCGGATCGTCCACACCTTCCGTCAAAATCGTGATATGGTTCGTTCGTGTATTCAATACTTCATACATCCGTTTGATGCGATCTGGCATGAGCATCTCATATAGAGGAAGATCGTCTTCCTGCAATACACCCTTCTGCAACAACTCTTCTTTTAATTCAATCTGCTCTTCTTTCGTCAAAGCAGATGTCGTCTGTCTCCAACCCATCTTTCTCGCTCCCTTCAACCTATCATATTGTATCTAGATTCGATTCGACTGACAAGTTCGCCTCACATCTGCTATTCTCACTTCGGAAATGAAAACAAATGAAAATAGCGAAAACGGTTGCATGAATTTATGCAATCGATTACAATCATTTATGCAAGCGATTGCACTATTGGCAAACACAAAAATAGATAAAACTCCCTCACAGGAAGGAAGCGTATAGCATGAAACAATTGATCTCATTCGATTTCTGGCAGAAACTCGGTAAGGCCTTGATGGTCGTCATCGCCGTCATGCCGGCTGCCGGTTTGATGATTTCCATCGGAAAATTGATTGGAATGTCAGCCGGAGATGTCGGTATCTTATTAACAACAGCTCGTATCATTGAAGATTTAGGTTGGGGCATCATCGTCAACTTACATATCCTCTTCGCAGTCGCGATTGGTGGTTCGTGGGCAAAAGATCGTGCAGGCGGTGCATTCGCAGCACTTCTCGCCTTCATCTTGATCAACCGTGTCACAGGTGCCATCTTCGGTGTCAACGGTGCCATGCTTCAAGATCCGGAAGCGACAATCGAGTCACTCTTCGGTGCGAACCTTGTCGTCGCTGATTACTTCACATCTGTACTCGGCTCACCTGCCCTCAACATGGGTGTGTTCGTCGGGATTATCGCCGGTTTCCTCGGTGGTGCACTATATAACCGTTTCTACAACTTCAACAAGTTGCCGAACGCTCTCTCGTTCTTCAACGGGAAGCGCTTCGTACCATTCGTCGTTATCCTTGGTTCAGTCGTTGCTGCCATCGTTCTATCGATTCTATGGCCAACCATCCAAGGTGCACTCAACAGCTTTGGTGAATGGATTGCCACATCACGTAACACGGCGCCTGTCCTCGCACCGTTCATCTACGGTGCGCTCGAACGTCTCCTCTTGCCGTTCGGTTTACACCACATGCTCACAGTACCAATGAACTACACAGAGCTCGGTGGAACGTATACGATTTTAACAGGTGCGACAGCTGGATCGGTCGTTGCCGGTCAAGACCCACTCTGGTTGGCATGGGTGACGGACCTCGTCAACTTGCGTGCTGCTGGTGATACGGCCGCATACAACGCGCTTCTCGCTGATGTCGTTCCAGCACGCTTCAAAGTCGGCCAAGTCATCTTGTCATTCGCTGCATTGATTGGTGCCGCGTATGCGATGTACCGCAACGTCGACGCGGATAAGAAGGCACAATACAAGCCGATGTTCTTATCAGCCGGACTCGCTGTCTTCTTGACAGGTGTCACAGAACCGATCGAATTCATGTTTATGTTCGTCGCACCAGTTCTTTATGTCGTTTACGCACTCATGGCCGGTGCTGCCTTCGCATTGGCAGATATCATCGACTTACGAGTACACGCCTTCGGTGCAATCGAACTCTTGACGCGCATTCCGATGATTGTCAAAGCAGGACTTCTTCAAGACTTGATCAACTTCGTGCTCGTCGCTGTCGTGTTCTTCTTCCTCAACTTCGGTGTCTTCAACTTCTTCATTAAGAAGATGAACCTACCGACGCCAGGACGTAACGGGAACTACATGGAAAAAAAGACAGAAAAATCATCCGTTACAGGTAACGAACAAGTCATGGGGATTATTGCACTTCTCGGTGGGGAAGAAAACATTGAGGATGTCGACGCATGTATGACTCGTCTTCGTGTGACCGTTAAAGACGTTACACTCGTCTCTGACGAAAAAGAATGGAAGAAAAATGGCGCTATGGGTCTTATCGTGAAAGACCGTGGAGTCCAAGCCATCTATGGCCCGAAAGCCGACGTATTGAAATCAGACATTCAAGACGTCATCGGTGCATAATCTACTGGCCAACTCGCTCGAGAGTTGGCCTTTTTCTAAAGGAGGACTATCGTGAATATTTTAACGCTCAATTGTCATGCCTGGTTAGAAGACCGTCAACAAGAGAAAATCGATGCGATTGTCGAACGTATCGCAAGCGAAGAGTATGACTTCATCGCGCTCCAAGAAGTCAATCAACATAAAGAGGCCCCCCTCATCTATGGGAACATCCGTGAGAACAACTTCGCACACGTCCTCGTCGAGCGCCTGAAAGAGTTAGATCTTCACTATCACATGATATGGGACTTTGCCCATTACGGATATGACATTTACGAGGAAGGCGTCGCCATCTTGTCACGGACACCGTTTCTATCGACCGAATCATTCTTCGTATCCAAGACGACGGACCCTGACAATTACAAGTCCCGTAAAATCGTCAAAGCCGTGATTGAAGGTCCTGAAACGCCGACGACCGTCTACTCGTGTCACCTCGGATGGTGGCATGACGAAGAGGAGCCAGTGAAGCATCAACTCGACGAGCTCCTGCGTCGCGTGGAGCATGACGACCATGCACTCCTACTCGGTGATTTCAACAACGATGCTTTCATTCGAGGCGAAGGATACGATTATTTGATGGATAGTGGGCTTCAAGACTTGTTCCATCTCGCAACGGAACGCGAAGGCGATGCGACCGTCCAAGGGAAAATCGCTGGATGGGATGAAAACAAGAAATCGCTACGCATCGACTTGATGTTGACGAATGCACCCATTCACGTCTCCCGTCATGCCGTCGTCTTCGACGGCGAAAACGGACCTGTCGTCTCCGACCACGCCGGTGTCGAAGCCACAGTGTTTTGGCGTTGATGCACCTTTTTCTTCCGACTTGGGAGAAAAGGGTTAATTTTTTTGGAAAAATCTTGTAACGTGATAAAAGACTGATGTCTAACTACTAATGAATGAAATAGAAAGAAGTGTTTGAACATGAAGACAAGCTCGCTCAGTCGAAGCGACTGGACTTTAGTTTTATCCCTATCCTTATTAACCTTCGTTCTCGGAACGAGTGAATTTGTCATTGTCGGCATTTTGCCTGATATCGCAAGCGGTCTATCCATTTCCATCGCAACGGCTGGAAGTCTCGTATCGGCATTCGCCATCAGCTTTGCCGTCGGTACGCCAATCACGATGTCCTTGACGAGCCATCTTCCAAAACGCAAATTGATGCTCGGTTTGACGATTCTCTTCACCTTATTGAACTTGTTGAGCAGTCTCGCTCCCATGTATGAGTGGTTACTCGCCTTACGCATGTTGACGGCCGTCGTCACAGGTGTGTTGATCTCGCTTGCTATGCTCGTCGCTAGCGAAAGCGTCCCTCCGGCAAAACGAGGGGTAGCCGTATCCTTTATTTTTGGTGGCTTTACAATGGCCAACGTGTTCGGTGTTCCAATCGGAACATTCATCGGACAACAAGCAGGCTGGGAATCCACATTTTGGTTAACGACCGCACTCGGTGCAGTCGCCTGGGTTGCCATTTATCGTGTCTTGCCGAATCAATTGTCTCAAGAAAAAGCATCACTCCGTGAACAAATGGCACTCCTGACGAATCCGCGCATCTTGATTGCCTTCTTGATTCCGGCGTTCGGTTTTGGGGCGACGTATGTCGTATATACGTATCTCGTACCGATTTTAAAAGATGTACTCGGTGTACCGGTCGCTTGGGTCAGTCCGATTTTATTCGCCTACGGATTCATCTCGATCTTCAGTAATATTGCTGCTGGAAAGATCGCCAGTCACAATCCGATCGGACGCTTACGATTCGTCTTTCTCGTCCAAGCGTTCGTCTTGGCCGCGTTGTTCATGACGACGTCGAATATGACGCTCGGTCTCTTCAATATCGCCCTCATGTCGTTCATGGCGATTTTATTGACGACGTCGACACAGATTTATTTGATCGACTTGGCGGAGAAATTTAATCCGAACGCCAAAGGTCTCGCCTCGTCACTCATGCCCGTGGCGAGTAACGTCGGAATCGGACTCGGTTCCGCTCTCGGTGGTGTCGTCTATGCGACAAGCCCTATCATGATGCTCGCGCTCGTAGGCGGCTTGGTCGCCCTCGTCACAGCCGGGTTGACCGCAGTCAGTTATTCGCTCGACCAACGTTAAAAACGTGCGCACCTCGATGCAGGTGCGCACGTTTTTTATAACCATTCGAGAATCGCGGATAGGACTTCGTCGAGTTGTTCTTTCGATGTGAGCGGACTTTCCTGATCGCCTTTTTGAGGACCATACATTCCGAAATTTGCATGATTCCCGCCTTCGATTTGTACGAATTGACTATCGTCAGGAAGGTCGCTTCGACTCGCCTCGATGTCTTCTGGGACAGCTAATCCATCCAACTCACCCGAGATAGATAGCACGCGCAAGTCACTATCGACCATCGAGCTGATCGGATATGATGCGAGGAAAATGACACCTTCCACCGCCTCTTGATGCTCAAGCGCGTAACCCGATGCCGCCGAACCTCCGAGTGAATGACCGGCCACGACCCAACGTTCAATCTCGGGATGTGCTTCGATGATTGGATCGGCTGCGTCGATATCTAAAATGCCTAAGTTGAGACGAAGCGACGGAATGGCGACGAAATACCCTTCCTCGGCTAAACGTGTTCCGTAATACGCATACGCCTCTTTCTCCACTTTTGCTCCTGGATAAAGAATGATGCCGATCTCGCTCGTCGTATCTCCGAACTCGAGACGGTTGTCGACCACTTTCCCCTCTTCCGCATACTGTGTCGCTTCATCGGTTGGTCCGTACGTGAACTGCGTCCAAATCAAAAAGCCTGCTACCGCGACAACAAGCAATCCTACGATTGAGAGTGCGGCCCACTTGAAGAATTTCTTCATTATATAGCCTCCGTTTGCATCCACTTCATCATAACGTTACAATAATAAGAAAAAGCATGATCAGGGGGACACCATGACCAGAAGTAATGTAACCACGACGATTCAGTGGTTTATTTTTATTTTAGCTACAAATATTGTACCACCACTCTCCATCGCCGCCTTGTTTGAACTGTCGCCAGATGAGACGATGACCTTCATCTCCCGCTCACTCTTCATCTTCGCACTCTTCAGCATCATCCAAACGTTGCTCGGCCATCGCCTCCCGATACTCGAAGGACCTGCCGGCATTTGGTGGGGTGTCTTCACTTTATACGCCTCCATCGGTCCCGCTCTATACGGAAGTCAGCAAGAGACCTTGCAAGCACTCGGATTCATGCTGTTTTTTAGTGGAATCCTTGGTGTGTTGTTGACCGTCACTGGTATCTTAAGACGCATGCTCGCCCTGTTTACACCGCAAGTGCTCGGCGTCTATATGATTTTGCTCGTCCTTCAATTATCAGGGGCCGTCATTAAAGGTGGCTTTGGGGTGACGGAAGACGGAATCAACGTCGTTCAGGCAGTGGCGACGGCAGGTCTCGTCTTGTTCGCACTCACGCTCGAGCAAAGTCGCTTTAAACAATATGGGCTCGTCATGACACTATTCGTCGGGTTCGGCTTATTCCATTTACTCGACCTTGGAAATCCAATCGTTCGTTCAGAATCTTTCTTCCTCGTACCGGAACTTCTTCCGTTCGGAAATTGGGTATGGGATTGGAACTTGTTGCCAACGGCTTTCGTCATCACCTTGCTTCTCATGACGAACGTCCTTGCGAACATCAAGTTGATTGAGCGCATCGTCAGTTCTCGCGAAAAACGAGAAATCAAAGGGAACGTTCCCGCATCGGGTGTCGCCAGTGGCGTCAGTCAAATCGTGGCCGGTCTGTTCGGTACACCGGGTCCTGTCGCCATCTCCGGGACAGCTGGTTTTCTCTCTTCGACGGAGAGCGTCCAGCGTACCCCGCATTTGATTGCCCACGCCCTCATGATGTCGTTAGCACTCATCGGTCCATTCGTCTCGTTGATTGCGAGCATCCCGGCCGCTGTCGGTTATGCAATCGTGACACCACTCATTGCAACGATGATCATCATCGGAATCAATGAGGCGGCCTTTGAATTGAAGCAGTCCACGGCATCTCTCACGGTCGGACTCCCGCTCGTCATCGGTGCCGGGGCGATGCTTCTGCCACCCGGATCAATGAATGAGTTACCACCGCTTCTTGCGACCGTCTTCTCTAACGGACTCGTCCTCGGGACGATTGTCGCCTTAACAACTGCCATCTTAAGTAAAATCAAGGATTGAAAAAAGAACTGGCCATATCGGTCAGTTCTTTTCACGTACATGCATATGGTAACGGGCATCGTGCGGTAAAACAGCGCCTTCTTCTTGTTCGAAATGCGCACGGTCTTTCCAATAACGAACGACTGACGAAGTATCACGATGCAGGGCGCGTTGTAGCGCTTGTTTTGCCGTGACAGGCGTTTCGTCATCGTTTTTCAATTCAAGTCCCATCAGTTTATAACCGATTGTTTGTCCACCTCGACTCATTTGCCAGGCTTCCATGGCATATGTCAGTAGTGTCGGTGTGATGACCGCATGCACAAACTCGCTCTTTACTTTCTTTCGCACGAGCTGTTCTACGCCCACGCTGACAAGACCTGCAATGACACTGTCAATCATGACTGCTTTGGTTCGCTTTTTTGTTAATGGATTCATCGGCTCATCCTCTGCATCATCCCTGACGTCAACACTTCGATTCCTTCGCCTTCTTCAGACGCCATAATCAAGGCACGAGCGACATGCAGCGCTTGAATCGGTGCGACTTCCGGTGTCTTCTCAAGCAAGATTGACTGGAACGGTCGACTGATGACCTCGGCCGCTTTCTCCCCGAAGCGGAATGAATCACGCTCTCCGAGTAACAGAGAAGGACGCGCGATAATCAAGTGATGGAAGTTGAAAATACGTAACGCGTTCTCAAGCTCCCCTTTCACACGGTTGTAAAAGAACGTCGAACGCAATGATGCGCCTTGTGCCGATACGACCGCATAGCGCGTCGCACCATGTGCCTTAGCGACACGGGCGACTTCAAGTGGTAATTCTAAATCAACTTGTTTGAACGCTTCTTGCGAGCCGGCGACTGCAATCGTTGTGCCGAGCGCACAGTACACGTCGTCGATCTGTGGAAGGGATGAATCCATCTCCTCGAACCCGACGACCTCATGTAACTTCGGATGACTCCAACGCTTCGAGCGACGGACAACGATCCAGACCGCATCATAACGGTCACTCTCTAACAACTGTTCAACCAATTCGCGGCCAATCAAGCCAGTCGCGCCTACAACAAGTGCAGTTTTCCCCATTCGTGACTCCTCCTAGACTACTATTTCCTTCAGTCTAGCTGACTTGCCGTTCCTCGGCAATGATTGTCCCGGGACGGAATCGGTCCATCATACGGAAAAATCCGTTCAATGCGAGCGCCGTGAATGAGCCTGCCACGATAGCACTGTCCGTGAACAACTGCAGCCACTCCGGCATGTTTGCGACGATGGCTGGATTGGCGGTAATACCGAGCCCAACACCGATTGAGAGCGCAATGGTAATCAAGTTCTCGTTTTTCGAAAAGTCGACTTGACTGAGGATACGAATGCCAGAAGCAGCGACCGTTCCGAACATGACGAGCATCGCTCCCCCAAGCACAGGCTTCGGAATCAATGTCGTGAACGTAGCGACTTTCGGGAGGAATCCGAGCAAGATGAGCAATCCGCCTGTCCAAAAGATGACGCGACGCGATTTCACACCTGACAATTGAACGAGTCCAACGTTTTGACTGAACGTCGTGTACGGGAAACTGTTGAAAATCCCTCCAAGAATCGTTGCGACGCCTTCCGCACGATACCCTTTCGTCAATTCTTTCGCACCGATTGGTTGTTTCGTGATATCGCTGAGCGCCAAGAACACCCCTGTCGATTCAACCATCGAGATGATGGCGACGAGCGTCATGACGAGGATGGCAGACAGGTCGAATGTCGGCATCCCGAAGTAGAACGGCTGGACCATTTGGAACCATCCTGCTTCACGAACAGGACTGAAATCGACGAGACCGAGCGAAGCGGCTACCCCTGTTCCAACCAATACGGCAAAGAGGACGGCAGCAGCACGCGTGAAGACGGTCCCGACACGGTTCAAGACGAGAATGAGTAGAATCGTTAAACCACCTAATCCGAGATTCTGCATCGATGCGAACCCTGGTTCACCGGGCATCCCGCCACCGATGTCATTGACGGCGACCGGAATCAGCGAGAGACCGATGATCGTCACGACCGAACCGAGCACGACCGGCGGGAAGAAGCGCGCGAGTTTCCCGACAAATCCAGAAATGAGGATGACAATGAGCCCGCTCGCAATCAACGCGCCATAAATGGCAGTGATCCCGTTCGCGCTTCCGATGGCGATCATCGGACCGACCGCAGTGAACGTACATCCGAGGACTACCGGCAATCCGACACCAGTGAAGCGTGTCGTCCATACTTGTAGTAGCGTCGCCACCCCACACATGAATAAATCAATTGCGACGAGATAGGCGAGCTCGGTTGGACCAAGCCCGATGGCACCACCGACGATGAGTGGGACGATTGCCGCTCCCGTGTACATCGCAAGTAGATGCTGGAATCCTAGACTAGCTGTCTTGAACGTATTCATCGAACGACCTCCACGAACGAGATATGGTCTTTCTCTAATTTCGCAATGCGTGCCAACGATTCGACGCGATAGCCACGCTCGATCAATTTATCGCGCCCTGGTTGGAATGACTTTTCGATGACAATCCCAACGCCCGCGACCTCTGCACCTGCCGCTTCCACGAGTTGTGTCAGTCCGAGTGCCGCTTCCCCATTCGCGAGGAAGTCATCGATGACAAGAACACGTTCGCCTGGTAAGACGAAGCGTCGGCTCAAGCTGATGCGGTTCGTCTCTTGTTTTGTGAACGAATAAACGTCCGCTTCCACGAGGTCGTCTTGGAGTGTCAGCGATTTTCGTTTACGCGCGAATACGAACGGGATGCCCATCTCAAGCGCCGTCATCATCGCCGGCGCAATCCCACTCGATTCGAGTGTGACGATGCGGTCTATTTGAGCGTCTTTGAAACGTTCTGCGAATTCTTTGCCGATGCCTTTCATGAGTACCGGGTCGACCTGATGATTCAAGAAAGCGTCGACTTTCAACACTTGGTCGGAAAGGGCCCGACCTTCTTCACGGATTTTGTCTTCTAACTGCTTCATTGTTTACCCTCCAATAAAAAATGCGATTCGTCACCCCTCATCGGGAGGCAACGAACCGCATGGAAATCAACGATAGCATACGACAAGCGCCACCCGTAGTCGAACCATTTACGGTAGTTCGGTAGAGACTTGCGGACCATATTTCCGCTGATATACGAGTGCGAATCTATTTATATAAGATAGACCTTATTGTAGACGAGCTGACGAGAAATGCAATAGGTTGGAATCAAACGGTGAAATGTTCGATTTTTTTTAAACTGCTGTATACTGTAGATATTGGATATGAGAGAGGAGCCCTGCCCTTATGAAGTTATTCGTATTAGGCGCAACCGGTCGGACCGGACATCAATTCATCGATCAAGCCATCGAGCACGGTCATGATGTCACCGCGTTCGTCCGTGAACAGAAAAAGTTGATCCGGACGCCACAACTCGAAATCATTGAAGGCGACTTATATGATGTCGACGCATTGACGGAAGCGATGCATGGTCACGATGCGGTCGTCAGTTGTCTCGGAACGGATTTGAGCGACCCAGACTTTTTAGCGAGTGTCACGGACAAGCTCGTCCCTGCGATGAAGGCAAACAATGTTTCACGTATCATTTATCTCGCTTCAGCGGGGATTGACAATGAGATTCCGGGCCTTGCGGGGAAAGCCATTACGTTCATGCTCCGGAAACCGCTCCGTGATCATCGGGCAGCCGTGGACTTATGGCGAAATTCGTCATTCGATTATACGATTGTACGACCGATGCAATTGACGGACGGTCCTCGCACCTCGACATATCGCACGGCCATCGATGAAGTGCCAGAGAACGGGAAGCACATCTCACGGGCAGACGTCGCCCAGTTCATGCTTCATACGATTGAAGAACAGGAACACGTACGAGAGTCGGTCGGACTGGCGTACTAATTTGATTCAATTCATGCTACAATATCGGGTAGTTTACTTTGAAAGGAACGAAAACGAATTATGAGTATATTAACGGTACAAAACTTGAGCCACGGCTTTGGTGACCGCGCTATTTTGAACGATGTCTCTTTCCGCCTCTTAAAAGGAGAGCATATCGGTCTCGTCGGAGCGAACGGTGAAGGAAAATCGACGTTCATGAACATCATCACACGCAAACTGCAACCGGATGAAGGGAAAAACGAATGGGCAAAAAATGTCCGTGTCGGTTACCTCGACCAACACGCGGTACTCGAGCGTGGAATGACGATTCGGGACGTCTTGAAAGGTGCTTTCCAATACTTGATTGACATGGAGACGCGCATCGGCGAACTCTACATGGAGATGGGTGACGCGACACCGGAACAGATGGAAGATATGCTCGCGGAGGTCGGTGAGCTTCAAGAGACGCTCGATTCGAACGACTTTTATATCATTGATGCGAAAGTAGAAGAAGTGGCACGCGGTCTCGGTATTTTAGACGTCGGTCTCGACCGTGACGTCACGGACTTGTCAGGTGGACAGCGTACGAAAGTATTGCTTGCAAAATTGCTTCTCGAGAAGCCAGATATCTTACTCCTCGATGAGCCGACCAACTATTTGGACGAAGTGCACATCGAATGGTTGAAACGCTATCTTCAAAACTACGACAATGCCTTCATCTTGATCTCGCACGATATCCCGTTCTTAAATAGCGTCATCAACTTGGTCTATCATATGGAGAACCAAGAGTTGAACCGCTACGTCGGAGATTATGACAAGTTCATGGAAGTGTACGAGATGAAACGCTCACAGCTTGAAGCCGCCTACAAGCGTCAACAGGCCGAGATTGCCGACTTGAAAGACTTCGTCGCCCGTAATAAGGCGCGTGTGTCGACACGAAACATGGCGATGTCACGTCAGAAGAAGCTCGATAAGATGGATGTCATCGAATTGAGTGCGGAACGTCCGAAGCCAGAATTCCGCTTCTTACAGGCTCGTACGTCAGGACGACTCATCTTTGATGCGAAAGGTCTCGTCATCGGATACGATGAGCCACTCTCACGTCCGCTCGACCTTCAGATGGAGCGCGGTCAAAAGATTGCCCTCGTCGGAGCGAACGGAATCGGGAAGACGACTCTCTTGAAGAGTTTACTCGGCTTGATCAACCCTCTTGAAGGGACAGTCGAACGCGGTGAGTTCCTCGAAATGGGGTACTTCGAACAGGAAGCAGCATCAAGCAACAACACGTGTATCGAAGAGATTTGGAGTGAGTTCCCGTCACTCAACCAACAACAGGTGCGCGCGATGCTCGCGAAATGCGGTCTCATGACGAAGCACATTGAAAGTAAAATCTCTGTCCTCAGTGGTGGGGAAAAGGCGAAAGTACGTCTTTGTAAACTCTTAAACAACGAAACGAACTTGCTCTTACTCGATGAGCCGACGAACCACTTGGACGTCGACGCGAAGGAAGAGTTGAAGCGTGCGTTGAAAGAGTACAAAGGAAGTGTCCTCCTCATCAGTCACGAACCAGAATTCTATGAGGATATCGTCACAGATGTCTGGAACTGTGAGTCGTGGACGACGAAAGTATTTTAATTCAGTAAAGGACGTGTCGTATGGCTGGCCCAATTCAAACGAATGAACGGATTATCTTGTATGACATTATCCGAGGGTTTGCCCTCTGCGGCATTTTCCTCGTCAATATCCCGAGTATGCTCGGGAGCGACTGGATGTCCGGTCGTCCCGACTATTACGGGAGTGACCTGTTCGTTCGCACCCTCTTCGACTTGTTCGTGCAAACGAAGTTTTATACGATTTTCTCCCTCCTATTTGGGATCGGCTTTTCGATTTTCCTCGAGCGCTCATACGCCCGAGGCGAATCGGTCAGTCGTTACATACGCCGGATTTTGATTCTCTTCTTGTTCGGTCTGGCACACCTGGCGATTTGGTCAGGGGATATCCTCCATACGTATGCCATGTGGGGCTTATTGCTTCCTCTCTTTTACGGATTGAGTAACCGTGCGATTTTGACGTGGGCATGGAGTTTATTGATTGGGAGCTTTTTACTGTTCTATGTGTCATCCATGTACTTAGAATTGTCGCTCGGATTTAGGTTTAATGGGGATCCTTTCCCGGCCGTCTTCAATTCTGGATTCGGCCCATGGTTCGACTATCGCCTAGATGAAGAGATTTTTGACATGTTCCAAAACTCATTTTTTGTCGGGGTTGAAATTCTAAGTCTGTTCTTGTTCGGCCTTTATATCGGACGGGAACGGAAACTCCTCACTTGGAGCATCCAAGGACTGACGCAGACAGCTATCATCTGTACGGTAACCGCCCTACCGTTCTTCGCAGTCATTATTTGGCATCACTACGGTAGCGGTGCCGAATATTCGGCGACGAACTCTGCGGCCGTTCTCGTCTCCGGAAAACTACTCGCCACAACGTACATCTGCCTGTTCACCATCGCCGTTCGAAAAGGTCGCACGTTCGCCCCGCTTCAAGCGCTCGGACGAATGGCACTCACGAACTATTTGACACATACGTTGATCATTGTCTTGCCAGTGATCGCACTCGGGGCGTACGGTGCGCTTTCCTTAACCGAAGGTCTATTCCTCAGCATCGCCATTTTGATTGCGCAGTCGTTCTTCTCGATGTGGTGGCTAAAGAATCACCGTTACGGACCGTTTGAGAAACTATGGCGTCTCGGAACATACGGACGACAAACAAAATCATCCTAAGATTGGACTTCATTGTCCGGTCTTTTTTTAAATAAAAACTGCAGACGAGCATACGTCTGCAGTTCCGCTCGAGGCCACGGCTTCGAGTTTTTATTTTGTTGCCGCTTCCGTTAAGAATGGCACGATTTGCTTCTTACGTGAGACGACGCCAGGAAGTGTCGCCAATCCGTTTTGAAGCGTCACGTTGAACGCTTGTTCGAAGAGTTCTGGTTTTGGTCCGACAACGACGGCTTCCGAATCGTTCGTCAAAATGTTCGTGATGGCGAATACGAACAAGTCCAAGTTTTTCGCTGCAACCGTTTTGGCGATTGCGGCTTCAACTTCCGCTTTCCGGTTCAAGACATCGTTCGCATCGACCGTGTTCACTTGTGCGATTTCGACACGATAGTCGCCCATCGCGAATTCTTTCGCATCGAGTGAGATGAGCTCTTCAATCGTTTTTTGGCTAAGGTCCGCACCGGCTTTGAGCATCTCAAGTCCGTATACTTCCGCATCGACGCCAGCGATCTCCGCAAGTTCTTTCGCTGCTTTGATGTCTTCATCTGTGCATGTCGGTGATTTGAAGAGAAGCGAATCCGAGATGATGGCTGACAGCATCAAGCCGGCCATATCCGCAGCAATTTCGACACCATGCTCTTTATACAACTTCAACAAAATCGTTGCCGTACACCCGACTGGCTCCGCACGATAGTAGAGCGGGTCTGCCGTTTGGAAGTTTGCGATACGGTGGTGGTCGATGACTTCAAGGATTCGCACATCTTCAATGCCATCCGCACTTTGCTGGAACTCGTTATGGTCGACCAAGATGACTTCTTCCGCCTCACCTTTCACACTTTCAATCAAGCGTGGTGCTTTCACACGGAAGTGATCGAGCGCATATTGTGTTTCACCGTTCACTTCACCGAGACGAACCGCCTCTGCGTCCATCCCTAATTTCTTTTTCAACTCGGCATAAGCGAGCGCTGACGTGATTGTGTCGGTATCTGGATTTTTATGTCCAAAGACTAGTACTGTACTCATGTCTCATTCTCCTCACTAAATAGTTTTCCCTTATCCATTATAACGCCCACGGCATTTCTTTCAAAAAACAAACAAAAAGAGCCGTGTCTCGGCTCTTATGCTTGTTCATCTTCATCTGTCTCTTCGAGGTCAGAATGATCTCCTTTTGAATCTTCTTCATGGGAGATGTCCGGCTGATCTCGCTTCAACTTTTCTTTTTCTTCTTGTTCACGCTTTTCTTTGTCTGACATATGGTGTCATCCTTTCGAAAATCCGACTTGTCGTAATCTGTTCCCCTAGCTCGATTTCGTCAAACGACATTTCATCAAACGTAAACAAACTGAAACGTCAGGCCTGCACGAAGACGATTTCTTCTCCGCGAAGTTCGACTTTCACGTCTTGTCCTTGGAACAACCACTCATCTTGTTCCGCCACGACAAAACGAATGCCGTCTTCTTCGGTCTCAACAGCCGCATTGTTCACGTCTTCTGTGATGACCCCGACAGAAAAACCGTGCGTCAAGTCTGTCGAACCTCCGTATTTGGCAAACAAACGAACCGTTTGGCCTGCTTCGACTTCCATTTCTTCTTTAAACCATTGGAGCGCTTCTTCTGTTACTTGAATCTTCATAACATCTCCTCCTCTCGACTACTCCTTTCATTCTAAACGTTTCAAAAGAGTCGAGCGAGGAAGTTGCCTAAAGTGTCGTGCCAACTTGATAGCTCACCGTCATGCCATGCGTTTCCGGTTGCGCACCATTCATTTCAGCGAGCGTCGTTTCAAATAAGCGTCGCCCGATTTCTTCATTCGGTGAGAGCATCGTCGACAGTCCGAATGCATGACCGATCGGATGTCCGTCAAAGCCTAGCATGGCGACTTCCTGAGGAATCTTGATGTCTCGCCGTTGCATCTCTCCTAAAAATCCGAGGGCGACATAATCAGACGAGAAAAAGAGCGCTCGAGGACGCTCTTTTTGAGAGAGGAACGTTTCAGCTAGCCGAATACCGTCCTCACTCGTCAAATAGCCGGTCCAAATCCATTGCTCACGCGCATGCGCTACTTCATCGAAATAGGCTTGCTGACGCGCAAGGGAACTCGGACTATGGCTTCTTGACAAGATGATACCAATCTCTTCATATCCATGCTCCTGTAGCACATGAATACCTGATACGAACGACGCGTAATGGTCGACATGGATCGATGAGATCGTCTCCGGTGCGCCGACGGTCGCCACAGCGATTGGCCCGTACGCACGATACGTCTCCATTTCCTTAAAGGACATTTCATGCGATAAGACGATCGCCCCATCGACTTCGCGATGTTTCAATAAATCGAGTGCTTGTCGTTCCTCACTCAGCTTATACTCCGTCTGCCACATGACGAGCCGGTAATCGTGCTCGAGCGCCGCCTTGGCGAGTCCATTGACGAAGAGACCGTAATACGGGTGATCCATATAAGGTAAGATGACGACGACACGTTGTGTTTTCCCCGTCGACAACGTCAACGCCTGTTGATTTCGCAAATACCCGAGTTCTTTCATCGCCGCATGGACACGGGTCCGTTTTTCCTTCGATACGTACGGATGCTCGTTCAACACACGCGAGACCGTCGTCACCGATACGTCAGCGTGCTTCGCGATATCTCGAATGTTTGCCATTCGACCACCTCAACTTGTCAGTCTTTGCATATAGTGTACCCACTCTGCTTGCTGACTGTCACCTCTTTCGACGACTTGACAACGAATCGCTTGAACGAGACGGAAGCGCTCCTCTAACGGTAAATGAAGAAACTCTTCCTGGAAACGGGTACACAACATTTTTCCAAACGGTGTATACAACTGATTGATGACGAGCTCGTATACGATTCCACTGCACCATGTCTTCCACGTTGTCGGTTTCATATCGGTTCCCCTCCCTTTGTCTATACCGTATCTTCTGAAACGCGTTTCAGAGCAAGAATCTTTTTTAAAAAAATTTATTTCCGAACATTATTTGTCTTCAACTTTCATTTTTCATGTTTTTTACTCAAAACAATTGACGGGAATCAAACATTTTTGTATAGTCATCAAGTTGATAACGTTAATTTAAGCATTTTTCTCAATTAATGTTCGGAAATAGACCGAAATAAGGAGTTTTATCGATGAATATTTTTCAATTTAAACAACATGGAACGAATGTTAAACAGGAAGTGACTGCTGGGATCACAACGTTCGTGACGATGGCGTACATCTCTGTCGTCAACCCAGCGATTCTATCCGACGCAGGGATTCCGTTCGCACAAGCATTCACAGCGACAATCATTGCCATCCTCATCGGGACAGGCTTGATGGCGTTTTATGCGAACTTACCAATCGCCGTGGCGCCAGGAATGGGGCTCAACGCATTCTTCGCTTACACGCTCGTCGCTCAAGAACAGATTGCCCCGTCCGCCGCACTCGGCGTCGTCTTCGTCTCGTCCGTCTTCTTTTTAATCTTGTCGCTCTCTCCAATTCGGACGAAGTTGATTCAAGCGATTCCGACTTCGTTGAAGCATGCCATCACGACCGGAATCGGTCTTTTCATCGCTTCACTCGGATTAAAACTATCAGGTTTGATCGTTGCTGATGAAGCAAACTTGGTGCGTCTCGGTGACGTGTCTTCTCCAGAAGTACTACTTGTACTCGGTGGTTTGATCGTCTCGGCACTTCTCTTTTCACGAAACGTACCCGGTTCTTTACTCATCGGGATGGTACTCACTGGGATCGCAGCATACTTCATGGACATCTTAAAAATCGATGGTGTCACGGCGATGCCGACGCTTCCCGAGGGACTCATGGTCAACCCCGTGACGGCATTTAGTGATGTCATTCAATACGGTTTGTTCGGTGCTGTCCTCTCGTTCTTCCTCGTCACGCTTTTTGATACGACAGGTACGCTTGTCGGTGTCGGAAAACAGGCAGGTCTCTTAAAAGAGGATGGAACAATTGAGAATGGTCACCGTGCACTCTTTGCCGATTCACTTGCCACAATGGGTGGATCACTCGTCGGAACAAGCCCGTCTACGGCATACATCGAGTCTGCTGCCGGTGTCGCGCAAGGTGGACGTACGGGGCTCACAACGGCCGTCGTCGCCGGATTGTTCGGATTGACACTCTTCTTCAGCCCACTTATCGGCGCCATCTCTGGCGTAGCGGCAATCACAGCTCCTGCACTCATCATCGTCGGGGCACTCATGTTGACGAACGTCCGGTACATCGACTGGAGCGACTTCAGCGAATACTTCCCGGCTTTCATGACGATTTTGATCATGCCTTTGTCAGGAAGCATCGAACGCGGCATAGCCTTCGGGTTCATCTTGTACCCGATCTTCAAAGCGATGAACAAAGAGACGGTTCACCCGCTCATCTACTTGTTCGGCGCACTCTTCATCTTGGAAATGTTCTTCCTATAAGTTAGACAGAAGATCCTCGTCATGTGTCGAGGATCTTTTTCTGTTATACGTTCTCCTTAGCTGTTTTATATCAGAAAAGAGATGAATATCTGTTCAGTGAGATACGTTATCAATTAGACAGGATTTTACAAATAAATCAGTTTTTCTCCCCATTTTTTTTTTACTTTCCTACGCTTTATGAAATAATGACGTTGAAATCGCTATCATCAGAAGAAAGAAGGAATGGCTATGCCGAATGTAGCTTTATTCGTCACTTGTTTATCTGATACGTTGTTTCCATCCGTCGGACAAGCGACAGTCGAACTACTCGAACATTTAGGGTGCGAGGTGACGTTCCCCTTTGAGCAGACATGCTGTGGGCAGCCTGCCTACAACAGCGGCTATCATGAGGAGACTAAAAAGGTTGCCAAGCACATGATTGAAACGTTTGAACAAGCAGATGCAGAATATATCGTCGGACCATCGGGGTCGTGTGTCATGATGATGCGCGACTACCCTCATTTGTTCCAAGATGATCCAGTATGGGGTCCTCGCGCTGAAGCGCATGCCGCCAAAACGTTCGAACTGACGCAGTTCATCGTCGATGTGCTCGAAGTCACAGATGTCGGTGCCAAGTTTCCCGCCAAAGCGACCTATCACGCGTCTTGTCATATGACTCGCCTCCTCGGAATCGAAGCGGCTCCCGGTAAGTTGCTCGGAAACGTCGATGGACTGACGATGGTTCCCCTCGCGAACGTACATAACTGTTGTGGGTTCGGCGGGACGTTCTCCGTCAAGATGCCAGACGTGTCGGTACAAATGGTAGATGAAAAAGTCGATTCCATCTTACAGTCAGGCGCAGAGGTGTTGATCGGAGCGGATGCGTCATGTCTGATGAACATCGGCGGACGTCTTCATAAACAGGGACATCCGATTAAAGTGATGCATATTGCCGAAGTCTTGAACGAAGGAGTGAAGCAAGCATGAGCATGGGGATTCGATTGGATGAGAAGTTTCAAGATCGACGAAAAGATGGAATCGAAGATGCGTTCATGCGGCAGGCCGTCAGTTCGGCTCAAAACCGTCTACGGGATGGCCGGTTAAATGCTGCAGGTGAACTCGGGGACTGGGAATCGTTTCGCGACCATTCGGAAGAAATTCGTCAACATGTGCTGGAACATCTGGATTATTACTTATATCAATTGAGCGAGAATGTCTCAAAACGTGGTGGAAGCGTCTTTTTCGCGGAGACACCGGAAGAAGCGAACCGCTACATCCGGGAAGTCGTTCGGTCGAAGCAAGCCAAACATGTCGTGAAATCGAAATCGATGGTCACGGAAGAAATCGGCTTGAACGAAGCACTTCAGGAAGAAGGATGTACCGTCGTCGAGTCCGATCTCGGTGAATGGATTTTGCAACTCGACGAAGACCCACCGTCTCACATTGTCGCCCCGGCTCTGCACAAAGACCGCGACGCTGTCCATGAGACGTTCACTACTCACGGCTATACCGGTTCAAACGATCCGACTGAACTCGGTCGTTATGCGCGTCAAGAACTGCGCAAAGACTTTTTGAAGGCAGAAGTCGGCATCACCGGCTGCAATTTCGCCATCGCAGAGAGTGGAGCCGTCGGGCTTGTGACCAATGAAGGGAACGGACGCATGGTGACGTCGCTTCCTGATACGGTTATCTCTGTCATGGGCATGGAACGCGTCGTCCCGTCTTATGAAGAGTTCGAGGTGCTCGTCAACATGCTTTGTCGAAGCGCGGTCGGTCAGCGACTCACGTCATACATCACGACATTCGCCGGGACGCGCGCGGTCGGTGAAGTCGATGGACCAGAAGAGTTCCATCTTGTCATCGTCGACAACAAGCGTTCTGGTATTCTCGGGACACAGTTCCAATCGGTGTTGCAATGCATCCGCTGCGCGGCCTGTATCAACGTCTGTCCCGTCTATCGCCATATCGGTGGTCACGCGTACGGGTCAATCTATCCAGGTCCGATTGGTGCCGTCTTGGCTCCGCTTCTTGACGGATACGAGAACTATAAAGAACTCCCCTATGCGTCGAGTCTCTGTGGCGCCTGTACGGAGGCGTGTCCTGTAAAGATTCCGCTGCATGAGCTGTTGATTGAACATCGACGCGTCATCGTAGAGGAGAAAAAGCAATCACCTTTCGTGGAGCGGATTGCGATGAAAGGATTTGCCGTCACGGCTTCGAGTCCATTCTTATTCGAAGCAGCGGAACATGTCGCACCGTTTGCGACATCACCGTTCGCCACCTCGGGTCAGATTGAGAAAGGGCTACCGGCTTGGACGGACTCGAAAGACTTGCCGCAGCCGAACAAACAGACCGTCCGAGATTGGTTCAAGAAACGGGGGAATGCCTGATGAATCCTGGTACAATCACAAACCGTGAGGACTTTCTACAACGAATCGCCAAGCAACTCGGTCGTGAGGTCAAGCTCACGCCGCCAAAACGGGAATATACACATCGTCCGCAAGATGAGGTGTTGAAAGGCGCGAGTGAAGAAGAGCTGCTCGAGACGTTCCGCATGGTCGCGACCCGAATCCATACCGATTTGGTGGAATGTGAATCTGCGAAGCTTGATGATACGCTTCGCCTCTTGATTGAACGCTATCATGGCGCACGGATTCTCGCAGAAAACGATGAGCGAATTTCCGCTTGGGCACCTGCAACAAGTGAGACGTTTGATTGGTGGGATTCGTCACAACCCGAAGCGAGTCGAGAGCTGGCCATTCGAGCGGACATTGGCATCACGATTGCGGATGCGGCATTTGCGGAAAGTGCGACAATCGTCCAATATGCGAAGCCTGGTAGATCACGGACAATCAGTCTGTTACCGCAAGACCATATTGCAATCATCCCGAAATCTGTCCTTGTTCCACGTATGACGCAAACGGCACAACAACTTGCCACACTCGACCGAGACGGTCTCCATTCCCCGAACGGTGTCAATTTCATCTCTGGTCCCTCGAACTCGGCCGACATCGAGATGAACCTCATCGTCGGCGTTCATGGTCCTGTTAGAGTCGCCTATGTGTTGGTACATGATTTATAAGTATAGCCCCTCCATCGATCGATGGAGGGGCTATATTCATCCTGATACGGTGACGCTCCCATTTGAGCTCGTTAATTTCACTTCAATCGATCCGTCTCCAAATACGCACTCTTTCGACCGCTCTCCAAACACATCAACTTTCCCGTTTCGTGACTTCGCACGAATCGTCACATCTTCCGGACGTTCATCGACATGTAAGTCAATCTTCCCATTGTTCGTCTTCAAGCGAATCGGTGCTTGAATCGCTTGTACGGAACAGTCTATCCGTCCATTAGAAGTTTTGGCATCGACCGCTCCCGTGACGTGATCGACATCGATTCGACCGTTCGAGGAATGGATGTTGATCCGCTCGAGCTGAGAATGTTTCGCTTCGACACGACCGTTTGAGGAATGAAGCTCCCAATCGTGACCGTGACAGCTTGATGCGAGCACTTTTCCGTTCGATGTGCGCAGGACACCATGACGTGCTTGAATGTGATGTGCGACGATTCGACCGTTCTCACTCTCCACGTGGAACCGTTCCGCTTGGAGATCTTGTACATCACTCGAACCGTGACGATTTTTTAATTGAATCTGATGATAGGCGTGATGAGGCAATTCAACCCGAAGTACAGGTGCCTTTGACCCAAACCATGAGAACAGGTCCGAAAGACCGAAACGACGTTCGGATTCAATCCGTATCTCTAAAGTGTCCCCCACGATATCCATGACGACCCCATGATCAGTCTCCGTCTCAAGCGTCGCATACGCATAACCGTCTTGTGATGGGGTGACGAACACTTGCGCATTTTGAACTTGAATGAGGACGCTTTGGAAGGCTACCGCCGAGCTTTTGACAACCGCAGGCGGTCGCGTCGAGACCGATTCTTCAATATCGACAGAGGCGAGCAATTCCGATGCGAGTATGCTCGGTTCCCCTAACTCACGTGCCAATTCTTCGTCACTTCTTCCTTCTAATCGACCACTCGTGAAATATTCCGATACGTCTCGTAAAATATCAAGCCGATCTTTCACCTTCACGTCCATCAATAGCTGTTCGAGCTCTGACAAATACTGTTCTTCATTCATCTGTCGTCTCCCCCTCGGATTAAGTCATTAACACCGTTCGTGAATACATCCCATTCCGTTCGCAGTTCAACTAAGTGTTTGCGGCCCTGTTCCGTAATTTGATAGTACTTCCGTGGAGGGCCTTCTCCAGACTCCATTAAATACGTCGTGAAATAGCCCTCTGTCGTCAATCGACGCAACAACGGATAGACCGCACCTTCTGAAATGGCCACTTTGGCCGAAATCGCCTGAACGAGCTCATACCCATAGCGGTCTTGTTCCGCGACGAGTGCTAACACACACAGGTTAAGTACGCCCTTTTTGAATTGAGGATTCATCATCCCACCCCCTACTATACATAGAACAATAGCATACTATCTACTACTGTTCAATAAATAATAGCGTTCATTTCCTTGATTTCTCAATATCTAGCATCTGAAGAGTTGAATCTGTACAATGAAAGAACGACACTCGTAGGATATTAGTCACAGTCGGAATGTTCATCATTCTAGGAAGGAACGGTCTTTATGAAGTCATGGATTGACCAACGGATCGGGAGACAATTTTTATTCGTCTTCTACTTATTCATCGGACTGATCCTCCTCACGTCGCTTGCCGTATATGTGTATACGGAAAACCAAATCGAACAGACGACGTCATCGCTCGAGAACATCAGTGAACGGCGCACGAATGCGACCGAATTGTTCGAGACATGGCAGTCGATGCAATATGAAATGCGCGGATATGTCCTCCTTGGGGATGACGCGATGTTAGAACGTGTGCAAGATAAACAAGTCTTGATTGACGAACAGACCACTTGGTTCGAGCAGAATGCCGTAACCGAGAAAGAAAAAACGTACGCGAGCGATGCGCGTACGCTGTTTGTCGCGTATCAGGAACGTGTCATGCCGAGCCTCGAACGTTATGTAGCAGGAAAACGGGACGGTAGTGTAACCGAACCCTTCTTAAAGATGCCGACGCTCGGGAAAGTGAATCCTCAAAAAGACCCACCGGCAGATCGTAAATTCAAAATCAATTCGAAAAGTGCCGCGGATATGAGTGCGAGCATCGTCGATATGGAGAGCGTCTTCACGGAATACCGGAACTCACTGAACGCAGAAGAGGATGGGCTCCGTGCTCAGCTTGCGACCCATACGAAGTGGGCACAAGCTCTTTGGCTCCTCTCTTTACTCGGTGTTCTCTTCATTCTCTTTATCGTCGCCCGTCCATATGTGAGACGCTTAACTGGTCAACTGCAGGAGTTGATCGAAAACAGTAAGCGCCTTGCCGGAGAACGACAGCCAATCACACCGGCGGCAGCCCAATCTAAAAATGAAGTCGGGCAATTGACAACATCGTTCCGACAGATGGCTACATCTCTCACGACACAACGCTATCGGATTGAAGAAGAACGTGAGAAGACAGCGCGCCTTCTGCACTCGATTCGCGATGCCGTCATCTATGTCGAACACGCAACAAGTGAGAAAGTAGCGAACCAAGCGTTGTTTGTCTTATTCAATCAACCAATTACGAAGCGAAATGAAGTCGATTTATATCGTTTAGACGCTAGCCTTGAGGAGCTCGGACTGCAGGTCGATCAAAAGGATGCCTTTTTCGCGTTCATGGAACGTTCATTCGATGGACAGTGTAAAGAAGAGAGCGTCACGTTCTCGATGAATCAGGAAGAGCGCTTCATTCAAATGTATGCGGAGAAGATTTACTTGCGAGGAACACGTCATGGAACGATGCTCGTTTTCCGTGACGTGACGCACGAGACCGAAGTCGACCGTCTGAAAACCGAACTCGTTTCGACCGTCTCTCACGAACTCCGGACTCCGCTCACAAGTATCATTGGATTCACTGAACTCCTTCGTTTCCGAAAGCTTTCATCTGAACGTTCCGAAAAATATTTAGGAATGATTCATCAAGAGACATTGCGTCTTGAAGACTTGATTTCGAACTTGCTCGATGTACAACGGATGGAGTCTGGACAACAGACGTACCATAACGAACCAGAGCGTCTGTCCGCTATTCTTGAGCAAGCGATCTCGGTGCATCAAGGCTCAAGCCAACATCATCACATCACGTTTGATTGCACGGAAGACGTCTATGTATACGGAGACCGGACGCGACTCAATCAACTCTTCATGAACCTACTGCACAACGCTGTGAAGTATTCGCCTCGTGGTGGCGAAATCCATGTCCGTGTCACATGTGAACGACCGGATTGGATTGACATTTCAATTGAAGATCACGGTATCGGGATTCCCCAAACCGCGCTACCAAAATTGTTTGACAAGTTTTATCGCGTCGACAATTAAGCCAGTCGAAAAATCGGAGGGACCGGTCTCGGTCTCGCAATCTGTAAAGAAATCGCTGAAGGTCACGGTGGAACGATTCACGCTACCTCAAACATCGGCAAAGGCTCCATTTTCACTGTCAGCCTTCCCAAGTCGGATATGACCAATCAAATGAGTAGCTAAACGAAAAGAGGGTGCATCATCGCACCCTCTTGTTTATTGGACTTTGTTCTCTGGACCAAATGACGGATAGAGCGAAAGCCCACCGTCCGCAAAGATGGTTGTCCCCGTCACATAGGACGACTCATCCGACGCGAGCCAAGCGGCAACGGCTGCGATTTGTTCCGGCTTCCCGATGACGTGAGATGGGATGAGCGCTTCTAATCCCTTCTTCTCTTCCGGGTCGCTCATCGTCTCTTCGTTGATTGGTGTATCAATCGCCCCAGGTGCGATTGCATTGACACGAATATGGTTCGGTGCATACTCGAGTGCGACGGATTTCGTGAACATTTTCACGCCACCCTTGCTGGCTGCGTAATGTGTATAACCTGGACGCGGGATGACTTCGTGAACAGAAGACATATTGATGATGTTCCCCTCGATTTCATGCTCCACGAAGTATTTTAAAGCAGCACGGACACCAAGGAACGTCCCGTTCAAGTTGACATCGATAATCTGCTTCCAGTTATCAAACTCCATCTCATGCGTTTTTGCCTCGACTTGAACGCCGGCGTTATTCACGAAAATATCCATCTTTCCAAACTCAGAGATGGCTTTCTCAATCATCTTCTCCGCGAGTCCTTCTTCCGCGACGTCCCCTTTCACGGCGACGGCTTTCCCACCAGCTGCCTCGATGCCACGGATGACTTCCTCCATCTCTTTTTCACTGCTGCGGTAATTCAGGACAACGCTCATCCCTTCTTTTGCGTAACGTTCCCCGATGGCACGACCGAGCCCCTTCGAGCTGCCCGTGATGACCGCGACCTTACCTTTTAACTCTGGATAGTTTGCCATGTCAATTCCTCCTTCATCTTCTCGGGTTTAGTTCCCGCATTCCCCTCTTCATGAAACATGATTGGCTGCATTTTGAATATTTGAAACAAATCAACTATACTGAAACAAACTATTCGTTTTCAGGAAACGCCTGAAAGACGTTTGATCTTATACTCAATGGAGGTGACTCCCCGATTTTAGGGGGAATTGTTGGACAGTCCCATGTTACTCAGCTTACTCGTCGTCGCACTTTTAATCTTTTTGACTGCCTTTTTTGTGGCAGCCGAATTTTCAATTGTGAAAGTGCGTGGCGCTCGACTCGACCAGCTCGTGCTCGAAGGAAATAAGAGAGAAGTCAGCGCGAAAAAAGTCATCGAGAATATCGACGACTCCCTTTCTGCCTCTCAGTTCGGAATCACGCTTTCTGCACTCGGTCTTGGGTGGATTGGTGCCGATCAAATCGAAACGTATATCCACACATTGGTCGAACAATTGAACATATCGCCTTCTCTCGTGACATTCTTGTCGTTTCTGATCGCCTTCTTATTGATTGCGTTCGTCCATGTCGTCATCGGTGAACTCGTGCCAAAGACACTTGCAGTACATGAAGCGGAAAAACTGACGCTCCTCGTCGCACGTCCGCTCTACGTCTTCACAAAAATTTTCTATCCGTTTATTCGGGCCTTGAACAGTATGGCTCGAATCACACTTCGCTTATTCGGGGTACAGACGACAGCGCAAGAAACGGCACACTCGGAAGAAGAACTGAAAATCATCATGACGGAAAGTTTCCGTAGCGGTGAGATCAATGAAAACGAGTTGGCTTATGTACAAAATATCTTCTCCTTTGACGAACGGATCGCCAAAGATGCCATGGTCCCACGAATGAACATGGTGACAATCGATGAAGAAGATACGATTGAAGAAATCATTGCCGTTGTCGAAGAGCATCAGTATACACGCTATCCCGTCACACGAGATGGCGATCGCGATGACGTTCTCGGATTCGTGAATGCGAAACAGCTCTTCACTGCTCAACTTTCAAAAAATGATGCACCGTTCGAGTCGTTCATTCATCAATTGCCGCTCGTCACCGAGTTCACGCCACTTCAAGAAGCGATGGTGAAAATGCAAAACGCGCAGACGATGATGTGTCTCGTCATCGATGAGTACGGCGGGACGGCAGGACTGTTGACGATTGAAGACATTTTAGAAGAAATCGTCGGCGAGATTCGAGACGAGTTCGATCGAGACGAACAGGCTGAAATTACAGAAGTCGCTCCGAAACATTATCGCCTTTCGGGACTCGTTTTAACGCAAGAACTCGAAGAGCGGTTCGGCATCGAAATCGAAGATGACGTCGATACGGTCGGTGGATTCGTTTTATCACAAAAAGCGAATGCCCGAACAGGCGAGCGCTTCCTTTTACCTGGCAACCATGAACTGATTGTCAGTGAAGTCGATAACCACCGCATCGTCTTTGTCGACTTGATTCTCGCCTCTCACGAAGAGGAAGAACCATTATCTGAATGATGCTTTCTTTAAACCCTTCTCCGAAATATGGAGAAGGGTTTTTCACGTTTGCACCGAACTGTCGCTATATTTTCGCCTCTTCCCGTGATATACTGCACATATGTTGCTTATTTGAGTGTCACCCACTCAATGACACAACATCACCGAAACATGGCGAGATGTTCGGTTTAAACAGAAAGAAATAGAAAGAAGGTTACGCATGGAACGCAAACTATTTTTGATTGACGGTAACTCCATGCTGGCCAGTGCTTATTATGGTGCCGCCGCGAGCAGAACGAAAAAAGGACGCGAGGTATCTAAAAACGATCGGAGTGCCGTCATCGGAATGACCGGCCTCATCCGGACGATTCTACGCAGACATCGTCCGACTCATTTTGTCGTTGTTTGGGACGTCTCACGTGAAACATTATGGCGTCGAGAACTGTACCCAGGCTACAAACGTCGCAGACGTCAAACACCGCCTGAATTAAAAGCGCAGATGGAACTCATGCGCCAACTGCTTGAGGATAGTGGAATCCCACAATTCCAAGTAGAAGGGTATGAAGGGGAAGACTTGATTGCCCACATCGCCCGTAAATTCAGTTGCAGTGCCCCTGTCGTCATCATGACAAAAGACAAAGACTTGTTACAGCTTGTCAGTCCACGAATCACCGTTTGGTTACAGACACAGGAGCTTCAGCAAATGCAGGCTCGCTGTGACATTCGTGATAATCGTCCGTTGCCACTCAAGCGTCATTTAGAAATTCGACCAGAAGAGATTGCGGCGCTATACGAAGGATTGAAACCGAAGCAACTGTCAGCCGTCAAAGCGTTGACAGGAGACCGTTCTGACGGAATCCCTCCAGTTGCCGGGCTCGACGAAAGCCAATCGGTTCAACTCATCAAACGATTCGGTTCGCTCGATAAGCTGTATTCTGCCTTGAGAATCAAGGGTGAAAAACGACAACAAGTAAATGAAACGATCGCGGCACTGACGTCAGAGGAGGTGCCCCGTAACTTGAGACGAACACGCAAAAAAGCAGAGCGCAATATGGAGCTCGTTCGCCTCGATGTCACGGTGCCGGCACTTGAACATTTGAAGCTAGCTCACCTTGAGCTCAGCCTCAATCCTAAACGAGTCGAGCAAGCGTATCAAAAACGCGGACTTCGTCTCTCGTTTAACGCAGGTCAGAAGAAAACATCCGCACGTTAAAAAGAACGAACGCTCAAGCGTTCGTTCTTTTAATATGCACGGTAATCCCGTCTTCATCGGTCAACGACCATTCAGACGATGTTCCGCCTAACGCCTGGTTCGTCTCTTCATTGACGAGAAGCGTCCATGCTTCGATTCCGGTCTCCATTCCCACAGGATCGCTCGGACGGGCCCACACGTTCGTTCCGATGTGATGGTGGTAGCCATCAGCTGCTAGGAAAAGTGCGCCTGGATAAGAATCCGTCGTAATGGAGAAGCCAAGCCGATCATGATAAAAACGTTTCGCCGCCTCGATTGAGCGTACTTTAAAATGCACGTGCCCCATCATCGTTCCGATCGGTAAACCAGTAAACGACCGATTGGCTGCCGCTTGAAGCATCGATTCATAGTCGACAGGCTCGGTCGCCATTTTCACATGGCCGTTTGCCTCGTACGTCCATTGGTCCTTCGGGCGGTCGGCATACAATTCAATCCCGTTTCCTTCTGGATCGCTCAAGTAGAAGGCTTCACTCACGAGATGGTCGCCTTGCCCCACTTCGATGCGTCGCTCAATGAGATGTGCCAACATGCTTCCTAACTCTACACGGTTCGGGAACAGAATAGCTAAATGGAACAAGCCTGCCGCCCGTGGATTGGTTTTCGCTTGCGGGACACTGTGCAAGATGACAAGCGGACGTTCCTTCGTACCGAGTGTAATGAGCTCTTCGCTCTCTTCTAAAATACTCATCCCAATCACGTCTACGTAAAATCGTGTCACCTGTTCAATGTCACGGACTCGAAGCGTTACCGGACCGAGTTCGATTTTTTTTTTTTTCATATATTATCACCTCACCTTCACTATACCCGCTCGGTCGATGTTACAGAAAAAGGCACAAAAAGGTGGTATAGTTACTTCAACGATACTATTGGAAAGGAAGAGCGACGTGACTAACATAACAAGCTGTGAAGTCGATACGGCACTCGAACTGATTACAGGAAAATGGAAACATTCCATCCTCCTCGTGTTGATCAATGGAGATACATTGCGTTTCAGTGAGTTGAAACGCGCGTTACCAAAAATCAGCCAAAAGATATTGACCGCACAACTCCGCGACTTAGAAGAACAGGATATCGTCATCCGGACCGTCTATCCAGAAGTTCCACCACGTGTCGATTATCGCTTAAGTGAGTACGGGAAAACACTGATTCCGATTCTCGAAGCGATGAACGAATGGGGAATGCGTCATGCCGAACGGATGCGCTCTAATTAGTTGTCCACATGTGGATAACCCATTTTTTCTACTGAACATATCACTTATCCACAGGAGGTTGTCATGATTCGTTATCCACAGTTAACCGGTCATCAAATTGGTGTCACCGCCCCTTCGTCAGGTATACCAGAAGAACTGCACCATCTATTGCATCAAGCGGAACATAAGTTTTCCAATCGAGGGTTCACATTGCAATTCACTCCGAATGCGTGGAAACAACGATTTGGGAAGTCCGCTCCGGCTCGAGTCCGTGCACATGAACTGACATCTCTACTTCAAGATGACAATGTCGACTTGATTGTTCCGCCCTGGGGTGGGGAACTCTTAATGGAAATCCTCGATCACATCGAGTGGCAGTCCTTGTCCGCAAAATGGATGCTCGGTTATTCGGATACGAGTCTATTACTTTTTGTGTATACGCTAAAAACCGGAATCGCCTCCGCCCACGGTCCAAACTTAGTCGACTTGCGTGCCGATATGTGGGACGAGACGAGTTCACGCTGGCTCGATGTATTGTCGACGCGGACCGACGAAACGGTCATCCAACGCTCGTCCGAGAAGTTCCAAAACGAATGGCAGCATGATAATCCGACGCCACATCTGTTTCATCTGACGGAGACGACCGAATGGAAAGCGAACGGTGGGCAAAAAGCGACAGGTCGATTGCTTGGTGGATGTCTCGATGTGCTCTTACATACAATTGGGACGCCATATGGAGACGTCAAGACGTTCCAACATAATCACCTGAACAATGAACCGATCCTTTGGTACTTTGAGAATGCCGAGATGAACGTCCCCGCATTAAAAAGGACCCTCCTTCAAATGAAGTGGGCCGGTTGGTTCGATCATACGTCTGGTATTCTATTCGGACGGAGTGATGCCCCCTCTGTACATCAAGACTATACGGTCGAGATGGTGTATGAGGAGCTTCATCACATGTTAGAAGTTCCTATTTTTTTCGACATCGACTGCGGACACGTTCCTCCTCAGATGACACTCGTCAACGGGGCTCACGCTTCTGTGCAGGTCGAGTATGGCAAAGGGACATTGATTCAAACGTTCAAGGGCTGATGCGTCAGCCCTTGATTTGTTGTAGCAACGTTTCTAAACGTTTGCGAAACAGACCTTGCGGGAACTCTGCTACTTGTTCTTCGATGACCGGTACCCAGTCGTCTCCGCATCCGTTCAGTGTTCCCCTTAATAAACCTTCGTAGTAAATCGCGATATCGACTAAGCTATGTGTTTTCCACTCATCTCTGTTTTCCCATAATGCCAATAAACACTCTCTTCCCATTTCCGTTTCCCCTCGAAAAGCGTAGTACACACCTTTCGCCATCGAAATCGCTGCTATAAATGGTTCGACATCTGTCGTGAGAGATTCCATCAATTTGATGTTCTTTCCTAATAGTTTGACATGTCGATATTCCATCGCATAGAGCGCTTCAGAAAGTGCCACTTTGATTTCAGCCAAACGATCTTCCGTGAATTGAATATATTGCTTCGCCTTTTGTAACGACTCATGAATTTTCTTCTCATCGTTCAAATAGAGCGCGCAAATCGAAATGGTGCGATACACGTCGTCCGCACGGTAGTAGATTCTTGTCCGTGTCATATACTCGAGCACGTCTTCAAGCTGTCGAATTGCCCCTTCTAAATCCTCATCACAAAGAAGATTCTTAAATACAATTAACATGGCATATTCAGTTCGTGTCTTTGTTTTCATATATTTTGCATCAAGTAGTTCTATCGCTTCAATCCGTTCAATCGATTCCTCGTAGCGGTTCCACATCAATAAATAATAAGCCTGGCTAATTCGTCCCATCGCCAATTCTTCGGACTCACCTAGCTTCTCAAAAATCTCAATCGCGCGGTCATAGTAAGCTAGTACTCTCTCATTCTCGCCCTCTTGAAAGTACGTATCACCGTACAGCATATATGCTTTTCCTTGCCACACGGAGTTCATTTCTTCCTGTAAGTAAGGCTTGAGCATTTCCCGAATTTTTTGATCCGGTAGTGAAATGAGTTGCATCTCCTCAAATTCTAGCTTTTCCACCAGCGACTGTAGTTCGACCTCTTTTGGATCGGTCAATAACTGTTGCATCGAGACATCTAATCGACTGGCAAGTTCTCGTAAACTGCGCATCGATGCCTCTGCTTTTCCGTTCTCAATCATACTGAGCATCGATTTTGTGACAATCCCTTCCGCCAGCTGCGTCTGAGTCATTTTTTTTTTTTTTCGCAATGCTTTAATGCGCTCACCAATCATATGTCACCTCTAAAAGTTAAATTATATTGAACTTTATATTTACAATTCACTTCGTTGCCTTTATGATAATGTTAAATCACATTTAACTAATTTGCAAAGGAGTGTTTCTATGAAGTTTCTCTCTTCAAATCTATCAATTTTACTGCTCGGTAAATTCATGTCGTTATTCGCATCCAACTTATTTACGTTTGTGGCGGGACTCATGGTGTTGACGACGACCGGATCTGGGCTCCAATTCGCCTTCGTTCTCCTCGCAGGTACATTACCCCGTGTGCTTCTATCCCCATTCGCCGGCGCTTATGCAGACAAACTTGACCGAAAGCGAGTCATCATTAGGATGGAGTCTTTGAACGGAGGATTATTTTTACTCGCAGGTGTTGGAAGCTTACTTTGGACGTTTGAAGCACCCGCTTTTTACGTCATCACATTCTTCTTAGCGATCGTTTCCACTTTCTTATCGGTCACGTTATCAAGTTCGATTCCTCTTTTATTTGAGGAAGATGAACTGCAACGCGCCAACTCTCTCATTCAAAGTATCATCTCCATCTCAAGCATCGGTACCCCGCTTCTTGCCGGGGCACTGTTTAAGCTTATACCGATTCCTGTCTTTTTTTTTAGTTCTGCTCTATTCTTTATGATTGCCGCACTTCTCGCCTCTCGACTTAAATTTCATCAGAAAGAGGTCGCACCCACCGAACAATCGACTTGGGAAGACGTACGGTCCGGTCTGTCTTACTTGAAACAACAAAGAGTCTTGTGGACAGTTGCTGTCCTCGCCGCATTTTTGAACTTCTTCTTCGTCGCATCGGAAGTGTTGTTCCCGATTGCAGCGTTACAGGAAGTCGGTGTGTCCCCGTTTCAATTCGGACTCCTTGAAAGCATGGTCGCCATTGGTTTTTTAGTCGCTTCCTTACTTCATGCCTTACCGTTATTCAAAATCAAACATCGCTTAGCAACGATGCGATCCGCTTTGACCATTCTTAGTATCCTGTTCGTCGGACCTGCCATTCCATTATATTTTAACTTCAACGTCCTCACGTCGATATTCTTTTTCGCGACATTCGCTTTATTGAGTGGTTTCTTGATTGTGCGTGTCAACATCCCGATTCAATTGTTCCTCCAAACGAATACGGATCCAAACTATTTAGGACGCGTGATTGGGGTACTCGAATCACTCGCGATGGGAATTACACCGATTGGCTTTATCCTATTCGGGGTATTGAGCGACCTCGTCTCGGTTGCCCATCTCTACACCGCTTGTATGGTGGGTCTACTCATCTGTACGTTCGTCCTTACGTACCGAATCCGGCATGACATCCAAGCAGAACGAGATGCAGCCCAGTCAATGGAACGTGTATCGTAACGAAAAAAGACATCGAACGAATCAGTTCGATGTCTTCTCTGTTGACGGGAGTACCCGTTTTTCTAATAAAAATGGTCCGAATGGGATAACCGATGCCGTGACAGCAAGTGTCAAAACTTTGAATCCCCAGCGCAAGCGCCATGCCATATACATCGCTGCGAGCACGTAGGCCACAAATAAGAAACCATGTGCTGCACCTACGATACTGACCGCGAGTGGAATGCCGGCCATATATTTCAACGGCATCGCGATGAACAGTAACAACAAGAAGGATACACCTTCTGTGTAGCCAAGCCATTTAAAATGAGTCGTAGTCATATGCGTTCTCCTTTATTTCTGTAGGCTATGTCTATCGTAGCCGAAACGTGAGAGGTTTGTCACAAGAGAACGCATAAAAGTTACGAGGCTATTTGACGATTTGGTGAACGATGTAACACTTTCGTGTCGACAAAGCGGCGAAGGAACAACCCGTCGACCCCAATTTTTCCAGCGTTATGACCGGCAACTAAAATCAAGACAGATACGATCAACATCGTTGGGTTCGTACTGACTGTTCCTGATAGTAAGAACGCCATGTTCATGACAAGTCCGAAGAACGCTGCGCTACGTGTGAGGGCACCGAGCAATAATCCTAAGCCTACCAAGAATTCCCCGTAAGGAATCAGGACATCGAATAGCCCGGCGTTTGGAATCGCAAAGTTTTCTAGGAATGCAGCCCACCATCCAGCAACGGCCGGATGTTCTCCAGAAGCGAGTGACACCGCATTGTTTAAGAATCCTTCTGTTCCAAAACCTCCCGTGATTTTACCCCAACCTGCCGTTAACCAATGATAACCGAGCCATACACGTAACACCGTCAAGATCGCTGTAGCGATGTTATGATTTTGCCAAAATTTCGTGAACATCATAATTCCTCCCTTTCAAGAAGTTAAATAAATGTATAATGTGATTACATTCACAATATACCATTCATGTTCACTATTTCACATATGTATTTTCCTTTGTTCATGATTCGTCCATATGTACGCCATATTCTATTCACAATCATCCACAAAAAAAGACACCTGATTTAGGTGTCTTAGAAGAGATTATAGTGTCACTTCTTGTGGTGGTTGACCTTTCTTGTTCATCACGCGCATCGATTCCGGTTCGATTTTAAGGATCACAAGCTTTGGATCGTCCGGACCATCGAACCATCCTTCAAGTTTCTCATTCCATACTTTCTCTTTCATCGATTCATCATCCGACACGGTCGCTTTACCGAGGATTTCTAAGTAAGTGTCGCCCACACCATCTCCATCGTAGCCGATTAAAATATGCGTATATGGATTCTTTTCTAGTTCTTCTACTTTATCTGTATCGTTAGAGGTTGCTGTGTAGAGTGTGAAATCATCATGGAAAAATGTCATATATCGACTGTGGGGTTTCACCTTATACACGGTCGCCATCGTCCCGACATTGCTACCCTCTAGAATTTTTAACGCTGTGTCTTTTGCACTCATTCCAAATTCCTCCTTCATGATTTGTCGCTCGTATACTGTTCCCTCAAACTATGAGATAAAAAACAAAAAAACCTGCTCGCCGATGCGAGCAGGTATCATATTCCTTAGAAAGGAAGATTAGATTTTTTCAACGTTAGAAGCTTGTGGTCCACGAGCTCCGTCAGTGATTTCGAAAGTTACTTCTTGGCCTTCTTCAAGTGTTTTGAAGCCGTCGCCTTGGATTGCTGAGAAGTGTACGAATACGTCGTCTCCGCCTTCCATTTCGATGAAGCCGTAACCTTTTTCTGAGTTAAACCATTTTACTTTACCTGTGTTCATGAATGAACCCTCCTGAAATAAACGCTATGCGTTATAGTAGTGCCTTACTAGAAAAAACATAAACAAAAAAAATACAAGCCTCTGGATTATCTAATGAAAAATAATCCCAAGCACTTGTGAATTATGATTCCAGCTATTCTTAATTAAGCACATATTGAATATAACACGACTAGATGTTTCTGTCTAGTAAATACTTCTGATTGCTAAAAAACAAGGTGAAACGGGTACATGCTAGAGAAGATGATGCTAGGAGGATTTATTATGAAAAACGTAAAGGACACACAATCAATCGCATCGATGATTGCCTCTTATTCCGATTGGTCGGAAGAAGACCTCATCCAGCAATCACTTGAATGGCACCGTGCTACACGGGAAGCTTCTTACTTCGAGCAACAACAATCTCTCCCGTGTCGAATCCCATTGACGGAACGGATCACCCCTGTCCGCACGTCCTTTCCGCTCGAGCAAGTCGACGGCATCGTTCGTCCCGTCTGGATGCGTCGGCTCGATGCCGAATATTTGAATTTACTGCAGACGACGAAACAACGTGTTGATGTGACGGACTATGGTGCTATCGGAGATGGAAAAACGGATTGTACCCTCGCCTTTCGACTCGCCATCCGTTCTAACCGTCGTGTCTTTGTCCCAGCAGGCGTTTATATCGTTCGGGGGATTCGTCTGCCTTCCAACTGCGTGCTCGAAGGTGCCGGACAAGACGTCACGATTCTCAAACTGTCCGACCATGCACCAAAGCATCGACGATTGCTACGAAACGCCACCCCTTTTGCAGGAAATCATCATATCGAGGTTTGTCACCTGACGCTCGATTGGAATGTCGCACGATTAGGCGATGTGAAACGGACGACGAGCGGTGACACGACATCGAGCGCCTTGACGTTTGCCCATGTGACATATGGATGGGTGCATCATGTGACGGCTAAAAATGCTGGGCTCCATGCGTTCGACATCACGTCTCCGCACTATCATTACTTAGGGGACGGGCTTCGCGCGGCAAACGGGAGCCGATATATCCATCTCGATCATCTCGAGGCGATGAATTATGGGGATGACGGAATCACCACACACCATAGTGATGCCATTTATATTACCAACTGCTATTGTCATCATCCTCACGGTCGAACACACGCCTTAGGGTTCTCAAACTCAAATGGGATTGAGATTGATGACGGTTCGCGGCACGTCACACTCGTTCACAATAGAACGGAAGGCTGCTTTGGAGGCATCGAAGTAAAAGCACATGGGACCTCATCTGCCGCACACGACGTTCATATCTTCGGCCATCTTTCGGTGCATGACAATCGTTCATTTAACTTCCGTCACATCGGTCATCATTTAGCAGACGATCCGAACTCAGAGACAGCCCGCTTCCTATCAGGCACAAACTTAGTGTCCGTCGAGCCGGTTCACAGTTCACTCTATACAAAATCCTCACCACGAAGCCTGGTTGTATCGGCCTATCAGGACGTCTTGATTCATGGTTTGACTGCAATCGGCGACCCGACCTACGATTACGAACAACATCCGGCACTTGCGATCCAATACAAATCGAGACGCGTTCAACTGAAACGAATCGCCGTGCGCGGGTTTACCACAGCCCGAGCCGACCTCGAACTATTTGGGGGAGATAACCGCACCGATGAAGTGACTATCGATGCCTTACGATGCCAAGAATCTGCACCTATCGCTCTAAAAATCGGTCGTCACCTCGAACACCTTGCTCTTCATCAGATAAAAAAGAAGAAAAAAAGCGGAGATGTACTCATCTCCACGAAAAGCCCGATTGATGTGCATGATTTACTCGCTCAAGGATTTTCAGACCGGGTGCGCTCAGACGTTTGAGCGGCTTCCACGAGTTGATTCAGTTTGGCATCGTCGAGTTGAAGTGAACTCTCTTTTTTTTTTTCCATCATGCGAACGATTGCTTTGTCTAAAAAGCCCATTCGTTCAAAGTCGTACCCGCTCCCGACGACCTCGACGAAATAGGCATGTTCGCGCAGCGTGTCACGATAGGCTTCTTCTAGCTCGCGAATCCGTTCCGACTCTGTCGGTGTCCCGGCACACAAATATAAAGCGAGGGGATGCTCAAGCAAGTGTGCTTCGTGAAGCGTCAACCATTCCTTCATCTCGTCTTGGATCGTGCCCATTCGAATTGAGCTCCCGACGATGACGTGATCTACCATCTCCCACGTGACGTTCGGCTCTTCTACGATATTTTGGACACGAACGTCACCCGATAGACGTTCGGCGAGTAAAGCCGCCACTTTTTTTCTCGTTCCATATCTGGAAGAGTACGCGATTAAAGTACCCATGTCGTTCCCTCTTTTCATGTCAGACGTTACTTACACTATTCCCGAATCATCGAGAGAAGATACGTATGCACTTAAAAAAGCTCGCCGTCTGGCGAGCTTTTCGTCACAGTTTATACACTTGTGCTTCATAAGGACGAAGGGTGAACGCTTCTATCGGTTCCATGTTTCCGATGACACGTTCTTTCACGTCATATGGTAGCTCTCGTTGTTGTGTCTCGTCGGAGAAGTTACAGAGTACGAGCCATGTCTCACCTTCGAATGAACGTGTGAATGCATAGACCGCCTCATCTTCCGGTAACAACAGCTCATACTTTCCGTAGACGACGAGCGGTTTCGCTTTACGGAGCGCAATCAACTGACGGTAGTAATGGAAGAGTGAATTCGGATCTTTCCTTGCCGCTTCCGCATTGATGTCAACAAAGTTCGGGTTGACCTCGATCCATGGCGTCCCTGTCGTAAATCCACCATGTGCTTCGTCTGACCACTGTACCGGTGTACGTGAATTGTCACGTCCTCGCTCATGGATGCCACGGAAAATCTCGTCGTGCGTTAACAACCCTTTGGATGTGTAGTCACGGTAGGCGTTCAACGTCTCAATATCTCGGTACTGATCGATTGATTCAAACGCGACGTTCGTCATGCCGAACTCTTCTCCTTGATAAATGTAAGGCGTCCCTTTCAATAGATGAAGAAGTGTCGCGAGCATCTTCCCGGAACGAACGCGATATTCAGGCGAATCGTTTCCAAAGCGTGAGATGGCACGGGGCTGGTCATGGTTACTCCAGTACAGGCTGTTCCATCCTTCCTCTTCGAGCCCTTCTTGCCAACGCGAGAAGATTGTCTTTAACTCAGTCAACTTCCAGTCTGTCGGATTCCACTTCCCGAAGCTTCCGTTCCCGACGTCCACATGTTCAAAATGAAAGACCATGTTCAGTTCGTTGCGGTCTTCACCCGTATAAAGTTTGGCTTCCTCCACACTGACCCCTGGCATCTCCCCTACCGTGATTGTGTCGTATTTCGATAAGACTTCCCGATTCATCTCCTGCATGAATTCATGGATGCGTGGTCCGTTAAAGAAGAATGGTGTACCGTCACCGAACCCTGTTCCTTGCGTTTGACCATCTGGATAGCTCGGATTTTTTGAGATCATATTGATAACGTCCATCCGGAACCCGTCGACCCCTTTATCGAGCCAATATGTCATGAGGTCATACACTTCACGACGAAGCGTCTCGCTTTCCCAGTTCAAATCCGGTTGTTTCTTACTGAAGAGATGGAGGTAGTACTCATCGCTTGCCTCATCATACTGCCAAGCACTGCCTCCGAAGAAAGCCCCCCAGTTCGTCGGTGGCTGACCGTCCTTCCCTTTTTTCCAAATGTAATAGTCACGATATGGGCTGTCTTTTGAAGAACGCGACTCCATGAACCATTGGTGTTCGTCAGAAGAATGGTTGACGACGAGGTCCATCATGATTTTAATCCCGTGACGGTGTGCTTCTTCAAGCATCGCATCAAAGTCATCCATCGTACCAAACTCGTCCATGATGGCACGGTAATCACGAATATCGTATCCGTTATCGTCGTTCGGTGAATCGTATACCGGTGAGAGCCAGATGACGTCGATCCCGAGTTCTGCCAAGTATGACATCTTCTCCGTGATTCCTTGGATGTCGCCAATCCCATCTCCGTTTGAGTCATTGAAGCTACGTGGATAAATTTGATATACGACCGCTTCTTTCCACCATTGTTTCATGTTATGTCCTCCTTGAAGTTCGTTTTCCGTTTCAACGCTTTCATCGTACTGCCTCCAAGGAATCATGACCATCCATGATATGATTAAGATATGTACAATCTTGCTATTAAAAGAGGAGATTATTATGGAAATCGGCTTTTGTGGCTATTCATACCATACAACGACTTATACTTTTCCATTTGCTAATCGACTCGATACGTATCTGATTCGCTTACAAACGGCAGGAACGGCTCGGATTGTGGTCAATGGGGAAACGATGATCACACGACCTGGTGACGTATTGATTGTTCGTCCGGGTGACTTCTATGAAATGCATGTCGATACACCCGCGAGCGGAGACTATCATATCTTCTGTACCGGGCATTCAATCGATACATGGTGGCATGCGACTCCACGGGAGCGACTATATGCCATCACTATCGATTCTCGCCTACTCTCACTATGGCAACACATTACGGAAGAAGTGCGCCGTCCACCGTCTGAACAAAGTGCCGTTTTAATTGAAACACTCGTTCAAGCACTTCTGCTCATGCTCGATCGTTCGATTCAAGATGTGCATTCCCATGCGCGACCTCCAGTCGTCTCTCGTATGATGCGCTTTATCGAAGCGCACGTCACGAGTGACTTCAAAGTTTCAGACGTCGCCGACGCCGTCGGACTCAGCGTTTCACGGACCGTTCATCTCTTTAAAGAAGGGACCGGGATGACAATCATCGAATATGCACAATCGATTCGCTTACAGCTTGCCGAAGAGCAAATGCGCTATACAAAACATTCGTTAGAAACGATAGCGGAACTGTCTGGATTTCGAAGTTACCCATATTTCCACAGAATTTTTAAACGAAAATATGGCGTCGCACCAGGGGTTTATCGTACTCTTCAACAAAAAAAAAAAAAAAATAAAAAAAGAGTGATCCATTTTTTGATCTGCTCCGTTAGATGGGTGTAAATAACGACAACACTCACTTACGAAAAGGAGCGATTACCCATGAAGAAGAAGACGTTAAACAAAATCGTAGCACCGGCACTAGCCTTAGGACTACTCGTACCAGTCAACGCACAGGCAGCGGATCACACACCGACAGCAAGCACACCAGCAGGTGACCTTCGCGCCACACTCGATCAACTCTTATCTGAGCATTACGTGTTAGCCGTCACATCGATGATGAAAGGATATGACGAGGCGGCAGATGCTGAGGTCGCGGATCAAGCTCTCGATCAAAACGCGCTCGACATGACACCAGCCATCGCTTCCATCTACGGTGAAGAAGGCGCTGCACAATTTGAAGAAATCTTCCGTGGTCACAACGACTACTCAGCTGATTTCGTAGAAGCAGCAAAATCAGACAACCAGGAACTACGCATGGAAGCTGAAGCGGAAGTCGATGAGTTCGTAGAAGAATTCTCAACATTCCTCGACGCAGCGACGGAAGGCAACTTACCGAAGGACGCAGCAGCTGATGCACTCGAACTTCATGAAGACCAAGTCCTCTCTGTATTCGATAACTACGTCGAAGGAGATTACGAAGAAGCTTACATGACGTTCCGTGAAGGCTACAAGCACATGTTCAACATCAGTAAAGCTCTCTCGGGTGCAATCGTCACACAAATGCCTGACAAATTTACGACTGGAGCAGACACACCAGCTGTTGAACTCCGCTCAACATTGAACAGTCTTGCAGGTGAACACTTCGCCCTCGCTGCAATCGGTATGCAAAAAGGGTACGACCAAGCAGAGGACTATGACTACGTGACATGGGCAGAAGACCAGAACACACTCGACTTCAAAGCAGCCATCGCATCCGTATATGGTGACGAAGGTGCAGCACAATTCGAGAAAGTATGGAACTCAGATCACATCACAGCACAAGGTGACATCGTTGCCGCTACACTCGAAGGTGACGAAGCGATGATTGAAGATGCGCGTATGCGCCTCGACACATTCGCTGTCGACTTCAGCACATTCCTCGATGCAGCAACAGAAGGTAACTTACCACAAGCTGCCGGTGAAGAAGCAATCAAACAGCACGAAGCGCTCGTACTCGACACATTCGATCAATATGTCGCTGGCGATGCAGAAGCGGCTTGGATGTCATTCCGTGAAGGATATGCGTTCATGTTCGGTGTTGGTGAAACACTCGGTAACGCGATCGTGACACAAATGCCTGACAAGTTCGAAGAAACAATGATGCCTGAAGAGATGCCTGAAACAGGTCTCGGTGGTGCACAAGAACAATCAATGAACACTCTCTACGCTGGATTAGCTGTACTTGGCGGAATCTTACTCGCCTTCGTAACGCTTCGCAAACGTAAAGTATCTGAACAATAATCAATAAGGAGGGAGTCCCATGAACAAGCGCCTTTTGTTTCTGGCGCTCTCTCTCTTTTGTTTTAGCTTCTGGACGTGGACGAGCGCCCAAGAATCGTCGTCACCACCTGTAGAAGAAAAACAAATAGAGGAGAGCCCGGATTTAACGGCTGAATTCTCACTTCTACAGGAAGAGGTGAAAAAGCTACGCTTAGCCGAGGAAGAAGAAAACGCCAAGGCCGTCACCCCTGTTCAAATCCAGATCCCTAAAATCGATGTCGACACCGCCATCGAACAAGTCGGGGTCCTCGATAATGGACAGATGGGTGTACCAGAAGATGAGAACCAGGTCGGGTGGTTCGAACCCGGTGTCACACCGGGTAGCAAAGGAAATGCTGTGATTGCCGGTCACGTCGACAGCAAGACCGGTCCGGCTATCTTTTATCAACTCGATCAACTGACAAAAGGCGATGACGTTCTGATTCAAGATGAAGCGGGTAACACACTCCGGTTCCGCGTCACAAAAACAGAACGCTATGATACAAAAACCGCGCCAATCGAAGAGATTTTCGGTGCCACATCAAATCGGAACTTAAATTTGATTACCTGTTCGGGGACGTTCGGGGACGGGGGCTATGATGAACGATTCGTCGTCTATACAGAGCTGGTGGATACCGAACTGAACGAAACTGTCGATCTCGAGACACCGACGGCAGTCGAACTAAAAGGTAACTTATTGACATGGCACGCCGTTCGTCAAGAGAGCGTGATTGGATATCGGATCTATGAAGTCATTGACGGAAAAGCGACTCATATCGAAAGTATCCCAACCCATGCACGAAAAAGTATCGAGGTCACAAATGAGAACAATGCATCCTACTACGTGACTGCGATTGACCAACTTGGAAATGAGTCAAAACCTTCCGAGATGACAAAATGACAAAAAGACCCCTTACTCGCTTTAGAAATGAGTAAGGGGTCTTTTGTTGTTTATACGAAGCAAGGAATTTGCGGGTTGAACGTCTTGTTGTTCTCCGTCATGATCTGCTTTTTAATTTTGCCTTCTCCAAGGTAGACAATCCGGTCGGCAAGTGCCTCGGCATCTTCCTCATCGTGCGTTACGAAAATCGTTGTCGTACCTGTCTGCTTCAAGAGACGACGCAAATCGTCGCGAATCCTGTGTTGAAGTGACGTATCCAAATTACTGAACGGCTCGTCTAGAATCAAGAGCGCCGGCTTCGGTGCGAGCGCACGCGCGAGCGCGACACGCTGTTGTTGTCCCCCACTGAGTTCGTACGGATAACGGTGACGGAACTCCGTCAAGTTGACGAGCGCGAGCATCTCTTCGACACGCGCATTCCGTTCCTTGCGGTTCAGTTTATGAAGACCGAATCGAATGTTCTTTTCAACGGTCATGTGCGGGAAGAGTGCATAGTCTTGGAAGACCATCCCCACGCCACGATCTTCTGGCGGCATGAACTGACAATCGTCGCAACAGACACAGTCATTCACGACGACGACGCCCTGGTTCGGCATCTCGAGTCCTGCGATCAAACGGAGAATCGTACTCTTCCCCGATCCGCTGTCCCCAAGAAGCGAGACGATTTCACCTTTCGTGATTGAAATCGAGAACCCTTTGATTGTCTCTTCATGTGCACCTTTATAGCTAAAATGTAAATCATTGATTTGAACAAACATTAGTCGGCCTCCTTATCAAGCACCTTGTGGGAAACGAAAATCAACAGTCCACTCATGAGGACGATGACGATGGAAGCGAGTGCCGCTTCGTGAATCTTCTCATCACTCACGTATTTGAACGCCTGTGTCGCAAGCGTCGAAAAGTTAAATGGTTGTAAAAAGAGCGTCAACGGCAACTCTTTCATAATATCAATAAAGACGAGGATAAACGCGCTCATGATGGCGCCTTTGATCATCGGGATATCGACGCGAAAGAACGTTTGGACCGTATTCCACCCCAGCATACGGGATGCTTCGGTAAACGACTTCCCTACTTTCTCAAACCCGCTCTCAATCGAGTTGTAGCCGATGGCGAGGAAGCGGATGACGTAGGCAAAGATGAGCATGATGAGCGTCGTGCGGAACACGAATGTCTGACTCAAGTCGAGCGCCCGTGCCAAATCGAGCACTTTGTCATCGAGCCACAAGAAGAGCGTGATGACCGCAATGGCGATCGCCGCTCCCGGAATCGAATACCCGAGTGTCGTCACTTTCGAAATGACACGCGTCATGTTTGACGGGAAGAGTCGTGTATAGTTCGCAATGATGAGTGCGAACAGTAAGATGATCACGGTTGCAGTAAAGGCGACCCGAACCGTATTCCAAACGAGTTGCCAAAATTCTTCCGTGAAGACCGTATCGAACGTCAGAAACGTCCATGCCGTCAACTGAGTGAACGGAATGACGAATGCAATCGCAAAGACGAGCGAAACATATGCGAATACCGCATAGCGATGCCAGCCTTGCAGCGGTCTCGGTTTGAGCGGTTTTACTTTCGTTGAAGCGTAACTGAACTGCTTCCGTCCTCGCACGAGCCGTTCCATCGTCAAGATCGCGATGACGAGAATCATGAGCGTGCCCGCAAGTTTCAGCGCCGACGACGTATCCTTCATACCGAACCATGTGCTGAAGATGGCGGTACTAAACGTCTGGATCCCGAAGTATTTCACGACACCATAGTCGTTGAGCACTTCCATCAAGACGAGACTGACACCGCCGATGATGGCGACTCGAGAAATCGGAATGACGACGGTGAAGAAGATGTCCCACGACCCACGACCGAGAATCCGTGCGTTCTCAATCATCGAGGATGACTGGTTATGCAGAAACGCACGAGTGATCGTATAAATATATGGATAGAGGAACAACGTGAAAATAAACACGGTTCCTTGAATCGACATGATGTTGAAGTACGACTGATCGACGGTGATCCCGAACTGATTTCGTAGCGTCGTTTGGATCACTCCGGTGTAATTTAAAATGCCGTGATACGTATACGCCCCGATATAAGGCGGAATCGCGAGCGGCAGGATGAGTGCCCATTTAAAGAAGCGACGGAACGGAAAATCATAGACGGTCACGAACCAAGCGAGGCTCGTCCCAATCACGGTCGTCAAGACACCGGTAGCCACCATAATGAACAACGTGTTTCGCACGTAACGGGGCAACAGGTACTCCTGAATGTGCTGCCAATTGTCATTGACCGGGGCGAACAATTCGACGAGCACGACAATTCCCGGCAAGACGATCAATAAAATCGCGAGAAAGCTAAGGATCGCCCATCCATTCAGTTGTCGTTTTACTGCGTGCCAGTTCATGTCGTACCGCTCCCGTTCTGTAAACTATCAATTCCTGTCCCATCATATCAGTTTCTGCGCATCCCGTGTAGCGCTTAGGGTGAGAAGAACGCAAAAATCTCCGGCCTGAACTCGCGTTCAAGCCGAAGTCATCTTACTTCCAACCTACTTCGTTAAAGATGCGGATTGCTTCTTGTTGGTTTTCACCAAGTGCAGAGAGGTTGATGTCTTGCTCTTTGAACTCGCCCCATGATTGAAGAAGTTCGTTCGGCTCAACCGACTCGTTGACTGGATATTCGTAGTTCACACTCGCAAACTTCTCTTGAGCTGACGGTTCTGACATGAACTCCATCAATTTTTGAGCGTTTTCTGTATTTTTCGATGCTTTCGTCATCGCGATACCAGAAATGTTCACGTGTGTGCCTGTTGTATCTTGATTTGGGAAGAAGACACCGAGTTGTTCAGCGACTTTCTTCTCTTCCTCGTCTTCAGAATTCAACATGAGCCCCATGTAGTACGTGTTCATGATGGCCACATCCCCTTCGCCAGCGACGACCGCTTTCGCTTGGTCTCGGTCGTTCCCTTGTGGGTCGCGTGCCATGTTGTTCACTAAGCCCTTCGCCCACTCTTTCGCTTCATCGACACCATTCACTTCGATGAACGATGCGAGGAGTGAGATGTTGTACATGTTTTCAGATGGACGGACGAGCACTTTACCGTTCCACTGTTCTTCTGTCAACGCTTCATACGTCGACAAATCTTCTGGTTTCACGCGATCTTTTGAGTACACGATGACACGCGCACGTTTCGTCAAACCGAACCATTCGTTGTCCGTGTCACGATATTTTTCAGGAATGTTTGACTCAAGCTCATCGCTATCGACCGCTTGAAGATGTCCTGCTTCTTTCGCTTGATACAAGTTTCCGGCATCTGCTGTGATGAAGAGGTCAGCCTCTGTGCTCTCCCCTTCTGTGTTCAAACGCTCGAGAAGTTCGTCACTCTTCCCTTCCACCACGTTGACCTTGATGCCTGTTTCTTCTTCAAACTGTTTATATAATTGTTGATCGACATCGTAGTGGCGACTCGAGTAAACATTGACGACGTTCGAATCGTCTGAGCCTTCATTTGAAGTTGTCTCATCTGTGCTTGCACAAGCGGCAAGGAGCGATGTCGTTAACGCTGCTGAAATTCCTAAAGCTGCATATTTTTTGTTCATCTGTCATTCCCCCACGTTCGGTTATTTCTCTCTGGTAATGATAATTACTCTCAGTACTTATCATCACTGATAATCATTCTCACGTCAAGACTTTTCTGCAATCGCTATCACATTACATGTGTAATTGGTGACAGTTTTGAGGACATCATTTCTTGACTTCAAAAGAATACGAACGATATAGTAAAATCAAACAAACCGTCTGGTCGGTACAGAAAGAGGTGAAGATATGTCAAACCGATCGAACGTTACAAAGCAAAAGCTGTTGGATGCGGCAACCGACATCATCATGAACCACGGCGTGCACCAACTTACCTTAGATGAAGTCGCCAAGACTGCGGGTGTATCTAAAGGTGGACTGCTTTATCATTATCCTTCAAAAGAAGCGTTGATGACGGCGATGGTCGAACGATTACAACAAGAACAAAACGAGCTATATGCTTCATTGCAACAAGAAGGCTATGGACCTGTCGAGGCATTCGTTCGTCTATTTGATGAAACGAAGTTACATCCTGAGCGTGCTGCCATCCAAATCGACGTCGAGAAGATGATTGCATTTCTCACGTTGTTCGAAGTCGACCAAGAGTACGCCAATCGTTGGAAACATGATTTAGATACGTTCTTCGCACAGTTCCAACAAACGGCCGACCCGGTGGAAACGATGATCATTCGTTATGCACTCGAAGGTATGATGATGTCCGAACACTTCGGTGTCGGTGTTCCCCCTACCGAACTCAAACAAGCGATTATCGCACGCTTGATTGAACGAGCCCACGACATCGATTGTGAGTCATAAAACAACATAATAATAGAGGAGATTAAAAACCCATGCAGAAAATCACGTCCTTCTCCGTTAACAACAAGTTTGCGGTTTGGTTGATGACGATCATCTTGACGGCCGCCGGTCTTTTCGCCGGTCTGACGATGAAGCTCGAGACGTTACCGGACATTACGACTCCGACCGTCTCGGTCACAACCATTTATCCAGGTGCATCCCCTGAGCAAGTGCTCGAAGAAGTCAGCACTGTGTTAGAAGACCGACTTCAGAATTTGAATGGCGTAGAGCAAGTTCGTTCTTCATCGTTCCAAAACGCTTCAAACATCCAAATCGATTATGATTTCAGCACCGATATGGATGAAGCGGAGCAACAAGTCAAAGATGCGTTAAGCAACGTCGAATTGCCGGAGTCGGCACAAGACCCTCAAGTGTCGCGTCTCAGTTTCGACGCTTTCCCGGTAATCGGGGCTGCCATCTCGGATGAAAGCCTGGATTTGGCCGAATTGACAAAACTCGTCGAGGAAGAAGTACAGCCTGCTCTTGAAGGAGTGGAAGGTGCGCAAACCGTCCAAATTGCCGGGCAAGAGATTCGCCGCGTCGAGCTTCAATTCGATCAAGAAGCGCTCGCTGAATACAATTTGACAGAAGACACGGTCAAACAATTGATTCAAGCGAATGATGCCCGTATCGCGCTCGGATTATATGAATTAGGTGACACGGAGCAAGCGGTCGTCATCGACGGCAAGTCGGAGACGCTCGAAGCGTTCCGCGACATCCAAATCCCTTACTCACCAGCACAATCAACGCCGACGACACCGTCTGCCCCGACTGAATTGCCACCTGGTCAAACGCCAGACGTGCCAACAGATGTCCCGACGGAAACACCATCGGCATTACCACCGAACGTTCCGACGACGGTTCCGACTGTCGCGTTGAGTGAACTTGCGACAATCGAGGACAAAGGAATCGAAGAATCGATTTCTCGCTCGAACGGTGAACGTTCCATCGGCGTACAAGTGACGAAGACACAAGATGCGAACACGGTCGATGTCGTCAACGCCGTCAAAGAAGTATTGAATGACTTCGAAGCTGAAAACGATACGGCGAATGTATCAATTACACTCGACCAAGGACAACCGATTGAAGAGTCGGTCGAAACGATGTTATCGAAAGCGTTGCTCGGTGGCCTATTCGCCATCCTCATCATCTTAGTGTTCTTGCGTAACTTCCGATCGACGATCATCGCTGTCATCTCGATCCCGTTATCGCTTCTCATGGCACTCATCGTCTTGAAGCAATTGGACATCACATTGAACATCATGACACTCGGTGCGATGACCGTTGCGATTGGGCGTGTCGTCGATGACTCTATCGTCGTCATCGAGAACATTTACCGTCGACTCACGCGTTCGAACGAACCACTTCGCGGTAAAGAGTTGATTATCGCGGCAACAAAAGAAGTATTCATCCCGATCGCCTCGTCGACCATCGTCACGATTGCAGTATTCTTGCCGCTTGGATTTGTCACTGGTTTTGTCGGTGAACTGTTCTTGCCGTTCGCATTGACGGTCGTCTTCGCATTACTCGCTTCGTTACTCGTGGCGATCACGGTCGTACCAATGATGGCCGACTCGTTCTTTAAAAACCGCGACAAGTTGAAGCCAGAAGAAGGTCCAGGCAAGCTCGCGGAATGGTATCGTGGCGTCTTGAACTGGTCACTGAACCATAAACTCGTCGTGTTCGGTCTCGCGACTGCCCTATTGATTGGTAGCTTTGCCCTTGTCCCAGCGATTGGGGTCAACTTCTTGAATCAGGATTCGGAGAAGACGTTGTTCGTCACGTTCGACCCAGAACCTGGTCAAACACTTGAAGATTCGATTGCCGCAGCAGAAGTGGCAGAAGAATACTTCATGGAAGAACAACCGAACGCAACCGATGTTCAGTTCACGGTCGGTGGAGAGAACCCGCTGAACCCCGGAAACAACAAACAAGGAATCTTCATCGTTCAATATGATCCAGATACGGAAGACTTCGCGGATGTGAAGTTAGCTGATATCGAGAAATTGAACGAACTCGCTTCGAACGGGGAATGGAAAGAACAAGACTTCTCAGGTGGCGGCGCAACGAGCGGTGTCACATACAACGTCTATGCCAACTCCCTTGAAGATCTAGAAGCCATCGTGCCGACTTTCATCGAAACGATTGAAGAGGAAACGGATTATGTCCGTCAAGCGACATCTGACTTACGTGAGTCCTATGTACAATACACGTTCAACGTCGACCAACAGGCCGCTGCAGAAGCCGGTGTGTCGGCAGGTCAAATCGCGCAAGTCATCAGTCAGTTCCAGGCACCAGAAAGTCCACTTACAAGTGTCACAGTGGATGACAAACAGTTAGACGTCGTCATCCCGAACGAGCAAGTGACGTATGACAGTGTCGATGACCTGCAAGCACAAGAAATCACGACACCGTTCGGACCACGCCCGATTTCAGACTTCATTGAAATCGAAGAAGGCACAACACCGGACACACTCGTCGAGCGCGACGGAAAACTGCTTGCGCAAGTAAGTGTTGAACTCAGCACAGATAAAGCGACAGAAGCGTCTGCTGCGATTGAAGAACGCGTATCGGACATCGAGCTCCCATCTGGCGTCTCGTATGATGTCGGCGGTGTAACGGAACAGATTCAAGAATCGTTCACACAGCTCGGTCTTGCGATGCTCGCCGCGATCGCCATCGTCTACTTGGTTCTCGTCATCACATTCGGAGGGGCACTCACACCATTCGTCGTGTTGTTCTCACTCCCGTATGCGATTATCGGGGGACTTGTCGCCCTCCTCATCACGGGTGAAACGATTTCGGTTTCTGCCTTGATCGGGGCACTCATGTTGATCGGGATTGTCGTCACGAACGCCATCGTCTTGATTGACCGCGTCATTCATAAAGAAGAAGCTGGTTTATCAACACGTGAAGCGTTACTTGAGGCAGCAGGCACACGCCTTCGCCCAATCTTGATGACCGCACTCGCGACAATCGGTGCACTCGCACCGCTCGCACTCGGTCTCGAGGGTGGGGCACTCATCTCGAAAGGTCTCGGCGTCACCGTGATCGGCGGACTTACAAGTTCGACGCTCCTCACGTTGCTCATCGTACCAATCGTCTATGAGTTCTTCGCACGATTCCGTAAGAAAAAACAAGCGTAATCAAAAGAGAGTCGACTCATTCGAGTCGGCTCCCTTTTTTTGCGTTCAATAACACTGCATAATGATTTCGGTTTCTCCAAACCGTTTGGCACGGAGAGCATCTTCCGGAATGAGAAAATAGAGAATACCCGAATCCCCGAACATGACGTCTAACTCCTCAGACGTGTCCATTTGAAACAATAGGAAAGGATGATCGAATCGTTCCCCATATGTTTCCTGTATCTCTTCAAAAACATCACCTTGTACTTCACTCGGATGTCCACCGATTGCATGAAGTTCCTCTTGATTGAATTGTTCGAGTAACCGATCATACATCTCTTCGTCGAGCAGCTCATATAAACTGTATTCATTCTCTGCATAGCTTTCTTCAAAGGAAACAGCACGCTCATTCAAAGCTTCTCCAACCCGCACTCGCTCAAGTTGCGTTTCTTCCGTATACAAGACACGCCAAAGATGACGCTCGTCCTCATCTCCCCAAGGTTGTTCTTCCAAGTCATAGAAGAAAGACAACAAACCTTCTTTTGGGAGTGCATCTACGGATTCAAACTCAGCCAAATCACTTAAACGAAACTGAGCTAAAAACGTCATATTCTCTCCAGGATGCAAGTCTGCGTGTGGTAAGTCAGGATACCCGCCAAACTTAGAATGGCCAACCGCTACTTCTTCCCTTGTTGTCCGTGGCAAAATTGTCAAATTGACCCGCTTTGTGAACGCATGTAAAATGTCTTCCCTGTTTTGTAATCCATGCTCTTGAATAAATTGCTCAATCGTTTTTAGTTCCATCTCGACACCCCGCTTGTTTATGATAGATGTAGTATAGCATCCCGAACGTATGTACCCCTTATCTTTTTTGTCATTTTCTATTCTTGACCTCTCTCGTTGAATTTGAGAAGATTCATACGTTTTGAATGACGTGAAAGGAAGTCATGTATATGAAATTATTAAAATGGATGATTGGGCTCGCTCTTTTATTCGGACTGAGCACGCTCGGAAACTGGATGGTTGAGACGTTCTCGTGGAAAGTACCAGGCAGCGTCATCGGCATGGTGCTCTTGCTCATCCTCTTGTTGACAAAAGTCATTCGCGTGGAATGGATTGAGGACAGTGCCGGATATTTAACGAAGCACCTCGCCTTCTTCTTCATCCCGATCGCCGTCGGTCTTATGGCATACGGAACGTTGTTAAAAGCTGCCGGCATCCCGCTCCTCATCACGTTACTCGCCAGCATGGCGGTCGGGATGGTCGTGACGGCGTTTGTTTCCGGGAGAGAAGGTGAGATATCATGACATACGTTTGGATTGGATTGACGATTCTCGTGTATTCGCTCAGTCGTCGACTTTCCATGAAGTGGGCATCTCCGTTCACCAATGTCGTCTTCTTAAGTACAGCAATTTTGATTCTTCTGTTACTCGTGACAGGACAGTCCTATGATACGTATAAACCAGCCACCGACATCATCACCATCTTACTTGGTCCGGCGACGGTCGCCCTCGGGTTACCGCTCTATCGCAACTTACCTGTACTACTCGCCCGGGCAAAACGGGCCCTGAGTGCCATCGTACTCGGGTCACTCTCTACGATTTTTTTGGCTGTACTTTTCGGCAAACTGTTTTCGTTTACCGAAAACGTATTGATTGCGCTATCGGTCAAATCAGCGACGTCTCCGATTGCCCTTGAGTTGGCTCGACAGCTAGAAGGAGATGCGACACTTGCCGCCTCGATTGCTGTTGCCTGCGGTATTTTAGGGGCGATGCTTGGACCGGTACTCTTGACATGGATCCGTATGGACGACCCGTTCACGCGTGGACTCACACTCGGGACAATCAGTCATGGAATCGGGACCGCTCAGGCGGCAACGGAACATCCGTTGTCCGGTGCAACAGGTGGTGCCGCAATGGGATTGACCGCAATCTTCACCTCGTTTATCTTGCCGATTCTATATCCGTTTCTCTTTTGAACAGGTCGCGTCCATCGATGGGCGCGACTTTTTTGTTTCGACTTCGATTGCGCGTGATAAACTAATGAAGATGAAACTTATTATAGGAGGGCAATCCATGCAAGCAAAATTAATTGAACGCTTAATGACGTACGCGAAGATTGATACACAGTCGGATTTCACAAGTGCGACAACACCATCGACGGCCAAACAATGGGATTTGATTCGCCATTTGGAGAAAGAATTGAAAGATCTCGGACTGACAGACGTTGAGACGGACGAATACGGCTATCTCTTCGCCACACTTCCAAGTAACGTCGATTATGACGTCCCGACAATCGGCTTCCTTGCTCACGTCGATACGGCGACCGACTTCACAGGAACGAACGTGTCCCCTCAACTCGTCGAGCATTATGAAGGTGGCGACATCGTCTTGAACGAGTCATTGAATGTCGTGTTATCACCAAAAGACTTCCCGGAACTGGACGGGTATGTCGGGCATACGCTCATGACAACGGACGGGACGACACTCCTCGGCGCGGATGATAAGGCAGGGATTGCTGAAATCGTTACAGCCGTTGAATACTTATTGGCCCATCCTGAGATTCCACACGGGACGGTCCGCATCGCCTTCACACCAGATGAAGAAATCGGCCGTGGACCACATAAATTCGATGTCGCCCGATTCAATGCAGACTTCGCTTATACGATGGACGGCGGACCACTCGGAGAGTTGCAGTATGAGAGCTTCAACGCAGCCGGTGCGACCATCACCTTCCACGGAACGAACGTACACCCAGGTAGCGCGAAAAATAAGATGGTGAACTCGATGAAGCTCGCGATGGCGTTCCAAAATCGGTTACCTGCTGATGAGGCACCAGAACGGACGAGCAATTATGAAGGATTCTTCCACTTGAACGGCTTCAATGGGGACGTCGAGAAGACGACGCTTCAATACATCATCCGCGATCACGACAAACAGAAGTTCGAAGCGCGTAAAGCGTTGATGGAGAAACTTGTCCTAAAAAGAAAACAAAAATACGGGGAAGAACGGATTGAACTCCAGATGGAAGACCAGTATTACAACATGGCTGAGAAAATCGAGCCGGTCAAACACATCGTGGATACCGTCGCTGATGTCATGCGTGGTCTTGGCATCGAACCGAAGATCGAGCCGATTCGTGGTGGGACAGACGGTTCGCAACTTTCTTACATGGGACTCCCGACGCCGAACATCTTCACGGGTGGGGAGAACTATCACGGGAAGTTCGAATATGTCTCTGTGAATAACATGGAAAAAGCGACAACAGTCATCATCGAAACACTTCGCACATTCGCGAAACGTGCACAAGCATAACACATGCGCCTCCAATCGTTCTCTTTTACACTAGAGACATTGGAGGCGATTTTTGATGAAACATACATTTAGCATGAACCTCGGCTGGGATGGCGGACGAAATGACGTCGGCACCCTCGAGGCCGAGCGATTAAAGACACAGATTTCAATTCCGCCAGAGATGGACGGTCCTGGAGTTGGCACGAATCCGGATGAGATGTTACTCGGGGCAGCGGCAACGTGTTATATCATCACCCTCGCAGCCGTACTCGGGCGAAGTGATTTGACTCACCGTGGCATCACGATTGATGCAGAGGGCATCGTCGATGTGACAAACGGCATCTTCACTTACGAGACAATTCGCTATGCGACAACGATTCATGTACCTACAGAGATGACCGACCGAGACATCACGCTTGTCGAGCAAATCGCGAAAAAAGCGAAAGATCAATGTATGATTTCACGCGCACTCGCAGGAAATGTAGCATTTGAGTTGAATACCGTCATTTCACGTAAAAGTGGCAATGATTTTATTTGAAAAAACTTTGAAAAAAGCGATAATTGTAAACAGACGTAATCGCTTTGTCATGGACGTACTCGTTGATGATTTGCTCGCGCCTTGCCATTGTCCTGTAACAGGAAGGATTGGGGATATTATATTTGAAAACATCCCCTGCCTCGTCTCAGAAACCTATGACTCGAATCGTAAAACCCACTTTACAGTCGAAGCCATTTCAGTCGATGGTGAACAATGGATTGGAATCAATCAAGGTCGTGTAAACGACTATGTTGAAGCTTTCTTACTCGAGAACCAGCTTGATGCTTTCTCAACCCCGAGGGGAATCAAACGTGAAATAGTAATTGAAGGTGCACGGATCGATTTTCAGATTGATGGAATCTTCATGGAAGTGAAGGCTCCGCTCAGCGAACTACTCACTATTCCTCTCCCACACTTTAAACGTAGACGATTGAAACGACCCATCGAGACAGAACGGTTGATTCGTCATCTCCACGCTCTGATTTCCACTCTACCCCAAACCGGAAGAGCAGTCCTCTTATATGTTTTTTTTTTTTACGCACCAATTTATACCGGTAATTCCAACCGAAAACAAGACCATCTAATTCGTCAATTGATTAACGATGCGATACCTTCCGGATTAGAAATATGGCAACTGAACTGCACTATTTCCCCTGAAGGAATTCGTTTACTTCGTTGCTTTGACACAACGTCTCACTTCAAGTAACCAAATGTATTAAGTGAGACGTTATGTTTTTACTAAACATATGATATGTTGGGAATTACCGAATAGAGTCATTTTTCTTTTCCACTTTTTACGCGACTGCGCGATTTTCAAAAACGTGATACAATACACGTCGTAAACTAATCAGAAAAACGAGGGATACCATACATGATTACAGTAAATAACGTCAGCCTACAATTTGGCGGTCGCAAGTTGTTCGAAGAGGTGAACATCAAGTTCACGCCAGGCAACTGTTACGGATTGATCGGTGCGAACGGTGCCGGTAAATCGACATTCTTAAAGATTTTATCAGGTGAGCAAGATACGACGACGGGTGATGTCAGCATCACACCAGGCGAACGTCTCGCCGTCCTCAAACAGGACCACTACGCGTATGAGGACAGTGCAGTTCTCGAGACCGTCATCATGGGTCACGAGCGTCTCTACAAAATAATGAAAGAAAAAGACGCCATCTACATGAAAGAAGACTTCTCAGATGAAGACGGGATGCGCGCAGCTGAACTCGAAGGGGAATTCGCTGAGTTGAACGGTTGGGAAGCAGAGTCGGAAGCCTCGATGGTCCTGCAGGGTCTCGGTATCTCTGAAGCGCTCCACCAGAAACAAATGAGCGAACTCACAGGTGGGGAGAAAGTCAAAGTCCTTCTTGCCCAAGCGCTCTTCGGTAAGCCAGATATCCTCCTCTTAGACGAGCCGACCAACGGACTTGACCTAAAAGCGATTCAATGGTTAGAAGAATTCTTGATCAATTTTGAAAACACAGTCATCGTCGTTTCCCACGACCGTCACTTCTTGAACAAAGTCTGTACGCACATGGCCGACCTCGACTTCGGAAAAATCCAATTGTATGTCGGGAACTACGACTTCTGGTATGAGTCTAGCCAACTCGCTACACGTATGGCGGCAGATCAGAACAAGAAGAAAGAAGAGAAAATCAAAGAGCTTCAAAACTTTATCGCACGTTTCAGCTCGAACGCATCGAAAGCACGTCAAGCGACGTCGCGTAAGAAGTTGCTCGATAAGATCACACTTGATGACATCCGTCCGTCGTCACGTCGTTATCCGTTCGTTGGATTTACGATGGAGCGCGAAATCGGAAACGATGTTCTCTATGTCGACAACGTATCGAAAACGATTGACGGCGTGAAAGTGCTCGATAACGTCACGTTCTCACTCAACAAGACGGACAAAGTCGCGTTTGTCGGTCGTTCGGACGTTGCCATCACGACACTCTTCAAAATCCTCATGGGTGAGATGGAGCCAGACACAGGATCAGTCAAATGGGGCGTAACGACGACTCAGTCATACTTCCCGAAAGACAACTCAGAATACTTCGAGGGCTCAGAAAAGAGCATCCTTGACTGGTTGCGCCAGTTCTCGCCTGCCGATGAGTCAGACACGTTCCTTCGTGGATTCCTTGGCCGCATGCTCTTCTCAGGTGAAGAAGTCATGAAGAAGGCGTCTGTACTATCAGGGGGAGAAAAAGTACGTTGCATGCTCTCGAAGATGATGCTCTCGAACTCGAACGTGCTCGTCCTCGACGATCCGACGAACCACTTGGACCTCGAATCAATCACGGCACTCAACAACGGTCTCGAGTCGTTCAAAGGCGTGCTTCTCTTCAGCTCACATGACCATCAGCTCATCTCGACGATTGCGACACGCATCATTGAAGTGACACCGAATGGCATCGTGGATAAAGAAGCAACATACGATGAGTACTTGGAGAACGAGGCGCTTCAACAACAAGTTGAATCCCTTTACCAAAATGCATAATAAAAAATCGGCTCAAACGCGAGCCGATTTTTTATTTAACGTTTACCGTTTCCATCACGTGCTCATGAATGTCATGACCTTTCGTGACATGGACTTGAACGTTGTATGCGCCTGATTCAGCAAAAGTGTGTGCACCTTTATACATCCCAGCATCTGCTTCCTCCAACTTCACCCATTCATGCTTCTCTGCCCCATCTTGGAAGATTTCGAGCTGTACGTCCGCTCCAGCGAGCATCTCGTCTTCAATCATGACGTGTACCATGAATGGTTGTTCTTCCCCTGCTGTCGCCTCTTTCGGGTCAAGCGTGATATCCGCTCCAGCGTGGTGATGATGCTCACTCTCTTCTTCTGCTTCAGCAGCCGTTTCTGGATGTCCAACCGTCACGTTTGTCGTCGGCATGGTGTGCATCGAACGCGCTGTCACGTGAACCTGAACCGTATAGACCGCTTCTTCCGCGAACGTCGTCTCCGCTTCATAGATACCGTCTTTCGTGAGTGACGCCTTGATCATCTCACTTTCTTCCTTCGCACCATTCTTCCATACCTCGAACTTGATTTCATCCGCATCGTCTACAGGTTGACCATCTTGCGTGACTGTTACTGATAAAGGTACCGCCTCTCCCTTTTCAGCCGTTGCCTCTACCGTCAACTCTGCCTCGACCGGTTCCATTGACTGTGGAACAGCCGCGCTCTCCGCTTCTTTCTCCGTACCACACGCACCGAGTACGAATAACCCGATGAGTCCAAACACGACCCCAAACCGTGTCATCATCTTTTTCATCATAAGTCCTCCTTATAAATCGCTTACATCTTTCACACATTGTTCATGATACCATCTCTTTCCAAAAAGAGTGTGAGCATTCTGTGATATATCCCACGATACATTCTCACAAATTTCACACATATAGTTGAATCAAAATTTATTGAGTACATTTCCGAATTTTAGTAAATCATTTCTAAAAAGGGGTATATAAAATATATCAAGGTCAATCATTTGGAAAGTCTTAACATCAAGAGAGTTACATCATGAATGGAGGCGAATTCAGATGAAACGTAAGGTCATTCGTGGGGCGATGGCACTGTTCATCTTATTGGCGATGGTGATCACACAATCGATTTCCGTCAGTGCCGCCGCTTCAAAATTTGTCACGAGCGTGAACACGACGAGCAAGGTCGTCGCATTGACGTTCGATGACGGGGCAGACGGGGCGAACACGAACAAGATTTTAGACAAAAAAACAAAAAACAATGTCAAAGCCACTTTCTTTTTAACGGGGTCGGGCGCAAATAACCATCCACAGTACATTAAAAATATCGCCGCAAAAGGACATCAACTCGGAAATCACTCGTATACACACCCTGACTTCACCAAACTGACTGCCACGCAGATGAAATCCGAACTCGACCGCACGGAAGCTTTGATTAAATCGTTGACCGGAAAAACGACAAAACCGATTTTCAGAGCCCCGTTTGGTGCAGTGAATAGTACCGTATTGAGCGGTGTCGGGGCTGCAGGATACGGATACACGATTCAATGGAACATTGATACGATTGACTGGAAAGGGTTGACCGCGAGCCAAATCAACACGAAAGTTCAGACCAACATCAAACCGGGTTCAATCGTCTTGATGCATACCGGAGCCGGGGCCCCGGGTACACCGCTCGCACTCCCAACGATGATTTCACAACTCAAAGCAAAAGGGTACAAATTTGTCACGGTCTCGCAATTACTGGCCTATCAAAACACATCGACGAACAAAACGTATACCGTGAAGTCAGGTGATACGTTGTACAGTATCGCACGGACATACGGTGTCACCGTGTCGGCGCTTGCGGCTGCCAACAACATCACGAACTACAGCTTAATCTATGTCGGACAAGTGCTCATCATCCCAGGGACGACCGTCACACCACCCCCTTCGACGACTGTGAAATACACTGTGAAATCGGGCGACACACTCTACAAGATTGCGACGATGTACAACAAGACCGTCGCAAAAATCGCAGCCGCCAATAACATCACAAACGTCAACTCCATTTACGTCGGACAAGTACTCATCATTCCAACCACGACCGTCACACCTCCTACGACGACCGTGAAATATACGGTGAAATCGGGCGACACACTCTACAAGATTGCAACGATGTACAACACGACTGTCGCGAAGATCGCAGCGGCCAATAACATCACAAACGTCAACTCCATCTACGTCGGACAAGTGTTGACCATTCCAAAATGAGTGCACTGTGAATCTTTTCCTATTTCTGTGACGTATCGTATACAAACAGGAAAAGAGGAATTGCTATGACTCGAACCGTAATCCGTGTCAGTACTACCGCATTCATCGGACTTTTGGTTTCAATTGCCACATTCTCGATTTTGATTTGGCTCGGTTATGAACAAGCACTCACATCCGGTGAGCCGATCCAATTCTTAACACGTGAGATTTATCAATTCGAGAACGGAATCGGGGTCGCCAACCAGAATCAGATGGCCATTCTCGGTGCCGGATTCATGGGCCTTGCCGTTCTCATTGGAGAGATCGGGATACGTCTTAAACGAAAGTAACCGCTGCATACGCAACGGTTACTTTTTTAATGCTGATGTTCACCACCATGGTCGTGTGAGTGAACGATTGGTTGCTGCAATTGGTCGATTTGGTCTTGCGGTACATCACCGACAATCATCCATGCGGACGGCGTATAGACCTTCTGCCCTTCATGGACCATGCCGTTCACTTGGTAGATTCCCTGATCGAGTTTCACGCTCGTCACGAGATAGCCATCCTTTTCTGTCACTTCATACGTCCGGGTCTCTTCCGAATCGTAAGGCGTGACTTGAATATGGCTTTCCGTCACACGTTCATCATTCGATACTTTCATCGCAAGCGTCGTCGAGCCAACTTCTATACGTTCAGGTACGATCAGTTGAATCCCAATCGGATCAATGGTGCGTTCTACTGATTGAAGTTGACACGCGCTTAACCAAATTGTCGCTAGGATGACAGGAATGACTGCTTTAAATCGTTTCATGCTGCCACCTCCGCTTTCAACTTCCGGCGACCAATCAACCAATCAAATAGGAGAACGACAAGAATACTGATTCCTGCGAGCGGTAATGTCACACCTAGAAGTAAAATCAAGATACCGACGATTCGTTTAATGCGTTCGTCCTCAAACCGCTTCATCTGTTCAATGGATCCGACTTTTCGTTTGCGCCACATCATGAACGAGCTGATGACCACGAAAATGAGACCTAGACAAAGCGCGACACCGACCAATTGATTGAGTAAACCGAACAGGCGACCTTCATGGAACGCGATTCCAACCGTAATCAGTTTTCCGAGAATCCCGTAATCTGCGTATGTCACAGAGCTGAGTGTTTCACCACTATATTGATCTAAGTTCACCGTCGATTCTTTAAATGGATGACCTGCTGCCGATGTGACAGTATAGACGCCTGTTTCGCCTTCCGGAAGCGAGATTGTGTACGGTCGATCAATCGTGGACTTGTTCACCACCTGATTTAAATCAATCGGCAACATCGTACTTGGAGAAGACGTTGGAACGAGATCTGCTTGGGTCGCCCAAGGTACGTCTTCTGCCACCTCTTTTGTCGTCACGGTCGATTCTGGCTTGGCGCCAAACGCATAGGCATACATCGGTGCTCCCGTGTTTGTCGACGAGGAAACCCACTGCAACATCGCACCCGAAACGGATGACCAAGCCAACCCTGAACTGATAATGAGCACGAGGCCTAGCGATGACCACAAAGCGATGCTACCGTGCATCTGCTTCCACCACTGTCGTCCTTTCCCAAGCTTCGGCATAAGCATCCGAAGCGGATTCTTACCACGCGGCCAAAACAAGAATGTCCCCGTAATAAGAAGAATGATTGCCCAGGACGCCGCAAGTTCGACGACCCAGTTCCCGATTTGACCACCTAATAGTGTGCCATGAATCACAACTAATAAATCCATGCTACCTTCAGCAGACCGCGTTCCTAAAACTTCTGTAGTTTCCGGATGAATATATGTATACATCATCTCGTCTTTGTTCATCCAACCGATTCGAGTCGATTCGCCTTCATCCGGCAAACGAATCGATGTGATCATCGCATCCGGATATTCCGTCATGAATGATTCCTTTTGGACTTCAATCGGCTGTTCTTCCGTGAAAGTTGCCGTCATCATGTCTTTGTATTGCATCTTCGTTATTTGCGGTTCAAATAAATAAATGCTTCCTGTCACAGCCAGGATAATAAAAATTGGTGCAAATATGAGACCTGCATAAAAGTGCCAACGCCATACCGCTTGATACCAAGCGTTGCGTTTATTCAATCGTTCCCCTTGCATGATGCTTCCCCCTTTATCATTGTGTCCAACTTGTGAACAGATTGAGTATACAAGGAATGGAAACGGTTTATTCTTACTATTTGTGACAACTATTCGTCGAATTGGAGAAGTGAAAATGAACTTTGGTTCATCTTTTTTTCACATATTCATCAATCTATCTCACATACTTTCACATAAAGAAAGAGACACCAACAAGTTGGCGTCTCCAAAATATGATCAATTTGTGAACTGCTCTGCTTCTGTCGACCCAGCCAGTGCAGTCGTTGATGATTGCCCACCTGAGATGACGAGCGAGACTTCATCGAAGTAACCCGTTCCGACTTCACGCTGATGACGTGTCGCAGAAATTGTTGTATCATTTTGTATTTTTTTAGGGAGAAACAAGCTCTATGATGCGATGAATTACGTACCAAGACATTCATCGACCATCGCGACCGCGACATGCGCATCGTCAACGCCATGGACGAGAACCCTTCCGTCTTTGAACAAGAGCATCCGATGATTCCGCCATCGCCATTCTAACGTGAACGGGGTCTGCTTCACGGTGATGTCCGCCCGCTCGAGTTGATGCGCAATCGGGTCAAGCCCTTCGATGGAGCGACGGACTTGGACGACATCGCGACCACATAGGAGCGCTGTCTGCTGTCGACTTGAAACAAGACTCGGGTAGTCATGGGTCTGACAAGACGGGCAAGACACGTCGACGAGCCGTGCGACATCGAGCCGCTGTGACTGATTCTCCCACATGTCTTCAATCAACAGTCGACGTTCCATTTGTTCATGACGCCCGGTCAAATATTTCAACGCCTCGACGGCTTGACGACTCGCCACATGTTGCACGATGGGAGCCACCACCCCCGCTGTCGCGCACGTCTGTCCGGCTAACGGCAAATGACGCATGAGACAACGAAGACACGGCGCTTCTTCCGGCATCACCGTGTAGTTCATGCCGTATGCCCCGACACAAGAGGCAAACAAGAACGGAATGCCGCGCTCGAGTGCGAAATCGTTCAATAGAAGACGTGTCTCGACGTTATCGGTCGCGTCCAAGACGAGATCAACGGGCGGCAAAGGCCGAAGCCAATCCCACGATACGTCGGCGATCTGCGCGTCCAACTCAACGTCTGAGTTGATGGTCCGCAGGCGTTCGAGCGCCGCGACCGCTTTCGGCGTCTCGGCACGTGCGTCCTGTTCCGTATAGAGCGTCTGTCGTTGTAAGTTCGTCACCTCTACATAGTCGCGGTCGACGAGGATAAGTGAGACGCCGGCCCGAACAAGTTGATCGCTCACGGCCGCTCCGAGCGCACCGAGACCGACGACGAGCACTCGTTTCACCATCAGACGTTCTTGCCCGTCCTCACCGATACCGTGGAACCGGGCCTGCCGCGCGTAACGTTCCGGAACATGTGTCATCGGACGTAGTCCCCTGACTTCCCGCCTTGTTTCTCAAGCAAGTATGTCGGCCCGATGACGATGCCTTTATCGACCGCTTTCGTCATATCGTATACGGTCAACGCTGCGACCGATGCGGCCGTCAACGCTTCCATCTCAACACCGGTATCACCTTTCGTCTTCACGAACGACTCGATGATGAGCTGTGTCTCGTCCCATTCGAATGTTAAATCGACTTTTTTCAAGGCGAGCGGGTGACACATCGGGATGATGCGGCTCGTCTCTTTGGCGGCCATAATCCCGGCCACTTGGGCGACAGCAAGCACGTCGCCTTTCGCAAGGTCACCATCCGTGATGAGCTGTTTCAGTTCACTGCTCAATTCAACTGATGTGTGGGCCCGAGCTGTCCGTGTCGTTTCCGGTTTATCCGAGACATCGACCATCCGCGCCCGCCCTTGGTCGTTCATGTGTGTCAGTTCCATCGTTTATCCTCCGCTCACCATTGGAATGACGGCGACCGTGTCTCCGTCTGCAACCGTATATTCGTCCGTCTCATAGCGCTCATTGACCGCGAACATGAGACGTTCCGCTCCCGACACGCCCCGCTCGGCCAAATCCGCTCGCAAGGCGGCGATTGTTTGTGGAGCCGAAACGGTATAGGACCGGACCGCCAACTCTTCTGCCACGTGGGCAAAACATAATACCTCAATCATGTGTACGTCACTCCTTCCGGGCGTCCTGGGTGTTGTTCTTTTTGATCACCCATCCATTTCGTGCCGTCGGTCCAATGCTCCCGTTTCCAAATTGGGACAATTTCTTTAATCCGTTCGATGGCGTAACGATTCGCCTCGTATGCGTCGGCGCGATGGGAAGAACTCGTCGCGATGACGACCGCTTCTTCCATGATATCGAGTCGTCCAATCCGGTGATGGATCGCCGTCAACGCACCAGGCCAACGTTCCGCCACTTCTTTCGCGATTTGTTCGAGCATCTTCTCGGCCATCGGTACGTATGATTCATACTCCAAGAGCTCAGTCTGTTTGGAACCCGTCATTTCTCGCACCGTCCCGATAAACAGCACGACCGCCCCGACGTTTCGATGCCGGACCGTTTCGTAAAGCGCCATCGGTTCGAGCGGATGTTCATTCACTTGATACCATTTCATTCTCCATCCACCTTTCCACTAAACGCATCAACCGGTCCTTGTCTGCCACGGAATCTCCGCGCGCGATCACGTTCGTCACATCGACCGGTTGTTCATGCCCGTCTCGCACGAGCATCACTTTCGGATAATCTTTCCGTTTGTATCCCTCGATGATCACGATGTCGACGTGCGCCTCGTACCAGTTGAGGAGCAACTCAAACGTGTCGACCGCTTGCCACTCGATTAACGTCCCGTCTTCACCGATCACACTCGATAGCACGGCACCAGCCAACGCGTGACGATGCGAGTCCGTCATCGGCAAGTCGAACGTCCCTCCGTGACCGTGGTGTTTGATGACACCGACACGGAGCCCCGTCGCCGACAAGCGTGCTGTCAGCTCAGAAACGAACGATGTTTTACCGCTATTTTGATAGCCGACCACTTGTAAAATCAAAGCTGATCGATGATTCGACATCGCACCGAGTCCCCTTTTTGAAACCCTCTCGTTCCGCCTGGCAGATGAATCAACGCGTTACACGTCGCGAGTGAGGAGACGATGCCCGACTTGTCTTTCCCGCTCGGATGAACCACCGTCTGCCCGGTCGCATCAATCGTCACATGTCCACGCACGAACCGGTCGAACGGATTCGTTTTCGGGAAATCGACACCAAGTTCCGCCTGGATGACAGGTCGCTCCGCTTGCCCGAATAACGTCTTCATATACGTGCCTACAAACAGTTCCGTTCCGACAAAACACGCCGACGGATTCCCGGATAATCCAAACAACAACCGATGTTCGACGTGCGCGACCGTCGTGACGGACCCTGGCCGCATCCCAACTTTATTAAACAGCACCGTCGCCCCGAGCGCCTCATATACATCCGGTAAATAATCAAAATCTCCGACCGATACCCCGCCTGTCGTGACGACGGCATCACTCGTCCGAAGTGCCTCGTCAATCGCCCGCTTTGTCGAAGCGAACGTATCCGGCAAGATACCGCCATATGTCGCCGCGCCACCGAGTGCCTCGATTTGAGCGAGAATCATATATGCATTCGAATTATAGATTTGCCCATCGGTTTTTTTCTGTCCCGGTTCAACGAGCTCATCACCGGTCGCAAACACGGTGATGTGCGGTTTTACGTATACGTCGACCTGCTCATACCCGAACGTAGCGAGCAAGGCGATGACGCCCGGATTAATGCGGGTGCCTCGGTCAACGATATTCGTCCCCGCCGTCATATCTTCCCCACGATAGGAAATATTGGCATCGCGGGCCGGTCGCTTGAACGTCACGACTCGTTCATCCGCTTGTGCGAGCTCGAGCATGACGACCGCATCGACTCCGTCTGGAATTTTTGCCCCGGTCATGATGCGAATCGCCTCGCCGGCGCGGAGCGGTTCTCCGACGTGTCCGGCTCCCTGAACGTATTGAATGGGTAATGTCACCGGTTCATCGCGGCTCGCTCTCAACAAATCCGCGGACTGGACAGCAAAACCGTCATACGGAGATTTATTAAATGCTGGAACGTCATGCGTCGCAGTGAGATCCATCGCTAAAATCCGGCCGTTCGCTCGATACAACGGTACCGTTTCCGTCCGACCTTTCCCCGTCGCTTCTTGGACACGGATGACCGCCTCGTCAACGGCGAGCGGCTTACGAAATAGCGTCGACATCTTTTCCATTACTCCACTTCCTTTCCTAGCAATTCTTCATAATCACTCGGTGTGTTCACATTTTTAAACCAGTCCCGTTCAGCAAACGAGACGATTGTCGCCTCTGTCAAGTGAGGCATGACCGCCCGTTCGCCTCGACGTAAAGCGGCTTCGAACTGGGACAGTATCGAGCGGGGATACAAGGCGATGAGCGGATGGATTCGATTATCTGCGTAGGCGACAACCGGCTGATTCTCTCGTTCTATCACAAGCCGTTCATAAACGGTCGACGGCAACAAAGGTGTATCACACGCACAGATGGCATACCATTCAGCCGGGACGTGCCGCATGACGGTGACGATGCCGGCGAGCGGCCCCATGCCGCGCCATTCCATGTCATCTTCAAGTTGATATGAGGTCATCGACTGTCCGGCCGGTACGACGCTCCATTGGGACGTCGTCGTTGTAACGAGTGTCTGTCGCGCCCGCTCTTCAAACGAGATGTCCTCATAACAGGCTTGCCATTTAGGGGATCCGAACCGGCGCGATTTTCCGCCTGCCAAGACGATGCCGATCATCGCGTCGCTTCCCAGACGATATGGGAGAGCTCAGGGAGAATCAAGCGAGTCATCGCCAAGTCGACGGCGCCTCGCGACCCTGGCATCGAAAAGATGATCGTATCCCCGATGCGTCCTGCTAAAGCTCGCGACAACATCGCCGCCGGTCCGATATCTTCCGTGAAGCTGACATAACGGAACAACTCGCCGAAGCCGACCATTTCTCGGTCAAGCAGCGGTCGAATCGTCTCAATGGTGACGTCCCGTTTCGTGATGCCCGTTCCCCCGGTCGTCAAGATGACGTCCATTTTTTCGTCGACCATTCGTCTGACGGCCGCTTCGATTTCAAATGAGTCATCTTTCGTGATCTCACGGTATGTGACCGTATGTGCTTCTTCTTTTAATAGCGTACAAATATGTTCGCCAGACACGTCCGTATCCAGTGTTCGCGTATCCGAGATCGTCAAAATCGCTGCCCGGACACGCTGTGTGTTTTGATGTACATGGTTGTGTGCTTGCATCGTCTTCATCCTCCGATATAACTCATTTCAATTCGGTTTCGCGTCCGACTCCCAGTTCGCGACCGTTCTTCCGAATAGCGGTCGTCCCGTACTTCCCATACCATTTTTAGTGTCATGGCAATCAATTCATCGCTCGCCCCACTACGGAGCAATTCGCGGATATCGGTCCCGTCTTCTGCGAACAGGCACGTGTACCATTTGCCGTCACTCGATAGGCGACCTCGCGTACACGTTCCGCAGAACGGTTGGCTGACCGAAGAGATGAAGCCGACTTGCGCCCCATCCGTGTAACGGTAACGTTGCGCGACTTCTCCTAGTGTTTCGGGTGCAAGCGGTTCAAGTAATCCATTTCGTTGTTTCAACACCTCAAGAATCGATTCAGACGACACGACATGTTCGACGTTCCATTCATTCGCCGTGCCGACATCCATGAACTCGATGTAACGGAGTGTGATGTTCCGTTCTTTGAAATAAGCGGCCATCGAGGCGACTTCATGATCGTTCCAGCCTTTTCGGACGACCATGTTCACTTTCACTTCGAGCCCTTGCCGTTTCGCCTCATCGATTCCTCGTAATACCGTCTCGGGCGACGTGCCGCGTCCGTTCATCATCCCGAACGTCTCGGCCGATAAGGCGTCTAGACTGACGTTGACCCGGTCGAGCCCAGCTTGCTTCAACACTTTCGCCATCCGTTCTAAATAGACGCCGTTCGTCGTCAACCCGATAGTCTCGATGGTCGTGACCGCGCGAAGGCGGCGAATCAGTTCATCGAGATTCGGCCTGAGTAGAGGTTCGCCCCCGGTCAGACGCACTTTTTTCACGCCGTGTGGGGCGATGATGCGAACGAAGCGCTCGATCTCGTCAAACGATAACAACTCATCTCGTTTTAAAAATTGGTGGTGGCGGAACGCTTCTTCCGGCATGCAGTATCGGCAACGAAAGTTGCATTTATCAATGACTGAGATGCGTAAGTCTTCCAACGGTCGTCTCCGCCGATCGGTCCATGGTGTCATCTTGGTTCATCCTTTCTATCCATCAACGACAGCAGGGACCCTCACAGTCCCTGCGTCGATTTGTCAGCGAATCGGCTTCTCAGCACCGCTGCGCAAGTAATAATAAATTGTGGTGGCAATCGAGATCGCATAGAGCCCTAGCATGACGAACAACGCACCGTTGAACGAACCGACGAGCTCGAGCGACCAACCGAACATCTTCGGAATGAAGAATGCGCCGTAAGCAGCAAACGCTGCCGAGAATCCGACGACGGCCGGTGTCTTCGTCGCCACGAATACGTGGGGAATCATCGCGAACGTCGCTCCAGAGTTGAGTCCTGTTGCGATGAACAAGACGACGAAGGAGATGAAAAACATCGTCAAGTTGCTGTTCGTGATGGCCATGATGACACTGATCGTACCGAGCGCCATGATTCCGAACACGATTAATGTCACTTTGGCCGCTCCGATCTTATCACTGATCCAGCCCCCAAACGGACGCGAAGAGGCGCCAAGGAATGCACCAAGGAAGGCGAGCGCCATCAAGTCCGACTCAGGGAACTTTAACTTTAAAATCATCGGGAACGCTGCGGCATATCCAATGAAGGAACCGAACGCCGCCGTGTAGAGCAACGTTTGAATCCAAAAATGTTTGTCTTTAAACACGCTCGCCTGTTCACGAAGCGATTGACGCGCGGTCGGTAAGTTATCCATGAACAAGTATGCGCAGACCGTCAAAATGATGGTCGGCACGACCCAAAGGAGCGCGGCGTTTTGAAGCCAAATCTCTTCGCCGGTCTCGGTCACGAGGGCGTTCCCGCCGATGAACCCGAAAATACTTGTCGTGATGACGAGCGGTGTGATCAATTGGACGAGCGAGACGCCCAAGTTCCCGATGCCTCCGTTAATCCCTAGCGCCGTCCCTTTTTTCGCTTTCGGATAAAACGCGCCGATGTTGGCGTTTGATGACGAGAAGTTTCCGCCGCCTAGTCCGCAAAGTGCGGCCAAAATCATGAATACCCAATACGGCGTATTGACGTTTTGAACGGCATAGGCGATGCCTAGGAGCGGCAACAACAAAATCGATGTCGAGAAGATCGTCCAGTTCCGACCGCCGAATATACTGTTTGCGAACGTATAGAAAAAGCGCAACGTCGCCCCGACGAGTCCAGGTAGGGCGGCCAACGTGAACAGCTGGCCTTGCGTAAAGCTAAACCCGATCGAATTCAATTGGACGGCCGCGACCGACCACATTTGCCAGACGATGAATGCAAGCGTCAGTGCCGGGACCGAAACGAGCAAGTTCCGATTGGCGACTTGTTTTCCCGTCTCTTCCCAGAATCCCACATCCTCTGGCTTCCACTCCGCGAGTGCGTGTGACCCTTTGTCTAATTGTTGCATAGTCTATTCCTCCTCTTAACGGTTCAATTCGTACCCTAATCTCATCCTATCGGCCACCCCCTAAAAAAAGTGTGCCTTCTTTCACACTTATTTCGCATCTTGCGTTTTTTTCTCACCCTGTCATCAATCTGTGACAAAATCGCCTATCTTTTGTTTCTGTGACATTGAACACAGAAAAACCCTCCCCGATTCCTTACGATAAGGAATAGAGGAGGGATTAATTTGTCACATCTCATTCAAATCCACTGTGCGCCCGAAGTTCGCTTGGCGCTACAACCATATTTCTTCAGTCAAGACGGGGCCCACGTGTTCCGTGTCTTCGGCGTCGCGATCGCCGAGGCTGCGTTCACCGAAACGGGGCTCGATATCACATTCCCACTTGAAAGTCCGTTAGAAGAACTAGAAGCGCTGCACACCTTGCTCGTTCGGATCGCCACTCACCATGACGTGACGATCGATGATACCCAGGCAGTTATCGGTTACTTAGGGGACGGGACCACGGTCACCGTTTATCGCCATTTCAAACGATGGCTCGACTTTTTGTCCGCAGCGCGTGTCCGCTCGATGGAAGGTGTCGTCGTCGAGGTCCGTGCCAACGGGATCAAGCTAGCCGAAGGCGTGCTCCGGTCTTATGAATTGATGGAAGATGGCGAGTTTTATGTATCGGCCTGTACAATCGAGACCGATGGATTGGAGCATTTTGAAGGCGAGCTATCGCTTGCCGCCGTAATGTGATCAATCGATGACACAGACCGAGACCGGACAGTCCTCACAATGGTTGAGCAGTTTCAACCGGTCGAGGTCATGGATAATGATTTGACGGGAAGGGAGTGAAATAATCCCTTCTTGGGCGAGCTCGTTCAACATGCGATTCACGCGTTCACGCGATGTCCCGCAATAGTTGGCGAGCTCTTGGTTTTTCAGTTTCAAGTCGATGAGAATGCCGTCTTCGACTTCCACCCCATAGCTGTTCGCCATACGAATGAGCGTCGAGTAGAGCGCTCCTTTTTTCCCGTTCAGCACCAAGTCTCTAAATTTCGTATGCTGTTTCCGCATATGTTCGTTGATCATGACCATGAACTCGCGGACGAATTCCGGGTTCGACGACAAAATCATCGTTTCAATACGCTCGATTTTGACCGCGTAAATTTCACTATCTTCTAACGCCTTGGCGTTAAATAAATATTTTGGTTCGATTGCGAATAACGTCAACTCTCCGCAACAAGCCTCAGCGCTTAAACAACGTAACGTCAATTCTTTTCCATTTTCCGTCAATTTCGAAATTTGAATCAGTCCACTCTTTACAATATAAAATTCAGCTGCGTCTTCTTGTTCTCGGAACAGAAAACCGCCTTTTGGGACATGAATGATTCGATGTGCCAATTTTTTTGTTTCCTCGAGCACCATCGCTTTACTTGAATGAGCCATTTCCACCGACCTTCCTTAAAACACGTTGCGCCATATGAAAGCTTGCCTTCATTCTAAACACAAACCCCCTCGAAACGCAATCAACATTTGGAAGCGTTTCAAGGGGAGGACTATTCTTTCGTACGATATTCAATTTTTTTCCAATATCGATATAATAAGCCGATCAATCCGACATTGATGACGGCGATGATCATATACAGTCGCATCGAGGCGTGATTATACACCATGTAGCTCTCAATTGTATATTGCAAGAGTATCATGTTCGTCGCGAGCAATATGACCAATCCGATTAAACTCCAACCGTTACGCCCCATGATGAATCTCTCTTCCGACCGCAAAAATCTTCCCGTTCTCGATTTCAAGCAAGATTTTAGGGAGTTCCCGCTGCGGCGGACCGGCCTGTGGTTGGCCGTCGACACCGAAGTAACCACGATGGCACGGACAAAGAAGAACATCTTCTTCCTCCACATAAAACACTGGGCACTGCAGATGAGTGCATTTGTTGTTATAGGCGACGAATTCACCATTCTTTAAATGAACGAGCAACGATGGTTCCGTACCCGGATATTCAAATTCGAGTGATTTCCCGCGCTCTAGCGCCTCGACCGTCGTGATGAACTGACGGTCGGTTCTCGGCTCGCTTCGAACGAAGGCCGCGATATTGAACGGGATAGTCGCGAGACCGAGTGCGATACCTGCGCCGAACGTTGATTTGATGAACGCCCGTCGATTCAGTTTCACGTCATCGGCCCGACTCAAGTTATCGACGAGTTCGGATAAGCGTTCCCGGTCTTTTGATTCATTCGACATAAGTCATCTTCCTTTCCATCTCAATCGGAATAGACGCCAAAGAATTCAGGGACGTAATTCCATTTATCGTCTTGCGAAGGCTTTTTCCCTTCGATCATGTTCATTTGGACGCGTTGACGACGGAGTTGCATCATCTCGTCATGGTCGATGAAGCGAATCGCATCCGACGGACAAACCGACGCACACATCGGCGCGATATCATGTTTGGAGCGGTCGTAACACATGTCGCACTTATACATCTTATTCTTCTCAAAGTCGAACTTCGGAATCCCGAACGGACAAGCGAACGTACAGTTCCGGCAGCCGATACATTTTTCTTCTGAAGCCGATAATACGACGCCCTCTGGCGTGATTTGAATCGCATTCGCCGGACATACTTGAGCACAAGCCGGATTTTTACACTGCATACAGATCATCGGGAACGTCTGACGGTTCTCCGAGAAATCGATATAATCCACATAGTTGCGCTCGAGCCCCTCGTGGTCCCCGCATTCGCGGCAAGCTGCCTGACAGGCCCGACAGCCGATACAACGTTCAAACTCTAAATACATGACCTTATTCATTTCGTATGAACCTCCTCATCCATGACGTGACAGCTCGTCGCAATCGTATGGTCCGCCATGAACGGCACACTTGATCCGAGCGGGACCGTCAACGGATTAATGTGTAACGGGGTGTTGGCCGGTAACTTTTTCATTTGTACCGCACATACCTTGAACTCCGGCATGCGTGACATCGGATCGAGACACGGGTTCGTCAATTGATTGATGGCAAGCTCCTTGCCCCAATGATAAGGGACGAAGACCGTATCTTTTCGAATCGCCTTCGTCAAACGTGCTTCGACGACAATCGACCCGCGACGTGTGCGAAGCTCGACTTTGTCGCCCGTTTGAAGGCCATAACTTGATGCTAACTCCGGATGGATCTCCACGAACGGCAGTTTTGACATCGTGCTCAAGAAGTCGACACGGCGCGTCTGATTGCCCGATAAGTAATGGAAGACGACCCGACCTGTCGTGAGCGTGACCGGATATTCTTCATTCGCATATTCACCGGCCGGCCGATATGTGACGACAGGCAAATTTGCTTTTCCATTCGCCGTTCCAAACCGTTCTTTGAACATCGTCGGTGTGCCGGGATGATCTTCGGACGGACATGGCCAAAAGACACCATACTCGTCGTCGATTCGTTCCCATGTGATCCCAGAGTAGTCAGCCGCTCCACCTTTCGTCGCGATGCGGAACTCTTCCCAGATGTCACGCGCCGTCTCATACGGGAAGTACTGTCCGCGTCCCATCCGCTCAGCGATCCGCTTCATGATTTCCCAGTCTGGAAGCGAATCCCCGAGCGGTTCGCGCACTTTCCGGATCCGAATGACTCGTCCTTCTAAGTTTGTCGTCGTCCCTTCGTCTTCGGCCCACGAACAAGCCGGTAAGACGACATCAGCGAACTCACAAGATTCCGACATGAAGAAGTCACTAACGACGAAGAAATCGAGTTTGTTGAAACTGTCCCACACGTACGGAAGGTTCGGTGCCGAAACGGCTGGGTTCGAACACATGAGGTGCATCGCCCGAATCGTTCCCGCTTGAATCTCATCGAACATTTCGAACGCGGACACACCTGGTTTTGGCATCTCGGAAGGATCGATGCCCCAAACCCCGCTCACATATTCAATGGCTTTCGGATCAGTTAATTTTCGGTAGCCTGGTAACAGGTCTGCTTTTTGTCCATGTTCTCGTCCACCCTGCCCGTTCCCTTGCCCCGTCATCGTGGCGACGCCCGAAGCAAACTGCCCAATCATGCCTCGTAAGAGCGCCATCGACGTATAGAGCGAGACATTGTCGACGCCTTTTGACTGTTGTTCGACGCCGCGAGCGAACAACATGACCGAACGTGGGCTCTTCCCATAAATATGACCTGCCTTCTCGAGTTTTTCGATGGCGACACCGGTCACCTCACTCGTCCGTTCGAGCGTCCAGTCTCGGACCGACGCTTTCAACTCTTCATAGTTATCGCAACGCTCATCCACGTACGCTTGATCAACATAATCGTGTTCGACTAAAAAGTTGAGCAGTCCCATCGCAAGCGCCGCATCCGTCCCTGGCTTCAAATCGAGATGGACATCGGCGACGCGCGCCATCGGAATTTCACGCGGGTCGGCGACGATGATTTTCGCGCCTTTGTCTTTCGCCTTCCAAATATGTTGCGTCGTCGTCGGATGACATTCGGCGATATTCGAACCGGCGACAAAGAATGTGTCGACGTGCTCGAACTCCGTCCACGGAAGCGTCGCTCCGCGGTCAATCCCAAGTGTCTTTAAGAAACCGCCGGCAGCTGACGACATGCAGAAGCGACCGTTGTAATCGATGAACCGTGTGCCGAGTGCGACCCGCGCATACTTCCCGACGAGGTAACATTTTTCATTCGTCATCGAGACGCCGCCGAAGACGGACACCGCATCTTTCCCATGCTCTCGTTGAATGCGTTTAAAGTTTGCTTCGATCACGTCGAGTGCTTCTTCCCATGTCGCTTTTTCAAACTTGCCGTTCCGTTTGATGAGCGGAGTCATGATGCGGTCCGGATGTTCGATCGTTTGATAGGCCGTGACGCCTTTCGGACAAAGTTTTCCTTTGTTGACCGGGAAATCGTAGCGTGGTTCAACGCCTTTGACGGCCCCGGTTTTCTCATCGACCCGGATATGCATGCCGCACTGCATGCCACAGTAACAGCAATGGGTTGTAATCAATTTTTCGCCTGGTTTGATTAAGTTCTGTACTTCTGGCGACGTTAAAAAGTCACTCATCGTCTTCCCCTCCATAGAACGTTTCCGCTCTTCGTTTTGAAAATCCACTGACGTGATAGCCGTTAATCGTTTGAAGCGGATAATGCATCCCTTCACTTCCAGGCCGTCCGAGCGCCGAATCGAGCCGGGCCCGACGACGACAGCCGTGACAGAGGTCTTGGACCGTGTGCGCCGCATCGACTTTCACGAGTTGGTCCGACCCTTCGAGCAATTGTTTCACTTGTTCAATCTCTTCAAGCGTGCCGGTCGGTTCGCCGCACTTAACGCACAGGTGTCTCATCTTTTGCCTCACCTTTCGTCTCCTTCGGTCGGCCGAATCCTGGCATCGACATGCCTGTGTTCGTATCGACCGGGTGTGTCGGTAACTGTCCGTTCATCAAGTTCAATTGCATCTTCACACGCATCGAACGTCGACACGGTTGGCAGTAATCGGAGAGCTGGGTCCCGTCACTGAGCCCGAGCTGGATCGTCTGTGCTTGCAAAATCGCTTGGACGTCCTCGACTTGATTGTCCGTCGCATAACGTGTCCCGCACCCGGCGCAGACACGGGTCTCATCCGCTTCGACTTCCCGGTAGTTCATCGGGACGCTGGCCGCCATCGGTCGGACCGGCAAGTGGAACAGTTTACCGAACGGGAAGTAACATAAAAAGATGATGACGGTCAATTGATGGAACAAGGCGAGCTCGTGATGGATGAAGCCTCCGAAGAACACGTACGAAACGGTCAACAACAACCCCGAGACAGTGACGATGAGCAACATGAGAAGCGGTAAAATATCAAATTCGAACCGCTGGGTCACTTTCACGTCCTGGTCGTTGATCCGGCGATAGAGTGCCATGAGCACGCCGACGAGCAACATGAGCGCGGTGATGTTCAACCCGTTATAGACGAGCTCCGCGAACAACCCGTGCGCAGCCATCTTGATGGTCGGGATGTTAAAGACGACAATCTGATACGTCTCGATATCAATCAAATCAAACCGCATCCATTGGAACGTCAGCCCGAATGTGATGGCGAACGACCCGAGACATCCCCAGGCAATCAACATATGTTGGGTCCAGCGGTACCAGCCACGTTCCCAGATGAACTTCTGTAAGACGATGTTATTGACAGTTGTCGTGGCGACGGCTTTACCGGCCCGTTTCTTTTCTGCCTTCATTTGTTTGAGGCTCCGCTTCAATACTTGTGAGGTGGCCGGCCGTGCAAAAAATAACGTCAAGCGGACGACCATCCCAATCATGCAAATGACGGCGGCGATATAGTAGCCGAACAGCGCCATGTCTACGTGCTCAAATCCTGCCGAGGCGATCCATGTCGAGAGCACCAAGACGGTGAATCCTACGAACGACCACTTTGCGGCGGTCGAATAAAAATAACGATCGGACATATGTGTTCCCCCTTCTCTTTCCGAGCGACTTCATAGTTTCATCATAAAGATGACATCTCGACTTAACTGTTACTTTTTTCACAGATAAGCGATTCGAGACGTGACAGAATAATGAACGAAGGAGGCGTTCCCTTATGAAATCATCGCTTAAAATCATGTTATTCCTCACCATCGCGGCCATGCTCGTCGTCTTTTCCATCGGTTTCGTCTTCGCCAATCGAGCGACGACCGAACCAGATGTCGAGGGGTATGTGATTGAAATAAATGAATCTGACCGCACCGCACTCGTCATCAGCGGAATTACCGCAGAAGAGGCCACGCTCTCTCCTGACACCTTGTTCGCACAAAGTGAACCGGAAGACGTAAGCTGGTTCAAGTTTCAAGTGAAAGCCATGTTCGAGCAAATCACTGTCGGAGACCACGTCCACATTTGGAAAAAGACCGGTCCGAGTATCTTAAATACTCCGAACCGGTCTTATGTGAAAAAAATCGACGTGATCGACTAATATGAACGCTTGCCATAACGTTCACTCAGCCAGAGGACTAAAAATGCCAAACCAACCAACCATCCGCTCCAGACGAGCGCCTGGGTCATATCTCCGTTGATTGTCGCCATATAAATCGCTGTGGCGAGCGTCATCGTCTCGCCCGGGATATTTCCGGCAATCATCATCGTGATCCCAAACTCGCCGATTGACCGTGCGAAACCAAGGACAAACCCACTCGTCAACGCAGGTAACAGCAGCGGAATCGTCACGTAGGTGAACAGTTGGCGCTCTGACCCACCGAGCACGCGTCCGGCCTCATACCATTCCGCATCGAGTTGTTTAAGACCGAGACGAATCGTTTGGTAGATGAGCGGAAACGCGGCCAAGGCGGATGCGATGATGTTCGCCTGTTTCGTGAACAAGATCGTAATCGGTAACAATCCGCCGATCCCGTTGTTCCCGAGGACAATCAAGGCGTATAGTCCGATGACTGTCGGCGGCAAGATGAGCGGCAGTAAAAACACCGTCTCGAGCAGCCGCTTTCCTTTGAATTGACGGTGATGCATGAAATAAGCCGCTCCGAAGGCGAGGACGAAGGCGCTCACCGTCGCCATCATCCCGACTTCGAATGTGAGTTGAAGTGGATGTTGCATCATTTAGAAAATCCTTTCGCTAAAAAGTGAGCTTGGATATCATCGTCAAACAAACGCGCGTACACCTCGTGTACGTATGGGTTGTGCGTCAACCGGACCGCCGGATACGCGATCGTACCCGTCGCTTCAAACGGGACCGACTGAAGCGACTCGACGTCCGTCGTCAGTTCCGTCTTATAGACGAATCCCGCATTGGCGTCGCCTTGTTCGATGAGCGTCAATACTTGTCTTACATTCTGGGCGAACATGATTCGCGGTTCCACTTCTTCCCACACGCCTTCCACTTCTAGCGCCGCTTTCGCGTAGCGACCGGCCGGGACATTGACCGGGTCACCGATGACGATCCGAGCACATGCGTTTAAGTCGTACCATGTCTCCGCGCACGGTTTCCCTTTCGGTGTCACGAGCCACAGCTCGTTATACAAGAACGCATCCCGCTCTAGAATCGGGATTTGTAGTCGGTCGACATCATCAACGCTCGCGGCTAAAAAGATATCTGCCGGAGACCCGTGATCGATTTGTGCTCGCAAGGCGCCGCTCCCGTTCGTCACGACTCGAACATCGATCCCATCGAACTCTGCTTCAAGTTGTCGCTCGACCGCTTCTAAAGCCGGTCCTAAGCTTGCCGCCGCCAAAATGGTCACGGTGTCCTCCGAATCTGAACTCGACCAGACTTGACTTAGTAATAAGGCGACCGTCACCCCTACGATGACTTCACTCACCCGTTTCATGATTAATCACTCCTTTGCCTCCCCTTTATCGTAGCGCTTGATTTGCCTCCCATCTGTATCAAACGTCACAAAAAGACACCTCTACGTAAGTAGAGGTGTGCCACTGCTTAAGCGAACGCGCGCGCCCGCGGGAATAAAATGTTGTTTTCGAGATGAATGTGTTCAAACGTATCCGATTCGAGCGCTTCTAACCGTTGATAGACAAGACGATACGTCCCACACGCTCCTTCAGGCGGCGTATAGTCGTTTGTGATGTGACGCAACTCTTTTAAAATGTCCCCGGCTGTTGCATGTTCTGACTCGAGCGAGGCCAAGATGTCATCAAGCTCCCGTCTCGTTTCAGCTGTCGGTGCGGTCTCGTGACGAAGCAGCGTCGGGAAGTCTTCTGTCTCTTCTTTGACGATATGTTGTTCAAGTTCCACTTTCAATTGATTGAACAGTTGATGAATGCGTCCGAGGTGCAGATGATTTTGTCCGTGGACCCGGAACACTTTTGTCACATATGGTGTGAGCTGTGGCAATTCGTCCGTCAAAAATTGGTGATGCTTATAAATGATGTGCTCAATCAATTCCGAAGAAGAAGCGGCATCCCAATCGATGCTCTTCTCGTTCATCTCTTGCTTGCGTTGATAAAGCGCATTAACTTCTTCTAAAATGTCTTCCGTCGACCGTTTCGATTTGTCAGTCGCTTCATCGAGTGGTCGGTTGCCGCCACAACAAAAATCGATTCGGTTCCGTTTGAAAATGTCTGCCGCTTGCGGGCATTGTTTGACGATTTCAGATACGTGCGTATCGCCCGTGAATGTCTGTGTCATCTGTCATAACCTCCATATTCATTTTGACATGTTCAGCGTAGCAAGAGTTCGACAACAAAAATGTGAAATACGTCACATTTAAGTGAACAGGATGCAGGTGTTCCAAATTTGGACACAAAAAACCCCTCTTGTCGAGGGGCATCGCTCAATGCAACGGCGTTTCAAACTGTTCAGTCTCGGTCGAACCTGCGAGCGCTGTCGTTGATGATTGTCCACCTGAGATGACGAGCGAGACTTCATCGAAGTAACCCGTTCCGACTTCACGCTGATGACGTGTCGCCGTGTAACCATGTACTTCAGCCGCAAATTCTGCTTGCTGTAACTCCGAGTACGCCGCCATGCCACGATCTTTGTAACCGCGTGCGAGCTCAAACATGCCGAAGTTGAGCGCGTGGAATCCAGCGAGTGTAACGAACTGGAACTTGTATCCCATTGCGCCGATTTCTTGTTGGAACGTGGCGATCTCTTCGTCTGACAGCTTCTTCTTCCAGTTGAACGATGGCGAGCAGTTGTAAGCGAGAAGTTTGCCTGGATACTTCGCATGAATCGCTTCGGCAAATTGACGTGCCTCTGCCAAATCTGGTTCGGACGTCTCACACCAGACGAGGTCTGCATACGGTGCATAAGCGAGACCACGAGCGATTGCTTGCTCGATACCAGCTTCCGTACGATAGAAGCCTTCCGGCGTACGCTCTCCAATGATGAACGGATGATCGATTGGGTCGATGTCGCTCGTGATCAAGTTCGCCGCGTGCGCATCTGTCCGCGCTACGATGATTGTCGGGACACCCATGACGTCTGCCGCGAGTCGAGCCGAAATCAAGTTTTTCACAGCCGTCTGCGTAGGGAGTAACACCTTCCCACCGAGGTGACCACATTTCTTCTCAGACGAGAGCTGGTCTTCAAGGTGAACGCCGGCAGCCCCCGCTTCGATCATCGCCTTCGTCAATTCGAATACGTTGAGCACCCCACCGAATCCGGCTTCCATATCCGCGACAATCGGTGCGAACCAATGCGTGTCGCCTTTCCCTTCTGCCGTTTGAATTTGGTCAGCACGTTGAAGCGCTTGGTTGATTCGTTTGACGACACTTGGCACCGAGTTGGCCGGATATAGACTCTGGTCCGGATACATGTGACCTGACAGGTTCGCATCCGCCGCTACTTGCCAACCACTCAAATAGATGGCTTCGAGTCCTGCTTTTACTTGCTGAATCGCCTGGTTCCCTGTCAACGCACCGAGTGCATGGACGTAGTCACGCTCGTGCATCAATTGCCACAGGCGTTCCGCTCCTTTTGTCGCAAGCGTATGTTCAATCACGATAGACCCTCGTAATTTCATGACGTCTTCTACAGAGTATGGACGTTCTACCCCTTCAAATCGTTCTGACTTCCAGCTGTTCAACAATTCTTCGCGTTTTTTCATCAACAAACCCTCCTGTATTATATTAATTTAATAAAATTTAATTTGTTATATAACAGATAGTGCAAACGAAATGATTTAGTCGAGGTAAGCGCAGCATTCCAACGCTGCCTTAAACGTCGAATGCTCCATCCCGCAGCAACGACAGACATTTTCTTCGTCACGGTCCTCTGGTTTGCGGAAAACGACGACTTCATCGATCGGCTCTTTCATGATTTGGAGCGAACCGTCTGCACGATCCAAGACGAGGCGCATCAAGTCGTTGCCGTATACGAATGCCGTATTCGCCAAAGATGCTGTCGTTTCTCCAGATACGATGCGGCGGACGACCCAACGTTCAATCAACTGTTCGCTTTCCATTTTTTTTTTTGTCATGATGAGGTTCCTCCTTTAAGGTTTAACTCCACAGTTTGACGTTTCATAAATTCACGGCGGCGACGATGCAAGATTGGCTCCGTGTACCCGTTTGGCTGTTTCAACCCATGAAACACGAGTTCGTGGGCGGCCTGATAGGCGATCGATTGATCGACGTTCGGTGTCATCGGCCGGTAATTCGAGTCTGACTCGTTTTGCTCATCGACGACTCGTGCCATCCGATAAAGGGTGACCTCGACTTGTTCTGCTGAACAAATGCCGTGATGCAACCAGTTGGCCACGTGTTGGCTCGAAATCCGGAGTGTCGCCCGGTCTTCCATCAGTCCGACATGGTGAATATCCGGCACTTTCGAACAACCGACACCTTGTTCGACCCAACGGACGACGTACCCGAGCAATCCTTGCAAATTGTTCTCAAGCTCTTCTTTGATCTCTTCTTGCGAATAGATGCGCGTCGCGAGCGGGATATCAAGAAGCTGTTGTCGTTCGTGTTTCAAAACAGGCTGTTGCATCAATTCTCGCTGTACATCAAAAGCATCAAGTTGATGATAGTGCATCGCATGGAGTGTCGCCGCGGTCGGGGAAGGCACCCATGCCGTCGTTGCCCCGGAGCGTACGTGTGCCATTTTTTCACGCATCATGTCCTGCATCCGGTCGGGCATCGCCCACATCCCTTTTCCGATTTGTGCTTGATGATGGAACCCACTCTCGAGACCGATCGATACATTCAACCGTTCATATGCAGCGAGCCAAGGTGACGTCTTCATTTCTCCCTTCCGACGCATCGGTCCGAGCGTCATCGAAGAATGAATCTCGTCTCCCGTCCGGTCAAGGAAGCCCGTGTTGATGAAGACGACCCGTTCTTTTACTTGCGCGATACAATTTTTCAAGTTGAGCGACGTTCGTCTTTCTTCATCCATCACGCCGACTTTTAATGTATAGCGAGGAAGGTCCAGCAGATTTTCCACGGCATCAAACAAAACATTGGTGAATGCCACTTCTTCAGAGCCGTGCATTTTCGGCTTGACGATGTAAATCGATCCTTCCCGAGAGTTGAGACGACGATGAAGATGGCGACTTGCAATCAATGAAGTAAAGATGGCATCCACGATCCCCTCTGGTACCTCGCGACCTTCTGCATCAAGAATCAAGTCCGTCGTCATCAAGTGTCCAACGTTCCGAATGAACAAGAGCGCGCGTCCTGGGAGGACGACTTCCACCCCACCTTTTCCAATCAAACGCTTGTCTTCGCTTAAACGCCGAGAGAGTCGCTTCCCGTCTTTTTGGAACGAGGCTTCAAGCGTCCCATCCATTAGACCGAGCCAATTACGATACAGATGAACTTTGTCTTCTGCGCAAACGGCTGCGACCGAGTCTTCGCAATCCACAATAGCGGAGAGGGCTGATTCAAGCTCGATGTCCATCAGTCCAGCAGGATCAATCTTTCCGATCGGATGCTCTCGGTCGAATTGAAGTTCAACGTGTAAGGCATGGTGCCTTAGCATCAACGTCTTCAACTCGTTCGGTTCGCCGGTATAACCGACGAAGGAATCATAAGCGAATAAATGCTCCTCGTCTCCAATCACCGCGTAGGCGACGTCGTCACGAACGACATATCGTGATACGTCTCTGTGTGACCCGGACGACAGTGGGAACGTGTCATCCAAAAACTGTTTAGCTAACCGAATGACTTCATTTCCGCGAACAGGATTATATGTTCGCCCCTTTTCCATGCCGTCTGCCTCGTCAATCATGTCCGTCCCATAAAGGGCGTCGTAGAGACTCCCCCATCTGGCATTGGCGGCATTGAGTGCATATCTGGCATTGTCTAACGGTACGACGAGTTGCGGTCCCGCTTGATGAGCGATTTCGCGATCGACATTCGACACGTCGATCTGAAAATCTTCGACTACCGGTTCGATATAGCCGATCGACGTTAAAAATGTCTCGTACTCGGTTGGATCGACTTCGTCTTGACGACTGTACCACTCCTGTAACAATCGCTCGAATGTCTTGCGCTGCTCCAGAAGTGTCTGATTCACTGGAATGAAACGCTCTAGAAGCGATTCGACCCCTTCCCAAAAATCATTGATTTCATGAGGTTCAAGAACGTTTTTATTCACAAATTCGAGCAGTTTCTCATGAATATGATACTTATCTAGTCGTTCATAGTGTTCCAAGCGTTCACATCCTCCTTTAATCATTGTTATATATCAGTTGTTTATAATATAGACTATTATATAACAGTTTGACAACTTATTTTTTAAAACTTTTTATTTGAAATATCGTCAGGATGGGTTTATTATACATTGTGTGACCCATCAATGATTGAGTCATCAATGATTTGAGGAGGCGATGTGCATGCGAGATTCTTGCTCGCTTCGGGATCAAATTCTCTATCACATCATCACCGTACAAAAAGAATTGGGGCAATTATTCGACTCTGAAATGGACGGGCTCAGCTTGAGCCGCTATGACATTTTAAGCAACTTGTATCATGTCGGTCCATTGCGGCAACGTGAATTGCAGCAACGCGTCGATGTCGACCATGCCGCCATCACCAGGCACTTGAAACAGTTAGAGACACAAGGACTCATCACGCGGAGACGCTGTGAACAAGACAACCGTGTCATCTATGTCGAATTGACAGACGATGGTCGTGAACAAATTGCACAATGGACTGAGCAAAAAGAGTGCTTAACGGACCGACTTTTTGTCAACATGAAGGTAGAGGATCAACAACAGTTATTAGCATCCCTAACGATGTTACAAGATACTATTGACCATGAAAGGAAGACTACAATATGAAAAATGCCACACAAAAAGACTTTATGGAGATTGTCAAAGGACGTCGCTCGATTCGTGTATACGATGAGAACGTCAAAATTTTAAAAGAAGAAATGACACAAATTCTTGAAGAAGCAACAACAGCTCCTTCATCACTTAACTTACAGCCATGGCGCTTCGTCGTCATCGATAGCGCAGAAGGAAAAGAAACACTCCTCCCGCTCGCAAGCTTCAACAAACGCCAAGTGGAAACATCTTCAGCTGTGATCGCACTCTTCGCCGACTATCAGATGGCAGATTACACAGAAGAGATTTTCGATACAGCAGTAGAGCGCGGTATGATGCCGGCTGAGGTCCGTGACCGTCAAGTCGACATGATCAAAGGCATCTTCAAAGATGCACCGAAAGAAATGATCAAAGATAGCATCATGCTCGATTCAGGTCTCGTTGCGATGCAGCTTATGCTCGTCGCACGCGCACACGGATATGACACAAACCCAATCGGTGGATATGATAAAGCGAACATCGCTGAAGCGTTCGGTCTCGACAAAGAGCGTTACCTCCCAGTCATGCTTCTCTCTATCGGGAAAGCAGCCGAAGAAGGTTACCCATCAGTCCGTTTCCCAGTCGACCGCATCACAGACTGGAAATAATTCAAAAAGGTCAATCGCTGAGGCGATTGACCTTTTTTTCATCCGATATATTTGACGACTTCGTTAAAATCACGACGTGTTTTTGGTGCAAAGTCGCGCGCTCGATACCCAAATGCGACCATGACTGAAAGTGACCATTCCCCACGTTCCATCACACCTTCTGAGATTAACAACTCATCGATCTCCTCTTGATTGAACCCTTCAATCGGGCATGAATCAATTTCGATTTGTGCGGCAGCCGTCATCATGTTCCCAAGAGGGATATATGTCTGACGCTTGATCCATTCCTGGAAGACACGCTCATCGTCTAAGAGACGGTAGTCGTTCTCCTGGAACTCTTGCACTCGTTTCACGCGCTGTGCGTACTCTTCTTCCGTCCGTCCTTGCACGCCTGTGACGATGTGACGAATATAGTCTGCATCGTAACGCATGGCTTTCGGTGTTCTTGCGAGGATCAATACAAAGTGACTGGCAGTCAGTGCCTGACCTTGCGCTCCCCATGCATGATCTTTAATCTTTTGGAGTAAATCTTCCCGACGCACCACGACGAATTGCCATGGCTCGAATCCGAACGAACTCGGCGAAAGACGTCCCGTCTCTAAAATGAACTCCATGTCCTCTTCTTTGATTTTACGATCCGCATCGAACGCTTTCGTCGCTTGACGCCAACGATACGCTTCTAAAATGTCTTTCTTTTTCTTCGTGCTCACTCCTCCATTACCAAGATGACTCCATCATATCAAAAAAATAAATCAAAAATCGCTCATGAAGATTCTTCAGCGGCAATCGCACCGTTTGTACGTACTGAAAAGGCGTCTCGTCGTTCAAATAATGGAGGTACTCATCCGCCGGATAATATAAAATCACATCGACCGGGCGAGGAACCGTTTCAACAGATTCGATGATGTTGGCAATCACTTGGCGGAAGACGTTCACCGAGAACGGATTAAAGAAGTAGAATCGATTCGCATCCGGTGGAATCATGAATCCCTCCGCGAATCCCTGTTCCAATTGAACACTTCCCCGATTACGATGTTTCTTCGTATAGCTCATCCAATTTTGAAGTGCCTCCTCATGAAATCCACCGTCCATCTCGACACCGATTGCCCTGACACGAAACGTATACGCTAAATAGAACGGCAGACGTCCTTTTCCTGAACCGAAATCCACGATGGTATCTGTGGACTCTAACGGATACGCATCCCGAAGCAAATCGAGTGCTTCGTAAGGAGTCGGTTCATAACGGTTATACTCGGCTGAGGACGGGAATCCTTGCTGAGGTTTGGCCGTCTCGATTTGTAACAGTTGCTCATACTGCTGTTCGTTCATGATGAACCTCTTTCTTGAATGGATTGAAAGAATGGATGTCGCTCCATTTCTCTCGTGAACGACGTCTGTTCTTGATAGGCGACATACAACAGATAAATCGGAACCACTAGTTTGAACCAACTTGGGAGAAGAATCACGCTCGTGATCCCGAGCGGAATGAGTCTAAACCATAAATTTCGATGACTCGGCGTTCTGAAGTACATAAGGAGTGCCATCGTCCGTCTGACGGTGCCGAAGCGATTCGGTCTCGGTCGATACAGGGGACGTTTCCGCTCACTCGTCTTCTCGATGGCTCCTGACGTCGTCAACAGGACACGATCGAATGAGGCACGCTCACGTTCTCCGATTTCAATTTCTCGACCGACACTCGGATGTTTCGACATCCATCCTTCCCCTACGTATGACGCAAATGTGACCATGATGCTTCCGATCAACACACTAAGCAATATCGACTCAATCAATAACGCATACACGCCTACAAAAGCAAGGAGTACGATTAAAAATCGCTTCATGAGATGGGCATGTCGGAGACGTAGATGATACTGGACCCATGCGTGACACCAAGCGAGTAGAAAAAGTGCAGCCCCAAACGTGAGAATCTCGCCCACGTCCCTTCCTTTTACGTATAGAATCGGTGCAAGCAACAGCAGATAGCATCCATATTGAATCACGTGTTGCGTAAGTTGATACCAAACCGAATACTTTTTTAAATCCCGAATCATGCTCCGGTTTGACACAAGGATGAGATCGGCACGCTCAATCCAGACAAACATACGGTCTTGCCACATGAACCATCCAATCAGAAGTGCCCAGAGAAAATAAGGGATGTCACCTAACCAGGGGAAGTTCCCTTCCCAGACTTGCCAGTAGGAATAGCCTGCCCATATGAGAAGAGGAAGGACAACGTATAAAAAAATCGTCCAGTCGACAATCAATCGGACCGTCTTCCATTGCTGTTTTATGTACCGGGAGACACGCATCCAAAACAATCGTTTCGCAATCATCGCATCGCCACATCTTCCATCATGTCAAACAAGGTCATCCCCTCTGTATCGAGCGCTTCACGAATCTCCACTTTCGTCCCACTCGCGAGCAGTTGTCCATCATCAATCCATACGAATCGGTCGCATAATCGCTCGGCCGTATCAAGAACGTGTGTGACTAATAAGACACTTGCCCCCCTCGTACGCTCCGCTTCTAACAGTCGAAGTAACTGAATCGTCGTCGTCGCATCCAATCCGATAAATGGTTCATCGACAATCAATACCCGCGCTTCTTGAATGAGCGCCAATAGAATCATCGCCTTCTGTTTCATCCCTTTTGAAAAAGAGGAGAGATACCGATCGGTCACATGCTCTAACCGGAATAGCTGTAGCAACTCCTCCGTTTTTTCTGTGGAATCGATTCCCGTTAATTCTTGGACGAGTGCGATATGTTCAGATAGCGTCAAATAATCATAGTAGACCGGTTGTTCCGGGATAAACGCATAGCGTTCCATCTCGACCGTTCCCTTCATCCAAGGAATCGTTCCGGTAAGACAGGCGATGGTAGTCGTTTTTCCCGCACCATTCGACCCAATCACCCCTAAAATCTCACCTGCCCGTACATCAAACGAAATGTCTTGGATGACGGGCTCGTTTATCTCGTATCCTGCTTGTTCAATTTTCACATCCACGATGGGTCCTCCTTACGAAAAAGTCGCCATCGCGGCGACTTTTACTTCACAATATTGACCGATGAAAACACAAATTTATCGTATCGATGACGGGCAAACGAATACTCGAACGGTTTCCCGTTACTTAAATAGACCACTTGCTCGACTTCGATAATCGGTTCAGTGATATCATTCTTCAAGTAAGCTTGATCGTACTCATCCGGTTTATCTGCTCGAATCACTTTATGCGAGCTTGTAATCGTATAACCAAGATCTTCTTGAATATACGCGTACACGGATTTTTCCAAAATTTCACGTGTGATTCCTGTAATGAGGTTAGCAACCATGTACGTCAATTCGATGACATATGGCTCATCGTCTACGTAACGCACACGACGTATTTCATAGACTGGTTCTGTCAGCTCAATCATGAGATGATTGGCGACTTCCTGACACGGAAACTTTACCTCAAAATTGAGGACCTCACTTCGTAACGAGCGATCTCCGATTACTTGAGTCAACCCTCTCGTTTCTTTACTAATCACGTTGATGCGATCTTTTTGGAAGCTCGACTGTAAAATGAATGTTCCTTTACCACGTTTACGATAAATCAGCCCTTCCATGACGAGAATCTCAAGCGCACGTTTCATCGTCATTCGGCTCACCCCAAACTCTTGGGCCAAATGGATTTCATCAGGTAATGCATGTTCTAGCGGATAAACGTGTTCAATAATTCTTTTACGAATTTCATCAGCAATGGTTTCATATTTCGGTTTTTTTTTAGTAGACATATAGCACCTCATGTATAGACATATATGTACAATATATCAAAAAAAGCTGACAAAGAGTAGTCTTTGTCAGCTTACTTCATTATTCTGTAAAACCATTAGCGTCAATCAACTGTTTAAACCAGTGCCCTGATTTTTTTACAGTACGTTGTTGCGTATCTAAGTCAATGCCTACAAATCCATAGCGATTTTTATAAGCATTGCTCCATGACCAATTGTCCATGAACGTCCAAAGATGATAGCCTTTTACGTTCGAACCCTCTTCAATCGCTTGATGCATCCATTTCAGATGTTCGCGAATGAAATCAATTCGATAATCGTCTTGGACACTTCCGTTCTCGTCACGATAACGCTCTTCACCCTCGACCCCCATTCCATTCTCTGAAATGAAGCAAGGAATATTACCATAGTTTTCTTTTAGATTGATTAATATATCATAGATTCCTTTTTCTTTTTTTTCCCATCCACGATATGGATTCATTTTACGTCCAGGCATCTCATAAAAATCAAATAAGTTTTCCGGTAAGAATGGTGCGTCCGGATTCGGCAGTGATGCTTTTGCTTTCACGCGACGCGGCTGGTAATAGTTGATGCCAAGCAGGTCGACTGTATGTTTTCGAATGAGTTCAAGATCGCCTGTTTCCATCTGTGGCATCGCATCTTCAGACTTCAGTACTTCTACTAGTTCTTGAGGGAACGTGCCTAAAACAGATGGATCGAGGAACGAGCGATTGAACATCGCATCAGCAATGCGCGCTGCGCTCAAATCAGCTGGGTGCTGACTTCTCGGATATGAGGGTGTCAGATTTAAGATGATCCCGATTTGCCCAGATTGTCCCATGTCACGATACGCTTCGATTGCCTTCGCACTCGATAAGATCGAGTGGTACGCTACTTGGACAGCTCGCTTGAAATCAACAACGTTTGGATAATGAAAATCATATAAATATCCACCCTCTACCGGTACAATCGGTTCATTATGCGTGAACCACTTCTCGACGCGGTCACCAAACAACTCAAAGCATGTCTTCGCAAAGGTGACATATGCCTCCACGACTTCCCGTGATTCCCAACCACCTTGTTCTTGAAGCGCCATCGGCATATCGAAGTGATACAGATTGATGAACGGTTCGATACCATGATCGATTAAGCAATTGATGACATTGTTATAAAATGTGATTGCCTCTTCATTTACTTCCCCGAAACCCTTTGGAAAAAGACGTGACCATGAAATGGAGAAACGGAACGTGTTATGCCCGAGTTCTTTCATCAATGCGATATCTTCTTCATACAAATGATAGAAGTTTGAGGCCTCTGTTGCGCACACGCCATTGAAAAAGCGATTCGGCTCTTGCATGTACCAGTAATCCCAGATGTTCAATCCTTTTCCACCTTCAAAAGCAGCACCTTCCATCTGTGTAGCAGAAGAAGCCGTTCCCCACCAAAAGTCTGTCGGAAATTGATAGGTCTTTTGCTCTTTCATTCGTGTTTGTGTCGGGTTCGTCATCTTTTATCTCTCCCTTATTTCTATTTTCTCTATTTGTTTACACTGCTTCTTGTTTATCTGTTGATTCTTCTAACTCTTTTTTCAAGTTCATGCGGTCGATAAATTTCAAGAACGGGAACCAAATCGCCAAAATAATGAAGAAGTTCACGATTTGAAGAAGACCTCCGGCAAGCGAGTTCGTCGCCATGATACCACTCAAGAACATTGGGACAGTCCATGGAACAGCGACACCCGTTGGTGGTGGGACTAAGCCTGTCGACATCGCAAAATATGTGACCGTTACCGTCACGAGCGGTGCGACAATCCAAGGAATCATGATGAGCGGGTTCATAACGATTGGAAGTCCGAAGATGACCGGCTCGTTTACGTTGAATAGTCCAGGTCCGAGAGATAGTTTCCCGATTTGTTTCAACTGTTTCGATTTCAAGAACAACAAGATGGCCACGACGACAGCAAGTGTAGATCCGGAACCACCAAGCCCTACCGTGTAAATTTCAATGAACTGTTTACTGATAATGTTCGGAACATCTCCAGTCGAGGTATAAGCCGTCAAGTTCTCCACAGATAATGTGTTCCAAATCGGGTCCATCACCGAGTTGACGATGACCTGACCGTGAAGTCCGAAGAACCAAAATAGCTGAACGAAGAAGATTGCAATCAACGTTGGAATGAGACCATTCCCCAATGTCACAAGTGGTTGCTGAACGACGTTGAAAATGACGTCATGAAGATTCGTATTGAATAAGTTCGTCACGATGATGTTGAATGTTAAAAATACAGTCAAGGTTAATAATGCAGGAACAAGTGCTGAGAATGATTTCGCAACAGCTGGCGGTACTCCATCCGGCATCTTAATCGTCCAGTTCTTTTGAACGACAAATCGATAAATCTCACCGGACAGGAATCCGGTAATCATCGCAAGGAACATCCCTTTCGCTCCAAGGCGATCCAACGGAAGGACATTCCCGACTGCCTCTGACATACCGTCAACTTCAATCAAGAAAGGCGTTAAGAGAAGGAAAGACACGAGCGAGATCGCTCCTCCGAAGACAGCTTCGACTTGATAACTTTTCGATAGATAATACCCGATGCCGAAGACGACAAAGATAGACATAATCCCCATCGTTGCAGATGGTGCGTTTCCGAGTGATGTTTTAAATACACTGAGTGTACTCTCGGACATGAAACGGTCGAGGAACGGCAGGTTTGCAATGACGACGATGATTGACCCAAACATGGTAATCGGGAAAGCGAGCATGAATGCATCTCGCAATACTTGTAAATAGCGACTGTTGTTTAAATAGGTCGCCATCGGCATGAGCAGTTTACTGATCATGTTGAACATCTTATTGTCCTGTGACATATGATTCACCCTTCTTGATTAGGATTTACAATCTTTTGTTCGACCATTTCGACCAAACCCGCTGTCAAATCAAGCATCGTTTGCGTAGACATTAAATGGTCCTCTGCATGAAGAAGCAATAAAGAGACGTCTGTTTTTTTTTTTTTTGCTTCTCTTTGGATTTGTGAAAAGTGTGTTTGATGTGCTTCTTTTAATTGTCCACGTGCCTCATCAATCTTTTCTTCGAACGTTTCATAAGAACTCGTTTTATACAGTTGAATCGCTTCCTGAATCGTACTTCTCGCATTGCCACTGTGCAAAATCATCATGAATGCCATTTGCTCCAAGGTTAACTCGTCTACCTGTTCCACGTTGTTCACCCCATTAATTTCATCGCTTGTTCGTATGCAGCTTTTCCATTCGCCGTGCCGTATGCCATCATATCGATCACTTCAATCGGTGTTGATGTTTGCGCTTTCAATTTATCCAACAAGAAACGCATTTGTGGACCAATCAAAATCACATCTGCCTCGTCCATCTCGGTTACGACCTGATCTTGACCGACTGCCCAAATCTTCGCCTCATCCCCGATTGATGTGGCATGATCTTTCATCTTCGTTACGAGTAAACTCGTCGACATCCCTGAACTACACGCTAATAAGATTTTCTTCATGTGTCCTCACTCCTTATTTGAAATCGGTTACATGTTTTATTATACACATGATTTATTTCATGTCTATACTTGATTTAAACTTTGTTTAGTTTTTAAATTCATAAGTGTATATCAAATTAACAGGAGGACAGGATATGAGCGCTATTCTTTTAAAACCACACTATCAACAGCGACTTTGGGGAGGGGAGCGTCTGAAGCAATTTGGTTTCGATTTCAATGACCCTTCGATCGGTGAAGCTTGGACGGCTTCTGCATTAGAAAAAGGTAGTTCAGCCGTTGCTTCCGGACCCTACGTTGGTCTTTCTTTGCGTGAACTCTATCAACAATATCCAGAGTTGTTTCAAATTAAAGCGGACGTGTTTCCGCTACTGATTAAATGGATTGATGCGAACGATGATTTGTCTATTCAAGTTCATCCTGATGATTCGTTAGCGGAACAACTCGAAAACGAATCATATGGAAAAAATGAATGTTGGTATATTCTCGATACTCCAGCAAATGCGACACTCATTTACGGTCACTCCTATGCCACCTCAGAAGACTTCAACAAAGCGCTTGAAACAGGCGATTTGGAACACGGATTGATACGAAAATCGATTCATGCCGGTGATTTTTTCTATGTCCCAGCTGGAACGGTCCATGCATTGACAAAAGGGGTATGCGTACTGGAAATTCAACAAAGTTCGGACACAACCTATCGTCTATACGATTACGAGCGACTGGATGTGACGACCGGTCGTCCACGTGAACTTCACGTAGAAAAGGGCATTCTCGCTTCTTTCGTCCCTCACCTTGGCTATAGTGAACCAATCCGTCAACTCGATCACTTTCGAACACGTTTGACGAAGAATCCATTCTTCTTCGTGGAAAAATGGCATGTTACAGCGAAAGAAAAGATTTCGACCGACACGTTCCGGTTACTATCTGTCGTGCAAGGAACATTAATCATTGATGAGATGGAAGTACCTACGGGAGGTACACTCCTTCTCCCGGCCAATGAGTCGTTCTTGATTGAGGGAGAAGCGATTTGTCTAGTGACTGGTGTTCCTTCCGATGAAAAACAAGCTGTCCGAATCGGGATTGATTTAGGAGGGACAAACACTCGGATTGCAGCTGTTTCACTCAAAGGTGAAGTACTGAAACAACTCACGTTTAACACGCAGCCTCAACTTCCTTTCGAAGAGACACTAAAATCTATTGAGACTGCGATTAATCAATTCAATGTTGAATTCGATATCCAGCATGTTGGAATTGTGGCTCCAGGTCCACTCGATTTGAAACAAGGGATGTTTTTAACGCCTCCAAACCTCCCGAATTGGCACAATCAAAAAATCGTTGAGCCTTTAACACAGCGCCTCGGCTTTTCTGTCACCCTTGAAAACGATGCGAATGCAGCAGCTCTCGCAGAAGCTAAATTTGGAGCAGGAAAAGGATTCGATGCTGTTTTTTATGTAACAGTCAGCACTGGAATCGGTGGCGGTTATGTCTATAAACATCAAATCATTCGAGGGGCGAACGGCAGTGCCGGTGAAATCGGAAATATGATTATCCGTTCGAACGGACCAGTTCACCCTGTACTGAATCGAGGCTCTCTCGAATCACTCGCAAGTGGTACCGCGCTCATGAGTCGCGCAAGCGAAAAAGGATATACAAACGTCCCTTCGCTATTATCAGATGACGAGTACCGCCATCACTTCGTCGAGGAACTGGCTAGCGGACTAGCTAACATCATTCATACCGTCGATCCTGATGTGATTGTATTAGGAGGCGGCGTCATGATGTCGGCCTCATTATTTTGGAACGAATTACAACAAGCAGTCTCGAATAAAATGTATCCACATGCTAGTGGAAAAACGCGTCTCTGCCTCACTCAATTGTCAGGAGATGCGGGTGTGATCGGCGCTGCCTTTGTCGAAGCATAATGAGGTTTGAAAAAAACGGACATTCATCGTGAATGTCCGTTTTTTTGTATACAGAAATGTGAAATAAATCAAAATTATACTTTGCGAATCATCTACAGTTTCTTTTCTAGATTGAGTTAGATTCGTTTACTTTAGCGTGGTAACGTGAAATGATAATGATAACAACTCTTTAAAGTGAGGTGACGGTGTGTCTACCACAGAGCACGAACAAGCGACATCTATTTTGCATCACCTCTTTACCGCCTCTTCTTTTGTCGGAATCGATTTCGGTTCTGGTCCGAACCATCATCTTCTCTATTTCAGTCGTCAAGGACTGGAATCTTGGATCTCCATTGAGGGACCGTGGCATGTCCATGCGACGCAAAATACGTTTGACGAAGGTGAACAACTCGAACAGCTCATGCGCTTAAGAAGAGAGCGCATCCATCAAGTACGCCTCGGTGACGAACACCCCCACCTCGAACTGGAATTTGAATCCGGATCCCTTCTCTTCATCAATGGATATCAAGAACACTTTGAGTGCTGGCAAGCAGGGGACGCGAGACCACTTGGTGGAGACGCCTATCTGTTGGTCGCGATGCCACAAGGGGAGCTCGCAATCTTTGCGGATGGAGACGACGAATGAACACTTGGATGGAAATTATCTTGTATATGTTGATTGCTGGGGGCATTAGCCTCGCGATCATCTTATTGCGAAAAATCACGAAAGCATGAAAAAGCGGCCGAGGCCGCTTTTTCATTTGACTGATTCTTCTTCGTATAAGCTCGCACCTTGTGAACGAATCACCTCTTGATACCAGAAGAACGACTCTTTCCGTTTTCGTTCTAACGTACCGGTACCGTCGTCATGTCGATCCACGTAAATGAAACCATACCGTTTGCTGTACTCACCTGTCGAGGCACTCACTAAATCGATACACCCCCAACTCGTGTATCCCATCACTTCGACTCCATCGTCGATTGCATCCATCATCCCTTTCAAGTGATCACGTAAGTAATCGATGCGATAGTCATCATGAATCGTTCCGTCCGACTCAATTTTGTCATAAGCACCTAGCCCGTTTTCAACGATGAATAATGGGAGCTCATAACGCTCATATAACTTGTTCAAGATGACGCGGAGTCCTGTCGGATCAATTTCCCATCCCCAGTCACTCGCCTGTAAGTATGGATTCTTGACCCCGCTCATAATATTACCTTCCGCCTCATCCTGACCTTTTTCAGCCTTTTCAGTGCGCGACATGTAGTAACTGAGTGAGAAGAAGTCGACAGTATTCTCTTTGAGGATATCAAGGTCGCCATCTTCCATAGCGAGTTCAATGCCATTGTCTCGGAAGAATCGTTTCGCAAAGCTCGGATATTTGCCGCGTACATGGACGTCTCCGCAGAAGAAGTTCATCATCCGTTCTGCATCGTGAGCATACCAAACGTCATCCGGGTTTGAACTATACGGATAAACCGGAGCCGCAATGAGCATACATCCGATTTGCATCGATGGGTCAATCTCTCTGGCCGCCTTTGTCGCAAGGGCACTTGCGACCAGTTGGTGATGCAATCCTTGATAGGTGAGCTGTAACGTATTCTCTTCTTCCCGAACCGCAATCCCTAGACTGAGCATCGGCATGAACTGTGCCCCGTTGATTTCGTTGAACGTCAACCAGTATTTGACCTTCCCTTTATAACGTTCGAACAAGACACGACTGTATCGTTCAAAGTATGTGACTAAGCGACGGTCTCGCCATCCCCCATAATGCTTCGCAAGATGTAGGGGCATCTCATAGTGGGAGATGGTCACGAGTGGTTCAATGCCTTGGGCGACTAATTCATCGATCACACGATCATAGAATTGGAGTCCCTCCTCATTCGGTTCCACTTCATCTCCGTTCGGGAAAATTCGTGACCACGCAATTGACATGCGGAACGTCTTGAATCCCATTTCCTTAAAGAGGGCAATATCTTCTTTATAACGATGATAGAAGTCGATTCCTTCGTGGTTCGGGTATGAATACTCTTCATGTAGTTCAAAATCAAACGTCGGATCATGGATAATCTTCATTCGCTGTTTTCCGCCTGGCATCACGTCAGCAATCGAAAGTCCTTTACCACCTTCTTGATAACCACCTTCTAACTGATTGGCCGCAGTAGCCCCGCCCCATAGAAATTCACTTGATACTTGTTTCATACTGTCTCCTCCTTTGTTATACAATGACACGCAATACGCCATGATTGGCTTCAACCACACCTGTGTAAACCGGTAAGACATCGAGATAATGTTCGGTGTTTGTTACGATAATCGGGGTGATGGTATCATACCCTTCACGAGCGATGGCATCTATATCGAATCGGACGAGCAGTTCTCCTTCTGTCACTTTCTGACCGTCCGTAACGACCGTTTCAAAATACTGTCCATTTAGCTTGACCGTATCTAATCCAATGTGAATCAATACTTCCACACCTGTATCAGATCGAAGACCGATTGCATGCTTCGATGGATAGACCGTGACGATTTCTCCGTCAAACGGTGCATATACCGCGCCTTCTGAAGGCATAATCGCAATCCCTTTCCCCATCGCCCCGCTTGAGAACACTTCATCACGAACCGTTTCAAGCGACACGACTTCTCCTTTCAATGGAGCCGATACAGGAAAGCCGACTTGTTCAGAGATTGATTGTACAACCACTTTTTCTGTCGACTCGACGGTCGTTTCTTCTTTGTGGAAGACCATCGTCAAGACGAGAGCGACTACTGTTGCAACCGCCATTCCGATAAATGCTCCATAGAAGGCTAAATCGACACCCGTTGGAGGAATCATGACTGGGATGCTAAAGATTCCGAGGCCTCCCATCGCATAAGCCGCCGTACCGAACAAACCTCCTACGACACCACCAGCCGCTCCACCCACAACCCCAAACACAAATGGTTTTTTACGGGGAAGCGTCAAGCCATAGATAGCCGGCTCCGTAATTCCAAACACACCTGCAATCGTGGAAGATGTTCCTAACCCTTTCACTTTCGGATTTTTGGCTTTTAAGGTAATCGCTAGAACTGCCCCTACTTGACCGAACGTGGCCATCAATACACCGACAACAATCGTATCCGTACCGACAACCGATAAGTTATTGATGATAATTGGTACAAGTCCCCAATGGAGACCGAACATGACAAGCACTTGCCAGAACGCACCGATGAACGCGATGGCGATGGTTGGGCTCAACTCATACAAGAACGAGTAACCATTCGCTAAACCTTGACTCGCATACGTCGCAACCGGTCCAATTGCTAAAAACGTCAACGGGACAACGAGTAACAACGCCATCATCGGTGTTGTGAAGTTTCGTACAGCTTCATGCGTATGACGGTTAAAGAATGTTTCGACTTTTGAAGAAACGTATGTCGCCAAAATAATCGGGATAACCGAAGACGCATAACTCATTAAGACGACAGGCACATTGAGGAACGTCAAGGCCTCCCCGGCTCCTTGAATGGCCACAATCGATGGATAGACAAGCGCCCCACCGATAATCATCCCAATATACGGGTTCCCACCAAATTTCTTAGCCGCCGAATGTCCTAAGATCACGGGTAGGAAGTAAAATAGTGCATCCGCCGCGGCATTCAAGACGACATATGTGCCCATTTCTTCTGTCAATAATCCAAACGCGACAAGGATGGCGAGTAACCCTTTCAACAGACCACTACCTGCCATCGGTCCGAGAATCGGCGTAAAGATTCCAGCAATCACATCAATCAATCGGTTGAATACTCCTGATTTTTCTTCATCATCAGTCGAAGATGTCTGGAAACCACCAACATCGACAACCTCTTTGTAGACGTATGGTACATTGTTCCCGATGACGACTTGAAATTGTCCTCCACTTTGAACGACCGTGATGATGCCATCTTGTTCCTTCAGCGTAGTCGCATTTGCCTTTGATTCATCTTTTAATTTGAAACGCAGTCGTGTCGCACAGTGAAAGACACTTTTGACGTTATCTTTCCCACCGACATGCTGCACAATCGTCTCTGCCAGTTGTTTATATTGGTCCATCTTGTTCACTCCTCATGTTTTTGGATAAAAAGAAAAACCTAAATCACTACACAAATAAAGGTGTAGTCATTTAGGTTTGGCCTGCGTCATCAGTAACCATCCTTAGGATCGACGTTCTTTCATTAAGTTTTCGATATGAATCATCATATACAGCCGTTCGTCCATCGATACATCATAACGATATTTCGTCGCGATCAATCCAGCGATTTTTTCAACGCATTCGAACGCTTCCGGATATCTCTGCTTCACCATCAAGAACAAGGTTTCGTCACCTGTGGACTTGACCTTTTCCCCCGATGCGAGGCGCTGCACAAAGTACTTTAAATGAGTCAGAAATCGAGAATAGGCGTATGACTCTTCATCCAGCTCGATTTGAAAATGATACGTGATAATGGTCAAAATGGCTTGGGTGGCTTTTGTCATCTCCGTTACGAGATGCAGGTTTTCACCTTTCACGCCAGACATCGTCGCATTGACGAGATGTAAGGCAATCGCTACCGCCTCATCTTCATCCAGGTTGACCTCGTGTTGCGCATTAATCAATTTTACCGCTTCTTTGCCGACAGCGAACTCCGGAGCATAAAATCGTTTCACTTCCCAAACGAGAGGGTTACGAATCTGGATTCCATCCTGATACCGACTAAGCGCGAAATGAAGGTGGTCCGCTAGCGTCACGTAGAGCGAATCATGAATAGGTTGTTTTAATCGCTCTTCGGCTAATCTGACAATCTGTTTCACCGTCTCCATCTCATCCGTCGGCATTTCATTTAAAAAGTGAACGAAACGCTCATAACTTTCTTTACTCTCGAGCGTAAAGATTTTTTCGATTCGCGTCTGGTCAATCGGATCGCCTGGCCTTTTTTGAAATGCAATCCCGCGCCCCATCACGACCTGTTCTTGACCGTTCGCATCAATTGCTACGACGTTATTATTGAACACTTTTGAAATCTGCATGGTCTCCTCACCTCACTCTCATTCGACTGAACTAAAAAGAAAAAAACCTAAATTCACACCAACGTCCAACATACAGTCGTGGCGTCAATTTAGGTTTTGCCTGCATCACCAGTAACAATCCTAAAGTGGATTTTCTTCTTTTCGATATAAGCATACTCCCTATAAATCTTGACGTCAACATAAAAAGTAAACCGCTTACATCGTGACCGTTTTTTACTCTTCAAACAAGATTCGCTGCATCCGTTCCGGTGCCTGTAAATAGTCACGCATCACCCTCACGTGCTCGAGTTCGTCAAACGACGTCGGGGAGAGTCCCGTTTCCACTTGTAAAATCATCGCACCCGGATACGACATCAAGATGGGTGAATGACTCGCGATGATAAATTGACTCCCGGACTGGACAAGTTCATGCATGCGTGCGAGCATCGTCAGTTGGCGCATCGGAGACAATGCGGCCTCCGGCTCATCCAAAATGTAAAGCCCTTCTCCACGAAATCGGTGCAACATGAGGGAGAGAAACGCTTCCCCATGCGACTGTTCATGAAGAGAACGTCCGCCGTATGATTCATAAAACCGCTCAGGATCTCGTCCTAATTTCGCCATCTCATCCACATAACTCGACAGCTGGTATGCCGTCTCGGCGCGTAAGAAAAAGCCATCCTTTGGTCGATATGGTCCTCGAATCGGACGCAACGCCTCATACAACGAGCTATGTGTCGACTCTGTTTCGAATTGGAAGGACGGCGCCCCGCCTTCCGGATTGAATCCGGCCGCCACCGCCATCCCTTCAATCAACGTCGATTTCCCACTCCCGTTCTCTCCAACAAGAAACGTGACAGGATGATGAAACGTCAGTTCATCGAGTGTCTGAAAGATTGGTAACGAGTACGGATAACCCGTTGAATGAATGCGTTCCCTCTCTAACCGTACCCCTCGTAAAAATAAAGTCATGTCCATCCGATCCAAAACGTCGCCCCCTTATCTGAATCGACCCCGTAAGAAAGTCCTTGTGCGTCAAGAAGTAATTTCGTGATAGCGAGACCTAAACCATGGCCGTTGGAGCGATCTCCTTTCACATACATATCCCATATCGCATGCTGAATGGAAGGATCAACCCCGTTTCCTTCGTCGGTCACTTCTAATCGCTTCGGGGTTAGAGTGATGGTGATTCTTCCCCCGACAGGGCTCGCCTCATACGCATTGCTTATGAAATTCGAGAGCACTCGTTCCATCGCCAATCGATCAGCTTGGATTGATACTGTTTCGAGTCGGAGGTCGAGTGTCACGTCTTTTTGTCGGAACCACTCAGACATGCGTGGCGTCAACCGACGAACCAATTCATCCAGTTGAATCGATTCCATTTCAAGGGGAATCGAACCTGCGGACAATTTAGAGTATTCGAGCATCTGATTGACGAGTCGGTCAATCCGGTCCACTTCCTCGGTAATGCTTTTACCGGTTGTGGCCATCTCTGTTTCATGGACGACACCGAGCTCTAATAGTTCCGCCTCGTTTCGAACGATAGCGAGCGGTGTACGCACATCGTGTGTGACCCCAGAGATAAATGATTTTTGAAGCGCCTCTTTTTCTTGAAGTGATGTGTTCATCTGTCCGATGGTGACGGTCAAATCCCCAATCTCATCGTTCGTCACGCTCGGCAAGCTAACATCGTGTCGCCCCTCCATAATGGATGCGGTCGCTTGTTTCAACTCGACGAGCGGTTGCGTGAGCCGACGACTCATCCAATACGTGACAGCGATTGCGACAAGTACGGCCAGAATAAACCCACCCGCTAAGATGAGGTAGATTTGCTGGAATTGTGGATTCGAGAACGGAACGGGGCTATACGTCACGATTTGAATGTCCCCTTCTTCTTGTAGATACGTCAAGAAACGAGTCCCATTCACGCTCACTTCGTCCTGAATCGCTAAGTCATTCGGGTCGAGGCTGATCGGCATCATGCGATGCATCCGTCCGCCTCGTTCGAACTCGATTCGTTGTCCATTTTGGAATACAAGCACGTCAAGTTGCCCCGGGATTCCACGTCCCTCTTGAATAGCTTCATACACAATCGCCGCCTCACGCTCCAATTGTGCGTACGTCTCATCTTCTGCGAAGCGTCCGATCAATAATGACGTGAGTCCGAATGTTAAGAGTGCCATCACGGCAAGTGGTAGAATGGCCGTCCAAAGTAACTTCTTCATTAATCGATTCATGACAGTCCCTCTAATCGATAACCGACCCGGTGCACCGTCTTCAATTGTTCTTTTAAGGTCGGCGATTTGTCCCGCAGTTGTTTAATATGGGTGTCGACCGTTCGTGTATCTCCGACGAATGCGTAGTCCCATACGTCGTCGAGCAAGCGGTTCCGGTCTAACGCCTCCCCGACATGTTTCCAAAGATACAGTAGCAATTCATACTCTTTATTCGTCAATCGAAGCGGATGTCCGTTCTCTTGTACCATTCTCGATTTGACGTCGATGGTGAGCGCCCCGAACTGAATCATATCCGTCTGTTTCACGAGACGCTTCAATCGAATCTCCAACTCTTTTAAAACGATGGGTTTGACTAAATAATCGTCTGCACCGAGTTCCAATCCGAACACGCGGTCATCCGCCTCCCCGCGGGCCGTCGTCAAGATGATAGCGGGTGTAGGATGTTGCGCTTTCAATGTCGGAATCAAGGTCCAGCCTTCTCCGTCAGGGAGACGGACATCCAATAAGACCGCATCAAACCGTTGATGTAACTGTTGCTTCGCCTCACTCAAGGTCATCGCCACGGTCACCTCAAATCCGGCATATGTTAAAAAGCGGGACATGCCGTCCGCCAGTTTTAGTTCATCTTCCACAACGAGTACGTTCATCTCATATCGCCTCCACCTCCATTATATCGTACCCATCGAACGTCCCACCGTTTCCCAAAGACAATTTGCAGAAATCTTGCAACTCCCTCACAACTTCTAACGCCTTCAGTCCTACACTTGAATTAACAAAGGAGGAGATACACATGAAATCAACAAAACTAGCAATCGCCTTAGCCGGTCTATTGGCCGTCTCAGGCACAGGCGTATATGCCGCGACGAATGACACGACGACTGATGAATCACCAACGACGGAATCCACACAATGCGAACGTGGTGAACGAGGTCCTGGTATGTTCGGTGACCGGGAAGCAGGTCATGCCGCTCTCATCGAAGCGCTCGGTTTAACGGAAGAAGAAGTGGATGCGGCTCGCGAAAACGGGCAATCTCTCCCTGAACTCGCAGAAGAAAAAGGCATTTCAATTGAAGCGTTCATCGACGCCATCATGACGTCGCATGAAGAAAAACTCGCAACCGCTGTGGAAGAAGGGAACTTGACGCAAGAAGAAGCCGATCAAATTCTTGCGGATCACGAAGAACGGTTTGCCGATGTGACAAGTTACGATGACTTGGAAGATATTCGTGGTATGCGAGGTGGACGTGAAGGTGGTCGTCATGGACACGGTCCACACCATGATGATACTTCTTCTTCAGATGACGATGCTTCAACAGAGAGCGACAGCAACGTAGAAAATCAAAGCAACAGCTTATAAGTCAAAAGGGCAGTCACTCGCGGTGGCCGCCCTTTCTAAATGAATCTAGACATTTTATTTCCGGTTAGATTGCTCTTGTTTCTTCCTTTCTCGGATCTCTTTCTCTACTCGTCGTAACGCTTTCTTCGATCCCCGGGCAAAGTCGTGAGCCTCCTTACGTTCCTGATACGTCGTGAACAACGTATCTAAATCATAGTCAGCCGGATAGAGCTCTGTCGCACGTGCCTCAAGACGAACGCGGCGGCTCGGCAACTCTACATATTCCGCATCTACGAACACGCGGACATGTCGACGCGATGCATCAAACGAATAGACAAGACCGACTTGATTCGTCTCTAACAAGCGGACACGGTCACCTTTTTCAAAGTGCTCTGCCTCTTCAAGTGGTACCATTTCCACTTCTCGCGTAATTTTAGAATCATCGACTTTCGTCATATCATACGTTTTCTCGTTCATGTAACGGGATGCCTGTTTCAGAATCGATTCCGGTAACTTCATCTTACGGGCGATAAAGAGGGCGTTGCTGTCGCCAGACTGTCCCATGAGCAGTCTGTATTTCGGTTCAAGCGTTTCCGGGTCAAACTGCATCGCAGCGTTCATGAAATCCGGGTGCGCTTCAGAATACGATTTGATTTCTCCGTAATGCGTCGACGCCACAACAATCGCGCCCCGTTTATATGCCGCTTCTAAGATGGCAATTGCAAGAGCCGCCCCTTCGTTCGGTTCCGTCCCGCTTCCGATTTCATCGAATAACAAGAGCGACCGTTTTCCAGCGGTCTGCATGATATTCGCCACATTGTACATGTGTGCAGAGAACGTACTGAGTGCCGACTCTAAATCCTGATTATCTCCGATATCGACGAACACCTCATCAAATGTCGAAATGACTGTATCGGTGTGAGCCGGGATATGCAGTCCCGTCATCGTCATGAGACTAAGGAGTCCAATCGTTTTCAAGACGACCGTCTTCCCTCCGGCGTTCGGTCCGGTGATGATCAAGCCGCGATAGTCTGTACCGATGGCAAAGTCGAGTGGAACGGCGCTTTCTAAAAGTGGATGACGTACTTGCTTCAATCGGATGCGACCGCTCGCATTGACGTGTGGTGTCACCCCGTCAATCGACTGACTGTACTTCCCTTTGGCGAAGACCATATCGTACTGGGCGATGACATCGAGCGTCGATTCGATGTCAGGAAGGACTTCTGTCACCGCTCCCGTCAACGTCGCTAGCACTTGATACACCTCTACCGCTTCTTCTGTACGCTTGACGACAAGTTCAGCGTTTAACTTCGCGATCGCTTCCGGTTCGATAAAGACCGTCGTCCCACGATTCGATGTATCCACAATCGTCCCTGCCACTTTATGCTTATAGGAAGCTTTGATTGGGATGGTGAAGCGATCCTGTTTTTTCGTGACGAATCCGTCTTGGATCATCTCGCGATTGGCGGCGCTCTTTAAGAACTTGTTCAATCGTTCCTCGATTCGTCCTTCTAAAATGTCGACTTGCTTCCGAATCCGCTTCAACTCTTTTGATGCTTCATCGACGACCTGTCCGGCTCGAATCGATTGTGTGATGTCTTCTTCTAACGTCCGCCATTCGCCCATTCCTGAAGCATAAGCCGAAAGAAGCGGTGCAAAGAATTCATGCTCGAGCATGAATCGCTTGAGTTTGCGTGCCCCTCGTAAAAACTCGGCGACCGCTTCAAGCTCTGTTGCCTCGAGTTGGATGCCTCGTTGCAGTTTTCCGATAATGGTCTCCATGTCAGACACACCGATGAACGGGACGTGTGACGTCGCATCTAAAATCGCTCGGGCTTCGGATGTTTCTTGCAGGCGCTTCTTCACCGTCGTAATGTGGCTCGTTGGGCGTTGCTGTCTGAGTAATCGTCTCCCGAATCCGCTGATGCAGAAGCGTTCTACTTTCATCATCAATTCGCTGTATTGTAATTTTTCAAATGTTTGTTCGTTCATGTTTCTCTCTCCTCAAATGATAGAATCGAGATACCGCGCAAACAAAAAAGCGTCGGTCGATGACGACCAACGCAAAAAGACAGACGGGTGTCTGGCAGTTTTTGATGGGCGGTATCTGTAACGGAACATGACGGCATGACAAAAAGACGTGTCATCCGACATTTTTCAGTTCGTTAGGCAGATACAACCTCACTCATCAACATGCAACACCTTTCTTACTTAGATTCGCCCTTACTATACAATAGATTCGTTCCCTTGTAAAATTTTAGAGAACGCTTTCAAAAAAAGACTTGTGTCTCAAACCAACACATGTTATGTTGAACGTGAAGAAACGAATAGTGATCACATGTGACTGATTCGATCAGGCATGGGGTAAGACGTACGGTGCATGCCACCCGTCTATACTCCATGCCTGTTTTGTTTTTCGGTGTTTTGTTTCAAGAAAGGATGTAGTAGACATGCTATGGAATAAGTTAATGAATCGACACAAACCGACACTGCACTCACCAATGGAAGGAGACGTCATTCCACTCGAACAAGTTGCGGACCCGGTCTTTAGTGAAAAAATGATGGGCGATGGCATTGCCATCACACCAACAGACGGTGCCGTTGTCTCACCGGCTGATGGAGAGATTGTACAAATCGCTCCAACAAAGCACGCCATCGGCATTCGGACCGAGGATGGGGCTGAGATTTTGATACACGTCGGACTCGATACCGTTGAACTCGAAGGTCGACCATTTGATCTTCAAGTAGATGTGGGCGACCACGTCAAGACGGGACAGCTGTTACTCACAGCAGACTTGGCGCAAATTCATCAAGCTGGTAAGGACACGGTCACGCCAATGGTCGTGACGAATGGTGGCGCACTTGCCCATCATTACGCCTTCACGTTCACGAAGGAAGCTGTTCCGGGCAAGACGATTGTCGCCCGAGTGGAAGCGTGACTCCGGAATAAGGAGGACACATGATTAAAATCAAAAAGATTCTAAACAACAATGCGGTCATCGTCTCAGACGAGGGTGAAGAAAAGATTGCGATTGGCCCTGGCGTCGCGTTTAAAAAAGCGAAGAACGACATCGTCAATCCCCATAAAATCGAAAAGTTGTTCATCATGCCAGAGAATGACAAGTTCCAACAGTTATTGAGCCGGATTCCCGTTGAACACTTCACCGTTTCCGAGGATATTATCTCTTATGCGGAAAGACGTCTCGAGACATCGTTCAACGAACATATCCACATTGTCTTGACCGACCACATCTCGTTCGCCATCGAGCGGGAAATGGATGGCATCTCATTACGCAACAAACTGTTGAACGAGATTAAAATCCTCTATCGGAATGAATATGAGATTGGACTATGGGCGATTGAGCATATCGCTGAAAAGCTCAACGTCCAAATGCCGAAAGACGAAGCTGCGTTCATCGCGCTTCATATTCATACGATGAAAGTGAAAGGAGGTGATTTACGCAAGACGGTCAAACAGACAACAATTGTCCGCGACATGATTCAATCGATTTCACGACGACTCGATGTATCCATTGAAGAAGATGACTTATCCTACCAACGATTATTAACTCATTTACGGTTCGTCATGGATCGGGTCAACCATTACGATCATCATACGATTGATGAAGACATGCTCCGCATGATTCAGACAAAGTTCACCTCTGCCTATGCGTGTGCATCAGATGTCGCAAAAGAAATGGAAGAGACCTATGGCATCGTCTTGCCCGAGTCAGAACTTGGTTATATTACGCTTCACATCCAACGTCTACAAGATCAACACCATCAAAAAGGAGGAAATCAACAATGATGAACTTTTTCCAACGTCTCGGACGTTCCCTCATGTTACCGGTCGCCGTACTACCGGCTGCTGCCATTCTCATGGGGATTGGTTATTGGATTGACCCAGTCGGCTGGGGATCTGAAAACATTGCCGCTGCATTCTTAATTAAGGCAGGGGCCGCTATTATTGATAACATCCCAATTCTGTTCGCAGTCGGGGTCGCGCTCGGAATGGCTAAGAACCGTGACGGTTCAGCAGCACTAAGTGGACTCGTTGCCTTCTTGACGGTCACAACGCTTCTCTCCGCAGGAACGGTAGCATTGTTCCAAGGAATCGACGTAGAAGCCGTCAACCCGGCATTCGGTAAGATTGGGAATGCTTTTGTCGGGATTCTATCCGGTCTCGTCGCCGCTTCCATGTATAACCGCTTCAGTCAAGTCAAATTGCCAGATGCTCTCGCCTTCTTTAGTGGGAAGCGTCTCGTACCAATCATGACAGCCTTCTCGATGATTCTTGTATCGGTCGCACTTTATTTCATCTGGCCGGTCGTCTATACAGGTCTCGTCGGTTTCGGTGAATCGATTTCAAAACTTGGCGCATTCGGTGCCGGACTTTACGGATTCTTTAACCGCCTCTTGATTCCAACCGGCCTTCACCACGCCCTCAACTCTGTATTCTGGTTCGACGTCGCAGGAATCAACGACATCGGAAACTTCTGGTCAGGTCAAGGTGAAAAAGGTGTAACGGGGATGTACCAAGCAGGTTACTTCCCAATCATGATGTTCGGTCTTCCGGCCGCAGCACTCGCGATGTACCACACAGCGAAAACGAAACGGAAAAAACAAGCCGCTTCACTTCTTCTCGCAGCGGCATTCGCTTCATTCTTCACAGGTGTAACAGAACCGCTCGAGTTCTCATTCATGTTCCTCGCTCCTGTTCTTTACCTTGTACACGCAGTCCTTACAGGAATTTCGCTCTTCGTTGCAGCAACGTTCCAATGGACAGCTGGCTTCGGGTTCAGCGCAGGCTTGGTCGACTTTATCTTGAGCTCACGCTTGCCGCTTGCGAACCAACCGTACATGCTCATCGTTCAAGGTCTCGTGTTCGCAGTCATTTATTACGTCATCTTCCGCTTTATGATTGTGAAGCTCAACTTGGCGACGCCAGGCCGTGAACCAGATGAAGTCGTCGATGCGGTTGCAAGTGAGACGGCAGACGGTGAAGCGAAAGTCGCTCCGGTCGCATCAGCTTCAGGTAGCGAATACTCAGCAATGGCACATATGATTTATGACGGTCTTGGCGGTGACAGCAACGTCACAGGCATCGAGTCGTGCATCACACGCCTACGCGTCGATGTCAAAGACATGGATACGGTCAACCAAGATCAAATCAAAAAAGCCGGTATTCCGGGAATCAAAGTCGTCAGTCCAAACCATATTCAAGTCATTGTCGGCACAAACGTTCAGTTCGTCCTCGATGAGATTGAAAAAATCCGTAGCCACCGCGCCGGATAAATGTCGAAAGCCACCTCATTCAGGTGGCTTTTCTTGTTTGGCTGTATATTGTTTGTAAAATTGAATGAAATAGTAGAGGAAGATCCACGGTAAGATGTACTGTGTGAGCCACATGAAAACCTTAAGTACTGTATGTACAATATATGGCCCTAGCCCAAATAAAAATAATGCGACTAGTAAAGCGCCGCCTAAACCTATGTATATCTTTTTATTCAACTCATCCACCCCCTTATTTTCCCAGTTCAGTGTAACATAAAGAGCCTGCCGCAACCGGACAGGCTCTGACTACATTTGACGAAGTCGGGAAATGCGTTCGACCGGATCGGGATGTGTTGAGAATAGACCACTCACTTTCTTCTTGAGTGGATCGGAGAAGTAAAGTGGTGCCGAGGCACTCGACGCTTGCTCGACCGGTGTCTCGACGTTCGCAATCTTCTCAAGCGCTGAGGCGAGAGCATCCGGGTTGCGGGTCAGTTCCGCCCCACTCGCATCTGCCAAAAACTCACGATTCCGTGAAATCGCCATATTGATGAGCATCGCGATGAGCGGTGCCAACACCAACAAGACGAGTCCGATGATCAAAAGGATGGGATTCTGGTTTTGATCGCGTCTTCCACCGATACTTCTAAAGAACAGCATGCGCGACCCGATATCGCTCATGATAGCGATGACTGAAACGAGTGCGAGCGTGACCGTCGAGAGTCGGACATCATAATTTTTAATATGCGCGACCTCGTGCGCAATCACCCCTTCTATTTCTTCGCGCGATAATCGATCCAACAGTCCCGTCGTGACGGCGACAGCCGCCTTTTCTGGCTTCAACCCCGTCGCAAATGCGTTTGGCGATGGGTCGTTGATGATAAAGATGCGCGGCATCGGCACTCGCGCGACCATCGCCATGTTTTCGACCGTATGCCATAAAAAGCGGTGCTCTTCCACCGATGTCACTTCTTGCGCCCGATTCATCTTCATGACGATGTTCGTACTCGACATGATGACGATACCGACATAAAACAACGAGAAAATAGGTGTGAAAATTAAACCTGGAACTGCGTCCCCGTAGTTGACGTAGGAAATCGCCGCCCCAACGAGAAGGACGAATAGGACAAACCCTGTGACGATGAAGACCGTCTTCACTTTATTCTTTCGAATCTGTTCATAGAGGAGCATACGCGCCACCTCGATTCATCAAAACGAAACGCGAACGTTCTCGCGCTCTTCGGCACGTGCCTCGAGCATATCGCGCTTTTCGAAATGATGGACGGAAGCGATGATGTTCGTCGGGACCGATTCGATTTTCGTGTTATATTTCATGACCGTATTATTATAGAGCTGGCGCGAATACGCCACTTTGTTTTCTGTCTGCGTCAATTCTTCCTGCAACATCTTGAAGTTCTCATTCGCCTTCAAATCTGGGTACGCCTCACGAAGCGCGAAGAGATTTTTCAGTGCTCCACTCAATTGATCGTTCACTGCCATCTGGTCTTGACGATTCGACTTTTCTCCGAGCTGGTTTCTCAGTTCGACGACCTTTGTAAGCGTTTCTTGTTCATGTTTCGCATAGCCTTTCACCGTTTCGACCAAGTTCGGAATCAGATCATACCGCCGCTTCAACTGTACATCGATTTGAGCCCATGCCTCATCGACCCAATTTCGATATTTGACGAGCCCGTTGTACATCGAAAAATAGATGAGTACAAGCACGACAACCGCTACAATCGCAATAATCCACCCCATGTTGGCACCTCATTTCTTCATTTTCTCCTGTATTAATTCCCTTTACTCGTATAAGATAAGCTTAACTTTCATAACAATTTGTAAATGAATTCATTTCTTGACATGGTAACCACAAAGGAGTGTTCGCAATGATCGTCACGCATGCCGAAGTACGTTTGACCGAGTTGTTCGAAGAAATGGTGTCCCTAAGACGCCATTTTCACCAATATCCTGAACTGTCTTTTCAAGAAGTCGAAACACCAAAGATGATTGCCTCGTATCTCCGTGAACTTGGGATTGAAGTACGTGAGCACGTTGGCGGCAATGGGGTCGTCGGTCGAATCAAAGGCGGTGACGGTCCGACCATCGCATTACGTGCCGATTTTGACGCCCTTCCCATCCAAGATGTGAAAGATGTCCCGTATCGTTCAAAAGTGAACGGGGTCATGCATGCGTGTGGACACGATGCCCACACGGCGACACTTCTCGTTTTAGCGAAAGTATTGACTGAGATGAGCCTTCCAGGAGACGTCGTGTTGATTCACCAGTTCGCCGAAGAATTGGCTCCAGGTGGTGCCAAACCGATGATTGAAGACGGCTGTCTCGACAACGTGGATTATATATACGGTGCGCACATTTGGACGCCACTTCCGTTCGGAACGATTGGCGTGAAAACAGGTCCTGTCATGGCTGCGGCAGATCGCTTTGAATTGACCATTACAGGAAAAGGTGGACATGGCGCGATTCCGCAACATACAGTCGATGCCCTCATGGTTGCCGTGAACGTGGCGAATCATCTCCAACAGGTCGTCAGTCGGCGAATCGATCCGCTCGAACCTGCCGTGCTGACCATCGGTACGCTCCATTCCGGGCAAGCGTTCAACGTCATTGCCGAAGAAGCCAAATTATCGGGTACCGTGCGTACATTCACTCGGGAGACGCAAGAAAAAATCATCTCCGATATGGAGCGGATCATTCGTTCCGTCTGTGAAGCGAGCGATGCTGATTATGAATTGGAGTATATAAAAGGATATCCTGCTGTCGTGAATCATGTGACCGAAACGGAACTCGTCCGTGAGAGTGCGGTGGAGGTCGTTGGTGCAGACGGTGTCATTGAGATGGCACCACTTATGGTCGGGGAAGATTTCGCTTATTATGTCGAGCACGTTCCTGGTAGCTTTTTCTTCACAGGAGCAGGAAATCCCGAGCTCTCCGCAATCTTTCCGCATCATCATCCCCGCTTCGACGTGGATGAACGAGCGATGTTGCACACAGCCCAAGTCTTGTTAGGAGCTTTACGACGAACGTGGATGACACACGAAAAAGAGGGCTGATGCATCGCATCAGTCCTCTTCAGTAATTGGTTCTTTTAATTCTGAAACAAGCACTTGGTCGACACGCTTTCCGTCCATATCCACGACTTCAAAGCGAAGACCATAGGCTTCGACCACATCGCCTCGTTTCGGAAAATCACCGAGTGCGTAAATGACGAGTCCTGCGAGCGTATGATAGGAGTTGCGCCCTTCATCGAATCGGTCATCCCGAATCTCGAACGTTCGCTTCAAATCCTCGATCCCGAGTAACCCATCCGCCAAATATGATCCATCTTCACGACGTACCACTTCCGGTGTATCCTCTTCAATCATCACCTCTCCGACGATTTCTTCTAAAATATCGAACAAGGTGACCATGCCAAGGAATCCGCCGTATTCATCTAAAACAAAGGCGATTTCGACGCCATTTTTCTGCATCATTTGAAGCACCTGGCTCGCCTCTCGCTGTTTTGGAACGATGAGCGGCTGTTTGATGCGCTTCAAAATCTGTGACGGCTCACGCAGTGTCGGCAACGTCAAGATGTCACGTACGTCGATGTACCCGACAAAATCGTCAAGCGAGTCGCGTCCAACCGGTAACTTGTTATGTTTACTTTCATAGATCGATTTCTTCATATCGTCCATGTCATCTTCTAAGTCGACCCATTCGAGCGTCGTCCGTGGTTGCATGAGCTCATAAATCAATTGATCATGAAACGCAAAGACCCGTTCGACTTGTCGAACTTCTTCATGAGCGAACTGCCCTTGCTGGGCGCCTTCAAACAAGAGTTGTTTGATCTCGAGCTCAGTCTCCCCACTCGTCTGTTCCGCCTTCAACCCTAACAATTTGAACAAAAAGAGTGTCGATTTCGATAAAATCCAAATGAACGGTTTCATCACTTTACTGAATAAATCGAGCGAAGGAATAATCGCCATCGTGACTTTCTCAGGCGAAACGAGCGCAATCCGTTTCGGGACCAATTCACCAATGATGAGCGACAGATACGTAATAATCGTAACGACGGCCACATAAGCAACGGTTCCGGCATACTGCGTACTCATTCCGGCTTGTTCAAATGCCGATGCGAGCGGTGCCGAGAAGCGTGCGCCCCCGTATGCCCCGTTAATAATCCCAATCAATGTGATTCCGACTTGAACGGTCGACAACAAATCTGTCGGGTCTTTCGAATAATGAAGCGCAATCTTGGCACTTCGTTTTCCTCGATTTGCTTCAACCTCAAGTTTTGCAGGTTTCGATGAGATGAGCGCAATTTCTGTCATCGCAAAAATCCCGTTCAACACAATCAAAAACAAAACAATCAACAAATCAATCACTATGGAAGAATCCACTTTTTTCATCACCTCAGCTAATTTTTAAAGCATACTGCTTCATTTTATCAAAAAATCGTTACCAACCTGTACCCGTTTTGCTCAGAAAAATAGCCACTCCTCAAGAAGTGGCTTCGTTGACAGCTTGTTTGGCGATAGCCGCCGTCTGAGACTGTTTAAAGAGAATGACCCCGACAAGAAGGATGGTGAGCCCTACAATTTGTCCGGCCGATAACGTGATTCGAGGCATCCCGAAGGCTCCGTACAAATCGACAACTAACGCCCAAATGAGTTGTGACACGAGAATGAGTGACACAGACAATGTGGGTCCGAGTAACTGGATGCTGCGCATGACACAGTACACGACACCGACACCAAATAAACCACCGAGCCAATAGATTGGCGACAAGTCACGTAATCCAGCAAGATTTCCTCCAAATAATACTAACGGGATGATGGATCCGACCAAACCAACGATAAAGACCAATACGGTGGTGGCCCAAGCCCCTAAATTTGTATTCATTTTCGCGTTGACCGCCGCCTGTACGCTAATAAACGCCCCAGCCACAGCCGAACAGATGATACCAAAAATCATATAACTCCTCCTTACTCATAAAACATGCCGTTCGCACGTTCTTTCAATCGTTCACTATTTAAAATGATGACTTCTTTTCTCGTTCGTTTGACCAATCCTTCATCCACGAATGCCTGCAACGTTCGGTTCAAGTGACGATAACTCGTCCCTAGCCACTCTGCGACTTCTTTCCGTTTCAGTTGACTCATCTCCGCTTGAAACAGTTCATTCCCAGATTCACTGAGTGAGATCAAGTAACCGGCCAACCGCTCTTCGAGAGTCGACATGAGATGATTCGACGAGGCGTTTGCCTCGATGAATAATTTTTCGGACACGCCTCGTAACAGATGCTCCGTGAATTCGACCGTGCGATTATATCGTCGAAGCGCCTCGAAAGGGATGCGCAGACACGTCACGGGACCGACCGCTTCAACCGTATGCAATACATTGCGTCCGCTCGCATATTCGATATCTCCAATCAATGTTGGAGCAGCCTTCAGACGCAACAATCGCAATTTCCCTTCTTCACTGAGCGTATAAATTTTGACACGCCCTTCAAGGACGACGAATAAAGATTCGATGTGCTGATCGTTCGAACATAACATGGTCCCAGACGCATATGTCACTACGGACGAGGACTCAAGCGTTTCATTCGAAAACAGATGATTCCACTGCAATCGTTTCAGTGCATCCATAATATCCATCATGTAAAGTGAACTCCTTAAGAAAATGTATAGATTCCGATTCCAACAACCATCAAGACGAGTCCCATGACCTGTCCCGTGTTCATCGGTTTCCGTTTGACACCAAACCAACCATTCAAATCGATGATGAAGGCTCCTACTAATTGTGCCACAAGCAATACACAGATTGCCCATGTGACCCCTAGTTGTTGAATCGCCGTCAATTCGCCGAAGACAACGAATACACCGAACAATCCTCCTAAACTATAATACCAAGGTACGCGCTTGAAGGCTGTCATGTCCGCATCTCGCTTGAAGAAGTAAATCGCAAGTGCCAACAGAAGTCCGACAAAATGAACGATGGTGACGGACATCCATGCGCCTACCGCATCTCCTAGTTTTGCATTAAAGATTCCTTGAAGGGCGATGAACGTCCCTGATAAGATGGCAAATAAAATTCCCATGTCATTCCCCTTTCTCTCCGTCTGACTTTACGAAAAGAAAGAAGACTTGAATAGGACATATGTCCAAACACTAAAAAGCAACTTCGACATTCGAAGTTGCTTCACACGATTATCCGAGTAGCTTAACAAGTTCTTTCCCGACCGCTTCAGAAGACTGAGGGTTCTGACCAGTGACGAGACGTTCGTCAACTGCCACGTTCACCGCCCAGTTGTCAGCTCCTTTGAACTGCCCGCCTTGATTGCGTAGTCCCGTTTCAAGTAAGAACGGTACGGCAGAATCGAGTTGCATCTCTTTTTCTTCCGCATCGGTGAACCCTGTCACCTGTTTATCTTTAACGAGTGGCTCGTCGTTGCTGAGTTTCACATTGACCAATCCAATTGGTCCGTGACAAACTGCCCCGACAATATTTCCACTTTCGTATACGTTACGAATGACACGTTGTAATGTTTCATTCCCTGGGAAATCGACAACTGTCCCGTGACCTCCCGGTAAGAAGATTGCATCGTACGACTCGTCTGCGACTTGATCGAGACGGGCTGTGTCTTTAAGCAATTCCCGTGTGTTAAGAATGTCTTCTGACAAACCATCTTCTAAACTATTCGCATCGATTGGCACGTCTCCACCTTCGATACTCGCGACCGTCACTTTATACCCTTCTTTTTCGAACAATAAATAAGGGACGGCAAACTCTTCAAGCCATAATCCCGTTGCATGACCATTTGATAATTGACTTGCTGACGTTGTGACAATCAGTACATGTTTCGACATACTCAATTCCTCCTTCAAGAAAATCAACATACGACTCTAGTGTTCCCGATTCATCATCTGTTAAACCCGATGACCTGTCCGCTCACGACAAGGCGTAACTTTTTTTAACCTGGTTATTTATTCATCCTCCCTTTTTCTTACCACCTTCTATACTGAGGAAGAATTGCAATTCCAACCCATGAAGGAGACGTGTGCTATGACGAAACGAATGAACGACTGGGGATTTCTCATTGTCGTCGCCATCATCATCCTATTGCTTGTGCTTGGTCAGCTGCCGTTCTTCATGTAATCTTCACGTATATTCTTTACCAGTTGTAGTATGATTGCCTTGTAAGCACTTACACCAAACCTGATATGAAAGGATGGAGTTCACTATGTCAGAACGCATTTTCATCAGTCCGGCCAAGTATGTGCAAGGGAAGCAAACGATTGATCGCATCGGAGAGTTTGTCGCTCACTTCGGTTCCAACGCTTTACTCATCGCGGATGACGTCGTATGGGAGTTGATCGGCGAACGGGTGACCCAGTCTCTGCAAGCGAGCCAGCTCAAGGCGACGAAAGCTGATTTCATCGGAGAAGCGTCGAAGCACGAAATCACTCGAATCGCTACAGACGCTAAGAAGCATGAAACAGCGTTTGTTATCGGTCTCGGCGGTGGGAAAACGCTCGATACAGCAAAAGCGGTCGCAGATGAATTGGATGCGCGTATCGTCATTGTACCGACCATCGCCTCTACGGATGCACCGACGAGCGCATTGTCGGTCATATATACAGATGAAGGCAATTTCGAAAGCTACCGTTTCTATAAAAAGAATCCGGATCTCGTCCTTGTGGATACGGAATTGATTGCACAAGCACCGCCACGCTTCTTAGCGTCAGGTATTGCCGATGCATTGGCCACATGGGTGGAAGTGCGAAGTGTCCTGGCATTCGGAGGCAAGACGATGGCTGGCGGTGTCCCGACACTTGCAGCGGAGGCGATTGCCGAACGGTGTGAAGAGGTTCTATTCACATATGGGATTCAAGCGTATGAAGCTGTGAAAGCAAAAGTCGTCACACCTGCGCTTGAAGCTGTTGTGGAAGCCAACACCTTATTGAGCGGGCTCGGCTTTGAAAGTGGTGGCTTGGCTGCAGCCCATGCCATTCACAATGGATTCACCGCACTTGAAGGAGACATCCACCATTTGACGCACGGTGAAAAAGTTGCATTTGGAACACTCGTGCAACTCGCACTCGAAGGACGCCCTCAAGAAGAGTTCGAGCAGTATGTTGCCTTTTATATGGCACTCGACTTACCGGTCACACTTGAAGATATCAAATTAAAAGATGCATCTCGAGACGATATCTTGAAGGTCGGGAAAGCGGCCACGGCAGATGGCGAAACGATTCATAGCGGTTTCGATGTTACACCTGAAGAAGTTGCTGACGCCATCATCGCTGCGGATCGCTATGCACGTCTTTATAAAGAACACCTATAAAAACAGCGAGAGGAAGCTCACACGGCTTCGTCTCGCTGTTTTTTGTTCAGGAAGAATGATGAGAGAATTCCGACTCCCATACAACTGACCGTCAAAAGGAAGAACGTCAGCTGGTTCATATAGATGATATTCGTGAACTGGTTCCATCCTTCTGCGTACGACTCATTGGCTGATAAACGAATTCCTTCTCGAAGAGACGTCGCCTGTGATTGGTTAGTCATCCAAGCTATACCGGCCATGACGAAACTTCCGATCGCTAAACTGACCTTTCCAAACGGTCGCACAGAAGAGACGACTCGATATGTCAAACGAATGGTGATCCAAATAAACAATAAAAGAAACGGCCATCCAATCAAGAGAACAATCCAGTATAGATTCCCTTCACCCGGTGTTTCCGAGTAAGGGGTCGTCAGCACTTCACCGAGCTTAAAGATTCCAAACGTGATCAACGTCACGATAAACCATGCTTTTATCAATTTCTCCATCTCAACACCTCGTCCTCAGTATAGCAAAAACACTGTATGCGTCTGCATACAGTGTTTATTCTTTCGGTCGGACGACGTAATAAATCAAAATGACGAGCCACGTCCACACTCCTGTGAAAATCCCGATAATCCCGACGATGAAAAAACCAAGCGGAATCATCGATTTCGTTCGATTATAGTCCTTCCACATATTCGATAGCCCTTTGATATTAAAATACAAAAAGGCAAAGAATAGGACGAGCAATAAAAGTGGTAAACCGACTAAAGCTTCCATTCGCTCACTCCTCTCTACGATCTCATTCGTTATTTTAATTGTAATGGATTTCTTGCTCACCTTCATCGGGCCCAAGCCGTATCCTCTTCCGACCTAAAGATGGATAAAAGATGCACAATCTATCAAGAAAACGGGAAAAGGAACATCATCTAACTCTCGAGGAGGCGTTTTGCCATGAAGTCCTTGCGTATCTTGATCATTTGTTTGCTGTTGTTTCAAGTGTCGCCGGTGACAGCGGCATCCTCGTCCCCACAACTAGGTTATACGATTAAAACGACGTATTTGTACGGTCGTGCCATGCAATCTTCTCCAATTCTTAAGACGCTACGAACGAACGTCCCGGTCCGCTACACGACCTGTAACCGGAGCTGGTCGAACGTCTATATCGGAAATACGAAGTACTTCACTCCCTCTGCCAACTTGAAAGCCGGCATCCCTAAAATGCCTTCTGCAGACCGTTTACGACTAGTCAACAAGGCGAATGCACTCCCGTCCACTTACCGTTCCCCACAACTTGTCACATTAACCATTCCAACTGTTTATCAAAAAGGGAGTGAACGGACCTTGATGACAGCGGAAGCAGCATACGCTTTGGCTAAACTATATTACGCCGGTCGGAAGCAAGGTCATACGTTATACGCCCTTAGCGCCTACCGATCTTACTCGACACAAAAGTCACTCTATGCCTATTACGTCAACACACGTGGGGTCGCATATGCTTCAAAATATGTGGCACGTCCCGGTCATAGTGAACATCAAACGGGTCTCGCCGTTGATATGACGAGTCAACGCATGCGTCTAGGGCTATATGAATCCTTCGACCGATCGCCTGAAGGGAAATGGATGCTTCAAAACGCCCATCTCTATGGATTTATCGTCCGCTATCCAAAAGGAAAAGAGAAAATCACGGGATACAATTACGAACCTTGGCATTTGCGTTATGTCGGTGTCACTGAAGCGACGATGATGAAGCAGAAGAACTGGGCGTTCGAAGAATGGTGGAGCAAACGTTGAGTGAGCATCCTTTTTCAGGCATTTCCCTGTTCACGTTATAATGGAGTCATCTTATTCGTATAGGGGGAAATGTGGGATGTGGATTGTGATGAACAAACTAGACGTTGAAAAAGGAAAGGCCGACGCGGTCAAAGCACGCTTCGAAACGACAAAAGGAATCGAAGCGATGGATGGCTTTGTCCGTATGCAAGTGTTGACGGATACGTCTGATGAGGCGATGGATCATGTCGTCATCATGACCACATGGCGTGATGCAGACAGCTTTGAGAACTGGCGCGACAGCAATGCTTATAAGCACGCCCATAAGAAACGTGATGACGGGACTTCAGAAGTGAAACCAATCGTCCTCGGCAACACCGTTACCCAATATGAGGTCGCCATTGAACATCTTGCCTCAACGGAGCGCGTTCAATAAATCTTGAGGACGGATGATGCCGAGTAGCGGTTCATCTGGATTTCCGGTCTCTGTAATCAGAAGGGCGTCATATCGTGCGCCCTCTTTCATTTGCGTAAAGCAGTGCTGTGCCTCGATTACGGTCGCATCCTTTCGAATGAATCGATACCGGTGCATATGCGGATCGTGGTGGAGCACGTGCTTCACGCGAACTCCTTTGAGTGACAAGTTGGGCCCGTCGATTGTTTCGGCTAGCCAACTGGTCACTCCTTTTTTCGTCAACAGTCCGCGCCAAGACCCATTGTCATGATATACAGGGAATTGCGAATAATTTTTATCTCGAATCTCCCGGAGTACTTCCGTCAAAAAATCTTCCGACTGAAACGTCACCACCGATTTCGCAAACAATGGAATGACGAGACGTGGATGAAGGAGCTCTCGCTCTACTTCTAAAATCAATGCAACAAGCGACTCGTGTGGCTCCGCGATAATAAAATCAGGTTCACGCCGCTCATGGACGATGGCATTTCGTAGTTGACTCATCTGATGTAAATCTTCTTTATACCGGTCGATGATTGGATTTTGTTTCGCTAACCGATTCACCATGTTACTAAAACTGAAATGTTGCCCATCTCCCATCTCTCGACTCAAGTAGTCCTCGATTCGATGATAGGATGCCAAAAATTCTTCAGCACGACTCATGTGATCACCCTCCTTAACGATACATGTATACCCTCTTTTTTATCATTTGAGCAGGAAACCGTTTATTCATCCCGAATGACATAAAAATCATCTTAATTATGGAGGAGGGCTATCATGGCGACTTCGATTCATCCCACATCACCAACTTCACCGCAACCCACGTTTCGCGCAGGACTACGCGCCGGCATTCCCGTCGCCATCGGATATATCCCGATTGCGATTGCCTTCGGTCTTTTGGCACAATCTTTCAACTTGCCGAATGCTATCACATTATCGATGTCCTTTTTGATCTTTGCCGGGGCAAGTCAGTTCATTACGGTACAACTTCTGATGGCCGGTTCGATGTATTGGGAAATCATTTTGACGACGTTCATTCTAAACTCTCGTCATTTTTTAATGTCCGCCTCACTATCCCAACGGATTGAGAGTACATCTCGAAGACTATTGGCTACCATCGCGTTTGGTGTGACCGACGAAACGTTCAGCATCGCCTCTACTCGTCAAGAGGCCCGTTCCGGTATGTTCGTGCTCGGGTTGAATACAATCGCATTTCTTGCTTGGAATGTCGGGACGTGGATGGGGGTCTTCCTCGCCTTCGGTCTTCCAAGCACATTACAGGCGAGTATGGGGATTGCGCTATATGCGATGTTCATCGGGTTACTCGTTCCATCATTAACGACTCGTCCCGTCTTCGTCGTAGCAAGCTTAGCTATCATTATTCAAGCCATACTCCATTGGGTCATCACCCCGTTCTTCTCAATCTCAGATGGGATTCGAATCATCGTCGCGACCGTTGTCGCAGCCGGATTCGGTGCTTTTCTATTCAAGGAGGAAGAGGTCACATGATATCGTTGTTTCTACTCGTTCTAGGATTGGCACTTGTCACGTATCTCCCTCGCCTCGTCCCGCTACTCTGGCTAAAGGAATTGGCGTTACCGGCATATATGAAACGATTTCTTTCCTTCATCCCGTATGCGGTACTGGCTAGTTTGATTTTTCCGGGCGTCCTATCCTCCACGACCACCACCTCGTCTGCCTTATTCGGAGGAGTGGTAGCCACTTTCCTGGCGCTACTACGGGTCAACCTCGTCGTTGTCGTCATTGGAGCTGTATTCGGGGTATATGCCTTTCAAACTATATGACAAAGGAGCGGCACACGAGGTGCTGCTCCTTTTCTTATGCTGATATGGCCTGACGACGAAGCTGGACGAACACGTCCACAAATTCCGCGTCCCATTGTGTTCCCCGACCGCTCTCCAATATGGAAAGCGCCTTTTCCACTGGCATCCCTGACCGATAGGGTCGATCTGATGTCATGGCATCATAAGCATCGGCAATCGCCATGATTCTTCCGAATAACGGAATGTCGACCGCATGTAAGCGGTCCGGGTATCCTTTCCCATCGATTCGTTCGTGGTGCGATCGAACTCCGGCTAAAATCGGTTGAAGCGATGCAGGTAAATGAATTTGACTCAAAATATGGATGCCAATGGTCGGATGTTCTTGAATTTTTGAAAACTCTTCGTCTGTCAGCTTCCCTTCTTTTAGTAGGACGTCATCTCGAATTCCAATTTTCCCGATGTCATGTAGAAGTGCCGACTTGTTGAGTAAATCGACTTGTGCATGCGGTAAGCCAATGGCGCGAGCAAGCTCAACGGAATACATCGCGACACGCTCAGAATGACCTGCTGTGTAGGGATCACGTGCATCGAGCGTTGCTGCGAATAAAATGAAGAGGCTGTCTAACAGCTGTGCGTTTTCTTGTTCACGAGCAGTTACCGTCTCAACCATTTGATTGAATCCCCCAATCAGTTGGGCGAACTCATCTAAGTACGGATTCTCGATTTTCTGAAGTTGTCCCGACTCCATTTGTTCGATGCCGGACGTCAAAAATCCAATCGGACGTTTGATGTTGTCATAGAGTAAGAAACTGCATAACACCGCAATTCCAACGATGATGACAAGAATCACGAGCGCCCAATTCCAATACGTATCCGTTCGAGTCGAAGTCGACAATTGGACACTCGACGCCAACATGAACAACATGATGGGAAAGATACCCGTAATGAGCATACTGATCAATAATTTAGTTCGGACACTAAATGATCGATACGTTGCATGAATAGGCAGATGATAAAGTTCGAGATGCCTTTCTTTCATGTATACAAGTAATGGCTCAACCGATCGAACCGTCAAAAAATATTCAATCAAGGCATGTAGTACCGCAATCATGACGGCCCCGATTGCAGCCAAGCCGATCAAACGATAAGGTAAGTCAATCCACCCCATCTGAATAAAAACGGCGGTTAAACCAATTGACGGGATGGATAATCCAAACAAATGAGGACCTAAAATCCGTTGCACCGTTAAAATCGGGAATCGACTCGCTTGTTCGAATGCCGACGTCAATTCGTCAATCGATGGGGATTCGGTCATAAAAAGCTGTCGTATCGGTCGAATGTGGCGACGGTATAAGAGTAGTTCTGAGAAAATCATAACTATCCCTGACCCCAACATGATGCCTAACAGTAGTAAAATCTCTCGAATGGACAGGTCAAGCGTTTGAAAAATAAAGACACCACCTACTCCAAAGACAGCCAAACCTGAGCCGATGATATAGTTCATCACGAGCGTCCGTTGAAAACGTTCAAACATTCCCCTCACCCCTACACTCTTTTCTTTTACTATCGACCAGATTTATGCTTGAGTTGAACACAAAAAAACGGATCTCCTTGTAGGAGACCCGTTCAAGCATCGATTATGGGCGTAACGGACCATCGTTATCATCAAGTGATCGATTGTCCTGATCCGGAGTGATGTTTTCATGGAACGGATTCGGTTCCGGTCCATCAACATGGTCAACTTTTGGATTTTGAACATCTCGCTTCAACTCGTGTTTCGATTGTTCCGCTTCATGTTTCGACTGCTCCACGCCTTGCTTCGCTTGTTGTTTTGCAGCTTCCGCTTCGCGGCTCATCTGTTCTTTCTCCTGCTCGAGACCTTCTTTTGAAACTTCCGTTTCATCAATACGTCGCTCTGCCTTTTTCAAATAACGTGCCGCCGTCTCGCGACCACCAAGACCGAAAGCAAGACCGAAGGCAAGGGCAACAGCTCCAAGAATAAGAAGGAATGCTGTATTGACAATCATCGGTGCGATGCCGAGCTGACTAATTGCCATGAAGAAGACGAGTCCGAGAATCGCATACTTCGCTACGTAGCGAAGCGCACTCGGTTGTCCAGCTCCATCAACAAGTACACTTCCAACTAAGCGCTCTGCCATGTTCGCCAACCAAAATCCGACTGCCAAGATGATGAGTGCTGCAATGACCATCGGCAAGTAAGCAAAGATGGCTGTTGCGAGGGATGCCATGAACTCAAGATTCGCGACTTGAAGCGCTTCGGATACGAAGAGCAAGATCACGATTACTTGGACAATGACACCGACCACTTGGGCAATTGACATCGAAGACGCACGTTCCCCGAAGCCCATTTTTTGAGCCAACGAGTTGACGCCAAGATTTTCAAGAAGTGATACAACGACCCCTTTCAACCATTTTGCAACGAACACCCCGACGAGGACGAGGACGATCGCAACGAGAATGTCTGGAATCATGACCAGTACATCATTGAGCATCGCAATCGCTGGTTCCGAAATCCCTCGAATATCGAGCGCCTCAAGCGCCGAAATCGTCACCGGAATCATGATGAAGATGAAGACGATTGTACCGATTGCTTTCGCAAGACTCGATCCCTTCACGTAATCAGATAGATGGAATCGCTCTGCCAAGCGATCTAGTCCTGCAGCTTCGAGGAATTTCGTCAAAATGTCGCGGACAATCTTCGCAACCACATATCCGATTGCAAAAATGAGCGCTGCTGCGACAAGTTTCGGAATGAATCCGAGGAAACTGTTCAATAAATCTTCGAATGGTCCGCTGACCCCACGAAGTCCAAGGGCGTCAAGTACAGCCGGTAATGCCAATAAGAGCACGAGATAGAAGACGATGTTCGCGACCGTGTCGACCCACTTCGTTTGGTTGACGCTTGTCGATTCTTGCCCCGTTTTTTCCATCAACTTGCTCAAATTCAAACGATGTCCCGCCATTTGAATCCCTTTTTTCAACAGGGTAGCGATGACCCAGGCAACGAGTAAAATCAAGCCGGCTTTGATGACACCGATAATCAATCCAGAGAATCCTTCATAAATCTGACTGAATGGTTCCGTAATGGCTGGAACGTTCATGAATTCAAAGATGATCAGGAATGCGAGGAGTAATACCCCAAAGAACACGACTTTTCCGATAATGCGTTCAGGGGTCCACTTTTCTCCTTTCTCCTCATTTTTTTTGATACCGGCCCGCTCATCGAGTCGTGCCTTCTTCAATGCTTTACGTGTCACGTTTTCCAATACTTTTGCCAAGATATAACCGACTACAAGAATAACAATTGCCAGCAAAAGCTCTGGTAGCCATGACATGAACGTATTGAAGTTATACGTTGTGTTGTTCATCGAATCTTCCTCCTTTTTCACATGAAATGATTGTTTTTATTTAACAGTGCTATTTCATACATACCTATATTTCAAAATCATCAAACCTGAACTGTAAGTCAATTCGTTTACATGACTATTACGATTCATTGGAAATGGGTACGTTAGTTTAAGAGAGAAATCGTGCCAAATGAAGTCAAATATGATACGAATAACAAGAGACGTCATGTTAGGAGGAATTTAGGATGAATATCGCTCTAGTGGCTCACGACAAAAAGAAAGACGATTTAATCGTCCTCATTAAAACGTACGCGCATATTCTAAAAAAGCATCAGTTGTTTGCGACCGGTACAACGGGTAAACGGATTGCGGAAGCGACTGGCTTACCTGTTCATTGCTTCCGATCAGGACCGCTTGGTGGGGACCAAGAAATCGGTGCTGCCGTCGCACGCGGGGAGATGGATATGATCATCTTTTTCAGAGATCCATTAACTGCTCAACCTCACGAACCGGATGTGAGCGCATTGATGCGTCTTTGTGACGTCTACTCCATCCCACTTTCGACGAACATGGGAGGAAGCGAGATTTTGATTCGAAGTATCGAGCAAGGTGATTTCGAGTCACTTAAACTCTCTCATAATGACGAACCACCCGCTTGACCATGACAAACCAAGAAAGGAGAGGAATCTCCCTGGAACCGAATATGATTCACGACCCGAACGTCCAACAGTTCTTTAACGAAGTGCGCCAGCGCCTCATCGAACTTCTTGGAAATGAGGCGGAAGCGGACCGACATCTACTCGCACTCGCTGGCTACATCCGGCATGCTGAGAAAAGTGGTCAGTCGCTCGAAAGCCTTTTAAATCAAGATCCTCAGGAATACGCTCGTTTCCTCATTGAACAACCCGAAACAAATGAAGAATATCGTCGACGCTATCACGTGTTGATTGATGCCTCGGATGAATTAAAACCTCATGAAAAAGCGCAAGCAAACCGGGAATTCGATTGGGCCGTCAATCAATTGGACGAAGCCAAGCTTTCGTTAAAAGAAATCGAAGTGCGCGACCTTGCCTTCCTCGCCTACACAAAGATTGAAGCACTCAAATCGTCTCGTACGATTTGGAACCGCTTCGGCTGGCTACTCGGCATGATTTTGGCATTTGCCTACGCCAACTTACTGCTCGTGATTGACGATGTCTTTAGCGGTCGACTATTCACCGCCCCCATGTCGACGTATCCAATTGATTATCTGGCCTTCCTGTTACCCGTCCTCGTGACCGGTGCCATCTTCGGCATATTGACCCGCTTCCGACATCACATCCAGACGCTAGGTCGGCGGATTACGTTCGCCTTACTCATCGTTGTCGTCTACATCACGTCCATTTTCCTGATTCAACCGCTCTTAATGACAATTGGTTGGTCATTCGTCATTCAGTTGACCCCACTCTATGCGCTCATTTTAATGGCAATCAGTGGCTTTATGGCCATCTGGACATTAATCGAGTTCGTCTGGAAGAGTACACGTTGTTCTCTCGGAGACGATACGCTCATGCTTTATTACTAACCACGCCATTCCTCTTAGGAGATGGCGTTTTTTGTTTCAATTATGGCGAGAACGGAAATTACTCCTATTGTGACGCTTGTTTTAGATTGAAAATTCTAAAGGGGGTATTCGATGTCAGATCGAAAAATGATTGGCCTGTTCCAGAGCGAACAGGAAGTCATGCACAAAGTGGAAGAGCTGAAAGCCGCAGGGGAGGCTGAAAAGAATATGCATGTGGTCGCCAAGCGGGACGGGGAAATTTCTGCGTTACGTGACCACACGGATGTGAATGCCGAGTCCGGTATCCGTGACGTCAATTGGCTTGACCGTGTCAAAGCATTCCTACACGGAAGTGACCGCATTCGTGATGAGTTACGCAATATGGGGCTCAACGATGCCGAAGCGGAACAGTATTATGATGCCATCGATGAAGGACAAATTTTACTCTACATCGATCGACACTCGTACGACCGCTATCCGAACATGTATAAAAAAGACAGTGAGCTCGATCATGATAAAGGGGAAAAAGCGGATGGGATCGCCTTTGACGCGAAACCATTTAACGATCACGACGAGAAGCCACGTGGTACAAAGGATGATCCGATTGTACGCGGTCATTCTGGATTAGAAGATCATCGCCGATTATAAGGAGGAACGACTATGAATGAGAAACGATTTATCAGCATGCACGATACGCAGGATGCAGCACTTGGGAAAATCGAGGAGTTGCGAGCGAAAGGTTATGAAGACTCCCACATTTATGTCGTCACAAAACATGAAGACAACGTTTCGATTTTGAGACGTGATACAGATGTTCATACGGAAGCGACCCATCAAGCGAGCTGGTTCGATAAGGTTCGGGCGTTCCTCAGCGGTCATGAAGACGTGCACGCCGGTCTACGCAACATGGGACTGAGCGAAGAGGAAGTAAAACGTCACTATGACGATGTAGAAGCCGGGAAAATCCTCGTTTATGTGGATGAAGACTTTGAACGTCGTCATCAAGACGGGGTGACAGTCGATTCGAAACCATATCAAGACGCATCATCGACTCATCTTGGTAGTCATACTGACGATGGATTGGAAATCGACTCAAAACCTTACCGTGAGGCTCAGACCGTCGACCCAAGCCATCCCGTAGACCCGGAGCAAGATAAACTGGATAAAGAAACGAAGAATCCAGATCGCGAGGAAAAACTACGTGGTCTCGATGATCGTGCTTATCGAAATGACGTAGAAGATCCGGATAATATCCGACGTTTCTAACATAGTAACAAAGAGCCTGACGCACCCGCGTCAGGCTCTTCTTACGTCAAACGATTCTTCGGTTCTTTCCCTTCGAGCACATTTGTGATGGCATCTCGATTCAATGCCATCATCGCCAGACGTGTCCGAATCGTCGCACTCCCGATATGCGGTAATGTCGTCACGTTCGGAAGCGTCAATAATGGATGACCGAGGTCGATTGGTTCTTTTGTGAATACGTCTAATCCCGCTCCCCAAATCTTCCTCGCTTTAAGTGTTTCATATAGCGCCTGTTCATCGATGATTTCTCCACGAGCCACATTGATGAAAATGGATGTTTCCTTCATCTTGGCAAACTCTTTAGCCCCGAGCATTCCCCGTGTCTCGTCCGTGAGCGGTGCGAGAACGACGACGAAATCGGATTGTGTCAATAGTTCATCGAGTTCCGCATAGGTGAAGCCATACATCGACTCCGACTCATGTCGCCGTGTCCGGTTATGGTATAGAACTTCCATGTCAAATCCTCTTGCCCGACGTGCGACCGCTTCACCGATTCGCCCCATTCCGATGATACCCAATTTCGCTTGATAAAGGTCCATCCCGACGTAGCCCATCGGCAGCCAGGACTTCCACTCCCCGGCGCGCAAGTCACGTTCCGCCTCTCCGAGACGTCGTGCCGTCATCATCATGAGACCAAACGTCAAATCTGCTGTCGTTTCCGTCAAGACATCGGGTGTGTTGGTGACGATGACGCCATTCTCTTTCGCTGCGTTCAAATCGATATTGTTATATCCGACCGCCAAATTGGAGACGACCTCTAAATCTGTGGCACGCTCAAACACTTCACGGTCAATCGTGTCGCTGAGCATGGTCCAGAGCGCATGCGCAGATGACGCTTCTTCTAAAAGAACCTCTCGCGGCACACTTTCCCCTTCATGCTTCCACATGCGCACATCGTATTGATCGCGAAGCGGTTCGACTGCCTCTTCTGGCAAGCGACGCGTAATATAGATTCGTTTTTTCATTTTTCTCCCCCTCTCTACACTTACTTGTAGTCTAACAAATGGGAGGCGTTAAGAGGGTTGATCCGCCTTCGGTTTTTGCTTCAAAAACTGTTCAAATAGCGATCCGAACTCTTGATTTAACAACTGTTCAATCGTTTTCGATGAATCCATAGCATTACGATAAGCGATTTCGTTAATTGCGAGTCCGATGGCCCACGTGATCCCTGATGCGACGGTCGCATTGATGACACCGGCCGCTGCGTTCGCTCCCGGGAAAAACTTCATGACGTTCAATAAGATCGTTTTCGATAACGTGCGACCGATTTGTGGAATGATGGTACTTCCAATGAGCGTCTTTAACAAATCATCACTCGCTTTGACACCCCAATAGCGAAATAGATGGACGCTCATCGTCACCTGAATCGGCGTCAATGCCACGGCATCAGCAAACGGGAGCGGAACCGCAGCAGCCGTTCCTGCGCTCGCGACATAGCCAGAGATGATTCGATTCGCCTTTTTACGCTTTAACTTGAGCATCGCTTCACTCTCTGCATGAATCTCCATCAAGAGCCCTTCCTGCAAGGAAGCATCTAGCTGTTCAACCGACCACGCAATCAGTCGTTCCCAATCCACATATTGACGCAACGCTTCATCGTTCAATATTTCCGAAGAAATGCTGACTTGGAAGATCGCTTCTTCCGGAAGGATTCCATTCAGTTCATTCCGTAATGCCGTCAGTTCCTCTAAATCGACCTGATCGATTTGTGTGAATAAGACAGCGACAGCGGTCGATTCACGTAGACGGCGAATCAAGGCCTTGTCGAGTGGTGTGACACGCTTTGTCGCAGCGTTGATGGTATACCAGACGAGATGAATTCGTTTGGATGCCTCTTGCCGCTTTGCGTTCTCCACAAACCCGATGACTTCCTCTTCGTAATGTTGTTGCCGCGCACTCCCGATCTCATATCCTTCGCTGTCGAACAAGGTGACTGCGATATCATCACTCGTATATTGATGAATTCCTCTTGTGACCGGTTCCCCGGCTGCTACTTTCGTCAAATCACGTCCAAACACGTAGTTCACAACAGAACTCTTTCCTGCTCCCGTTGCTCCCGCGATGAGGATGTTTGGTTTTTTGACATTACCCCGTAGCCGCTCGAGCTCTGCCTTTAAATCATAATCTTTAAAATCAAATCGTTTCGTCGATTCCATTTACGTTTCCCCCTTATGAGTTGAGCGTGCGACCAAGCTGACCCATCTCGCGCTCAAAGCCGCGTCGAATCTCTTCTTCAATCGTTTGTCTTACAGATGCATATTGTTGCTCGATGGCCTTTTTAATCCCTCGCTCTGCCGTCCGACGCTTGAATGCCCAGTAGATGAAGTGCACTCCAGGAATCATTCCGAGAACCATCTTTCGAACTGTTTTTCCGAACGAGTAGTCAAATCCGAGCTCAACTCGTCTCGTTCTAAACAAAAGGTCTGCTTGCTCTCCGACTAGCGGGTATCGTTGCATGAGTTGGATATAATGACGCACCCCTTCTGCCATCGCCTCTTCCGTCGTCAAAGCTGCCTCTTCAAGCGTCTTTTCTAAATCTTTCTCTATTTTTCTAGCTTTCCAACTGATCATCGCTTGCGGGGTTAGCATGCGAATCGTCTCTGACGAAGCGATACTACGAATTCGCCAATCCTCTAACTCTTCAAGAAGATGATTCGTCAGGTTAATGGGAAGTTTTCGCTCGATGTCTTTCCATAGGTTCGTCCGATTCCGATTCCATACCTCTTCGTATCCTCTTACCGGGACGTGTTTTCCTGTGAGTAACTTCTTTTCGACACTGTTGACACGGATGATGTTCTCTTCTTCAATCGGTAGTGCACGTAACAATACCCGTTCCATCGCCTCTGCCTTTTGTACACTCATCGGGTCGTCTTCATTGTAGTTAGTCAATATTAGGGCGACGTTGCTCCCCCGCTCATATAAAGGTTTTAAAATCGCCTCGAGCTCATATGCCTCGACACGTCCTGACTGCACCGACAACAAGTAGTAAATCGTATGAAACCACTCCGCGATATCGAGCGCGCCTTCACGCTGATGGACGATGGATAAGATCGCTTGATGCCACTCTTCAGAGCGGTCTGCTTCGAGCCCCCACGTATCAAAAAAACGAAACAAGATACCCCGCTCTAAATCGTAATACTCATATTCGTGAAGTCCTTCTGCGGTGACCGGACTTCCAGCACGCGATTCGGCGACGTCATGTCCATATATATAGTTGATAAACGCACTCTTTCCGACACCGGTCTTTCCGGCAATCAAAATATTTGAGACGAGCCCTGTCCGATCCATACGTTTCCTCCCTCATTCGTTGTATAGTTCAATTATACCGAACGGACCATTTTCAAACGTCCATCGAAAGGATGATTCTCATGCTTCACCATGTTGAGCTTTACGTTTCAAACCTACACGACAGTATACGTGCCTGGGAATGGCTCCTGTGTGAACAACTTGATTACACGCTCTATCAATCTTGGCCAGAAGGACGGAGCTATCGATACCGTGAAACATATCTCGTGTTCGTTCAAACGGAAGAGGCCCACCTGACGCCACCTTATCACCGAAAAAAGACTGGTCTTAATCACTTGGCATTTCATGCGTCCTCCCTCGCACAACTAGAAGAAGTTCGGCAACAACTTGCATCCCACGGGTTTCGTGAATTGTACGCGGACCGCTTCCCCCACGCAGGTGGCCCAAACTATACAGCACTATTTTTTGAAGACCCGGACCGCATCAAAGTTGAACTCGTGGCAGCGATGTGAACGGTTTCTTGAGAACTTCTTGAAAGTTTGTGAAAACAATTGCAAACTTGACGTCGACCTCCTAGACTGAAAGGGTCTAAAGGAGGTTTTTTCATGGAAAAGCAAGTCGTCGATTATATGGAAGAAGCCGCATTCAAGAAATCATCATTGCTTCAACATTCATTTCCTAAATACATGTTACGATCGATAATCGCCGGTTTTTTAATCGGGATTGGAGTCGTCTTCTCATTCACCGTCGGAAACATGTTCATCGATGTCCCCGGTACGATGCTGATTGCAGGCGCCAGTTTCTCGGTGGCCCTCGTCTTCATTGTCTGGATGGGGGGAGAGTTGTTCACGAGCAACACCATGTATCTCTACACCGGTGCAAAACGAGGACGTGTCGCTTGGTTCGACCTCGCAAAGATATGGGGACTCAGTTGGGTCGGTAACTTGATTGGTGCCGTCCTGCTATCGCTTCTCGTCATCGGAGCTCACAGCATGGGTGACGTGTCGGGTGACCATTTGCTTGCTGTCGTCGCCGCGAAGAAAATCGGTGGAGACGCCCTTGCTATTTTCTTGAAAGGAATCTTATGTAACGTGCTCGTCTGTTTGGCCATCTTCATGCCACTCAAAACGAACAATGATGTCGCGAAGATTATGCTGACGATGCTTCCGGTCGTCGTATTTTTCGCCGCTGGATTCGAGCACTCGATTGCGAACATGGGCGTTTTCGCTCTCGCGCTCCACTATGTACCGTCGGACCTCGTCACCTTTAGCGGTGCCCTTTACAATCTATTCTTCGCCACACTCGGTAATATTGTCGGTGGTGCGTTGTTCGTTGCCGGAAGTTACTTGTATTTGAACAAATCGGAGACGGAACAAACCGTCAAGCCGATACGTTATCATGCATAAAAAGACAGGGACCCCGATTAGCAGGGTCCCTGTTTGTTGCATTTCACGAATTATGATTTTGAAGCGTCGGCTGCTGCTGCTTGAACAGTACCTTGTGCCACTTCGTCTTCTTCCACATCCCAGCACTCTGTATTCTCGATACCGAGTTTACGAGCCGAGAAGCGTGGGTTGAGACCTTGAGCTCGTTGCTCTTCGTAGTCTTTGAGAACTTTGAAGGCAACGCCACCGAGCAATGTGATCGCCGCGATGTTGATCAATGTCATCCCTGCCATGAAGAGGTCAGCGAGGCTCCAGACGAATCCGAGGCTTGCGACCGCTCCGATGAAGACGAATGCCATTGTCGCGAGACGGAATCCGAGGACTGCACCTTTGCTCTTCTTAATGAATTCGATGTTCGTTTCACCGTAGTAGTAGCTTCCTGCGATCGAGCTGAAGGCGAACAAGAAGACGCTGACAGCGATGAATGCTGGAGCAAGTGCTCCGATTTGCTCAGTCAATGCGTTTTGAAGAAGGACAATCCCTTCACCGTTTCCAGCAGCGTAGCTGTCTGAGAGAAGGATGATCGCTGCAGTTGCTGTACATACGATCAACGTATCCAAGAATACACCGAGTGCTTGAAGGAAACCTTGTTTCGCAGGGTGCGATACTTCAGCAGCTGCTGCTGCGTTTGGTGCAGAACCCATACCTGCTTCGTTCGAGAAGAGTCCACGGCGTACACCCATTGAGATTGCAGCACCGATTGAACCACCGACTGCTTCGTTCAAACCAAATGCGCTTTGGAAAATCATAGCGAAGACGCCTGGAAGTTCAGCGAAGTTCACAACGACAACGTAGAGTGCGATGGCAAGATAGAGAACAGCCATGACAGGTACGACGATTGCCGAGAAGTTCGCGACACGTTGTACACCACCAAAGATGACAAGACCAGTAAGAACAACCAAGATTGCTCCACCGATTGCTGCATCGATTCCGAATGCGTTATCGAATGCCGCAGCGATTGTGTTCGATTGAACAGAGTTGAAGATGAGTCCGAATGTGACAGCAATGAGAACCGCGAATACGATTCCAAGTGCACGGTTGTTTAAACCTTTTTCGATGTAGTAAGCCGGACCACCGCGGTACGCGACATCGTCTTTCACTTTGTATACTTGAGCGAGCGTGCTTTCAATCATGGCTGTCGCACCACCTAGAAGGGCGACGATCCACATCCAGAAGACCGCTCCCGGTCCACCAAGTGTGACCGCTACCGTGACCCCGGCAAGGTTACCTGTACCGATTCGAGTCGCGGCACCGATAAAGAATGATTTCATTGAAGAAATACTCTTCCCGTCTTTTGAAAGTGTAACGTCCGATTTATCTGTCACCGTACGTAACATTTCTTTTAAGTAACGGAACTGCATAAAACGTGTTCTGACCGTGAAGTAGATCCCGGCTCCAACGAGAACGGCGATCAATACGTACGACCATAAGATGTTGTTCAAAAAGTCGACGCTTCCTTGTAACATACCTTGAATCGCTTCCATGAATAAGTTCCTCCCTGTTGTGTGAATCTGAAGTTGAGAATTTTTTATGATGTCTTAGTTCTGAATTATACAAAGATTCTGACAATTATCAATAATTTTTTTATAGGTCATTTCACTCTTTTTTCACATCATATAAGCGAGATCCCTTATTTATAAGCACTTAAAGCGCTTACATAAAAATGTTTAGAAATATTAAATCATGTCTGCGCAGATACTTTTTAAAATTAAATTTCATTATTTCCAAGGATAAATCAATCACTCATCCTTTTTTATCATTTGTTTTTTCACATTTAATCTATGATTTTTTTGTTTCCCGGGTATTAACTAACTATAGCTGTCACCTTCTGTTCATCACGAAAAGTCATCTAGAAGAAAGAAGGAAGAATCATGAAAAGACATCGGAAGTGGTTATCCTGGTTTGTCGTATTGGCCTTCGTGTTGTCATTGTTGCCTATGAAGGGAAATGTGGCGGAAGCGACTAGAGAGACGCAATGGTGTGTATCTTCGACTTCTGATTCTACTATCTATGCTGGTCAAAACATTCCCATTGGAGCCGTTGATTTTGAGTTTATCGCGGAAGGCTTAAAGATTGTCATCGATTTAAATGACGGAGTGACGTTAGCCGACGTACCTGAAAACATTAAAATTGATTTTCGATTAACAAGTGAATTGCTTGAGCGCGGTAGTCCTGGCGCATATGAGTTTAAAACAAAATCCCTCGTTGATCCAACATATCTCTTAATTCCTTACGCCTCGTTAGCAAGTTATCTTGGTGTGGACGAAAGCGTTCTAAAATCAGACGGTTTCCAATTTAACGTCTTCCTCCACCTAGATACAATCGTTAATGGAGAAACGGAAACTGCTTATCCTGGTGATCCAGGTACAGGAAATCCTTGGGTACGATATGTGACACTTACCGTTGAAGACTGTACACCACCGCCACCAGAATTTGATTATGGGGTCTATACAATTGGTTTCTGGAAAAACATCTTCAATTATGAGAAAGTATCGTTCGAATATGGATCAATCGTTTATATTCAAGGAATTGCTTATGATGTCAGCACGCTTGAAGGACAGCAAGCCTTGTCCGCACTAATGACAAGCTCGTCGAAATCAATGACTGAAGAAAAACGTTTGATTATGCAATTAACAGCTGCAAAAATCAACGTACTATTGAACGATCCATCGCTCTTGAGTCTTGAGCTCATTTATAAAGACAGTGGTGTATCGACTGGCTTGACCGTGGGTGAACTATTGTCAGGTGCAGAAGTCGCTCTTTCCAACAAAAATATTGATCAAATGAAATACTATCAAAAACTTCTCGATCAGTTTAACAATGGTTATTTCGTAAACACGTTACACGATTAACAGATAAAAAAGCAGTCGCTTTTGAGGAGCGACTGCTTTTTATATACCAGTACGTTTCTTCTGGTTATTTGGTTTTTTCGTCAATTGGCTCGTCAACGGTTTCTGTTTTGTACCATGTAAACCCGTGGGAACCTTCGTTTGATTTTGCTTCTTCTCTGCCAGCTTTTGTTTCATCGCCTCTTGAAAAGATAGTTTTTTCTCACTCATCTTACTCACCTCCAGCTTCGATCACTTTCACACGACCGACCTGCCCATCGCTCAAACGCACTTTGATTCCGTGCGGATGACGTGGCGAGTTCGTCAATATATCTTGAACGACGCCTTTCGTCAGCTTTCCGCTTCGTTGATCTTGTTTTAAAACGATTTGGACGTGGAGTCCTGGGCGAATGTCAGCACGTTTCGTTCCATCCATACCCGACACCCCTTTCCATTTAGTCAATCTCTATCATATGCTCTTTTCCCTCATTTGTCACAGCCTATTCCAGATGCCAATTTGTCGCATCGTTTCTGTCATGTAACTTTGATCGGTCTGAAGCGTCTTCTTAGGAAACGGATCATGCAATCGAACGCTGACCCCTCGATGCGAAAAGGTCACATCCATGACATACTGTCCTTCCACATCACGGAGTGCGGCCGTCCCTTTCAACGAATGAAACGCCTTAGCGAACGCCTCTCCAAAATCGAGATACGCTTTCACGTAAATCGTAACGCGTCGCTCATCAATCATCAATTCCAACCGTTCGCGATCGGCACCACCAATGACCATGCGTACGACCTCGTTGTCATTAGAAAATTCAATCGTATGCATCCTCGTCCCACCCTTCATTCAAAAGAGGTACCCTCCTAGGAAGGTACCTTTCTATCATAAACGATATAACCGTGCTGCGAATGGTCGAAGCATAAACGTTTCCGTATCAATCGTCTCGGGGTCAATCTCATTCGTCATGACAAGCGTGGCGCCTGCAATTTCCGGAACGGTCACTTCTGCCGGATTGGCGGTCAAGTTGACGACCACGAAGAATCGGTTGTTCTCAAACGTACGCTCATAGACGAAGGCTTGCTTATGTTCAGGCAAGACGTCACGATAACGACCATACGTAAACGTCTCCTCAGCTCGACGAAGACGGATCATCTCCTTATAGAACGACAGAATGGAGTGCTGGTCGTTTCGCTGTGCTTCGACGTTGAGCGTCTCATACTCTTCGTGAATCGGCATCCATGGGGTCGTCGTCGAGAAACCGGCATAAGGTGAGGCATCCCACTGGATCGGTGTCCGGACGTTATCACGAGATGTGCCCCATACTTGTTGCATCGAGTCGATTTCACTCATCCCGTTCGCGATCCGTTCGAAGTACTCGTTTTTCGTCGCGACATCATCATAGTCATGAATAGATGGGAGCGGCACATTCTTCATCCCAATCTCTTGTCCTTGATAAATGAATGGTGTCCCGTGCATGAAGAAGTACATCATCCCAAGCGCCGTGGCACTTTCACGCCAATAATGATGCTCATCCCCGACGAGAGATACCGCTCGCACCATGTCATGGTTTTCAATGTATAATGCGTTCCATCCAGTTTCGCGTAACCCCTGCTGCCATTTATCGAAGATTCGTTTCAGCTCGACGACATCGAGCGGGGCAAGACGCGACCGTCGCATGATATCGACATGATCAAAGTGAAAGGCCATATTCATCGCACCATTCTCTGGTCCCATCCATTGGTCGGCTTCTTCCGGCTCAATGCCATTCGTCTCCCCAACCGTCATAATGTCGTATTTGGAGAACGTTTCTCGCTTCATCTCTTGTAGATATTCATGGATTCCATCGATATTCGAGTACATCGAAAACGCCGTAACGATCGATTTCCCGTCCGGAGAAGGTAACATCGTCTCCGTCGGCATCTTTTTAATATGACTGATCGCATCGACACGGAATCCGTCGACTCCTTTATCGAGCCACCAGTTGATCATGTCATAGACAGCCGTCCGAACTTCACGATTCTCCCAATTCAAATCGGGTTGTTTCTTCGAGAAGACGTGCAAGTAATATTGATCGGTCTGTTCATTATATTCCCAAGCGGACCCGCCAAAGATACTCGCCCAGTTACTCGGTGGCATCCCATCTTTCCCATCTCGCCAAATGTACCAATCCCGTTTCGGATTGTCTTTCGAGCTTTTCGATTCAAGGAACCATGGATGTTCGTCCGACGTATGGTTGACAACGAGGTCGAGCAACAGTTTCATCCCTCGTGCATGCACCGCCTCTAGCAAGGCATCAAAATCCTCCATCGTCCCAAACTCGTCCATAATGTCTTGATAGTCACTGATATCATATCCGTTATCATCATTTGGCGATTTGTACATCGGACAAATCCAAATGACATCAATTCCAAGGTCTTCTAAGTAATCGAGCTTTTCAATGATTCCGCGAAGATCACCGATTCCATCCCCGTTCGAATCGTTGAAACTTCGTGGATAAATTTGATAGGCGATGGCCTCTTTCCACCATACACGACTGATTTCTGTTTGTTTCGTTTGGCTGAACAACGTCTCCATACGGCACCTTGCCTCCTACAATAAGGTATGATTCACATCTACCATAGCACTAGTGCAAGCGTTTGCAAAGAATCAGCCCACAAAAAAATGCAGTTTTTACACTGCATTTTGATGGCGCGCCCCAACCTGTTCACAGAAGGTCGTGATCAGCTTCGACAAATGCTTCCAATCATGGTCCATTGTCGCGACGTGATACGAGTTTGGTAGCACCGCGTATTCTTTTGTTCCTTGTAACTGCTCAAACAACCAGATGGAGTCGGAAGGCGGCACCACGTTGTCGACAGCAGAATGGATGACATATGTCGGCACATCAACCGCTCCGACGTGCGGTCGCACCTCGTCAATCAGCGAAAGCAATTCCCGAATCGCTCTTGTAGGCACACGGTCATAGACAATCTCATATACGTCTTTTGCCAAGATGTCGGGCGCATCTTCGTCGATAAATCGACACTCGGTATCCGACGCATGACACGCATATCCTGGTACCGATAACGCGGCATTGATTGTCACAATCGCATCCGCCTTTCCTTCAAGGGCAGCCTTGAGTGCCAACGTCCCACCCATTGACTGACCGACGACGATGACCGTCTGACACGACTCGCGTAATCGCTCGATTCCTTTCGTCACACTTTTATACCAACATCGATGCGTGGAACATCGAAAGTCTTCCGGATGTGTCCCATGCCCTTTCAAGCGCGGGGCATACACCGTAAACCCTTGCTTCATCAACTCAATTCCGACGTCCTGTACACTCTGAGGTGTCCCGTTAAAGCCGTGACAAAGCAAAATACCGATTTCGTTTCCTTCATAATAAAACGCGCCTGCTCCAGGAATGACTGGGTAATTGACTGCTTTCATTAGTGCCTCCTTTAATTCCAACTTAACCGATACAATTAATTCGTATTAGAAGAGTGTAAGAGTTCTTAAGCTACTCGTCAAGTTCTTCCGACTACATTTACCTTGTAATCAAAATGTAATCATAACTTCGTGTTTAGTGGATTGAGTTCTGACGTCTGCTTGGTTATGTTTAACATGTAGTAAAAAACTTGGGAAATGAACGTGTTATTTTTGACAATACACGAATAATTTTTCAAGGAATTCGTCACAAGAAAAGTAATGTAAGCGCTATCATGTCGTTTTTTTGAAAAAGGAGGATATAAATTCACTTATTTATAACGACGCGAGTTGGGGAAATCGGATTAGACCATTACATCTAAGGGAGACTTACACATGGGGAAACCAACACAATCATTTAAGGCAGTCACTGGCCTCGCCTTATCAGCAGGACTCATCGTCAGCAGTATGACACCGATTGCGGCAAACGTAAACGCCGAGACGTTGAACGCATCAGACCTCTTCATTTCAGAGTACGTAGAAGGATCGAGCAACAATAAAGCAATCGAGTTATTCAACGGAACGAACGCGACAATCGACCTTTCCGCTTACAAAATTGAACTGTATTCAAACGGAGGTACGACTGCCGGAAATACATTGAATTTGACGGGCACACTCGCACCAGGAGCTACATATGTCATTGTGAACGGCAGTGCGTCGGACACATTGAAAGCAAAATCGGATACGACGAGCGCCGTGACGAACTTCAACGGGGATGACACGATCGTCTTGAAAAAAGGAGACACGGTTCTGGATGTCTTCGGTCAACTCGGCTTCGACCCAGGGACAAAATGGGGAACGACCGTTGCGACTGCTGACCAATCACTCATCCGTAAAGACACGGTCGCAAAGGGAGACAGTGATGGCAGTGATGCCTTCGATCCGGCTGTCGAATGGTCATCGACACCACAAGACACGTTCGACAATCTCGGGTTACATACGTTCCAAGGCGTCGAATACGGAGATGGCGGCACAACGGAGCCTCCTGCACCAATCACACCAATTTCAATTGCTGATGCACGAACAAAGGCAGAAAATGAGACGGTCACCGTAAAAGGAGTCGTCACGGCTAAATTAGCGAACACCATCTCCGTTCAAGACGCGACAGGCGGTCTGTCTATCCGTCCGACATCTCTTGCCGTCAACGTCGGAGATGAGATCGTTGTCACAGGGGTCGTCGGTTCATATCGTGAGCTTCTTCAATTGAACAATGCCGTCGTCGTCTCGAAACAGGCAGCAACACTTCCTACTGCCCAAGTCTTGACAGGGGAACAAATCAACGAGGACGTGGAATCAGAACTCGTCACCGTCAAAAATGTCACACTCACAGGTAGCGGTCAGAACTTGACGGCGACGGATGGAACAAAAGAGTTCATCGTTCGCGACGAGCGAGGCATCCTTGATTTACAGACGGATGTGAACTATTCATCGATCACAGGAATCGTTCAACAGTTTGACGATACGTACCAAATCATCCCTCGTGACCCGGCGGACACGGTTATCGATACGTCCGTTCTTCGGCCGGCTGTCGCGAAACCAGGTGCCGGTACATTCGTTGGTCCACAAGACGTGACGCTCTCGACAACGACAGCAGACGCTGAGATTTTCTATACGCTCGACGGCTCTGATCCAAAAGAGAATGGGCTTCGTTACGAAAACCCAATCCGCATTGAAAACTCGACGACATTGAAGACGGTCGTGAAAACGGGAGACACATTCAGCGCCGTCTCAACGTTCTCTTATAAGATCACAGACAAGATTCGCATTCACGACATCCAAGGTGCGAACCATACGACTCCGATGAACGGACAGACGGTTGAAGGTGTCGAAGGAATCGTCACGTCTACGTTCGTCTCAAGTGGAACGACCTATTACTTCATCCAAACGCCTGATTCGGAAGCCGATGACGATGCACGGACATCTGAAGGGATTGTCCTTTACGGCGGACGTTCGATTGCTGGCATTCAAGTCGGGGACCTCGTAAAAGTGAACGGAAAAGTGAGCGAGTACGCAATCGAAGGATATAGTGATCGCCAACAGACGGATATGAAGATGACACAAATCGATACGCGTAACGGAAAAGTTGAAGTCGTCGCGAGCGGCGTGACACTTCCGACTCCAATTACGATTGATGCCTCAAACCTTCCGACCGAGTTTATCGACAGCGATAACCTCGCCGTCTTCAACCCGGAGAAGGATGCCATCGACTTCTGGGAGAGCCTTGAAGGGATGCGCGTTCAAACGAACAACTTGAAATCGGTTGGACCACAAGAATATGGTGACTTAGTCACAGTTCTCGAAGATACGCCAACAGAGACATATAATGGCGGTGTCTTATTGAAAAAGAACGACGCGAACCCAGAACGCATTCAGTTCCGTCTCGAACCAAATGCAGAAGCTCGTGACTTCGATGTCGCGACGGGCGACCGTTTCAACGGACCGATCGTCGGTGTCGTCGGCTATTCATTCGGTAACTATAAGATTCAAGCCTCACTTGAAGACATGAAAGCTGCCTTCGTCAAAGGAGATGCGCAGCGTGAGAAGACATTCATCGAGGCAGAAGAAGATCAATTAACGATTGCATCGTATAACTTAGAGAACTTCTCGAACAACATCAAAGAAACATCAGATGAAAAGGCACTCAAACTGGCGAAAGCGTTCGTCAACGAATTGAACAGCCCTGACATCATCGGTGTGACGGAAGTACAGGACAACGATGGACAGGATAAAGGGGCAGGTTCTGCCGCTGACCAGAGCTATCAGCGCTTAATCGATAACATTGTCGCTGTCGGTGGGAAGACATATAAATACGTCAACATCGACCCAGAGAACAACCAAGACGGTGGTGCACCGGATGCCAACATCCGTGTCGGCTTCTTGTACGATCCTGAGCGCGTGTCATTGACGGAGGGAATGCCTGCCGGTGACGCGACGACGGCCGTCGGATACGCTGACGGGAAATTGACGCACAATCCGGGACGTATCGATCCGACGAACGAAGCGTTCGATCGTTCACGTAAACCATTGGCTGCTCAATTCGACTTCCAAGGCGAGAACGTCATCGTGATCGCGAACCACTGGAACTCAAAAGGTGGTGACACCGGCTTCTTCGGGTCACAACAACCGGTCGTACTCGGAAGTGAAGTGCAACGTAAGAAAATCGCACAAGTCGTCCACAACTTCGTCGCAGACGTGAAGACGAAGAATCCAGAAGCGAATGTTGTAGCACTTGGTGACTTCAACGATTTCGAATTCTCGGATGCGCTCCAAATCTTTAAAGGTGACTTGATGACGAACATGGTCGAGAAAGTTCCTGCTGTCGACCGCTACTCGTATGTGTATCAAGGGAACTCACAAGTACTCGATCATATCCTCGTCTCGAACCGCTTGGCCGCTTCTACGAAAATTGACATGATTCACGTCAACTCGGACTTCACTGAGATGTCAGGGCGTGCGAGTGACCATGATCCAGTACTTGCACAAATCGACTTCACACCGGAACCAGAAGTGGAATTGACGCGTTACACTGTAGAAAACCATAAAGCTGCTCGCCTCGTCCTTCAAGAGGATTACATCGGCGTGACAATCGGAAAAGGCACGAACTTTAAAAACGGTATCTTCGTTCGTGGCGTATACACGGAATTGACAGGAGAACCGTTGAAAAATGTCGTCGTTCAAGTGAAACCGAAAGAAGCCGGTGCCATCATCGACTTCAAAGGCGCGACGGTAAAAGAAGTAATCGTTGACGGGAAAAACCTTGCTGAGATTCGTGGGGCGAAACATGTCCAACGCATCACATATACGAAAGGTGCTTCTCCTTCATCAATCATCATCAAGAAATAACATGTTGAACCGCAGACACATCGTCTGCGGTTTTTTGGTTTCACCTCTCTTGAAGCGGGGATAAAGAGGAAGATACTGAATATCATGGAGGATGAGACCGATGGAATTGTATAACGGAGATTTATATTGGCCAACGACCGAATCAGAGGATGTCGTGTTAGAAAGACCTGACAAAAAAGAGCATTACGACGTACTCGTCATCGGAGCCGGCATGTCTGGAACGTTGACGGCCTATACGCTTCAGCAGGATGGAGTCGATTTTGCGGTGCTCGATGGGCGAAAAGTCGGTACAGGAAGCACATCAGCAAATACCGGTTTAATTCAATATTCAAATGACATCATGTTACATGAACTTGCAGAAAAAATTGGAGAAGCGGCAGCGGTACGCTTCTATCAATTATGTCTCGACGCGGTCGAATCGCTCGACCAGGTGGCGAAAGATGTCGATGCATCCGATATATATATTCGACGGGACAGCCTTTGTTTTGCGAGTGAAGAGGACGATGTTGCCAAATTGCAACGTGAGTATGAGATGCTAGCCAAACACGGTTTTGATGTAGAGTGGTTGGATCGTGAGGCACTACGTGAACGCTTCCCATTTGAAAAACCGGCGGCCCTCATCACAAAAGGCGATGCCGAGGTCAATCCGCTCACGCTCAGTCGTCAAATCATCCGCCATTTATCAAAACAACACGTCCCGATTTTTGAAGAGACGTCGGTGGATGAGGTCGTGTCTGATGGTGATGGATGGATTGTGTTCACCTCGAACGGGACATTTAAAGCGAATAAAGTCATCTTTGCGACAGGTTATGGGCCAGCTCCGCTACTCGACTCCCATCGGATCGATTTGAATCGCTCATACGCCATCGCAACGAATCCAATCGCCGAATTCAGCGAATGGGAAGGACGCGCGCTCATTTGGGAGACGAAACGACCATATCTCTATCTACGCACGACTCCGGACGGGCGAATTATCGCGGGTGGGCTTGACGAAGACCAGGCCGAAACGCCGCACGATGAGGCGCTCATGAACGATCGGGCGGAACGAGTGAAAGAAAAAATCGCCGAGCTCTTCCCGATGTATGACCTAGAAGTCGATTATGCTTGGGTCGCCTTGTTTGGAGAGTCGGTGGACCAACTCCCGTTCATCGGGGAGCACCCGAATCGACCGAACTTGTTTTACTTGCTCGGATATGGGGGAAATGGGACCGTGTATAGCATGCTTGGCTCTCGTATTTTGAGTGCTCTCGTTCGTGGTCAGTCGCATCCCGATGCGGACCTCGTTCGTTTAGATCGAACGTAATCCTCGACATTTTGGGGATTGTTACATAATTGAAGGAGTGTTTTTGGATTGAAGAAAAAAAGAAAATCAAACAGGGTGTACCGACTACGTCGTCTTGCCGTATTCCTTGTCCCTCTCGGTTGCGCCTTCTGGTTTTGGCCACAGGAATCCGTCCCCACGACGCAGTTAAAGGCTGAACAAGCATCCATTTCCGAGGAAATATATACGATTGAAGAACGTACTCCCATTGAAGAAGACGGTATCACTCGGTTCGAATATGATATCGTCGTACATGGTGAACCGAGTACGGATGAGCTTCAATCTGTCAGCCATGACGTCATCGATGACGTGAAACAGTCTGATCAGTTCCAGGCCGCCTTGTTACGATTTTATGATGATGCTGCCTATATCGGGACGGAACCGCCACTTGGTGAAGCCGTATTCGCTCCGGAAGGCGACTATGCACTTGCAGACTGGGTGGAACCCGGTCAAACAGACGAGATGATGTTCGGTTGGCAACTTCGAGAAAAAGAATGGGCGACCAAATTGACCGATGCAGAGATTCAAATTTGGAGGTCATGGCAAAATCAATATACGAAACAAAATCCTGACGACCCCGATGCGAAAGCGAAAGTAACACGCATCATTGCCACAAAATACGAACTCGACCCAAAAACGGTACAACAAATCGTATTGAAACAACATGTGTGGGCCGCGTTATAAATATTTGTGTGAAATCTCTCTTTTTTGAAAAAGAGGGATTTTTTTATTGGCGTTAGGGAACACCGATACAGTAGGTCAAAACGCGACTTACGACGGTCAGTCATACTTAAGGGAGGCAATCACATGGGGAACAAGAAAGAAGAGCAGTTAAAACAACATACGATTGATAACGAACAACAAGCTGGCTTGACGACAAACCAAGGTCTGAAGATGGCGGAAGACGAATTCTCGCTGAAAGCAGGACGTCGTGGTCCGACATTGATCGAGGATTTCCATTTCCGCGAAAAGATGACCCACTTCGACCATGAACGGATTCCGGAACGAATCGTCCACGCGCGCGGCGTCGGGGCACACGGGGAGTTCCAGGTGTATGAACCGCTCGCCGAGTTCACAAAAGCGAACTTTTTGAATGACCCTTCGAAGACGACACCGGTATTCGTCCGTTTCTCGACCGTCCAAGGCTCACGCGGGTCCGCGGATACGGTACGTGACGTCCGTGGTTTTGCGACGAAGTTCTATACAGACGAAGGGAACTATGATTTAGTCGGAAACAACATTCCGGTCTTCTTTATCCAAGATGCCATCAAGTTCCCTGACCTCGTTCATGCCGTGAAGCCTGAACCACATACGGAAGTGCCGCAAGGGGGAAGCGCGCACGATACGTTTTGGGATTTCGTCGGACAAAACCATGAAACAGCCCATATGGTCATGTGGGCAATGAGTGACCGGGGGATTCCGCGTAGTCTACGCATGATGGAAGGATTCGGGGTGCATACGTTCCGTCTCGTAAATGCGGAAGGAAAAGCGCATTTCGTCAAATTCCATTGGAAACCGAAGCTCGGGGTTCATTCACAAGTATGGGACGAAGCCCAAAAGGCAGTCGGGAAAAACGCTGACTTCCACCGTGTCGACTTGTATGAAGCCATCAATAAAGGCGACTATCCGGAATGGGAGCTCGGCCTGCAGCTGATCCCGGAAGAAGACGAGTTCAACTACGACTTCGACATCTTAGACCCGACCAAACTGTGGCCGGAAGAAGAGATTCCAGTGAAACTCGTCGGGAAGATGACACTCAACCGGAACGTCGACAACTTTTTCGCGGAAACCGAACAAGTCGCCTTCCACCCGGGTCATCTCGTCCCAGGAATCGACTTCTCGAACGATCCGCTCTTACAAGGTCGTCTGTTCTCGTATACGGACACGCAGCTTTCACGTCTCGGTGGACCAAACTTCCACCAGATCCCAATCAACAAGCCCGTCTGTCCTTTCCACAACAACCAGCGGGACGGGATGCATCAAATGGCCGTCCACAAAGGTCAGACGAGCTACCATAAAAATGCGCTCAACAATAATCAGCCGGAACCTGTGCCAGCCGATCAAGGTGGATTTGAGCACTATCAAGAGAAAATCGATGGACATAAGATTCGGGGACGTAGCGACAGCTTCCTTGATTTCTATTCACAGGCGAAACTCTTCTATAACAGCATGACCGATGTCGAAAAACAACACATCCAAGATGCCTGCAGTTTTGAGCTCGGAAAATGTGAGTCGGACATGGTGAAAGAGAATGCCGTCGATTTATTGAACCGCATCGATCGTCATCTCGCTGAAGTCGTCGCCGACAACTTAGGAGTACATGTGCCAGAAGAGAACAACGAGGTCAAGTCAGATAAGACGTCCCCTGCCCTCTCGATGGCGAACACAATCAAAAAGCCCGATACGAAGAGCGTCGCCCTTCTCCTTGCCGGTGACGTGGATGCGAATCAGGTGAAACAGTGGGTGCAGACGCTCGCCGATCACAACGTCAACTACAGCCTTGTCGGCAAGAAGGCGTATATGCTTGGTGACTTGAAAGTGAAGGAGACGTACGATACGGTCGACTCGAGCCTCTTCGATGCCGCCTTCTTGGTGAGTGCCGCGACGACTGTCGAGGATGATGTGCTCGAATTTATCGAGAACACGTACAAGCACTATAAACCGCTCGCTCTACACGTACACCATAAAGAGGCACTCGCCACATGCCGCGTGAAGCAAGATCAACCTGGTGTCTTCACGTTTGACGAGCATAACCTCGATGGATTCAATGCGTTCATCGATGGGATTGCGACTGCCCGCTTCTGGGACCGTGCCTAACGATATTACTTGACTCGACTCGATTTCCGAGTCGAGTTTTTTCATGTCTGCCATTCACTGCATGTAATGCATCATCTCAGACAATCTTAATTTGATTTGGTATACTCTTTTAGTTATGTTTATTAACTATTCGAATTTGAAGAAAAGGAGACGTCACGTATGATGCAACAACCTATTCAAAAACTTTGGACGAGAGACTTTTTAATCATCTCGCTCATCAACTTTTTCCTGACGCTCATCTTTTTCTTATTGATGGTCACCATCGGGGTGCATGCCGTCGAGTCGTACGGGGCGACCACGAGTCAAGCGGGACTCGTCACCGGCATCTTCATCATCGGGACGCTGACCGGGCGCTTGTTCATCGGTCGACTGATCGATTCGATTGGTCGGAAGAAGACACTATATATCGGGCTCGTCTTTTTCACCGCCACGATTTTATTGTACTTCGTCCATTGGGGTGTCGGTTTCTTATTGCTGACACGGTTCGTACACGGGCTCGGGATGGGATTGTCGAGTACGGCAACTGGAACTATCGTCGCGCAAGTCATTCCTGCAACACGAAAAGGTGAAGGGATCGGTTACTACAGCATGAGTTCTACTCTGGCGACAGCCATCGGGCCCTTCGTCGGATTACTTCTCAGCCAACACACGAGCTTCACCGTCATCTTCGCTCTTTGCTTTGTGATCGGGGTCATCAGTTTGGCGAGCACGTTCTTTGTGAATGTGCCTGAGGTCGACGCACCTGAAGTCGTACGTGGATTCTCTTTAAAATCGTTCGTCGAACCAAAAGCGCTACCGATCGCCTTGATTATCGGGATGGCCGCACTAAGCTACTCGAGTGTCTTGTCCTATATCAACTTCTATGCGAGTGAACTCGACTTGATCGAGGCGGCGAGCATCTTCTTCCTCGTCTATTCGGTCGCAGTCCTATTATCACGACCGATCACAGGAAAGTTGATGGACGCGCGTGGAGCGAACGTCGTCATGTATCCGGCAATCGCCATCTTCGCGATTGGACTGCTCGTGCTCAGCCAGGCGAACAGCGGTTGGATGCTTCTACTTGCCGGTGCGTTAATCGGATTAGGCTTCGGGAATATCCAATCCGGGACTCAAGCAATCGCCGTCAAGGCCTCTCCACCCCACCGAATGGGGATGGCGACATCGACCTTCTTCATCGCACTTGATGCCGGTCTAGGGTTTGGTCCTTATTTCATCGGGTTGTTGATTCCATTGACGGGCTTCTCGACACTTTATTTGATTCTTTCAGGCGTCGTTCTCTTTACCATTTTCTTGTATTACGTCATGAATGGACGGAACGAACAAAAACAACTGAACGAAGCTGCTTGACGGGGTGTACGTACATCCCGTCTTTTTTTGAAAGTTCACACATTTGATCGAATGATGCGGTAAGATAAAAATGACGTGTAAAAAATAGAATGAACGAAATGAGGGAGACGAGATGAAAGCTGACCAAACACTTCAATCCAACGCATCGATTTTACTACGGACGTTCGATAAAATTTCAGACTATGTGTTCTTTATGGAAGTCGATGGTTCAGCATATCGCTACGTCTTCGTAAATGAGCCTGGGAAACGGGCCATCAATTGGTCAGATGCGGATGTCGGGAAGACCATCGATGAGTTGGTCCCGATCGAGACCGCTAAACTTATTACGCAGTATTACGATGAAGCGATTCGTACAAAAAAGAGTGTCGTCTATGAAGACTACCGTCTTGCTGACTCCTTTTATACGGATACGGTCGAGGCGGATGATGTATTGACGCTCCCCCTTCATTATTTCGAGTCAGAAGTGACGCCGATTTTCAATGATGAGGGGCGCTGTACCCATATCGTCTCCGTCGTTCGTGAAGTGACGGAACGGAAGCGTCGCGAACTCGAATTGTCGATCTTAAAAGATCATCACGAGTCGCTACGACGTTATTCTCCACATGGCATCTTTGTACTCGACCATCATTTGAACATCAAATCTGTCAACCCGGCCGTCACGGTCATCACCGGTCATACGGAACAAGATATGCTTCATCATCCGTTCCTGCATTGGCTTCCCGAGAGTGAGCGGTCTCGAGTCAGGAAAGGGTTACAATTCACGCTGTCTGGGATTCCACACAAGTATTCCATTTATGCTGAACATCAATCCGGGGAACGACTCGACTTAACCGTCCTCAACATTCCAATCGAGGTCGGCGGTAACATTACCGGCCTGTTTGCGATCATCATCGATTTGACACCAGAGAAAAATGCCGAGCGTGCCACGGTCGAAAGCGAACGTCGTTACCGTCAGTTGATTGAAACCATTCCGGAAGGCATCATTGTGCATCAGGAAGGACAGATTATATATGCGAACGCGATGGCACTCGCCACAATCGGAGAAACCTATCTAGAGAGTGAATCGATTTTTTCATTCATCGCAGAAGAGTATCATCAGTCCACCCGTCAACGACTTGCCTCTCTCGAGCTCGGAGGCCCCGTCCAAGACACGGAAATGGTCATCATGACTCCGAGTGGAGACAAGCTCCAGATGGATATCAGTAGCCTTCTCATCGATTATGAGGGCGAAACGGCCGTCTTAACGATTTTGCGTGATGTCACGGAGAAACGTGAAATGGAACAAGCGTTAAGACAGAGTGAGTTACAATATCGATTGATCACAGAAAACATGAGTGACCTCGTCTGCATACTAGAACGGGATGGTACTGTTCGTTATGCGTCCCCTTCTCACCGTACCGTACTCGGTTTTGCGGCCGGATATTACGAAGGGAAGAATACGCTCGACTATATCCATCCGGACGACATCCAGATCGTCCGGGAGCAGTTGAAAGAAATGAAGGAAGAAGACATCTCCTTGACCCTTGAGTTTCGTCATTTCCATGCTGACCAGCGCTGGATTTGGCTCGAAACGAAAATTCAGGCCATCTATGATGAATCCGGACTTCTCCTACACTATTTGACGGTCAGCCGAGAAATCATGCAGCGAAAAGCACTAGAGAAGCAACTGAAGCATTTGGCGTATCACGACACGCTGACCGATTTACCGAACCGTCGTTTCTTCCTCGCTTACCTCGAGGAAGCGATCGATCGAACCGAATTCGAGCAAGGTGAATTGGCCGTCCTCGCTCTTGACGTTGACCGATTCAAACAAATCAACGACACGTTCGGTCATGATGTGGGCGATGAGCTCTTGCGACAACTCGCTCGTCGATTGACATCCGTGCTTCGCAAACAAGATATGATTGCCAGACTTGGCGGTGATGAGTTTGCCGTTCTCATTCGCTTCAACGATTCCTGTGCCCTACATCGGGTTGCAGAGAAAATCATTCAAGCACTACAGCGCCCATGGGAAATCGACCAACATACGTTCATTACGACTTCAAGTGTCGGGGGTGCTCGATTTGTAAAAGGGTTGTCGACCAAACAGTTACTAAAACGTGCCGACCTCGCTCTCTATGAAGCCAAAGCAGGTGGACGAAATCAATATGCACTCGCAAAGGACCACCAATAAATGGTCCTTTTTTCACGTGAAACATTGAAAATAAATCATAAATCCGAACATTAAACATCAATACATTCAATTTTATTCATTTTTAAGATAAATTGATTGAGTTATCCTTTGACTTTAAACTCTATTCACGTTATATTACCGAATGGACGAAGTTTTTTTATTGTTCAATACGTTAATGTTCGTGAATAGGGGTGCGATATATGGATAAAGTATTTGATTACGAAGATATTCAATTAATTCCTGCAAAATGTATTGTCGACAGTCGTTCGGAATGTAACCCGACCGTCGAGCTTGGTGGCTTCACGTTCCGATTACCGGTCGTTCCGGCTAACATGCAGACGATTATCGATGAAAAGGTCGCATTGATGCTGGCCAAGAACGGATATTTTTACATCATGCATCGCTTCAATCCAGAGACGCGCCTGGCGTTTATCCAAGACATGCATGAGCGTGGTTTGTATGCATCCATCAGTGTCGGCGTGAAGGAAGAAGAGTATGGGTTTATCGAAATGCTCAAATCCACCGGTCATACGCCAGAATTTATTACAATCGATATCGCTCACGGTCATTCGAATGCGGTCATCCGAATGATTCAGCATATCAAACACCATCTTCCTGGATCATTCGTCATCGCGGGGAACGTCGGGACACCAGAGGCCGTTCGCGAATTAGAGCATGCCGGAGCGGATGCGACGAAGGTTGGAATCGGTCCTGGTAAAGTGTGTATCACGAAAATCAAAACAGGTTTTGGTACCGGGGGCTGGCAATTGGCTGCACTTCGCTGGTGTGCCAAAGCAGCGACGAAACCGATTATCGCGGATGGGGGCATCCGTACTCACGGTGACATCGCCAAATCGATTCGCTTCGGCGCTTCGATGGTCATGATTGGTTCATTGTTCGCAGGACACGATGAATCACCGGGGGAAACGTTCGAGCAAGACGGGAAACAATTGAAAGAGTATTTCGGTTCTGCTTCTGAGTTCCAAAAGGGTGAGCGAAAGAACGTCGAGGGGAAAAAGATGTTTGTCGAACACAAAGGGGCACTACAAGATACATTGACCGAGATGGAGCAAGACCTCCAATCGGCGATTTCTTACGCGGGTGGTGACAGTCTCGAGGCATTGCGCACCGTAGACTACGTCATGGTGAAAAATTCAATCTTCAATGGGGATAAAGTGTATTAAAAAGGCGACCTCGTGTCGCCTTTTATAATTGCTTCATCATCATATAGTAATCCGATCCCGGCGGATAGTCCGGTAGCACACCTATTACCGTGTAACCGAATCGCTCATAAAACGGTTTCGCTTGAAACGAGAACGTCGTCAATTTCACACGCGTCGCACCGAGCGACTTCGCTAACGCCTCCCCTTCTCCAAGCAATTGGCTACCGATGCCCTGACCATGAAAGTCTGCATCGACCCAAAGGCGATCCAAATCGAACCATCCCCAATACACACTCCCATATAAGCCGGCGATCACCCGTCCTTCTTGCTCCACTTTCAACTGAATGGTCGGCACGTGCGCCTCGCGAATGTCACGATGGTAAATCGAACGAACGTTGTTATACTCACGTAATTGAGTGGTCAAAAACTGTTGGAACGTCTCGTCTTCCTCGTGAATCCGCGTGATAGTGTAAGTCATCTTCCCACCGTCCCGTTCACAAAAAACGTAATCAACTCGTTCTCTTCCTCGGTGATCTCCCGATTGACGAGTGAAGCATACGACTGCGTGATTTCATCAATATTTCCTGGGAAATTATTCGAAATGGTGGCGATTCGTCTTAATGCAAGGCAATCTTCTGCGAAGGATTCACGACTCACCATCTCACCGTGTGACCAGACAATCTGTTTAGCATCAAACGATTCCAATACATTCAACAACCGCAGGGTTTCTTCCGGAGTCATTCGCCATGTCGGAGAATAGATGTCTGCGTATAACGCGTCTCCTAAAAATAATACCCGTTCTTCTACGACGTAAAGGACAACCGCATCTTTTGCGTGGTCTCCTCCGACATGTCGTAACACGACGTGAACGCCACCGAGGTCGAGTGTCAGCGATTCTTGAAACGTCAGCGTAGGTAATACGATTTTGATGTCGCGCGCGTCTCCATATTCTTCACGGATTGCTTCCGCGCAAAATGCGATTTCAATCCCTTCCGCCACCCGCTCATCGAGAGAGACATCATCCCAAGCATATGGGACAAGTTTTTCCATTCCCTGTTTGGTCGCTTCACTCGCAATGGAGACTATTCCTTCAAGTGCAGGTAAACCGAAGATGTGATCCCAATGCCAATGCGTCAATGCGACCATCGACGGCGCACGTAGGCCTTGTTTTTCTAGCTGTTCTAAAAACAACGAGGCGTGCGAAACGGAATTGCCCGCATCGATGAGCAGCGTATGCGTATCGCCGATAACGGCACCGAGAATTGGTCGATCGGTACGGTCAACGGGTGTCATATACCAAAAACGTTCCGAATGTTTGATTAAGGTTTGCATGTACGAATCGACTCCTCCTCTAATAAATTCGTTAATTCTTCGAATGAATGCCGATTATCATTTTGAATCCGAGCGTGGCGAAGAGGTAATTGTTTCAACAGTTCAAGCTCACGTCGTTGGCGTTCCACTAAAATCTCAATCGTTCCGGCCATACCCTTATGCGCATGGTTCACACCATAGGTGCCGCTCGTATAATACTCGACAAAACCGCTTTGCCATCCCATCGGTCGTTCATCATATACAATCGGAAAGATGCGTGCAACGTCATCCAATGCCAAATAAACGACCATCGGATCAATCGGTTTCAGAATGTCTGCGACCTCTTGAACGTATGCTTCCACGTCCGCTAACGGAACATCTTGGGCAACCATTCCAATGGTGAAAGGATTTTGGAGCAACGCACATTCAAAGATGACGTCCTCTTCCTCCCTATCTAACTTTTGAACATAACGCCGCCAGCGTTCGCACATGATTCGTGTGTGAAGGGCGAAAGGTAACTCGTAGACGTCTGTTCCGATCCGTTCTTCATCACCATCATAACGGACGAGCCACCCTTTTTCGATTTCATCGAGAATGCGACCGGTTGATGGTTTGTCCTCGACCCAATAGACATCATGCATATCCACGGGGTGTGACGCATCTACTTCCGAATAGAACTTGCCATTCCTTTTATCTCGCAGCCTCTCGGCAAATGTAGACTTTCCGCTTCCTGGCAATCCTTCAATCAGCCATAATCTCCCCATACTTAAATCCCCTTGTCATCTGAGTATCCACCATATTGGAACCACTGGTCTCCTCCATTGTTCTTTGCAATATACATCGCTGCATCTGCTTGTTGAAGAAGCGAATCGACGGTGTCGGTCGACTTGACTAGGGTGACGCCAACACTTGCCGTAAGATGAATGACTTCACCATTCGACGCGTCTATTCCCTGGGAAATAACTTCATTGAGCTGTTCAATCCCACTCAGTGGACCCGTTTGCACCAACATGAATTCATCGTCTGAAAAACGGTACACTTGACCACCAACATGCTGGACGAATTCATTTAATCGTTGTGCGATTTCAATTAACACTTCATCCCCTATCATGTGCCCGTACTGATCGTTGATTCTTTTAAAATCGTCTAGATTGACCAGTGTCACTGTAATCGCTGGCGTCCGGTTCATGTTTTTGTATAAATCGGTCGTGAGCGTATGACGATTATACAGTTTGGTCAGCTGATCTTGTTTTGCGATTCGAATCATCTCGCGTTGTTTCCGTTCCTTTCGAATCCCGTTCTCCATCCATCGTGCAAGCAATCGTACCGTCCCAGTCAACTCTTGCAACGTTTCCTCATCAAGATGATCATTCAAATTGCCTTGCTCCGAGAGAAGAACGACCCAGCCAAACACTTGATGCGCATGCGTCAAAGGAAAACTGACTAGCCTCGTGAATTCGATACCGTCTACAATCAGATCACCTTCCTGAAGCGTTTGCGCGCCGACCGTTGTCAGTTGATGTAGGGAATGCAGTTCTTCTTCCCCCCAAGTCAAACGAGAGACCCCATGCTCTACTAGAAGACGATGCGAAGGCTCAATCGAGAAGATGACCCCGTGGGAGTAACCGACCCATTCCAATAAAATTTCTTGAACCCGGGCCAATTGATCTTGGAACGGTACACGCAATGCCGTCGCTTCGTACAATGCCTCGATTGATTGTTGTCGAGTGATTTGTCTTCTCGAGACTTCCGTGTGCTCGATCTCTGTCATGACCCAATGCGTAAACGATTCGAGCGCCTTCAAGTTTTCTTCTGAGAACGTTCTCGCCTGCCCATCCACTACGCAAAGTGTGCCGATGACGTGACCTTGCTTCGTCCGCAACGGTACACCTGCATAAAATCCGATTCGGTCAATCCAAGGACTGTCACTTTCAATCGCTGCTGCCGCAACATCTTCAATCACCAGCGGAGACTCTGATGTGACAACCCGATTACATAACGTCCATTCCCGTTTGAGGTGAGCGGATTCGAGCTCGATACCGACACACGATTTGAACCACTGTTGGTCTGTCGTCATGATCGAAATGAATGCGATTGGCATCTGAAAGGTTTGTGCGACCAATCGGGAGATCCGGTCAAATCGTTCCTCTTGTGGCGTATTTAAAATTTCCAATCGTAATATCGCTTTGAGTCGTTGCAATTCACGCTCATCTAGAGAAGGATGCAACAACTGCGCAGGCTGCTCGATCTTCGATAACATCATCTGATGGGAATACAAGATTCCGAGCGCCTCTTCTAACTCCGCGAGCGGCATCGGACGACTGAAGAAATACCCTTGAATCTCATCGCAGCCGAGCTGACGTAAGATCCGATATTGTTCTTCCGTCTCCACACCTTCAGCCGTCACCTCTAACTCTAGCTTTTTGGCCAACGAGACAATCAGTTTGACGATTTCATACTCTTTCATGCCGCTCTCCTGATCGAGTTGCGCGACGAACGACCGGTCGATCTTGATTCCATCAATCTCGAACAACTTCAAATAATTCAACGAGGAATAACTGACCCCAAAGTCATCAATCAACAGTCGAAATCCTTGTTGTTTGAGCGATTCGACCGTTTTGATCGCCGCTACCGGTTCATGCATCAACGTGTGCTCGGTCACCTCAAACTCAAATTGTTCTGGCACAAGACCATACGATGCAATGATCGCAACCAGTTCATTCATATGGTGTTCATGAAATAAATTCGGTGAGACATTCACAGCCACGCGGCGCCCTTCAAACTGCTCAGGTTGTGACGACACATCCTGACATACCCGATTCATGACGAATCGTGTCACGTCTTCGATCAAGAGTGACTGTTCAGCCACACGAATGAACGTTTCAGGTGAAATGAATCCGAGAACAGGACTCTCCCAGCGAATGAGTGCCTCAAAATGAATCGCACCGTCCATCGACACTTTCGGTTGATACACCATGTATAACTCATCTAGCTTCAACGCTTTGACCAGTTCCGTTTCGATCATCATCTCATCGATGTAACGCTGCACGTACTCATCGTGTTCATATAAACGAATCGTTTGATTTCCCGTCTGACGCGCTTCCAACAGAGCCGTGGAGGCGTTCATGATGACACGGTCGGCATCCGCTGTACCGGCACCAATCCCGATACAACTCGATAACGGGAATTCGGCCTCCGCCACTTGATACGAATGATCTGCAATCACGTCAAGCAAATGCTCGGCGTACATGTATGCCAACCGGATTGGAGTATGAGGTAACACCGCGATAAAGTCTTCACCGTCTACTCGACCGATAATTGAACCTTTCGGAAGCGTATTCGCTAATTGACGTGTGATGTCTTTAATCAACTGATTCGAGCGCTCCACACCTTGAAGCGACATCATCATCTTGAAACGGTTGATGTGAAGGCGCATGACGCTCGTCTCTTCCATATCATGTTGCTCGAACAATTGGTCGAGCTCCAATTTGACTTTCATCAGATTTGGCATACCGGTCAAATAGTCCATATGCTCGATACTCTTTAACAACTTGATCTCCGCCTCCTCGGATAAATCAGTTGTCAAACCGAGTACATAACGAACGAGTCCATCCTCATCTTCAATCGGTACAAGCATAGAAGAAGCGAATCGGGCCGTATTGGAGTCGATGTTCATTTGCGACATGAAGTAGACCGGCTCCCCTGTCTCAACGACCGCATCATAATGTTCAATCAATTCCTCGACCACTTCCGAGCGATACATCTCATGTAAATACCGCCCTTCTACATCACTTGGAAGCGAAGAGGCCACCTTCCCCTGTTCGCTCACACTTACGTAACGATAGCCTGCCTCTGTCACTTCCATTAGAAATACCATTCGATACAAGCGTGTGAACAGCTCGAATAGATAATATGGGTCGCCTTTCATCCGTTGCATCGTATCCCTCCACCCGTTCCTTTTTCTTATAGTGTAGTTGGTTTCGCTCAAACTATGGAGAAAACCTTTGAAAAAATGGGGAAACGTTTTTCTCTTATAAAAAAACACCCTCTCATACTTGAGAAGGTGCTCTTCAGGTTAAAGCAATTCATTCGCCAAGAGACGATAGACGTTCAGGCGATCTTCCTGCTTATGCTGGATGCTACATATCATCGCCTCATCGAAACCGTAACGTTCCGATTCATCCCGTAACTGTTCCGCAATTTGTTTCGGCGTCCCTACGAGGTGGATGGCTCGGTTGTTGGCGATATGAATTTTATCGACCTCCGTGAGCGGATAATCATGAGCCGCTTCTGGACTCAACAACTGTCTCAATTGACCACGCATCAAGAAGAGACGCGACAGATCAGAAGGTCGGGCCAAATATTCGGCCTCTTCTTCCGTCTCTGCCGTCGTGACCAAATACGTGACGCTGATGTCCGGTTTCTCCATGAAATCAGACGGCGTGAAATGGTGACGGTATGTGTCGAGCGTATCGGCACTCAATTGTCCGTTAAAGAACTGGGCAAACGAATAGCCGAGCCCCATCCGTCCGGCCTGCACGGCGCTGTTCCCACTCGAACCGAGTAACCAGGCTTCTGGAAGGCTGACACCAGTCGGAGCAGCCGGTGTATTTTTATACCATCTTTCCTCCGGTGCCTCATCTTTAATCAATTGAAGCGTCGTATCGAGTTTCTCGTAAAGTCCATCCATCATCGGTTTCTGCCCTTGTGACATCGCATAGATCGCGTTCGCATCACCGCCTGGCGCACGTCCGACACCAAAGTCAATCCGTCCTGGAGCGAGCGCGCTGAGCGTCTTGAATACCTCTGCCATCTTGAGTGGCGAGTAGTGCATCATCATGATGCCGCCGGACCCGAGACGAATCTTGTTCGTCTTAGCTGCCAGATAAGCCGTGATGACCTCTGGAGCCGAGCTGGCGAACGACATGCCACCATGATGCTCCGCCATCCACATACGGTAATATCCTAACTCTTCTGCGACTTGTGCGAGCTCGACCGCGCTGTTCAGCGCATGTTCTCCTGTATGACCCGACGTGACCGGCGCCTGGTCTAATACACTCAATCTCATCATGCATTCTCCTATCTCTATAATGAAGTTTCTAAATATCTTGAATTTGTTGGACTCGCCGTCATCATACTAAATGGTTTGATTGAATACGAATGTTTTGCCTAGTATTTAACCTTGTATTTTTCAGAAAATTTCCGCATGTTGTTGATAGCACCTGGTCATATTTTTTATACTAAGAAAGAAATACGTTTCAATAACGGCTGGATGTGTAATGGGGATACATAGACAGCACAAACACTTCGGGGAAATGGGGAATGCATCATGAATGGTTCATCAACACCAGACGGAAAGAAACCTTCTTTTTCGAGTCGAGACTTCTTTAAGTTCTTGATTCCATCACTCATCGGGATCATGTTTTTCATCGTACCAATCTCATCAGAGGAAGGCTTCACGATTCCAGTCGCCTTCTTATCCAATCTGCTGATTGACTGGATTGGGGATTTCGTCCCGACACTCGCCGTCATCATGATGGGGATTTCGATTGTCGGCTCATTATTACTCTTTACGGCACGTCCTGCTTTTATGATGGAGCGATCATCCATCAACGCACTGTTTAGCGTGACACCGTTTTGGTTCGTCATGCGCGTGATCGGCTTCATCGCCGGGGTCATGACGCTACTCACACTCGGACCAGAGATGATCACGTCAGAATTTACAGGGGGCTTATTGCTCTTTGATTTGATTCCAATCTTATTTGCGACATTCTTCTTTGCCGGTATGTTGTTACCGCTCTTATTGAACTTTGGACTTCTCGAGTTCGTCGGGACGTTCTTGATGAAGATCATGCGTCCGCTCTTCCGCTTGCCAGGGCGCGCCTCACTTGACTCGCTCGCCTCATGGGTCGGGGATGCGACGATCGGGATTCTACTGACGACAAAACAGTACGAGGAAGGCTATTACACGAAACGGGAAGCGTCGATCATTGCGACGACATTCTCCGTCGTCTCCATCACCTTCACCATCGTCGTCTTACAGTATGTCGAACTCGACCAATACTTCTTGCCTTACTACGGGGCCATCGTCTTATCCGGACTAGTCGCCGCTCTCATCATGCCACGGATTTATCCGTTGTCTAAAAAGGCAGACACGGCTTATGAGAAGACGGAGCTCAAACCGGAAGAAGAAGTACCCGCGAACGTGTCACTCGGTAAGTGGGCGTTAATTCAGGCGTTACAAAAGTCACGTTCGAGTAAAAGTTTCCTAGAGACGCTCAAAGACGGCTTCAAGAACGTGCTCGATATGTGGATCGGCGTCCTCCCTGTCGTCATGGCAGTCGGGACGATTGCGGTCATCATCGCAGAATATACGCCGTTCTTCACTATCCTCGGAAAGCCGTTCGAACCGATTTTGATGCTCCTTCAAGTGCCTGAGGCATCGGAAGCCGCTCAAACAATGGTCGTCGGTTTCGCCGACATGTTCTTGCCGGCCGTTCTCGGAAGCGGCATCGAGAGTGAGTTGACACGGTTTGTCATCGCTACGTTGTCGGTTACCCAGCTCATCTATATGTCAGAAGTCGGGGGCTTGTTGCTCGGTTCAAAACTACCGATCTCATTCCTCGACCTCGTCTTGATTTTCTTGTTACGTACCTTCATCACCCTTCCGATCATCGTCGGCATCGCACATCTTGTGTTTTAACGAAAACGACGCCCTTTCTCTTTTATGAGATGGGGCGTCCTTTGTATACTAAAAGAAAAGGAGGGAGACCGAGATGGAGCACCCATTTGCAGGACAACTCGAGGTTGCGAACAACGGCTATGCCGGGATCATCGACCCAGAAGCTTATGTGAACGATCGTTATCACGGACGCTGGACATTAAAGCGCTCTGTACAGATTGAAGGCGTGCCCGTCTTGCTCCAACGTCAGTTCGAGAACGGCAAGAACAACTGTACGTTGACGTCGATCACCGCCATCTTCCGTTTCTATCGTGATCATGGGTATGCGAACATCCCAGATGATGTGACACAGATCCAAGAAGATGTGCGCGAGATCGCCTTCAGGCACCATTTCAAAGACGAGAAAGGGACACCGCCGACACAAATCGCCACCATCATCACGAAACTGTGGAAGCGATACGGGTACGACGGTCGAGGCAGTTCCCGCTATCTTTGGAAATGGTCGACGTTTGAGCGTGAGCTGAAAGCAGGACGCCCGTTTGTGCTGAATATGGCGAACGGCTTTTATAAAAATCATTCCGTCACGGGAGTCGGCTACTTACAGTTTGAAAAACGGGGGTTCCCGGACGTCATCTTGTTAGCCGTGCTCGATAATCGTTCGAAGGACGTGCGCTACATCGACTTCAACGAATTCAACTTTTGGGGAAGCATCACACGCGTCCATCCGCCAGCCACTCGTCCATAATCGTGTCAATCGCTTCTCCGATTTTTAAAAGGTGCTCGCGCTTCGCGTATGACCCGTAATGTAGCCCGTTTGAATCACGGCCATTCCCGAGCCCAACGAACACTTCTGAAGGCTTCATATGGAGGCCAATCATCGGGATACCTGAATCATGGCGTCCGATTTCATAGGTGACGGCGGGATATGCAGACAGTCTTCCGATTGTTGAAAAACCGTTCAAGGCACGACAGTTATCCCGTCCGAGCACGATGATACGGATTGGTTTGATGTACGCAATCGTCCGTTCCAACAGTTCGATTGAGGTCGGATGTTCCATCCAGTGGCGCCCGGTCCTCATCTTCCCCATCTGTTCATATGTCGCAAACTTGAAAAAATCAACGTGGATGACAGCTGCAGGATGATCATAGAACGAACGCCCCATCCCGTTGAGGAGTGCCTCGAGTTTGGCGCCATGCGGTTTCCCGAACCAGTTCGTCGTCGCGCGACCCGACTCGAAATAGACCGATGCCCGTTCGAGCGTTTGTTGCAGCGCCTCTTCATTTCCGAGGTAATCGTCAAACGAGAGTATGTTCCGCCAATAGAACTTTTGGTGTTGCCCCGTTCTCGGTGTCCCGTCACGATGTAAAAACTCGCCGCGAGACGGATTCGTCCCGATGGTCAGCCATTGATCCGGACCAGGTCGACCGTACCAAAGGACAGGTGATGCCTCTTGAATCAATTCTTTCCCGAACGTTGTGTCGCACAGTGCTTGTTGAAATCGGATTGCGTCTTGTAACAGTCGTACTGCCTCCATGTCATCCCTCCTCTCCCGTTCGTTTCCCGCTTTCGAGAGTTTATAAAATGCGTTATAGTGAGAGGACGAAGCCAAACAAAGGACGTGTACACATGCGCATCAATAAATTCATCAGTGAATCAGGCAAGGCGTCCCGTCGCCAAGCCGACCGTCTCGTCGAAGAGGGACGCGTCACCATCAATGGGAAAAAAGCAAAAATCGGCGACCAAGTCAAACCGGGCGATGAAGTCCTCGTCAACGGTTCTGTCGCACGGGTTGCCCGAAACAACGTCTACATCGCCGTCCATAAGCCGGTCGGGATCACGAGTACGACAGAAAAAAAAGTAAAAGGGAACTTGGTCGACATGGTCAACCACCCGCTCCGCATCTTCAACATCGGTCGTCTTGATAAAGACTCGGAAGGTCTCATCCTCATGACGAATGACGGCGATATCGTCAACGAGATTCTCCGTGCAGAAGGCGAGCACGAGAAAGAATACATCGTCTCGGTTGATAAGCCAATCACACCAGAGTTCGTCGAGCAGATGGAAGCCGGTGTCAAAATCCTTGGCCAGAAGACACTTCCGTGTAAAGTCCGTCCGCTTTCAAAGTTCGATTTCAACATTACCCTCACGCAAGGACTCAACCGCCAAATCCGTCGTATGTGTGAGGCGCTCGGATACGAAGTATTCCGCCTCCAACGTGTTCGTGTCATGAACATCACGCTCGGGAAACTGCCGCCTGGACAATGGCGCGATCTTTCGAAAAAAGAGCGTGAGCAACTGTTCCGCGAATTGAATTACGAACCGAAAGAATGGTACTAAAAAGCAGCCTGAGTCGTCTCAGGCTGCTTTATTCTGGTCGAAGTGATGAGACATGGTCGGTCTCACGACGAATGAAACGTTTGAGTTGAGCGCTCAAGTCGTCGAGCTGTCCCATCGTCGTCCTCATTCTAAATTTCATATGAACATGGTCAAATGAGTCAAACCGCCATTCATCATGAATGAAAATATCGATTTGGATGGTCCCAATCCGGTCAATCAACGTGAAAGTTAGATTGACTTGCAAATCATCCGAACCCTCTTCTTCATCGACTAGTCTCCATGTGATCGGTTCTTTGCCCCACGCTTGATTGAATTGATCGATCTTTTGATAAAGATCCCCAAGACTCGCATCATCTAAATAAATCAACTGATTGCTGGCGCAAGTAGAAGACCGAAGTTGAAGCTGAACTTGATAAAACAGCTCCGTTTCATCCATCCAAATCCGTTCTATCTCAAACTGAGTGTCCATCTCACTATACCAACTTTCATAGTTAACTAAATAATATCAATTTCCTTTTTCGGCTCATTTGGCACTGTTCTACACTTGTCATCTCACTCTTTCATGTCGACTATATCATGTCAATTTGATGAATCACTTAAACTCTTTACACAAAACGGGAATATAAATAATACAGATGATTTTAAAATGAAAAGAGGTGAATCCTCATGAATGGTGCAATCTTTCCACATACTTCAATCGGAAAATGGTCTATTCTCTTGATTGCCTTGTTCCTTGCCATGTATGTACCGTTTCTTCTGCTCAATCAATTTGATACAATCTTCCACTCGACGCTTTGGAGCGACAATACTGCAAACATGCTTCGACTCAGCTATATGACCACATTCTCTATCCTCGGGCTAGGAGCGTTTGTGACCGGATGGTGGGCAATTTTGAAGCAGAAAGAGTATGCTGTGCTCGTCTTTTTTGCAGCTGTGCTTAGTTCAGGTCTAGTCATACTACTCGTGATGGAGTTAATCGGAATCTTAGAGTAATTAAAAAAGTAGGGCCTCCATAGAGACCCTACTTTCACTTCGCCGTCACGCCACCATCTACCGGAAGTTCGATCCCGCTGATATGATTCGCCTCATCTGACGCAAGGAACAGGACGGCTGCCGCCACCTCATCCGCTTGTCCGAGATTCGGCAAAGCGATTTGATTCAAGAAATGTTGTTTATAGTCTGGATGCTCCATATGTGGCGCACTCATCGGTGTCACGATGTACCCTGGATGCACCGAGTTGACCCGAATGTTTTGCTTCCCGTAATCGACTGCCGCTGCTTTCGTGAGAGAACGGACCGCACCTTTCGAGGCCGTATAGGCACCGGCACCCGCCATACCTGTCAATGCAGAGATGGAGGAGATGTTGACGATTGATCCTCCCCCATTCTCCGTCATGAGCGGAATCGCGTACTGTGTCCCTAACATGACCCCATCGATGTTGATGCGATATGTGCGTGCCCAGTCCTCTTCTGTCTGTTCCAAGAAAGGTTTTGCAAGTGCGATTCCAGCGTTATTGACGAGAATATCTAATTTGCCACATGTCGCTTCCACTTCTGCAAACACGTCCTCCCAGCTCGAGCGCGATGTCACGTCATGTTTCACCGCGATGGCTTCCCCACCTTGCGCCCGAATCGACTCGACTACATTGTTTACTCCTTGTTCATTGATGTCTGTCGCGACGACTGTTGCCCCTTCTTTGGCGAATAGACGTGCCGTTGACTCTCCCATACCGCTTCCTGCCCCTGTGATGACCGCTACTTTCCCCTGTAAACGCATTGTCCCAGCTCCATTCATTAAATTATGATAGTCTAACTATCATAATCATAATTGGATATGACATTAATCTCAACGAAACTGCTTGAAGACGATATACTAAGGACAGACAATGAGGTGATGGAATTGAGTAAACGACAACAAAACAAAGAAGAACGAGTTCAACTGATTATCCAAGAGGCAGAACGCTTATTTATAGAGAATGGCTTTGAGAAGGTTCAGATGCAGGACATCGCGGATGCGGCAGGGATTGGGGTGGCGACACTGTTTCGCTACTTCCCGAAGAAAGATCAATTGATTGTTGCGGCAGCCGTCAAGAATCTACAGCCCACACTCGAGAGATTTGAACAGTTCATGCATGGGGAAGGCAGCGCATATGAGCGGCTCGAGGCCATCTTGAATCACTTTTTCGAGATGCAGTTGGAGCGGACGAACCACGCCCGTTTCCGAGAGGCGTTCGAGAGCTATGCATCGTTCGTCGCCTCACCGCTTCCTGGGATCGAGACATACATCGACGTTCAACGACAGATCATGCAGACACTCGAACCCTTGATCGAAGATGGGAAACGAGACGGTTCATTCCGCTCGGATATCGATGTGAAGGTGACCGTCGTCACAATCATCAATACGTTCGGGACGTTCGGCAACAACATCATGTTGAAGTCGCACATCAGTTATTTAGAGGACGATATTGAACCGGCCGTACAATTGCGTGCTTTAAAAGAGATGTTCCTCGCATCCATTCGAGCATAAGAAAAGCCTCCCTTCGTTTGAAAGGAGGCTAGTTGTATACATAAAAAATGAGCACCTCTCACTAGAGGTGCTCTCGAAAGTCTACCGCGACGGACCACGCTCCACAACGTGCTCCTCAAGGGAATGTCCGCCGTCTTACATAGACCAGCTCATCGCATGTACTCAACTATATGCGAAACCTACGTCCTCGTCAATCTTTTCTTCAATCTCGGTTGACATCTTCCTAAAAATTAGGATAATCAATAGTGTTAGCACTCCTATATACAGAGTGCCAAAATATAGACATCAAAAGGAGAACGATCATGACAAAGAAACAGTTTCAAACGGAATCGAAACGAATTTTAGAGTTGATGGTCCACTCAATTTATACACATAAGGACATCTTCCTGCGTGAGCTCATCTCGAACGCGAGTGATGCCATCGACAAGATGTATTATCGTGCCCTCTCAGACGAAAGCATCGAGTTCAACAAAGACGATTACTTCATCAAAATTGAACTCGACAAAGAAGCACGGACGATCACGATTCGCGATACAGGGATTGGGATGACAGAAGAAGAACTCGAAACAAACCTCGGAATCATCGCCAAGAGCGGTTCACTCGCCATGAAACAGGCGACGAAGATGGAAGAAGACCATAGCCTCATCGGTCAATTCGGGGTCGGGTTCTATTCCGCGTTCATGGTCGCTGACCGTGTGACCGTGCGGACTCGCTCGATTGACAGTGATCAAGGATACGTATGGGAGTCAGAAGGCACAGACGGCTATTCGATCGAGCCGACAGACAAAGCGGACATCGGTACAGAAATCACGCTCCACTTGAAGGCAGACACAGAAGATGATGCGTATTCGTCATTCCTCGAAGAATATGAGATCCGTTCACTCATCAAGAAGCATTCGGACTTCATCCGTTACCCAATCAAACTGGATGTGACGAAACATCGTCAAAAAGAGGACTCAGAAGAGTATGAGGACTACAAGGAAGAAGAGACCGTCAACAGCATGGTTCCGATTTGGCTGAAGCGGAAGAGCGAACTCAAAGACGAGGATTATAAGGCGTTCTATCACGAGAAGCGCTACGGCTTTGATGAGCCACTCAAGCATCTTCACTTGAACGTCGACGGGACGATTCGTTATCAATCAATCCTGTATATCCCGTCAACGGTTCCGTTCGACTATTACACGAAAGAATTCGAGAAAGGGCTCGAGCTCTACTCGAACGGCGTGTTGATCATGGAGAAGTCACCAGACCTCTTGCCGGACTACTTCGGCTTCGTTAAAGGGATGGTCGACTCAGAAGACCTCTCCCTCAACATTTCCCGTGAAATGTTGCAGCAGGACCGCCAGCTTCGCGTGATCGCGAAGAACGTGAAGTCGAAAATCAAAGGCATGCTCGAGAAGATGCTCCAAAACGAGCGTGAGGACTATGAGAAGTTCTATGAGTCGTTCGGTCGCCAATTGAAGTTCGGCGTGTATGACCAGTTCGGCGCAGCCAAAGACGAATTGAAAGACTTGATTCTTTTCCATTCTTCTCACGAGAAGAAACTCGTTTCGCTCAAAGAGTACGTCGAGCGGATGAAAGAAGATCAGAAGTATATTTACTATGCGACAGGCGAATCGATTCATCGCATCGACCTCTTGCCACAAGCAGAGCGCTTGAAAGAAGAAGGATACGAAATCCTCTACTTTACAGAAGAGATCGACGAGTTCGCCATCAAGATGCTTCAGTCGTATGAAGACAAAGAATTCAAATCGATCGCGAGCGGCGATCTCGGTCTCGATGACGCGGAAGCGAAATCGCTCAACGAAGACAACCAAGACTTGTTCGCATTCATGAAAGAAGAGCTCGGAGACCGCGTCAAAGAAGTGCGTGCCTCGACACGTCTCAAGTCGCATCCGGTTTGCTTGACGGTTGCGGGTGACGTCTCAATCGAGATGGAAAAGATTTTGAACGCAATGCCAAACGGCGGCGGCATGAAAGCGGAGAAAGTGCTCGAGGTGAATGCCGACCACGCCATCTTCCAGACGCTCCAACGTGTGTATAAAGAAGATGAAGCGAAAGCGAAACAATATACAGACCTCTTGTATCAACAAGCCCTCCTCATTGAAGGGTTACCGATTGAAGATCCGGTAGCGTATTCGAATGCGGTGTGTGCGTTGATGGCGGAGTAACTCTAAATAGCAAATGCCCTCATCTGAATGAAAATGTCATTCAGATGAGGGCATTTAAATTATTTAAAGTTATTGTACGTCCCTAACAATTGCATCTGCTTCACTTCATGCAACAGGCTCTTTTCATCCTCTTGCTCATGAATCTCCGCAATTCGATGGCCCATCCGCTCAATCAATCCGACGACGAGGGCATTCCCCATTGTGAAATATCGCTTGCGGTCTGTCATAGTCGCGGTCCATCCGTATGGGAAGCCATTCAATCCCTCGCATTCTTCCGGACGCAAATAGCGCAATTTTTTCGTATGTGGATCTTCGATGACATGGCTTGAACGGTTGCACGTTCCTTCGCTCGTCAACATCGTTCTACCTGGAAGGTCTAGCGAATCTGGATAGGACATGCCTCCTTCAGCATAGACATAGACGTGACCGCTCGCAGAAGTACGTTCGATTTTTTTCGGCCCCTTCATGTAAGCCAATTCCTCTTTTTCCGTACGTCCAGATTTTTTAACCTTCTCTGTATCCAGATAATAGTGTTCCGGAGCAGGACCAAACTGCTCATAGACCTCTCGAACGACTTGACCGAGCGTCTTAGGTGTTTCGCGAACCGGGAGCGTCTCAAGCGTCGTCACTTGATCCCCCGTCATGACACCCGCATTTCGATAAGTCGCAGAGAATGTGTCCGAGATTTCAACGATGTCTTTCGGCAACTCGAACGTCGAACCTGGATGCTTCTCGCTCGTCATCTCCATGACCGGGAAAGTCGGTGCAAAGAATCCGTCTTTCAACAACCACTGCTCAGGGTTCGCTTTCCCCGCTCGGGTTGAATGCTTCAAATCTGCTCGCGTCGCAAAGATGAAGATGCGGCGGCGGCGTTGCGCAAACCCATAGTCTGCTGCATTGATAACCCGCCACTCGACCGTATATCCTTGATCGGCAAACGCACGAAGCATGACACTGAAGTCACGCCCTCTTTGCTTCGCAGGTGACTTCATTAGGCGATCGACATTCTCGAGTAAGACGTAAGGCGGCTTTTCCTGTTCGATGATATTCATGATTTCCCAGAACAAGACACCCTTCTTCCCTTGAATCCCTTGCTCATTCTTCAAGCTACGTGACACGCTATAGTCTTGGCACGGGAAGCCCCCCACAAGTAAATGGTGTGGTCCTGCTTCCATCCATGACAGCGCGATATCCTCATTTACGTGTTGGCCACGCCCTTTAAAACGTTCAGCATAGCAATCAAAGGCCGGTTGTACCTTCGTCGCCGGCTCCCACTGATTGCCCCAAACCACATCGAATTTGTCAGATGTAGGCTCGGCATTCACATCTTTGATTCCTTCAAGCGCGATGCGGAAACCTCCTACACCGGCAAATAACTCAACTACTTTAATCAATGGGAACACCCTTTCGTATTTTCTATCTTAAATTTACGCTATTTTAGGTCCTATCACAACCGAACTAGCTCGATGAAATTAGTTTAACAGAAAAGGTGAATGGGATCAACAACTACGTTATACTCATCTTATATATGTAAATTTATAGGAGGTATTCGATTGCGTTACGAAACGATTCAAGAACTAATGGATAAGGCAAGAGAGGCCGAGGGAAAGACATTCGGCGAGATTGACACGACCGGACGGATTAAAAATGTTCGCTCCAAGGGGTCACTCGGTCACATTATTGAAGAGAGCCATTTCGGATACCCAATCAATTCAGATGCCCGACCAGACTTTGAGGAACTTGGTATCGAGTTAAAGGTCACTCCTTTCAAAAAAAACAAAAATGGTACATATTCTTCAAAAGAACGACTCGTCTTGAATATGATTGATTACCATAGCGAGCATAGATACTCGTTTGAAACTTCAAGCTTTTTATCGAAAGCCACAAGTATGCTCATCATGCTCTATCAATATGAGCCTGAGATTCCAATGGATGACTACCGTATCTATAAAGCCTTCTTAAACGAGTTCTCGGAGGAAGATTTAGCCGTGATGCGACAAGATTGGGAAACAATCGTTACCAAAATCAAGAGTGGAGAGGCTCATCTCATTTCGGAGGCAGATACGATGTATCTGTCCGCCTGTACAAAAGGGGCGAACGGTTCGATTGTACGTACTCAACCCTTCTCAGATGAACCTGCCAAGCCGCGCGCCTTCTCTTTGAAAGCATCCTATATGTCCGGATTGGTTCGAAAATATTTAACACCGGAACTAATGGAATCTATCGCGAACCAAGGTGAGTTAAACGAAATGTCTATCGAGGAACTTCTCGAAACCCGACTCTCAGCACACTATGGCAAGACACTGATTGATTTATGTGAAGAAACGAAAGTTCCATACAACCCTAGAAACAAGGCGATGATTCCTCATGTCATGGCCAAACTGTTAGGAGTGCAAAAGACAGACCTTTCCGGTATCGAAGAATTTGCGAAGGCAAACATCAAGTTCAAAACGATCGCACGCGAACCTGACGGAAAGATTCGCGAACATATGTCGTTCGGCAAGGTCAATTTTGAAAACCTATGCCAAAGCGACTGGGAAGATTCAGACCTATATGACACATTCGCAGAACAGAAATATCTTTTCTTAGAATTTCAATATGACGAAGAATACGTCCCGAAGAAAAAGCGAATCCCTCGCTTTGTAGGCATTCGACTCTGGAACATGCCACTCGAGACAATCGATGGCGAACTATATGAGATGTGGTCCGAAGCTCGAAAGGTCGTAATAGAAGGGGTTGAGCTGATTCCCATGAAAAATAGAATAAAGAACAACCTGCCCGGATCAAAATTTAACCAAGTCGCACATGTACGTTCAAAAGGTGCGGATGGAGATGACAAAATCCGCCTCCCCGATGGACAATGGATCACAAAGCAGGCGTTTTGGTTAGACCGAAACTACATTCAGCAGATTTTAGACGCTTAACATGAGTACTTCTCTCCCTACAGTGGAATCTTCCTAGTAGAGGGAGGTGAGGGATATGGCCAAAAACGTACCGAAAGCATCGAGTCCAGCCGTGTTCAAGACGATGAGCGGCAACCGTGGAAAAGATACGAAGATGGAAGTCAAAGTCAGAAAAGCGCTGTGGGCGGCCGGATACCGGTACCGCAAGAACAATCGCAAACTTTACGGGACCCCCGACATCTCGTTCCCGGGATTACGCGTCGTCGTATTTCTGGATTCTTGCTATTGGCACGGCTGTCCCCTCCACTTCAAATTGCCGAAGACGAATGCCGATTTTTGGCGTCAAAAGATCGGACGTAACATCGAACGCGATGCCGACGTCACACAACATTATGTAGAAGAAGGTTGGGTCATTCTTCGATTTTGGGAACACCAGGTCAATGATGATTTTGATCATGTCATCTATACCATCACTCATTTTGTTGATATGGCCAAGCAAAACCGACACATACGAAGTGGCTGAGATTAAAAGTACATCAGTCTAAATCTTCATCGAACATCGGTTCATGATAGGTCTCAGTCGTTTCATCGACAAGCAGGTTCGCGTAGAATTCCTCTACGCGACCTCTTTTTTCGCCTTTTTCATTTAAATATTCAACGATTTTGAATGTATCAGGTGCTTCAAGTCCGATAATGACGATCGGTACGGTGAGTTGCGTGTTTAACGGCTTCAAATGGTGCACATATTTCTCATACGTCCCAATGGCTCCATCGAAGTTGCCGGCTCTCTGCAAACGCTGAGTCGCACAGATGATGACCCCAATCCGTGTTTGAATTGCCTTTTCGACATGGTTCAGTTCGCTTGCGATGACCGGTTTCAATAAGTTCCAAGCGATTGTACCTGCATGGTTGAATCCGACTTCTAGTGAGATATTGTCTTTAGCGAAATCAAGACGCCACACATTCTCCGAATAGTCACGATCCTGAAAAATCGGACTTTCGCTCATCCATCCTCTTCTCAAAAACTCCAGTCTGAATAGTTCATTCAAAGCCTTTGATAGACTCTTGTTCTTTTTAGCATATTTTTCATTAAATGTTTTGATGATGTCGTCGTCGCTGATTGACTGAATGATGTCATGAATCTCTGTCCAAATCTCCTTGAACTCTTCATCGTTCTTCAATATCGTCTCACCGAATCGATGAGAATGGACTCTATATTTCATCATAAATCCCCTGTCTGTAAATGATAATCACGAACAGAAAGACGAGAATAACAATCTGCTCTCCATCTTTCAAACAAGTTTGTGACTCATTTAATATTTTGTAAAGATACTACTTATCGAAAGAAAATACACCCTCATTGTAATCGTTTTCTTCATTGATATTAAGCTAATCATAAATAATTATGAGTTATTTCAACACATTTCAAAGCATGCAAACGCCTTGACAATTTCAGCTCGTTATATGAAGTTAGTATTACATTATAATTATTCTAGTCGAGATAGAAACGCTAGAGTAAAAAAACAAGGAGGACATAACCCATGTCATTAATCGGCAAAGAAGTACTACCATTCAAAGCACAAGCATTCCAAACAGGTGAATTCCTCGAAGTTACAGAGAACGACCTTAAAGGTAAATGGAGCGTTGTCTGCTTCTACCCAGCTGACTTCACATTCGTCTGCCCAACTGAACTTGAAGACCTTCAAAACGAGTACGCTACACTTAAAAACCTCGGTGTAGAAGTTTACTCTGTCTCTACAGACACACACTTCACACATAAAGCTTGGCACGAAACATCTGAGAAAATCGGAAAGATCGAGTACATCATGATTGGTGACCCATCACACGTCATCTCACGCAACTTCGACGTCTTGAACGAAGAAGACGGCCTCGCAGACCGTGGTACATTCATCATCGACCCAGACGGTGTCATCCAAACTGTCGAAATCAACGCTGGCGGCATCGGCCGTGACGCGAGCACACTCGTCAACAAAGTCAAAGCAGCACAATACGTACGCAACAATCCAGGCGAAGTCTGCCCAGCGAAATGGGAAGAGGGTTCTGAAACACTCCGCCCAAGCCTTGACCTCGTCGGTAAATTGTAAGGAGCGATTGCATGTTAGAAGCAGCGATTAAACAACAGCTCGACCAATATCTCCAGCTCATGGAGGGCGATGTCGTCCTCCGTGTGAGCGCTGGGGAAGACAAAGTCTCAAACGAGATGCTCGAGCTCGTCAACGAACTCGCCAGCATGTCATCACGCATCTCGGTCGAACGCGCGACACTCGAGCGTACACCGAGCTTCAGCGTGAATCGTCCATCCGAAGAGACAGGAATCGTCTTCGCGGGGATTCCACTCGGACATGAGTTCACATCACTCGTCCTCGCCCTCCTCCAAGTGAGCGGGCGCGCACCGAAAGTCGATGCGGACACAATCAAACAGATCCAAAACATCGAAGGCACGTATCACTTCGAGTCGTACATCAGTCTCAGCTGCCACAACTGTCCTGACGTCGTGCAAGCGCTAAACGTCATGAGCGTTCTCAATTCGAACATCACGCACACGATGATCGATGGAGCCGCGTTCAAGGATGAAGTGGAAGCAAAAGAAATCATGGCTGTCCCGACGGTCTTCTTGAACGGAGAATCGTTCGGTAACGGTCGGATGTCACTCGAAGAGATCTTGGCGAAACTCGGTACAGGTCCTGACGCGTCTGCGTTTTCGGACAAAGACCCGTATGACGTCCTCGTCGTAGGTGGCGGTCCAGCGGGTGCAAGTGCAGCCGTATACGCGGCTCGTAAAGGAATCCGTACCGGAATCATCGCGGAGCGCTTCGGTGGCCAAGTGATGGACACGATGGGGATTGAGAACTTCATCGGTACTGCTTATACAGAAGGTCCAAAGCTTGTCGCCAGTCTAGAAGAGCACGTCAAAGAGTACGGCATCGATGTCATGAACCTTCAACGCGCGAAGCGTCTTGAGAAAAAGGACCTCGTCGAGATCGAACTCGAGAACGGTGCTGTCTTGAAGAGTAAGAGTGTCATCCTCTCGACCGGTGCACGCTGGCGTAACGTCAACGTCCCAGGTGAGGCGGAGTTCAAAAACAAAGGGGTCGCTTACTGCCCGCACTGTGACGGTCCTCTCTTCGAAGGGAAACGTGTCGCGGTCATCGGTGGCGGTAACTCTGGGATCGAAGCGGCCATCGACCTCGCAGGAATCGTCAAGCACGTAACGGTCCTCGAGTTCGCTCCTGAACTCAAGGCTGACCAAGTGCTACAAGATCGTCTTCACAGCCTCCCGAACGTGACTGTCATCACGAACGCTCAGACGACAGAAATCACGGGTACGGACAAAGTGAACGGCATCTCGTATGTGTCTCGTGAGACGAACGAGTCACATCATGTCGAACTTGAAGGCGTCTTCGTCCAAATCGGCCTCGTCCCGAACACGGACTGGCTCGACTCGGTCGAACGCAACAACTTCGGGGAAATCGTCGTCGACCGTCACGGCGCGACGAACGTCCCAGGTGTGTTCGCGGCAGGAGACTGCACGAACAGCGCCTACAAACAAATCATCATCTCGATGGGTTCTGGTGCGACAGCCGCACTCGGCGCCTTCGACTACATGATTCGCAACTAACACAAAGACTCGCCCTCTATCATGAGAGCGAGTCTTTTTTTACAGTTCAAACGTCTTTCCCGAGTCCGGGATGAATAAAATCGAGTCTCCGCTCTCCGTTTCAAATCGATAGCCCACTCGAGGAGAGAATGGATTCCATTCTCCTCCGGTCGTCGGAACGCTTTCCACGTACGTCACGTCATTGTACGTTTTGCTCAACATCTCTTCTGCCTCAGCTAACGAGTAGCTCGGAATCGAAAGCAAAATCGCCGCCCCTACACTCATCACTCCGACCGACGCCGCCCAAAGAGTCGATGTCGGCTTTCGAAACTGTGCCAAGACTAGCAGCATGATGATCCAGCCAATCGGCACTCCAAACGTCGCCGCATGCCCATACCATTGCTCATTGATCGTCAATAAACTGGCGATCACCACACCTCCAAGAATCCACCATCACTTCATGAACATCACCTCCTCTTTATTATCCCAAAATCAGGAAATGACTCAACATCTTTTATTCACATTGATGTATGATAACTTATAGTGTATGATATACAGTATAAAGATAAACGAATGAAGGAGGCGAAAAAATGTCTGATGTAAAAGCCTCGTTGGTGACGGAGTTGCGGCGCGGCACATTGACGATTGCGGTGCTCAGTCAGTTGAAGACACCCCAATACGGCTATTCTCTCGTTCAAGCACTGCTAGATGCCGATATCAACATTGATCAAAGTACGCTCTACCCGCTCTTGCGTCGACTTGAAAAACAAGGACTCGTCACGAGTTCCTGGGATACGACAGAGAGTCGACCACGCAAGTACTACGTGCTCAGCTCGGATGGGATGGACATTTTGAATGAGTTGTACGTGGAATGGATGAACATGTCGAAAACGTTGACCCGTCTAATTGAAGGAGGAAATGATCATGAATCTTCGTGATGTGTATATCGATGAAGTCACCTCTCGAATCCCAGAGTCGATGCGGCAAGACGTCGCACTCGAATTGGAATCGACCATTGATGACATGACTGGAAATGACCCGTCTGAAGCGGCTTTATTTGAAGCATTGCGCCAACTCGGCGACCCTCAAATCCTCGCTGCTCGCTACGCGAACCGACCACTTTATCTCATCGGTCCTGCTCTCTTCACACAGTACGTGAACATCATCAAAATCGTCTTACCGATTGCCGTCACGGTTGTCACCATTCTCTCCATCATCGGTTATTTGACCAATCCCATCGACGACACGTCTTGGAGTCAATTCTTGATTCAAGCATTCCTTCAAACTGGGGCGGCTATCTTCAATGTCGTCGTTCAGACGCTATTCTGGATCACCCTCACGTTCTTCATCATTGAACGTGCTGTACCTGAGGGCGAAGTTCCTTTCTCTAGTTGGAAACCTGAGCAACTCAAGAAGGTAAAACCACGTTCGACCTCGATTTCTTTTGGTTCGATTTTGTTTGACTTTATCGCCACCGTTCTGATGGTCGTATTGTATGTCAACGCCGAGCAGTTGATTCGTGTTGTCACAGATAGTGAATCCTATCCGCTACTCAATACGTCGGTCTTGGATCAATTCTTCCCGTTTGTCATCGCCCTGGCCGCCTTTGGGATCGCCATCGCCATTTACAAATGGATGGTTCGACATTGGACAAAGCCGCTCGCCTTGTGGAACGCGCTCTTCAATATCGTATGGATTGTCGTCACAGCGCTCATTTTACTGCAACCTGATTTAATTTCTTCTAATGCCCTCTCGTTGATTGCTGAGCAAATCAACGTCGACCTCGAAACAATCAGTCGTTGGGGCGTCTGGAGTGTTTTACTCACCATCATCATCGTGTGTATCCTCGATTTGGCAGAAGGTTTAATCAAAGCGTTTCGACGTTGATCTCACATTCAAACGTTTCATTTCCGATGAAAGTGGAATAGCGGAGAAGAGAACGGATTTTGAATGGGGAGGCATTTGATGGGTATTCCAACAATCAAGTTACATGACGGTTATGAGATTCCGGCCATCGGACTCGGGACGGTTTATTTGAAAGGTGAAGCAGGGGTCGACGCCATCACATGCGCCATCCGGAACGGATATCGACTCATCGATTCGGCGATTCGCTACGATAATGAAGGCGCGGTCGGTGAAGCGGTTCGCCAATCCGGCATCCCGCGTGAACAACTTTTCTTAACATCGAAACTGCGCGCGCAATATTATGACTACGACCAGGCGCTCGAGATGATTCGAGAGTCCCTATATCGAGCGAACCTCGACTATTGGGATTTGTTCCTCTTGCATTGGCCAAACCCGAAACAAGACAAGTACGTCGAGGCATGGCGTGCCTTGATTCAAGCGAAGGAAAACGGATGGATCCGCTCCATTGGGGTATCGAACTTCATGCCGGAGCACCTTGACCGCTTGATTGAAAAAACGGGAGAAACACCGGTCATTAACCAAATCGAGTTACACCCGTACTTCTCGCAAGTCGAACAGCGGAAAGCCGATAAAGAACGCGGCATCATCACAGAAGCGTGGAGCCCGCTCAGTCGCGCCCGCACGGTCATCCATGACGAGAAGATCACCGAGCTCGCCAAACAAAAAGGAAAGAGCGTGTCTCAAGTCATCTTGCGTTGGCATATGCAGCTTGGTGTCATCCCGCTCGCCCGCTCGTCTAGCGAGTTGCACCAAAAAGAGAATCTCGACGTCTTCAACTTCGAATTGACCGAGGAAGAGATGGAGACGCTCAATGCGTTGACGAAACCGGACGGTCGCATCGATGACCAAGACCCGCGAGAATACGAAGAGTACTAAAAAAGATTGAGCCTAGATGGCTCAATCTTTTTTGTTTAAAACGCCGGAATGGCCGTTTCATCATAGTTTTCTTGCAAGAACGCACGGACTTCGTCGCTTGTGAGCGCTTCTCCGAGTTTTTGGATCGCTTCGTCATCCTGGTTGTCTTCACGTGCGACAAGCGTGATGGCGAAATCATTCTCGACGCCTTCTGTTAAGAGTGCGTCACTCTTCGGTGTCAAACCGAGCGGTGCAGCGTAAGCCGGTGTCATCAAGACCGCATCGACATCATCGTACGCGCGCGCGAGCATCAATAAGTCGACTTCTTCAAACTTGAAGTTTTTCGGGTTAGATGTGATATCAGCTTGTGTATAATACGTGCCTTCCTTCTCTCCGAGTTCGATCACATCATGTTGTGCGAGAAGGGAGAGCGAACGGTCGATGTTCGATACGTCGTTGGCGATCGCAATCGTTGCGCCTTCCGGAAGGTCTTCCATGTTGTCATAGTTTTTTGCGTATACACCGTAGTTTGCGAAATAAATCGGTTCGATGGGAACGAGATTCGCATCGTTGCTGCGGTTGAACTCTTCCATATACGGAACGTGTTGGAAGAAGTTCGCATCAACTTCTTTTGCCGCAAGTGCCGAGTTCGGCTGGACGTTGTCTCCGAGGACGACGATTTCGAGTTCGATGTTCTCTTCTGCGAGCTGTTCTTTCGCAATTTCAAGCATATCTGTCATAGGTGGGATGAGTGATGCGACTTTCAATGTCTGTGGTTCGTTCGCTTGTTCTGTTTGTGTTTCTGTGTCGTTCCCACATGCCGCGAGGACGAGTGTGAGTGAGGCAAGAAGTGCCATCAATTTTTTCATATTCATTTCCTACTTTCTGTTTAACGTTTATCGATGATGCGTGCCACGGTCGTGCCCGTGAATTGGATCAACTGTACGAAGACAAGCATGATGAGAATCATATAGAGCATGAGTTCGGTCTGGAACTGCTGATACCCATAACGGATGGCAAAGTCACCGATGCCACCACCCCCGACGACTCCCATAATCGTCGAGTATGAGATAAAACTGATGATGGATGTGGTCAATCCGAGGACGAGACCGGACCGGGCTTCCACATATAGAAACTTAAAGATGATGTCTTTAACCGACGCTCCCATCGAGAGTGCCGCTTCAATGACCCCGCGTGGGACATCAATCAACGACTGCTCGACGAGGCGCGCATAATGCGCGATGGCGATGATGGAGAGCGGCACCGTCGCTGCTGCCGTTCCGATGGCGGTTCCGATAATGAGCCGTGTAAATGGAATCAAAAACACGACGAGTAACAAGAAGGGGAAAGACCGGACGATGTTCACGACCAGGTTGAGGACGGAGAAGACGATTTGGTTCTCTAACAATTGTCTTTTACGCGAAAGATAAAGCCACGTGCCTAACGGCAATCCGACTAGAATCGCGGCGAGAATCGATACCCCGACCATAATGAACGTCTCGGCGATGGATTGCCAAATCTCTGATTGATAGCGCACCAAGATGTCAGGCATTCACTTCACCTTCCTCTCGCAACTGTTCGACGAACCAACTTGGATTCTGATCGATGGCGACCACCCCTGTTGGCTCCCTCTCAATCGTCTCATGAACGGATCCGTCTGCCATGACGGTGACGCGATGACAGATTTGACGGATGACATCCATCTCATGCGTGACGAGAACGACGGTGACGCCGAGTTTTTCATTGACCGACTGAAGGACACGCAGCACTTCCGCCGTCGTATTCGGGTCGAGTGAAGAGGTCGGCTCATCGCACAGGAGTACACTCGGTTCACTTGCGAGTGCCCGAGCGATGGCGACACGTTGCTTCTGTCCCCCACTCAACTGGGAAGGATATTTATCGCGATACGCTTCGAGTCCAACGAACCGGAGACATTCCAACACACGCGCTTCCCATGACGCTCTCGGGCGTTTGGCAAGTTTCAGTGAATCGAGAACGTTATCAAAGACGGTCTTATTCGCGACTAGATTAAATTGTTGAAAAATCATTCCGATCCGATGTCGCTTCTTGCGAAGTTCGCGATTGGAGAGCTCGGTCAACTGGTCGCCATCGACCGTGACGCTCCCGGCATCCGGTTTCTCCAACAAATTCATCAATCGAAGGAGCGTCGACTTCCCAGCACCGCTTGCGCCGATAATGCCGTAAATCTCCCCTTTTCGAATGTGAAGCGATACATCACGAACGGCCATCTCTTGTCCATAACGCTTATGGACGGACGACAATGTGATCATGGCAGACATCCTTTCTACATCTCGTGAGTGAGTCAACCGTTTATCATTTTAGCGAAGTAAAGAGTTGATGTCAGTTCATGTGCTCACATGAAAAGAACCGCACTGCGGTTCAAAGTGGATGTCGTTTGAAGTGTTCGGCTATGTGTCGCTTCATGGCGTCTCGATTTTCGGCGAAGATGCGATGGCGATGACCGTTCCCACCAGACGGATGTGGAAACCCACTCACTACGCGATCTTGATCCAAAAGACCTCGCTCAACCAATAACTCCACGGCTCGCCTTACGTTCACGCCCATCGGTAAGATGAGTGCATCTTGAAGATGGGCCATCTCTTCTGCGAAGATTCCTTCTACGTATGGTCGAAACAGCTCTGTTCGAATCATATCCGGGCTCGATCCGTTATAGTTCTTGCCTTTATAGAAGACGGGATAAGGGAGGACCGCCGTGTTTTGAACGAGATGGTTCGCTGATCCAAACAAATCGAGGGATGATTCGATTCCTAAATGATGATGTAACTCCAAATCGTCTAGCATCGTCACTAAGTTCTTTCGAATCGGACCGGAAAAACTGCCACGTTGTTTGACGGCTCGAAGCGCCTCTTCGTCTGTTGCATCCTTCAAGTCACGGATTGCCTCGAACGACTGACGCATTTGATACAAGCCTGGCGTGATTCCCGCGATGACGACATTCGCGTTTGGATTGATGTATTCAAACGGTGCGTAATAGATCTCAAGTTGTTTCTTTTCATCACGGTCTAACAAAAAGTCTTCATTTTTCAACGTTTCTTCTTCTAAATTTGATAGCTGCAAAATCTTTGATTTATATGTGTGAAATAACGTTGTTCGTGTCATATAAACAACACTCCTTTCGTCTACTTTCTCTATCTCTATTTCCCTAAATCTTTGTGTGAGAAAAGTTCATCTTTCAGACAAATGCTATCCAAAAAATAAAGCGCTTTCATTCCATTTTTTGTGCTATTCTGACGATGTGATTGAGAAGGGTTTTCCATCAGGTTCGCTAAATTCTCACAAGGAGTGTGTTCAAACATGAAAGCAGTCGTTGTCAATTCAGCAAGCAAAGCCAACATCGAAGTCGTTGAAAAGGAATTACGTCCATTACAAGCAGGCGAAGCACTCGTCGATGTCGAGTACTGTGGCGTGTGTCACACGGACCTTCACGTCGCAGCTGGTGATTTCGGAGATGTTCAAGGACGCGTGCTCGGTCATGAAGGGATTGGGATCGTATCTGAAATCGCCGACGATGTCACGAGTTTGAAAGTTGGCGATCGCGTCAGTATCGCTTAGATGTATCATGCATGTGGTCGCTGTGAATATTGTACGACAGGCCGAGAGACTTTCTGTCGAAACGTTCAAAATGCCGGATATAGCGTGGACGGCGGGATGGCTGAACAAAGTATCGTCGTGGCCGACTATGCCGTCAAAGTACCTGACGGATTGGACCCTGCGCAAGCTTCGAGCATCAAATGTGCCGGCGTCACGACGTATAAAGCCATCAAAGTTGCCGACGTGAAACCTGGGGAGACGGTCGTCATCTACGGTTGCGGTGGACTCGGCAACCTGGCCATCCAATATGCGAAACACGTCTTCAACGCACACGTCATCGCCGTGGATTTGAACGATGAGAAGCTCGAACTCGCAAAAGAGAGTGGAGCTGATTTGACGATCAACCCATCGACTGATGGAGATGCAGCTGACATCGTACAAGAGAAGTTCGGTGGGGCCCACGCTGCTGTCGTAACAGCCGTCTCAAAAGTCGCCTTCAATTCGGCAGTCAATGCAGTCCGAGCTTGTGGGAAAGTGGTCGCAGTCGGTCTGCCTTCTGAAACGATGGACTTGAACATCCCTCGTCTCGTCCTCGATGGAATCGAAGTCGTCGGTTCACTTGTTGGGACACGGAAAGACTTAGAAGAAGCCTTCCAGTTCGGGGCAGAAGGACTCGTCGTGCCGGTCGTTCATAAACGCTGTCTACACGAGGTGCAAGACGTGTTCGAAGAGATGGAGCAAGGGAAAATTCAAGGACGCATGGTCATCGACTTCAAAAATAAAGACTGCTAATCGAAACGGGGCCTCGTGCCTCGTTTTGATCTAGATTGACGTTGACGGGGTATAGTTGCTTTTGTATAGTTAGGAACGTCTAAAAGCCGGAAATGAAAGAGGAGTGACTTGATTTGACTCCATCAACGTCAACCCGTCTACTTGATTTATTGTCAGAGCGAAATGATCAAGTTCGACGCATGAGTGAACAATCTTGGAATGAACAAAGTGATATCCAACTCTCGAACTCGGAGTGGTATATTCTCGCGACACTTTATCAGTCGAAAACAACAATTGCCGAAGTCACGCACAGTGTCCATATTTCTCGACAAGCGACTCATAAACTGATCAAGAACCTAGAGAGTAAATCGCTCGTTCTTGTGACAGACCATCCGCAAAATCGAAAAGACAAATGTATCGAGTTGACCTCCCTCGGTCATACTTGTTATGAGCAAAACGAGACGCTCAAAGCGCAGCTTGAGCAACGGATACAAGAAAGTATCGGTCAAGAAGCATTCGAACAACTGAAAACCATTCTGCGCGTGGATTGGAAACTATGACCGTGTCGGCTTGAAGGCGACACGGTTTTTCATATGCATACATGGACAAAAACGTCAACCGAGTTGACATTTCATCTTCTGAATGACTATGCTTATAGGTAAGGAAGAGGTGATCGACTTGTTTAAAACTGGAGACTTAATCATCTACTCGACCCATGGCGTATGTCGCATCGACGACATTTCGGACAAAACGGTCGCAGGAGAGACGAAATCGTACTATACGCTTCACCCCATCAACAACTCACAAAAGTTGCAGATCAGCATTCCCGTCGACAATGACAACGTGATGATGTTGACGTTACTCGAAGCAGATGAGGCATCAGAGATTTTAGAGTCGTTCCGCTCACCTGGCGTGGAATGGAATCCGCATTCCAACAACCGCAATCGTGAATTCTTGAATGTCGTGCATTCAGGAAATCGTCATGAGATTGCCCAAGTGGTGAATACATTGAGCCGTAGACAAATCGAGGCACTTCAAGCGAACAAAAAACTATACGAGCAAGATCGTAAGATTTTAGAGAACGCCAAAACGATTTTGGTGAAAGAGCTCTCCCTTGCCCTCGAGCGTTCAGAGAGCGACATCGAGCGCACGATTGGCGAGTACTTACATGAAAGCATGGCGACACTCACACCTTGACCCTTCCATTTGGAAGTGGTCTTTTTATTTTTGCTACAATCATATACTTATTTTGACAGTTATCGGGTATCCTAATACAAACAAATCAACTGATATAGGGAGGATGTTAGGATGCAACTGCACTCTAGTACGACCCATGTCACCGACACGCACGTCGTTCGGGCAATCGAAAACAATCTGGCCATCATTCGCTTTGATGAAAATCGCCGTGTCGCCTACGTCAATGAGATTTTTGCCAAAACGATGGGGTACGAAGTCAAGGAACTGATGGGACGCCCCCATCGTGATCTTTGCTTGCCCGAGTTCGCGAACAGTCCCCAATACGACCTGTTTTGGCGTAAGCTCATGCAAGGGTTGAGTTATCACGACAAGATTGAACGACGTGCCGCAGATGGTCATAGTGTCTGGCTAGAGGCGACCTACATGCCGATCTTCGATGATGCCCACCAGAACGTCATCGGCGTCTCAAAGATTGCAGCCAATATCACGTCACGGCAACAAGACGTACTCCACATGGCGAATAATCTTCAAGAGACGTCTGAATACTTATCTGCCCAGTCCCAAATCGGGAAACAAGACGGAGAACACGTACTCGAAAACGTCAAACTGATTGAACAAGAGTCGACTCAAAACCTAGAGCATTTACATGCTCTCCAACAAGAGGCGAAAACGATTACGGATATTGTCCGAACGATTCGTGAAATCGCTGCCCAAACCAACCTTCTCGCACTCAATGCCGCAATCGAGGCGGCACGCGCAGGTGAACATGGACGCGGCTTCAATGTCGTCGCGACAGAGGTGCGCAATCTTTCAAACAAGGTCTCACTCTCCATTACAGAAGTGAACAACAACATTGAAGGCATTGTGAAACGCATCGATGACGTGTCGATGAGCATCGGTCGAATTTCTCATAAAGTCAAAGATAGCTCGGGACAACTCGAGCATACGGTCCGAGAGTTCGAAAAATTAGCAGATTCAGCCGCTACACTCGAACAGCAGGCAAAGACGTTTCTCAAAATGGTATGAGCGACCCTATAGGAGGTCGCTTTTTTCTATACAAAAAACGAGCATACGATTGTATACTCGTCTTGAATCTATTAATTGTGGACCATGTCCTTTTCCTCTAAACCGAGCGTGACCGCCGTCGATTCGTGAATCGTCTTGAATAAATCCGGATGTTCCGACAGCTTCAAGCCATACGACGGGACCATCTCTTTGATTTTCGGTTCCCACTCCGGTAAGTATTGCGGGAAGCACTGCTCGAGCACTTTCAACATGACGTGCACGGCCGTCGATGCGCCTGGAGAAGCACCGAGAAGTGCCGCGACCGACCCATCTTCAGAACTGACGACTTCCGTTCCGAATTGAAGTGTTCCTTTTCCTTGCGGTGTATCTTTGATGACCTGCACACGTTGCCCCGCCACGACGATTTCCCAATCTTCATTCTTGGCATTCGGGATGAATTCACGGAGTTCATCCATCCGTTTGTCGTGAGACAAGAGTACCTGCTCGATCAAATACTTCGTAAGTGGCATCTCTTTCGCCCCTGCGGCAAGCATCGTGATGACGTTGTTCGGCTTGACCGAACGAATCAAATCCAAGTTCGATCCTGTTTTTAAGAATTTCGGTGTGAAGCCGGCGAACGGTCCAAACAGCAACTCTTTGCGTCCATCGATAAAGCGGGTGTCGAGGTGAGGGACCGACATCGGTGGTGCCCCGACTTTCGCCTTTCCGTAGACCTTCGCATGATGTTGCTCGATGACCTCACGATTTTTGCAAACGAGGAAGAGGCCGCTGACCGGGAATCCACCGATTTGTTTCGATTCCGGAATCCCTGTCTTTTGTAAGAGCGGCAAACTGCCACCACCGCCTCCGATAAAGAGAAACGGTGCCGTATGCGTCTCAATCGTGTTCTGAGACATGTCTTTTATTTTCACTTCCCAATGACCGTTCTCGAGGCGCTTCACGTCCTCGACGCTATGGCCATAGTTGACTTCGACCCCGTTCGATGTGAGATGGTCAAACAACATACGTGTCAATGCGCCAAAGTTCACATCCGTCCCTGAATCGATTTTCGTCGCGGCAATCGGTTCATCCGGTGTCCGTCCGTCCATGATGAGCGGGAACCATTCCCGTAATTCATTCGGATCGTCCGATAAGACCATGCCTTCAAACAGCGGATTCGTTGTGAGCGCTTCCAAACGGCGTTTCAAGAAATCGACGTTCTTCTCCCCTTGGACCATGCTCATATGTGGGATTGAACGAATAAAGGCTCCTGGATTTTCAATCAGTCCTTGCTTGACGAGGTGCGCCCAAAACTGACGCGAGATTTGGAACTGCTCGTTGACGTTGACCGCTTTGGAGATGTCAATCGTCCCGTCTGCGTTCTCTGTTGTATAGTTTAATTCGCAAAGTGCGGCATGTCCCGTACCTGCGTTATTCCACTCGTTTGAACTTTCTTCCCCTGCTGCATCGAGCTTTTCGAACACTTTGATGTTCCACTCCGGTACGAGCTCTTTAAAGAGTGAACCGAGCGTTGCGCTCATAATCCCTGCCCCAATCAAAATGACGTCTGTTCTCGTTTGCGTACTGCTCATGAAAACCCCATCCTTATCCCCTGAATTTTTTGTCATACGATTGAAGAATCCCCATTCTTCAATCATATATTTTATAATCGTTATACCGATTATAACTCTTTTGTGATGAATGATAAGGGTTATGTATGATTTTTTGTGCTGAAACTTTTTATGAAAATGGGATGATCCCATCAAATGAAGGAGGTGTTCTTTTGAGGCGTGGTTTACGTTTTACAATTCCCAATCAATATGGGCAATTTCTAAAAGCAATCTTAAGTCCAATCCCTCTTGATTCATACCAATGGAACGTGGTTGATGAGGAATCGTACATTGTGAACGAAGGGCAACTGGATCGCCTGTTGTTTCCGGAATCGACCGTAATCGATGGTCATCAATTCGCTGAACTGCTCACGTATCATGAACACTATTTGATTTTCGTTGATATCAAGGCGTTCCAACCGAATATGTCCTCGGAAATCGCAACGTATGAAGACTTTTTACATAGTACGTGTGAATTCGCTCTATTGGTGACGGACAGTCAAGACGTCACCAATCTACTGTAAAGACCAAGAGATGCTCAATTCCCTTTACGAAAATGCTTCTTGGCATGGATTTGAAGACGTCACATACATCACAAGTCATAATGACTCGAGGACACGCTTATCCTGCTGGTAACCATACATTTTGAAGAGGAGAATCCATATGCCCACACTCTATTTGATTCGCCACTGCTCAGCCGCGGGCCAAGAACCTGACGCACCGCTCACAGAAGACGGTTCCGCCCAGTCTTTATGGCTTCGCGATTTCTTTTCTGAACTCACAATCGACCGGATCATCTCAAGCGATTATACCCGTGCAGTCGCTTCGGTCACGCCACTCGCCGATGCTCATCACCTCTCGATTGAACGTGAACCGTTACTGAGAGAACGCATCCTATCTCACGAACCGCTCGAAGACTGGCTGACCCCATTACGTCAGTCGTTCAGCGACCCGACGTTCAAGTTGCCTGGTGCCGAATCGGCTGAGGAGGCGACGCAGCGCATCCTACAAGTCGTCGAGCACGCCAAAGCTCCGCATGCCTCAACATTCTTAGTGACACACGGCAATCTGCTCGCACTCTTATTGCAACATCTCGACCCGCAATATGACTTTGAGACATGGCGTAAGATGCGTAACCCAGATGTCTATCGTCTCGATTATCACGACAGCACACCGGTCATCGAGCATATTTGGCCAAACAAATAAGCCGTCTCGCGATGAGACGGCTTTTGTCACTTCTCTACGAAAAACATCGAGATGGCACCAAGCCCGACATGTGTCCCGACCGAGACACCCATCTGCATGAGGTAAATCTCGCCGGCAAAATCGGTTTCGGTTTCGAGCTTCACTTTTAAGTTCTCCGCAATCCGTTGGTCCGATGTGTACCCGATGATCACGAAATTCGTGATGTCCGGGTTGACGCGTTTCACGAACTCGTCCGTATAATGCTTCAGCACTTTACGGGTGCCTCGTTCCTTGGCAACAATGGCACCTTTCCCGTTCTTCATACTCATGATGGGCTTTACCATCAGTAGTTTCCCGATGATAGCACTCGCGTTTGAGATTCGTCCGCTCTTGATCAAGTGGTCGAGGTCATCTACGGATAAGAAGTGCTTCACTTTCGTCTTGTACGTCTCATTGAAGTCAACGAGCTCTTCGAACGTCGCACCGGCTTCACGCATCTGTGCGCTCTTCAACAACAGCCAGCCGCTACCATGACTCATCGAACGAGAGTCGACGACATGGATTTTGACAGGTGAGTCAGGATGCGCCTCTTCAAAGTATTCTTTTCCAATGACCGCCGATTGATACGATCCGCTCGTCCCACTCGACATGCAGATACATAAAATCTCCTCATGGCCGGCAGCGACCGCATCTTCCATCAATCGTAAGAACGTCGCTGGGCTCGGCATCGCCGTCGTTGGGAATTCCGGGAGCGCTTCCAACATTCCGTAAAAATCATCCGGCTGGATATCCACCCGGTCCTGGTAAGACATATTATTCATGGTGATGATCAACGGCGCGACCCCGATGTTGTACTGTTCAAGCACTGCATCTGATAAGTCACACGTCGAATCTGCTAATAATTTAATCATGCATTCCTCCAAAACTTTCTCCATAAGTGACGGGAATCATCCTATAACTTCGTCGATTCCGACGTCACGATAGGACCTCTTCTAGTGTAGCAGATTTGGAGGGGGAAATGTTTTTTTACTGGGGTTGATGTGCGACTTGTTTTTCATGTTGCAAGAGCCATTCTTTTCGCCAAAGTCCACCGGCATAGCCCGTCAATTTCCCAGTCGATCCGATGACGCGATGACAAGGCACGACGATGCTCAGTTTGTTGCGTCCGTTCGTTGCTCCGACTGCGCGAACAGCCGTAGGTCGCTTCACGCGTTCGGCAAGTTCGCGGTAAGAAGCCGTCTCCGCATACGGGATGGTTTGTAACGCATCCCACACGTCATGCTGAAACGTTGTCCCGATTTGCTCAGTCGGAAACGTAAACGTCATACGCTCACCGCGAAAATAGGAGTCTAGTTCCTCCCGGCACTGTCGCAATACATTTGGAATATCTGATTCAGGTGATTGCGTCCCTTCACGTTCGACGAATAAGATCGATTGAACGACCTGCTCCGTCCCGATGATTTCTAGGACGCCAATCGGTGTCTCCACGTCTAATCTATACGTTCCCATATAATGACCTCCACAGATAGAATGTCGCGTATCCTTCCCAACCTTGCCACGATTCACCGTAACGCTTCACTTCTTCAATCGTTGGTTTCTTCGCTGTCCCTAACTGATGCTGAATCGCTTGATGCAATCCGACATCCGCAATCGGAAAGGCTGATGCGTCCTGAAAACACTTCATCAACACATAGTCTGCCGTCCATGCTCCGACACCTCTTATCGCGAGTAACCGTTGACGGATATCAGCTGAAGAGTGTGATTGTAAAGCCGTTTTTGACAGGTCTCCATTCGTTATTTCCCGTGCAATATCAATGACATACTCCGCTTTCCTGCGACTGAATTGAAGCTCACGTAATTCTTCCGGTTCGAGCAAGGCGATTCGTTCCGCCCGCGGGAACGTCCAGTATGCTCTTCCTTCGATGACTCGATGGTCTCCATATCGTTCGACGAATCGCCGCTTGATCGTATAGGCGAAGGATAACGTGATTTGTTGTCCGATGATGGCCCATGTGAGGGCCTCGAACAAATCTGGGAAACCAATCATCCGTAACCCGCGATGCGCTTCAATCAAAGAAACCAGCAATTCATCTTTCGCCCCCATCGTTTCAAACGGCTTCAAATCGCGCTCAAGGTCTAACCAGTCTCGTACCTCACGTGCGACACGTTCCTTTTCTGTGTTTGAAACTTCATCGACTGGGAACCGTACACAAATGTGATTCTCCGCTTCTTGAAGCTCGATCAGAATGAGCCTTTCCCCGATTCGCATCAGCTTTCGAACCGTGTCAGGCGTTGTCACATGGAGCACTTCTTGTTCTGACCGACTCAAAAAGACGAGACACTCTTGAAAATCAAACGGCTGCTGTACAGCAAGTAGCATCTCTGTCATAGGTCCTCTCCTTTTCGATACGTGTTCGGTGTACAGCCTTTTACTTGCCGGAACACGCGGTAAAAGTTCGATGGTGTTTGAAACCCAACCTCATAGCAGACCGTCAGATTACTCATGTCGGTCGTTCGCAATAAATAAGCCGCCTTGTCGATTCGAATCCGTTCAAGTAGTTGCCTCGGAGTCTCTCCTGTCGCCTGGGTGAATGTCCGCTCCAAATGAAAGGGACTCAGTTGGGCGTGTTCGGCAATCTGTTCAAGGCGAATGGGTTGTTTATAATGGTTCACGAGATACGCCGTCACTTGTTGAACGAGCGCACGGTGTGGGGCGTGTTCGACTTCTGGCTGACATCGCTTGCACGGTCGAAATCCATTTGTCTCCGCTTCTTCTCTCGTTACGTAAAAATCAACGTTCTCTTTCTTCGGTTTGCGGGATCGGCACGATGGTCGACAATAGATCCCTGTCGTTTTTACGGCTGTATAGAACAATCCGTCATAAGTTGCATCGCAGGCGAGCACTTTCGCCCACTTTTCGTCAAACGTCAACATCTCCACACCCCTTTCTTCTCTCACTGTAGCAAATCTAAAATCAACATTTCGTCCTCTTTCTTGCGCTTACAATCCCCTCTTTTTGAAACGTTTTACAGATTTCAATCGTATCCTATAGTACGATTTAGACAGAAGCTGCTGTCAGTCCTATGGCAGATAAGGAGAAGATCGCAATGCGTACTCGTTTTTCATGGAAACAATTAAAATGGCTAATTCCTATAGCGTTAATCGGTTTGATTTTGATTCAGAGCGGACAAGAGTTGAAAGATCTCTCGCTCGCGACCGCCTTCACGACATTGAAACAATTGACCGGTTGGGAACAGTTCACACTCATCCTGCTCGGTGGATTCGCTGTCTTGACGATGACGGGCTATGACTATTTCCTGCTACGCTCTTTACATATCGAGCTACCGAAACGAAAAATCGTTCAAACGGCATGGATCACGAATTCGATGAACGGGATGCTCGGTTTCGGCGGCGTAATCGGGATCGCGCTTCGCACCTCCCTTTATCGTCCCTATACGGATACGAAACGATTGCTCCGTGCCATCGGATGGATGACCCCGACACTGATCAGTGGTCTGTCCATTCTTTCCATCGGTGTGCTCCTCGGAATCTTTCCGGCTGGTGGGCTCGTCGGTACGAAACCGTGGATTTGGCCGGTGTTACTCGCCGTGAGTTCGATGCTCCCATTTTATTTATTCGTCACATCACGCCGATCAAACGTCGGATGGTCTACTCTGCTCGGGTATACGATGACTTCACTCGCAGAATGGGTCACCGCTGGGTTCGTCGCCATTTATGCTTTGACGTTACTAGACGGTTCGGCTTCGTTCGTGCAACTCTTCGGGGTATTCATCGTCGCGACGGTCGTCGGTGTCGTTTCCCTCGTCCCTGGGGGTGCCGGAACATTTGACTTACTGTATCTCGTCGGGATGACTCAACTTGGGATTCATCAAGACATCGTCCTGTCTTCACTAATCATCTATCGATTCGTTTATTTTGTCGTTCCCTTTTTAATTGGACTCTTTCTCGCAGCCATCGCGTTCGGAGACCAGGTCGTCAAACAAATCGAGTATCGACCAATCATCGGGTCCTCTTATGAGATCGGGACTGTCGTCTGGCGCATCGTTTCGCGGACGCTTGCGAGGATTGGACGCCTGACCGGGAGTCTCATCGCACTCATGAGCAGTCTGTTGATTTGGTTCCAGACGCTTCTTCCGAGCGTGACGCCGCTCTATGAAGTGAATCGCTGGTTTGAATGGATTGGGACCCTTTTCTTATTGAGTGCCGGACTTCTCATGTTTTTATCCGTCTATGGCATGTATGTTCGGACAAAACGAACACTCTGGTTACTCAACACTGCCTTCATCTTGGCGACCATCGGAGTCATCGCTCGTGGGTTAAACCTGTTTGAGACCTTCGTCGTCATCGGGTTTGCGATGTTCGTCTGGTTGACACGTAAACGACACGTCCGATACCGTTCGATTTTAACGACAGGACGTCTCATCCGAAGCTTGATTTACGTCCTGCTCTATGTCGGCACCCACGCCCTCTTATTGCAGTCATTCGCAGGTACAGACAACTTATTCTTCACATCGCATCAAGCTGGTTGGTTGACGACGTTCGTCTTATTGTTAACTTCAATCGTAGCAAGTGTACTCCTGCTCTTGTTCGATCGTTGGAAACGTCCAGCGCTTGGAGAGGCCTATGATGAACATCGCATCCGACAGTTTCAGGCAACACAGCCCACATCGAGCAGTTTTGATTTGGTCCATATGGCAGATAAGCGTTTTTACATGAACGAGGCAGGAGATGCGTGTCTGTTGTTTGCGACGACTCGGAACCATGCCATCGTCCTTAGTGATATCCAAGGAGAGAAACAGGCTGCGACTTCTCTTTTGACGCAATTCATTGAAGATGCGGATCGAATCGGGTATATTCCTTTATTTTATCAAATTACACCGAATTGGATGCCTCGCCTTCATGATGCCGGATTCACGTTCTTCAAATTAGGGGAAGAGGCGACGATTGACGTCTCGGCCTTCTCCTTATCCGGGAAGAAGCGTGCAAACATGCGCTCTCTCTACAATCAGTTTGAGAAGAAAGGGATCACGTTCGACATCGTCTCTGAACCCAGCCTCTTGCTGTTACAAGAGTTAAAAGACATCTCAGACGAGTGGATTGGGAATCGAAATGAGAAAGGCTTCTCTCTCGGATTCTTCGATTATGAAACGTTGACACGTTATCCGATTGCCTTGTTGCGAGATGCGGACGGTGTCGTCGTGGCTTTCATTTCGCTACTCCGAGGAGACGAGGCCATCTCCATCGATTTGATGCGTTCGAAAAATGATGCGCCGACCGGATCGATTGAAGTGTTGATCCTTCACATCATCGAATGGGCTCGCGCAGAAGGTTATGATCATGTCGGACTCGGCGTGGCACCACTTGCCGCCGTCGGAGAGCAGACATTCTCCCATTGGCCGGAGCGCGTCGCCGCCGACATTTTTGAAAACATCAGTTACATTTATCCGTTCAGTGGCTTACGACAGTTCAAACAGAAGTTCAAACCGTCGTGGGAAGGACGCTATCTCGCGTTCCGCCAGCGTCGTAAATTGTTGCCATCAATTTTACGAACAGCGCGATTGATTAGTCGGAAACGCTAAAAAACAGGAATTTCTCACGATGAGAAATTCCTGTTTTGTGTATCCTCTTATTTCAACGTCACACTCACATTGTCAATCGTGATGTCATGAGCCCCGAGTGGCGAACCTTCTGTGCGTCCCATCAAGAACTTCAATCCTGTGACATCTGTCACCGGCATCGTCACTTCAAACGTGTACGTGTTCGTTTCTGGTGTGACCGCTACGACTTCGCTCAAATAGCGATAGTACCCGACATTCTCTAACGTCACTTCGAATGAACGAGCGACTGTAGAAGATGCATCGAATTGGACGACGTACGTTTGATCTTGTTGTAACTCGAGACCGCCTTGTTCTATGAGGACACTCCACGCTTCGTTCCCTTCTTGCGTAATTGAGATACGTGCCGCCTCATTCACCGCTTCGACAGCAGCCTGTGCGTCAAAGTGGACATAGGAGCCCCAGTTGGTGAGACCTTCTGTGAATGCACCGTTTTTAAGTGGAGACGGGTCGATATAAACCGGTGTGACATCGCGCAACTCGACGTCATCGATTTCAATCACACCTTTTTCAGAACCGAGAATGAACTGAAGCTGACTCATGAGGTCCGTTCCGGCTTCCATCGTGAACGGAACTTCATACGTATCGAATGCTTTAGATAGCGCGATACGCTCTAGCGGAAGGTAGGCATCCCCATCCGATCCGTTCAATCCGACTTGAAGACCGTCTACACGCTCTGCACGGGCTTTGAAGCGAAGAACATATTCATGTCCCTCTTGCAATTGAATGCCTTGTTGCACCAACGTTGCCGGTGCTCCTTTTTTCTTGTTCGTTTCAAAACGGAAGAGACGCTCTACTGAATCGACCGTTCCTGTCCCTTTCGTGACACCTGGGTCGAACGTCCAATACGTCATACGATCCATCGCACCTTGGTCGAACGTACCGTTATATACATGGTTCCCGTCTCCGAGCATCGGCTTCGTCGCATTCGGATCGAATGCCTCACGAGGCGTCTGCTCGACACGGACGTTCCCGATTTGGACACCCGACGTGCTGAGTCCAACGTTGAACTCGAGACGTGCCGCAAGGTCAGTCTCTTCGGTCATATCGAATGTCATCGAGTACGTTTGGACGTCTGTCGTCAAATCGAATGACCCTTCATCTGAATATTTCGCATAGCCTCGTTCCGGACCACCACCGACTTTAACGGCGATTGAACGCGCCGCATCCGCTTTAGCATCAAACGTCACTTTATAGTGTCCACCTTTTCCGAGCGATACGTTTTGAATCAATTGATGCGAGTATGGTTGGCTTCCTGCCTGATCAATCGAAATGTCGGCGAATCGTGCCCCCGCCAAGTCGATCACATCGATAGAGCCGACACCACCAAAGTCAGGAAGCGCCACGTAGTTCCAATACGTCGGGTTGAGCGCCTGCGCACCGTTCGTTACCGTCGTAATTGGTTCAGTGTAGTCTTCGTCATAGACAAGGTTTCCATCATCTAGAGGTTGTTTCGCACCTTCCGGTAACACGATTTCTTCATCCGAGTACGTCGGTTCGACAGCATCACGATACTTCCCGTTCTTCAAGTCAAACACACGGACGTAATCGACTTCCATCTCTGCCGGGAATGGTGTCGTCTCGTCCACGTCCCCATCGAACCATCCACCGACCGCCAAGTTCATAATCAAGTAAAAATCTTGGTCAAATGGTGCAGGGTAACTATATTTCGATGCCTTGTTCGCTTCTTTCGCATACCAGTCATTTTGCGTTTGATAGAGCTGACCGTCTACATACCAACGAATCTCACCTGGTTCCCACTCGACCGCATATGTATGCCACTTGTCGATGCCGTCATCTTCTGCGAAGTGATAATCTTTCCCCGTATATTTGTTGTTCGGCCACGTTTCTCCGTAGTGAATCGTGCCAGCGACTTTATCTGGCTGACTGCCCCACGATTCCATGATGTCGATTTCACCTGATGCGGCCCAACCACCGTAGCGGTCTTCTTCTGGCAGCATCCAAAACGCCGGCCACAGTCCTTTACCGGTTGGAAGTTTGGCTCGCATTTCATAACGACCATATGTCTTACTGAACGTCCCCTTCGTCGTCAACTTCGCCGATGTGTAATCATAGGTACCGAATTGATCCGATGCTTGTTCTTTCTTTGCACGGATGACGAGCTTCCCGTCTTTCACGAAAGCGTTTTCGTTTTTGTCCGTGTAAAATTGCTTCTCATTGTTTCCCCAACCGGCAGCGACTGGATTTCCGTCTTTGTCGACAATCCAGTTCCCCGTTTCAAAATTCCATTTCGAGTGATCGATTTCAGACTTGCTAAACTCATCTGACCAGACAAGTTTCCACTTAGCGTCATCGGCTTTTGAACTCTTTTCAGCCGGCACCTCTTGTGGCAAGGATAGGGCAAGGCCTGTCCCGAGTGCGAGTGCAACCCATTTCTTCATCGTGCGTCCTCCTTTAGGATAAATGATTGTCATATGTCAGCCTGTACTTTTGAAAGCGATTTCCGAAAGCGCTTTCGATAAATCCATTATAGATTTTTCTTTGCTAAAACTTCAACCACTTTTCGGAAGTGAAATCAAACTGACACATAAAAAAGCACCGACTCACGTCGATGCTTCCCGTAGTTCCCAATTCGAAATTGTCACGTCAAAACCTGTCGCATTCACATCTGGACTACAGGCATATGGACCGATGCGTAATGTCGATACGTCATGGAGATGGGCAATGCGAAGCTGTTCACGCATACCGTCACTATATTCAAAGAAAATCTCCACATCTCCATCTGTATACACGATTTCAAACGTCAACGGATTGCGAACCATGTCATTTGAAAAATCACGTGTCGACCAATCTGAATAGCCAAACGAAGTGACGACTGCGCCAAGATGGGACGGTCCATCCGGAATGTACTCGACAGACGTCTTGATCCAATGGTCATCGTTCACATATAAGACGATTCCGGCCTGATCATATGTATGGCTCGGTTCCATCTGGATTGTCGCCCGACATGTAAATCGTTTGGCTTTGACGTCTGTCAATAACGCATGTGCCGTCATCCGATTGAATCCGTAATGTGTGTTTCGCCAAAAGTCCGTATCTGGCAAAGTGCGGAAAGTGAGCGGTTCAAATCCGTTCACGCTTTTTGGTTCATTTATCCACTTGTACGTATGCATGATGATTTATCCCTCCCCATTGTCCTCGCATGGCAAACAGTAACGGTATCATCGGCGTATGATACGGTATGAATTCATGCTGTTGAATCATCTGTAGAATCGTCGCCTCATCCGCCCACTTCACGGCCTGCACTTCAGATTCTTGAAGCGTCAGCTCGTTCAAATCCACTTCTATTTCCACCAAATAAATATCGTCAAACCCTTCGTCAAAATTGACTGTCAGGTGCGGTCGTGTCTGAGATAGATCAAGCTTGAGCCCAATCTCCTCTTCGAGTTCCCGCATCGCGGCTTGCTGGCTTGTATCTCCTACCGTGGCACTTCCACCGACTGTGATATCCCACATGTTTGCCCAACCATCCTTGAACGGTTGGCGCTGTTGAATCAACATCTCACCCTTCTCGTTAAAGATACATACGTGGATGACAAGATGGTATTCCCCTTTCGGCAATCGACTTCCGCGTTGCCACTTGCGACCGGTCTTTTCTCGGTCGACCGTATAGACGTCCCAAAATTCCATTAGATACTCCCCTTTATGTTGCTGCGCTAGATGCCGCTGCTTGATCTGCTTTCGCGCAATCGATTGCTACGACGATAGAGATAAGAAGGTGCTCCATCTCCGGTTCTTCGACACGAATCTCGTAACTATCGCCCCATGAGAACCATTTCTTTTGTACACTTCCGATCGAATGTCCGTTCTTCGTCACATCAAAATCCATGTCCCACCAATCTCCTTGGACATCGATCCCGGCTGCATCGATTGAATATTTCGGTTTGAAAAACGAGAACTCTTTCGAGATGGTCATCATATCTGTGCCGTCCACTTCCACAAAAAATTTCGGTAAAAAACTGAACGTCTTTTTCGTGATTGTCGTGACCGTCTGATCGTTCGTATCTTTGATTTCGAATGATTTTGGAAACTTCATAAAGCTACCTTCGATGAAATATTTGTCATGTCCGTCCGCATCCTTGATGGTGAAACGTCCGCGTAAGCTTAACACTTTTTGTTTCATGTAGAGCGTGTGCATGATGATCCCTCCGATTTGTTGTAGTCCTTTACTTACGAGTCCAATCCAGAAATCGATTCACTTATAGCGAAGCCGTCTCCTTTGAAACGATATCGAGAACTTCTGCCAAGTGATTCACAACGTAATTCGCTTCTTGTAACTCTACTTCTTGTGCGAAGTCAAAACGACAGCCGATTGAAATGAGTCCGTTCGCTCGTGCAGCCGAGATATCCGATAATCGGTCACCTACCACGAAGCCCTCCTGCAGTTCATACTTCTTCACGATTTCAGCCACCAAATCGCCCTTATCCAACGTGTCGATTTGTTGAATGCTATAAGTTTCTGTGATCCAACGATCTAATTCATAGTGCGTGACGATGGCTTGTAAATAGTCCACCAAACCATTGCTTGCGACGAAGATGGAATGCCCCATTTGATACAATTGTTCAAACAGTTCGAGTACCCCTGCATATAATGCTCCATTCCCGTTTTCAATGTTTTTGATGAGTCGTGTTAAGAAATAGGTATCGACCTCTTCTCTAGTTTGCTCATCGTATTGTGGGAGCAATGTGTTCCAAACAACTGGCAACGGTACCCCCATGATGTTCCGATATTGATCAATCGGTGTCGGACCTTTCCATTTTTCTTCACTTCGTAAATGATCAAACGTTTCATCTAGCGCCCGTTCCAAAATCAAATCTGTCCGAAACAATGTTCCGTCCATGTCAAAAATCACTGCGTGTTTCATCCGCTTCCCCCTCGTTAATCGAATCATGGTTGTCTGTCTATCATACGACAACTTCTGTCAATTCAACTCATCGTTTCGTACTTCGTATAGCTCGAGTAAGATGGTCTTAGTAGTAATCTTTCAAAAACGGATGAGGTGAGCAATGATGTGTCATCAAATTTCCATCGAGATTAATCTTGATTCGTTAACATACTCTGGTCAAATTATTGGCGAAATCAACTTTGTCATTGATACATACGATTATTTCCCGGGAGTAGGATGGTCTGATTTCGTTGCTGTCCTTTTAAAATGGTGGAGTGACAGCTGTCGAGCACTTTTGTTCGCTCCAGTGACATCCGTTCATTCGTTTCCATTTATGGATGGTCCCCTTTCTATATCCGCCAAAAAGATATCTTTGTCTGAACTCGAATTATCATTTATTAAAGATGGTCAAATGAAGACGGAAATCGGTATCGTTTTAATTAAAGAACTGAAGGTTACTCTTATTAAAGCAACACGACAGTTTATTAATGCAGTAAATCGATTGGGCTGGGAAAATGAAGACGTGGATGTACTCAGACATACAATCAAATCACTAGAAATGTATTAACAATAAAAAGACTACGCAGGAATTCCGCGTAGTCTTAGCATATCTACTTACTTATTTGATTTTCCCTTTATTCTTCAACAAGTTGAAGATCCGTTTTGCTTGATCGGTGTTATCACTCATGCCGAGGAACTTCTCTTGTTGTGGTCCGAACGCATATACCGGCACGTCGTCACCCGTATGACCGTCCGTCGTCCAGCCCGTTCCCGAACGCTGATCGAAGATTTTCTCGATGGCGTTGTCGATTTTCGTGACGTCATTCGTCTCAGCCGCTTTCTTCACAGAAGCAATCTCTTCAGACGTCAATTCCAAATCAATGTTTTCACGTAAGACAGCTTCTACGTCCGCTCCAGCTTCGATTTCTTTCGCCATGAAGTCTGGAGTGCGTTTCGCTGCTTGAATCGGAGTCGGATCCCAGTTATAGTTCCCGTCCGCCCCGATTGAAATGCCGCCTGTCGAGTGATCCGCCGTCACGACAACTAACGTCTCACCATTCTCTTTGGCGAAGTCACGAACGACCTCAAACGCTTGCTCAAAATCCTTCATCTCGCTCATCGCGCCGACAACATCGTTGTCATGTCCGGCCCAGTCGATTTGACTTCCTTCTACCATGAGGAAGAATCCATCTTTGTCCCCTTTCAGTCGATCGAGAGCGGATGTCGTCATGTCCGCGAGGCTCGGTTGTTTCTCGTCACGGTCGATCATCTTGTCCAATCCGACTTCCGCGAATAGACCGAGTACCTGCTTGTTATCGTCCTGTTTCATCTCTTCTGCTGACGTGACGTAACTGTAGCCGTCTTCTTGGAACTGCTTGGCGATATTACGGTCCGAGCGTTCGAAGAATTTCGTTCCGCCTCCGAGCATGACATCCACTTTATGCTCCCCATCAATCAAGTCATCATAATAATCATTGGCGATCGCATTCTCACTCTTCCGTTGCTCCTCGTGCGCGCCGTAAGATGCCGGTGTCGCATGCGTGATTTCTGATGTCGCGACAAGTCCTGTCGACATACCGTTCTCTTTCGCTTGTTCGAGTACCGTTTTCACGTCTGTCTTGTCGTTATCAACGGCAATCGCGTTGTTATATGTCTTCACACCCGAACTCATCGCCGTTGCGGCCGCCGCCGAGTCGGTCACGTTCTCCGCATCGTCTTCAGGATACGTCGACTGCATGCCCACCAAATGTGGATCGAAGGCAGTCGGCTCCATCTCCACCGTCTCTTCATTATCGTTCATGTAACGAAGTGCTGTCGTATACGGCACGCCCATCCCGTCCCCGATCATAAAGATGACGTTTTTCGCCTTATGATTCTTTGAATCCTTTGCTGCTTCTGCTTCGTTATGTTGTTGCACCCCGACGATGCCTCCGAGCGCGAGCGTCGACACCACTGCGAGTGGAACGAACTTCTTCATTGTCTTTTTCATCTAGTAAACCCTCCCGAATATGTACTACTCCTGTAGCCTAACGGACATTTGTAAAGATACATTTTCAGATTGAATACAGCCCTGTATGGTTTTTGTAAATGCCGCCATTTCAACAACATAAAAAGCCTGACTCTCTCGTCAGGCCTGTAACGCTGTATGAACAAAAGTATGCAACGCCTCTTGGCTCGTGATGTGTTCGTTGCACGTCTTACTGTCGACACATATATATGTGCCGATGGCTTTGTAATAGTCCGGATTTTTCGCTTGTTTCGCTTTGGTGATCGTAACGCAGTACGTCACATCCGTGAACTGATTACAAAAGGCACATATGTTTTTCTTCGTATTCGTGCTCGGTTTACATGCGATGCCAATCAATTGACCTTCGTATTGGCAAATCATCAACTTTTGATTGGAACGTCCATCGTTCCAACCTAGATACGTGAGTCGTCCAAAATCAACATCGGATAACTCCGGTAAGCGAAGCTTCTTCTGTTTCGGGAACAATTCCTTCAGCTGCTCGGCAGAAATAACGGGAAACGGTTGAACCCATTCTCGTAATTGTTGCATGTATTCGTCGAACGCTTCGTTCGTCTGTAGCGCCGCGAACTGTAACAGCTTCAGTTGTTCAGTCGTCGCTTCAGGAAATGCATACATCACTTTCGATTGTGCCAAGTCGATGACTGCTCGCAAGACAGAAGGCGGCAGGCTTTGCGTTCGACTCTCTTTGACGAGCGTCACTTGTTCTTTGATGAGATTATACTGTTCGTTTTGAATAAATGGATCTGACATTTTGTCGCCCCCTTCCTCCATCTTCAGTTTACAGGAAACGATGCTTCCTTACTGTGTACACTTTGATTAAGAAACATAGTCGACCTAAAAAGGTACGACTAGCGAACTAGTCGTACCTCCTTCATGTCGAGCGGTATACAATCTTTCGAATCGTGTGCGTCGCCAAATGATAGGACTTGGCCAGATTTTCGATTCGCTCTCCATTTCGAAACGCTGCGCGTATGGCTTCGTTTCGTTCCTCAAGTAATTGTTTCCCACCGTTGACCGTCCCCCATTTCCGTTTCGTGTCGGTCGGGGTCGGCACATATAGCGTCTCACCTTGTACGTATTGTTGCACCTCTTGCAACAATCGTTCTGGCAGGATGTGTTGCGCATTGACGTACTTCATCATACCTCGCTCCTTATTGAATGAATCCAATCCGATAAGGGAGCAAAGCCAAGTGGTTTACGTTAAAATCAAGCGATCAAGGTATTCGTTTCGCCCCATGCAAGTGATCGCCTTTCGTCCAAATGGCTTTGCATGAGTGCGTGAAGACCTAGAAAATCGAAGCCGATTTTCCACGGGTATGCGCCTCCTTTACGATGTGTCGTTCTTTCGATTATACCGGATTCAATGAATCGGCAAAAGGGCGGCTCAGCCGTTCTTCATACTGAATTCATCTGCGAGCTTGAAGGACACGTCCTTCACTTCTAATCCGCTTAACGCGAAATAGAGCTGGAGATAATTATGCTGGTTCAAGAAGAAGACCTGCTTCGTCTGCGTCACCCATTCTCCGTTCGTCCCATTAAACGTGAACGTCGCACCCGGGATATTGTTCGCAAATAATGTCACCGGCATCTGTGCCAACTCTCCCGCGTTCGAACGGGCAGTCAACGTGATGTCATACGTCCCCGTTTGGTCGACCGAAATAGCGAAGACGTGTGTGTTTCCGGTCGAGGTATCGATTCCTGACAAATCCACATGTTCCCCGTTTTCGAGATGTTGGTAGTCCAACTCAAATGTATCCTGTTGATTCATCTCATCCTCAAAGCCGAGCACCTCGACTGAACCGTCATGAATCCCGAGAAGACGCTCCATCGCCGGTGATTTCAAGATGAACGTACAAATATTGCGCGCGCTCCGCAACAACTCGCCCCGTGTGACAATCCCTTCTTCGAGTGATGCCATCGTGTTATCCTCGAACGAGTTTAGGTCCGGTCGGTCGACGACCATGTACAAGTCGTTTTGTGAGCGAACCATCGCTGCCGTATTTTGACGATTGGCCGACTCATCCTCACGGAAGTTCACTTTTGCCCACCAGTCTGTCATGACGATGCCTTCAAAGCCCCACTCATCACGTAAGATACGCGTATTTTGATCGTATAGACCAGCCGTCCAGATCCCGTTGACCGCGCCGTATGTCGTCATGATGGACGATGCGCGTCCTTCTTTCACCGCCATCTCGAACCCTTTCAAATAAATCTCGCGTAACGCCCGCTCCGAGACGACCGAGTCGATATCGTGACGATGCGCTTCTTGGTTATTGGCGCTGAAGTGTTTGAGCGTTCCCGTCACCCCGACACGATGCATGCCGTTCAATTGAGCGACCGCCATCTTCCCAGTCAAATGCGGATCTTCCGAGAAATACTCGAAGTTTCGACCATTCAACGGGTTACGGTGAATGTTCATTCCTGGTCCGAGCAACGTATCGATGCGGTTTTTCCGCATCTCGAGCCCTGTCATCTCGAACAAGTCTTCAACGAGGTCAACGTTGAACGTAGAAGCCAAGAGTGTGCCGTTCGGAAGCGCGAACGCCTTCGTTCCGATATCCATGCGAATGCCTGATGGACCATCGGCACAACATGCCGCTGGAATCTCAAGCTCGTTCAATCGATCGGACACACCACCGAACGCCGCTGCCGTCCCCGGCGTGACACGCGGTGAGTTCATCCCTTGTCCGCGAACGATTGTCGCCAAATCCTCATCTGTCAATTGATCTAAGAATGTTTCAAGTGACGCCTTTCCATGATACACATCGCTTAATTTGATACCTTGGTCACCCGTGAACACTCTAGTCTCAGGGCGTTCTTCCAAATAACGTGTCTCAACGTCAACGGCGCGAAGCGGCGTCGACTCGTAGCCCACTTCAAATCCCTGTTCGCCTTGAATTGGTTTCATCCGTTCGAACGGGAGGACAGGCGCCATATTTTCGCTTAACGTCTCGAGGACACGTTGCTCCTGTTGCTCGACTTCGAGAGCGAGTGTAGCCGAACGCACATCCGTTCCGACGTACAACCGATACGTTCCTGCCTCTAAAACGAAGCTCGATTCATAACCCGTCACGCCAGAGTCGTCATAGCTCGCAAAGTCAGTCATGTGGACGTTGAAAGAAAGGATTTGGCGCTCGCCCGGTTCAAGAAGCAAGGTTTTCTCGAACGCCACCAATGACCGGAACGGATTCCCGAGCTTCCCTTGCGGTTTCTCGACGTAGAGTTGGACGACTTCTTTCCCATCGCACTCACCCGCGTTCGTCACTTCCACCTCGACCGTCAGGACACCATCAGTTTCTGCGGTATGCTTTACCTCCGTTTTGAACGTCGTGTAAGACAGTCCGAATCCGAATGGATATAAGACATCCTCCTTCGCGAACGTTTCGAAGTAGCGATAACCGACATAGATGTCTTCTTGATAAATGCCTTTATCTGCATGACCAAAGTTCTTCGTCGACGGATAATCTTCAATCGATTGAGCAATCGTATCCGTCAGTTTCCCGGAAGGACTCACATCTCCGACGAGCACGTCGACGAGTCCTTTTCCACCTTCCATCCCACCTTGCCATGCATAGAGGATGGCACTCGGCTCCTTCGCCCACTTCATGTCGATGATGTTCCCAACGTTCAACACGACGACCGTCTTGTCGAAGCGTTTCGTGACGCGCTCGATCATCGTATGTTCGATATCCGTCAATAAGTAACTACCCGGATCGGCCGTGTTGTCACGGTCTTCTCCTGCCGTACGTCCAATCATGATGAGGGCGACATCTGATTCTTGTGTCGCCTGTTCGACGAGTTCGTCCGTTACGTCCATCTCCTGTTGCGACCACGGTTCACCGGCCCAACCGACACCTTGGTCGAACGGATTCTCCTTCACCCATTCCTCATACGTCGCATAGAGCGATTCATTGATATGAATATCTGGACGCTCGCGCAATGCCTCGAGCGGCGTCGTGACATGTCCGACGTTCACCATCCCGCCTGAGCCCGTACCGCTCTTGTAGTAATGGAACTGGCTACGACCAAATACGGCGAGCTTCGTCCCTGACTGTAATGGGAGGGTCTTCTGTTCGTTTTTGACTAACACGACACCTTCCGCGACCGCTTGACGTGCCAATTCCTCATAACGAGTCCAATCCAATGTATACTGTTTCATTTCGTCAGCTCCTTAAGTCCTTTTGCGATTACATTCATACAATCGTCTGCCTGTGGATAGTCTCCCAACTTGTCCATGAAGGCATGGTCCATCCCCCGATATTGAATGAGGCGTGTCGGGACACCCGCTCGTGCCAGTTTCCGCGCATACGCCTCCCCTTCGAGTCGTAAGTAATCGTACTCCGCCGTCACAATCAAAGTCGGTGGTAGGCCTGAGACATCGTCTGCGAATAATGGTGAGACGAGCGGATGCGTGACATCCACCTCCCCTTGAAGATAGAGGTCATTTAAGAGCGAATCCGAGTCGGCGAGGGCGAGCACGACACCTCGAATTAGGTCGTGATGATGCGAGATATCATAAGCATCGAGCGCCCATTTAAAATCATCTGTCGGAATCGAACCCAGATTGACGACGGGATAGACGAGCGCTTGATAACAAATGCGTCCTTCCCCCCGTTCTTGCTCCATCAGACAGCAAGCGGTCGCCAAGTTGCCTCCGGCACTATCCCCTGCGACAGCAATTTGATCACGAAGGACGTTCAACTCCGTCGCGTTGGCATATACCCATTCAAAAGCGCGGTAACAGTCATTCAATCCGGCCGGGAACGGATGCTCTGGGGCGAGACGATAATCGACGGAGAGGACAACCGCGTTCGCTCGTTCCGCGAGCAACTTACAAGGATTCTCAACCGTCTCGAGCGTGCCTCCGAAGAAGCCGCCACCATGGAAGAAGAGAATGGCTGGGATGGCTTCAGTATGATGCGGACGATACAGACGAACCGGGATGTCACCGTCCTCACTAGGAATCATGAGATACTCGGTTTTGATATCAGTCGTCGTCTGATCCCGGTTCGGCCACCCCATGCTGGCGCGTGCCGCCTCCAGGTCAAATGTTGTATCCGGTTCATTGTGCGAAGAATGATTTGCGGTCAACGTCGCAAAGACGCGTGGATCAAGGTCACCGGTACGGTCTGAACCTGGAATGAGTTTGATGATGGTTTCGAGGTGGTTTGTTCTCGTAAGTTGCTGATGCTGATTCAAATAATCCATGAGATTTTCATAACTGTGTTTCAATATGTAGACCCCTTTCACCAGTACTTATTCTTATATGAAATTGGCTTTCCTAATGCCTTTCGGTCTATAATGGACTGTATTGCAAATAGACATTGAAATTTTCTGAAGCAGAAGTTTTCACGAAAGAATGAGGTTACCCATGAACAAACAACAATTTACTGATTATCGCCTGAGCGACGAGATTACGCGCGCGCTAGGCATTATGAAATACGAATCACCGACTGAGGTACAGCAGCAGGTCATCCCGCGTGCGCTCGAGCGTGAAGACTTAATCGTCAAAGCACAGACCGGAAGCGGAAAGACAGCTGCTTTCGGAATTCCGGTCATCGAGCTCATCGACTGGGCCGAAAACAAACCACAAGTGCTCGTCTTGACGCCGACACGCGAACTCGCCGTTCAAGTACGGGAAGACATGACGAACATCGGACGTTTCAAACGAATCAAAGCGACTGCCGTCTACGGGAAAGAACCGTTCTCGAAACAGCGTGAAGAGTTGAAGCAAAAGACACATATCGTCGTCGGTACGCCAGGTCGCGTCATGGACCATATCGAGCGTGAGACCCTCTCACTCGACCGCGTCGAATACTTGATCATTGATGAAGCGGACGAGATGCTCAACCGCGGCTTCCTCGCTGACGTCGAGAAGATTCTTCAACAGTTGCCGAAAGACCGCGTCACGATGGTCTTCTCAGCGACATTCCCACAAGATATCGAACGTCTCTGCCAGAAGCATATGAATGCTCCGGCACGTGTCGCGATCGAATCGACTGGCATGACCGCTTCGACAATCGAGCACCGCCTCCTCCCGGTTCACCGGAATGAGAAACTGGCTGTGCTTCAAGACATCACGGTCGTCGAGAACCCGGACAGCTGTATGATTTTCTGTCGGACGAAGGAGAACGTCGATACGGTGTACGCCGAACTCGACAAAGCCGGTTACTCGGCTGAACGCCTCCACGGCGGACTCGAGCAAGAGGACCGTTTCGCCGTCATGAACGGCTTCAAGATGGGTAACTTCCGCTACCTCGTCGCGACAGACGTCGCAGCACGTGGAATCGATGTCGATAACGTCGAACTCGTCATCAACTATGACGTTCCTGTCGAAAAAGAAAGTTACGTGCACCGTACAGGTCGTACCGGACGTGCCGGCAAACAAGGAACAGCAATCACGCTCATGACCCGTCAGGAAGAACGTCTCATCAACGCGATTGAATCATACGTTCAATTCGAGATTCCGATGATCGATGCGCCGACAGAAGCGGAAGTCGCGGCTAACCAAGATGCCTTTGAGCAGAAGTTAAGTGGCCGACGTGTCGTTCGAAACAACAAGACGGCTCGTATTAACCAGGACATCATGAAGCTTCACTTCAGTGGCGGGAAGAAGAAAAAACTTCGCGCCGTCGACTTCGTCGGAACAATCGCCAAAATCCCTGGCGTATCCGCTGACGACATCGGAATCATCACAATCAATGATCAAATGACTTACGTCGATATTTTGAACGGAAAAGGTTCGATTGTCCTTCAAGCGATGGAGACGACGCCGGTCAAAGGGAAGAAATTAAAAGTAAGCAAAGCGCGTAAGTAATACAAATCTAGCCTTAAAGATGATATTCGTCTTTGAGGTTTTTTGGTTATCTTACCAAAACCGAAAGCGCTTTCGAAAAACGCTAAAAAAATATGGTTTTTAGAAAACATTTTCACCTGTATCATACCTGTATCAAAGATTGAATTCAACCTTCCTCACTCACATTATGGAACCGCATTGGTGACCGATCTACTTTGTTGCATCGGCTAGATGGACCTACTCGTTTTAAGAGCGAATGCAGAACTCTGATATGTAAAAACCAATAAAAAGGGGGAGAGTAATTTCCCCCTTCCTATCCCCCTTCCTATTAAGTACGTTGCGAAAGACGAATAAAAAAAGCGGTATATTTCGTGCCGTTTCCGGAGTTTTGACGATATCACGGAACCCCCTAGGTCCTGCCTGGTCTATCACAGAAAGTGATAGCAGTTTATCCTTATGCTCTTTTCCCTTGTTTTTCTATAGATGATTGAGTTTTTTCTGAATTCTTAATTAATCATTCAATTTATGTTCTTTAGATTGAAAACCTTCTTTAGGAGATAAAAAGAATACGATAGACAATATAAAAAGCGCTACCGGAAATGTTACTAAAGAAATATCAAATTTGACAGAACTAACAGCATATTCTCCATATAAATAAATACCCATCCATAAAGAGGAACATAGTAAAATCACAGCTGACAAATTTTTCATAATTATCCACCTTTCAGTTGATATCCGACTACCTTATGTTACCAGATAGGTGTGGAAGCGCACACGAAATACTCTAAAAATTAACAAGGAGAGGTAATATGAAAAAAACATTTATCATGACTTTTATCGTTTTTTTGTTTTGGGGAGCGAATGTAGATTTTGCTAACGCAGAAAAGATAGATACTGTAGATCTCAATGACGTTATACAAAATATCTCCCCAGAATTATCTGAGTATCCTTATAGTAAAGTGTTAGACAATGGAGAAATTCTGTTTTTCCAATCGAAAGAAGATTACGAATCATATTCACCGCCTAGCAACTACCAAACATTTAGTACTGGAGGATATATTACGAAACCTGAAGTTATAAGCACTAAGAATGCTTCAAAGCTATGGATTGGTTATCATAGCGGAACACCTGAATGGAGAAAAGTTAGCTCGCATGTATTAACTACAAATAAAACCTACTCAGTGAACGGTAGTTACAAATATAAAGAGTTCACTTTAAGTACCGGATTCACTCATTCGGTTTCAGTATCGTCTACCTTCCCTGCAGACGCTCGTAGATACAGTAAGTTAGGAGTGCGAGGAGATTTTACATTCCAACATATTAAATCGACCGAATATCATTATGGCACACCTACTGGAAGAGTAACTTATTATGCCAAGGCCATAAGAAAAGATGAATACATCGACACTGCGTACCAATAAAAATTCTGATCAATAAATTCAAAAAATGACTCCGGTATTATTACTGAGTCATTTTTAATACTATAATTATTTGTTACTCATTACATTAGAGGGTTTTTATACCTTCCGAGAATAGTAAGTTGAGCTTCATCTATGTAAAGGATGTTAGAAAATAATCACCTACATCCTCTCCGGTCGTACCATATCCCCGACGATGCTTAGGCTATGTACAGGGCTTTCCCTCCTTCCACTGCTAAAGTCACATCGATTGTCAAAAAAGAGCCCAAGAGTTGTGTCTTGGATTCATTGCTGGAATCGAAAATCTTGAACATCCCCTGTGTATCCCGAAATAGACACATGATTCTTCTCATCGACTCGAACGGATGCAACAATTTTCCCACAGTTAGTCTAACGACTCTTCCGAGATGAGCTTGAACCCTTCAATCTCCGTCTCCTCTTCCACTTCAATCAACAAGCACGGTTTCCCTTTATAGTTCACCTGCTTCACGTATTTCAAGTCTTGCGGACTGACCGAGATATTTGCGACCTTTGTATTAATCTTGATTGATTTTGACGTATACTTCGGAACGACACTCGTCGCTTTCATCTCATATTTCGTATCGTCGACGACTTGCTTGAACGCCTGCTCGACTTTCTCCGTCGTCACATCTTCCACACCACTCGCCCGTAAGACGACCTCGACGGCACGGGAGTCGAGCATCGCTACTCTCTCTTCTTCCTGTTCGTTCTCTTCTTCGGCGACAATGATTTGATTGATCTCATCATAAACGGTCGCGAGAGTCCGGGAATTGACTTCTTCTCCGATGACCGCTTTGACCACTTCTTCGAAGACCGCCTTCTCTTCCACTGCCGTGACAATCTCCGAACCGTTCAACACGTTTTCAATGAACGTCATATCCGGTTGATGCGCTTTGTGTGCCGAATAAAGCACATGGTTCACATCGGCTGCGTTATCCGTGAAGCACGGGAATAAGAATCCACCGATCGGCGCCTCGAGTTTGATGATCGGATTCACAATCAGACTGGCTTTGAACTCCCGCTCGACGAAGTCAAAGACGAGTGATTTTTTCGGAAGCTCTGTCGGGCTGATGCTGCCGAGGATGAACTTCGTCGTATACACCTCATCGTTCGCGTGAATCTCAGACTCTTCCGAGTACCGATTCGTCGGCTTATTATAATTCCCCCGGATGAACGTCACGACCATATCCTTCTCAAACGGCGTGTCTTTCACCATCTTCAACGCGATGCGTTGCATATAGTCCGTCCAGACGTCGGTCTCTTCCGTACGAAGTCCTTCATACAGCAAGCCTTGCGTATGGTCGACCTGACCTTCCTCAGGATATTGGAACTTCACTTCGAACAGTTTTTCATCAAGTTTTCCACCGAGCACTTTTTTGAAGTTCGTCAAAAACAGCTCCTGCTGCTCTTCTTCTAAGAACGGGAACGGACGCAACTCTTCGTAATAAATCTCATTCGTTTCCTGTCGGATGTAAATCGTATATAAGTCAGCAATCTTTAGCTTTGTCGCATTTACTTTAAACTGTCGGCGAATCGCCGCAATCTCTTTCTTGTTCATTCCATCCACCTCTTCTTTTCTCTCCATCCATGTCACCCATTATACCAGTCCTGATCGCTCACTAGTTCCAAAGAAATAACACCGGATTGTCCATTAATGCTAGAGAAGGATTTGCGATAGTCTTTCTAATCATTTTGCAGATTTTCACACTTTTTCAAAATCGTCCTGTGTATGATCAAGTTGAATTTATCGCGTGATGTTTGTCTCACTAGTTGTTTGATGAAAGGTTGCCCACTTGCTCGACAAGTGTTCATTCCAAATACATAGTAGGAGGCTTTATATGTTGAAGAAACTTATGTCTGTCGCACTTGTCGCCTTGCTCGTCTGGATTTCCGCATCGTTTGACGCTACACCAGTCTCTGCTTTCCCACCGAACATCCCATCGAAAGCGGACGCGCTCACGAAACTGAATGCCCTCACTGTCAAAAATGAAGGGTCGATGACGGGGTATAGTCGTGACCTCTTCCCGCACTGGTCGAGTCAAGGAAGCGGTTGTAACACGCGTCACATCGTCTTGAAACGAGACGCTGACTCGGTCGTCGACGAATGTCCGGTTGCGACTGGCTCATGGTACAGTTACTATGACGGAATCACGTTCACCTCAGCCTCTGACATTGATATCGACCACGTCGTCCCGCTCGCTGAAGCATGGCGCTCTGGGGCAAGTAGCTGGACGACAACCAAACGTCAAAGCTTTGCGAACGACTTGAACGGTCCTCAATTGATTGCGGTGTCCGCTTCATCGAACCGTTCAAAAGGAGACCAAGACCCGTCGACATGGCAACCACCTCGCACTGGGGCGCGTTGTGCGTATGCGAAGATGTGGGTCGAGACGAAGAGTCGTTGGGGCTTGAGCCTTCAATCCGCAGAGAAGTCAGCACTCACGACAGCCATCAATGCTTGCAGTTACTGAGTTAGAAAAGGAGTCTTCGAATGAACGAAATCACTTCGATCTTTAAGGCAACCCACGGTGTCATGACGGAAGAAGTCGGTGTCATCAGTGGTGAGTTGGAACTGACGACGGCGTGTCAGGAAGATGGTTCCTTGACACTCCACATCACGTACGTCGGAGCGAAAGATGTATATACGCTCCCCGGCAGTCCCTATCAGCTTCATGACCCGAACGATCATACTGTCATCCATCAGATGCTCGTGAATGTTCTCGAACGGACGTAAAAAGAAGGAGTCCATCACTCGATTTGAGTGACCGACTCCTTCTTTTACTTTTTCATCATTTTTACAATGGATCGGACGACAAGATATGTCACGCCGAAGACGAACGCCACTAAAAGTAGACTCGCGCCACCAATGATTCCGAATGTGAACATGTTTGTACCTCTTTTTCATTTTCTGAATTAGAACATGATGAAGATAACATATTTTCCCATTATTATGAACCATGACTAGTTTTGTTGTTGCTTCCGATCGACCTCTCGAATAATCGCGATTGCCTCTTCATAAGACTGTCGCAACTCATCCGGCATGTCTTCGACGTACTCACCAGCACGTACTCGAATCGACTCTTCTCGCATGAGCGCTTCGATGTACGCGTCATATTCGTCAGCTGTCAACACGTCACGTGCAGCAGGCTGATCGTTCAATTGATCGAAGTATGGTTGAAGATCAGCAAGAGCCTGCTTCACTTCCGCTCGTTCCGCCTTCGGAATCGCTTCATAATCGACATTTCCGTTCGTATTTCCATAAGCGATTCGCGTATCCGTGAAGGCGCTCAGACCTCGTTCGAACTCTTTATATTCTGCCTCACCCAATACTCCTTTCGCTTGATTCAATTTGGCATCCAATAACAAATATTTCTCTAAAGTAGCGCTGACGATATGTACTTTCATCTCGTCAAACGAACCGTATAACTCATCCGCCAAGAGGGATTGATAAGCGAATGCACCAGTCGGGATGAGTAGTGCCGCTGCGATTCCGACCGTCATCAACCGCCGACGGATAAATCCTGGTTCCCGGCGCATTTCTTGTTTCGCTCGCTTCACACCTTTGCGACTCCGCTCACGCAGTTCACTTGGGATTTCAATGTCCGCCAACATCCGTTTCATCTCACGATCCATAGCAATCAGCCTCCTTCCATTCTCGTCTCAATTTATCGACGGCCCGATACAAGGTTGTCTTCACCGTACCAATCGGCCATTCCAATAAATCTGAGATTTGTTGAAACGTGTAGTCCTGATAATATTTCAGCACGACCACACTGCGTTCATCCTCATGAAGAGAATCCATCATATCAGCGAGTGTCATCGTTATCGCGTAATCCGTTTCCGCAATTCCGATTGACTCTTCAAACTCCGGCTTCAATTGAATCACATTTTGTCTCTTCTTCATGACATCGAGCGCACAGTTGATGGTGATCTTCATCAGCCACGTCTTCAAAAATTGTGGTTCCCGTAACGTCCCGATCTTTTTAAATGCTTGATAAGCGACTTCTTGTACGACATCGAGCGCATCGTCCGGATTTTTGACGTATACGTAGGCCATCCGATATAGGTCGGCCTCGTAATGCTGAAAGATCTTTAAGAATGCTTGATCATTGCCTCGTTGCGCTTTTTGAATGAGACGTTTCATCGAACGTCCCCCCTTTTCGTTTTTTCCCTTACACTTATTAGACAGGAAACACATGCATTTGGCTTTACTCATTTGGAAAAAAATGAAAAAGGCATCTCAGAAGAGACGCCTTTGATAATTAACCGTTCTGATATTTTGTTAATAAGTCTTTCGGGATATGACAATAATCGTCCGGACAACGCGTCAGGCGGTCCTGATGCTCGTCCGCACTTCGCACATAGTTCGTGAGCGGCTTCACTTCAACAGCAATTCGTTCCGCATCCGATCGTCGATCAATAAACGCTTGCGCCTCCACCAAGTGTCGTGACTCCTCACTGTAGACGCCCGTCCGATACTTCTCGCCGACATCGATTCCTTGTTGATTGATGCTGTATGGGTCGATGATTTCAAATAAATAGTGCATCAATTTTTCGACCGTCACCACATCCGGATCGAACGTCGTTTTGACACATTCCGCATATCCGTCATATTCCCCATCCAACGTGTCCGTCGTCCCATTTGCCCGACCTGCTTCGGTCGAGAGGACGCCGGGTAACGTCTTCACGAATGCCTGGACGCCCCATAGACATCCTCCGGCTAAATAGATTGTTTCGATTGGAACCATCCCCCATTTCGTTGAATCTTTTCTTCAGCATACACGTATCAATGAGAGAAAGGAGAGATTCACTTGAATAAACAACGTTTCTTCATCACGCTAGCCAGTTCCATGATTCTCTTTGTCGCAATGATGTTTATTTTCCGTAACGACTTTTCACTATTCACTGAAATGGTGATTATCTTTCTATCTGTCGTCATCGGTCAGACGATTGCCAATCGATTATTCCAACGTTTCTCTAAGCAACAAGTGTCAGGCAAGACTGTACTTATTACATATACATCTATGCTAGCGGTATTTTGGACTTTTGCGAGCATCGTTTTTTGAATGAAGATCAGATTATTTTCCTTGTACATACCCCAACCGCTTCAAATCTTCATAAACAAGCGTAGACAATAACTTTCGCCCGTCCCCATTCAAATGGTCCGGGTTATGGAAGAAGGATTGTTTGTGAATGAACCGTTCGTCCCCCATGTAGTTGAGGAATGGGACATCGATATCCAATTTTTCTAAATGCTGAAATACGAGGCGTTCCATGACCGCTTCGTCGAAATACGCATGATACGATGAATGGACAGGCTCCATCGCTAAGACGACGCGATAGCCTTGCTTCTTACAATAATCGATGATGTCTTGTAAATATGCCATATTCTCTTCAATCTTGTGATTGTTCACGGCATTCTCGTATTGAGCGGCGACTTCCTCATACTTACGCTCGGAATAGTTCAGCCCCCCATTCTCCCATGGCTTATGCACATCAAAGCGAAAATCTCGGATTTCCCGGGAAATGGCGGCGTAGGCACTCCCACTGTTCAATGCAGGGAAGCGTTCGTGCGTATAGTAGTTGAACCAACTAACCGACTCCAAGTCTTTCCGTTCCAACACGCGATAGTAATTTTCTTTCCGTCCGACGTTCGAATTGCTGAAGGTGATTTGTGATAACGACACGATCACGACCCCACCTGGCTTCAGATGTTCATCGTATTCTTTTAACATCTTCAAGTCATATTCGATTGGCTGACTCGGTAACGCCAAATCCAGATGCGACAATCCAAGCGACTTGAATGAATACCCGTACATCGCATGGGACGTCCCGAGATTGATGATGTCGACCGGGTGAGGGTCTTCCTTGAAGGCAAGGACAGCTCGGTTATTATTATATTCCCACGACTCTTTCACGAACTCGTTGACGGGAATGAAGATTGCGATGATGACGAGTAATACGACACCTATTTTGATTCCTAAACGCTTCATGCTAATTCCTTTCCATCCATCTTAGAACCCACCGTATACAAATCCTTGGCTCGACACGCCAAATAAGAACGCTGAGATAATCAAGAACAAGTTGATGGCCACACTCGTCACGGCAGACTGACGTGCCATCCAATCCCAAGCCGAACCTCTCGTCCGCTCGATATGTTGGAACAGATGAACGACGACAAAGACGACGAGGAAGATGATCAAATCGAGCAATGAGAAGATTTGAATCGCCTGCAACATGCCTGACGGTGCCCATGAAGAAGGCGTCACGTACAGTTTGGCATGCGAGAACGCCTCCGCCATGGAGTGCGACTGGAAGAAGACACGTGAGAAACAGACGAGCTGGAACGTGATGGCGATTTTCCACCACCGATGCAGTGTCGGCACACGGTCAAATCCGACCCATGACGCCATTTTTTCACGTTGTTGTTTCGTATGATCTCCGAAGACGCGATAGATTCCATGAATGAGTCCCCATAAGACGAAGTTCCATGCGGCTCCGTGCCAAATGCCACTTACTAAAAACGTCGCAAGGATGGCACCATAAATCTGTTCGCGCTTCTTCTTTCCTTTTGCGAGTGGCATGAAGATATAATCTCGTAGCCACATCGAAAGCGTGATATGCCAGCGGTTCCAGAAGTCGGCAATCGATACGGCGAAGTGCGGTTGCTTGAAGTTTTCCGATAAGCGAATCCCGAGTAAGCGTGCACAGCCGATGGCGATGTCACTGCATGCCGAGAAGTCCGCGAACAGTTGAATCGAGAACAACATCGTCGCGAGCACAATCTCCGAACCGGTCGGGTCCGGGCTATTGAACACACTTGCAACAATCGGGGCCAACCGATCGGCAATCAATGTCTTCTTGAAGAAACCCCAAATGATGCGCTGGATGCCGTAGCTGATGTTGTCATAGTCGAGATGTTGCTCCGTCTTCAACTGCGGCAACAGTTTTTTCGCCCGCTCGATCGGACCCGCCACAAGTTGCGGGAAGAAGGCAAAATAGACCGAGAAATAGCCATAATGACGCTCCGCCTTTTGCTTCCCTCGCGAGACGTCCACGACATAACTGATGGCCTGGAACGTATAAAAGGAAATCGCCAACGGTAAGACGACTTCTCTATACGGGACGTCATAATCAAATCCGCTCCATGCGGCGAACGAACGGAGCGAATCATTGACGAAATTAAAATATTTGAACCAGCCGAGGAAGAAGACGAGCACCGAGACACCGACCCACATGAGCCGTTTTTTCTGTTCTTTCCTCTCTTGCTTCTCGATCAAAATCCCGATGACGTACGTAAAGGCAGTACTGATCAGCAGGAGCGGGATGAATTGAACGCTCAACGTGACGTAAAAGACATAGCTCGCCAACAAAAGGAGCACCCACCGATATCGATGTGGAACCACATAGTACGTTCCAACGATGAATGTTAAAAATAAGAGAAATTCAATCGAAATAAAAGTCATATTTACCACCTGATGTTATGAAACTTGACGATGTACCGATTCCTGACAATCAGGTGGTCACAAGTTCTCGCTTCGGCAATGCGGCATAACGAATCTTCCCGAACGCATTCCGCGGAATCTCGTCAATTTGCATCACCCGAACACCTTTCACCTTGATTTGTTCTTTGATGATTTTTTGAATGCGTGCGACGTCATCTTGTAACGTATACACGTATAACTGGTCGTCTTCGCCGGCACAGACGCAGTCATGTCCATGCTCTCGAAGGAGCGCCTCGACTTCGTCTAGGCTGATTCGACTGCCATACAATTTGATCATGCGCTTGATTCGACCGACGATAAAGAAGTATCCATCCTCGTCGCGATACGCCATGTCACCCGTACGCAAGACACCTTGATTGTCGTCACCTTTTGAAAGGTCAGCTAACGAGGTCGCGTACCCAAACGACACGTTGTCGCCTTGATATACCAACTCGCCTATCACATTCGCATCTTTGATGTCATTTCCGGATTCGTCACGCAACGTGAGCGATCCACCAGGGATGGCAATTCCGATGCTTCCTTCTTTTTTCGCATGCATCTGATCCGGTAAATACGACATCCGGGCCGTCGCCTCCGTCTGACCGTACATGATGAAAAATTGAATCCTTTTCTCTGCACATACCGTCGCGAAGTGCTGCGCAAGCTTCGGATCTAACTTGCCACCGGCTTGCGTCAACTTCTTCAGACTGGGGAGGTCATACGTCTCAAACTTTAATCGTTTCAACATCTCGTAATGAAACGGGACCCCACCAAACGTCGTCGCCTGCTCGGCACGACACAGCTCCCAAAACTCCTTTTGAACGATCGAGCGGTCTGTCAGGATGAGGGTCGCCCCTTTCAACAGATGACTGTTGATGATGGAGAGTCCATACGAATAGTTCATCGGAAGGGTCGTAATCGGTTTATCTGTCTGATCGATGTCGAGATAGTCGATGATGGATGAAGCGTTCGCCGTCAGATTTTTGTATGTGAGGCGAACAAGTTTCGGACTTCCGGTACTACCTGATGTCGTCAACAAAAGGGCCAGCTCCTCATGAAGTTGGTGGCGAACCGATGTTTCGGTTTCAAATAAGGCGTAGCCACCATAGCCATAGAAGGCATCCAACGAGTTCGCCAAATCCTCCCTCGTCTCCGGAGCCCAGACGTGCGTCGGTTGATACCGTTCCATCAACTTCTGCAATTGGTCTACTGGAATATCTGCATCGAGCAAGACCGGGACGACCCGTCCACGGAGAAAGCCGATGTATCCGAAGAGCGACTCGACTCGGTTGGCACATAAGCAGAAGACGAGCGACCGTTCGCCGACCTCCTGACAAATCGAGTCCCCGACTTCCAGCATCTCTCTATAGGAATAAGAGCGGTCCGCATAGACCGCCTCACGATGCATGTACTGCTCGAGTGTGTGAAAAAGCGTCATGACTGGATGTCCACACCGAGGCGCTGCAGCAACGCGATGCCAGAATGGTACGAATGGAACTCTGTCATTTCATCCGAGTCGATATAGACGTCAAACGCATCCTCGATCTCGGCGATGAGGGTCATATGTCCAATCGAATCCCACTCCGTTGATTCCCCGAGCTTCATCTCTTCAAGGACCACATCGTCCTCTAGTTCCAATCCATTTCGAAATGCCATGTTATATGCTTCAAGCGTGCTCATTATATTCATCCTTTCACGTTCACTCAAACTTATTCGATTCCATCTATTCTTATCGACTGATAATGATAATCATTTGCCTTGTGATTCTATCACAATTTTTCGAAATCCTCAATTCTTCATAGGAGATAAAGCTTGGAGTGGAGCGATTCTTTGCATGAAAAAGACCACATCATTACGATGCGGTCTCAGGAGATGATAAAACATATTCGAGTTGTAGATCGAGTGGTTCTTCCTCGTACACTTCTGGCACGATCTTCTCAACCTATCAGATCATAATGATACAACGATTATTTGAACTCGATTGCCACCGTTTCATAACCGCTATTCTTTAAAAACTCTGTCAAGAACGCTTCAATGCGCTCATCGGCCTCTGTCAACAAACCCTGGTCAATCTTAGTCTTTTCCATTTTCGCTTTTTCTTTATTGATTTCATCAAAAATCAATTGCGAGGGATAGTCAGAAAAAATTGTCCCTTTTACATCTGTCACTTTCGCATCATCTGTATTCGCTACGTTGTCTAAAATGGTAGAGTGCGGTACAGTGACGTTCAATTGCTCAGTCGTGTCATTATAAGAGACCTCCATGTTAGAGAGGTCCGTACCTGCTTTGAGGTATCCTGAGTATTCAATCAGCTTGATTGCTTCGGCTAGTTTGACGTCTTTTAATCCGATTAACGATACGGATGTCGTGTTTCGACTAACAATAACGTTGCTGTATTCATATTTTAACGTTGTCAACTCCGTCAATTCGACGAGTCGATCTTTGACGAGCGATACATCAGCTTGTTGATTAGTTGAAAATACACTCGGCTTGATCATTACAATCGCAATGACACCAATCAAGATGAGCGTGAGTAAAACAAATGAAACTCTTCCAATCATTCTTTTCATAATCAATCTCCTTTTTATGTATTCAAGTACCTTCTAAAATTATGTAACGAATCCTTCATATACATATTATACCTACTTTAATTCCATAAATTTAATTTTTATTCAATTAAATTAGTTTTTTTCAAATAAAAGAGTAGATGGTTTGAGACCCATCTACTCACTCAGCATCATCAAGTTTTACTCGACTACAATCCAATTCAATTGTGACAAACCCTGTTTCAGTTCATTCAATTTTTCTAATCTTTGAATGAAAAACGTCTCAATCGCATCGATATGGTCTGGTGCACTTAAGAAATCCGTCAATGATTCATCAGTGTACAACATAAACCAGTCATCTCGATCTTCTGGCGCTTCATAGATCCATCCCTCATTCACTTCTGCGAATTGTTTAAACGCATCCATCAGAACCGATTTATGCTTACTGTTTGGATGGACCTCTATGTAAACAGACACTTCAGGATAATCGGTTTGTTCAAAACTGAATCCACAACCGATATATTTCCAATCACTCTGATCATTCTGAATGACGTATCGATTGTACTCACGGAGTTCAATCGCACGATTCCCCCATGGTTTCGGCTTTCCAAACAAATTCGTAAATGTATGCGTCGTTCGTTCATTCAAACATTGATCCAACATCGAAATGGTTCTCCCTAAGTTTTGAATCGCATATACATCTTGAGGTAGGAATGTTCTTGATTTATTCAATTCAATGTCCTCCATATACTTGAGTACTTGTCTGTAGTATAAATCCTGATTGCTGTATTCCTGAAGCCATATGTAGAGTTGAAACCACTGCAATTGAAAGAACTTGGTTGAGGTTGAAGCGACATGTTTTGGGTCAAAGTATCGGGTGATATAAAACAGATATGTCGAAAATCCTTCTGCCTCACTTTGCTCAAGATGTTCTCGATAACGTTTCAATTGATGATGTCCCTCGCCGCTACCTAACTTGTTCTCAATGAAGACGAGATGTTTAGTGTCCCCTTCGCTAAACGTGGTGACGAGATCAGGTCGACTGTCGGTATCATGTGTATGTAGTTTACTGTACGTTTTTTGTGTATATGCCTTCACACGACTAATTTCAGAAAGGTTCACATTCGCAAACCGTTTAAAAAAATCCGTCAATAGATCCGGTTGTTCGAAAATCGGAGCGATGATTTCGGTCAAGTAATCTTCATAGGGATTAGAGTCGGATTGACGTAATAGATTGTAGATTTTCGAATACGATGACACCATCTGCTTCACTCCCTTCGTCACAGTATAAAAACAATGAGTACTTGAGGTTTGATTCAAGCACTCATCTATATATCGTCTACTGTACATACGTTTCGAGGTTTAAGAATATGTTAGATGATCACTCATCAAAGAAATCTAAATCAATTTTCTTAATTGTGTACATTTCTTCAATAGACACACCAACATTGTATATAAACATTAAGTTGGTCAATTCTTTTCCATCAATTAAAATCACTCGTTTATCTATCGATTCCGCATACATTCTTGCTTCTTTTGAGAATTTAGCTGTAGTCATAAAAATACCTTTTGACGCTTTTTTTCCTACTAAACTACCTACGAATCCTTGTATATCCGGTCGCGAAACTGTTGAATCTGTCTTCCATCGCTTTGCCTGTAAGTAAATCATTTCTAATCCCAATACATCTTCTTTTATGATGCCATCAATTCCCTCATCTCCGGATTTCCCAATCGCCTTTCCAGCATCATTAACTGATCCTCCATACCCCATGGCAACAATTAAATCTACAATCAGTCGTTCAAAAAAAGCTGGAGAACAATCTAAGATTTTTTCTAAAATCACTTCCTGCAATTCAGTTTTAAGTACATTAAAGTTATAGTCGATTAGCTCTAATGGCGTCTGAGTATCATTTGGAGGGGCGATGTGTTTCGTTGATTCATCCGAAGTGCGACTCATGAATTCAATAAAACTCTTATATTTCATTAAAAATTTTCGATCAATCTTTGTTACATGAGGATCTTCAAGCACTCTCAATCCTTCATCCGTAATTGTGAAGACCGCTCTTCTTACCACTTTAATTAATCCTGCCTTACTTAAATACGTTCTAGTCCATCCGATTCGATTCACGAGTAATGTTTGCTTGCCACTTGGAAGTTTTTCTGCGATTTCCTCGTCGGATAAGTGAAAATAATTGGCGAGTGATATATAAAGTTCTTGCAACGTATGTTCTTTACCATCTTCTAAATGTTGTAAAAACGGATACATAAATTCTTGGTAGCCTGGAACAGCCATATTCATCTCACCCTCTCATTCTGATACGTTCATTATAAAACATGAATGATAAAACTACATGAGTTAGGAAGAGAACATGCCATTCATTTTTTTATGATATAAAAAATAGACGGTTGATAATAAAACCGTCTGAATTTCATGTTATTTATGGTACGGTTCTCCTTATCGAATCAAAATGAGGTTTTTAAGTCTATTCTTTAATTTAATTATTTTTGTTAGGGTTAAGGTAAAAAAGTTAGAATTCTGCTTTATTGCTTTTTTATACAGAGCATATGATTATTAGGGCTTTCACTAATTCATTTAAAAATTTTGAAATATTCAATTTTTTTGTTTTAATAAAAGGATATAATTAACTTTATAATCCTTTTTTCTTTTTTTATAGTACTTATTTTAAAGTGAAGGGTCCGATAATAATGACAGATAGAAATGCACAAGCCGGTGCTTTTGGATGGGACTTTCAAAGTAATTTAGCCTTATATTTTGCTTCTAAAGATTTAAAGTCATTGAGCAGAGTTAAAGTCGAAGGTCCAACAGAAGATATTGAACTTTTTTATGAAGACGGCCGTAGGACTTTTATTCAAGCAAAATCACAACTAGAGCCGTACAATTCGTCTAATACAAATTCTCATCTTAAGAATGCACTTAAGACATTAATTGATGCAACTTCGAAAACCGATTACTCTGTTCTTTATTATGGATCAAACATTTCTAATCCTTTCGTATTTAAAGAATTTGGTGGGCTTTTTGGAGTAGGTGCTACAGACTATTCATTTAATGAACTACCACCTAAGATTAAAGCGAAGATAGAAAAATATGTTCATGAAGTTTCTATTAGTGAGAATTTATCTTTAGATAAATTTGATTATAATCGTTTGCGAATTACTACCCTGCCGTTTTTTGGTGATGACGATGAAACTAGATATCGTGTTATTAAACAGCGTGTTGAGAATCTTCTCGATAGTTTAGGCTTAAAGTCACCGCAAATAAATAGTATTTTTACTCACTATCAACTTCTTTTTACGCAAAATTCATCAAAAAAAATAAATATATACAAAAAAGATTTTGCATGGCCAATAATAGTATACTCACTCGATACTACTAGTGATGAATTTTACGAGGAATTTAATCTAGATGTATCAGAAGAAGATGCTATCGAGAGTATATATACAGGCTTTATTGAAAAAAAGACCCTTGAATTTACTTTGTTTAATGAAGTAAGTAACCACTTTTTAGATTTTACTGAAAGTAAAAGTTATCAAAATAAAAGAAATGCCGCCAGAGAATTTATTGATAAACATTGTCTTTATTACTCAAGAAAGATATTTTATGGGAAATTAGATGACATGTCTGAACCTGTAACTCAATTAATTCTATGGAGAATAATCAAAAAAATTAAGGTGATAAAACGACTCAATAAGGAGGTGGGCTTATGAAACTAGTTTCTTTAATTCTAGACTACAAAGGTTCAAAAAGGACGGTTGACTTTGGCAAAAAAACACTTATTCATAGTTTAAATAACAGTTCAGGAAAATCGACTCTACTTAGAATGATTTTCTATTCTATGGGATATAGCATCCCTCAAACAAAAGGAATTAATTTTTCTAAAGTTAAGACAACTTTGTTTTTAGATAATGCAGATGGCATCAAGGAAATTCAGCGTGAAAATAATCATTTATTTATACGTTTTAAAGATGGTTCCTCTTCAAACTTTTTTTTGCCGAATGATGAAAATTTAGTATTTTCTCAAATTTGGGGAGTAAACAACTCTAATGTGNTTTTATGAAAATTTAGTATTTTCTCAAATTTGGGGAGTAAACAACTCTAATGTGCTCAACAACCTACTTGGTGCAATATATATGGATAAAAAAAAAGGATGGACCTTACTAAATAGAGGTACAGTTATTGGTAATTTGAAATTTAAAATAGAAGATTTTATAGAAGGGCTTTCTGATAGAGACTTAACAAAAAAAAAAATAGAGTTAGAAAGTATTAACTTAGAATTAAAAAAGTATACTCAAATACTTAATATTATTGAATACAAAAGTCATTTGTCTGAAGAAAGCTCAAACTCTATATTTTCTTCAGATTACACAGTGAATTTAGAAAACAAGTTAAATTTTTTAGCAATTAAAAAATCAGAATAAAAAAGTAAAATTAATGATTTAGAAGAAAGTTTGAACGAAAATAGCAAATTCATCGAATATGTTGAAAAAATGAACCTGATAGTTAAAGATAATGAAACTGGGCTAGAAATCCCAGTAAAAAAAGATAACATCATTCATTTTTCTGAAAACCAAAGATATATTGAAACTCGACTATTAATGCTGAAAAATGATTTTTCTAAAGTTAATAAAGAAATAAAAGAGTTAGAATTAGAAATAAAAAAATCAAGCAACTTATTTTCACTTCAAAGTGAAATAAAAAAAGTTGATTATTTGATTTCTAAAGTTAATATACCTTTCGAACATTTGGAAAAAACTATATCTTCTTTAAAAAAACAAAAGAAATTATTAAATGCTGAAATCAAAAAAAAAATTTCTGCTAACAACACTGTATTAAATAACTTGCATTCAAATATTTTAAAATACGCCGACCTTCTGAACGTTGGTCAGTATATAAATCAAAAGAAAGATTATATTTTTACTTCAGATTTAAAGTCATTAAGTGGAGCTGTACTACATAAAATTGTTTTCTCCTTCAAAATGGCTTATATTACTGAGTTACAAAATTATTTAGGTTACAAAGTTCCAATAGTATTAGATTCGCCAAGCGGTAGGGAACTTGATAAAGTTAATATTGAAGAAACTCTTCAGATATTAAAAAGTGATTTTAGTGAAAATCAAATAATCATTGCTTCAATTCATGAATTCGAGATGTTTGAATCAGATGAAAAATTGGAGCTTATAAATAGAATATTTGAAGATGAAAAAACTTTTAATATTATTTAGTCATTTCTATAATTTGCAACCCCATAACGCATTAAAAAGACTACAGACATTATTTTCATCTGTAGTCTTTTTGATTTTCATAAATAAAAATATATAGTTTGAATTGAGAAAACATGAAAGATATATCTAAAAATTTATTAAGATCTCTCGAGTTTACAATATTTAATTAATATAGTAGGACACCAAATTCACTTAAAATTTGATATTGTTAAAGATTTTTTTACTTTATTTATTTATGATACGGTTCATTCCGATTGATTCGATACGCCCGATAAATCTGTTCACACAACACGAGTTTCATGAGTTGGTGGGGGAATGTCATCTTCGAGAACGAAATCGTATCATCGGCTCGCTTCATCACATCGTCCGACAAACCGAGCGATCCTCCGATGACGAAGGCGATTTTACTCTTTCCATACGTCGCGAGTTGATCGAGTTCACGGGCGAACTCTTCGCTCGTCCGCTGCTTTCCTTGAATCGCCAACGCGATGACGTGCGTATCTGGGGATATCTTCGCCAAAATCCGCTCGCCTTCCTTTTGTTTTACTAGTAACATATCTGCCTCACTCAAATGCTCGGGTGCTTTTTCGTCTGAGTTCTCGATTTCCTGCACTTTTGCGTAGGCAGACAGCCGCTTTGTATACTCGGCAATTCCTTGTTTTAAATATTTTTCTTTCATTTTTCCGACCGTGATAATTGAAATATTCATCCAATTCTTCCTTTTTCCACTGTTTTTTTGTTTTTTTCCATAGGGTTATCCACAGAGTTATCCACAAATCCACATGTTGATAATTAGTTTTTGCTTGACACAATATATGTTGCATCGGCTTCACAGAACTCACATGTCACGTGTTCACTTGTGGATAATTCCTCTAGCAACGGGTATTCACCTGTTTCATCCACAATGATGTCTAAAGCGATTTCAACATGTTCCTTGCATACTTTTTTTTCTTTATTTTTTCCTCCTTAAAAAAGAAGCGTCGCCGCTTCTTTATGTTGCTTCAGTTAATGTCGCCTCGGTTTTTCTTGCTTCCCCGCGACGTAAATACTCAATGGTAATCGTATCACCGACCGTCGCATCACGATAGAGCGCATCGCGTAAATCGACGTATCGTTTGATCTCCCGGTTTCCGATTTTCGTGATGACATCTCCAACACGCAGTCCCGCTTCTTCAGCCGGACTACCCGGTGTCACTTCTTCGACGAAGACACCGTCTTCCTGGTCGAAGGAGATTCCATACTCTTCTCGGATGTTTCCGGGTACAGCGATGACTTCCTGAATCGTGACACCGAGCTGTGCCCGCGTCACCTTGCCGTCGCGTTCTAACATGTCAATGACCGGTAGCGCCACGTTGACGGGAATGGAGAATCCAACCCCTTCTACGCTCGCCTCGGCGATTTTCATCGAATTGATTCCGACGAGCTCTCCACGAATGTTGATGAGCGCACCACCCGAATTCCCCGGGTTGATGGCCGCATCCGTCTGAATGACTTCCGCGTTATAATCCATCAAGCCGTCGCTGTTCGTATCGACCGGCACCGTCCGCTCGACACCACTGACGATACCACGCGTAACCGAGTTTGAGAAGACACCAAGCGGATTTCCGATGGCCATGACGGTCTCGCCAGCTTGGAGAACGGTGGAGTCACCGAGAACAATCGGCTCCACATCGATGTTTTTTGGTAACTCTTCCTCAGCGACAGCCAAGTCGTTGAGCGGGTCTTCGCCTAAAATGGTTGCCGATGCGATTTGACCATCGGAAAAGGCGATGTTGACCTCGTCCGCTTCTTCGATGACATGGAAGTTCGTGACGATATAGGCCGTGTTTCCTTCTACTTTATAGATGACACCGGATCCGGCACCCGCCTCCCATTGCGAGTCCGAGGTGAACGCACGCTGGATATTGGTGATGCTGACGACGGACGTCTTCGCCCCAAGGACAGCGGTCGTGACGTCCGATTCGGTGACGGTGACGGCCTGTTCGGTCCGCGTCAGTTCATTCGTCACAAAACGAGAGGTCGGCGAATCCCAGAGCATCACGATGACAAAAAACAAAGCCGCTCCTAAGAATCCGCCAACCCCTCCGAGTAACAACGGTTTTATATTTGGTCTCGGCTTATGGCGTACGTGCTCCTCTTGCTTCGGTCGCCATTCGCTCCGAGACGGATACGTCGATTTCTCTTCTGTTGCTTCGTGTACTTCAGGTTCGACGTCTTGAGGTTCATACTCATGGTGTCTCTCTTCGTTCACGACGCGTCCCCCCTTCAAGACAGTGTGATAACTGTCTTTTCCCAAGTTTCCTTATAAAGAAACGAGTGAAGTGGGGATTGTCGGGTCCGTGTCGCACAATTTGATTCGACCTAAGTCGACGTCTCGCATGCCGAGTGTTTGTGAGACGCTCATCTGTGCGAGCTCTTTCATGTTGTTGTCTTTACTTAAATGGGCCAAATAGATTCGTTTCGTGCGGTCACCGATGACCTCACTCATCGCGATGGCTGCATCCTCGTTCGAGACGTGGCCATAGTCGCCGAGGATTCGTCGTTTGACACTCCATGGATAACGCCCCATCTGCAACATCGAGACGTCATGGTTCGACTCAAAGATGAAGTCGTCCGCTCCACGGATGATTCCTTTCATCCGGTCCGAGACATAACCCGTGTCGGTGATATGGGCTAATCGTTTCCCGTCATGGGCAAACTGATAAAACATCGGGTCTGCCGCATCATGGCTTACGTTGAATGTCTCGATTTCAATATCCCCGAACTGTTTCACATCTCCGACTTCGATTTGAAACTTCAAGGCAGGATCAATCTTTCCAATCAGTGATTCCATCGCCGCCCATGTCTTCGCATTCGCATAAATCGGTAAATTATACTTACGTGCTAATATCCCGACACCTTTAATATGGTCGGAGTGCTCATGGGTGACGAGCAGTGCGTCGATTCCGTCAAATGACCGATCGATGGCTTCGATGCGCTGTTGCATCGCTTTTCCGGTCAATCCGGCATCGACGAGCAGCTTCGTCCGTTCCGTCTCGATATAGAGGGCGTTTCCGGTCGACCCGCTCGCTAACACACTATACTGTAAAGTCACGCAATCACTCCTTTCATTCTTTCGTTTCAAACTCCACGTGCTCGACTGTTCCATCGATTGCATTGACGAAGTAGACCTGATCATCAATTCCGATCGACCAAAGCGGTGGCATGATAATCAAACTGCCAGAGCTGTCGAGCGGTAAACTGTAAAATCCGGTATTGATGGCCCGCATCTCCTGGTTCGGTTGGAAGTACTTCCGAGACGCGAGTTGTGAGATGGCTTCACTGGCCGTCAACACGAGGTCATCTTGCGTTTTTGAGGAGAGGTTTTTTAAATGACGCTGTTTATAATCCGTCACTTCGAACGACTCGTTCAACTGAATGAGGATGAGGGACGGACCGATGTACATTTCCGTGCCACCCTCGACTTCAGGTGCTGAAAAAATCTTGTTGTCCTCGAATGTTTGTACGAAAGCAACCTGTCTCGTTTTTTCATCGTATTGCCAGTAGGCGTACTCGTTTCCAAACGGAACATATTCCGCCACAAACGTCGAAGCGGTCGTCCGCAAATCCTTCGCATCGAGCGGCACGGGTTGTTTCAACTCGACTTCGAGTTGCATGTTGTCGAGCGTCGTCGCGAGCTGCGCCTCCCGATTTTTCGTGATCATCTCAGCTGACATCTCTTCAGACGAACCCGTCAAATAGCCGATATCTCGACCCATCCGTGGCAATTTTGCCGGATCGACGTTCCGCTGGTCTAAAATCTGCGTGATCGAGGTGTTGTCATTCGTCACGACTTCGGTCGCCCATGTTTCCGTCAGCAATTGAAACAACAGATAGATGTTCAAGGCGAGGAAGGCGAAGATTAAAATCGATTTCGCTTTACTCCAATCCACGATACATCATCCTTTCTGTCCAATCGTCTCCTTGATTGTATGGGACCCAACGGCCCGCCTCACGCACGAACCAGTTCGGTGAAAACGTCACATAGCGGCTTGTGTCCTCGTTATATTCGATCTCATAACCGATTCGAATCTCGGTCACGTTCTCAAATCGTCCGGAGTTGATGAGCGTACCGAGTACCTCATCCGCATCAGCCAACTGTGTCGTGCCGACTGTGATCAGGCGATCGATTTCCAAGTGGTTACGTGTGATTGACCGGACCTGTGCCCCGTCGTTTTCCACACGTAATGTGGATAAGTCGATGGCATCGTTGTTGATAAACGCCTCACGCTGACTGAAGACGGGATACCCTTTCACGTGAAAACGGAACACGGTCGTTTCAAATCCTTTATTGGCCGGTGTGATGGCATCGAATCGAAGGGACAGCCCTTGATTCTCAGACGCTTCATCGACCCATCCCCCGTGGAAGTTCACGAATTCCACAATGGAATCTAACCCGATTGCTGTATCACGCTCGGTGCTATTCCGAGACAGGTTTCGATAGCGACTGGCGTTCAGTTTCGCATCATATTCCGCCACACTGACACCATTCGTCAACGCCCCGACCGAGCTTGCCGGGTCGACTTCTTGAACGTTCGGGTCACCTGGGAAGAACGTATCTCGCATCCAGTCGAGACGAGTGTCGATTTGAATCGACGACACGTCATACGCGAACAACTCATTCATCTCAGGTCCGACGACCGGGATATAATTCACGCGTTCATCCGTATACGTCACGCGCTTCATCGTTCGACTCGAGTTTTTTAAGAAAAGACTGTTCACATCGCCGTTTCCGACTTTCGTCAACTTCCCTTCCCAAATGGACTGGTCGCTCATGATGGCACGAATGTTGAACGCACTGTCATCCATATAGATGAGGATTCGCTGTGGAATCTTCCCAGACAGACTATACGTTCCCGGAAGCATATAGCTGAGCGTGTCCGCATAGTAGGCCTCCGGTAAGATCAACTCCAGTCCCTCGTTGATATCCGTATAGAAACTCGGGACGTTTTTCACAGCGAGTTGCTTGAACTCACTCGCTTCAAACGAATCCCGAATGACACGCATCAGTTGCTTCGGTGTATTCTTTGAAGCGAACACAGCATTGTTGTCATGCACGACCGCTTGAACGGGAATGATGACCTGGTCCGCTCGACGCTGCAATGACTCGTCCACCGTCGTGAGTTGCGTTTCAGATTGGACGGCCTGATACGTGGGATGGTAGTCCCACAAGATGATGGTTTGAACAATCGACGTGACGATTAACGTGAGCAAAATGAACGACTTCCACAGTTCCGGCTTTGCAATCGTAAACCGTTTCATCAATCATTCACCTCCACAATCGTATCGAACGGGATTGTGAAGTAAATCGTTGTACCTCTTCCAAATTCACTCTCTGCCCAGATGTCGCCACCGTGAGCGGATACAACTTCCTTGGCAATCGATAGACCGAGTCCGGTACCGCCGATGTTACGCGCCCGCGCCTTATCGACACGATAGAAACGTTCGAAAATTTTCTTTAAGTTCGACTTCGGAATCCCGACCCCTTCGTCTTTGATGCCGATGACGAGGCGTTTCGCCCGAAGCATCGTCCGGAACGTAATCGTCCCACCTTCTGGTGAGAACTTGATGGCGTTCGTGATGATGTTGTCGATGACTTGAGTCATCTTATCTTGATCGGCATGCACGTAGACGCGACGCTTCATCAGTTTGCGACGGAATTGAATCGCATCCCCTTTCGTCATCTCATGACGGTCGATGATATCGTTAAAGAACTGCACGAAGTCGAATTTCACCTTCTGCATCTTATATTCTTTACTGTCCATCTTCGAGAGCTGCAACAAGTCATTGACGAGGCGAATCATCCGTTCCGTCTCGTTTTGCGTCGTCTCTAAGAAACGTGGCGCCAATTCCTCATCCTGATAAGCACCTTCTGCAAGAACCTCCAAGTAACTACGCATCGTCGTGAGCGGTGTCCGCAATTCATGACTGACGTTCGCAACGAATTCACGGCGGTCCTGTTCGACCTGTTCTTGTTCCGTGACGTCATGCAAGACGACGATGAGACCTGTGATTGGTCCACTATGTTTTTGAATCGGTGAAAAATAGGCACGAACGAGGAACAATTCTTCGTCTGTACTGAGGTCAATCAGTTTTGTCGGCATCGTGCCGTCTTCCGGAATGATGATTTCCTCTTCGAATGCGAGGAGATTTTGTAGATTCGTCCCCATCGCCTCTTCTTCATCGACCCCAATCATATCGCGCGCCTGGTCGTTCATCAAAATGACCCGTAGCGAGCGATCGGTCGCGACCACACCGTCGGACATGTTCTCAAGGACACTCGTCAAGCGGCGTCGTTCGGCTTCCGTCGTCGCGTTCGCCTCCATCAACTCGTCCGTCAATTCATTGAATGCGTAAGCGAGTTGACCGACCTCGTCATCCGAATACACTTTAACTTTTCGTGAGAAGTTCCCTTTCCGCATCTCGACGGCCTGCCTCCGCATATCGGCAATCGGTCGCGTGATGGTGCGCGATAAGAGAATTCCGAGGAACGAGGTGATGATGAGTGCGATCAACGTCCCTGTTGCGAGGATACGTGTCACTTGTTCCATCTGGTTGTAGATGGACTTCATCGATGCCTCGATATAGATCATCCCGGTCGTCGTACCGTCCACTTCCGACTTGATCGGAACGGCAACGACGCGCATTCGGTCATTTGAATCTTCATAGACGAGCGTCTCTTGCGCCCCGCCTGTCGCGAATGACTTTTGAATGAACGTGCTCGCGGTCCGTTGTCCGACGAGACTTTGATTATTTTGGTTCGAGGTTGCCCGGACGACACTGTTCGTGTCGATGATTTGGACTTCTCGAATGTCGTCAGCTAGCGTCGTGCTCTCTGTAAATTCAGACAGCAGCTGATCCAGTAACTGGTTCAACTGCTGGTCCGTGGTCAAGTCACTCTCGTTCGCGGCAGTCCCCTCACTGATGTTATAGCTCAGTAGGTTCGCCCGGTCGACAAGTGACTGCGAGAAGTTGTTGATGTATTGCCGTTCCAAAGAACGCACAAAGTACACGCCGATGACTTGCATCGCAACGAGAATGAGCAGCGCATAGATGACGACGAGCTTCCACTGGATTGATTTAAAGAAGTTCGTCCGTTTCATCGTTTAATCTTCTTCTCCTGCCTTCAAATAATACCCGACGCCACGACGCGTAATGATATACGTCGGAGTCGATGGATTGTCCTCAACTTTTTCACGAAGACGACGTACTGTGACATCCACGGTACGCACATCACCGAAGTAATCATAGCCCCATACCGTTTGGAGCAAGTGCTCCCGCGTCATCACTTGCCCGATGTTTTGGGCGAGGTAATGAATCAATTCGAACTCGCGATGTGTCAATTCGATCTTCTCATCCCGTTTCGTCACCATGTACGAATCCGGATGAATCGTCAAGTCGCCGATCACGATATCGTTCGCGTTGGCTCCTTTTGCTTCTGGCGCCGGTGCTGTCGCATGACGTCGCATGTTCGCTTTGACACGGGCTAACAATTCACGTGAGCTGAACGGCTTTGTGACGTAATCGTCTGCGCCGAGCTCTAGTCCGAGTACTTTGTCGATCTCGGAATCTTTTGCCGTCAACATGATGATCGGCATATCGTATTTCTTCCGCACCTCACGGCATACTTCCATGCCGTCCTTGAGCGGAAGCATGATGTCGAGCAAGATGAGATCCGGTTGAATCTCTTCTACTTTGACGAGTGCTTCTTCACCGTCATAGGCAACGTGCACCTGGTAACCTTCTTTTTCAAGTTTAAACTTCAATATATCTGCGATTGGTTGTTCGTCATCTACCACTAAAATCGTACGATCCATTCAGTGAGTCCTCCTCTTATCATTAAACGTACATGCCTACATTGTAACTCTTTTTAAACAGCTTAGAAAGCGTGGTCCATTTCCGTGGAAATAGAAAAAGAGAGCCCGGTGGCTCCCTTTCTTATGCTTCGTAAATATCACGCAAGATGACTGTCTGTTCACGAGCCGGTCCGACCGAGAACGTCAACAATTCGATTCCTGTCAATTCCTCGATGCGACGCACGTAACGCTGTGCGTTCTCCGGAAGGTCTTCAAAGCGACGAACCCCTGTGATATCCTCTGTCCAGCCAGGAAGCTCTTCGTATACCGGTACACACTTCTCAAGGACGCGGAAGTTCGGTGGATACTCGTCAAGATGCTTTCCTTCATACTCATACGATGTACAAATCTTAAGCGTCTCAAGACCTGTCAGCACATCGATTGAGTTGAGGCAAAGATCTGTGATCCCACTGACGCGGCGTGAGTGACGCACGACGACCGAGTCGAACCAGCCGACACGGCGTGGACGACCTGTTGTCGTTCCATATTCTTTCCCGACTTCACGGATTGTATGACCAATCTCATCGTCGAGCTCTGTCGGGAACGGACCGTCTCCAACGCGTGACGTATATGCTTTACAGACACCAACCACGTGATGAATCTTCGATGGCCCGATTCCGGCACCACTCGATACGCCGCCTGATGCAGCATTCGACGATGTGACAAACGGATACGTTCCATGGTCGATATCGAGAAGGACCCCTTGAGCCCCTTCAAAGAGAACTTTTTTCTCTTCGTCGAGCGCATCGTTCAACACGACCGATGTATCACACACGTATTTCGCGAACTGTTGACCATACGCGTAGTATTCTTCAAAGATGTCATCGAACTCGATTGGATCGACTTCATACATTTTCACGAACATGCGATTTTTTAGTTCAAGTTCAGTCTTTAGCTTCTCCGCAAACACTTCTTTGTCGAGAAGGTCGGCGATGCGAATCCCGATACGTGCTGCCTTGTCCATATACGCTGGACCGATTCCTTTCAGTGTCGTACCGACTTTCGCGTCACCTTTCGCCTCTTCTTCGAGACGATCTTGAAGCTGGTGGTATGGCAAGATGATATGCGCCCGGTTCGAGATCCGGAGGTTATCCGTGCTCACACCCCGTTCATGTAAGTAAGCGAGTTCTGTCACGAGTGATTTCGGGTTGACGACCATCCCGTTCCCGATGACACACGTCTTATCCGAATAGAAAATCCCAGACGGAATGAGGTGAAGTTTATATTTCGTATCATTGAAGACGATCGTGTGACCAGCGTTGTCTCCCCCTTGATAACGCGCGACGACTTCGGCTTGTTTCGATAAGAAATCGGTGATCTTCCCTTTCCCTTCATCGCCCCACTGCGTTCCCACTACGACTACTGATGACATAATGAATCCTCCTTATTAATCAACGTTCTGTTCAAACCATCCGTAAGTGTACACTTGAAAAGCAAGAAAGTCAATTGAATACCGAACGTTTTATATAAGATGTAACTATTCGTTCGTCATTTTGATCTAATAAAATACAAAAAAAGACACCACCGACGTTACATCGGTGGTGCGAAGGCTTGCGTCTCCATATTGACGAACTTGTTGTACTCTTTCCTGAAGGAGAGCTTGACCGTACCGGTCGGACCGTTACGTTGTTTCGCAATGATGATTTCAATCGTATTGGCGTCTTCACTCTCTTTATCGTAATAGTCATCACGATAGAGGAAGGCGACGATATCGGCATCCTGCTCGATTGCTCCCGATTCACGGATATCGGACATCATCGGTCGCTTGTCTTGACGACTCTCTACGCCACGTGAGAGCTGAGACAAGGCGATGACCGGTACTTGTAGTTCCCGTGCGATTGCTTTGAGCGTACGTGAGATTTCCGATACTTCTTGTTGGCGGTTCTCGCCCGGTTTCCCGTTCCCGACGATGAGCTGCAAGTAGTCAATCATGATCATCCCGAGACCATGTTCCTGCTTCAATCGGCGACATTTGGCTCGGATTTCGTTGACCCGAAGACCCGGTGTATCGTCGATGTAGATGCCTGCTTGGGAGAGCGACGACATCGCAAGGGAGAGACGACCCCAATCTTCCGCTTCAAGACGACCGGTCCGGAGGCGCTGGGCATCGATGTTCCCTTCCGCACATAACATACGCATGACGAGTTGCTCGGCACCCATCTCCAAACTGAAGATGGCGACGTTCTCACCCGTACGGACCGCGACGTTTTGCGAGATGTTCAAGGCGAACGCGGTCTTCCCGACAGATGGACGGGCGGCCACGATAATCAAATCGTTTCGTTGGAAACCGGCCGTCATCTTATCCAAATCCGTGAACCCGGTCGCAATCCCGGTGATTTCACCGCTCGACTGATGCAGCTTTTCAATCGTCGAGTACGCATCGGATAAGACAGAACCAATCGGGTGGAAGCTCGATTGTCCTTTTCGCTGCGATACTTTTAGAATATTTCGCTCGGCATCAGATAAAACAGAATCCACCTCATCTTGACGCTCATAACCATCCGAGACAATGTTGGTCGCAGTTCGAATCAGGCGACGGAGTGCCGCCTTTTGGTCGACGACGTTCAAGTAATAGCCGATGTTCCCGATGGCGGGAACGGATTCCGCGACCTCCGCCAAATAGTTGAGGCCCCCGATTTCGTCCAAAATCCCTTGCGCCTGTAACTCGGAACTGAGCGTGACCAAGTCGACGAGCTCGCCTCGGTCATTGATCTTTAGCATCGCTTCAAAGATGCGTTGGTGGCTGACACGATAAAAGTCGTCCGGGTCGACCCGCTCTGAGGCCGTAATCAACCGATCCGAATCGAGGATGATTGCCCCTAAGACGGCTTGCTCCGCTTCCACGCTATGCGGTGGTGTATTGACTTGAATCGCATCACTCATCCGTCTCTACCTCACCTTCAAGCTTCTTGTACATGTACATTCAACGTCGCGACGACGTCATGGTGCAACTTCACTGGCACTTTCGTGAAACCGAGCGCCTTGATCGGATGCTCGAGTTCAATTTTACGCTTATCGATTTTGTAGCCCATTGATTTAAGGGCATCCGCGATTTGCTTGCTCGTGACCGAACCGAACACGCGACCGCCTTCACCGGCTTTCGTCGTGACGGCAATCGTCTCTTTTTCAAGCTTTTTTTTGAGTTGTTTCGCTTCGTTCAACTCTTCTTCTGCTGCTTCTTCGGCACGACGTTCTTTAGCCGCGAATGCTTTCAGGTTTCCTGGTGTCGCTTCCACTGCCAAGTTTTTCTTGAACAAGTCGTTCTTAGCGTAAGCGTCTGCCACGTTTTTCACTTCTCCAGCTTTCCCTTGTCCTTTTACATCTACTTTCAAAATGACTTTCATTCTAATTCCTCTCCTTCAGTTTCATCTGTTACGTAATGATCGATTGCCTCTTTCAACATGACTTTCGCTTGTTCGCGACTCACTTCAAGTTGCGTCGCCGCATTCGTCAAATGGCCACCGCCATCGAGCATTTCCATGATGACCTGGACGTTGACGTCACCGAGCGACCGCGCGCTGATTCCCGTACGCCCGTCCGGTAAGACGGCGATGACGAACGAGGCTTTGACGCCTTCCATATTCAGCAACTGGTCTGCAGACTGAGCAATCAACACTTGATGGTGTGCCTCGTCGTCAGAAGCGACCGCAATCGCCATCCCACCTGCATAAATTTCGGTGTTTCTCAAAATCTGAGACTGCTCGATATAAGCATCGAGATCTTGTCTCATGAAGTGCTGTACGAGAACCGTGTCAGCACCTTGAATCCGTAAGAAGGATGCCGCATCAAACGTACGGGATCCCGTACGGAGCGTAAATCCTTTCGTATCGACCATGATCCCCGCGAGAAGTGACGTTGCCTCTAAAATAGAGAGCTTTCGACTTCCCGCCTGATACTCAATCAATTCCGTGACGAGCTCACTCGTTGATGATGCGTAAGGCTCCATATACACGAGAACCGGATCTTCGATAAACTCTTCCCCGCGACGATGGTGGTCGATGACGACGACCCGCTCCGACCGATCCAAAATGTCTTTTGAAATGACGAGGGACGGACGGTGTGTATCGACGACGACGAGTAATGTCTGTTCATCGATGAGTGGCTGCGCCTCATACTCGGTCAAGAATTGGCTGTATAACGAGTCATCGTTCTCTACTTCATGGACGAGCCGCTGAATGCCGACACTCGTCTCACCGGATGGAATGACGACATACGCCTCGCGCCCGACAAACTCGGCCAATTTCATGACACCGATGGAAGCCCCGAGCGAGTCCATATCTGGATTCTTATGTCCCATCACAAGGACACGGCTCGATTCCCGAATGAGGTCACGCATCGAGTTCGAGATGACACGTGCCCGGACACGCGTTCGCTTCTCGGTCGGATTTGTCTTCCCGCCGAAGAAACGAACTTTCCCATTATGACGCTTAACGACTGCCTGGTCACCACCACGGCCAAGTCCTAAATCTAGACTCGACTGAGAGAGATTACCGAGCTCCGTCAATGTCGTTTCACCGCACCCAATCCCGATTGATAACGTCAACGGGATTCTTTGTTCCTTCGTCGCATCACGCACTTCATCCAAGATTGAAAAGCGGTTGTTTTCAAGTTCAGATAGCGTCCGTTCATTCATGACGAGGAAAAAGCGGTCCGCAGCTGTACGACGCATGTAGATATGATGCCGCTGCGCCCATTGATTGAGGAGCACCGTCACCCGACGATTGACTTCACTACGGACCTGTTCATCCACCGCAGTCGACATCTCGTCATAGTTATCTAAATACAAAATACCGATAACCGTCTGCGTTTGAACATACTTTTGTTCCATCTCCGCTTCTTCGGTCATATCAAATAAATAGAGGGTTTGATGGATTTGATTGTAATAAACACGATAGACACGGTCACCCACTTCAATCGTGGCTTCATCCTCTTCTTCTTCAATCAATTCATCGAAGGCGGAATGGAGCGCATCAAGCGGTATTCCAATCGCCATATCGAGTTCGAAAATCAATCGTGATTGTTCGTTATACCAACTGATCCGTCGGTCCTGGTCAAAGACTAAAATCCCAATCGGCATCGTCGTCAATGCTTCTTTTCCGACCTCTTCGATTTGATGAGAGAGAGAGAGGACATACTGTTCCCAATTTTTACGCTCCTTTCGCATCGTCACTTGCTGATAGAAAAAAAAAATCAGCGTGCCCATAAACAGGGTGATTGCCGCCACAATGTTGTAGAACGCCAATCCTAACGAGACAAGGAATCCAATCACGTATGGAATCATGTGCCGCGCGTATTGGTTCTTCACGGATGTTAATGCTTCACCACTGTGCATGTATGCCTCCTAAAATGAGTAATGTTCACCCATGGAATCGTAAAGGTTTCTGCTCTATCATACCATATTCGTCGGTTTCACTTACACACTTACAGACGAGATGAAAAACAAAAAAACGACTTATCCAAGAGGATAAGCCGTTCGTCAAACAATTACTCTGCAACGTATGGAAGCAAAGCCATTTGACGTGAGCGCTTGATAGCGACAGTAAGTGGACGTTGGTATTTCGCTGAAGTACCAGTCACACGACGTGGAAGAATTTTACCACGCTCCGAAACGAAGCGTTTGAGCAATTCTACGTCTTTATAATCGATATGAGTGATGTTGTTCGACGTAAAGAAACATACTTTACGACGACGACGACCTCCTGGACGACGTGCCATGTGAAGACCTCCTTTATAGGTTAGTTTTTATTGTCCATGATGATTAGAATGGCAAATCATCATCTGACAAGTCGATTTTGCCGCCACCCGAGAACGGATCTGCGTCAAAACCTTTATTCGAATTCGAGGACTGAGATGAAGTCGAAGCGGCTCCTGCGCCCCATCCTGATCCACTTGATTCACCACCACCGAAGACATCTCCAGATGGTGCTTGCTCACGTTGCCCTGAGGCTCCGCGTGGTTCAAGGAAGCGTACGCTGTCTGCGACTACTTCTGCCCGGTAACGACGTTGGCCATCTTGTCCTTCGTAACTACTGATTTGAAGGCGACCGTCAACGCCGGCCATGCTGCCCTTTTTCAAGTATTGTGCTACGTTCTCTGCTTGTTTGCGCCAAACGACACAATCAATAAAGTCCGTCTCGCGCTTCCCATCTTGTCCAGCGAATGGACGATCGCAAGCGAGAGTAAGGCGTGTTACGGCGATTCCGCTCTGCGTATAACGCATTTCGGGATCGCGAGTCAATCGACCAACTAACACAACTCGGTTAATCATCTCCAAGCTCCCCTTTCACGATACGAAACGTTAAGGATTAACGCTCGTCTTTTGTTGTCATTTGACGGACAACGTCGTCAGAGATCTTCATGAGACGCTCTGTTTCTAAGATCGCTTTAGGTTCAGCAACGATGTTAAGAAGAACGTAGTGTCCTTCGCGCATCTTGTTGATTTCATAAGCGAAACGACGTTTACCCATGTCTGTTGTTTTTTCAACAGTATTACCGTTTTCAGTGATGACGTTGTTGAAGCGCTCGATTAAAGCTTTCTTCGCTTCCTCATCAACTGATGGACGGATAATGTAAAGAAGTTCATATTTACGCATTATCTTTCACCTCCTCTTGGACTAACGGCCCCTACCGGTTGTAGGAGCAAGGAGCAAACAATTGTTTTACTCACGTCATAATATACTATCAAACTTCCTTGACTTTTACAATACGTTTCCGTAAATCAACTTATACGTTGAAGCGGAACGTGACAACGTCGCCATCTTGGAAGACGTATTCTTTTCCTTCTGAACGAAGTTTTCCTTGTTCTTTCACCGTCGTCATGTTTCCTGCTGCTGAAAGGTCGTCATACGACACGACTTCGGCACGGATGAATCCACGTTCGAAGTCAGAGTGGATGACACCAGCACATTGTGGGGCTTTCATCCCTTGTTTGAACGTCCATGCACGAACTTCCTTCTCACCTGCCGTGAAGTATGTCGCAAGACCAAGTGTCGAGTAAGCCGCACGGATCAATTGATCAAGTCCTGACTCTTCGATTCCGAGATCTTGTAAGAACTCGAGGCGTTCTTCCGGTTCGAGTTCTGAAATTTCTTCTTCGATTCGTGCACAGATGACGATGACTTTCGACCCTTCTGTTGCCGCGTGATCACGGACTGCTTGTACAAACTCGTTCGAATCGGCATCTGCCACTTCATCCTCACTCACGTTCGCCACGTAAAGCATCGGCTTCATCGTAAGCAATTGGAAGTGTTTGACGATCGCGAGTTGATCTTCTGATAATTCAGCGACACGTGCCGGGCGCTCTGATTCAAGAACATCTCGCACGATTTCGAGTGCTTCGAGTTCTTGTACCGCACCTTTATCTTTTGCCTTCACCATTTTTTGAACACGTGCGATGCGTTTATCGACTTGCTCAAGGTCAGCTAAGATCAATTCAAGGTTGATTGTCGTGATGTCGTCGATTGGTGAGACACGGCCTGCGACGTGCGTGATGTTCTCGTCTTCGAAACAACGGACGACTTGGCAAATCGCATCCACTTCGCGAATGTTCGCCAAGAATTTGTTTCCGAGACCTTCACCTTTTGACGCACCTTTCACGATTCCAGCGATATCTGTAAACTCAAATGCTGTCGGTACCGTCTTTTTCGGTTTGACGTTTTCTGTCAATCGATCAAGGCGCGCATCCGGTACTTCTACGACGCCGACGTTCGGGTCGATCGTCGCGAACGGATAGTTGGCCGCCTCGACTCCTGCTTGTGTAATCGCATTAAACAATGTCGATTTCCCGACGTTTGGCAATCCGACAATTCCTGCTGTTAATCCCACTAGTATTTCCTCCTCATCCGGTGTTTCCCGGGAAATGTTAAGCCGTCTGTGGAGTGGGTACATTCAGTACACCACACCGTCACATCCTTCACAATTATAGATAGTCCACGATTAAACCGCAACTCACGTTCATAACCTAAATAAAAACGCCGCTTATTCGGCGGCGTTCCCTTGTTCAAGCACTTTCTTGAATCGCTTATCGAAATCACGGCGTTGCATGAGCACACTGGCTCCGCAGCCTTGACACTTGATTCGAATGTCCATCCCGACACGCGTGATTTGCCAACGGTTCGTCTTACAGGCATGTGGTTTTTTCATTTCTTTTATATCGTTCAATGCATAGGTTTTACTTTGCATTTTCTGCTTCTCCTCCTTTAGGAGCCGAGTTCGGTGGCATCATGACCGTACGTGGGTATGGAATTTCAATCCCCCGCTCGTCAAGTCCAGCCTTTAACTCTTTATGCAAAATTCGACCAGCTGCGAAGTGCTGGGTCGGCGGGACTTCCGCCATTAATCGGTACACCACTTCCGACGGTCCGAGCGACTGCACTCCAGCTAAGTCGATTGGTTTGATGAACAAGTCGTGATAGCGTGCTTCGACCGTTTTCGCAATTTCCTTGAGCGCTTGCTCTACTTTTGACATATCTTCTTCGTACGCAACCCCAATATCGACAACAGCGACGCTGTTTTCAAGCGAGTAGTTCGTCACTTGTAAGATTTGTCCGTTCGGAATAATCGTCACTTGTCCGTTTAATCCTTTTAACTTCGTCGTCCGGATTCCGACCTCGATGACCGTCCCGTCGACTTGTTGGTTCAAATTGACGTAATCCCCGTTCTTGTATTGGTTTTCAAAGATGATGAACGCCCCTGTGATGACGTCTTTCACCAAACTTTGTGCCCCGAATGAGATTGCAAGACCCGCGACCCCGGCTGATGCAATCAAACCGGCGATATTCACACCGAATTGTCCGAGCACCGTCAAGACCATAATCAACCCGATCACATAGCGGATTGTGTTTTGGGCTAATTTTAATAACGTTTCATTCTGTCGCTGGGCGACGATATCATGTTCTTTTATTTTGCGGAGCGTAAACACGCGCTCGACCATCGTTGTCAAAATGCGTGTTGCGATATATAAACCAAGGATGATGAGCGCCACACCGGCGAGCTTGATCCCTAAACCAATCCACATGTCTGTATCTTTAAAGTACTCGACGAATCGGTTCACGCTGTCGATTGTCTCATCGGCAACCGTATTTAAATCTTTTTCTGTATTTTGCGAAGCCATCTTTTCACCTCAAAGTCGTAGATTCTAAATCATCAAAACATATTTCACGACTTTTCTCAAACACTGCATTCGGAAGTTAGAAGTTTTCCACTTTTGGGAATGGGTTAATACGAGATCAATCCCCCAACTGCAACTAGGAATAGGCAGCTTAGAAGAGAGGATGAGATTCATGCCGTTTCGCTTAAAACCTCATAAACCATACTCTTTCTTCATTGAACACACTGAGCGGAGTGGATCCAGATTGCTTGCGGACCAGCTTCATGAACAGTTGGTCAATGAAATCCATCGCCCCATCGTCCTTGTTTGCATCGGTTCGGACCGTTCGACCGGTGATTCACTCGGTCCGCTCGTCGGAACGTTTTTAGAAGAACGTAATATCCGAAATTTACATGTATACGGCACATTAACGAAGCCTGTACACGCACTCAATTTGGTGGAAACGTTACATGAGATTCAAACGCGCTTCCATCAACCGCTCATTATCGCTATCGACGCCTGTCTCGGACGTTTATCAAGTGTCGGTTATGTCTTCTTTTCGGAAGGTCCGCTCGCTCCAGGGGCCGGTGTCCAAAAAGAACTTCCGGCAGTCGGTGCTTACAATATTAAAGCCGTCGTGAACGTAAGTGGATTCATGGAGATGATGATTCTACAGAATACCCGTCTCCATCTTGTATATGAACTCGCACGTTTCATCACAGACGGATTCGCCGATTTTGATACACGGATCGGGCGCCTGCATCACGAAGAGGCGGCCATCACGCGTCTTCGTCAGTCACGAGATGAATCAAAGTCTTGAGGCGATAATAACGTCAACAATTGTTCCAAGTCGTCTTGTGAAAAATACTTCAACTCGAGGACGCCGCCTTTTCGGCGCGGACGAATCGACACATCCATCTGAAGACGCTCCGCAAGCACCGCTTCGACCGCTTCGATATCGGCGTTCGATCGCTTCAGCGTCTTTTTTTCTTTTTGTTCTTTTTGTAAGTAACGCTCGAGGCGACGGACCGTCCAATGCTCGGCAATGACCCGTTTCGCAATCTGTTCCATCGCTTGTTCCGATTTCATACCCGTGATGGCACGTGCATGTCCCATCGTCAAATCTCCGACCATGACCGCATGCTGGACGGCACTCGGCAATCGAAGGAGGCGAAGACTGTTCGTCACATGACTGCGGCTCTTCCCGACGCGATCGGCCAACTGTTGTTGCGTCAGACCTAGCGTCTGCATCAACTGTTCATAGGCGACAGCCTCTTCGATGGCATTCAAGTCTGCCCGCTGAATGTTTTCAATCAGCGCCAACTCCATGACGCGATCGGAGTCCGCCGTGACGACGAGGGCAGGAATGTCTTCTTTCCCAGCGAGCTTCGCCGCCTGAAACCGTCGTTCCCCGGCAATGATTTCATAGTATCCTGTCGCTTTTCGAACGACGATTGGTTGTAGGACGCCATATCGCTCAATGGATTGACGCAACTCTTCTAATTTTTCCACCTCAAATTGTTTCCGGGGCTGATTCGGGTTTGGGCGAATGAATTTTAATGCTAATCGTTCCATCTACAAACCTCCTTCATTGTATAAAAAAGCACGGACTCATTTTTGAGGCCGCGTTTTCGGGATGCGAATTCGAATTTCAACAAATTCCTCTTCGTCTACTTCTTCAGTTTGGACGTCAATCCCTGTTTTCCCAATCAAATCGATTGAGTCACGAATCGTGTTGATGGCGATTCGCGTGTCACGCGCAAAACTTTTCGTCCGACGACGTTGTTTTTTCGGCTTTCTTTTCTCTTCTTCGATCGGTGTTGTTAAAAAGGCGACGCGTTCTTCTGTCTCCTTGACGTTAAAATCCTGTTCTAACACTTCTGCGAGCACTTGAAGTTGCAATCCTTCTTCCTTCAACGGCAACAACGCACGCGCATGTCGCTCGTTGATCCGACGATCGCGAAGCGACTGCTTAACATCCTCCGGCAATTTTAACAAGCGCAACTTATTGGCGATCGTGGATTGACTCTTGCCTAGACTCTTCGCGAGCGCATCTTGCGTCAAACCGTTCAAGGCCAGTAAACGATCATATGCTTCCGCCTCTTCAATCGGGCTTAACTGCTCACGCTGCAAGTTTTCAATCAAGGCGAGTGCAGCCGTCGTATCATCGTCCATATCGCGAACGATTGCCGGAATCGCTGACCAACCAAGCGATTTCACCGCACGGAAACGACGCTCCCCGGCAATGATTTCATAGCAGTCCCCATCTGCCTTTCGAACCACGATTGGTTGAAGGAGTCCATGTTCCGAAATCGTCGTTGCCAACTCTTCAATTTTTGCCGGTTCTTTCACTTTACGCGGTTGATAACGGTTTGGACGCAACCGTGATAACGAGAGTTCTTGTACCGTGTCATCCGCTCGAACTTCCGCAATCTGCGTCACGGCAACTTCGTCTTTTCGATTCACACCGAACAATTTCGCAAATCTATTCTTCAACGTCGGGCACCCCTTTATGTAAAAAAATAAGCAGACTCCACCACTGGAATCTGCTTTTGTTTCACGTGAAACGACATCATCAGATAAGTGGCTCTTTCGCCGGTGTCCCCGCTTTACGCGGATATTTCCCGGGCGTTTTTCGTTTTTTTTCTACAACTACGATATTACGCTCACTCATCTCTCCTGGCAATAGGAACTGGTGTGTCGCTTTTTCTTTCCCTTTTAGAACGGCTAAAGCGTTTTTGGCGTCTGCCATCTCGTCAGAAACCTTGGCCGCTTTAAGCGCAACGAAGCTTCCGCCTACTTTCGCGAGTGGCAAACAGTATTCTGCCAACACGGTCATGCGGGCAACCGCACGTGCTGTGACGACGTCAAACTGTTCGCGGAACTTTTTATTTTTTCTTTTTTTTTCGGCACGACCATGATGGAACGCGACACCTTCGAGTCCAAGGGCAAGGGCCAACTCGTTCAAAAAGGTGATGCGTTTGTTTAACGAATCGATGATCGTGACGTGTAAGTGTGGGAATAAAATTTTGAGCGGAAGACTTGGGAATCCGGCTCCTGCCCCGACATCACATACGGTTTCGACTTTCGTGAAATCGAAATGAAACGCTGCGCTGAGCGAATCATAGAAATGCTTCAAATATACTTCTTCTCGGTCCGTGATGGCCGTTAAGTTCATTTTCTCGTTCCATTCGACGAGCATTTCGAAGTAACGCTTGAACTGACTGAGTTGTGTCTCACTCAGCTCAAACCCTTCAGCTCGTAACGCTTCAATAAATTGAGATTCGTTCATCGTTTCACTCCACCGTTGCGTATTGTCCTTGTTCGATATAGACGAGCAAGATTGACACGTCTGCTGGGTTTACGCCTGAGATACGAGACGCTTGACCGATCGAAAGAGGACGAACTTGTTTTAGTTTTTGTTTCGCTTCTGTCGCGAGACCACCGATCGCATCGTAATCCAAGTTTTCCGGGATTCGTTTTTCTTCCATGCGACGCATCTTCTCGACTTGTTCAAGCTGTTTGGAAATATAACCTTCATACTTCACTTGAATCTCGACTTGTTCTTTCACTTCATACGACAATTCTTCCGTTGACGGAACGACCGTCATGAGTGCTTCATAAGATACTTCCGGACGTTTCAACAAGATGTTGGCATGCGTCGCTTCTTTAAGCGGGTGCGCACCGACCGATTCGAGCATCGCATTGACTTCAGGTGTCGGTTTGACGACAAGTGACGCAAGTCGCTTCACTTCTTTTTCAATCGCTACACGCTTCTCGTTAAGGTGAGTGTGACGATCTTCTGAAAGTAAGCCGATCTCATACCCGATGTCGCTGAGTCGCAAGTCCGCATTGTCATGACGCAACAAAAGACGGTATTCGGCACGTGATGTGAGAAGGCGATACGGTTCGTTCGTACCTTTCGTCACGAGGTCATCGATTAAGACGCCGATGTACGCTTGCGAACGGTCCAAGATGACCGGATCTTTTCCGAGCACTTTGCATGCGGCGTTGATTCCCGCCATGATGCCCTGTCCAGCCGCTTCTTCGTACCCGCTCGTCCCGTTGATTTGTCCCGCTGTGAAAAGACCTGGGACAGCTTTTGTTTCGAGAGTTGGCCAAAGCTGTGTCGGTACGACCGCATCGTATTCAATCGCATAACCGGGACGCATCATCTCTGAATTTTCAAGACCCGGGATCGTGCGAAGCATCTGATGTTGCACGTCTTCTGGCATACTCGTCGAAAAGCCTTGGACATAGATTTCTTCCGTATCGCGACCTTCTGGCTCTAAGAAGATTTGGTGACGCGGTTTATCATTAAAGCGAACGACCTTATCTTCGATTGATGGGCAATAACGGGGCCCCGTTCCTTTAATCGCACCCGAATACATGGGTGAGCGATGCAAGTTCTCATCAATCAATTGGTGTGTACGTTCGCTCGTGTACGTGAGCCAGCACGGGATTTGTTCGATCGGATCCAAGTCCGTCGAGGTGTACGAGAAGAATGATGGATTCTCGTCCCCTGGCTGAATCTCCGTCTTCGAATAATCAATCGTCTTGCCGTCGATTCGTGGCGGTGTTCCCGTTTTGAATCGAACTAAGTCGAGACCGAGCTCTTCAAGATGCTTCGATAGCTCGACCGATGGCATTTGGTTGTTCGGACCACTCTCGTAAGCCAATTCCCCGATGATGATTTGACCACGCATGAACGTTCCCGTTGTGACGATGACCGCTTTCGCGCGATATTCTGAACCTGTGTTCGTTACCACGCCACGTACTTCTCCGTCCTCAATCAACAAGCGCTCGACTAGCGCCTGACGAAGCAGCAGATTCGGCTCATCTTCTAGCACTTTCTTCATATGATTTTGGTATTGGAATTTGTCCGCCTGTGCACGTAGCGCACGTACCGCCGGCCCTTTCGATGTGTTGAGCATCTTCATTTGGATGTATGTCGCGTCAATCGCACGCCCCATCTCGCCACCGAGCGCATCGATTTCACGTACGACGATCCCTTTCGCCGGCCCACCGATTGATGGGTTGCAATACATGAATCCGACCATATCAGGGTTCATGGTGAGCATCGCTGTTTTCGCGCCCATTCGAGCCGATGCGAGTGCTGATTCAATCCCTGCGTGTCCGGCCCCGATGACGATGACGTCAAATTCGCCTGCCGTATAAGCCATATTCGTTCCTCCTTATTATTTCCCAAGACAAAACTGTGAAAAGAGCTGATCAATCAAGCTCTCCTGTACGGTATCTCCATTGATTTCACCGAGCGTATCCCACGCACGACGTAAATCGATTTGAACCATGTCGATCGGCATATTCATGACGGCACTACCGAGCGCCTCATCAATTTGACCAATCGTTCGTTTGATTAACTGAATGTGTCGAGCGTTTGAGATATACGTCATATCCTGTGACTCGACACCTTTTGCGAAGAATAGATTTGCGATGGCCGCTTCAAGGGCATCGATTCCTTCATCTAGCAAGAGCGATGTCGCCACAATTGGACGTCCTGCCGCTAGTTTCTCTAGCTTAGAAGAATCCATGTTTTGTGGCAAGTCTGTCTTGTTGATGATGATGATGGCATTCATTCCTTTAACTGCCTCAAATAACGCCTCATCCTCGACAGTCAATCCCTCATGTCCGTTCAAGACGAGAAGGACCAAATCTGCCGCTTCTAACGCTTTTCTCGACTTTTCCACACCGATTCGTTCCACGATATCTTCCGTTTCGCGAATCCCTGCCGTATCGATCAATTTGAGCGGAACACCTTTCACGTTGACGTATTCCTCAATTGTGTCACGTGTCGTACCGGCAATTTCGGTGACAATCGCTTTTGTCTCTTGAACGAGCGTGTTCATCAAAGAAGATTTTCCGACGTTCGGTCGACCGATGATTGCCGTGGCCAAGCCTTCACGTAAGATTTTCCCTTGTCGCGCTGTCTCGAGTAACTGTTCGAGGACACGTTTGACCTCGCCCGCTTTCTCTTCGACGATGGCCTGGGTCATCTCTTCTGCGTCATATTCTGGATAGTCGATGTTGACCTCGACCGCCGCAATCGTCTCGAGCAATTGTTGACGTAACTCGCGAACGAGACGTGACAAACGTCCTTCCATTTGCGCCATCGCAACGTTCATTGCTCGGTCCGTCTTCGCGCGAATCAAATCCATGACCGCTTCCGCCTGAGATAAATCGATCCGACCATTTAAAAAGGCGCGCTTCGTGAACTCGCCCGGTTCTGCTAGGCGGATGTCGGGTTGATCGAGAATGAGCTCAAGGACACGATTGACCGCTACGACGCCTCCGTGACAATTGATTTCGACGACATCTTCTCGCGTAAACGTCTTCGGCGCGCGCATAATACTGACCATGACTTCATCGACGATTTCGCCCGTATTAGGATATTTTAACGTTCCATAATGAATCGTATGTGAATCGACTGTTGTTAAGTCTTTCCCAGAAAACACATTGTTCACCGTTTCGACCGCCAAATCGCCCGATAGTCGGACGATCCCGATGGCACCTTCACCCATCGGCGTCGAAATCGCTGTAATCGTGTCAAACTCTAGCATCTTTCTCCCTCCAAACCTAAACATCTTCTTCTATCATATGCATAACGAACCTACTATACACGATATTCGACTTGAACGAAAGAGTTGGACCATTGATAAAGTCATTGCCATTCGACTCATCGTTTTCGTACAATAAAGGAATATATTTACATAGGAGAGAGATGATCTAAAGATGAAACAGCAAGACGCAATCCGAATCATCACCGAACGATTAGAGCACGATGAAGCGGTTCAAGCGATTTTTATGAAGGGTTTATTCGGTCGGGGAGAAGCCGATGAACATTCAGATATCGACCTCTATGTCATGGTACACCCCGATGAAGAGGTCTCTTTTCTATCTAGACGCCTCGAGCATGTAACCGCCTATCGTCCGATTCTGTTAAAAGACGAGATTCACATCGTCGCTCCACAACTCATCGCCGTCTTTGATGATTTTCTTCACCTCGACCTGTTCACGGTCACGCAAGAGACGTTGAATCATCAAGACTCGATTCATGTGCTCTACGACCCACAACAGCGACTTGCTAGACACGCCACTTCCTTGCAATTAGACGAAGCGGCAATCAGTGACCATGCGTTCGATACCGTGTGGTTCTTTTTCCAATATACAAAATCACGCAATCGAGGCAACGCGATGTGGGCAACGGAGATGCTCCGGCAAGGAATGGTCCATTTCGCATATGTGTTAGCCGCTCACCACACACCGGACCGGGCTTCCCTTGGTTTAAAAGATGTGACGCAGCGACAAAAAATCGACCTCCGCTCATTTTATGACCATTTGACCCCCGCCTCACACGAAAAAGCCGCCCACATCTATCTGGAGCGACTTCAGGTAGAGCAAACTTTTTTCGCATCACTACCTGGCTACAACGTGTTCGGACCGTTCATGGAACAGTTGATTCAACGAGAAAAAAGCCGTCCTGGCATATAGGGCGGCTTGTTTTTTAGTTTTTTTTTTGGCGTTTCGTCGAACGAATCGTGAAATAGAGGAACAGTTCCAGTATCGCGATGGCGATGAGAATGCCGCCGAACAGTTGGAACAAGACAAGTAGGCTACTGAACGGATTCGTCAACATGAGAATCCCGACACCTATCCACAATAGACTTCCAAAAAAAAACCAAAGCCATCGTCCCGACATCGATTGACGGTAACCGAGTGCCTGAATCAGGCGGATAATTCCACCGAATAAGAACAAGGCTCCGATCAAAATCGGGAGAAGACTAGCTAGCGTCTCTGCGAAGAAAAAGACGACCGCTGCCAAAATCAAATAGATGAGACCCATAAAGAAAGTGGGTGGCAACCCTCCCTGACGTCGACGCAACCCTTGAAAGATCATCCAAATCCCCATGATTGCTAAATAACCGGCAATGACATACACCATGACAAAAAAGAAAAATCGAGGATATAACAAAATGAGAACACCAAGTACAAAATAAATGACCGCTTGCCATAACGTCGAACGTTCCAAACGCTGAATGAATGCCTCCATTTTCCCACACCTCCGTTTACTCGTTTCTATCTCTATTCCCCTCTGACCGGCTTGCAATCCCAAAAAAAAAGCTGAGCGTCAGAAGACACTCAGCTTAGCGATTATTTACGCTTTTTCTTTTTGTTTTTCTTTTCTTTTTCAGCAAGCGCTGCACGCTCTGCTTCTTTCGCAGCGATTTTCGCTTCAGCCGCAACCTTCATCTTCTCACGCATCGGGAGCATGATTGCCATCGTGACGATGATCGAGATGATATAACCGACTACCCAGTATAACGAAAGGGCAGCTGGGAGGTTGATCGACATGACGAAGATCATAACCGGGAAGATATAAAGCATCATCTTCAACTGCGGGTTCTGTTCTTGACCCGCCATTGAGATTTTTTGTTGTGCGTTCGTCAAGATTGCCGCTAAGATCGGCAAGACGAACGTTGGATCCGGAGCACCGAGGTCGAACCATAAGAAGTTCGCTTCGAAAATCTCAGGTGTACGGCGAATCGCATCATAGAATGCGAAGAGAATCGGCATTTGAATCAAGATCGGCAAACATCCCGCGAGCGGGTTGATTTGGTATTCCTGATAAAGCTTCATCATCTCTTCTTGGAGTTTACGTTGTGTTTCCTGGTCTTTTGAGCTGTACTTTTCACGAAGCTTCAGCATTTCTGGTTGCAACACTTGCATCGCACCCATACTCTTCGTCTGCTTGATCATGAGTGGGAGAATCAATAACCGGACGATAATCGTCGCGATGATGATTGAAATCCCGTATTGCCACGGGCCACCGACCAAGTAAGCAACTTCCTTCAAAAGCCATGCGAGCGGCCATACAAAGTACTTCGCCCAGAAACCTTCTGTGTCAGCCGTTACTGGTTCGGCTTGGATGGTAGACGGATCCACACAGCCTGCCATCAGCATGATGACCGCGGTCATGGCAGCGAGTAATCCTAATTTTAGCTTTTTGCTCATAGTTCCTCCTACGCTTTCTTTATCAATTCTTTTTAACGCACACGTCGATCGGGCAATCTTATCAGACTCTAATTATATGAGAGAATAAATTCAGATTGTCATGGTCACCGGCCCTGCTTTTGCCAAACCTTGGCCCGTTTGAATACGTGTTTCAAACTCTCGGTTACTTCCGACTGCGTCAATGCGGTCGCAGGCTTTCGAGCGATGATGACATAATCATTCGGTGCAACGTTTGGTTCGAGCAAGCGAAGCGACTCACGCATCAATCGTTTCATCCGGTTCCGTTCCACAGCATTTCCAAGTTTCTTGCTGACGGAAAGACCCACTCTGAAATGTGTTTGATCCGCTTTGAGCGTGTAGACGACAAACTGACGATTGGCCACGGAGCGTCCTTCGCGAAACACCGCTTGGAACTCTTCATTCTTTTGCAGGCGGTATTCTTTTTTCTTTATTCTCACTCCATCCTTCGCTTCAAAAATCGTCAACTAACATCATATCATATCCACATCATTTGAACGAGGGAGAATCCATGAAATACTACGTTTCTGTGACAAACTAAAAAATTGCCCGAGGAAAGGATCCCCGGGCAATCTTCATTCGGAATTATACAGTCAAGGCTTTACGGCCTTTACGACGACGAGCAGCAAGAATGTTGCGACCGTTTTTAGTCGCCATGCGTGCACGGAATCCGTGAACTTTCTTACGCTTACGGTTGTTAGGGTTGAAAGTTGGTTTCATGGTTACAGCACCTCCTCAAGATTAACGCTCTATTAGCAAGTTATAGTTTCATTTAAGGCAGTCTTTAAGATTATATAAATCGATTCAACAATTGTCAATGTATTTTCGGATGGTTTTCAAATTCATAGAATGAGGCACTCAGAAAGCATTCATCCACATGGATTCGATCCTTATCCGAAGGACGAGTAGGGGATGAATGTATACACAACCTTTACGTATTTTATAAACGGTCTTTATAAATAGCCATGTTGAGCCATTTTATCCACAAAATCTCGAAGTTATCCACATTTATATGTGAATAACTCCTCTTTTTTCTTTTTTTTTTTCTTTATTTTTTCTTTTTCTTCTTTTACAAAAACAATCTTTCATTTCACTTCTTCCTCTTTTGTGTATAACTTTTTCATCTCATATTCTATCATTAGTGCTTTATCCACAATATATCCACAGGTTATCCACAAAACACACAGCATGTGGATAAGTGGGTGTGGATACTTTTCTTTATCTGTGGATAAATAAAAAAAAGCATTGCCACGTCTATTTTATTTTGCTAAACTGAATGTGCACAAACTTGTGGATGAACAATTCGTGATTCCAAGATATACACAGGCTGTGGATAAGTGTTATCCCCATAATGAACACCATGTGGATAACTTTATCCACAGTTTTTGTTCTCTGGGGATAACCCTAGTTTCTACTATAGAATAGTGTATGTGTATATCGTGTGAATAAGTTTTACCCAACATGTGAGTAAAGGAGGTCTTTCATTGAAGAATGCTCGCGAGATTTGGAGAAATGTCTTATCGGTAATCGAGGAAGAAGAACGAACTCCAAAAGCCAGTTTTGACATGTGGTTGAAATCAACCGAGGGGATATCATTGATGGGAACGACGCTCGTTGTGTCGGCACCCGCCAGTTTTATCGTCACGTGGTTAGAGCGACAGTATCTCTCTCTGTTACAAGATACGGTTGAAGAGATCACAAACAACAAGCTTGAAATTCATTTCATCGAGGAATCTCAAGCACACAAGTATGCTCCAGCGGATGGATCGTCAAATGAGTCCATCGCCGTGACAGAAACAAAAGAACAGCCCGTGCTATTACCTTCAAAAGAGGAAGGGGATCTTGGTCAACTGAATGACAAATACATTTTCGAGACGTTTGTCATCGGATCGGGGAACCGTTTTGCCCACGCCGCATCACTTGCTGTCGCCGAAGCACCTGCACGCGCCTATAACCCGCTCTTCATATACGGAGGCGTTGGACTTGGTAAGACACATTTGATGCATGCGATTGGTCATTATGTAAAAGGTCAAAAACCGGGGGCTCGCATTGCCTATGTCTCTTCTGAGAAGTTCACAAATGAATTTATCAATTCGATTCGGGATAATAAGACCGGTGAGTTTCGGAACCGTTATCGAAACATTGATGTACTATTGATTGATGATATTCAGTTTTTAGCAGGGAAAGAACAAACCCAAGAAGAGTTTTTCCACACATTCAATGCATTGCACAACGATCAGAAACAAATCGTGATTTCAAGTGATCGACCACCAAAAGAAATCCCGACGCTAGAGGATCGACTTCGTTCACGCTTTGAATGGGGCCTAATCACAGACATCACACCACCGGACCTTGAGACGCGAATTGCGATTCTTCACAAAAAAGCGACCGCGGAAGGGCTTGATATCTCGAATGAAGTCATGCTGTATATCGCGAATCAAATCGATACGAACATTCGGGAACTAGAAGGGGCACTGACACGAGTCGTCGCTTATGCAAAACTTGTCGGGCGACCAATCGACCCGGACGTGGCAGCCGAAGCGCTTCATAATATCATGCCTGTCCAGGAAGCGAAGAAAATTGTCATTCGCGATATTCAAGAAGTTGTCGGTCAACACTTCAACATTCAAGTAGAAGAATTGAACTCAAAAAAGCGAACTAAGACGTTGGCATTCCCACGTCAAATCGCAATGTATCTCTCGCGGGAGATGACGGAGAGCTCCTTGCCAAAAATCGGGGAAGAGTTCGGAGGGCGTGATCACACGACTGTGATTCATGCACATGAAAAAATTAGCACCCTTCTAAAGAACGATGTGGAAATGCAAGAGACGATTCAAACGTTGAAGAAGGCACTTTCTAACTAATGAAGAATTCTCTGTGGATATCCTGTGGATAAACCACCTCAGTTATCCACAAGTTATTCACAGGCGAAATCGCTTAACACGTATGACTTAGGGGACTTATCCCCAGTATCCACAGCCCTTATTACTATTATGATTTAATTAATACTATTATATTATTAGGAAATGGACTCATTTCACCTTAGGAGGAATTATCCACATGCATTTAACGATTCAACGAGATGTATTCATGCAAGCCGTACAAGACGTATCAAAAGCTGTGGCTTCACGAACGACTATTCCAATTTTGACAGGCTTGAAACTTGAGGCACATGCGGATGGCTTAACACTGACAGGAAGTGATACCGAGATTTCGATTGAACGCTTGATTCCAATCGAAGAGGGTGGAATTGAACTCATTCAAATTCAACGTGCTGGAAGCGTCGTGTTGAACGCACGCTTCTTAGGAGAAATCGTGAAGAAGTTACCGACGAACGAGGTCACACTCGAAGTTTCACCGAACTTCATGACGCGCATTGAGTCTGGTCAGGCAGAGTTCCATTTAAACGGTCTCGACCCGGATGAGTATCCACGCCTACCTGAACTTGCGAGTGATCGTCGCTTCTATTTGCCGGCTGATCTATTGAAGACCATCATCCGTCAGACGAGCTTCGCTGTTTCTTCACAGGAGACACGTCCCGTATTGACAGGGGTTAACTTCTCAGCAGAGAAGGGCTTCCTTACATGTGTCGCAACCGATAGCCACCGTCTGGCGCTTCGTCGCGCACGTTTTGAGACAGATAACGATTTGACGTTCCAAAATGTCGTCGTTCCTGGTCGCTCACTCAACGAATTGGCAAAATTACTCGACCGTGAAGAGTTGCCGATTGAAATCGTCTTAACGGACCAACAAATTTTATTCCGTATGAAAAACATCTCATTCTTCTCTCGTTTGTTAGACGGTGCCTATCCAGACACGTCACGTCTCATTCCGGAAGAATATCGCACAGCGGTTCGGATGAATGCGAAAGAGTTCTTACAGGCCATTGACCGTGCATCGCTCTTAGCACGTGCCGATCGCAACAACGTCATTAAATTTGTGGCGGAAGATACAACGGCAGTTGAAGTCTCTTCACACTCGCCGGAAGTCGGAAAAGTATCGGAACGTGTCAGCATCCTGTCTCTTGAAGGAGAAGAACTAAAAATTTCCTTCAACTCGAAATTCGTGATGGACGCGCTCCGCGCACTCGATGCATCTGAAATCGAAATCCAGTTCACGGGTTCGATGCGACCGTTCATTTTACGACCGGTTGAACAAGATAGTGTTCTTCAACTGATTTTGCCAGTCCGCACATCGTAAGCTGCGGATAGGGATGATGAGGTGTCTTGCCTTGTCATCCCTCTTTTTGCCTTATTCGTTGATTTTCGATAAACTAATATGTATGGCGATTTTTTCAGATCATCATGTGAGAAAGGAAGTGACGACATGGAAAAAGTGTCGATTACAACCGAGTATGTAACGCTCGGACAATTTTTAAAATTAGCTGATATCATCTCGAGTGGGGGACAAGCAAAGTTCTTTTTAGAGGATGTCATGATTAAAGTGAACGGTGAGCAGGACCAGCGCCGCGGTCGTAAATTAAGAGATGGAGATACAATCGAAGTCGAAGGCTTCGGGGAATATCAAATCGAGGGAAACTGACGTGCATTTAAAGTCGATCCGATTGCAAAACTATCGCAACTACGAAACCCTCGAGCTAGATTTTTCAGAACAGACGAATGTTCTGATTGGTGAGAACGCCCAAGAAAAAACGAATCTTCTCGAATCGATTTACGTACTTGCGCTCGCAAAATCGCATCGGACGACACAAGACCGTGAGTTAATCGGTTGGGAAGCCGATGCTGCGAGTATCGAAGGACGGATTCATAAACGGACGGGCGAATCGGTGCAGAGTCTCTCTTTTTCTCCTAAAGTCAAGAAAGCAAAGCTCAATCATTTGGAACAACGTCGTCTCAGTGACTATGTCGGCGCATTTAACGTCGTCTTGTTCGCCCCAGAAGACTTAGCCATCGTCAAAGGCAGTCCGCAAGGGAGACGGCGATTTTTAGATATGGAAATCGGTCAGGTCAGTCCGGTGTACTTACACGAGCTCAATCAATACTTGAAGACGTTGAAACAACGGAACGCCTTGTTGAAGCAGTTATCCACAAAAGGTGGCGACGAGACGTTACTTGAAGTCTTGACGGATCAATTGATTGAACTTGCCGTAAAAATTGTGATGAGACGCTATCACTTCATCGACCAGAAAAAAAAATGGGCCAATCCCATCCATTCCGGAATCACGAGAGAACTCGAAACACTGACGATTCAATACGTTTCCGACACGTTCCAAAAAGAACGCTTCTCAAAAGAACAGATGTTTGAAACGTATCGTCAAAAGTTTGATAAAATAAGAGAGAACGAACGACGAAGAGGTGTGACCTTGTTTGGTCCGCATCGTGACGATTTTGAATTGTATGTCAACAATCGAAACGTTCAAACGTTCGGTTCACAAGGTCAGCAACGAACGGCGGCCTTGTCATTGAAGCTAGCTGAGATTGAATTGATTCATGAAGAAGTAGGCGAATATCCTCTGTTGTTATTAGACGATGTGTTATCTGAGCTTGACGATCATCGCCAAACCCATCTCCTCGATACGATGGGACGGAAAGTACAAACGATTTTGACTACAACAAACATTGACGGGATTGCACATGAGACCATTCAACAAGCTAAAGTGTTTCACGTGAAACAAGGTGAGGTTGAAACGGAGTCCGTGTAATCGTGGCAAGAAGGAACACCAAATCATGTATAGTAGGTGAAAATAACCGATGAGTAATGAAAATGAAAAAGAATTGCAAGCGTACGGCGCCGATCAGATTCAAGTCCTTGAAGGCTTAGAGGCTGTCCGTAAACGTCCAGGGATGTATATCGGTTCCACAAGCTCTCGCGGTCTCCACCATTTGGTATGGGAGATTGTCGATAACTCAATCGATGAGGCGCTCGCTGGTTATTGTGACACGATCACAGTGACGGTTGAACCAGGGAACTCGATCGTTGTTGAAGACAACGGACGTGGGATTCCGGTCGATGTTCAAAAGAAAACGGGTCGACCTGCCGTTGAAGTTATTTTCACGGTGTTGCACGCAGGTGGTAAGTTCGGCGGTGGCGGATACAAAGTATCAGGTGGTCTTCACGGTGTCGGGGCGTCGGTTGTTAACGCCTTATCGACGAAACTTGAAGTGTTCGTTCGTCGCGATGGAAACGTATATTACCAATCGTTCAAACGTGGTGTCCCACAAGGTGAACTCGAAATCGTCGGGACGACTGACACGACTGGGACGACAGTTCGTTTCTTCCCAGACGGAGACATCTTCCAGGAGACACTCGAATATGACTTTGATCTGTTAGCGACACGCTTACGTGAGCTCGCCTTCTTGAACAAAGGGTTACGAATCGTGGCTAAAGATGATCGTAGTGACGAGACGATTGAACGGAACTATCACTATGAGGGCGGAATCAAGTCTTATGTCGAGCACTTGAACCGGTCAAAAGCGTCGATTCATGAGGAGCCTGTGTACGTACACGGTACGAAAGACGGAATCGAAGTCGAGATCGCGCTTCAATACAACGAAGGTTTCGCAAGTAACATTTATTCATTCACGAACAACATTCCGACGCATGAAGGTGGGACGCACGAGACTGGATTTAAGACGGCGCTCACCCGTGCCATTAATGATTATGCGAAGCGATTCGGATTGATGAAGGAAGCCGATGGTAGCCTCTCAGGGGATGATGTCCGTGAAGGATTGACGGCGATTGTTTCGGTCAAGCACCCTTCTCCTCAGTTTGAAGGGCAGACGAAGACAAAACTCGGGAATGCCGATGCGCGTACGGCAACGGACACATTGTTCAGCGACACTTTCGAACAATTCCTACTCGAGAACCCGTCGGTCGGCCGCCTCATTGTCGACAAAGGCTTGATGGCGGCACGTGCGCGTCTTGCTGCGAAACGTGCACGCGAGATGACACGTCGTAAAGGGATTCTCGAAGTCAGTTCATTGCCAGGGAAATTGGCAGACTGTTCGTCAAAAGATGCATCGAAATCTGAACTATACATCGTTGAGGGTGACTCAGCGGGAGGTTCTGCGAAATCTGGACGTGATCGTCACTTCCAAGCCATCCTTCCGATTCGAGGGAAAATCATCAACGTTGAGAAAGCACGTCTTGATAAGATTTTGGCCAACCAAGAAGTTCGGACCATCATCACGGCTCTCGGAACAGGGATTGCCGATGAGTTTGACTTATCGAAAGCGCGCTATCATAAACTCATCATCATGACCGATGCCGATGTCGATGGTGCGCACATTCGGACGTTATTGTTGACGTTCTTCTATCGTTACATGCGCCCACTCGTTGAAAGTGGATATGTTTATATCGCGCAACCACCACTCTATGGTGTGAAGCACGGGAAAGAAACCATCTACGTTCAAAACGACCGTGAGTTGCAGGCAGCGATTGCACAACTTCCTGAAAATGCACGTTATAGCGTTCAACGTTACAAGGGTCTCGGAGAGATGGATCCTGAACAGTTATGGAATACGACGATGAACCCGGAAACGCGTTCGATGCTTCGTGTCGACCTGCAAGATGCAATCGAAGCGGATGAAATCTTCGAAACGCTCATGGGTGACAACGTCGAACCACGCCGTGACTTTATTCAATCTCACGCCCATTACGTGAAGAACCTCGATATTTAATAAGAAGGGTAGGCAATAACGAATGGCAGAACAAGAAAATATCAAGGATATAAATATTAGCCAGGAGATGCGAACGTCGTTCATGGACTACGCGATGAGCGTCATCGTATCACGTGCCCTTCCGGACGTGCGAGATGGATTAAAGCCGGTTCACCGTCGTATTTTATATGCGATGAACGAACTAGGTATTCGCGCGGACAAGCCACATAAGAAGTCGGCGCGTGTCGTTGGGGACGTCATCGGTAAGTACCACCCACACGGTGACTCAGCCGTTTATGAGACGATGGTCCGCATGGCTCAGGACTTCAGTTATCGCTACGAATTAGTCGACGGTCACGGGAACTTCGGTTCAGTCGATGGCGACTCGGCCGCTGCGATGCGTTATACCGAGGCACGTATGTCTAAAATTGCGATGGAACTCGTACGAGACATAAAAAAAAACACGATTGATTATCAACCAAACTTCGATGGTGAAGAAAAAGAACCAGTCGTACTTCCGGCACGTTTCCCGAACTTCCTTGTGAACGGGACGAGCGGGATTGCCGTTGGTATGGCGACGAACGTTCCGCCTCATAACTTGAACGAGGTCATCGACGGTGTACTGGCGCTTTCTCACAACCCGGACATCACGATTGCAGAATTGATGCAACATATCCCGGGTCCTGATTTCCCGACTGCGGGAGAGATTTTGGGACGTAGTGGGATTCGTCGTGCATATGAAACTGGACGCGGATCGATTACGATGCGTGCGAAAGCTGAAATCGAGGTCTTGAAAAATGGTCGTGAACGGATCCTCGTGCACGAGATTCCTTACCAAGTCAACAAAGCGCGTCTCGTTGAAAAGATTGCCGATTTGGTTCGCGACAAGAAAATCGAGGGAATCACGGACTTACGCGATGAATCAGACCGTAACGGGATGCGCATCGTGATTGAAGTTCGCCGCGACGCGAATGCGAGTGTCATCTTGAATAACTTGTACAAGCAAACACCGATGCAAACGACGTTCGGTGTTAACATGCTCGCGCTTGTAGGCGGTCGTCCAAAAACGTTGAACATCAAACAAGCAATCTATTACTACATCGAACACAAAAAAGAGGTCGTGCGTCGTCGGACGCAATTCGATTTAGACAAAGCGGAAGCACGTGCCCACATTTTAGAAGGTCTTCGTGTTGCCTTGGATCACTTGGATGAAGTCATCGCCATCATCCGTAGCACACGCACAGGTGACGAGGCTCGTGAAAAGTTGATTGCCCGCTTTGGACTTTCGACTGAACAGACGCAAGCAATCTTAGATATGCGTCTCCAACGCTTGACTGGTTTGGAACGTGAGAAGATTGAAGGCGAATATCGTGAAGTGAAAGCGTTAATCGAAGAACTTCGTGCGATTCTCGGAGACGAAGAATTGCTACTCGATATCATTCGTAACGAGTTAATCGAAATCAAAGAGCGATATGGTGATGCTCGTCGTACGGTGATTCGTACGGATATCGTTGAACTCGAGGACGAAGATTTGATCCCAGTTCGCGACATGATGATTACGCTCACGAGCGAAGGATATATCAAGTCGATCCCATCGGATTCATATCGGACACAGCGCCGTGGTGGACGTGGGAAACAAGGTATGGGAACGAATGATGAAGACTTTGTGCTTCGTCTGCTCTCCGCGTCGACACACGATACCATCCTGTTCTTCACCAACTTCGGACGCGTCTTCCGTCTCAAAGGATACGAAATTCCTGAGATGAGCCGTACCGCGAAAGGGATGCCGATCATTAACTTGCTTCAAATCGACAAAGGTGAAAAAGTCGAAACGATGATTCCTGTCGATTTCAATAGTTACTTGGCTAACCAAACGGTAGCGGAAGAGACACAGGATGAGTCTGAAGAAGTAGCGGACGAGCAGTTGTCTCTCGTCTTCATCACGAAAGAAGGATTGATTAAGCGTTCGCCACTTTCGGCATACGCCCAAAAAAAAAAAAACGGTCTACGTGCCATCAGTTTGAATGAGACAGATGAACTCGTTACGGTCCGTTTAGCGAAGAGCGACGATGAAATGTTGATCGTCACACGCCAAGGTATGTCGATTCGCTTCCCTCTCGAAGGAGAAGTTCGTTCGATGGGACGTACGGCACGAGGCGTTCGCGCGATTCGATTGAAGAAGGAAGACGATTTGGTCGTCTCGATGGAAATCGTTCGTACCACGCAAGACGTCTTGATTATCACTGAAAAAGGATACGGAAAACGTACGGCCATGGAACAGTTCCGCACACAAGGTCGTGGCGGTTCCGGTATCATCGGAATTAAGACAGATCGTGGAACAGTCGTCGGGATGCGTGTCGTCGATGAAGACGATGACATCATGCTGATGACCGAACTCGGTGTTGCGATTCGGATTGATTCACAAACGATCTCTCAAATGGGTCGAAGTACTCGCGGTGTGAAAGTGATGAACATCGAAGAGGGCGATCGTTTAGCGACTATCGCAAAGTTAAAAAAAGATGAGTTAGAAGAGGAATCAGCAGTCGATTTGGAGAATGGGTTTGAGGATGAAGCACCTGAAACCGATGAATCGTCTGATGTGAATGAGTAAGACGAGAGGTCGAACGGTGTTTCCGTTCGACCTTTTCATATATTAGGAGGGATTCGCGTGCGTTTGAACTTATCCACTGTACATGTTGGGATGACGCTATTGTCACCCGTTTCTTCTTTAGAAGCCGGAATCCACTTAACCAATGAACATTTACGTTTGCTCCGTTTCTTAAAAATCGAAGATATCGATGTCGCACCTGTTGAACAGAAGCTCTTCACGTCTAAAGAAGAACAGCGCCTCTGTAATCAGGTCCTTCAATATGAGAAACATTATAATCAGTGGGAAGAACGGATCGCACCTAACCCATATGAAGGTCTAGAATTCATTCATCAACTATTTCGTCAGGAAGTTCCGCTTACAGCGATCGTTCATTTCTTTACGCATCAGCCGTTGCGGAAAAATCATGTCATTTACCATTCCGTCTATCGAGCGCTCGTCGCCCGTGCCTTATCGAAATATCGAGGGGACGAACATCAACTCCAATTTGATTACGGGATTGCTTCTTATTTTGCAGATGCGAGCTACGCTAAAATTCGGAAATGGTCTCATATGCGTTATTTCACAAAAATGGAACGGGAGCTATTGTATCAACACCCACTCGTTTCGGCATCGATGCTCCCGAGTACTCAAACGTTACGAGGAAGAGTGTATCAATTGATTACCGAGCATCATGAGCGATTGGATGGATCCGGGTTTCCGAAACGCCTGACGGAACGCGAGTTGAATCCAGCCTCTCCTCTATTTATTGTCGCCGATCGCTTCTGTCAGTTAACAGCACCCCGAACGTTCCGAAAGCCGCTCTCTCCAGAGGAAGCATATTTCTATATGTGGCAGAACAAAGCCTATGATGGAGAAGCTTTGTCGCTTCTTGCGACATTACTTGGATTTTATGAAATCGGTCGCCCTGTTTTATTGAGCAGTGGAGTACGAGGAACGATACATGCCTATACGAATCGTGTCGAACAACCGATTGTGCTTGAAGCGACAGGGGAGAAAGAATATGATTTATCGCGATTAACCGATGTGAGCATTGTTGCATTACAATAAGAAGAAACTAGCGATTCCATTCAACAAAATGAAATGGAATCGTCTTTATTTATTCTTTTTTAAAAAACTTTCTTTTTATAGTTGACGGATATAATTACAGGTGCTATTATAAATGAGTCGCTAAGAGCGGCAGACGAACTTTGAAAACTGAACGATGAGGCAAAAATAAGTTTTACAA
>NZ_MRSV01000001.1:449816-462012 GCF_001909285.1 Exiguobacterium profundum
AGGACGTTGCCAGGCAACAACGCAGGACGACCGAGCATACGCTCGGTCGTTTTTTTACGTTCATAATGAAATCGAACTTCATATTCTGCTTGTTCACACGATGAAATTCCGAACAATTTTAATGTTATTTAAGTTAATGAACACAATTCTGAACTTTCTGAACATCGGGAATTGAATTGCACTTTTACGTTATACCTGTTACCATTACAGAAATATTTCGAAACAAAGATGTAGGTAGAACGAGAAAGGGGCCATCAATTTTTATGTGGGAAAATAAGTTTGCAAAAGAAGGTTTAACATTTGATGATGTATTACTCGTACCACGGTTTTCAAATGTTTTACCACGTGACGTTGATTTAAGCACGAAGCTCTGTGAAGGACTCGAATTAAATATTCCGATCATCAGTGCCGGTATGGATACCGTTACTGAAGCCCCAATGGCGATTGCTATGGCCCGTCAAGGTGGTTTAGGTGTCATTCACAAGAATATGTCGATGGAAATGCAGGCTGAGCACGTCGATCGCGTAAAGCGCTCAGAAAATGGTGTCATCACAAACCCGTTCTATTTAACTCCAGACCGTCAAGTATACGATGCAGAATACTTGATGAGTAAGTATCGTATTTCGGGCGTCCCAATCGTCAACTCAGAAGATGAACGTCAATTGATTGGTATTTTAACGAATCGTGATCTTCGCTTCATCAAAGACTATTCGACGGTAATCAAAGATGTCATGACGACAGAGAACCTCATCACAGCAAAAGTGGGTACATCGCTTGAAGAAGCCGAGCGTATCCTTCATCAACATCGCATCGAGAAACTTCCACTTGTCGATGAGAACGGTGTATTAAAAGGTCTCATTACGACGAAAGATATCGAAAAGGTCGAACAGTTCCCGAACGCAGCAAAAGATAAGCAAGGTCGTCTTCTTGTCGCAGCTGCAGTCGGTGTGACGAAAGACGCGGCTTCACGTGCTCAAGTGTTGGTTGAAGCAGGTGTGGATGCATTGGTTATCGATACAGCACACGGTCACTCAGCTGGCGTACTTGAAAAGGTTCGTGAGTTACGTGATATGTTCCCATCCCTTCCAATCATCGCAGGGAACGTGGCAACAGCAGAAGCGACGCGTGCATTGATTGAAGCAGGAGCATCCGTCATTAAAGTTGGGATTGGACCAGGCTCGATCTGTACGACACGTGTCGTCGCAGGTGTCGGTGTTCCGCAAATCACAGCAGTCTATGATTGCGTGATGGAAGCGAAAGAGCACGGTGTCTCAGTCATCGCTGACGGTGGAATTAAGTACTCTGGTGATATCGTCAAAGCCATCGCCGCTGGAGCCAATGCAGTCATGCTCGGAAGCTTGCTTGCGGGTGTGAAAGAGAGCCCAGGTGAAATGGAAATCTATCAAGGTCGTCAATTCAAGACATACCGTGGTATGGGATCAGAAGCATCGATGAAACGCGGAAGCCAAGATCGTTACTTCCAAGAAGCAGACAAAAAATTCGTTCCTGAAGGTATCGAAGGTCGCGTCGCGTATCGCGGTGAACTGGCTGACACGGTCTATCAATTGATTGGTGGTCTTCGTTCAGGTATGGGGTATTGCGGCGCTGCCGACATTCGTGCCCTTCGTGAAGATACACAGTTCATTCGTATGACAGGTGCTGGACTCCAAGAGAGCCACCCACACGATGTCAACATTACAAAAGAAGCACCAAACTATTCACGTTAATGAAAAAGCCGCCATCCTGTTCACTCAGGATGGCGGTTCTTTATTTGCGTTTCTCGACTAAAATGACGGTACCTCCCTGATCTTGAGCAGGAAGTGAGACGGTCACCTTCCCGTCTTTTTGAACAGTGTATGATTTGCCGCTATAGCGGTCAATCAAAATAGTCTTCGCCTTATACGACGTCTTAAATGAAACGGTTTGTGCTTTCTCTTTCGTGTTCAATCCGACGAGAACGGACTGTTTGCCGTAGGCCCGCTCAAAAATCGAGTAACCAGAATTGGCATTCACAGAGACGGATGATCGTGTTCCTTTACTGAATACGTGAGAATAGTCTGCACGGATATTCAATAGTTTTTGGTAATGCGTATGCATCGCTTTCCCTTCTCCTTTGACACGTGACCAGTCAAAGTCATAGCGGTTCTCATTGAACTCACCTTTATCCATATCCCCTGCATGTTTCCCAGATTGCCCGACTTCTTCTCCGTAATAGATGACCGGTTGACCTTTGGCCGTAATCTGAAGGGCGGCAGCGACCATTTGCTTACCTGTGTCTCCATCTGCGCGCGAGACGAGGAATCCATCTTCGTCGTGGCTACTTAAGAATTGTCCAAGCGTTGCTTCATTCGATAATTGGTTATTCCGATATTGGAGCGATTTTTCTACATCTTCAATGTTGCCGTTTACGAATCGCTCGGCCTGGTATTTAAAATCGAAGTCGAGCAAGGAATCCATTTGTCCACTCCGCAGATAACCGCCTGTATTGTTGATGCTGGCTCCATAGTGTTCGCCGATGAGTTTGAAATCTGGCTTGATTGTTGTCAGCTCATTTTTGAATGATTTCCACGTCGTTGAATCTACATGTTTGACCGTATCGACACGGAAGTAGTCGATTGTATTTCCTTTTTTCGTTTTCGAACGTTTGATCCAATCCGTCTGCCATTTGACCAATTGCTCCCGCACGGCCGCTTCCTCGGTCTTGAAATCAGGAAGACCAGATAAGGACATTCTGAGGTCGTCCCCATCGACCGGATTCTCGCGAATCATGCCATCGAATACTTGTCGTTCTGCATCCGTCGGGAAATTCGTGACGGCTGAACTTGCACCTGGTTCCATGCCGTAGCCTGGATGGTTCAAGACGACATCGACCATAATTTTGATGCCACGCTTATGCGCCTCGTCAATCAATTTATGGAATGCGGCCATATCTCCAAGGTGTTCATCAAGTTTTTCAAAGTTTTTCGCCCAATATCCGTGATAGCCATATTGAGACCCATCTTTCCCATAACGCAAATCCCAATCGATGTTATCCACAATCGGTGTAATCCAGATTGTATTGATGCCTAAGTCATCTAAATAATCGAGTTTTTTTGTGACACCCGCAAAGTCTCCACCATGGTACGATTCCAGATGGTCTTTATCATAGTACTCACGGTTCGGATTATCATTGGACACGTCCCCGTTATAGAAGCGGTCGGTTAGCATGAAGTAGATTCGTGCCTCATCCCAATCAAATGCTTGTTTCTCTTTCATCGATTTCGGAACGACACGGATGGTGGTCTTCGAGCGATGGACATTTCCATACTGGTCGACGGCTGTGACAGAGAGCGTCTTGTTTCCTGGTTTGATCGTATCTTTCACCGCAATGGTTTGAGCATTCAATGCACGGTCGATGTGCAACTTAGCGGGTCCTCCGAGAGGTCGTGCATCGATATAGAGTTCACGAAGCGTCACTCCCTTCGGTAAGGTTGGTTTTACCCGTAGGACGGCATTTTCTCTGGAGCTAATCGCTTTTGGACTGACTGAAGAAGTGAGTTTGACGGTCGGTTGGCGATACTCGATTTGAGAAGCCTCAAAGTACGGATCCTTCACTTCAGTCGTCACCCCGTCTTTTGTGACGAGGTACGTGTAATCATGAACGCCTTCAGGCAAACGCACTGTGTGGCGGAACCATTCGTTTTCAGGCTCATACGTCATCGGATAAGTTTCATCATTGATTTTGAGTGCGACCTGTTCGATTTCATTCATTTTTCCGGATTCATAGAGTGCTACATCGCGGTAGAAGAAACTGATCCCGTCTGTACCGTACACTGGTCCGTTGACTGTCGGAACTTGATGGAACACACCTTTGCCGCTTTCGACGAGGACCTTCGTGACACGGTCTTCTCCGAGCGTGACGTATCTGTCTTCTCCGTATGCGTCCTTCACAGCCCAATCCGTTCCTTTTCGGATCACAAATCCGACTTTGGTGGCGTCTTGGCCAACGGGGATTCGGAAGATGGCCCCGTCCTCCGTGATACGATACGGGTCAACTTGGCCGTCTTTTTTACCGGTGCTCCACGTCCACAAGTTCCAATCCGTATAATCTCCATCCGCGCGGACATACTTCATCTCGATATAACGAGTCGTTTCCCATGGATCGGCGAGCTTGGTTGCCGTTTTGAACGAAGTCGTCAAGGCAGGGAGTGACGTGTTGGAAATCGTCCCTGTCACCGCATCCGCTGGGATGGTCGCCGTATATGACGTGTCGAGTGCGAGTGCCTCTTTCGGCTGAAGTGTCACGGTCGAACCGTTCGTTGTCACGTCGACCGGGATTTTTGTCTCTCCTTGTTGAAGCGTGACTGCTTCAGTATCGAGACGGACAGGTTCGTTGAACGTCCATGTGATTGGGGTAGACACATCCACGTCGATCGAGGATGAAGCCGGGGTCACCGAAACGACCTCAAGCTGATCAATCGTCTCCACCCCATTTAACGTGAACGGGGCACTATATACGGATTGCGTCGACGGAGTAGCAGCGACGTTCCAGCTGTTCGCCAGTTGGTTGGCCGCGTTACTTGGAATCGTATCGAACGCACCATGCTCTCCTGCATTATTGCCGCTCAATACAGTCAAGGCACGAACTTGGTCTCCATTGTTTAGCCCGAGTAAGGATAATGGGATCTTTCCTTCGAATCCTTTCGTCCGGTCCACTGCGAAAGCCGCACCGTTCAATTGGTTCAATTGTAAGAGTGGGGTATCCTGTCCGGCCTTATAAAGGGCGGCCTCTTTGACTTTTTGATCGCCATCGACACGAACGAGAACATGATATTGAGGTGCCTTGTCGACGCCTGTAAAGTCGAATGGGTATCCGAGTGGATTTTCAGAGACGCCAGAATCTTCATCGTTAATTTGAAGGGCGATGTTAATGTATTGTCCGTTGTCGCCCCAATTCGGGACATTGTTCGCATCTACATAAAAATAAAGATGTTGAGCATCGTTTTGTATGTATAAATCACCGACATCAAATCCTTGCCAACCCGTAACCGGGGAAGTCGCAAGGGCTGGGATCGAGCTCCAGTCTGTTTTCAATCCATCAATCGTCATCATGGTCGGTTCGGCCAATGCGTTCATCGGGACACCGGCTTGAATGAGTAATGCTCCGGAAAGGATCAGCGTTGAAGCCTGACGAGCGGTTGTTTTTTTCATGAGGCACCTCTTCCTGTCAAATGGATTTGCACACTTTTATGCAAACGTTTTCAAAAATAGTTTATCGGAACTTGAAAGCGCTAACAATATGTTTTTGAAAAAATAATAAACCGCTTCTCCTATTCTGAAAGGAGAAGCGGTCAAGAGGATGAGGCGACAAGCTTCCCTTTTACAATCAGGCGCTCTGTCGTATCGAACGTACACGTGATTAACGTGATGGTTGGGGTTGAGGTGACATCTAATACATCGACTCGTTCAGGAGAGACGGTTTCAAGCGAAGTGACTACATACTCGTACGTTTGCGTTTCATCTTGAAGGTAGATCGTGGCACCGACCTCGATTTCATGGAGCGGTCCGAATAGGGCAGTTGCTCGTTGTAGGTAGTGGCCGGCGAGCGCGTAGTTCCCTTTGCCCATCTCTTGTTCAGGATGCATCGTTCCGGTGCCTACCGCGAGACTTTCATTGTCCAAGCCTTTCATGATGGGAAGTTTCAGTGAGACATCGGGAATTGAAATCACGCCGATTGTCGGCAAATTATGAAACCGATTGCGCGCTTGTAGGACGTCCGATACAGAGAGCGGACTGACGGCTTTAAAATTATAACTTGGATCAAATTCGCTCTCTTCTTGAAATTCCATCTGTTCCACCACGTATTCACTCGTCGAACTAGCAATGGCATTTTTCCAAATCGGACTCGTCAAAAAGAGGATGCCGCTCCCAATGAGTAAAAGTCCGATGAGCCACCGGATACGTCGATTCATGACTTCCCTCCTTTTGAAACTTCCCACGCAAGCATCAACTGAACGATCACGTCAGGTAAAGTCGACTCAGACAAATGCGCAAACCCGAACAGAAATTGCTTGTGGGAGTCCGGATGCACGATACGATAGTCGTTCATGGATTTAATGGCGATTCCGGCGGATTCGGCGGACCGCTTCAATTCTTGCTCTGTTCGCTCGGTCGCGATGGTCAACACGACGTGCAATCCGGCACTTGCTCCGGTCACGGTGACGGTCGGTTCGAATGGTCGGAAGGCGGAGAGGACACTTTCTAACTTACGACGGTATATTTTTCGCATCCGGTTCAAATGCTTCTCAAAGTCACCGCTCGACATGAATAAGGCCAACGTCTGTTGTTCGAACCGGGGAACGCTACAGGTGAAATACTGGTGTCGTTCCCGGTAACGGTTTAACAAGGGTGTCGGTAAGACCATATAGCCGATGCGTAAGGATGGCATGAGAGATTTTGAAAACGTACTGATATAGATAACCCGTTCGTTCGGGTCCATGCTCTGCAGTGACGGAATCGGCTTGCCGCTATAGCGAAACTCGCTGTCGTAATCGTCTTCGATGATATACGTCTGATGGACGAGTGCCCAATTTAACAAACGTTGCCTTCGACTGACAGACAGGACGGTCCCTGTCGGAAATTGATGAGCAGGTGTGACATATAGTGCATCGATTGCATGACGCTCGAGCTCATTCACACAAACACCACTATCGTCTACGGGAATAGGAATCGATGTGCGTCCTTGTTGTTCGAACAACAATCGCGTGAGCGGATAACCAGGGTCTTCGATCCCGAAGATAGACGAGTCCGGTAATAGATTCAAGAGTTGTGGCAACAGCTGTTCCGTACCGGACCCGACGATGATCTGTTCTGGTGAGCACTGTACGCCACGGGAGTGATAAAGATATGTGGCGATTTCTTGGCGTAATTCTAGATCTCCTTGAACAGAACCTAACGCAAGTAATTCATGTTTCACGTCATCGACGACATGTTTGATGTGTCGCTTCCATCGTTCAAACGGGAAGGCAGTCGTGTCGATTTGACTCGGGGAAACATCATAATCATATGTCTTTCGCTGAGGGGCTGGTGTGATGGTACTACTCGAGCGCCGGACGTACAGTTCCTCTTGAGGTAACACATAAAATCCTTTTCGAGGAATGGACTCGATGTATCCTTCGGCGAGTAACTGGGCATACGCGAACTCGACCGTTGTCTGCGACACATCTAAAAATTGAGAGAGCTTACGCTTTGAAGGTAATTTAGTTCCTGTCTTTAACGTATCGTCGAGGATGGCATCCCGAATGTGTTTATACAATTGCTCGTAAAGCGGGATGGACGATTCTTGATCAAGCGATAAGGTAAGCATATCCATGGTGTGACGTTCCTTTCTTTACGAACCAAAAAAGAAGTAGAGCATAAACCCAAGAATAATGATGAAAGAGACAATCCCGGGTGTCCCGAATGAGGCACGATGACCCCCATCAAACGAATCGCGGTTTAACATACGTATTCCTCCTTTATACTTCAACAGGTTCGTGATAGATGAAATAGAGTCCTTTATTTAAAACTGACCACTTTAAATAATGAGAAACTGGCACTTTTAATATAGTCAATTCAACTTATACTAGCAAGTAGAACACGAATCAATGGAGGGATTTCAATGGAAAAGAGACAAGTAGGGACAGATAAAGTAAAACGTGGGATGGCTGAAATGCAAAAAGGTGGCGTCATCATGGACGTCATCAACGCTGAACAGGCGAAAATCGCTGAAGCTGCCGGTGCTGTGGCTGTCATGGCGCTCGAACGTGTACCATCAGATATCCGTAAAATGGGTGGCGTTGCCCGTATGGCTGACCCGACAATCATCGAAGACGTCATGGGGGCAGTATCTGTGCCGGTTATGGCAAAATGCCGGATCGGGCATATCGCTGAAGCACGTGTCCTCGAGTCGATGGGGGTCGACTTCATTGACGAGAGTGAAGTGTTGACACCAGCCGACGAAGAGTTCCACTTGTACAAGCGCGACTATACGGCGCCGTTCGTATGTGGAGCACGCGACCTCGGTGAAGCAGCCCGCCGTATCGGTGAAGGGGCAGCGATGATTCGTACAAAAGGGGAGCCGGGAACAGGGAACATCGTCGAAGCGGTTCGTCATATGCGTACAGTCCAAGCTCAAGTGAAACGTCTCTTGTCGATGAGCGTAGATGAGGTCATGACAGAGGCGCGCGACCTCGGTGCACCGTTTGAAGTATTGATGCAAATCCGTGAAGCGGGCCGTCTGCCGGTCGTAAACTTCGCAGCAGGTGGAATCGCGACACCAGCGGATGCTGCCTTGATGATGCACCTCGGGGCAGATGGAGTCTTTGTCGGATCTGGTATTTTCAAAGCGGAGAACCCAGAAAAATTTGCACGTGCCATTGTAGAAGCAACAACGTATCACGATGACTATGAGCGAATCGCACACTTGTCAAAAGGATTGGGTGAGGCGATGAAAGGACTCGACGTCCGCACACTCAAAGAAGAAGAACTCATGGCACCACGAGGCTGGTAAGATGGTAACGATTGGCGTATTAGGAATGCAAGGGGCGATTCGTGAGCATGTTCGCATGCTGGAAGCGCTCGGTGCTCGAACCGTTGTCGTTCGCTCGGTAGAAGACTTGGAGTCAATTGACGGACTCGTGTTACCAGGTGGAGAGAGCACGGCAATGCGTCGACTACTCGATCGTTATGGATTACTTGAACCACTTCGAGAGACGGAAACGTTACCGATGTTCGGCACATGTGCCGGCATGATTCTTCTCGCGAACGAAGTCGAAGGGTATGACGCCCACTTGAAGAAAATCCCGATGACAGTGAAACGCAATGCGTTCGGACGTCAGGTCGACAGTTTTGAAGTCGACCTTCCAGTGAAAGGGATCGATGAGCCAGTCGAAGCGGTCTTTATTCGTGCCCCACAAGTGGCACGTGTCGAACCGGAAGTAGATGTGCTCGCTGAAGTGGAGGAAGCGATTGTGGCGGTCCGTTACAATCAGTATCTGGCTTGCTCGTTCCATCCCGAATTGACGGATGACCTCTCGTTACATCGCTATTTTATCGAGATGGTCAAAGCGAATCAGAGTCAACATGTATAAGTTTGAGGGACCTCGCAAAAAGGGGGTCCTTCAAACTTATTTTTTGTTACACTGAACAAAGAAGCGTACAGAAAGGGGAAACGATGTGAAGGCCCGTTATTTCATCATATTGCTCACTGTCGTATTCGTCATACAGACCATGTTGCCATCGGCTGCCTCTGCGGCCGCTCCGAAAGTGGATGCAGCAAGCGCGATGCTTGTAGACGTGACGACAGGACAAGTTCTATTTGCCAAACAAGAAGATTCGATGCTTCAGCCGGCTTCAATCACGAAGCTGATGACTGCATTTTTGACGCGTGAGGCGATTCAGGCAGGGAAACTCAGTTGGACACAAGAAATCACACCGAGCGATGCTGCTTTGGCGTTGACGAGAAAGCCGGGGTTGGCACGAATCCCGCTGTTAAATAAACCATATACCGTCAAAGAATTATACGATGCCGCGTTGATTCGTTCAGCGAATGAAGCGGCCGTAACGCTCGGGGAGGCCGTATCCGGTTCGGAAGAGGCATTCGTCAAAGAGATGAATCGCCGGGCTGATGAATTAGGGATGACGCAAACGACGTTCGCGAACGCCTCAGGACTCGATTCTGAATCCGCTGGCCTACCGGGAGACAACTTGACGTCTGCTAAGGACTTGATGAAGCTCGCGATCGCGTATTTGACGACGTATCCGGAAGTGCTCGACGTGACGAAGCGGGCATACGTGGACGTCGACGGTGTTCGATTTGATGCGACGAATCGCATGCTCGCTAATCGTGACCTCGCTTATCCGGGAATGCTCGGCTTCAAGACAGGCACGACGAATGAGGCGGGATATTGTTTCATCGGCGTATCCACACGGGATGGGCGTACCGTTTTGTCGGTCGTCCTCGGTGCAACATCGGACGAGGAACGTTATGCAGCAACGAAAGCGCTACATGATTATGCTTATGCGGATTTCGTGATGACCCCAATCTTGCGGATGGGGGAGACAATCTCCAAGATGGCAACGGTCTCTCAAGGCGAGGAAGAGCAAGTCGCGGTCCGAACGACGAACGACTTTGAAGTATTAGTCGAAAAAGGAAGACCCGTACCGGAGCCCGAATATGATCTGCTTGATTTAGAGGCTCCGATTAAGGCTGACACACAGGCAGGCATGGTCACCATCGATTCTTCGGAGAACGTACGCTATTTAGAGGGAGAGGCTCCTCCTAAGATGGCACTTGTTACAGCGGAGTCGGTCGATACCGCCTCGTTCTTGACGAGAATAACGCGAGCTTTTTTGGATTTCCTCGATCAAATCCGACTCGCACTTGGAAAAATCAGTCTTGTCGAACAAGTTGAGATGTTGTAAAGTAAGATTAATTCAATGACAGATGCGATGATGAGAATAAGTACGTTACGTACGTCTACTGACAGAGAGCTAGTGGTTGGTGCAAACTAGTGAGATGACGTGACCGAATCGGCCTCGGAGCATTGACTTGGAAACAAGTCACGTTCGCACACGTTACGTGCATCGAGTGGCTCAAACATTTGGGCAACGAGGGTGGCAACGCGGATCCAAGGTGGTTCGTCCCTTTCCTACGGGAAAGGGACGTGCCACCTTTTTTATATGAAAAAGGAGGAATAGCAATGTTAGACATTAAACGTTTGCGACAGGATTTTGAAGGGATTAAAGAAAAGTTAGCTCACCGGGGGGAAGACTTGAGTGCACTTGACCGCTTCCCACAACTAGAGGAGAAACGTCGCGACTTGATCAACGAAGTCGAAGTGAAGAAAGCGAAGCGCAACGAAGCGACAAAACAGATCGCTGAATTGAAGCGGAACAAAGAAGATGCCGAAGGTCCGATTTTAGAGACACGTCGCCTCGGCGATGAAATCAAACTGTTGGACGAAGAGTTACGCGAAGTTGAGGCAGAACTCAACTTGATTTTACTCAGCATCCCAAATATCCCGCACGAATCAACACCAATCGGCGAAACGGAAGACGACAACGTGACGATTCGCGAAATCGGGACAAAGCCTGAGTTTGATTTCGAGCCTAAGCAACATTGGGACGTGATGGAAGACCTTCAAATCGTCGATGTCGAGCGCGCTGGAAAAGTAACAGGTAGCCGCTTCGTCTTCTATAAAGGATTAGGCGCTCGCTTAGAACGTGCCCTCATCAACTTTATGATGGACCTTCATTCAGATGAGCATGGGTACGCTGAAGTGTTACCTCCTTACATGGTCAATCGAGATTCGATGACAGGAACGGGTCAGCTTCCTAAATTTGAAGAGGATGCATTTAAAGTAGCGGATACGAACTACTTCCTCGTTCCGACGGCTGAAGTACCGGTCACGAACATGCACCGTGAAGAAATTCTTCCGGAAACACAACTTCCAATCGCGTATACTGCATATAGTGCAAACTTCCGTTCTGAAGCTGGGTCAGCGGGACGTGACACACGTGGATTAATTCGTCAGCACCAATTCAATAAAGTCGAGCTCGTCCGCTTCGTAAAACCGGAAGAGTCTTATGAGCAATTGGAACTGTTGACAGGTCATGCTGAAGAAGTCTTAAAACGTCTAGGCCTTCCTTATCAAGTGCTCAGCATGTGTACGGCAGATCTCGGATTCACTGCCGCGAAAAAATACGATATTGAAGTATGGATGCCGGCACAAGGGGTCTATCGTGAAATCTCGTCTTGCTCAAACTTTGAAGATTTCCAAGCGCGTCGTGCGGGAATTCGTTTCCGTCGTGACGCCAATGCGAAACCTGAGTTTGTGCATACGTTGAACGGTTCAGGTTTGGCGGTCGGACGAACGGTCGCAGCGATTCTTGAAAATTATCAACAAGCGGATGGATCGGTCGTGATTCCAGAAGTTCTTCGTCCTTACATGGGTGGAAAAGAAAAGATTGAAATGCCGAACTAAACGCTTGAGCAGCCTCGATTTTGAGGCTGCTCAATTTTTTTAATGTTTTTTCACAAAAGGGTTTGACATCTGTCTCTTCAGTTGGTACTATAAATCATGTCGAGCGACACTGTTGCTCACGAATTGCATATGAGCTTTGGAGGTGTACCCAAGTGGTTTAAGGGAACGGTCTTGAAAACCGTCAGGGGTGT
>NZ_MRSV01000001.1:462035-467814 GCF_001909285.1 Exiguobacterium profundum
GAAAACCGTCAGGGGTGTAACAGCCTGCGTGGGTTCGAATCCCACCACCTCCTCCACTTTCTTTTTTTTACTCTTTTTTAGGCCTGGAGTTGTACCCAAGTCCGGCTGAAGGGGACGGACTCGAAATCCGTTAGGAGTCGCAAGGCTCGCGTGGGTTCGAATCCCACCAACTCCGCTTTCAATCGGGCATCTGCAGAGGCAGATGCATTTTTTGTATCCACAGTCATAAGCGCTGTGGATTTTTTTATGCACAAAAAGAAGGATTACGCTTTCGTTGGCGCAATCCTTCTATTGATTATCTCACTTTTGCTTCGCGTGCAATCGTGAGTTGCTTTTCAATTTTCTCAAGAATGAGTTCGACTGAATCTGGGTCGTTGATGAGGTCATACTCTTCGATCGAGAGACGCAATACCGGGCACAGGTTGAAGTTGTTGATCCATTCTGTGTAGCGGGTGTACATCTCTTCCCAATAAGCGATTGGTGTTTGCTGTTCCATCTCGCGACCGCGCATCTGAATGCGTTCGAGTACTTGTTCGAACGAACCTTCAAGATAGATTAATAGATCCGGGTGCGGGAAGAACGGTGTCAAAACCATTGCCTCGAACAAACTAGAATACGTTTCGTAGTCTGTTGGTGACATCGTCCCTTTTTCATAGTGCATCTTGGCGAAGATGCCTGTATCTTCATAGATTGAACGATCTTGGATGAAGCCGCCACCGTATTGGAAGATTTTCTTCTGTTCTTTAAAACGTTCTGCCAAGAAGTAAATTTGAAGATGGAAGCTCCAACGTTCGAAATCATGATAGAATTTATCGAGGTAGGGGTTGGTATCTACTTTTTCGAGAGACGTTCGGAAATTCAATGCATCGGCTAATGAATTGGTGATCGTTGATTTCCCGATCCCGACCATTCCCCCGATTGTAATGATTGTATCGTTCGGGATGTTATATTTATCAATCAGCTTCATTTTATTTGGGCTCCTTTAGTTAATTCTAATTCACGCTCAATCGTTTTTAGGACATGAGTCAAGTCGTCCGGATTGTGTACAAAGTCGAGTTCATCCCCACTGAACGAGAGAATCTTCACTTCTGGATGGGCCGCGCGATACGATTCAACAAACGTCTCATAGTCGTGAGCAAGTTGTTCGAGGTAATCACGAGACATATTCTCTTCCACTTCACGTCCACGCAAGGCGACTCGTTTTATTAATGTCTCAATGCTGGCATGTAAGTAAATGACGACATCAGGTTTCGGCATATCATGTGTCAAAATCTTATAAATCTGCTCGTACTTGTTCAAGTGTGCCGGTTTCAGCGAACGGTGAGCAAAAATCAAGTTTTTGAAAATATGATAGTCCGAAACGACGGATTGTTGCTGACTCAAGTGGTGTTTGTGAATATCATCCAACTGCTTGAATCGATTGCACAAGAAGAACATTTCCGTTTGGAAACTCCATTCTTCGATATCTTCATAAAACTTGCCGAGAAATGGGTTCTCTTCTACAATTTCATTCAGCATCTGCATCGAGAAATGCTGACTGATGATATGGGCCAGTGATGTTTTCCCGACACCAATCGGTCCTTCTACCGTTATAAACATATGATGTCATCCTCCATTATCCAAAGTGCAAGTTCCATTCTAGCACACAATACGAGCGATATGGCGAGGGATTTGATTTTCATTTTTTTTCATATTTTTAAATAAGAAATGAGGTGAATCGATGGAACGTGATGAGCGATTTATGCAGTTGGCCATCGAAGAAGCAAAGAAAGCAGAAGCCATTGGCGAGGTGCCGATTGGTTGTGTGATCGTGAAGGGAGACCAGGTGATCGCAACCGGGCACAATCGTCGTGAGACGGATCGATTGGCGGCAGCACACGCCGAGCTGATTGCGATTGAAACGGCCAATGAGACACTAGGGAATTGGCGATTAGAAGACTGCGAACTATACGTTACCCTTGAACCGTGTCCGATGTGTGCGGGCGCAATCGTGTTGTCTCGCGTGAAACGTGTCATTTTCGGTGCCCACGACCCGAAAGGTGGATGTTGTGGGACGTTGATGAACTTGGTGCAGGATGAGCGGTTCAATCACCAAGCCGAAGTGACAGAAAATGTTTTAGCAGAAGAATGTGGACAGCTCCTGACAGATTTCTTCCGAGCGCTTCGAGAAAGGAAGAAACAAGAACGACTCAATCAGAGAGGTTGCAACCCAATCGATTAAACAGTATAATGTAATAGCACTCGAGGTAGTGCCTAATTTCATTTACCCATTTGCCGTGCTAGGTGGGGAGGTAGCGGTGCCCTGTCACTCGCAATCCGCTGTAGCGAGACTGAATCCCGATTCGAGGGAGTGCGCTGGTGTGGTCTGCCTTATGTAAGTGGCGTTGACGTCTGAGTCCTGCGCAACGGTCACCCATGAACCAGGTCAGGTCCGGAAGGAAGCAGCCTTAAGTGGTGACGTACCGTGTGCCGCAGGGGTGCTTGGGCTGAGCAAACTGCATGAGTAACGCATGTTGACGTGCTTTCAGAAATCGGTGCGCGGCAGATTTATTTTATAACTTCAATCTATGGCCCCCGGGCTGTAGATTTTTTTGTATGATGAGATAGAGAAGAACAGTAGGGAAGGAGGCGAACTCATGGCGTATCAAGCGTTATATCGTGTATATAGACCTCAATCGTTTCAAGAGGTCGTCGGTCAAGTCCATATCACACGTACGATTCAAAATGCTCTGTTAGAGGAGCGGATGTCACATGCGTACCTATTTTCCGGCCCACGTGGAACGGGGAAGACGAGTTTGGCGAAAATCATTGCCAAGGCAATCAACTGTGAAAGCGCGCCGACACGTGAACCATGTAACACCTGTCCGACGTGTATCGCCATCACGGAAGGGACGAGTCCCGACGTGTTTGAAATTGATGCCGCATCGAACAACGGGGTTGACGAAATTCGGGAGATTCGAGACAAAGTCAAATATCCGCCGTCCCAAGGGCGTTACAAAGTATACATCATTGATGAAGTGCATATGTTATCGACCGGTGCATTCAACGCGTTGTTAAAGACGCTTGAGGAACCACCGGCACATGCGATATTCATCTTGGCCACGACAGAACCACATAAAATTCCGGCCACGATCATTTCCCGCTGTCAGCGATTTGATGTCAAACGACATGAAGTGAGTCAATTACAAACGCGGATGGCCTATATTTTGAACGACCAAGACCATGACTATGACCCGGAAGCATTGAAACTCATCGCTCGTGCTGCCGATGGCGGGATGCGAGATGCCCTCAGCTTACTCGATCAGGCGCTCGCATTCAGTGATGAGCGGTTGACGGAAGAAGCAGTGTTAGAAGTCACGGGTGCCGTGACGGATGAAACATTGCTCGACATGGCGTATGGTCTCCAACGGAAAGAATTAAATGCCATTTTGAGTACGCTTGAATTGATGTTACGTGAAGGGAAGGACTTGAAACGTTTCATCGAAGATTTAGTGTTCGTTCATCGGGATGCGTTACTCTTGAAAGCATCTCCACAAGCAGCTGACTTATTGGAACGTGCTCGTCCGACTGACGAGTTTCGTCAGTTCGTCGAAGCGACTTCAACGGATGAATTGTTCCAAGTGATTGAAGAGCTCAATGATTGCCAACAGCAGATGAGGTTATCTAACCATCCGAAAGTGTTGGTGGAGTTAACATTCATCCGGATCGCGGAACAAGGCCGTACAATTAGTGAGCAAATGACACAACTACAAGATCAAGTGCGTGAACTGAGCCGTGAATTAAATGAAGTGAAGAAGAATGGTGTTGTCGTGACAGGTGGAGAAGCAGAAAAGCCGAAGCCTGCTCCGAAACGGACACAAATCCGGGTGCCTAAAGAACGGATTCGCCAACTCTTGCAACGGGCCGAACGGCAGCATTTGAATGCGATTCGCGACAGCTGGGGAGATATCATGACGAATATTCGGATACAAGATGGTCCGATTTTCGCTCTCTTCTATGAAAGTGAAGCTGTCCTTTGTGCAAGTGACACCTTACTGGTACAATTTAAAGATGGAATGACATGGCACTATGAACAAGTGAGTTCAAATGGTCGTACGCGCGATGTGATTGAACAGGCGTTATTCGAAGTGACGGGGATTCGTCGCGAAATCATGGCGGTGCTTGAGACGGATTGGAATGAACTAAAAAATGAGTTCATCCTTCAAAAACAAGCAGAACGAACGGAACAAGTCGAAGAGCCGGAAACCGAGGATCCGCTAGTTGCGCAGGCGATGGAACGTTTTGGCGATGTCGTTGAAATCGAAGAAACATAAGGGAGGCGCTCTGAATGCGTGGAATGGGAAACATGAACAACATGATGAAACAGATGCAAAAGAAACAAAAAGATATGGCGAAAGCTCAAGAGGAATTAAAAGAGTTATCGGTTGAAGGAACAGCGGGAGGCGGCATGGTGAAAGTTGTCGTCAGCGGTCATAAAGAAGTTTTAGACGTCATTATTGCTGAAGACGTTGTCGATCCGGACGATGTGGATATGTTACAAGATCTCGTCTTAGCAGCAATCAATGATGCAATGAAACAAGCGGATCAGCTTGTGAATGATAAGATGGGACGTTTCACACAAGGGATGAACCTCCCAGGCTTTTAAGTGAAGAAAGGATCGATGCGAGTTGCAATACCCTGAAGCCATTGGACGATTGATTGAGAGTTTTACGAAGTTACCTGGGATTGGACCGAAAACTGCGGTACGTTTAGCATTCCATGTATTAGATATGGAAGAAGACGATGTGTTGACGTTCGCGAAATCTCTCGTGAGTGCGAAGCGTGACATAAAGTATTGTACCGTGTGTGGCCACATCACAGATATTGATCCGTGTGCAATCTGCAAAGACTCACATCGGGATGAAACGGTGGTTTGTGTGGTTCAAGACTCAAGAGACGTGATTGCTATGGAGAAGATGCGGGAGTACAGAGGGAAGTATCATGTTCTTCATGGAGCCATTAGTCCAATGGAAGGGATTGGTCCAGAGGATATTAATGTTTCAAGTTTGCTGACACGTTTACAAGAGAACGAGTCGATTCAAGAAGTGATTTTAGCGACCAACCCGAACATTGAAGGGGAAGCGACTTCGATGTATTTATCGAGACTACTCAAACCGACGGGAATTCGCGTGACGCGTCTTGCCCATGGTTTACCAGTCGGTGGAGATTTGGAGTATGCGGATGAAGTGACATTATCTCGGGCGATGGAAGGTAGAAGAGAACTATGAAATGGTTTCGTAAGTCGTTAAGAGATGATTATGATCAACGACTACTGACTGAGTTGCTAGAAGCTAAGGCTAAGTTTGAATCGAAACGTCGGATTCTTGAAGTCAGCATAGAGGACACGGGAGAGCTAGCTGCTCAAGTGAAGCAAGCGGAAGCTCTCTACTTCTTCTATTTGAAAGAAGCAAAGAAGCGAAATGTTTCGTTATCGTCTCTTCGTTCTTAAGGCGACGCCAATGGCGCGCCTTCTTTATTTTTAGTCCTATATAAAAAAAAAAAAAAATCGTTTTGGTTGAACAAATGAAGTTTTTATATATTTCTCTAATCTTTTTAAAAAAAAGGGTTGCGTGGTTATTATTTTACTGATATATTAATAGACGTCGCCGAGATAAGCGACGAAGAAAACAAAAAATATTTTTAAAAAGTGGTTGACCTTTTGTTCTCCATTTGGTAAGATATTTAAGTCGCCAAGAGCGGCAGACGAACTTTGAAAACTGAACGATGAGGCAAAAATAAG
>NZ_MRSV01000001.1:470414-472640 GCF_001909285.1 Exiguobacterium profundum
GCGCATCAGTCCGTCGTCGTAGACCCGAAACCAGGTGATCTACCCATGTCCAGGATGAAGGTCAGGTAACACTGACTGGAGGTCCGAACCCACGCACGTTGAAAAGTGCGGGGATGAGGTGTGGGTAGCGGTGAAATGCCAATCGAACCTGGAGATAGCTGGTTCTCTCCGAAATAGCTTTAGGGCTAGCCTCGAGGTGAAGAGTTCTGGAGGTAGAGCACTGATTGGACTAGGGGCCCCCACAGGGTTACCGAATTCAGTCAAACTCCGAATGCCAGCAACTTGTACTCGGGAGTCAGACTGCGAGTGATAAGATCCGTAGTCGAGAGGGAAACAGCCCAGACCATCAGCTAAGGTCCCCAAGTGTATGTTAAGTGGAAAAGGATGTGGCGCTGCACAGACAACTAGGATGTTGGCTTAGAAGCAGCCACCATTCAAAGAGTGCGTAATAGCTCACTAGTCGAGTGGCGCCGCGCCGAAAATGTAACGGGGCTAAACATACCACCGAAGCTATGGATCCCGTAAGGGATGGTAGGAGAGCGTTCCAAGCAGCAGTGAAGCGGTATCGTGAGGAGCCGTGGAGCGCTTGGAAGTGAGAATGCCGGTGTGAGTAGCGAAAAGAGGGGTGAGAATCCCCTCCGTCGAAAGCCTAAGGTTTCCTGAGGAAGGCTCGTCCGCTCAGGGTTAGTCTGGACCTAAGCCGAGGCCGAAAGGCGTAGGCGATGGACAACAGGTCGATATTCCTGTACCGCCGTACCACCGTTTGAACGATGGGGGGACGCAGAAGGATAAGGTGACCGTGCGACTGGAAGTGCACGGACAAGCAGCGAGGCCGTCGGGTTGGCAAATCCGCCCGGCATACAAGGTTGAGCTGTGACGTGGAGCCCGTAGGGCGAAGCACCGGATTTCACGCTGCCAAGAAAAGCCTCTAGTGAGGAGGTCGGCGCCAGTACCGCAAACCGACACAGGTAGGCGAGATGAGAATTCTAAGACGCGCGGGATAACTCTCGTTAAGGAACTCGGCAAAATGGTCCCGTAACTTCGGGAGAAGGGACGCTTATGGCGACATAAGCCGCAGTGAATAGGCCCAAACGACTGTTTAGCAAAAACACAGGTCTCTGCTAAATCGCAAGATGAAGTATAGGGGCTGACGCCTGCCCGGTGCTGGAAGGTTAAGGGGATGTGTCATCGCAAGAGAAGCACTGAACCGAAGCCCCAGTAAACGGCGGCCGTAACTATAACGGTCCTAAGGTAGCGAAATTCCTTGTCGGGTAAGTTCCGACCCGCACGAAAGGCGTAACGATTTGGGCACTGTCTCAACGAGAGACCCGGTGAAATCATAGTACCTGTGAAGATGCAGGTTACCCGCGACAGGACGGAAAGACCCCATGGAGCTTTACTACAGCCTGATATTGAGGCTTTGTACGCGATGTACAGGATAGGTGGGAGTTTGTGAAGCCGGAGCGCCAGCTTCGGTGGAGACACCCTTGGGATACCACCCTTTGCGTATAGAGTCTCTAACTCGCAGCCGTGATCCGGCTGGAGGACCGTGTCAGGCGGGTAGTTTGACTGGGGCGGTCGCCTCCTAAACAGTAACGGAGGCGCCCAAAGGTTCCCTCAGAATGGTTGGAAATCATTCGAAGAGTGCAAAGGCAGAAGGGAGCTTGACTGCGAGACCTACAAGTCGAGCAGGGACGAAAGTCGGGCTTAGTGATCCGGTGGTTCCGCATGGAAGGGCCATCGCTCAACGGATAAAAGCTACCCTGGGGATAACAGGCTGATCTCCCCCAAGAGTCCACATCGACGGGGAGGTTTGGCACCTCGATGTCGGCTCATCGCATCCTGGGGCTGGAGTAGGTCCCAAGGGTTGGGCTGTTCGCCCATTAAAGCGGTACGCGAGCTGGGTTCAGAACGTCGTGAGACAGTTCGGTCCCTATCCGTCGTGGGCGCAGGAAATTTGAGGAGAGCTGTCCTTAGTACGAGAGGACCGGGATGGACGCACCGCTGGTGTACCAGTTGTTCCGCCAGGAGCACCGCTGGGTAGCTACGTGCGGACGGGATAAGTGCTGAAAGCATCTAAGCATGAAGCCCCCTCCGAGATGAGATTTCCCTTTGAGCAATCAAGAAAGACCCCTCAGAGACGATGAGGTAGATAGGTCATGGGTGGAAGCGTGGCGACACGTGGAGCTGAATGATACTAATCGGTCGAGGCTTTGATCTAGTCTA
>NZ_MRSV01000001.1:472740-502116 GCF_001909285.1 Exiguobacterium profundum
CCCATGCCGAACACGGAAGTTAAGCGTCTCAGCGCCGAAAGTAGTTGGGGGATCTCTCCCTGTGAGGATAGGACGTTGCCAGGCCAACGCAGAAGACGATCAAGCATATGCTTGATCGTCTTTTTTCATATTTTGATAGTTTAGGAGGAATGACAGATGGCTCCTGCTCGGGAAAATCCATTTACATTTTTAGAGGTTCTAGAACAGCATGTTCGTGAACACCGCGTCTCTTTCCACGTACCAGGTCATCATAACGGTACAGTGGTTGATGATCGCTTACCTGATGCATTCGCAAAAGTCATGCCTTACGATTTGACTGAGCTAGCACATTTAGACGATTTGCACGATGCCTCGGGAATCATTGAGCAAGCAGAATGTGCATTGGGTAAGTTGTATGAGAGTAAAAGTAAATGGCTTGTCAACGGATCGACTGTGGGAAATTGGAGTATGCTCGCGGCAACAGTGAAACGTGGTGAACGGGTATATGTTCAACGGAACTCACATAAATCGATTTGGAACGCGATCGAGTGGTTAGGATTAAAGCCAGTATTACTAACGCCTACCATTGAACGCGGCACAGGTATCCCGACGGTCGTAACATTAGATACGATTAAACAGGCCATTCAAGAATTTCCTGGAGGGAGAGCCGTCATGTTGACGTCTCCAACCTATTACGGGGATATGGCAGACATTCGAACGATTTCAGACTATTTGACACTATTAGATATTCCATTGCTTGTCGATGAAGCACACGGCGCTCATTTAATTCATCCACAGTTGCCACGTCGCTCTGCAATCTTCGAAGGAGCGAGCGCAGTCGTACAGTCCGCGCATAAAACGTTGCCTGCCTTAACGATGGGGGCTTGGGTTCACTATAAAGATAATATCGATGAAGCGCGTTTGAAGCATGCATTAGCCTCTTTCCAGACCTCGAGTCCGTCTTATCTCATCATGGCTTCATTGGATTATGCTCGTTCTTATCTAGAACGTTTAACGGATGAGGAATGGTCTGCTATCCAAAAAAGCCATGCACAATTTGTTCTTGAATTAAAACGAGCTGGTTTTGTTGTAAAAGTCGGAGATGACTTTACGAAGGTGACGATTCTGACTTATCCAAAGAATGGATTGATCTTTAGTCAGCATCTCGCCTCAATCGGCATAGACATCGAGTTGGCGGCAGTCGATCATGTGTTATTCTGCTTGCCATTAAGGGAAATAGAGAAACAGGAAATCGAGCATTGGATCAAATAAAAAAAAAAAGCATCTGCCCATGTGCCGATCATTGAAGACGATGAAACGATTTTCCCATTTCCACAAACCGAGCGCGTATCTGAACTATATACGTCTGAAACAGCTCTTCCAATGCAGCGAGTTCTTTTCGACCAAGCAATTGGATTGATTTCAGCAGAGACGGTGATTCCATACCCACCAGGTATTCCATGGATTCTAAAAGGAGAGCGTATTAAAAAAAAAAAAATCCGTGTGCTCCGGGAATGGATTTCTTTAGGGAGGAAGCTTCAAGCTAGTAAGCATGTTATGATAGAGCAAATTGACGTTATTGTAGAGGAGTTTTAAAACGTGAACGGAATGTTTATAACGGTTGAAGGACCTGATGGATCAGGAAAGTCCACACAACTTCAATTATTAGTAGAAAACAAAAAAAAAAAAGGATATGACATCGTCGTGACCCGAGAACCTGGAGGAACAACGGTCGGGAATCAGATTCGCGAAGTGTTATTGTCTCCCGATCATCATGAGATGACACCACGTGTGGAGATGATGCTCTATGCCGCATCACGGGCTCAGAACGTGGAACAAGTGATTCGGCCAGCCTTAGAGCGGGGCGCCATTGTTCTCTGCGACCGGTTCATCGATGCATCCATTGCTTATCAAGGATATGGATTGCAGTATGACCTTGATCAGATTAGGTCATTGAATGAATGGGCGACGAATGGTCTCACACCCGATCTAACCTTTTTATTTGATTTAAACCCGGAACGGGCAAGTGCACGTATGAAAGATCGGGGACAGCTTGATCGAATTGAGAGTCGTGATCAAGCATTCCATGAGCGTGTCTATGCAGGATTCCAAACGTTACTGAAACAGTATCCAGAACGAATCGTTCGGATTGATGCTGATCAATCGATTGAATGCATTCAAGATGAGGTACTTGATTATACAATTGAACGACTACAACAAGGAGGCGTACAAATATGATGAAAATGGTAATTGCAATCGTACATGATAAGGATAGCGCACGTTTGTCTGACGCACTCGTCGAGCAAGATTTCCGCGCGACAAAATTAGCCACGACGGGTGGATTTTTAAAAGAAGGTAATACAACGTTTATGATGGGGATTCCACAAGAACGTCTTGACGATTTGATGGATGTGATTCAATCGAATTGCTCGAGTCGCGACCAAATGATCACGCCGATCTCACCGATGGGAGGACATGCGGATTCATATATTCCTTACCCGGTCGAAGTACAAGTCGGAGGGGCGACGGTATTCGTCTTGCCGATTGAAGGATTCCATCAGTTTTAATGGGAGTTGGGCATATGCGTTTTCAAGAATTGAGCGAGTCGCAAACTGTCGTTTCTCGCATCATTCAAAATTCAATCGTTTCGAATAAAGTGGGGCACGCGTATATCTTCTCAGGAGATTATGAGCCTTATTTACTTGATACAGCCACATTGTTCGCCAAAGCCTTATTTTGTGAATCACCAGATGGTGCAGAGCCTTGTGGAGTGTGTCGAAACTGTCGGCGCATGGATTCTAAAAATATCGTCGACTACATTGAAGTGGAGCCGGACGGTGCGAGTATAAAAAAAGAACAGATACAGCAACTGCTCAGTGATTTATCACTACGAGGTGCTGAAGGTGATCGCCAAGTGTACGTCATTCATCAAGCGCACAAGATGACGACTCAAGCGGCAAACAGTCTACTGAAATTCTTTGAAGAACCGGGAGTAGGAAAGCTTGCTATTTTAGTGACGACACAACCACAGTTGCTTCTTCCGACGATTCGTTCGCGCGCGCAACAACTTGCTTTTCGTCCTATCGACCGAGCCCAATTGGCGCAAACGATGTCAGAAGAACTGTCCTGTACGTATGATTTGGCATACCTTGCCTTGACCGTTTATCCGAAATGGGATGACGCGAAAGAAGCGCTTGAGCAGGAGTGGTTTGTACAGGCGTATGGGCTAGTGGTACAATTAATTGAAGTATTGACGAAACGACCTCAAGAGTTGCTCTTGTTCGAAAAAAAAAAATGGTTAGGGCATTTCAAAGGACGGAATGAGTTGCGAGTCGGTCTTGAATTATTCGAACATTGGCTAGAGGAGGCACTTCATTTAAAAGTGCGAGATATGTATGCTCCGAAGCTATTTAAGAATGAGGCCGCCTTGTACAACGCATTTATCCAAAATCGATCTGTCACGAAGCTTACACATGCGATTGAAAGTGTACATGCGGCCATTTGGCGACTTGAGGCAAACGTCAATCCTCAATTAACGTTCGAACGACTTTCGTTCGATTTGCAGAAAGGATAGAAGCGCGTGCTTGAAGTAGTTGGAGTCCGTTTTAAAGAAGCGGGAAAAATCTATTACTTTTCACCAGGCGATGCAACGCTTAAACGTGGGGACCATGTCATCGTTGAAACGGTACGTGGCATTGAGTATGGGGAAATCGTCCAAGTCAACAAGCAGCTCGGCGAAGACGAAGTCGTCCTGCCGTTGAAGACAATCCTTCGTGTCGCGGACCAAAAGGATGCGGATATCGTACGCGATAATCGACTGGCAGCCGTTGATGCTCACGCCGTCTGTGAAGAAAAAATTCGAGAACATCAATTAGAAATGAAGCTAGTTGATGTTGAGTATACATTTGATCGCAATAAAGTGATCTTTTATTTTACTGCCGAGGGTCGCGTCGACTTTCGAGAATTGGTAAAAGACTTAGCTAGTGTGTTTCGGACACGAATCGAGCTCCGACAAATCGGTGTTCGTGATGAAGCGAAACTCCTTAGCGGGATTGGGCCATGTGGTCGGGTTCTTTGCTGCTCGTCATTTCTTGGGGAATTCGAACCGGTCTCGATCAAAATGGCCAAAGACCAGAATCTCTCGTTGAATCCGAATAAGATCTCTGGAGTATGTGGTCGTCTGATGTGCTGTTTGAAATATGAGAATGACACATATGAAGAACTGAAACGTGATTTACCAGACGTCGGCAAGCGAATCAAAATTCCAGAAGGTGATGGTCGGGTAATCGGTCTTAACATTTTGGACCAACTCATTCAAGTCGAGCTCCACGATCGGACGCGTGTCGTCACGTATACGATTGATGAACTCGTTGAAGTGGGTGCGATTAAACGAAAACCGTCAAAACAGTGATGGGGTGCTGAGCAGTGGAAAGAATGAACAAAAAAGAAGTGATGATGCGGGTGGATGCGATCGAGCAACAGATGCAGCTCCTCACCGAACATTTAGGCGTGTTAAAAGAGCAGCTCGCTTATTTGCTTGAAGAGAACCAGCATATGTATCTAGAGAATCATCACTTACGAAAAAAAGTCGAACAATTGGCAGAAGTTGATACGACAAATGGTGATTCACAAATCGCTTTGTCTGGGAAAGGGCAGAACAATTTGGCTGCGCTGTATCAAGAAGGATTCCACATTTGTAACCTCCATTACGGACAGGTACGAAAAGATGGGGACTGTCTCTTCTGTTTGTCGATGCTCAATAAACATTAATACGGGGCGATAGATAGGGGTTCCCTATCCGTCGCCTTTCTTTTATAGAAGGAGGAAACGATGGTAACGGTTAAGGATGGAGAACGCCTTGATGATTTGCTCGGACGTCCAGGTAAAATCATTCAAAGTGATGATGTGTTCTCATTTTCATTAGATGCGGTACTGCTTGCAGAGTTTGTATGGGTGCCTATCCAAAAAGGACAACTGGTCGATTTGTGTGCTGGCACCGGGGCAATCCCGCTCTTTTTGTCATATCGTACAAAAGGAACGATAACAGGTGTGGAGATTCAATCGAAACTGGTCGACATGGCGAATCGAAGCATGGCGGTCAATCGTCTTGAAGAGCGAATTCGAGTGGTGGAGGGCGATGTGAAAACGGCAGCGACGCAGCTCGGGCATGCACGATATGACGTAGTCACTTGTAACCCGCCCTACTTTTTAGCGAACGAGACGTCACTCCGAAATCAAAATGAGCATCATACGATTGCGCGCCATGAAGTGCTGTGCACGCTGGAAGATTGCATCAGGACGGCCAGTCAACTCGTCAAACCGGGAGGGAAAGTGGCGTTCGTACATCGGCCAGAACGTTTACTTGATATCCTGACGTTGATGCGTGCGTATCGAATTGAACCAAAACGAATGCAACTCGTTTACCCGAAAGCGGGACGCGAGGCGAATACCTTATTAATCGAGGGATCGAAAGATGGAAAAGCAGGTCTTAAAATTTTACCGCCATTTGTTGTCTATGAAGAAGACGATACGTATACAGAAGCGATGCGAGTTATTCTCGATGCCTAAACATTATACGTACATCTTGGAATGCGGTGATGGAACGTACTACACGGGCTATACGACAGACGTGGAAAAGCGACTCCTTGCACATAATGCCGGGAAAGGTGCGAAATATACGAAAGCTCGTCTCCCTGTACGACTTCGGTACGTACAATCGTTTGAGACGAAGCGGGAGGCCATGCGATACGAATGGTCCATCAAGCAATTGACCCGAGCACAAAAAGAGAAGTTGATGGAGGGGACGACCAATGAATTCACAGAAGAGCTATCAAACTGAACAACCGACGTTGTATGTCGTGCCGACCCCAATTGGAAACTTGGAGGATATGACGTATCGCGCGGTACGAACCCTTCAGGAAGTAGACTTAATCGCAGCGGAAGACACACGACAAACGATGAAGCTTTGCCGACACTTTGACATTGCGACAAAATTGATTAGCTATCATGAACACAATAAAGAAGTGAGTGGTCCAAGACTGATTGACGATCTGTTGTCAGGGAAATCGATTGCCGTTGTCTCAGATGCAGGTATGCCTGGAATCTCAGACCCGGGAAGCGATCTCGTGCGATTAGCCATTGAGGAAAACATCCCGGTTGTCGTCTTACCCGGTGCGAATGCAGCACTCACGGCACTCGTCGCATCCGGTCTTGCAACTGAACGTTTTCTCTATTACGGTTTCTTGCCGCGTAAGAAGAAGGATCGGGTTGAGGTTCTCGAATCGATTCAATACGAACCTGGCACCGTCATTTTTTATGAGGCTCCTCATCGTTTGAAAGAGATGTTGACAGCGATTCGACAAGTGTTCGGGAATCGACAAATCGTATTAGGTCGTGAACTGACAAAAACGTTTGAAGAGTTTTTGAGAGGAACTGTGGATGAGGCGTTGACATGGTGTGAGGGTGAAGTGCGTGGTGAGTTTGTCGTCTTGGTGAGTGGAGCGACAGAGGCGGCACCTACGACAACATGGTGGGAAACACTATCTGCATACGAGCACGTGGTTCACTATATCAAAGAAGGGCTGAAACCAAACGCGGCAATCAAACAGACTGCGAAAGACCGCGGCGAGTCTCGGAATGATGTATACGATACGTATCATCAATTGCATAAAAAAGAGTAAGCAAGGAAATCCTTGCTTACTCTTCGCTGTAGTAATTTTCGAGCATGTTCTTCAACTCAACGAGAACACGTTGTGCACCTTCTGGTGACAAGATGAGTTTGCCGTCTGCCAATTTGAAGTTATCATCTGATACTTCACCTGTAACTTGGCAAGTCATGTTTGGCTTATATTTTTTCAAAACGATTTGATCGTTGTCGACGTAAATCTCGAGAGCATCTTTCTCTGCAATACCGAGTGTACGACGCAATTCGATTGGAATAACGACACGACCAAGCTCATCAACCTTACGTACAATACCTGTAGATTTCATTTTGTGTTTCCTCCTCCAATGATGTCGAAATCTCGTGGTGACATGAATCGTCAAAATTCGACAATGTGACTACAACAAAAAGCATACTAAACTTTCCAATTGCAGTCAACTGCTTACTATCTGGAAAAGTAAATTTTCGAAATTTGTCGAATCAAGAGCGATATATACCTAAATTTCCCCGTAAGTTTGAACTTGAAACAAAGAAAGGGTATTTTTGGAACATTTTTGACGAAGAAAAAACAAAAAAATTCCAAACAATTAGGTTTGGAAATTCTTTTGTCGAACCGTGTATAATGGAAATTGCATATGTCGAAAGGATGGAGAATAAATCATGGCGAAGCCGACTTTTTATATTACAACCCCAATTTATTATCCGAGTGCAAAACTGCACATCGGTCACGCATATACCACGGTAGCAGGTGATGCGATTGCGCGCTACAAACGCTTAAAAGGTTTTGATGTCCGTTATTTGACAGGAACGGATGAGCACGGTCAAAAGATTCAAGAAAAAGCGAAAGAAGCAGGCGTGACGCCACAAGCTTTCGTGGATGAAGTCGTGGAAGAGATCAAGGTCTTATGGGACCGTCTTGAAATCTCGTACGATGACTACATCCGTACGACAGAGGACCGTCATAAGAAAGTGGTCGAGCATGTTTTCGAGACATTACTTAAAAATGGGGACATCTACCTCGGTGAGTACGAAGGATGGTATTCCGTACCGGATGAGACATACTACACTGAATCGCAGCTCGTCGATGGAAAAAGTCCTGACAGTGGACATCCGGTCGAACTCGTTCGTGAGGAGTGCTACTTCTTCCGCCTCAGTAAATACGCGGACCGCTTGATTGAATATTTTGAGTCACATCCTGATTTTATTTTGCCAGAATCTCGTAAAACCGAGATGATCAATAACTTCTTAAAGCCAGGTCTTCAAGATTTGGCTGTATCACGTACGACATTTGACTGGGGCGTACAAGTTCCATCGAACCCGAAGCACGTCGTGTACGTATGGGTCGATGCGCTCACAAACTATATCTCATCACTCGGATACGGCACAGACAACGATGAACTCTTCAACCGTTACTGGCCAGCAGACGTTCATTTGGTAGGGAAAGAAATCGTACGTTTCCATACGATCATTTGGCCAGCCCTCTTAATGGCGCTTGACCTTCCATTACCGAAGCAAGTATTTGCGCACGGATGGTTGCTCATGAAGGATGGGAAGATGTCGAAATCGAAAGGGAACGTCGTGGACCCGATTCCATTGATTGACCGTTACGGCCTCGACTCGGTCCGCTATTACCTTCTCCGTGAAGTTCCATTCGGAGCGGATGGCACGTTCACGCCGGAAGCGTTCGTTGACCGCTTGAACTTTGATTTAGCGAACGACCTCGGAAACTTATTGAATCGCACCATTGCGATGATTAAAAAGTACTTCGACGGAAAGATTCCGGCATATAACGGAAATGTCACGGCATTTGATGCAGAATTGTTGAACGTGGTGAAAGAGACGACACGCAAAACAGAAGAAGCCATGGAGCACATGGAGTTTTCGGTCGCACTCACAAACATTTGGCAACTCGTCAGCCGTGCGAATAAATATATCGATGAGACACAACCATGGGTTCTCGTGAAAGAGGAGTCGAAGCGCGAGGAGCTGGCTTCTGTCATGACACATCTTGCGGGCGTACTTCGTCATGTTGCCATCATGATTCAACCATTCATGACGCGCGCTCCAAAAGAGATGTTCCGTCAGCTCGGACTCGAGGGAGAGGACATGTCATGGGAGGCGTTGGATACATTCGCAGACTTTAGTGACGCAGTCGTGACGGACGGGACACCGATTTTCCCACGTCGTGATGTGAAAGAAGAAGTCGATGCAATCCAAGAAATGATGCGTCAGGCGTCTAAAGCACGGATTGAAGAGACGGAGACGGCATCAGTAGAAGAAGCTGACGAAGACATTCGTCCTGAAATCACGATTGATGTCTTCGACCAAGTCGAATTCCGTGTCGGTCAAATCGTCGAAGCCGAAAAGATAAAAAAAGCGAAGAAACTGTTGAAACTTCAAGTCGACCTTGGGAAAGAGACGCGTCAAATCGTGTCTGGTATCGCTGAATGGTATGCCCCTGAAGATTTGGTTGGCAAGAAAGTCATCGTTGTCGCAAACTTGAAACCAGTCAAGCTCCGTGGAGAACTCTCGCAAGGGATGATTCTAGCTGCAGATCGTGACGGGAAACTAGAGCTCGCGACGGTCTCAGACCAGATGCCGAACGGTGCCATCGTCAAATAATGGAATGGGGGAGACCGCGGTCTCCCTCTCTTTTTCTAAGGAGGAAACAAGATGTTAATTGATACACATACGCACATCAATGCGGAACAGTTCAGTGAAGACGTGGAGGAGACGATTGAGCGAGCGAGAGAAGCGGGCGTTTCTCCGCTACTCGTTGTTGGATTTGATACACCGACCATCGATCGAGCCATTGAACTGGCAGAAACGCATGAAGATATTTATGCCATTGTCGGATGGCATCCTGTCGATGCGATTGACTGTACGGATGCGGATTTAGCACGAATCGAAACACTCATGAGTCATCCGAAAGTCATGGCACTCGGTGAAATCGGTCTCGATTATCATTGGGACAAATCACCGAAAGACGTGCAACAGCACCTCTTCCGTCAACAGATCGCCATTGCCAAGCGAACGAATATGCCAATTGTCATTCATAATCGAGAAGCAACGGCAGATGTCCTTGATATTTTAGAAGAAGAGCATGCTGAGGAAGTCGGTGGTGTGTTCCATAGTTACAGCATGTCCGTCGAACTTTTGCCTCGGTGCCTAGACTTGAACTTCTATATTTCGTTAGGAGGACCGGTCACGTTTAAAAATGCGAAAGTTCCGAAGGCGGTGGCGCAAGAAGTGCCACTGGATCGTCTGCTTGTCGAGACGGACTGCCCGTACTTGACCCCAACACCGTTCCGTGGAAAACGAAATGAACCAGCGTACGTCAAATATGTAGCCGAAGAAATCGCCACTCTTCGCGATATGCCTTACGATGAAATCGCTGCTGCTACGACAGTCAACGCGAAGAAGTTGTTCCGACTCCCATGATCAAGCGTGTATTAGCGAGTATCGGTATTATTGCGACGGCTTCTGTGGCGTACGTGATGTTACAACCTGAATCGATTCGAATCGTCGATGACGGTGTGGTGATCGAGCATGAGACACGAGCCGACTCGGTTCTCGAGGTGCTCGAAGAGTTAAATATCACACTAGATGAATCAGATTATGTCACACCGGCGCTCAGTGAAGATGTACCAGACGACCGTCTAATCCGGATTGAGCGTTCACACGAGGTCTCACTTCAGATTGGCTACGGTCAAACGGAGACGGTGCAGACGCGCGAGCGGACTGTAGAGGATGTCTTACTGCGATACGGAGTCACGGTACGAGACGGAGATACGGTGTATCCATCAGTCCGTACACCGGTGACGAATGGGATGACGATTCGATATCAACCGGTCGTGGCCGTGAATCTCATTGTCGGTCAAGAGGCGTTGACGATTTATACAATGGCTACGGATGTGGAGCAACTCTTAATGCAAGAGAACATCGATGTGACGGAAAGTGATACGGTAATGCCGGCCCCTTCCACGCCGATACGAGAAGGATTGACGATTACGGTCAATACGAATCGTGATGTCGTTCAATATGAGAGTGAGTTGATCCCGTTTGAAGTGGTCGAGGAAGAGGATGATACGCTCGAAGAAGGTGTGATGCAAATGGTGCAGGTCGGGGTTCCTGGACTTGAACGGACAAGGTATGCACTTACTGTGGAAAATGGTACAATTACAAATCGTACGAAAACAGATGTCGAGACATTGCGTAAAACGATGCCGCAGATTATCAAAGTGGGAACGAAGAAAGTCGCAGAACCGATAACCGAGCCTGAGTCAACGACCGCGGATGAATCGAGCCCATTCATTCCGGAAGCTGAAGTCGAGATTGCCGAACCGCCGAAAACAGATGACGTACTCGATTTTTCATCTGCGATACAATTGCTTGTGGAAGCGACCGCTTATACGAACAACCCGGAAGACACGGTAACATACGACGGACGCGTGCTGACAAGAAGCGGATATGATGTAACCGACACGATTTTGTATGAAGGCATGCGCATCATTGCGGTCGACCCTGCCATCATTCCACTCGGGACCCGTGTATATGTCGAGGGTATCGGTATGGCGATTGCCTTGGATACAGGAAGTGCAATAAAAAAACAAAAAATCGATATCATGATGGATGAAAAGGAAGAGGCCGTAACGTTTGGTCGTAAACCACTCACCATCTGGGTGATTCCAAAGCAGGAAGAAGAGAAAGAAGGATCAGACAATGCGTGAGAAAATACAAGAAATTATCGTTGTAGAAGGGCGTGACGACACGGCGCGACTTCAAGAAGTGTTCGACGTCGATACGATTGAAACGAACGGGTCTGCCGTATCCGATCAGACGATTGAACGAATCCGTCGTGCTCAGGAGAAGCGCGGGGTCATCATTTTGACGGACCCAGATTATCCAGGAGATCGTATTCGGGCGATTGTCGAGGAACGCGTCAAAGGATGTAAGCACGCACACTTGCCTCGGGCCGAGGCGAAGGACAAGCGTGGGAAAATCGGTGTGGAACATGCGAGTCCGGAGTCACTTCGCCGTGTCTTAGGAGCAGTGTTTGAACCGCGTGTCGAAACGGACCAACCAATCGTCACACGGAAAATGGTGTTGGAGGCGGATTTAATCGGTGGAGCAGCGGCCGCGACGCGTCGGAAGCGACTCGGGGTGTTGCTTCGAATCGGTGAGCCGAATGCCAAACAATTTGTAAAACGGGTCGAGGCGCTCGGCGTCACGATTGAAGAGTGGGAGCAGGCACTTGCTCAATTAGAGGAGGAACAGGGTTGAAAGACATTGCAACAATCCAACGAACGAAAGCGATTTTAGAGCGACATGGGTTTTCATTCAAAAAATCGCTCGGTCAAAACTTTTTAATCGATTTGAACATCTTGAGTAAAATTGTCGGAGCAGCGGAACTGAGTGAAGCGAGCGGTGTCCTTGAAATCGGTCCTGGAATCGGCTCATTGACCGAACAATCGGCCAAGCGTGCCAAAAAAGTCGTTGCGCTTGAAATCGACCAACGTCTTTTGCCGATTTTAGATGATACGATGTCGCCTTATCCGCATGTGAAAGTCATCCATGGAGATGCATTGGAACTGAACTTACGGGAAATCGTAGAGCAAGAATTTTTAAACGAAGGTATTGAAGATATTTCGGTTGTCGCCAACTTACCTTACTACGTCACGACACCAATCATCATGCGTTTGCTTGAGAGCGGCGTTAAGTTCCGCTCGCTCGTCATGATGATTCAAAAAGAAGTGGCAGAACGGATTGGAGCAAAACCAGGCACGAAAGCATACGGTTCGCTATCGATTGCGATTCAGTATTATGCGGAAGCAGAAGTCAGTTTCATCGTGCCGAAAAACGTGTTCATCCCAGCGCCGAACGTCGATTCGGCCGTCATTACACTACGGATGCGCAAAGAACCGGCCGTACAAGTGAAAGACGAAGCATTTTTCTTTGATTTGGCCCGAGCAAGCTTCGCTCAGCGCCGTAAAACCATCCTGAACAATTTGACAAACTATATCGGGAAAGAACATAAAGTCGAACTCGAACGTTCGCTTCACGAGGCTGGAATCGATCCGAAACGTCGTGGAGAGACGTTAAGCCTAGAAGAATTCGCACGTTTGTCTGACACAATTTTACCACTTAAAAATAGTTGACGACCTGAAAACGAGTCGTTATAATATTAATCTTTATTTTCATATTCAATTATGCTATACTTGTAACAGTGAGGTGAAGCGTATGCCAAAGACGTTACAAGAAATCAGACAAAAACTCGAATCGCATGTTGGTGAACGATTGACGTTGAAAGCAAACGGCGGTCGTAAGAAAGTTGTTACTCGGTTTGGAACGCTCGTTGAGACATATCCTGCGGTGTTCGTTGTGAAATTGGATGAAGACCTGCATAATGTGGAACGTGTCTCGTATAGCTACGCTGATGTCCTAACGGATACAGTTAAAATTGAATTCGGCAATTGATTTATAAATGAGGGGCGGATGCATTGGCAGCTGCTTCTTTTTTTGTGCGCCCTTTTACGGTACAATGGCGAACAGGAGACAAATGGGAAGGGTGAACGTGATGCGCACGATCAGTGTGAAAGCGCCGGCAAAAATTAATTTGACACTTGATGTCCTTGGAAAGCGTCCGGACGGCTATCATGAAGTAGAAATGGTAATGACGACAGTCGACTTGGCAGATCGCTTGGAGTTGACAGTTTTAGAGTCGGATGAGATTCGGATTCAATCAGAACACGCCTATGTGCCGAATGATCATCGGAATTTGGCGTATCGAGCAGCAGAATTGTTGCGCGAACGTTTTAACATTCAGCAAGGGGTCGAGATTGTGCTCGATAAACAGATTCCCGTGGCAGCTGGCCTTGCAGGTGGCTCGAGTGATGCAGCGGCAACGCTCCGTGGGATGAACGAACTGTTTTCATTGAACTTGTCGTTAGAGGAGCTAGCAGAGCTCGGTGCCGAGATTGGATCGGACGTCTCATTTTGTGTCATCGGCGGAACAGCTATCGCCCGTGGTCGTGGTGAACAGTTAGAAATGATTCCGGCCCCGCCACCGTGCTATGTCGTTCTCGGTAAACCGAAAATCGGGGTATCGACGGCAGATGTGTATCGGGCAGTGCGTATGGAAGAGGTGCATCACCCTGATACCGAGGCCATGGTGGAGGCGATTGGTAAAAAAGATTTCCATGGAATCTGTGAACACCTTGGTAACTCACTTGAGAGTGTGACACTTAAGCTTCACCCGGAAGTGAAACAAATCAAAGAAACGATGCGTCATTGCGGAGCGGAAGGTGTTCTCATGAGTGGAAGCGGACCGACCGTGTTTGCGCTGATCAAACATGAACAAAAAGCGCATCGAATCTATAATGGATTGAAAGGATTTTGCCCAGAAGTGTTCGTCGTTCGGATTCTCGGCAAAAGACATTGAAAAAAAACGAATGAAAGTGATATATTTTCAATAGAACATTCGTTTATTATTGAAGATGTGAAGGAGAATCCGTATGAAAATTCGTAGAAGTGGTCGTCTCGTCGATATGACCCGTTATTTACTTGATCATCCGCATCAGCTTGTCTCGTTGTCGATGTTTTCAAGTCGCTATAAAGCTGCAAAGTCGTCGATTAGCGAAGACCTTGTCATTGTCAGTGAAATGTTGTCCCATGATGGGATCGGAAAACTGGTCACTGTCCCTGGTGCAGCCGGTGGTGTCATGTTTATCCCAGGATGGAGTAAAGAAAAATCGCTGGAGATGATTGATACGCTCTGTGAGCAACTATCAAAACCGGAGCGTCTCTTACCAGGAGGCTATCTCTACCTCACAGATGTACTAGGTAATCCAAGCCAAGTGAAACCGATGGGGCAGGTTTTTGCGTCCTTTTTCGCTGACCGGAAAGTCGATGTCGTCATGACGATTGCGACGAAAGGGATTCCCCTTGCCTATGCGGTCGCTGAACAGTTGGGCGTTCCGTTTGTGATTGTGCGTTCAGATAGCCGTGTCACAGAAGGTTCGACGGTCAGCATCAACTATGTATCAGGTTCATCGAAAGCGATTCGTACGATGGCGCTTGCACGTCGCAGTCTGCCACGTGGTGCGAATGTGCTTTTGATTGATGATTTCATGAAGGCCGGCGGGACGATTCGTGGGATGATGAGCCTCTTGAATGAATTTGAAGCCAATCTTGCGGGTGTCGGTGTCTTGATGGAGGCCGAAGGGGCCGAGAAAAAGATGGTGAGTGAATACGTCAGCTTGATGAAATTGACGAATGTCGATCCTGATGAAGGGCTTGTCACCATTTCGCGGGGGAATGTGGAACAATTCTTAAAGTGATTGGCAAAATTTTGATTTCGTTTTATGATTAGAGGGTATAGAGTTATCAATATGGAGTCATGACGTTCGTTTGAAACCAACTGAACCTTACAGAAGACCACACCATGGCGTAGACAACGATGAAAAAGGGGATGCGAAACATGCAGATCACAGACGTAAAAATTCGCAAAGTCGCGACAGAAGGCAGAATGAAAGCGTTGGCCTCAATCACACTTGACCATGAATTCGTTGTACATGATCTTCGAATCATCGAAGGAAGTAGCGGTCTATTTGTCGCCATGCCGAGCAAACGGACACCAGAAGGGATTTTTCGGGATATTGCGCATCCGATTAACGGGGAGATGCGACAAAAGGTCGAAGCGGCTGTATTGGAAACCTATTCCAATATGGATGTGGAAATCCTTGACCCACAACATGTGTCACACGGTACACATGAATGACAGAAAACAGCGGTTAGGTTGCCTACCGCTGTTTTTTTGCGTTTCATTGGTTAAGGAACGGTACAACTATTGAAACGAAGGCATGGTTTCGATATAGTAGAAACGGTGTAAATAGGATTTAGTTGCAGAAAAGCCGAACTATACAGACCAATCACAGCTGTTGTGAGATAGGAGCGAATCAAGCATGGAGCGTTTTGCAGTCATTTTGGCAGCAGGAAAAGGGACGCGAATGAAGTCGAAGTTATATAAAGTACTTCATCCGGTTCTAGGGAAACCAATGGTCGAACATGTTGTCGATCAGTTAGACCAAATCGGTGTCAGTCGTCAAATCGTAATCGTTGGCCATGGGGCGGAAGCGGTACAAGACACGCTCGGCACACGGGTAGAGTATGCGGTCCAGGAAGAGCAGCTTGGAACAGGACATGCTGTTCAGATGGCTGAAGCAGAACTTGCGGGTAAATCAGGGGCGACGCTTGTCGTCTGTGGAGATACACCGTTACTCACGGCAGAGACGTTAGAAGCCCTTCTCGCGCATCACGAAGCGCAACAAGCAAAAGTCACGGTGTTGACTGCGATTGCTGACGATGCGACCGGATATGGTCGAGTCGTTCGTGGTGAAGATGGGAATGTGACGAAAGTCGTGGAACATAAAGATGCTTCAGAAGCAGAACTTGCCATCAATGAAATCAACACAGGGACGTACGTATTCGATAACGAATTGTTGTTCGATGCGCTCAAACAAGTCGGTAACAACAATGCACAGGGCGAATATTACTTACCTGACGTCATTTCAATCGCAAAAGAAGCGGGCGAAGTGGTTGCGGCGCATACAGCACCGACGTTTGATGAGACGATTGGGGTCAATGACCGCGTCGCCTTGTCGCAAGCGGAAGCCATCATGCGCAAGCGGACAAATGAGCGTCTCATGCGTGAAGGGGTTACCTTCATGGACCCGGCATCGACGTACATTTCACCAGACGTGGTCATCGGATCGGATACGGTCATTTATCCGGGAACGGTCATTCTTGGCAAGACGACGATTGGCTCAGAATGTGTCATCGGACCAAACTCGGACATCCGCAACAGTGTGATTGAAGACCATGCCGTCGTACGCCAGTCTGTCGTGACTGATAGCCGAATCGGTGAGGCGGCTCAAGTCGGACCGTTCGCTCACTTACGTCAACAAGCTGTCCTCGGTGCGAACACGCGCGTCGGCAACTTTGTAGAGATTAAAAAATCGACGTTCGGTGACGGTGCGAAAGCGTCACACCTGAGCTATATCGGGGATGCGTCAATCGGTGAGCGCGTCAACTTAGGCTGTGGATCAATCACAGTGAACTATGACGGTAAGAACAAGTTCGAGACAGTCGTGGAAGACGATGCATTCGTTGGCTGTAACGTCAACTTGATTGCCCCTGTAAAAGTCGGGAAAGGCGCGATTGTCGCTGCTGGATCGACGATTACGAGTGATGTACCAGAAGAGGCGCTAGCGATTGCACGCGAACGCCAAACGAATAAAGAAGGCTACACAAAACGATAACTTGCTGCCAATCATTATGGAAAACAACGGAGGAGAATCCTAAACATGTCTACTGTATACGAACGAGAAATTCGTCTATTTAGCTTAAACTCGAACCGCCCGCTTGCTGAAGAAATCGCGAAAGAAATTGGTGTCCCGCTCAGCGATTGCCAAGTCAAACGTTTCAGCGACGGTGAACTCTATATCAACATCGAGGAAAGTGTTCGTGGAGATGATGTGTATGTCATCCAATCAACAAGCTCGCCTGTAAACGAAACGCTCATGGAATTGCTCGTCATGATCGATGCACTCAAACGTGCTTCTGTCCGTACGATCAACATCGTGATGCCGTATTATGGGTACGCACGTCAAGACCGTAAAGCACGCTCGCGTGAACCGATCACGGCGAAACTTGTCGCTGACCTTCTTACAGTAGCGGGTGCCACACGCGTCATCACGATGGATTTGCATGCAGCGCAAATTCAAGGATTCTTCAATATTCCGGTTGACCAATTACTTGGTGTACCGCTCATCTCGACTTACTTTGAAACAGAAGAGTTTCAAGCGAAAGATATCGTGGTCGTTTCTCCAGACCACGGTGGCGTGACACGTGCACGTAAATTGGCAGAACGTTTGAAAGCGCCGATTGCTATCATTGACAAGCGTCGTCCGAAAGCGAACGTCGCTGAAGTCATGAATATCGTCGGCAGTGTCGAAGGGAAAACGGCGATTTTGATCGACGACATCATCGATACAGCTGGAACGATCACACTTGCGGCAGATGCTATCGTCGAAGCGGGTGCGAAAGAAGTGTATGCGTCTTGTACACACCCAGTCCTTTCTGGTCCAGCGATGGAACGTATCGACAATTCATCAATCAAAGAGTTGGTCGTCTTAAATACCATCGATTTGACGGGTCGTCCTTGCTCGAGCAAGATCAAGCAAATGTCGGTCGCCCATTTGCTTGGGGAAGCGATTATGCGCGTACACGAGCATAAATCGGTCAGTACCCTATTCGATTAAAAAACGAGGCCCGGAGGCATTCGCCTTTGGGCTTTTTTGTTCAGGAGTTAATGATATGAAATGCATCGTCGGTCTTGGGAATCCCGGGAAAAAGTTTGAGATGACGCGGCACAATGTCGGTTTTTTAGCAATTGACCGTCTCGCCGAAAAGCATGGCATCTCGCTGAATGAAGCGAAGTTTAATGCCCTTATGGGAACGGGAAGAATCAATGGTGAACGCGTTGTACTTGTCAAACCACTCACGTATATGAACTTGTCGGGTGAAGCCGTCCGTCCCATTTTAGATTATTATAAAATTGAAATTGATGATTTATTAGTCATTTATGACGATTTGGATATGGTGCCTGGCAAACTTCGTTTCCGTCCGAAAGGGAGCGCAGGTGGTCATAATGGGATTAAATCTCTCATTCAACACTTGGGAACGGCTGAATTTAAACGATTGAAGCTCGGAATCGGTCGTCCCCCGCACCCGATTAAAGTCGTCGACTGGGTGTTGATGAACTATCGTAAAGACGAGTTACCAGAATTAAATGAAACACTCGACAACGCCGTAACCGCAGCCACTGATTTTGTGGATACAGATTGGCTGGCGCTGATGAATCGATACAACTAAAGGGTCATTGTACCCTTTTTTGTTTTTTTTTTTGGAGGAAAACAAATGAATGCTTTAGAGAGATTTATGGTGGCGCTCCCTGAAACGAATGTGATTCGAGAGCGACTCCAAAAAGTAGACCGTCAATTGGTGACGGGTTTGACGACAAGCGCAAAAGCGCTCGTCTTGGCTGGACTCGTGAAATCGTCCTCGAGACGTCTTATTGTCGTGACGCATAACATGTATCAAGCCCAAAAGATGTTCGATCAACTTGAATCACTCATCGGTCCGGACAAAACGTTGTTGTATCCGATCGATGAGACGCTAGCAGGTGAACTGTCACTGACGTCTAGTCCGGAACTGTTAGCCGCCCGAATTGATGCCCGTACTCGTCTCCTCGACCAAACAGGAGGCGTTGTTGTCGTGCCGCTTGGTGGATTACGACGCTATGTACCAAGTCCGGAAGCGTGGCAAGACAGTCGCATCATGTTGAAGCCAGGAAGTGACCTCGATTTAGCGGATTTTTCGAAACAATTGACGGGCATGGGCTATGAACGAACGGCAACGGTGACGACACCTGGTGAATTTTCCGTACGAGGGAGTATTCTAGATGTTTATCCGCTTACAGAAGCGCGCCCATATCGAATCGACCTGTTCGACACCGAGATTGACTCAATTTTCACGTTTGACGCGGAAACGCAACGCTCGCTTGGTGTAGTGGGGGAAGTGTGCATTACGCCTGCGACCGAGTTCATCGCAACGGAGAATCAGCTGAAGCAGGCGGGCGGTACGCTTCGGAAGCAGTACGACCGAACCGTCGAGTTGATTGGGAATGAAGTGATCCGTCAAGCCCTTGAAGAAGGAGTCATGACAGACATCGAGCGGCTTGAGCGTGGAGACCTTCCGGAGAAAGTTGGGAAGTATTCGCCATTGCTCTATACGTCCACACTCCTTGACTACGTTGGGAAAGACGCCGTCCTCATTTTAGATGAGGTGGCACGAATCGAGGACGCTGCGGACGTACAGGATCGTGAAGAGGCGGAATGGTTCTCCTCACTTATAAAAAAAGGGGAGGCTGTCAGCAATTACACGCTCGCCGTCCCGATGCATAAAGTCTTCCGCGACTTGAAGCAAGTCGCGTTCTCCTTGCTTCCGTCTCGTCGTTCGGGCATTCCGGAGAGCGATACGGTCCATTTGAGCTGTCGTCCGCTACCGGCGTTCCACGGTCAGATGCATCTATTGAAGCAGGAAGTCGAACGATGGCAGCAAGGTGATCAACGAATCGTCGTACTTGCGGGAGATAAGTCGCGTGCAGATAAGATTGAAGCGCTTCTTTCCGACTATGGAATCGCCTCGACCTTCACCAATGTCGATGGAGAGTTAGAACCGAGACGTGTCTCGGTCATCATCGGTCAAATCGAAGGGGGATTCGAACTGTCGACGAGCCGTCTCGTTGTCATATCGGAAGAAGAGTTGTTCAAGCGTGTGACGAAACGAAAACGTCAGACGAAGAATTTGACGAACGCCGAACGAATCAAGAGTTACCAAGAGCTGAAACCGAACGATTATGTCGTCCACGTGCACCACGGAATCGGGAAGTACCTTGGCATTAAAACAATCGAGGTCGGTGGAATCCATCAGGATTACCTGCACCTCGTCTATGCAGGGGACGACGCCCTCTACGTGCCGGTCGACCAAATCGATCTCGTCCAAAAATATGTCGGTGCCGAAGGAAAAGAGCCAAAGATTTATAAACTCGGCGGCACCGAGTGGAAGAAAGTAAAATCGAAAGTTGCCAAATCGGTTGAAGACATTGCTGATGAGCTCATTAAATTGTACGCGGCACGAGAGGCCTCGGTCGGTTTCGCGTTCCCTCCGGACGATGAAGAAATGGGTCAGTTCGAATCCTCTTTCCCGTACGCCGAGACAGAAGACCAGGTCCGTTCGATTGCAGAAATCAAAGCGGATATGGAACGCTCCCGTCCGATGGATCGCCTTTTGTGTGGAGATGTCGGATACGGAAAAACGGAAGTGGCAATTCGGGCGGCGTTCAAAGCCGTGCTCGCCGGTAAACAAGTGGCCTTTCTTGTCCCGACGACCGTCCTCGCCCAACAGCATTATGAAACGATGCTCGAGCGGTTCAGCGAATTCCCGATCAACGTATCGGTCATGAGTCGTTTCCGTTCGAAGAGTGAAATGACGGCGACGAAGAAAGGTTTGAAAGAAGGTACCATTGACATCGTCGTCGGGACACACCGCGTGTTGTCCAAAGACGTGACGTTCGCCAACCTCGGTCTCGTCATCATCGATGAAGAACAACGGTTCGGCGTCAAACATAAAGAGCGTCTGAAACAGTTGAAGACGAACATCGACGTCCTCACGTTGACGGCGACACCGATTCCACGGACATTGCATATGTCGATGATCGGAATCCGTGACTTGTCCGTATTGGAGACACCGCCAGAGAATCGTTATCCTGTCCAAACATACGTCATGGAATACGACGGCATCGTCTTGCGTGAAGCGCTCGAACGTGAACTCGCTCGCGGAGGACAGGCGTTCTTCCTCTATAACCGTGTCGAAGGGATCGAACGGAAAGCGGAAGAGATCCGGGCCTTATTGCCTGATGCACGAATTGCTACGGCCCATGGACGTATGACTGAAAGTGAGCTCGAGAGCCAGTTAATCAGCTTCCTAGAGGGCGAGGCGGATATTTTAGTCTCAACGACAATCATCGAGACGGGAATCGACATTCCAAACGTCAACACCCTCATCGTCCACGATGCCGACAAAATGGGACTGTCCCAGCTCTACCAACTCCGAGGTCGTGTCGGACGTTCGAATCGCATCGCCTATGCGTACTTTACGTATCGGAAAGACAAGCGCTTGACGGAAGTGGCAGAAAGTCGTCTTCAGGCCATCAAAGAGTTCACAGAGCTCGGCAGTGGTTTTAAGATTGCGATGCGCGACTTGTCGATTCGTGGGGCCGGGAACTTACTCGGTGCACAACAGTCTGGATTCATTGATTCGGTCGGTTTCGATCTGTACTCACAAATGCTCTCTGAAGCCATTGAGGAACGGAAAGACCGCATGCGTGGACAAGCGAAACAAGTCGTCTTCAAACCGGAGATCACTTTCCAGGCCGATGCGTATATCCCTGATGACTACTTGTCAGATAGCGAATTGAAGATTGAGATGTACAAACGCTTCAAATATGTAGATACGCCGAACGCGTTGTTCGCCCTTCAAGATGAACTGATTGAACGATTTGGCGAATTCCCGGAACCGGTCGCGTTGCTCATTCAATTGACACGTCTGCGTATTTATGGAGAACTGGCAAAAGTGAGTCGAATCAAGCAGACGCCAGGACGTATCGAAATTGTCTTATCGAAAGAATCGACGACGGCTCTGGATGTCCCGTCCTTCATGGAGTGGTCGATGCCTCTTGGTCGTAAGCTCGGCGTAGGGCAAGAAGATGGCGCCTTGAAACTGTCACTCAGCGGTCGGATGCCGCTAACAGAGCTCTTGAATGATGCCGATACTGTATTAGAAGAACTGATGAAGCGGTTGGTGGGCGATGCGGTCGCCAAGTAAGTTTGCGCAAGGCGTCGTTCTGTTCGCCCTTGCCGGCTACGTATCGAAACTGATCAGCTTCGCCTATCGTGTCCCCTATCAAAACTTGGCGGGGGACTTCGGACTTTATGCCTATCAAACCGTCTATCCGTTCGCGGCCATCGTGGCGTCACTCGGCATTTATGCGATGCCGGTCGTCATTGCGAAAATCGGCGTCGGTGCGAAAGGGACGAATCGTAAGTTAGAAGTCTTATGGGGAAGCTTTTACGCCTTACTTCTACTCTCGTCCATGCTTGTCGTCACGGTATGGCTGTTTGCCCCGACCCTAGCGAAATGGCTTGGAGATGAGCAGCTAGCTCCTGCACTTCGCGTGATCAGTTTGAGTTATTTACTCATGCCGGCGTCAGCCGTGTTGCGCGGGGCTTTTCAATCGAGAGATGACTTACGACCGAGCGCATGGTCGCAAGTGCTCGAGAACTTTGTCCGCGTGACGGTCATGCTGTCCCTATTATGGATTGGGGTCCGTCTCGGAAAAGATGCATATACGCTCAGTCAATATGCGTATGGTGCGACGCTCATCGGTGGGCTTGTGGCGATTGCCTTTTTAGTTTATCGCGCACGAGGAGTGCGGATTGTGAGGGTGCGCCGCGTCACGTTTCGGAGAGGAATGAAACTCTTGTTGACGACGGGTTTCGCGGTCGGATTCGCATCACTCGGGATTTTATGGATGCAACTGGTCGACTCCTTCACCATCGTCAATTTGATGGGTGGCACATATGAGGCGAAGGTGAGCAAAGGAGTGTTCGATCGAGGATATCCGCTCGTGCAATTCGCCATTTTGTTCACCACGACCATCGGGATGGCCAACGTGCCAACGCTCGTCCGTCACTATCGGGCAGGGCATCTCCAAAAGACGACACAGGGACTCCGTTCGATGATTCGTGTGACGACGGCGATTGCTGGTGCAGCGACCATCGGGTTGATGGGAGTCATGTTTTTCTTGAACGTGTCCTTGTTTGAAGACGAGTCCGGGACGCGAGCCCTTGTCTTCTTAGCGACGAGTACGTTTGCTGCCTCCTTGGCGATTGCGAGTATGACTTGTTTGCAGGCGATTGACCGAGAGTGGGTCGCGGCACGAAGTATGGTCGTCGCAATTTTAGTGAAAAGTATGGTAAACGCATGGCTTGTCCCGAGTTACGGAATCGAAGGCGCGGCAATCGGGACGTCGATTGGATTTTTAGCGATGGCATTCTATAATTTTCGGGCGCTTGACCGTTCGATTCCGCTCGGATCATTTCGATCGAAACATTATAAATCGCTATGGAAAGCCCTCGTACCGATGCTGTTCCTCATTGGCGTGTTAAACTGGCTAGGTCAGATGTGGGTCGATTCGCGAATCACTGCGTTCGGTTGGTTAATCGGAATGGTGTGTAGCGGTGCCGTCCTTTATATATGGAGATTATGGAGTACGCGAATGCTGTCACTTGCGGAATGGGAACTGATCCCGTTCGGAAGTCGTCTGCTCGATGTGCTCGAGAAAAAGGAGAACTAATATGGGTTATACAATCACGGTGGTCGGACTCGGGTCTGGTGAGTTGAATCAATTGCCGCTCGGTGTGTACCGCCATTTAAAACAACAACCGCTCGTCTGGTTGCGCACAAAAGAACATCCTGTCGTTCAAGAGTTAGAAGCGGAAGGACTCGTGTTCGAATCATTTGATTCGGTCTATGAATCGAGTGATACGTTTGAAGAAGTTTATGACCAAATTGTCGAGACGTTGTTGAGTAAAAGTGAAGAAATGGCGATCACATACGCCGTACCGGGCCACCCGTTCGTAGCGGAACGGACCGTCGAACTATTGGTGGAACGCGGTGCCGACCTTCATGTACTCGGTGGTCAAAGTTTCCTCGATGCCATGTTCCAGGCGCTCCGGATCGACCCAATCAATGGATTTCAACTGCTCGATGCGACCGCACTCGACCTTGAACGTTTGCAGGTGACCCAACATGTGCTTATCGGGCAAGTGTACGATGGATTCGTGGCGGGTGACGTCAAAGTGCAATTGATGGAACGGTATCCGGACGACCATCCCGTCACCCTTGTGACGGCTGCCGGTACGACGCAAGAACGAATTGAGCACATTCCGTTATTCGAAATGGACCGGATGGCGGAAGTGAATAACTTGACGACCCTCTACGTTCCACCGCTCGTGGATGAATCGTATTTGGCGAAGGATTTTGCGACACTCAAACAAATCATCGCAACGCTTCGAGGACCAGACGGGTGCCCGTGGGATCGTAAACAGACGCATGCGTCACTTCGCAAGTACCTATTAGAAGAGGCGTATGAGTTGATTGAAGCAATCAATGCAGAAGACGATGATGCCATCATCGAAGAATTGGGAGACGTCTTGCTCCAAGTGATGTTGCATGCTCAAATCGGAGAAGATGAGGGCTATTTCGATATTCGTGACGTAATCGGTTCCATCAGTGAGAAGATGGTGCGCCGCCATCCACACGTCTTTGGCGATGTCACCGTCGAAGATGCCTCTGACGTGGTGAAAAACTGGAATGCGATTAAACAGACGGAAAAAGGGGAAAAGAAACAATCGCAACTCGATGGTGTTCTCGTCGACCAACCTTCATTGATGCGAGCGGAGCAACTTCAAAAGAAAGCGGCTCACGTCGGATTTGAGTGGGATGACGTATCCGGTGCCTTCGAAAAACTGGAAGAAGAGTTAAAAGAATGGCATGAAGACCTAAGTGATGAATCGGAACTTGGGGACGTATTGTTCTCCATCGTGAACATCGCGCGATACGTTGGGCTGAATGCCGAGCAAGCATTAGAACAGACGAACCGAAAGTTCAAACGTCGATTCGAGTATGTGGAAGCGAACGGTGACCTTCACCAGATGACACTCGAACAGATGGATGTGCTTTGGAACGAGGCAAAGGAGAAAGGTTTATGAGACTAGATAAGTTTTTAAAAGTGTCACGTCTAATCAAGCGTCGCACGTTGGCAAAAGAAGTGGCGGACCAAGGACGAATTCAACTGAATGGGCAAGTCGCGAAGGCGAGCACAGAAGTTAAAGTCGGAGATGAGTTACAAATTCGCTTCGGAAATAAACTCGTCACGGTCGTCATCGATTCAATCGCAGAACATGCACGTAAAGAAGATGCGAAAGAAATGTATCGTTTACTTAAAGAAGAGAAGATGGACGGTAGTATCAACTCATAAAAAAAAGTATACTTAATGTATTAAGAGGAGGGGGATGAGGCGATGAACGGACGTAATCCGATGGATCGACAACGACGCATTCGAGCGCTAGATGAGCGTAGAGAACAGCTAGAAAAAGATACACATCGCCGACGAGTTCATCTTCGACGTCGTTTGGCGGCAGCCTCTCTCCTGTTTTTATTTGTCATGGTGTTGATTGGACAGAGTTACTTCTCGAAAGTAGGGTACGTATCGGACCAGCAACAAGCCTACGCACAAGCAAAAGTGGAGTTGCGTGAACAGCAGGCCGAACAGGATGAGTTGAAAGAGCAAGTGGAACGGTTACAGGATGAAGATTATATCGCGAACTTAGCACGAAACGAACTGCTTTTCTCTAAAGATGGAGAGATTATTTTCTACTTCTCGCCAGAGGAATAAGTCGGTTCGTTGACCGTTAGGGAAACGACTCGTATAATTAGAAAGAAACAAACAAAAAAGGAGTACATTATTTTATGTCAATTGAAGTAGGAAGCAAGGTACAAGGTAAGGTTACAGGGATTACGCATTTCGGAGCGTTCGTCGAGCTCCCAAATGGCAAGACAGGATTAGTACACATCAGTGAAGTGGCAGACTCTTACGTCAAAGACATTAACGAAGTGTTGACAGTCGGTCAAGAAGTCACGGTAAAAGTGTTGAACGTCGAAAATGATGGGAAAATCGGGTTGTCCATCAAGAAAGCAGTCGACCGTCCTGTAAGCGAACGTCCTGAGCGTCCTGAGCGTCCAGCTGGTGAGCGTTTCTCTCGTGGCCCACGTCCAGGTGGCCCAGGTCAAGGTGGTCCACGCGGTGGCGGCGGTCCGCGCGGTGGCGGCCCACGTGGTGGCGGTCGTCGTGAACAACGTCGTGAACCAGAAACATTCGATACATTGATGAGTAAGTTCTTGAAAGATAGCGACGAGCGTCTTTCGACGTTGAAACGTCAAACAGACTCAAAACGCGGTGGACGCGGAGCCAAGCGCGGGTAATCCTTCGTATACCAATTAGCTTCTACTCGTAACCATAGAGGTCTTGTAATGAGACGAGCCATGAACATTTTCGTTCATGGCTTTTTTTTTTTTTTTAAAATAAAAAAAAAATAACTAAAAGAGTTGCTTTTTTTCGAGGAATTTAGCAAAATAGGAAACATAAAAAAATAGTTATGTTTTATAAGTGAAGGTGGAGAGAAAAATGAATGGATGGAAACTGTGGACGGCGGAGTGGCGAAGTATCTTCAAGAACCCACGTGTGTTGGTTCCGATTCTTGCGGTCGCACTCGTACCGTTAATGTACGCCGGTATGTTCTTATGGGCTTTTTGGGATCCGTATGGACAGATGAAAGATTTGCCGGTCGCCATCGTCAATGAAGACAAAGGGGCAACGTTTGAAGGGGAGTCGCTTGCAATTGGAGATGACCTCATTGATAAGCTGCTGGATTCGGAGGCGTTCGAGTTCGTCGAAACGACGAAGAAAGAAGCGGAATCTGGACTGAAAGACCATGACTACTACATGGCGATCGAGATTCCAGAAAACTTTTCAAAAAAAGCGACGACTGCTTTAGATGAACATCCGGAGCAACTCGAACTGAAGTATATCGCAAATGAATCGTATAACTTCTTAGCCGCACAAATCGGTGGTTCCGCGATGGAACAAGTCAAAGCGGAACTGTCGACCGAAGTCTCGAAACAGTATGTCAGTGCGTTGAAAGACGGATTGAATGATGTGGCAGACGGACTTGGTGAGGCCGCAGATGGTGCAGCGACACTTGCGGACGGCTCAACGTCAGCAAAAGACGGTGCCGTCAAGTTGGCGGACGGGACGAAGCTTCTCGCTTCGAAACAACGTGAGCTCGCGGATGGAGCAAGCCAATTAAACGATGGGATGACTCAGTTGGCCGATGGTTCATCAGAACTCGCGGATGGGACGAAGCTTCTCGCTTCGAAACAACGGGAACTGGCGAATGGAGCAAGTCAATTACGTGATGGTGTTTCGCAATTGGCCGATGGCTCATCTGCACTCGCGGATGGCAGTCAACAAGTATACGAGGGCTCAGCCTCACTTTCGGACGGGGTCCATCGTGTCAGCGAGGGCGCTTCTGCCTTACAAGGCGGGACGAGCCAACTCGTTGACGGAACAGGAGCGTTCGCATCTAAACTAGATGAGCTGCACACAGGTGCGAAGACGTTGAACCAAGGTGTTCAAGACCTTGCTGCCGGCATCGAGCGCTCGAAAGAGGGGGCATCTGCATTACAGGATGGTGCCACAAAACTCTCAGGAGCGTTGACTCAGGCGAAGGACGGAAACGCGGCACTTGTTGCGGGTCAAACAGACGTGGTCAATGGAATCGGACAAATGAAGTCTGAATTGACTGCGAAACAAGATGAGTTGATTGGACAATTGACAGCGCTCGCTGAGTCGGGTCAATCGGCATCACCTGAAATGCTTCAAGCCATTGCGGCACAACTGAGCGAAGGGAAGCAAGAGACGGCGGCCGGGTTTGATCAACTATCCGCTGGCGCGACAAAAGTGAAAGAAGGACAGGTCGCACTTGGCGCAGGTCTTGATCAGGCAGGTACAGGTGCAGACAAACTATCGACTGGACTTTCTGAATTGAGTACCGGTCAAACGAAATTGGCCGAAGGTGCGAACGCATTGGCAAGTGGTTCAAGTCAAATCGAGCAAGGTACGCAAACGGCGGCCGATCGTTCCCAAGAACTTGTGTCAGCGAGTGCGAAGCTCAATCAAGGCGCGACACAACTTCAAGATGGGACAACTGAGCTCGCCGCTGGAAGTGACAAGCTTGTAGACGCGACTGGACAGTTGTCTGAGGGTAGCGAAAAGCTTGCGGATGGAGCGAAGAGCGCAAGCACCGGTACGAATGAATTGGTGAATGGTGCGAATCAATTAGCGGACGGTGGTCAAAAGTTGCAGTCAGGAAGCCGTGAACTGGCCGAAGGTGCGAAGGGTGCCGGAGCCGGAACGAGCAAGCTAACGGATGGCGCGAATCAGCTCGCGAATGGTGGAGAAGAACTTTCAGACGGTAGCGGTGAACTCGCTGACGGAATGAAAGAGCTCGCATCAGGTAGCGATGAACTTCGTGACGCCTTGGTAAAAGGTGCGAAAGACGCAGACATCGGTCTAACAGATGACAACGTCGAGATGATGGCCGGTCCAGTGTCGCTCGTCGACAACTCGATTCACGAGGTGCCAAACTACGGTACTGGATTTGCTCCGTACTTTATGTCACTCGGACTTTTCGTTGGGGCACTCCTTCTCTCGATCGTTTATCCATTATACGATCCAGCAGGGCGCCCGAAACGTAGTCTATCGTGGGTATTGTCGAAATCTGGTGTCCTCATGGTCGTCGGATTCTTGCAAGCCTTGATTCTCGATGTGGCTATGGTGCAACTGCTCGGTCTTGAAGTGAGCGAACCATTGAAATTCTTCGGTTTCAGCTGGTTGACGAGCATCACGTTCCTCTTTATCGTACAGTTGCTCGTGACAACACTCGGAAACCCTGGACGTTTCGTGGCGATCGTCTTGTTGATTTTACAATTGACGACGTCAGCCGGGACGTTCCCGCTTGAATTGATTCCAAGAGCATTGCAACCATTCAATGCCTTGCTTCCAATGACGTATACGGTTGCCGGATATAAAGAAATTCTATCGGCAGATGGTGCGCAGTACTTGCAGACGGCGACAACCTATTTAGTGTTTGTGGCTGCCGGATGTTTTGCATTACTATGGGCGTACTTCCGGATCGCATGGAAGAAAAAATATCGTCAAGTCGCATCAGAAGCATGATGTAAATACGATACAAAATCGTGTATAGTGGTTAAGACGACACTATACACGATTTTTTTCTTAAAAAAATATAAAAAAAGAATTGACACTCGAATGGTGACTGGTTATTATAGAAAATGTGCTTAGGACACAACAATAACATGGCGGTGTAGCTCAGCTGGCTAGAGCGTACGGTTCATACCCGTGAGGTCGT
>NZ_MRSV01000001.1:502141-516505 GCF_001909285.1 Exiguobacterium profundum
GTTAAGACACCGCCCTTTCACGGCGGTAACACGGGTTCGAATCCCGTACGGGTCACTTAACCTAAGCGTAAAGAAGCCATCTCAATCGAGATGGCTTCTTTTGTTATATCAAGGAGGGAATTCATGAAAAAGGTACTCGTCGCTGTGTCGGGTGGAGTCGATTCCATTGTCTTATTGGACCGTCTCGTCAAGCAAGGATGGGATGTGGCGGTGGCGCACGTCCATCACGGTTTACGAGAAGCATCAGATGAAGAGTACACGTTCGTCGCACACGTAGCGGCATCCTACCAAGTCGCGTTTCATGGGACGCGTCTCCATTTTCAAGAAGGAGCATCACAGGCTCATTACCGTAAGGCCCGCTACCGCTTTTTTGAAGACGTCATGAATGAACATGGATACGATACACTGGCCACGGCTCATCATGCGGATGATGTGTTGGAGACGGTGCTCATTCAACTTCACCGAAACGTAATCGAAGTGAAAGGAATTCCCGAGAGAAGAACGTTCGGGCGTGGGACGTTGATCCGTCCTTTATTAAGAGAAACAAAGGTGCAACTCATCGAGTATGCTCGGAAAAACGAACTTGCCTGGAGGGAAGATGCCACCAATCAGGAAGTGACCTATTTACGGAATCGGATCCGTCACGAAATCATCCCGAGGCTGAAACAACTGTGGCCGACAGTCGTTGACGATGTATACGATACGGCGAAACAGACATACGCTGAATGGGACATGCGTTACCAGTCATGTGGGCGATGGATTGAAGAAAATGTGGATCTTGAAATGAAAGCGTTTCATGTGAAACTTGATGAGTTTAATCGCTTATCCTCACTTGAGCGGTATACGGTCGCTCGCTTGCTGTCCCGTCGCTATGGGGTAGAGGTCAACGAGGCGCTTGAGAAGCTAAGGACGAGTCAAAAGGACACCGGGACCTATCACCTGTCAGGTGAGTGGTTCATGATGAAGCAGAAGAGGGTACTTAATCTTGTACAACGTTCGACAGAAGCATCACTTCACCCCGTTCAGGTCGAGTCGTTACCGGCCGTCGTTCAATTTGGAAAGCGTACGGTTTCGTTGTCCATCGAAGAAGGACGAGAAGGTATTCCGCTAAAGGAAATCACTTATCCGCTGACGATTCGTTCGCTCGCACCGGGTGACCGGATGCAGTTGAACGTGGGGACAAAAAAAGTATCCCGCATCCTAATCGATGAAAAGGTTGAGCGAACCATTCGACCGACGCTCCCGTTGCTTGAGGACGCCTCGGGACGAATTCTCGCGATTGTTGGGGTAAGAGTTTCAGAATTTCTAGACAAGTCGGATGCGATTTGCCTACGATTAATGGTAAAATGATGATTGTGTCGAAACAGAAAGAGGAGGATTTCAAGATGTCATTAATGAACGATATGGAGAAAATTTTAATCTCACGTGAAGAGATTCAAGAAAAGGTGAAAGAACTCGCTGGAACATTGAGCGAAGACTATAAAGAAGAGTTCCCGCTTCTCGTATGTGTATTGAAAGGCGCGATGCCATTCATGTCGGACCTCGTCAAAGAAATGGATATCCATTTAGAGATGGATTTCATGGACGTGTCGACGTATCATGGAGGAACTTCTTCGACAGGTGAAGTGAAAATCGAGAAAGATTTAAATACATCTGTAGAAGGACGCGACATCTTGATTGTAGAAGATATTATTGATAGTGGATTGACGCTTGGTTACCTCGTCGATCTTCTTAAATACCGTAAAGCGAAGTCTGTGAAGATTGTCACGCTTCTCGATAAGCCGACTGGCCGTAAAAATGGTTTATCAGCAGACTATAGTGGTTTCGTGATTCCACACGAATTCGTTGTCGGCTACGGTCTTGATTATGAAGAGAAATATCGTAACCTTCCTTATGTCGGTGTGCTCAAACCGAGCGTTTACGGGGGCTAACGTTTTTCTTTTGAAAATGTGACGTGGTAAGATAAAGGAAATCCCCAAAGTATAGGCATATACTGAATGGGCGAGAACATCGTTTCTCGGAATAGGAGGCAGAGAATGAATCGTGCAGTGAAAAACACATTGGTTTTTGGTGTGATTTTCCTAGCCTTGATCTTGTTCCTTCAATATTTGCAGAATCCGAATAGTCAGAGTGAAACGCTCTCGTATTCGAAATTCCTAGAATATGTGGAAGATGATCGGATTGAGACGGCAACCGTACAAGAAATCCCGGGGGCTATCTCGATTACAGGCGATCTTACAGGAGATGAAGACCAACGTTATGAAACAAACATTCCAGCGAACGAAGCGGAATATGCGGATGTATTAACGCAGCTTCGAGCGAATACGGATATTCAAATCGAGGAGGCTGAATCCAACAGTAGCTGGTTCAGCATCGTCTTCGCGATTTTACCATTCATTATCATCTTCATCTTGTTCTTCTTCTTGTTGAACCAAGCGCAAGGTGGTGGCGGTGGTGGTCGTGTGATGAACTTCGGGAAATCGAAGGCGAAACTATACGACCAAGAGAAACGTCGCGTCACATTCAAAGATGTGGCTGGGGCGGACGAAGAGAAGCAAGAACTCATCGAAGTCGTTGAATTCTTGAAAGATCCTCGCAAATTCTCGAAACTCGGCGCACGTATTCCAAAAGGGGTCTTACTCGTAGGTCCTCCAGGGACAGGTAAAACACTCTTGGCTCGTGCGGTAGCCGGTGAAGCCGGTGTTCCGTTCTTCTCGATCTCAGGTTCGGACTTCGTTGAGATGTTTGTCGGGGTCGGGGCGTCACGTGTTCGTGACTTGTTCGAAAACGCGAAAAAGAATGCGCCATGTATCATCTTCATCGATGAAATTGATGCGGTCGGTCGCCAGCGTGGTGCCGGTCTCGGTGGTGGACACGATGAGCGTGAACAAACACTGAACCAACTTCTTGTTGAGATGGATGGATTCAGTGATAACGAAGGAATCATCATGGTTGCGGCGACAAACCGTCCAGATATCCTTGACCCGGCCCTCCTTCGTCCAGGTCGTTTTGACCGTCAAATTACGGTCGATCGTCCGGATGTCAAAGGGCGCGAAGAAGTATTGAAAGTCCATGCACGTAACAAGCCACTCGATTCGACGGTGGACTTGAAGTCGATTGCACAACGTACGCCTGGTTTCTCTGGGGCAGACTTAGAGAACCTCTTGAACGAAGCGGCACTCGTTGCGGCACGTTCGAACCGTACAGCTGTTTCAGTTGTCGATGTGGAAGAAGCGATTGACCGTGTTATCGCAGGTCCTTCGAAGAAGAGTCGCATCATCTCTGAAAAAGAGCGCAACATTGTTGCATATCACGAAGCGGGTCACACAATCATCGGTCTCGAGCTTGAGAATGCGGATGAAGTACACAAAGTGACAATCGTTCCACGCGGAAACGCGGGCGGATATGTCGTCATGCTTCCGAAAGAAGATCGTTACTTCATGACAAAACCTGAACTCGAAGACAAGATTGTTGGTCTTCTTGGTGGTCGCGTCGCCGAAGATGTCATCTTTGGAGAAGTGTCGACCGGAGCGAGCAATGACTTCCAGCGCGCTACTGGTATCGCACGTAAGATGGTCATGGATTACGGGATGAGCGATAAACTCGGACCGCTCCAGCTCGGTTCAAACCATGGCGGACAAGTCTTCCTTGGTCGCGATTTCCAGACAGAGCAGAACTACTCGGATGCGATTGCGCAAGAAATCGATTTGGAGATTCGAGACATCATCAATCGCTGTTACGCGAAAGCGAAGCAGATTTTGACAGATCGTCGCGAAGATCTCGAACTCGTTGCAAAGACGCTGCTTGATGTCGAGACGCTCGACTCGAAACAGATTCGTCATTTGATCAAGACACGCGAGTATCTTCCGCATGAGCCGGAAGAGGACGTGGATGGATCGACGGATGCGGATGACGCAGCGAAGAAAGATGATGCAGCCGTTCAACACGGTCAAGTCGTCGATCAACCTGAAGTTGTCCAAGACAGCCAGCCGGATGTCGTACCTGAAGGCGATAAGCCAGAAGCGACACCGACAGAACGTCCGAATAACGAATCACGTTAATGAAAAAGACGAATGCCCTTGACGAGGCATTCGTCTTTTTTCGTGTTATAATTCGAGCGAACTGCAATTGACAACAAAGTGAGGAACTATATCATGATTTTAGTGATTGATGTTGGAAATACAAATATTGTTCTCGGGATGTACGATGGAGATCATCTCGTACACCATTGGCGCATCTCAACGGATCGTACAAAAACGACCGACGAGTACGGCATGCTGGTGAAATCGCTATTCGATCATTCGAACGTCTCGTTCGACCAGGTCGAGGGAGTGATCTTATCTTCTGTCGTACCTCCTGTTATTTTCCCACTTGAACAAATGTCGCAACGATACTTCAATGTACGTCCAATCGTTGTGGGACCAGGTGTGAAGACAGGGTTGGACATTCACGTCGAGAATCCTCGCGAAGTCGGGGCCGACCGAATCGTTAACGCGGTGGCTGGAATCGCCAAGTATGACGGTCCGCTCATAATTGTTGATTTTGGAACGGCAACCACGTATTGTTACATCGATGAGAAACGTCGTTACCATGGCGGAATCATCTCACCAGGTATCATGATCTCAGTGGAGGCACTCTATCAGCGTGCCGCGAAACTACCTCGGATTGAATTGGCGACCCCGCCGACAGTCATCGGGAAGAACACGATTCAAGCGATGCAATCGGGGACATATTATGGATATGTGGCCCAAGTGGACGGTATCGTGAACCGGATGAAGCGTGAAGTCGGTGAAGCGACTGTCATTGCAACGGGAGGGCTGGCGCGATTGATCAGTGAACATGCAGAGACGATCGACCATGTGGATTCGTTCCTGACACTCGAAGGCCTCCGTCTCATTTACGAGCGCAATCAAAAGTAAACTAAAGGAGTTAAATCATATGATTCATACAGAACAACAAGCATTACTCGACCAGATGAAGGATGACTATCTCGTTCGTGCCCTCGGTTTTAACGGAGAGGTTCGTGCCTTTGCCGCACGCACGACAAAAACGGTATATGAGACGCAACTTCGTCATCAAACGACACCAGTTGCTTCAGCTGCCCTCGGACGGACGATGACGATCGGCTCGATGATTGGAGCGATGCAAAAAGGTGCAGCGCGTGTCACGCTTAAAGTAGAAGGTGATGGTCCAATCGGGAAAATCATCGTGGACGCGGATACAGCGGGAGATGTTCGTGGATATGTGTCGTACCCGCGTGTCGATGGCGGTACATTCGTCAACGAACAAGGGTTGACGAAATTGAAAGTCGGCGAAGCCGTCGGAAAAGGAACCATTTCTGTCATTAAAGACTTAGGATTGAAAGACTATGTCGGCGGTTCTTCAGAGATTCAAACGGGCGAAATCAGTGAAGACTTCACGTACTACTTCGCCACATCTGAGCAAGTGCCGTCAGTCGTCGGGGCGGGTGTCCTCGTCTTACCGGAAGATGAATCGATTCTTGCTGCAGGTGGAATCATCGTCCAGTTGCTCCCGAACGCTTCTGAAGAGACGGTACTAGCGCTCGAAAAAGCACTTCAGACGTTCCCGCCCGTATCGGTTTTGATTGGTGAAGAAAAAACGCCAGAAGAAATGCTTCAATTACTCCTTGGCGATAGCCTCGATGTCCTCGACACGAACCCGATTCAGTTCAACTGCACATGCAGCCGTGAACGAATGGAAAGCGCCATTATCGGTCTCGGAAAAGAAGAGATTCGTCAGATGATTGAAGAAGATGGCGGAGCTGAAGCCGTATGCCATTTCTGTGGCGAAAAGTATCATTTCTCAGCGGAACAGTTAGAGACGATGAAAGTACAGGCACAGGCGTAAGCAACGTTCCAAATTGCATATTTTCAATTCGATAGGGTATGATAACAATATCGGAATAGTCGGAATTATGAAGGAGGAAATGCAATGCGTATCGTAAACTCAGTAACAGACTTGATTGGAAAGACTCCGATTGTGAAATTGAACGGAATGACTGGACCAGAGGATGCCAACGTGTATCTGAAGCTCGAATATATGAACCCGGGATCAAGCGTCAAAGACCGGATCGCCCTCGCCATGATCGAAGCGGCTGAAAAAGACGGCATCTTGAAGCCAGGTGATACAATCATCGAGCCAACTAGCGGAAACACGGGCATCGGTCTCGCGATGGTCAGTGCCGCAAAAGGATATAAAGCCATTCTCGTCATGCCTGAGACGATGAGCATGGAACGCCGAAACCTCCTTCGTGGATACGGGGCCGAATTAATTTTGACACCAGGACCTGAAGGAATGGGTGGAGCGATTCGTCGCGCTACTGAAGAAGCAGAGAAACATGGCTACTTCCTCCCGCAACAATTCAATAACGCAGCTAACCCGAACGTCCATGAAATGACGACGGGACCTGAGATTGTAGAGGCGTTTGAAGAATCAGGACTTTCAGTCGACGCTTTGATTGCCGGAGTCGGGACGGGCGGTACCATCACCGGCGCAGGTAAAGTCGTGAAGGCGAAGTACCCGGACGTAAAAATTCTCGCCGTTGAACCGGTCGATTCACCTGTCTTATCAGGCGGGAAACCGGGACCTCATAAGATTCAAGGGATTGGGGCTGGATTCGTTCCATCCATCCTCGACACGGAGATTTATGAAGGGGTTCTTCAAATCACGACAGAGCAAGCGTTCGAATATGCTCGTCAGGCGGCACGTACGAACGGTGTCCTCGGTGGTATCTCTTCAGGAGCTGCCATTGCGGCAGCACTTGATACAGCGAAACGCCTTGGTAAAGGGAAAAATGTATTGGCGATTATCCCGTCAAACGGTGAACGTTACTTGAGCACGCCGCTCTATCAGTTTGATGAAGAGTCAAACGAGAGTCGCGTATAACATTTCAGGCAGTAATCGAGAGACATTCTCTTTCGATTGCTGCCTTTTCTTGTGTACAATAAAAGGCATGAATGAATAGACGGAGGAATGACATGTGAGATCGACTGCGTTCAGAACAAAGCGGATGACGAAAGAGAAGGTGTATGAGGCATACATGACGTTGACGGCGGATCAACCGTATCATGCATGGTTAGAGAGTGGGAGAGCGGGACGGTATACGATTGCGGGAATCGAGCCGTTCGGTCGCTTTCATGTAAAAGACGGTGTCGGACTCTTGCAAGTGGGAGATACGACAGAAACGCTATACGGAAAGCCGCTTGAGCTCGTTAGTGAGGTACGGAAGCGATTTGAGGCCGAGCGTCCGGAAGGGGCTCCTCCTTTCTTTGGTGGCATGATCGGGTATGTCAGTTATGATGTGGCCCGGACGATTGAACGTCTCCCTCAGCAAGCGGAGGATGATTTGTCGACACCAGACGTCTCGTTTCTTCTATTTGACGAGGTGGCGGTGTTCGATGAAGTGGATTCGACCCTGTACTTGATGGTGACGGCGGAGGAAGGTGCAGAACGTAAGGCGGACCGATTGGCGGCCATGTGGAACGTCGAGTCGCATTACGCGTTCAAGCCGACAGGGCAGTCACCGATAGAACGATCGCGCTCCATGTCCCAGGAAGAGTTTGTTGAAGCGGTCAAACGGATTCAGTCCTATATCGTAGAAGGGGATGTGTTCCAAGTGAACTTGAGCGTTCGTCAGTCCGAACCGCTTCTCGCTGACCCGCGTCGAGTATATGATACGTTGCGTCAAATGAATCCATCTCCTTATATGGGCTATTTCGTGGATGACGCTTTAACGATGGTCTCCGCTTCACCAGAGCTGTTGCTTGAAAAACACGGAACCGACATTTCGACACGCCCGATCGCGGGTACGCGTCCACGTGGCAAAGATGATGTGGAAGACTTGGAGTTGGCGAACACATTGCTTGAAAACGAGAAAGAGCGGGCCGAACACGTCATGCTCGTCGATCTTGAACGGAACGACCTCGGCAAGGTGGCGGCATATGGCAGCGTTCATGTTGATGAGTTGATGGTGATTGAGAAGTACTCACACGTACAACATATCGTCTCGAACGTACGAGGTTCGATTCGGGATGAAGTATCAGGAGCCGAAGCACTGGCAGCAATGTTCCCAGGCGGTACCATCACCGGCGCCCCGAAAATTCGGACGATGGAAATCATCGAAGAACTCGAACCAGTTCGCCGGGGACTCTACACTGGCTCATATGGTTGGTTAAGTTGGGATGACGACCTCGTCTTCAATATCACGATTCGGACGATGGTCGTAAAAGACGGAATCGCATACGTTCAAGCGGGAGCAGGTATTGTGATCGATTCGGATCCGGTCTCGGAATATGAAGAATCCCTGTCCAAAGCGAAGGCGCTATGGGCGGCGAAACACATGACGGAGGAAACGACATGATTGTATTAATCGACAACTATGACTCATTTACGTATAACTTGGTGCAATATTTCGGTGAACTCGGTCAAGAACTAGTCGTGTATCGAAACGATGAAGTCACGATTCAAGAGATTGAGGCGCTTGCCCCGAGTTATCTTGTCATTTCGCCGGGACCTTGCACTCCGAATGAGGCGGGAATTAGCGTTGAGGCAATCCAAGCGTTTGCGGGGCGTATCCCGATTTTAGGGGTTTGCCTCGGACATCAGGCGATTGCGCAAGCGTTTGGTGGAGAAGTCGTCCATGCGGAGCGGCTCATGCATGGAAAAACGTCGAAGATTCAACATGACGGAAAATCGATTTTCAAGAAGATTCCGCAACAGTCGGTCGTGACCCGTTATCATTCGTTGACCGTGGAGCGTTCGTCTCTACCAGAATGTCTAGTGGTCACTGCAGAGACGGAGACTGGAGAAATCATGGCACTCCGTCACCGAACGCTTCCGATCGAAGGGGTGCAATATCACCCTGAAGCGATTTTGACTGAGCATGGGAAGGAAATGATTCGAAACTTTATCGAGGAGTATCGTCATGTGGTATTGGCATAACGGAGAGTTAGTCGAGCGTGAGAAGGTGTTGATCCCGGTTGAAGATCACGGTTTCTTGTATGGAATGGGCTTGTTCGAGACGTTCCGTACATATGAATTCGTCCCTTTCCTGTTCGATGCCCACTGGGAGCGCTTGATAAAGAGTCTCGATGAGCTGTGGATAGACTTCCCGTTTACGAAAGAAGAAATCGGGACGGCGATTCAGCAACTGTGCCGTCAAAATGATGCACCCGACCTCTATATCCGCTTGAACGTGTCGGCGGGGGTTGCACCACTTGGTCTCTATGCGGGGCGTTATGAGACACCGAACGTCACGTTGATCGTCAAACCGCTCTCCTCAGAAGTCGCACCACAGGAAAAGCGAGTCGAACCAATCCCGTTTCCGAGAAGTCGTCCTGAAGCGGCTTTTCGATTAAAATCGCATCATTACATGAACAATATCCTTGGGAAACGGACCTTACAAGACCAGAGTGCTGAAGGACTATTTGCGGACGAGCATGGATGTGTAGTGGAAGGGCTCGTGTCGAACATTTTTTGGGTCGGTCCAGATGATAGGTTATACACGACTCCGCTCTCGAGCGGAGCACTCGCAGGTGTGACGCGACAATGGGTGATGGACCATTTCTCTGTAGTCGAACAACCCGTGACATTTGAAGAATTGACTGCAGCGAAAGAGATTTGGATGACGAATTCAATCCAACAAGTCGCTCCGGTGACGCATTATGGAAATCTGAGATACCCCGGTAAAGACGGGGTACGATTTAACGAAGTGTGGGCGAAACTCGTTCGCTCACTTGGTTAGGAGGCGGAAACATGACGAAAATCATGGGTATTTTAAACGTGACCCCGGACTCGTTTTCGGATGGGGGACGGTATACGGCAATCGAGGAAGCTGTACGACATGCGAAACAACTCGTACAAGAAGGTGCCGATGCGATTGATATCGGTGGAGAATCGACAAGGCCGGGCGCAGTACTTGTTTCCGAGGAAGAAGAGATTGAACGTGTCGTCCCGATCATCCGTCGACTGACAAAAGAAATCGATGTTCCGATTTCGATTGATACGTATAAGCCGATGGTGGCGAGAGCGGCAATCGAGGCCGGTGCGACGATTATCAATGACGTATGGGGTTCGAAATGGGGAGACCGTTCGATGGCACGTGTCGCTTTCGAATATGGAGTTTCAATCATTTTGATGCACAACCGAACAGATCGGGACTATCGTCATTTCATCGAAGATGTGGTCAGCGATCTACAGGAATCAATCGAGATTGCGCATGCAGCAGGCGTAAAGGATGAGCACATTTGGCTAGATCCGGGCATCGGATTTGCGAAAGACGTGACGCAAAACCTCGAACTCATGAATCATCTTGACGTGATCACACGTCTTGGGTATCCGGTTCTGCTCGGCACGTCGCGTAAGTCGTTTATCGGTCATACGCTCGATTTACCAACAGAGGAGCGTCTCGAAGGAACGATTGCGACAACGTGTCTCGGAATCATGAAAGGGTGCGATTGGGTGCGTGTGCACGACGTCAAAGCGAACGCCCGTGCGGCGAAGATGATGGATGCGATGATTGGAGGGTATAGACATGGATAAAGTATTTGTGAACGGGATGCGTTTTTACGGTTATCATGGGGTGTTTGAAGAAGAAAACCGTCTCGGTCAACGGTTTCACGTGGATTTAATGTGTGAACTGGACCTCGCGCCTGCGGGACGTTCGGATGACTTAAACAATGGGGTCAGCTATGCCGGCTTGTATCAGTTGACGGAAGATATTGTGACGGGAGAACCGGTCAATTTGTTAGAAACACTCGGAGAACGCATCACGACAGCTGTGTTGGCGCATAGTGAGTTGATTCAACGTGTGACGGTTAAAGTAATTAAACCGGACCCACCCATCCCGGGACACTATGATTCAGTAGCAATCGAGATGACAAGGGGACGGACGTCATGATTTATATTGCATTAGGCGCCAATATCGGAGATCGGGCTAGACAGTTGTCTGCGGCAATCGATGAGATGGAGCGAACAGGTCTCCACGTCACGAAACAGTCGTCGGTCTATGAGACGGCTCCTGTCGGATATACAGAGCAACCTTCGTTTTTTAATATGGTGGTTGAAGTCGAGAGTCGCCAATCCTCGGACGAATTGCTCAACACACTTCAACAGATCGAACAACGATTAGGACGGGAACGTCTATTTAAGAACGGACCGCGTACCATCGACCTTGACATCCTCTTTTATAATGGGGAAGATATACAATCAGAACACTTAACGGTTCCGCATCCGCGTATGCAGGAACGTGCATTTGTTCTCGCCCCGTTAGCAGAGATCGCACCAGAACTCGTCGTTCGAGGACAAACGGTCGCCTCCTGGCTCGAAGGGCTACCGATGACGGACCGCCAAGATGTCGTCCGGTTACAGTTGCTTAGGAATTTGGTGAAATGAAGGATGTGTTGTCTTGACAGGCTTTAAGATTGGAAACATAGATATTAAAAACCGTGCAGTCCTCGCACCGATGGCTGGCGTGACCAGCCCTGCTTTTCGTTTGATTGCAAAAGAGTTCGGAGCGGGACTCGTCTGTGCCGAAATGGTTAGCGATAAAGGCATCTTGCTCGAGAACGCTCGGACGATGCGTATGCTATACGTCGATGAACGAGAGAAACCGCTCAGTTTACAAATCTTCGGCGGTTCGAAAGATACACTCGTCAGAGCGGCACAGTACGTCGATCAAAACACCAATGCGGATATCATTGATATCAACATGGGTTGTCCCGTACCGAAAGTGACGAAGTGTGACGCAGGGGCGAAGTGGTTACTCGACCCGGATAAAGTGTATGAGATGGTGAATGCCGTCACGAATGTCGTCGAAAAACCGGTCACGGTGAAAATGCGACTCGGTTGGGATGACGAGCACATCTTTATTTTGGATAATGTTAAGGCGGCTCAGACGGGTGGAGCAGCAGCGATTGCCATTCATGGACGTACGCGTGCCCAACAATATGAAGGAACCGCGAATTGGGATTGGATTGGCGAGGCGAAGAAAGTAGCGACCGTCCCGATTATCGGAAACGGGGATATCGCGACCCCGCAGGATGCGAAACGTGTGATTGACCAATATGGTGTGGATGCCGTCATGATTGGACGCGCTGCACTCGGGAATCCGTGGATGCTCTATCAAACGGTCCAGTACCTCGAAACAGGGGAGCTCCCTCCGGAACCAGAGGCGCGTGAGAAAATCGATATCTGCATGCTTCATCTCGACCGGTTGAGTGCAATCAAAGGTGAGCTGACAGCCGTACGCGAAATGCGTCAACACGCGGCTTGGTATTTGAAAGGGTTGAAAGGCAGTGGTCCGATTCGGAAACAAATCAATGAAACGGAATCGCGCGAGGCGTTCGCGGCGGTCCTTTATGGATTTGTGGACCAACTCGAACGACAACTGTCAGAAGTGTGAACTAGTGAAAAGAACTAATTTATGGTAAGCTTGTTTGGCGAAAAAGTGCACCACAACGAATGAACGGCTTCGGCTGTGCTGTTGGCCATCCGGTCGACAGTTTTTTGTTAGAGAGAAACCCAATATGGATAGAGGAGTGAATGGAATAGTGAGCCACGAGTTAGAAATGAATGATCAAATGCAGGTTCGTTTTGAGAAGATGACCGATATGCGTGAGCGCGGTCTCGACCCGTTCGGTCACCGCTTTGATCGTTCTGCACACGCAGGTGAATTACATGAGCAGTATGAATCAATTGAAAAAGAGGCTTTGGCTGAACAAGATGTAGAAGTCACATTGGCTGGACGCATCATGACGAAACGTGGGAAAGGGAAGGTTTTCTTTGCCCACATTCAAGATGTGACAGGTCAAATTCAAATTTACGTTCGTAAAAATGATGTCGGGGATGAGCCGTTTGACTTATTCAAGTCTTCAGACCTCGGTGACATCGTCGGTGTAAAAGGGAAGCTCTTTAAAACGAACGTTGGTGAGCTTTCGATTCACGTGGAAGAGTTTGAATTATTGACGAAGGCGCTTCGGCCGCTTCCGGACAAATATCATGGATTAAAAGATGTGGAACAGCGCTATCGCCAACGCTATCTTGATTTGATTACAAACCAGGACTCGCGTCAGACATTCATTTTGCGTAGCCGCATCATTTCTGAGATTCGCAACTTCTTAAACCAAAAAGGATATTTAGAAGTGGAAACACCGATGTTACACACGATTGCGGGTGGAGCAGCGGCACGTCCGTTCTTAACGCATCATAATGCGTTAGATATGGAACTCTACATGCGTATTGCCATCGAACTTCACTTGAAACGCTTGATTGTTGGTGGACTCGAGCGCGTGTACGAAATCGGGCGTGTATTCCGTAACGAAGGGATTTCTACACGTCACAACCCTGAATTCACGATGATCGAATTGTATGAAGCCTATGCAGATTACAACGACATCATGGATTTGACGGAAGAATTGGTTGCGCACGTAGCGAAAGAAGTGCTCGGTACAACAGATGTGCAGTATGGTGAAGATACGATCCATCTTGGCATCGGTTGGAAACGTGCACATATGGTCGACCTTGTTAAAGAAGAGACAGGTGTAGACTTCTGGCAACAAATGTCCGATGAAGAAGCACGAGCACTTGCAAAAGAACACGGTGTAGAAGTACAAGATCATATGACGTTTGGTCATATCGTGAATGAATTCTTCGAGCAGAAAGTAGAAGAAACATTGCTTCAACCGACATTTGTCACAGGACATCCGGTTGAAGTATCACCATTGGCGAAGAAGAATGAAACAGATCCACGCTTCACGGATCGTTTCGAGCTATTCATTGTTCGTCGTGAACATGCGAATGCCTTCACGGAGTTGAATGACCCAATCGATCAACGTGAACGCTTTGAAGCACAGTTGCTTGAAAAAGAAGCGGGGAACGATGAGGCGCACGAACTCGATAACGATTTTCTTGAAGCGCTTGAATATGGTATGCCGCCAACGGGTGGGCTTGGAATCGGGATTGACCGTCTCGTCATGTTATTGACGAACGCGCCTTCAATCCGTGACGTTCTTCTTTTCCCAACGATGCGTCATCAACAATAATCAATTAAGTGGTCGGATCATACGTGAGTATGATTCGGCTTCTTTATTTTTGATAGCCTCGAAACGCATAGGTATGCCGTTAAACAGAAGGGATACTAAAGATATAAAACTTTTTTAAAAAAACTTTTACAAAACCCCTTGCGTTAATGAGAGGTGTACGGTAAAGTAATAAACGTTGCCGCTGATGGCAGCGGAAAAGAAATAAAAAAGTGGTTGACAACTGTGTCGATGACTTGTATTATTTTAAGAGTCGCCAAGAGCGGCAGACGAACTTTGAAAACTGAACGATGAGGCAAAAATAAGT
>NZ_MRSV01000001.1:516605-570021 GCF_001909285.1 Exiguobacterium profundum
TAGGACGTTGCCAGGCAACAACGCAGGACGACCGAGCATACGCTCGGTCGTTTTTTGTTTTAGCGATGCTCTCGACATAGAGGCATCGCTTTTCGTTTGCCTTTTTTTAAATCAATGATAAAATATAGTCAAAAGTCAAAGATGGTCAGAGGGTGGTGGAGATGAGAAATATTTCGGATGTCATCGAACAGTATTTGAAGCAAGTCTTGAAGGAAAGTCAGGCAAACGCAATTGAAATCAAACGTCAAGATATCGCACAACGATTCGAATGTGTCCCATCCCAAATCAATTACGTCATCAACACACGTTTTACCGTCGAAAAAGGATATTTAGTAGAAAGTAAACGTGGCGGTGGCGGATATATTCGTATTCGACGCGTTATTTTACACGAAAAGCAAGATGTTCTCTCTAGTTTGATGGATATCATTCATGAACATCCACGTTTGAACGAACAGCTCGTTGAAAATGTTCTGATTCGATTGGTTGAAGAACAGATGATGCACGAACAAGAGGCGCAGTTGATCTATCATCTCTTATCAGATGAAGCATTGAACTTACAAGTTGACGATCGCTCCTATATTCGACGTCAGCAACTACTCGCGCTGATGAAAGTACTTCGTTATCGTAATGGAGGGTAAGTCGTATGCTATGCGAACGTTGTAAACAGCGACCGGCTGTCAATGAAGTCGTTGTCATGGAACAGGACGTACCCGTAAAAAAACGGCTATGTCGACAATGTACGGTAGAACTTATGACGGGCTATGTGCCGGTCGTAAAGCGCTGCCCAACCTGTCAGATGACGCGTCAAGATTTATTGCGTGTACGAAAAGCAGGATGTGCTATGTGTTATACCGTATTTCGTGATGAACTGATTAAAATCACACGTCAATATCAACAAGGACATGATCATCATATCGGTTCGGTCCCTGACCAGTTACGTACACCACATGAACGAATCGAAGAGCGGCTCGAAAAATTGGCAGGGGAGTTGACCCGTGCTGTCGAACAAGAAGATTATGAACGAGCAGCACGCATTCAAAAAGAAATGAAGCAATTAGAAGGGCAAGGTGATGTCTAATGGAAACGTTCCTAACACATCCACTTGGTCCCAAAATGAAAGAGCGTGCCAAATTGGATGACCTGGTTGTCTCCACAAGAATCCGACTGGCACGTAACGTCAAAGACACTGTATTTTCGCCAGTCCTTTCTAAAGAAGGAGAACGTCAACTATGTGATCGTCTCGAAGGACGGTTACATGGGTTAAAGGGATTTGAATATCTTCATATGCGTGATTATGATGAAGTCACCCGACAGGCATTGATGGAAAAACATTTGATTAGTCCGGCCATTGCGACCAACGAAGAAAGTGCAGTCTTTTTAAGTGAAGATGAAACTATCAGTGTGTTGATTAACGAGGAAGATCATTTACGAATTCAGACCTTACTCCCAGGTTATCAAGTGAAAGAGGCGTTTGAATTAGCGACTCAAGTAGACGCACTGTGCGCGGAATCACTCTCATACGCCTTTGACGAACAGTTAGGCTACTTGACGACATGTCCAAGCAATATCGGAACAGGACTCCGGGCCTCGGTCATGTTACACTTACCGGGTCTCACGTTAACGGGTCGAATCAGCCCCATTTTGCGAGAGCTTCGAAAACTCGGCTATACGATTCGAGGTCGTTACGGAGAAGGTAGCGATACGGCAGGACGGTTGTTCCAGCTGTCAAATCAGCGGACATTAGGCAGTCATGAATCACAACTGTTAGCTGACTTTATGGAAGTGACAGAACAAGTGATTCAAGCAGAACGTCATGCGCGTGAAGAGCTCATCGCACATCGACAAGAAGAGTTAGAGGATCGGTTTTATCGGTCATATGGTATTTTACGATATGCCAAACTTCTTTCTTCTACGGAAGCCATTGAGCGACTATCTGATTTACATTTAGCGAGTGACTTAGGGATTTTGTCTGATTGGAGTCCGCCGAAGTTCCATGAACTCATCGTTCGGTTACAATCAGGTTTTCTACAAAAACATTTCGGGAAAACATTATCTACGCAAGAACGGGATCGAGAACGAGCGACACTTGTTCGTCGGACGTTAGATCAAGGCTTAGTTTGATCCAACTATAAGGAGGTTATGTCAATGATGTTTGGACGATTTACAGAACGAGCACAACGCGTATTAGCTTTAGCACAAGAGGAAGCCGTACGTCTTGGCCATCATAATATTGGTACAGAACATATTTTATTAGGATTGGTTCGTGAAGGAGAAGGAATCGCGGCAAAAGCGCTCTTCGCCCTCGGATTGACCTCTGAAAAAATCCAACAAGAAGTAGAATCATTGATTGGACGTGGTTCAGAGAATGGATCGACAATTCATTACACACCGCGTGCGAAAAAGGTCATTGAGCTCTCGATGGATGAGGCTCGGAAATTGGGACACTCTTACGTCGGAACGGAACACATCCTTCTAGGATTGATTCGTGAAGGAGAAGGGGTCGCGGCACGCGTCCTCAATAACCTTGGAATCAGTTTGACGAAAGCACGCCAACAAGTGTTGCAACTTCTCGGGAACACGGAGTCATCTTCAAATGCTTCGCAACCTGGGGCGAGCGCCGCAACACCAACGCTTGACGGATTGGCACGCGATTTGACACAACAAGCGCGCGAGTCTCGTTTGGATCCGGTCATCGGACGCGCAGGCGAAATTCAACGTGTCATCGAAGTGTTGTCGCGTCGGACGAAGAACAACCCGGTTCTAATTGGGGAACCAGGAGTCGGGAAAACAGCGGTCGTCGAAGGTCTCGCTCAGCAAATCATCAACAACGAGGTACCTGAAACGCTTCGAAACAAACGCGTCATGGTGCTCGATATGGGAACGCTTGTCGCAGGCACGAAATATCGTGGTGAATTCGAAGATCGCTTGAAAAAAGTGATGGACGAAATTCGTCAAGCTGGTAACGTCATTCTCTTCATCGATGAGTTACACACATTGATTGGTGCGGGTGGTGCAGAAGGTGCAATCGACGCCTCTAACATTCTTAAGCCGTCATTGGCTCGCGGTGAACTTCAATGTATCGGGGCGACTACACTAGATGAATACCGGAAGTACATCGAAAAAGATGCAGCGCTTGAGCGCCGCTTCCAACCGATTCAAGTGAACGAACCGACAACAGAAGAAGCTGAACAAATCCTACTCGGGTTACGCGATCGCTATGAAGCACACCACCGTGTGACAATTACAGATACGGCGATTCATGAGGCGGTCGTCCTTTCTGACCGTTACATCTCCGATCGTTTCTTGCCGGATAAGGCGATCGACCTCGTCGACGAGGCGGCATCAAAAGTACGACTTCGCTCATTCACGGCACCACCGAATTTGAAAGAGTTGGAATCCCGTCTCGAATCGATTCGTAAAGAGAAAGACTCTGCCGTACAAAGCCAAGAGTTTGAAAAAGCAGCTTCCCTTCGCGATACGGAACAGAAGTTACGCGATGAGTTAGAAGAGTTGAAAGCAGAATGGCAGAACAAGCAAGGTAACGAAAAACTTGAAGTGACGAAAGAAGATATCGCTCAAGTTGTTGCGAACTGGACAGGTGTACCGGTCACGAAGATTGCCGAAGAAGAGACAGACCGTCTCCTCAAACTCGAATCGATTCTTCACAACCGTGTCATCGGTCAAGACGATGCGGTGAAATCAATTTCCCGTGCGATCCGTCGAGCCCGGGCCGGATTGAAAGATCCGAAACGTCCAATCGGGTCATTCATCTTCCTCGGACCGACCGGAGTCGGGAAAACAGAGCTCGCCCGTGCAGTTGCCGAAGCGATGTTTGGCGATGAAGATGCCATCATTCGAATCGACATGTCCGAGTACATGGAAAAACATGCGACGAGCCGTCTCGTCGGTTCGCCTCCTGGTTATGTTGGTTACGAAGAAGGCGGTCAATTGACTGAAAAAGTGCGTCGGAAACCTTACTCGGTTATCCTACTCGATGAAATCGAAAAAGCGCACCCAGAAGTATTCAACATCTTGCTTCAAGTGTTAGACGACGGTCGCTTGACGGATTCGAAAGGTCGCACAGTCGACTTCCGAAACACAGTCATCATCATGACGTCTAACGTCGGAGCCGCAGCGCTTCAACGAAACAAATATGTAGGATTCACAGTGGAAGATGATGTGAAACGTGAATATACGGAAATGAAGGACAAAGTACTCGAGGAATTGAAGAAAGCGTTCCGACCTGAGTTCTTGAACCGGATTGATGAAATCACGGTATTCCATTCACTTCAAAAAGAGCACATTCAAGAAATCATCAAACTTATGGCAGAGACACTTAAGAAACGTCTCGCCGAACAAGGTGTTGATTTCAGCTTGACGGATGCGGCACTCGATAAAATTGCCGATGTCGGCTACGATCCGGAATACGGGGCTCGTCCTCTCCGTCGTGCCCTTCAACGGGAAGTGGAGGACCGCCTCTCAGAAGCAATGCTCGGCGGCACAATCGCTAGAGGCAGTAAAGTTGCGCTCGACGTACAAGATGGAGAGTTCGTCGTTCGTAACGAAGGTGTAGTTCAGTAAAACATTCAGCTCCCTCGTCGTTTAGAGGGAGCTTTTTTTAGACAGGAAGGGAACTTATGGCCAAAATTAAAACGAAATACGTCTGCCAATCGTGCGGATATGAATCAGCCAAGTGGATGGGGCGTTGTCCGGGTTGTAATGAATGGAATACGCTCGTCGAAGAGTTTGTAGAAGAGAAGAAAGCCAAACGTGGAGCGGCCTTTGTGCATAGTTCATCGCGACAATTGAAACCGGAACGCTTAGCGAACGTCGTCTCACAAGAAGAGACGCGCGTGCATACGAATAGTCGTGAATTTGACCGTGTCCTAGGCGGTGGGATTGTCCCAGGTTCACTCGTTTTAGTCGGCGGGGACCCGGGAATCGGGAAGTCGACCATTCTGTTACAGGTTAGCGCTCACTTAGCCCATAGTGGTAAAAAGGTGTTATACATCTCGGGGGAGGAATCTCTCAAACAGACAAAACTTCGTGCGGAACGGCTCGGTTTACCGACCGATGACTTGTTCGTGCTCGCTGAGACGGATATGTTGATGATCGAACGGGTTATTGATGAGGAGCAACCTGGATTTGTCATCATTGACTCGATTCAAACGGTATATATGGATGAGATTCAATCGGCGCCAGGGAGCGTGTCACAAGTTCGAGAATGTACGGCCGCCCTCATGAAAATTGCGAAAACGCGAGGGATTGCGGTCTTCATCGTCGGTCACGTGACGAAGCAAGGGTCGATTGCCGGCCCGCGCTTACTTGAACATATGGTCGATGCGGTACTTTATTTTGAAGGGGAGCGTCATCATACGTTCCGTATTTTACGGGCGGTGAAAAACCGTTTTGGATCGACGAACGAGATTGGCATTTTCGAGATGAAAGAGAGTGGACTAGAGGAAGTGCTTAATCCATCTGAAATATTCTTGGAGGAACGCACGGCGGGCGTATCGGGTTCGACCGTTGTCGCCTCGATGGAAGGTACGCGGACGGTACTCGTGGAACTCCAAGCACTCATCTCTCCGACATCGTTCGGCAACCCGAGACGTATGGCCACGGGCATTGATCAAAACCGAGTCGCGCTGCTCATGGCCGTGCTCGAAAAACGTTCCGGTCTCTTGCTTCAGACGCAGGATGCGTACTTGAAAGCAGCCGGTGGCGTCAAACTGGACGAACCGGCGATTGACCTTGCGATTTGTATCTCGATTGCCTCGAGTTTCCGTGATCGTCCGACTCGTCCGACGGATGTCTGCATCGGTGAGGTCGGATTGACTGGGGAAGTGCGACGGGTTTCCCGAATCGAGCAACGTGTCGCCGAGGCGGCAAAACTAGGTTTTACACGGGCCATCATCCCGAAAAATAACATGGGGGGATGGACCGCTCCGGCAGGGATTGAAGTCGTCGGGGTCGAACAGTGGACGAAGCACTCCAGTTGGCGATTCCGTTCTAACGGGTCGCCACTGGCAGTTTTTAACGCTTTGTAACGAACGTGATTGAAAAAATCATGTTACAATGAAAGTGTTATTTTTTGAAATTTTATTTCATATAGAAGGAGGTGGAATGAGTGAAGATTGCTGTACGAATCGGATTTATTTTGATTGGACTCGTCGTGGGTTGGTTCGGAATCATCGAAGCGACGCTTTTATTAGCAGACCTTGGCATGAATGTGCCGGAGTGGTTAACGATTCCATACGTAGCAAGTTTGATTGGTGGACTTATCTTCTTCATTCTTAGTTTATTCTTAACAGATGGTGTTGTTGCATTTATTCGTTTTGTCGAAGAACGGCTCGTCCGTTTACCGGTAGGGGATATCTTATTCGGTTCGATCGGTCTCATCATCGGGCTCTTGATTGCCTTTTTGATTAGTGTATCGCTTGAAGTCACGAATATTTTCTTACTGAGTAAAATCGTTCCGATTTTTGTCACGGCCCTGTTTGGTTACTTTGGTTTCGCGGTCGGCTATCGGAAGCGTAACGAATGGATCAAACTATTTGTGAAGAGCGAACGGGAAAAGCCTGCGGCTGAACCAGTCCAACGCTCTAATGATAAGATTTTAGACACGAGCGTCATCATCGATGGTCGAATCGCGGATATTGCGACGACTGGATTCGTGGAAGGAACATTGATTGTGCCCCAGTTCGTCATCGGCGAACTGCAATACATCGCCGACTCCTCGGATACGTTGAAGCGGAATCGTGGACGTCGTGGACTGGACATCTTGAAGGAACTACAAGAGAACAAGCGCATCCAGGTTGAAATCTATGATGGAGACTTCGAAGACGTACCGGAAGTCGACATCAAATTGATTAAACTAGCTGAACTGAAAAACGGGATTGTTGTTACGAATGACTACAACTTAAATAAAGTGTGTGAGGTACGAAATGTACCGGTCTTGAACATCAATGATTTGGCGAACGCCGTCAAACAGATTGTCATTCCTGGTGAAGAGATGGTCGTGACAGTTATTAAAGAAGGAAAAGAGCAGAATCAAGGGGTTGCTTACCTTGAGGATGGGACAATGGTTGTCGTGGAGGGCGGACGTAAATTGATTTCGAAGACGCTTCCTGTCGTTGTGACGAGTGTCTTACAAACGTCTGCAGGCCGTATGATTTTTGCCCGTCCGGAATAACGGATCAAAAAGAGACGCGAGAGCGCTCTCTTTTTTCACGAAGAGAGGTATTAACATGGTAGCTTATACAGTTGTCATCCCGGCTGCGGGAAGAGGGAAGCGGATGGGTGCGGATGCGAATAAGTTGATGCTGACGCTCCGTGACAAACCGATTATTGCTTGGACGTTACAGGCGTTCGATACCGATCCGTGGTGCGAACGAATGGTGTTAGCCATCCGGCCAGAAGAACGTGACTGGTTCGAGGCGATGACGTCACAGATGAAGACGCCGGTTACATACGTAGCAGGGGGGGAAGAACGACAACAGAGTGTCCATGCAGGACTGAAGGTTGTTGCACCCGATACGATTGTGATGATTCATGACGGTGCGCGTCCGTTTGTAAAACGTGAACAGTTGCATCAAGTGGCTGAAGCGGCACTGCAAGGTGGTGCCATCTTGGCGGTACCCGTTAAAGATACGGTCAAACAAGTTCAACGTCATCACATCGAACGCACCGTTCCCCGTGAAAACTTATGGTTGGCACAAACGCCGCAAGCCTTTCAGGCGAAAGCGATTTTGGCGGCACATGAACGAGCGGTCGAACAACAGGTGATGGGAACGGATGATGCCAGTTTGTTTGAGTGGCTCGGCGAATCGGTACAAGTGGTCCTTGGGGACTATCACAACATCAAAATGACGACGCCCGAAGATTTATTGTTCGGCGACGCGATTTTAGCGAAGGAGGAATTACAATGAGAATTGGTCAAGGCTTTGATGTACACGCATTTGCAGAAGGACGTCCGTTAATCTTAGGGGGAATCGAAATCCCACATGAGCGTGGACTTCTCGGTCATTCTGATGCGGACGTGTTACTCCATACCATTGCGGATGCGGCACTTGGAGCAATTGCGGCAGGTGATATCGGGAAACACTTCCCGGATACGGATCCGGAATTTAAAGATGCAGATTCGAAAGTATTGCTTCGTCACGTCTGGCAGCTCGTGAAAGATCAAGGCTACGTTCTCGGAAATGTAGATGCGACGGTCATGGCTCAACGTCCGAAACTTCGTCCTTACATTGATGAGATGCGCGCGGTCATTGCCGAACTTCTTGAGGCGGACATCGAGCAGGTGAACGTGAAAGCGACGACGACGGAGAAACTGGGCTTCACGGGACGCGAAGAAGGGATTGCGGCGCAAGCGGTCATCTTACTCAACCGGGCTTGACAGAAATGGTATACTATTTGGGCAGAAGAGAAGAAAGGTGGAACTATTATGAGTGAAGTGCGTGTACGCTATGCGCCTAGTCCGACGGGGCATCTCCATATCGGAAATGCGCGGACGGCGTTGTTTAACTACTTATTTGCTCGCCATGCTGGCGGAAAAATGATTCTTCGGATTGAAGACACTGACCAGAAACGGAATGTGTTGAACGGTGTCGAGAGTCAGATGAAATACTTGGAATGGCTCGGCATCGACTGGGATGAAGGTCCAGGGCGTGACGGAGACTACGGTCCGTATTACCAAATGGAGCGTCTTGCGATTTATGAGAAATACGTCAATGAGTTGATGAGCAAAGGCCTTGCTTATAAATGCTACATGACCTCGGAGGAGCTTGAAGCAGAGCGTGAAGCACAAATCGCACGTGGGGAGGCACCACGTTACTCGGGTGCGCACCGTAACCTCACTGTTGAAGAACGTGAAGCGTTTGAAGCGGAAGGGCGTAAACCGTCTATTCGGATTCGTGTGCCGGAAGGCGTGACGTATAAATGGACAGATGTCGTCAAAGGAGACGTCTCGTTTGAATCGAAAGATTTCGGTGACTGGGTCATCGTGAAACAGGACGGCATTCCAACGTACAACTTCGCAGTTGTCGTGGACGACCATTTGATGAAGATCAGTCACGTGTTGCGCGGGGACGACCATATCGCGAACACACCAAAACAGATGATGATCTATGACGCACTTGGTTGGGACTATCCTGAATTCGGTCACATGACGCTCATCTACAACGACCAACATAAAAAGTTATCAAAACGGGACGAATCGATCATTCAGTTCATCGAACAATATGCGGATCTCGGCTACTTGCCAGCAGCGCTCTTCAACTTCATTTCGCTCCTTGGCTGGTCACCCGTCGGGGAAGAAGAAATCTTCTCGAAAGAAGAGTTCATTGAAATGTTTGATGCGAAACGTTTGTCGAAGAGTCCGGCAGTTTTTGACCAACAAAAACTTTCTTGGATCAACAGTGTATACATGAAGAAGGCCACGCTTGACGAAGTGGTGGCACTCAGTTTACCATTCTTACAAGAAGCAGGACGATTACCCGAGGCGGTATCTATTGAGGAAGCGGATTGGGCGACAAACTTGATTGCATTGTATAAAGAACAAATGACGCACGGAGCAGAAATCGTCGCGTTGACAGACTTGTTCTTCAAAGATGAAATCGAGTATGACGAGGAAGCGAACGCTGTCCTTTCAGGTGAAACGGTACCTGCTGTTCTTGCAGAGTTCAAACAGCAGCTCGAAGCAATCGAAGACTTCACTCCGGAAGCGATTAAAGCGGCGACAAAAGCGACGCAAAAAGCTACCGGTCAAAAAGGGAAAAACTTGTTCATGCCAATCCGTGTCGCGACGACAGGACAAACACATGGACCAGAACTCCCGAACGCCATTTCGTTAATCGGAAAAGAGCGTGTGTTGAAGCGTCTGACAACTCTATTAGCGTAATAAAGGCATTGATGAGGAAAGTAAGCGGTACGACACGTTGCAGAGACTAGAACCTAGGCTGGGAGTTCTAGATGTGTCCCCCGAAGAAGTGCACCTCTGAGCCGTCTCGGTGATATGTAGTCGAGACCGTGACTCGGCGTTAACGAGACTTGAGAGGGGAACGCATTTTCCCAAACAGAGTGGAACCGCGCTTACGGCGTCTCTGTGCCTTGGCACAGGGGCGTCTTTGTTTTTGTATAAGAAAAGGAGATATCGATTATGGGATTTTGGAGCAGTGTACGCGAAGACTTGCGGACTGTCCTGGAACTAGACCCTGCCGCTCGTTCGAAAGTAGAAGTGGCACTGACTTACCCAGGCCTTCACGCCATATGGGCACATCGCATCGCGCACGGATTATGGAAACGTAACATGAAACTGGTGGCCAAATTATTAGCCCAATTCAGTCGTTGGTTGACCGGGATTGAAATTCATCCGGGGGCGGTGCTTGGGGACCGCGTGTTCATCGATCACGGTTTCGGTGTCGTCATCGGTGAGACGGCGATTATCGGGAATGACGTCACTATCTATCAAGGCGTCACCCTGGGTGGAACGGGGAAAGAGAAAGGGAAGCGTCACCCGACAATCGGGAGTGACGTGCTTATTTCAGCGGGGGCGAAAGTACTTGGTAACATCACGGTCGGCGATTGCGTCAAAATCGGAGCGAGCTCGGTCGTATTGAACGATGTGCCGTCTGATTCGACCGTGGTCGGAATTCCAGGTCGTGTCGTCATCCGAAACGGTAAGCGTGTGAAGCAACATGATCTAGATCATCGTTTCCCAGATCCGGACCGCGAATGCCAAGAACGCTTAGAAGCGGCAGTGGATGAACTACAACAAAAATTAGCAACGCTTGAAAAGCGGATGGAGGAGAAGACACATGATTCAGCTGTACAACAGTCTCACGAATAAAAAAGAACCGTTTGTCCCGATTGTTCCGGGTAAAGTATCGATGTACGTATGCGGTCCGACCGTTTACAACTACATTCATGTCGGAAACGCCCGTCCGGCGATCGCCTTCGATACGGTTCGTCGCTACTTGACGTATCGTGGGTACGAGGTCAAATACGTCTTGAACTTCACAGACGTGGATGACAAGATCATTCGTACGGCGAATGAATTAGGAGAAGACACGGAGACGCTGACGAATCGCTATATCGAGGCGTATTTAGCAGATACAGGGGCACTTAACGTTCAACCGGCAGACGTGCATCCGCGTGTTACCGATACGATGGTAGAAATCATCGAATTCATTCGTCAATTAGAGACGGAAGGGTTCGCTTATGAATCAGAAGGAGACGTGTATTTCCGGACGAAGAAGTTTGAGACTTACGGAAAATTGAGTCAGCAATCGATTGAAGATTTGCGGGCCGGGTCACGTGTCGATGTCGGGGAGAAGAAAGAAGACCCGCTCGACTTCGTCTTATGGAAAGCGGCTAAACCGGATGAACCATCATGGGATAGTCCGTGGGGCAAAGGACGTCCGGGCTGGCATATCGAATGCTCGGCGATGGCGAAAAAACATCTCGGGACAACAATTGATATTCACGCGGGCGGGCATGATTTGAAATTCCCACACCACGAGAACGAGATTGCTCAGTCAGAAGCTTGCAACCATGCGAAGTTCGCCAACTATTGGTTGCATAACGGCTTCATTAACATTGAAAATGAGAAGATGTCTAAGTCGCTCGGAAACTTCCTCCTCGTCCATGAGGCGTTGAAAGAAGTCGACCCGATGGTCCTGCGCTTCTTCATGTTGTCTGTCCATTATCGTCATCCGATCAACTATAGCCGAGAATTGATTGAACAAGCGGCGAACGGCTGGAGCCGAATCAAGGAAGCTTATCAAAATATTGAATATCGCTTGTCGGTAACGGCTGGACTTGGAGAGGCGAGCGAGTCGATGGAACGGAAGCTTGAATCCATCAAAGCGTCTTTCATCGAATCAATGGATGATGATATCAATACGGCCAACGCCGTGACCGTCCTCTTTGACTTGGCACGGGAAGCGAACATTTATGCGAAGGCCGATCATGTGGCAAAAGCGACGCTAGAACAGGTCCTGTCGCTATTTGATGAATTGACGGGTGTCCTCGGCTTGACGTTGGCAGAAGAAAAAGAACTATTGGATGCCGAGATCGACCAATTGATTCAAGAACGGAACGACGCACGGGCGGCACGTAATTTTGCCCGGGCTGACGAGATTCGTGATTTACTAAAAGAACAAAACATCCAACTCGAAGACACGGCCCAAGGGGTTCGGTGGAAGCGGTTATGATGCAACCGAAACAAATGAATGCCCTTGCGCTCGCTTACATGGGAGACGTGGTATACGAAATGGCTGTACGGAGACGCCTGCTCGAGAAAGGATTGACGCGCCCGAATGACTTGCACCGGGGCGCGGTCCGCTACGTCAATGCACGGGCGCAGGCGAGCGTCGTGACATTTTGGTTAGAGACGGATGCGTTGACGGAAGAGGAACAGGCTGTCGTCAGACGTGGAAAGAATGCGAAATCAGGATCGGTTCCGAAACGGGTCGATGTGCACACGTATCGTTATTCCACGGCGTTTGAGGCACTGATTGGGTATATCTATTTGACAGAAAGAAGGGATCGTCTTGAAGAACTCATCAAACAAGCGTTCGAACGACTCGAAGCCGAGTCGACCGAAACGACATGACGGAAATCGGGGAGCGGAGAAACGAACGTTTGACCGCCCTCGTGGGGAACGACCAGATCGCACGCGTCGCCAAAAGGCAGAACGCCCTGACTATAAGGAAGTCGATGTGATGGAGGAAGGGATTGACTTCCTTTACGGTCGTAACCCGGTACTCGAGGCACTGCGAAGTGGTCGTGATATGAATAAAGTATTCATTATGGAAGGTCAGCAAAAGGGACCACTCGCTCAAATCATCGCGATGGCGAACGAAGCATCGGTCCAAGTGTCATTCGTCCCAAAAACGAAACTTGAGAAGATGGCTGGCAGTGAACATCACCAAGGAGTCGTTGCGGCGGTTGCGGCTTATGAATACAAAACAGTCGAAGACATGTTCGCTCTCGCAGCTTCAAAAGAGGAGACACCGCTCTTCATTTTGCTAGATGAGCTCGAAGACCCGCACAATCTCGGTTCGATTCTACGGACCGCCGATGCCGTTGGCGCACATGGGATCATCATTCCGAAGCGTCGCTCGGTCGGTTTGACTCAAACGGTTGCCAAAGCCTCGACCGGGGCCATTGAGCATATTCCGGTGGCGCGTGTGACGAACTTGACACGGACACTTGAAGAGTTGAAGGAAAAAGGATTGTGGGTCGTCGGGACCGATGCGAAAGAAAGTCAGGACTATCGTCGATTGGATGGAAATATGCCACTCGTTGTGGTCATTGGAAGTGAGGGCAAGGGGATGAGCCGACTCGTGCGCGAATCGTGCGACTTCCTTGTTCATTTACCGATGGTCGGTCATGTCACGTCACTCAATGCATCTGTTGCAGCGGCGCTCCTCCTGTATGAGGTGCATCGCTCACGTCATCCATTGGCATGAGTATCCTGAAGCGCGAGCTCCTTCTTGTCGACGGATATAATATCATCGGCGCGTGGCCTCACTTGAGAAGTCTCCGCGACGTAGATTTTGAACAAGCACGGAATCTGTTGATTGAGGCGATGGCAGAATATCAGGCTGTGTCCGGCAAAGAGGTCACCATCGTGTTTGACGCCCACATGCGATATGGTCGTGAATCCAAAGAGAAGCGGAGTCGGGTCGACGTTGTCTATACGAAAGAAAATGAGACAGCGGACGAATGGATTGAGCGGCGTGCCCATGAATTAGTGGATGACCGGCTCATTACATTATTCGTTGCGACGAACGATTTCACGGAGCAGTGGGTCATCTTTGGTCAAGGCGCATTGCGCGTTCCGGCAACCGAACTGTTGAAAGATTGGAAGCATGCGAAAACACTGATTGAGCAACAGCGCGTGTCGCTAGAGAAAGAACAAGCAAATCGGAAGACGATTGATATTCCACCACATATTCAAGCAAAGTTTGAAGAAATGCGACGTCGCAAATCAAAAGGTGATTGAAATCACGGACGAGTTCATGAAATGGACTCGTCTTTGTTTCGATTTTGACATTTTTTTGCAAAGGAATGTTGTATACTATTACATATATGAGTTACACAGTATTCAATTGACGGAATTTTTAGAAATTTGTTTGACGCATAGGAGTAGGGAGCCCTATAATGGGACACAACCTTACATAGTTCAGGATCAATCGCCGGGGGGTAACGAGCATGAACGGATGGCCGTACGAACAGTTTGAAAAAATGTCAGACGAAGAGTTGGTCTTATTGGCGCGCAACGAAGGGGATAGCGACGCGCTCGAGTTTTTGATTGAACGATACCGGTATTTTGTGCGGGCGAAGGCACGTTCATACTTTTTGATTGGTGCAGATCATGAGGACATCGTCCAAGAGGGGATGATCGGCCTTTATAAAGGTGTGCGTGATTATAAAGACGAGCGACTTGCGTCATTCAAAAGCTTTGCCGAGATGTGCATTACCCGCCAGATGATCACGGCAATCAAGACGGCGACACGCCAAAAACATATTCCGCTCAATTCATATGTGTCACTCGATAAACCAATTTTTGATGAAGAGTCTGACCGGACGTTGCTCGATGTCATCTTGCCACCACATCCGACTGACCCACAAGAATTAATCGTGACACAGGAAGAACAGTCGTTCATGGAAGCGAAGATGGATGAGATCTTGAGTGACCTCGAACGGAAAGTCTTGCGTCTTTATTTAGACGGGCGCTCTTATCAAGAGATTTCAGACGACCTCGATCGTCATGTCAAATCGATCGATAATGCGTTACAGCGCGTGAAGAAGAAATTCGAGCGTCATGTCGACGTCCGGATGCTCACGAGCTAACCGATTATTGACCGCGTGCCTCCTATGTGATACTTTAAAAGCAGCGCCTTGTCCGTAGACGCCATTTACAGGAGGCGTTTTTTTTTCGCTCTTTTTTAAGAGAGAGTAGTCGAAAGGGGCGCTTATGAATGGCAAAGAAAGTAAGTCTCGCTTGCTCAGAATGCGGGTCTCGAGAGTACTCGACGACAAAAAAAGACGGCGTGTCGACACGGCTTGAAATGAAGAAGTTTTGTCGCCGCTGTAACGCGCATACGCTGCATCGGGAATCAAAGTAACGTAGATTGGCATTCAATGTAGGAGGAAGCTACCATGAACTTTTTGCGCGACGTATGGAAAGAGTTGAAGAAAACGAGTTGGCCGACTCGTAAAGAACTCACGAAATATACCATTACTGTCATCGCGACTGTTGTCGTGATTGGCCTGTTCGTGTTCGGCGTAGATACTGGCGTCAGTTATCTCGTCAATTTATTGATTAACTAAGGAAGAGGTGAAAGCCGTGGAGAAACAATGGTTTGTTGTCCAGACGTACTCAGGTTTTGAGAATAACGTCAAAGAAAACCTAGAACGTCGAATCGGTTCGATGAACATGGAAGATAAAATTTTCCGCGTCCTCGTCCCGACTGAAACGACGCAAGAAGAAGTCACATTGAAGAGTGGCGAGAAGAAAATCAAAGAACGTGAAGTCAAAAGTTTCCCGGGCTATGTGTTCGTAGAGATGGTCATGACTGACGATTCATGGTATGTTGTCCGCAACACGCCAAACGTCACCGGCTTCCTCGGTTCAACGGGTGGTGGGGCAAAACCGATCCCACTCCAACCGGACGAAGTGACAAACGTCTTGTCACAAATGGGACTCATCGAGAAGAAAGATCGTTACAACTATGAACTCGGTGACCTTGTCCGCGTGAAAGAAGGCGCATTTGAGAACTTTGAAGGAACAATCGACGAGATTGAGGCCGACAAAGAGAAGCTCAAAGTCGTGGTCGACATGTTCGGTCGTGAAACGAAAATTGAACTTGATTTCGAACAAGTTCAGAAAATTAACTAAACCCACTTGCTAATCCGTAAAACGGATGGTACAATCGAAAATGTTTGATGTTGTGCTTTATTTCGGTACAAACTCGACCTAATAGATTGAGTGGGAGGGCGCACAACGTCCAAGAAACCACATTTTAGACTTAAGGAGGTGTGTCTCGTGGCGAAAAAAGTTTCTAAACTCGTTAAACTTCAAATCCCAGCTGGTAAAGCAAACCCAGCTCCACCAGTAGGTCCAGCACTTGGTCAAGCAGGTGTTAACATCATGGGATTCTGTAAAGAGTTCAACGCTCGTACACAAGACCAAGCCGGATTGATTATTCCTGTAGTCATCACGGTATACGAAGATCGTTCGTTTACATTCATTACGAAAACTCCACCAGCTGCAGTTCTCTTGAAGAAAGCTGCTGGTATCGAGAGTGGTTCTGGTGAACCAAACCGTAAGAAAGTAGCAACGGTTAAGCGTGACAAAGTTCGCGAAATCGCTGAACTTAAAATGCCTGACCTTAACGCATCATCTGTAGAAACAGCGATGCTTATGGTTGAAGGTACTGCACGTAGTATGGGTATTGTAATCGAAGACTAATTGCTAGTCTCTGGGGTTGTCGGTGAATACTGCTCACCTTCAATCCCTTCATTATGTGGGAGGAAATTCCGCTAACCACAAGGAGGAAAAGATCATGGGTAAAAAACACCAAGAAGCAGCTAAGCTTGTTGACCGCACGAAGTCATACGACCTCGCTGAAGCTGTCGAGCTCGTTCAAAAAACAGCTACTGCTAAATTCGATGAAACAATCGAAGTTGCTGTCCGTCTCGGCGTAGATCCGAAGAAAGCAGACCAACAAATCCGTGGTGCCGTTGTACTTCCACACGGTACTGGTAAAACACAAAAAGTTCTCGTCTTCGCAAAAGGTGAGAAAGTGAAAGAAGCGGAAGCTGCTGGAGCAGACTACGTTGGCGACGCTGAGTACATCAACAAAATCCAACAAGGATGGTTCGACTTCGATGTAATCGTTGCGACACCTGACATGATGGGTGAGGTTGGTAAACTTGGTCGTGTTCTCGGACCTAAAGGCCTCATGCCTAACCCGAAAACAGGAACAGTTACTTTCGACGTAGAAAAAGCAATCGCGGATATCAAAGCTGGTAAAGTTGAATACCGTGTTGATAAAGCTGGTAACATCCACGTTCCAGTTGGTAAGAAATCATTTGAAGCATCTAAACTCTCTGAGAACATCGAGACAATTCTCGAAACACTCATGAAAGTGAAGCCTGCTACTGCAAAAGGAACTTACCTTAAAAATATCTCGCTTTCATCTACAATGGGTCCTGGGATCCGTGTAGCGACTGCAGATTTCCTTAAGTAATCTTGTTGAAATAAATTGTTGACAACGTGTGACACCGCTGATAAAGTAATACACGTTCAACCGAATATGTTGGATTACCGTAGACAGAAGGTGGACATCGGTCCGTAAACCCTTCCGAGGTGTCTTTGCTCGAACTTGAGCCTGTTGTCACAGGTTTACTTTCAAACAATTACGCCCTCGTATGTCTTCATACGAGGGATTTCTTTTGGAGAGCAGCCTCTCGTCCGGTATAAGAATTGACTAGGAGGTGCAAACACATGGCAAACGAAAAAATCGTAGCTCAGAAATCGGCACTCGTCGATGAAATCGCTGAGAAAATGCAAGCGAGCGTTGGAACAGTTGTTGTTGACTACCGTGGACTTACAGTTGAAGAAGTGACTACACTCCGTAAATCACTCCGTGACGCTGGAATCGAGTTCAAAGTTTACAAGAACGGTCTTCTTCGCCGCGCAGCTACTCAGTCGAACTTCGAAGGTCTTGACGAAGTCTTCACTGGTCCTACAGCAATCGCCTTCTCTAAAGAAGACGTTATTGCTCCAGCGAAGATCTTGAACGACTTCTCGAAAGAGCACAAAGCGCTCGAACTTAAAGGCGGAATCATCGAAGGTAAAGTTTCTTCACTCGAAGAAATCAAAGCCCTTGCAGAACTTCCATCACGCGATGGTCTTCTCTCGATGCTTCTCAGCGTACTTCAAGCTCCAATCCGTGGGCTCGCAGTCGCAACAAATGCAATCGCAGAACAAAAAGAAGAGCAATCAGCTTAATTTTTGTCGCGTAGCGTAACTCAAAAAAACTTTTTCACAACATCAAAGGAGGAAAACCATAATGGCTTTCAACAAAGAGCAATTCATCGAAGACCTCAAATCAATGACGGTTCTCGAACTTAACGAACTCGTAAAAACAATCGAAGAAGAATTCGGCGTATCAGCAGCAGCTCCAGTAGCAGTTGCAGGTGCTGGCGCAGGCGCAGCAGCTGAAGAGAAAACTGAATTCGACGTAATCCTCACAAACGCTGGCGCTGGTAAAATCAACGTCATCAAAGCTGTTCGTGAAATCACAGGTCTCGGTCTTAAAGAAGCAAAAGCACTCGTTGACGGAACTCCAGCTCCAGTCAAAGAAGGCGTTTCTAAAGAAGACGCTGACGCAATCAAAGCTAAGCTTGAAGAAGCTGGCGCATCTGTTGAAGTTAAGTAATTCTACTTCACAACCTATAGAAGCTCGCCATGGCGAGCTTCTTTTATTTCCTTGAAGAATGGGTTAGGAGGTTCAACGCATGGGAGATCATTACTATACGAACGATCCACGTTCGGAAAGTGCCCCGGAGACATGGACGTACGAGTTGCGAGGGAAACAGTATCATTTCACTTCGGACCGCGGTGTGTTCTCGAAAGGGTCGGTCGATTTTGGGTCACGTCTTTTAATTGAAACGTTTGAGATGCCTGATGTGTCGGGACGTATTTTAGATGTAGGCTGCGGCTATGGTCCGATGGGGATCTCGCTTGCCGATGCCTCTGGGCGTGAGGCCTTGCTCATTGATGTGAATGAGCGTGCGCTGGCGCTCTCTGAGCAAAACGCCGCCCGTAATGGAGTGACGGTCGAAACACGGCTTTCTCACGCGTATGACGCGGTGGGGGGAGAACGGTTTGCCGCCATCGTCACCAATCCGCCGATTCGTGCGGGGAAACAAGTCGTCCATACGATCTTGCGTGAAGCACATACGCACCTCGTCGATGGAGGGGCAATCTATGTCGTCATTCAAAAGAAACAAGGAGCACCTTCTGCTAAAAAGTTATTAGAAGAGGTGTTTGGTCAAGTTGAAACGATCGCGAAAGAAAAAGGTTACTTTATTTTCCGAGCAATTCGGTCTTGACAAACGGTGAAGTCTTGTTGACTCGCTATAACGTATATGCTAACATTATAAAATGCCATTGGAATGGAATTCGCTTGAAACTGCCGTGTCTGCCGCTTTTTAGAGACGGAAAACGAGCGACATTCAATGACAATGTTCGATTATTACGCCCGAAAAATTCGCTAAAGAATTGGGGGTCTGAGAGGTGAATCAGTTGACTGGTCAACTTGTTCAGTACGGTCGTCACCGTCAGAGAAGAAGCTTTGCCCGTATCAGTGAGGTATTAGAGCTTCCGAATTTGATTGAAATTCAAACTGCTTCTTATGAGTGGTTCTTGCGTGAAGGATTGAAGGAAATGTTCACAGACATTTCACCGATTTCCGACTTCACAGGAAACCTCGTATTGGAGTTCATCGATTACTCGCTCAGTGAGCCGAAGTATTCTATCGATGAATCGAAGGAGCGCGACGTTACTTATTCTGCGCCACTTCGCGTAAAAGTGCGTCTCCAAAACAAAGAGACAGGTGAGCTCAAAGAACAAGAAGTGTTCATGGGGGATTTCCCGCTCATGACAGAATCGGGAACGTTTATCATCAATGGTGCAGAACGCGTCATCGTTTCCCAGCTTGTCCGTTCACCGAGCGTGTACTATAACGCTAAACTCGATAAAAACGGTAAACGTGGATTTGGCGCAACTGTCATCCCGAACCGTGGTGCTTGGCTCGAACTCGAGACAGATGCCAAAGATATCGTTTATGTTCGTATCGACCGTACCCGTAAAATTCCGGTAACGGTGTTGTTGCGTGCCCTCGGATTCGGTACGGACCAAGAAATTATCGACCTTCTCGGGGATGACGAATACCTTCGTAACACCCTTGAAAAAGATAATACGGAGTCTACAGAGAAAGCGTTGATCGAGATTTATGAGCGTCTCCGCCCTGGTGAACCACCAACGGTAGAAAATGCGAAATCTCTTCTCGTATCACGTTTCTTCGACCCGAAACGTTACGACTTAGCGAACGTCGGTCGCTATAAGATGAACAAAAAACTTCATCTTAAGAACCGTTTGTTCGGTCAAAAATTAGCGGAAACGCTCGTGGACCCGGAAACAGGCGAAGTACTCGCCGAAGCTGGAACAATCCTCGACCGCCGCAACTTAGATCGTATCCTCCCGCACTTGGAGAACGGCCTTGGCTATATCGATGCGGAACCAACTGGTGGTGTCGCTGAAGGTGAGCCATTCGGTCTTCAGTCAATCAAAGTCATCTCACCGGATGACCCAGATGGAGAGCGTATCTTGAACATCATCGGAAATGGCAATATCGATCGCAGCGTAAAACATATTACGCCAGCCGATATTATCGCTTCAATCAACTACTTCTTCAACTTACTTCACGAAGTCGGAACAACAGATGACATCGACCACTTAGGAAACCGTCGTCTTCGTTCAGTCGGAGAACTTCTCCAAAACCAATTCCGGATCGGGCTTTCCCGTATGGAACGTGTCGTAAAAGAACGTATGTCGATTCAAGATCAAAATGCGATCACACCACAGGCGCTCATCAACATCCGCCCGGTTATCGCATCACTTAAAGAGTTCTTCGGTAGCTCGCAATTGTCACAGTTCATGGACCAAACGAACCCGCTCGCAGAGCTCACGCACAAGCGTCGTCTCTCTGCACTTGGACCGGGTGGTTTGACACGTGAGCGTGCTGGTTTCGAAGTTCGAGACGTTCACTATTCGCACTACGGTCGGATGTGTCCAATCGAAACACCAGAGGGGCCGAACATCGGACTCATCAACTCACTCTCGTCTTATGCGAAAGTGAACGAGTACGGTTTCATCGAAGCACCATACCGTCGTGTTGACCCAGAAACAGGTCTTGTCACTGGCGACATTCAATATATGACGGCTGATGAGGAAGACCTCTATGTCGTCGCACAGGCAAACATGCCGCTCACAGAAGATGGCCACTTTGCAGACGAACAAGTTCTTTGCCGTTTCCGCGGACAAAACTTGTCAGTCGAGCCAAGCCGAGTGGACTACATGGACGTTTCGCCGAAACAGGTTGTTTCTGCCGCAACGGCATGTATCCCGTTCCTCGAGAACGATGACTCGAACCGTGCCCTCATGGGAGCGAACATGCAACGTCAAGCAGTACCACTCCTTCAACCGGATTCACCGATTGTCGGTACCGGCATGGAGTACGTATCTGCGAAAGACTCTGGGGCAGCTATTGTTGCGAAATACCCAGGTGTCGTCGAACGCGTCACAGCGCGTGAAATCTTGATCCGTCGCACGTCTGACGTGAACGGTTCTGAGGTTTCAGGTGACCTTGACCGTTACAAACTTCAAAAATATGTCCGTTCGAACCAAGGGACATGCTATAACCAAAAACCAATCATCGCAGCTGGTGACCGTGTCGAAAAAGGAGAAATCCTTGCAGACGGTCCATCGATGGATATGGGTGAGCTCGCGCTCGGCCGTAACGTCGTCGTTGCCTTCATGACATGGGATGGTTACAACTATGAGGATGCGATCATCATGAGTGAGCGTCTCGTGAAAGATGACGTGTACACGTCGATTCATATCGAAGAGTACGAGTCAGAGTCACGCGACACGAAACTCGGACCAGAGGAAATCACACGTGATATTCCAAACGTCGGAGATGACGCACTTCGTAACTTGGACGATCGTGGAATTATCCGCATCGGAGCTGAAGTCAAGGATGGCGATATCCTCGTCGGTAAAGTAACACCTAAGGGCGTTACAGAATTGACGGCGGAAGAGCGTCTCTTGCACGCAATCTTCGGTGAGAAGGCACGTGAAGTACGTGATACGTCACTTCGTGTACCAAACGGTGGAGACGGAATCATCTTGGATGTCAAAGTGTTCGACCGTGAAAACGGTGACGAGTTGTCTCCAGGCGTCAACCAAATGGTACGTGTCTATATCGTTCAAAAACGTAAGATTCACGAAGGGGATAAGATGGCGGGACGTCACGGTAACAAAGGTGTTATCTCGCGAATCCTCCCTGAAGAAGATATGCCATACATGCCAGACGGTACACCGGTTGACATCATGCTCAACCCGCTTGGGGTACCATCTCGTATGAACATCGGTCAGGTACTTGAACTCCACCTTGGTATGGCGGCGAAGAAGCTCGGTATCAAAGTGGCAACACCTGTATTCGATGGAGCGCGTGAGGAAGACGTATGGGCAACGATTGAAGAGGCTGGTATGGATAAAGATGCGAAAACGCGTCTCTATGACGGTCGTACGGGTGAACCGTTCGATAACCGCGTCTCGGTCGGTGTCATGTACATGATCAAACTCGCGCACATGGTTGATGACAAACTTCACGCTCGTTCGACAGGACCATACTCACTCGTTACGCAACAACCGCTCGGTGGTAAAGCACAGTTCGGTGGTCAGCGCTTCGGGGAGATGGAAGTTTGGGCTCTTGAAGCGTACGGTGCAGCCTACACGCTCCAAGAAATCTTGACAATCAAGTCGGATGACACGGTCGGTCGTGTGAAAGCATATGAGGCCATCGTGAAAGGCGAGAGCGTTCCGAAAGCGGGCGTTCCTGAATCATTCCGCGTCTTGATCAAAGAGCTTCAAGCGCTCGGTATGGAAGTCAAGATGATGTCAGCGGATGATGAAGAAGTCGAAATGAAAGATGAAGATGACGACAACATCCCGAACGCAACATCGGCGTTAGAACAAGTCGTTCAACCGACTGTTACGGAAGAGGAATAAGGCGAAAAGGGAGGTCGGCCCCTTGGTAGATGTTAATCGATTTGAATATATGAAAATCGGCTTGGCTTCATCAGAGAAGATCCGTTCGTGGTCTTACGGTGAAGTCAAAAAGCCGGAAACGATCAACTATCGTACACTTAAACCAGAGAAGGACGGATTATTCTGTGAACGAATCTTCGGTCCTACGAAAGACTGGGAATGTTACTGTGGGAAATACAAACGTATCCGTTATAAAGGAGTCATTTGTGACCGCTGTGGCGTTGAAGTGACGAAAGCGAAAGTGCGTCGCGAGCGAATGGGCCATATCGAGCTCGCGGCACCAGTTTCGCACATCTGGTACTTCAAAGGGATTCCAAGCCGCATGGGGCTTGTTCTCGACATGTCACCACGTGCGCTTGAAGAAGTCATTTACTTCGCATCTTACGTGGTCACAGAGCCAGGTGATACTCCGCTTGAGAAGAAACAACTTCTCTCGGAAAAAGAATTCCGTCTCTATCGTGAAAAATACGGTAGCGACTTCAAAGCAGACATGGGTGCTGAAGCCATCCGTACACTTCTTCAAGACGTTAATCTTGAAAAAGAAGTAGGCGAGCTTCGTGAAGAGTTGAAAACAGTCCAAGGTCAACGTCGTACACGTGCGATTAAGCGCTTGGAAGTTCTCGATGCATTCTTCACTTCAGGAAACAATCCAGACTGGATGATCCTTGAAGTACTTCCTGTCATCCCACCAGAGCTTCGCCCGATGGTACAGCTTGATGGTGGACGCTTTGCGACATCTGACTTGAACGATTTGTATCGTCGAGTCATCAACCGGAACAACCGTCTCAAACGTTTGCTCGACCTCGGCGCGCCGAACATCATCGTGCAAAACGAGAAGCGTATGCTTCAAGAAGCGGTTGACGCCCTCATCGACAACGGTCGTCGTGGTCGTCCGGTAACAGGTCCTGGTAACCGTCCGCTTAAATCACTTTCACACATGTTGAAAGGGAAACAAGGTCGTTTCCGTCAAAACCTTCTCGGTAAACGGGTCGACTATTCAGGACGTTCGGTTATCGTCGTAGGTCCGAACTTGAAGATGTATCAGTGTGGTCTTCCAAAAGAGATGGCGCTTGAACTCTTCAAACCGTTCGTGATGAAAGAGCTTGTCGGTCGCGGCATCGCTTCAAACATCAAGAACGCCAAACGCAAAATCGAGAAGATGCAACCTGAAATCTGGGGCGTCCTTGAAGAAGTCATTCGTGAGCATCCGGTCCTCTTGAACCGTGCCCCGACACTTCACCGCCTTGGTATTCAAGCATTCGAACCGATTCTTGTTGAAGGTCGTGCGATTCGCCTTCACCCACTCGTATGTACGGCATACAACGCCGACTTCGATGGTGACCAAATGGCCGTCCACGTTCCGCTCTCTGCAGAAGCACAAGCGGAAGCACGTCTTCTCATGCTCGCTGCGCAGAACATCTTGAACCCGAAAGACGGAAAACCAGTTGTTACACCATCGCAGGATATGGTCCTCGGTAACTACTACATCTCACTCGAACGTGAAGATGCCGTCGGTCAAGGGAAAGTGTTCTCGAACGTCAACGAAGCGTTGATTGCTTACCAAAACGGTTATGTCCACTTGCACTCGCGTGTGGCACTTCCGGCACGTACGCTCAACAACCCGACGTTCACAGACGAACAGAACGAGAAATTGCTCATTACGACAGTTGGTAAGATGATCTTCAACGAAATCTTGCCAAATACGTTCCCATACTTGAACGAGCCGACGATGGAAAACTTACAGGAAGCAACGCCTGATAAGTACTTCATCGACAAAGGGGCGAACGTTGCGGAAGAAATCGCATCACGTCCAATCATCGACCCGTTCAAAAAAGGGTTCCTTGGAAAAGTCATCGCGGAAGTGTTCCAGAAGTTTGAAACGACGGAAACAAGCCGCATGCTTGACCGGATGAAAGATCTTGGCTTCAAGCACTCGACAAAAGCGGGTGTGACGGTTGGGATTGCCGATATCATCGTACTTCCGGATAAACAAGAAATCCTTGATGAAGCACAAAAACAAGTCGACCAAATCATGAAGTCGTTCCGTCGTGGTCTCATCACTGAAGATGAGCGTTACGAGCGCGTTGTCCGTGCTTGGAACGAAGCGAAGGATGAAATTCAATCTCGATTGATGAAATCCCTCAACCGCTTGAACCCGATCTTCATGATGTCTGACTCAGGTGCCCGTGGTAACGCATCGAACTTTACGCAGCTTGCGGGTATGCGTGGTTTGATGGCCGCTCCATCTGGTCGCATCATCGAACTTCCAATCAAATCGTCATTCCGTGAAGGTCTGACGGTTCAAGAGTACTTCATCTCGACTCACGGGGCTCGTAAAGGTCTTGCCGATACAGCCTTGAAGACAGCCGATTCAGGTTACTTGACACGTCGTCTCGTTGACGTAGCACAAGATGTCATCATCCGTGAAGAAGATTGTGGAACAGACCGCGGGATCCGTGTTTCTGCACTCCGCGAAGGTACGGAAGAAATCGAAAGCTTGTACGACCGTCTCGTCGGACGTACATCGTTCGAAACGGTGACACACCCTGAAACGGGCGAAGTGTTGATCGATAAGAACGAATTGATCACAGAAGACATCGCGCGCATCATCGTTGATGCGGGTGTTGAAAAAGTTGAAATCCGTACAGCCTTCACATGTAACACGTCACACGGCGTATGTAAGAAGTGTTACGGACGCAACTTGGCAACTGGATCAAATGTTGAAGTCGGGGAAGCCGTCGGTATCATTGCCGCACAATCAATCGGTGAGCCAGGAACGCAGCTTACAATGCGTACCTTCCACACAGGTGGGGTTGCCGGAGACGATATCACACAAGGTCTTCCACGTATCCAAGAGGTATTCGAAGCCCGTAACCCGAAAGGTCAAGCGGTCATCTCGGAAATCTCTGGTACGGTCATCGACTTCACAGAATCGCGTGACAAGCGTGAACTCACGGTCGAAGGATTCAGTGAGACTCGCTCATACACGATTCCATTCGGAGCGCGTCTCCGCGTTCAAATCGGCGACACAGTAGAAGCCGGTGAAGTCTTCACGGAAGGTTCGATCGATCCGAAAGAATTGCTCGCCGTCCGTGGTGTATCTGGTGTTCAGAACTATCTTCTCCAAGAAGTTCAAAAAGTTTACCGGATGCAAGGGGTAGAAATCGGTGATAAGCACGTTGAGGTCATGGTTCGCCAAATGCTTCGTCGTGTCAAAGTTATCGAATCAGGTGACACACCACTTCTCCCTGGATCACTCGTCGACATCAGCGTCTTCAAAGAAGCGTGTAAAGATGCGATTCGTGATGGAAAACACCCAGCGACTGCGAAACCAGTCCTTCTCGGAATCACGAAAGCTTCACTTGAGACAGATTCGTTCCTCTCAGCGGCTTCGTTCCAAGAAACGACTCGCGTCTTGACAGATGCAGCAATCAAAGGGAAACGTGACTATCTCCTCGGACTCAAAGAGAACGTCATCATCGGTAAACTCGTTCCAGCTGGTACTGGAATGGCCGTCTACCGTGATGTGGAACTCAAAGAAGATGAGGCGCCAGTTGCGCTCGAAGATACAACAGTCGAGTAAAATACGTCTTGACAGCGCAGGTTGGCGGTGCTACTATGATTTAGTGCCGCCAATCGGTTGTTGTCGATGACAACGATGTCCAGCAGTCGGCAAGCTACTTGGACGTCCATCCGAACTTTCTACGGGAAGGTTTGGCTGCTACAATTGCCACTTTCAAGGTATAACTCACGTTTTTGCGAGGTCATGGAATGCCTACGCCTCGTAAAAACGTTTCGTTATGACCTTAAATGAACCACCCGGGTCGGTGGGACTAGAAAATAGCAACATTCAGGAAGGGAGGATCTTCAAAGATGCCTACTATTAACCAGTTAGTCCGTAAAGGACGTAAATCGAAAGTCGTGAAATCTGACTCTCCAGCACTTAACAAAGGTTACAACAGTTTCATCAAGTCACAAACAAACGTGAGCTCACCACAAAAACGTGGTGTTTGTACACGTGTTGGTACAATGACTCCGAAGAAACCGAACTCGGCGCTTCGTAAGTATGCTCGTGTTCGTTTGACTAACCAAATCGAAGTGACTGCGTACATCCCAGGTATTGGCCACAACCTTCAAGAGCACAGCGTTGTTCTTATCCGTGGAGGACGTGTAAAAGACTTACCAGGGGTACGTTACCACATCGTTCGTGGTGCGCTTGACACTGCAGGTGTTGATGGACGTATGCAAGGCCGTTCTAAATACGGTACGAAACGTCCGAAAGCTGCGAAGAAGTAATTCTCGCCAACTAAACTACAATTGAAATTTTGAAAGGAGGGTACTCGGATGCGTAAAAACCGTGCAGAACGTCGTGACGTTATCGCAGATCCGATCTACAACTCGAAATTGGTAACTCGCCTCATTAACCGTGTCATGTTAGACGGTAAAAAAGGTACAGCTCAAACTATCATTTACAACGCATTTGGCATCATCGCTGAACGCTCAGGCAAAGAGCCTATGGAAGTGTTCGAAGAAGCAATGAACAACATCATGCCTGTACTTGAAGTTAAAGCACGCCGTGTAGGTGGAGCTAACTACCAAGTTCCTGTAGAAGTTCGTCCAGAGCGCCGTACAACACTTGGTCTTCGTTACCTCGTGAACTACGCTCGTCTCCGCAACGAAAAAACGATGGAGCAACGTATCGCGAACGAAATCATGGATGCAGCCAACAACACTGGTGCATCTGTTAAGAAACGCGAAGACATGCATAAGATGGCAGAAGCTAACAAAGCGTTTGCTCACTATCGTTGGTAATTTAATCGTAAAGTCCACTCCGCCAAGCATGGCTTAACGGAGTGGCTTTCGGGTATAATCATATCGTGTGCGCGCACACGAAAATCAAACATGCGGAAGGAGAATACCCAGTATGGCAAGAGAATTCTCCCTAAAGAATACTCGTAACATCGGGATCATGGCTCACATCGATGCCGGTAAAACGACAACAACTGAACGTATTCTTTATTACACAGGTCGTATCCATAAAATTGGTGAAACGCACGAAGGTGCTTCACAAATGGACTGGATGGAGCAGGAGCAAGAGCGTGGAATCACGATCACTTCGGCTGCGACAACTGCACAGTGGAATGGCCACCGTGTAAACATCATCGATACACCTGGACACGTAGACTTCACTGTAGAAGTTGAACGTTCACTCCGTGTACTTGATGGTGCGGTTGCTGTACTTGACGCTCAGTCAGGTGTAGAACCACAAACAGAAACTGTATGGCGTCAAGCGACGACATATGGTGTACCACGTGTCGTATTCGTCAACAAGATGGATAAAATCGGCGCAGACTTCTTGTACTCTGTGAAGACGCTCCACGATCGTCTTCAAGCGAACGCTTACGCGATCCAACTCCCAATCGGAGCAGAGGACGATTTCAAAGGGATCATCGATCTCGTTGAAATGAAGACTTACATGTACAACAACGACCTCGGTACTGACATCGAAGTAACAGATGGCTTCCCAGCTGACATGGCTGACCAAGCTGAAGAACTTCGCGGTCAATTGATCGAAGGTGTTGCTGACTTCAACGAAGAGTTGATGATGAAGTACCTTGAAGGTGAAGAGATTTCAATCGATGAATTGAAAGCTGCAATCCGTCAAGCGACACTTAGCGTTGAATTCTACCCTGTACTCGTTGGTTCTGCCTTCAAGAACAAAGGTGTTCAGCTCATGCTTAACGCCGTTGTTGATTACCTCCCATCACCAGTTGATGTAGAGTCAATCAAAGGGATCAACCTCGATACAGAAGAAGAAATCACACGTGAGCCTTCTGACGAAGCTCCATTCTCAGCACTTGCGTTCAAAGTTATGACTGACCCTTACGTCGGTAAATTGACGTTCTTCCGCGTGTACTCTGGTACAGCTGAAGCGGGATCATACGTGAAGAACTCGACTAAAGGGAAGCGTGAGCGTCTCGGTCGTATCCTTCAAATGCACGCAAACAGCCGTGAAGAGATTCCAATGGTATTCGCTGGTGACATCGCCGCTGCTGTTGGTTTCAAAGACACGACTACTGGTGACACGCTTTGCTCTGAGAAAGATAACATCGTTCTCGAGTCAATGACGTTCCCAGAACCAGTTATCTCGGTTGCAATCGAGCCTAAATCGAAAGCAGACCAAGATAAGATGGGTCAAGCTCTTGCGAAACTCGCAGAAGAAGATCCAACATTCCGCACTGAAACAAACCCTGAGACTGGTCAAACGATCATCTCTGGTATGGGTGAGCTTCACCTTGACATCCTCGTTGACCGTATGCGTCGCGAATTCAAAGTAGAAGCTAACGTTGGTGCACCACAAGTTGCTTACCGTGAAACAATCCGTGGCGCTGCGAAGATCGATTCGAAATTCGTTCGTCAGTCTGGTGGACGCGGTCAGTACGGTCACGTTGTCGTAGAATTCGAGCCGAACGAAGAAGGCGCTGGATTCGAGTTCGAGAACAAGATCGTCGGTGGTGTTGTACCACGTGAATACGTCCCTGCTGTTCAAAACGGGATTGAAGAAGCTCTCGAAAACGGTATCCTCGCTGGTTACCCAGTAGTAGACGTTAAAGCTCGTCTCGTATTCGGATCGTACCACGATGTCGACTCGAACGAGATGGCGTTTAAAGTTGCTGCTTCGATGGCGGTTAAACAACTTAAGGACCAAGCGAAAGCTGTCATCCTTGAGCCAATGATGCGTGTTGAAGTTGTTATCCCAGAAGAATACATGGGTGACATCATGGGTGACGTTACGTCACGCCGTGGACGCGTAGAAGGTATGGAAGCTCGCGGTAACGCACAAGTCGTTAAAGCGATGATTCCACTTTCAGAAATGTTCGGTTACGCAACATCACTTCGTTCACGTACACAAGGACGTGGAACGTACTCGATGCACTTCGATCACTACGAAGAAGTACCGAAATCAATCGCTGAAGAAATCGTCAAAAAAGCGAACGGCTAATAACGGTTGTATCGCTAGATTGATTGTTGTAAGCTAAGGAGGACGTATGTTAAAAGTAGCCTACGTCTTCCTAGTTAAATAAAACTAATCGTTTAATAGAGGAGGAATCTAGAATGGGTAAAGAAAAATTCGACCGTTCTAAACCGCACGTTAACGTTGGTACAATCGGCCACGTCGACCACGGTAAAACAACTTTGACTGCAGCAATCTCTGCTGTACTTTCAAAAGCACAAGGTAAAGCAGCTACTAAGTTCGACCAAATCGATGGTGCTCCAGAAGAGCGCGAGCGCGGTATCACAATCGCAACAGCTCACATCGAGTACGAAACTGACAAGCGTCACTACGCACACGTTGACTGCCCAGGACACGCTGACTATGTTAAAAACATGATCACTGGTGCTGCACAAATGGACGGCGCGATCCTCGTTGTATCTGCAACAGATGGCCCAATGCCACAAACACGTGAGCACATCCTTCTTTCACGTCAAGTAGGTGTTCCTTACATCGTAGTATTCATGAACAAAGTTGACATGGTAGACGACGAAGAGCTTCTCGAACTCGTTGAAATGGAAATCCGTGAACTTCTTTCTGAATATGACTTCCCAGGCGACGACCTCCCTGTAATCAAAGGTTCTGCACTTGGCGCACTTAACGGTGAAGCTCAGTGGGAAGAAAAAGTTATGGAACTCATGAACGCTGTTGATGAGTACATCCCAGAACCAGTTCGTGACACTGAAAAAGACTTCATGATGCCTGTTGAGGACGTATTCTCAATCACTGGTCGTGGTACTGTAGCGACTGGTCGTGTTGAGCGTGGTGTTCTCCGCGTCAACGACGAGATCGAAATCGTTGGTCTTACAGAAGAAACGAAGAAAACTGTATGTACTGGTGTAGAGATGTTCCGTAAGCTTCTTGACTATGCTGAAGCTGGCGACAACATCGGTGCACTTCTCCGTGGTGTATCACGTGACGACATCGAGCGTGGACAAGTACTTGCTAAGCCAGGTTCAATCACACCACACTCTAAATTCAAAGCATCAATCTACGTTCTTTCTAAAGAAGAGGGTGGCCGTCACACGCCATTCTTCGCGAACTACCGCCCGCAGTTCTACTTCCGTACAACTGACGTAACAGGTATCGTTCACCTTCCAGAAGGTACTGAAATGGTAATGCCAGGAGACAACATCGAGTTGACGATCGAATTGATTTCTACAATCGCGATCGAAGACGGTACACGTTTCTCTATCCGTGAGGGTGGCCGTACTGTAGGTGCTGGTTCAGTAACAGAAATCATCGAGTAATCGATTGGTTCAACTGAACAACATGAAGCAGTCCGCAATATGCGGGCTGCTTTTTTGTGTTTTCATCACAACATGTTAAGATGAGGCATACGAGAAAGGAGTGGCGTCATGTTGAAGCAACTAGAGACCATTTGTCGCTTGAATGGGATTGCGTATCGCATTGGCGGTTCTGAGCTGTTAAAGCATCATGGCATCGTCGAGGTAACGAATGACATCGATGTTTTTGTTGAACCGGACCAGTTTGAAAAAATGGATCGCGTACTCAGTCGCGCCGGGGAGAAGAAATCATCAGACCCTCACGACGCATACGTAACGACCTACTTTGGAGAGTATATATTCGAGGGAACAGATGTGGACGTCATGTCTAGTTTCCGAATGAAGTGTACCGACGGAATCTATACGCATCCTTTCATTGAACCAGATGGACAATGGATGCACCTAGAAGAGTGGGTCGTCCTTTACACGGTCATCGGACGAGAGGATAAATTAGCGTCATTGCTCCGCTATTTCAAGACGCACAGTGTTAATGAAGGAATTGTTCAAGACTGTTTAAAACGAGCGCCACAATCGGTCATAGAAGGGGTGACAGAGCGTTTTGGAGAGGTGATGGAACGCTAGGTCGAGTTGACATGGGAGTTCGTTTAAAAAATAGTTCAATAAAAGAATGAATTTTTGCTTGCAAAAGCTCGCGAATCTTGTTACATTAGGGAACGTTGAGCAACTCATCAGACAATCAGCAACTTCAAAAATCTAATCTTGCATTCCATGACCAGATTAGATATAATGATTAAGTGTTTGTGCGAGTGGTGAGAGACTTTACAGCAGAAAACGGGTCCAATCGTTGATTTGCAATGATCGGATGCCTCTGCTGACACAAGCACGCTGCGTTGAAGCGGGAGGTTATGACACGCCAGGCAGCATTGCCATGGCCGGTGTGGAAATTTCCGCGGAGAATTGTCTATTTTTAAAGTAGGCGACAAAGGAGGGAAACAAACATGGCAAATGAAAAAATTCGTATTCGTTTAAAAGCATATGACCATCGCGTTCTCGATCAATCAGCTGAGAAGATCGTTGACACTGCGAAGCGTTCAGGTGCAAAGGTATCGGGTCCAATCCCGCTCCCAACTGAAAAATCGGTTTACACGATTCTTCGTGCGGTTCACAAGTATAAAGATGCTCGTGAGCAGTTCGAAATGCGTACACACAAACGCTTGATCGACATCGTAAACCCAACACCGAAAACAGTCGATTCGCTTATGCGTCTCGAGTTACCATCAGGTGTAGACATCGAAATCAAACTTTAATTCTTCATATAGTAGATACTAGCCAGAAGAGACAATTAATTATTAACAGGAGGTGTATCTCATGGCTAAAGGAATCTTAGGAACAAAACTTGGTATGACTCAAATCTTCAACGAAGCAGGCGAAGTTGTACCAGTAACAGTAGTTGCTGTAGAAGGTAACGTCGTTCTTCAACTTAAAACAGTTGACACAGACGGTTACGAAGCAGTTCAACTTGGTTTCGGAGACATCAAAGAATCACGTCAAAACAAACCATCAAAAGGTCACGCTGCGAAAGCAAACGCGACACCTAAGCGCTTCATCAAAGAAGTTCGTACTTCAGTAGAAGGATACGAAATCGGTCAAGAGATTAAGGCAGACATTTTCGCTGCAGGTGAATTAGTAGACGTAACAGGTACATCGAAAGGTAAAGGATTCCAAGGTGCGATCAAGCGTCACGGACAATCACGTGGACCAATGGCTCACGGTTCGCGCTACCACCGTCGTCCTGGTTCGATGGGTCCTGTCGCTCCTAACCGCGTATTTAAAGGGAAACTTCTTCCTGGTCAAATGGGTGGAGAGCGTAAAACAATTCAAAACCTTGAAGTCGTTAAAGTTGATGTGGAACGTGGCCTTCTCCTCGTGAAAGGTGCTATCCCAGGCGCTCGTAAATCGAACGTCATCATCAAATCAGCGGTCAAAGGTAACTAATTAACTGCACGGAAAGGAGGAATTACGAATGCCTAAAGTAGCTTTGCTTAACCAAACAGGTTCACAAGTTGGCGAAATCGAATTGGCAGAAGCCATCTTCGGAATCGAGCCAAACGAATCAGTACTTTACGACGCAATCGTCATGCAACAAGCATCACGCCGTCAAGGTACTCACGATACGAAAGGTCGCTCGGAAGTACGCGGTGGCGGCCGTAAACCATGGAAACAAAAGGGAACTGGTCGTGCGCGCCAAGGTTCTATCCGCTCACCACAATGGGTTGGTGGTGGTACAGTCTTCGGTCCAACACCACGTTCATACTCTTACAAACTTCCTAAGAAGGTTCGTCGTTTAGCACTTCTCTCGGCTCTTTCGTCGAAAGTACAAAACAACGAAATCATCGTCCTCGAAGGCCTTGCTTTCGATGCACCAAAAACAAAAGATATGGCTGCTGTACTCAACAGCTTATCAGTAGAACGTAAGGCTCTTGTAGTCACAGCGGACTACAATGAGACTATCGCTCTCGCAGCTCGTAACATCCCAGGAGTGACTGTGATCGACGCAGCAGGCGTAAACGTTCTTGACCTCGTTGCTAACGACAAAGTCATCTTCACTAAAGATGCGGTTGCGAAGGTAGAGGAGGTGCTTGCATAATGGCTCAAGCATACGATATCATCAAACGTCCGATCATCACTGAGCGTTCAGTTAGCCTCATGGAAGCTAACAAATACGTTTTCGAAATCGACGTAAAAGCGACTAAATCGCAAGTGAAACACGCTATCGAAACAATCTTCAACGTGAAAGTTGCTTCGGTAAACACAATGAACTACAAACCGAAAGCGAAACGTGTCGGTCGTCACTCTGGTTACACAGCTCGTCGTAAAAAAGCGATCGTAACCCTTGCTGAAGGCAACACAATCGACTTCCTCGGTTAATTAACTACCTTAGAAGAAAAGGAGGGAATCCTCGATGGCAATCAAAAAGTTTAAGCCGACCACTAACGGTCGTCGTAACATGACATCTCTCGACTTTGCAGAGATCACAACGAATCGCCCTGAAAAATCGTTAACTGAAAAGCTTTCGAAAAAAGGCGGACGTAACAACCAAGGTCGCTTGACTGTTCGTCACCAAGGTGGCGGTCACAAGCGTAAATACCGTATCATCGATTTCAAACGTAACAAAGATGGCGTTGCAGGACGCGTAGCAACGATCGAATACGATCCAAACCGTTCAGCAAACATCGCACTCATCAACTATGTAGATGGTGAGAAACGTTACATCCTCGCTCCTAAGGGCATCAAAGTAGGCATGGAAATCATGTCTGGTCCTGAAGCGGATATCAAAGTGGGGAACGCTCTTCCACTCGTAAACATCCCTGTCGGTACAACAATCCACAACATCGAGCTTAAGCCTGGTAAAGGCGGTCAGCTAGTTCGTGCGGCTGGTGCATCGGCACAAATCCAAGGACGTGACGGCAAGTACGTCATCGTTCGTCTTCAATCAGGTGAATCACGCTTGTTCCTCGGCACTTGCCGCGCGACAATCGGTTCAGTTGGTAACGAAGAACACGAACTCGTAAACATCGGTAAAGCAGGACGTTCACGTTGGTTAGGCAAACGCCCAACAGTACGTGGTTCTGTAATGAACCCGGTTGATCACCCACACGGTGGTGGTGAAGGTCGTGCGCCAATCGGTCGTTCGGGCCCACTTACTCCTTGGGGTAAACCAGCTCTTGGTCTTAAGACTCGTAAGAAAAACAAATCGAGCGACATGTACATCCTTCGTCGCCGTAAGAAATAATTACTACATGATTCTCGGGCGGTTCGAAAGGGCCGTTCCCGAATCATTCCAAAGGGAGGTTCTAACATGGGTCGCAGCTTGAAAAAAGGTCCATTCGCAGATCACCACTTACTCGCTAAAGTTGACAAACTCAACGAATCTGGTGAGAAGCAAGTCATCAAAACTTGGTCACGTCGCTCGACGATCTTCCCAGAATTCATGGGTCACACGTTCGGTGTGCACGATGGTCGTAAACACGTACCAGTATTCGTGACAGAAGACATGGTTGGTCACAAACTTGGTGAATTCGCTCCAACACGCACGTACAAAGGTCACGGATCAGACAAGAAAACGAAACGGTAATTTGAGGGGAGGTCAAATCCATGCAAGCTAAAGCATCAGCTAATATGGTCCGTCTTGCTCCTCGCAAAGCACGTCTCGTTGTAGACTTAATTCGCGGGAAACAAGTCGGCGAAGCGCTCTCTGTCCTTGCTCACACGAACAAGGCAGCATCGCCAGTCGTTGAAAAAGTATTAAAATCAGCGATTGCTAACGCAGAGCACAACTACGATATGAACATTGAGAACCTCGTTGTAACAGAAGCTTACGTAAACGAAGGTCCAACACTCAAACGCTTCCGCCCACGTGCGATGGGTCGCGCAAGCCGTATTAACAAACGCACAAGCCACATCCACATCGTGGTAACTGAGAAATAAGGAGGGATATGTAGTGGGTCAAAAGGTAAATCCGCACGGTCTTCGCGTTGGTGTTATCAAAGACTGGGATTCGCGTTGGTACGCTGAGAAAGACTACGCTGATCTCCTTCATGAAGACTTCGTTATTCGTGAATACATCGAAAACAAAATGAAGGATGCTAGTGTTTCTAAAGTTGAAATCGAACGCGCTGCAAACCGCGTGAACATTTCGCTTCACACTGCGAAGCCAGGTATGGTAATCGGTAAAGGTGGTTCTGAAATCGAATCACTCCGTAAACACATTACAAAAATCGCTGACGGAAAACGCGTTCACATCAACGTTGTTGAAGTGAAAAACGCTGACGCTGTTGCGAAGCTTGTAGCAGAAAACATTGCTCGTCAATTGGAAGGTCGCGTATCATTCCGTCGTGCAATGAAACAATCTATTCAACGTTCGATGCGTACTGGCATCAAAGGGATCAAAACAGAAGTTTCTGGTCGTCTTGGTGGCGCTGATATCGCTCGTTCAGAGAAGTACTCGGAAGGAACAGTTCCACTTCACACACTCCGTGCCGACATCGACTACGGAACAGCTGAAGCTGACACAACTTACGGTAAAATCGGCGTAAAAGTTTGGTTATACCACGGTGAAGTTCTTCCAACAAAAAACAACACAGCGAAAAACGCTGAATAATAAACACTCTTTCAGGAAGGAGGCAACACACTATGTTGTTACCTAAACGCGTGAAATATCGTCGTGTACACCGTGGTAAAATGCGCGGGAACGCTAAACGCGGCACAACTGTACACTTCGGTGAGTTCGGTCTCCAAGCTCTCGAAGCGAGCTGGATTACAAACCGTCAAATCGAATCAGCACGTATTGCAATGACACGTTATATGAAACGTGGTGGTAAAGTGTGGATCAAGATCTTCCCACACAAGCCGTACACTAAAAAGCCTCTCGAAGTCCGAATGGGTTCGGGTAAAGGTGCTCCAGAAGGCTGGGTAGCTGTAGTTAAGCCTGGCAAAGTAATGTTCGAAATCGCAGGTGTATCTGAGGAAGTGGCACGTGAGGCACTTCGTCTTGCATCGCACAAACTTCCAGTAAAATGTAAGTTCGTGAAACGTGAAGAAAATGGTGGTGATACGAATGAAAGCAACTGATCTCCGTCAATCAACAACTGAAGAGCTCAACGGTAAAGTGGGCGAGTGGAAAGAAGAACTCTTTAACCTTCGCTTCCAACTTGCTACAGGTCAGCTTGAGAATCCTGCTCGTATCCGTGAAGTACGCAAGTCGATTGCGCGTGCTAAAACGATTCTTCGTGAACGCGAACTCGGCATCAACAACGGCTAATTACATCGGATTCTTGAGAGGAGGTAACACTCATGGAACGCAACAACCGTAAAGTGTTCACTGGTCGCGTCGTGTCTGACAAAATGGACAAAACGATCGTCGTCGCAGTAGAAACAAAGGTTCGTCATAAACTTTATGGCAAACGTGTAAACTACACGAAGAAATATAAAGCACACGATGAGAACAACGTCGCTAAAGTGGGCGATATCGTTCGCATCGCGGAAACACGTCCTCTTTCTAAAGACAAACGTTTCCGTCTTGTAACAGTAGTAGAAGAATCAGTAATCATCTAATAACAGTTCGGATTTATTAAACATCCGGAGGGAGGTACACTCGCATGATTCAACAAGAATCTCGCTTGAAAGTAGCAGACAACTCTGGCGCGCGTGAACTGTTGACAATTAAAGTCCTCGGTGGTTCTGGTCGTAAGACTGCAAACATCGGTGACATCATCGTCGCAACGGTAAAACAAGCAACACCAGGTGGCGTTGTTAAAAAAGGTGACGTTGTCAGAGCAGTTGTCGTTCGTACAAAACGCGGCGCTCGTCGTAAAGATGGTTCGTACATCCGTTTCGATGAGAACGCAGCAGTCATTATCAAAGATGACAAGAGCCCACGCGGCACACGGATCTTCGGGCCAGTTGCACGTGAACTTCGTGAAAAAGAATTCATGAAGATCGTTTCGTTGGCACCGGAAGTACTTTAATTTCCAATTTCAATCCTATAAGGAGGTGCGCAAACGATGCATGTTAAAAAAGGCGATACAGTCCAGGTAATGTCTGGTAAAGATAAAGGCAAGCAAGGGGTTATCCTCAAAGCTATGCCAAGCAAAAACCGCGTAGTGGTTGAAGGCGTAAACGTGATGAAAAAACACGCGAAACCTTCACAAGCGAATCCACAAGGCGGGATCCTTGAGATCGAAGCACCAATTCACGTCTCGAACGTAATGCCACTCGACCCTAAAACTGGCAAACCAACTCGTGTTGGTTTCAAAGTAGTCGATGGTAAAAAAGTTCGTGTCGCGAAATCGGGCGAATCACTCGATAAATAAGAAGAACGTGACGAAAGGAGGTCCATTCGACTATGAACCGTTTGCAAGAGAAGTATAAAAGCGACATCGTGAAAGCGATGATGGATAAATTCAACTATGACTCGGTCATGCAAGTACCGAAAGTCGAAAAGATTGTCATCAACATGGGTGTAGGTGACGCTGTTTCGAACTCGAAAGCACTTGATATGGCAGTTGAAGAATTAACAATTCTTTCAGGTCAAAAACCACTCGTAACGAAAGCGAAGAAATCAATCGCTGGTTTCAAACTTCGTGAAGGTATGCCAATCGGTGCGAAGGTTACACTTCGTGGCGAGCGCATGTACGATTTCCTCGACAAATTGGTAACTGTTTCACTTCCACGTGTACGTGACTTCCGCGGTGTATCGAAGAAAGCATTCGACGGACGCGGTAACTACACGCTTGGCGTGAAAGAGCAACTTATTTTCCCTGAGATCGATTACGATAAAGTATCTAAAGTACGCGGTATGGACATCGTTGTTGTTACAACAGCAAACACAGACGAAGAAGCACGTGAATTGCTCACACTTCTCGGTATGCCATTCCAAAAATAATCTAGAGGGAGGTCGACAACATGGCTAAAAAGTCAATGGTGAATCGCGAACTTAAACGCGAGAAACTCGTTGCCCAGTACGCTGAAAAGCGTGCGAAGTTGAAAGCTGAAGGCGATTATATCGGACTCAGCAAATTGCCACGTAACTCGTCACCTGTACGCTTGCACAACCGTTGCAGCATCACAGGTCGTCCGCATGGTTACATGGGTAAATTCGGGATCAGCCGTATCAAGTTCCGTGATCTTGCATACAAAGGTCAAATCCCTGGTGTTAAAAAAGCAAGCTGGTAATCCACTAACAGTGTGAAAGGAGGTACATCGCATGGTAATGACAGACCCTATTGCAGATATGCTTACACGTATCCGTAACGCTAACATGGTTCGCCATGAAAAAATGGAGCTTCCAGCTTCGAACATTAAACGTGAGATCGCTGAAATCCTTAAGCGTGAAGGTTTCATTCGCGATGTTGAATATATCGAGGACGCTAAACAAGGTACACTTCGTCTTTTCCTTAAATATGGAGCAAGCAACGAACGTGTAATCACTGGTCTCAAACGTATTTCGAAACCAGGTCTTCGCGTATACGCAAAAGCTGATGAAGTACCTAAAGTACTCGGAGGACTCGGGATCGCAGTTCTTTCGACATCTAAAGGTCTTATGACTGATAAAGAAGCTCGCCAACAACAAGTCGGCGGCGAAGTGCTCGCCTACATCTGGTAAGTCACTTTTCTAACAAGAACGGAGGTGTAATCAATGTCACGTATTGGTAAAAAACCAGTTACGATTCCTGCTGGCGTTACTGTAACAGTTGCTAATGACAACACGGTCACAGTAAAAGGTGCTAAAGGTGAACTTTCGCTTTCAGCTAACCCGGCATTGGAAATCAAAGTTGAAGAGAACGAATTGACGGTTGTTCGTCCAGACGAATCGAAAGAAAGCCGTACAATTCACGGTACGACACGTGCCCTTATTGCCAACATGGTACAAGGTGTGTCGAACGGATTCCAAAAAACACTTGAGATCTCGGGGGTTGGTTACCGTGCTACGAAGCAAGGTAACAAACTCGTCCTCAACCTCGGCTACTCGCACCCAATCGAGTACGTTGCTGAGGAAGGTATCGAAATCGAAGTTCCTTCAAACACGCAAATCATCGTAAAAGGGATTAACAAAGAGCGCGTCGGTCACGTTGCTGCTCAAATCCGCTCGTACCGTGCTCCAGAACCTTACAAAGGTAAAGGTGTTCGTTACTCTGATGAACGTATTCGCCGTAAAGAAGGTAAGACTGGTAAGTAATTCGTCACGAAATGAACGGAAAGGAGTGGCATAAATGATCACAAAGGCAGATAAAAATGCAGTTCGTAAAAAACGTCATGCTCGCGTACGTCGTACGATCACGGGGACAGCAGCTCGTCCACGTTTGAACGTATTCCGTTCGAGCAAGCACATTTACGTTCAACTTATCGATGACGCGGCACAAACAACGCTTGTGTCTGCATCTTCGAAAGATAAAGCTCTCGATCTTACAAATGGCGGTAACGTTGAAGCAGCGAAAGCTGTTGGTAAACTTGCTGCAGAACGTGCACTCGAGAAAGGTATCGACACAGTTGTGTTCGACCGTGGTGGATACCTCTATCATGGCCGCGTCAAAGCTGTTGCAGAAGCAGCTCGTGAAGCAGGTCTTAAATTCTAATAAAAAGGAGGGGACACTCGATGCGCCAGTTAGACGTTAACATGGAACAACTTGAAGAACGCGTTGTTACCGTAAACCGCGTCGCGAAAGTCGTAAAAGGTGGCCGCCGCTTCCGTTTTGCTGCTCTCGTAGTCGTAGGTGACAAAAATGGTCACGTCGGTTTCGGTACAGGTAAGGCACAAGAGGTGCCAGAAGCGATTCGCAAGGCTATTGAAGCCGCTAAGAAAAACATGGTACAAGTACCTATGGTTGGTACAACAATTCCACACGAAATCACAGGAGTATTCGGAGCAGGTCGTGTATTCATGAAACCAGCTTCTGAAGGTACTGGGGTTATCGCTGGTGGTCCAGTTCGTGCGGTGCTCGAACTTGCAGGTGTAGGTGACATCCTTTCGAAATCGCTAGGTTCAAACACACCGATCAACATCGTCCGTGCGACGGTACAGGGCTTGACTGAGCTCAAAAAAGCAGAGGAAGTTGCTAAACTACGTGGTAAAAGCGTAGAAGAACTTCTTAACTAAGGGAGGGAACTAGACATGGCGAAACTCGCAATCACCCTCACACGCAGCACAATTGGTCGTCCGGAAGGTCAGCGTGTTACTGTACGTACACTCGGTCTTCGCAAAATGCATCAAACGGTCGTTGTCCCAGACAACGTCGCGATGCGCGGTATGATCAATAAAGTGTCGCACCTTGTGACTGTAAAAGAAATCAACGAATAATAAAGATTTTAATAAATAAGGAGGTGCCACTATGAAACTCCATGAATTGAAGCCAACTCCAGGTTCACGTCACGAACGTAACCGTGTCGGTCGCGGTATGGCGACTGGTAACGGTAAAACTTCTGGTCGTGGACACAAAGGTCAAAAAGCTCGTTCGGGCGGTGGCGTTCGTCCAGGATTTGAAGGTGGACAAAACCCACTTTACCGTCGTCTTCCAAAACGCGGTTTCAACAACCCAACTCGTAAAGAGTACGCGGTTGTTTCCCTAGACACGCTTAACCGTTTCGAAGCAGGTACTGAAGTTACTCCAGAACTCTTAATCGAGACTGGTGTTGTCAGCTCTGCTAAAGACGGAATCAAGGTCCTTGCTAACGGCAAGCTTGAAACTAAATTGACTGTAAAAGCCAACAAGTTCTCGGGTGCAGCGAAAGAAGCAATCGAAGCAGCTGGCGGTACAGTTGAGGTGATCTGATGTTTCAGACGATCTCCAATATGTGGCGCGTGAAAGATATTCGACAGCGTATTCTCTTCACACTCGCAATCATCATCATTTTCCGCATCGGGGCTCATATCCCGGTGCCGATGGTGAATACGGATGTGTTGCGTTTTGACTCAGGAGGTCTTCTTGACTTCTTGAACTTGTTTGGAGGAAATGCTTTACAGAACTTCTCCTTGTTCGCAATGGGGATCATGCCGTACATTACGGCATCGATCGTTGTGCAACTTTTACAAATGGACGTCGTTCCAAAGTTTGCCGAATGGGCTAAACAAGGAGAGGCGGGCCGTAAAAAGTTAGCGACGGTCACGCGCTATGGGACGATCATCTTAGGCTTTGTCCAAGCGACTTCACTGTCGTTTGGATTTAACCGCCTCTACCCAGGTCTCGTCAATGAGACGTGGGGAACGGCAACTTACTTTGTGATCGCGATTGTACTCACTGCGGGTACAGCGTTCTTGATGTTCCTTGGTGAAATGACAACGGAGAAAGGTGTTGGGAATGGTATTTCCATCATTATCTTCGCCGGTATCGTCGCCGGGTTCCCAAGAATCTTCACGCAGATTTATGAAACAAAACTCCAAAACGCTGGAGATGCATTGTTCATTAATATCGTTTACTTGGTTGTATTGGCACTTGTTATTTTGGCTGTGACGGTTGGGATCATTTATGTTCAACAAGCGGCACGCAAAATTCCAATCCAATATGCAAAACGCACGGCGAACCGTACCCCAGTGGGCGGTCAGTCAACGCACTTGCCAATCAAACTAAACGCAGCAGGTGTTATCCCGGTTATCTTCGCGATTTCCTTCATGGTAACACCACCAACTGTTGCAAGCTTCATTGCTTCGCCGGAGACAACGCAAAAATTACAGACGTACTTTGACACGACGGCGCCAATCGGAATGTCGATTTACGTTGCGTTAATCATTGCGTTTGCCTACTTCTATACATTTATTCAGGTCAACCCTGAGCAAATGGCAGAAAACCTGCAGAAGCAAGGTGGTTATATTCCTGGGATTCGTCCTGGGGCGCAAACAGAACAGTACATCACGAAGTTGCTGTATCGATTGACTTTCTTCGGAGCGATCTTCTTATCGCTCGTGGCGATCATGCCGACAATCTTCATTAAGCTTGCCGGTCTTCCAACTTCCGTTCAAATCGGAGGAACGAGCTTGTTGATCGTCATCGGGGTAGCCCTCGAAACGATGAAACAAATCGAAAGTCAACTTGTAAAACGACACTATAAAGGCTTTATCCGTTAAAGCGGAAGGAAGGGTTGACCCTTCCTTCCTGTCGTGTTTACAAGCCCTTCGTGAAAATCAAAACTGGAGGCTAACCGAGATGAATCTAGTACTCATGGGCTTACCGGGTGCTGGGAAAGGGACTCAAGCTGCTAAAATCGTAGAAGAGTACCAAATCCCTCACATTTCGACAGGCGACATGTTTCGTGCGGCAATCAAAGGCGGAACGCCACTCGGTAAAGAAGCCAAGTCATTCATGGATAAAGGTGAACTCGTACCGGACGAGGTAACAATCGGAATCGTACGTGAACGTCTTAGCCAAGATGACACAGAAAAAGGTTTCTTACTCGATGGATTCCCGCGTACTGTTGCTCAAGCAGAGGCACTCGAAAGTTTGCTTAAAGATTTGGGGAAACAGATTGACCACGTCGTCAACATCGATGTGGATGCGGAAATTCTCGTTCCACGCTTGACAGGTCGTTGGATCTGCCCAACGTGTGGTGCGACATATCACGTGATCTTCAACCCACCAAAAGTGGAAGGCATCTGTGATGTGGATGGGTCGGCACTCATGCAACGTGAAGACGATAAAGAGGAAACGGTTCGCCGTCGCCTTGACGTCAACATCGAGCAATCGAAACCACTCATTGACTTTTACGCTGAAAAAGGGTATCTTCGTACATTGGATGGAGATCGTCCAATCGATGTCGTATATGCCGATGTCAAAGCATTACTCGGTGATACTGAATGATCATCACGAAGACGCCTCGTGAAATTGCGATTATGCGTGAGGCTGGGCAAATTGTTGCTCGAACGCACCAGGTGCTCAAACAGCACATTAAACCAGGAATCACGACGCTTGAGCTCGACCGGATTGCGGAAGATTACATTCGCAGCCAAGGTGCGACGCCATCGTTCAAAGGCTATAACGGTTTTACCGGTAGTGTTTGCGCTTCGGTGAACGAAGAGCTTGTTCATGGCATTCCAGGAAAACGGGTATTGAAAGATGGAGATATTATCTCAATCGATATCGGTGCCTACTATAATGGATACCATGGAGATTCCGCTTGGACTTATCCAGTGGGAACAATCACAGAAGAGACACAGCGGCTACTTGACGTAACCGAAGAAAGTCTGTATAAAGGATTGGAGCACGCCAAGGCTGGAGGGCGATTGACAGATATTTCCCATGCGATTCAAGCATATGTCGAATCACATGACTTTTCTGTCGTCCGCGAATACGTCGGTCATGGTGTTGGACAAAATTTGCACGAAGAACCGCAAATTCCACACTATGGTCCACCGGGGAAAGGGCCACGCCTGAAGACTGGGATGACGTTAGCCATTGAACCAATGGTTAATGCTGGTCAACGCTATGTTCGAACACTGGCTGATAACTGGACAGTTGTCACCGTGGACGGTAGCATGTGCGCCCACTTTGAGCACACCATCGCCATCACAGACGATGGATACGAGATTTTAACGAAACTCGATTCCGGTGAATGAGGCTCTATTGTTTCATACTGATCCGTTCTGGATCCTTCTCTCACAGTAGATGGCAATAGATCGTCTGTGCTCCTAAAGATTTTCATATAGAAAGGGGAATAAATGATGGCGAAACAAGATGTCATTGAAGTGGAAGGCACTGTTGTCGAACCACTTCCGAACGCAATGTTTAAAGTGGAGTTAGAAAACGGCCACACGGTGCTCGCGCACGTCTCAGGGAAAATTCGGATGCACTACATTCGGATCCTTCCAGGTGACCGCGTAACTGTTGAGTTGTCTCCATACGACTTGACTCGCGGGCGGATTACGTACCGTTATAAGTAACTCCGATTTTTCCAGGAGGAGGGTATACTCATGAAAGTAAGACCGTCGGTAAAACCGATTTGCGAAAAATGTAAAGTTATTCGCCGTAAGGGTAAAGTAATGGTAATTTGCGAAAACCCGAAACACAAACAAAAACAAGGTTAATTTCAGAGGAGGTGCACACATGGCACGTATTGCTGGTGTAGATATTCCACGCGAAAAACGTATCGTTATTTCGCTCACATACATCTATGGTATTGGTAAAACAAAAGCACAAGAAATTTTGAAGGCTGCTAACGTATCTGAAGAGACACGCACACGCGACCTTACTGAAGATGAACTCAACCGTATCCGTGAAGCAATTGACGGAATCAAAGTTGAAGGTGACCTTCGTCGTGAAGTTTCACTTAACATCAAACGTTTGATCGAGATCGGCGCATACCGCGGTATCCGTCATCGCCGTAGTCTCCCTGTTCGCGGTCAAAACACGAAGAACAACTCGCGTACTCGTAAAGGCCCACGCCGTACAGTAGCGAACAAGAAGAAGTAAAGGAGGGAATTGAACAATGGCGAAACGTAAGCAAAACGTACGTTCTAAACGTAAAGTTAAAAAACATGTTGAAGTCGGTGTGGTACACATCCGTTCTACATTCAACAACACAATTATCACAATCACTGATACGCAAGGTAACGCGATCTCATGGGCTACTTCTGGTAACCTTGGATTTAAAGGATCACGTAAATCGACTCCGTTCGCAGCGCAAATGGCTGCTGAAACTGCAGCGAAAGTTGCAATGGACAACGGTATGCGTACAGTAGAAGTTAACGTTAAAGGTCCTGGTGCTGGACGTGAAGCGGCTATCCGTGCGCTCCAAGCTACTGGTCTCGAAGTTACTGCAATCCGTGACGTAACTCCAGTTCCGCACAACGGTTGCCGCCCTCCAAAACGTCGCCGCGTATAATCGCTTGAGCGTGTGAGGGGTTTACCTAGCACGACAGCTTATACTTTAGCAGCTCAAACTGCACGGCAGGATATACTCAAGGAGGGGTTCAGATGATCGAGATTGAAAAACCAAAGATCGAAACGGTCGAAATCAGCGAGGACGCTACGTTTGGTAAATTCGTAGTAGAACCGCTTGAACGTGGATATGGCACTACTCTCGGTAACTCACTACGTCGAATTCTATTGTCATCGCTCCCAGGTGCAGCGGTAACAGCGGTTCAAATCGATGGCGTGCTTCACGAGTTCTCTACGATTGACGGTGTTGTCGAAGACGTCACTCAAATCGTACTCAACCTCAAGAAGTTGGCACTCAAAGTGTACTCGGAAGAAGAGAAAACGCTTGAGATTAACGTTTCAAGTGCCGGTGCTGTCACTGCGGCAGACATTACCCATGATAGCGACGTTGAAATCTTGAATCCTGAGCTCCACATCGCGACTCTCGCTGACAATGCGACGCTTCGCATGCGTTTGACTGCTCGCCGTGGTCGTGGTTACGTCCAGGCAGAAGATAACAAACGTGATGATATGCCGATTGGGGTCATTCCAATCGATTCGATCTATACACCGATTCAACGCGTGAACTACGAAGTAGATAAAACACGTGTCGGTCAAGACGCTAGCTTCGATAAGCTTTTGTTAGACGTGTGGACAGATGGTTCAATTCGTCCGGAAGAAGCTGTATCATTAGGGGCTAAAATTTTGACTGAACACTTGAACATCTTCGTTGGTTTGACAGATGAGGCTCTCAACGCAGAAATTATGGTCGAGAAAGAAGAAGACCAAAAAGAAAAAGTACTCGAAATGACGATTGAAGAACTCGATCTCTCAGTTCGTTCGTACAACTGCTTGAAGCGCGCTGGCATCAACACTGTTCAAGAACTCGCAAACAAATCAGAGGAAGAGATGATGAAAGTTCGTAACCTCGGACGTAAATCACTCGAAGAAGTTCAACACAAGTTGGACGAACTCGGTTTGGGCTTGCGTAAAGAAGACTAAGTTCAACCGAAGGAGGGAAATGTAATGGCTTATTCGAAACTTGGCCGTACAAGCTCGCAACGCAAGGCGCTTTTGCGTGATCTTGCAACTGACCTAATCATCAACGAGCGCATTCAAACAACTGAACAAAAAGCGAAAGAACTTCGCCCAGTCGTTGAAAAATTGATCACTCTTGGGAAACGTGGCGATCTTCATGCCCGTCGTCAAGTAGCTTCATTCGTTCGCAAGGAGAACGCTGGAGAAAAAGACGCAATCCAAAAATTGTTCGAAGACGTGGCACCACGCTACGCTGAACGTCAAGGTGGATACACGCGCATCATGAAAGTCGGCCCACGCCGCGGTGATGGTGCAGAAGTTGTAATCATCGAACTCGTCTAATTCATTAGGCAGTCAACAGGGCATGCGGTGACGTATTGCCCTGTTTCCACATCAGAAAGGAGTCGACCTATGGAATCACAAATTATGGTACGGGATGTCGTATTTCATTACCCTGGACAGTCTGAGCCGGCGCTTAACGGCCTATCGCTCGATGTATATAAAGGGGAATGGCTTGCGATTGTCGGCCATAATGGTTCTGGCAAGTCGACACTGACGAAGTTGTGGAACGGACTTCTCATTCCTGAACAGGGGGAAGTTCGCGTCGAGACACTCGATCCGTCGAACGCCGCAGACGTGTGGGACGTTCGAACGCGAATCGGGGTCGTCTTTCAAAATCCCGACAATCAATTTGTCGGGGCGACCGTGCGCGATGATGTGGCATTTTCTCTCGAAAACATGGGACTTCCACGTCAAGAAATGGTTCGTCGAATTGATGACAGTCTAGCGCGCGTTGGATTATCGGAACTAGCGGACCGTGAACCGCATCAGTTATCCGGTGGACAAAAGCAGCGCGTTGCGATAGCTGCGGCTCTCGCAATGCGCCCGCGTGTCCTCGTGCTCGATGAAGCGACCTCCATGCTCGACCCGATTGGGCGACAAGAGGTATTACAAACGGTACGACAGCTCGTCTCGGAAGGGATGACCGTTGTCGCCATTACACACGAGCTCGACGAAGTGTTGTTTGCTGACCGTATCATTGCATTGTCGAAAGGCAAGATTGCGATGACCGGCACACCTGAAGACGTGTTTCAACATCCAGATACGCTTCGTGACATTCAACTAGATGTCCCGTTTATCGTTCGGATGCAACTCGAACTGAAGGCACGTGGCATTCCACTCGATCGTCTGATGCTACAACATTCGGAGTTGGTGAACCATCTATGCCGATACGCATTGAAGAAGTAACATATCAATACCAAATGAATACTCCGTTTGAACGAACCGCGCTGCGCGATGTGAATGTAACCATTCCGTCGGGAGCGCTTGTTGCGTTTCTTGGGCATACTGGCTCAGGGAAATCGACACTCGTTCAACATATGAACGGCTTATTGCGCCCGACTGACGGACGTGTGGTGGTCGATGATATCATTGTCACCCCGATTCGGACGCGCCGTGACAAGAAACAGAATCTTTTGCCGCTTCGGCGTCGCGTTGGGCTCGTCTTTCAATATCCAGAGCACCAATTGTTTGAAGAGACGGTCGAACGCGACGTCATGTTCGGTCCGCGCAACTTTGGCGCGACAGATGCCGAAGCGAAAGAGCGAGCCCACGAGGCCCTTCGTCTCGTCGGCTTGGATGAAACGTTATGGGACCGTTCGCCGTTTGATCTTTCAGGAGGGCAGATGCGCCGTGTCGCGATTGCAGGTGTTTTAGCGAGCCGGCCTGATGTGCTCATTGTCGATGAACCGACAGCGGGTCTCGACCCAATTGGGAGACGAGACATGCTCGCCTTATTCAAACGTTTACGAGAAGAGTTGAACCTTACGTTGATCCTTGTCTCGCATGACATGGATGATGTACTCGCCTATGCGGAGCGCGTCATCGTGATGGAGCGTGGCCAGGTGGCGTTTGATGGGGACCCGTTTGAATTGTTCCAAGACGAGGTACTGGTGCGACGTCTCCAGCTCGACATCCCGCACGTCTTACGATTCGCTCGTGACATGGCACCGGTTCTTGGAGAAACGTCCATCCCGCTCGTACGAACCGAGGGCGAGCTGGCGGATTGGGTGGCGGAACGGCTGAAAGGGGGAGCGACATGATTATCGGTCAATATATACCCGGACATTCATGGCTTCATTCCCTTGATGCGCGTGCCAAGACGCTCTTCATTTTAGGGTTCATCCCAGTTGTTTTTTTAGCTGACAACTTATGGACGAATTTATTTTTACTCGCGTTCACGTTGTTTGCGGTCAAACTGTCACAGTTATCGTGGCGCTATTTATGGAATGGTCTTCGCATGATCTTATTTTTGATCGTCTTCACGTTGATCTTACAACTGTTATTCAATCGAGACGGCACACTTCTATTCGAATTAGGACCGATTGCGATTTATTCGGAAGGAATTCGAATGGGACTGATTGTCTCGCTTCGCTTCTTTTATCTCGTCATGTTGACGACACTCGTGACGTTGACGACGACACCGATGGAATTGACCGATTCGATTGAAGCGGGGCTACGGCCATTCGAACGGATTCGTGTGCCGGCCCACGAAATTGCGTTGATGCTTTCCATTTCACTCCGTTTCCTACCGACGCTTGCGGATGAGACGGACCGGATCATGAAAGCTCAGCAGGCGCGTGGGGTCGATTTGATGAGTGGACCTTGGAAATCCCGTCTAAAAGGGGTTATCCCTCTTTTGATTCCATTGTTCATTTCTGCGTTTAAGCGTGCTGAGGACCTCGCTACGGCTATGGAAGCCCGTGGTTACCGAGGGGGAGAAGGGCGGACGAGGTTGCGTGAAATGGAATGGCAAATGCGTGACACAGCCGTATTACTCATCTTTATCGCGTTGACGCTCATTTTGTTTGGATTGAGAGGGATTGGATGAGACGAATTAAACTGATTGTCGCCTATGATGGGACACATTATGCGGGATATCAAGTGCAGCCGAATGGCAATACCATTCAAGCGGAGATTGAATCTGTCTTGGCACGTATGCATCGATATCCGGTAAAAATCGTCGCCTCAGGTCGTACAGACGCTCGCGTCCATGCTTTAGGACAGGTGATTCACTTTGACACGTCGTTAGAGATGCCCGCTGAGCGCTTCGTCAAAGCGTTAAACGCCATGCTACCAGACGATATCCTCGTTAAACAGGCGGAAGAAATAGACGATACGTTCCACGCACGTTACGGTGCGAAGCGAAAAGAGTATCGCTATCATATCCGTCAGACCGAGGATCCGTTTCGTCGGCACTATGCTGCGACCGTGACGTATAAGCTGAGCCTTGAGGCGATGCGTCAAGCGATGGAGCGGTTGATTGGGACCCACGACTTTACGTCGTTCTCTGTGACAAAGGCAGAAGTCGAAGATCGGGTCCGTACCATCTATGAAGCAGAAGTGCTCGAGATGGGAGACGAGATCATATTCCGTTTCGTTGGATCAGGTTTTCTATACAACCAAGTCCGCATCATGGTAGGGACGGTCATCGAGGTAGGGAGAGGCAAGTATCAGCCCGGAGATATCACACAAATGCTAGAGGCGAAGGACCGCCGCGTAGCGGGGATTACCGCCCCCCCACACGGTTTGTATTTGTGGAATGTGAATTATGAAAAAGTAGATTGACATTCCCCTTATAAAATCGTATTATATTCATTGGCATTTCATTTTCAAATTTAGAGATGAACCACAATCTTAGCCCCGTAAACTAGGATTATGATAAAGCATCAAAAAATTAAGTGAACAGACATTTCTAGGAGGTATTCCACATGCGCACAACATTCATGGCTAAAGCATCTGAAGTAGAACGCAAATGGCTCCTTATCGACGCAGAAGGCAAAACACTTGGTCGTTTGACTAGTGAAGTAGCTTCACTTCTTCGCGGTAAGCACAAGCCGACTTTCACACCACACGTTGATTGCGGAGACCACGTCATCATCATCAACGCTGAGAAAATCAAATTGACTGGTAACAAATTGAATGACAAGATCTACTACCGTCATTCAGGTCATCCAGGCGGTTTGAAATCACAAACTGCAAAAGAGCTTCTCGCAAAACGTCCAGAGCGTATGCTTGAACTCGCGATCAAAGGGATGCTTCCAAAAGGATCACTCGGTCGTCAACAATTCAACAAACTCCACGTTTACGCTGGAGCTGAACACAAGCACGAAGCACAAAAACCAGAAGTTTACGAACTTCGCGGTTAATCGAGACACAGGGAGGAACTAAACGATGGCAGATGTACGTTACTACGGAACAGGCCGCCGCAAACACTCGGTGGCTCGCGTTCACCTCGTTGCAGGTGACGGTAAAGTTGTTGTAAATGGCCGCGATATCTCAGAATACTTCGGTCATGAGACTTTGATCATGATGGCTAAATCACCACTCGTATTGACTGAAACAGAAGGTAAATACGATGTAATCGTTAACGTTAACGGTGGTGGATACACTGGACAAGCTGGAGCAATTCGCCACGGCGTATCACGTGCGCTTCTTCAAGCGGACCCAGAATTCCGTCCAAGCCTCAAAGAAAAAGGCTTCTTAACTCGTGACGCTCGTATGAAAGAACGTAAAAAATACGGTCTTAAAGCAGCACGTCGCGCACCACAATTCTCGAAGCGTTAATCTTCGCGATGTGGTTCGAACTCTCCATCCTTTCGGGTGGAGAGTTTTTTGTTTGAAATAGTCGATTCCGAACCCGTCAAGAAAACGCTTTTTTTGATATACTGATATCGAAACAGTTAGAAGGGGGAAGCAATATGCTTACAGTAGAGCAAGTACGCGAGGAATTGGCGGGGCTTGTTGATCCGACGATCAACCGAACGCTTGGAGATACAGCAGGAGTAAAAGACATTCGAATCAAAGAAGACTATGTCAGTGTAAAAGTGGCACTCGGACAAACAGGGAGCGGGGAACAGCTTCAGTTACAACAAGAAATCGTCACGTTGCTCAAGGGGAAAGGCTTTAAGACGGTCGGGCTTCGCTTTGAGGCATTGAATGATGAAAGTTTGAAAGAGGCGACGAAACCGGCAATCCTCCGTGAAAACTCAGGGACGACGTTTATCGCTATCGCTTCTGGTAAGGGTGGCGTAGGAAAATCGACAGTATCCGTCAACTTGGCTGTCGCGCTTGCGCGAGCGGGTAAAAAGGTCGGGTTGATTGATGCGGATATTTACGGCTTCAGTGTTCCAGATATGCTTGGTATTGAGGAACGACCGGTTGTTCGCGGCGAGAAGATCATTCCAGTCGAGCGTTTTGGCGTAAAAGTCATCTCAATGGGATTCTTCGTTGAAGACAATGCGCCGGTCATCTGGCGTGGACCGATGCTCGGGAAGATGTTAAATAACTTCTTCAATGACGTCGAGTGGGGCGATCTTGACTATCTCTTGCTCGACTTACCGCCGGGAACGGGGGATGTCGCGCTCGATATCCATTCGATGCTCCCATCATGTCAGGAATTGATTGTCACGACACCTCATGCGACAGCAGCATTCGTTGCGGCTCGTGCCGGAGCGATGGCAATCAAAACGAACCACAAACTATTAGGTATCATTGAAAACATGGCTTATTTCGAAAGTAAGCTAACTGGTGAAAAAGAATACGTATTCGGTTACGGTGGTGGAGAAAAGCTTTCAGAAGCATTGAAGAGTAAGCTACTTGCTCAAATCCCGCTCGGCCAACCGTACGACAATGAAGAGGACTTTGCACCTTCTGTCTATCGGGATGGACATCCGTTCGAGCATACGTATGATGAGTTGGCGCAAGCAGTCATTAAACAAATAGAAGGGTGAATCGGTGAGAGATGAAAGTACAAGGTTTTTTACGTTTGTTTTGGACAACGCTCGTATTCGGGACGTTGTTCGGGTTCCTGATGAATTTATTGGCGAACCCGGGTTATTTGGTCAGTCAGTCCTGGGAGGCAATTGTCACGGCGCTTAGTTATTCGAGTACATGGACGGGAATCAGCATGATGGGTTTCTTTGCCTATTTGATTATTCATCGAGTCGGACTCGACTTGTTTAGAGGGCCACGTCTATGGAATCGCGTTCAAGTGTTACTAATCGCTTTTGCGATTTTTGATGCCGTCTACTTACGGATGCTCGCATTCGGTAATGATCACATGTGGCGTTATATCGGTGAGATGCTTGTGTTACTCATTGTCGCTTGGGTCGTTGCTGCGAGTAAGGCGAAACAAACAAATAGGAGTGCTTTCATCCCGACACTTTTCTTAATGACTGTCATTACGTTAATTGAATGGATTCCAGCTCTGCAAACAACGGACGAGATTCCATTGCTCTGGCCGGCACTAGCCACATTGGTGTTTGCGAACGCTTATCAGGTATTAATGCTTCATCGCTTCCAACAGACAGGACAAGCGGTTCAAGTCGCTTCACCCGAAGTTAGAAAGAAAAAAACGAAGAAACAGATGTCGTCTAAATCATCGTAAAAAGTAAATGGTTGTGTGGATAATCCGAAGTGTTTTGGGTGATCCGCCAACCATTTTTTATTCATTTCAACAAAACAAAGAAAAATTAAAGTTTTTTTAGAAAAATAGTTGACGGTTTTTTAGGATGCTGATATATTAATAAACGTCGCTGATATTGTTCACGAAACAAACTTCAGGAAGCGAAAAAAATAATAAAAAGTGGTTGACTTTAATAAGTCAAATCGCTATTATTAAAAAGTCGCTAACACGACAACGATTGGTCTTTGAAAACTGAACGATGAGGCAAAAAAAGTTTTACAATTTTTGAATGAA
>NZ_MRSV01000001.1:570121-577230 GCF_001909285.1 Exiguobacterium profundum
GTAGAGCATCTGACTTGTAATCAGAGGGTCGAGGGTTCGAATCCTTTCGCCGGCACTCCTCGGGGGGGTAGCGAAGTGGCTAAACGCGGCGGACTGTAAATCCGCTCCTTCGGGTTCGGCGGTTCGAATCCGCCCCCCCCCACCAGGTTTGAGCCATTAGCTCAGTTGGTAGAGCATCTGACTTTTAATCAGAGGGTCGCAGGTTNAGAGCGCCTGCCTTGCACGCAGGAGGTCAGCGGTTCGATCCCGCTAGGCTCCACCATATGTTTTTTTCTTAAGTTAGTGATGACTTAAGTTTTTTTTTGTTTTTATTCATTAACCATTCAATTGAGAGTACAGAGAAAGGCAGCCTGCCACCATTCAGGCTGCCTTTTTGCATGTTTATTCATCATTCTGCCGAGTTGAACCAAACAAATGATAGCGTTTACAATTTAACTATCAAGCATATAAAGGGGGAATGGCGATGCAATGGTCATATATTCACGTGCCGCTACGTTACGGTCAGGGGAAATTAGGGGTCGATCAAGGACCGACAAAGTTAAATGAAATGGGGATGCAACAACTTCTTCCGACAGAAACGGTCAAACATACGATTCGTGTCTTGCCAGAATCTGAAATTCGAGAAAATGAAGAACACTTAAAACGGGTTGATGGTGTCTTGCATACCGTCACGGAATTGGCAGAAGTCGTACATCGTGAAATTTCGGAAAATCGATTCCCTTTGATCGTTGGGGGCGATCATAGTATGGCAATCGGTACTCTTGCTGGATTGGCTCAAACAGGTCCTTATGGAGTCATTTGGGTGGATGCTCACGCTGACTTAAATACAGGCGAAACATCACCGTCGGGGAATATTCACGGAATGCCACTTGCGGCAGCGATGGGGATGGGCGACGTGCGTCTGACAGAAGTGGGCGGACGTGATCCGAAGCTATCACCAGAGCATTTAGTTTATATTGCCCTGCGTGATATCGATGAAGGAGAAATGAATGAAATCAATCGACTCGGCATCAAAGTCATTACAGTAGAAGAAGTACGTACGCGTGGCGTGGATGTCATCATGAAAGAGTCATTGAGTTATCTTCGTGAACGAGTAGACCGTTTTTATATCAGTTTCGATATGGATAGTCTCGATGCATCCCTCGTTCCTGGAACAGGTACACCGGTTGACGGCGGTTTAACAGAAGTCGAAGCCAAAGCGATTTTAAAAGAAGCGATGCAAGCAGAAGACTTGATCGCAGTAGAGCTCGTCGAGTTAAATCCGGCATTAGACCGGGATGACGTGACGGCTCAGTTGGCCTATCGCTTATGTGAAACGATTATAAAGTCTAAAGAAAACCTGTTATTGGAAGGCGAAACCGTCTGATTTCCTTACAGTTTCCAAACCCGTTTGCTACAATGGGGATGGAAACTTTTTTTGTTTTTTTTGAAACCATTTCAATATCAAGACGTATATAGAGATGACCGCATGTGTAGCGGAGAGGGGAAGTGGATTGATGGAACGGCTGACCACCCGTTTGGTTGATGAATTGAGGGCGGGGAATCACGATTCGTTTGCCGAACTGGTAGAACTATACAAGGATGGCGTCTTTGCAATCGCCTATAAAATTTTGTATGATCGTGGCGAAGCAGAGGACGCTGCCCAAGAGGCGTTCATTCGTGCCTATACACGAATCGATACGTACGACGCACAATATAAGTTCAAAACATGGCTCTATCGAATCACGACAAACGTTGCCATCGACCGATTGAGGAAGCGGAAGCCTGAATATTCGATGGATGCCGAAATTGCGGGTACAGACGGTTTGACTTATCAAGACCACTTAGCTGATGAAGCGCCCCAACCCGATGCCCAAGTGGTTCATCGCGAAATTCGAAGTGAAATGCATGAGGCAATCAAGCAACTTCCAGACAAATATCGCATTCCGTTATTATTAAAATATGTAGATGATTTGTCGCTTAAAGAAATTAGCGTGATGATCGACATGCCGGTCGCAACGGTTAAGACAAGGATCTTCCGGGGAAGAGAAATGTTAAAAACAATCTTTCAAAATAGGGAGGGGTTCAATTGACTCCTGAAGAAAAAGTACAACAATATTTGGAAGATGGCGTTTTGCCCGAAGAATCTGACGAATTGCGTCAATTGTTAGAGGACGATGAATTATATGAATCGTATCTACAATATGAACGAATCGACGCAGAACTGAAAGCATTGCCTCGTCCAAAGTTATCAGCAGATTTTACGGCCCGAGTGATGGCCGCTTTACCTGAAACTCCTGTACAAACAGCACCTGATCCCGTCGTACCGTTTTCAAAATCAGTTCGAAAAGAACGCAAACCGCATTCGAAACAAATGCAATGGTTGCAACGGCACCCAGGTTTGATTGCGGCCGTACTGTTCTTTAGTTTGATGTCTAGTGCGACACTCGGACTATGGAGCAGCGCTTCAGAGACGATGACCTATACAAAAGTACCAGGTGTGATCGTATCTGAGAATGAAGTCATTGTCCCGGCCGGTGTCAAGGTTGAAAAAGACATCACGGTCCAAGGTGGCGATTTACGGATTGAAGGTACCGTCAATGGAAACGCGACAGCCGTCAATGGTCGTGCCTATTTAGCAAGTGCCGGTCAAGTGACAGGTGAACTCGAACAGATCGATCAGATGTTCGAATGGATTTGGTACTCGATGAAACAACTTTTCTAAAGACGCTTCCGGCGTCTTTTTTTCGTTTCTATCTGGTTTCGTTTTGACGTGACGCAATGCGTATCTATTGAAATGATGATATAATGGAATTTGCACGATTTAGCTAGGTAGTTGAGGAGGGGAGCATTTGCCGCTACTTGAACAAGTATCATTTTTCTCATTTTTAAATCTTTCAGAAAACGTACATTGGTACGATTATTTGAATGATGTTTTAGATATCGTCGTCGTCACGTATGTCATTTACAAGTTGATGATGATTGTGCGTGGGACAAAAGCAGTACAATTAATTAAAGGGATTTCCATCATTCTAGTCAGTTGGTTCTTGAGCGGTTTCTTCGGATTGAAGACGCTCCAGTTCTTGCTAAATCAGGTGATCACGTACGGTCTCCTCGGAATTATCATCATTTTTCAGCCAGAGTTGAGACGTGGTCTTGAACATCTCGGACGAACGAGTAACTTATTCAGTCGTACGGGAACAAGTGATGAGGAGCAACAACGACAAATGATTGAAGCCATCGTCAGTTCCGCACAGTACATGTCAAAACGGCGAATCGGTGCATTGATTGCGATTGAACGTGATACGGGATTGAACGAGTATGTGGAGACCGGCATTCGTATGGACTCGCATATCACATCCCAGTTGATTATTAACTTATTCATTCCGAATACGCCGCTTCATGATGGCGCGATGATTATTCAGGACGGGAAAATTGCGGCGGCAGCTTGCTATTTACCGCTTTCGGAAAGCCCGCACATCGATAAAGCACTCGGGACACGTCACCGAGCAGCCATCGGGGTCAGTGAAGTGACGGATAGCGTCACTCTTACCGTCTCAGAAGAAACGGGAGCAGTCTCACTTGCAATCGCGGGCCGCTTGTATCGGGAACTAGACGAAGAAGCGCTTCGCAATAAATTAATTCAAGAACTCGTCATCGAAGAAAAAGAGGCGACCCTCTCGATAAAAAACAAAAAAGGAGGGGATAAGTAAGTGATTGATCAGTGGTTACAACATAAGTGGTTTCTCCGCTTCATCGCACTTGCTTTAGCCGTCCTTTTATACTTAATGGTCGCTGAGACCAGTTCTTCGAATAACGCATCTAGCGCATTGCCAATCGTCGGACAAAGTTCCATGACGCTCGATGTGCCGGTCGAAGTGTTTTTTGATGATTTTTAGTATGTCGCATATAATGTTCCGGAAGAGATGGGTGTCGAGCTTCAAGGGCCATCTAGTAGTTTAACGATGACGAAATTGGTGAAAGATTATCAAGTGTTCGTCGATTTGACCAATCTTGGCACCGGATTCCATCGTGTCCCGGTCGAAGCGCGTGGATTCGGCGGAGACGTCAATGTCAAACTAGATCGAGAGACTGTCGAAATCTATATCGATCGGAAACAAACGATTGAAGTCCCTGTGTCCGTGAATCTGTTGAACAAAGATCAATTACCGGACGGAAAAGTCGCGGGCGATGTCGAAATCGAACCGTCGACTGTAAAAGTCACAGGTGGTGCGAGTCGGATTCAAAACGTCAAAGAAATCACGTTGAATGTGGATGTTGCCAATCAAAGTCAGACGTTCACACGAGAAATTCCACCGACCATTTTAGATGCGAATGGAAATCCGTTGAACGTGTCGGTCGATCCGAATATCATCAATGTCACCGTACCGATTTATGACGAGAGCGCGATGATTCCAATCGAGGTCGTCACGAGCGGAGAGGTGGCAGACGATTTCCGCTTAGTTGATACGTTGCTAGGTGAGACGGAAGTCCGTGTCTTTGCACCAAAAGCGGTGCTAGATGAACTCCAGCAAGTGGAGACAGAACCGATTGAACTTGACGATTTAACGAAGTCGGGAAAAGTGACCGCTACCCTTCGTCTTCCGGAAGGAGTGACTTCACTCGGTAAAAAAGAAGTAGAAGTCCAGGTGCTCGTTCGTCCAAATGATGAGACGAAAGATGACACGGGTGAATTGACAGAGCGGATTCGGTTGACCGTCCCCATCACTGTCCGTGGATATGACCGGACGAATTACACGATTCAAACGCAAGAAGTGGTCAGCGTGACGCTCTCGGGCAAACGTTCCCTTCTTGAAAGCATCTCATCAAACAGTGTCAACGTGACGTTAGATCTTACCGGATTGCCGAGCGGAACACATGCGGTCGATGCAGATTATGAAGTACCAAAAGGCGTGACCGTGATCTCGCCAAAGACAATCGATGTTCAATTGACGAGTGTCGATGAAGAAACAGAAACATCTTCCATTCAATAAAGATGTTCAATCATACAAAAGTGAGGATTTAATCTTATGGGTAAATATTTTGGAACAGATGGAGTTCGCGGTGTTGCAAACTCTGAGTTAACTGCGGAATTAGCATATCGTTTAGGTCGTGCGGGTGGCTACGTGTTGTCGAAACATTTGCCAGAAGGCGAACAGCCAAAAGTGTTGATCGGTCGTGATACACGGATTTCAGGACATATGCTTGAAGGTGCATTGATTGCGGGTCTTCTCTCAATCGGTGCAGAAGTGATGCGTCTCGGTGTCATTTCAACACCTGGAGTCGCTTACTTGACGAAATCGCTCGACGCGACGGCAGGTGTCATGATTTCAGCATCGCATAACCCTGTGGCGGATAACGGAATCAAATTCTTCGGTAGCGATGGTTTCAAATTAGACGATGCGACCGAGCAAGAAATTGAAGACATCTTAGATGCTGCGGAAGATACGCTCCCGCGTCCGACAGGTAAAGATCTCGGTTTCGTATCGGATTACTACGAAGGCGCGCAAAAGTATCTTCAAATGTTGAAACAAACGGTAGAAGAAGATTTTGATGGTCTTCACATCGCACTCGACTGTGCACATGGAGCGACGAGTGGCCTTGCGGCTCGACTGTTTGCAGACTTAGAAGCAAACGTGTCGACGATCGGAAACTCGCCAAACGGTTTAAATATCAATGAAGGTGTCGGGTCGACACACCCTGAGCATTTGGCTGAATTCGTCCGTGAAAAAGGAGCGGACATGGGCCTTGCCTTTGATGGGGATGGAGACCGTTTGATTGCGATTGACGAGAACGGTGAAATCGTCGACGGAGACAAGATCATGTATATTTGCGGGAAATACTTGAGTGAAAAAGGGCGTCTCAAAGACAACACGATTGTCGCGACGGTCATGAGTAACCTCGGTTTCCATAAAGCCGTTGAAGAAGCGGGCATGACGGCGCTTCAAACAGCAGTTGGCGACCGCTATGTCGTAGAAAAAAAAAAAAAACATCAATATACACTCGGTGGCGAACAATCAGGTCATTTGATTTTCCTCGATCACTCGACAACGGGTGACGGTATGTTATCTGGTGTGCAATTGGCAGAAATCGTGAAATCGACAGGGCGTAAACTGTCTGAATTAGCGGCAGAGATGCCAGTTTATCCGCAAAAGCTCGTGAACATTCGTGTGACGAATAAAAACGATGCGATGAACGGAGAGCGTGTTTTGGCAACGATTCAAGAAGCGGAAGCGGAAATGGCCGGAAACGGTCGAATCCTCGTCCGTGCATCAGGTACAGAACCACTTGTTCGTGTCATGGCTGAAGCCCCGACAGCGGAAGAGTGTGACCGTTACGTTGAAAAAATCGCACAAGTCGTACGCGAAGATTACGGTGTAGACGGATAAAATTTTCAAAACCGGGAATAACACAAGGGAATCCACATCGGATTCCCTTTTTGTTTCCGTTTTGTCATCGAGAAAACAGCGGATTTTCTTGACGAATGGGGGTGTGATTTGTACTATTAAGAGCGTGACCTTGGAAACGGAAGGACACAAGAGTACGAACAAGCGCCAGAACTCTGCGGAGTTGACGAGGTTGGAGGTTATCGAGATTTCGGCGGATGCCTCCTCGTCGCCTGTCACGACGACAAACATGCTTTTAAAACGCCCGGGCGACCGGACGGACAAAGAAGCGTGTACTGACAGCTCTTAGAAAAAGCCCGTTTCCTTTTTCGAGAAATTTTAGAATAGAGGAGATTTGTTTATGTGTGGAATTGTAGGAATGATTGGGAATACCGGAGCGAAGGAAGTCCTTCTCAAAGGTCTTGAAAAACTCGAGTACCGTGGTTATGACTCGGCAGGTCTTGCGTTGATGCATGAGAATGTCAACGTTCACAAAGAAGTCGGTCGCATTGCTGCGCTACGCGAAATCATCCCAGCAGAAGTAGACGGCACGATTGGAATCGGCCACACACGTTGGGCAACACACGGGGTACCGAGCGTACCGAACGCCCACCCGCATCAAAGCACGACAGGACGCTTCACGCTCGTCCATAACGGCGTAATCGAGAACGACGAGCTCATCAAGAAGACGCTCGACGTCCCGTTCCTTTCAGAGACGGACACAGAAGTCATCGTCCAGCTCAT
>NZ_MRSV01000001.1:577330-1537640 GCF_001909285.1 Exiguobacterium profundum
GCGTCAGACATCGAGAAGGGCACGTACGCGCACTACATGTTGAAAGAGATGGACGAACAGCCAGCCGTCATCCGTAACATCATCCAGCACTACCAGAATGAGAACGGCGACATCGAGCTCGCAGAAGGCGTGCGTGAACTCGTTTCGGAAGCAGACCGCGTCTATATCGTCGCATGTGGTACAAGTTACCACGCTGGTCTTGTCGGGAAGCAATTGATTGAGCGCGTTGCAGGTGTACCGACTGAAGTACACGTCGCATCAGAGTTCGGTTACAACATGCCACTTTTGACAGAGAAGCCACTCTTCCTCTTCATCTCACAATCAGGTGAGACAGCGGACAGCCGTGCCGTCCTCGTCGAAGTGAAAAAATTGGGCCATAAAGCGCTCACGTTAACGAACGTGGCAGGATCGACATTGTCACGTGAAGCGAACGAGACGATGCTCCTCCACGCAGGACCAGAGATCGCGGTCGCCTCGACGAAAGCATACACGGCACAGATTGCCGTCCTCGCAATTCTCGCATACGACATCGCTCGTGCGAACGGGAAGAAACTACCGTTTGATCTCATGCAAGAACTTGCACTCGTTGCGACAACGATGGACTCGATCATGGCACAAAAAGAAATCTTTGAAGAGCTTGCAGATAAGTTCTTGAAAGAGTCACGTAACGCATTCTTCCTCGGACGTGGATTGGATTCATATGTAGGTCTCGAAGGCGCATTGAAGCTGAAAGAGATTTCATATATCCAAGCGGAAGGGTACCCAGGTGGGGAACTCAAACACGGTCCGATCGCCTTGATTGAAGACGGGACACCGGTCATCACGCTCGTGTCTCAACCAAACACACACCTCAACATCCGTGGAAACATCAAGGAAGTTGTGGCGCGTGGTGCCATCGCATGTACGATTTCAATGGAAGGAATGGAACATGAGAACGACGCATTCGTTCTTCCACGTGTTGAACCACTTCTCACGCCACTCGTGACGGTTCTTCCACTTCAACTCATCTCGTACTATGCAGCACTTGCTCGTGACTGCGATGTCGACAAGCCACGTAACTTGGCGAAGTCTGTAACGGTTGAATAATGTTCAAGACCAAAATCTTTCGGGATTTTGGTCTTTTTTGTTGCAATGAGTTAACAAATCATCGTAATGTTCTCAAATATGTCTGTTCATTCTCGGGAACGGGTACACTCAACATGAAAATGAAGAGAAGGAGAGATTCGATGAAACAGAAGAAATGGATGACAGGTCTCGGTGTCATGATTCTCGCGACATCATTGGCCGCTTGTGGGGATACGGCAGAGGACACATCGATGGAGATGTCAGAAGAGCAAAGCATGGACCATTCAGCGATGGATCACTCCGGGTCTGGAGAAGTTCCAGACGGGCTGATGGAAGCCAGTGATCCGACTTTTCCAGTCGGATCAACCGCGATGATGACAGCGGATCACATGCCAGGGATGGAAGGTGTGGAGGCCACGATTGTCGGTGCGTACAATACGACCGTCTACGCCGTCAGCTATACACCGACAACAGGCGGTGACCCGGTAGAGGATCACAAATGGGTGATTCACGAAGAATTGGACAATCCAGATGAGGAACCGTTGTCTGAAGGGGATGAGGTCGTATTGGCCGCCGACCATATGGAAGGGATGGACGGCGCAGAAGCGACAATCGATACAGCGGAAGAGACGACCGTTTACATGGTTGATTACACGACCGAAGACGGGGAAGAGGTCACAAACCATAAATGGGTGACCGAAAGTGAATTAGAAACAATGAAATGAATGCGATAGACCTCGAGTACATCTCGTGGTCTATTTTTTTCGATAAATATTTATTGATAAACGATAAAACATAGCATATGATAAAGAAAATAAAACTAAATGAGGTGTTTGGCAGATGAAACGGGAAACCATCTTTTTGAAACTAGCAGTGATTGTCTTGTCGCTCCCGATTCTCGCGGCCTGTATCTTTTTACTCCCTTTCCTTTGGCGAGAGGCGGTGGAGAGCGGAGGATGGATTGCGAATTCGATGCGACCGATTATTGGAGGGATGTATGTAGCAGCGATTCCCTTTTTCTTTTTTTTGTCACAGTCATTCATCTTACTTGGATTGATTGATCGGAATGAGGCATTCTCCTATCGGTCGGTGAAAGCACTTCGTGTCATTAAATATTGTGCGTTGACCATCACGGCCATCTATATGGCGACACTCCCGTTCTTCTATTGGTTCGCTGAGCGTGACGACTCGCCAGGATTTTTAGTCATCGGATTCGTCTTCGTCTTCGCCGCATTTGTCATTGCGGTTTTCGCTGAGTTGTTACAGAAACTATTGAAGCGCGCCATCGACATGAAACAAGAAATCGATTTGACGGTATGAGGTGAGAGAAATGGCGATGATTGTGAATCTGGATGTGATGTTGGCGAAACGGAAAATGAGTGTGACGGAACTGTCGGAACGAGTCGGGATCACGATGGCGAACTTATCGATATTGAAAAACGGAAAGGCCAAAGCGATTCGTTTCTCGACACTTGAAGCGATTTGCGAAGCACTCGACTGTCAGCCGGGAGACATATTGGAATATCGAGCGGACGAACGAGCAGAGTGAATCTCTGCTTTTTTATATGAATTTGAAACGTGTTTGATTCAAGTTACGTATAAAAGATAAATCGTTTAAGGGGAGATTAGAAAAAATGGTTCAAACATGGACGGAACGGACACATGAAGCAATCAATGGGAAACGAGGTCTACTGTTAGTCTGGTCGTTTCTCTGTGCCGTGATATTAGAGTTTATTGCAATATTTGACCCAACGCTTTACGGGGCGAAAGCCGATTCAGTACAGGCGATTGTATTCCTTTTTAGTACGATGGTAGTATCCTTCATGTTATATCCAATCATTATCGGTTATCACTGGGTCATCCTTTCCATCATTCGCGGACAAGACGCGCAGTTTCGTGATGTATTTCGACCGATGAAAGAACGATTTGGTAAGAATGTGACTGCTGTCATCTTACTAGCCATCTTTCAGACGCTATGGACACTTTTGTTCATTGTCCCGGGAATCGTGAAGTTCTTCTCCTACGCGTTTACGTACTTTATTTTGCGAGATGAACCATCATTATCGGTCAGAGAATCCATCACGAAATCACGCGCGTTGATGCATGGGCGGAAATGGGAGGCGTTCAAACTGATTTTGCCGTTCATCCCGATTTATTTGATTGGCTTCACATTGTTTATGGTCGTGAATTCTGTCTTACTCGCCGCATTATCACTATCTATAGCGACAATCCTCATTCGTCCATTCGTCGTTGCGCGCTTCGCTGTCATGTATGAAGATACGCGTCGGGTGTACGACGAACAATGGAACGAGCCAGCCTGAAGCATATCGAACAGAGGGAGAATTGAATGAACGTGCTACAATCTTCATGAAGAGAAAGGGGAATGCGGAATGAAGATTGGGATCATCGGGGCCGGTCTGAGCGGAATCATCGCAGCGCGTGAACTCGCGCGTCAAGGTCATGACGTCGAACTGATTGAAAAGAGTCGAAGCGTCGGGGGACGCTTGGCGACACGTCGAATCGGTGATGGACGAGCCGACCATGGAGCGGTATATTTCACGGTGCGTGGAGAAGAGCTCGAACGAGAGGTACAGTCGTGGATGAATGCAAACTGGGTGCAAGTCTGGTATGCCGACCCTTATCCACGTTATGTCGCGATTAATGGGATGAATGCACTCGCTAAGCGTTTGTCTGAAGATTTGACCGTACAGTTGAATGAACGGGTGGAGAACGTTCAAGTAGAAGAAGACGGAACCGTCACAGTCAAGACAGACGTGACGACACGTTCCTATGATCGACTCGTGATGACGGCACCCCTTCCACAGTCATTTGAACTACTGGGAAGTTTGGTCGACCAGATTAAGCCCGCATTACGTCGTCTTATATATTCGCCGACGTTCGTCGGTCTTTTTGAATGTGCCGGTGATGTACAGATTGGAGCAGACGATATTCTCGATCAAGAACTAGTACCTGGTGTATTAAAAATCGTCGATAATCGGAAAAAAGGAATCTCTGCGACACCACTCGTAAGTGTCTATATGGAAGAGGCGTGGAGTGAGGACTGGTATGAGCGACCGGAAGCGGAGACACTTGCTGAAATAGAGCGGTTAGTGCGTGAAGAAGTCGGAGACCTCGGCATCCAATCACGGCAGTTAAAACGTTGGCGTTACGCGCAAGCGAAAGATGTATGGCATGAGCCGTTTTATCAAGTAAGCCATCATCCCATCTATTTAGCAGGGGATGTCTTCCTTGAAGCTGATGATCCATCCGGACGAACGCGATTCGAAAGTGCCTATCTGTCTGGGTTACGTGTGGCAGAAACCATTGAAAAGAACATGGATCGATAAGGGCATCCCTTATCGGTCTTTTTATTTGACGCCATTTAGTTTAGGGCATAAACTATAACCATCTAGTTTAGGGGGTAAACTAAAAATGAAAGCATTGATGCGTGAAGCGGTGCAGTTGTTTGAAGAAGTGATGTTCCATGGGACGGAACATGTCATCGAAGCGATGGAAGGGGATGTATGGCACGAGTATTCGCGTGAACAGCTCCAACTGTTGAAGTTACTCGATCAGTTTGGACCAACTCCTGCTGGGCAATTGGCGCAAAAACAAGGTGTCCATAAAAGTGCGGTCTCGAATCGCCTGAAAAAGTTGGTCGAAAAAGGACTCGTCACGAGTCGACGAGGACAAGATCAACGGGAACGGTTGATTGAATTGACCCCAGAAGGGAAACGGCTCGTCGAAGAAGTGGACGGTGCCGTCTATCGATATGTGGAATCCCTCATCGATGGAGAAGTAGACGAAATTGAAATCGAGCAGTTTGTTCGGACGTTCCGAAAAATAAAGCAATTGCTCCGAATCGGGGAGGAATAACACATGCATAAAATCATTCAATGGCGCTGGGGAATTTTCATTTCCCTCATCGTATTGACGGCAGCATTATTTGTCGCAGCACCGAACTTAACGAAACAAGCAGAAGAGGCAGGGAGCTTCCAACTTGCGGACGACATGGACTCACAACGCGCACAAGCGATTTTAGATGAAGCCGGGAAGAGTGACAAGACCATCTCCCTCGTCTATGAGTTTGAATCAATCGGAGAGACGGAGCGAACAGATGTCGCGCGTGTCATCGAAGAACTTAAACAAAATGAAACGGTCGTGACAGATGTTCTCGATCCGTTCGAAAACGAGGAGACAGAGGCACAGCTTGTCTCGGAAGACGGACGCATCGTCCTCGTCCCCATCACGGTAGAAGGTACGACGGAAGAAATCAATGCGTTTGCTGATGATGTCCGTGAAAACGTGCTCCCGCAAGAGGAGACAGTATATATCACCGGGGAAGAAATCATTAACAATGATGTGAATCTAAGTGCACAGGAAGGGTTGAAAAAGACAGAAATCATCACGGTCGTGTTGATTTTTGGATTACTCCTTCTCGTCTTCCGTTCCATCGTGACCCCGTTCATCCCGCTCATCGCGGTCGGATTCACTTATCTATTGAGTCAATCCTTTGTCGCGTTCTTCGTGGATTGGTTCGGGTTCCCGGTGTCCAACTACACGCAGATCTTCCTTGTCGCCATCTTGTTCGGGATTGGGACAGACTACTGTATCCTGCTTCTTAGCCGTTATAAAGAAGAACTCAGTGCAGGACATGCCATCGAAGACGCCATCGTCAATACGTACAAGACGGCAGGACGGACGGTCCTCATCAGTGGACTCGCGGTCTTCGTCGGTTTTGCCGCCATCGGATTTGCTGATTTTCCAATCTTTAAATCAGCGGTCGCCGTCGCAGTCGGGATTGCGGTGTTGCTGCTGATTCTCTTCACGGTCGTCCCATTCTTTATGGCGACGCTCAAACAGCGACTGTTTTGGCAGTCGAAAAAGGCAGGCGAGCATCATGACAGCAAGCTTTGGGCTAGCTTGAGCCGATTGTCGGTCAATCGCCCGTTCGTATCGATTTTGGTCGTCGGGTTGATTACAGTACCCGTCTTATTCACATATGACGATGCCCGTTCGTTCAATACGGTCGATGAGATTGGAGACGGGTACGATTCGGTTCGTGGACTGAATTTGATCTCAGAAGGGTTCGGTCAAGGGGAATCCCTTCCGGTACAAGTCATTTTGAGACAAGATCAAGCCATTACAGAATCAGAAGTTCCCTATATCGAAAAGTTTGCAAGTGAGCTTGAAAAAGTCGAAGGTGTGAATGGTGTCCGTGCGCTCACACGTCCTACTGGTGAAGTCATCGACGATTTTTATGTCGATACGCAGCTCAGTGAAGTCAGCGATGGCTTGTCTGAAGCGCAGACGGGTCTCGGGGATGTTCAAACTGGATTGGATGAGATTGAGCAAGGATTGAACGGGATTGTTGGACAACTACCAAGCGGTTCAACCAATGCTGGGGCACCGCTTGCAGAAGCAGCAGCGGGACTAAATCAGTTGAATGGTCAACTTGGTCTCATTGGGCAAGGATTGACAGCGACTCAAAACATCCCGGCCGCAGTCGGACAGCTCGGTCAAGTATCAGCTGGCCTCACACAAATTGAGTCAGGAATCAACGAAGCGGCGTCCGCATTAAATGCACAAGGTTCTCAGGTCGGTGAACTTGGTAGCGGGTTAGCGCAACTGGCGACAGGTGTCGCGGAAGCGAACGACGGGCTAGGACAAATTGAGTCTGGTCTCGGCGAAGCCGTTTCGTTCTTACAACAGTTGAGTGAAGCAGATGCGCTTCGGGAGACAGGCGTGTATCTTCCGGAAGGGACGCTCACATCAGATGAGTTCTCACCTGCAGTCGAACGATATGTCTTCGATGAAGGAATGGCGACTCAGCTCGAGGTCGTCTTAGAGATGGACCCGTATTCGCCAGAAGCGATTGATACCGTTGAGACAATCAAAGAGACGATGAATCGTGCCGTGACGGGAACACCGTATGCGGATGCGACCATCGGATATGCCGGGATCTCAAGTATCAATAGCGATTTAAATGAAACATCGACGAATGATTTTAATCGAACGGTAGCCATCATGCTCGTGACGTTGTTCATCGTTTTGACAGCACTGTTCCGCTCGATGATCATGCCACTCTATATGATCGCTTCGCTTCTCTTGACGTACTATACGTCAGCGGCAATCACAGAGCTGATCTTTGTAGAAGGACTCGGCTATGACGGGATTAGCTGGGCCGTTCCGTTCTTTGGCTTTGTCATGTTGATTGCCCTTGGAATTGACTACTCTATCTTCTTGTTAGATCGATTCCGGGAAGAGACAATCAATGGGAAGACGGTCCGTGAGGCGCTCATCCACTCGATGACGAAGATGGGTACCGTCATTATGACCGCCGCGGTCATCCTCGCCGGGACGTTCGGTGCCATGATTCCGTCAGGCGTGCTCAGTCTCGTCCAAATCGCGACAATCGTCATCACCGGTTTGTTATTGTATGGCTTGATTGTGTTACCCCTCTTGATCCCAGCCATTACGATTTCATTTGGCGATGGTGTCTGGTGGCCATTCCGACAAAAGAAACAGTCATAAGCAGAAACGGATGTCTCGTATGATGAGATATCCGTTTTTTGGGATTTTTTTTGGTGGATTCGGGAACAGAAAGGCAGGTCCATTATTGAAGGAGGAATACTGTATGGAAATCGTCATTACTGCAATCTTGAAAGCCCATCCCGGAAAAGAAGAGGCGTTACGTGACGCGCTGCACCGTGTGATTCCGCCGTCGCGTTCGGAAGAAGGGTGTCTCGCGTACGTTCTTCACGAGGCGATTGATGCACCAGGTACGTTTGTCTTCTATGAAAAGTATAAGGATGAAAATGCACTCAATCACCATATCCATTCGTCGCACTATCAGGCGTATCGTGATGAAGCCGGAGAGCTTCTCGCCGTACGTGAGGTCTATCGTTTGCATGAAGTCTGAAAGGAGACATTCTCATGATTACGCAACCCGTGATTCCATGTATTTGGTTTGAGCAGGACGTTGAAGAGATTGCCGAGTGGTATGTATCCATCTTTCCAGATTCGTTTGTCGACTATACGACGAGATTTTCAAGTTCACCAGCAGGCGAGACGACGATTGTGACGCTATCACTCGCTGGACAATTCTTTCAGTTGCTTGGGGGAGGGACGGTGCAAGAACGGAATCCGTCCATTTCCTACATGGTGTCGCTTCCGACGACGGAAGAGATCAATGCGCTTTGGGAACGATTATCTGACGGAGCGGATATCTTTATTCCATTAGACACGTACGACTTCAGTCAGCGTTATGGGTGGTTGCAGGACCGCTATGGGGTTTCTTGGCAAATCATGCATGATGGCGGGATGGACATTCAGCTCGTGACGCCATGTCTATTGTTTGTCAAAGAAGCGTTCGGTCGTGCCGAGGCGGCGATGAACGATTGGATCTCTATTTTCAAAGATTCATATGTATTGGACGGACATACGGTAAGATATACAGAAGAAGATGGGGACGAGCTTGACGGGAAAATCAACTATGCTCGTTTCGTCTTATCCGGTCGAGAATTTGTCGTGATGGACAGTAATGAAAATCATACATTTTCGTTTAACGAGACCCAGTCGCTCATTGCTTTTTGTGAGTCGCATGAAGAAGTCGATTCGTACTGGGAGCAACTATCGGCTGTACCGGAAGCAGAGGAGTGCGGTTGGCTGAAAGATTGCTATGGCGTCTCCTGGCAAATCATCCCGTGGGAAATGGAAGAGATGATGGCGGTTGGTTCGCAAGAGCAGATTGAACAGGTCGTACAGGCATGTCTGCCCATGAAAAAGCTTGATATCGCAACGTTGCGTAAAGCTTACTAAACAAAGCTCCCGAGACAAATGCTCGGGAGCTTTTTCATGGACTCATTTGCGAGAGGGCATCCTTCTCGATGATGGTATCCGAGAGCCGGAGCTGACTGGCCGCACGGTCGATGTAAGGGGCGCATCGATCGAATGCGACTTGTTCTTCCGTCTCAATGGAATAGCATGTGCCGTTACCAGCACGTTCGGTCAAGTCTGGTTCATAGTAATGATCTTCGTATCGGAAAGCGCCCGTCCGAAAGACGGTTAGATTTGACGTATCATTCAATAAGGAGTCGCCAAGCATATATGCTGGAGAGATTCCAAGTAAATCGAGAATCGTCGGGGCGATATCGATTTGTCCACCACTCGCCTCCATGACTTCTCCTGTCGTCGGTCCAGATGGTTTGATGAAGAGAGGGACAGCACGGTCAAGTTGAAACGCGTCAACCGTTGAGTTCACTTCTTCGAGGGTAGCCATCTCTTCTCCTGGTGCCGTCAGACCGCTATCGTGGTCACCATACATGACGAGAAGCGTCTCATCCCAGAAACCATCTTGTTTCAATCGTTCGATGAACTGACCGACAGCGGCATCGACGAAATGAACGGTATGGTAATAGTTTTCGAGAAGGGGATCGTCGATATCAGATAGGTCCAACCGCTTCTCGTCTTCCGGGATATCGTACGGTGTATGACTCGTTAAAGCGACTAAAAATGCGTAAAATGGTTCATCCAACTCTTCCATAAATCCGACCGACGTATTTAAGAATTCCTGATCGTTGAGTGCCATCCCGATGATTCCTTGATCGGGGTAGTCTTTGTCGCTAAAGAAATGATTGAACCCGATATTGTCATAAAAGTCATCGCGATTCCAAAAGTCTTTTCGGAACGAATGCATGGCTGCCGTATCGTAGCCCGCCTCATTCAAAGATTGAGAGAGCGCGCTGAATTGATTCCCCGGGAAACGCGTGTAGACGGAACCAGATTTGACAGGATAAAGTGACGTGTTGACGATGAACTCTGCATCAGACGTTCGCCCTTCATGCGTTTGATGATACACGTTCGGGAAGTAAAGCATGTCACGTCGCAGTCGGTTCAAATTCGGGGTCAGTTCCTGTCCATCAATCTGTTGATCGATGACGGATGTTTGGAATGATTCGAGTTGTAAAACGATAACGTTCGTATCTGGACTTGGGGCACTTAATTCTTGATAAGAGAGTGCTTGAATTTGAGAACGCTCTTCGTCTGTCAGGGCTTCGTTCCATCCCATAGCACGTTCGACGCCTCGGGCGACATCCATCGCGTGATAGCCCCAAAATCCAAGATGATAGTATTCACGCATATTCGAGATGGGGTCATCTGCGATCCACTTTTCTCCACGCTGAAAACTGAGGGTGAGCGGGATTGTGAAGAGAAGGAATCCGAGTGCGAAGCCAGCGAGCGCCAATCGTCTTCCGTTCCGCTTCCCTTCACGGACAGGATGACGTTTCATATAACGCAAAATCAAACCGTAGATGATGAGGTCGATGAAGAAGAACGCATCGATTGGGCGGATGAGCGTCAAGAAGCCACCCCCGACATCTCCCATCTGCCCGATATCAGATAGTAAGGCGACGGATAATAAGTCTTCAAAATAGCGATAGTACCAGACGTCCGAGACGAGCAGGGTACTATGCAGGAACAGAGAAACGTATAAAATCCATCGGCGGATCGGATAAGACACGGCGAGTGCCCAACTCGTCAGGAGCAAAATCGTCGCCAAATTGATGAGGAAGAATGAGAAGTCGAACGCCGTCGCGGTCAACCAGCTAAAAAAGAAGAGCTTTGCCAGAGAGAGTGACAAGTAGCTCCAATAATCGAGATATTTCATTAGTGATCTCCTAACTCAAAATGTAGTTACTGTATCCTTTCCTTTCTTATGAACAGAGAAAACGTAGAAAGTGTGATGGAGATTCATTCGTAATCAAAAATATGTAATATATATATTGCGTTAATGGAATATATATATTACATTTTAGGTATTGCGCAACTAAATTAGGAGACAGACATGGGAAATAGAGTAAAAGAACATCGAGTAGAAAAGAATCTTACTCAAACCGATTTGGCAGAGGCGATCGGTGTGACTAGACAGACAATCGGTTTGATCGAATCGAATAAATATAATCCCTCTTTGAAACTCTGTATTGCCATTGCGAGGGTTCTGGGCGTCACTCTAAATGATTTATTCTGGGAGGAGTAAAAGATGAAAGAATCATGGGTCACAATGTTTTTACCAAATGACGAATATAAAGAAAGGCGGATGTTGTACTTTATAGCCGAGGCTTTCGTTTTGTTCATTGGATTTTTGGGAGTAGTCTTTCTATTGAATAGATTTTCAGGTATATTCAACACTGAGTCTTCATATATTTTATTGAGTGTTATAGCAATTCTAAGTCTCTATGTATGGATTCGTTATATTGTCTCAGGTATGGAGTATGCAAACGTTGTTGAGAAATCTGAATATAAAATGGAACTAAGGAAACTGATTGGTTCTACATCGAAGTTTGCTGTTTTGTTTGCTGGAGTGGCAATAGCATTAAAGGTGACGGGTGTAGTGGTTTACTCTTGGGTGGACTTGTTAGCAATGACACTTCTTACAAATGGGTTACTTCTGGTCGCACAATTCATTTCACTTCAACGGTCATTTAGAAAAAATCGTGAGCTTTCATGACCGAGGTGATATATTCGTTTTACTTCAAATAGGACATCTATGTCTTTAAGAGTGCATAACAAAACCAGGTCCCATGCAAACATGGACCTGGTTTTGTTGGATAACTGTGAAGCTCTGATTATGTAATCTCGAACGTATCACGCAGTTCAATGATGGTTCCTTCCGGTGCTTTTAATTTACTTAAATGTCCATCGACGACGAAGTAGATGTTGCCACCGTGCTTCGGTAAAAACGTGACGCCGAGTTGTTCGAGTCGTGCGACTTCCGCTTTGAGGTCATCTACATAGAGGGCGAAATGGACGGGACCGGCCGCATGTTTCGAGTAGTCTTGTAACGTTTCATCCGCTTTAGCAGTCTGGAGCTCAATATAAAAATCACCGAGCTTGAGCCAACTGTTGAAGTCACGCGTATGAAAGTTTGGCGACTCCTGGACGAGTTCAAAACCGAGCGCTTCGTAAAATGACTTCGATGCGGCATAATCCGGGGTTTGGATACAGATATGATGGATTTGTTTCATTGGTTGTTTCCTTTCGTTTGCAACTCTTTCACTCGATCACGGTGGAACGGGGAAGTCAATTCTTCTGAGATGAGGCTGATCGTATGTCCATCCGGGTCTCGTACGTCAAAACAGGACATACCACCGAAATCGTGAAGCGGGGTCGCAATTAACCCTGCTTGTTCGAACGATTGATACGCGAGCTGGATGTCTTCACAGATGATATTGAAATAAACATGGGCTTGTCCGGACGCATCCTTAAATGTTGTGGGTTGCGTTGAAGTAGTTTGAATCAATCCGAGTTGAGTTGAGCCATCTGGCAGACAGATTCCGATGCCCCCTTCCCAGCGCCCGATTTCTTGGGCATGAAAATAAGTTGTATACCAGTTCAGAGACTGTTCTACATCTGATACGGGAATAAAGATACTTCCGATTCGGAACATAAGATCCCCTCCTTTTCTATTGTTAGTGTAGCGAATACAAGCCTTCGAAGATACGGGAGAAGAAACTTTTTACGGGAGAAATCGTATGGAAGAGAGAAAATCAATGAGGTGAATGTATGAAAGTAAACGAAATCACGATTCAACCGGTTGATGCAGTCAATCGAGAGGCGGTCATCGCCCTGACAGTGGACGAGAAACAATCTCGATTCATCGAGACGAATGCCGAATCCCTTCGAGAGATGATTGAGGATACGAAATACAATTGGCAGAGCTTTGCATTTTATGAAGGCGAGCGACCGGTTGGCTTCATGATGGTCGGAGCGGAAAACCAGTCAGAACGTTACATGTGGCTCGACCGTTTCATGATTGATCAAAACGAACAGGGGAAAGGCATTGGAACGAAGTGCCTACGCATGGCAGTGGAATTCATCCAGACACAATACGACGTGGATGATATCATCCTCAGTCTCCATCAAGAGAATGAAGTCGCGAAACGATTTTATGCGAAGAACGGCTTTGTCGACAGCGGCTTAATCGATGAATGGAATGGTGAAGCGATTTGGGTCTATCATACAGAAAACCGACCGTCATGAGTCGGTCGGATTCTCGGATGGACTTATTTTTTGCGTGACATTCATAGCTGCCAAGAAGAAGGGAATAGCGGCAAAGAGAAACAAGGTAACGAACCAGTTTTGGAGAAATGGATCGACAAACGACGGTTTTTCCAACCAGCTCCCGGTTGAGATTTCGGCGTACCAACGTATGTAGAGTGCGATGCGTTCGAGCTTATATAAGAGTCCGGACAAAAACAACAAAATACCACCCGCTACAAGTTGATTGAAACGAGACATAAAACCCCTCCTCTGTAGATGTTGTCTATAGTTTACCATTTTCATCCAAAAAGGGAGCTTTTATTTGAGTACGCTCGGTCGCAACTGTTTGATACGCGACAAGACGAGCCAACCGAGAAGCGCGCCCGTCAAACTAGAGGCAAGGAACGCCGGGAAAAAAAAAAATGCACCGAACGTCGAACCCATCAACAGTTTTGCGTACGGGACGGCAATCAACGAAGCGATGACGCCGGTCCCGATGATTTCTCCGAGAGCGGCCGCATAGACGCGGTTCGTGCGAACGAAGAAAATGCCGGCAAGAAACGCGCCAATCATGCCACCAGGGAATGCGAGCAGTGATCCTGTACCGGTCATGACGCGAATGAGTCCGGTGACGAAAGCGACGAGAACGGCTCCGATTGGACCGACGGTGACTGCGGCAATCACGTTCACCATATGTTGAATCGGATAAGCGCGGGCGACACCTGTAGGAATCGAGATGAACATCGAACCGACGACGGCGATGGCAACGAGCATCGCCATCCAAGTGAGTTGTTGAATACGCATGAATAGTCTCCTTTCAAAATAAAAACGCCACGTTTCCAGACGGAAAAATGGCGTGGACATACAGAGACGTATTCCAAGCCACTTCCCTACGCTGGTATGAGCCAGATCAGGTTCAAAGGGTCCGGCAAATGCCGTCTCAGCCCGAAGGCTCCCCTAGTGGTCGTTTATTGATTTGAGTATAGCATAAATTGGAAGGGGACGAATATGGAACAACTATCTGTTTTCTGGGAAAACACTGATCTCAAGCATGAGTTTGATCAGTGGATTGATGAATATATTTCGAATGAGACGTGGCATCTAGAAAAAGATACGGATTTGACGTATCTGGTTCATGGCAATGGCGTCTATGCTAAAGCGGTCACTTCAATCAGTCAGAGTGAAGGAATGTTGTCACAATATCTTGCTCATATGTTGCCTGGGCTCGTGCCAGACGTAGTCGCTGTGCATCCGGTTCATCCATGGTTCATCTTGCGAAAAGTTTCCGGTCACCCGTTACGTGATGTACCTGATCAGGAACAGTATGAGGTTGCGCTACGAGAGTATGCCAAATTACAGCAACGAATGAGTGGTGAGACGGAGCAACTTTTAAAAATGGGGGTTCCAGACCGTCGTCCGTCTATGCTCAGGGAGGAAATCGAATCGACGTTCGTTGAGATGAGTCTAAATCTGGAGCGGGTGCAGCGGGAAGAAGTGTTGGCACTAAAACCTGAACTTCTGTCGATGTGTGAAGAACTAGAAAGTGGTATACCGATGAGTCTCGACCACGGCGATTTGCATGGAGGGAATATTTTCTGGGAGCCTGAAAGCAATCAACCGGTGATTCTCGATTGGGGAGATGCAACAATCACACATCCATTCTTTAGCATGCGTGTCTTTTGGAACATCTTGTTCGATTTATTGCCGGAAGAGGACGATACATTATGGATAGAGAAAATCCATGAGTTACGAAAGGTTTATTTGAAAGAATGGAGACACGTCGCGCCAACAGAAATACTCGAGCGTCATATGAAGATTGCGGAGGAATTGGGATGCGTGTATCGGGCCATCTCATGGCACACCTACGTCACAGCACATCGTCGGGACAAAAAAGATCCCAGCGACAAACCGGCACAATGGCTCAAGTTGTTGCTGGAATATCGTAAGTTACAACGTGACACGCATTAACTTTCATTCTTGGCTAACAGGTCCACATAGTCCTTCTCGTTCCAAAAGAGCGGTGAGATGGATTCGGGGCCTTTTAAAATTTCTCCGTCCTGATCATATACGATGGCATACCCGCTCTCGACATCGAATACGAACAAGTCGGCAGTGACTTCGGTCACGCCGTTCCCGGCAATGATCACGTCATCGATTGGCTCCCGTGCCAGTTCGACGCCCGCTTCATCGAGTTCGACGAGGAGGGCTGACGTGTAGGCATGGCGGTCATAGACCGTTTGGAATTCATCCTGCGTGAGGACGACATCGGTAGGTGGGGCACTTGTACCGAATTTCCGATTTTCAATCTCTTCGACGTATTGAAGGAAGGATTCCTCTTGCCAAAATAGCGGAGCGACCGACTCAGAACCATTGATCACCGTTCCGTCCTGACTATCGAAAATGGTAGCATACGTCCCGTCATCGAGCTTAAATGGGTAAATATCCGCATACGTATGCTCGAGACCGTTGCCGGCGATGATGACCCGTTCGAACGTCTCCCGAAACGGTTTGATTCCTTGTTGTTCAAGGGCAGTAAGGAGCGGTTTCGTTTGTTCGTATTGGTCATAGACGTCTTTAAAGTCCTCACGCGTCCATTCGGTGATGGGTTCATCGGGTGATTCGATTGGGATTGGATTGTCTGCCACCGTATCTGTACAACCCGTGAGTAAAAGTGCACTTAATCCGAATATCGCCCATCGTTTCATGTTTCCATCCCCTTAACTGACATTTTCCACCATTTTATCATTCATGATGAAAAAGCAGAACCTGTGCACATTCTCACTCGGGGTGAGGACGTGTCGCGTAGGTATCGAGTGTTCTCTTGAAGTGAAGTGTGTCTTCTTCAGAAATCGTCACACCTGAAGAGGTGCCGTAGCGAACCGCATGATAAACGGACGGGTTCATCGGTAAATCGATGCGTTGGAACCACTCTTGCAATGTCTCATGAGCACGCAATCGCTTGACTGGTACGAGAGATTGGTTGAATGTGATCAGTGCATCGCGAATCGGGACGTTCGTGAACGCTGTGAGCGTCGAAACGGACGAGGCGTTCTTGTGTTGTAGCGATTCTACAAGCGGGTCTATGCTTGAATCATCATCATCTCGTGCGTTCGTCAAATGCCATTTTCGTTTTCGATAGACATAGAAACTGAAGCAACAGAATGCGATCAAAGCGACGAATAGTCCGAGATTTCGTCGTGTTGATTCTCCAGATCCCGTGATTCTAACAAAAAAGTGATGTTTTCCTTTTTGAGGATCCAATTCAAACGGGTAATCTGCTTTGGATTCACCAATTAAAATTCCATCATCCTCATCCGATAGGAGATCAGTTGGAAGACTATGACTTTCCTCGACCGGTATCGTTTCCGGGTTATAGAGCCACTCGAATACACTCGTCGCAATCACCATTATCGTAAAGGTGCCGAGGAGTGTGGCGACAATCATGAGAAGAAACTTGTTCGTCCAGCGCAAGAGGGTACCTCCTTTTGAATTTTCAGACTATTTGTTGTTTATCTTACCATAAAAAGGTAAAGTTTGAAAAAAACAAAAAATGGAGGTCGTCATATGGGCATGGAGCAGGTCATCAAACAGTTGAACGAAGTGTATTTAGGAAAAGAGGATGTCGTACGCCTCTGTTGTACGGCGTTACTCGCGGAAGGACATATTCTATTAGAAGATGTGCCAGGCACGGGAAAAACGTTACTTGCCAAAACAATTGCGGCCAGCTTCGACGGGGTGTTTTCCCGGATTCAATTCACGGCCGACTTGTTACCGTCTGATGTGATCGGAGCAGACTATTTCAACATGCAGACGCAGACGTTCGATCATCGCCAAGGACCAATCTTTGCGAACATCGTCTTGATTGATGAAATTAACCGAGCGGTTCCACGAACGCAGTCCGCCTTGCTTGAGGCGATGGAAGAACGACAAGTTTCCATCGGGGGAGAGACATATCCGATGCCGAAACCATTTTTCGTCATCGCGTCGCAAAACCCGATTGAATCAGCGGGGACGTTCCCCTTACCGGATGCCCAACTCGATCGCTTCTTGATTTCGATTCCAGTCGGTTATCCTGCTGTTGCGGAAGAGAGAGAACTCCTCTTACAAGTGATGCGTCAAACGAGGAAAACCGTAGAGGCGGTTGCGACGTTAGACGAGTTACGCCGTGCTCAGGAGGAAGTGAAGCAAGTATCGATTCAAGATGATGTCCTCGATTACTTACTCGGGCTCGTTCACGCGACCCGGGAACATGCATCCGTCGAGGTCGGTGTCAGTCCACGTGGAGCCATCGCGCTCATGCGAGCGTCTCAAAGTTATGCCTATCTGAACGATCGATTGTACGTCATTCCGGAAGATGTGAAAGCCGTGGCACCTTATGTCTTGTCCCATCGTTTGACGTTGACGCTTGAAGGAGGCATCAAATCGACGAAACAGGACATTATCCGTTACATCTTAGACACCGTCTCTGTGCCGGTAGAGGGCTGAAGATGACCTTCTCGACACATAACGCCCTACAGAAACAATGGATTCCGGTTTATGGATTCGCTGGGGTGATTCTCGTATTCGTCCCGTACATGGAGATTGTCGGATATGCGCTTTGTTTACTTGCGGGCATCGTTTGGTTCTTTGAACGGACACGGAAACAGTTGGAACAAGCTCTTCGGCTTCACATACATAGCCATGAATCCCTTCTCTTTGTCGGGGATGAGACGGAGGTACAACTGATTTTAGATGGAAGTGAAGTCGTCGAACGACTCGGGCTTCCGGTTCGTGTTCGGCTGAAATCCAATACAGCGCTCAGTTTTCCAGCCCACGACCGGTCCCCGAATAGTTTGGATTTGACATTACGGACAGATCAGGCTCGTCAGATGCTTCACATTCAAGCCGAATTCCGAGGTCCTGCCTACATCGAAGAATGCATACTTGCTGTGACGCTCCCGTTTCATCTCGGGACGTACTTACTCGAGTGCCCCATCGAGAAGCGGTGGACGGTATTACCGTCCCTTACGTTACACCCACCGGTCGGCACGAAACGTTTAGCGCTTGGTGACCGGCCTTTGACCGCATCACCACTTCGGAATCCACTGCAGGTTCTGGGGTCAAAGCCTTATGAAGGGGAACCGGTAAAAGAGATTGACTGGGTCGCGACGGCAAAACTTGGACGAGTCCAGTCGAAAGTCTTTCAAAAGACATCGCTCGATACGTTCACGTTCGCAGTAGATTTGAGTGGGCCGTCCGGCTACACGTTACATCACGACTTCGAGTCGATCATCAGCCAAGTCGCATATGTGACGACCCGACTCTTAAAAGAAGAGTGTAAAGTCGAGCTGTTCATCAACCGCTTCAACGGAGAAGGGAAGATGGAACATATCTCTCTTCAAGAGGGAGAGCGAGGTTCACGCCTCATCCTCTTGATGCTGGCCGACCTCCATCCCGGGAACCGTTTCATCTCGACAGACGCGTTCGTCCGTATGGTCGAGCGGAAACGCTTGAAGCAAAGTCATCTCGTCTGGTTCAATCAGCATAACCTGTATGACTAACAAGGAACTTTCTTTCTTCTGGCGAACTGTATCATACAGAGATGACCAAAGGGGAGATCCATATGGCAAAACGAAAGTATGCGAATCGACGAGACTGGGAACGAATTTTAAAGAACCGCTACGCGCAAATTCGTGTTCAGACGGAACAATTTTCAGGCGTCGTCGCCTTATTCCAAATCGATGAGGTTCGGGCACCATTATATAAAAAGCATAAAGGGGAAGAATTCATCGTGGCGGATGCCGGGTTTGCTTGGCTCCAATATTTCCCGGACAATGAACCGTTCGGTGTGACAGCGATGATCAATCCGGAAGGCGAAATCGTGCAGTGGTATATCGACCTCGTTGACCGAATCGGCGAAGAAGAGGGTATCCCTTATATGGATGACTTGTTGCTCGATATTCTTGTGTTTCCGAACGGAGATATTGTCAAAAAGGATGAGGATGAGTTTGAAGAGGCGACCAAGAGCGGCGAGCTGACACCTGAACAGGTCGAACGTGGATGGCGTGAATTCGAAGCGACACTCGAACGAATCGAACGTGGAGACTTCATCTACTTTGATTTGGCAAAAGGACATTACGAACAGTTAAAACAAAAGCTATGAGCGAATTCACTCTCTCTGCTACAGTAAGAGCGTAGGAGGGGGAGTTTTTATGAAAAAAATTGAAATTGAGACGTGGGCACGACGTAAGCACTTCGAGTTTTTCAAAGCGTTTGATGCGCCACATTTCAACGTGACGGCAAACGTAGATGTCACGAACCTATATACATATGCAAAGGAGAGCAATCAATCGTTCTTCAAACTCTTTTTATACGGTGCGGTGAGAGCGGCGAACGCGACTCCGGAATTGCGCTATCGTATCCGTGGTGAAGAGGTCGTCGAACACGAGGTGGTCCACCCTTCGTTCACGGTCATGTTAGACGAGGATGTCTTCAACTTTTGTGCGGCTACGTTCTATGAAGATTTACCGACATTCTTACAGGAAGTGACGACGCGGATGGAGCGAGCTGCCGATAAAGTCGTGGTCGGGGATGACGAGCCCGACGACTTACTGTATATCACGAGTGTTCCGTGGGTCACGTTCACGAGTATCATGCACCCGACGCATCAGCAACAACATGACAGCGTGCCGCGCATCGCCTGGGGCAAGTTCGAACGTCAAGGCGAGCGTCTGGTTATGCCGTTATCCGTCCAAGCCCATCATGCACTCGTCGATGGAGTACATATCGGTAAGTATTATGAAACGTTACAAGCATGGTTAGATCAAGAATTCGCACAGGAGGGGACCGACGTGACAGAAGAGAATGAGTTTGATCGAGCCGTTCGTCTCCGTGAGGATGGACAACTCGAGCAGGCGAAGCAACTGTTCTTGTCGCTCTTGCGGAAAGATGAAAAGAATCCGAGGCTACATGCGTACTGTGCGTGGTGCTATGACTCGCTCGGTGAAGAACGTCAAGCGGTCCCGCATTATGAACGGGCCATCCGACTCGGGTTGACGGGGGAAGAGTTGGCGGAATCATATCTCGGACTCGGCAGTACGTATCGGGCACTCGGACGATACGCAGAGGCGGAACAGTTATTTAAAGAGGCGATTGAGCAATTCCCGAATCACGGGGCGCTCAAGGTATTTCAAGCGATGACCCATTACAACGTCGGTCGCCATGAAGAAGCGACGGGAACGTTACTTGAACTGCTTGCAAGTCCGAAAGCGGACGAGAGCATCGCGCGGTACCGGCGTGCCATCGCATTTTATGCAAGAAACTTAAATGAGACATATGACTAAAGGAGAATGACATGATTTCACTACGTCCGATTGATGCACAAAATTGGTATACATGCTGTCAATTGGCATTAAGTGACCAACAACAGTCGTATATGGAGCCGAATGCGATTTCGTTACTTCAAGCGATGTACGAACCGACATTACGTCCACGTGCGATTTATGAAGATGAGACGATGGTCGGCTTCCTCATGTACAACACAGAACTTGAAGAGTTGGATGCATTGTGGATTTACCGAATCATGATCGACCATGCTCATCAAGGCAAAGGGATTGGTCGACAGGCGGCAGAGCTGATGCTTGAAGAAATCGGCGAGGGGAAACCGATTGTCGTCGGCTATCACCTCGAGAACGAGGCAGCGCATCACTTATATGGAAGCCTAGGATTCGTTGATGAAGGCCATCGATTCGGTCGTGAAATGGCTGTAATTCGGCGAGGGGAATGAGACGGGAACAACCCGTCTTATTTTTTAAATCAAATCGATTGACGGGAAAATCTTCGCATGATATATTTATCTCGAATTAAAGATATTTAAATTTAAGTTAATGGCTCTCTTGGACAAAGGAGGGAGACAGATGGAACCATCTGATGCATTAAAAACAATTACTGTGCTGTTACGTGCCTCTCAGTCGTTACAAGACCTGGTGAAGCAGGAAGTGGCGTCTTACGGATTGAACGCGACCGAGTTCGCCGTACTCGAGTTTTTATATCATAAAGGAGATCAACCGATTCAAGTCATCGGGAAGAAAATTCTCCTCTCGAGCGGAAGTATGACGTACGTCGTGGACCGGTTAGAAGAAAAAAGGTATCTCATTCGTAAGGCTTGTCCGAGCGATCGTCGCATCACATACGCGGCGCTGACGGATGACGGAGAGCGCTTGATGCAAGATATTTTCCCTAAGCATACGGAGCATATGAACGCCGTGTTTGAAGGGATGCAATTAAACGAAACGATTGAACAGTTGAAACAAATAGGAAAGCGGGCAGAAGCAGCAAAAAATTTTAATCATGTATCTTGAAATCAAGATATAAAAGGAGAGAGAATGATGAATCATGTTAAAGGAATTCACCACGTCACAGCAATCACGAGTAGTGCCGAAAAAAACTACGATTTCTTCACTCACGTGTTAGGCATGCGTTTGGTGAAAAAAACGGTCAACCAGGACGACATTCAAACGTATCACTTATTCTTTGCGGACGATAAAGGAAACGCAGGGACAGACATGACCTTCTTCGACTTCCCAGGTATCCCGAAAGGTAAGCACGGAACAAATGAAATCGCGAAGACGTCGTTCCGCGTACCGACAGATGAAGCGTTGACGTATTGGGTCCGTCGATTCGACCGTCTCGGTGTCGAGCACGAAGGGATTCAAGAACAGTTCGGGAAGAAGACGCTCTCGTTCATCGACTTTGATGAGCAGGCGTATCAACTCATCTCGGATGAGTTCAACGAAGGCATCGCGTCGGGCGAGCCGTGGAAGAACGGTCCAATCCCGCTTGAATACGCGATCACGGGACTCGGTCCAATCTTTATTCGCATCGCCGATATCACATATTTCAAACAAGTGATGGAGCAAGTGATGCTATTTAAAGAGATCGGGCGAGAAGGTGATGTGTATCTCTTTGAAGGAGGTGAAGGTGGAAACGGAGCGCAAGTGATCGTCATTCACGACGAGACATCTCCACAAGCGCGTCAAGGGTTCGGTACCGTGCACCATGTCGCATTCCGTGTCGAAGACCGTAGCGTCCTCGATGAATGGACAGCACGTCTCCAACAGTTCGGTTTGCCGACTTCTGGCTACGTCGATCGCTTCTTCTTTGAATCATCCTATGCACGTGTCGCGCCGCAAATCTTGTTCGAATGGGCGACAGATGGACCTGGATTCATGGGAGACGAGCCGTACGAGACGGTCGGTGAGAAGTTGTCACTCCCGCCGTTCCTCGAAGCGAAACGTTCGCAAATCGAGGCGATGGTACGACCAATCGATACGGTCAGAAGCACGAAAACATTTGAGAAAGAATATGAGGGCATGAAATGAGTTTCTTAAATCGCTTGTTTGGAAAATCAGATGCATCACAACATAACCAAGGAGGAACTACTATGTTAAACATCGGAATCGTACTCGGATCAACTCGTGAAGGTCGCGTCAGTCCACAAGTCGGGGAATGGGTGAAAGAACTCGCCGACAAACGTGGCGATGCCAACTATGAAGTCATCGACATCGCAGACTACAACTTGCCACTTCTCGGCGAAGCGGGTCAAGACGCATCTGGCGTTGCAGCCTGGTCGGAGAAAATTGCGCAAATGGACGGATTCATCTTCATCGTCCAAGAATATAACCATTCCATCTCAGCATCTCTTAAAAACGCTCTCGACTACTTACGCGTCGAATGGAACAACAAAGCAGCCGGAATCGTCTCATACGGTTCTGTTGGTGGAGCACGGGCAACAGAACATTTACGGGGCATTTTGAGTGAATTGTCAATCGCTCACGTACGTGTCCATCCTGCACTCTCACTCTTCACGGACTTCGAGAACGGTACGCATTTCGCTCCGAAAGAAGTTCAAGCACAATCGGTCAACGATATGCTCGACCAACTCCTTCCATGGACGGAAGCGATGCAATCGGTCCGTACGAAAGCCGGAGAAGTTGCAAACAATTAACAAATCGCGAAGCCAGCCTGAATTTAGGCTGGTTTTTGTGCGTTTTCAGAACAGGTCGTGTAAAGTTGGAAGGGATTAGGGGGAGTGCAGATGTGGAATCGTAAAATCGTCACAGCATCCATCGCTTCGCCCGTCTATGCGATTTTGTTAGCGTGTGGGGTCACTATGATGGGTCTACGAGAAAATGGAGGGATGAGTGGCGTACTGAATGGCTTCCTTTTGATGACGGTTGCCTATGTAGCGGTCAGTTTTCCGATTATGTTGACCTACGGTGTCGTGACCTCATGGTGCAGTGACTGGTTGGCGAATCGACTCAGTTCGAAACGATTCAGGTGGTTCACTTCGTTTGTTTTACATATACTATTCGGACTCGTCTTGTCATGGCTCAGTCTTCTCGCAGCGACTTTGTTTTACTTGGTGGATCGTCTACTACAGCATCGGGGAGACATAACAAAACTACAAACAGTGAAAAGTCTGCTCATCCCAATCGGATATTTGCTTATTGTAACGGGAAGTGTGTATATCATCGATGTCATCCAAGATCTTTTCGTTCGATTCAACTTCTTTTAGGGAAACGAACAAGGATACATTAACATAAGGAGGGGTAAAAATGAGATGGATGATTTATGGGGCGAATGGCTATACGGGTGAGCTGATTGCACGACAAGCCGCTCGTGACGGAATGCGTCCGGTTCTTGCCGGACGAAACGCAAGAGCGATTCATCGCCTAGGAGATGAACTGGGTTGCGAAACATCGATTTTCGCATTGAGTCGTGAAGCCGCAATCGAGGCGCTTCACGATGTAGATTTAGTCCTTCATTGTGCAGGTCCTTTCACGGATACGAGCCAAGTGATGATCGAGGCATGTCTAGAGACAGGTACGCATTACTTAGATATTACCGGGGAAATCGACGTGTTCGAATATGTCCATTCTAAACAGCGAGCGGCTCAAGCCAAAGAACGTGGTGTGATTTTATGCTCGGGTGTCGGATTTGATGTCATTCCGACCGACTGTGTCGCGCGGAAATTAAAAGAGTTGATACCGGATGCGACAACACTCGCTCTTGGCTTTTCGGCGGCAGCCGGCATCTCACCAGGAACCATGAAGACGGCCGTTCGTGGACTAGGGTCGAGTAGTGTGGAACGTGTGAACGGCAAATTATCATCATTTCCAATTGGGGCAAAGCGGAGAACGATTGATTTTGGTCGCGGAAGCCGTACCGCCATTGCGATTCCGTGGGGAGACGTTTCGACCGCCTACTACACAACAGACATTCCGAATATTACGACTTGGGTTCCTGTACCGACAGCGGCCGCCTATGCTGCTCGCGCTTTGTCATGGTTCAGCCCGATTCTCGGAAAAGAGGCCGTGCAGGAACGATTGCTCCGTTATGTCGACGAAAACGTATCGGGACCAGATGAGGCTGTACGTGAAAAATCATCGACGTACGTATGGGGCGAAGCAACGAATGAGGAAGGACGAAAAGTAGTCGTCCGTATTCAAACGGCAAGTACGTATGCCTTCACCGTGTACGGGGCGCTCGCCGTCGTCAAGCGGTTGCTCGGTTCGGGTGGGATGCTTGCCGGAAGCTTCACACCAGCCATGCTATTCGGATCTCACTTTATCGAAGAGATTCAAGGTTCCTCTTCGTTCGTGATTGATGAGATTCGTCCATGAATCGAGAAGTATGGGATTTACTCGACGAAAACCGGCAACCGCTCGGTCGAACGCACTTTCGTGGGGATGAATTAGAGCCGCATACGTTTCACACGGTCATCGAAGTGTTCACGTTCAATCCGGATGGGAGATTATTGCTGTCGAAGCGTCATCCGGATAAGACGTATCCGCTTCTTTGGGAAGGAACGGGCGGCTCGATTTTGGCTGGAGAAACGAGTCGACAAGGTGCGGTCCGTGAGCTAAAAGAAGAGTTGGGACTATATGTATTGCCTGAGCAACTCCGGTTCGTGACAACGATTAAGCGGGGCACATATTTCTTGGATATGTATTGTCTCGTGTGCGAGAAACCAATCGACTTCGAACAACTGTCACTGCAAGCAGATGAAGTCGTCGATGTGACGTTACAAGAATGGGAGACGGTCCTTGAGTGTGTAGAACTTGTTCCTTCTGTCCGGGAACGGCTGATTCAATACGGTCATCTCATCCGACCGTGAACATATGCTACACTCAACATGGAATATACAAGGGAGGGAAGAGCGTGAAACGTTTAGAATTGGCAAGGCGTATCGAACGCATCAAAGCAGAGGGGACGTCTGCTTACATTCGACATCGTAAACAAACCCCTCCCTATGAAGGTGCGGAACTACACGTAGAAGGAAAAGGGCATGTGTTCAAAATGGGAAATATGAGTTTTGCGGTCGGATTTGGATTGAATCGGCCGACAAGCTTTTACGACCTGCATCAAATGGAAAAATGGGTACGCGGGAAAAATGTCTCGCGTCTACATATTGAGGTTTGTCCATTAGCGGAAGACTCCTTGCTCCGCTTATTGCAAGAACGTAACTACACGCTCGATCATTTTTTGGACGTATGGACGTTGGATTTGACACAGCATGCCTCCACATCTGTACCGACTCAGGTCAAAAAAGTGAAGGATGAGACACTCCATGAGTGGGCATACGCCGTTGCGGCTGGATTCGCCGAGTCGGGCACAATCCTTCAAGAGACGGTCGATACAGCCAAAGGCTTTTACGCACTACCGAGTAATCATGCTTATCTCGTGCGAGAAGAGGATGCTGTCGTAGCGGGTGGGATTTTAGCCACGCAAGACGGGATTGGAGAGTTGTTTCTGACGAGCACCGTTCCGACGTATCGGCAAAAAGGGTACCAGACGCAACTTATTTTGGAACGAATTGCCGAAGCGAAAGCACTTGGATGCAATCTGTTGACGGTTACGACGAAAGTCGATTCGGCGTCTGGTCGCAATATGGAACGGCTTGGATTTCAGCCGTTCTATCAAAAAGCGGTCATGAAAAGTCCAATCCTTAAATAAGCAGGTCGCCTCGGGTGAGGTGACCTGCTTTTCGATTACAAGAGCGATTCAGCCCCATCGACGTATACTTCAGAGCCGGTCACGTGGCTCGACATGTTGCTCGCGAAAAATAAGACGACATCGGCGACTTGTTTCGCGGAGCCCGATTTTCCGGCAAGCGGTTGATTCCCAAGTGGATATTCGATTGGAATAACGACTTCTTCGAGCAACGCATCGTCTCGATTGGTCGAATCGTCAATATTCGTATCGATGGCCCCGGGACAGATGGAATTGACACGAATCCCGAATTGAGCGAGTTCCGCAGCAGCCATTTTCGCAAAGCCGGTTTGACCTGCTTTCGTCGTCGCGTAGCCACTGAATCCGAAATTTTTAAAATAGCGGTTCCCGTTAATCGATGAAGTGATAATGATACTACCGCCATTCTCTTTCAAATGGGGAATAGCATGTTTGACGGTCAAAAAGGTTCCCGTGAGGTTCGTCTCCACCACTCCATTCCAATCATCCAATGATAAATGTTCGATCGGTGTGATGGTCCCGTTTCGACCGGCGTTAGCGAAGACGATATCGAGTTGACCAAATCGTTCCATTGTCCGTTCGTAGGCCTCTTTCATTGCAGATTCATCTGACACATCTGCACTGATGCCGATGGCGCGTTCTTCCCCGACAAGGCTTGCGAGACGCATCGCATCTTCTTCATTCAAATCGACAATGGCGACTTTCGCTCCGGCTTGAATGAAGCGGATGACCGCGGCACGTCCGATTCCGGAGGCTGCCCCGGTCACAAAAGCTACTTTTCCAGATAGTAATTTATTTGAAATCAATCCGATCACTCCTTTTTATGTTTCTGTTCTCATATTCCACAGTTCTGGAAAAGTTACGCTTCATTTCAAAAAATCATGGAGCGTTGACTTCGATGGTGCGTGCGATGTTCAAATTCGAATCCGTCGGGATGACCTCGATTGTCACCAGTTGTCCGCTCTGTAACCCTTGTACGCTATTGACGATGCCGGTGACTTCGGTTTGATCATTGATCAAGACGACGCGCAATGTGACTTCTTCCGAGGATCCGGTAGATTCAATCAATATTTGGGGGATATCGACTCGTTCAATCTGTCCCTCGACTAAGTTGTCATTCCACGTGCTCATCCAATAAACGGCGAAAAAAAAAAGACCGAGAAAGATTAAGGCAAAGGTTAATCGTGAACGCATGCACACCTCACTCCTTTGTTGTCCCGTTTCGCATCTTGTCTAATTTACCTTTACCCGGAAATTCTCTCATTACTTAAAAAAATAGTAGGAATAACAAGAAAAATGGGGAATAGAAAGGAAAACGAAAAGGTGAGGTGTGGGCATGTGGATGATGGTTGGTGCGCTAGGATTGGTTGCTTGTGTATGGATCGCGTTCGGTTGGTTCACCATTGGTAATGCAAAGCGACGGGTATGGGGAGGTCTTTTTTCACTCAGTATGACTTGTCTGTTTGCACCGCTCTTCCTCGTGAAACTGGGAGAACAGTATGGTTTTGTTGGGATTCAAGTAGGGTTGACCGCTTTATTCGGCGTACTCGCAGGTGCATTTTTCTTTGTTGCACTCGGATGGACAGGACGCCCGGCGAAAGTTCGAAAAGTGAGAACGTTATCAGAAGACCCTGATTTATTTTGAAGCATGACTTACCACTCCTACGGTATAATGCGGTCATAATGATGTTGTGAGGGAGTGGGGATCATGATTAAACCGCCAATGTTGCAAGTGGGGGATACGATAGGGATCATTACGCCTTCTTTTCCGGCACCTGTTCAGTTTGAGGGGCGTTACCAACGTGGGGTTGAACAGCTCAAGCGGATGGGATTCAAGGTGAAAGAGGGCACGTGTACATATAAAACAGAAGGATATCGGTCCTCGTCCATTCGGGATCGTGCTGACGAATTGAACGCATTTTTACATGATCCTGAAGTGAAAGCGATCATCAGTACAATTGGTGGAACAAATTCGAACTCGGTGTTACCATATATCGATTATGAACAACTCCGACGTCATCCAAAAATCATCATGGGATATAGTGATGTCACGGCAATCTTGATGGCCTGTTATGCCAAAACGGACGTCGTCACATTTTACGGTCCGGCAATCGTCCCCTCATTCGGTGAATACGGAGGGATGTTCGAGACGGGGGAGCAATATGTCAAAGACATCCTCTGTTTAGAACGAACGGCTCCGTTTCAGTTACATATCCCTGATGAATGGACGGAAGAGATGCTCGATTGGTCGACGCAACAACGTGTCAAGACGTTCCAACCGAATGAAGGATGGATTTCTCTGAAGGATGGAAAGGCACAAGGAACGTTGATTGGCGGGAATCTGAACACGATGTCTGGGTTCTTCAAGTCGGATTATTATCCCGATTTGAAAGGCGCGATTCTATTCCTAGAAGACTCGTTTAAGACGATGGCTGAAGAAGAACGTTCGCTTAGTATGCTGAAGCTGGCGGGTGTGTTTGATGAGATTTCGGGTCTGATTATCGGGAAGCACGAGCATTTTCAAGATCAATCAGCTCCCTTCTCATTCAACGACTTGTTGCTTGAAATCATCGGAGAAAAAGATTTTCCGATTTTGACGAATGTCGATATCGGTCACACGTTTCCATCACACGTTTTCCCGATTGGGATTCAAGTTGAGTTAGATACGACGAATGGGATTATCCGATTTTTAGAAGATGGGGTGTCGGAATGAAGGAGCACCTCACTATTTTTGACGAGAATCTCCGGAAAATAGGGGAGAAGGAGCGAAATCAAGTTCATCTTGACGGGGATTGGCATGAGACGTTCCACTGCTGGTTCTGGAAAGAAGACCTCATTTATCTTCAGCGAAGAAGCATGGAGAAACAGGATTTCCCCGGGAAATATGATATTACGGCAGCGGGACACCTCGCAACAGATGAGACAATAGCGAATGGCGTTCGTGAAATTGAAGAAGAGCTCGGACTGTCATTGACGTTCGAACAGCTCACCTTTATGGGAATCTTTGAAGACGTGATTGAACTGGACGAGTTTCTTGATCGCGAGTTTGCACATACGTATTGCTATCTCTATCAAGGTGAGCCGATTCATTTTGACGACCAGGAAGTGATGGATGTCGTAGCTGTTCAAAGAAATGAACTGAGGTCGCTGACAGAAGGATGCATGTGTACGATTGAAGGATGCTCTCTTATGACGAATCATCTTGTTCAAATCACGCAAGCCGATTTAGTTCCGCATCGTCAGACTTACTGGCAAAACATATTTGAGAGTTTGACACGAATGGATGCTTTAAATCGTTAAGGAAAGAATACGCTGTTCGCCGATCGGTCCACCGATTCGACGTCCAGTATCGCTCCACCCAACGCTCATATAAAGGCAGAAGGCGGCTTCGTTTTTCAGATTGACCGACAGGACGATTTCACGAATGTGAGGGAAATGTTGCTTTACGAACTGCGGAAGTGCTTGGAGTGCCGCTTTAGCGTAGCCTTTCCCTTGGTCCTCATAGTTAATGGCAAAGGCGGAGAAGAGCAAAGCATTCGACTCGGTCGTATAGGAAGTGACGCGTTCGTTGTCATGCAGTAAGAACATCCCGACTGGTTTCGATGCGACGATGACAATCGGATGAACGCCATTAGGTAATGAATCATCCATGTCTTTGGGCAGGGTCGTATACTTTTCTTGGTCCGTCGGTAGTGCGAACGTATCGAGAATCGATTGATGCGTATCATTTCGATATTCGAGCGTAATTTTCATAAGGAGTCTCCTTCGGGCTTTATTGATTTTCATTCAGAAAGGGGAATTATATGTCGACACAGTTTACATACCGTCAAAATCCACCATTACAAGATTTATATCGTGCGTTTATGAGCGGTTTTTCTGATTACATCATTCCGTTTCAATTCGATGAGCAGACTTTCGAAGATGTTTTTCTTGTTCTTGTTCAAAATCAGCCGTCCCGTTCCATTGTAGCCTATGATGGTGAAGAACCTGTCGGTGTCGTGTTAACCGGGATTGCACATCTTGATTCAGGATGGCAGACACGTTGTGGTGGGCTTGCTGTCGCCCCACATGTCCGAAAAGCAGGAGTCGCGACCGAATTGATGAAACGATTTGAAGAGGCGGCAGTAGGCACTCGTTTACTCGAAGTCATTCAAGGCAATGATGCGGCAGTGTCTCTCTATGAACGACTAGGTTACGAAACGACTCGAGAAATCCTCTACTTCCAAGCGGTGTCATTAGAAACGAACGCAGACATAACGTATGAACCGATTCAAACGTTATTTGATGAGTTGTATCCGGCGGCGAGTCACGTTCCGATTTGGCAACGCGATGTGCGCGTGACCCAACAAGCTGCTGAGTTAGTGAAAGTCGTAGAAGGGAATCGAATAGGATTTTTGTTATACCGCGATCACGTCTTGCTCGATGTTTTTGGACAAGCAGAAGAAGCGGAATGGCTATTGCGGGCGGCCGCGAGCCGATCGCCACTTCATATCACGTTGACATCAGACCGTCCTGAATGGGTTGAAGCGGCACGACGATTGGGATTTGTCCAAGACGAGATTGCCCAATTTGAAATGGTGAAGGACGCTTGATGAAGCGGTTGTTGGTCATCTGTATCATTGCGCTGATTAGTGGAAATACCGCGACCCTGATTGCGCTGACAACAAATCTTTCTCCCGACCTGTCGCGAGGTATACTAGTAGTTAGTGTGAGTGTAACACTCCTTTCCATCGGTGGTATCGTCTGGGTGGGATAAAATACAAAAAAACGCTAGTGAAATCCTTGTGAAGTGACACTTGAAAATATCACATCATGCTGTCATGTATGACATGAAAATGAAAAACTTCATATATTGAAATTTTTAACCCCCAGTGGTATATTCGCACATGTAGCTTTTTTGAATTTCTTGAATGTATCAATTTGGAGGGTTTATTATATATATGTGGAAACAACTCATCATGACAGCGGGTGTTGGTGTTCTCTTATTCCAAGGACAAACCGCATCTGCCGACAACATGTCCCCGCAAGATCTCGTTCAAACTGAAAAGTCATTGCAACAAACGAAGCAGCAGGTTAAAGATACGAAGCAATCGATTCAAGCCATTCAAACAAAGTTGAAGCAAGTCGACCATAAGGCGGAGGCGTTGCGAGATAAAATTGAAGGGACTTCTAAAGAATTAGAAGAAGTGGAAGAGTCGCTCGTTCCGGCAGAACAGTCACTCTTCGCAAAAGTCGTTTCTTCCGTGTTGCCGAGTGCGAAAGCTGAGGCCGCTGAAGCGGAAGAAGCGCATCAAGAGCTTGTTAAAAAAAAAAACCAAGCAAACGAAGTATTGAAGCAACTGAAAGAAGAGCAAGAGCAAATTGAAGCGACACGTCAAGACGTGAAAGCGTCGTATGACGAAAAGTCGAAACAATATAAGAAACAAACGAATCAATTGAGTGACTTGAAGAAACAGTATGAAGCGATGGCACCCGATCGGTTCTTAATGCCGGCGGAAGGTCGCCTCTCTCAAGGATTCGGTTCGGCGAGTGGGCAGTTCGGATACACATTCCATAACGGTCTCGATATCGCCGCCAAAACAGGCACACCTGTATACGCCGCGGAAGCTGGAAAAGTGACAAAAGTCAGCTCCAGTGGACCATATGGAAACCACATACAAATCGAACACAACGTAGACGGTCAAAAATGGACGACCGTGTATGCACACTTGCACAAAGTGGATGTCAAGACAGGTCAGTTGGTACACCAAGGTGAACCGATCGGTCAAATCGGAAACACGGGCAACTCGTCAGGTCCGCACTTACACTTTGAGATTCATAAAGGGGACTACAATTTCTCGGCTAGTTCAGCTGGGAATGCCGTCGACCCGATGAAACTGGCAGAGCGCCTCGGTGGTGCTTCTCCGGTAAAAGCCACGTTTTAAGCAGACAGATGCCCTGAGCCTCTCGGATGAGGTCAGGGCATTTTTTACTGTTCGCGCGTCGGATCGTGGTTGCCTTCGCTGTCGGCAATCGTATCTGAGCTTCCGTAGTCTTCTACTTGGGAGAAGGCGTCCGTTTTTTGACCAGGTTGATCCGTTCCGTCTAACTCTTTGCGTCGAGCTGTCTCATTAGGGTTCAACACGTCTTCTTCAACCGGTCGATCGACTTCATGCGCGTGTTCTTCCTCTTCTTGTGCCCGGGCGTGTTCGATGCAAAGGGTGGCTTCTGGAATGACTTCCAGACGGTCTAGTTCAATGTCTTTCCCACACACCTCACATTGTCCATATGTCCCATTCTGAATGGCTAATAGCGCCTTATCGACGTCACTCAAGAACTCTTCATCGAGCTCATTAAGGGCTTGGTCTCGTTCTCGTAAAAAGAGCTCTTCGCCCGAGTCGGCAGGGTGGTTGTCGTAATGAGAGAGCTCTCCTTCATCATATGTCTCTTCCCGATTATCCATGTATCCTTCGGTTTTTGTTTTTTTTTTCAATAATCGTTTTTTAAACGTTTCGATTTGTTCTTCAGTCAACATATCCATTCACTCTCCAGTTCTCAAGTCATTAATATAAGGTTTCCCATTTTATTTGTGTACAAACCATTTGAAGTGGAATCCCTCATGTCGAGCGATGTTTAGAAAGGGTATGATGAGAATAAAGAGTTCTTTAAAAAAAGGAGGAACGAATCATGAGAAAAGTCGAAGTAGTGAAATACAATCCAGAATGGAATCAAAAGTTTGAAGAAGAGGCTGGTAAATTGAGTCGGTTATTCGAAGAGGAGCTTGTCGCGATCCATCACATTGGAAGTACATCGGTCGAAGGATTGGCGGCAAAACCAATCATCGACATGATGCCGGTCGTACGGGACATCGAACGAGTCGATGACTACACGGAGCGGATGGAGGCACTCGGGTACCGTGGACTTGGTGAATATGGGATTCCGAAGCGTCGCTATTTCCGTAAAGGAGAAGAAGAACGGACGGTTCACGTGCATGTGTTTGAAGAAGGGAATCCGGATGTCATAAGACACCTTGCCTTCCGGGATTACTTGCGAGCTTATCCTGACGTTCGCGATGCGTATGGTGAGCTGAAGCTTCAACTTGCGGCACAGCACCCAGAAGACATGGAAGGATACATTCAAGGAAAGCATGACTGGGTCATCGAGACGGAACGGTTGGCGACGAAGTGGTATAAAGAAAATCAAGACGCGTGAAACCTTTTTATGGAAATGGTCGTATAATACATCAAACCTTAAAGGGGGAGATGTCATATGAAAAGATTTCTCGGGAAATGTGTGGAATACTCTTTGGCCGCACTTGTCTTCGTCGGTCTGTTCTTTGTCCTTCGCGCGATTGCCGGTGACTCGGACAAAGGGTACATGTTGACATTGCTCGGTACATTTTTTCTCGTCTTTCCTAGTTCGCTCTTGATTGGTTACTTTTTGGCCCGTCCGCTTCAACGTCGCCTAAATGGGAAAGGAACGGAGGCTTCGAGTGAGCATACGTTGCGCGGAACTGAAAAACCGCACGGTGTAAACGAAGATCGAAACCATTCAAACTATACCTGATGATGGAGATCACATTTATCCCTACGATTGATGCCCGTCTCATCGCACGGTTGAATCGTTCCATCCATGAGCATCACGTCCATATGAATCCGACCTTTTTTGCGGAGTATTAGGAAGAGAAGATGTACGAAGCCTTTTCGACACTGATTGGAAGACCCGGCCATCACTATATGGTGATGCAGCTTGAAGCAACTCCAATCGGTTACATATGGTTCGAAGAGAAAGTGGGTGAGGCGAACGCGTTTCGTCAAGCCGTTCGCGTGGTGTATGTTCATCACATCAGTATCGACCCCATGTATCAACGGAACGGTTACGGTCGACGTGTGATGGAATGGATGGAGCAATGGGCACTTGACCACCAATTCAGATCGATTGAACTAGATTACTGGATGAGCAATACGGATGCCGCCTCGTTTTATAGCGAAATCGGGTTCACCCCAAAACGTCAGATTGTCATGAAAAAATTGGAGGAATGAGATCATGGAGGAGTTACTTACAATTGGAATTGGTATTCTCGGAGTTCTGTCGTTAGGTTGGTTCTTTTATAGTTACTGGCTCGGATATAAAGGGGGCAATATCGTCATGACCCTCGATGAGCACTATACAAAACTAGAAGAGTACGTACCTGCTATCTTGTCGAAACTATACGAAGATGGGAAAAGCGCTCACTATCTTGGCGACCGCAAGTTTGAAGTGGAGGGCAAGCGTTACGTTCTCGTCGAACGGACCGTACCGATTGGTCATGTTCCGACACAACAGACGGTGTTACAACCGGATCGATCATAATCAGAAAAGGGAGCTCTCAAGTCGAGAGACTCCCTTTGTTTATTTGACGGCTGGGGGACCGAACCCGCCGCTATGATAATCGCGGAAAGCTTGGCGGATTTCTTCTTCCGTGTTCATCACGAATGGACCATGCGCAATATAGTCTTCGCGAATCGGTTTTCCGGAATAGATGAGCACCCGTGTACGCGTCGTGGCCTTCAGTTGAAGTGTGCTCATCGCTTCAGATGTTTCATCGAACGTCAGTGTCGCCACATCAGTTTTACTGAGCGGAATTTTGGAAGACCCAACTTCAATTGAACCAGCGAGTACGTACAAAAAGCTGTTATGATTCGCAGGCAAGATGTGTTCGTATTCGCCACCTTCTTTCAGCGTTATTTCTGTCATCGTGATGGGGACGAGACTTTCCATCGGCCCTTTTACACCCACAATTTCGCCGGAATAGACACGAAGCTGCCCGCCGTCGAAAGGAACGAGGGGTGCGTCCTCGACGTATACGTTCTGATAGGAAGTGGTTGTTGTTTTTAACGACTTCGGCAAATTCAACCAGAGCTGCAGCGTATGGATCAAATCATCGTCAACCGCTTCTTCGGCGTGTCTAGCGGCCCATCCGGCGTTCATATACTGAACATCACCGGCGTCCAAAATCGAATGTCCCCCATGATTATCAATATGTTCTAGACGACCATCGATGACATACGTGATGGTTTGAAACCCACGATGGGGATGGTCCGAAAACGTCCCACGCTTGAACCAGTCTTCTGCCATCAAAATAAATGGATCGAACTCCTCTTTTTGTTCTGGAGGTAACACCCAGCCCTGTTGCACATGGGGATACCCGTTTTGTCGATAGGAGACGCGCCAATGATGGTTCACGTCACGTATAAATGGATTTGTCACAAAAATTCACTCCTTTCCCTTCCTATCTTACCAAAAAATATGTCTCATCGTACTATATTTGCTTCATGAATATGCAAAAAGACAGACGCATTCGCATCTGTCAGATTAAGTGTTTTGTTCAAACAGGTTATACCACTTGATGGCATCCTCACGTAGTAGCTTAAAATGGGCGCCTGTCTCTGAATTGGTCACGTACACATCTGCACCATCATAGCTAACATCAAACGTTTGGGCGCATATCCCTTGAAATAGGGTCACATAAGGTGTGGAAGCGGTCTTGCCTGCATAGGCGGTCGCGTTAGCTCGTTTGATGGCGCCAAAAATAAATTCCATTTCATCTTGACCGACATGTTGTAGGAAGGAGGCATCTTTTGATTCCGTTCCAAGGAGTGCCAAGTCATGAAAAATGACATGACGTTGACTACTTAATTTGTCGTGAATTTGTTCACTCAATTCTTTTCCATACAACAACTTGGGTTCATGATACGTCAAGGAGACGTTCTGACGATGGGCCGTTCCGTTTTTCATGAACGTATAACTGTAGAGTGGATACTCGTGACCCGGTACAAGAACCGAAGGGAGTTGCGGAGCTGTTTTGGCTCCGAACATTTGTGAAATATGCGCTTCTTTCGGTCGCAATACTTCTTGATAGTCATTTTGATCTCGGCTCGTATAAATCGCGTATTGTAACACCTCATCAGACTTTTCTGTCCCGAGCCCGAGTGACAAATAGGGATGCCTTATTGATTCGACAGGAATGACGAGGCGGTCTTTGGCTTCGGACGATGTAAAGGTCAGTTCAAATTCACCACTGAAAGGCATCGTGATATGGAAAAGTGTATGCTCGATCCCTTTTCTTTCTGGATAGGGCTCATTACCTATCGGCTTTTTCTTTTTTTGTTCGAAATGCTCATATTCATGGGGCTCAGCAAATCGGAATTTCGGAACATCCGGATAAGGTTCGGCCGTATACTGAACATCGTTTAAACTTTCAGGAAGCGTGTTAATTTCGGTGGCATATGTGACGGAATCGAGTTGACATTGGACATATGATTTATTTTCGACAGTGAAAAAAGTTGCGGTTGGAAAAGAAGATTCGGTGGCGGCATCAGTCAACGGTTGGTTCAATGTGACCGTCCCGAGCCAATGTCTTTCACCACTTGGAATTCTTTGAATCGCGTTGTCAGGCTGACATAACTCGATAATCGCTGCACGATCCGATTCGGGCATTTCAATTTGTTGTCCGTTTGGTAACAGGGCACGTCCTTGATAATATTCAGGAGCGGGTTGGAGTCGGAGTGCGCGTTCTTCCTCGCATCCGAAAAAAAAAAACAGGATGACGAGGGTACTGAAAATCAGGTACTTTTTCACATCGTTACTCTCCTTCGATGAATCACTTTCACCATTCTAGCACCAATTTTTTGTGACTTTATTCTTAGGAAAATTAATTTGTTATTTAGAAAAAAAAAAAAAAAAACCGTCCAACTTGAACTGGACGGGGGATAAAACCATTTATGACTTATTTTTACTTTTTAACTTTTTTCGTATGTCGATTTTTGACGAAAAAACGTTGATATTATGAGACATTGAAAAAAGTCGATTATTCTTCTAAATTATCACTTTATAATTCAGTGGGATTTATTTGATGAAGTTTCCTTCAATCAACATCTCGACCGCGTGCCGCCTTCAAAATTTCGAACCATTCTTCACGAGTGAGGTCGATTTGAAGGGCGTCGACTCCCGTCTGAACGCGCTCGATTTTTCCGGATCCGATAATCGGCATAATGTTTGCAGGATGTTTGACGAGCCATGCATACACAATCGAGTCAATTCCGCTTGCATTGTGACGTGAACGAATTTCCTCGAGTTTTTCACGAAGGGGTGCATACAGTTCATCTTTGAAGAGTTGACCACCGGCTAGTGGACTCCAAGCCATAAGTGGCATTCGTTTTTCGTGACACATTTCGACCGATCCATCCTCAAAATGTTTCAATTGCATCGGAGAGAGTTCGAGTTGATTCGTCACAAGTTGGAATGGAAGACGAGATTGAAGCAAGTTCTGTGTAGCCGGAACATGGTTAGATACACCGAACTCACGTACTTTACCACTATCGCGCAAGATGATGAAGGCTTCGGCCACTTCATCCGGATTCATCAGCGGATCTGGACGGTGGATGAGTAATGTATCAATGTGGTCAATGGCCAACTCTTTTAACGAACGCTCTACTTGCGCGATGATATGCTCTTTTGTCGTATCGTAATAATTGAGTGTTTGACCTGGGTTAAATGACCCCGTCAATTTAATTCCTGTCTTTGTGACGATCTCCATTTGGTCTCGGAGTTCAGGCTTTAACTTTAAGGCTTCTCCAAATAAACCTTCACATGTGTAACCGCCATAAATGTCTGCATGGTCGAATGTCGTGATGCCAAGCTCGAGACATTGTTCGATGAATGTGAGGCGTTCCTGTGGGGTCATGTCCCAATCAGCGAGCCGCCACATCCCATGGACGATGCGTGAGAATGATAATTCTTCTGTCAAAGCGATACGTTGCATTATAACTCCTCCTTGGTTGTCAGTCGCTCTTCATTATACGTCTTACGAGAATGGACGTCACTTGTCACCTACTCAAGCAGTTTTGGCGTCAAATGAGCTTGTATGCGCTATGATGAGAGGGAAGAGAAATAGGAAAGAGGCGTGACAGATGAGTGACTATGAACAATATGCGGACGTCACCTTCGAACAGGTGGGTGACTCGTTTCAGGTAGCCTCGATGCACCCAGATCTTCGTTTACATGGGATTGGACGAAGTGCGGCCGTGTTTCGTTTAAAGGAAAAGGATCGTGTCATTAAAGTGTTCTTTCCAGGTTATGAACAAATCGCAACCGAAGAGGCAGCAATCTATGAAAAACTTAAGGGACTCCCTTACTTTCCGAAGTGCTATGATTCTGGTCCGTCATATTTAGTGATGGATTACATCGAAGGAAAGACGCTGTTTGAGTGTCTGACGGAAGGCGTCTGGATTGACCCTTCTTACATCGAGGTAGTGGATGAAGCGCTTCGACAGGCACGTTTACTAGGACTGACACCATCGGATGTCCACTTGCGTAATATCATTTTGACGCCAAACGGACAGATATTCTTGATTGATTTGGCACGCTTCAGACAAGGGCAACAAATCGATCATCAGTGGGAAGACTTGAAACGAATGTATCGATTATATCGCTATCGTTTCATGCCGAAACAATATGACGAGACATTACTGAATCGAATCGCTTACTTGTATCGCAGGTTCGTGAACGATCCGGATTCTTGAGCCGGATCGTTTTTCTTTTGCCGATTAGGGAACAGGAGTAACGTGTCCGAAATTGCAGAAGAAACGAAAGGGGAATGATGTATGGCTCATCGTATCTATGCGAACGAACTCGAAATGCTCCACGAATGTGTGGAAACGTGCAACTATTGTCTGGAATCTTGTTTAGAAGAAAAAGATGTACAGATGATGGTTGATTGTATCCGACTGGATCGGGAATGTGCCGCTGCCTGTGCGTTTCTTGCGGAAGCGATGACGCGTGATTCGGCATTCGTTCCTGAACTCGCGCGAGCGTGTGCAGTCATCTGTAAAGCATGCGCACAGGAGTGCGGGAAACATAAGCACGCACATTGCCAGGAATGCGCAAGAGTTTGTACAGAATGCGCCTCAATGTGTGACCGCTTGGCCGCATGATTTGAGTGACCGGTTGATGGGACCGGTCACTTTTTTCGTGTCTTTTGAAGAGGGGATTCGAATAAAAAAAAAAACGAAAAGGTGGTATGGGGATGATTCGCAATTGTCGACGAGATGATCTTCAAATGATTTTACATATTTACAATGATGCGATTGTAAACAGTACGGCCGTCTATCACTATCAACCGGTGACACTCGAGAATCGAGTGGCATGGTATGAGGAGAAGAAAGAGCAAGATTGTCCAATCATCGTATGGGTAGAGGATGACGTCGTCATGGGGTTTGCGACGTTCGGTCCGTTCCGTCCGTGGCCAGCGTACCATTATACGGTTGAACATTCTGTATACGTGCATCCCGGTTACCGCGGGAAAGGCATTGGCAACAAACTGTTAAAAGAAATCATCCGTATCGCCGAAGTGAGAGGAATGAAAACGGTGATTGGTGGAATTGACGCATCGAACGTGACGAGTATCCGTGCGCATGAAAAAGTTGGATTCGTTCATTCCGGTACGATTCGAAATGCCGGATATAAATTCGGCAAATGGCTCGATTTATCGTTTTATCAACTTGATTTAGAAGGTCCTGCATCGCCTACCGAAGAGTGAACGGTCTAGAAAGATGGAGCCACCATACGATATACTGGAACGAGTGAATCGAATGGAGGAAATAGAATGACTGAGTACCCGAATTGCCCAAAATGCCAATCATCTTATGTGTACGAGGATGGCCCGTTGCTTGTATGCCCAGAATGTGCCTATGAATGGTCACCGAGTGAGGCGGCAGAAGCAGAAGCAGCGTCACAAATCAAAGATGCGAACGGAAACCCGCTTCAAGACGGAGACACTGTCACCGTGATCAAGGATTTGAAAGTGAAAGGAACCTCGCTTGTCGTCAAACAAGGAACGAAAGTGAAGGGGATTCGACTCGTGGAAGGTGACCATGATATCGACTGTAAAATCGAGGGACTTGGTGCGATGAAACTGAAGTCGGAGTTCGTGAAGAAAATCTAAAAAAGTGTTTCGGCGAGTTGCCGAAACACTTTTTGTATTACGAGAAGAACGGTTTGTACTCGCGACGTTCATGCATGATGGACACCCATTGAAGCGTCGTGAACTCTTCGAGTACCCATTCACCGTTGAAGCGTCCGAGACCAGAGTTTTTCTCGCCTCCGAACGGCATGTGCGGTTCATCGTTGACCGACTGATCGTTGACGTGAATCATGCCAGTTTCGACTTTTCGTGCAAAATTGGTTGCACGGTAAACCGAGCCATGAACGGCACCGCTCAATCCGTACGGTAATTCGTTCGAAAGACGAACAGCCTCTTCGTCATCTTTAAACGAAAGGATGACCGCGACCGGACCGAATATTTCGTTTTTCGCGAGCGGCATGTCATTCGTGACGCCACTGAGGACGGTCGGTTCGAGGACGTTGCCGTCCGCTGTCCCGCCAGTATGAACGGTCGCACCGGCATCAACCGTTTTCTCGATTTGGTCTAAGATGCGATCGACTTGATCGTGGTCGATGAGCGGGCCGACTTGTGTATCTTTTTCATTCGGTTTACCCGCTTTCAACTGTTTAACGCGCTCGACATAGCGCTCCACGAATTCGTCATGAATCGACTCGGCGACGAGGATTCGGTTCGTCGACATACAGATTTGTCCTTGGTGGAAGAACTTGCTATAGACGGCTGATTCGACGGCACGGTCGAGGTCGGCATCATCGAGAACGACAAACACGTTATTCCCACCGAGTTCAAGTGCTGTTTTCTTCAACAAACGACCTGCCTTTTCCGCAATCCCTTGACCGACCTCGGTCGAACCTGTGAACGAGATGAGGCGCGGGATTGGGTGTTCGACGATGGCGTCCCCGATTTCAGACCCTCGTCCGACGACAACGTTGAGCACACCTTTTGGAAGTCCTGCTTCTTCGAAGAGGGATGCGAATAGGAGACCACCCGTGACTGGTGTCGCCGTAGCCGGTTTGACGACGGCCGTATTCCCCGTCGCGAGAGCTGTCACGATTGAACGGACAGCCAAGTGGAACGGGAAGTTCCATGGGCTGATGATGCCGATGACCCCAAGTGGTTTGCGATATACCCGGTTCTCTTTATTCGGAACGATCGAAGGTTTGATGAGCCCGTCCATACGGAAAGGGAACGTCGCGGCTTCTTTGATGATTGCCATTGATGCAGCGAACTCACTCTCTGCTTTGATACGTGTACTACCGGACTCTTTCACGAGCCAGTCGACGATAAAGTCTTTGTTGTCCATCGTCAGCTGGGCAAACTTCTCAATCAACTCACGTCGTGCTTGTGGAAGCATGTCGGCCCAGTCCGTCTGAGACGCTTTCGCTGCTTCATAAGCACGATTCAAGTCCTCTTCATCCGCTGATTGAATCGAGAAGAGAGTCTCGTTCGAGAATGGATTGACGTTGTCGATCGACTTTTCACTTGATCCATTTACCCACTCACCATTGATGTACATGTTCGTAAAATCTGTATGCATATTTGAACACTCCTTTGTTTTTTCTTCACCATAAGAAGTATTCACTTGTTTTAGAAAAATAAACATATCAATGTATTGGATTTGGTAAACTTGAATCAAGTAAATTCAACAAGTTTAGGAGCAGACGATGAAAACTTGCTGTGTGAGTTTATTCCTCTTCGTGCCTTGGGCATTTTTTGTGGCGGCAATGGATTATGTATGGGGTTTTCCATTTGGATATTTGATTGTACCGGTGATCATTTGGTGGGTAACAAAACAATCTTTGAGGCATTTGCAAATACGCTTTGTATTAGCTTTCTTGCTTGGATCGTATGGTGTGTCGGTTTATTTGGCCTACTTGTTTGAGAACGATTGGGGATACTTCTTCAAGCCGTTAACGCTCAGTGGGGTTGTTCACGCATGGTCGGTCGCGATATTGATTGGGGTACTCGTGATATTGATTAATTATGGAGCTCAAAAATAAAACCAGTCATCTAATAGACATTGAGAGGGGGATACGGCATATCTCCCTTTTTTGATGTTTGTTTCTACTTCCTGTACAGTTAAGACGAAGAGAGGGGGTAGAAAGAAATATGAAACGTTATGAAGCGATTTTATTTGATATTGATGACACACTACTAGATTTTAAACAAAGTGAACATGTCGCCTTGGAACAGTTACTTGCATCCTACAACGTCCGGATGACGGATGAAGTGAAGTCGCGCTATGTCGACATCAACACGGACCTGTGGCGTGCGTTTGAGCGCGGCGAAGTGGACCGGGAAGAAGTGCTCATCGGTCGTCACACGAAACTGTTCGATTCGCTCGGTCTCACGGTCGATGGACCATATGTCGAACAGCAATATCGAGACTATTTACATGCAGGCGTGCACATGGTTGATGGTGCTTTGGAGGTCGTGCGAAAGCTGAGCAAGGATTATCCGCTCTATATCGTCACAAACGGTGTGACGGAGACGCAATTCAAACGGTTAGAGTCATCTGGACTATTGCCGTACTTCCAAGATGTCTTCGTATCGGATGCGACCGGCTCGCAAAAACCGATGAAACCGTTTTTCGACTACGTCTTCGACCGAATCCCGAATGTAGCGCCAGAGAAAGGTTTGATTATCGGTGACTCGGTCACGGCAGACATCGCCGGTGGGCGGATGTATGGTTTGGATACGTGCTGGTTCAATCCGAACGAAGTGGCTGCGACGATTGAGTCAACGTATGAGATTCGACATTTAAACGAGTTGAAATCGCTACTCTAAGTTCAAGCTGGATTGAGTGAATGAGTTGGCAAACGGTTCGGGAGTTGAGCGAGTATTTCCGGATAAAGCGTGACGTCTTGTAGACGGTCAAGCTTTATCCAACGATAAATCAGGTGATCTCCTTCAGGTCCATAAAAGTCTCCGTCTTGGAGCGGGAGGTCACCGTCTACATAAAAGTACAGTCCAATCTCATGAAACGGCTGATTGTTGTACGTAAATAAGTTCTCGTGCACGAAAGCGAACGTGGTATCAGTCACGTGCATGTTCAACTCTTCATGTAGCTCGCGTGCGAGGGCGGTTGCGGCTTCTTCACCGAGCGTGACGCGCCCCCCGGGTAATGCCCAAAAGTCATCTCGGATGTTTCGGTGAATCAATAAGTGACCGTCTTTCACAAAAATACCAGCAACGCGGTAATTGAAAACGCCGTGTTCAGTAGGAAATACGAGATCCATCTATATCACTTCCAATCATTGTAATCTGTTCTAGTATACCTGAAGGAGGGATCATATGTTTCAACCACATACGCAATATCGAGATGAAGATTTCCGTGACGTGACACTCCGTGACGAAGTGTTGTCACACGTCACGTTCGAGAACTGTCGCTTCACATACGTCGATGCGACGGAACTACAGACGGAGCGCTGTCAGTTCATCAACTGTGATTTCACGGATTCGAAATGGAATGCGTCCCGTCATGTCGGGAGTTCATTTTTAAACTGTCAATTTCATGGTGCCAATTTGTTCACGAGTGAGTTTGAACAATGTAAAATGACCGGGTCATCTTTTGAAGAAAGTCAGTTTGAAGGCGTCCTTGTAACAGAGGGGGACTGGTCGTTCGTCAACCTTCGTCACGTGTCGCTCAAGAAGATGGATTGGTCCCACGTACGATTGGTTGAGGCGGACCTGTACGGTGCCGATTTGACCGAAACCGTTTGGCATCAGGCCGATTTGACCCGTGCGACACTCCAACATGCGGTGTGCCGTGGTGCCGACTTCAAAGGAGCACTCGTCGATGGGGTTGATTTTTCGAACGTGACGTTACAACAAACAAAACTAGACGCGATGCAGGCGATTCAAGTCGCGCGCTCATTGGGGGCGATTGTAGAATGAAACCAGAACAAATCATTGAGCAATTGACTGCGTTCGCAAAAGAACGTGAACACATTCGAACGGTCGTCTTGAACGGCTCACTCGTCAATCCGAACATCCGACCAGACCCGTACCAGGATGTCGACCTTGCCTTTTATGTGGAAGACGTCCGAGCGGTTGCGGTCGATCGCTCATGGATTGACACGTTTGGAGAGGTCTTGATCATGCAGACACCTGAAACGACTGATTCCGAACGACATATAACGTTTTTAGTGCAATATGTGGACGGACATCGGATTGATTTGACGATTCGAAGTGTGGATCAACTTGAAACCATGCTTGAAGCCGACTCGCTCAGTCAAATAATCTTTGACCGAGATCATCATCCGGTCGTCACGCCTTCTGACCTGTCGTATCGCGTGAAACGTCCGTCTGCTGACGAGTATGCGGCATGTTGGAATGAGTTTTGGTGGGTGTCACTTTATGTTGTCAAAGGAATCAAGCGACACCAGGTGTTATACGCGCTCGACCACCTCGATATCATGCGGAATATGCTCCGTCAGATGATGGAGTGGAACATTGGCTATGCGACGGAATTCTCCGTGAATCTAGGGAAGTCCGGTGACGGGATCCGCGACCATTTGCCAGAAGAGTTATGGGAGATGCTCACGGCAACATACGCTTCAGCTGAGTTGAGTGCCATTGAAGATACACATGATCGGTTGCAGTCGCTCTTCTTCTTTTGTGCACAACGTGTCGCCGAACAAGGGGATTTCGTGTTTCGAGAAGAGGAAGCCAGACGCGTTCGTGCCGCATGTGCAACACTTCGACATTCAAACGATTAATGACGGCGAGAGCCGGGAAACGCTCCTTATAGAGAAAGGAGCGTTTTTTCATGAATTTTTACACGACATTTATTGCCCTACTTGTTGGGAGTCTGGTCCTCTTTGTCGGCATTCGTCTAAAGAAATGGCCGATCATTCTGGTTGCGATGCTTCCCCTTGGTCTTGTGGCATTTAATATGTTTTTACTCATCACGGGACGATAGGAAGATTTTCACTTGTCTTTTTGATAAATCGATTTGATGAAGAAGGCACTCGGTAACAAAATACCGATGGCTTCTTCGATGATAGCGAATAATCGGGTTAAACCGACCGGTAACAAATCACCAAAGCCAATCGAAAGTAAAGTGACACCGCTAAAATACAATAAATTTTCCCAAGTCGGTTCGACGGCATTCATGGATTCGAGTGAAGTCACGAGAATGACTGAATCACGAGACAGTGCATAATAAATCAATGTGAATCCTAACATGACACCGAATAGGCTGACGAACAACTGAGTGAACAATCTTCCATCAAATCCTGTTTGCTTGTACGTTCGACGTTTGAAAAACCAAAATACGTTCAAACTGATGAACAGTAAGGCAATCGTCAATAAAATGGTATTCAATCTCTACACATCCTTTTCAGTACGAACAGAGTCACTTACCCATTCCCGTAACGAAGAATAGGAAACGGAATCAGAAAAGGTTTGCAATTGATGAAAAGATTGATAGAATGTGGTCGAAGACGACTGAATTTCATAATGTTTGCCACTAGGGGAGTCGCGTCACGCGGCTGAGATGGACATGGTCCAGACCCTTCGAACCTGATCTAGTTCACGCTAGCGTAGGGAAGTGGGCGAGACGACTCATATGGCTTCACCTAGATATGATTGTTCGAGACGCCGCTTCCGTTATGGGAGGCGGCGTCTTTTTTATCAGTTTATAAGGGGGAGTTATTATGAAATTTACAGATCACTTACGTCAAGAGGCGGATGGATTGTTTGAAGCAAGCTTTCATCACCCATTTGTTCGTTCACTCGGAGAAGGGACGCTCGATGAGAAGAAATTCAGACATTACGTCATGCAAGACTCATACTATTTGAATCAGTTTTCAAAAGTGCAGGCCAAAGGGGCAACCCTCGCTCCGACGATGGAACTATCGAGCCGCTTTTTGACGCATGCGCTACACACGATTGAGGCGGAACTCTCCCTTCATCGAGAGTTCTTTACGATGCTCAACGTGACGGATGTCGAATTGGCGACATTTGAGCCAGCACCGACCGCTTATGCATATGCCCTTCATATGCAACAGGCAGGACCGACTCTCGGGGACGTATTGGCGTCAATCCTTCCGTGTTATTGGGTGTATTACGAGATTGGAGAACGTCTTAAAGACAAGCGTCCTGATCATCCGATTTATTCAGCTTGGATTGCGACGTATGGTTCGGAGTGGTTCCGTGAGCTGGTGGAAGAGCAAATTGATCGGTTGGATGAACTGGCTGGTCAAGCGACAGAAGAAGAGCGCGTGCGCTATACGAAACTATTCTTGAAGAGTTGCTATTACGAAGTCGCTTTTTGGGAAATGGTTTGGACGCTTGAGTCGTGGTCATTGTCGCAGGAGGTCAACCAATGAGACATGAGATTTGGAATGAGATTCGACAGCAGGCGCCATTGATTCACAATATCACGAACACGGTCGTGGCGAACTTTTCGGCGAATGGATTGCTCGCCATCGGCGCCTCTCCTGTCATGGCGGATGCAATCGAAGAAGTAGCGGAGATGACATTCGTGAGCGATGCGCTCGTACTTAACATCGGTACACTTGGAACGATGACGGAAGCGACGATGATTCGCGCAGGTCAGGCTGCGAACGAAGCGGGATGCCCGATTATACTCGACCCGGTCGGTGTCGGAGCGACGTCATTTCGACGAGATGTGGTCGAACGCATTTTGCGTCATGTTCGTGTATCGGTCATTCGAGGGAATGCAGGAGAGATTGCGACATTGATTGGCGTCGATTGGGCGGCTCGTGGTGTCGATGCTGGTGACGGTGCATGCGAGCCTCGACAATTGGCGCTTGAAGCAGCGAGACGATACGGATGTGTCGTGGCCGTGACAGGAAAAGAAGATATGGTAAGTGACGGGAACGTCGTTATGGAAATACATGGCGGGACGAAACGCATGACCGAGACGACCGGTACGGGATGTTTACTCAGTGCAGTGGTCGGGGCTTGCTTAGCAGTCGAAAAGAACACCCTTAAAGCGACGGTGACCGCCATGTCAGGTTATGCCTACTGCGGTGAGTTGGCGAGTGAACGAGCGGAAGGACCTGGAGACTTCGCGATTCACTTTGTAAATGCTCTTCATCAATTGGCACAGCATACCATCCCGACGAATCGAATTGAGGTGTCGACATCATGAGACCTCAAGTGTTGACGATTGCAGGATCTGACTCAGGAGGAGGGGCCGGTATTCAAGCCGATCTTAAAACGTTTCAAGAACTCGGTGTATTCGGGACGAGCGTGTTGACTGCGATTACCGCTCAAAACACACTTGGGGTCCATGGAATCGAGGCGATTTCCACGGAAATGATTATCCGACAAATTGATGCGGTAGCGGATGATTTTAACATCACCGCCTGTAAAACCGGGATGTTGGTGGACGCTGAACGAATTGAAGCGGTAGCGAAGGGGCTCGAACGATATCGTTTCGAACATGTAGTAGTCGATCCGGTCATGGTGGCGAAAGGTGGCGCTTCCTTGTTGCAAGTTAGTGCAGTCGAAGCACTGCGCACGAAGCTGCTACCACAGGCGACCATCGTGACCCCAAATATTCCTGAAGCAGAAGTGCTGGCAGGAATGGAAATTCGAACCGAGGCAGACCGCATGAAAGCCGCACAGGCGATTCGAGCACTTGGTGTCGATACCGTCATTATCAAAGGTGGGCATACGGATGATGTGGAGGCCGTTGATTTGATTATGAGCGAGACTGAAACGTTCTGTGTAAAAGCGCCTAGAATCCAAACGAAAGATACGCACGGGACGGGATGTACGTTCTCTGCCGCATTGACGGCCGAACTAGCGTATGGGAAGACACTACGCCAAGCCGTCGTAGATGCGAAGCAGTTTATTCATCAGGCGATTGCACATGGATTATCGATTGGACAGGGGCATGGACCGACGAATCATTGGGGACATCGTTTAGCGAAAGAAGAGGTGATTACCGTTGACGTTCTGTACGAAACAAGCGCTCGCTAAGCAGCTTCGCCTTTACTTTGTGTGTGGAACGACGGACGCGTCCGATTTGGTGGCGACCGTCAAAACGGCACTTCGATGTGGTGTGACATGTTTTCAATTTCGCGAAAAAGGTAAAGATGCATTGTATGGAGATAAAAAAGAAGCGATGGCAAGGACGCTCCAACGTCTGTGTCGAGAAACGGGTGTTCCGTTCATAATCAACGACGACGTCGACTTGGCGCTCGCGATTGACGCGGATGGCATTCACGTCGGACAAGACGACTTACCTGCCAAACAGGTTCGAGAACGGCTAGGACCAGATAAATGGTTGGGGGTGTCTGTCCATACGATGGAGGAAGTCAGAACGGCTCTTCCATTTGCAGATTATGTCGGCATTGGTCCGATTCATGAGACGCAAAGTAAACTGGATGCAGGACATGTGCGTGGCACGGAACTGATTCAACAAGTTCGCCATCACTATCCACTGCTTCCGATTGTGGGGATCGGAGGTATTCGTCCAGAGCATGTGCCTTCAATCATTCGTGACGGGGCAGACGGCGTTGCCGTCATTTCTGCCATTGCTTCTGCACCGGATGTAGCAACGGCTACCCGGCGTTTCGCTTGTCTCTGAATTCATTTTTGAGGAGGAAGACAGATGAACGTATTTGTAATCGGTGCAAACGGTCAAATTGGCCATCAATTGGTGGAGAAGTTACACAAGGAAGGAAAGCATCACGTCACGGCGATGGTGCGTAAAAAAAAACAACTCGAGGATTTTAAGTCAAAAGGGTACAATGCGGTACTCGGTGACCTCGAAGGTTCAGTAGATGATTTGCAAAAAGCGATTGATGGAATGGATGTTATCGTATTCGCGGCAGGTTCTGGTGGAAGTACTGGAGCAGACAAGACACTCTTGATCGACCTAGACGGTGCAGCGAAGAGTATCGAAGCAGCACAAGCGAACGGGAACATCAAACACTTCGTCATGGTCAGTGCCTTGAAAGCGGAGGATCGCTCAGCTTGGCCAGATTCGATGAAGCCGTACTACGTAGCGAAGCATCATGCAGATCGTTTACTCGAACAGAGTGGACTCACGTACACGATTGTTCGTCCGGGTGCATTGACAGATGATGCGGGAACGGGCAAAGTGAACACGAAATTCGAGGGAAGTGGAGAGATCCCACGCGAAGACGTCGCATCATTCTTGGTGCATGTCCTTCATAACCATTCAAACGTGCAGAACAAAGCAATTGATTTGATCAAAGGGGATACCCCAATCGAAGAAACGCTATAAGTGTGTGACATCAAAAACGGGATGAGAAAACCATCCCGTTTTTTGTTGCGTTAAAGAGGGAAAAGAACGCAGGATAACGAAATAGAAGAATACGAACAGGTGAGGAGGTTCCGCATGACCGAGATGTTCATTTATCTGGCGGTCTATTTGTTGCCGTCATTTTTACTCGGCTTTTTAGCACTCGATTTCTTTCAACGAAATCCGAATAAAGTCGAGCATCGTTTGCTGAGCCTGTTTGTGTTCGGTTATTCGATGCTCTTCTTGGCTGAATTTGTCCGCCATCTATCGCCGATTGAATACAGTCCGGCACTCATTGCCTATTGGTTTGGGAACGCTGGGATTTTCATTTTTATCTTCTCTGTTCATTTCATATTAAGTATCACAGGCGTCGGCGCAAAGGCACCGAAGTGGTTGTATCCATGGGTCGTCTATTTACCATTGATTCCTGTTGTGTTGACGTATGTCCGTCAGGAGAATATCATCAACAGTCAACAGTTTGAACAAGTAGGCATTTGGATTTATCCTGAGTTCAACTCATCGTATTTAACTACGTTGACCGTCGGAAACATTTTTCATCTATTGATTATTGGTCTCATTTTTTATGCATTGAAGCGTGCGGAACGAAGAGAACACCAACGCGTATTGCGCATGCTTTTTTGGACTGCAAATGCCGTACTAATATGGGATATTGTATTCGGCTACTTTCAATTTCGTGGGTTGATCCCACCCTATTCATACATGTATGGGGGGCTTGTTTGGGCGGTAGCATTGGTCGTTGCGATGAATCGTTTAGACTTCTTAACCTCTTATGTAAAACGATATGGGACACTTTATAATTTAAATCCATCCGCCATCTTGTTGATTGACCCGGATGGGAGGGTGGAAAGTGCGAATCCGGCCGCACGCACGCTATTTCATACTGTCCGTGTCGTGAATGAACGGTTTATCGATTTGTTGCAAGAAAAGAAAAAAGCAGAGTGGATGGAACACTACAGCCAACATTTTCGGACACGTAAAAAGTTTATAGAGTTTGAAACGAAGATTATGACAAAGTCTGGGCAAGAGCTTTACGTCGTCATCGATGGTGATTTTGTCGATATCGACCGCACGATTCACGGGATGATTATCATTCGGGATGTCCACTCGTTTAAAGAGGCCGAGCAAACAATCCGATTCTTTGCCTATCATGACCCACTGACGAAGCTGGCGAACCGACGTGCATTTTATGAACGCGCAGACCAGGCGTTGCTTAGTTCCTCGATGCTGTCTTTATTGATTATTGATCTGGACGGTTTTAAAGCAGTCAATGATACGTACGGTCACCAGATTGGAGATTATTTCTTAACTCATTTGGGTGGATTGCTGGAAGCGTCGACACGAGACGTTGGCTTGGCCTCTCGTGTTGGCGGGGATGAGTTTTATATTTATTTAGTGGATCTAACAGAATCGGAAGTGCTTGCATTTATTCACGAACTTCAGATGACGTTAAATCAAAACCCTTACCACACGTCCGATGTGACGATTCCAATCCGTGCGAGTATTGGGGTCAGTCATGCTCCCGACCAAGGAACAAATTTAGACACGTTGATCCATAAAGCGGATCAGGCGATGTATCAGATCAAGCAAAAAAAAAAAAATGATTACGCCATCTATGACGAGGCGTTACATGGTCCGAAATAAAGGGAAAATAGTTGTGTTTGATTATGGAGAGGAGGATGCAACATGTCAGAAAGACCATTAGTAACGATGCGCGCCGAAGGAGAAGCCGGAGGCGTTAAGACGACTGTGCGTGTAGGCGATCACACCCCATTTATCGTGGATGAGCCAGAACGACTCGGTGGGACGAACAAGGGACCGAATCCACTCGAGTATCTTCTCGGTGCCCAGTCGTCCTGTACGACCATCATGATTGCCTATGCCGCCCAGGATTTGAACTTTGAGTATGAAGGGGTCGAGTTTGTAACAGAAGGGACGCTCGATCCTCGAGGATTCCAAGGGATGGAAGGTGTCCGAACTTACTTTGAGTCGACACATATGAAAATCGTATTGGATACGACCGAATCGGATGAGCGAATCGAAGCATTAAGGAAGGCTGTCGAGGCACGTTGTCCAATTCATAATCTCATGCATGCAGCAGACGTAGCGATGACGGCAGAATGGACTCGAAAATAAGGATGAGGGCAACCTCATCTTTTTTACATAGAAATCGTGAAAAGAGTACGGAGGGAAGACGAATGCATCACCGACCGATGACGCGTGAATGGGCATGTCAAATTCAAGAATGGACCTATGAAGCTCCTTATGACTTCTATAATCAATCGCCTTCTGAAGAGGGAATCGCCGAGTTGATGACGTATCAGGTGATTGTAGAGGAGCATGAGCTGATTGGATTTTATTGCATCGGTTCCCCGGCTCAAGTGCCCAATTCGACATATCCGTATTGTTTAGAATTTACGGATATCGGGTTGGGGATGCGACCCGATATGACGGGGAAAGGACATGGCCGATTGTTTGTGACGTACGTCATGGAGAGAGCGATGGAACGGGGCAAACCGCTTCGCTTGACCGTCGCCGCTTTTAACGAACGAGCGATTCATCTATACGATACGGTCGGATTTCGCACCATCACATCATTCGAGCGGAATGGTACCCCGTTTAAAGTGATGGTGCGCGATTAACCATATTGTTTTTGATGTGCCTTTTTACGTCGTAAATAATCCTCATCGGCACGAAGTTGATCCCAATACGTTTTGAAGATGCGAGCAGACTCTGCCTTCTCTTCGTCGATTTCGCGCTCATGGAGGTCACCGTCTTCTTTATATTTACGACCGCCTTTATAATTGGCATAGCGTCGGGCCCGCGTGTAGCCCATTTGGATGAACTTTCGGGCCATGTCCATCCCGACGAAATCGTCATTCGCGCGATACGCTTCAAACAATTCCATAATTTCTTCAGCAGATTGCTTCGCAATCTCGGGCGTCTTGAATCGCCAATGTGGCAAAATCTCACTTTTATACGGTTCGACGAGTAGTACGCCTTGTTCGCCACGCCCGACCCGATACAATTCGGGTTGTTGTCGGAAGTCGATTTCATCGAAGTTTAAGTCATAATCAAATGGCATGTTCATTCCTCCTCGCCTAACGTTTCCCATTAGGTCGGTGGAGAAAACAACTTGAAGGAAAAGGACGGGTTGATATGATCACTCTAGAGACAGAACGATTGATTTTACGGGCATTTACGTTAAAAGACGCAGAAGATATGTATCATTATGCAAAAGATGAACGAGTCGGACCGATGGCTGGTTGGGCACCCCATGAATCGATTGAAGAAACAAGGGACGTCATTCAACTGTTTATCGAGGAAGCAGATGTATGGGCCATCGTCTTGAAAGAGACTGGGCAAGTAATCGGTAGCATCGGGTTACACGACCGAAGACCAGACCCTTCGATTCAACATGAGGCACAGCGTGAGATTGGTTATGTGCTCAGTCCAGACAATTGGGGGAATGGTTACGCGCCGGAAGCCGTTCAGGCGATGATTCGATTTGGGTTCGAAGCGTTAGGGTTAGAGCGGATTTGGTGCGGCTACTTCAGCTTCAATGACCAATCGCGACGCGTCGTTGAAAAGTCTGGATTCACTTATGCGTTTACAAAACAACAGGAATTGACCCGGCTCGATGGACGAACGGTAGAATGTCTCGTCTATGTTCAACTAAATCCTACGTTCTCTACACATTGAAGCACGATTTCAATGTGTTTTTTCATGAAATCTTAAAAATCTCTTGATATGTAACCGGTTACACATTAAGATGGTTTTGTAAGCGTTTCCAGAACGGAGGATGTCAAATGGCGACCATCAAACAAGTAGCAAAACATGCGAACGTCTCAGTGGCGACCGTATCACGCGTTATGAATAAAAGCGGATATGTGAGCGAAGAGGCGAAAGAAGCGGTCGAAAAGGCGATTGCGGAACTGAATTACGCGCCGAACCGAGTTGCTCGTTCGCTCTATAAAAAATCGTCGAATTTGATTGGACTTATCATGCCAGATATCACGAACCCGTTCTTTCCACAGCTGGCTCGGGCGATTGAGGATGTCGCCAATCAACATGGGTATCAAGTCGTCTTATGTAACACGGATGAACAACTTAAAAAAGAACAGACGTATTTAGTCGCCTTGCAAACGATGCACGTCGATGGCCTGATTATTACAACAAATCATTCGCACAATCCGAATTATGAGACGTTGGATTTACCGATGGTCGCACTAGACCGAATCGTAAAAGCGGGGATCGACGCCGTTGTATCAGATGGATATGAGGGTGGAAAGTTGGCGGCCGACACGCTGTTACAACGTGGTGCGACACGACTGGCACACATTGCCGGACCGGATCATCTCAAAACGGTCAAACGCCGAACCGAAGGATTTGTCGAAGTAGCGGGAGAGAAGCTCGTCGGGATGACCGAGTCCACGTTCACGTTCAAAGACGCCTTGAAAGCGTCCCAAGAGCTGTTCGACCATGCTTGGCCATTCGATGGCATTTTCGCAGCGAACGATGTGATTGCAGCCGCCGTATTACAGGAAGCAGTCCGTCGAGACATTCGTGTCCCAGAAGAGCTACAGGTCATCGGATATGACGGGATCGAATTAGGCGAGATGACGTCTCCGCCGCTGACGACCATCGTCCAGCCTATCTATGAGATGGGGCGAGTGGCGACAGAACGATTGCTCGATTTGATTGAGAAAAAAGACACGCGACCGAAAGAGATGTTATTACCGGTCACGTTACTTGAAAGACACACGACAAAGCGGAAGGAGAGATAAAGAATGAAACGCATTGTTGTCATTGGCAGTATATCGATGGATCTTGTCGTCACATCCGACAAACGGCCACAAGCCGGAGAAACGGTCATCGGTGAGTCGTTCCGCACCGTTCCAGGGGGAAAAGGTGCGAACCAAGCGGTCGCTGCCTCCAAATTAGGCGGCACTGTTCAGATGGTCGGTTGCGTGGGAAGTGATCCGTTCGGTCAACAGGTTGTTGAAAACTTCAAACGACACGATGTCGATGTCACGCATGTTCAGATCATACCGGAGGAAGTGACGGGTACGGCCCATATCGTAGTAGCAGAAGGGGATAATTCGATTGTCGTCGTCCAATCGGCGAACAAACGAGTCGTTTTCACGGATGAGGAGCTCGAACATTTTCTCGACGAGCAGGCGTTCGTGCTCCTGCAACTCGAAATTCCAATCGAGACGGTAAAACAAGTGACCGCTTACTGTAAAGAGAAAGGGATTCCGGTGCTACTCAATCCGGCACCGTCTCAACCGCTTCCACCAGAAGTGATTGAGGACGTCACGTATTTAACGCCGAACGAACATGAATGCCGTGACTTATTCAACGGAATGTCCGTAGATGATGTTCTCAAACGTTATCCGAACAAGTTACTCGTCACGGAAGGCGTCCATGGCGTTCGATTCCATGACGGACGAGACGTCCGTCATGTGCCAGCCATCCGAGCAAACGTCGTCGACACAACGGGAGCAGGTGACACGTTCAACGGTGCACTTGCTGTCTCCCTCATCGAACAAGACGATTTGGAGACGGCCGTACGGTTTGCCGTAGTCGCATCCGGCATGAGTGTCGAAGGCTTCGGTGCACAAGGTGGTATGCCGACACGACAAGATGTACAACAACGATTGGAGCGCGTGTGATGAAAAAACAAGGAATTTTGAATAGTCATTTAGCAAAAATCTTTGCCGACCTCGGGCATACGGATCGCGTCGTCATCGCCGATTGTGGGCTACCGATTCCAGACGGGGTCAAGCGGGTCGATCTTAGTCTCCGCATCGGAGAACCTTCCTTTCTTGAGGTGCTCGATGTCGTCGAATCAGATTTGGTCGTAGAGCGCATCACGATTGCTGAGGAAATCCTCACACACAACTCGACGATTGCGGATTCACTGAAAGAACGGTACACGAGCATCGACATGTGTTCGCATGAAGACTTCAAACGGGAGGTCGCAAAAGCGAAAGTGGTCATTCGAACTGGGGAAGCGACACCTTACGCAAACGTCATCTTACATGCCGGGGTCATTTTTTAAGGGGGGATTCGATGCATATTCAGTTGAAAGGCATCCATAAGTCGTTCGGGCCAGTCTCCGTCTTAAAAGGAGTCGATTTCGAACTGTTGCCTGGAGAGATTCATGCCCTTATGGGCGAGAACGGGGCCGGGAAGTCGACATTGATGAAGGTGATGACCGGTCTGTATGCACAGGATGAAGGCGAGATTCTCATCGACGGCGCGAAACGTCAATTCAAGCACCCAAAAGAAGCGGAGCAAGAAGGCATCGCCTTCATCCATCAGGAGCTCAATATCTTACCGGAGATGACGGTGACAGAAAATCTGTTTTTAGGTCGAGAACTGACGGGACCGTTCGGGATGGTCAAACAGCAGGAAATGACCAGACGTGCCCGAGAATACTTGGCTGAATTGAACGTGTTCATGGATGTCGATGAAGTGGCGCGCAATTTGTCGGTCGGTCAGCAACAGATGATTGAGATTGCCAAGGCGCTCATGACGGATGCGAAGGTCATCGTCATGGATGAACCGACGGCCGCCTTGACGGATCGTGAAATCCAGGCACTCTTCGCAGTGTCACGGGCCTTACGTGATCAAGGTGTGTCCATCATCTATATCTCACACCGAATGGAAGAAATTTTTGACTTATGTGTTCGGATCACGGTACTTCGGGATGGACAATCCATTTCGACTCGCATGATTCAAGACACCTCATTTGAGGAAACGGTGCGCGATATGGTCGGTCGTGAGATTGGAGAACGCTATCCGACGCGTACCGCTACACTTGGGGACGTCGTGATCGAGGTGGATGATTTAATAGGTAACCGGTTCCACAACGTATCGTTCAACGTTCGTGCCGGAGAAATCGTTGGGTTTTCTGGATTGATGGGAGCGGGGCGTACCGAGGTGATGCGTGCGCTATTCGGAGCAGACACCCACAAAGGGGGAGTCATTAAACTGAATGGGAAACCGATTCGAATCAAGACCCCAGCCGACGCCATCGAGCACGGTATCGCGTTTTTGACAGAGGACCGAAAAGGAGAGGGCTTACTCCTCGATTTCTCGCTAAGAGAAAACCTGTCGCTCCCGACACTTGATAAACGAGCAAAAGGATCGGTCATCTCGAAGCAACAGGAGGAGACGTTCGCCGAGACAAAAAAACAAAAATTGCGGGTCAAACATCATTCGATGGAAAAAAAAGTGAAGTCGCTGTCTGGTGGGAATCAACAGAAGGTTGTGCTCGGTAAATGGTTAGGTGTCGAACCGGACGTCTTGATTTTGGATGAACCAACCCGAGGCGTCGACGTCGGTGCTAAGAAAGAGATTTACAATATCATGAGTGATCTCGCGGAATCAGGTGTCGCCATCATCATGGTCTCTTCTGATTTACCGGAAGTGCTTGGGATGAGTGATCGGATCGTCGTCATGCGGGAAGGTGTCGTAACCGGAACGCTCACGAAAGAAGAGGCGACAAAAAAAAAAGTAATGACGTATGCGACAGGAGGGCAATGATATGGAATTGAAAGCAACAACTTCGCTGAAGCGCCCGGGTCGACTCGGATGGGGACAAAAATTAGGACCGCTGTTCGGTCTACTCGTCATCGTCGTCGTCGTGACGGCGCTCGAACCAGGATTTTTATCATTAAATAATATCTTTAACGTACTCCGCCAAGTGTCGATCAATGCCTTGATTGCCTTCGGGATGACGTTTGTCATCTTGACAGGGGGCATCGATTTATCGATCGGTTCGATTTTGGCGCTCGCTTCTGCACTGGTGGCAGGCATGATGGTGGACGGTCAACATGCGGTTATGGCCGTTGCACTCGGCTTGATTGCAGGTGCCGTTCTCGGAGCGTTCAACGGGGCGGTCATCACGTACGGAAAAGTGGCACCGTTCATCGCGACATTGGCTACGATGACCATTTATCGGGGATTGACGCTCGTCTATACGGACGGAAGACCGATTACAGGTCTCGGGAATTCCGGTTGGTTTGAGATGCTCGGACGTGGTTATTTCTGGATCATTCCGGTGCCGGCATTGACGATGCTACTCGCATTCGGTGTCCTTTACTTCATCTTGAAGAAGACGACATTTGGTCGTCATACGTATGCGATTGGTGGGAATGAAGAAGCGGCTAAATTGATGGGGATTGGCGTCAATAAAGTCAAAATCATGATTTATTCGCTATCCGGTATGCTTGCGGCACTCGCTGGCATCATCTTGACGTCACGTCTCAATTCCGCACAACCTACAGCAGGAACGTCGTATGAACTCGATGCCATCGCAGCGGTCGTTCTCGGGGGAACGAGTCTTGCGGGTGGTCGCGGCTGGATTGTCGGGACGTTGATTGGGGCGTTGATCATCGGAACATTAAATAACGGATTGAACCTTCTTGGCGTATCATCATTCTTCCAACTCGTCGTAAAAGGTGCAGTTATATTGTTTGCAGTATTGCTTGATCGTCGACAAAACGCGTAACACGCGAAAGGGGAAAACGGAAAAAAAAAAAATGGACAGCTTGGCTACTCGCACTGACAATGGTACTGATGGCAGCTTGCTCGACTGAACAACCGGGGTCATCGTCTGAAACGGAAACGAAAGATGGCGATTATGAAATCGGCTTATCGATCTCAACATTGAATAACCCGTTCTTCGTCGCACTGAAAGAAGGCGCAGAAGAACAGGCGAACGAAATGGATGCGACGTTGACGGTAGCGGATGCGCAAAACGACGCGGCGAAGCAAGTGAATGACGTCGAAGATATGATTCAAAAGGGGATGGATTTGATTCTCATCAACCCGACAGATTCAGAAGCAGTCGGCGCGGCGGTACAAGCAGCGAACGATGCAGGCATTCCCGTCATCACGGTAGACCGTAACGCTGAAACAGGGGACGTCGTCGCCCACGTGGCATCAGATAACGTCGCAGGTGGACAGTTGGCGGGTGACTACATGGTCGAACTCGTAGGCGAAGGGCAAAAAGTCGTCGAGCTCGAGGGGATTCCAGGAGCGTCTGCGACACGTGACCGCGGACAAGGATTCAACGAAGCGATCGATGGGAAATTGGAAGTCGTGGCAAAACAATCGGCAAACTTTGACCGTGCAGAAGGATTGACGGTCATGGAGAACATCTTACAGGACAATAAAGACATCGTCGCTGTATTCGCACATAACGATGAGATGGCACTCGGGGCCGTTCAAGCACTCGAAGCGGCTGGAATGAGTGACGTGAAGGTCATCGGATTCGATGCGACAGACGATGCCGTCAAAGCGGTCGAAGGTGGGACGATGGCAGCAACGGTTGCCCAAAAACCAGCTGAGATTGGGAAGTTGGGTGTAGAAGCGGCAATCAACCACCTGAAAGGTGAAACAGTAGAGGAAAACATTCCGGTCGAACTCGAATTAATCAAATAAGTAAGAAGAAACCTCACGATGCCTTGATTTCGGGTAGAGCTCGTGAGGTCATTTTTATTTATATGGGGAAATGAGAAATTGTGTATCGTTGTTCATATATTTTAAAGAGTACTGCACTTCTATTAAAATGACGGTTTCGCTTGCTTTTAACATATGTGCTTTTCCGCGTTGAATTGAGATGGCATTGGTCGGTCTTACCTCAAATGATTCTCCATCAATCGTCACGATTGCTGTGCCTTGGAGAATCGTCCAAATTGTATCGGTCTCTTCATGATAATGGTAACTGAGTTCTTTCCCTGCTTGAACGAGCATGCGACGTGTCACACTGTGATGCCCATCGGCGAGTGTCTCATGATGGATGACTTCCGACTGCCCCCATCGCTTCCATTTGAATTTTGGATAGTCGTCGGATGAGGCGAGATAATCTTTCAGCTGCGGGGTCGCCTCTTTCTTCGAGACGAGAATTCCATCCGCGTTGACGGCGACGACAAGGTCTTCTAGCCCAATCCCAATCAAAGGAAGGTTCAATTCATTGATCACATGCGTGTTCGTCGATTCGAACAGTTCGACTTGACCGTGAGTTGTGGACGTCATTTCTTCAGTCAATGTGTTCCATGTTCCTAAGTCTTTCCAATCGCCATCGTAGCGGTGAACGAATACCGACTCTGCATGTTCGACAACGGCATAGTCAAACGAAGTCTTTTCTAATTCGTCATAGCGTGAAGTGAGGTCTGAATAAGTTGTCGGTAAGTTTCGTTCTGCTAGTTCATCAAGTAACAGATGTAACTTGCAAGCAAAGATTCCACAGTTCCAAAGGGCACCTTGTCCAATCAACTGTTCTGCTACATCGACGGTCGGTTTTTCCTGAAATATTCGAACCGAGGACATTTGGGCCGTCTCGTCTGGAACGATATATCCGTATTTTGATGTCGGATGAAGGGGTGTGACCCCAATTAGATGCAAAGCATCATCGTTCGCTTGGACTGCTTCATCGACTTGAGGGAAATATTCAAAGAAGCGGAGGTCGACGTAAGCATCGACCGGCATCACAAGTACCGTTTCATCCAGAGGCACATGTTGCTCGTTTAAATAGCTTGCCCCGAGAACGATAGCGGGAAATGTATCACGACGAGTTGGTTCGGAAATGATATTAGTATCTGTACCAACTTGATGAATGACACAATCTTTTTGTTTTACATTTGTGATAATGAAAGCGTTAGTGTCTAAATCTTGTGTTTTTAGTTGATTTTAAACTCTTTCAAGCATTGATTGTTTCGTTCCACCTCTGCTAGGCAATAAACGAATGAATTGTTTGGCATTCGAATTGTTCGAAAGTGGCCATAGTCTTTTTCCATCACCGTCAGATAATAATAGAATCTTCATCGAATGTCCTCTCTTCAAATAGAGTTTCTCATCTATTTCGCCAAACGTCGGACTATCCCTGTCTAATCAAAAAAGAGACAGCCGATTCCGGCTATCTCTTTACAATATAGGGCGAAGCAATGCGCGAACGGGACTTCCATCCCCTTCGACGATTGGGAGAGGGACGGCATTTAAATCGTAATCTCCCGGTAAGATATTGTCTAAAACGAGTCCTTCTAGGATATGCACACTATTTCGTGCTAACGCGTGATGGCCGCTCATCTCTTTACTGTCAATCGCATCAACGGACGGTAAGTCGAGTCCGATCAAGAAGATTCCAAGTTCCCCGAGACGATCGGCAAGAGCGGGTGTCAGTTCAGGGATCGTCTCGGGGAAGACGCTCTTATCGGGCCAACCATCCGTTTTTAAGATGAGGCGTTCCACCCCAGTCAAATCATGACCATCCAAATCAGATGCTTCAATCTTTGCCTTATGCGGTAGATGAATCACACGGGCTGGTCCGATATATACAGACGGATCGAGGTCGATCACGCGCTTCCCATGGTCGTCAAAATGAAACGGTGCATCGATGTGGGTCCCGAGATGTAAACTCAATGTCATCTTCCCGACATTGACCGAACCACTCTCTGCCATCGGCCACGCGATTTCATACGAAAATTTTGTATCTCCCGGCCATGTCGCAACATCGGCATGAAGTGGCTGTGATACATCAATCCAAGTCATTGCATTCAGCTCCTCTTATAGTGATGTCCGGACCGTCCACAGTTCTGGGAAGAAGCGATGGTCGAGCACGCGACGTAAATAGTTCACGCCAGACGAACCACCTGTCCCCATCTTCTGTCCGATAATGCGTTCCACGGTGCTCATATGGTTAAAGCGCCACATCTGTTGCTGGCTACCGATATCGAGTAGCTTTTCACCGAGCTCATATAAGTCCCAATACGTGTCGACGTCTCGATAGACCTCGACCCACGCTTTTTCAACACTCTCGTTCCATTCCCAGTCCTGAGTGACATCACGTTCGAGTACACTCGCATCAATCGGAAGACCGCGGCGATGCATTTCGCGGACGGTCACATCGTAAATACTAGGAGCTTGTAGCGAGCCTTCGAGCAATGGATACAGTTTTTTATCGTGCGCGTAAACACTGAGCGTCCGTGCGTTTTTGAAGCCGAGCGCGAATTCGATTTGTCGGTTCTGGTAAGATTGAAAACCAGATGAAGAGCCGAGTTGATCTCGGAACTCTAAATACTCGGCCGGCGTCAACGTCGCGAGAACGCCCCATGACTGGATGAGTTGTTGCTGAATCTTCGAAACGCGAGCGAGCATCTTGAACGAACGTTCGAGTTCGCCGTTCGTGATGGCCGTCGTGGCTGCTGTCAATTCATGCAAAATGAGTTTCATCCACAACTCGCTCGTCTGGTGGATGATGATGAACAGCATCTCATCATGATGGTCAGAAAGGCGATGTTGACTTGATAAAATCGGGTCGAGCTGGAGATAGTCCCCGTACGACATGTCTTTTGAGAAATCTGTTTGAATCGATTTTTCTTTTTTTTGTTCTGTGCGTTCACTCATGACAGTTCCTCCCTTATGCGACCACTTCGCGGACGTTCTCGAACGCCTCATATTCTTTGTCGTCCATGATTTTCTTCAACGTCACGATCACATCATACACGTCGGTAAACGTGTTATATAGTGCGACCGGCGCGAGACGGATGATATTCGGTGCGCGGAAGTCAGGGATGATGTGATGTTTCTTCAACGCTTTACAGATGCGTGCCGCTTCAGGATGCTCGAGGCTCAAATGAGCGCCGCGCTGTCGTGTGTCAGTCGGGCTACCGATGAAGAATCCGTGAGGTGCGAGCATCTCTTCGATCAAATCCATCATATACGTCGTGAGCGCGAGTGATTTTTGACGAATCGCTTCCATCCCGACCTCGTTGAACATCTCAAGCGCACCAAGTTGAGGAGCGAGGCTCATAACGTGTGGTGTTCCGATTTGGAACGCACCGGCATGTTCGGCTGGTGTCATCGTATGGTCCATATCGAATTGCTTATCTTTGCGCGAACCGAACCAACCGGCGAGTCCAGGTGTCGTGCCGAAGTGACGTTCATGAACAAATAAGCCCCCGACCGTTCCTGGACCCCCGTTCAAATGTTTATAGTTGCACCAGTATGCGAAGTCGACACCCCAGTCGTGGAAGTCATGAGGAATGGCGCCGACGGAGTGACAGGCATCGAAGCCAATCAAAATTCCACGCTCGTGTGCCGCCTTCGTTAGACGAGGCATATCTAAAATCTGACCACTCCGATAGAGGACGGTCGGCAATACGATCAGGGCAATCTCGTCGGTCATCGCGGCAATCAAGTCGTCTTCTACCAAGAAGCGCCCATCCGGACTGTCGACTTGAACGAGGTGCTCAGAAGGGTCGAGTCCACGCAATTCGAGCTGGCTCTTTAAAGCGTAAATGTCAGACGGGAACGTGAGGGCGTCTGCCAAAATCTTCGTGCGTTTGCCTTCTGGTTTGAAGAACGATGCGACGAGTTGATGCAAGTTCACGGTCGTCGAACCAGTGACCATCACTTCTTCCGGCTTTCCACCGATGAGCGGCGCGTTCAGTGCGGCCAACTCTTCGGACAAGTTGAACCAAGGATGGCGACCTGACATCCAGCCGTCGATCCCGAGCTCTCTCCAGTCCGCAAGTGATTCAAGGAGTGTGCGCTCGGCTCGTTTCGATAAGAGACCGAGTGAATTCCCATCCATATAAATCCCGTGTTCCGGTAAATAAAATTCTTCCCGATACGATGCGAGCGGGTCTTGTTTGTCTAGTTGTTGTGCGTAAGCACGTGTGAAATCGTTCATCTCCCCATATTCCCCCTTTAAAGCTTGTACGTTGTCAAAATCGTAGCAATCGGACATAAGGAAGTCAACAAACAACGAGGGCAGGTAGACATCATACACATTGGTATTCCCTTCATCGTGTTTTACGCAGTTGAATCGGGAAAAGAACTAAGGAGGAGGGAACGATATGAAATTGATTGCGATTGATTTAGACGGGACGCTGTTATCGCGCACGGGCGTGATAACAAAGGCAAACCAGGAGGCGATTCGTCGTCGGCAAGAACAGGGTGATATCGTCACGATTTGTTCAGGACGTTCGATTCATGATATCGAGGAGCTGTTGAAGCGAAGTGACCTCGTCTGTCCGATTTTGTCAGGTAACGGAGCAATCGGGTTCTATGAGAACGAGCGAATTTACTATCATGCGATGGATCAGACAATCGTAGATGAACTGTGGGAAATCGCTGATGCGGACGATGCGTACGTTGAATTTTATACGAATGCGGGAGTGAAGGTTCTCCGTTCAGGAAGCGATTTACTGAAGCGGGAACTCGATGAGGTGTTGCCACACGATCAATCGTTCACTCGCGAGTGGGCGGAACGTGAGATTGAAATTCAAAATGAGCAATTCGGTCTGACGTATATGGATTCGATGGCAGACATCGACTTTGCACGAGATGAAGTGTACAAAGTATTTGTTTATTCGTTCGATCGCCAAAAGCTACACCGGTTGCGTAAAATCTATGAACCGCGGAACGATATTTTGATTACGACAGCAGGGTGGACGAAAATTGAAATCGGACATCCTCATGCGAGTAAAGGTGCAGCATTGAAACAGCTAGCTGAGCATTATCAGATTCCGATGCGTGATGTCGTCGCCATCGGAGACAATCTGAATGATGTGTCGATGTTCGAAGTGGCAGAAACAAGGATTGCGATGGGGAATGCTGTGGATCCGTTAAAAGATTTGAGCACGCATATTACAAAGGATGTAGAAGAGGACGGGGTCGCTTATGCGCTGACGCATTATGTATGAATTGGATTATGGAGAAGTCGTGAACGAGGATTGAATCTCACTTAAAACGGATATTGTATACATGTAACCATTCACTTTCTGAAATGAGTCGGGGAACGGGGAGGCACTTTCGTCACCTGTCGCTTATGGATGAAAGGGATGGGCAAAGTCCATATGAACGTGAATCGTGCATTCCAAACGATGATACGTCGGCCTCTGCTTGCCATCGGAGCAAGTATACCAGACAGACTGTTTGTATACGGAATTCCACATGATCCGCGTCAGAAGTGGACATCATAGGTGCCAAGTCCTCTCGTGCCCATTCGATCAAAATGTCTATGAGTCACCTATTCGATTTCATGTTTTCGAATGAAAAACAATTGGTGAACCAATGGACGATGAACGGATTGGAATGATGCGTCACGTTGGCTTGGACATCTCTAGTCGAACCAAATCATGGATGGGACGGTCAATCGAGCGAGGGCTTGGTTGGATGAAAGTCCGGGGACTAGAGAATCAAGAAAAGCGCCGAGTGAGGGCGCTTTTCTTGTGGTATCCTATTGAGTGAATGCAACCGATGGAGGGATCATATGCCAAAGCTATATTGGTTCGGAACGTTCCTTAGTGGAGTGATTCTTTTGACAACGGGAACGATGGAAGGTCTTTACCGCATACTCCCAATTGGGTTGATGGCTATCGCGGTCATCGGCTATTTCATACAGATTCGATTCGAGCAAAAGAAGCGGCGCCCTTGATTGGGTGCCGCTTCTCTATATTAGGTTATAAAGATTCGAGCAAACGTGTCATCACGTCATCGATTTCTTCTTGCAATGCATCAACTTGTCGTTGTAACGCCATCAATTCATCAAGGTCATCCAATTCATTCATCCGTTGGAGCAGTGCCCGATGTTCTGTCTCTAATTGGGTTAGGTGAGTTTCCTCATCAACCGTAGATGGAGCAGGTTTCGTCTGCTTCAGCGATTTTGATTGTTTGATGTGTTCCGTTTTAGGTTCATCTTTCGATTCCTGTCCACGTTTGTCGAGGGCATAGGCGACGTTACCTTCGAAACGTGTCATCGTCCCGTCGAGCCAATACGTGATAGGGAACAGCTTATTCAAGAAGTAGCGGTCATGGGAAACCGTAACGACCGTTCCAGGGAAATGTTCGAGTGCCTCTTCAAGTGCCTCTCTCGATTCGATATCCAAATGGTTCGTCGGCTCATCTAGGACAAGGACATTGATTTCTTCATGGACGAGGATGGCAAGCATGAGTCGCATCTTCTCCCCGCCGCTCAAATTCGTGACCGGTTTAAACACACTCGCGCCGTAAAACAGAAATTGAGCGAGAAGGTGTCTCGCTTTGCCTTCATCGACTGCGATCCGGTCCCGAAACGCCTCGATTAAGCGATGAGATTCGTCGAATGTGATGTGTTGCGATAGATAGCCGATTTTGGCTTGGTCGGCTCGCCTTACGGTTCCGGCTTGCGGGATAACTTCACCGAGCAATATTTTCAAAAGCGAAGACTTTCCACTCCCGTTCGGTCCGACGATGGCGACGCGTTCCCCGTGACCTGTGTAGAAGTGCACGTCTTCAAATAGAGGACGATCATACGTGAGTGTCACGTCACTCACTTCGAAGACGTCGCGCCCGGTTCGCCCGTTCGTCGTGAACTGGATATTCGGTTGCTCGGCTTCGAGTTGTGGTCGCTTGATTCGTTCAATTCGTTCGAGAGCCTTTTCCATCGATTTGGCGCGACGATAGAACTTTTCATTCGGCGGATTTCCCTCGTTGGCCCATTGCCGCAACTGCCGGATCGTTTCCTTCATTTTTTTGATTTTCTTCTGTTGCTCCGTGTAAGCGTGAAACTGGTCAAGCAACTGTTTTTCTTTTTGTTCTTCGAAGTCCGTATAATTCCCAGGATAACTCGTCAATTCTCCATCCTCGCACTCGACGATTCGCGTGGCGACCGCATCTAAAAAGACCCGGTCATGGGAGACGATGAGGAGCGCTGAAGCATAATCCTGTAAATAGGATTCGAGCCATGTCATCGCTTCTAAATCTAGATGGTTCGTCGGTTCATCTAAAATGAGTAGCTCTGGTTCCTGAAGAAGCGCCAACGCGAGACCGATTTTTGTACGCTCTTCACCGCTTAGCGTATCAAACGGTTGGTCCACGAATGAGGTTAATTTGAGTCCATCGATCATTGCGCTGATTTTTGACTCGTAGACATATCCACCCGCATGTTCGAATTGTTCTTGAATGGCACCGTATGATTCGAGAAGGCGTTCGAGCTGTTCGGACGTCGCCATCTCTTGCTCGAGGGAAGACATTTTTTCACTCAGGCGAGTCACTTCCTCAAAAGCAGCATAGAGGACCTCACGACCACTGCGTCCAGGGTAGTCAGGAAGCTGCACCAAATAGCCGATAGAGAGTCGTTGTCGGCGGTAAATCGTACCGGCGTCATGCTCTTCAGAGCCGACAAGGATTCGTAACAGCGTCGTTTTGCCACTACCGTTTCGGCCGACAAGACCGACTCGTTCGTTTTCGTTCATGAATAAATTCGCATCTGTGAGAACGGCGTGCCCGCCGTATTGTTTTTGAATGTGTTGAAGATCGATCAACATAATAGGTTCCTCCTAAGGTTAGGGCCTATCAAAAAAACCGAGCGCAAAGAAGCGCTCGGTTTAGAAAGAGAGAGGCGCTTTGTCGTATATTCAGCAATGTCTAAAAAAGGACAGACGGGTCCCTTGATTAAGCGACATCGTGAAAAATCGCACGCAAAATGTACAAATGTTCAGTTGTCCAATGCGTACGTCCGACAAATTTCACCTTTCTCCCTCCTTTCATTCAATCTATATCTTGATTGTAAGCGTTTTTCATCTACTTTACAATGAAAATAGAGGGAATCGAAGCGAAGGCGTCGTATATAGTCGCCATTGAGGAGGCGAGAAAATGAGGAAAGAATGGCTAGGAGCACTCAGTTTGACCCTTGCGGCGAGTATATGGGGAGGAATGTATGTGGTCAGTAAATATGCACTCGCATATATTGAACCGTTCACGTTCGTCTGGTTACGATACGCTGTTGCATTTATGGTCTTATTCGTCGTTTGGTTTCGGTTTGGACGAGAATCGATTCGAAGGGCAGATTGGAAATGGATCGGACTTGTCGGTGTCATCGGATACGTTGCCTCGATTTCGTTTCAATTTATCGGAACGAAGCTATCGGATGCACATACCGGGTCCCTTGTGACCGCAGCGACGCCAGCTTTCATGGTGTTATTTGCCCGAATCCTATTGAAGGAACGACTGACTCCTGTCAAGATTGGAGCACTTGGATTGGCAACGGTCGGTGTTCTCATCGTGGTTGGTTGGGAAGGGGAAGGGACGTATCGAGTAGGCAGTTTCATACTTGTTCTAGCTGCCGTGACGTGGGCGCTCATGTCGATTTATGTAAAAATCGGCACACAGACGTTGTCGACCTTGACGCTCACGACATTTGCGATTGGAGTCGCCTGGTTATTGATGACGCCTTTGATGAGTATAGAGGTCATGCAAGCAGGTTGGCCAAAGTTAAATGGCGTCCTTTGGCTTAGTGTTCTCTATATCGGTGTCGTATCGACGGCAGGAGCGTTTTTCTTCTGGAACAAAGGACTCGAGTTAATGGATGCGAGTGTCGGGTCACTCTTTTTCTTCTTTCAACCCTTGGTTGGCGGGACGCTCGGGTGGCTCGTTTTGAACGAAACGCTCCATCTTAACTTCTTTATCGGTGCCGGTTGTATCATGACGGCTGTGACGTGGTCGACGCTCGCGGAACGAAGAGAACAACTGCCGATTTCAAATCGTCATCTGTAATGGCAAAGCGGTCGCCCTCATTTTGGAGGGTGACCGCTTTTGATTAAAATCCATGATGGTCGAGTTTGTCTTGTTCGCGCTTCATCTCGAGTTCAAGCCGTTGGATCGCGAGTTTCTCTTCTTCGATCTTCAATCGTCGTTCTTCGACACGTGCTTCTCTCGTTTTGATAATCGTATTGGCACCGACTGACGAGACGACAATCACCATAACCATGATGTAGAAAAAGAAATCCATATATAGCCCTCCTTCACTTGATTAGATTTGTGACAAATCGTTGTGTCTCAAGGGCAACACGACCGTCTGTTGAAATCGCTGTATCATCGATGAGTGCGGAAATGAAGTGGTCAATCGCGCCCTGGAAACCACGTTGCGTGAGTGTCGTGTCCCACGACCCGAACGTTTCGACCTCATGCCGACCTTGCTTGAAACGATGCAGCGTGACCATCTCTTCGACAGACAATCGTTCGCCATCCCGGACGATCGAGACGTGCTCATGGTTCACTCCTGCTGAACGGTGCATCGATGTCGTGTGCATTCCGTGCTCATCTTGCCACACGTGGCGGGCGAATCGAAGCTCATGCTTGTCATTGACTTCGACGTGACCCGAGACGAGTGTTAGCTTATTACCAGCGAGGAAACGTAGCGTATCAATGACATGTAAGTAATCATCGAGTAAGGTGAAGGTCGCATCCTTAGGGCCGACGTCATTCTCGCGATGTTTTACCACATCAATCATGTGAGCAGAGGACTCGTTTTGTAGACGCATATACATCGGAGCGAAACGTCGATTGAACCCGACCATCAATTTACGCCCAAGACGTTCGGCTTGAATGACGAGCTGCTCCGCTTCCTCGATTGTTGCGGCGAGGGGCTTATCAACATAAACATCGACGCCGTGTTCTAATAAATACGATACGATGTCATAATGAGTTTCCGTTGAACTATGTACGAACGCTGCATCGATGGATGAGGCGAGTTCATTCAACGTGTCGAAAGAGGTCATTCGATACGTTTGGCAAATCATGTCTCGCTTAGATGTGTTCGGGGAAAAGGCACCGACTACCTCGATTCGGGGATGAATCGAAAGGATGGGTAAATACGCTTTTTGAGCGATATTTCCAAGTCCGACAATACCGATTTTTGTTTTTTGCATCCCTTTCACTCCTTTGGTTCAAAAAAACAAAAAACCGGACAGCGGATGTGTCCGGTTCAGGAATTAAAGACTAGCACTTAAGACGATTTCACCTTGTGGCGTTTCATTGCCACGATTCGGTTCTTTTGTGACGGCGACGGTATCCCAGTCGACGTCGACTTCATCTGAGTCGAGCGTGTAGATAACCGTCCCGTTCCCTTTGTCGTCGGTGACAAAAGCGCCGGTCGGAATCGGGGCACCATCTTTTAATAGCCATACTTGATATACCTCATTGGCATCGAGTGAGGCTAGACCATTCGTTTGGACGATCAGTTGTGTCGCACCGTCCTGCTCTGCAAGGTAAGCGGTTCCTTCCGATTCGCCGTCGAGTGGAATCGTTTCGGTTAACGCGATGGCAGGGGCATCAGGCTGATTGGTAAGCAAATATCCATTCCCGATCAAGGAGAGGAGGAGTGCCGCTGCTAAAGCGACCGTTCCCCAGACCGGTACGTTCCGTTTCTTCTTCTGTTTGAACGGTGTCACCGGTGGAACTGATGCAGAAGTGTCGGTTGTTATGACGGGTTCATTGTCTTCTTCTTCGAATACACGATCGAGGACACGCGCTTTCATGCCTCGGGGTGGCTCAGTCGGAGTAGACAAGAACGCGACGCCACCGACAAGAGCTTCAAGTTGTTCGAGCTCTTCTTGACAGTCTTTACACGTTGCCAGATGTTGTTCAAATTTCATTCGTTCTTCTTCCGTTAAATGTTGGTTGAAGTAGTCAATCAATTGGTCGCATGCGTTCATTGTTCTACCTCCTTTCCGATGAATTCATGGGATAACTGTTTCCTCAGTTGCCTTAGCGCCAGTCGAATCCTTCCTTTTACCGTTCCGAGCGGGATGCCGCATGCATCAGCAATTTTTTGCTGGCTCTTTCCTTGAAAATACATGAGTCGAACGACCTGCTGTTGTTCGGCTGGTAATGTGGCCATGGCTGTCTCGATTTGGGCGCGCTCTTCTTGCCACTCGACTTCTTTCTCGACGGACGGTGAGTCGGAAGGGATGGCCTCAGCGTAAGATTCATCTAATTGTAAATCCGGTTTACGCTTCCGAATTAAATCAATGGCCACATGACGGCTCATTGTGAAGAGCCAAGAACGAAATTTTCCTTTTGACTCATCGTAAACGCCTCCGCCACGCCAAAGCTTGATGAATACTTCTTGCATGGCTTCTTCGGCCAAATCACGATCTTTTGTCAGTTGTAGGACAAATGCGTATAAAATGCGTTCGTATCGATCATACAATATTTCGAGCGCTTCTTTGTCCTTTTGCCTGACACGCTCATATAACTCTAAGTCAGTCATAACATACTCCTTTGCGCAGAAGGGATGTCCCTTGTATTGATCTAACGTATAAAATAAAAAAACGGATGCCTATTTTGTGTGACTATTTATTGAACATGTCACTGCTTGATCCGGAAGCTTCGAATAGATGAATAATCTTAATTTCTCTGAAAGCTGGTACGTGATGAAGCTTAGTCCAATCGCCGTCATCAGCATCAAGCCAATCGCAGTTAAGGGAGAGCTCATCGTCGTCCATAAGAAGTATGTGCGAATGCCAAAAAGAAAAGCAAAAAAAAAAAAAAATCCGGTAATCAAGCTACTCATTTGGCAATAAGCTCGAGAAATTCGTGAAATCATAAGATGCCTCCTTTGTTTCATTGTACTATAGGAGGAAGAGAAAACGATAAGGAGACGATATCATGAAGCGATTTACGAATGAGGGACACATCCTCATATGTTTTGATTTTGATGAGACCTACTTTCCTCATGCATGTACACCGGAACAATTGGCATCCGTTCGTCGGCTCGAAGATTTTTTGGAACAATATTCCCATCGATTGTCAACGATGTGGGTGACAGGTAGTTCACTCAAATCGCTACGTGAAAAAGTTGAACAGGCAAACCTTCGCTTTTGGCCTCACCGTATCGCTTCAAGTTTAGGTACGGAATTGTATCATATTGACGTAGACGGAACGTTTTCTTTAGAAGAATCCTATCAAGCGCTATTCCCGAATGATTTTATATCTCGTGTGGAACGTGTTGCGTCACAGTTTGAACAGATGCGGATTGAACTAGAAGCGCAACCGGGTTTTGGGACGAGTCCTTGGATCCGTAGCTATTACATCCGTGACCAAATCGGATCTTGGAGCGAAACGCTTCGCATGCTAGCTGATAAAGAAGGTATTGCTGTCAACATCAGCCAATGCAATCCGCAAGCGGGTGATCCGATGGATGCATGGGATATTGATTTTTATCCAATCCATGCCGGAAAAGAATCCAGTGTTCGATATGTATGCACCACTGTTTCCTTCTTACGCAAAGAAACATATGCGTTCGGCGACAGTGGGAATGACCTTGGGATGTTAGCGCATGTAGGAAAAGGCTATTTAGTGAGCAATGCGACCGAACAGGCAAAACAGATGTATCCGGAGATGACAACAAAACCTTATGCAGAAGGGATTTTAGAAGTATTGGAATCTGATTTGTCCTCTTTCATATAGTGCATGATTTCCTCTAATGAACGGATGAGGGTCGCACGAATCGTTTCGGAATGTGGATTGAAGTGAAGACGTTGTTGCCAAATCCGACAAAATAAATCGGTCAAGGCCGCCTCTGCAGTTGCAGGATGGTCATTCAGATGAAGCGCATATCGATAAAGTAGTTTTTCATAGCGTGAGTATAAATGTTCTAAGGCTTGGCGATTTTTAAGACGAATTTGATCGACCAGGCGTTCATCGAGTGTAGGAAGCATATGCAACTCCTTTCGTATGGAATGAAGGTTTCAACGATAAAAGAATCAGGAACTTTACTCAGATAAAGCATTCTCTCTGTTCTTTCACTCATTTGCTCCCATTTAAACCAAGGAATATGAAGAATTGCGGTCGAATATGCATGCCCCTCAACGATTCAAAAAGTGTGATAACAATTCGGACAAGTTTGTGCGTCTCCCGGCGCGCGTTTGAATGATGTTTTACACTTCGGACAAGTGACGGTTTCACTCTGTTGATTGAACAAACTGCCACGATTGAATAAAATGTTGCGAAGGTTTGGTAACGCGAGCGCAGCGAAAATCATTGCCCCGAATAAAAAGGCAGCCAAGATCAGTAATAATACATAAGTCATCGGTTTTTTCTTTTTTCTTTTGATTTCCTTCATCATAATCGAAATTTGAATCAGCGAACAGCTTATCAATAGAAATAGGAACAAATGTTCTGTATAATGAAAATAAAGGAGGGAAAACAGGATGAGAGAAGAATTGTTACGATGGATGCGTTCGGGACAAGTCACAGAAATGGTGTATGTCGATCGACATGGGACATTTTCAGAGCGGCGGGTCAAACTGATTAAAGTGCAAGGAGAGTACGTGGTGGCATGGGATTTGAATAAACAAGCGAGACGAACGTTTCGAATCGAGCAAGTTCTTGCCTGTCTTCCCATCAACGGACGATTTAGAAAGCGAAAGGCGGAGATTGGATGATTGCCTTACCAACGTTAGCAGCGCCAGCTAAAAGGGCACTAGTCGCTAAAGGAATCGAGTCTCTGCATGAATTGTGTCCCTATACACGCCGTGAGGTTGCGAGTTGGCATGGAATCGGACCGAATGCCCTTTTTGTTTTTTTTGCGGAGCTACTAAAATACAATTTAGCATTCAAAATGGAGGAACCTAGTACGTGAGTGCAACGTCTAGGTTTTTTTTGTTAAGTTATTGCTTTTCTTTGAAAACGGGAAGTAATATATTTGTCATCTCAATTGCCGTTAAAATCTAGTAACATGACGATAAGGTTTTATGAACCTAGCGACACCCATGAGAAAGGACGTACACAGCATGAGAACGAAACGTTTATCCGCCATTTTACAAAATGAGATGGATGACATTTTTGATCCATGGGTGACCGGAGTCGAAACCGATTCCAGGAAGGTCAGTTCAGGGAATGTCTTTATTTGCATTCGCGGTTATACGGTTGACGGTCATAAGTTCGCGGAGGACGCCGTCGCCAACGGTGCGAGTGCGGTCATCTCAGAATATCCACTCGATCTCGATGTTCCGAATGTGGTTGTTGCCGATACGAAACAGACGGCAGGAGAGGTTGCGAGTGTATTTTATGATCACCCCTCTCATCGGATGCGTATATACGGTGTGACAGGAACGAATGGAAAAACTACGACGGCGACATTGACTTATGATTTGTTGCGTCTTTCAGGACGTCGTGTCGGAATCGTTAGTACGATTGGCGCGCGTTTTCATAATCAAACGGTTGAGACTGCCAATACGACACCAGAAGCCGTCGTCTTACATCGCATCTTAGCAGAGATGGTCGATGCAGGCGTCACGGATTGCGTACTCGAGGTATCATCGCATGCCTTAATGGAAGGTCGCGTAGCGGGAATACACTTTCATGCTGCTGCGTTTACGAATTTGACGCATGATCATTTAGACTATCATCGTTCGATGGATGAGTATGCCCGGGCCAAAGCGCGATTGTTTGAACAGGTGGAAGTGACGAATGGTGAGGCGATTGTGTTAAATGCGGAAGATCCGGCTAGTCATGTCATGGCTGAGTTTGCGCCGACACGTCAAGCCATTATGTATAGTACAAAAGAGGACATCGAGGCCGACATCCAAGTGATTTGGCGTGAAGAAACGGTACTCGTCAGGATGAAGGAGTTCAAGCTCGAAGTGCCCGTCCGATTCATGGGGGCGTTCAACGCAGCGAACTTAGCGGCGGCCATCGGACTTGTGTCGACTTCGGATATGGCGCTACGGACCATCGTTTCAAATGTTCCAGGACTCACCTTGCCAAAAGGGCGGTTGGAACGTTTAGCTACAGAGGATGCCGAGATATATATCGACTATGCTCATACACCAGACGGGCTAGAGAAATGTTTGTCTACATTGCAACAAGACGACCGTGCACTTGTCGTCGTGTTAAGTGCGGCAGGAGACCGAGATCCCACGAAACGTCAAGATATGGGACGAATCGCAAGCCGCTATTCAAACGAGGTGATTGTCACCGTACATGATGTCCGCATGGAAGACCCGAAACAAATCATTCGTGACTTAGTAAAAGGAATCCAACCGGATGTGAAGTATGTGACGTTTGAAGCAAGGGAAGAAGCCCTGCGCCATGCGGCCACGCAAGCGTTAGAAGGAAAGCGTGTCGTGGTCGTTGGGAAAGGACATGACCACATCGAACGGATTGGTCGCCAGTCGATTCCATTCAATGAATCGAACATTTTATTAGAAGAATTGAAAAAGCGAAAAGGGCAGGAACCTGCCGTTTAACAAAACGATGACGTTTGTCATCGTTTTTTAATGTGTGAAGAACAGGAAGGAAGGTAATAACTAATAATGTAGTAGAATTGAAGGAGGAGAATAGACATGTCAGTTTTGTACAAAGAATTTACAAATGATGAAGAAGTCGTTACCGCCGTTCAATCGATGAAAACAAATGGGATTGATGAATCTAACATCTACGTCATCACACATGACGATGATCGAAGTAAGCGTGTCGCGGACAATGCCGATGCGAACACCGTCTCAGCAAGTGACGTCGGTTTGGGGACAGCTGCCAAAAACGTGTTCAGCAAAAAAGGAGATGAACTGCGAGCCGATTTTCAGGAGCTCGGCTTCACAAAAGAAGAATCAGAGCGTCTCGAAGAAAAGTTAGATCAAGGGAAGGTACTCGTTGTCGTGAAAGACGCACCTACCGGATTCACCATCTGATTTCACACCATGGAGAATAGAGAGGAAAGAGGCTGAATCGTGAGTGATTCAGCCTCTTTTCATGTGCTTAGCGAAGGCGGACGACGGTACGACCGCTCAATTCGCCACGCATCATCGCCTCGGCGTGACGAGGGACGTCGTGTAACGGAATCTCATGGATCATCTCGTTGAGAACTTTCGGATCGATGAGTTCTTCGAGGCGTTCCCATGCGTTCGTACGACGAACCATGGGTTGCATGACCGAATCGATGCCGATGAGCTTCACGCCGCGTAAAATAAACGGATAAACGCTCGTCGGCAACTCGGCGCCTCCGACGAGACCGCATGCGGCGACAGCACCTTCATATCGTATCTGGCTCAAGATGTTGGCGAGTGTATTTCCACCGACCGAATCGATAGCGGCATCGAAGCGTTGCTTGGCAAGGGGACGGGCAGGTCCTTCTAATTCGCTTCGATCGATGATCGTCTCGACACCGAGTGAGCGTAAGTATGGTGAATCTGTTTTACCAGTGGAGGCGACGACATGGTAGCCGAGGCGACGAAGCAACGTAATCGCGAAGCTTCCGACACCACCTGTCGCTCCTGTGACGAGCACTTCTTCGCCTGGACGCACACCAGCGTGTTCGAGTGCATCAATGGAAAGCATGGCGGTGAGTCCTGGTGTTCCGATGGCGATTGCATCTCGCATGCTCATTCCTTTAGGTAACTTCACGAGCCATTTCCCCGGTACTTGCGCATACTGGCTAAATCCACCGAAATGCCGTTCCCCAATCCCGAAACCAGTGGCAATCACCTCATCGCCAACTTTGATGTCGAGGTGGTCTGATTCGACGACAGTTCCAACGAATTCGCATCCCGGAATGAACGGATAGCGATTGACGATTTTTCCTGAAGTCGTCAATCCGAGCGCGTCTTTATAATTCAATGCGGAATAGTGGACTTCGACTAAGACGTTTCCATCCTCTTCTTTCGGAAGGACGTCGGCGTTCACTTCTTTTACTTCGGCATGAAGGCGTTTCTCGTGTTGGTCTAGCACGAGTGCTTGGAATGATTCATTATTCATCTGCTTAACCTCTTTTCCTATAGATGTCCTCACTCTAACAGTCTTTCCCTGGCAAAATGAAATATATGCACGAATCTTTAGGGGGAAACGGGTAGAGAGTGGTACAATAAAGGGGATTCAAATTGCGTAAGGAGGAATGTAGTATGCGGCACGATGACTATGAGTTTGACGATGTAGAAGTAGAAGAAGGCGAATTGTTCAACGTATACGATATTCTCCCACCAGACGGGACGATCCTGGAGATGGCGACAGCTGAGGAAATGGTTCGAGCGGCCGAATTAGAAGCGAAGCATCATGCGCTCCAACGGCTCCAAGATTCAAACTTCCAGTTAACAGGCGTGTCGTTCAAAGAACTTCTGACAGAATTTGAACAGTATGAGCAAGAGTCAATGGAGTTCTGGACAGGTGTTTATAACCGATTACGCATTCCTTGGGCGTGGACGATTCGAATCGATGTGGCCAATGGTCCGATTCACGTCGTGAACGATCGCGATATCTTTATCGATGAAGATGACTTCGAAGAATATGATGTTGATGATTTATTAGAGGAATACGAAGAAGATTGAATCAAAAACGTCTTTCCCTCATTCAGATGGGAAAGACGTTTTTTTGTCGTGGAGCAGGTCGTGACGAATCCGACTGAGTTCAGTCGCCCCAAATAATAATCCGACACTACATAAAATTGAAACACCACTCACCATCGCCCCGACGACAGCGGTATCACCAATCATTGTGAACGACATTGTGAGGCTAAACAGTCCAAATAGCAGTAATCCTCCAGCAATGGTTTTCATAAAATTCACCCTTTCACGTATCTATGCATGTAGTGTAGACGGTTTGACGAGAGAAGGGTGTTTCTTTTTTTGACCTGTTTTATTATTTGATCAAGTCGTAAATCGAATAGGTCTTGCCATTTTCTAGAGGACGGTCAATCAACTGTTCAGCAAATATACGAGCGACCGTTTCAGGAGAACGGAGTCGTCCTTCTGTTTCGTATGCACGGAATTGTTCAAGGTCAGCGAACGCCTCTTTCGAGGAAGAACGAATCTCCGCCTGCATCGACGTATCCATCACACCTGGATTGAATAGAGCTGCACGATGTGAGGTTCCTTCTAGCTCTAGTGCAAGCGTCTCCGTGAAATGATTGAGTCCTGCTTTCGTGCCACAATATGCGCTCCAACCTGAGATCGGACGTTTGGCCGCGCCAGAGGTCACATGAATCAAATCGGTCGGCTTGTTGAAAGCGAGGACCGCATTCGCCAATAGCATCGGCGCAAGCAGGTTGGCGTGGACATGAGCGGTCACTTTCTCACCATCTAATTGTCCGACACGATGAATCGGTTCAATCCATGCTGCATTTTGAACGAGCAAAACCGAATCAGCCCGCTCTAGAAATGGTGTGATCTCCCGAATGACTGCATCAATCCCCGAGACGTTTGATAGGTCGACTGATCGTTGCTGATACGTAACGTCTTCCGCCTGTGAGCGAGAGAGCCCGACCACCTCGTAATCTCTAGCTTGTAGTTCCTGAGCGATGGAACGGCCGAGACCACGCGATGCGCCTGTGATGATAGCAAGTTTCATATACATTCCTCCTATTCGTGAATCGTTTTCCGAAAACCGTAGAACGGACGAAACCGTAATTTCTCGTAATATGTGTGGGAATTTTGACTTGCGAGCATCTCAAGCCGTGTGTCTGGATAAAGTGTATGGACGTGTTGGAGTAACTGTTCGCCAAGACCACGTCTACGATATGTAGAAGCGACCAACAGTTCACAAACATACAAACTGACTGTCGTATCAGTCAATCCGCGCAAATAAGCGACAATCTTTCCATTTTCAGACTCCATCACATAGGTGACGTTTGATTGACGCCATGCCTCACGGGTCAACGCGTCACGTTCTACCAATTGGCTCCAACCTTCATCGCGATTAAGTTGTTGAATCGAGTCAAAGTCTGATTCCATATAAGTACGAATGTTCATTCAATCCGTTCTCCAATCTGCATTTCAATCTGTTTCATGACGTCGAACGCCCCATCTGATTGATTTGAACAAATGACCGAGATGGTATCGATTTCTGGATAGTAACCAGAATGGAAACTGACACCAGGGTCATAGCCCATCACGTGATATTTATAGACATCTCCCGATGCGTGATGTTGAATCCAAAGTCCGTATCCATAACTCCCGCCGCGGTCATTAACCGTCACGTGTGGTGTCAAAAGAAGCGACGTAGAAGCGGTATCAAGAAGCTGATGTGAAAACAGCGATTTCCAAAATTTGGTCATGTCTTGAGCGGTCACATACGCGCCACCATCTGCTCCTCCTTTGATTGGAATCGCATATTGGTTTGTACGCCATGTGCCGTCCGAGTGGTCAATATAACCGAGTGCTGTTCTAGAAGGCAAGGCATCGAGTGAAAAGTATCCAGAATCAATCATACCAGCAGGATGAAAAATCGATTGTTCGACATAGTCGGTGAAAGATTGCCCGGTCACATCTTCTACAATCAACCCTAACAGAATATATCCTGCATTATTGTAGGAGAATCGAGAACCCGGTTCGTCTTTCATAGATTTTTGTTGAAACATAAAAAAAAAATCACGTAACTGTTGAAGCCGATACATCGGGATATCACGCCATAGCGCTTCAAAGTCATCAGAGACGGATTCATCAAAATAGTCAGGGATTCCTGATGTGTGCGTCAACAACTGATGTACGGTGACGTTTGGTGACAGATGAGTTAAGGCAAATGTTTGAAATGAGTCAAGCGAGGTGGAAAAGGATAGTTTCCCTTGCTCGACTAACTGGCAAATCGCGATTGCTGTAAACAGCTTGCAACCGGACGCAATTCCGAACCGTGTCATCACGTCATGTTGAATCTGTTCTGAGCGATTCGCATAGCCGTAAGACTGGTGGATTGATCCATTTCGATTGGTGAGCAAATAGACACCCGAAAATGTCTCGTCAATCGATGGATGTGTGAAATGTGGCATGAGAAACCTCCATGTATTGAGTGATTCAATAAGTCGACTATATCATGTCCATCACAATCTCTCTAAAATTTACTCAATAAAAAAAAAAACATTTACCAAATAACAGGAATTGAGACAGGTGTCTGACCTCGAACGTGGTACGATATGGGCGAACAGAGAGGAAGTGGATTCAATGACGTTATTCTTCTGGGGGATACTCGTTGGATTTTTAATTGCCTTGTGGCTATATAAACGTCCACAGCCACATTCACAGTCTCTTTCGTTTATGCATTTCGGGAATCAAACGAAAGATGTCATTTACATTTTTGAAACAAAACCTACGTGGCGTTTCCGATACATCAGTCCTTCTTTGGATTTATATCTTGGAGAAGGAACGTTGATGCGAAGTTATTCAGATGCACAAGAGTGTTTTCGGAGAATCCACCCGGACGATCGGCGACTATTACTCGATAAAGTGGCGGGACGCGTCAATTATGAAGAAGCGATTCTTCAACGATGGCGCACGAATGACGGCGCTTACGTATGGTTCGAGGAATATACGACACCAATCTATGAGAATGGTGAAATCGTAGCGGTTCAAGGTGTGATTCGGAACATCGAAGCAGCCATGACCGAGCGTGAACGTCTCATGTATGAAAGTCGCCACGATAGCTTGACCGGTGTCTTCAATCGTCGGGCGTTTGAAGAAACGATTGCTCAAGCAAGAAATGCGTGTGACGTCGGAATCATCGTGCTGGATGTGAACGATTTGAAAGTCGTAAACGACATGGAAGGACATTCTGCTGGTGACGATTTGTTGAAACGGGTCGGGATGATTCTTCAGGGAATTGAATCATCCGTGTATCGTTTAGGGGGAGATGAGTTCGTCTTGTTTCTAGAGATGATGCCCCGCGACGCATGTGAACGAATGGTTCGTCAAATCGAAGCGGCTTGTCAAAAAGAATCGATTTCTGTCGCCATCGGGTTGGCGTGGGCATCATGTCCGGAAACGATTGAGGCGCTTTGGCAACGTGCGGACGATGCCATGTATGAACGGAAGAGACAACAAAAAGTAGACCTCCTTGACGTGTAAGTTCAAGGAGGTCTATTGGTTTAGCTGCTTTGTTCTTTTACATCGGACGGCTCTTCACCCAAATTGTTTAGATAGCTTTCATAACGAGAAATACCATAGCGGTAAGATGCCCAGATGAGCCCGGACGTTATGACGACAAGTCCCACTGTCAGTGGAGCAAACCATCCGGAAACGATGCCGTTCGCATAAGCGAGTCCGATTGGCGAGAATACAAGGTAAACGAAAATCATCGAAGCGACGAGCAAAATGGATGTCGAAAGGGCATGACGCCATGGTTTGACTCTCCCTAGTTCGATTCGGATCGGATTTGCTTGAAGCATTGGTCGCACACGCGCAAATACGAGCATGATCCCCGTCTCGATGACGAAGAGGATTCCGTAAATATGGATAAAGTTGATGCCGATTTCGACGCCGAACCATTGTTTCGTCCCCCATACGAGGAAATAGTAAGCGATGACGTGGAAAAAGACGACGGTCTTCGCGGCGATTGGCGGCACACGTTTAACAAGCATCCCGATTAAAACGATGACGAGAATCGGGATGTTGAAGAAACCGGTGAAGCGACGAATCAAGTCCCACAAGCCATCTGGCGCATACATAAGATTCGGGGCGACAAAGAACGAGACGAGTGCAACGAACGTCCCGAACCATTTGCTGACGCGAATCAAATCTTGGTCAGAAGCATCCGGTTTAAACTTCGGTTTGTAAATGTCGAGTACGAAGAGCGTCGCGATACTATTCAAGAGCGAGTTGAACGAGCTGAATACGGCACCGAGCAAGACGGCGAGGAAAAAGCCCATGAGCCACATCGGTAACAGCTCGGCAATCAAACTCGGATAAGCGAGGTCTGCCTTCTCGACGTTCGACCCGTACAAGTGAAACGCGATGACGCCAGGTAACAACATGAAGATTGGAACGAGTAATTTCAAGTAGCCGGTAAAGAGAACGCCTTTTTGTCCTTCCGTTAAGTTTTTTGCACCGAGGGCCCGTTGAATCACGTATTGATTCAGTGCCCAATAGAACAAGTTCACAAAAATCATTCCGGTGAAAATGGAGAGAAACGGGACCGAGTCGTTAGCGGAACCGATGGCGTTCAACTTTTCGGGATTCGTCGTCGCAATCGTCTTCATCCCGTCCAATAAATTCCCGTCCCCTAGTGCGAGAAAGCCTAGTGTCGGAACGAGGAATCCAATGATGATGAGTCCGATCCCGTTCAACGTGTCCGATACGGCAACGGCACGAAGACCTCCGAAGATGGCATAAATCGCCCCGATAATCCCAATGAACCAAACGACGAGCCAAAGGGACTGCTCAAAGCTGATGCCGAGAAGGGCCGGCACATCGAACAGTTGCAGGACGGCTAATCCACCCGAGTACAGCATCGATGGAATCGTCACGCACATATAGCCGAGTAGAAATAACAAGACAGTCAATCGACGAACGTCCTCGTCATAGCGTTGACTTAAAAATTCAGGAATGGTCGAAATTCCGATGCCAAGAAAACGTGGCAACAAAAAGAGCGCCATGATGATGGCAGCGATACCGGCCGTCACTTCCCATGCCATCGCTGACATGTTGCCGGCGAACGATTGGCCATTTAAGCCAATCAATTGTTCCGCTGACAAGTTGGTCAACAGGAGCGATCCCGCGATGAAGACACCCGTTAAACCGCGACCAGCCAAGAAGTAATCGTCGGCGCTTTCGACTTTTCCTCTCGTCATGCGATACGAGACGTAAGCGACGAGCGCCATGAACAGGGCGCCGGTCACGAGTATGTAGAGTACTTGTTGAAATGTCATGAAATCCCCTCATTCCTTACTTATGTTTTATATGTATTTGTAGGAAATACCCTAAAATGTTGTACTGTAGTCATTTTGATCAGAGAAAATAAAAAACACTCGATGTCTCGAGTGTTAAAAGAATTGGAGCATAGACGTCGCAACCGTGAAGTAGATGATGAGCCCTAGATTGTCCATCAATGTCGTGATGAACGGTCCAGAGGCAACAGCGGGGTCTAACTTCAGGCGATTGATGAGAAGCGGGACAATCGTTCCAATCATCGTAGCGACACTGAGTGCAGCAAAGATAGAAACTCCGACAATGAAGCCAATCAGCATATTGTCGTATAGCAGCGTGATGACGCCAAAAATGACAATCATACAAGCGATTCCTAAAATGATACCCGTCCCGAGTTCGCGTCGAATCATCTTCATAACGTTCTTTCGATTGATGGTCCCGAGTGCAATTGAGCGCACAGCGACGACGAGGGATTGCGTGGCTGCGTTCCCGGCAGAGCCCATGACAAGTGGCATGAAGACAGCGAGAAGCACAATCGTTTCAAGGGTGTCTTCGAAACCGCCAATCGTCGAAGCTGTAATCATGCCGAGAAACATGAGGCTGACAATCCAAGGGGCACGTTTTTTCGCTGCTTCTAGCGGGCTCATGTTGATATCAGACGAACCCTTTGTCGCGGAGAGTTCTTCAAAGTCTTCGGTCGTTTCGCGCTCGATGACGTCTAATACATCATCGACCGTGATGATGCCAAGTAGCTTTTGCTGATCATCGATAACGGGAAGGGCCAACAAATCGTACTTCTGGACAATCCTGGCCAAGTCTTCCTGGTCGGTCATGACGTTTGCCGAGATGACGCGGAACCCCATGATGTCTTCAATTTTCGCCTCGAGTGGTGCGACAATCAAATCACGTAAGGAGACAACACCAACCAGTTGGTGCGCTTGGTCGACCACATATAGGTAATAAATCGTTTCGGCATCTGGTCCGAGTTCACGCAACTCTTCAAGGGTCAGTCCGACCGTCTTATCAGCTTGAAGGACGACGAACTCGGTCGTCATGAGCGATCCAGCCGTTTCCTCCGGATATTGCATCAAGTCTTTGACTTCTTGTTCCTCGATATCATCCATCTGCTCAAATAGCGTGTCCATGAACGCATCGGGTAGTTCCCGCATCAAGTCGGCCGCGTTGTCCGAATACATTTCATTCAAGATTCGGACGGCATACGGTTGGGGTGTTTCTTGGATGAATGTACATTGCTCTTCTAACGTCAGCTTTTCAAATAGATCGGTGAATACCTCGGGGGAGATGGTTCGATACACGAACGACCGCTCATCTTGAGTCAGTTCGATAAAATGATCCGCCTGTTCACCCGGGTGGAGGGAGAGAAAGAGGTCTTGAAAATCGACCGGGTCTCCCTTTTGAATCAATGTGCGAAGTGCTGCTTCATGTTCGTTGTATTCCGTTTCTTCAATTTTCATATGCTCACATCCTGATCTCTCACGTTTTCAATTTATTTTACGGTGAATAAAAAAAGTTTCTGCTTTTTTTAGGGCGATGCTATACATCAGCCATACATCTTATTTCCCCTTGTCATCGTCCTGATTTCTGGGGCATTGTTTGTTCATTCACAAGAGTGAACATTTATTCATATCGATGCGGAATCGGCAACAGATGGACTGTCGGATTAGACATTCGCAAATTTGGTAAAGTGATAAGGTAAGGGTAGTCACACACCCGAATCACAAGGAGGAAGCGAGATGATCTCAATGACGAATCAACCGATTTCACAAGATACGACGCTGAAACATCCGATTCATGTGTATTCAGAAATTGGAGAATTAAAAACGGTATTACTGAAGCGACCGGGTCGGGAGTTAGAGAACCTTACCCCGGAATATTTAGAGCGCCTCTTGTTCGATGATATTCCCCATTTACCGGTCATTCAAAAAGAGCACGATTATTTTGCGAGTGCGCTTCAAAATCGTGGTGTGGAAGTCCTTTATCTCGAGAAACTGATGGCCGAAACGTTATCACTCCCTGGTGTGCGCGAAAAGTTTGTTGCGGATATCTTATCGGAGTCAAAATCAAATATCAACGGTTCTTACGAAACATTAAAAGAGTATTTGCTCGATTTTGATAATGAAATGTTGATTGAGACGGTGATGGCCGGTATCCGGAAATCGGAAATCAAGCCGGAAAAACGTCGACATCTGCATGAAATGATTGAAGATACGTACCCCTTCTTTTTGGACCCAATGCCAAACCTCTACTTTACACGAGACCCGGCCGCTGCAATCGGTAACGGACTCTCCATCAACCGCATGAAAGAACCGGCACGTCGCCGCGAATCACTCTTCACGCAATACATTATGCGCTATCACCCACGCTTTGCGAAACACGATGTTCCCATCTGGTCGGACCGAGATTATCGGTTTGCGATGGAAGGGGGAGACGAACTCGTCTTGTCGAAAGAAGTCGTCGCCATCGGTATCTCGGAACGAACGACCGCGCAAGGCATCGAACGTGTCGCCCTCAACCTACTCAAGCATGGAGACAGCTTCAAAAAAGTCATCGCCATCGAAATTCCAAAATCACGCGCCTTCATGCACCTTGATACCGTCTTCACGATGGTCGATCATGATAAATTTACCATCCATCCGTTCATTCAAGGACCGGAAGGGAAGATGAACATTTTCGAGCTCACGCTAAACGCGGAAGGTGAACTTCAGATTGCCCAGCACTCGGATTTGTTGAAGGTGTTAAAAGATGTCCTCGGCTTACAAGAGGCGACGTTGATCCCTTGTGGCGGTGGGGATCCGATTGCGGCAGCCCGCGAACAGTGGAATGATGGATCGAACACGCTCGCCATCGCGCCGGGTGTCGTGGTCACGTATGACCGAAACTATGTCTCGAATGAGTTACTTCGTAAAGAAGGCGTCGAAGTGATCGAAATCATGTCGAGTGAACTATCGCGCGGTCGTGGGGGTCCACGTTGCATGAGCTGTCCGATTATCCGCCAAGACATCTAAATGTGATAAGGAGGAAGCAGTATGTCTACAACGTTCAATTTTGATTTGAAAGGTCGTCATTTTTTATCGCTAATTGAGTTTTCGGGTGAAGAAATCAACTACTTGATCGACTTGTCTGCTGCATTCAAACAAAAAAAAAAACAAGGTGTTCCACATCGGATTTGTGAAGGTAAAAACATTGCCTTACTCTTTGAAAAACCATCGACACGGACGCGTTGTGCGTTCACTGTCGCTGCCATCGATTTAGGGATGCACCCTGAATATTTAGGCAAGAATGATATTCAATTCGGGAAGAAGGAATCGGTACGTGATACCGCGATCGTTCTTGGACGCATGTTTGATGGCATTCAGTTCCGTGGCTTCGCTCATGAGACGGTCGAAGGTCTTGCAAAAGACGCCGGCGTACCGGTGTGGAACGGTTTGACCGACTTGTATCATCCAACCCAAATCTTGGCCGACTTTTTGACGGTAAAAGAACAAAAAGGAGAACTTGCCGGAATTAAATTTGTGTACGTAGGTGACGGACGGAACAACATGGGAAACACGTTGTTGATCGGTGGTGCAAAAGTTGGGATGGATATGCGAATCTGTGCGCCGAAATCGCTCTGGCCATCTGACGAGATCGTGAACTATGCGAAGTCGGTCGCCATTGAAACAGGGGCTGTGATCACCTTGACAGAGAGCATTGAGGAAGCGATGGACCAAGCCGACGTCGTTTACACCGATGTCTGGGTATCGATGGGCGAGGAAGCGGCGTTCGCAGAACGAATCGAACTGTTGCGACCGTATCAAGTGAACATGGACATGCTTCAAAAGAGTGGCAATCCGGACATCATGTTCTTACATTGCCTTCCGGCATTCCACGACTTAGAAACGGAGGTCGGGCGGGCGATTCATGAGCAATATGGGTTGATTGAAATGGAAGTGACCGACGAAGTATTCCGTAGCCGTCATTCGTTCGTATTTGATGAGGCAGAAAACCGGATGCATACCATCAAGGCGGTGATGGCAGCGACGCTCACGGAGACACGCGAATGGCTTGATCGTTGACGAGGAGGGGGTTTCCCCTCCTGCTTCAAAATAAGCGAAAGGGATGAGTAGAATGTCTACGAAGTTGGAGCATGACTCAGGTGGTTCGGCTGGAGTACATCCTGAAAAGAAAGATAAGCGGTTACGTCTCGGAGCGTTGACGGCACTTGTCGTCGGGTCGATGATTGGCGGTGGCGCCTTTAACTTGGCTGCCGATTTGGCGCAAGGTGCGAATGCGGGTGCCATTCTTATTGGTTGGGTCATCACAGGAATCGGGATTATCGCGCTCGGTCTCAGTTTTCAAAATTTGACGATGCGTCGTCCAGATCTCGATGGTGGCGTATACAGCTATGCACGGGCAGGTTTTGGATCGTTCGTCGGATTTAACTCGGCATGGGGATATTGGTTGTCTGCCTGGCTTGGAAACGTGGCGTATGCCACACTGCTGTTCAGTTCGGTCGGTTATTTCTTCCCGATTTTTGAAGGGGGATTGAATATCGCGTCGATTATTGGCGCATCGATTATGCTGTGGCTCGTGCATACACTCATCTTACGTGGGGTACATGAGGCATCGATGATCAACATCGTCACGACGATTGCCAAGCTCGTCCCAATTTTTGCATTCTTTTCGATTACCTTGTTCTTCTTTAATCTCGAAAACTTCACCTTCGATTTTTGGGGACAAGGCGGCTTCTCATGGGGAAGTGTGCGTGACCAAGTCGTTTCGACGATGCTCGTGACACTTTGGGTCTTTATCGGTGTGGAAGGGGCCGTCGTGCTATCTGGCCGTGCTCGGAAACGTTCGGACGTCGGGAAAGCAACCGTTATTGGGCTACTTGGAACGCTCGTCATTTATTTGCTCATTTCTATCATGTCGCTCGGTCTCATGACTCCCGAAAATGTAGCGAACGCCTCGCAACCAGCGATGGCATATTTGCTCGAGTCGGCCGTCGGTCCGTGGGGTGCGATGCTCATCAACGGGGGACTCGTCATCTCTGTCCTTGGCGCATGGCTCGGTTGGACGCTGTTAGCGGCAGAAATCCCATTCGTTGCCGCCAAAGATGGAGTCTTCCCGAAATGGTTCACGAAAGAGAATCAAAATCAAGCTCCTGTCAATGCCCTTTGGCTAACGAATGGGTTGATTCAGCTCTTCCTCTTCACATTCTTGATTTCAGATGCCGCATATAACTTTGCCTTTTCTCTCGCTTCGAGTGCGATTTTGATCCCATACGTGTTCTCGGCCTTTTACCAAGTGAAAGTGGCGAAGAACGGAATCGGATACAGTTCCGGTGAACGAAAAACACGCGATTTAGCGATTGGATTGGTCGCTTCCGTTTATGGACTATGGCTCATATACGCCGCTGGAATCGATTATTTACTTCTCACTACACTTTTATATGCACCGGGAACCCTTCTCTACATGAAGGCACAACGTGAAAATGGCATCAAGTCACTCACTAAAACGGAATGGATGGTCGCCGGTGTGTTGACCGCACTGGCCATCTTCGCAGTCGTACGCATACTATCGGGTAATATCTCAGTCATTTGATCGGGGGTATGGATATGGAGAAAAAACGTGTGGTCATCGCCTTAGGCGGGAATGCGATTCAGCAAGGCAAAGATGCGACAGCCGAAGCACAAATACAGGCAGTTGAGGCAACGGCGGAATCTCTCGCTGCACTCATCGCTGAAGGAGTCGAGGTCATCATCACGCATGGGAACGGTCCGCAAGTGGGAAACCTGATGTTGCAACAAGCCGCATCAGACAGTCCAGCCACACCAGCGATGCCGCTTGATGTCTGTGGTGCGATGACGCAAGGGATGATTGGATACTGGTTTGAAAACGCATTGACCAAAGCACTGCGTGCACGTGGCCTTGAACAGCATGTGGCCTCGCTCGTGACACGAAGTATTGTCGATCCAAACGATAGTGCGTTTCATCATCCGACTAAGCCAATCGGTCCATTTTATACGGAAGACGAGGCACTTCATCTCGAACGGACGACGGGTTATGTCTTCAAAGAAGACGCAGGACGGGGATATCGTCGTGTCGTCCCGAGTCCGATCCCTATGAAAATCGCCGAACACACCATCATTCGAACACTCGTTGAAGCGGGGCACATCGTTGTCGCTTCCGGTGGCGGTGGCATTCCGGTTATGGAGACAATGGACGGATACGTCGGCATCGAAGCGGTCATTGATAAAGATTTCGCGGCTGCAAAACTGGCTGACCTCGTCAACGCAGATGTGTTACTCATTTTGACGGCTGTCGAACATGTGTATGTCAATTTTGGGCAGCCAGATGAGATGGCACTTCAAGAAACGTCGAAAGAACAGATGGAGACCTATATCGCTGAAGGGCAGTTTGCACCAGGTAGTATGTTGCCGAAAGTAAGAGCGGCGCTTCAGTTTGCCGAATCCGGTACGAACCGTGTCGCCATCATCACGTCGCTCGATCAGGCTTTAGCAGCCATTGACGGGGAAGCGGGCACACGTGTCCGCCTGGCTCCATCGCTCCAACAATAAGAATGTGTCGCAGACGTGAAGCGTTTGCGACTTTTTTTGTTTTCTGTTCGGATTCAAGGGGAAGGAATGTTGTATGCCAAAAATGAGATTGCTATCATATTCAGTGTAAACGTTTGCACTAATTTCAGGAAGGAAGTGACGGAGAGCGGAATCGCTCGAATGTATGCGCCTATTCGAAGAAAATCATGTGTACCAGTCGTGGATGAGACCAAAAGCAAGAGAAGAAGCAATCGTACAAGGAAGCTGCTATCGCTTCACCGTATTGACGAGTCAGTTGATTCGAATGGAATATGCGGAGGACGGTGTCTTTGAAGACCGTGCCACCCAAGTAGTATGGAATCGGGAATTTGACGTTCCGCAATTCCGAGTGATTGAAGATGAAACAGAACTCCAAATCATCACAGAACATGTCCATTTGTATTATACGAAAGGTCCGTTCGCACCGAACACGCTCTACGTAGACGTGAAAGGGAACTTTAGCACGTATTATAGCCGTTACATGTTCAACGGTCCGGAGCGGACGCTGAAAGGGACGGCGCGGACACTCGACCATGTGGACGGGGCGACGGAGTTAGAAGAAGGGATTCTCTCCAAACAAGGATATGCCATCATTGATGATTCATCCTCGTTTTTGATGACAGATGATCGCTTCGTCGAGCCGAGACGAAAAGGGACCCATGACATTTACTACTTCGGATATGGCCATGACTATAAACAGGCACTTCGAGACTTTTACACGTTGACGGGTCCGACGCCGATGCTTCCTCGTAAAGCGCTTGGGAACTGGTGGAGCCGCTACTGGCGATACGACGAAAAAGAGTATAAGGCGTTGATGCGCCGTTTCAAGTCAGAAGATGTCCCGTTCTCGGTCAGTGTCATCGATATGGATTGGCACGTGACGGACATCCCGGAAGAGTACGGGAGTGGTTGGACGGGCTACTCTTGGAATAAAAACTTATTTCCAGAACCGAAGCGTTTCCTTAAATGGTTAAAAGACGAAGGAATGATGGTGACGTTGAACCTGCATCCGGCGGACGGAGTGCGTGCGTTTGAAGACCAATATGCGGCGATGGCCGAGGCCATGGGCGTCGACCCGGAATCGGGGGACCGAATCCCATTCGATTTTTCAGACAAACGATTCATTCAAGCGTACTTCGAACAAATGCACCATCCACATGAGGCAGACGGCGTTGATTTTTGGTGGATCGATTGGCAACAAGGGTCGACCTCGAAGATGGAAGGACTCGACCCGTTATGGATGCTGAATCATTATCATGCCATCGACATCGCCCGTGACGGTAAGCGTCCGCTCATTTTCTCTCGTTACGCAGGACCAGGGAGCCACCGTTACCCGGTCGGATTCTCAGGAGACACGATCATCTCGTGGGCTTCGCTCGCCTTCCAGCCGTATTTTACAGCGACAGCGACAAACATCGGTTACGGTTGGTGGAGTCACGATATCGGAGGCCATCATCGTGGGAAAAAAGACGATGAGCTCGCCGCGCGTTGGGTCGCATACGGGGTATTCAGTCCAATCATGCGCCTCCACTCGACGTTCAGCACATTCAACGGGAAAGAGCCTTGGCGTTTCGGGATCGAAGCCGAACAGTCGATGAAGCGATTCTTACGTCTGCGTCACGAGCTCATTCCTTATCTATACACGATGAATTATCGTAACCATGCCGATGCGTTACCGCTCGTGCTGCCGATGTATATCGAACATCCCGATTACGAAGCAGCTTATCAAGCACCGAATCAGTTTTATTTTGGCAGCGAACTCATTGTGTCTCCAATTGTCACGCCGATGGACCGAAAGCTCCACGTCGCCGGAACGAATGTCTGGCTACCGAAAGGAGAATGGTTTGACTTCTTCACAGGACATCGTTACGAAGGCGACAAGTCGATTCGTGTGTTCCGTGGACTCGATGGACAACCAGTCTTCGCCAAAGCGGGTGCCATCGTTCCCCTTATGCCGCATCAACCGCATGAGAACGAGACGGGGAACCCGAGCGAGCTAGAAGTACTCGTCTTTCCAGGTGCCTCGAACACGTTCACGATGTATGAAGATGACGGGGAAAGCCGCGATTATGAGACAGGTGCCTCACTTGAAACGACGTTCACGCTCGATTGGGAAGCGCGGACGCTTCGCATCGAGATGTCAGGAGACCTGACCCTCGTTCCGGCGAATCGGACATTGACCGTTCTTGTTCGAGGCGTTGTCGGGGAAGGGGACTATGACGCTGAGACGCAGACGTTACACATCCCGATTGGTGAATTGAAGCAGGAGCAGACGGTGACGCTCCCCGTCGATGTGACACAGAACGCCCATCGACTTGATCGTCTCTATCGATTCTTAGATCGCGCGGAAATCGCCTACGATTTGAAAGATCGGTTGTACCAGATGGCGACGACGAAGACGCGTCTCGAGGCCTGGCTGTTTGACCTCCATGCGTTAGAACTCGATCGAGATTTGCAAGACGCCCTATTAGAACTGATGTTGGACTGAAAAGGGGGGAGACCCCCTTTTGTCATGTCAGAAAACTGTCGGATTTTGAAAGCGGTATCATTTTGAATCCATTTATACTTAAGGTAGGGGATTTAACTAGAAATGAGGGGATACAGATGCGACATAAGTGGACGATTGATGATTTACGGCAGTTGACACTGTTTGCGAACTGTTCGAGTCGAGCGCTTGAACAGCTCGTCCCGCACGTCTATTGCCGAACGTATCGAAAAGGACAGCTCCTGTTCATGGAAGGAGACCCGCGAGAGCGCGTGTATTTCTTAATGAGTGGATACATCAGACTTGAACGGATGAACGAGCATGCGACGCATCAATATGCGGACTACGTGAAGCCCAAACAGTTCTTTCCGTACAATGGTTTGTTCACGGAGGAAGACTACCGTCATACGGCAGAAGCGGTGACGGATATTGACGTCATCTATATCCCGACCGACCGATTCGAGCGGTTTGTATCCACACAGTCGAACATGCTGCTTTATATCATTGGACAGATGAATCGTATTTTAGATTTACATGAACGACGTGTCCAAGAGATCATTACCCCGAGCGCGAAAGAACGTGTACTCAATACCATCCATTTTTTGATTGAAGATTTAGGTGAACCGGATGAGCAAGGGGTACGTGTCCGCTGTCCGTTCACGGCGATGGAACTATCTCGTCTATCTGGAACGTCTCGAGAGACGGTTTCTACGATTTTAGCGAAGCTTCGTAAAGAAGAGGTGCTTCGAATGGATGACCACCAACTTGTAATCGGGCATCCTGAATACTTTGAGCAAGACTTCGATTGACGCCACTCAGGAGAGGGCGTCTTTTGCATGTCGGAACGAGCGGAGCGTTCGCTTCAAGACGTGTCATATTGTATAATTAGTGATGAATCTCACAAAGCAATCGGATTGTGAATAGAGAAAGGATGAATGCAGTGAAACGACTGCAAGCCCTTGCGTTCGCCGAGCGACGTCACATCATCGGACTGGTATTGTCTGCGGTCATGATTGGACTATCGATTTTGGCGCAAGCGTATTTAATCGTCGACATTGTCGACCGAATCTTTTTAAAAGATGAATCATTTGAAACCGTCGTTCCGGCGTTACTTTGGCTCGTCGTCGCCCTATTGGTACGAGCATTTTTTGGTTTTTTTTCCGGACGAATCGGAGCGAGTTTATCGGAAAAGGCGAAACGGGCGTTACGTCTGCAATTACTAGATCGCTATGCCACGAGCCCGGTCGAGTCCTCTTTGACGGGACAATCTGGGAAGAAAGTCAGTGTGTTCATGGATGCTGTTGACGAGGTTGACGCCTACTTCAGTCAATATTGGCCACAAGTGATTCAAACCTCGATTATCCCGCTTCTGATTTTGGTTGTCGTCTTCAGCCAACATTGGATTTCAGGTGTCATCATGATGGTGACAGCGCCGTTTATCCCTTTGTTCTTTATTATCATCGGGATTGCGACACAGAAAAAATCTGAGGAACAGATGGAGAAGATGAATCAATTTTCCGGAAAGTTTTTGGATGTCTTTCAGGGTTTGACGACACTTAAACTCTACAATCGGACCGAACAAGAAGCGAAAGCGATTGAGAAGAGCAGTCTCGACTTTCGGGATGCGACGATTGTCGTCTTAAAGACGGCATTCTTATCTGGCCTCATGTTGGAATTCATTTCGATGCTCAGCACCGGCGTTGTAGCACTAGAAGTCGCGCTACAGATGGTTGTTTGGGAGAACCTGACGTTCTTCTCAGGATTCTTGATTCTTGTGTTGGCGCCAGAGTATTACTTGGCCATCAAAGACCTGGGCAGTGCCTTTCATACGGGACGTGGCAGTATGGGCGCAGCAGACCGAATCTTTGACGTATTAGACGCCCCGGATGATCGCATTCAGTGGGGGACAAAGTCGCTTCGTTCACGGACACCGGACCTCGAGCTTGAAGAGATATCGTTTGAGTACGCTGGTGGGCGCTTTTCCCTCCAGCCATTGAGTGGTCGCATCTCGTCCGGCACCCACCTTGCGTTAGTCGGCGCGAGCGGTTCCGGGAAGACGACTGTCCTTAACGTGATCTCAGGACTTTTGCAAGTGAAATCAGGGCGCGTCCTCGTGGATGGCGAACCCTTGCATACGTATAAGGAATCTGCCTGGTATGGAAATATTGCATATATCTCTCAAAATCCGTATCTGTTCGCCGGGACACTCGCCGAAAACATTGCTTTAGGTGAAGTGGCTGACGAGCGTGCGTTACTCGAAGCAGCCGAGGCAGCTGGACTATCCGAGGTGATTGACCAGTTGCCGAACGGAATCTGGACAGAACTCGGAGAAGGTGGGTTTGGACTATCTGGTGGGGAACGGCAACGCCTTGCACTCGCACGGGCTTTCTTTAAGCGACCTGGTATTTTATTGTTTGATGAACCGACGACCGGCCTTGATTTGAAAACAGAGCGGATTGTCAGACGCTCGATTGAAGAGCTGTCAAAAGGTGCAACGTTAATCACGGTTGCGCATCGTCTGCATACAATCAAAGAGGCAGACACGATTTGGTTCATGGATGATGGGAAGCGAATCGCAGAAGGGACGCATGAAGTGTTACTCGCTGTCCCAGAGTATGCGGAGTTGTTTGCACTTCAGAAAGGGGTGAGCCGATGAACTCGCTTTGGACGATTACAAAATGGATGATGCGCGAAAAGAAAGACATCCTCCTCTCCATCTTCTTTGGATATGCAGCAGGGATTGCGGCGGTCGCCCTCTTCGCGGCAAGTGGCTATCTCGTATCACGCGCCGGGCTCGTCCCGCCCCTGTATGCGTTGATGGTACCCGTCGTCTTGATTAAACTGTTCGGTGTCATCCGGGCAGGAAGCCGTTATCGGGAACGCCTCGCCTCACACCGGGCGACGTTTACGATTTTAAGTGAGTTGCGCGTCCGGTTCTATCGTCAGTTAGAGCCGCTCGTTCCGTCCATCTTTGCGAAATATCGGAGCGGCGATTTGCTCGCACGCGTCGTCGGGGACGTTGAGAGTCTTCAAAACTACTTCCTTCGCGTGTTTTATCCACCGATCATTCTCGTACTCGTCTTTTTGAGTACCATCTTCTTTGTCACCTTCTTCTCGTTTGCGGTCAGCCTATGGATTTTGTTTGGTGTACTCGTTACAGGATTCTTGATTCCGCTCGGATTTGCACGAATTCGTGCCCGTCATGACGAGACGATTCGTGGATTGCGTGGAGATGTGTCGATTCAATTGACAGAGATGCTGTTCGGATACCGGGATTTAAAACTTCATCACCAACTTGACCGCACGAAACAAGCTGTCTATTCGCACAGTGAGCGTTACATGGAGGCAGAGCGGAAAGACACGACGAATCAGTTCTTCAATTCGGCGCTCGTCGTTGCCGCTTCCTTACTCGTCTCATGGGGCGTCTTGGCCATCGGTGCGTATCAGGTGGTAAATGGAGACCTGAACGGGTTGTTCTTGGCAATGCTGATCATGATGTCGCTCACAGCGTTTGAGAATACGACGCCGATGGCCGTGTTCCCCGGTCACTTTGCAGACAGCAAGCAAGCAGCGGATCGTTTGTTTGAAGTGACGGAGCCGAGTGAAACGATTGAGGCGCGTGAGGCGAAACGTCAAGACGTGACGTTTACGGCCGCACCGTCCATTTCATTTGACCATGTTCGCTATCGTTATCCGAATACGTATCGAGATGTCATCGATGAGGTGACGTTACACATTCCAAGTGGTTCGAAGACGGTCATCGTGGGACCGAGCGGGTCAGGGAAGTCGACGTTACTTCAACTGCTCTTGGCTTTCGTTCGGACGGAAGACGGCACGATTCGGTTGGATGAGTACAACGTGAAGGATGTCAAACAGACAGCCATTTGGCAACATGCGAGCGTTGTTTTGCAAGACAATCATTTCTTTTATGGAACTGTACGGGACAACTTGGCGTTAGCCGGTGACTTCACAGATGAAGCGATGAACGTAGCGCTTGAGCGCGTCCGTTTGTCATTCTCGCTAGACGAACCGGTCCTGGAGAAAGGGGCGAACTTGTCAGGTGGAGAACGTCAGCGCCTCGCCATCGCACGGGCACTTCTTAAAAACGGACTTCTCTGGTTGCTTGATGAACCGACATCGGCACTCGATGCAGGAACGGAGGCCCATGTCTTTTCTGAATTGTTACAGCAAGCTGGAACAGGCACACTCATTCTCGTCAGTCACCGTTTGACGGGTCTCGAAACGTTTGATCAGATTATCGTCATGGAAGCTGGCCGGATCGTCGAGGTCGGTTCTTATGAGGAATTGATGACGAAACGTGGCATGTTCTATGAATTGAAACAAATCGAGCAAGAAGTGTTCGCATCATGAAAAAGACGAGCAGCCCCGTCGGTGGGCTGCTCGTCTTGTTTATGGCAAATATGGGTGCAACAAATGGGGGTTGTCGCAATGCTTTCAAAAAGAGTGTCGTGGAGGGGAATCCACGTGACGTGATATGTTTGGGGAACGTGCACGCCAAGCTTTTGGGAAGCTACAACTAGAGTATAGTTGATAACGATTCTCATTGTCAATAAGAATAATAAAAAAATCCATACGTGCGAACACGTATGGATTGGGTCATGAATTAATTCGAGGCTACGCCTTTTTGAACCGTGAATCGAATCAAACTGAACAAGTATCTCGTGAAGAAGAGAGCGAACGCATAGAATAGCGCGATGAACGGTGACTGAAGATCAATCCCCGGGATGTTCATCAAGAACTCTAGAACGAGAATAGAGAGTAAGAATACGTAGAGAGCGGCATCTAAATAAAGTGGCATAAGACGACCGCGTTGATGCCAAAACGTGCGGATGAGTGGTGCCACGGTCATCCCGATAATCCGTTCCGCAAAGCCGATACTGAGAACGGCGATGATGAATGCTGGGATCGTGTTAAAGGTCACCAAATCCGAGAATACGAAACCTGAAATCAATAAGAGAGGACCGATGATAATCATCATCGAAAGTGAGGTCCGGAAGAAAATCCACATGTTGTTCTGAATCGAACGAATCCCACCGATTGCCGATTGTTGAAGTGTCTTTCCACGTCTATAATCAATCGCGAACGAGCCGATAAACATAATTCCAAATAAAGATAACAAAACTGACATGAACGATGTTTCCCCTTTTCTGAATAAATCATGATGTATCGATCTGAATCAAAGTCTAGCCTAGTTTAACGATTCATTTCGAGAAAGTAAAGCGAGAAAACGCGCTCAAGTGTGAAGAGTTTGAAACATTAAGAGGCGAGGATGAAACGATTCCGACCGGACTCTTTTGCGTGATATAACGCTTCATCTGCATGTTTTAACACACTGTCGATTTCAATATCATTCGAATGGCAAGCTCCAAGCGAAACAGTGATGTGGAGCGTACCGGCACTCGTCTCGAACGGGAACGTTGAAACCTTTTCTCGAATAGATTCAGCAAGCTGCGATACTTCTTCTCGATTAGCATGGGGCATGACGATTAAAAATTCTTCGCCGCCGAAGCGACCGACTAAATGGCGCTCATTGCTCTCATTCACGAGGAGCATGCCGAGCTCGCGCAAAACATCATCTCCGACGTCGTGACCGTATGTGTCATTCACCCGTTTGAAATGATCGATGTCGACCAAAATCAATGCGTATTCTTCTGCCTCGACCGTCAAGTTGGCCATGGCTTCGTTCAAGAGACGCCGATTGGCAATCCCGGTGAGCGCATCTGTCCGCGCCAGTTGCTGTTGATGTTGGACGTTCTCGAAGTGACGGCGTAGTTCGAGCAGTAATCGATAGGCGGCGCACGCTCCCCCGTAAGACATTAACGTATAGACGATTAAGACGGGATAGAACAAATTTAGTGGAAGCGCGGTATAAATCGCTGCCCCAAAAATGGCAATACTGATTGTAGTGAATACGAGCAAAGTGGGCCGAGTATTATCCATGCGTTTCCGTAAAAGACCTGCTAAGACAATTAACGTAACTATTGTGGCGATGGCTAGATAGAGACCGAGCATGGTACCGTCTGTAAAGAACAGAACTAGGGAACGACCGATTAATAATATGATACCTGCGACAGCACCACTCACCCATCCCCCGAATAGAACGGCAAGCAAAACGGGAATATTACGTAAGTCGATGAGTATCCCCTCGAGCGGTAAGGCATTTACTAAAAGGAGGATGGCAATCAATCCGGTCTGTACCCCAAGTAAAATCCTTCCTTTGAGAGGAGACTGTGGCGTCAGACGAGGGCGGTTTCGAAACGGTAAAAAGGAAATCGTGAAGAGCGTGAACAAGATACACAGGTTGATAAAGAACGCATTTATGATTGTGAGCATCGGAGCTCCCCCTTATCCCGTATGGAAATATTTAGTTACAGTATATAGTATATAGTTGGAAACAAACAGGAATAACCTGCTTGCGGAAAGAAGCTCTCTTGAATGATTATTCAAGCAAATCGTTTTGGAATCCTTTTGGATTTGTTCAGGTTCTCCTCATCTTTTATAACTTTCGCTATGGAAAATCGAAAGTTTGGTATGATAAGAGAAAAGGAGGACTGTCCGTGCGTTACTGGGATCATTTTAAACGAGCGTTTATTCCGATTGCGCTCATTTTGATTGGATTAGCGATCTTTTATACTTTATCGGCTCGAGATAACATGGTGTTGACGCTATTAGGGGCTGCGATTGTTGGAGTCATCTTATTTTTGGTGATGCTTCATGTGAATCAGGTGGAAGAGGACTAAAGCGAGAACATTGTGGTTCTCGTTTTTTGTTTTTTTTTCACATTTTTGGGTACACTATAAAGTAAGGGGGGATTTATCATGGCAAAAGCTACATTTGCGGGAGGCTGTTTCTGGTGCATGGTCAAACCGTTTCATAAATATGAGGGAGTGGAGCGTGTCATTTCTGGATATACAGGAGGACATGTCGACAACCCGACGTATCAACAAGTCTGTTCGGAGACGACAGGACATTTAGAGGCGGTTGAAATCACATTTGATCCAGAAGTCATTTCGTACGAGGAGTTGTTACGCATCTATTGGCGTCAAATCGATCCAACAGATGGCGGAGGGCAGTTCAATGACCGCGGTGAATCCTATCGTCCAGCCATTTTCTATCATTCAGAAGAGCAACGGGCTGCAGCAGAGCGTTCGAAACAGGAAGTGGAAGATTCGGGTCGGTTCGATCGCTCGATTGAAGTCGATATCCGTCCTGCGAAAACGTTCTGGGAAGCGGAAGACTATCATCAAGACTACTATAAAAAAAATCCGTTCCGTTATGAGATGTACCGTGTCGGTTCAGGGCGCGCGAAGTTCATCAAAGAGGCGTGGAGTGATCGCAAACAACAACAAGCACTTCGTGAACGCTTGACACCGATGCAGTATAAAGTGACGCAAGAAAACGGGACAGAGCCACCGTTCCAAAATGAATATTGGGATGAAGAGCGGGAGGGGTTGTACGTCGATATCGTCGACGGGACACCACTCTTCACATCTCACGATAAGTTTCAGTCGAATTGCGGATGGCCGAGCTTCTCACGCCCAATCGAGGAGAAGCGAGTCGATTTGAACATGGACACGACGCACCACATGGTACGGACAGAAGTCCGTTCAAAACAAGGGGACAGTCACCTTGGTCACGTGTTTGATGACGGTCCGAAAGAGCTTGGCGGCTTACGCTATTGCATTAACTCGGCCGCTCTCCGATTCGTTCCTGTAGAAGAGCTTGAAGAGGCCGGGTACGGGGAATATAAACACTTATTCAACAAGTGAAGGGGAGAGTCGTATGTTCACAGCCGTCAAACAACAAATTCGATGCGAGACGATCGGGACCGTCCTTGATTTTTACGACCAGTCGATTCGACAGCTTTCGGAAGAGGCGAGACAAGAAAAATATGCGAAGATGAGTTCGAGCCCGTTCTCGTTCTTTCGGGGTAGCTCACACTTGTTCTACTACGACTTTGCGAAAGTGCCAATCGCGTTTGACACAGGTCCCGATCATCCGACGTTCATTCAAGGAGACTTACACTTTGAAAATTTCGGTGTGTTCGAAGACGGGGCCGGTACCATCATCTATGACGTGAACGACTTTGATGAGGCGTATATCGGTTCATACCTGTTTGATTTGTTGCGGATGGCGGTCTCTGTCGATTTATTCGCCGCCGAGTCCGGGTTCGATGGCAAAGCAGCCATTCAAGCGTTTGCTGAGTCCTATGCCAAAGCCATTGAAAAACATGCGCTTGGACGAAGTGAGCATATTCAATTCACGAAAGAGAACACGTGTAAAGCGGTCAAAAAAGTCATTAAAAAAGCGGAGAAGAAGAAAGATGAATTCATGTCCGAACGGACGGAGGTACGGGACGAGGAACGTTATTTTTCAACGAGTGACGACTTGCTTCCCATCTCCTCGGAAGTACGGGAGAAAATTGAAGCGGCATGGGGCGATTATCTGTCTTCTTTGTCAAATCAACACCGACATCATGCCGATCACTATGAAATCAAAGATATCGCCATCAAACTTCAAAGCGGAACGGCTTCTATCGGATTAGAACGCTACTATATTTTGATTGAAGGTGCCGATGAAGAGCATGATGAAGATGTCATTTTAGAGATGAAACAAGCACAATCTGCCGTCCCGTCTCTCTTTCTTCCGACACATCCGCTGTTTGAAAACGGATTGTCGCATCAAGGCGCTCGTGTCGTCGCTGCGCAACGGGCAATGGTCCACAGTCGTGACCCGTATCTCGGCTATTTGACGATTGACGACAAAGAATATTATGTGAGGCAACGTTCTCCGTATAAGCGAAAAGTGAAAGCGAAACATATGAAAGATGAGACGTCGCTCATTGAGACGTTGAAGGTGCAAGCGCAAATCACGGCGAAGATTCATGCACGGGCCGATGCGACCTCCAATGTGCTCGATTATACGGCAAGCGAACGAATCGCGGCGGCAATCGGTGACTCTCCGTCCCTGTTTATTCGACAGTTATCGAGATGGGCTGATTTTTATGCAAATCAAGTTCGTTTTGATTATGACGCCTTTTTAAACTGGGTCGAGTCAAGGAATCGTTAAGGAACTTGCGAATTGAGGATGAAATCCTGCACAATGGAAGCGTAAAGGATGTGTACGGACTATGATTACAGAACAACAAGTCATCGCCCAAATGCGTCAGGTGATGACACAGATTGAGTCGTCAACCGGCGAAGCGCAAAAGCGTCATTTGGCAAAGTTAATGGGTTTTTGTGAACTCTTGTTAGCGGAGACGTCTAAAAAAAAAAGCGTTGGGGCATCACAGTCCCCGACCGTGACAAGTGAAACGAAACCTCCGCTTGATCGTCAGATGGCCGCTTTTCTCGGGATTCCCATGGAAGAAGACGAACAACCTAAATCCGATTCATTGCTCGATTTTTGAACCACATGTTATGCACATGTGGTTTTTTTGTGGATTCATTTTCATTGACTTAAATACCTTAGGGGGTATAATGGGTACAAGAAACGAAATGCAAATGGAGGCGTGAATATGTTGGACTTTCTTTTTGTGGCAGTCGTCATTGGACTTGTGTATTTCTGGTGGAGTCGTCGAAACAATGTAAAAACAGTCTCGACGGATGATTTAAAACGGAGAATCGCAGAAGAACGGAACATTCAATTGTTGGACGTACGTGAGCCGCATGAATACCGCGGGGGACATATCAAGCAAAAAAAAAATGTACCTTTATCTGGATTCGGTAATGCTCAAGCGAAATATCAAAAAAAAAAGAGCGTCCAGTCTATGTTATCTGTCAGAGCGGGATGCGTAGCCAACGCGCGGCAGCGATGCTGAAGAGTGCCGGATATACCGACGTTTATTCTGTAAAGGGTGGAATGAACTTCTGGCGTGGATAATAGATGCGACTGGACGAATCGGTTCAGTCGTTTTTTGTTTCCATTTTTTCTCTTTTGCATTTTCGGGGATTCTGCTACGGTAGGGAGAGAGTGAAAGAGAGGAGATCAATCCAATGGCAGTAATTTTATTTGATATCGATGGCACGTTAGTAGATACGACCGGACCGATGACGAAGGCGATTCATGAGGCACTCGAGGAGCTTCCTCATCTTCCGAAACCGAGTGAAGAGGCGGTCCGTTCAGGATACGGCTTGGCAGGTAACGCGTTTTGGGAGCATGTCATCCCAGAAGCGACGCTTGAGGAGATTCGTCTCATTCGCAGACTCCGTCATACGACGCTTGAGCAAACGATGGAAGGACAAAATGTCTTATTTGACGGAATTCGTGAGATGTTGGAGACACTTCACGAGCAAGGTCATACGCTGACGACAGCGAGTAACTGCGGTGTTCATTATATGAATTTGATTTTAGATACGCAACAGATTCGTCCATATATGACGGCACCCGAATGTTTAGAATCTGTTGGGGGCGAGAAGAAGGCAGACATTCTGACAGCGCACCGTGTCCGGCACGGAGAGGCGGACTATATTATGGTCGGTGATCGTAAATCGGATGTCGAAGCGGCTCGCGCTCATGACTTCCCCGTCGTCTTGACAGGATTCGGGTTCGGTAATGAAGAAGAGTGGGCACTTGCAGATCACGTGATTCAATCTCCACACGATTTAGTCGAGTGGGTCAACCGATAAGAAAAGGCTTGTCGCATATCAATGTCGACAAGCCTTTTTGTATACCTATACTCACAATCCGAGAGAGATGTATTTTACTTCTAAAAATTCCTCAATACCCTGATGACCGCCTTCACGACCGAGTCCGCTCTCTTTCCAACCACCGAAAGGCGCTTGCGGCGTTGACGGAAGTCCGTCATTCACACCGACAATCCCATACTCTAACGATTCAGCTAAATAGACCGCTTCATTGATGTCTTGCGTGAACAAGTAAGCGGCTAAGCCGAACGGCGTGTTGTTCGCCCGTTTGATGACTTCATCGAGCGAATCGAACGTTGCAATCGGTGCGACGGGTCCGAACGTTTCTTCGTTCATGCAGAGCATGTCTTCATTCGCATAACGGATGACAGCAGGACGGATGAATAAGCCGTCTAGCACCTCGCCACCGTACACTTCACCGCCACGAATCTGCGCGTCCTCGATATGCTTTTCGACTTTGCTGAGCGCATCGTCATCGATGAGCGGACCGATGTCGACACCTTCCTCTAGTCCATTCCCGACTTTCAACGCTTCGACCTCTTTAATGAAACGCTCCGAGAATTCATCGACGACGGCGCGTTCGACATAAATTCGGTTCGCACAGACACACGTCTGTCCGCCGTTTCGGAATTTCGTGGCGACCGCTTGCGGAACAGCCTTATCTAAATCCGCTTTAGCTGTGACGATGAGCGGGGCGTGCCCACCCAGTTCAAGCGAAATCTTTTTCATCGTGTCCGCAGCATCACGCATGAGCATTTTCCCGACTTCCGTGGATCCTGTGAACGTCAACTTTCGGACCCGTTTATCTTGTTGCCACGCTTTGACGATATCTGACGCTTGTCCTGTGACAAGGTTGATGACCCCTTTTGGGAATCCGGCCTTCTCCGCTAATTTCACCAATTCGATGGCGGTCAACGGGGTCGCCGATGCTGGTTTCATAACGACCGTACAGCCCGCAGCGAGCGCTGGAGCAACTTTCCGTGTGATCATGGCAGCCGGGAAGTTCCAAGGTGTGATGGCTGCGATGACGCCGACCGGTTGTTTAATGGCAAAGATTCGTTTTTGGTTCGATGAAGCAGGAATCGTCTCACCGTATACACGACGCCCTTCTGCCGCATACCAGTCGATGAATCCATTTGCATAGTTGATTTCGCCGATCGCTTCTTTGAGCGGTTTTCCTTGTTCCTCGACCATCGTTCGGGCAAGCTCTTCCGTATGTTCTGCAATCAAACGATGCCATTCAGTAAGTAGTTCCCCTCGTTCTTCTGCTGTTTTTTGTTGCCATTTTTCTAACGCCTCATGCGCAGCGTCGACGGCTTGTGTCGCTTCTTGTGTATCACTTTTTGTCACGACGTCCATCACATTGCCTGTGGCTGGATTTCGTACCTCGATCGTTTGTCCCGTTTCTGTCCATTCCCCGTTAATGAAGTTTTTCTCTTCTCGCATCTTGATTTCCCCTTTCCAAAAAGTGCACAGTTAATTAGAGGATACCCGTTTTTCTGAAACGTTCACAAATAAACAAAAAAAGAGGGGATACTATGTGGATCATCGTCATTGGCTATTTAGTCGGAAGTCTGCTCGGGGGCAGACTGTATGGGGTGCTAAGTGGACATGATTTAGCGACAACTGGTTCGAAGAATACCGGTGCACGCAATGCGCATCGCATCGGTGGAGTAAAGGCGTTTCTAATCGTCTATGGATTCGACGTGCTCAAGACGATTCTCGTCCTACAGATGAGCGGACCATATTTTTGGCAGACGGTTTTCGCGCTCACGCTCGGGCATATTTATCCATTTTGGCGAATCCGTGCGGGAGGGAAGGGATATGCCGTTTTTTCTGGAATTTTATGGGCATATGAGCCGTGGTGGTTTATTGGGGGTCTTGTTATCTTGTTACTCTTAATCAAATTAACGGGGAACTCTCGCGAGACGGGATTAGTCATGCTTACGTTATTACCGTTGGCAGCTTTCGGAAGTCTCGAAGATGTCATCTGGGCCATACTCATCGCTATCGTGATTACGTATCATCATGTGAAGGAGGAAAGAACATGATTGTGTATCGAAAAGCCGAAATATCAGATTTTGAAGCGATACATCGGTTAAATTACGAAACATTCGTTGAAGAGATTCCACAACATCCACCAAATCCGGAAAGGCGACTTGTCGACCGATTTCACGAAGAAAATACATATTGGATTGGAGAAGTGGATGGGGAAGTGGTCGCCATGTGTGCGTTACGTGGCAAACGGCCGTTTTCGTTGGAACAAAAAGGAGTACGCATTCCTGATGGGAATTGGCTTGAGATTCGCCTCCTCGCTGTGACTAAACCCTATCGACGCAATCGGTCGTTCGCTGGATTGATGCGCGCGGTCATCGACGATGCGACAGAGCGTGATGTCGATGGTATTGTCATCAGTGGAACGACACGTGAACAAGTGCTCTATCATCGATTCGGGTTTGTGCCGTTCGCAGATCCGATTGGTCCTGACGAAGCGAGATATGTTCCGATGATGTTGACGCGTTCGGCTTTTTATGAATCCAAATCAGCATCGATCCTACGTCCAAAAAGTTTGCTAGCAGGACCCGTTGAATGTTCGGACCGTGTGAGGGAACGACTCTCGATGCAGCCGCGCCCACATCGTTCAAACGAAACGGGACGAGTGCTTGAAGCGGTACAACGAAAACTGGCGGAACGAATCGGACTCCCTCATGTCTATACGCTCCTTGGAAGCGGGACCGTCGCTAACGATGCGGTCGCGGCTCGATTGGACGGACACGGCCTCATTTTCAATGCGGGTGAATTTGGAGAACGCTTGATTGACCATGCCCGGCGTGTCGGTCTGTCTTTTGACGTGGTCGCAGTGGACCAAGAGGGACAATGGGATATTTCGCAACTTGAGCGCATTGCACCAGACTGGGTGTGGACGGTTCATTGCGAGACATCGTTAGGGATTTTAATCAACCTTGCCCCGCTTCATACATGGCAAGGCGTTGTCGCCATTGATGCGATCAGTGCCGTCGGAACGTTCGTCTATGACTATTCGTTTGCGGACTACGTGACCTTCTCTTCAGGAAAGGCGTTACGGAACGCCCCGGGTCTCGCGTTCGTGGCAATGAAGCATCCAGCGATTGCGACACCACATACAGCGCGCTATTTGGATCTATCCCTCTATCAACCGATTGCCTTCACACAATCGGAACCGCTTCTCTCAGCGATGGCGATCGCGCTGGATGAGTTGAAAGAAGATGAAGTCGTTTCACATTCTGTAAAGATGAATACGTTGCTTAATGCCTTACAAGAGAACGGTTTATCGGTCGATGTGTGTCCCGCCCAATCACCTGGCATCATCACGATTCCAGTTCCGTGCGAGCTATCCTCGGTCGAGCTCGGGCGCCAACTGTCCTATCAAGGCTATCTCGTCCAGTATGAGAGTGACTACTTAAAGCAGGCGAACGTCATTCAAGTATCGACCATGGGTTGGACGACACCTCGCATGATGCGTGACGTCGGTGCTTATATCGCACAATGGATTCAACAAAAAACCGCCACTGCTGAGAGTGACGGTTCGCTTATACTCGAAAGTCTTGGCGTGCCAAATGACGAATCTTTCGTCCGAGGCGTCTCCAATTGAAATAAGCTAAAACGGAGACGACGCCACCTGACCAGAAGAGCCATTCATCCGGTCGAATATAGCCGAGTAGGCCGACGAGCAAACCGAGCAAGATGACGATGGCATTGAACGTCTGACGGTGCAAGAGTTCCTTGGATTCAAGGTTTCGTTGGAACATCGCTTGCTCCGACAGACGTTTTCGTGTCGGTTCTTTTAAGTAATTATCCAGAAGTGGAGGAACGTTTAACAGTTTCTTCGCGTAGTTGATTCCGGTCTTCACGTAACGATTTTGAAGCGTTGTCCCGTCTTCCTCGAGCCATTCGATGACAATCGGTTTACCGAGTGTGAACAGATCGATTTTCGGATCGAGGATTTGCAGAATCCCGAGCAAGGTCGAGGCGGCCCGACCGAAGAAGGCAAATTCTGCCGGGAGCTGAATCGGTTCGTTTTTGACGAGCAATTGAATGTCCTGTAACACCTTCTCAATCAATTTCGTATCGACGGTATCGATGTCCGTTTCTAGGTAGAAAGTGACCGCTTTCTCTAGCGCTTGGCGAATGTTTTGTTTGTTTGCCGTCGGTAAGAGGAAGCGCAAGTCTTCTAATCCATCGACGATGCTATCATAGTCGAGCGAGATGAACGCCTGTAAGATATTCCGAATCGTGGCCATGTCTTGCGCCGTTGTCTGTCCGACCATACCGAAATCGAGTAAGATGATGGTGCCATCGGCTCGAATTTGGACGTTTCCGGGGTGTGGATCGGCATGGAACTGCCCACCAAACAATAGCTGTTCGGCAGCGAGTGTGAAGAGTCGTTCAGCTAGGGCGGAACGGTCGATTCCATTTTCTTTTAAAAAGGCGAGGTCGGTGATTCGGCGTGCGTCGACCCAGTCCATCGTCAAGACGCGGTTCGTACAGAGATGTTCGTGATAGTCCGGGATGTAAACGTCTCGGTTATCGGCGTATTTGGCTTTAAAATACAGGGCGTTTTTTAATTCAGTTTGGAAATTTAGTTCATCCCCGATGACAAAAATCATTTGGCGATATAAGCTATCTAAGTCGGTTGATTTAGCGAGGGATGTCCGCTTTAACATCGATGTGACAATCCGCATCGCACGGAAGTCAGTTCGGATGATTTTTTCGATTTTTTGACGCTGGATTTTGATGGCGACCCGTTTGCCGTTTTCAAGAAGCGTGGCACCATATACTTCTCCGATGGAAGCCGAGGCGACGGCGTCGATGCCGACGTCTTTGACGACTTGGGTATATGGGACGCCCCATTCTGCCTCTAGAATCGCGCGCGACTTCTCCCAACCAGACGTCGGGACACGGTCGACGAGCTCTGACAGCTCGTTCAAGACGGCGGGTGGTAGCAAGTCTGCACGAATTGATAAGAATTGTCCGAGTTTGATTAACAAGCCCTCGAGTCGTAGCGCGTTACGCTTATACTCACGCGCGAGCTTGAGCATCAGTGCTTCATATTCTTCTGTCGTGGCGACACCTTGTTGTTGTTTGCGTGAAAAGGCGTACAGCCGAATGATGAATCGGGCGAACATGGTGACGATAATCCATATGCGGAACAAAGCGATACGTTTCATTGTAATACCGACATCCTTTACGACAGTCGCACGACTGACCTGAATTTTTGTAACTATACTTTACCATACAATGCGTTGAAGAAAGGGCAAGGGATGTTCATGGAGTGGGAATTGCTCAACGTCGTCGGAACGATTGCGTTCGCGGCGAGCGGAGCCATCATTGCGATGGATGAAAAATACGATATTTTTGGAGTTTGGTTACTGGCGTTTATCACCGCCTTCGGAGGCGGCGCGATCCGAAACGTCCTGTTAGGAAACCCCGTCAGTTTAATTTGGCAACAGAATGATTTATTTATTTTATGTTTTCTGGTCGCACTCCTCATCTTCCTGCTCCCGAGTGTCGTATTGCCACATTGGGAACGCTGGGGTGTCATTGTCGACGCCATTGGTCTCGTCGCTTTTGCCTTTCAAGGGGCGCAGGTCGCAATCAAGCTTGATTTACCTTTATCTGCTGCGATTGCGGCGGCTGTCTTGACTGGCGTTGGCGGAGGTGTTGTCCGGGACTTATTGGCAGGACGTAAGCCTCTCGTCTTACAATCTGAGGTGTATGCGATTTGGGCGATTCTCATTGCGGTCATTACGTATTACTTCAAGCTCGAAGGCGGTCTTGCTGTGTACGCGCTTTTAATTGTCGTCGCGACACTTCGAGTGATATCCTACTATCGGAAGTGGAATTTACCAGCACGAAAAGTCAGATAAGGGGGAACGGAAATGAAGATCTTATTAATGATCGGTGCCGGATTGATGGCACTCGGTGTGGCACTTGGTGCATTCGGCGCCCATGCGCTAAAAGAGAGATTGGCGCCAAACATGTTGGCAAACTGGCAGACAGGTGTGCTCTACCATATGGTGCACGCGCTTGGAATCATTGGGATTGCAGCGCTCCTCATGCGCGTGAGCATCAGCCAGTTCAACGTGGCCGGTTGGCTCATGTTTGCGGGGATCGTCTTCTTCTCAGGAAGCTTGTACGTCATGGCATTGACGGGAATTACAAAACTCGGAGCCGTGACACCGATTGGCGGCGTGTTATTCATCGCTGCCTGGATCTTTGTCATCGTCGGTGCGATGAAACTATAACTTGAGAATCCATTTATTCGATATCCATGCCTTGCTCATGTTTACATGCAGCGACGGCATGGATTTTTTTGTTTTTTTTTCCTATTAATTGGAAAAGGGATATACAGCCCTATTCGCTTATTATTTTAAGATAAGGTAAATAATTCTCTATTTACATAAAACATTACAGAAAGATGTCAAATCGAACAGTCTGAAAAGGTATTGGTAAATAATAAGTTCTATGCATTCATTGTCCGCACCTTTGTTCTTGCGTAATAAAATTGAAATATAACTTTAACAGGAAAATATCTATCAGTTAGATATAATTAGTCGTGTTGAAACTCAACCAAATGATCGTTTTTGTTACATACTTAAACGGCTTTAAATATGTAGTGTAGTAGGTACTCACGTTTGTCATTTAAGAAAGGATGTACCCCATTCATGAATTGGAAACGCACAGTCTCGACGTTAACGCTCGGTGTGATGCTCATCAGCACACATACAGTTGCGGATGCATCGACTTCGATTAAAGAGAAGCAAGAACAACAACAAAAAGTAAAAGAAAAGCGCGACAGTGTGAAAAAAGACCAGTCAGAAACATCTTCAAAAATTGAAGGAAACAAGGAAGAGATTTCAAAAGTTCAGGCTGAGGTCAACAAAATGGACGCACAATTGCAAGACATCATCAATGATGTCGCCATGAAACGCCAAGAAATCAAGCGCACCGAGATGAAGATCGAGGATCTTGAAGCCGATATTAAAGATTACCAAGAAAAAATGAAGGCGCAAGAAGCGATGATGAAAGAGCGTATGGCCACGATGCAAAAGAACGGTGGCGGTTCAATCAACTGGGCTGAGTTCATCTTCGGTTCAAAAAATCTCTCTGATCTCGTGACACGTATGATCACAGCTGGAACGATTCAGCGTAGTGACCAAGAGTTGTTTGATGACTATGAAGCGACACAGCGTTCGTTGAAAGAAGCGCAGGCTGACTTGAAAGCAGAGCGTGCTTCACTTCTTGAACAACAAAAAGCACTCGAAGTGCGTCAAGCCGAGCTTGAGAAGAAAATGAAGCAACGTGAAAAACGCATCAAAGAGCTTGAAGAGAAGAACATCAAGTTCGAATCGCAAATCTTTGACCTTCAAGAGATTGAAGCAACATTAGTCGCTCAAGAACAGGCAATCGCGGCTGAAATCGAAGCGCAGCGTCGGGAAGAAGAGGAAGCCCGTCGTCGTGCGGAAGAAGCAGCTCGTCAAGAGGCGGCACGTAAGGCGGAAGAAGCCCGCCAAGCAGAAGCTGCACGTCAAGCTGAGGCTGCCCGTCAGGCAGAACGAGAAGCGGAAGCAGCTCGTCAAGCTGCTCAACAAAAGCAAGACAATAAATCGAATACCCCGTCTTCGTCGTCTTCAAACAACACGGCGGCATCAACGCCAGCTCCAAAACCGGCACCGGCTCCAACGCCAGCTCCGAAACCAGAGCCAAAACCGGCGCCGACGACATCGACGCCAGCTCCGTCTAGTTCGATGTTCATTCAACCGGCTTCAGGACGCTACTCACAAGGATGGGGTCCGGCGAGCGGTGCGTTTGGTTACACGTTCCATAACGGTGTAGACATCGCTGGTCCAACAGGGACACCGATTCGCGCATCTGCGACAGGTACGGTCATTCGTGCAGGTTGGGGTGGCGCATACGGGAACCACGTCATGATCGCACACGTGATCAACGGTCAAGTTTGGACCACGGTCTATGCGCACATGAACTCGGTATCTGTCAGCTCTGGACAGCGTGTGACGCAAGGGTCGAACATCGGGACACTTGGAAACACAGGGAACTCTTCAGGTCCGCACTTGCACTTTGAGATTCATAAAGGCGGCTACTCATACTCGGCAACGAGCGCAGGTAGCACGGTCAATCCGCGTCAGTTCTTCTGATGCATCAACCAGAAAACTCCTTTCGATTGCGAAAGGAGTTTTTGTGCGTAAAAAATCCCTCCGCGATTGCGAAGGGATACTCGTTAGTTGGCTTGTTCAATATCGCTTGGACGATCTTGTTTTTTACGCATTTGTTCACGCACGTAATAGATGATCGTCAATCCGATCAACCAAGGTACGCCGAATTTCAGCAAGATGTTGAAATCCGTGAACCATGTCGTGATCATCAGGCTGAGCAGTAAGACCGCCCCGAGCAATGGGAGGAATGGATATCCCATCATGCGGACAGGGAGTTTTCGCCCAGTCCATTTCTTACGGAAGAACAAGTGGGAGACGAAGACCATGAACCAAGTGAAAATAGCTCCGAACATCGAGATTCCCATCAAGAATGGATACGACGACTCCATGAATACTTGTAGCAAAGCGGCGAGGACGATCCCGCCTGTTGAAACGAGTAGCGCGAACATTGGAATCCCATTTTTGCTGATTTTTTTTTTTTTTTTCGGTGCATCGCCGGCTTCCGCGAGCGAGTACATCATACGTGTCGACGCGTAAAGCTGCGCGTTCATCGCAGACAAGGCGGCGATCAAAATCACAAAGTTGAGGATGCCTGCCGCGAACGGGACATCGAACTGTTCCATGACGAGCACGAACGGACTTTGGTCGATCCCGGCTTGCTGCCATGGGATCAGCATGAGCATGATCGCGAGCGTGACGACATAGAAGAACGTCAAGCGGAACACGGTCGCGCGTAAAGCGCGTGGTACGGCCTGGTCCGGGTCTTTCGCTTCTCCCGCTGTCACAGCGACGAGTTCGGTTCCAAGGAAACTGAAGAGGGAGATGAAAATCGTCACCCACATTCCGTAAAAGCCGAACGCGAAGAAGCCTTCGTTTCCTGTCGTGATTGACTCAATCGGTGATCCTGGTTCGCCGAACAATGTGGCGGCACCGAGGACGATGAATAAGATAATGGCAGTTACTTTGATGAAGGATAACCAGTATTCGGTCGTTCCGAACGTGTGAACGTGACGGGCGTTGACGTAAATGAGTAGTCCACCGAAGAGGGCGACCCAAACGAACCCGTTCACATCTGGGAACCAGTAGCGCATGTAGATGGCGATGGCACTGACTTCAACCCCTACAGCCAGTACGTTCGCGACCCAGTAAGAGTAACGGACGAGAAAACCGGCGAGTGGATGAACGTATCGCTCGGCAATCGTTCCGAATGATCCGGATGTTGGATGGGCGACCGTCATTTCGGCGAGAGCACCCATTAGTAAGAGGACGATGAACGCCCCGATGGCATAGCTGACGAGCACGCTCGGGCCAGCGGTTTGAATCGCGAGACCGCTTCCGAGGAACAGCCCGGTTCCGATGGCGCTCCCGAGGGAAATCATCGTGAGTTGCCGGGTGGACAGCTCGCGCTTTAGTTTATTTGTTTCCAAAATCGATTCTCCTTTAGCTGAGTGAAATGTTGTTGTGGACGACTATAGCAGAAGAAAAAAAACAATGTAAAAAAAAAAAATCGATGAAGGTTTCTCATTTTTGGATGCACATATAGAGGCAAAGTTTTTATAATTTTTTTATTTTTTTTGGATTCATCTGCCCTGTATAGTACGAATTAACTTAACTGAAACGAATAAAGGCGTCGACGAAGAGAAGTAACGACGAATCCTGTATGACAGAGAGCTGATGGTTGGTGCGAATCAGTATATGGGACGTCGCGAATGGACTTCTGAGCTCTAAACCGAACTTTGAGTAGGCTTTAGCGGGTTACCCACCGTTATCACGGGGAAGCGGATGATTGTCCGTGAAGTGGGTTCTTTGGAACCAACGAAGGTGGCACCACGGGGTTACTCGTCCTTCTTATAGCGCAGGCTATGAGGAGACGGGTGACCCCTTTTTCGTTTCATTTATATAAATCGAGGATTGAGAAGAGTAGCGCGAGAAGACGTTTCGTCCAGAGAGTCAGGGATGGTGAGATCCTGACCGAGGCGTCCGCGTGAATGGGCTCATGAGAGCATGGCTGAAGAGAGTAGGTCGTGACGGTTTCCCCCGTTATCGGGATACGATGTGATTGCATCGGAGAGTGGATTCTTTGAAATCAACGAGAGGTGGCACCGCGGTATTGAACCGTCCTCCATACGACGACTGTCGTATGGAGTTTTTTTATACACATTTTTAGAGGGGGAACAGACGATGATTCAACAATTGGAGACAAACGCATTATCAACAGCAGATATGAAAGTGGCAGCGAGCGAGATGTTCCAAGCGGATGAAGCGCAAATCGAACGAGTGCTGCTGGCGATGAAAGAGCGCGGTGAGACAGCAGAAGAGATGGCAGGACTCGCAGCATACATTCGTGAAGCGGCACAGTTCCCCCAAAGTGATTTACCCGTACTAGATGTTTGTGGTACCGGCGGCGACGGGGCGCATACGTTTAATATCAGTTCGACCGTCGCCTTTGTCCTGGCGGGTCTTGGGATTCCGGTCGCCAAGCACGGGAATCGAAGCGTCTCGAGTCGATCAGGAAGCGCGGACGTCTTAGAGGCATTGAACGTTCCGATTGTGAAGACGGCAGAAGAAGTACATGCTGACTTGAAACGGACGAATCTCAGTTTTCTATTCGCCCAGCATGTCCACCCGATCATGAAGCATGTCATGCCGGTCCGGAAACGGCTCGCGACGGCGACCATCTTCAACCAAATCGGACCGTTAACGAACCCGCTTCGTCCGAAACGACAACTTGTCGGTGTCTATCATCCATCGTTACTCGAGAAGATGGCGACCGCGATGCGTCATCTCGGGGTGGAGCGCGGTATGGTCGTCCATGGAGCAGGTGGACTCGATGAAGCGAGTCTCGCCGGTGTGAACGACGTGTACTTCTTTGATGGGGAACAGACGGCGCGTTATGCGGTCGACCCACGAGATGTCGGCTTGATGCGGGCACCGCTTGAAGCGCTACGTGGAGGCACACCAGAAGAGAACGCTGCGACACTTCTTGCCGTATTGAATGGAGAGTCGGGACCGGCACGCGACGTCGTCTTATTAAACGCGGCACTTGCCCTTTGCACGTATGGTACGACCGCAACGCTTCGTGCAGGAGTGAAAGAAGCAAAACGTAGTATCGATGAAGGGCACGCCTTACGCGTATTACAAAACTTACAACGTACGGAGGTCGAAGCATGAGTTATTTAACGAAAATCATCGGAACGAAAATAGAAGAGGTTAGCGGCATGCAGCCCATCGATGTCCCCGTGACGAAGTCAATCTCTCTCTTACATGTGATGAGCGAGGGATTCCATATCATTTCAGAGATCAAACGGTCGTCCCCCTCGAAAGGAATGATTCGGGAGACGGTCGACGTCGCTAAAAGGGCACGTCAATATGAAAAAGCTGGTGCGACGATGATCTCCGTTTTGACAGACACGACGTACTTTAACGGTTCTTTTGACGACTTGCGACAAGTTGCCGATGTCGTCACCATCCCGGTGCTCTGTAAAGATTTCATCATCGATGAACGACAACTCGACTATGCGAAGCATTACGGAGCGAGTGTGGCACTTTTGATCGTGGCGGCACTCCATCCGACACGTCTTCAGGAGTTGACGCGATACGCTCGCTCCATCGGTCTCGACGTCTTAGTCGAAGTACATGATGAGGCGGAGTTATGCATCGCCCTCGAACTTGATGACGTGTTGATCGGCATCAATAACAGAGACTTAAAAACGTTCGAGGTATCCCTCGAAACATCGATTGATTTGATGAAACGCTATCCTGAGGTCACATTCGTCAGCGAGAGCGGGGTCAGTACAGTCGAGGCGGCTGCACGTTTAAAAGAAGCTGGGGCAAGCGCCATTCTCGTCGGGGAAGCACTTATGCGTGAAGAGGACCCGACCCGGTTACTCGAGGAGTTGAAAACATGTTCGTTAAAATCTGTGGACTAAAAACAAAGGAAGCTGTTGAGGCGGCGGTCGAGGCGGGAGCGGATGCCATCGGGTTTGTCTTCGCCCCGAGTTCCCGTCAAATCGACGTGGCGACTGCGAAGACACTGGCCGCACACATCCCGGAATCGGTTCGAATCGTTGGTGTGTTTTTAAGTCCTTCAATGGAAGAGATTGAGGAAACGTTGAATGTAGGACTGACGGATTTACAAATTCACCATCGGACGCAGTCAATGGAACAACTCCGTATCTTCGGGTTATCGATCATCGATGCGTCGACCGAGGAGACGGCAGATGTACGATTGATGGATCATCCGAATCCGGGAAGTGGACAGGTGTTAGACTGGGGCGCAATCGACCGGCCGCAGCGTCCGTTTTGGCTAGCGGGCGGGCTATCCCCGGAGAATGTGAGACAAGCGATTCAAATGATTCAACCAGACGGCGTCGACGTCTCGAGCGGTGTCGAGACGGACGGTGTGAAAGATATCGAAAAAATTCGTGCGTTCATTCAACGCGCCAAGGAGGAACTATGATGTATGCACAACCAGTGAACGGGAAGTTTGGACAATATGGTGGAAAGTACATTCCGGAGACGCTCATGCAGGCGGTCGAAGAATTAGAGGTCGCTTATGAAGAGGTGAAGCAAGATCCTGAGTTTCAAGAACGCTTCTCTTCTTTATTACGTGAATACGTGGGACGTGAGACGCCACTTTATTATGCGTCGAACCTGAGTCGCCGTCTCGGGACGAACATCTATTTGAAACGTGAAGACTTGAACCATACCGGTGCCCATAAGATCAACAACACGATTGGGCAGGCGCTCCTGGCGAAACGGATGGGGAAACAGAAAGTCGTTGCCGAGACAGGCGCGGGACAACACGGTGTCGCGACGGCAACAGTATGCGCACTACTCGATTTAGAATGTACCATCTTCATGGGTGAGGTCGATGTTGAACGCCAAGCATTGAACGTGTTTCGGATGGAACTACTCGGGGCGAAAGTCGTCCCTGTCAAATCAGGCAGTCGCACCTTAAAGGATGCCGTCAATGAAGCGCTCCGTTACTGGGTCAAACATGTCGACGATACGCACTATGTGATGGGTTCTGTTCTCGGACCGCATCCGTTTCCGCAGATGGTACGTGATTTCCAAAGCGTGATCGGAACAGAGACACGTCGTCAAATCCTCGAACAGACGGGACGCCTTCCGGATGCCGTCGTCGCTTGTGTCGGCGGAGGGAGCAACGCCATGGGGATGTTCTATCCGTTTCTAAACGATGAGTCGGTCGCACTCTACGGTATCGAAGCGGCAGGAAGTGGCATTGATACGGATAAACACGCAGCAACCCTCACAAAAGGGGAAGTCGGTGTCTTACATGGGTCGCTCATGTATGTCCTGCAAGACGCAGCGGGTCAAATCGAGGAAGCCCATTCCATTTCAGCCGGACTCGATTATCCAGGGGTAGGACCAGAGCACAGTTTCTTGAAAGACATTGAGCGGGTGCGCTATGCGGCCGTCACGGATGACGAGGCACTCGATGCGTGTCTCGCCCTCAGCCGACAAGAAGGAATCATTCCTGCCTTAGAGTCTTCACACGCCCTTGCTTACGCAGAGACGCTCGCGAAGACGATGGGAGAAGACGATACACTGGTGATTTGTTTATCAGGGCGCGGAGACAAAGACGTCCATACAATCCGAGAGAAGGTGGCGACACGATGAAACTAGAGACAGCGATTCGACAGCGAGAAGGAGCGGCGTTCGTTCCGTATATCATGGCCGGTGACGGCGGGATGGACCGGCTGATCCCGACCATCGTGGAACTAGAGCGGATGGGGGCGACGGCGATTGAACTCGGGATCCCCTTCTCTGATCCGGTAGCGGATGGACCGATTATTGAGGCGGCAGGAATGCGCGCGCTTGAAGCAGGTGTGACGCTTGAAATGGTATTGAACCATTTAATAGAAGGAAATGATCAATTTAACGTTCCAATCGTCTTGATGACCTACTTGAATCCAGTGTTTCGGTTCGGGGTCCAACCGTTCTTTGATCGGGCGAACGAATGTGGGGTGAGCGGGGTCATTATTCCTGACCTTCCGTTTGAGGAGAGTCTTCAGTTGTTCGCAGATGTCAATCGGCATGACGTCGCCGTCATTCCGCTCGTCACGTTGACGAGCAGTGAGGCGCGGACAACGTCCATCTTAGAAAAAGCAGAAGGATTCGTGTATGCGGTCACGCTCAAAGGGACGACCGGGAAAGCGGATGTGTTCCCGGTCGAGTTACTCGCCTACTTGACTCGTTTGACTGAGCAGTCACGTGTTCCCGTCTTAGCAGGATTCGGAGTCCATCGTCCGGAGCAAGTGCAGACGTTGGGACAAGCGTGTGACGGTGTCGTCGTCGGGAGTTTCATCGTCGAGGCGCTTCATGAAGGACGGACAGAGGATGTCGAGACGTTGATTCAATCAGCAAAACACTTACACGCATAAGAAAACCGGCGCTTCAAATGAGGCGCCGGTTATTCGTTTACTCATAATTCCACTCGGTCTAGCCCATCTTCACCAAATGTTTGGTCGAGTTGATCATGACGATACATCGAGGCAAGCACGTATAAGAGATCGCCTTCTTCGATGGCTGTCTGACCGTTCGGTGGAATCAAGTACTCATTTCGGACGATGGCGTTCACGACAGTGTTCGGTGGGAGCGTGATGTCCGCGAGCGTCTTTCCGATCATGGATGAGCTAGCTGTGACCGCATAAGGAACGAGCTTATGTTGAGACTGTTTGCTTGAGACGAGGGCGATCGTATACGGAGAACGGATTTTATCCGGACCGAGCAACCCTAACTTCTCGGCAAGTGGCGTCAACGTCGTCCCTTGGATCAGGGCGCTCGTCACGACGACGAAAAAGACGGCATTGAATAACAGTTGGCTATTTTCGGTACCGGCAATAAGCGGGAAAGTCGCAAGGACGATCGGCACGGCGCCTTTTAGACCAGCCCATGAGATGAACAACTTTTCTTTTCTCGTAAATGACATGCCAAGTGTCGATAAATAGACGGCGATCGGACGTGCCAAGAACATAAGGACGAATGAGATGAGTAGTCCTTTCCAAATCAAGTCCGGCTCGATGAGTTGACGAGGGAAGACGAGTAACCCAAGGATGACGAACATGATGATTTGCATGATCCACGCGAGCGCTTCTGAGAATTGGACGATTGTCACTTCATGCGCTGTATCCGCATTTCCGACAATCATGGCGGCGATATAGACGGCGAGTAATCCGCTTCCCAATAAGTAAGCTGTGACACCATAGGTAAGAAACGCCATGGAAATCATGAGGACGGCATGTAATCCGCTCGAATCAAGTCTCAAGTGGTTCAACATGAGGCGAGACAGTTGTCCAAGGATGAAGCCGATCAATGCCCCGACAACGATTTGAAGGGCGAACATCCAAATTCCGTCCCAAATGGTCGTATCCGGCTTCATCATGAAGTCGAGGGCGAGAATCGTCAAAAACATCGCCATTGGGTCGTTCGTGCCGGACTCGGCTTCGAGAGTCGCACCGACTTTCGGTGAGATATTCTTTCCTTTAAATGCGGCAAAGACGGCCGCTGCGTCGGTCGAACCGATGATCGCACCGAACAAGAAAGATTCAATCCAATCGAAACCAAATACGAAACGAACGGCCACGGCGACTACTGTTGTAGTAATCAATACCCCAAGCGTCGCCAGCGAGGCAGAAGGGGCGAGGACGCTCCGGATTGATGACCATTTCGTTTGAAGACCCCCTTCAAACAAAATGACAATCAAGGCAGCGACTCCAATCAGCTGCGCTAAATTCGAGTCGTCAAAGAAGATGAGACCAGTAATGTCACTTCCCATGATCATGCCGATTCCCATAAATAAAATCAAGGCGGGCAAGCCGAATCGAGTCGAGATTCGTGTCGCCATGACACCGGCAACGAGAAGTAGACCGAAGAGTAAAATGAGTACATCAGTACTTATAACAGGTACGGGCAAACACAACACTTCCTTTCTGAAACAATACTCTTAAGTTCATTATACCATGAAATCGTCTGATATTTCAGAATTGAGGATTAGGCAAACCATACACATTGGAATTGTCGGTTATGAATATGGTAAAGTAAACACATCATAGAAGGAGGAATGATGATGTCTAAAATTCACGTCATTCATGAAAACGAAGAATGGACGAACCACCTTGTCCACCGTTTAAAAGAATTGAACTTGCCATATGAATTGTGGCACTTGGACCAAGGGACGATTGATCTCGAAGCAATGCCCCCGGAAGGTGTCTTTTATAATCGGATGAGTGCCTCCTCGCACACACGTGGGCATCGGTACGCACCAGAATTGACGGAAGGCGTCCTCGCTTGGTTAGAGGCAAACGACCGGACCGTGTTCAACGGCACACGTGCCATCCGCCTCGAAGTGAGTAAAGTCAATCAATACACGGCGCTTCGACGTGAAGGGATTCGCGTGCCGAAGACGATTGCGGCAGTCGGTAAGGCGCAAATCATCGAAGCGGCTGAGCAGTTAGCTTTGACGCCATTCATCACGAAACATAATCGTGCCGGAAAAGGACTTGGGGTCCAATTGTTCCATACGATCGAAGGACTCAAAGAATATGTATATGGTCCCTCGTTCGAGGAATCGGTTGACGGCATCACGCTCATTCAACAGTATATCGAAGCCCCGGAACCGTATATCACCCGTTGCGAGTTCATCGGCGGAAAGTTCCTTTATGCGGTCCGTGTCGACACGTCGGAAGGGTTCGAGCTCTGTCCTGCTGATGCCTGCTCGATTGAAGACCAGTTCTGCCCAGTCGGGGAGACGCCGCCGGCGAAGTTTGAAATCGTCGAAGGGTTCGATGACCCCATCATTCCAAAGCTCGAACAGTTCTTAAAAGCGAATGCGATCGATATTGCGGGGATTGAAATCATTCGAGACCAAGACGGCAACGTCTACGCATACGACGTCAATACAAACACGAACTATAATTCCGATGCTGAAGCGAAAGCCGGACGCTACGGAATGCTTGAATTGGCTACTTTCTTAGGCGACGCACTTCACGTCACTACGACAAAATAAGGGTCAGGCGCTCGCCTGACCCTTTTGCTGTGTATGTTTGAGTTGCTCTTCAAATCGATGTTGGACTAATTCTGCTGTCGGTGCCATTCGTTCGATGAACGAATCTAAACGTTCCGCAGTGTCACGATCGGTTTCTTTAAACACGCGCATCGTTGTTCACCTCGTTAATCAGGATAACTTGCCTACATCATCCTTAATTCCCGAGGTGTTATACGCGTAAACCTTTTACACGCTAAAGAATGTGCTCAAATTTTCTTTTGGTAAGATGTTCCCAACGTAGAAGTCGCCGAACTCTCCATACTTCGCACTTACTTCGTCGAAACGCATCTCGTAAACGATTTTCTTAAACTGAAGTGAATCTTCAGCGAAGAGCGTGACGCCCCACTCCCATGCGTCGAATCCAGTCGACCCACCGATGAACTGTTGAATCTTACCGGCGTAGCTACGGCCAATCATGCTGTGACGATACATGAGGTCTTTGCGCTCATCCATCGACAACATGTACCAGTTGTCGCCATCGCGACGAGCTTTACTCATCGGATAGAAACAGATGTGTGCGGCTTTTGGAAGTGTCGGATAGAGGCGTGAGCGGATATGAGGATTTTGATACGGGTCCCCGTCTCCAGATCCGCGATACATCCCGAGCTCGATGACCGACACGTATGAATACGACGGAATCATATAGTCGTATAGCGCCGTTTTGCGGAAGGCGCGCTCGACATCTTCAAGTTCGTTGAATGTCGGACGAAGCACCATCAAGACGAGGTCTGCCTTCTGACCGAGAATCGAGTAAAAGGCGTGGCTTCCTTCGCCTTTTGCTTCAACTTCTTCGAGAGAAGCGAGGAACGCTGTGAACTCATCAATCATCTGTTGACGCTTTTCAGCATCGACGAGTTTCAAACGAGCCCAATCAATCGTGCGGAAATCATGAAGTGTATACCATCCGTCTAATGTGGCGGCGGCATGTTGTGTATCTGTTGTAGGTACTGGACGTTCTGACATAAAAAAATCTCCTTTCGGGACTTGGCTTCGCCGTCTATTTTACCATACACGCTTCACTGACTGGCAACTTTGAGGCACTGTGAGGGTTATCACGATTCATGGCGGGTAAAGAACAGAGGACAGAAACATGAAAACGGCTAAAAAAATGGCTGTATCAGTCGGTTTGTCAAAACTGTTCTATTCATATAATGATTGATTCTAAGCGATTTATGGCGAAATGGGCAGAATAGTTTATTTTGAAAAGGGTACTGTGTATAATTGAAATCGCGTAAAGACACAAGTCAACGGCAAAACCATTAGCAGTCATGCTGTAAATTGAGAAAAGGGGTTCATTCGTTATGAAATTATTTGAAACGTTAAAACAAAAAGTTAGCCCGGTTCGTCCGACCATCGTCTTCCCGGAAGGTATCGATGAGCGTGTTCTTGGAGCCGCTGTTCGATTGAAAGCAGACGGTATGGTAGAACCAATCGTCGTCGGTGCGAAAGCAGATCTCGAAGCGGTTGCGGCGAAACACGGTTTCGACATCTCAGGTTTGACACAATATGACCCAGCGACATACGAAGACATCGACGTCCTCGTCGAATCATTCGTCGAGCGTCGTAAAGGAAAAGCAACGGCTGAACAAGCGCGCGAACTCCTTACATCAGACGTGAACTACTTCGGAACAATGCTCGTTCACACAGGCAAAGCAGAAGGTCTTGTCTCAGGCGCGATGCACGCGACGGCTGATACGGTACGTCCGGCACTACAAATCATTAAAATGCAACCAGGCATCAAAAAGACGTCAGGTGTGTTCATCATGGTACGTGACGACGAGCAATACGTCTTCTCGGACTGTGCGATCAACATCGCACCGGACGCGGCAGATTTAGCAGAGAACGCGTTCTTGTCGGCAGCGACAGCGAAGACGTTCGGTATCGACCCACAAGTCGCGCTTCTTAGCTTCTCGACGAAAGGTTCTGCGAAGTCACCTGAAACAGAGAAAGTCGTGGAAGCGACACGCCTGGCAAAAAAAAAATCACCGAACCTTCCAATCGACGGAGAACTTCAATTCGATGCGGCATTCGTCCCTAGCGTAGCGGCGAAGAAAGCACCGGGTTCTGACGTTGCTGGTAAGGCGAACGTATTCGTCTTCCCAAGTCTTGAAGCCGGTAACATTGGCTACAAGATGGTTCAACGTTTCGGTGGATTTGAAGCGATCGGTCCGATCCTTCAAGGTCTCAACAAACCAGTGAACGACTTATCACGCGGTTGTAACGAAGAGGACGTCTACAAATTGACGCTCATCACAGCGGCGCAAGCAATCGACGAGCGCAACGAAGCGTGAGTCCGGAGCATTCTTCTTATAGAAGGATGCTTTTTTTGATGGCTCTTTATAAACTATTCAAGAAAGGAGTGATGAAATGGACGAACTAGATGAGAGTGTTTTATTACCTGAAGGACATCGTTACGCTATGTTTGGTGGCGGGGATGATGATTCGATTAAGACGTATTATGAAGGGGTATTTGAAACGGTCTTCATCGTGTTTCATCCATTCCTTGCTCCAATAGGTCACCCCACCATGATTGATCGTTATACCGATCTGGATAATAACGAGGTCGAACAGCAATTTCGGTCCGTTACATGGGAAGAGATGAGGCGAAGACTAGGTTTTCGTGACGTGAGCCGTATCGACCACGCGCTCCGAACGATGATTGGGGCGCTGAAACTACACGCCGAAGATCGAGAAGGGGCGAATCGAATCATTGAATATTGCGAACGTGAGAATGTGCTCCCACCAGGTGAAGGGGAACTGTCGGATCTGCTAAAGAATCAAGTGTTGCGTGTACTTTTGGAGATGGGAGAAGGCTGGATCTGGACCGGAGACGAATTTTGTACGGAACGGCATCTCATCCATCTCAGTGAGACGCTAGCCGCTGATACGTGGGGCATGCAACATCGGACGTTTTTCGGTTATCAACACGAATGGCTCATCGTCCCACCTTGGGATAGCCATTTCACGTTGTTTTGTGGCAGTCGCGCGTTTATCGAACAGGTCGTCGAACGATGCGAGTTCGAAGGGTTCTATTGTGATGCTGAGACGACCATCAACTGGAGTTTGTCGGAGCATAAGCTGAGGTAAACTAAAAGAGAAATCCATGATTGAAAGGGGAACTATGTATGCAAAGTATTCATGCGACAGAATTAAGAGAAAAATTAGAGAACGGGGAGTCTCTCCATATCATCGATGTGCGCGAACAAGATGAATATGAGGCAGGGCATATCCCGAACGTACCACTCTATCCATTATCGGAATTCCCACAAGTGACAGAAAAGTTGGCACAAGACAATGTCTATCACGTGATCTGTCGTTCAGGTGGACGGAGTCAGACGGCGTGTGATTACTTAGAGTCGCAAGGCTACAAAGTCGTCAATGTCGACGGCGGAATGCTAGCTTGGGACGGCGACATCGAGGCGTGATACTAGAGAATCCTTGGGTCGTTGTACCCCTTCTTATCGCGCTCTACCTCACGGTCTATGCGGTGATGAAGCGATTTGACTGGGAGAAGTGGCGACTCGTCTGGGCAGTGTGGGTGATGCTCATCATCATCCTATTGACGATTGAACTCGTGACAAGTCTATAAAAAAATGCGGAACCTCTTTTATAAAAAAGGTTCCGCATTTTTTTATGCGTCTTGGCGTTTATCAAATGTGATCGATGCGATTGCGTCATGTTGGTGAATCGACTCTTCGTTACGGCATTCGACGAAGAAGTTCACAACTTGTTTCATCTCGTACAAGTCAGCCGCGATCAAGCGGACCATATCCTCGACGAAACGTGGGTTTTCGTACGCGATTTCAGTCGCACGTTTTTCATCCGGACGTTTAAGGACCGGGTGGAGTGGTGCTGAGGCGTTTGACTCTGCTGCATCGAGAAGTGCTGCACGCCAGTCGAATCCGTCCATCGATGTCTCATCAAGACCGGCTTCGATCGTGATGTACCCACGTTGGTTATGGGCACTGTATTCACTGATTTCTTTTGAGCATGGGCAAAGCGTCGTGACGTTGATGACGAGACCGACTGTCACGTTTGCAACACCCGTTTCGAGGTTATATGTCACACGGTGCATGACGTCCGCGTTCATCAAACCGCTAAGACCTGTCGCAGGTGCTTTACGCGTGAAGAACCATGGGTAACGGATTGTCAATTGGCCTTCTGTTTGTTCCATACGCTCGGCGAGCTCTTGCGCGAACACGATTAACGAACGGTTTGATACCGTCCACCCTTGTTGATGGTACGCGTCGAGCTGCTCTGTCAAACGAGACATGTTGATCCCTTTACGGTCTTGTACGAGCGATGTCGTTAATTCAAATGTGGCGACCGTTGACTGGACCCCTTCTGGCGTCTCGACGTTCACGGGGTGCTTCACGTTTGAGATGCCGACACTGTCGAGGGCGAACAAGAAGTTTTTCGGTGTATTTTGTAAATCGACCATTTGTTCTTTTTCGGTCGGCTTTGTTCCTTTAATCGGTGGGACCGACCCGAACAATTTATGTCGTTCTGCTTTAGTAGGTAAAGCGACATGGCTTGTAGACATAATCGGATTCTCCTTTTTTCGATTTGTTTAAAGCACCACTCGTTCTTGTTAGGATTTTATCACGAAATGATGGCTGAACGGGTATGATTTTGCTCTCATAACATGTTTTGAATATGAAATAAAAAAAAAATCCTTCAGATATTGAAGAAAGAGGATTGATTTACTTTGTGAACGGGAATAAAATGGTCCTGTGAACTTAAAAAATAGATCACTATTAAATATGAAGGAATTGAAAGAAAAAAGGAGATGTTTTTATGGATTGGCAGTTAGTCCTGCAGTATGCCTGGATCGTCGTCGTACTCGTCGGTTTGGAAGGCTTGTTATCTGCAGACAACGCGCTCGTCTTGGCCGTTATGGTCAAGCACTTGCCGCGTACAGAGCAGAAGAAGGCATTATTTTATGGACTCCTCGGGGCATTTGTTTTCCGATTTATCGCATTGTTCTTGATCTCGTTCTTGATCAACGTATGGCAAGTTCAGGCACTCGGTGCGCTTTACTTAATCGGGATGAGTGCGCGACACCTGTATATGACCTATAAGGCGAGAAAGATGGAGCCGAAGCAAGATTTGGCGGCCGAGGCGAAGGAAGAGACGGCTGTCACGGAGAAGCAAAAAACAAAAAAAGAATTTTGGCTCACTGTCGCAAAAGTCGAGTTTGCGGACATCGCTTTTGCCGTCGACTCAATCTTGGCAGCGGTCGCGCTTGCGGTCAGCTTGCCACCACTCGGTCTAGGTGAAATCGGTGGGATTGACTCGGGTCAGTTCTTCGTCGTCTTGACCGGTGGACTCATCGGGGTCGTCTTGATGCGATTCGCAGCTCGGATTTTCGTCAAGTTGCTTCATCAGCGTCCGACACTTGAAACGGCCGCTTTCATCATCGTCGGTTGGGTCGGGGTCAAGTTGACGGTGCTCGTACTTGAACACCCTGGTTTCAAGGAATTGATTGCCGGAACACCATTCGAATTCATGGGACTCCCAGACGGGTTCGTCCACTCGACAGCTTGGACGATTTTCTTCTGGTCGGTCATGGTCGGGATTGCGACATGGGGCTGGTTCTCATCGAAACCGACAGCGGTCAAACAATAAAAAGTGGTCTCTCGTTTTTAAGCGAGAGACCTTTTCTTATGCAGTTACATTCTCTTTGTCGTAAATCGGTACCCAGCCTTCAGTCGTCACGAAAATACGAACGGCGACGACTTGGCGGTCTTCTTGTAATGTGAAGTAATGACGTGTGTTGACCGGCACGGAGATGAGATCACCTGGATTGAGTTCGATATTGAAGTATCCGCGTTCTGCATCGTCAATCGCAAAGATGCCGTGACCACTGACGATGAAACGAACCTCGTCATCTGTATGATGATGCTCTTTTTGGAAGTTGATTAGCAGTTCATCTAAATTCGGTGTCGCATCGGATAGCGAGATGACGTCAGCCGTCTTGTAGCCACGTCGTGCTGATACATCTTGAATCTCGTCACGGAACGTCGCCAAGATGGCTTCTTTGTCTTCGTCTGTCAGTTGGTAATTTTCCTGAAGAGAAGCCGGTAACTTTGCGATGTCCCATGCTTCGTAAAGGATGTCTCGTGATTCTAAAAAGGCACGTACCTCTTGTTGGTCGCTGACGCGTTCTTCTGTTTGTTGGAAATAAATCGTTGCCATGTTGAATTCCTCCTTATGAATGGACGCCTAAGGCGCGTAATTTTAATGAATAGCTGAACAAAAATTCATATGCTTCTAAATAACGTTTTGCCGCAGCTGGCGTCTCGCCCCAAACGGTGATTCCGTGGTTCCGAATGAGGACGGCACCGGCATCGCTTGTGACGTGTGTGGCGAAAGCGCGAGCGAGCATCGGGATATCCGCGTGGTTCTCGATAATCGGGATTCGTACACTGGCCGTCTCTTCCCAATAACCGAGCGCTTTGATGATTTCTTGACCTGTGAACGTAACATGACCTTTTGCAGCATACAGTTCCGAGATGACGTTATTGTCGACCGTATGCACGTGAAGCGAACATGTTGCGTTCGTATTGTTGAAGATATCGACATGTAACAACGTCTCAGCCGACGGTTTGCCTGTCTGCTCTCCAATCAATTGACCGGTCGCATCAACGAGGACGAAATCTTCATCGGTGCGCTTTCGTTTATCACGACCGCTTGCCGTCACAAGGAATGTCAATGGGTCATCTGATACGCGGATCGCCAGGTTCCCGCTCGTTCCGGGGAACCAGTCTCGTGCGGCGAGCTCGTCTTTAATGTCGGCAAGTTCTCCCCACCGTTCTTGCACAGTCATACGTTCACTCCTTTCATATGAGCTGAGATATCGTAGAATGTCTCGAACGGAATATGTCGAATTCCTTCCGCATCACATAGCGAAATCAATTGCCCCCGTGCATACACGACGTCGGCACGTTTGGCGATTTCAAAGTCGGTGACGGAGTCCCCGATGACAATCAACGTGTCGGTAGGTGAGACAATCTGTCGGGCAATCGTCGGCTTGCAGCATCCACAATCGTTCGAACAATGGACATCGCATGTATGAGGCCAGGTGACGTGTGCCGTCTCTCCAGAGAAATCAACATGATTGCAGTAGATGTGTTCCGGTTCGACGTAACCTTCTAGAATCGGATGGACGAAAAAGTCCATTCCGCCACTGACGACATCAAATCGAAAGCCGCATGACTGTGTCTCCTGTAAAAACTCGATAAACCCTGGTCGAAACGTTATGGTCGACTGAAGAAATTCACGGTACTTCAATTCCTGTTCACTCGGGAGCAAGCTGAACATCTGACCGACGCCTTCGCGAATGGAAAGCGTTTGGTTCAACACACCATCTTTAAGTTCGACCCATTCAGGTGGGGCGAAGCGTCGCATCAATGCGATGATGTTATCTTCTTCCGTGATGGTCCCGTCGAAATCACAGATGACGTGCGTACTCATCGTGCACCCCACGCATCTAAAGCAGTCGATAACGCATCGGTCTCGCTCGTCTTACCAATTGCTTGATCGATCGCTTGGCGGAACGCTCTCGCTCCGTCAGCCGCACCGTCTGGATGTCCGTGAATCCCACCACCCGCATTGATGACGACATCTGATCCGAAGTCACGAATCAAATCTGGTACGAGTCCAGGATGGATTCCGGCAGACGGGACCGTCAGAATCGGTTTCGTCCAATGAGGTTCTGTCGCGTACGTCTGAATCTGTTGTGCCTCGTCTTTCGGTGTCGACAGTGAACCGTATGGCGACGGGAAGAGTGTCAAGTCTGCCCCGGCCAAGCGAATCAGTTTCCCGAACAGTAGGGAATGACGAACCGATCCGGTCAACGCTCCGGCAAAAGCGGGATGTGCCAAAATCGGGACATGAATCTCAGGATCTTTAGCGAGCTCGCGCAATGCGTCGAGCCCATACGTATATACGTTGAATAAGAGTGCGGTCGCGCCTGCCTCAATCAATCGCTTCGCCTGGTCGCGTAAGGTGAAAACGGGTCCGCTCAACGTGACGGCGTATAGAACGGAGCGACCGGTCGTTTCTTTATGCTCCCGGATGACCGATGCCCCGATCCGTGCCCGTTCGAGCGACGGGGTGAGCGGATTGTCATATAGAATTTCATCGTCTTTGACGAGGTCGATGCTGCCTGCGAACTGGTCCCGGAGTTGTGTCGACAAAAAATCAAGGTCTCGTCCGATGACGCCTTTGAAGATGCTCATCGCGAGCGGGCGGTCGTGTACACGAAGGATGTCCCGGACCCCTTCAACTCCGAATGCGGCACCCGGAAAGTCCGGTGCGAGTTCCTCTGGAAGCGAGAGGTCGACAAGTTGAACGCCTGGGTCGAGGGAGAGCTTACCGAATGTCGTCGTCAGAATGGACGAAAAGTCCGGTGTCACGTTATGTAGCGGGTAGCGAATCGAGAAGCGACTTGTCGTTTCTTGTTGGGACGTGGCGATGACCTCACCTCGGAACGCTTGCAGTTGATATTGTTCGAGATGGTTCAACTCGGTCCATGTCCCGACGGTCAGCTCATGTGCGATTTTCTCAGCTACACGCTCGACGTGATCGGTATGTTTGATTTCATAAGTAGCGATGATTCCCATAAGTTCCTCCTTTCAGGTAAAAAAAAAAATGACCTCATGCCAAGGCAAGAGGTCATTCAAAAAAACAATGAACTCTTATCTCTCAGCGTTAGCTGCAAGAATTAGCACCGTGCCATTTCTGGTCGGTTGCTGCGACATCATCGGGCTTGTCCCTCCGTCTGCTCTTGATAAGAATAGTTGTGAAGTTGTGAAATTTAATTGAATTTTTACATAGAATCGCTCACTCGTCAATTCCTTTTTTTGAGAAAAATTGTTTAAAAATAATGTTTCTATATATGCGTGTCGAAAATAAGTGGGCGACTGAAAATAGAGGATTGACAACTAGCATGCCTAGTCCGTAATATTCGTCTCAACACGTCCAACACAATTACATCATTTACTCTTATCGCGAGTTGGCAGAGGGAATTGGCCCTAAGACGCCGCAGCAACCGACCATTTGGCACGGTGCTACATCCACCAGACACATGTCTGAAAGATGAGAGGAACAACCATTTTGGGTGTGCCTCTTTCTCGCGGAGAAAGGGGCTTTTTTCATGCATAGATCCAAGAAAGGGGAAAATCATCATGGCTTATGAGGCGTTTACAGAACAAAGTGTCGTCGAACACGTTCGACAGTTGGGGTTACTAGAAGAGGGGATTGCAGAATGTGAGGAGATTGGGGATGGCAATTTAAATCTCGTCTTTCGCATTCGTCAAGGAGAAACGTCATTGATTGTGAAACAAGCGTTGCCGTACGCAAAAGTCGTGGGAGAGAGTTGGCCGCTCACGCTTGACCGGTCGTGGATCGAACAACTGGCACTCCGTGAATTTTCTAAGGTCGTTCCTCAGTTCGTACCGGATGTACTCGGTAGCGACCGTGAACTCGCCTATACGATTTTGGAGGATCTGTCAGCGTTTGAGATTGTTCGGACGGGCTTCCTAAAAGGAGAGAGCTATCCGAATTTAGCCCGCCACGTCGGTACGTTTCTCGGTGAAACGTTGTTTGCGACGTCTGACTACGCGAACGGACCGCTCGTGAAGAAACAAAAAGAAAAAGAGTATTACAATCCAGAGCTATGCGATATCACGGAAAAGCTGATCTTCACCGACCCGTATCGCGATGCAGATTCGAATCAAATCGAAGCGGCCCTTCGTCCGGATGTGGAGCAACTGTGGTCAGACCTCGCCTTGAAAATTGAAGTGACGAAATTGAAGGTTGGGTTCGTGACCAAACATGAAGCGTTGCTACATGGAGATTTACATACAGGAAGCATTTTTGCGACCCGTTTGGAAACGAAAATCATCGATCCTGAGTTTGCCTTTTACGGTCCGTTCGGCTTTGACATCGGTCAAATCATTGCCCATTTGGTGTTCTCAACGTATGCGCATCCGTTGAAACGATTCGAACGCTTCACAGAAGTGCTCACGGTCTGGGAGACGTTCGAAAAAACGTTCCGTACCCGCTTTACACAGACGGTCGAGCCGTTCAACACAGTAGGATTCGTGGACGAACTGTTGCCATCCATTTTGAGCGATGCGATCGGCTACGCAGGTTGCGAATTGATTCGGCGGACGGTCGGTCTAGCTGGTGTCGCCGACTTAGAGACATTGCCGGATGACCTTCGCATCGAACGGAAACGCCACGCCCTAGAACTTGGTACGCGTCTCATCAAACAGCGTCATCAGATTCAATCGATCGATCAGCTGATCCCGGTCTTGTCGGAGGTGCGCGTATGAGTGTGCAAAGTATTCATTTCGATGCCGACACGGAAGTGTTGACGATTTTAGATCAGACGCTGTTGCCGCAAGAAGAGCGCTATGTCGAAGTGTTGACGCTCGAACAAGCCGAGCAGGCAATCAAGTCGCTTCAAGTTCGCGGTGCACCGGCCATCGCTTATTTCGGGGCGTTTGTCCTTGCGAAAGAAGCGTCACGTCTGCAAGACAATCCATATTTTCATCTCCAATTGAATCAAGTCGGTCAACGGTTGATTGCGACAAGACCGACCGCGGTCAACTTACAGCATGTCATCGAATCACTCCTTCGACTGAATGTGGGAGAGGACTTTGAACAGATTGCAAAAGCAATCAAGCAGCGTGCGATTGAAATCTTTGAACAAGACGTGGCTACGTATCGCACGATTGGGGAACATGCGCTCACCGTGTTACCCGCTGGTGGCAACGTATTGACGATTTGTAACGCCGGTGCCATCGCGACGTCACGATACGGTACCGCGCTCGCGCCGTTCTATGTCGGGAAAGAGCGTGGCATCCCGTTTCGGGTGTTCGCGTCCGAAACGCGACCGCTGCTTCAAGGAGCACGACTGACCGTATGGGAGCTCGACCGGGCAGATATCGATGTCACACTGATTACAGATAACATGGCGGCCTGGACCATCCAGACGAAACAAATCGATGCTATCATCGTCGGGGCGGACCGCATCACCCGTACCGGTCATACAGCGAATAAAATCGGAACACTTCAGCTTGCGATTTTGGCGAAGCATTACGGCATCCCATTCTATGTGGCTGCTCCGCATTCGACATTCGATTTAGAGGCAGATGACACGATTCAAATCGAAGAACGGGACGCGCATGAAGTGACCCATATCGGGGGACATCCGACGGCACTCGTCGGCATCACCGTCTTCAATCCGGCGTTTGATGTGACACCACCCGAACTGATTACCGGTCTAATTACAGAGACAGGTGTGCTCGAACCGACTGAGTCGGTCATTGTAGAACATGTAGGAGGAAACACATATGTCTAAAAAAATCATCTTCTTCCTGTTGACCGTCATCCTGGCACTTGCCGGATGCACGAATGAACAGGCTCAACCGAAAACGACTACGACAACAAGTAAAACGGAAGCGAAAACCGTCAACGTCTCAAATGAGACGCTTCCGAAAAATCTAGAAGTCGCCCTCGTTATGCAGATGTCGATCGGGACGTTCTCTTCGCAGTATATCGAAGGGGTGACCGAGCAAGTCGAAGCGTTCGGTGGCAACGTGAAAGTGTATAATGCCGAAAATGATTTGTCGAAAATGGCGAGTTATGTCGATACGGCGACGACGCAAGGAGTCGATGTGATTTTGATTGACCACGGACGTGCCGATGCCTTGAAAGAACCGGTTCAACGGGCGCTCAACAAAGGCATCAAAGTCGTTGCATTCGATAACGATTTGACGAACGAAGGCGTGACGGTCATCGACCAAGATGATTATTCACTAGCATGGCGCTCGCTCAAAGCACTCGCGGAAGATTTGGACGGGGAAGGGAACATCGTCACGATTTGGGTCGGTGGATTCACCCCGATGGAACGTCGACATACGATTTATGACGCGTTCTTAAAACGCTATCCCGGCATCCAGGAAGTCGCAAAGTTCGGTTCGGCGACGAACAACACGGCGCTCGATACGCAAAGCCAGATGGAGGCGATTTTGAAGAAGTACCCGGAAGGCGAAATTGATGCGGTGTTTGCGATGTGGGATGAGTTCGCAAAAGGGGCGAGCCGTGCCATCAAACAGGCAGGACGTGACGAGATTGCCGTCTATGGAATTGATTTGAGTGACGAAGATTTACAACTTATGCAAGAAGAGGGAAGTCCGTGGAAAGTGACAGCTGCCACAGATCCAGCCGAAATCGGTCGCATTCAAGTCCGTTACGCTTATCAAAAAGTAGTCGGGGACGAAACGCCTTCCATTCATTCGGTCGACCCATATCTAGTGGATCGTGATGTCTTGCCGGACGAGGCTGTCACGATGGATGATCTTGGACAGTACGTTCCGGGTTGGGGCGAATCAAATGCGGCATGGTCGGATTGGATGAAGGAGACGGACTGATGATTCACTTGGAACGAATCACGAAACAGTACGGTGACGTCACGGTGCTTGATCAACTGTCATTCAGTTTGAAGCCTGGAGACATTCATGGTCTCCTCGGTTTGAACGGGGCCGGTAAGAGTACCCTCATCAAACTGCTAAACGGAACGGTCGAACCGACGTCCGGCGAATTGTCCATTGATGGAAAACCAATCTGGCTCACACCAGCGGAAGCGATTCGTCATGGCATCATCACGGTATCGCAAGAAGTCGATGATGCGCTCTATTTGGACTTGCCTGTGTATGAGAATGTCCTTCCATGGCAGACGGTGAAATGGATTCGCCCGCAACGTTTGAAAGAGCGAGCGCAACGCGTGTTGTCCCGAGTCGGTTTAGAGGTCGATCCAACGATTCCAGCCGGTGAATACCCGCTCAGCGTGAAGCAGCGCCTTCTCATCGCCCGAGCACTCGAGAGCGATGCCAAGTATTTACTCCTCGACGAACCGACCGCTGCCTTATCGGAAACGGAGGCCGACGCCTTACTGGAATTGTTACAGAAGCTTGCGACAGAAGGAGTCGGAATTGTATTGGTCACGCATCGTTCAAACGAGCTCACACGGGTCACGTCGACCTCTACGTTTCTTCGAGACGGACGTGTTGTGTACGATGGACCGTACCAATCGCTCTCCTCGGAAGCGGTGCAGACATTTTTGAGTGGGACGACATTTGATGCAGTGTTAGAAAAGGCAGTGCCTGAAAATGAGATTTTCTTGTCTGCGCAGTTGCCCCTTCCACTCTTCCAATCTGACATTTCGATTGAAGCGTATCGCGGGGAAGTGCTCGGGATTGGTGGATTGACGGGAAGTGGGAAGACGGAACTGATGGAAGCATTGTTCGGTCTTTCTGGGATTCGTCAATCCATCACAATCGAGGGGAAAGAGCACGTGATCAAAGAACCGGCAGACGCCGTACGTTTAGGATTTGCACTCGTTCCAGAGGAGAGACGTCGTCATGGATTATTTTTAGACGAGACGATTGAACGGAACGTGATTGCTGTCGCAGGAAAGACCGATGATGTCTCGGACGTATTGAAATCGCTTCGTGTCCGCTATGCGAACGTGAAACAACCGGTAAGTGAGCTGAGTGGCGGAAATCAGCAGAAGGTCGTCTTCAGCAAATGGTTGCTCGATGACCGAGACATCTATCTGCTCGACGAACCGACAAAAGGAATCGATATCGCAGCGAAACAAGACGTGTATGAACGCGTCATTGCACTCGCGAAACAAGGGAAGACCGTATTGTTCACGTCAAGTGAGCGACATGAACTCGAACGGGTCGCCAATCGAATCGTTTGGCTCGACCGTGGACAAATTGTAGAGAAAGGAGGCGTGTAAGATGGCACAATTGGTGGTCAAGGAACGAAAACGAATCAGCGGTCATATCGGTCAGTATGGGACGTTACTCGCAATCCTTGGTTTGATTGCGGTCTTTACCGTGACGAACAATCAATTTCTGACGTATGCAAATTTTAGTGACATCATCAAATCGGTTTCAATCGTGTCGTTACTTGCCCTTGGCGTCACATTCTCGCTCATCGTAGGAGGATTTGACTTATCAGTCGGATCGACGGCGAGTCTTGCGACAATCGGGGCGGCAGCAACCCTCGTCCTTCATCGACAAGAGCTACTCGTCGCTCTGCTGATCCCACTTGCACTCGGGATTCTCGTCGGGCTGTTAAATGCGCTCGTCACAATCAAGTTTCGGTTGCCGGATTTACTAGCGACACTCGCCATCATGTACGTCATTAACGGGATTCAATTGACGTATACGAAAGGATTCTCGATTTATGACAACATGCCGATTGAAGGGGGGACGGCGCCAGGACGTTTCATTCCGTCGTTTCTATTCATCGGTCAAGGGACAATCGGTCCGATTCCGTTCGTCGCCCTACTCATGCTGGTATTCTTTATCGGAGCGCATCTGTTCTTGACTTATACGCGGACTGGGCGTGAATTTTATTACATCGGATCGAACGCCGAAGCGGCCCGTCGTTCTGGGATTGCCGTGAATCGCATTAAACTTTATGCCTACGTGCTCAGTGGGTTGTTTGCGGCCATCGGTGGGATCATTCTTGCATCTCGGATTGGGACTGGTCAGGTCTCGGCTGGGGCACCCCTCTTGATGGATGCCGTCGCGGCTGCTTACATTGGTTATGCTGTCTTCGGAACAGGGCGTCCGAACGTCATCGGAACATTGATTGGAGCTATTTTGATTGGGATTCTTCTAAACGGACTGACGATGTGGGATGTCCCGTATTATGCGCAAGACATCGTCAAAGGGACGATTCTCATCGGAGCGCTCGGTCTCTCATATATTCAAAAGAAGCAGCGGACATAACGAAACCCCGGACATCAGTTGTTCGGGGTTTTGCTGTGTTCATGTGTCATCGAAAGAAAAGGATACACTCCACCGTTCGTCTCCTGCATAAATATTTCCTGTGGGGTGAAACCGAGCGATTCATATAAACGGATTGCTCGCTTGTTGAACGTGGCGACAGTAAGACACACATTGCAAGTCCCATATGTCGCATCAATCCAATTTAAAATCGATGTTAGAAATCGATATCCATTACCGTTGCCCGTCAAATCAGGGCGCATGCCAAGACCGATGGTAACAGTTCCTGGTGATTCGAATTGTAACGTGACAAAGCCGATCATCTCATTCGTTTCAAGGACGGCGAACGTCGTGTCGCCCCGTTCATCTGCATCTAAAAATGAGGTGAGGTCTTCCTCGTCGGCGTCCATATTGTAAAACGCGTAGTCGCCTTCATAGCGCCACTCAAAGGCGATACGTTCTGCTTGCTCTTGGGTGAGTGGTTGAAACGTATAATTCATTGAAATTCCTCGTCTCTGATGGAAGTGGTCGTGCTACACTCAAATCGTATCATGAAAATAAAGGGAGGGGACAAGATGGCAGTCAAGTTGGATATGATCGGCATCGTCGTGAAGGATATGAAGCGCTCACTCGATTTTTATCGTGCGCTCGGGTTTGAGATTCCGGAAGCGATGAATGGAGAAGCGCATGTGGAAATCGATGAGGGGGGCGTGCGTCTCGCGTTCGATACGGTGGAAGTGGCCGAATCGGTGTACGGGGAATGGAAACAGGCAGAAGGACATCGGATTGAGCTTGCCTTCTTATGTAAAAGTCGAGAGTCGCTGAATATTTTGTATGATTCAGTCCTTGAACAAGGTTATGCGTCACACAAAGCACCGTGGGATGCGTTCTGGGGTCAACGTTACGCCATCCTGTACGATGCGGATGGGAATTTGATTAGTCTGTTCGCCTCATAAAAATAATCCCGGGCCATGTGGCTCGGGATTATTTTTTGTCGTGGCACTCTCCCCATGAACAAAGGGCATTCATGGCGGGTTGCAGTCCGAGGGCGTCTTCGGTCAATGAATATTCGACGTGCAGGTGCTTCTCGGTCGAGTAGTCGACACGGTGAACCATGCCGAGCTGCTCGAGCTCGCGCAATTGGTCGGTCAACACTTTTCGGCTGACGTCCGGAATCGCTCGTTGAATATCAGAAAAACGAAGCGGTCCATCTTGAAGCGTGCAGTACACTTGGGGGCGCCATTTGCCGCCGATAATCTCAAGTGCGCGGTTGACGGGGAACGATGTGGTCATGTTCAAGGAACCTCACTTTCGGGTAGTTACTTCAATGTGCGTACTTTTTTTCTTGTTTTTATGACAGTATCTTATCGTTATCCGCTAAATAGAGAAAAAAAAAAGGAGTAGATGAAACATGACATATCCAAGAACATTTTCCCACATCGGTCTTTCTGTACCGAGCGTCGCTGAGGCCGTAAAATTTTATGAGGACGTGATGGGGTGGTATACGATTATGACACCATCAGACGTTGTCGAGGATGATTCGCCAATCGGTGTGATGTGTACCGACGTCTTCGGACCGGGCTGGGGCAAATTCCGAATCGCTCATATGTCAACGGGAGACGGAATCGGGATTGAGTTGTTCGAATTCCCGAACAACGAAACACCAGAAGACAACTTCGAGTTTTGGAAGACAGGGATCTTCCACTACTGTGTACAAGACCCTGACATCGAAGGGCTCGTCGAGAAGATTGTCGCTCACGGCGGGAGACAACGGATGCCGATTCGTGAATACTACCCAGGTGAAAAACCGTACCGCATGGTGTACTGCGAAGATCCATTCGGCAACCTCGTTGAAATTTATTCACACTCATACGAACTCACGTATTCGGAAGGAGCTTACTAAACATGAAAGCATGGCTACTCGATCAACCTGGTCTTGATCATCTGCATATTGGAGAAATCGACCGACCGACACCAGGAGCGGGAGAACTGTTGATTCGTGTCGAAGCGGTCGCCTTGAATCCGGTCGATTATAAAGTCGGATCAAATGGAAACCCGAATTGGTCATATCCACACATTCTCGGTGTCGACCTCGTCGGAGAAGTCGTTGAGGTCGGTTCGAGTATCGCCAACATCATTACGGGTTCGCGTGTGGCTGTTCATACGGATCTTTCGAAATATGGGGGATTCGCCGAGTATACGGTCGTCGATGCCCGGGCGTGTGCGGTCGTTCCGCAAGGTGTAAGCGATGAGGCGGCGGCTTCTATCCTGTGTGCGGGGATGACAGCATATGAAGCGGTCATGCAGAAGCTGAACACGCGAGATAAGGAGACGATTCTCGTACACGCAGGAGCGGGCGGTGTCGGTGGATTTGCGATTCAGCTCGCAAAACGGCTCGGTCTGAAGGTATTCACGACGGCATCTCCTGAGAACGTTGAGTGGGTAGAATCACTCGGGGCGGACGTGGTGATTGATTATAACGTCGAGGACGTGACGTCACGGATCATGGAAGAAACAGATGGACGTGGTGTCGACCTGATTTTGAATACAGTCGGACGAGACGTTGCGACAGCAGACCTAGATCGTCTCGCATTCAGCGGACACCTCGCCTACATCGCCGGGCCACCAGACATGACGAACATGAAAGGCTTCACGTTATCTCCTTCGATTCACGAAGTGGCACTCGGGGCGGCGCATGCGAGCGAGGACGAACATGCGATTCGCAACTTGGCGTATATGGCCGAAGAGATGATGAACTTGCTCGATGCAGGTGAACTGAACGATCTCGTCACAGAAGTGTTGTCGTTCGACCAATTGAAAGAAGGTCTCGAAAAACTACAAACGCGAAAAGTGCGCGGTAAACTCATCGTCCGCATTCGCGACTGAAGAGAGGACTCCCTGTTATACTGACAGGGAGCTTATTTGTCGAGGAGGGGAAAGAATGGAGCGATTGGCAGACACGTATCGTCAGACGAACGTTCAATTGAGCGGTCACGGCAAACGGGAAGCCGGGGTATTGAAACGCGCATTTGAGCATGTGCGTGAAGATGAGCCGAGTGATCAGTATGGACAGGGGAAAACGATTCGACAGTTCGAAGAGAAGATGGCACAGGTTCTTGGGAAAGAGTCGGCAGTTTTCTTTCCAAGCGGTACGATGGCACAGCAGATTGCGCTACGCATTTGGTGTGATGAGACAGGGAAGAAAAAGGTCGCATATCACCCGCTGTGCCACCTTGAAATTCATGAGCAGGATGGTTTAAAAGAGTTGCATCACATCGAACCGATTTTAGTGGGGGACGAAAACCGATTGATGACGCTCGAAGAGATTCAAGCGTTACCGGACATCGCGTGTCTGTTGCTCGAACTGCCACAACGAGAAATCGGTGGGGAATTGCCGACGTTCGAGGAACTTGTGGCAATTCATGAACACTGTCGTGAGAAAGCGATTCATCTACATCTGGATGGTGCACGACTGTTCGAATCGCTTCCGTATTATGAAAAAGAGGCATCTGAGATTTGTGCGCTCTTTGATAGCGTATACGTCTCGTTTTATAAAGGAATCGGTGGCATTGCCGGTGCCATCCTTGCTGGACCGAAGGCATTTTGTGACACGTCGAAAGTATGGAAGCGACGCTACGGTGGTGACTTGATCAGCTTATATCCATACATCCTGTCTGCGGATTATTATTATGAGCTACGAAAAGACAAGATGACCGAGTATCGAAACGAGGCCGTCCGCTTGGCAGCGCGCTTCAATGAACTCGATGGCGTGTGGACGACTCCACGCATCCCGGTCACGAATATGTTCCATCTTCATTTTCAAGGGGAGAAGGAAGAAATTGGTGAGAAAATTGCGCGCATCCAAGAAGAAACAGAAGTAGGCATTACGGGGTATCTTGTTGAAAAAGACGGACACTGTTCAACCGAAGTAAGCATCGGAGATGCGTTTGAACGGATTACGCGAGAACAGCTTGATGGATTGTTTCGGCAGTTCAGATGAATCAAAATATGCACCATTCCTTTTCGGGAACGGTGCATGTTTTTTACTGGCTTACAATCGCTTCGAGACGATCGAGTTGGGAAGTGAACCCTTCGACAGCGCCCATTTCGACGACTTGTTGGAGAGCCTCTTCATTCGGGAATTCGGAGCGACTAATGAATAACGTGCCTTCCGATGTATCGAGAAATTCATTTGTGATCGTCATGACAGGCAAGTCCGGATTGACGTGTCCGTCCGCATCCGAGAATGCATCCGTATAGACGATTCGGGAGTATGGATCGATGTCGATAAAGGTTGATTTGCCCCATGATTCCATACCATAAAAGTCACCTTGTTCTTTGTCGACACAAGTCATGCAATAATGCCAAATCCCCCCCGGTTTGAAGTCGAAGCTGTATACTTTCGTCTCCCATCCGGACGGTCCCCACCATTTCTCTAAATGTGCAGGTGTCGAGAATGCTTCAAATACAAGTTGGCGTGGTGCCTTGAACAGACGTTCCATAATCAATGTCGTGCCCTCTACATGTGATTTGACCGTACTCATGATCCATTCTCCTCTCGCTGTGACTCCGCTAAAAACGTCTCCAATCGATCGAGTCGCTCTGTTTCCCGAGCCATATAGGTCCGCCAAGCATCTAACGGTTCGAGTGCTTGAGACTTGAGTGCATAACGTCTTCGATTGGCATCAATGGTTACTGTGACGAGACCTGCATCATACAGAATTCGCAAGTGCTTCGATGTCTGCGGTTGACTGATCCCAAGCTGATTTGCCATCATTACGACCGTCCACTCTTGTTTCCGTAACAATTCGATCATCCGCAACCGGTTCGGGTCGGCTAACGCTTGAAACAAAGAAGCCAATCTCTCTTCCATTTTTCGTCACCGTTCTCTTATTTTGAATATTCCCAATTAGGAATATTCTGAAACAGGAATACTCAATATTTAAACAATAAATCAAGTAGCATCTCACCAATCGGTCGTTCTTTTCCTTCATAAGGAAAAGCGTGGATATGGATGGCGGGATTAAAATTCAATTCGATGATACCGTATTCGATTTGCGCATCATCGAGAGAGGGAATCATCATATCGACACCACAGATGGTTGCCCCGACTGACTTAGCGGCATCGACAGCAATACGCTTATAGATGTCAGAAATTTGATCCGTATAGTCGATACTATCTCCGCCGGTACTGATATTAGAGTTTTCGCGTAAGAAGACACGCTCATCGAGAGCGGGAATACTATCGGGGGTCTTGCCTTGAGCACGTAAAAATGAGATGACGACCTCGTCGATTTCGATTTTCTCGAGCGGTGTCTTGTATCCTTTTCCGCGTAACGGGTCTTCATTTTTTGTCGCAACTTGTTGACGGATCGAAGAGGTGCCATCTCCAGTGACGTTCGCCGGGACACGATGGAGGATGCCCGCGACATCATCCCCGATGACGAGGAAGCGATATTCTTTTCCGGGTAAGAATGTCTCAAGTAAAACGACATCATCAAACGTTTTCGCATACTGAAATGCAGACAGTGCTTCCTCATACGTCGCTCCGTCTTTAAAAATGTGAATACCGACTCCGAAGTTTGTAGACTTCGGCTTTAAGACGATGGGTTGTTTTGAAAATGAATGCCATGCCTGAGATAAATCCGATTCCTCTTGAAGTTCTATCCCTTCAGGGACACGAATGCCATGCTCTGCGAGTACAAACTTTGTCACCGTTTTATTCTCCATCATTAAGACGGAAACATAATTGTCTTTTGATGTTTTCGTTGCCTGTTTGACGTATTCTTCGTGTTTGCCGTTTCGAATCCGAATGAACTGGTCAGAACGATCGATGACATCGACACGATAACCACGTTTAATTGCGGATTTCATTAAGATTTGAGTAGACAGTTCCAGGTCGGCATAACCGTGAATGCGAAAACGATTTACATAGGCGTCCTCATAAAAGTGTTCTGCTTGGGCGAGGGACCATGCGTGATAACCTGTCTCGATCATAATCGTCTTTAATCGGGAAGCGTACGTCCTGTCCACGTGATCAATTTTTTCGCGTACAGCGGGAAAGACATCTTCGAAGCCGAGGTCATAGTGTGTGTTGAACGAATCGATGGCGTCGAGAAGTTCTGTCGCGTACGTGTGTAAAGGTATGGCGTAACCATCTCGAGTCAATATGCTTGCGGGAGACATGCCTTCTTTGGCGACACGTTGTTGATTATTGTACGCTTCAGCTTGCCAATCGACATGAGATGTCTCCTCAGTAAAGGTCAAGTACAACAAAAACAGATGAAGGAACCGTAAATCTGAACGAGCAATTCCGGTCTTTTCAAACGGATTCAAATCGATATTGCGAATTTCAATGTAATCGATACCGTGTGCCTCGAGTTGATTTAAGTCGTTACCACCTTTCGATGTTTTCAATCGGATAGGGGAGTAGAGTTCGTTCGGATTGGCAATCTCGCCTTTGGCAATGAACCATCTTACATCATCTATATAACTAGAGAGTGTCGCATAATTTGGATAAAGTGGTTCAACATTCGTATACCCACAGTCGCTATTCCGATAGGACAATGCTTGTTTATTTGAAAAAGTGTCTACATGGAGCGCTTGCATCTGACTGACACATTGTTCTTCATAACTCACATGAACGGCTGGTGTAGCACCGAGCAAATAGACGATGAGCCAACGCATTCGTAAATATTGACGAACTAACTTCAAATATAGGTGATCTTTGAAGTGTCGATATTGTTCAGGGGATCCTTCGTATAATGCGGATAACATCTCATCGGAAAATGAAAAGTTGAAATGGATTCCAGAAATGAGTTGTTTTTTCGCACCATTTTTTTGGAGCAGATGCTCACGATAACGGCTAGCCTCTATTCCGGACACACCAAAATCAGCGAGTGGAATCGTACCACCTTCCGGCAAGGCACATGGCATCGATTGTGGCCAAAGGCGTTCATCGCCTATGTTGAGCGCCGTAATATCGTAAAGCGTTTCTAAGAAATGATGTGCCGCCTCAATCGTCGGAAACGTCGGGGTGACAAGCTCAATTTGACTTTCAGAAAAGTCGGTCGTGATATATGGATGTGTCGCTTTATGACCGAGTGCTTTTGGATGCTTCGTAACAGCTAGTGTGCCTTCTGACGTGACTCGTAACATTTCTCGCTCGATGGCAAATTTTCCACTTGTGATGAGATGGTGGGGTAGTTGATTAAACTGCTTCTGCAAGGGAAATCACTTCCTTTTTCGTTATTTTGACAAAGAGGGCAGAGACAAGCCCTTTTGTGATACTTGAGATGGCGATACTCCACCAGATAGCATCGATTCCGAGATAAGGAAAAAAAAAAAATGCGAGCGGGATACGGGCCACTGTGAAAATAATCGAGATGGTCGCGGGGATTTTCGGTAATCCGAGTCCTGAGAAGTATCCGTTTCCGATCATTTCAATCGATGAGAAGACGAGCGAAATGCCGATAATTCGCAAGTAGCTCGCCCCAATTTCGATGGTTCGAACGTCATCGACGAATAGACCAATGAGTAAATCTGGGACGAATAAAAAGAACAACATAATGAATCCTGTGTAAACCATCCCGAGTCGGGTCGTTACCCGGTAACCTTCATAAACACGATCTACTTTTCGTGCCCCGAGGTTTTGACCGGTATAGCTAGCCATTGCTCCGTTCAAGCCACCAATCATCATGTAGGCAATCGATTCGATTTGAAGTCCGATGCGCTGTGCCGCAATCGCTTCCGTCCCGTATGAGCCAATCATGCGGGCAAGAAAAATACTGATTACCGTGAACAAAATCCTTTGGGTTGCCATCGGAAAACCAAGACGGATGATTTCTTTATAGTCAGCTCGAGTCGGCTGAACGACTTCATCCCAATTGAATAATGTACGAGCGCGGTGCCAAAACAATCCGAACATCATGACGTTGGCGACAAGTGTTGCAAGAGCAGCCCCGATCACACCGAGTTGGAATGGATAAATGAAAATCGGGGAGAGAATCATATTGAGGATGACACCTGTCGCATTGATTCGCATCGCTGTTGTCGTATTGCCATATGCACTGAATAGACGAGCAAACAGCAAATTAAAGAAAGAAAAGATGAGCATCGGCGCGCTGACGAACAAATATTCATACGCAAGCTGCTCCACAGCGGGGGCACCCATATTCAAATAGCCGATGAGGGTATGACCGAATACAATTAGTAGTGAGGCGTACGAAAGACCGAGTGTTAGATTCAGACGCCTGCCGGCCCGGACATGACGCTGAACCGAATCGAGGTCACGTCTCCCAACAGCTTGTGATACTTTGATGCCGGCGCCAACGACAATCAACGATTGAATCGCCTGTCCGAGCATGATATAAAAACTAGCTGCACCGATACTTGCCACAGCATCGCTCCCGAGCGCACCGACCCAAAACATGTCGACGAGACTATACGTAAATTGTAATAACGAGCTACCGACGAGCGGAAGGGCAAGAGCCAGAATGACGCGTTGCACGTTTCCAATCGTCAAATCGACGGTTTTCACAAAGCAAGACTCCTTACATTCTTTATATAACCATTTAGTTATATATAAACACGGTGTAATAGAATTGGCAATCATGATAGCCGAATCGATGAAAAATAGACACAAAAAAAGGAATTCGTGATGAATTCCTTAATGTCGATAGACGCGAATCCAGGTCGTCATATAAACGAGTGTCGCGATGATCAATGTAGAAGCAAGGGCGTATATTGGATAGGCAGGGAGCGTCTCTTCAAATAACGGATAGAACATGAACGATCCCATAAGGATTGGGACTGAAATGCCGAACGAGACGTAGGCAGCTTTTGTCGCTTTCGCTGTGATGATTTGTTCACGCTCATCGACCTCACTGAACTCTGTCATCCGGACGGACCATTGGGCAAAGCTCAACTGTTTATTCGGCCGGGTGTTAAACGAATAGACTGTCCAAACGATGCCAAAAACAACGAGTAAAAGTAGTGGAAGTAGATTAAATTCAACTAAGAATCGGTCAGACTCGATGACTGTTTTCGACATATCAGATAAAAACGAACTGAATAGAAAAGCCATCAGGACATACAGGATGATACTTGAAATAGATTGAATGACGACATGTTTCATTGTGATTCCTCCTCGATTGTGAATATAGATTCGACCGGTTCCTCAAACACCCTTGCGATGTGCATCGCCAGCATGAGCGACGGCGTGTAGCTGCCTTTCTCGAGCGAGATGATCGTCTGTCTCGTCACACCAACTTTTTCGGCCAGGTCTCCTTGGGTTAACTGGTGCCGGGCACGCAGTTCTTTCACGCGGTTGATCAATGGCATCGTGCCACCTCATTTCTAGTTTCTACCACTAGTGTAAAACAAACTTTACATAATGTAAAGAGGACTTTACTCATTTGGGGATGATACAATAACGATATAGTCGAAAGGGGAGATGAGGGATGAAGGTGATTAGTGGACAACATCACGTGTCAGCGATGACCGGGGATGCTAAGAAGAACTTGCGATTCTACAGGGAAATACTAGGGATGCGGCTCGTCAAAAAGACGGTTAACCAGGATGACCCATCGATGTATCACTTGTTCTATGCAGACGAGACGGGTACGCCTGGAACCGATTTGACGTTCTTTGAGTTACCGTTTCTCGGACAGACGTATCGAGGGTCAAGCAGTATTTCTCGGACAGCACTCAGGGTGCCGGATGGAGCGCTCGCGTACTGGCAGGAGCGTTTTGACGCTTTCGATGTATCTTACGGAGAAATCGAGTTGGTTTTAGGAAGGGCGACCCTTTCGTTCGAAGATCATGAGGGTCAACGTCTCTGTCTTGTAGAAGGAGGGAGTGGGACACCTTGGAGCAAAGGTCCAGTGCCAACGGACCTCGGCATCTTCGGTCTCGGATTCAGTGAGTGGACGGTACGGCGGATTGACAAGACGGCACGGGTGCTGACAGAAGTGCTTGGCTATCGATATGTAACGACATTTGAACGGGATGGACATGACGTGCGTGTCTTTGAGACGGGCGAGGGTGGTGTGGCAACAGAGATTCATCTCGTCGATCGGCCGGATTTGCCATCGGAACGACCAGGGCGAGGGAGTGTGCATCATGTGGCGATTCGAGTGGAAGAAACAGACGATATGACGAAGTGGATCGAGAAGCTTGACGCACATGGAATCAGCCACTCTGGTCTTATTGACCGTTACTATTTTCAGTCGATTTACTTCCGCGAACCGAGCGGAATCTTAGTGGAACTGGCAACAGATGAACCGGGATTTGCGATGGATGAACCGCTTGAGAGACTCGGAGAGCGATTAGCCTTGCCTCCGTTTCTTGAGTCAAAGCGAGCAGAAATCGAATCAAAACTAAAGTCTTTGTAAGCGGAAAACCCGACGGACCATTTCAGTCCGTCGGGTTTTGTACGCCTAATAACATGGCGAGTTCGTTCGTTCGGTTGACGACGAGATCCGCAATCGTGTAACGATCGAGTACATGAAGAAACGCCAACATGGCTTCATTCAAAACACCTCGTAAATCACAGGCAGGTGCGATGACGCATCGGCCTTCCCCGAAGCATTCCACGAGTTCGAACGGTTCCATCGTCCGAACGACTTCCCCTACATTGATGTCATCCATCGGTCGTGCGAGTCGAAAGCCGCCGCCTCGACCACGCACCGATTCCAAATAACCATGTTTCCCAAGCTCATATACGACCTTCATGACATGGTTTTTGGAGATGTTATATTGGTCTGCCACTTCTTGAATCGTGACGAGCCGATGTGAAAACGTAGCGCTATACATCAACGTTCGCAGTGCGTAGTCACATGTTTGCGTGAGTCTCATCCATCATCACCTCTCGTTTCATTGTACAAGACAATAAAAAAAAGTGCGATTCGAACAAATGTGAAAGGGTGATGGCGAAAATAAGTCAGAAACGTGAAATCTACTTTAAACAAGTATTTAATATATTGCTTTAAAGTGACTTGACTCACATAATGAACGTGTACAAAACAAAAGGGGGAAATTCACATGTTAGATCAACAAACGATTGAGATTGTAAAGGCGACGGCACCAGTTTTGAAAGAAAATGGTGTGACGATCACGAAGCATTTTTATCAACGAATGTTTGAACAAAATCCAGAAGTTCGTCACTTCTTCAACCATACGAACCAAAAGCGAGGACGTCAGCCGGAAGCACTCGCGAACGCGGTCTATGCGGCTGCGCTTCATATCGACCGACTCGAAGCGATTCTTCCTGCCATCCAACCAGCACTTCATAAACATAAAAGTTTGAACATCCGCCCGGAGCATTATCCGATCGTTGGTGAGAACTTGCTTGCGGCGATTCAAGACGTACTCGGTGAAGCTGCAACACCTGACATCATCGATGCATGGGCAAAAGCTTACGGTGTGATTGCCGATGTCTTCATCTCACTCGAGAAAAAAATGTATGATGACGCGCCATGGGTCGGATTCAAACCGTTCGTCATCGAAGAAATCATAGTAGATACACCTGAAGTGAAACGATTCCGTCTCGTCGCGAAAGATGGAGTTATTGGCACAGCCATCCCAGGACAATATGTCTCGGTTCAAGCGCGCATTGCAGGAGAGGACATCCTACATCATCGTCAATATAGTGTCATCGAGACGACAGAGGACGGCTACTGGATTGCGCCGAAAGCGGAGGGACTCGTCTCAAACTGGCTTCATGAGCAGACGGTCGGAACAGAAGTCCCGATGAGCGCACCAGCAGGAGAATTCATCCTTGAAACGTCTGAACGTCCGCTCACACTCATCGCGGGAGGAATCGGGATTACGCCCCTCTTCAACATGGCGAAGACGGCACTCGAACAAGGACGTCCTGTCACGTTATTGCACGCGGTTCGGAGTATGGACCTTCGTCCACTCGGAGACGAACTCGATGAACTCGTGAAGGAAGGGCTTCATCTGCTCACACATGCAGATGACGTATCGGGTTGCATGAATAAGTCACACCTTGAGGAACTTGATGTGGAAGGGCATGATGTTTATACGTGCGGACCGAATGCGATGATGGAAACGGTCGTTCGCGCTATTCCACAGGCACGATATGAATTTTTCGGACCGTCTGGAGTTCTTGCGACCAACTAAAAAAGACGACTGGAAAAAGTCGTCTTGATGCACAATATAGGTTATTCCGTAAGTTTACTTGAATGTATGACTTGTTTGTTGGCATCCAATGTTTCAAGTGACCACGAACCATCTGACGGTTGTGTTGTTTCAATGACATATGTCATGGTGTAGCTTTCAATTTCGGGATCGTTTACAAGAAAATCTTTTGAGACATCGTCACCGTTTAACCGTAAATAGACGACATCTTCCGGTCGCTCTTTAAGGTGAACACCGATGTACTCCATGTCTTCAACTCGAAGGATAACGAAATCAAAAGGCTGATTCGGCTCTGTTTGTTTCGTGACAGACCCTAAGTTCCCTGTTTCGACATCAATCTCAGCTAGACCGATGACGGAGCGGTCTTCATTTGTGTAAAAAGAGAGAACGGACTGTTCCATATTATGAATTTCAAACGTATACCAATTGTTCGTCGTCATATAACGATTCATTTCTTTTTCGGCATTTTCTTATGAGTCACCAGCCTGAATGTTAGTGTAGGTGTAAAGTCCGACACCGACTGCGATGGCTACGATGATGAGACCGGAAACGATTGTGAGTAAGATGATTCGCTTCGACATGATTGTTCCTCCTGACTTTTATAAATACGAACACCCCATGCTTCGCAAATGCGTGCATGGGGTGTTTGATTAGTACGTCAAGCTCGCGGCGACGATGATCCCGACGACGAGTGATGCGGCGAACAAGCTGAAACCGATGGCCATGTTGCCATTCTCGACTTCTTTTTCTAAATTCACGCCTGGTGTAAGGATGTATTCAAACGTCCAGAACGCCAATACTTGGGCGGCGATACCGACGAGTCCCCAGATGAACGCATCGAGCAAGTTGACGCTGTTCGCCCAGACTGTATAAATGACGATGGCGAGTCCTAGTGCTTTCCCCCAAAGTTTCAACGCGACAGCCATGTTGCCTTCTTTGATTAACTTGCGTTCCGAATATTTGGTCGTTAGTGCGAAGATGATGAGTCCCGCGAGAATGAGACCGAATCCTGTCCCGAGGTGGGCCAGGAAGCTTAAGATTGAATCGAGTGTGATGAATGTCATGAGTTCGTCTCCTTTTGTATAGGTGTGCCAACGGCTAAGTAATAAGATTGGTTGTTCGTGATCATGCTGCCGGCGCGGACACCGAGTGCGGATGGGTGTCCGTTCAAGCAAAAACATCCGACCATGTAATGTGTCTCCATACGACCTTTGACGGTTGTCGTCATCCGTGTCGGGAGTTCGATGAACTGTTGGTACACGGCCGTTTCTTCCGCATACGTCTGTAATGTTTCGCGATGAAACGGTTGACCATCTTTCGTATACAAGATGACGGAGTCCCCTTCACGTCCGAATGCCGGCTTTTTGACATAGTCCGATTCACCGAGAAACGGTGTGTCTTCTAAGTAAGTCGGTAAAAAATATGTTCCGATGATGTCGCGCTCGGCTTGATCGAATAGTGTCTCGGTCTCATACAATTCCCAAATCAGCGCCTGTACGCCTTTCGATTGCATGAGAAACGCAGAGAGGGGATTGAGCAGTGACACGTATTTTTGTTGATCGAGTTCAAGTAACCGAATGCCAATTAAGTCTCCGTCTGGAGCCCGGTCGTCCACAAGGTGCTCAATCGGATATGTTTGGCGATATAAGATGTCAATTCGCTCACCCGATGGTGTGTAGACGCCGTCTTCGTCGACGAGTAAAGTGTGCAACGGTACGAATTCAGACGGTACGTCGAGCGTTTCTTGTAAAAATCGTGCCGTCCACTTGTCTTCGATGTTATCATCATGTGCCGTAAAAACGATTTTCGGTGTGCCTTCTCGTTTGAGTCGATTCCACGCGGCGACGATCGCTTTCCGCAGCTCAATTTTCAGTTGGGGGGTGGCTTCCCTGTTCGGGTCGAGTAGACCAAACTCGGAAGCGACCACGCCGTTCACATCAAACAGCTCCTTAATGAAGGTCGGCGTATCTGCATTGAACTCCATCAACTTGAGTTGATCATCTTTCATGATCCAGTCGTAACGACCGATGATCGTCTCCTGCGGTATCGTCTTCTCCCGTAAGAACTGCAGACTCGCCTCAGGGTAACCAAGCAGTCGGAGCGTTTCGTCAGGTAGGGTGCGTAATAATTGATTCGTCTTCCGAAAAATCGAGTCAACCGCCTCGGTTGCCTCTCGGATAGAGGCAACCTGCGAGGCGGTCATCTCAAAACAATCATATAAGGCATATTCTTCATCGTTTAAATCGGGCCAAAAATAAGGGATTTGACTGTAAAGTTCGTCACGCGTCATCCGCCGAATCCACCTTTAGAGCCACTGCCGAGTCCAGATTTTGACGATCCTGAATTTGAGCCGTTCGATACGGCACCGGTCGCACCACCGTTGGCTTTGTACGTCTTATACGACGAAGAGCTCTTCAACGCATTTTTTGAGCGGAATAGGCTACCGAGTAAGAAGTAGCTACCATAGTGCGGAGAGCGGTCGTCGTCACAATAATACGACTCGGTCTCGTCATCCCAGTCCCAATCGTCACATTCGTATCCGGTCGGTTCTTCCGGGAGTGCCGCCTCTTCATATTCATCCCCACCGCACGCGGCAAGGGAAGTGGTCAATACCGCAACGGATAGTCCGCTTAAAATTTTCTTGCTTGTCTTCATGTTGATTCCTCCAATTCATAACCAGTCGGTGTGACGTAGATAACATACACACCACGATCTTCATCTGTTTCTGCTGAATCGCGCTCATATTCTTTACCGGCGACATACAAGTACTGGCTTCCGAGCATGGCGAGTGCATCAAGGTGGCGGTCGACGTAATAGGCTTCGAGTAATGGGTTGTCAAACCGGTCGTCTAGCGTGCGGATTTCGACTTTGATGTCGCTCGTTTCGTGCTTGTCCATCGGTCCCTCTGTATAGCGATCGACATAAATTAAAAAGTATTGATCGCCTTCAAGGGCAGACGAGCGTTGTTTGTAGGTCATGCCGTCTTTGACGAAAAACTCACATTCACGACGAGCTAGCACTTCGTCTAAGCCGAGAGACGTGTAATGGTATAGTGGTTCGAACGATAATTCATTTTTATAGAGACGATACTCTAAGACGATGGAGTTCATAAGTCAGTCCTTCCTTTTTTCTTCTTTTTTGGAATCACCATCAAAATGGTTTCGTGAATCTTTTTGTGGTTACGTTTAGTATATAAGAGAGAAGGAGGGGGAAACAGTGCATATCTTATTTCGTGTGTGGAAAGGGTTAGCGAAATTATCATTTTTGAATGTCGTCTTAGCTTCGATTGGCATCATTATCTTAGGAACCGTGCTCGGTTATGTTTTAGAACCAGAGACATTCGGATCACTGTTTGATTCGTTCTGGTGGACGATGACGACATTGACGACCGTCGGATACGGGGACTTTTATCCGTCCTCCGTGGCAGGGCGATGGCTCGGGATATTCTTATTCCTATTCGGGATTGGGATTATCGGGGCGTTGATTGGAAAATTGGTTGAAATCGGTGCGACGTTTCAACGGCTAAAACGGGAGGGAAGACTAGTGTATCGTGGAGAAGGACATTATGTGTATATCGGGTGGTCCCCGAAGACGAAGAAAGCAATCGATGAAGTGCTTAACTACGAACCGAAAGCAGAGATCGTATTGATTGATCAGTTAGTTGAGGAACCGTACGTGCACGATCAAGTTCACTTCGTATCAGGCGATGCTTCGGATGAAGCGGTATTGCTGCAAGCAAACGTCTTGAAGGCGCGACGCGTCGCGATTTTTGCGGATGCCCGTATCACGGAGACGTTACTCGCCGATGGGAAGTCGTTATTAATCGCGTCAGCGGTCGAGGCACTCTCTTCTGAGTATCAGGTGGACTTGCACACGGTCGTCGAAGTGTGTGAAGAAAGAAATATCTCGAAATTTAAACACGTCCGCGTCGACGATTTTATTTTAGCGAACGACTCGGTCTCCCTCTTGATGGCAAAAGCGACGTTACAACCTGGAACGACAGCAATTTTCCGTCAGTTGTTGAGCAAACAGTCAGGTGGGAACATTCAAGCGTTGAAACCAAAAGTCGAGTGGCAGAATGTTCGACAAGCAAATACAGCGTTACTTGAATCAGGGGTGACACTCATCGCGGTCAATGACCGCTTGGATGTGGCGACGATGCTCGATTTGCCGCTTCAGGAAACAGACATGTTATATGTCGTCTGTCATGACGATGTATTTGAACGATTATCGTAAGGAGTGAAACCATGCATAACGGAACGTTTATCCGAAAGATGACACGTATGCAAAACGTGCAACGGTGGGATGAATATGCCCCCCATTATCATGATAACGCAGCGAGTCATAGCTTTCGTGTCGCGGTCTTTAGCTTGATCGCGGCTTATGTGGAAAAAGAGAACGGACGTGAAGTCGATTTGCTCGATTTACTCGGGAAAGCCATTTTCCACGACATGAATGAAGTCCAGACGGGCCCGATCATGCACCGGAAAAAAAAAGAACCGACCTTGATCGGTCACATCGAGCGTATGGAACGAACAGCGAGTCTCGGTCTTGTCGAGTTGCTGTCGCAATCATTACGTCCTCACTTTCATCGTTTCGTGGTGGAAGCGGAAGATGATTCGTTCGAAGGTCGAATCGTGGACGGAATTGATTCGTTCGATGCGATGTTGTTCGTGCGACGAGAAGTCGCGCACGGCTCTCCGCACTTTGATGACAAGCTAGAAGAGATGAAAGCCGCACTCCGACATCATCCGATTGATTCGGTCCGCTGGCTGTTCGACCAGGTCGAGGCAGAAACGGATGTGTTGCGATTCATCGAGAACGTCATGCGGATGGATAGTGTCCGTCGCTGGAAAGGTCGCTTTAACACGATTGACGACAACGATGCGATTCATGGTTTCCGGGCTGCCGCGCTCGGTATGTTCAGTGGGCTCTTAGAGCGTGAGAAGTACGACGTCGATGTCGATGTCGCCGAACTCGTGGCTCGTCTTCTCTGTCACGATTTAGTTGAAGGGGTGACCGGAGACGTGCTCGGTCCAGTCAAACATTCGACGCAAGAGACGGGGGCTGCGTTTGAGGCATACGAGCGAGCGGAAAGTGAACGTCTGCTTGGACTGTTGCCTGAGTATATGCAACCGGCGTTCCGTCGATATATGGCTGACTCGAAAGACGATACGTATGAGGGAATGCTCGTCGATATGATGGACAAGCTTGATGCGCTCATCAAGATGAACATGGAGCGGAAGATGAACGGGGCCGAGTATGAGGTCACGTATCGCGAGCAGCTCCGTAAAGTCCAGATGCGATATGAGAATCCAAGCATGATTTTCTTCCTGGCGTATATCTTGCATGATTTAGACTATGTCACTAGTTAAAACCGTTTATCTTGAAGTCGCATACCTAAAAGGGTGCGGCTTTTTTTATTTCATTTATTGACATATATCATTTAACGATATATATTGAGTATAAGAAATATATCATTCAATGATATAGGAGGTGGAAAGATGCCGCGAACGGACTCATTAGAGTTAGGGGAACTGACGGATAGTATGTTTTATATTCTGTTGGCTCTCACGACGCCGCGTCATGGCTATTTAGTCATGCAATTTGTCGAAGAGACCACGCGAGGGCGAATGCAAATTGGTCCGGCTTCGATGTATACGATTATCAAAAAGTTGTTGAACGCCGAACTGATTGAACCGATGGATGGGGACGGAAAGAAAAAGAACTATCGAATCACGAATAAAGGCCGCTCGATTTTAACGGATGATGTGAAGAGACGACAGGCGATGGTCGAAGATGCCTGTGCCATTTTGGATATGGAGGGATCAAGATGAGACAAAAGTATATGTCGAGCTGGGGATTGGCGTTTGCTGAAGAGCGTGAGATGCGGAAACTAGAACGAATGGCGGCCAAGGGATGGCATTTGAAGAAGTTTGCCCCGCTAGGATACACGCTCGTTGAAGGGGAACCGGAAGACGTTCAGTATAGTTTGGACTATCGTACTCGTCCAGACGAAGACTACTTTGACCTGTTTGCGTCGAGCGGGTGGGAACATGTCACATCAACCGGGGATGAGATTCATATTTTCAAAGGAGATCGAGATGCCAAGCCGATTTACTCGGATGTCGAAACAAAAAAAGAAAAATATCATGACATGGAGCGTCAGATGGGAAGAGCTGCGCTCATCCTAGGTATTTTATGGATTGCAATCTGTTCGTTGTTTCAGTTTGATTGGCCAACCGTTGTCGAGACAATATTGATTGGGATTCAACTACTCGTGACAATCGGTCTCGTGTTTACAGGACTTCCGTACATCGGCTACCGTTTCAAACGCAAACGAATTAGCCGGGAAAGATGACTAGGCGGATGGCACAAGCCATCCGTCTTTGTTTCGTTCGACTGAACTATTCGAATGAGAAATAGTTAGGGAGAGAGAACTGTTTTTTAGTGTCTATTTATGCAACAAATTAAAAATCATTCACAATAATTAATGCAAGCGCTTTCATTAACTATTTGAGGAGGAATGAAGGATGTTGAAGAAACGACAAGGGATTGCTGTCCTAGCTGGAGTGACATCGATTGCACTGCTTTCGGGGCAACCGGTCGCACAGGCAGTGACCCCACAGAACGGTACGATGATGCAATACTTTGAATGGTATGTTCCAAACGATGGCCAACACTGGAACCGACTCTCGAACGATTCGCAGCACTTAAAAGATATCGGGATCTCGACCGTTTGGATCCCACCAGCGTATAAAGGGACATCACAAAATGATGTTGGATACGGGGCGTATGATCTGTATGACCTTGGAGAATTTAATCAAAAAGGAACGACTCGGACAAAGTATGGAACAAAAGCGCAGCTACAATCGGCCATCTCCAACTTACGCGGGAAAGGGATTGGCGTATATGGGGATGTCGTCATGAACCATAAAGGCGGAGCGGATTATACCGAATCCGTTCAAGCTGTCGAGGTCAATCCTTCTAACCGGAATCAAGAGACGTCTGGGGAATATGCCATTTCTGCCTGGACTGGATTCAATTTTGCTGGACGGAACAATACATACTCGCCGTTCAAGTGGCGTTGGTATCATTTTGATGGGACCGACTGGGATCAATCACGAAGTCTGAGCCGAATCTACAAATTCAAGAGTACGGGTAAGGCATGGGATAGTGAAGTGTCGGGTGAGAACGGGAACTATGACTACTTGATGTACGCCGATGTCGATTTTGAGCATCCGGAAGTACGTCAGGAGATGAAAAACTGGGGGAAATGGTACGCGGATTCGCTTGGATTGGACGGCTTCCGACTGGATGCGGTGAAGCATATCAATCATTCATACTTAAAGGAATGGGTGACGAGTGTTCGTCAGGCAACCGGAAAAGAGATGTTCACTGTTGCGGAGTATTGGAAGAATGACTTAGGGGCCATCAATGATTACTTGGCCAAGACGGGCTACACTCATTCCGTATTCGATGTACCACTCCATTACAATTTCCAAGCGGCAGGGAATGGTGGCGGTTACTATGACATGCGGAACATTTTAAAAGGTACGGTCGTCGAGCAGCACCCAACACTCGCTGTGACGATTGTCGACAATCATGATTCGCAACCAGGACAGTCACTTGAGTCAACAGTCGCGAATTGGTTCAAACCGCTTGCCTACGCGACCATCATGACACGTGGTCAAGGGTATCCAGCACTATTCTACGGAGATTATTATGGAACGAAAGGGACGACGAACCGTGAAATACCGAATATGTCAGCGTCGCTTCAACCCATTTTGAAAGCGCGTAAAGATTTCGCCTACGGCACACAACATGATTACATCAATCACCAAGACGTCATCGGATGGACACGTGAAGGAGTGACGGACCGTGCGAAGTCTGGTCTTGCAACGATTTTATCGGACGGACCAGGCGGGGCGAAATGGATGTATGTCGGAAAACAGAATGCAGGGGAAGTGTGGAAAGACATGACAGGAAATAACGGACGTCTCGTGACGATCAATGCGGACGGTTGGGGCGAGTTCTTCGTCAACGGTGGCTCGGTTTCCATCTATACGCAACAATGAATCAGTTAGACTTGTCTCTAAAGATAGGGGCGAGTCTTTTTTCTTTTTTTTCACCACATAAGTTTTATACGTGATATAATGACCTAGTGTTAATTCTTGATAGGGAATACTTCCGATCCATGAATTCACATTGAACAACGTTGGTTGTTGGTTTTATCTATATTTTTGCGTTGTTTTTCTGTTGAATTCAAGGAGGTTGTTATGAGTAAAGAAAAGATTGCCCAATTAAGAAAGCACGTCTCGCCGTTTGAAAAGTCCGATATTCGGATCAGTGTGCGGCAGATGATCAATACGATTTTACCGTTTCTCGTATCGTGGTTTTTAGCGTACCAACTACTAAGTGTCTCGATTTTCCTGACATTGCCGTTCACGTTGATTGCAGCAGGATTTGTCGTGCGGATGTTCATCATCTTCCATGACTGCACACACGGTTCATTCTTTAAAAATAAGAAAGCGAACGCGATTGTCGGAACCATTACAGGGGTCTTGACGTTATTTCCATACGAGAAGTGGAAACGAGAGCATGCGATTCATCATGCATCGAGTGGGAATTTGGATAAACGGGGTGTCGGCGACATCTGGGTCATGACGATTGAGGAGTATATCGAAGCGTCAAAATGGACTCGTCTAAAGTATCGCCTATATCGTCATCCGCTCGTTATGTTCGGTCTCGGACCACTTTGGCTTATTCTCGTCACGAGTCGTTTCAACCGAAAGGACGCGCGGAAAAAAGAACGACAAAATACGTATCTCATCAATATTTCTCTCGTCGTCCTATATAGCGCGCTCATCTATCTGATCGGTTGGCAAGCGTTCTTGATTGTACAAGGAACGACGATGTTCATCGCCGGTGTGCTCGGAATTTGGTTGTTCTATGTTCAGCATACGTTCGAAGATTCCTATTTTGAAGATGAGCAGGAATGGGATTATGTAAAGGCGGCCATCGAAGGAAGCTCGTATTACGAGTTGCCGAAAGTGCTTCAATGGGTGACGGGTAATATCGGATTCCATCATGTCCACCATCTGAGTCCACGCGTGCCGAACTACCATCTAGAAAAAGCACATACGTCGACACCGCCGTTACAACGGGCGACGACAATCGGACTGTTTTCAAGTTTGAAATCGTTACGCTACAAATTGTATGATGCGAACAACAAAACATTCGTCACGTTCCGAGAAGTGCGCCATCTGTTGCGCCGAGCGAATGCGGCATAAAAAAAGATTGTCCCTGATGAAAAGGGACAATCTTTTTAGCGTTTCCAGACCCATTCATCACTCTCGTACTTCTGGACGAGCAAATCGATTTCGGCTTGCTGTTCTTTCGTGAAGACAAGCGGTTCGAACGTCAACGAAAAAGCGTCCTTGAAGCCGGTCTCGAATGCGTCCGCTACTTCGTCAAAGGAAACGAAACGATTTAACGTGTCGTTCAAGGCGACGGCTTTTTCGCTGAAGCGTGTTTTGGCTTCGTGTTTCTCCGTCTCATCCATCGCGAAACAGTCAAACAACACCTCATCATCGACGGAGAGAGGAATCGAACCATGTTGAAGTACGGCCCCTTGGTGGCGCACTTGTGCGCTACCCGCAATCTTCTTCCCGTCGACAGCAAGCTCATAGTATGAAGCAGCATCGAAGCAGACGGCCGATTTTGGTTTGCGGAGCGCTTCGCGATCCTCTTCCGTCAATGGCACCGAAAATTCGGCGGGGACGCCGAGTTCGTGATATCCGCGACGAACCCCTTCCGTGAGTAGGCGATAGCTCTCGATGATATTCGTCGGGAGGGCAGGGGTCGATTCGGGCAAGATGACGCTATACGTCAACTCATCCGCATGCAACACGGCACGTCCCCCTGTTAAGCGACGAACGACCGGAATATTGTTCGCTTTGAGGGCGTCCCGATCCAAGTCACGCGTCGCTCGCTGGAAACGTCCGACGCTGATTGCATGAGGTGCCCATGAATAAAAACGAAGCGTCGGTTTGAGTTCTCCCTTTGCGACCCAATTGGCGATGGCTTCATCAATCGCCATATTTTTAGCCGGTGAAGTCGATTCAGTTCTAAGTAAGTGCCACGTCGTACCAGTCATAATCTCTCTTCTTTCTGTTAGTCGATTGGCAACATCGTGTGGCGACGCGCCTTGTGTACTTGTTCATCCGCGTGGTATGACGAACGGACGAGTGGACCTGCCTCACAATGTGAGAATCCTTTTGATAGAGCAATCTCTTTCAACTCGGCGAACTCGTCCGGATGGTAGTAACGTTCCACCTCGAGGTGTTTCTTCGTCGGCTGCAAGTATTGACCGAGCGTTAAGATGTCGACGTTGTGCGCGCGGAGGTCATCCATCGCTTCAATCAATTCCTCTTTCGTCTCCCCAAGCCCAACCATGATCGATGACTTCGTCGGGATATCTGGGTTCAATTCTTTCGAACGCTTCAAGAACTCGAGCGTGCGGTCATATGTTGCTTTCGCACGGACTCTCGGTGTGAGGCGACGGACTGTCTCTAAGTTATGGTTCATGATGTCAGGACCCGCATCGATCAACGTCTGCAAGGCAGAGAAGTCACCCATCATGTCTGACGGGAGCACCTCAATCGATGTCTCCGGGTTCATGGCGCGAACCGCGCGAACCGTTTCTGCGAAGACAGTAGCCCCGTAATCGTTCAAGTCGTCACGCGCGACAGCCGTGATGACGACGTGTTTCAAGTTCATAAGTCGAACCGATTCGGCGACACGCTTTGGCTCTTCCCAATCGAGCTCGTTCGGTTTCCCAGTCGTGACGGCACAAAAACGGCAAGCACGTGTACAGATACTTCCAAGAATCATGAAGGTTGCGGTCCGACGTACCGCCCAACATTCATGAATGTTCGGACATTTCGCTTCCTCACATACCGTATGTAAATTTTTCTCGCGCATTTTCTTCTTTAGGCCGGTATACGTATCATTCGTGTTTAATTTAATCTTTAACCATTCCGGCTTACGTTTCAGTTCCCCTCTTGCCACAATAATTTCCCCCTTTTTGTTTTTTTTTCTGTATCGAATTGAGTTTACCAAAAAACGAATCAAAAACGAACCACAGAAATTATTGGTTTTGCCAATACAGTTCACTGTGTATCAAAACAGAAACATTGTTTCAAAATGGTTACGCTTTCACTTGAACAATTGTTTAAAAAAAGTGGAGTTGCTATACTGTTGTTGACCACCTGAATAAGGACCAAATGTAACTGATGCGATCAGGCATGGGGTGAACGAGCGTTGATGAGGCAACGCTTCTTCCTCCATGCCTTTTCGTTTGGGGGTCAGCCAAATTTGACTAAGGGGAGTGGGAACATGAACAAGGCACTGAATTGGACGGCAACACTCGGATTGACGACGGCATTGCTCGTCTCGTCGGTTCCAGCAGCAGACGCGGTCGTGGCGGAAGGGACGCCGACGATGTCGATTGACCAGCGCGTCAACACGCAGCTAGAGTCGATGACGCTCGAACAAAAAATCGGGCAGATGATCATGCCGGACTTCCGATTATGGAACGGGGCGAACCATACATCTCTTGCACCGGAAGTGGCGCGTGTCATCGATCGTTTCGATCTCGGTGGAGTGATATTGTTTGCGGAGAACGTGAAGGAAACGGAACAGACGACGAAACTCGTTCATGATTTGCAAGAAGTCGTGAAACAAGATGCCAGCAATGATGTCCCGTTATTCGTCACGATCGACCAAGAAGGTGGGATTGTGACACGACTTGGGACGGGAACGAATTTACCGGGGAATATGGCACTCGGGGCCACACGTAACAGTCAATATGCCTATGATGCAGGGGAAATCATCGGTTCTGAATTGAACGCACTCGGGGTAAACGTGAACTTCGGACCGGTACTTGACGTCAACAACAATCCGGGGAATCCGGTCATCGGCGTCCGTTCGTTCTCGAGCGACCCTGAACTAGTCGGGGAACTCGGTTCCGCGATGACACAAGGTATTCAAGACCAAGGTGTTGCAGCAACGGCGAAACATTTCCCAGGTCATGGCGATACGGCTGTCGACTCGCATTATGGGTTACCGGTTGTCGATAAATCACTCGACGAGTTGCGTGGTCTCGAGTTGTTACCGTTCAAACGTGCCATCACAGAAGGGATCGACATGATCATGACGGCGCATATCGGGATGCCACAAATCGAGGACGAGGTCGTCGAATCAGAACGCGGCACGTTCCCACTCCCGGCGACGCTTTCGGATGATGTCATCACGGGAGTGCTTCGTGAGGAACTCGGATATGAAGGAATCGTGGTGACCGACGCACTCAACATGCAAGCCATCGCAGACAATTTTACGGAAGCAGAGGCGGTCATCAAGACGTTCGAAGCAGGGGTCGACATCGCGCTCATGCCGACGATTTTACGCTCGGAAGCAGATGTGATCAAACTCGAAGCAATCTTTGAGGAAGTCATTGCGGCAGTGAAGGATGGACGTTTATCGGAGGCGACCATCGATGAATCAGTGGAACGCATTTTAAAACTGAAAGCGGAGCGTGGAATTTGGGGAGAAACGACGGACTCCACGACGCTCGAGATGAAGCTCGCAGAAGCGAATGCCACGGTAGGAAGCGCTGAGCATAAAGCGAAGGAACGTGAAATCGCGGAGGCGGCCGTCACTCTCGTGAAGAACGAGAAGAAGACGCTCCCATTAAAAACAAAAAAAGGAGACACGGTGCTCGTCTTGTCGCCAGCGAAAGACCAAACGGATAGCATGGTGAAAACAATCAAGTCACTAGAAAAGAATGCAGGGAATATGAAAGACGTGAACGTCATCACGGCCAACTACTCAGCATCAACGCCGCATCTAAATCAAAATCCGGCACTACGGCAACAAGTTGAGGCGGCTGACTATATCATCGTCGGTTCGAACGTGAACAACAGCGCGAAATTAAAACCGACATCAGCTGATCATTATGTACCGGCCGAAGTGTTCCGTTATGCAAATGAGACAGGGAAACAATCGGTTTTACTCAGTTTGCGCAACCCATACGACATTGCCGTTCAACCGGATGCCCCCGCACATCTCTTAATCTATGGATTCAAAGGCGATCCGAACGGTCCAGATTCGGAGGCGGGCAACTTGAAGTCGGCTGGTCCGAACTTACCGGCAGGCATTCGTGCCATCTTCGGTGAAGTGAAGCCACAAGGGAAGTTGCCGGTAGATGTACCGAAATTTGTGGACGGTGTATTCCAAGACGAAAATTACGCGCAGTTCGGTGATGGATTTAAAAACTGGAATCGCTAAACGAAAATGAGCTCGCCCGAAAATCGGGAGAGCTCATTTTTTCATGCCTCGAAATAGGCGATGACGAGTAGACCGGGACCGGTGTGGGCACCGATGGCAGACCCGACCAGTGTCTTCGTGATGTGCTTCGGTTCGAGATGTTCGCGGACCAACTTCTCGAACTGTTCGGCTTTTTCTAGGTCGTCACCATGACCGATGAAGAGGTCTCCGTTCTCGACGATCGACTTCGATTCGACTGTCCATTCGACCATCCGGCGCATGACCTTTTTATGACCACGCACCTTTTCAATCGGGACGAGCTTGCCGTCCTCAACCGTCAATAACGGTAAAATCGTCAACAAGTCTCCGATGAAAGCACTCGCCTTCGAGACACGTCCGCCCCGCATCAAATATTCGAGCGATTCGACCGTGAACAAGTGGCGGACTTTGCCGACGAGCGAAGTGGCATACTCGACCGTTTCTTCATACGTATGGTCTTGGCTATACGCTGCGACCGTTTTGACGAACAATGCCTGTCCGACAGAGGCGGTCCGTGTATCAAGAACCGTGAATGTACTGTCTGGGTATTCCTCTTTCAACATTTCGCCGACCATGACAGCGGTTTGGTATGTACCGGAGAGTTCTCCGGAGAAAGCAAGATATAAGAACGGGATTTCAGCCTCGAGATGCTGACGGAAACAGTGTTCGATTCGTGACGCCTCGATTTGGAACGTCTTTGGCGTCTTACCCTGACGCATCGCATCGTATACTTCTTTCGGTTGAATCGTTTCGCCGTCTAAAAATTCTTCGTTGTCGATGATGACACCGAGCGGTAAAATTTCAAGACCGTATTCGATGATTTGATCGTGTGTCAAATCGGCTCCGGTGTCTGTGATCAGTTTAAACATTGGATGAATCACTCCTCTGTTAATTGTTGTTCAATGTCGCGTAACGGCTCATTCCGTTTCCACATGCGTTCGAGCTGACTTGCAAACATCGTTTGCTCGTCTGCCGTCAGTGTCGCGTTTTGGAGCGAACTGACAGTGGAAAGAACGCGGTAGGCTCGAGTGAGGACATCTTGCACGGTAAGCGGGATTCCAAGCAAGTCTTCAAGCGAAGCCATCGTTTCCGGTACAATGGTAGGGTACGTGAATTTTGTCACTTCTCCTTGAATGGCAAGGTTGTAAAAGTCACGGATGATTTCAGCACGTGCGCTCCCGCTCTGTCTTACGCTCAAGTAAATTTGAACGGCGACACCGCCACGGACGCGTCGTTGCGAAATCCCAGCGAACTTTTTGCCGTCGATCGACAAGTCGAAACTTCCAGGACAGTATGAGCCGACGACTTCACCTGGGACGATGTCATTCGTGACGTCTTGGAACATGTGTTGGATGAGCGAGGTCATAGCCTCATAGCCGCTGTCGATTTGAATCCCGTCCTTCTCTGGTAAAATTAAAGAAAGGTTGAGGACGTCATCGTCTAGCACCACGGCTAAACCGCCTGAGTTTCGGACGACGGGACGGAATCCATGTTCATGTAAGTAACGAATTCCCTCTTTCAAATGAGGCAGCCGAGCATCCTGGATTCCGAGTACAATCGTATCGGTGTGCACCCATGCCCGCAAGACGGCACCTCGTTCTTGCGTTGACGCACATAACGTATCATCAGTCGCAAACGATTGTTCCGCTTGAAACATCGTGCCAAGACTCGACTGATCGATGATGCGATAGCTCGGTTGTCGTAATAATGGATGGATCATATTTTTTAATTTTTTTTCACAAAAAATTTTCCTCCTCATTATAGCATGGAGGGAACGATTCGTTTGAAGTCGAATCTAGAACATAACGAAACGTAGGAGGGCATGTCATGTACTCGTCTCGAGGACAACTATCTGGATCGAAAGTATTTAAGGATCCGGTACATCGATATATTTATGTTTACGATCACCTCATTTGGGAGTTGATCAATACGAAAGAATTTCAGCGTTTGCGTCGTATCAAACAACTTGGAACGTCTTTTTTGTTTTTTTTTGGCGCGGAGCACACGCGATTTCATCACTCGCTCGGCGTATATGAAATCGCACGCCAGTTAATCGATCAGTTCCAACAGTATCCGGAATGGGACGACCGCGACCGTGAACTACTGTTGGCAGCAGCGCTCTTGCACGATGTCGGACACGGTCCATTCTCGCACGCGTTCGAGCACGTCTTTTCCGTTCGTCATGAAGTGTGGACGGAGCGCATCATTTTAGGGGAAACCGAAGTAAATAGGGTTTTATCTGAGATGGGTGTCGGGTTTGCCGAAGAAGTGGCCTCTATCATCAATAAGACGCATCCGAATCGCTTGATCGTCAATATGCTCAGCTCACAGCTTGATGTCGACCGGATGGACTATTTGTTACGCGACGCTCACTTTGCGGGTGTCAGTTATGGAAAGTTTGATTTAGAACGCATGTTGCGCGTCTTGCGTCCGGATGAAGACCAAGTCGTGGTCAAGCAGTCTGGGATGCATACGATTGAAGACTATATTATGCGTCGCTATCAAATGTATTGGCAAGTGTACCTTCATCCGGCGACACGGTCGAGCGATCTCCTCTTGAAAGCGATTCTTGAGCGGGCACAGGAGCTCTATGAGAGTGGCTATGAGTTTAACATGACGCCGAAACACTTTTTGCCGATCTTTGAACGCACCGGTATGTCACTCGAACAATATTTGAAATTGGATGAGACGGTCGTCTACTTCTATTTCCAAGAATGGATGGAAGAAGACGACGCGATTCTAGCCGATTTGGCGAGTCGATTCGTGAATCGCCGATTATTAAAATATAAGAACTTCCCGGAAGCGAATCGTGTCCGTTATATGGAGCGCTTGCGACAGACGATGGAGACGATCGGGCTTCCACCAACATACTATCTGCTTGAAGATCAATTGAGTCAATTGCCATACGATTTATATAAAGGACAAGGCAAATACGAGGGGATTTATCTACAGATGAATGACGGGGAGCGAAAAGAGATTTCAGAGGTCTCGATGCTCGTCCAGTCGATTTTGAACTCGAGACAATCGGATGAAAAAATTTATTATCCGGAAGATGTGTTGTTGAATTTAAAAGATTATGCGAATGAAAAATCGTGGATTTTATCGACATTGAAGGACGATTAAACACGCAAAGGGGCGTGACACGATGGAGATTGCGACACTGATTGGTGGAATCGGGATTTTTTTACTCGGGATGACGTTACTGACAGATACGCTCAAAAAATGGGCTGGTACACGATTGCGTCATCGGTTGAATCAATTCACCGACGGCTCTTTGTCAGGGGCGACTCTCGGCGCAATGCTGACGACCCTGTTTCAATCTTCCTCGGTGACGACACTGATGACGATTGGGTTTGTGAGCGCGGGGCTTCTCACGTTCACGCAATCGTTACCTCTCGTAATTGGCGCAAACGTAGGCAGCGCGACGACGGGATGGATCATTGCCATCCTCGGCTATAACTTAGACGTGCGCCAGTTGTTTTTGCCGATCATTTGAATCGGGATGGCGTTTCGTCTATCCAGTCCGCATCTTCGCCGTGTGGGACTGTTGCTCGTCAGTATCGGGTTGATCTTTGTTGGGATTGGGACACTTCAAGAAGCGATGCGGGATGTCGTCACGTTCTCGTTTGGCTCGGCCGGTGAGATGACCGTTCTGCATCAGGCACTTCTGATTGGAATCGGATTTATGATGACCGCCGTCCTTCAGTCATCGACGATTGGACTCGTGCTAACGATGACGGCTCTCGCGACGGCGGCGATTTCACTCCCGCAAGCCGCTTATTTGGTGCTTGGTCAAAGTGCGGGGACGAGCCTCGTCGTGGCACTCGGTTCAATCGGAGGCTGGAAGTCAGCCCGACGCATTGTATTGGGGCATGCCATCTACCACGTGTCAATCGTCCTCATTGGATGGCTGACGTTCCCCGTTCTCTTCGAGGTCGTCAATCGAGTAGCCGATTGGTTCAACTGGAACGACTTATTACGTCTCGCCTTATTCCATACGACATTCCATCTACTAGGTGTGATCTTATTCCTACCATTTTATCAAACGTTCGCACGGCGATTACTGAAGTGGATTCCGAGTCGCTCCAAAAAATTGACACGTCTGCTCGATAAAAACATGTCACAACTCCCGACGGTCGCTCTTGAAGCGACACGACGCTCTTTACTTGAAATCGAACGATATTTAGGAAATGAGACGGAATTGCTTGTCCGAGAGGGACGTCTTCGTGAAGATGAATTGACGCTCGTCGACAAGACGTTGAGTGATGTCCGTGTCTTTTTGAGCACGATACGTCTTGAAGATGAAGGAAAGCAAAATGATTATGGCCAACATCTATCCCTCTTGCATACGATCGATCATCTGGAACGCTGGTTATATGTCTTGCGAGAAGTCGAACCGGTCCACGCACTTCGGGACACCGACTTTTTAGCGGCACGAGAACTCGTATTGCATGAGCTTGACCTTGTGAATCAACTGAATCATCATACGCCACCAGAGGATTCGAAGCTGTGGAAACAGGCCTCAAAACAACTGGCGGAATATCGGAAAGCACATCGCTCGGAGCTGCTAGAAGAAACGGCGGCGAATCAGTTGGAGATGGACCAGACGATACAAAAAGTACAAGTATTGCTCTGGCTCGACCGTATCGGCTACCACATTTGGCGAGCGACACGTCACTTGATTAAGCCGACCGTACCGAGTGAACGGTTCGACGTGAACCGAGAAGACTAGAACAAAAAACGGACTCCATATCAGGAGTCCGTTCGTCACTTACTTCTTATCTGCGTGCATGACGCCGGCTTGTCCGTAATGTGTCGCATCCATCTCTTCGATGAAGACGGTGATGTTTTCTTTTGGCGCATTCGTCGTTTCGGAGACGGCATCCGTCACTTTTTCAATCAACGCGCGTTTTTGTTCCACGGTACGGCCCGGGAGCATTTTTACAGTTACATAAGGCATGGTCATTCCTCCTTTGCTGAAGTCTCTTTCATTGTAGAGAATCCCCTTCCTCTAGAAAAGAAAATTCTCATCTACCTCGAAACATGAGCTCACTTTTACCGGATTTGGGGTAATAAACAAGACAGAGCGAATGTAGGAGGAATCGGGATGAAGTGGAAAGGAAGACAACAGAGCCGGAACGTCGAGGATCGACGTGGGCGTAGCATCGGAGGGAAAGGGATTGCCGGGGTCGGAGGCGGTCTTGGGTTGATTCTCGTCATCGTTTTTACATTATTGAACGGGGGAAGCCCGACCGATCTCGTCAACAATATCGGACTCGGGGAACCTCAATCGGAGGGGACGTATACCGGAACGGCTCGTGAAGAGGAGATGGCAGATTTCGTAGCGGTTGTCTTAAAGGATACGGAAGAAGTGTGGACAGACATCTTCGCTGAAAATGGGATGACCTATGAAGAGCCGACGCTCGTTCTATTTTCCGGACAGGTTGAATCCGCTTGTGGTATTGCCGGCTCCGCTGTGGGTCCGTTCTATTGTCCCGGCGACCAAAAACTGTATATCGATTTGAGTTTTTATGATGAATTGAGTCAACGTTTCAATGCACCAGGGGATTTCGCGATGGCTTATGTTGTTGCCCATGAGGTCGGGCATCATGTCCAAACGCTTCTCGGGACGACAGAAGAAATCATGCCGCTTCGTAACGAGATGAGCGAGACCGAATTCAATCGCTATCTCGTACGCTTCGAGTTGCAGGCAGATTACTATGCGGGCGTATGGGCCCATCACGCGCAAGGGTTAGGGTATCTTGAAGCGGGAGACGTGGAAGAAGCGATGAATGCCGCGCATCAGATTGGCGATGACACGCTGCAGCGTCAGGCACGTGGATATGTGACACCAGACTCGTTCACGCATGGGACGTCGGAACAACGCATGCGGTGGTTCGAGAGAGGGTTTGAGAACGGATCGATTCAAGGTGGCGACACGTTCAATACGAACAACTTATAGATCGGGCGCCTGCTCGATCTTTTTAGGTGATTGGAATATGTGGAAGGAATCCGCTATCATAAAAGAACAACAGTTGCAGGAAGGGGATGACCAAATGGAATCCTTACTTACGAAAATTGATTTAGCGAAAGAGGATATGACAGCGGTCGAAAAGAAGATCGCCGACTATATTTTGTCCCATTCAACACTCATTCCAAACATGACGACAAAAGAGCTTGCCCAAAAGACGGATGTGTCCGAGGCGAGTATCGTTCGCTTCGCTCGAGTCGTCGGAATTGATAGTTTTAAAGCGTTCAAGCTTGCGCTCGTGAAAGACTTGGCTGTCACGGAGACGACGCTGACGGACTTTAACGTCCTCCAGCAAAAAGACACGCCGTATGACTCGTTCAAAAAAGTCATCCATGTGAACAAGGCGGCAATCGAGGCGTGCGCCGAAGCGATGGATAAACGAGAACTTGAACATGCAGTGGACCTGTTCGCTCGCGCGAACCGCGTCATCTTTTACGGGGTCGGTGGGTCTTCGACTGCGGCAATCGATGCGCAATATAAGTTTACGAAGCTGGGATATGCGGCCACGACCTCTCCCGATTTTCATTATATGTTGTCGCTGATCCCGCATTTAGGAAAGTCTGATGTATTCGTCGCAATCAGCACGTCAGGACGAACGAAAGATGTGCTCGAGCTCGTCCGAATTGAGAAAAAGAAACGTGTTCCGGTCATCGCCATCACTAACCTCGACAAATCACCGCTTTACCGAGAAGCGGACGTTCGACTCTGTACACCGAACGTCGAGAGCGACTTCCGAATCGCGAGCATCGCCTCACGGATGACACAATTGACGATTGTCGATACGTTATATATGGGACTCCTCCACCGGAAGGGAGAAGGGTTGATTGATCGGTACGCAGAAGCCCGTGATGAGATGGTGAAACTACGCCGATGATTCAACCTTATACGGCTCAAGATCGTCAAGAATTGCAACGCTTTTTGATGGACCTGCGCACATTCGCAAGATTGAATGAACAGACAGTCGAGATGTTTCGTGACGAGAACGTGGCAGATTTTGAAGAAGAAGGTACCATTAGCCTGATTTTTCGTGAAGAAGAGCGAATCGTGGCAATCGCCGACCTCTTAAAAAAACATCCGATCGATGGCTCGCTTTGGCTTGGTTTGTTCGTTGTCGAAGAATCTCTCCATGGGACAGGTTTGGCGCAAACGTTGTATGAACAATTGGAAGACCAATATATGCGCCCGTATCAAATGGAGTTTCGGTTAGGCGTGCTTCCTCATAATGTTAGAGCTCGCCGATTTTGGGAGCGAAACGGATACGTGTATGAGAAGGATTCGATCACGAATAAAGGAACACGCGTGCACGTAAAGAAAAAACGACTCATTCGTTCAGAGTGAGTTTTTCTTTAAAGTTTATTTGAAATTAAATTTCATAAAAATTAAATTATAAATTGACTTTAAATTTCAATATAGTACGATGAAATCATAGAGAAGAAAGGATGGTGGCGATGCTAGATAAACTGGCTACAGAAAGACGGAATGAACGAACGATGCACCTGGACGAGATGTCGATTGAGGAACGATTGGCGATTATGAATGCAGAGGATCATAAAGTTCCTCAAGTGATTCAAGAGCAACTTCCGGTCATCACAAAAGTCGTGGAGCGAGTCATCGCATCCTTTCGTAAAGGCGGTCGCCTGATTTATATCGGTGCGGGCACGAGTGGACGTTTAGGGATTTTAGACGCAGCGGAGTGTGTGCCAACTTTTGGAGTATCACCCAATCAAGTCATCGGACTGATTGCCGGCGGCGAACGCGCGCTCATTCAAGCCGTTGAGGGAGCAGAAGACAGTAAGGAATTGGCGGTCACAGATTTGAAAGCGCTTCATTTGACGGCAGAGGATACAGTCGTTGGGATTGCAGCGAGCGGTCGAACGCCATATGTGGTCGGAGGTCTCGATTACGCACGAGAACTCGGTGCCACAACAGCTTCAATTTCATGTAATCGCGATGCAGTCATCAGTCGACATGCGGATTACCCGATTGAAGTGGAAACGGGACCGGAAGTACTGACCGGTTCAACGAGATTGAAGGCGGGAACAGCACAGAAACTTGTCCTCAACATGATTTCGACGACGTCGATGATTGGAGTAGGGAAAGTGTATCAAAACTTGATGGTTGATGTGCAACCGACGAATGAAAAGCTAGAAGTGCGTGCCAAGCGGATGATTGCAGAAGCGACAGGGGTCAACATGGAAATGGCCGCGCGTTATTTTGCTTCATCCAAGGGGCACGTCAAAACGGCGATTGTCATGATTTTAGCGGACGTCTCTTATGAGGAGGCTGTCAAACGATTAGAGCGCGCGAACGGATTCGTCCGCGAGGCGCTATAAGGGGGAAATCGAGATGAAGAAAGAAGAGGTTTTAGCACGGGATATCCTCGCACATGTCGGGGGGAAAGAGAACATCCGTCAACTCGCGCATTGTATGACACGTGTTCGACTGACGCTGAAAGATGGAACAAAGGCAGACATTGACGCATTGAAAAAGATTGACGGGGTCATGGGTGTCATCAATGATGAGACGCTGCAAATCGTCGTCGGCCCAGGTACTGTGAATCGGGTCGCGGATTATATGAGTCATGAGACAGGGCTCGCAATCGGGGAAGAGTCGGTTGATGCGAACCTGACGTTAGAGGAGCGTGCGGCAATCGAACGCAAGAAGGTGAAAGAAAAACAAAAGTCACCGTTCAAACGATTTCTTCGTCGCCTCGGGAATATCTTCATTCCGCTCATTCCGGGACTTGTCGCATCGGGGATCATTAACGGGGCAGCGAACTTTGCCGTCAACGCCGGCGTCGACCGGACGGAGACATGGATGCAGATTCTACTCGTGCTCGGTAGCACGGTCTTCGCGTACTTAGCCATCCTTGTCGGTTGGAACACGGCAAAAGAGTTTGGAGGAACGCCGGTACTCGGGGCGATTGCCGGGGGGATCCTGTTCAACCCGCTTCTCGCGGACATCGTCATTTATGGGGAGCCGCTCGTCGTCGGGCGTGGTGGATTATTCGGTGTTATTTTTGCCGGTTGGCTCATGACGTATATCGAGAAGCACATTCGTCGCTTCATGCCGGTATCCATTGATATTATTTTCACACCACTCTTTACAGTCTTGATCGTTGGATTTACTGCTTTATATGCAATAATGCCGGTCGCTGGCGTATTGTCAGACGGTATCATGCGAGGAATCAATGCGACGCTTGAATTCGGGGGACCTGTCGCAGGGGCACTCTTGGCCGGATTCTTCTTACCGCTTGTCATGGTCGGATTGCATCACGGTTTGACGCCAATCCATTTGGAACTGTTGAACACGGTCGGAACAACGGCCCTTCTCCCAATCTTGGCGATGGCCGGGGCGGGTCAAGTCGGTGCAGCGCTTGCAATCTTTGTGAAGACGCGCAACCCACGCCTTCGCAATATTATCAAAGGGGCCATTCCGGTAGGTTTCCTTGGAATCGGGGAACCGCTCCTGTATGGTGTCACGCTTCCGCTCGGACGTCCCTTCTTGACAGCGTGTCTGGGGGCCGCGGTCGGTGGTGCCTTCCAAGCGACAATGAAGACAGCGGCGCTCGGGGTTGGTGTTTCCGGTCTATCGCTCACACCATTGATTGATAATGGCATGTATTTGACGTACATTGCCGGACTATTGATTTCATATACGGCAGGCTTCCTGTTTACTTATTTCTTCGGTTTCAAAGAAGAGATGGCAGACGGGATTTAATAAAAAAAAGATGGCTCCAGTCGAGTCATCTTTTTCTCTACTTTTGGAAAGGTGGATTCATATGAGAGGGATTTCAGTGTACTTAGGCGATGAACTGACACTTGATTCGATGGCTTGGATGGAACGCATGCGAGAGGCAGGGTTTACGAGCATCTTCACGTCGCTCCATATTCCGGAAGACGATCCGACAACTTATACGGAACGACTTCAGCAATTAGGTGCGTTGGCAAGTCGTCTAAAGATGGAACTCGTGGCGGATATCGCTCCATCGTCTCTACAGGCACTCGGTAAGACTTGGGATGATGCTCATGCGCTGTTGGAGTGGGGTGTCACCGGGTTACGTGTTGACTATGGTGTCACACCGAAACAAGTGGCGGATTTATCACGACATATGATGGTCGCCCTCAATGCGAGTACGCTCACGGAAGCAGAGCTTGAAGAGATGCTACGACAAGGGCTACGACGTGAGCATGTCGAAGCGTGGCATAACTTTTATCCCCGTCCGGAAACAGGACTCGAGCGTTCTTGGTTTGATGAAAGAAACGCCTGGTTACATGCGCAAGGAATACGGGTACAAGCATTCATCCCTGGAGATGAACGGTTACGTGGTCCCCTTCATGAGACATTACCGACACTCGAGATGCACCGCCACCAATCTCCGTTTTCGTGTTATATCGATTTACAAGCGACGGTCGATCGAATCTTGATTGGAGATCCGTGTATATCCAATCAGACGATGCGACAGTTTCGGGAGTACGACGAGGGCGTCATCGTTCTTCGAGCGACCACACGAAATCATGATGATTCGGTTCCAACCAGTCACACGAATCGGATGGACCCAGCCCGGGACGTCATCCGTTCGGTCGAATCGAGAGCGTATGGACGACCTGGGGACCATTTGATTCAACCGCGAGATACAGAAGAGCGAGTGCTCGGTAGTATCACGATGGACAATGAACGTTACGGTCGTTATGCAGGGGAACTGCAAATAACGAAGCGGGATTTGCCGGCAGATGAGCGCGTCAATGTCATCGGAAGGATCATTGAAGAAGATCGTTCATTAATCCAACAGATCGGTCCAGGGGGACGCTTCCAAATCGAGTGGGTGTGACTCAGGATTGCCACCATCCTATATCATTGTGTACAGTAGAGAGGGAGGGTGGAACATGAAAGACATTAATTTTAATATTATTTCAGACGATGCGACGGACGGACACGGTGGTTTTGGTGTCGGTTCGCTTAGTTTAAATAACATGTCTCCGGTCATCATCGATGTCGAAGAAGGCGTTGCAACAATCGATATGGGAGCGATGCACGCCAAGTCTGCCATCGAGAAACGGATTAAGTTTTTGACGGACCCGGAAGCGGTACCGAACGGGAAACCGTATTGGATCGTGTGGGTGACGGTCGGTCGAAAACCGGAAGGCTTTTATTATGGCGGTGTCGCGGCATGTGACATGTTAGTTGACGTGGAAGCGAGACGGGGTTATAAATTATTACCGTATCACGTTAATCAAATGGATAAATCGTTAAAGGGTCGGATTTTAATCGACATGATGGACGCTCCGTCCCGCGACGTTTTAGCGAACTTCTTACAAGAACATCGCCCTGAGATTTGGGCGAACTCGACTGAACTTCATGCAGAGCTCGAGCGTGTAGACGCTGAGTAAAAAGATTGGACGAATTTTCGTCTCCAATCTTTTTTGTTTCAAGTTTTTGGGAATTTCAAGAGAATTTGTAACTGAAGAGATATTCAGTTGTAATTGTATGAAAATTCAGTATTATGATATACTGACTACATTGTGAAAAAAAGAAAGGGTGATACGATGAGCGAAACGAAAAAAATCTTAATCGGTCTCGCGCTAGGTGTTGTTGTTGGTCTCGGATTGGCGGGCTTGCCGGATAATGTTTATGAGATTGTGAATCCGTATATTTTATCTCCGGTCGGAACGATCTTTTTGAATTTAATTAAAATGTTAGTCGTACCGATTGTCTTCTTCTCAATTATTTTAGGCGTCATGGGTCTCGGGGACCCGAAAGAACTAGGTCGAGTCGGGTCGAAGTCGATTCTGTTCTTCTTAGCGACGACAGCGCTCGCGATCATGTTAGCGATGGGTGTTGCATCCGTCTTACAGCCAGGGGAGCGTGGGGACTTCCAAACGACAGGTCTTGAATTTGAATCAACAGCGACCGAGGAATCGTCTAATATCGTACAGACATTCGTCAATATGATTCCAACGAATCCGATTACGGCGCTCGCTGAAGGAAACATGCTTCAAATCATCGTCTTTGCTGCATTGATTGGGTTTGCGCTGATTGCCCTCGGGGACAAGGCGAAAACGTGGCGTCAATTCGTCAAACAAGGCGATCGCATTATGATGTACTTGATTCATCTTGTGATGAAGCTCGCTCCATACGGCGCATTCGCATTGATTGCTTCTGCAATCGGAGGCATCGGTCTCGACGCGGTTGTCGCAATGGCGTGGTATATGATTGCCGTCGTCTTGACGCTATTCTTACATGCAACGATTGTCTACGGGGCAGCGGTTTACTTCATCGGGAAGATGAGCCCAGTCTTCTTCTTCAAGAACTTCTATGAGGCGATGACGTTCGCGTTCTCGACTTCTTCGTCAAATGCGACGCTTCCAGTATCGATGGAAGTCGCACAGAAAAAACTCGGTGTGCCGCGTTCGATTTCGTCGTTCGTACAGCCACTTGGGGCAACGGTCAACATGGACGGAACAGCGATCATGCAAGGGGTTGCGACGATTTTCATCGCGCAAGTGTTCGCTTCTGACTTAACAATGACTCAGTTGTTGACGGTCGTCATCACAGCGGTCCTCGCTTCGATCGGGACAGCGGGTGTACCGGGAGTCGGACTTGTCATGCTTGCGCTCGTCCTTCAGTCAGTCAACTTACCGGTAGAGGGAATCGCTCTCATTATCGGAGTAGACCGTATTCTTGATATGCTTCGCACATCAGTCAACATCACGGGGGATGCGGCATGTGCGGTTGTCGTTTCGAAATTGGAAGAAAAACATTTACCACCAGTCGACGAAGACTCGTGGGATGAAGCCGGTGCAACCTCTTCATCATCGCTATGATATAGTAAAGGACCATGACGACATGTCATGGTCCTTATTTTGTGAATAGAAAGAGTGATTGTTATGGAATGGGAACTGCTCCCGCTCCCTTTATTTTTGATGATCAGTATTTTACTGAATAGTGTGATTGCGGTCGCCGGTGTCCTCCCTAGTGCTTTTTTGACAGCCATCAATGTGAGTGTCCTCGGTCTCGTGCCGGGCATCCTCGTATCGATTGTCGGGGAAGCAGTTGGCGCCGTCGTGAGTTTCATCCTTTATCGGAAAGCCCTACACCGTTATGTTTCCCCGAATGGTAGCCGATTTCAACGGCTTCGGGAGTCCGAAGGAGCCGAGGCTTGGTTTCTCGTCCTCGGGATGCGTCTTATGCCATTCGTTCCTTCTGGTCTCGTCACGTTATCGGCGGCGTTCAGTCGCATGACGCTCGCCTCGTTCGCAGTAGCAAGTACGATTGGAAAGATTCCTGCCTTGATTATGGAAGGACTGGCGGTGACGGCAGCGATGCAGTTAACGATTGGATGGCAATTGTTTTTAGTTGGTGTCGTCGCCATGACGTATCTTGTTTGGCGAATGCGTCAAAGGAGTGGCGAGAAAATGTGACAAAACGCTTCGACGAAACGTTTGCCGGTCGTCTTTTTCCGCAACATGGTCCAATCGATTAAAATGGATTCTTCAAAGTCCTTCAGGAATGCCTCGTGCAGTTCTTGAATGGATGTAGTATCGAATTGGGCAATCATCATCTCGTGGTTTAGAAACATACTACGAAAATCGAAGTTGGCTGACCCGACGAGGGCAACTTTGCCATCAATCAGTAGTGTTTTCGCATGGATAAAATGGCGATTGTATTTATAAATTTTGATATTGCGCTTCAACAATTGTTCAAAATAATACTCGGTCGCATGGAAGCTGAACCATTCGTCTCCTTTGCCCGGTACGACGATTCGGACATCGATGCCACTACGACCTGCGACTTCAAGAATGGCCAATAGTTCAGGTGGGGGGACAAGGTATGGGGTGGTGAGCCAAATCGATTCTTTGGCATCCATCAACAGACGCATGAGTCCATCGCGAATCGTGACGTCTTTACCAGGCGATGTGACGAGTAGTTGTGTCGCACCGTTTTGCCCTTTCGGTTCATTCACAAAGTACTGAGAGAGGTGCTCTTCATCTGCGAACAGATCCCATGTTTCATCACTCGTCCCTTGTCCTGCATATAGCCAGTTCTCGACAAAGAGCTGTTGCAATTCTCGGACGAGCGGACCTTCAAGACGGAGATGGGTGTCACGCCAAAAACCGAGTGTATCATTCTTCCCAAGATATTCATCCCCGACATTCAACCCGCCTGTTAGCGCGATTCGCCCATCCACGACAATCAGTTTTTGATGGTTGCGGAAGTTGGCGTTAAACACCAGGTACGGATGCAAAACGGGGTCGAACGCCTGAACGTGGACACGGGACTCCCGTAACGGTTGGATAAACTCTTCCCCGATTTCTTGGCTACCGAGTCCGTCATACAGAAAGCGGACAATGACATTTTCATTCGATTTTTGAATGAGGGTTTCTCTAACTTTTAACGAAATGTCATCCGTCCGAAAGAGGTAGTATTGGATGTGGATATGATCGGTTGCACTGTTGATGGCGTCTAACAATGCATCAAATTTCTGTTCACCATTGACGAGTAGTTTAGTCGAAGTATGACCATCGGCACCGGATGCGCCTAATTTTTCGAGTGTCTGTGTCAACGGGTAAGACGACACAATATCAGGCGAAGTTTCAATTTTCTCGCTTTCGATTGCTTGCCGTAGCATCCGGATCTCTGATGACGTTCGTTTGAAGCGTCGATGACGGCGTGGCGTACGGCCAAACATGACCCATGCCAAGACACCGATGAATGGAATGAAGAAGACGGTCAGTAACCAGGCGAGCTTCCCTTGAGGTTGTACTTGGTCAAATAGAATTTGCCATCCGACGACGAGCGGTGCGATGATGGCGATTCCAATTAATATAGGAATAAGGACGTCGAGCCAGAACAAGAGACCGATAAGCAAGATGACACTGATCACCATGATGATCAGTTGAATTACGCGACGTTTCAAAGGAAACACCACCTTTCTATATTTCGATGAACGATGAAAACGAGGGGGAATTCCCCCTCGTTTTTTAGTACACGCTGTTCAAAACAGCATTGATTTCGTCCGCATAACGAACGAAGAAGTACACATTCACTGCGAGAGAGAACAAGACGAGGAAGAGACCAAACTGTGCTTTGACCCGATTCCGATTCCAATAGTAGAAGACGGACAAGAGCACTGCCAGTCCTACGAATAGAGCGATGACTTCAACGATTCCCCAGACGATATCCTTGGACAAAAACATGTCGACGATTGTCATGACGACATAAATGAAGACGACAATCCCCATAATCACGACTAAAATAGCTAAAATGATGCTAATCCAATCCGAACTAACTGCGTCAATTAGGTTTTCAATGGCCATTTCATATTCGCTCACAACCGTTCCTCCTTTCGAGAGAGTGCATAACTATTCATCTCTTACCCTTTTTTCATTTTTTTTAATCAAGCTTTCGCTGGTGAATGGATGAACGATGGAAGTGGAATTTTTGAAACGATTGCAACGACTGCGAATACATAGAGCCAACTATTCGGAGGAAAAAAGAGAACGAGTAGTACGATAATAGCCAGCGGTTGTCGCATCGCCGTCGCCAGTAAGGCGCTCGTCGTCAAGACGACGGAAAATGTCATATCGATGTCAAACAGTAAACTGAAGAAGTAACCGAGCATGAAAAAAAAAAAAAGAAGAGGATAGATGTGCCCACCACGCCAACCAGTCGCTAAACAGAATGCGGTAAAAAGCAGTTTCAGTACACTAAATAAGAGAAGGGTATAGAGAGGAATCAGTCGCCACTCGTCGATATACTCAAGAATAGTTTCTTCTCCGGAGAAGAGGAGGTCCGGATAAAGAAGAGCCATGATCCCGATTCCGACTCCACCGAGCGTTGTAAGCAATAAGATTGGTATGTTTGAAAAAAGTCGCATCAATGCATGTTCACTCACCAAATAAAGCCAGCCGAGAACCATGCCGCCAAGAACAATCAATAACATCGTCCAATCGATCTGGACACTTTCAATCGCAGGGAACTTAATGATGAACGGGGGACGCTCATCCAGTTGGTTCAATAAATAAAACGTCCCAATCCCGGCGAGTGTCGCCAGAAGGTTTAGCATCGGTTGTTTCTTCTGCTCGTTCTCCTCAGCAGCAATCGCACCAAATAGTGGCGCGTTGAAGACAATCCCGAGCACGACGGCATGACCGACTTCTTGTAATTCACCTAACTCTTGACGAACATAGCGGATTCGCTCGGAGAACCATGTCGTGAGTCCGCCGACGATGCCGACGAGCGCGGCCTCAGGACCGAGGCTTGCACCTCCGATGAGAACGAGGAGGGCGGTCAATGTTGTGAATCCAATCAAGCGATAGTCGATACGACCGGTATCTTTTCGTTCTTCCATCACTTCTGGCATGAGACGAGGCATTTGCCCATACCGACGTTGCAACAGACCGATGCTTACACCAGCGATGACCGGTACGAGAAACAGATAAAACGGAATATCAAATTGCTCAGGTACCGTATGCCATACAACGTGAATCCCTTTATAAACGACGGACAAGAAAAGCCAACTTACTAAACCGATGATGATTCCTAGTACGATTGCATAGCCACTGACAATCCATGACTTCATCTACATATCCACCTCTTTCGCTCCCGTCAACCTTCTATAATATGCTATCTCCTGAACATCTCTGAACGAAACCTAAAAGTAGATGAAACAATAAGGAAGTGATCATAAGGGACCGGTAAATGAAAAAACACGGGATGACGACGAAGTCGATTCCTGTGCTTTTGAAAGTGATGACTTATGCGATTTCAATCTTGTATTGATTGGCAGGGGCCGGTTTTCCGAAGAAATATCCTTGCGCTAAATCGAATCCGAGCTCACGACAGACATCTGCCTCTTCCATACGTTCTACTCCTTCAGCAAGAAGGGTGATGCCCATCGAATGGGTTAACGCACGCACTTGTTTGAGGAAAGCGCGTTTTTCAGCGTCTTCATCACAAAACGAGATATAGGAACGGTCAATTTTGACATAGTCCGGTTCGAGCCGCTTCAACATATCGATTGTCGAGAAGCCTGCCCCGACATCGTCTAATGCTACTTTCATCCCTCGCTTTTTATATGTCGAATACACGTGTTGGAGATGATCCACGTCATGTACCTTCTCCGTCTCCACGACTTCAAAGATAAAGCGGTCCGGGCTGAGGTCATATCGGTCAATGATGTCAAACGTGTGCTGGAGACAATAGTCCGGGTTATAAATGGTCGAAGGTAAGAAGTTGATGAACGTCTTTTGCTGAGGAGCAACGGCTTCAAACGTTGCTTTGATTGCTTCCGCGCGGGCACGTTGATCGAGTTTCGAATGGAGACCGAAACGGTTTGCCGTCCGGAATAGGTCACCAGGTGAAATGTTGGCGCTACTGCGGAGGAGCGCTTCATATCCGAACGTTTCCGTTGAATCGAGGAAGATGATCGGTTGGAGGTGACTCTCGAACGTGCCGTGCTGAATCTGTTCAATGATGTGCCGATGCGCAAGCTGATCTTTTAGTGCTTCGACCTCGAGCGGAGGCGTCTGACTTTTCGAGTTATAATCGACACAGTAAACCGTTCCTTCCGCATGCAGAAGGAGCGTATCGAGTTCTTCAAACGTTTTGTAAGAGTATTCCTTGAATTTCGTGACGAGTGTTCCTTGAGCAATCAAAGGAATTGTTGTGTTACAAGAAGCACAGGGTGACCACATACTATTCCACCTTTCGATTCAGAATTGGTTCAATCAGTATATCGGCAACGTCTCACAAAAAACTCACATTCAAGACCGATTCCGAAAAAAAATCGTGCAAAATGGGTACAGGTTTTGTATACTTCCTATCGTATGATTAAGAAGCGCCTCAAAACGCCACTCGCATACGAACAACTTTTTGAACAGAAAGGGGTTCTATCGATGGACCAAAAATTAAAGTTATGGTTTACGGAGCACCAAACAGAAGATTACGGAATTACGTTCCGTGTAAACCACGTTTATGAGAGCGAACAAACGGAGTTTCAACGACTAGAGATGGTCGAAACGGACGAGTTCGGAACGATGTTGTTACTTGACGGGATGGTCATGACGACGGATAAGGACGAATTCGTCTATCACGAGATGGTCGCACACGTCCCACTCTTTACACACCCGAATCCGAAGCATGTGCTCGTAGTCGGTGGGGGAGATGGCGGTGTCATCCGTGAAATTATGAAACACCCATCAGTAGAAAAAGCAGTTCTCGTGGATATCGACGGGAAAGTCATTGAATATTCGAAGAAATACTTACCAAATATTGCGGGTGAGCTCGATAACCCGCGTGTTGAAGTCATCGTCGGTGACGGATTCATGCATATCGCGAAGTCAGAAAACGAGTACGACGTCATCATGGTCGACTCGACTGAACCGGTCGGACCAGCAGCCAACCTCTTCACAAAAGGTTTCTATGCAGGGATTTCAAAAGCGCTCAAAGAGGATGGCATCTTTGTGGCTCAAACGGATAACCCATGGTTCACACCAGAACTCATCCAAACGGTTCAACGTGACGTGAAGGAAATCTTCCCAATCACGAAGTTGTACACAGCAAACGTACCAACGTACCCGAGTGGCATGTGGACGTTCACGATCGGTTCGAAGAAATACGACCCGGAACAAGTATCAGCTGAGCGGTTCCATGACATCGAAACGAAGTACTATACGCCGAAGCTTCACAATGCAGCGTTCGTTCTTCCGAAATTCGTGGAGGACTTAACAAAATGATTAAGCGTTTCGATGAAGCCTACTCAGGTAAAGTGTTTATCGCCAGCCTCCCAGAGGTGACAGAGGCGAAGACGGTTCTTTACGGGATGCCGATGGACTGGACAGTCAGCTTCCGTCCAGGCTCGCGTTTCGGTCCGAACCGGATTCGTGAAGTATCGATTGGACTCGAGGAATATAGCCCGTATTTAGACGGTGACTTGGCTGATGCCGCGGTGTACGATGCAGGAGATATCCCGCTTCCATTCGGGAACGCACCGAAGTCGCTCGATATGATCGAGGCGTTCGTCAAAGATGTCGTCAAAGCAGGCAAGTTCCCACTCGGCATGGGCGGTGAGCACCTTGTCACATGGCCGATCATCAAAGCGATGCATGACGTTTACGGCAACGACTTTGTCATCCTCCACTTGGATGCGCATACGGACCTTCGAGATGAGTATGAAGGCGAGCCGCTCTCACACTCGACTCCGCTCAAAAAAGCGGCAAACTTGATTGGACCATCGAACTGCTATTCGTTCGGAATCCGTTCAGGGATGAAAGAAGAGTTTGAGTGGGCTCGTGAAGTCGGCTACAACATGCATCAATTTGAAGTGATCGAACCACTCAAACGCGTCTTACCGACACTCGCTGGCAAAAAAGTATACGTCACGATCGACATCGACGTCCTCGACCCGTCAGCGGCACCAGGGACAGGGACGCAAGAAATCGGTGGCATCTCAACGAAAGAATTGCTCGAAGCGGTACATGCCATTGCAAACGCAGACCTCGACATCATCGGTGCAGACCTTGTCGAAGTGTCACCGGCATACGATCAGTCAGATATGACTGCCATCGCAGCAGCTAAGATTCTTCGTGAGATGATGATTGGATTCGTGAAGTAAATGCGGAAAAAGGGTCAGCTGGAAATGGAACTGAGCGCTCGGATTACCCAATGGGAGAAAGAATATTTGGGTCGCGGGTCATTGACGTGTAAGGCAGACCTGCTTCGAGACCTCGCCATCGTCACACTCCAAGGCGTGTTGACGCCGGCCGAGTATGATTTGGCTACCAAGTCTTCAGGTCGCGAGCAATTGAAGAAATATCGCAACAATCTCGTCGAATCAGGGCGGAGTCAACTCGAAACAATTGTCGAACAAGTACTCGGTCGTTCGATTATCTCGCTCCATACGGACATCAGTACGAAAACAGGGGAGCGTCTCATCGTGTTTCGTCTAGATGCCCCTTGGGATCAAACCGATTGACAATGAAACGCCACCTTCTTAAAATGAAAGGCAGAGACGTATAGAGAATCGACTGGACGAGTCAAGATGAAGCGTGCTTTCGAAATCTTGTTACGGAGCTACTGACCAATTCAATAAACCGACAGTTGTCGGCCTGACGGAGCGATTATTCGAGCCGTCGGCATACAGCGCACGCCTTCTTTAGGTGTGCGCTTTTTTGTCGCCAAGGAGGAAGATGTATGGAATTGTTTTTATTTTTATTGACGAGCGCCCCGGTACTACTGTTTGTGACGGGCGTTATCGCCGCAGTCGGAAAATCAAACTTAAAGATCCCGGATTCATTGAGTACGACGCTCAATATTTACTTACTGCTTGCTATCGGACTGAAGGGAGGTATGGGACTCGCCTCGGTATCTTTTGAAGACATCGCATTACCGCTGACCGTGACGCTGTTGATTGGGATTTTGCTACCGCTTCTCGCATTCTATGTCGGAGGAATGTTCAAATTCTCATTCCCTGAGCGAATTGCCATGGCTGCGACGTTCGGCTCGGTGTCACTCGTCACCTATGTAGCAGCATCGACACAGCTCGAGCGTCTCGGGATTGCGTACGAGCCGTTCATGACAACACTAGTCGTCGTCCTTGAAATTCCCGGCCTGATTGTGGCGTTACTGTTGTATAATCAGACACACATGATGGGAATCACGGCTACGTCAGGGAAGGCGAACTCTCTATCGGTGTTGCGGGAGAGTTTGTTCTCGAAAAGTATCCTCTTGATGTTTGCAGGTCTGATTGTTGGACTGGTGACACCAGACGCCACACCGCTCAAACCATTTTTCGTCGACTTTTTCCCGGGCGTTTTACTCTTATTCTTACTAGGTCTAGGAATGAAAGTCGGACAGCAGTTGAAAACGGTCCCGTCATATGGACTAAAATTTATGATGATGGGGATGGTGTTTCCGTTAGTCGGAGCACTTGTCGGCTTTATTGCAGCGGGGATTGCCAATTTATCTGACGGCGGAACGATCCTCTTGATGACACTCGCAGCGAGTGGGTCGTATATCGCCGCTCCCGCCATGTTACAAGCCTCGGTCCCAGAAGCGAAACCATCATTTTATTTGACCCTTTCGCTAGCTGTCACGTTCCCGTTCAACCTGTTAGTTGGAATCCCGCTATACATTGCGATCGTCACATGAAAAAAGCGTCGACTCGAAAAGAGTCGGCGCTTTTTGTATGAGTTCATCTGTATGGATTACTGTTTTACTTTTTGTTCCTTTTTACATTTTAAAGCAGCCGTCCAGCTTCCGAATAAGGCATTGATTGTCGATGTACTTGGAACATTTCGACCTTCGGCCCATTTCCGGTAGTGGAGGATACTAAAATGTGGTAGTTCTGTTTTGGCTAACTGCAAGGCATCAATGACATCTTCCTCATCCCATTTACGTTTCGGAGGAGCGATATCCAAGACAAATAGCGCATAGCTCCATGATCCGTATTTGCGAGCGATTGTCGCTACCGTCGGATAGCCTTTTTCCTGTGCCCTTACGGCGTAATGTTGGGACGTGAGACGCTCTAACTTTTCGGAGGCTTCAATCAAGGCTTGAATGATCCGTTCTTCATTGTTCCGTACCGTTGTCGTTTGAAGCTTGGCTTCACGTAACGCATTCGACCACGAACCGAACCGGCTGCTGATCAGCGTCAAAGAAGGGGCTTGCGAGATTTTTGCCCAGGCACGATACGTTTGGCTCGTGAAGAGTTCAAGTTCTTCTGAGGCCTCAATCAGTGCGGTCAAAATATCTTCATCTGAATAATAACGATACAACATCTTAATCTCCGCCGCTTGAACGGCTTCCCGCCAAGAACCAAATTTGTAAATCACGGTCGATAGGGAGGGGACGTCTTTGTTTCGGGCCCATAGTGTGTACTGTTTTGTGTCAAATTCTTCAAGTTCATTCGCTGCTTGTCTTAGGCATGAGAGGATCTGTTGCTCTGTCCATCGTTTCATCGTGATGTCTCTCCTTTTCAGAAGCAAGTCGTGGCTTCAAAGGTCATGGTGTGGTTAAACAATGGTGGTCCTGAAGGAAAGCTAGAATATGTGTCCGGTGACGAGATATGAAAAGGGAGGAACCTGAATCGATTGACTACTTTGGGAGAATGCGACATTCGCAAAATCTCAAAGTGAAAATAATCCAAATGTCCTACCTTCTACTTCCCATAATACCCATATAAATTAAAAATATTCACAAAAGAAAGTAAAAACTCATTACACATTTGTTAAACCGTTTCATGACGAAATGTCATTCGTATCAAAAAGCTATTCTTTTCTTTTGGATTGTGAATCTTGAACGGGTACTTATCTAGCATCAACTCGAAGCTGATTGGGATGGAAGGTGGTGAAAGGATGAGTACTCCAACTGTTCGGTCTCCCATTGATCAAAAAAATGCGCTCTTGATGTTACTCGATATCACAATTGCAGGGCTCGCGATTTTCGTGACGTTTGACCTATTCTTTGCAAATGATCCGACGGTAACATCTGACCCGCTAGATTTGATCACGATCCTCGGATTGAAGACGCTCGTTCTTCTCATTTTAGGATGGGTGACTCGGGTATACCGAATCGACTGGCGATACGGATCGATGCGTGAATTGCAATTACTGGCGATTGTGTTGGTCATGAGTGACACGTTCGTCTTATTCGCATCATACGTATTATTGGATGGCTTTTCCTATCAAGCAATTTTTATTCAAAGCTTACTCGCATTTAACGGAATGTTATTTATCCGACTCGTCGCTAGGACACGATCGTTTTTCCGATTTCACTCACCGGTGTCGAATGGAAAAGCTACCTTGGTTATCGGTGGTGGGGAATCGGGTCAAAAAATCATTAAAGAACTGAAAGAGCATCGAACGAATGTGCTGCATGTGGTCGGGGTGTTGGATGATAATCCATTGCTTCACCGTCTCTACATTCACGGGACACCGGTCATCGGTTCAATCGATTTATTAGAACGCAAAATTGAAGAGCTGAATATCGAAGTGGTTGTGTTGGCCATTCCTTCTCTTCCATACGGAAATCGAGTACAACTTTTGAAACGAATTGAGAAGACAGGCGTCGAATCCCATGCACTGCCAATGCTTGCGGAACTCGCATCCGGAAAAGTCTCATTAAATGAAATTCGAGAAGTGGCCATCGAAGATTTGCTCGGCCGTGAACCGGTTCAGCTCGATGTTTCGGAGATTTCTCAAACGTTGAGTGGATTAACCATTTTCATCTCCGGTGCAGGAGGCTCGATTGGTTCAGAGCTTTGCCGTCAATTGATGAAATTCAATCCTGGCAAACTCATCCTGTTTGGACATGGCGAGAATAGCATATATGCAATCGATCGCGAACTCCGCTTACTCGGGTCTGATACAGAGATTTGTCCCGTCATCGGTGACGTCCAAGACCGGGCGCGGGTGATGGAAGTGTTTGATCAGTATCGACCGGACGTTGTCTATCATGCGGCAGCTCACAAGCACGTTCCGCTCATGGAAGACAATCCGAGAGAAGCAGTGAAAAACAATATTTACGGAACGAAGAATATGGTCGAAGCCGCCGATTTCTTTGAAGTGAAGCGGTTCGTCATGATCTCTACGGATAAGGCGGTCAATCCGACGAACGTGATGGGTGCCACGAAACGAGTAGCAGAAATGATTGTCCAACAGCAGGCTCGCCACAGCAAAACGACATTCTCGGTCGTTCGTTTCGGCAACGTCTTAGGAAGTCGTGGCTCCGTCGTTCCGCTCTTTAAAGAACAAATTCAACGGGGCGGACCCATTACGGTGACGCATCCAGAGATGACCCGATACTTTATGACCATCCCAGAAGCGAGTCGCCTCGTCATTCAAGCGAGCGTGCGCGCAAATGGGGGCGAAGTGTTCGTACTAGATATGGGGAATCCCGTCAAAATTGTGGACTTGGCGAAACGGATGATTACACTGAGCGGTTTCACCCTCGAACAAATCCCGATTCATTTCAGTGGCATTCGTCCTGGTGAGAAGCTGTTCGAAGAACTGCTCGCAACGAGCGAACATACGAATCAAGTATATGAAAAGATTTTCGTCGGTTGTACAAGACCCTTTAAATCGGTTGATCCGATTTTGAAAACGATTGAATATCTACTCGATCAATCGAATGGACTCACTTCTTTCTTGTTGTTTGTCGCAAACAACGAACTGCCAGAAGAAGTGATGGAAAGTATTTTTGCGCCACAATTCGAACCGGTACGCATGCGAGTCAACGAGTCAACGCAAAGGAGGAAGTCGTTATGAAAAAAATAGTTCTCGTGACCGGAGTGGCCGGGTTCATTGGTTTCCATCTAGCTCGACGGTTGCTAAAAGAAGGACATCATGTCATCGGAATCGATGTGGTCAATGATTATTACGATCCGAGATTAAAAGAATCAAGACTTCATGTGTTGACGCATCCTCGCTTCAAACTCTATCGTGATGCCCTCGAAAATAAGATGGCAATCACGCGTGTCTTCGAAAAAAACCAACCCCAAGTCGTGGTCAATTTGGCGGCTCAGGCCGGTGTACGCTACAGTCTAGAAAATCCAGATGCTTATATTCAATCCAATATCGTTGGTTTCTTGAACATCTTGGAGGCTTGTCGCTTCTATCCAGTAGAGCAATTGATTTATGCCTCATCTAGCTCGGTTTACGGATCAAATCAGGCGATGCCATTTTCCGAACAACACCCGGTCGATCATCCGCTATCCTTGTATGCGGCTTCGAAGAAGGCGAATGAGTTGATGGCTCATACGTACAGCCATTTGTTCGGTCTAAAAACGACGGGGTTGCGATTCTTTAGCGTCTATGGGCCATGGGGGCGTCCCGATATGGCACTTTACAAATTTACGGAGGCGATTTTAAAAGGCGAACCAATCGATGTATACAACTATGGTGAGATGGAACGAGATTTCACATACATCGACGACATCATCGAGTCGATTGTCCGACTTATGGATATCGCACCGTTGGCAGATGAGGAGTTTGACTATGAACATCCTCTACCTGACCGGAGTGACGTTCCGTTTCGTGTCTATAACATTGGAAATCAGCAACCGGTATCCTTGATGGACTTTATTCGGACGATCGAAGAGCGAGTCGGGAAAAAGGCCATCCTCCGCTTGTTACCACTTCAGGCGGGAGATGTACCCGCGAGTTTTGCAGATTCCTCCTCTTTGTATGAATCGATTGACTTTCAACCACAGACGTCGATTCGCGATGGCGTAAACGCGTTTATCGACTGGTACATCGCCTATCATCAAGTGTTGAAGGAGGGCATCGAGTAATGGGGATTTTACAGGATCGGATTTATGCACACTCACCGATTCGCCTCCAAAATTGGCTGGTTTCCTTATATGGAATCAAGTTATATCGGGAGCGATACGGTCAGTATTATGAGCAGGAATTGGAGCGACTGAGACGTGCTCCAAATGAAGCGTCACCTGATGCAAAACTCAATCATTTGAATCAATTCCTACAGTTTTGTAATCAACACAACGTGTACTATCAGCGACTCTTCAAAAAACACGGGGTTACCTTACCCTTAAAGAGCTTAGAAGACTTTAAGCGGATTCCCCCTTTGGAGAAAGAGACGCTTCGAACGGATGAGACCATCTTTTCTAACCTTCATGCCCCGATCATCGGCATGACGGGCGGGACGACGGGTAAATCGATTCAGGTTCGTTTCACCGAATACGATTATCAAATGCGAATGGCGCATCTCGATTTTTTTAAAGAACAACATGGTTTTCGCCGTGGGATGAAGCGAGCTAGTTTTACAGGACGGATGATTTGTCCAGGTAATCAAAAGAATGCGGTGTATTGGCGGTATAATGCCCCGATGAAGCAAATGCTCTACTCGGTCGTGCATTCGAATCCGACGACGATTCCACACTACATCGATTCGTTGAACGAATTTCAACCGGCCGCACTCGACGGTTCACCTTCCGATATGATTGAAATCGCAAAATATTTGAAAACCCATCAAAAGACATTATCGTTCCGACCGGTGGCTTTATTTCCGACCTCGGAGACGCTCACACCATCCGGACGCTTGTTGTTAGAAGAGATGTTCCAAGCGCCGGTTTACGATCAATATGCTTCTTCGGAAGGGGCTCCTATCGTTACGGAGTGTGAGTGCGGGAAGATGCACTTACGCCCTGAGATGGGAATCATCGAGACGGATGCATTTGGAGAGGCGCTCGTCACCAGTTTCACGACGCACGGAACACCGCTGATTCGCTACCGCATTGGCGATCGGATGACCCTCAGTGAAGCGATGTGTCCATGTGGTCGACAGGACACCATTATCGAGTCAATCGATGGTCGTCAAATGAACTATGTTGAGACGCCGGAAGGCTATAAGGTGTTTGAAGGAGATTTGACCGCAGCGGTCGGCGTGCTACCGAACTCTATTATTCAAATTCAAGTGTTGCAACACAAAATAGACGAAATTGAGATGCTGTACGTGAAGGATGAAGCACGATTTGAGCCTGAACATGAAGTCGCGCTCCAAAAAGAAGTCGAGCGTCTGTTTACTTCACGAATGAAAGTTCTTTTACGAGATGTGAAAAGCATCAAGAAAGAAAAGAACGGAAAAGTCCGAGTCGTGAAACGACTCTACACTTAGCGAGAGGAGACTACACCATGGCAGGGTTTGCGCTTCGTGATTTATACATGAAATCACCGATTCGATTACAACAATGGATGACGACATTGTATGGAATGAAACTATGGCAAGAACGGTATGGACGCACATATGAGCGTGAGTTAGTCATTTTAGCCAATCGTCCCAAAGATGGGGCAGTCGTTGCAGCCGATCAATTGAAGCGACTCAATGCGTTTCTCGAATTTTGTGCGACGAACAATGCATATTATCAAAAACTGTTTGAAGAAAACGAGATTGTTCTTCCCCTCCAATCGATGGAAGAGTTGAAGCGCATCCCGATCCTCGAAAAAGAAACAGTTCGAAAAAATCCGGACATCCATTCTAACATCAAAACAGACATTCTTGGTCGAACCGGTGGAACGACAGGGACGTCCTTGCAAGTCCATTTCACGAAAGAAGACTATCAAAGACGTATGGCCCACGTTGACTTTTTCAAAGCGCATCACGGGTTTACCAGAGGAATGAAACGAGCGAGTTTCACAGGACGGAAAATTTGTAATCCGAATCAAGAAAAACCTGTATTTTGGCGCTACAATCGACCGCTCAATCAGATGCTGTTCTCGCTCTATCATGTCAATCCTCAGACTATCCCTCATTACATCGACGCATTAAATCGATTCAAACCAATTGTATTAGACAGTGCACCGTCTGCCATGATTGAAATCGCAAAATACATCAAAGAGAATCAGATCCCACTTGAATTTCAATTAATGGCTATTTTTCCGACAGCCGAAACGATTACGCCTCAAGGAAGAGCCATCTTAGAAGAGGCGTTTAATGCCCCGGTCTTTGATCAGTACGCGTCTTCTGAGGGGGCACCGATTTTAACGGAATGTACCCATGGGAATATGCATCTCCACCACGAAACAGGCGTGATCGAGTCGTATGGGGATCACGAAGAAATTTTAGTGACGAGTTTTACGACCCATGGGACACCGCTCGTCCGTTACCGGATTGGCGATCGGATGAAAATTGGAGAGGGGACATGTGCTTGTGGACAGGGAGGAACGTTCGTCACTTCCATTGAGGGACGCGAAAGCAATTATGTACTCACCCCAAACAAAAAAAAAATCTATGAAGGGGATTTGACGACCGTTGTCCGAGTGTTACCCAACTCGGTCATCCAAACGCAATATCGGCAACATGATTTGTATCATATCGAACTAAAATACGTCCCGGATCTTGAACGCTTCAAGCCAGAACATGAAGAGATTATGAGGAGCGAGCTTGAACTACTGTTCGGTAAAGAGGTCGTGATTACGTTGACCCCCGTGCAATCAATTCCTCGGGGACCGAATGGAAAAGTCATTGTGATTGATAAAACCGCATAATTCCGAATCTCAGGAGGCAGATGGACATGGATAAACTCATCTCAGAATCACGTACAACACAAAAAACCATTGCCAATCGTCACGTAGCTGTAGTCGGATTAGGATATGTCGGACTCCCTGTCGCTGTTGCGCTAGGTGGCGTAGGAGACGTCATCGGAGTAGACATCAATGAAACGCGTATCAATGAGCTTACCCTTCATCTCGACAGCACGCGAGAAGTTGAATCAGTAGACCTTGAGCAAGCAGCGGTCTTATATACGACGGATGTCGCCAAACTTGAAGAGGCGGATTTCATTATCGTGGCTGTGCCGACACCCATCAATGATCAAAATCAACCAGATCTAGGACCGATTTGTAGCGCGACTCGTGCTGTTGGAGCGCATTTGCGACCGGGCACGATTGTCGTATACGAATCTACGGTCTATCCGGGACTGACAGAGGAAGAGTGTATCCCATTACTTGAAAAAACATCGGGTCTCCGGGCCGGGATTGATTTTAAAGTCGGCTACTCTCCAGAACGAATCAATCCGGGCGACCGTGAGCATACATTCCGCACAATCAAAAAAGTCGTAGCTGCCGAGGATGAAGAAACACTCGATGTGGTAGCGGCTGTTTATGAGACGGTAGTCGATGCCGGGGTTCATCGCGCTTCCTCGATTAAAGTGGCTGAGGCGGCCAAAGTGATCGAGAATACACAGCGAGATTTGAACATCGCGTTGATGAATGAATTGGCCATCATCTTCGATCGCATGAACATCGATACGCTCGAGGTGTTAGAGGCTGCCGGGACGAAATGGAACTTCCTAAACTTCCGGCCAGGTCTAGTCGGTGGACATTGTATCGGCGTCGACCCATTCTATTTGACGATGAAGTCTGAAATGCTCGGTTATCATCCGGAAGTGATTTTAGCAGGTCGTCGAATCAACGAGACGATGGGACGTTTCGTCGCCACATCATTGATAAAAACGATGATTAGTCAAAACATGGCCATTCTCGGATCGCGCGTAACGGTCCTCGGGATGTCCTTCAAAGAGAACGTCAGTGATATCCGAAATTCGAAAGTGGCTTCCTTGATTCGAGAGGTCGAGGAGTTCGGCTTAGAAGTGCAAGTGTGTGACCCGCTCGTCGATCCGGAAGAGGTACGACGAGAGTATGGAATCGATGTCAAATCATACTGTGACTTAAAACCAGCAGATGTCGTCATCTATGCCGTGTCTCACGATGAATTCGTTCAAGAGGGTTGGACGATTGCGAAACGCCAGCTGAAGTTAGGTCGTGGCATCGTCATTGACTTGAAAGGCATGCTCGATCGCGCGATGAAGCCGGAGGAGGTGCACTTATGGCGCCTTTAAAGATTCTCCAGTTCTGCGCTGTCGATATGACAGCGGATGTGTTGCTACGTCCTCTCATTGAGTCGCTGAAGGCGGAAGGACACGAAGTCGACGTCGCGTGTGCTTACGGTGATCGGACGGATCGTCTTCGGGACGAAGGATGGGTCATTCATACGTTGCCAATCGATCGAAAGTTTAGCCCGAAGCGTAATCTACAGACCATTCAAGAGTTGGTAAGGTTATTGCGCCGCGAAAAATATGATGCCATTCACGTCCACACCCCGGTGGCCGCAGCGTTAGGAAGAGTTGCGGCCCGCATTGCCAGGACACCACATATTCTCTATACCGCACATGGATTTTACTTCCACGAACGAATGGGTCGAATCGCATACGAACTCGTCTTCTGGTTAGAGAAATCACTCGCGGCATTAGCGACCGATTGGTTGTTGCTCCAAAGCGAGGAAGATTACTCACTCGCTAAAACAAGACATTTCAAAGAGGACGAACGATTGATGCATCTCGGAAACGGGATTGATTTAAATCGATTTTATCCGACAGAGAAACACATTTCCCCAGAACATTTAAAGTTCTTGTTTGTCGGAAGGCTCGTTCAAGAAAAAGGAATCCTAGATTTACTTCAGGCGTTCGATGAACTGACGAAACGCTATCCGAACGCGACGTTGACGATTGCTGGAGAGTTGATGACGAGTGAACGTGATCAAGAGACGGCGAAACAAGTCGAGGCGCATTTAGCCCAAAATCCACAGATTCATTACGCCGGATTCGTTCGGGATACCCCCTCTTTATTTGCAGCACACGACGTCTTTTTACTTCCCTCTTATCGTGAAGGATTGCCACGCTCTATTCTTGAAGCCATGGCGTCCGGATTACCTGTCATCGCTACCGATATCCGTGGCTGTCGAGAAGAAGTCACGGATGGGGAAACCGGCTTTCTCGTTCCGGTCGGTCGACCTGAGGCACTGACCTTGGCGATGCGCTGGTTCATTGAACATCCTGAACAGTGTTATTCATTCGGGCAACGTGGTCGCGAAGTGGTCGAAGAAAAATTTGACGAAACGAAAATTTTAAGTCGTCAACTTCACCTGTTCGCACAAATTAGTAGCCGTGAAGTGGGATGAACCGATACGTCAATCACGTAAGGGGGAGGCGACATGGGAAAGCAACAACTGATTGATCACTTACAAGAGGCTTCTTCGGACGGTCGCCTCACCATCTACATGTATCAGAAATGGCAAAAGATTCACGGCGGGGCAACCGTGGTGGAATTATTGGAAATGTACGGATCATGGTCGAATGTACTGCGTTTGGCTGGGTTGGAACAGCAAACGCCACGGTTCACAAAGAAGGAAATGATTCAAATGCTTCGTGAAGCGGCGAAAGAGCATGATTCATTCAATAGTGCCGATTATCGAAAGTGGGCCATGACCAATGATGCACCGACGTTGACAGAGGTCGTCATTCAGTTCGGATCGTGGAAAGTGGCACTGATTGAGGCGAATTTGAAGAGTATCATCTCGTTCGATCAAAAATGTGAAATCATCCAATCGTTACTTGATGCCAATGAAGAGCTTCATCCATTGACGTCGACCGCTTATGCCAAATGGGCCAAGCAGAACCAACGTCCGAGTATCACGAAAGTGGTGAGGCGTTTCGGGTCTTGGTCCCAAGCGTTAGACGAGATTGGCATCTCAACGCGAGAGCTGTTCACGGAGAAGCAAATGATGGACGCGCTACACGAGGCAGATGAACATTTGACCGCTCTCTCACCATGGGGTTATGAAGTGTGACAAAAAGAAAAGGGCAATCGTCCGACATTAAAAGACATTCAACAAATGTTTGGTTCATTTGATGTGGCGGTCCGAGAGATGCGTCAAACCGCAAACCAAAGTGGAGGGAGATGAGAAAATGCGAGTTGTACTCTGCACGGGCGACCACTGGAGTTCAACACTTGTCTATCAAGCGATACGGGATTTAGGCGTCACACATGTGATCATGGAAGATGGTCCGACACCGACTCATGTCAACACGTGGAAAGAACTTCTGACACAATCGTACATTTCCTTCCTGACTCCCATAATGCGGCGGTTCAGTCGAGAACGAATCGCGGAGTTGCAGTCGCGGTATGCTTTCTGTGACGATTCGATTCCGGAACAGCGTATGACGCGTGTTGTTTCCTTACAAGATAAAAAAGCGGAACATACGATTCGACACCTGCAACCGGACGTCATCATCATGTACGAAGTTGCGGAAATGAACGAACGATTGTTACAAGAAATGAACTGTCCCATCTTAAACATCACCCCATCGATGGCAGTGGGACAACGAGAAGCATATTGGGGATTCCATAACCACACATCGAGAAAAGAAGTTCGACTTTGCCAGTGGACGAAGAAAGGATGGACCCCACTAACGAGTGAAGTAATCTATACAGGTGGAACGGACAACTTCTCGACCTTCCCTTATATTTATTTGGCGACGAGTCTCCCGATGTTACAAAAACATCTTTAAATAGGACCGCAAGAAGACACCGAGCGACGAAAAAAAGTCCAAGCCTGAGGCTTGGACTTAACTGTTCGCGATACAATAGTATTGGATGGCCTCGTTATAATACGCAGCGAGCCCCGGCTCGAAGCGATCATAAAATGCCGTGAATCGTTCATCCGTCACATACATCTGTCCGAGTCCACTGAACATATCGAGTGAACAGTCGTAAAAGTGTGTGTCGATGAACAGATGATTGTCTTTCACAATCGATTGAACTCGGTCGTCATCGATTGCGATTTGTGAACGAAATAAATCAACGAGTGGCGCAATCAAATCGAGTTGCATTTGATTGATGCGTTCCCAGTCCGCTTTCGATCGCTTCTGCGCACGTTCTTGTGCTGTCTTGTAAGCTGAAGTCTCTCCCCAACGTTCCTGCACTTCCTCTTGATGTTTCGCCTCGTGAGCTTGAATCTCCTCATAAGTTAATCCATCAAATAATGACTTGTCATCCATTGGAATCCCTCCTTTGAGTGAGGTGAGGGTCGCTTCTGCCGTCTCGGCAAGCTGAGCGAAATAGGCTGCTTTCTGTCGCAACGCCTCGATATGTCCACTCAACACATCAATCCGGTTGAACGTCGTTGAATCAAGCAATTCTCCGATTTGATCGAGAGGAACATCGAGCGTGCGATAGAGTAAGATGAGTTGCAACCGTTCCGCATCGCGCGAAGAATAACGCCGATAGCCGTTGGCGTCACGGTTCGCAATGAGAAGACCGATTGCGTCATAATGTCGAAGCGTTCGCGTTGTCGTTCCAGCGAGTGACGCAAGTTGTTGAATCGAATACATCCCTTCACCTCCTTAGTCAAAGCGTAAAGGTTGACGTCACGTCAAGGTCAAGCCTTTTTTTCAAACAGTGAGAATCCATTTCGTTCGCCGATATAGTGGAAACCGAACCGAGGATAGTAGTTATTTAAGAAGGCGTTATCGGCAACACAGTCCAATCGAATGGTCGAAGACGTGTTTGCTAAGGCATGCTGCATCAAACGTTCCCCGATGCGTTCACCTTTTGCACTCGAGTCCGTGACGAGTCGATGCAAGTAGACGGCACCGTCCGGGTCGTCCCATAGATTATGGTCCCAGTCAGTCGGAGGAATCAGGCTGACGGCACCGACGACTTGCTGATCTCGTTCGTAGACAAACACCGTCCCGTTTGTCAAATCGTGACGGACATAGTCGGAACGACTCGGCTCTAAATATTTGACCCATTGCGACTTTCCGGCTACTTGGAACTCTTTTGCTTTCTTTAAAATCAATTGATCGACTGCTGAAAAATCCTCCATTGTGGCAAATCGAATCATGATGAAGCACCTCGCTTTCATTTCTTTTCAAAATCGTGTAGGGTACACGTTGAGTATGCTGATGAAACATCTTTGTATCATCGAATGTTTTTTGGTAAGTTTTATTTATTGCATCGTGCAAACGATTGCGCTAATGATATAAAGTTCACAGCACGAATAAGATAAGTATAAATGATGAGCAGTGAGTTTTGGGATAAGGAGTATCTAGATCACATGCAACTTTTACAACGAGAACATCAAACACAAACGCTTAAACGCAACTGGTGGAAAGAAGCCGTCGCCTATCAAATTTATCCTCGTAGCTTTTATGACGCGAACGGGGACGGAATTGGAGACATTCAAGGAATCATTGATAAGCTCGACTATTTGAAAGACCTCGGTATTGATGTTATCTGGATTTGCCCGATGTATAAATCGCCAAACGATGATAACGGTTATGACATTAGTGACTATCAAGATATCATGGACGAGTTCGGTACGATGGAAGACTTCGACCGCTTATTGGACGAAGTGCATCAGCGCGGTATGAAGCTGTTGCTCGACCTCGTCGTCAACCATACGTCGGATGAGCACCCTTGGTTCATTGAATCGAAGAGCTCAAAAAACAATCCGAAGCGCGACTGGTATATCTGGCGCGACGGAAAACCGGACGGGTCGAAGCCGAATAACTGGGAATCGATCTTTGGTGGCTCGGCTTGGGAATTCGATGAAACGACGGAGCAATACTACTTGCATGTCTTCTCGAAGAAACAGCCGGACCTCAATTGGGAAAATCCTGAGATGCGTACAGCGGTATACGATATGATCAACTGGTGGCTCGAAAAAGGGATTGACGGATTCCGTGTCGATGCAATCAGCCATATTCGCAAGAATCCGACGTTCGCCGACTTGCCAAACCCGAACGACCTCGACTTTGTACCGTCGTTCGAGATGCACATGAACGTGGACGGAATTCACGACTATTTAGAAGAGCTTCGTGACGAGACGTTCAATAAACATGACATCATGACGGTCGGTGAAGCGAACGGCGTCTCACCTGACGATGCCCATCTATGGGTCGGTGAAAAGGAAGGGAAGATGAACATGGTCTTCCAATTCGAACACATGGACCTTTGGAGTGAAGATGCCGATTCGAAACTCGATGTCGTTCACTTGAAGAACGTGTTGACGAAATGGCAAAAAGGACTTGAGGCCGATGGATGGAACGCCCTTTACGTCGAAAACCATGACCAGACGCGTACGGTCTCGAAATGGGGAGACGATGAGCGTTACTGGAAAGAAAGCGCGAAGTCGATTGCGATGATGTACTTCCTCATGCAAGGGACGCCGTTTATCTATCAAGGTCAAGAAATCGGGATGACGAACGTCAAATTCGATTCGATCGATCAATATGATGACATCGCGACACGCAACCGCTACTATATCGGTGTCGAGCAAGGGAAGAGTCATGACGAGATGATGCGCATCACGTGGAACTCGTCACGCGACAACACGCGGACACCGATGCAGTGGAGTGATGCCCCGAACGCCGGATTCACGTTCGCAGAGCAGCCATGGGTCGGCATCAACCCGAACTATACGGATATCAACGTCGAATCACAGCTTGAAGATGAGGACTCAATCTTTAACTTCTATAAAGAGATGATTCAACTTCGTAAAGATAATGAGACGTTTGTTTATGGGGCGTATGATGTCGTCTTGCCGGAACACCCGGAAGTCTATGCGTATACGCGTACGCTCGGTGACACGCAGTACCTCGTCGTCACGAACTTGACGGCGAAAGAGACGATGTTTGATATGGATCAGACACTTCGTGCGCAAGATGTCGTCTTGAGCAACATGCCGGTTGAAGGCGATGCGGAATCATCGCTCCTTCACTTGAAACCGTTCGAAGGTCGCGTGTATAAAATTAGCTAATCTTTCATGTTTGAAGACCGTAGGCGAGAAGTCGACTACGGTCTTTTTAATATGAATAAAGGGGATGCACGGGGATGATAAGAATGCTTTAGAAGAGATTCAATAAGGAGGGAAACAAATGAAACTACTATTGACGTCCGCTGGCGTTAAAAACGAGAGCATCAAGCAGGCACTTTTGGAATTATTGGACAAGCCGATTGAAGAGTGTAATGCACTCTGTATCCCAACAGCCATTTATGCGTTGAACGGGGGAACGAAACACGCATGGAACTTTTTCAACGGAGATTTCTCGACGCCGATGTGTGAGTTGGGCTGGAAGTCGGTTGGGGTGCTTGAACTGAGCGCACTCCCGAGTATCGATGAGTCGGTGTGGAGACCGGCGTTTGATAAGGCAGACGTATTATTGGTGAATGGGGGCGATCCGCTCTTTCTCTACCATTGGATGAAACAGTCCGGGGTAGCCTCGCTGCTCCCGTCCTGGAAAGGCGTCTACGTCGGATTGAGTGCAGGTAGCATGGTGATGACACCACGAATTGGAGAAGCGTTTGTCGGATGGCGCGCATCCGACGAGCAGAGTGATGATACATTAGGGTTTGTCGACTTCTCGATTTTTCCTCATCTCGACCACGAAATGTTACCGGAGAACACGTCACGAGATGCTGCAGAATGGGCGGAGACATTACAGTCGCCGGCCTATGCGATTGACGACGAGACCGCGATTCGTGTAAACGAAGGGAAGATCGATGTGATTTCGGAAGGAAAGTGGAAGAAGTTTTTCTGACTGTTTAAAAGTAATAGGGAGGAGACAGGAGAGATTGAATCCATTTACGTATCATAAAAAAACAAATCGAATCATCGTACGACCGTTAGAGAAACGAGATTATGACACATGGTTAAGCGGCTTTACAAATCGTCTCGTTTCACAACATGTATATGACCCGGGGAAATTAGATATGAGCGACTGTACGTCCGTTTGGTTCGGTCAGCTAGTCGACACACACCAATCACTCGCACATGAAGACCGTGCGCATGTCTTTGGGATTTTCCGGCTTGAAGATGGGATACATCTCGGCATGGTGGATTTCTCGACATTGGCGCGAGATGGATTTCATTGGGGTCGGGTCGGGTATACCATCCATAACCAACATTGGCAAAACGGATATGGCACAGAGGCGGTCGATTTAGCGATGCGCCTCGCCTTTGACGACTTAAATTTTCAACGGATCGAGGCACACATCAATCTCGACAATGAGGCATCCGTTCGTCTCGCAGAGCGTGTCGGCATGTCGTACGAGTGCACGAGAGAGGGATTTATTTTTGAGAATGATGAGTGGGTAGACCATCTCGTCTATGTGAAAACGAAGCACCGTCGATAGAACGACTCCTACCACATATGGTACGATGAGTTGACGGAAAGGGGGATGAGCATGGCGATTGAACCACTTCGCGTGCGTGTCCAGCAAACAACTCGGATGAGTGACATTCTTGAGCCGATCGAACTATCGGCTGACGGCGTATACTATCCATTGAAGACTGGCTTTATTTTAATGTTTGACCAACAACAAGAGGACGGAACGGTCCCGACGACAATCAAGTACACGCCGGAACGATTGGCGCTCATCTGCAAAGGACCGATCGAGATGAACCATTCCTTCATCGAAGGTCGCTTCACGCAAAGCTTATATAAGAATGCCTATATGTCGATGACGATGGCGACGACGACATCGCGACTCGATGTGTCTGAAGAGTCATGTACGTTCGTATATGAATTATCCATGAATGAAGAAAACGTGGGTATATACGAAGTACATGTCACATGGACATTTGAAGGAGGAGAGAGCGTATGAACTTCACAGAACGCGTAAATAAGATTGAAGAGATGTTGAACGAAGACTGGTTCGAGATGCTCGAAACGAATGAAGAAGAATATGAAGAGTGGCGCGGTCGCCTTGAAGATCATGCTGAGCAAGTCATCATGCATTATGACCAAGAAAACGGAGTCGATGTCGATTCAATCGATAAATTGCTTCAACTGAACGATGAGTTCCCGCTCCTTTACGGGGAAGACACCGTTCGCCTGTACATCGCACTTATTGAGGCGCGGTCAGAAGACAAAGCGGTCTACGATCGGTACGTCGATTATTTGGCAGCCATCAGTGATGCATCGCATGAACAGTTTTTACATTTCCATACGCTCGTCGAAGCAGGTCGGTTGGAAGAAGCGAGACAACTCGCGCCACATATGCCACAACGGCTCGGACTCGAATAGTAAGCATGTCAAAAGTGTCATCTGAACAGGATGGCACTTTTTTTCATGCCTGAAAGGGGACACACTTCGACGAGAACGTCCATTTTATTTCGAAGGTATCTTCTCTAAGATGAAGGAACAAGGAAATCAAACAGAGAACGCGAATGGAAATGGTTAAAGGGGGAAATGTGATGTTAAGACTAATCAAAACATCTGTCGAACAAAAAGAACAGATTCTCGCATTTTTACAAGAATGTTACGAACGTGATGAGCGAATCGTCCCGACTTCAGTGGACCGTGAAACGACCGACTTCGAGGCATATGTCAACACGTTACGTCAGAAGGAGTTATGTGAACATATAGAAAAAGGTTGGGTCCCGAGCACAACGTATTGGCTCACGGACGGGGAGGAGCTTCTTGGCGCGACGAACATTCGTCATGAGCTGAACGAATCGCTCTTGAAGATTGGCGGGCATGTCGGGTATGGGGTGAAACCGAGCGCACGCGGGCGTGGACTCGCCACAATCCAACTGCAACTTGCGCTTGAGAAAGTGAAAGAACTTGGAATCGAGCGGGCACTCATCACGTGTAACCGGACAAATATAGCTTCCCGTCAAGTCATTTTAAACAATGGTGGCATTGCGGACACACCGTATACGGAAGAAGACGGGACAGTCGTCGAGCGGTTTTGGATTGACTTGAAAGGGTGAGGACGAGATGGCGAACTGGATCATCATCTATTTGGCGCTGATTAACTTCTTCGGCATCTATTTGTTCCGGGAAGAGACCGTTCCTTCGAAAAAATGGTTCTCTTTCTCGAGCGGCATCGCCATCACGTACTTCTTCATGTATCTTTTGCCGTCCCTGAACAAACGCCAGGACACGCTTCGTGTCGATTGGTTGAATTTGGCGTTACCTTCAGAAATCTACATCGTCAGTCTCATCGGTTTCACGTTGTTTTACGGCACCATGCGGTTCGTTCGTACCCCTCACTTTCAAGATGAGGCGGTCGACCGGGCCGTTTCGTATTGGTTACAGGTGACACTCCTCACGGCCTATATGACCTTCTCGGCGTACGTGGTGACAGCCGACTCGGTGACGTTCGTTGCGAGAAGTTTCTATGCGACAGCGCTCGGTGTCCACTTTTTAGCGCTCGGGCATGACTTAAATCGTCATTATGGTGAACGTTACATGGGACAAGGACGCTATTTGTTGAGTGGTGGGATTTTACTTGGTGGGTTCTTTTCACGCTGGATTGACTTGGCGGCGCACGTCGAAGCGCTCTGTTTTGCCTTTGTGGCCGGGGCGATGATTCTCAATATCGTGAAGTTTGAACTGCCATCCGACCGAAATTTGCACTTCCGCACGTTCGTATTGGCCGTGTGCAGCTATGGGGGATTATTGCTCATATTGAAACATCTTCTAAACTTCTGATGAGAACAAAAAAAAAATGAATGACTGTTCATTCATCATTTGATATACTGAATTCAAGATTGAATCCGTTTTCAAAAGGGGGAGTTTTGGGGATGTCTACATTTTTAATCGTCAACTGGATTCTATTCTTGCTCGTCCTCGGCTATGGTGTATATTTATTTGCTACGCTAGTTCATCAGCGTTATACGTTCATCAAGCTCGGGAAGAAGGCAGAATGGAGCCAAACGAACAAAGAACGACTCGAACAGGTCATGATCAACGTGTTCGGTCAAAAGAAATTGTTGAAAGATAAGAAGAGTGGCGCAATTCACGTCATGATGTTTTATGGCTTCATCCTCGTCCAATTCGGGGCGATTGATTTTATTTGGAAAGGACTAGCGGTGGGAACACGTTTCCCGCATATCCCGCTCGGTCCGCTTTATCCAATCTTTACGTTCATGCAAGAAATCGTCATGCTCATGATTCTCGTTGCGGTCGTTTGGGGATTCTACCGTCGTTACGTCGAGAAGCTCGTGCGCTTGAAACGAAACTTTTTAGCAGGTCTTGCCCTCATCTTCATCGGCGGGTTGATGGTTTCCGTATTGTTCGGGAACGGGTTTTACCTCGTCTATAAAGAAGAGCTTCCAATGTGGGGCGAACCGGTCGCGACGCTCATCGGCTCAGCATTTGCTTGGGTACCGGGCTCTGTCGCTTTCGCTTTATTCGTCGTCTTTTGGTGGATGCACCTTTTATTCTTGCTCAGCTTCATGGTCTACATCCCACAAGGAAAACACGCACACTTGATTGCCGGAACGCTCAACGTATGGCTCGGTCGCACGCACAAAGTCGGTCGCTTGGCACCTGTTGATTTTTCAGCGATGGAAGAAGCGGAAGAGTCGGATGAAGAGATTGTCTTCGGGGTCAACAAGATTGAAGACTTCAACCAGAAGCAGCTCGTCGACTTGTATGCCTGTGTCGAGTGCGGGCGTTGTACGAATGTTTGTCCGGCAACAGGAACTGGGAAGATGTTGTCGCCGATGGACTTAATCGTCAAACTTCGTGACCATATGAATATGAAAGGCGCGGCGGTCACGAGAAAATCACCGTGGGCACCTGCACTCATGTTCCAAAACACGCAAGGTGCTGAAATCGCAGCAGCTGCGCAAGACGGTCATATGCTCGTCGCAGACGAGTTGATCGGCAACGTCATCACGGAAGAAGAAATTTGGGCTTGTACGACTTGCCGTAACTGTGAAGACCAGTGTCCGGTCATGAACGAACACGTCGATAAAATCATTGACCTTCGTCGTTACCTCGTCATGATGGAAGGGAAGATGGACCCTGAGGCACAGCGTACGGTCGCCAATATCGAGCGTCAAGGAAACCCGTGGGGAATGAACCGGAAAGAACGCGAGAACTGGCGTAAGGATACAGAGCTCGTCATCCCGACGGCGAAAGAAAAAAAAAAAGCAGGCGAGGAATTCGAGTATCTCTTCTGGGTCGGCGCGATGGGGTCTTACGATAGCCGTAGCCAAAAAGTCGCGCAGAGCTTTGCGAGCGTCTTGAACAAGGCAGGCGTCTCATTCGCCATTCTCGGAAATGAAGAGAAAAACTCAGGGGATACACCACGTCGAATCGGAAACGAGTTGCTGTTCCAAGAACTCGCCGAAGCGAACATTAAACTATTTGAGAAGTATGGGGTGACGAAAATCGTCACGGTCGACCCGCACGCGTACAATACGTTCAAAAATGAGTATCCGGACTTCGGTTTGACTGATGTGAAGGTGTATCATCATACGGAGTTGCTCGCGGAGTTACTTGACACAGGTCGGATTCAGCCAGACCTTCACGTGAACGAACGTGTCGTCTATCACGACTCTTGTTACCTTGGTCGTTATAACGGCATTTACGATGCACCACGATTCGTCCTAGAACGCATACCGGGTGTCGAACTCGTCGAAGCGACACGTAACCGTGAAAACGGTATGTGTTGTGGAGCCGGTGGTGGTCTCATGTGGCAGAAAAAAAAAGTCGGGACACGTGTCAACGTGGCTCGGACAGAACAGTTGCTTGAGACGAAACCGACTGTTATCGGTTCGGCATGTCCGTACTGTTTGACGATGTTATCTGATGGAACAAAAGCGAAGGAAGTCGATGAGACCGTCGGCACGTTCGATGTCGTCGAATTGCTCGATCGCTCGCTGAAGGCCATCGAGATACCAGAACCAGTTGTCCAATAATACATGAAGGCACGGTCCGCGGACCGTGCCTTGTTTGTTTACTGCATCTCAGAGGTGGATAGAAGGGAAGAGGTCAAGTGAGATAACCCTTGCGTCGTCTCGTTGATCGATGAAATGGTCTCGACCATCTGTCCGAGGTCTTGTTTGTTTCGTTCGAAAGAAAGAACGTATTGGCCCATTTCTTCTTGAACGGTCGAAAAACCAGCTTTGACGGTGCTTAGTTGGCGCATCGCTTCATCGTTCGTCCGATGCATTTGCCCCATTTGCTCGAGGAGGGCCGCGATGTTCGTCTCATTTTCATGAATGAGCGCGTTGATTTGACTGCTCAGTTGTTTTGCGTTCTCCGCAAGTGTGCGTACCTCGGTGGCGACGACGGCGAACCCTTTTCCGTGTTCTCCTGCGCGAGCCGCTTCAATCGAAGCGTTTAAGGCGAGTAAGTTCGTTTGGTTAGCAATTTGTTCGATGCTCTTGGTCATGCTGACAATATCCTGTGAACCTTCTTTTAGGGCGGTAATTCGATCGAGCGAAGTATCGACGTAGGTGGCCGACTGTTTGAACTCTACTTCCATCTGTTCGATTTGATTTCCGTTCGTGTGCGTCAACTTCATCAAATGACGACTCATTTTTTCCTTTTTTTTCGTTTCCGCAAGGACTTGGTGAGCACGATTGCTCGTTTCAGACATGGCGTGTCCGGTTTGTTCCATCGTAGTCGCCACTTCTGTGCTGACGCGTGTCACGTCACTCAACAGGGACGCACGAGCTTGGTTCGCAGACTCGATTTCATCGAGGCGGGCGTTGACGTATTGTTCGGTGACGATTTGTGCGTCTAAATTCATCGCGTGTGACAACGCTAAGAGGGACTCACTTAAGAGGGCAGGATCGTGTTGATACGTTTCAACCACTTTTGGGATGAGCAACGTATTAAATGCCGAGTACGTCGCCAAGAACCAGACGACAGGCACGGCGAAGTGGTGGTGCGTCTGTCCCATTCGTTTCCGCATTGCCAAGAATTTATCATCGATGTTCCCTGTTAGTAGGCTGCGGAAATAATCGGCGAATACCTTTTTTAATCGTTCTCTTGTGGATGATGCGTTCGCAATCTGTACCATTTCCGGTTGCAGCATTAAGTGGTCGAGTACGTTTTCAAGTACATCGTCAAGTACTGACTCGACGAGTGGAGCCATATCTTGCAGTCGTTTTACTTGAGAGGTCGTGTATCCCATGTAGTGAGTGCGACCATTCAAGCTTGAGTCGGCTGGTTTAGCGATTGTCTGGATTTCAGGAAAACCGGTAGTGGCGACGAAGTGATTGGATGTTGTTTTACGAAAAAGTGCCATATATTTTTCTCCTTCTCTTTCATATCTAAAATGTCATTCTCTTCTATATCGGCAAAAGAGTGAAGAAACTGAGAAGTAAATGTGTTATGAAAGAGGTTCGCAGACGAATGGATCTGGGAAAGGATGATTGAGGAACAGAATATTCAATCTCAATGTAAGGAGTGTGTCCCATGAAAAACATGGTTGTCCTATTGACGATTGTCAGTGCTCTTAGTAGTCAAATTCTTCCGCAGATCTTATTTTTATCTATTATGGCAGTCGAAGAAGGTGTCGGGCGTCTCATTCCATTCTTGATTTTTTATGTAGCCAGTATGTCCGGTCTATTATTGTGGGTTTATGTCATTGGACGCCGTGGTTCTAAAGATACTTTTTTAATCGCTTTTGTCGTACTCGTTGTCGGTCTCATTTGTTTCGTTCTCCCGTTTGAGCGTGCGATTGAATGGAGCGCCTTTTTAGTCGGGGTTGGATCAATTGGAGTCGGGTCGATTATGACGACGATTTTATCGCAATTAAACGAACTGAAACCAGCTGCTGATCCAGATTCAAAAGAAGCTAAAGGAAGCTCCTGGCCGTTGGTTCTGATGTTAGTCGGTTGGATTGCGATATTCTCTTTTGCATTGACACAGTCATACAATCTGGCCATCGCTCTCTTTTTGGTCAGTTTGATTCTACCATGGCTTTTTGTTCGGAAATTACCGCTTCAAAAATCGGCGACTTGGCAGTTTGAAACTCGTTCTTTTCTCCGTGCCTTCATCGCGGTCACCGTTTTTACATTGATTAGTCGTCTGCTCAGTCTTTTAGAAGGGGCGCGTGGCTATATCGAAGTATTTGGCTTAATGATTATTTTGCTCGTTTATGTTGGATGGTTATTGTACCAAAAGCGCGTCCGAGACTTTATTGGAGCGAGTCGCACCCGTCAGGTTCAATTGCTGTCGTTTGTGATTGGATTGTTCGGTGGTTGGACGTTAATTGGTGCCGTCTTTGTCAGTCTTGCCTTGTACTCGTTTCAAGTTCTCATTTTTTATGTATTTTTCCCATTTTTAGTAGGCGTCATCGGCTGGATTTTATTTAGTCGTATATTTGATTTCGCACGTCACCCATACCTCGTGTTACTCGTGTCCTCCCTCATCTTTTTCCTAGGATTTATCGAGCCACTTGCGTTCATCCCTGTCTTATTTGTCAGTGGGTATACGCAGACGATGTACTCGAGTGTAAGCCATACGTATCTGTTTGATCAATATGGGGAAAATAAGGAGTTTGCTTCCTTGCTCTTGCAGCTGTGGAAGCGGTTTGGGATGGTCGTTGCGTACTCCTTCTTAATGATTGGATTGTTAGGATACGGTTTGTACGTTGGGCAGACGGTCAACGAGGAATTATCGTTTCAAATTCCAAAAGCATGGATGTTCGGTGTTCTAGGACTTACGTGGATTTTCAATATTGGATTGATCAGCCTGTACTGGTTCCGAGTTCGTCCGAGTAGAACACATGAATCATAATTTTCCCTAGCTTTTTCATATCGCTTTTGTTTATAATGAGGAGTGATGTTTAACTAGTGACGGAAAAGGAGTGTCCTTTAATGAATAAATCGTTGATTGATTTCGTTTATGAACTTCTCCAAGAAACTGGCGAACAGCCTGTTTCTTTTGATGAGATTCGCGAAAAAATCAAGCAAAACTATACGTTTGCGAGTGAAGAGGAAGAGCTCGAAAAAATCGCACAACTTTACACCGATTTGAACATCGACGGGTTGTTCGTCAACTTAGGAGCAAACCGTTGGGCGCTTCGTGTTTGGTACCCATTCGATAAGTCGGATGAGGATCTCGTCATCGAAGCACGTCAACGTGGTGAACTTGACGAATTCGAAGAAGAGTTCGAAGAAGCAGACGAAGGCATCGTCGATATCGAGGATGACTTGGATGTATTCGCAAAAGTTGAAGACTATGATTCATCTGAATTTGATGATGAGGACGAAGAAGAAAAAGTAGAAGGCCTTGACGATTTCAAGGACGATGACTTGGACGACGACCTCGATATCGAAGACGAGGATGATTTATAAGAGACCGCAAAAAAGCCGGGCATCGCGCCCGGCTAGGCGTGTCTCTTTTTCTTTTTTAGTCGTGTTCATCGACTTGAAAAAAAGAAAAAATAATATCTTGACGACTGCATCGTCTCTGGCGTAAATTAGTCATGGGCTAGTTTAGCACGTAACGATGCAGCAAAAGTGTCCTCCATTTTCGGGGGCACTTTTGCTTTTTTTGTTTTTTCGTTTCCCGATGGTTGGTATTCAAGAGAGGAGAAAGAAACATGACAAAGTACATTTTCGTAACAGGCGGGGTAGTATCTTCGCTCGGTAAAGGGATCACGGCAGCTTCGCTCGCGCGTCTACTCAAAAATCGAGGACTCAACGTCACGATTCAGAAGTTTGACCCATACATCAACATTGACCCAGGTACGATGAGCCCGTATCAACACGGAGAAGTATTCGTCACAGATGATGGCGCTGAGACTGACCTTGACCTCGGACACTATGAGCGCTTTATCGACATCAACTTGTCGCAAAACGCGAACGTCACATCAGGGCGCATTTATTCAACTGTCTTGAAGAAAGAGCGTCGTGGAGACTATAACGGTGGGACGGTTCAGGTCATTCCGCATATCACGAACGAAATCAAAGACCGTGTCTTCCGTGCAGGACGCGAGACGAACGCCGATGTCGTCATCACAGAGATTGGTGGAACAGTCGGGGATATCGAGTCCCTTCCGTTCATCGAAGCGATTCGCCAAGTGAAGAATGACATTGGGAAAGAGAACGTCATGTACGTCCACTGTACACTCGTCCCTTACCTTCGTGCCGCAGGTGAGATGAAGACAAAACCGACACAACACAGTGTCAAAGAGCTTCGCAGCTACGGAATTCAACCGGATATCATTGTCCTTCGTACGGAGCATGACATCCCAGAAGACATGCGTGAAAAAATCGCCCTCTTCTGTGATACACGCAAAGAAGCGGTCATCGAGGCGCAAGACGCATCGACACTTTATGAAGTACCACTCAACCTTCAAAAACAAGGAATGGACCAACTCGTCAACGACTACTTCGGTTTCAATTCACCGGCTGCTGACATGACGGCTTGGAAAGAACTCGTCCACACGGTCACACACCTTGAGAAGAAAGTGAAAATCGCACTCGTCGGGAAATATGTCGAATTGCGTGATGCGTATATCTCGGTCGCGGAAGCACTCAAACATGCGGGTTATGCGTTCAACGCGGATATCGACATCGACTGGGTCAACGCGGAAGACGTGACGGCTGAAAACGTCTCAGACATCCTCGGCGATGCGGACGGAATCCTCGTTCCAGGTGGATTCGGTGAGCGTGGAATCGAAGGGAAGATTGAAGCGACACGTTTTGCTCGTGAAAACAACGTCCCATTCTTCGGAATCTGTCTCGGGATGCAACTTGCGACGGTCGAGTTTGCCCGTAACGTCTTGAAGTTGGACGGCGCACATACGGCAGAAATCGATCCGTCGACACCGTATCCGATCATCGACCTTCTTCCAGAACAAAAAGATATCGAGGATCTTGGCGGCACACTTCGTCTTGGACTTTATCCATGTAAACTCGAAAAAGGGACGAAAGCGCATGCGGCATACGATCAAGAACTCGTATACGAGCGTCATCGTCACCGTTATGAGTTCAACAACGAATACCGTGAAGCGTTTGAAGCAGAAGGCTTCAAGTTCTCAGGTACGAGCCCAGACGGTCGTCTCGTAGAAATCATTGAGATTCCAGAACACAAATGGTTCGTGGCATCACAGTTCCACCCAGAATTGATTTCGCGTCCAGAACGTCCACAACGTCTATTCCATGACTTCATCCAAGCATCACTTGGAGAATAAGTGATTGAAAGCCACGGTCCATTGCGGACCGTGGTTTTTCTACGTCAAAAGCATGAGAGGGAAAGCGCCTTCGGCAGGATACATCCCTATCACTTTGTGGGTACACTAGAAATAGAACGGGGAGAGGGTGAGGGCACATGAAAGAACGACATTCGATTTATCTTGGATATGGATTAGGGCTTGTCGCGCTCAGTCTGTTGCCGTTCGTCGTCTTGCCTTCCCTTTTATTGCCGTATCAACTTGGCTGGACAGGTGTTGTTTTACTCGCCCTCTCGGTCGGGTTACTTCGGGCGATTCGGGACGGCTCGAACGTCATCCTAAAGCAGATGTGGAAGATCACGTTCTCTCTCTTCTTGATTTTCGTTCTCGTCTATTATGTTTCATTCGGACTCATCCTTTATGACACATACGGATTGGATCGTTTACTAGAACAATATGAACGACAGGCGGTCTGGGTGTTTGCAGCATTTAGCTTTTTACAACCTATTGCGTTACCCGTTCCGGAAGCGGTCAGCGTGCCGATTGGGAGTGTCGCGCTCGGACCGTTTCGTGCCGCTTTGGTCGGAAGCGTTGCGACGACACTTGGAATCTTTGTCATGTATGGACTGGCCCGATTTGGTCGAGGGCGCATGATTCGTTGGGTCGATGAAGAAAAACTGAAGACGTACGATCGATATGTCGATCGATACGGTCTTGGTGTCTTGCTCGTCTTATTTATCATTCCGATTTTACCTGACGAGGTCATCTGTCTCGCTGCGGGGTTTAGTCGTGTACCGTTTCTGCGCTTTGCGGGTATCGCGTTCGGGGCAAAACTCGTCACGTCGTTCGGACTTGCTTATTCTGTCTCGATTGGACAATTGTTTATGACCGATTCGAGTCCAATCGCAATCGCTTCTGTCATGGCAAGTGTGATTGTCTTGATTCTTGCGTTCATTTGGCACAAACAAAAAAAAGGAGATTCGAACGGGACACAAGAATAAGGTAAGGACGATTTATAGAGAGGAAGACAACATGCGACAAGATCAAGAAGTGGTCATTCGACCGATTGAAGAACAGGATCTATCACGACTCTGGGAATTGATTTATCGAGATGCGGTACCGGAATGGAAACAGTGGGACGCGCCTTACTTCGAACACAAGTCAATGTCTTACGAAGAGTTTCAGCAAATCGAGCGATCGTTCATCAAAAAAGAAGACATGTGGGTCATTGAGGTCAGTGGAACGGTATATGGCACGGTTTCCTATTATTTCGAAGATGCCGGACGAGAGTGGCTCGAGATGGGCATCATCTTGCATCAATCCGACCGCTGGAATCGAGGTGTCGGGACGCGTGCCCTTCGTCTATGGACGAAACATTTGTTTGAAACGTTACCGGTCGTCCGCGTGGGATTGACGACATGGTCAGGGAACGAGCGAATGATGCGGGTCGCTGAAAAAGTAGGGATGCAGCTTGAAGGTCGAATTCGTCAAGTGCGTGTCGTGAACGCGAAACGCTACGATTCGATTCGGATGGGCATGTTACGCGAAGAATGGATGAAAACAGGTACGCCGTCTATTTAAAGACGACGTACCTGTTTTGTATGATTTTGTATATATTTGTCGCCATATTGACGATTTCATTCGTGAAGAGTTTGCTACAATCGAATCGATTGAATTAAATAGGAGAGAATAAGAATGAAACGACACATGTTAGTTATTGTGATGTTATTGATTGGGATGGGCACATGGTATTACATCGCGGGAGCCGCCCCGACGATTAAAAAAGTTCCGACACCATCCTTTACCGGACAATACCCCGGGTTACACTTAACGGTAGAGAGTGAACAAGCGAAAAGATATACGACATCAATCTCTGTTCCGAGAACGGATTATGAAATGCTAAACGAGGAGCTGGATGCATTCATTTTAGAAAAGAAAGAAGCATTTCAACACAACCTCACCCCTAGTCACGGTCAAACGGGTCACTTAAATATTCAGACCGATACATATCAAACGAATCAGACTGAATACACGCTAGTCGTTCATACTTATGCATTCACTGGTGGTGCGAATGGTCAAACCACTGTCGACGTATTTCGGATGAACCTTTCGGACGGAACGTTCGTTGAATGGGATGATGTCTTACGTGATGACCAACATGCATTAGAATGGTTCAAGCATAGCGTCATCACACAATTACAACATCAAGAATACGTATTTGAGGATCAGTTACGTGAAGCGATTAAACACCCTAAATCGACGAAGTGGATACTGACGTCCTCTGGTCTAGATGTCATATTTGACGAGTATGAAGTGGCGGCGGGAGCGGCAGGTGTGGTAGAAGTTCACATTCCGATGAAGGAAGTTGAGCCGTTTTTGTTATCCGAATTAGATACGCCCACTGCACAAGAAGATTCTCCAATCATGAGTCCCTCAAATAAGCCGCTTGAACCCAATGGGAAATATGTTGCACTGACGTTCGATGATGGACCCCATCCGATTGTGACACCTCACATTCTTGAGACACTTGAGAAATACCAAGCGCGTGCTACGTTCTTTATGTTAGGGAGTCAGATGGAATTCTATCCTGATGTAGCGAGACAAGTAGCGTTGTCAGGTCATGAGCTAGCAAATCATACTGAACATCACCCGGATTTGACACAATTGTCTGAGAAGGGAGTCAAAGAGGAACTCGAACAGGTTGATGAACGAATTGAGAGGCTTACGGGACAACGCCCATCATTGGTTCGTCCACCATACGGGGCTAAAAATGAAATGATTGAGCAGATCATTCAGACAAAGGAGCAGACCCTTGCACTATGGACGGTCGATTCTCTTGATTGGAGTCACCGTAATGCCGATCAAATGTATCGCTTGATTATGGACAATGTCCATCCAAGTGCTGTTGTCTTGATGCATGATATTCATGAGTCCACAGCTGAAGGGTTGCCGAAAGTTCTCGATGCGCTGAAACGTGAAGGGTACACGTTTGTGACGATGAGTGAGCTCTTGACGTTGAAATAAAAAAATGAACCCGCCGTGATAAACGGCAGGTTCATTTTTTTATTTCACTTCTTGATCTTTAATTGGGAACCAACCGGCACGTGTCGTGATGGCGTTCCATAGCGGAGCTGGGACAGCGAGTTCGGCTTGTTTGTTCAAGTCGAGTTCTGTCTCGATCTCGTCTTCGCGGTCCGATTCCACTTTTTCCAGCCATTGTGGATCGATGATCAGTTCGCGACCGAGTGCGGCAAAATCGACGACGTCGAGTGCGTCTTCCACTTGGGCCGGACGTTGGAGTTGCCCGACTCCGATGAGTGGGATGTCACCATTGATTCGATTGGCGATGCGGTCTATCGAACGCTCCGTGACATTCTCGTCACGCATGGAAGCTGTATTGAAGTTCCAGAGAGAAGCGTGAATATAATCAACGCCCTCTTCTAAAATCATATCGAGTAACACATCCGTGTCGTCGAGTGTGATTCCTGGCTCTTCGATTTCTTCCGGTGAGAAACGATAGCCGACTAAGAAGTCTTCTGCATCTGCAGCTGCTTCTTTCACACGACGAATGACTTCGCGTGGGAACGTCAAACGTCCATGAACATCACCGCCGAAGCGATCTTCACGGCGATTTGAGTGCGGTGAGAAGAATTGTTGAATCAAGTAGGTGTTCGCTCCGTGAATCTCGACGCCATCAAACCCGGCTTCGATGGCCCGACGCGTCGCTTCACCGAACGCCTCGATAATGGCTTCGACCTCTGATGTCTCGAGGGCACGTGGTGTGACGGCGCCTTCTCGGACAGGCGCGACAGCACTTGCACTGACAGGTTGTTCGTTCGGGACGAGTTCAGGTGGTGACATCCGTCCAGCGTGGAAAATTTGAAGGATGGCTTTTGCACCTTCCGCTTTTAAACTTTCCGCCAATTGACGGAGACCCGGGATGAATTTGTCGTCATTGACCCCGAATGCGTTCGGGAAACCTTTCCCGTCTTCTGTCACGTACGCGCATGCTGTAATCGCAAGCCCGACGTTTTGCGCCCGTTTCCGATAGTAGGCGAGCTCATGCTCGGATACTTCGCCCGTTGGTTCTGATGAGTAATGTGTCATCGGAGCCAAGACGAGTCGGTTCGGTACTTCGACGCCATTTTTGAATTGAAAAGGTTGTAACATACGTTTCATCTGAAATCCTCCTTCAACATGATACCTTGAAGTCTAAGCTTCTCGACTCAAAAATGCGAGTCGGATGCTTGTGAATGAACACATTACAGATTGCGCAAGCGTAAGAGATGATTGAACTGAAAAGAATAGGGTATAATACAGGAGAAAAGTTGATATTCGGTTCGAGACAATAGAGAGACCACAACAGAAGGGGGAAGCCTTGTTTTTGTTGTGTTTTCTTTTTCTATTCATTTTACCGTACTTACTATAGGAGGGAATAAGATGGAAATCAGAAATTTCTCAGCGAAAGAACGAGCGAAACGATACGAACAACTGACAAGCGAACGTCATGACGTTCTTGTTGTCGGTGGAGGGATAACCGGAGCAGGGATTGCGCTCGATGCGTCGTCACGTGGGATGAAGACAGCGGTTCTCGAAATGCAAGACTTTGCGGCCGGGACGTCAAGCCGTTCGACGAAACTTGTTCACGGGGGACTCCGCTATTTGAAACAATTTGAAGTGGCGCTCGTCGCAGAAGTCGGGAAAGAGCGTGCCATCGTGTATGAGAACGGTCCACATGTCACGACACCGGAACAGATGCTATTACCGATGCACAAGGGAGGCACGTTTGGTCCTTTCTCAACTTCAATCGGACTCATGGTGTATGACTTCCTTGCAGGCGTCAAACGGGCAGAACGTCGCATGATGCTCAAACCGAATGAAGTCATCAAAAAAGCACCGCTCGTCAAAAAAGATGACTTAGTCGGTGGTGGATACTATGTCGAGTATCGGACGGATGATGCACGATTGACAATCGAAGTGGCGAAAGAGGCCGCGAATCACGGCGCGCTTCTTATGAACTATGCCAAAGTGACCGGGCTGATTTACGATAACGGCAAAGTGGCGGGGGTACACGTCGAAGACCAAATCGATGGGTCGACATATGACGTCTATGAAAAAAAAATCATCAATGCGACTGGTCCATGGGTCGATGAGTTACGGGAAGAAGAAAAAAAAAAAAAAGGCAAACAGCTTCGTTTGACGAAGGGAATTCACCTTGTCATCGATCAATCGAAATTCCCACTCAAACAGGCAATTTATTTCGACACACCAGACGGGCGCATGGTCTTTGCCATTCCACGCGGAAACAAAGCGTACGTCGGAACGACGGATACGTTCTTTGATAAAAACAAAGCGCATCCACGCATGACGACAGAGGACCGCGATTATATTTTGGATGCAATCCATTATATGTTCCCAGACGTTCATGTCACGGCAGATGATGTGGAATCAAGCTGGGCGGGTATTCGTCCGTTGATTTATGAGGAAGGAAAAGACCCTTCTGAAATTTCACGTAAGGACGAAATTTGGCAGTCAGACAGCGGCTTGATCACGATTGCCGGCGGTAAATTGACAGGGTATCGGAAGATGTCAGAAACGGTCGTCGACCTTGTCGCGAAATTATTAAAAGAAGAAGAGGGCGTCGTCTACTTGGCAAGCCGGACGAAGCATATGCCGATGTCAGGTGGTCACGTCGGCGGATCGAAAGGGTTCAAAGACTTCCTCGAGAAGAAAACGAAAGAACTTCAAAATCACGGTCTCGACGCGGGGCACGCGGAAGAACTCGTCCGTCTATACGGATCGAATATCGATCGTGTCATCGAGCGGATGGACTCGAACGCGTATGACTTGCCAGAGGTCGTCTATGCACAGTTGATTTATGGCATCGAAGAAGAATCGGTCGTACGCGCCATCGACTTCTTGATTCGCCGGACCGGTGCGATGTTCTTTGATATCGATTTCGTCCGTCAACACAAAGAAGGTGTCCTTCGTTGCATGGCCGACGTCTTCAAATGGTCGGATGAGCGTTTGAAAGAAGAACGTGAAGAAGTAGAGAAGGAGATTGAAATCGCAGTTGTGCCTGTGACTGTCGAATCGTAATGCACTGCATTGCAGGAAAGGTTCATTCTAAATAGGATGAACCTTTTTTGTTTTTTTTTTTCATCGATTCGGAATAACGGTATACCTCATAAGTAGTGATTCTTAGATTGAGGGAGAATTTTTTATGAAACGAAATCTCGTTGCCATCCTATTGATTGGCATTCTATTAGTAGTAGGTTGGCGTTATGTCGATCCCAATCGATTGTTAGCCGATGTCTATTATGTCAAAGTCCCAAGTGCAGAAGTGGCGACGCAAACCTCGGGGGGTTATCGCTATGATCTCATCGGGTACGACGAGAATGGAAAAAAACGTCCTCTGTCTATTGCCACCACTGGGTTGTTACCGGAAGGGAACTATCTGCGAGTATTTGTGAAAGAAGAAGATGCGGAAGTGACCGACTACGAGCAGGTGAATGTGCTAGACGTACCTGAACAGTTGAAGGAAGAACAGGAAGAAGAGAATTCCGAGCCATCGTTCCCTTGATTTCAAAAGATAGACGACGCGAAAAAGAGATGAGTTTGGTAAGGTTAAATTGTTTGAATATGGTAAACGATGAATGAAAGAAGGGACATGCATGTCACGGATGTTAATAGCAGATGACCAGGACGGAATTCGTACGATGCTCGCGCAAGTGTTCACGAACATGGGTGTAGACGTGGACACGGCGCAAGACGGCATCAGCGCCTGGGAATTTTTAGAGCGGGAGCAATATGATTTGGTATTGCTCGATATGAATATGCCTCGTATGTTTGGACACGAAGTATTACGTCGCATGCGCGAGAAACAGTTAGACACACCCGTCATGATCATGACGGCATTTGGGGAAGAAACGGTGATTGAAGAAGTGCGTCGTCTCGGGATCACGGCACAATTTGAGAAGCCGTTTGATATTTATGGGATGATTGGAAAAGTGAAAGAAGTCTTGAAAATTTGACGTTTCGTCACCAAGATGACATATGTAAACGCTTGCGCTAAGCCATTTCTATGCCCGAATAGCATAGGCACATGTTTTACGGTGTGTTATAATGGGAACGAATTGCACGGGGGAACTTTTCCCAAACGTGTATAATAGCGAACAGACAGGAGGATGTCATTATGCCATTAGTATCAATGACAGAAATGCTTAACAAAGCATTCGAAGGCAAGTATGCAGTCGGCCAATTCAACATCAACAACCTCGAGTGGACGCAAGCGATTCTTCGCGCTGCGGAAGACGAGAAATCACCAGTAATCCTCGGTGTATCAGAAGGTGCAGCGAAGTACATGGGTGGCTTCACGACAGTTGTCAAAATGGTTGAAGGTCTTATGCACGACTACAACATCACTGTTCCAGTTGCAATCCACCTTGACCACGGTTCTTCATTCGATAAGTGTAAAGCAGCGATCGACGCTGGTTTCACGTCAGTCATGATTGACGGTTCACACCACCCAATCGATGAAAACATCGAAATGACGAAACAAGTTGTCGAGTACGCGCACGCTAAAGGTGCTTCTGTTGAGGCAGAAGTCGGTACAGTTGGCGGCGAAGAAGACGGCGTTGTTGGTGGCGTACAATACGCTGACCTCGATGAGTGTGTACGTGTTGTAAAAGAAGCGAAAGTGGATGCACTTGCTGCAGCACTCGGTTCTGTACACGGTGAATACCAAGGCGAGCCAAAACTTGGATTCAAAGAGATGGAAGAAATCGCGGAAGCGACTAAAACACCACTCGTTCTTCACGGCGGATCAGGAATTCCTGAGCAAAAAATAAAAAAAGCAATCGAGCTCGGCCACAGCAAAATCAACGTCAACACTGAGTGCCAACAAGAATGGACTCGTGCAGTACGTGAGAAAGTTGCTGCTGATGCAAAAGTATATGACCCACGTAAAATTATCGGACCTGGTATCGAAGCGATTTATAACGTCGTTACTGGCAAGATGCGTGAGTTTGGTTCAAGCAACCAAGCTTAATCCTGTCCTGAAAGGCTGACTCTACAAAAGAGTCAGCCTTTTTTTGTTTTTTTTGGGAACGTATACATATATGGTGAAAAAAAGGGGGGAGTCTTTGTGATTTATAACGAGCGACCGACAGAATTGTTTTGGCGAATCTTTTATGTATATGGAGCAGTCGTGTTGATTGGTCTTTCTTTAGCATTAGCCGCCGCCCCACTCATTTTAATTTATTATTATCCGGTACCTTGGCTTATTCCATTGTTAGTCTTAGTCGCCATCGGTGGGTTTGGGGTGTATTGGTTTACGAACACATTCCGTCGTTTATTTTGGAAAGAACGGAATCACTCTAGATACGAAATGACCGCAACGAGCATCGAGGGTGTGACGTATCGGCATGAACCGGGCGAGTCGGTCGAGCAATCATTTCCAATCTCAGCGATTCGACAAATCGTCTTCTTCCCGGCGATTGTCCGAAAGACACAGCCGTCTCCGACGGTTCGGATTGGTCGGCCTACGGTAGAGTACACTCCGATGCTATCGATTATGACAAAAGATGATGCCATGGAAATCTTGTTCGATCAACGTGATCTGGTTGCCTTTGATCAATGGATAAAATCTTTCCATGAGCAGGGAATTCCGCTATTTTACACACCAAAAGAATTGTATTGGATTGGTGCGAATATCTCGACACGACGTGAGCGATTTGAACGGTTGAGTCGTCCGGAAGAAATCGTTCCATTTGTCTACACCGGCGACCTTGTGGCAGATGAGCAGACGGCAGCAACGAATTGGATTGAAACCCACGGATTGGAACGTTTGAAAGAAGGACCACACCAAGCATACTATGTGAAGCAAAGTAAAATTATGAAATGGTCATTTTTCGGTTTTCTTGCTGGGATTGGCCTTGTCGTAGGATCGATGCTTGCAATCGCATCGTTGACGTAAAGGGTATAGCAATTCGACATGACTTTCCTCATAATAGAGATTGTAAGCGATCACAAATTAAGGAGGAGACACATATGCGTTTTTTCATTGATTTTTCAAATGTGGAAAACAAAAAAAAAGCTCATCAAATGGGCGTCATTGGAGGCGTGACGACGAATCCATCGCTCGTCGCCAAAGAAGGTGTCGATTTCCATACAAGACTTCGTGAAATCTGTGAGATCGTCGGGGATCTCTCGGTCAGCGCCGAAGTTATTGCACTCGATGCGTCGGGTATGGTGGAAGAAGGAAAGGAACTTGCCGCCATCGCGCCGAATATTACGGTAAAGGTACCGATGACACCAGCGGGGATGCAAGCGGTAAAACAGTTCAAGGAGCTTGGAATCAAGACAAACGTCACGCTCATCTTTAACGCTAACCAAGCGTTACTTGCGGCACGTGCCGGGGCATCATACGTTTCTCCATTCATCGGACGCTTGGATGACATCGGACAAGATGGGCTTGATTTAGTTGAGACTATTGCGAACATCTTCGCAATCCATGGCATCGAGACAGAAATTATCGCAGCATCTGTGCGTCATCCGGTTCACGTGACAAAAGCTGCACTCCTTGGGGCTGACATTGCCACAGTCCCTTACAAAGTTATCGAACAAATGATGAAACATCCGCTCACAGACAAAGGCATTGAGCAGTTTTTAGCGGATTGGAACAACGCTCAATCCAAATAAGTCCGTCGTAGAAAGGTTTTGATCAGCGTGGAAATTCTCCATATCGTTGGGCAGCAAAAACTAGAAGGAACCGTCGAGATTAGCGGAGCGAAACAGAGCGCTCTCCCTTGCCTTGTGGCTGCACTTCTCACGGAAGAGTCGGTGACGATTGAAAACGTTCCGATGATTGAAGATGTGGAAGTGATGGTCAATTTGTTAAAAGAGTTAGGGGTTCGGGTAGAGCGGGATGGCGAACGAATGACGATTCATTCGAATGAAGCAGTCGCAATGCCTCTCCTCGGTTCTGAGACGCGCAAAGTCCGTGCCGCTGTCTATTTACTCGGGGTCTTCGCGGCTCGCTTTGGAAAAGGGGCGGTTGGGTTACCTGGAGGATATGCGATTGGTCCACGGCCGATTGACTTACATTTGAAAGCGTTGGAACGTCTCGGCATTCATGTTGAGAATGAATCAGGTCTCTATCATGTCCGGGTCGATGAACTTGTTGGGAATCGAATTTACTTGGACTTGCGGTCGTTTGGGGCAACCGTGAGTGCAATGCTTGCGGCTGTTCTAGCGACAGGGACGACGGTCATCGAAAACGCGGCTTGCGATCCGGAAGTCGTCGATGTGGCGACCATGCTCACATCGATGGGTGCACATGTGAGTGGGGCAGGAACGGATGAGATTCGAATTAAAGGGGTGGAACGCCTCCACGGTTGTACGCACACACTCATTCCAGATCGTCTCGAAGCCGGAACGTTCATGATGTTCGGTGCAGTGTCCGGTCGTGTGACCGTCCAACCGGTCATTCCGACACATCTCGAAGGGGTCATTCAAAAACTGTTGGATTTCGGAGCGGACGTCGAGGTCGGTGAGGAGTCAATTACCGTGACGGCGAACCAATTCATGCCAACAGATATTCGGGTGTTCCATTACTCGGGGTATCCGAGCGACTTGCAACCGGTGATGACGGCAGCCTTATTAAAAGCTGACGGAACGAGTGTTGTCACCGATAAATTGTATGCGCAACGATTCCGCCACATCGCCGAGATGCGACGGATGAATGCGCAAATTACACTGGAGGATGCATCGGCTGTGATTCGTGGCGGCAATAAGCTGGCGAACGCAGAGATGGAATGCACCGATGCACGGAGTGCTGCGGCCCTGGTACTGTCAGCGCTCCAAGCTTCTGGTGAATCGACGCTACTACATGCGGAACGACTGAATGATTCGTATGTCGACTTTGTCGGCAAATTAAAACAACTCGGTGCGCTCGTTTGGGTGGAGGAACAAACCGAGGTATAAAGGGGAGATTTCGGGTGGAACGAAGTTTATCGATGGAACTGGTTCGGGTGACAGAAGCGGCGGCACTTGCTTCAGCCCGTTGGATGGGACGAGGATTGAAAGTCGAAGCGGATGATGCGGCAACGACGGCCATGCGCGACGTATTTGACACGATTCCGATGAAAGGGATTGTCGTCATCGGTGAAGGGGAGATGGATGAGGCCCCGATGCTATACATCGGAGAAAAAGTCGGAAATGGCTACGGTTCTCGTCTCGATGTCGCAGTCGATCCGTTAGAAGGGACAAACATCGTAGCGACCGGAACGTGGGGAGCACTTGCGGTTCTCGCGGTCGCGGATGCAGGCGATCTCCTTCATGCTCCAGACATGTACATGGATAAAATTGCCGTCGGACCGGAAGCGGCAGGTCTCGTCAGTCTCGACAACTCGATTGAAGAGAACATTGAAATCGTGGCGAAAGCGAAGAAGAAAAACGTGGAAGATGTCGTCGTCACGATTTTACATCGGGACCGTCACGAAGAAACCATTCAACGTGTCCGCGCGACCGGTGCGCGAATCAAATTGATTCCGGACGGGGACGTCGCCGCGGCCATCAACACCGCTTTCCCGAAAACGGGTGTCGATTTGTTGCTCGGTTCAGGCGGGGCGCCAGAAGGTGTCATCGCTGCAGTCGCAATGAAGTGTTTAGGTGGAGACTTCCAAGGGCGTTTGCTCCCGGAAGATGAAGCGCAGAAACAACGTTGCCATGACATGGGAATCGAAGATACGGATCGAATCCTCCTCCTCAATGATTTGGTGAAAGGTGAAGATTGTATCTTTGCGGCGACCGGCGTCACAGATGGTGAGCTGTTACGTGGAGTCCAATTCACGTCACAAGGCGGACAGACCCATTCGGTCGTCATGCGTGCCAAGTCCGGTACCGTTCGTTTCGTCGAAGGGAACCACTCACTTAAGAAAAAACAAAAAATGGTCATGAAACCAGAATAATCAGAAGTCGTGGATGTGAAAACGTCCACGACTTTTTTGTGGTGAAAGCGTCAGAAAACGGGAATGGATAGTCAGGAGGTGGGTGTGATGATTCAGGTTGAAGGACTCGTCAAAACATTCAAGGATGTTCCAGCTGTCGATGACGTGTCATTTTTCGTGAAAGAATGAGAAATCTTTGCGTTTTTAGGTCCGAACGGTGCGGGTAAATCGACGACGGTGCAAATGTTGACGACACTCGTGAGACCGACATCTGGAGCGGCACGAGTCAATGGATTCGATGTCGTTAAACAAGAAAAAGATGTCCGATTATCGATTGGAGTTGCCTTACAAGAAACAGGAATCGATAAAGTGTTGACGGGACGAGAGCTCCTTGTCTTACAAGGGCGTTTGTTTAAGATGTCGAATGAAGAGGCGCAACGTCGAGCCGATGAGTTACTCGAAGTCGTTTCACTGACGGATGCGGCCGATCGCCGGAGTGGTACCTATTCCGGTGGGATGCGACGACGTCTCGACTTGGCTCTCACACTCGTCCATCGTCCGACGGTCTTGTTTTTAGACGAACCGACGACCGGACTCGATCCGGCGAGCCGAATCGAAATTTGGAATGAAGTACGCCGATTGAACGAGGAATTCGGGACGACGATTTTTTTAACGACCCTATACTTAGAGGAGGCAGATGAGTTGGCTGACCGGATTGCAATCATCAATCACGGGAAGATTGTGAGTGAAGGAACGGCCGAGGAATTGAAACAGCTCGTCGGTGGAGAGACGATTTCGATGGACTTCGCTACAGAATCTGAAGCGACCCTTGCTGCGACGCGATTTCATACATCTTCGAATGGCACACATGTATCGTTTGAGTTACGTGACATGACGTTGACTGAGATTGTTCGTTCCTTGGATGAACAAGGGTTGCAGCCTGAACGATTGACTGTCAAGCAACCATCGCTCGATGATGTATTCTTGAAAGTGACAGGCGAATCGTATGAAGGAGGCGAGATCCGTGTGGACTGAGACATGGCTATTCACGAAACGGAGTTTGCTGACAACTATTCGAAATCCGTTTTCATTCATCCCGAACTTGATCATTTCTGTATTCTTTTTACTTGTGTATACGAGTGGCTTGTCGAGCGTGGCCTCGTTGCCTCAGTTCGAAGGGAGCGACTATTTGAATTTCATCTTACCCGTATCCATTGTTTCAGGTGCAGTCGGGGGAGCGGGAGGCACGGGTCAGGCGCTTGTCCGAGATATTGAGAGTGGCTATTTCGCACGGCTCTTGTTGACACCGGCGACCCGTACGGCGATTGTGCTCGGACCGATGATTGCGGGGATGTTGCAATTACTCGTCCAAACGCTACTTATTTTTGTTTTTGCGTTTCTCCTCGGTCTCACGATTCCTGTCGGTGCCGCTGGATTCTTTTTTACGGTATTACTCGCAATCGGATTTGGACTTGGTTTCGCAGGATATTCAGTGGGCGTCGCCTTGAAAACACGAAATGCACAAGCGGCACAGGCAGGGACGTTGTTGTTCTTTCCTTTAATTTTCCTGTCGACGACGTTCGTTCCGAAAGAATTGATTGAAGCCGAATGGTTGAAAGTGGCGGCGACGTTCAATCCAACCACGTATATTTTCGAAGGGATGCGAGCGGTTCTGACTCAGCCGGAGATTGACTGGGGTGCTTTATCTGCAGGGCTCGCAGTCGCGGGTACGATGAGTGTACTCATGATCGTCTTTGCGGCAACGAACGCGAGAGGGGCATAAAAACAAAAATAAGGGAGGAGTTTGATGCAGGAACTATCAACGATGATTCGGATTATTTTAACAGGGATTGGAGCATATATTTCTATCATTCTCATGTTGCGTGTTTCTGGTAAGCGTACATTGGCAAAAATGAATGCATTTGATTTTATTGTGACGGTTGCACTTGGTTCTATTTTGGCAACGACCTTGACTAGTCAACAAACCTCTTTATTGGCTGGACTGACTGCGTTCGGTACACTAATTGTCTTACAATATATATTAGCGAAACTATCTAAGCGATTCTCCATTGTGAATCAAATGATTAAATCAGAACCAACTCTACTGTTTTATAAAGGAGATTATTTGAGAGAACATCTACAAAAAGAACGAATTTTAGAGATCGAGGTCATTCAAGCGATTCGATCAAGTGGCACTCCTCGAGGACAAGTCGAAGCAGTAATCATAGAAACGGATGGAACGTTTTCTGTTTTGAAAGACTCTCGTCATGTAATGGGACATGTGAACAAATAAAAACGACTCGGTTCCGATGAACCGAGTCGTGATATTGTATTAGAGATATGATCCAGCGCCTACATAGCGTGGTGCCCAGTATCCAGAAGTGAAGCTCGCGTATTTCACGCCGCCTGTTTCTGAGTTGATCATTTGTGTTTTGCTAAGAGCCATTCCGACGTGTTGAATCGTTCCGCCTGAATGTGAGAAGAAGACGAGATCGCCTGCTTGGATCGCTGACTTCGAGATTTTCTTCGCGCTTGAGTATTGCTGACGTGAAGAACGTGGTAGTGTTTTTCCGATTGCTTTCTTGTACACGTGTCCAGTATATCCTGAGCAGTCAAACCCTGAAGTTGTTGTTCCACCATAGCGATACGGTGTTCCGAGATATTTCTTCGATTCAGCGACAAGTTTCGAACGTTTGCTAGAAGATGACGTTGAAACCGTTGTTGATGTCGACGTGTTCGCTTTCAAGTATGTGTACGTTGAAGAAGCTGAGATATAACGGTGTGTGCCTTTGTAGTTGATTTTATAGAACGAACCGGATTTACCAAGGTATGTATAGCGTTGACCTTTATCCATTTTCGCGACGACTTTCGATGATGTAAGTGACGGGGCAGTACGGATGTTCAAACCGTTTACTTTCGAGTAAGCAAATGTACCGGTAGCGGCTTCTGCTTGTTCACCTGTTGAGAACATAAGACCCGAGAAAGCGACAGTGGCAGCGACGACGATTGATGCGATACGCTTTAACATTGTATAAATCCCTCCGTTTTTAAAATCAAGACATTCGTATATGACAAATCGAGTAATTTTTAATGGTAGAGCACAAGTTGCGGGATATACCCGGTTTCCTGTGCAAATAAACTATATCATGCGCAAGACCGATAGCATTTTTCAATCGCAAGTCAAAAAAGCGTTTTCTTGTAACAAAAATGAAACAATATGTGGATATAGCACTTATTTTGTTACAAAACTATCTTTTACTGTGTAAGGATTTGTACAAGAGGGAAACGATTGAACAAAAGGTGATTTTTGCACGGTGATGGCACGGGCAAAATATGGTTAGATGATGGCAGAACAAATGAATCAAGTTGAATGCTTCTTGTAATGAAATGTAGAAAGATAGGTGACTTGAATGAGTCAACAGACAGAACCGACAAAGAACTATACACTTCGTGAGCTTGAAACGAAGACGTTGAAAGAATTATATGAAATTGCCAAAGAAGTCAAAGTACCGAACTTTCGAGAAGCGCGTAAGCGTGAGCTCATGTTCCGTATTTTGAAATCACAGGCTGAATCAAAAGATTTATACTTCCTCGAAGGTATTTTAGAGATCATCCCACCGAATCCTCAGTCTCAAAATGATGGCGGATTTGGATTCCTCCGACCAATCAACTATTCTCAATCTTCCGAAGACATCTATATCGCTGCATCGCAAATTCGTCGCTTTAATCTTCGAAACGGGGACCTTGTCACAGGAAAGGTCCGTAAACCGAAAGAGAATGAACGGTTCCAAGGTTTGTTGAGTGTTGAAGCGGTCAACGGAGAGTCGACGGACTCGACGCGTTCGCGTGATTATTTCCCGGCATTGACACCGATTTATCCAGAACAACAGATGGTGCTCGAGACAGAGCCGGCCCATCTTTCGGTTCGTGTCATGGATATGATCGCACCAGTCGGGTTTGGCCAACGCGGGTTGATTGTGGCACCACCAAAAGCGGGGAAAACGTCGCTTTTAAAAGAAATTGCCAACTCGATCACGACGAATCATCCGAACGTCGAATTAATCATTCTTCTAATCGATGAACGACCAGAGGAAGTGACGGATATTCAACGCTCTGTACCGGATGCGGACGTGGCGTTCTCGACTTTTGATGAGACACCGGAAAACCATGCGCGTATTTCAGAACTCGTTCTCGAACGCGCGATGCGTCTCGTGGAACATAAGAAAGACGTGGTCATCCTACTCGATTCCATCACACGCTTGACGCGTGCGTATAACCTGTCTGTTCCACCAAGCGGACGGACACTCTCGGGGGGGATTGACCCGGCGGCGTTCCACAAACCGAAAAAGTTCTTCGGAGCGGCACGGAATATCGAGGATGGAGGTAGCTTGACTATCCTCGCGACAGCGCTCGTCGATACCGGATCGCGAATGGACGACGTCATCTATGAAGAGTTCAAAGGAACAGGGAACATGGAACTGCATCTGGACCGGAAATTGGCAGAGCGCCGGATCTTCCCTGCAATCGACATTCGTCGCTCGGGAACACGGAAAGAAGAGTTGTTACTCGGGAAGGACGAACTCGATTCGCTCTGGACGATTCGTCGTACGATGAACGAGTCTCCAGACTTCGTCGAACAGTTCTTACGCCGTGTCCGTGAGACGAAAACAAACCTCGACTTTTTTGCTGCGCTATAGGCAGATAAGAAAAAAAGACGACCGGTGAAAAAAACGAAAACAGACTTGTAAAACCTATAGTAGGGTGATATTATATTCTAGTGAACTTTCTCTAGGTTGAAAGAATACTTAGGGCCGAAGGAGTTGAAAAGCAATGAAACAAGGAATCCACCCAGAATACCGTAAAGTCGTATTCATGGACTCGACGACAGAATTCAAATTCATCACTGGTTCAACTCGTTACTCTAACGAGACAATCACGATGGAAGATGGAAACGAGTACCCACTCATCCGTGTCGATGTATCTTCTGATTCGCACCCGTTCTACACAGGTCGCCAGAAATTCGCATCTGCAGATGGTCGTATCGAGCGCTTCAACAAGAAATACCAACGTTAATCGTAAAGTTGTATGCTCACCGCCTAGGGATTGCCCTTGGCGGTTTTTTGTTGCATCGACACGGGTAAAGAGACGAAAGTATGTCGTGAGGGGGCCGTTATGGAATTTATACTCATTAGTATTAGCTTGTTGATCGGGGTCGGCATCATGTCTCAATGGTTGGCATGGCGTTATCAAATCCCGGCAATCATCATTATGACGCTCGCTGGAGTATTGGCGGGTCCAATCCTCGTGCTGTTCGATCCGCGTGAATTATTAGGGGGTTTATATAGTCCGATCATTTCGTTTGCGGTCGCCATCATCTTATTCGAAGGAAGTCTTGGGCTTCACTTTAGCGAAATCAATCAGTTCCGGAGGTCGATCGTCCGGATTGTCACGATTGGAGTCGCGCTCTCATTTGTCGGGATGTCGCTACTCATTCAATATGTAGGAGGGTTACATTGGGTCGTCGCCTGGACGATGGGGGCGCTCTTCGTCGTGACGGGTCCGACTGTCGTCATTCCGTTGTTGCGTCAGGCACACTTGAAAGATCGAGTCGGAGCGATTTTAAAATGGGAAGGCATCATTGTCGACCCTGTTGGAGCATTACTCGGGCTCTTCGTCGTTCGACTTGGATACATCGTATATGAAGGTATGGATTTATGGATGCAACTCCTCTTTGCAGGTGCCTGTATTGTAGGGATTGGACTCGGTTACTTGTTCGGCCATCTCTTGATGGGATGGTTTGTGGCAGAAAAAGTACCTCGCTATCTCCGTGCCTCGGTTACGTTGACGGCTGTCCTCATCTTATTCTCACTCAGTGAGCTTATGATGCATGAAGTCGGGCTGCTCGCCGTTACGGCGATGGGGATGACGATGGCCAATACGAAACATCGGGATGAAGAAATCATCGAAGAACTGCAATCATTCAAAGAGGATATTTCAATCTTGCTCATCTCATCTGTCTTCATCTTGTTGACGGCTTCCCTGTCTCGGGCAGAGCTGTTGAATATTTTCCAATGGCCGCTTCTCTTGACGATTGCGGGCATCCTGTTCTTGGTTCGCCCAGTTGCGATTTACTTGTCGACCATCGGTGGAGGTTTGCCGCTAGCGGAACGAGGGTTCATTGGTTGGATTGCCCCACGCGGGATTGTCGCGATGACGGTCGCGGGATTCTTTGCTGAAGAAGTCGCGCATCTTGGGATTGACGATGCGAAGCAAATGTTGCCGCTCACACTCGGTCTCGTCTTCATTTCCGTTACATTGCACGGTCTCACGATTCGACCGCTTGCGCGAAAATTGAAATTAATCGATGAACAAAAAGAGGCGAACGCTGATGAATAAAGGATGGAGTTCTTTCAATCAGCATTTAGGAGAAGTCAACCCTTTTCCTCAACTCGAAAGATAGGTATAATCGGAAAGCGATTATCGATGGAGAGGGCGAAGAACAATGATGCATGTGACGAACCGATATGGTTGGATTGAAGTGATTTGTGGGAGTATGTTTTCGGGGAAGTCGGAGGAATTGATTCGCCGAGTCCGCCGTGCTCATTATGGAAAGATTCCGGTCCAAGTATTCAAACCAGCAATCGACGACCGGTATCATGAAGAGAACGTCGTCTCACACACAGGGAACTCGGTCGTGGCCGTGCCAATCGCATCAAGCCAAGACTTGTATGATGCCGTTCGTGAAGAAACACAGGTCATCGCGATTGACGAGGTGCAATTCTTTGATGAAGGAATTGTAGACGTCATCGAACAACTTGCGAACGAAGACAAACGCGTCATCTGCGCTGGGCTCGATATGGACTTTCGAGGCGAACCGTTCACGATGATGCCTGAACTGTTGTCACGCGCGGAGTTCGTGACGAAACTACAGGCCATCTGTTTGTCATGCGGCGCGCCTGCTTCGCGGACACAACGTCTGATCGATGGGCAACCTGCTCGGTATGAGGACCCGGTCATCTTGGTCGGGGCTTCCGAGTCTTACGAACCACGATGCCGACATTGTCATGATGTACCGAACAAACCACATCCGGTCCGCCATACGGTGGTAGACTGATGAATCGACGGACCGCCCTCGGCGGTCCGTTTTTTTGCTATAATATATAGAGTTTGATTTGACGGAGAAAGGACGGATCATCATGTTTGACCGTTTAAGTGTATTAGAAGATCGTTACATGCAATTGAATGAAATGCTCGCCGATCCTGAGGTGCTCAGTGACTCGACGAAGTTGAGACAATATTCGAAAGAGCAGGCACAACTAGAAGAGACGGTACAGATGTATCGTCAGTATAAAGAAACAAGTACAGCTTTCAAGGAAGCGAAGACGATGCTTGAAGACCGGACGCTCGACGCCGACATGCGTGAATTGGCAAAAGAAGAGATGAACCTCCTCGAGCCAGAAGTCAAAGAGCTAGAAGCGAAACTGCGGATTTTATTGCTTCCAAAAGACCCGAACGATGACAAGAACGTTATCGTCGAAGTCCGAGGAGCAGCAGGCGGAGACGAAGCGGCACTCTTTGCAGGAGATTTATATAAGATGTATACGCGATTCGCTGAACGTCAAAATTGGAAAGTGGAACTCATTGACGCGAACTATACCGAACTCGGTGGATTTAAAGAAGTCACGTTCATGATCAACGGGGCAGGTGCCTATTCAAAGCTCAAGTTTGAGAACGGAGCCCATCGTGTGCAGCGAGTCCCGTCGACTGAATCGGGCGGACGAATTCATACGTCCACAGCAACGGTTGCCGTTCTTCCGGAAGCAGAGGATGTCGAAGTGCATATCGATATGAAAGATGTACGAGTTGATACGTTCACTTCATCTGGTCCAGGGGGACAATCGGTCAACACGACGCAATCAGCTGTCCGTTTGACACACATTCCTTCAGGGCTCGTCGTATCATGTCAAGATGAGAAGTCGCAGCATAAAAACAAGGATAAGGCGATGAAGGTCCTTCGAGCACGCCTGTATGACAAAATGCAAAGCGAACATATGGAAGAGTTGTCTGCGCAACGAAAATCGGCTGTCGGAACAGGTGACCGTTCCGAGCGGATTCGCACATACAACTTCCCACAAAGTCGTGTCACAGATCATCGGATTGGATTGACCCTTCAGAAGTTGGACCGTGTCCTAGCAGGTGAACTCGAAGACATTATCGACGCACTCATCATGGACGAACAGGCACGTCTCATGGAGGAAGCGGAATGATGCGGATTGCCGCGCTACTTAAGCAGACGGAAGAACGACTAGTTGAAGCTGGGCGCGACCGTGCGGCTGCCGAATGGTGGCTCATGCATGTGTTGCAAGTCGATCGCACCGGTCTCCTCGTTCGTTTGTCGGATGAATTGTCTTCAGATGAAGCGACACGGTTCGAGACGGGAATCGAGCGTTTATTGATCGGAGAACCGGTACAACACGTGATTGGACATGCTCCGTTTTACGGGCGCTCGTTTGAAGTGAACCGGGATGTGTTGATTCCGAGACCAGAAACGGAAGAGTTGATCGACTGGGTACTTGGGCAACTTCGTCACATCAAGGATGATGAGATTGTCGATGTCGGGACAGGAAGCGGGGCCATTGCGATTACCTTGAGCCTCGAGCTCGGCGTACGTGTACAGACGGTCGATATTTCGCGTGAGGCGATTGAAGTCGCTAAACGAAATGCAGCCACACTTGGCGCAACTGTACGGTTTTATGAAGGAGACGGGCTCGCACCGATTGCGGACCACTCGATTCGCGTTCTCGTCTCAAATCCGCCTTACATCGAGGCCGATGAGCTGTTAGATGAGACGGTCGTCGGCTACGAACCGCACCTTGCGCTCTTCGGAGGGAAGGATGGGCTCGACATGTATCGGCAATTAATATTGGAATCGGTGCGCGTCTTACGTGCCGATTGGCATTTGATTGCGTTTGAAATCGGGTATAACCAAGGACAAGATGTGAAATCATTACTGTCTGAACGTTATCCTGAAGCAGAAACGGGTATTTTAAAAGATATAAACGGCAAGGACCGTATCGTCTATGCCGTAAGGGAAGGGATTGCGTATGGAAACGAAATGGATTAATTCGAATGAGATTGAAGAGGGGGTACGTCTTCTTCAAGCGGGTGAAATCATCGCCATGCCGACAGAAACCGTCTATGGTCTCGCTGGAGATGCCATGAACGATGTGGCAATTCGAAAGATTTTTGAGGCAAAAGGTCGTCCGTCGGATAACCCGCTCATCGTCCATATCGCTTCAATCGACCAAACGAGTTTGTTTGTCGATTCGATTCCTCCTGTTGCCAAACGCTTAATGGATGCGTTTTGGCCAGGCGCTTTGACGATCATCTTGCCTTCAAACGGACGAGCCTCTTCGCTCGTGACCGCGGGCCTCGATTCCATCGGACTCCGGATGCCGAATCATCCGGCAGCACTCGAGTTGATTCGTAAGTCAGGGTTAGGGCTTGCGGCTCCGAGTGCGAATCGTTCCGGACGACCTTCGCCGACAACTGCTCAACATGTCGCGGATGATTTGAACGGACGAATCGCAGGAATCGTGGATGGGGGTCCTACCGGAATCGGAGTCGAGTCAACCGTTGTGGATTGTACGGGGGACACGGTAACGATTTTACGACCAGGTGGTGTGACGCGAGAAGAAATGGAAGCTGTCATTGGACCGGTCGCCTTAGATGCCAATTTGAGTAACGATGAAGCCACACCACGATCGCCGGGAATGAAGTACACGCACTATGCCCCAACGGCACCTGTTTTTTTAGTCGATTGCACACGCAAAGATTTAGAACGTGTCATCGAGGAGCGGAAGCAAGCGGGGTTGCGAATCGGTGCACTCGTCTTCGACGAGAACCCGACACCGGCTGAGGTCACGTATTCACTTGGGACCTCGATGGAAGTGGCGGCGCAACGTTTATACGACGCGCTTCGTCGATTTGATGAAACGGACGTGGATGAGATTTATGTGAACACGATTGAACCGGTCGGAGTCGCACTTGCCGTCTATAACCGTTTATACAAAGCAGCGGGCGGAAAGATTGTGCACCCGACGAAAGATGCCTAAAGACATAGAGGAGGACACGCGATGTCAATGAAACGCGTATTATTCATATGTAGTGGCAACACGTGCCGAAGCCCGATGGCGATGGCCTTGCTCCGTTCGAAGATGACCGGGGATGAGTTTGATATTCGCTCAGCTGGTCTACGGACGATGCAAGGATTCGATGCTTCAGAAAACGCACTGCAAGTTCTCAGAGAACGTGGGATTGAGCTCGATCATGTCACCCAGACGTTCGATGAAGTGTTAGGGAATTGGGCGGATATCATCTTGACGATGACACGCGCACACCGTGAACAAATTCGGGATACATACCCGGATTTGTCTGAGCGGACGTACACGCTCTATGAATTTGTGACGGGACTCGAACGGGACATCAACGATCCGTTCGGCGGTTCGATGAATGTGTATCGCCAGGTGCGAAACGAGCTCGAACCACTCGTGAATCGACTTGTGTTAAAATTAACGAATGATGGGTCAAAGGTGACGAAACCACCGAGACGCCTACCAAAGAAGACGGGGGAATGAACGAATGAAAATTGCAATTGGCGCTGATCATGGCGGCTTCAACTTGAAGAAAGAAATCGTAGCCTTGCTTGAGGAACTCGGACATGAGTATAAAGATTTCGGGACGCACTCAGCGGACTCGATTGACTACCCGGATGTGGCCATCCCGGTCGCAGAAGCGGTAGCGGCAGGTGAATTCGATCGTGGGATTTTGATTTGCGGTACGGGAATCGGAATCGGGATTGCGGCGAACAAAGTCAAAGGGATTCGTGCGGCACTCGTCCATGATTCATTCAGTGCAAAAGCGACACGTCAGCATAACGATTCGAACATCATGACGATGGGCGAGCGTGTCATCGGACCTGGTCTTGCACTCGACTTGGTGACGACGTGGCTCGATACGAACTTTGAAGGCGGTCGCCATTCAAACCGTGTCGACAAGATGAGCGCTTACGAATCGAAGTGAGTCAAATGAAGACGGAACTTCTCGGATTTTTGACGGAGCTTCACGAACGGTTCCCGTTAAATGATGAGCGCATTCTCGTCATCGGATGCTCGACGAGTGAAGTGCTCGGAAAAACGATTGGGAAGGCAGGTTCCATTGATGTCGCAAGCGAATTGATGGAAGCATTCCTTGAATTTAGAGAAAAGACAGGTGTCCATTTGGCGTTTCAAGGGTGTGAGCACATCAACCGTGCCCTCACCGTTGAGCGCCGGACACTCAAACAGTTCGGCCTCACTGAAGTGACGGTCGTCCCGGTCCGTTCCGCGGGTGGGGCGATGTCGGAGAAGGCGTATGCGAACTTCGAGGAGCCATGTGTCGTCGAATCGATTCAAGCAGATGCCGGGATTGATATCGGCTCGACATTGATTGGGATGCATTTGAAACCGGTCGCGATACCGGTTCGGTTATCATCGAAGCATCTCGGAGAGGCGTACGTCACGTTCGCAGTCACGAGACCGAAACTGATTGGTGGGCCACGGGCTCAGTATCCAAATAAATGAAGAAAGCATCGCATTTAGGTTTTTCGACCGAATGCGATGCTTTTTTGTTCAAATTATAAATCTTCTCCAAAAAGATAGGAGATGACCATCGGGAAACGCTCACGCCAGGCGAGCTCGTTGTGAACTCCTTCTTCAATCACTTCGAATCGGATGTGTTCGACCTTGTCTTTTAACAAGTTGTACACGCGTTCGCTCGACTCACGATACATCTCGTTCGTCGGTCCATTTTCGATCGGTTCCTCGACTTCTTTTGCGCCGACGTCCAAGTAAAGACGCTCGACGCCCTTCAAATCGCTCGCTTCAATCAATTGTTCCAGCTCGGTTTGGTTGAACCAAAATGCAGAGGACAGGGAAGCGACACGCTTGAAGACGTCTGGATATACACAGGCTGCATATATCGAGATGAGCCCACCCATCGAACTTCCCATCATCGCTGTTTCTTCCGGAATCGTCCGATAGTCAGCATCGATTTGAGGTTTCAATTCCTGCGCGATGTATTCGATATACGCCGAACCCTGCCCGCCGAGCACGATGTCACTTCCGAGCAAACTTTCACCGATATAAGGGTTTTCCCAAGGTCCATACTCATCGAGTCGTTGTTCGCCTGGTGCACTATCGAGGGCGACGACAATCAAGTCACGCTTCGAGGCGTCTAAATATTCACCGACGCGCCAGCTCATGTTGTAGCTCGCATCCTCGTCAGCAAAACAGTTTTGTCCGTCGTGCATGTAGAGGACCGGATATCGTTTTTCGGACGTCTCATAGTCGGCAGGTGTGTAGATTCGGACCGTTCGTGTCCGTTCGAACGGAGTGATCGTCAGTTCTTTTGTCTCAATCATAAGTGGCCTCCTCACAGTTACATTCTTATTAATGATACCCAACTTTTCATCAGATTATTGCGAAAAACAAAAAAACAAGCGTGTGGTACGATGGGGGTGTTGATTTTTAGACATTTAGAGGGGGTCTTCACATGGTAAACACGACGAAGTTGAAAGTGCAGGATGCGGAATTATTTGAGGCAATGCAACACGAGCTCGGTCGTCAGCGCGACAACATCGAACTCATCGCTTCAGAAAACTTTGTTTCAGAAGCGGTCATGGAAGCGCAAGGAGGCGTATTGACGAACAAATATGCCGAAGGATATCCGGGACGCCGTTATTACGGTGGCTGTGAGTTTGTCGACGTCGCTGAGAACTTGGCGCGTGACCGTGCGAAAGAATTGTTCGGTGCAGAACATGCAAACGTACAACCACACTCGGGTGCACAAGCGAACATGGCGGTCTACTTCACGGTGCTTGAAGCAGGAGATACGGTTCTCGGAATGAACTTGTCTCATGGTGGTCACTTGACGCACGGTAGCCCGGTCAACTTCTCAGGTGTGCAATATAACTTCGTCGAATATGGTGTAGACAAAGAGACAGAACACATCGATTACGACGTCGTCGCTGCACTTGCGAAGGAACATAAGCCGAAATTGATTGTTGCGGGAGCATCGGCATACCCACGTACAATCGACTTCGCGAAGTTCCGTGAGATCGCGGACAGTGTCGATGCTTACCTTATGGTCGATATGGCGCACATTGCTGGACTCGTGGCAGCAGGTCTGCATCCGAACCCGGTCGAACATGCGCATTTCGTCACGACGACGACGCACAAGACTCTCCGTGGACCACGTGGAGGGATGATTCTTTGTAAAGAAGAGTTCGCCAAAGCGATCGACAAGTCGATTTTCCCAGGGATTCAAGGAGGACCGCTCATGCACGTCATCGCGGCAAAAGCGGTCGCGTTCGGTGAGGCACTCCAACCGGAATTCAAAGATTACCAACGTCAAGTTATTGCGAATGCACAAGCACTTGCGGCAGGCCTTGAAGAAGAGGGACTTCGAATCGTATCGGGCGGAACGGACAATCACCTCTTGCTTGTCGATCTTCGAGGAATCGACATCACAGGTAAAGCAGCTGAGCATGCATTGGATGCAGCAGGAATCACGGTCAATAAAAACACGATTCCATTCGACCCGGCATCACCGTTTGTCACAAGCGGAATCCGTCTCGGAACGGCTGCGATGACGACTCGTGGCTTCAAAGAAGCGGATATGAAAGAAGTGGCACGTCTCATCGGGCGTGTGCTGAAACAACATGAAGACGAGGCGGTAATCGCGGAAGCACTTCAAGACGTGCGATCGTTAACGGCGAAGTTCCCGCTTTACCCTGAACGAGGCTGAGTCAATGGATATTCGGACACTAGCAGAACGAGAGCTATCCGAACTTCCATTGTTCGATATGACAGAATGGTTGGCTCGTAAAGGGGAATACGATCCTTCTTTCCGTCTTGTCGCCAGTGAGTTTGGTGTCATCACGACGCTCCTCGACCATGGCTATTATGAAGAAGCGAGCGAACGAATCGTGCCGCTCCTCGGGATGAAAGTGCCTGCTGCTTTCCATCGACTAGGTCTTGCGCTAGAAGTGAAGGCGAACGGAAGAAAAGCGGCCAAGCGCCGCTTTCGTTCGTTCTCGTCGGCTGTCATCCAACATTCTGATTTAGCCGAGTGGCGACAGGCGTTCAAGCTCGATAAGAAATGGCTTGGACTTCCGCTCGTCGTTGGTCTTGCGGCTGGAACGCTCATATTTTGGCCGGATGCCGAACCGCCCGGCGTCACGCCGGACGAGCCGGACGAAGTCGTTGTCGAGACCGTAACGGAAGAAGAAGCACTCGCAGAACGCCTTGAAGAGCTCGAGGCAGAAGTCGCCCGACTCGAAGAAGAGAATGAGAAACTTCAAGATTCGGACGAACAGAAGCCAAAGGAATCAACCGAAGAGGCACCGGACACATCAACGGATGTTGTACCGCTGGCTGAGGTAGAAGCACTTGTTCAAGATAAACAGTATGAAAAAGCCGACCGCCTATTAGGTGGAAAAGCGAAAGTCGGACAAGAACAAGCAGTTGGGTTTTATCGACTTCTTGTCGACAATAAATTGGGACAAGCGGACATTGCGGACTATGCGGCTTATCTCGAGTCGTATCCAGAATCCGGTTACAAGGCAGATGTCCTTTGGATGAAAGGGATTGCCGAGAAAAAAGCGAATGACCCGGCGTACCGTGAAACGTTGACGACCGTTTCTGAGATGGAAGGGACGTATTGGGCACCGATTGCGAAGTCCGTGCTCGAAGAATAAGGTGCTACATGAGTAGCGCCTTTTCTCATGAAATTCTAATGAAGTACACCACGATTTCTCGTTTTCCTGTCGTATGATTTGAGGTAGGAGGGATGCGTGTATGAAACGTGTAATGAAAACCATTGGAACAACTTTATTGGCGATCGGACTTATGGGAATCGGGCTTGCCGGATTTTTGTTCTTTTTTTCACCTGGACAATCCAGCCTGTCGCAACTATCACTAGCGGCGCTGGAAGTCGAACAGCAGATGGAACAAGTCGATACGAAGTGGGATGAATGGGAAGATGATTTAGAAAGACGAATCGAGCAAGCCGTTCCAGAAGGCGTTCGTCTGTTTTTTGCGGATTGATTTCGGGAAATGAATAACAATACGTCGAGCGAACTGCTCGGCGTTTTTTCAAAGGAGTGAGCAGGATGCAGACGATTCTCGTCGTAGAAGATGATTCGAAGATTGCGCGATTACTGGAGTTGGAATTGAAGCATGCGGGGTATGCGGTCATGGTGGCGACAGATGGTCGTACCGGTTTGGAACGAGCTCTCGCTGATGATGTCGACCTCGTGTTGCTGGACGTGATGTTACCTCAAATGAGTGGACTCGAGGTGGTCCGTCGTCTGAAAGAAGAGCGACCTTTGTTACCGGTTCTGATGGTGACGGCCCGTGGCGATCGATACGACAAAGTGAGTGGTCTTGATCTTGGCGCAGATGATTACATCACGAAACCATTTGAAATAGAAGAGGTGCTCGCACGAATTCGGGCATTTTTACGAATGCGCCAGCTTGTTCGTCAGGACCATTCCGAACAGGTGTTGACGTACGACACATTGACTGTCGACGTGAATCGTCATGAAGTATATTGTGACGGAAAGAAAGTAGATTTGACTCGACGTGAGTTTGACTTGTTGGTTTTCTTTTTAGAGAATCCGGAGCGTGTTTTGACGCGTGACCAACTCGTCGAACACGTGTGGGGATTCGACTACTATGGGGATACGAATGTCGTGGACGTGTATGTCCGATACGTAAGGAAAAAACTGACCGGCTCTTGGATTCAAACGGTTCGCGGTGTCGGCTATATGTTGAAGCGTGGTGAGTGACCGATGCTACGAACAAAGATTGCGTGGGCGATGACAGGGTTCATGTTGTTGCTTCTTCTCGTCTCCTTTGGCGTGACCTGGTTCGTCGCCAGGCAGGAAATTGTCGATTCGCGTTTTGACGTGTTACTGCAGGCGTTGAATCTCTTGGAAGAAGATGTCCGGAATAGCGATGCGGTATTGTCGCTTCATGAGGACAGTGTCGTGTTAGAACGTCAAGAAAACGGCGAATGGGGAATCATCGGGGGAGAAGTGCCAGACGGAACGACGTTTCCCATCAATTACGGGGAACCGGCCCTCATCGATGATTGGTTTGTGGTCGCGACGACGGATGGACTAGCGTTCGGCTTTCAGGATCGAGATGTGAGCAATACGATTCAAGCGCTCGCAACCATTTTTCTCGTCATGTTCTTCCTTGCCGTTCTCTTGACGTTCCTCGGGACGTGGTGGATTTTACGTCAAGGTCTGTCACCGTTACGCCGATTGACAGAGACGATGGAACGGATCACGGAGTCCGGTAAGTTAGAGACAATCGAAGTGGCTGACCGAAAAGATGAAGTGACGACTCTTTCGGACGGATTTAATCATATGATCGAGCGAGTCGAAGGGACGATGGAGCAACAACGTCGTTTCGTCGCCGATGTTTCACATGAACTCAAGACACCGTTGACCGTCATCGAGGGCTATGCGAAGTTATTACAACGATGGGGACAAGAAGATGAGAGTGTACGTGCCGAAGCGATTGACCATATTTTAACGGAGTCGCGTCAAATGCGAAATGATTTGATTGAACCTATGCTCGAATTGAATCGATTTGCTGCACTCGAACAGGTAGAGCGAGAAGAAATCGATTTAGCTGAACTTGGGGAATCAATAGGAGAACGTTTTTTGCGGTCTTATGGCGTCCATTTACCTATTGAAGCTACAGGAAGCTGGTTTGGTCATCGTGAGTCGTTACAGCGGATTCTTGTCATCCTATTAGACAATAGTTTGAAGTATGCGGAAGAGACGAGCCTTCAGTTGAAGAGTGATCGAATTGAGGTACGCGATCGAGGACCGATTCTTTCGGATGATGTGAGGAATCGGCTGTTCGATCGATTCTACCGATTAGATGAAGCGCGCGATCGCAGTGGGAGCGGTCTTGGTCTCGCGATTGCGAAAGAAGTGGCGGACTTGAATGAGTGGACGATCGGGAGTAGATCGAATCATCCGGATGGCAGTATATTTTTTCTGACTCGTTGATGAATATTTCGCATTTTCTCATCAACTTCTAATGAAGCCTTAAATATGCTCTCACGGAAGAGGCTTATGATGAAAATAAGAAGAACACATCATGAGGAGGAAACAAACATGAAACGCATCGGTTGGATTATCGGCTCATTATTAGCTGTCATGGCAATTGTTGGAATTGGATTTTACGTAAACGGGAATCAGACGGATACGGTCATTGTTCCACAAGCAATCAATCAAGCGAGTGACGATCGATCAACGGACAACCCAGATGACCCTGCTACATCGGATGGCTCAAGTAGCGCATCAGATGATTCGTCAGCAGCGCGAGTGGGGGATGGAGACGACTATGAACTATACGGGACGCTCGTGAAGTTATCGAAAGAAGATGTCACTATCAGCTTCAATGGAAAAGAGTCGACATACCCTTTAGCGGCGACACATGAAATCGATGACGATACACCGCAAGTGGGTGACCGGGTAAGACTCGAATTGAACCGAGATGATGAAGTGAAGGAAGTGGACCGTGAGAGTGGTGATGATGATGCGTATATTTACGGCACGCTCGTCAAACTCACAAATCAAGAAGTCACGATTAAGATCGATGGGAAAGACAACGTATATCCACTTGCCGCACGTTCTGAAATCGATGATGACACTCCGCGTGTCGGCGATCCTGTCAAACTTGAGCTAAATCAAGATGGGGCGGTCATTGAAGTCGATCGTGAATCAGAGGACGACCAGAATGAACAAGATGATTCTTCGCAGGACGACTCATCTCAAGATGACTCATCCGAGGATGAGCGAGAAGATGACTAATGAAGTGATAAAAAGGACTAATCTCTTAATGGATTAGTTCTTTTTTTGTTGCTATTTGTTGAAGCATAAAATGAGTTGGACCGCTTTCGTCAAATCATCAGAAACGTAATAATTCTGAAATAAAAACAAAAATAGGTTCTATGTTATGATGTACAAGAAAAATTTAGGTGGTTTCCACCTAATTGGGAATGAGGAGGAACATCAATGCGTACGTATTGGGGAATCTTGCTCAGTTGTATCTTGTTGAGTGGATGTGGTGCCGAGACGTTGAACGCGATTGAATTACGTCCTTTGTCTTCCTATCGAGTCGAGCAAGATCCTGAGATACCGTTAATGAAACAAACACAAGAGAAGCTACTTACATACTGTGAGCGTCGTCCGACAGATGTCTTACCAGAGCGACGAGCCAAGGTGGCAGAAGTGACATTTCATCATCCGCTCTATGAAGTACTCGGTTCCAAAACGGTGAAATATTTTGCGGCGGGTGATGAACGTTACGTGACCTGCGCGAACAGCAATGAGTTGATGGAGCGAACGTTTGCCGTGGAGCCGATTCAAGCGTTTGAAGCGCTCGAACAAGAGCGCTTTCAAGAATCGAAAGTGGTCTCGACAATCGAGTTTGAGCGCATCGATGACCTTGAATCGATTACAAGTACGTTCACATTGAACGAGACGCATGAAGAAGTGATGCCCGACTCGGCTTTCCGTTATACGACACCGGATACGGGAGCGATCTATGTGACGTTCGAGACGATTCGAAATGGGCGTACACTTGACCCGATCATTGAACCAAAACTATTCCCGTTTCAAAGCGGAGAGAATGAAGGGTATGTTTTCTTGACGAGGCGTGCCGATGATCGTCTCACCCTACAAATCGGAGAGGCGTCCTCGCTCAAACAACTCATCCTACCGAATATATATGAGGCTCCTTATATGAAAGTCGATCCGAAAGAAGAGCTCTCGCTAAAGGGAAATCATCGCGAACTCATGAAACGCATCATCTTATCGGACCGACCGATTGAAGGGGATGTGGCTGAAAAGACGTCGTTATCGTTATCGAAAACATATGGAACGGTCCTTGAAATTTGGGGACATGTCCGCCGTCCTGTGACAAACAAGATGTCCACGCGCCCCGCCGAAGGGGAAACGCGCTTGGCGGTTTTTGAATCGGATCTAGATACAATCTGGCTAGACGGACCGAAAACGCAAGAGTTGTTTGACGCCTTGTCTCATATTCAGCCGCATGAAAAAACGTCTACAGCTATCAAAATCGGAGACTTGCATCTGTATGAAGAATTGACTGAGCAATCCTTTGACGTATGGAAAACGGAAACAGAACTCTATTTAGTCGATCAACACACATCTCAATCGTATGAACTTCCGGGCAATGATTATTTCCAGGTCATTCAACCATAAGTGGCGTCTGACCTTTGATAAAATAGAAGTTGGCTCTACCCATCTCAACAGAGTTAGGGTACAATGCTCGAGAGAGAATGAGAGAGGAGTGAAGCAAGATGGGAAAAGTACATGTTTATGACCATCCTTTGATTCAGCACAAAATGACGATTATGCGTAAAGTAGAGACGGGGACGAAGCAGTTCCGTGAACTCGTCGACGAAGTTTCTTCACTTATGGCATACGAAATCACGCGCAGCCTACCCCTAACAGACGTAGAAATCGAGACACCGGTCTCTGTTTCCACTCAAAAGATGATTGCCGGCAAGAAATTGGGAATCGTCCCTATTTTACGTGCAGGACTTGGTATGGTGGATGGGTTCCTCAAAATGATGCCGAACGTAAAAGTCGGTCATATCGGTCTTTACCGCGATCCGGAAACACTTGAGCCACACGAATACTACTTGAAACTTCCGACAGACGTCACAGAACGCGACTTTATCGTTGTTGACCCGATGCTCGCGACAGGTGGTTCGGCTGTTGATGCGATTGCATCACTCAAGAAACACGGAGCGAAGTCAATCAAGTTGGCATGCCTTTGCGCAGCACCAGAAGGCGTAGAGCGTGTACAAGCAGAACATCCGGATGTAGAGATCTATCTTGCTGCACTCGATGAAAAATTAAATGACCACGGTTATATCGTTCCTGGACTTGGGGATGCGGGTGACCGTTTGTTTGGTACGAAGTAATGACTTAAAAGCGAGAATCGCCTATGCGATTTTCGCTTTTTTTACGATTGACACTGAATAATATTTATCATTTACGGATGTCACAAAATAGACACAAAACTAGAGCGAGAAGAATGGCGAACTGGGATGGAATTTATCTATTCTTTCTTATTTAAATAGAATCCCTCGATTTCGAATATAAAACCAGGATTGAGAAAGGGATTTTGAACAGTATGAGATTCAACACAAAAAAATGGGCGAAATCGCTCGACATGGTAAAAACATCCTCGGTATACTGATACAGGACGTTGAAAACGATTTCAAAATGAAGTCAACAGACGTTTCGTAACTCTTTGTGAACGTAAGCGTTTACCGATTGAATTTTCCAAAACGTGGGGGTATAACTGAACTATTCTTCATCTGATTCCGTTTGTGAAATGTTATAAAGTCAACATTTTTATTTCAACGTTTCTTCACACTTTCTTAAAAAAGTGCTTTGATCGTTTAGTTTATGAAGTGCGTAAAACTATTGATACGACTTGATTTAAAGCGCTTTTATAATTGTGAAATTCATTGACTTCTTATGCCATTTCTATTACTCTGAACTTGTGTGACTTTTGATGGTCACGCGAGTGTGAATTCGTGAAGAACAAGGGAGCACGTGAGACTCGAAAGGGGGATTTGGATAACGAAAAAAGACAATCGTTATCTATCCTATGCCTCGCTCGCTTCACAAATCTCGACAGCACTTGCTGGACCGATTGTCATCGGTTATCTCGTCGGACAGTACGGCGAAAGACGTGAATTTTGGGGCACGTTTGGTTGGAATGTGTCGATTATCCTTGGACTCGTGTTCGGGGTTACGGCGCTAGTTCTCACCCTTCGGAGTTTATTGACAGGAGAGGACGAATGAATACGATTCAAGCAGACAGAAAAGCACAAAAAGAGTTGATGAAGCGTTATACGAAATGGTTTACCATTTGGTTTGCAATTTTGTTAGTTGGCGCCTTCATCGTCCCGATGTACAAAGCCGTTTTTCTCGGATTGTTCATCGGCGGGGTCGGGAGTCTCATCATTCTACATATGCAGAATCGAAGTGTCATACGTATGTATGACGTCATCGAGCATGGACGACGACCAAAGTCGCACGGGACCGTTTCAAGAATGGCGGTTGGTGCGTTAGCAGTGATAGTCGGTCTTCTATACGAGGATCGAGTGTCCGTCATCGCGGTGGTAACTGGTCTAATCGCCGGCCACATCATACAATTTGGCGAGTTTACACTTGCCCAGCTCAGCAGGAAAAGAGGTGAATATTAATGGGTCATGAGTTTCCCACATATTCTCTGCACTTTGGGGACTATACGTTATACGGGAGCTGGACGAACGTCATTACAGTGCTAGTTGCAGCGTTACTCGTCTTCGTATTCGCCATTTGGGGGACAAGACGTTTGGCAATGAAGCCGACTGGCAAACAAAACTTCATGGAATTCTTCGCGGAGTTCGTACGTGGAATCATCGCAAGTGCGATGGACTGGAAGACAGGAGGACGCTTTATTGGATTTGGGATGACGTTGATTTTGTTCATTCTCTTCTCAAACTTGATGGGTCTACCGTTTAACGTCATTTCCGGACACTATTTGTGGTTCAACTCACCGACAGCCGATCCTTACGTAACCTTGGCGTTGTCGACACTCGTCGTTGCAATGTCGCACTATTACGGGGTGAAACTGCACGGATTGAAACACTATTCGGCGGAATTCGTAAAACCAGTCTGGTTCTTGCTTCCGATCAAATTGATCGAGGAGTTTGCGAACACGTTGACGCTCGGTTTGCGTCTATACGGTAACATCTTTGCCGGTGAAATCATGATTACCATCATCTTGGGACTCGCGATTACAGCCGAAGGCGCACTCAACCCGCTCGGTGCAATCTTTGCGGTCTTCCCAATGATTCTATGGCAAGGTTTCTCAATCTTTATCGGGGTTATCCAATCCTACATTTTCCTGACGCTTGCAATGGTGTACATCGGGCACAAAGCTTCGGCCGAACATTGATTCGGACATCTCGCCAAAGCGTTACAAACAAATTATTTACTTAACTTTTAGGAGGAATATACACAATGGAACAACTTAATCTTCTCGCAACAGCACTTGTTATCGGACTTGGAGCACTCGCAGCTGGTATCGGTAACGGTTTGATCGTATACGGAACAGTACAAGGACAAGCACGTCAACCAGAACTCAAGAACGAACTTCGTCAAACAATGTTCATCGGTATCGGTTTGGTTGAGGCTCTCCCGATCATCGGTGTGGCTGTCGGTTTCCTTCTCCTCAACTCTTGATTCCGAGTTAACGAGAATAGCATGAGAGGGAGCACGTCTCCCTCACTTATTTAGTCAAGAGGAGGGTATGCATGGATACGATGATGATTGCAGCTGGTGCTGGCGGCGAAGGCCTCCGCATTCTGGATATGATCTTTACAATTTTCACATTCCTCGTACTCTTGGCCCTGTTGAAGAAATTTGCTTGGGGACCACTCCTTGGAATGATGAGACAGCGTGAAGAGTATGTAGCGAACGAAATTGAACTCGCTGAAAAGAGCCGCAAAGATGCGGAACATTATGTCGTTGAACAACGTGATGCACTCAGTGCAGCACGTACTGAGTCAAAAGAAATGCTCGACGCCAGCCGTCGACAAGCAGAAGCAGAACAAGCACGCTTGGTGGAGCAGGCGCGTTTGGAAGCCGAACAAATTAAAATCGAGGCAGAGAAAGCGATTGAGCGCGAGCGTGAGCTTGCGAAACAATCTCTTCAAACGGAAGTCGTCACACAGGCACTTTCGGCAGCACGCCACGTCCTTCAAACAGACCTTAAAGGTGATGAAGCGAAACAGCGTGCCCTCGTCACAGACTTCCTGTCTAAAGCGAAAGGTGCGAACTGATGAACGCATCATTAGCAAAACGCTATGCCAAAGCGCTCTTCGACTTAGCGCGGGAACAAGGCACGCTCGACCAAGTCGAAGCGGAAGTGCGTCTGCTCGATGAAGTGCTCCACGCGACTCCTGAACTCATGGATCTCTTAACGAATCCGGCAGTCAGTGACAGCGAGCTTGCACAGCTTTTAAAAGACAGCTTTGGTGATATGACGGCGATTGTCGTGAACACACTTCTCGTCATGGTCGAAAATGACCGTGCGGCAGAGGTTCGCGCATTGCCACGTTACGTCCGCGAATTGATCAACGACTATCGTGGAATTGCAGAGGGTATTGTCACAAGCGCCTACCCATTGTCGGCAACAGACTTGAAAGACGTCGAACTCGTCTTCGGACAGAAGCTCGGGAAGACGCTCCAATTGAATAACGTCGTCGATGAAGAAGTCATCGGTGGACTCCGTGTCCAAGTCGGATACACGACGTACGATGATACGATCGAAACGAAACTTACACGCCTTGAGCGTGAATTGTTGAATGCGTAAGAAATAGGGGTGAATTCAATGACAATCAAAGCTGAAGAAATCAGCGCCCTGCTAAAAGAACGAATCGCTTCGTACGGTTCTGAAATCGAGGTCAGCGAGACAGGTACAGTCATTCAAGTAGGTGACGGTATCGCTCGTGCACACGGACTCGATAACGTTATGGCGGGGGAACTCGTAGAGTTCTCTAACGGCGTAATGGGCTTGGCGCAAAACTTAGAAGAAGGTAACGTCGGGATTATCATCCTTGGCGATTACAAAGGCATCAAAGAAGGCGATTCTGTCAAACGTACAGGTCGCATCATGGAAGTTCCAGTTGGTGAGGCACTCCTCGGACGTGTCGTCAACCCACTCGGACAACCAATCGATGGTCTTGGACCAATCGTGACTGACAACTATAACCCGATCGAGCGTAAAGCTTACGGCGTTATGGCACGTAAATCGGTTCACGAACCACTTCAAACAGGAATTAAGGCGATTGACGCCCTCGTTCCAATCGGTCGTGGTCAGCGTGAGCTCATCATCGGTGACCGTCAGACAGGTAAAACATCTGTTGCCATCGATACGATTATCAACCAAAAAGAAGAGAACATGATTTGTATCTACGTTGCTATCGGTCAGAAAGAATCGACTGTACGTGGCGTAGTAGAGACGCTTCGTCAAAACGGAGCGCTCGACTATACAATCGTCGTTTCGGCATCGGCATCACAGCCGGCACCACTTCTTTACCTCGCACCATTCGCTGGGGTATCGATGGGTGAGTACTTCATGGATCGCGGACAACACGTCCTCGTCGTTTATGATGACCTTTCGAAACAAGCGGCAGCTTACCGTGAGCTCTCGCTCCTTCTCCGTCGTCCTCCAGGCCGCGAAGCCTACCCAGGGGATGTCTTCTACCTCCACTCACGCCTTCTTGAGCGTGCAGCGAAGTTGAACGACGAACTCGGCGGTGGTTCATTGACAGCACTTCCGTTCATCGAGACACAAGCATCGGATATCTCAGCATATATCCCGACAAACGTTATCTCGATCACAGACGGTCAGATCTTCCTTCAGTCGGACCTCTTCTTCTCTGGGGTACGCCCAGCGATCAACGCCGGTCTCTCAGTATCACGTGTTGGTGGTTCGGCACAGGTGAAAGCGATGAAGAAAGTTGCTGGTACACTTCGTCTTGACCTCGCGTCTTACCGTGAGCTCGAAGCGTTCGCTCAGTTCGGATCAGATCTCGACAAAGCGACACAATCGAAGTTGAACCGTGGTCAGCGTACGGTTGAAGTCTTGAAACAAGACTTGAACGCACCGCTTTCTGTAGACAAGCAAGTTATCATCATCTACGCACTCACGAAAGGTCATCTCGATGACATCCCAGTCACAGACATCCGTCGTTTCGAAACAGAAATGAACGCATGGCTCGACCAAAACCGTAAAGACCTCTGCCGTGAAATCCGTCAGACAGGAAACCTTCCTTCAGACGAGGCAATGGTCGACGCAATTACGGAATTCAAAAAGACGTTCTCGCCATCGGTTTAATCCGGTGACGAGCGTCTATTAAGGTGGTGAATCGAAATGGCATCATTACGTGAGATCCAGATGCGGATCACCTCGACCCAAAGCACGAAGCAAATCACGAAAGCGATGAACATGGTGTCGGCATCAAAGTTGAACCGGGCCCAAGGGAACAACGCCAACTTCAAGCCGTACATGGACAAGTTGCAAGAAGTCATCTCGTCGATCGCCGGTGGTACATCAGGCGCGACACACCCGATGCTTCAAGTACGTCCCGTCAAACGGACTGGTTATATCGTCATCACGTCAGACCGCGGACTCGCAGGTGGATACAACGCCAGCGTCTTGCGTGACGTGTACCGTGAACTCAAAGACAAGCACACATCAACAGATGAGTATCGTCTTTACGTAATCGGGAAAGTCGGTGTCCAGTTCTTCAAGTCACGCAACATTCCGGTGTATAGCGCGATGACAGGGCTAAACGACCAACCAACTTTTGTTGAAGTCGCAGAAATCGTCAAACAGACGGTAGGTGCCTTCAGCGAGGGCGAGATTGATGAATTGAAGCTTTGCTACAACTCGTTCATCTCGGTCATCAGCCAAGAAGTGAAGATTCAACAATTGCTCCCGCTCGGGGATATCGAACAGTCCGCATCCAATGTGATGTATGAATACGAACCAGAAGAAGAAACGATCTTAGCGGCGCTCCTCCCACGTTATGCGGAAGGACTCATCTACGGCGCATTGCTCGATGCGAAAGTGTCAGAGCACGCAGCCCGGATGACGGCGATGTCGAGTGCGACAGACAATGCGGATGAACTCATTCGCGGACTCAAACTCAAATTCAACCGCGCGCGTCAAGCAGCGATCACACAAGAAATCACAGAGATTGTCGGAGGTGCGTCGGCGCTTGAATAAGCGCACGCCCTCTAGATTGTAGGAGGCTAACACGATGAACGAATACGGCATGAAAGGCCGCGTAGTCGCAGTCATGGGCCCAGTTATCGACGTAAAGTTCGACAACCACTTACCGAACATCTACAACGCTCTCAAAGTCACACACGTGGCAGCGACAGCGGACGATGTTAGTGTCGACTTGACGCTCGAAGTAGCTGTTCACCTTGGTGACGACACGGTCCGTACGATTGCGATGGACTCAACTGACGGCGTTCGCCGCGGTATGGAAGTACTTGACTTAGGATCACCGATTTCGGTACCAGTTGGAGAAGCGACACTTGGACGTGTCTTCAACGTTCTCGGTAACCCGATCGATGATAAAGAAGTGGCAGCTGACGTGCTTCGTGCACCGATTCACCGTCAAGCGCCAACATTTGACGAATTGTCAACGAAAGTTGAAATCCTTGAAACAGGGATTAAAGTCGTCGACCTTCTCGCACCATACATCAAAGGTGGTAAAATCGGCCTCTTCGGTGGTGCCGGTGTAGGGAAAACCGTCCTCATCCAGGAACTCATCAACAACATCGCGCAAGAGCACAGCGGGATTTCTGTATTCGCAGGAGTCGGTGAGCGTACGCGTGAAGGGAATGACTTGTTCCACGAGATGACGGACTCAGGCGTTATCAAGCAAACAGCGATGGTCTTCGGTCAGATGAACGAACCACCTGGTGCACGTCTCCGTGTTGCCTTGACTGGTTTGACAATGGCAGAGTACTTCCGTGACGAGCAAGGACAAGACGTTCTTCTCTTCGTTGATAACATCTTCCGTTTCACACAAGCAGGTTCTGAGGTTTCAGCCCTTCTCGGACGTATGCCATCGGCGGTAGGTTACCAGCCGACACTTGCGACTGAAATGGGTATGCTTCAAGAGCGAATCACATCGACTGCAAAAGGATCGGTAACTTCGATTCAAGCGGTTTATGTACCAGCCGATGACTACACGGACCCGGCTCCGGCAACAACGTTCGCCCACCTTGATGCAACAACAAACCTTGAGCGTCGTCTTTCGGAGATGGGGATTTACCCAGCCGTTGACCCGCTCGCATCGACTTCACGTGCCCTCTCTCCTGAAATCGTAGGGAAAGAGCACTATGAGGTTGCACGTAACGTTCAACAGACGCTTCAGCGTTACAAAGAACTTCAAGACATCATCGCTATCCTCGGGATGGACGAGTTGTCTGAAGACGACAAACTCACGGTTCACCGTGCACGTCGTATTCAGTTCTTCTTATCACAAAACTTCCACGTGGCTGAGCAGTTCACGGGCCAAAAAGGTTCGTACGTGCCAGTCAAAGAGACAGTACGCGGCTTCAAAGAGATCCTCGAAGGTAAACACGACGATCTTCCTGAAGATGCATTCCGTCTCGTCGGTCCAATCGAAGACGTCATCAAAAAAGCGAAGACGTTGGTCTAAGACCTACGCGGAAGGGGGAAACTAGACGATGAATACTGTTCACGTCAACGTCGTCACCCCGGATGGTGCAGCCTTTGAAGGAGACGCACGAATGGTCATCGCCAAATCGGTCACTGGTGAGCTTGGTATTTTGCCAAAGCACATCCCGATGGTGACGCCACTCGACGTCTCAGTCCTCAAGCTGCGCCACGAAGATGGTGGACGCACGCTGATCGCAATCAGCGGCGGTTTCATGGAAGTTCGTCCCGACACGGTGACGATCTTAGCTGAAACAGCCGAAATGGCGGATAAAATCGACTATGATCGCGCTTCTGCGGCGAAAGTTCGTGCCGAGCGTCGTCTTCAAGACACGAAGCTCTCGGAACTCGAATTCCGTCGTGCGGAACTTGCGCTCAAAAAAGCGATCAACCGCTTAAGCATTCGCGATATGAAAGAATAAGAATGACTCTCACACGAAAGTGTGGGAGTTTTTTTGTTTTTTTTTTGAAAAGATGGGTCTTTTGTCGTGCTTCTAAATGACGGGACTAGTAAAAAATATATGGAAGAAGACCGATAATAAAGGTGGGAACTACCGTAAAGGAGATTAGGGAATGAAAGTTTACGTTGCGCGACAACCAATTTTTGACCAACAATTACGCGTTTGCGGCTACGAATTGTTATATCGCCGCAGCGAAAATAATATTTTTGAGAACGTAGATGATTCGCTGGCAACAGCTGACGTCATTCATAACGCTTACCTTGTGTTCAATTTTCGGGAATTGACAGAAGGGACGCGCGCGTTCATCAATTTCCCTCAGACGTTGATTGAAGGGGAAGTGCCTTCGTTGCTACCACGTCAATCGCTCGTCGTCGAAGTGCTCGAACATGTCGAACCGACGGAGAAAGTATTACAGTCTCTCCGCTCGTTAAGACGTCAAGGTTATACGATTGCACTGGATGATTTCGTATTTGAAGAGAAATATCGCCCATTGATTGGACTCGCCGACATCATCAAAATCGACTATCAAGCGACCCCAATCGATCAACAGCAAAAATTGATTGATGCACTCGGACACCGAGTCGAATTTTTGGCGGAAAAAATCGAGACACCCGCAGAGTATGAGATTGCGAAACGACTCGGATATAAAATGTTCCAAGGGTACTTCTTTAGTCGTCCCATCGTGGTGCACGGGGCCGAAGTGCATCCGTTGCGTCACACGCTCATTGAAATGTTGAAAGAGCTCGATCGTCCGGAACCGAGTTTTCGACGGATTTCAGCGCAAATTGAGCGAAGTGTCGACCTATCTTATAAGATGCTCCGTACGGTCAATACGGTGTATCAAAAAGGTCGTCGAACGATTGAATCAATCGAGCAAGCCGTCGCACGAATCGGACTAGATGAGTTGAAACGATGGTCTTATTTGATGCTTCTTCGAGAGATGCAGACGTCTGAATCGAAAGAACTGATTAAACAGAGTGTCATTCGCGGAAAAATGATGGAGTTGATTGCGGAGGATACATTGACAGATGTATTACCGTTTGATGCATTCATTACGGGAATCTTTTCATCACTCGACGTCATACTCGATGAGGCGATGCAAACGTTGATTGCAGAGCTTCCGGTGGCGCCTCCTGTAAAGGCAGCGTTACTCGGTGAACAGAACGGTTTGCGAAAGTTGTTAGAGGATGTCATCGACTACGAACAGTTGACGATTCCACTCCATAACACAGATTCGGATTGGTCTCAATATTACGTCGAAGCGATTCGCTGGTCTCGCAGCCTTGACGAATCGATTGAATAATGTTTGAAATATGTGAGGGGCGTCAATTACTGTAGTAAGGCCTTACTGCTAATGACGTCCCTTTTGGTGTGCTTGTAGAGAAAGTGAGTTGATCGAATGGTTCAAACCGCTCGAAGCTTAAGACCCTAAGTCTTTTTTTCTCTAACATGTCATGATATGATTGAAAATGGTACGAATTTTAGAAAAGAGGGGAATCGTCGATGGTCAATACCGTATTTTCGCTAGCGATTTATATCATAGCGATCTACGTCGCTTGGTGGGCACTCTTACCCGTCAAATGGGATAAGTTGCTCAATCAAGTGAGGAGTCCGCAAGCTGCTGTCTTGCGCGTTCTCGTAGCGGTTGTCTTCGGTTCACTGATTGCCCAGTTCTTTTTGGAGTACATTCGACTGGCGCAGGCGCTCGCACCTATACAGTAGTCGCAGAATATTTAACAAACTGTAATCCTGCTGTAACGACTCCTATATGATTATCATGTAGGATAAATTCGTCTGACATGATGTTTTTTTCTTTCAATTTGCACTTATTTATTATTCAGATTGATTAATGAATGAAAAATCATCACGTTTTGCAAACCATTCAAATAATCGACATCATCACATCCGGATTCGGATATCGACGCACTATATAAAAAAACAATGAAGTTGGAGGACAAAGAGAGATATGAAGGATTTGATCGTAGTCCGTGGAGGACGTAAACTGTCAGGTACTGTGCGCGTTGAGGGAAAAAAAAACGCCGTACTCAAAACATTGGTTGCCACTCTATTAGCTAGCGAAGGAAAGTCAATCTTACAAAACGTACCACGTCTTGCTGACGTGTACACGATTAACAAAGTACTTCGTCACCTCGGTGCAGAGGTATCGTTCAATGAAGAAAAGAATGAAGTAACTGTCGATGCGTCGGGCGACATCAAAGATGAAGCACCCCTTGAGTACGTGCGGAAGATGCGTGCTTCAATCCTCGTCATGGGACCTCTTCTTGCCCGTCTCGGTCACGCTCGTGTAGCAATGCCGGGCGGATGCTCAATCGGCTCACGTCCGATTGACCTCCACTTAAAAGGATTCGAAGCGATGGGTGCGAAAACGGTCATCGGAAACGGATTCGTAGAAGCTTCTGTAGAAGGCCGTCTCCAAGGCGCTAAAATCTACTTGGACTTCCCATCTGTTGGTGCGACAGAGAACATCATGATGGCAGCTGTGCTTGCAGAGGGTACGACTATCATCGAGAACGTTGCAAAAGAACCTGAGATCGTCGACCTTGCGAACTTCTTAAACGGAATGGGCGCACACGTTCGCGGTGCAGGTACAGAAACAATCCGCATCGAAGGTGTAGAAACACTTCGCGGTGCAGAACACTCGATTATTCCAGACCGCATCGAAGCAGGTACGTTCCTCGTTGCTGGTGCGATCACAGGTAGTGACATCGAAGTCATCGGTGCAGAACGTGAGCACCTTCGTCCATTGATTTCAAAAATGGAAGAAATGGGTGTCCACTTCGAGGATACGGCAGAAGGCATGCGTGTCACGGCACCAGACGAATTGAAGCCGGTTGATGTGAAGACGATGCCACACCCAGGATTCCCGACAGACATGCAGTCACAAATGATGGCACTCGTCTTGAAAGCGGGCGGTACATCTGTCATCACGGAAACGGTGTTTGAGAATCGCTTTATGCACGTCGAAGAGTTCCGTCGTATGAACGCGGACATTAAGATTGAAGGACGTTCAGCAATTGTCAAAGGTGGCGTACGCCTTCAAGGAGCGGAAGTTGTCGCAACGGACCTTCGTGCCGGAGCAGCACTTATTCTAGCAGGTCTCATCGCGGAAGAAGAGACACGCGTTGGAGATTTATATCATATCGACCGTGGATACGTTGACTTCCACAAGAAACTTCAAGCACTCGGTGCTGACATCGAGCGTATTGAAGGAACTGTCGAAGTTGCTGAAGAAATGGTTCAGAACTAAGAAACGAGCACGAATTAGAGGGCGAGGAGAGACTCTTCTCGCTCTTTTCAATGAAGAAACGAACGGAGGAACCTATACATCATGTTTTCAAAAGATATCGGGATTGATTTAGGGACAGCAAACGTTGTCATTCACGTCAAAGGGAAAGGAATCGTCTTAGACGAACCTTCAGTCGTTGCGATAAAACGCTCTACAGGAAAAGTACTAGCAGTCGGTTCAGAAGCGTATGAGATGGTTGGTCGTACACCTGGTGATATCGTGGCAATCCGTCCTCTTCGTGACGGAGTCATCGCCGATTTCGCCACAACAGAAGAAATGCTCCGTCACTTCATCGAGAAAATTCAAGTCCGAGGCTTCTTCGGAGGCATCCGCATGCTGATTTGTACACCTGCGAACGTCACGCCGGTTGAAGCAAAAGCCATTCGTGAAGCTGCTGAGAAAGCTGGCGCGAAAGAAGTCTTCCTCGCCGTCGAACCAAAAGCTGCGGCAGTCGGTTCAGGCATGGATATTTGGAAGCCGGTTGGTCACATGATCATTGACATCGGTGGTGGGACGACCGACGTCGCCATTTTATCAATGGGAGACATCGTCTGCGGTGAGACTATCAAGATTGCAGGGGATCGCTTCGATACGGACATCCTTCGTGCCATCAAAGAGAAGCACAAGCTGATCATCGGAGAACGTACGGCTGAACAAATCAAGAAAGAAATCGCGACGGTCTTCCCAGGAGGGCGTAACGAATCGATGGATATTCGTGGACGTGACATGGTACGTGGATTGCCTCGTACGGTGACCATTACGTCAGAAGAACTTCGTGAAGCGATGGCTGAATCAGCTAATGAAATCGTCGAAGCAGCGAAGCGTGTCCTTGAACAGACACCACCAGAACTTGCAGCGGATATCATCGACCGCGGAATCATCATGACAGGTGGGGGATCACTCCTTCACGGTCTTGACCAACTCGTCGCAGAGCGTGTCATGTTGCCGGTCATGATGGCCGAGGAGCCGACACTCAGTGTCGCGCACGGAACGGGAATCATGCTCGAAAACTTAGATCGATTGAAATAAACAGACAAGCGACCGCGTGCGGTCGCTTGTCTTTTGTATGTTCAACTCAATATTTCGGAGACGAGTGCCAACACGTTGCCTTCAGAATCTTTGAAGAAACTCATCCACGTTTCTGTCGTCCCCATTTTTGCCACACAGTTTGGTTCATCAATGAAAGTCACTCCTGCATTTTTCAACTGAGCATAAGCGTCATCGATGGATGCGATACTCAAATAGAGAATTGGACTTGATTTTGCCAAAACATCATTCTCTGGAGGGGACAACATGAGGCGAACGCCCCCACAGTCGAAAAATGCGAGCAATCCTGCTTGAAAGAGAAAGGGTACCTCAAGCGTGTCTCGATAGAATTGAACGGCACGGTCTAACTCTTTGACAGGGATGTAAATTTGTTTGATTTGTTGAATGAGGCTCATGGGATTCATCCTTTCAATATGTATTTGAAACAGGAAGGGGTAACTCTGATTCAAGTTGACGTTGGAGACGGTTGGTAAGTCTTGTTGGGTGAGACATTAAGCCGATAGAAATATGTAATGGGAATAGGGTATGTAAGTCGCTAGGATAATATGAGCCATCTCGAGGTAACGTATGATTGACAATCCGAGAGACTCCTGAGGAATGGTCAATGTGTAAGACGATTGGAGCAGATATTCCGGTCCCTCGCTCAAGTTGTTGATGGTTAGGATAATATTCTTGTAGAAGCACCCATACATACACTTCCTGTCGAGTCGTACTCGTCCCGAGGATTTGATAGCTGGCATAAACATCCCCACCGAAATTAGGAGACATGACTTGAGTTGTCAAGTAGCGCTCCAACACGTTCTGATTGACGTCGACGGATTGGGTAAGCGTGACAAATGATTCATCCGTCAAGGCAGCATAGAGCAAAGCACTCAATATCCATGTACAAAATGTCGTTATGATCAACTTTTTCAAGTAAGCGCCTCCCAATACCGATGTGATGAATCATATATGTCCATCATATCTAAAGAGGATACGAATATATAGGTCATTCGTGGAAAAAATTGTATATAATGAAATCATTAATCAATGAGAGGGGAATCATGATGGCACCGATTCACTAATAGACTGAACAGAATAATCAAATAGAATCGGAGGACATCATGAACAAACCACTTACACTCATTACTGGCGTCAGTCGCAATCAAGGCATCGGTGCTGCGATTGCGCGAAAACTTGCTTCTGAAGGACATGACTTGTACTTGACGCACTGGAGTCCGTTTGACGCTAAAGAAGGAATCGGGGAAGAAATTGGCTTCATCGAACGATTGGTTCAAGAACTGACTGAAGAAGGGACCCGTGTCGAGCATGAGGCATACGATTTGGCTTCAGGAGACGAGGTCGGATTACTTGATCGAATGGAAGCTAAACTTGGTATACCGAGCAGGCTAATCCATAACGCGACCTATGAGCGACATGTCAACGTTGAGAACTTTACAATCGACGTATTGAGAAAACATTACCTGGTGAATAACGAAGGGACACTCGGACTCACCTTTGCGTTTATTGAGCGCTATAAACAAGCGGGACATCAAGATGGGCGAATCCTGTTCTTCGTATCGGGGGGACCGGATGCGAATAACCTGGCCTACATCGCAACGAAAGGTGCATTGATTGCCATCACACCTGCGTTGGCGAATGGATTAGGAGAATACGGCATTTCGGTGAATGCGTTCGATCCGGGACCGACGGATACGGGTTGGATCAATGACGAACTTCGCGAACACTTGCTACCATTATTTCCTTACAAGCGAATGGGGACGCCTGAAGATACGGCTCGCTTCGTCGCTTTCTTGATGGGCCCGGACGGCGCATGGGTGAATGGCCAACATCTTCACGTTGACGGAGGGTTTACTGGGCGCTAATAGAGAACGTTCGATGGATACAATAAAAAAAAGACATCTCACTTTAAGTGTGAGATGTCTTTTTTCAATGCCATGTATAGTCTTTATCAACAAATAAACGATTTTTTAAGTCTTTTTTAGAAATTGAAGGATTTGGTGCATCAAGCCAATCGTAATAATCACAGGCACAGGAATCACCAAGTTCGATAGAATAGCCATTATTTATTGTATTAACAGTTATATCGAGTTCATGTTCAGCTAACGTCTTTTTCAATCGATAAATCGTGTTGTATACGTTGTGTAAGGCGCGTTGTGGTTCATCGATGTCCGGGTAAAGGGTTTCGGCAAGCACCCACTTATTAATGACCTGCTTACGATGAAAAACTAAGTAGGCAAATAACTCCTCTGTTTTTTGTTTTTTTCACTTCACAAGATTTCCATCTTGTGTTCGTACCGAAAAACGATCTAGAAATTGTATGCGACAAGATTGATTGAGATTCTTTTGTTGAATCGCCTCATAGCGCTGGATGATACGCGGAATGACGTTATGAATCATCTGCTCTGTGATGGGCTTCAACAAGTAATGCGTGGCATGCAAATTGAACGCTTCAACGGCATACTGTTGATGGGCGGTCGTGAAGACGACTTGTGTCCGTTCCGGCAAATAGGTCGCCAATTCGAGCCCCGTCATTTCAGGCATCTCGATATCTAAAAAGACAAGGTCTACCGGGTGCTCTTGAATAAAAGTGAGAGCTTGAACCGGACTTTGGAATGAACCAATCCACTCAAGAGACGGCTCCTCTTTTACAATCCGCTCCATCATCCCTAAAATATGATGTTCATCTTCAATTAAAATCGTACGCATCTAGATGATTCGTCCTTTCCTGTTTTGGTAAACGCAGGTGAATGGTGGTGCCTTTTTTCAAAGTGGTTGCTAAGTCAAACGTTGCACCATGAAGGTGTTCGATTCGACTTTTAATATTGCAAATCCCAATCCCAGATGTTTTGTTTGATACGTTTGGATCAAAACCACTCCCTGTATCTTGAACATAAATCTCAATCATTCCGTTTCGTTCCTGGATAGAAAGTGTCAATCGCTTTTGTCCTGGGTGTCGATAGAGACCATGTCGCACGGCATTTTCAACGAGTGGTTGAATTAATAAAGGTGGAATCGAACAGTCGAGAAGAGATTCATCAATTTCTTTCTCGACGTAGAACGAATCACGGAATCGCGTCTGTTCAATGGCGAGATACGAGTCGATCATATCGACTTCTTGGCGAATCGATATCTCGTTTTCGGTTCGACCATTTTCAAAAATGAAGCGGACGTAAGTGCTCAAGTGACTGAGTAGACGAGCCGCATCGGGTGGAGACGTGTAACAGAGTGCAATCACATTTCCAAACGTATTGTAAAGGAAGTGAGGCTTGATTTGAGCGTTAAAGAAGGACATCTCGTGCTGAGAGGCCAACGCTTCAACTTGTTGTTTTTTTCTTTTTTTTTTAGACAGGTGAATCGGTAGAAGCAAAAACATCAATAGGAAATAGATGATGGTAAACGTATTGGCGTATAATTGCTGATTGGGCGAGACGATGAACGTCGACGTCATGATTCCGATATACCCGACGAGTTGGGCGAGTGTGAAAGTTAGTAACTCGAGCGGATTGCCTGTCTTGTACTTTTCAAGAAGCCATCCAATATTCAATCCGACCCAGAAGAACGTGATAAATAAAACGATCATCCATACAAAGTATTCATACACTTCGTAAACGGAAGAGGGCAGGAAGATGGCTAGTACAGTCAATCCATATAGTGGATATCTCGAAATGGCCAAAAACCGGTCAAATGACACACGTTCCAAACATCGCGAAAACTCGATTAACATGATGATACTCAGTATGGCTAAACTTAACGTCAACTTATCACTACCCGAGATCCACATGCCGTCTCGGGACATGATTGAAAAACTCGTCAACAAAAAGAAAGCTGTTCCGAAACCATACAACCGTTCATTTCGGTGAAAGAGATAGACGATGGCATAGAACATGGCAATCAAAAGTGAAATGAGCAACATGAAAAATTCGTAGCCGGCATAAGCGTTTTGAGTGGTCATGATGGCATGTAACGGTCCGACTAATATACTTTCTTCGATGGGTGCGAAATTACCTGCCTGTCGTTCATGTTGAATCGTCAGTCGGAATTGTTTTGTCTCATCATCGAGCAAGAGCAGAGACGGCTGCTCGACGAGACGATTGTTTCCAATTTGTATCGTTTCAACCATTTTCCCATCTATCAAAATCGTAGAGGAGGATAGGGACTTTGGAATGAGCAAGGCATACGTACCGGTTGGCAACGCGATATCGAGTTCATAGGTAGATTCACGATAAGGGGTTGTAAACGGAATGGTTCGATAGGAGCGGCGATCAACTTGGGTGACAATCCCTGACTCATAGCGCCATGAGCCGTCTAGTCGCAAAATCTCTTCGTCGACAGTAGAAGAGAGAAGAGAAGCTTCGCCCTTGTTAACGGTGACGATCGGATTGATTGACTGATGTCGAATCAATAAAGTGAGACTGACGCCAACCAACATCACAAGGATGAGGATAAACGTCATTCGATTACGCGTCATGAACACATTCCCTTCAATCTTTGTGAGTTTTTTGTGAGGTCATTCCGTTATTCTTTCTAATAGGTGAATGAATTTTTGAAGTGACTCTCCGTCTCATCATCGTACCCGAACTTTTTTTGTTTGTTTTTAAAAAGTCATTCACCGTACGAAGTGAGGCATTCTAAGAGTGAAGGAAGAAGGCATTCCATGAAACGTTGGATTGAACAACGCATTAGTCGACAAGTTATGACGATTTTCTATATATTGATTGCCTTAGTGACACTCACATCGATTGGGACCTATTTTTATACACAGCAATCGATTCAAGAGACGACCGTAAAATTAGAACGAATCAGTGAGCAACGTGCACGGGCGACAGACCTGTTTGAAACGTGGCAATCGATGCAATATGAATTACGAGGGCACGTCCTGTTAGGAGAACGTGCGCTATTAGAAGAAGTAAGAACGGCTCAAACGAACATCGACGAGCAAACGACATGGTTCGAAGAACAGGCAAGAAACGCGGAAGAAGTACAGTTCGCAGAAGATGCAAGACTTCTCTTCTCGATCTATACGACACGCGTCATGCCGGCACTTGAACAATATGTGGTTGCGAAGCAGGCAGGAGAAATCGATGAATCGTTCCTGCAGATGCGCACCGTAGGGCAATTCATGCAAAAAAATGAAACATCGACTCAGACGCGATTTAAACTGAACTCAAGTAGTGCTGCCGATATGAGTGCGAGCATCGTCGATATGGAGTCGGTCTTTACCGACTATCGACAAAATCTTGATTTTCAAGAAAGTGAATTGCGAGATGCGCTATCAAAACAGTTAGTGAAAGCCCAATGGATTTGGCTTTTGATTCTACTCGGGGCATTGTTCATATTGTTTGTCGGGTTGCAGCCATATATTTTAAGGTTGACCAATCAACTGCAGACGCTGATGGTAAACAGTGAGCGTCTCGCGAGCAACCCGAGCGCGACACTCATCCCGATTAAACCGCTACAAAACGAAGTCGGACAGTTGTCGAAAGCGTTTAATGAGATGGCGACCTCACTTCGGACCCAACAAGATCAAGTCGATCTCGAACGTGAGAAGACCGCTCGAATTTTGCACACGATGCGCGATTCTATCGTCTATACGGAACTCAAAACGAATGAACGCTTTGGTAACAGTGCGCTCTTTGACTTATATGAACATCCGATTCCGACTACAGAACGGGGCAGTCTATACCCAATTGCGATGTACTATCCGATGTTCATGAACCAGATTGATGATCAAGAGGGATTGAACGGTTTCACGAAGCGTGCTAAAGAAGAAGGCATGTTCGACGAAACGTTCACCTATACGATGCAAGAGGGTCAGAAAACGATCCGCATGTACGCCGAACCGATTGATCTTCAAAATGAACGTGTGGGTGTCATCTTCGTCTCACGAGATATTACCCAGGAAACAGAAGTCAATCGCTTGAAGACAGAACTTGTGGCGACAGTATCCCATGAGCTTCGGACGCCCCTTACCTCGATTCTCGGTTTTTCAGAACTGCTCAAAAGTCGTCAATTGGAAAACACGAAGCGAGAGCGCTATTTAGACATGATTGCGAGTGAGACAAAGCGGCTCGAACGACTCGTGAGTGACTTGCAAAAAATTCAAAAAATGGAGGCGGGTATGAGCGTACCTGACTTTAAAGTAGAGAGTCTATACGATTTATTATCAGATCTCCTCGAAATCCACGCAGGGTCGACAGAGCATCATTTCTTCCACTTTGATTGTGAAGAATCGCTATTTGTCGCGGGAGATCCGGCCCAATTACGTCAAGTCTTCTCGAACATCTTGAACAATGCCATCAAGTATTCTCCAAGAGGTGGGAATGTGACAGTCGATGTCACGTGTGAAGATGACACGATTCAAATCGGGATCACGGATGAAGGGTTAGGACTTTCGGAAGAAGATGCAGCACGAATCTTTGATAAATTTTATCGTTCGGCATCAGAAGAAAGTAAACGGATTGGTGGAACCGGATTAGGTTTAGCAATCTGTAAAGAAATCGTTCAACTGCACGGTGGTACCATCTCTGTTCAATCTCAACTAGGAGAAGGAACGACGATGATTGTCGAGTTACCGATGGTCGACCATGTCAATGAAGAGAGTTCATCCTAATTTATGGGATGAACTTTTTTTGAAAAAACGTTGAATGTCACGCTCGTTTGGTACGATATAGAGAGTGAATCATGTTATAGGATGAAAGGAAGACGATTATGCTACGCGGATTATATACAGCAGCGGGAGCGATGAATGCCCTGCAGCGCCAACAAGAGATTTTGAGCAACAACCTTGGTAACGTGAGAACACCAGGCTTCAAAGCGTCTGATGGCGTGGTACGTTCGTTTCCGGAGATGCTTCTTGCACAAGTCAGCAATCCGGATAACGCGAAATCGCGCGTGAAGGGAGAAGTAGGTACCCTATCAATGGGCGTCTATCTTCAAGAAACAATGCCCCGTTTCTCAGCTGGAAGTATCACAGAATCCGGTAGCCCGACCGACTTGTATTTAAAGGCACCTACTGATTTTGCGGGAGCCCCGATGTTTGCAGTCGAACAAGGCGGCGAGACGTTGTATACGACAAATGGACGCTTCTCGATCGATGAGGCGCTCTTCCTTCGTTCTGCGGACGGCGGATATATCCTTTCTGATGAAGGGGAACGAATCCAACTGCCATCGAGCGAGTTTCAAGTAGGGAAAGATGGTGTCATCACATCGCTTGGACAAAACGTGGCGACTCTTGGTGCCTACCAAATCGATGACTTGACGACTCTTGAACAAGTCGGCAATGACTGGCGTGTGACGGGTGATGCCCCGGCGCCGGCCCAGGTCGAAGTACTACAAGGATTTATTGAAGAAGCGAACGTCAACCTCGACCAGACGATGGCAGACTTGATGATGACGTATCGTCAGTTTGAGGCGAATCAAAAGGTCGTCCAAGCGTATGATAAAAGTGCCGAGCGAGCAATCGAAATCGCTCGTATTCGTTAAGGAGGAACACCATGCAGTCCATTTATAACTCGGTCAACTCTCTGTCTCAACTTCAGCGTCAATTAGATGTGACAGGTCACAATATCGCAAACGTCGATACGGTCGGCTTTAAGCGTCAACAGGGGCATTTTGCTTCGCTATTGTCGCAGGCGTATAACAACCAACCGCGTCCCGAATTCGAAGTCGGTCGAGACACACCGAACGGGATTCGGATTGGAGTCGGGGGACATGTCGCCGATATTACACAGCAGTTCAATATCGGACAAGTACGTACGACAGATCGTGGATTGGACGTCTTTTTAAAGGCGAGCCGTCAATTTTTTGTCTTGGTTACGCCGAACGGTGTCGGGGTGACTCGAAGTGGAAACATGCAATTGTCAGTCGGTGACGAGACGACGCTCGTTGATGTGAACGGGAATCCGCTTCTTGGAGATGACGGTAATCCAATCACGATGCCGAACGATGCGACGAATCAGCGCATTCGTCAAGACGGTGTGGTCGTTGCGAGTGTGAATGGCGTTGAACAAGAATTCGGACGTCTCGACATCGTAGAAGTCCGCAATACGTCGGAATTACGTCCGCTCGGAGATAACGTGTTCGCAGCGGATTTGGAGACCGAAGTCGATCGTCCACTCGGAAATCTATTGATTGAAGGGACACTCGAGTCATCGAACGTTGATTTGACGAAAGAGATGACTGATATGACAATCACACAACGAGCATATCAAATGAACTCACGGGCGATGTCAATGAGCGATCAGATGATGGGGCTTGTCACGGCGTTACGTCCATAACGCATACCGCTTCTCGAGCCGAGAAGCGGTTTTTTTATAGACAAAGGGGGAGAAGCATCAATGCGGATTGTAGTCGCGATGGATTCATTCAAAGGCTCACTTTCGAGTATGGAAGCAAATCAAGCGGTCCTTCGTGCGCTTGAAGGGCATGAGGTCACCATCATACCGATCTCTGACGGAGGAGAAGGTTTTTTGGATGCTTGGATTGCGACACATGCAGAAGGAACCATTATAGAAGAAAATGTCGTGTGCTTGGATGGAATACAGCGCGTTGCACGTTTTGGTTTCGAGCCGTCAACGAGGCACGCGGTAATCGAAGTGGCGGAAACAGCAGGATTGACACTCCTCGCTCATGTCGATCCGTGGCGCTACAGTTCAGTCGGAGTCGGTCAACAGATCGTTCAAGCGCTAGAGCGTGGGGCGAAGATCATCACCATCGGGCTCGGAGGGAGCGGAACTATGGATGGTGGGAAAGGATTGCTTGAGGCGTTGGGTGTTCGTTTTCTTGATGCGAACGGTGCTGTGTTATCGACCATTCCCCATCGACTAGAAGAAGTGGCATCAATTGATTGGTCCGGTCTTCATCCGCGTGCGCGCGAGGTCGTATGGAGAATGTCTTCCGATGTACAGAACCCATTGATTGGTGGAAGCGGAGCAGCCTATGTGTTCGGACCCCAGAAAGGATTGGCGGCAGATGTAGTGAAGCGATATGACCGGATCCTCGATCACTACGCGAACTGTTTTGAAGTGGATAGAAGAGCACTTCCTGGAGCAGGGGCGGCTGGCGGCATCGGCTTTGCACTATTGCAGCTTGGTGCAACCTACGTGAGTGGCATCGAAGAAGTGGTCAGTTGGTCTAAGCTCGAAGAACAGTTAGAAAAAGCAGATTGGCTGATTACAGGAGAGGGTAAATTTGACGCGCAAAGCTTTGAGGGAAAGGCACCGTATGGGTTGGCGCGCCTTGCACATACGCGCGGGGTCCCGACCCTCGTCTTCACCGGACAGTCCGATTACACATCGCATATGGAGTCCGGCATCGTCGCCATTTTTCCGATCGTGTCTCGGATCATGACGTTAGAAGAAGCGATTTGGGAAGCAGCTCCACTATTGAGGAATGCGGTCCAACGCGTGCGTCATGTCATTGAAAAGGCGCCACGACAGTAGTCGGGCGCCTTCGCATTCATAAAGAACGATCTTTTAGCAGATCACGAATCTCTGTCAACAGTTGCTCTTCTTTCGTTGGGGTCGGAATAGCAGCTTCCTCCACTTCTTTTTCACGCTGTAAACGATTGATGACTTTGACAATCAAGAAGAGGGCGATGGCGATCAAGAAGAAGGACACAATCTGTTGAATAAAATTGCCATATAACACGTCCACTCCGAGTACACTTGCTTTTAAGCTAAAAAAATCGATTCCTCCAATAATGATTCCGAGAAGCGGCATAAAGATATCATTGACGAGTGAGTTCACGATTGCAGTGAACGCTGCACCAAGTACGACAGCAATCGCCAAGTCGATGACGTTCCCCCGCATTGCGAATTTTTTAAATTCATTCCACATAGACAAACCTCCTGACGTTGAATAGTCTAAGCGTAGCATATTTGAAAGGGAAGAAATAAATCGTTCGACTTCTATCAGGGAAGGATGCTTGTTCGACTTTTCTGCATAGGGTACACTAAAAAGGTAGCAATTTACGCATTTTAATACCAGGTACTAATATGATATAATCATTTTAGCTGAAAGGATGGTTGGACGTGGCGAACGATGAACAGACGAGTTCGGAAGAACAAAAAGGTTCACCAGAACAAGAGACGAAGCAGAAAAAGCAATCGCGATTATCGAATCATCGTCGATTCCCGATTTTACTGCGCGTGCTCGTTGTTTTAGTGTTGGCAATCGCGATGCTCGCCCTCGGAGCGGTCATCGGATATAGCGTCATTGGCGGAGGCGATTGGAAAGATGTATTTGACATCGAGACCTGGCGCCATATCACCGATTTTTGGCTAACCTCTTAAAGGCGGTGGATGGATGTATACAATTGAGCAAATCAAAGAAGTAATCCCACACAGATACCCGTTTCTGTTAATTGATCGAATTATCGAAGTCGAGGAAAAGAAGCGTGCTGTTGGATTAAAAAATGTCACGGCGAATGAAGAGTTCTTTAACGGGCATTTCCCAGACTATAATGTCATGCCAGGTGTCTTGATTGTTGAAGCACTCGCACAAGTCGGTGCTTTTGCAATGTTGAAAGACGAATCGAATCGAGGCAAGCTCGCCTTTTTTGCAGGGATTGACAACTGCCGTTTCAAACGCCAAGTCGTCCCGGGTGATCAACTTCGCCTCGAGGTAGAAATCATGAAAATTCGTGGACCAATTGGTAAAGGACGTGCCGTGGCCACGGTCGACGGAGAAGTTGCTTGTGAAGCAGAACTCACTTTCGCCTTGAAGTAAGGAGAAATGGGATGCGTGCTTTAGTCATTGTATTATTAGTTGGCTTGATGACGATTGTGGGTTGTCAGCAGCTCCAGACAGAAGAGTCGAGTGAAGAGAACGTCGTTTACGAACAAAATGTGGATGAAACGATGATTGATAAACGTGCAGGACAGTCCGATGCAATCGCCGTTTCTCTTGAGCGAACGAATAACACGACGATGCTCTTCACGATTCGAATGCTCGAAAATCGTCGTCTTGATCCGACGACGGTCATGAGTTATGAGGTCGAAGGCGAACGCGTTGCGATTCCGTTTGGTGAACTGATTGCAGAGCGTGAAGAGGATATTCGGACGTATGAGTATCAGACGGACGTAGACCCGGATCTGTTCGTATCAGAGACACTTCCACTCTTCCATCTCGTTGAAGAAGGTGAATCGGAAATCACGATACCACTCGAAGTCATTAATTCGACAAATGGTGAATAAGAAACAGGCGATGTTGTCGAAAATCGCCTGTTTTTTTGTGGAGATAAGTCTATTCTATCCGATAAAAAGAGTAAGGAGAGAATGGAGGAATTTTGAGATGAAACAGAAATCAGAGTCGTTACAGACGCGCATTCTAGCATCAATGTTGGTCTTCGTCACGTTGCTCATCATTTTGTTTGGAGTAGTGCAATACTTCAGTACGAAGCATTCCGTACTCAGTACGTTACATGCGACGTTAATTGAAGATGGTGAACGGATTAGTGAATCATTGGATGTCGATGCCTATGCATCCTTCGTAGCGAATCCGTCAAAAAATGAGCAGTATGAGCAGTTTCGTGAATATTTAGATGCATATCGTCAGCAAATTGGAGCGATGTATGTATACACGATCGCCACAGAGGGTGAGGAAGTTCGAATGATCGTGGACGGATTGAGCGAAGCGGATGCCGCAGAAATCGGGTCTCCGACTACAGCGATGACGTATGAAGGAGCATCGCCCGCATTCCAAGGTGAGACCGTCGCAACCGATGTCATCGATGATCCGGAGTACGGGAAGTATGTGACGGTGCTCGTCCCGATTAAACAAGGGAACGAGGTAGTTGGGGTACTCGGAATTGATAAAGCTGCTACTGAGGTCTCCGCGATTACAGGAGATGTCTTAAAAGAGAGTTTAGTTCCAATCTTAATCGGTTTACTCGTGCTCCTTGTCGTTTCGGGAATCATCATCTGGCGTTATCTTGGCTGGAAATTGCGTCCACTTCAAGCGCTAGAACGTGTGGCCACATCCATTGCTGAAGGTGATTTGGCGACAGCGACGACTGCGGTTGAAGGTATTAAGTTAAAATCTAATGACGAAATCAAACGTCTGACGGTATCGATGGATAAGATGACACATATGTTAAAAGATTTGATTTCCGGCATTCAAACGTCAGCACAGACGGTACGGGATGAGAGTGGCAACGTTTCAGGTATCTCAGAAGAGGTAAATGATGCCTCTCGCCAAATTGCCTATACGATGGAAGAAATCGCAAGCGGTGTTGAGAATCAAAGTGTCTTGACGATGCGTCTTTACGGACATATGAATGAATTTTCGACACTTGTCGAGCAAACGACATCAGACGGAGAACAAGTGAGTGAGCAGGCGGAAGTCGTCAGTCGGGTGACGATGGATGGTCTACGTTACATGGAGAGTGCCGTCAATCAAATGACTCACATTCATGCGCAAGTGAAAACATCACAAGGACAAGTCCGCGACTTTGAACAACAAGCGGACGAGGTGACGGAACTGGTCACGATGATTCGTCAAATTTCACAACAGACAAACTTGCTTGCACTCAATGCAGCGATTGAAGCGGCTCGGGCCGGTGAACACGGAAAAGGGTTTGCCGTCGTCGCCTCGGAGATTCGGAAACTTTCGGATAGTGTCGCTGAGTCTGTCAGTGAAATTTCGGAAATCGTCGGAAGCGTCAAACAAAACTCGATTGCGCTCGGTCAAACCTTTACAGAGAGCATGACGGCTGCAGAGGAAGGGAAAGCGACACTTGAATCAACGAAGCGTGCGTTCACTGAAATCGAACAGAGCGTTCGTCACATGCAACAATTGACGAGTTCGATGCGTGGCCAACTCGATCGAGTGAAGACGAACCAGGACCACATTCAACATGGACTGTCTGAAATTGCTTCGATTTCAGAAGAAAGTACGGCCGGAAATGAGGAAGTGGCTGCTTCGACGGAACAGATGTCGGCGACGAGTGAGACGATGAATCGTCTCGTAAAAGATTTGTCGAGCACGGCAGAGGACATGCAACGAATGAGTCAACAGTTCAAGTTATAAACAGTCTCACTTCAGACAGACCTCTCGTGCGTCCGCTATAATGGGCGCAAGGGAGGTTTTTTCATGCAACATTTCTCTAGTGAACTGACACAGTTTCGGGGAAGTCATTATGACTTCGGACGATTTCAAGGAAAATATATTAAGCGCAGTCAATTGCTCGAAAATCGGACGGATCAGTGGAAACTACGCGTTCCGCGATTTGAGATTGATGCCACTGAGGCAAAGGCTGCCTTCGATGAATTTGCTCCAAAGATTTGGGAAGAGTTGATTGGGTTACAAGATGAGCTGAAGCTGTCGCTCAATGACACGTTACTTCATTTCGGACATTTTCGAGTCAACAATCCAATCAGCGGCTGTTCGATTTTGACGGGGGATAACTTTCTCGTTCGGAATTACGATTATCACCCGATGACGTATGACGGTCGATACAACGTCTTTCAACCGGATGACGGGTATGCGGTCATCGGACCGGTCTCTCGTGTCACCGGACGTATGGACGGAATGAATGAAAAAGGACTTGCCATGGGCTACAATTTCATCAATCGTCGTCGACCCGGGGACGGGTTTGTCTGTCAAATGATTGGACGAATCATTCTAGAAACATGTGCGACGGTGGAAGAAGCAGTCGATTTATTAAAAGAGATTCCGCATCGTGGGTCATTCACATACGTCGTCCATGACAAATCATCGAAAACACGTGTAATCGAGGCGACGCCTCGAGACATCAAAGTACGGGAATCGAATATCTGTACAAACCATTTTGAACTACTGCAACACGAGAATCGCTATCATCTTGATGATTCGACTCGTCGCATGATGGAAATCAAAGTCGTGCAACACTTGATTCAAGATGCGGAGAGCGCATTCCGTCTCATGAACGACACCGACAAGGGCGTCTTTTCAGAATTGTACAAGAGTTGGGCGGGAACGATTCATACGGCTGCTTATTTCCCTGAAACGCTCGAGACCTGGTTTGCGCTCGGTGGAGACCGTGACCCGGTCATCTTCGACTTCCAAAAATGGCTCGATGGGGAAGATTTCGATCTTCATGCACTTGACGGTGAATTGGCGACAGATATCGAGTTTGCGAATACGGTTCAACTTTGGCGCTGACGTTTGTCAGTGCTTTTTTTAGGAGAAACGGGAATACCCATTATAGGAGGGATGAAAGATGAAACGATTTGGAATCATACTCATCATGCTGACACTTGTTACACTACTCGGAGGTTGTGTTCCGGGTGACGGGACGTACACGACGGATCCGGCAGGTTTTTTCTGGGGTATTTGGCACGGATGGATTGCACCGATCTCACTCATTTTAGGATTATTCAATGATACGTATCGTGTGTATGAAGTGAACAATACCGGCTGGTTCTATGATTTAGGATTTTACATCGCTGTCATCAGTGGATTTGGTGGATTGACGTTGACGCGGAAAAGTCGAGGGTAATCTGGAGTGACCAAACGAGGTCACTCTTTTTAAAATCTTTTTTACCGTAAACGCTTGCATAAAAATATTTTTCATATTATGATTCAGGTGAAAATGATTTTAAGGAGGATTTATTCATGTCACGTCTCTTTGAACGAGCGCAACAATTCGGGAAATCGTTCATGTTGCCGATTGCTGTCTTACCGGCCGCTGGACTACTGTTAGGAATTGGGGGCGCCTTGTCTAACCCGAATACGGTGCAAGCGTACCCGTTCCTCGACATCGACTGGTTGCAACATCTATTCACTATTATGGCGGCTGCCGGTTCGATCGTATTCGCGAACTTGGCTGTGTTGTTTGCCATCGGTGTCGCTGTCGGACTCGCGAAGTCTGATAAAGGAACGGCCGGATTGGCGGCGATGCTTGGGTATTTGATTATGAATGCGACCATCAACGCAATGCTTCAGATTACTGGAGAGTTGATGGAAACGAACTTAGCGAGTGTCGGTCAAGGAATGGCGCTCGGAATTCAAACGCTTGAAACTGGTGTGTTCGGTGGGATCTTGATTGGGATTGTCACGGCGCTCTTGCATAACCGCTACAACAAGCAAGTGCTTCCACAGTTCCTCGGGTTCTTCAGCGGATCACGTTTTGTCCCAATCATCACGTCATTCGTTGCGATTGGTGTAGGGATTGGGCTCTACTTCATCTGGCCGACGGTGCAGAACGGGATTTTCTCGTTAGGTGGTCTCGTTGAAAAAACAGGATATATCGGAACATTCATTTATGGGTTCGTCCTTCGGATGCTTGGACCATTTGGATTGCACCATATCTTCTATATTCCGTTTTGGACCACTGGGCTCGGGGGCTCGATGGTCATTGACGGAACATTGATCGAAGGAACACAAAAGATTTTCTTCGCGCAGTTGGCTGACCCGAACACGACACAATTCTATGAAGGAACAGCACGATTTATGTCGGGTCGATTCATTACGATGATGTTTGGTCTTCTCGGTGCGGCGCTTGCCATGTATCACTGTGCAAAGCCGGAGCAAAAGAAAGTCGTGTTCGGGCTCTTGTTCTCGGCAGCACTCACCTCATTCTTGACGGGAATCACAGAGCCACTCGAATTCGCATTTTTGTTTGTCGCTCCGGTCCTCTATCTAGTACATGCTATCTTTGATGGACTTGCTTTTATGATGGCTCACATCTTTGAGATTACGATTGGTCAAACATTCTCTGGTGGGTTCATTGATTTTATCTTATTCGGGGTCTTACAAGGGAATGACAAGACGAACTGGATGCTCGTACCGGTCATCGGTGCCTTCTGGTTCTTGCTCTACTATGTAACGTTCCGTTTCCTCATCACAAAGTTCAATTTCATGACACCTGGACGATCGGATGAGACAGTGAAAACAGCAGACGTTGCGGCGTCGGATCGTACGTCAGCCATCATTGCGGCACTAGGTGGCGACGACAATATTGAGACGGTCGACTGCTGCGCGACACGCCTCCGCGTCACCGTCAACGACAATCAACATGTCCGCGAAGACTTGTTGAAAGAGACGGGCGCTCACGGGGTGGTTCAAAAAGGGAATGGAATTCAAGTAATCTACGGTCCTTCTGTTACAATTATTAAGAATGAAGTCCAAGAGGCGTTAGGCCGGGGCGAATAACGAATGTGTTGGAGGGAAGAACCGTGTGGGAGCAAATAAAACACGTGTATTCAGAAATGACGGGCAGTGAAAAAAAGATTGCGGATTATCTGATGGCAAACATGAATGAGGCAATCGAAATGAACATTACCGATTTAGCAAATGCGATTGCGACTTCACCAGGGACAATCACGCGGTTTTGCAAAAAAATCGGAGTGGGAAGTTATAGTTCACTGAAGCTCATGATGCAAAAGACGTTGACGGAAACGAATTTGCCCCAAACGACTTCGCTCGAACCGATGCAGCGGTCATACATTGAATTGATTCAGACGACCGCTCATTTAATTGATCAGGATGAACTACTTGCGATTTGTAAAGAGATTACATCGAGCCGATCCGTTCACTTATACGGATTAGGCAACGCCGGACTAGTGGCACAGGAAATGGAATACAGATTGAGACGGATGGGATTGTTGGCGACTACCGCTTTCGACAGTCACAGCATGGTCATGGACGCATCGATTGTCACGTCAGAAGACGTAGTCATTGCCTTTTCGAATAGTGGAGAAAGTCGAGAAGTCGTCCAGGCGATGCAACTCGCGAAAGAGTCGGGGTGTACGACAGTTGCATTCGTCGGTTATCAACATTCACCACTTGCTGAACTTGTCGACTATCGGTTGTTGACTGCCGGTGCCTCCGGTGAGGCATTCTTGATTAATACACAACTCCCACTTCTCTTCACAGCCGACGCGGTGACGAAGACATTGATGGAGACGAATGAAGCATTAAAAGCGCATTATCTACAAACACTTAAAGCGCTTGATCGTTTAAAAGAAAGAAGTGAATAACTATTATGATAACGTTACCGACTGGATTGATTGTTTCGTGCCAGGCTTTAGAAGGTGAACCGCTCCATAGTGAATTCATTATGGGACGGATGGCTATTGCGGCCGTTCAAGGTGGCGCCAAAGGAATTCGAGCCAATTCAGCGAGGGATATTCAAGAGATAAAAAAACACGTGACTGTTCCGATTATTGGTATCGTCAAACGTGACTATGAAGATAGTGACGTGTTCATCACAGCGACCATGAAAGAAATCGAGGAATTGATGGAAGTCGGTGTGGACGTCATCGCGCTCGACGCGACAAAGCGTCCTCGTCCGGGAAACCTGTCACTCCAAGAACTGGTTCACGCTATCCGCTCGATTTATCCGAATCAATTGTTGATGGCTGATTGCGCGACCCTCGAGGACTGCATTGAGGCGGATCGCCTTGGTTTCGACTATATCTCGACAACTTTGCACGGATATACAGACGAAACGAAAGGATCTCTTCTCTACCATGATGATTTCAAGTTTTTAAAAGATGTGTTAGACCACGTGACACAGCCGGTCGTGGCCGAGGGGAATATTTTGACACCTGAGATGGCAAAGCGTTGTATGGATTTAGGAACGCACGCGGTCGTTGTAGGGGGAGCCATCACCCGTCCGCATCAAATCACGGCACGATTCGATGCAGCGCTCACTTCGAGTGTGAAGAGTCCGCTGTAAGAATGGATCAATCAGGACGCTATTCAATACCTCACGACGCGATGGACGTCGTGAGGTATTTTTTATATATCGGTACAGGGAAAGACCAAACTGTTCGATATAATGAGTGTGGATGATTTTTAGCGTGGAGGTGCCATATGCACTCATATGAGTTTCAAATGTATCGGAATTTCGATGAGCTAGCGATTGACTTGATTGAGTTAGCAAAAGAAATAGTACCAGATAAACTAGTCTATCTCACGTCAATTGAGAATGACACCCAACATATACTCAAACTGTCCTCACAAGATTCTCCTATCCTACTTGAAGAAGGCATGTCCTTTGATTTGAAGGATACGGTATGTAATCGAATCGATTTCAATCAACGAGAAGTTTTGATGTATGAAGACATCGAATCGCAGATTGAATCGACGCGACTTCAGGCATTACTGCGCGAAGTGAACATCAAGTCGTATTTGGGAATCCCGATTCTGACGAAGAACGGGGATATTTTCGGTACGCTCTGTGTCGCCAATCATAAAAGCGCCCAGTACGATTAAAAAAGTGTCCGCTTGTTGAAGCGCGTGGTTCGTATGTTCAGTTACTATTTAGAACTCGAACGTCGTGCCTCACGGGATGAATTGACGGATCTTTATAACCGACATTACTTGAATAACTATTTTGAGACGAATCCGAATCAAGGTGGGGCACTGTTCTTGATTGATTTAGATGGGTTCAAATGGGTGAATGACACATTCGGTCATGATGAAGGGGACCTTGTCCTAAAAGAAGTGGCGCTTCGTCTGAGACGTTTGATGGAGCCGATACCTGATTCGAGAGTGTATCGTTTAGGTGGGGATGAATTCCTTATTAAAATCGCACATGCGTTATCAAAAGAGACTGTCATTGGGTATGCTGAACAAATCTTGTCTGTATTGAAAGAATGGGACGACCATCTCCCGTTATCAGCGAGCATCGGCATCGCTCAATATGATTCCGACGAACAGGCGGACCTCGGTCGATTATTGAAAGAGGCAGACATTGCACTGTATCAATCTAAATCGAGCGGGAAAAACACGTACAAGTTTTATAAATAACGTCAGAAGGCTAAACCGATGGATTACGATTGGTTTAGCCTTCTGTTTTCGCATTCAGCACCAACGAACCGATTGGCGTGAAAGGATCGAATAAAAAACGGGTAGTGATTAAGAGTTCGGTTTGCATCCCATAACGGCGACCGTATGATAATCACGGGAGTCCGGTCCACGTTGTACTGATACGTCCTTGAATCCGAGACTCACCGCTGCGGGGATAAATTGATTCCGAATCATATCGGAGATGTCGTTCCATTCGACATCACCTTTCCCGTCACAGTAGGTGATGACAAATGTGCCATTCGGTTTCAAGACGCGTTCGATTTCAGACAGAACGGTCGTGACATCTCTCCAGAAATATAGTGTGTGAACGCTGAACACGTGATTGACGAATGCGTCCATCATCTTAAATTGATGCATATCTCCTTGAATCAACTTCGCCCGTTTTGTTTGCATCGAAGCATGATTACGCTGTCGTGCTGAATCGAGAATCGTCTTCGAACGGTCGAGACCCATGACATGTACGTCAGGATGTCGTTGAAGGATGGTCGCCATCGCATCGCCGGCCCCGCACCCGAGCTCTAGAACGGTTGTACCAGGTTGAATGTCTAACTGTTCAATCGTCCATTCGACTTCGACCCGGTGTTGGCGTACCATCTTTTCCCCGATATACTTTCCGACGGGACCCCTTGGATTCTCGTATTGACTGTCAATCCATTTCAGTAGCACTTGTGGTAACACATCATCACCTCACTTCGAAAGTAGCTCGATTGTAGCACATCGATGAGACAAAGGAGTCAACAACATGCGTTCATTTTGGATACTCGGCAACCAACTCTCGCACGAACTTGCGATGTTGAAGGATATGAAAGAAGATGACGTCATCGTCATGATTGAGGCGACATCACGCGCATCGTGGCGTCCGTACCATAAACAAAAGCTCGTCCTGATCTTCTCTGCGATGCGCCACTTTGCGGAAGAATTGCGTGATAAAGGATATACCGTAGATTACCACGAAGCGGATTCGTTCCAAGAGGCGTGGGACAACCATGTGAAACAGTACAATCCGGACGAAATTCATATCACCGCCGTCACGGACGAACCGATGGCGAAAAAACTGAAACAGTTCGGTAAGAAACATCACCTTGTCGAACATACGGATGTCCCGCTCTTCTACTTATCAAAAAAGGAAGCGACCGAGACGCTCGGAAATGAACCGTGGCGGATGGATCGTTTTTATCGTTACATGCGTAAGCGATTCGACGTATTACTCGAAGACGGGAAGCCTCGCGGTGGAAAATGGTCATTTGATACGGATAACCGAAAACCACCGAAAGAAGGACTATCGTTTCCATCTGCCATCCATTTCCGTCCAGATTCGATCACGAAAGACGTCATCGAAAAAGTCGAGTCAACGTTCTCGGAGCATCCAGGAGAGGTGACCCCGTTCCATTGGCTGGTCACACATCATGAGGCGAGACGTGCGCTAAAACGGTTCGTAGAAGAGCGTCTTGAGACGTTCGGCCCGTATCAAGATGCGATGATGACGGATGAACCCGAGATGTCGCACAGCCTGTTGTCAGCTGCCATCAATATCGGTCTACTGACACCGCGAGAAGTCGTTGATGCGGCATGTCAGGCGGATGCACCGCTATCATCGATTGAAGGATTCGTCCGGCAAATCCTCGGTTGGCGGGAATATATGCGCGCCGTCTATCTCGCTGTCATGCCCGGTTATGAAGACGTGAACACGTTCAAGCATGAACGCGACTTACCGTCCTTCTTCTGGGATGCGAAGACGGATTTGAACTGTCTGCATCAAAGTTTGAAACCGGTCGTCGCGCATGCCCACAATCATCATATCCAGCGACTGATGGTGCTCGGAAACTATGCGACATTGTTCGAGATTTCACCGCAACAGACGAGCGACTGGTTCAACGAGATGTACATCGATGCCTATGACTGGGTCGTCTTACCGAACGTTCTTGGGATGGCCCTTCATGCGGACGGTGGAAAGCTCGCCACAAAACCGTATGTCGCTTCCGGAAAATATATCGACCGGATGAGTGACTACTGTCGAGATTGTCCATACAACCCGAAACATACGACAGAAGACGACGCCTGTCCGTTCAACGCCCTCTATTGGCGGTTCATCGATCGTCACGAGGAACGATTCTCGAAAAACCAGCGGATGAAGATGATGGTCCGCAATTGGCAAGGACGGGATGATGATGTGAAATCCGATATCTTAGCGAAAGCCGAACAGACGTTGACCGATTCCCCGTGAATCGGTTTTTTTTACGTTCTCTTCATGAAACTTTGCGATTTCTTTATCGTGTCTTTACAATCGTTCGTTACGATAGGAGCTGTGAGACCCCCTCACTCCAAGTGAATAGTTACCGGTAGAACCTTTGAGAGACCAACAGAAGCCCGTACGTCGATGACGTGTCGTTTCTGTTGGTCCTTTTTTGAAGAGAGGTTGATTCAAGTGAATGAAGCGATTGCACGAATCGGACAAGAACGGATGATTGCCTCCATCAAAAGTCCAAAACAAATCGAGGCGTTTTTACGGACAGATGTGACGACGACGTTTCTCATGATGGGAACGCTCAGTACACTCGACCGCTATGTGGCGCACTTAAAACGAGAAAATCGAACGGTCTTCCTCCACGCTGAGCGAATCAATGGCATCAGCCTCGACCGGGACGGGATCGATTACCTCGCCAAACGTGTCGGCGCCGATGGGATTGTCACGACGAAAGCATCCGTGCTCCAGCATGCGAAGCGAGCGGGGCTCTTGACGGTACAACGACTCTTTCTCGTCGACTCGGACGCGGTCACGAGCGGGCTCAAGCTCGCCGAGGCGCAACAACCGGATGCGATTGAACTCATGCCTGGTCTGATTCCGAGCGTCGTCGAGAAGATTTCTCGGGACGTCTCCTTTCCGATTGTGACAGGTGGCATGATTCGTCAACCGATTGACGTGCATCGCGCCCTCGATCATGGGGCATTCGCCGTATCGACCGGGGATGAACGACTTTGGCACGTACAAAGTCAGAAGGAGGAATTAGCATGAAATCGATACAACTACAACAACTGGCGAAATCATTCGGGGAGACGGAAATCATTCGAGGGATTGACGTGACGATTGAAGCAGGGGAGTTCTTCGCACTCGTCGGTCCGTCCGGCTGCGGGAAGAGTACGATGCTTCGGATGATAGCCGGGCTCGAATCCATCACAAGCGGAACGCTTCGCATCGACGGAGTGGCAGCAAACGGGATGAAGCCGAGTGAGCGTCACTTGTCGATGGTGTTCCAAAACTATGCCCTTTACCCACATATGACGGTTGAGAAAAATATCACGTTCGGTCTACATACGAAAGGACTGACGAAGCTTGAACAGCGGGAGCGTTGCCTACAGGCGGCGGAGACACTCGGGCTCACCGATTACTTAAAACGGAAACCGCGCGAACTCTCCGGTGGTCAGCGACAGCGTGTCGCCTTGGCACGTGCCATCGTGACCGAGGCACCCATTTGCCTGATGGATGAGCCGCTTTCGAACTTGGATGCGAAACTACGGGCAAAGATGCGTTCAGAGATTCGCCAGTTACAGCGAAAACTCGGACTGACGATGATTTATGTCACCCACGACCAAGTCGAGGCGATGACGATGGCGGACCGCATCATGCTCCTCAATGAGGGGGAAGTGCAACAAGTCGGGAAGCCGCTCGACTTATACAATAAACCGGCGAATACATTCGTCGCTTCTTTCATCGGATCACCTCCGATGAATCTAGTCGACGTGACACGACAAGAAAAAGGCTGGATGGCATCAGACGGGCGAATGTTTGATCCGAACACATTGACGGAGATGTCACAGGCGACACTCGGTGTCCGTCCTGAGCAAATAAAGCCGGCGGATGAAGATGTGACGTTTTACGCAGAACTGAAGAATATTGAAGTGCTCGGGACCGAGACAATTCTCGCTTTTGACATCGGGGGGAATGAATGGTTGGCAAAATGGCCGGGACAATGGCCGCTTACGGTCGGTAAAAAAGTGGCGTGTTATGTGGATCCGAAACAGATGTCGCTATTTGATACGAACGGACAGCGCATAGAGCCACGACAACCGAAACTGTTTGAGGCGTTGGAGGTGTTCCAATGACGGTCGCCTTACCGAGAGAGAAAGTCCGGACGCGGCTATCTGACGCAGCGAGCGGATTGTTGTACTTGTCTCCGTCTATCATCTTGTTTGGTGTCTTCCTCGTCTATCCACTGTTGCGAACGATTTATTTAAGCTTTTTCCGGACCGACTCACAGGGGACACCACTCGACTTTGTCGGAGTCGGGCACTATAGCAATTTGTTCACGAGTGCGGCATTTTGGCAAAGCATTCAGGCGACAGTCGGATTCGTCCTTTTGACGGTCCCGCTCACGATTTTGATTGCGCTCGGTCTCGCACTCCTCGCCAATGAGAAACTGAAAGGGATCGGTATTTTTCGGACGGTTTTCTCGGCGACGATGGGGATGAGCGTCGCGGCGTCATCGGTCATCTGGATGTTTATGTACAATCCGTCGATTGGTATCTTCAACCGGTTCCTCGAGGCTGTGGGGGCAAGTGGTGTACAGTGGCTCCTCGATCCACAATATGCGCTCCTTTCCGTGTCACTTGCGACCGTTTGGATGAATATCGGCTTCACCTTCTTGATTCTACTCGGCGGTCTGCAGAACATCGATCGGACGTTGTATGAGAGTGCGGACATTGCCGGGACGAGTTATTGGACGCAACTTCGGGCCATCACCATCCCGATGTTGTCACCGACACTTTTCTTCGTCGGGATCATCTCGCTGATCAACGCCTTCCAGACGTTTGGACAGATTGATTTATTGACGAAAGGTGGACCGACGAATGCGACGAATGTCATCGTCTATGCCATCTACAAAGATGCGTTTATCAATTATAACGTCGGCAGTGCCAGTGCCCAGGCCGTGCTCTTATTCATCGCCGTCCTTCTGTTGACGTGGCTCCAGTTCAAACTGGTCGAAAGGAAGGTGCATTACCAATGAGATTACGGAATATAGGCGTCTATGTCTTACTCATCCTGAGTGCCGTCGTCATGCTGTTTCCAATCGCCTATGCGTTTTCGATCAGTCTGATGGACGGGAAGGAAGTGCTCCAGGGACATCTCCTTCCACGTGAACCTTCATTGGAAAACTATGTGGCCGCGTTCGAACGCATCCCGATGATGACGTACCTGCTCAACAGTTTGATTGTCGCGCTCCTCGTGATGGTTGGACAGGTCGTATTATCGAGTCTTGCAGCATTCGCGTTCGTCTTCATCGACTTTAAAGGAAAAGGGCTCATCTTTATGCTTTTCCTGGCGACGATGATGGTGCCATGGGAAGCGACGATGGTCCCGAACTTTTTGACAATCCAGTCGCTCGGTTGGCTGAATAGTGTTTGGGGACTGTCTGTGCCGTTCTTCGCACTCGCATTCGGGACGTTTTTACTTCGGCAACAGTTCAAAACGATTCCGTATGAAATGTACGAGGCTTCCCAAATTGCCGGTATCAGTCGCTTCCGATTCTTTTGGAACGTCGTCTTGCCGGTATCGAAGACACCGCTCGTCACATTGTCGGTGTATAGCTTTTTGACGACTTGGAATATGTACTTATGGCCGCTTCTCGTCACGAACACGGAACAGGCGCGGACAGTCCAAATCGGCATCAAACAGATGCAGTCGAACGAAGTCGCCTCGGATTGGGGCGTCGTCATGGCAGCAGTCATCTTGATTATCATTCCGACACTTGTATTGTTGTTCGCAGGACAAAAGCACTTGCAAGAAGGATTGACGCAAGGCGCTATCAAATAATAGGGGGATATGACAAATGAAAAAGTTAGGATTATTCGCAGGGTTGGCAAGTTCGGTGTTATTACTCGGGGCATGTGGCAGTGAAGAAGCGGCACCAGTCGCGGCGACGACAGAAGACGGAAAGACAGAGGTCGTCTTTTGGCATGCGATGAGTGGGGACTTGGAGACGGCTTTAAACAGTCAAGTCGACGCGTTCAACGCTTCGCAAGACGACTATGAAGTCAAACCTGTCTTCCAAGGAACATATGAGGAAGCGTTGACGAAATTCAATGCGGTCGCCGGTTCGGAAGACGCGCCAGCCATCATGCAGACGTTCGAGGTCGGGACGAAATACATGATCGATTCGAACAAAATCACACCAGTTCAAGAGTTCATCGACAAAGAGGATTTTGACACGAGCGTATGGGAAGAGAACATCTTGAGTTATTATCAGGTCGATGGGAAGCAATACTCGATGCCGTTCAACTCCTCGACACCGATCCTCATCTATAACAAAGAGGCGTTTGAAAAAGCAGGGCTCGATCCAGAGAAAGCACCACGCACATATGACGAGTTGAAAGAGGCGGCGAAGAAGTTGACAACGGACGGTCAGACCGGCTTCACGATGCTCAACTACGGTTGGTTCTTTGAACAGCTCTTGGCCGCACAAGGTGGACTGTATGTCGACAATGACAATGGACGAAGCGGAGACCCGACGAAAGCCGTGTTTGATGGCGAAGAAGGACAGAACGCGTTCAATCTCATCAAAGAGATGTACGATGAGAAGACATTCCTAAACGTCGGTCAAAACTGGGACGACATGCGCGCGGCATTCCAATCTGGGAAAGTTGCCATGTACCTTGATTCGTCAGCAGGAATCCGTACGGTAGCAGACAACGCGGACTTTGAAATCGGCGCATCGTACTTACCGGTACCGAATGAAGCGGAGCGTCAAGGCGTCGTCATCGGCGGGGCATCGCTCTGGATGGGTGATGGCATTGCCGAAGAGACGAAAGAAGGCGCATGGGAGTTCATGAAGTATGTCGCTTCAACGGAAGCGCAAGCACAGTGGCATGTTGACACAGGCTACTTCGCCATCAATCCGGAAGCATACAATGAACCGATCGTAAAAGAAATGTGGGCGAAATATCCACAACTGAAAGTGACGGTCGACCAACTCAGTGAGACGAAACCATCACCGGCGACACAAGGAGCGCTCATCTCGACGTTCCCGCAATCACGTCAAAGTGTCGTCAACGCGATGGAAAGTTTGTATCAAGGGGTGTCGGTCGAAGAAGCATTGAAGCGTGCGGCCGATGAGACGACTTCCACCTTGGGGCAGTGACATGTTGATTTACGCACATCGCGGCTATAGCGCCAATTACCCGGAAAATACATTGTCCGCGTTCGAGGCAGCTCTTCCCTATGTGGACGGGATCGAGCTGGACGTACAGCTATCGAAGGACGGGCGTCTCGTCGTCATTCATGACGAAACCGTCGACCGGACGACAAATGGAACGGGATGGGTGAAAGACATGACGCTTCAGGAGTTGCGCCAGTTGAAGATTGACGGCTATGAACGCATCCCAACGTTAGAAGAGGTGCTCGGACTGATTGAACGAAGCAACGTCACCCTGAACATCGAATTGAAGACGGATCAATATGCGTATCCAGGGATTGAACGTCTCGCTTGGTTTGCTGTCAACGAGTTTGAACTCGGTGACCGTGTCGTGTTCTCCTCATTCAATCGTGAAACGCTCGTCCGAATGCGAGATGTGGCACCAGTCGCCCGGCTTGCGGTGTTGACACTCACGGGTGAGTCGGACACCGTCTCGTTCGCTGAAACGATTCGGGCCGAGGCGATTCACGCCCAGCCTGCATTTATCGGTTCGAAAGCATGGGATCAGATACAACAGACGACGCTCGAGACACGGCTCTACACGATCAACGACGTGAAGGACCTTCCCCCGATAACAGTTTCGGCCATCATGACAGATGAGGTTGAACGGTTTACAAAATGAGTAGACTAAACCCCGCTCCTGAGAAGGAGCGGGGTTTAGTCATGTCATGATCGGTTCTGGTGTGTCATAGGTTGAGATGACAACTTGATTACGCCCTTCGTTTTTCGCTTGATAGTTCGCCGAATCAGCGAGATCTACCATCCGCTTGATGGGAAGCGAGGTCCCGTGTGCGACCCCGACGGACGTCGTGATTTGAATCGGTGGAAAATCGTTCAAGTGGAATAGTTCAGCAGCAATCCGTTCTCGTATCCGGTTGGCCACTTTGTCTACCTTCTCTGGCGTCAAGTCGTACATCAAGATGACGAATTCTTCGCCACCGATTCGTGCGACAGTGTCATGGGCACGCGTCTCGACTTTTAAGATGTTGGCGAACTGTTGTAAGACGAGATCACCGTTTCCGTGACCATATGTATCGTTCACATGTTTAAAATGATCGATATCGAGCGCGAGTACATTGTACGTCCGATTCTCTTGCCCGATGGAAGCCGTATATCGATCCCACACACGTCGATTGTATAGACCGGTCAAATGGTCTCGTTCAGACGACTGTTTGTACTCGATGGCACGGCGGGTCGTTTGTTCAAGGTCGATGGTGAGGATGCTCGAGAGTAGACCGACGAGCATGCCAATCATCCAAATGGACAAGACGAGGGATACATAGGCTGTGCTCCAACCCATATTGATATAGACGGCAATCGAAATAATGAAGAGCGCCCATACGTTCAAAAAGATACTCTGTAAGAAGAGTCGCTCCCGAAGCAGCCGATGAATCCAGAGCATCCCGATGCTGACGATGAACGTCGCGATAAATGCAATCATGGCCTGCTCGGTCATTCCGAACAAGAATCGTGTACTGGCGATGACAAGTGTCGCAATAAATAAAGGAAAACGAGCACCATAAAAAGCAAGCAACACGAGCGGTAAGTGACGTAAATCCACACGGACCATATCGTTAGCTTCTACGGCGTTATACATCAAAAACAGACCGAGTGCACCGGCGAGTATTCCAATCACAGAACTACGAAGACGGTACGAATTAAAAAGCGAAGAATGATAAATCTTCGAGATGATATAAAATCCGGTGAATGCGACACAAGCATTGAGCAACAAGACGGTGAGCGTCATTCCTTCACGACCTTTTTCATAGACTATACATTAACGGTAGCAGTCTTCAAATAATTGTCAATCTGAAGGTGTGTAAATGTTCATTATCTTTTCACGCTTTCTTCTTTGTTCCTCGAAACGCAAAAAACATAGCGATGCCAATTCCAATGCCGAGCCACCAATTATCGAGGGTGAGCCCGAAAACGACGGCGAATACGACCGCGACGGGAATCGATAAGTAGCCACGTTGTTTCATCTTCATTTCCTCCTCTCTTCGACACTTCTTTATTCCCAAAACGAATGCGCTTCATTCTTGAATCGAAACAAATAAAAAAAACGTTCAACCGATTAAATCAGTCGAACGAAACCAAATGTTTAGGTGATGATTGCAATGAACAACTCTGTCTGGTGTGGAGCTCGATCGTAAAGGTGGTGCCTTCTCCGTATACCGAGTCCGCATGAATTCCCCAACCATGGGCTTCAGCGATTCGTTTACAGATTCGTAGACCGAGACCGGTTCCTTTGATCGATTGGTGGGCAGCGGATTCGACACGGTAATATTCATCAAATACGTATGGAAGTGCTTCTTCCGGAATCCCGATGCCGGTATCGGATACAGATAAGATGATTGTGCCAGCACATTCAAATACTCTCGTATGGACCGTACCGCCGTCAGGAGAGTACTTGATGGCGTTACTAATGAGGTTATGGAGCAATTGCCGTAACTTTTCTTCATCTGCTTGAATCGAGACATCATTCGTTTCAAATGTCACTGTATGAAGCGGGGAGGTCGTCTGATAGCTCGACATGACATCCTCTAAAAGAGGACGGAGTGCGAACGTCGTCACGGTCAGTTGGTCAGCCGTGTAGCGCTCTTTTTGATAATCGAGGAAATTATCGACGAGCCGCTCCAGCCGTTCCGATTCTTGTTTGACTTGTGTTAGCATCTGATACGACTTTTCCGAACCTTGATGGCGTGTCATGAGTAACTCCGTATAGCCATGGATGGCAGTCAATGGCGTGCGGAAATCATGAGACAGTTCGGCAAGGAAACTGTCTTTACGTTCTTCAAAGCGGACAGCTTCTGTTTGGTCGCGCCACATGATGAAAACGCCACGTGGTGTGCGCGTGAAGTTGAAAATCAAATGTAGCGTCTTGTCATTAAAGCGCAGACGACGTGAGGTCATCCTTGGATCCGTTTCAGTCGCACATTCGAGCAATTCCTGGATGAGGTGCATGACTTGTGCGGAATCCGCCCCATGCTGTTCCAACGTGGCATATAAATAACGAGTCAATGTTTCCAATGTGTCAAAAGATTGTGTTGTCATCGAAGGGTACCATTGCCGAAGAGAATCATTCGAATACAGACGACATCTTGAGAAATCGATATAACACATCGCATCCTGTACTTCTTCCACGATGGAAACGATGGAGAACGTGTGGCGTTGCTGTTTTTGACGAGCGGATCGTTTCTGCCTAATCCTATGGAATCGGCGCATGGACCTACCTCCTCGCGAACATTTGTACATGCATTCACAATAAGTATACGACATTCGAGAAGGAATCCCTATACAGGCAATAGTCCTAGCAGAAACGTATCGAAATCGGGACGGATACAAAACACCTCTCCGCTGATAGAACAGAGAGGTGTCGGTCATTCGGTCACTTTTACTTGTCCCATCATCCCATTTTCTTCATGCTCGAGGATGTGGCAATGATACATAAATGTGCCGGTTTTCGTGAAGGTGATTTCAATCTTTACTCGTTCATCTGGAGCGACGGCTACTGTATCTTTCCACCCTTTTTCCTGATCGTATGTTGGGTTGCCGTCTCGACTAATGACTCGGAACTGGACGCCATGGATGTGGAAGGGATGTGTCATCCCACCCATCATATCTGGTTTATTTTCAATTTCCCATACCTCGGTGTCTCCGCGTTTCGCTTCGATGTCGATACGCTCCGGATCATAGGTCTTTCCGTTGATTGAAACCATGTTACCAAATCCAAAAAGGGTGAGCCGTCGATCTGCCGTCTTATCTGTCGAGCGCTCCATCGTCTCGGTCACCGGAATCTTAATGGACGCCTTGTCGAGTTCACCGACACGAAACGTAGTGAATGTCACTCCGTCCGCTTTTAAGGCGGCGACATCTTCAACTTGTGAAAAATCTATCAGCACTTCGGCCCGTTCACCTGGTGTCAACGTGATGGTTCTTAAGGGAATCGGGCGCTCTAACGGTCCTCCCTCTGTCGCAATCTGCGTCATCTCGGCCTCGTTAGATAACGTAAAATCAAAATCGCGCGCATTCGAACCGTTGACTAGTCGCACACGTAACGTCTCGGTTTGAACGTCGAACGTCGTGTTGATGGCTCCATTCGCAAGAATTGTATCCCCGGTCGTTCCGTCAACGTTCATATGGGCATCATAATCTAACCCACCGTTAGGAGTGAAGCGTCGATCTTGTACAATGAGCGGGATGTCGTCGACTCCATATTCATTCGGGAGACCATTCGGTGTATCGTTAGTCACATAAAGAAGACCGGCAAGCCCTTTATAAACTTGTTCAGCTGTCGAACCCATCGGATGGGGGTGAAACCACAGCGTACTAGGTTCTTGGTCGATGTCGAGTCGAACTTGTGCCCGTTCACCTGGTGCGACGGTCTGATGAGGTCCCCCGTCCATGTCGGCAGGAATGACGAGTCCGTGCCAGTGGAACGTTGTCGGTTCATCCAATCGATTGATGGTATCGATTACGACTGTTTTTCCTTTCGGTTACTCGATCATTGGTCCGAGTAAGTCTCCATTATAACCGAATGTTTCCGATTTCTTGCCGTCTTTGAAAAATTGTGACGTGCCTTTAGTTGCTTCCACCGTATAGTAGACCGTGTCTTCCGTGACACGATCTGGCTGTAAGGCGGTCGGAATCGGAAGCGGCTGTGTCGGTTCATCCGATGCTTGGAGCTCTTGCCTCGCTCCGTGTCCCATCTGACCCGTTGCCGAATCGTTTCCCATCATATGATTTTGGTCCATATTGTTGTTATGGTTCCATGTCCCGTTGAAGAGGACGACTAGTAAAACGAAGATGCCCCCAATTAAAATCCCCGTCAACAGAAACCACATTCCTTTCGATTTCATTCTATAACACTCCTTCATTGTTCAGTCCTCACTTTGTTGTACCACCTAATTGTGAAAGAAACATGAAAGTCCAAATCTGTTTAATTATATACCATATGGGGGTATACAATTCGTGTAAAGGAGAGGATGAATGATGGAACATGCACACGATCAACATCATGAATATCATAAGGGAAGTCACGAGTCTCATCATGGCGGACACGGACACGAGCATATGATTGATGATTTCAAACGACGTTTCTTCATATCGCTCGGACTAATGATTCCGATTTTATTGTTATCGGACATGATTCAAGAATGGCTGCGGTTTGAACTCGATTTTCCGCTTGAAAAGACAATCTTATTTGTATTGGCGACGATTGTATATGTATACGGCGGATGGCCGTTCTTAAAAGGAAGTGTGGAAGAGCTACGAGAGCGTAGCCCGGGCATGATGATGCTCATTGGCTTGGCGATTAGCGTCGCTTACTTTTATAGCGCAGCTGTCGTCTTTGGATACGGAAGTGGGCATGACTTCTTTTGGGAACTCGCTTCACTGATTGTGATCATGCTACTCGGTCACTGGATTGAGATGCGTTCGGTCATGGGGGCATCACATGCGTTAGAACAACTCGTACAACTGCTCCCGAACGAGGCGCATCGCATCAATGGGGAAGAAACGGAAGACGTTCCCATCTCTGAACTGAAGGAAGGAGACCGAATCCTCGTCAAACCGGGGGAGCAGGTACCCGTGGACGGGAAAATCATCAAAGGACGAACGACCATCGACGAGTCGATGTTGACCGGCGAATCGGTACCGGTCGAAAAAACAGAAGGTGAAGATGTCATTGCGGGTTCGATCAACCAAGAAGGGAGCTTGACGATTGAAACGATTGGTACGGGAGAAAGAACGTACTTGTCAAAAGTGATTGAATTGGTGAGTGAGGCACAAAAATCGAAGTCACGGGCTCAAAATTTGGCGAATCGGGCGGCAAAATATTTGTTCTATATCGCAATTGCCGCTGGAGTCATCACGTTCACGGTTTGGTTCATGCTCGGATATTCGGTCGGGACGGCGGTTGAACGGATGGTAACGGTCATGGTCATCTCATGTCCCCATGCACTTGGACTGGCGACACCTCTTGTTGTCGCTGTTTCGACAGCATTATCGGCGAAACAAGGTCTTCTCATCCGCAATCGGACTCAATTTGAAGAGGCGCGTCGACTCGATGCCGTCATTTTCGATAAGACCGGTACGCTGACGGAAGGGAATTTCGGAGTCACAGACATACAGGCGAGCTCGTCTTATAAGGAAGAAGACGTGTTGCAACTCGCAGGAGCAGTTGAGCGTGAGTCGCAACATCCTCTCGCGCAAGGGATTTTAAGAGAAGCCGAGAGACGGGAATTGAAACTGGCGGCTGTCGACGACTTCGGTTCGATGACAGGTGTCGGATTGGAAGGAACGGTTGACGGTGCGCGTGTTCAAGTCGTCAGTCCGCGACATATCCGCGATCAACACATTCAAATTGATGAGGAGACGTTTGCACGACTCTCGGAAGAAGGAAAGACCGTCGTCTTTGTTTTGAAAGACGGAGAATGGGTCGGGATGATTGCGATGGCCGATCTGGTGAGGGAAGAAGCGAAGGAGACCGTCGAGGCACTTCATAAAAAAGGCATTCGCTCGATCATGTTGACGGGTGACAACGAGAAGGTCGCGCATTGGGTCGCGGGTCAGCTCGGTATCGATGACGTGTATGCCGAAGTATTACCGGACGACAAGGCAAACCAAGTGAAAGACGTCCAAAAAGATGGCAGCAAAGTAGCGATGGTCGGAGATGGAATCAATGATGCACCTGCCTTAGCACAAGCGGATGTCGGCATCGCAATCGGGAGCGGGACAGACGTTGCCGTCGAAACGGCAGATATTGTCCTCGTCCGCAGTAATCCGAAAGATGTCCTATCGATTTTGGAGCTTTCACAGAACACGTATCGTAAGATGATTCAAAACTTGTGGTGGGCAGCCGGGTATAACATCGTCGCCATCCCGCTTGCTGCAGGCGTGCTGGCTCCGATTGGAATCATCTTGTCCCCAGCCATCGGTGCCGTCTTGATGAGTTTAAGCACAGTTATTGTCGCAATCAACGCTCGACTTTTGAAGATTTAACATTTCTTTCACCTTTAGTCAGTATGCTAGATGGGATGCTAATGATGGAGGGATCGAGATGAAACGAACGTTAATGCTATCACTATTCCTGACTCCACTGCTCCTGTCGGCGTGTGGAACAGAAGACGCACCGTCGGACACGAGTCAATCCGAGAATGTGACGACAACTACAAAAGACGAGTGGCAACGTGTGGGATCCGATGAAACGGTCTCCCACATCCACGGAGCTGGATTTTGGCAAGACGACGAACGTCTTGTCATCGCGACGCATGCCGGATTGATGGAATATCGAGAAGATGGTTGGTATACGCTGCCGACAAATCGCCATGACTACATGGGATTTGAAGTCGTCGAGGATGGATTTTATGCGAGCGGTCACCCCGATCGTCGGACAGATTTCAAAAATCCACTTGGGGTCATGCATGGAAAAAATCATGGGGCGGTACTCGAGAGTCGGTCGCTTGAAGGCGAGGCAGATTTCCACTATATGAGTGCCGGTTATGCCACAGGTACACTCTACGTTTATTTGGAGGAAGCGACCTCGGAGCTAGAGCCGGGATTTTATCTTTCCATCGATGGTGGGAAATCATTTGAACCGATGCAGGTACAAGGGATAGAGGAAGCGCAAGTGGCAGGAATCGTCGCCGATGCGACGGATGCGGAGCGCGTCTTCTTGTACGGTCCGTCCGGCATCCTCGTTTCGAATGACTCTGGAGATTCGTTCGAGCCACTTGTTGAAGCAGAACAAGTTGTCACGGTCGGAGCGGATGAGGGGCAGCTGGCATACGTACGACAGACAGATGGTTCTTTCGAAGGGGTTCGTTTCAACTTAGACGATGAGTCGACAGAGACGTTCAATCTTCCAGAGTTTCAAGCGGACGTTGTGCCAATCGAATTGGCAGTCAACGAGGAGCGCATGTTGCTTGTCACATCGGATAACAGCGTATATGAGTTTACAGACGGGGAATGGGAGATGCGCCTCGACAAAGGTGAGCTCAATTGATTAAAAGACGCCTTTCCATTATAGGATAGGCGTCTTTTTGTCGAGTGGAATCGTGACGGTGAAAGAAGTGCCCGATACATCAGACGTGACTGTCAATTCTCCACCGTGACGGTTGACGATTTGGTCAGCGATGGCGAGTCCGAGGCCGCTCCCACCAGTCTGTCGGGACCGTGATTTTTCCACACGATACAGGCGGACAAAAATGTGCGGTAAATCTTCTTCGGGAATGCCTTTCCCATTGTCTGTAATGGTCAGGATCAGGTGAGTGTCCGTGACATTTGAACGCAGGGAGACATGTGAGGCCTCACTATGCTCAATCGCATTATGGGCGATTGAGCGGAAGACTTGGAGCATCCGGTGCCGATCCAATGTAAGAGCGATGTCTTGTTGTCCCGCGTTCGACGAAGCATCGAAGCGAATCGTCGTCATCCGGAACATTGTATCGAGCATTCGACGTAAGTCCGCACAAAACGTTGTGACGGTCACTTCTTCTCGATGCAATAAGAACGTGTTCTCATCGAGCTGTGCCAGTTGAAACGCATTTTCGACGAGTTCTGTGAGCGACCGGCTTTCATCTAAGATTGTCTGAATCGATTGCTTGCGTAACGATTCGGGCGTACTTTCTTTCGAAGCGATTTCGGCGTAACCCCTCAAGTACGTGAGAGGGGTCTTGATTTCATGCGATAGGTCGGATAAGAACTGACGACGTTCCCGCCGTAGTCTGGATAGTTCCACTGACATCGATTCGATGGCACGCGCTAATTCACCGATTTCGTCGACACGATTGGTCGGTAACTGTAAATCGTCTGGGTTTGTCAATACATTCTCCGTTGCTTGTTTTAATGATTGGATCGGTTTTGAAATCAATCGACTCAAGAGGATGAACGTCAAGACGGTCGTCACGAGCGCGATCGCTGTGATATATAGGAATCGCCACTGGAGCCGATGGCTAATGCCATGAATGATTTCAGTCGGTAAAAACATATAGACGTATCCATACCGTCTGTCGGTATCATCTGTGATTGGCGTACGAACGATCAAATACGGTTCGTTTTCCCAGTCGTTCTCTAGGACAGTCGTGTCGTCGAAGGAGCCAGTTTGTTTTTTCGAATCGACTGTATCGGCAAGGACTTGGGGAAAGAAGCGTGAAGTCTGAAGAAGATGATGCGTGGGATCAGTGATGGCGACTTTCGTATCGGTCTCACTTTCCATAGTCGCTACATGATCAATCGTCTCTTCGGAAAAATTCATTGCTAATACGCTCGCATGGCTCTCAGCCCGAGATTCAAGGCGATTGATTTCTTCTACAACACGTTCACCGAGAAGCGTGTGATAGAGGAGAAGAAACAACACACCTTCAATCAATAGGGTGGATAGAAGAAAGACGAGGCTGATGCGAAACGGTAGACTGTTACGACCTCGCTTCATCCGGAACGCTCCTCGGTCCATCGATAGCCACGTCCCCATACCGTCTTTAAATAATCATCAATCGGGAATCCTGCATCGCCTAACTTTTCTCGAATCATACGAATATGCGCATCAACGGTGCGTGGGTCGGATTCTGCAGAATAGGGCCAGACAAGGTCAAACAAATCTAGGCGGTTGAAGAGGCGATTCGGGTGCTGAAGGAACAATTTTAAGATGGCCGTCGCTTTTGGTGTGAGGACAATCTCTTGTTCTTCATACAAAACGCGTCCGCTCTCCTCATCGTAACGTAGTGGTCCGTATTGGATGTTGACGACACGGGTCCGGCGCAAGACGGCACGAATACGAGCGAGGAGCACGTTCCCATCGAACGGTTTGGTGACGTAATCATCCGCTCCAGCATCTAATCCTTGGATGGTCGTCTCATTGTCTGAACGTGCCGTCAACAAGACGACAGGTAATGCCGGATCCATCGTCTTTAACTGACGACAAAGTGAGATCCCATCTACTTCTGGCATCATAATATCTAAAAGGACGAGATCCGGTCGCTCTTCGATTTTGTCGAGTGCGGAACGGGCATCGCTCGCCTCGATGCAAAAGTAGCCGTCACTTTCAAGAAACAAACGAATCAAATGTCTCATTTTTTCTTCTTTTTTTACGATGAGAATCTTCATCTTGCATTCCTCCTTCCTCTTATTATTATCGTTCCGTGTGCTTTACGTGATTTCCTTCCATGGCGAAAAGAGTCTGTAGTTGTTCACGTGCGCGTTCGACGTCTCGACAGTAAATGACGGGTACTCTCGCGTCAATCGGTCGATCCGTGACGATGGCTACTGCACCATTTCGGATGGCGGCCCTCACTAAATCGACGCCACGTTCATTGATTGGGCGCTTGCATATATATAAAAACATTTTATTTATTTTTTCTGGTGTCGTTCCGATTCCGCGAATTGTCATTTCTTCCGGGTGATCGAGATAGGACCAAGATAAAACAGAATCAAGTGTTGCCAGTACGTCACGCAATGTCCGCTCTTGCATCATCGTTCTCCTTCCTTGCATGAACTCAATTTCACTAGTGTACCCGATGTTTGTGAAAAAGAAGTGAAAAGCGTTAAGAGTACGAATAGACGGAGAAATAGGCGGGTTTGAGTATAGAACAAAAAAAAAAAAGAGTTTTTATACGCACAATAAGAAAGGATGAATAAGATGAAACAGTACGGTAAATTTGGAATCATGATTGCGGTCTCGACATTCATTATGTATTGGCTCATGTATTTGAACGTGTTTCAGTTCAATCATATCTTCTTTAGTCAGACAAGGTTGTACATGGCACTCATCATGGGATCGGTCATGGCGTTCGTCATGCTTCTCTTCATGTGGGGGATGTATAAGAACAAAACAGTTAACTTTATCATCCTAGGGGTCAGTGCTCTCGTCTTCAGTGCTTCGCTTTGGCTCGTACGTAGCCAGACGACCGTCGATGATGTCAGTTGGATGAAAGCGATGATCCCTCACCACTCGATTGCCATTTTGACAAGTGAACGCGCTGAAATTGAAGACCCACGCGTGAAAGAATTGTCTGAAGAAATCATCAAGGCACAGCGCCGTGAAATTGAAGAAATGAAGCGATTGATTGAAGATTTAGAGGATGAAGAGGAGAACGCCGAGGAAAATCGTGAGTAACAGACATGCACAGTCGAAAACGGCTGTGCATTTTTTGTATGTTGATAAGGAAAAATAAAGAAAGTAAGTTATAATTTGTTTTCCTTTATTTGAAATATAAATGACATATTTGTCGGTTCGTTTTGGTGGTAAAATTTTTTCAGTTAGATAATATAAAAAATAAAAATTTAAATACATAATTGAAAGGATTTACCACATCATGAAACGAAAGATGCTCTCTCTCTTCTGTGCCGTTCTTCTCACAGTCGGAATCTTCACTCCGACAGGTACCCCGGCTGAAGCTGCTACCACGTATTATGTCAAAGTCACGACTAACAGTTTAAACGTCCGTTCGGGCCCGGGCACGACGTATGCAATCGTCGGCAGTGCGAAGTTGGGACAATCCTTCAAATATCTCGGCGTGAGCGGGGGATGAACAAAAATCAATTTCAACGGGACATCCCGCTACGTATCCAGTACATATGTGAAGAAGTACAGTGTCTCCACGCTTTCAACCACATCGACTGCGAAAATGATCATCCCGACAAAAGGGACGTTGACACAAAAGTATGGTCCGGCGAGCGGGCAGTACGGTTATACGTTCCATAACGGTATCGACTTGGCTGCTCCAAGAGGAACACCGGTCGTGTCAGCCGCTTATGGAAAAGTCATCGTTTCTCGGAACTATGGGGCTTACGGTAACCACATCATGATGAGCCATCAGTTGAATGGACAAACATATATTACTGTATACGCACACCTTGATCGCCTCAATGTCGTTACAGGACAAACGTTAGCAAAAGGAGCAACGATTGGAACGGTCGGGAATACCGGTAACTCGTTCGGGAATCATCTCCACTTCGAAGTGCATCGGAACAGCTATGTGTATAGCAGTTCATCTCCTGCTAACAGTATCAATCCGTATACAATGTTTTGACATAAAAGCACGCGCTCTCAAACAATGGGAGCGCGTGCTTTTTGGTTAATGCCATGTTGTTTGTTTGTTTCGTTCGATTTGGTTGGCGGCGATGAAGCTGACACCAAGGACGATACCGAACACCAATCCGAATAGATTATTGAAAAGTAACATAAGGATGATCCCGAAGACGAGACCGATACTCATGAGGCCAATTCGATCAAACATATTGAATCCCCTTTTCTGTAGTTGTGCACCTCAATGATTACCCGATTTTCAAAGAAAGAACACCGACGAAATGGACTGATTGATTCATTATACGTGTTTAGACGAACCAGGTTTCGTTTTGTAGAAACTATAGAGGACGCTAATCAGGATGACGAGAACGATGGTTCCAAGAGACATCCAAATCGGCATCTTGTACACATCACCGAAAATCATCTTCGCCCCGATGAAGACGAGCATGAAGCTGAGACCGTGTTTCAAATAGTAGAAGCGGTCGATCAAGTTGGCGAGGACGAAGTAGAGGCTACGAAGTCCGAGAATCGCCATGATGTTCGCATAGAAGATGATATACGGGTCACGTGAATACGCGAAACTTGCAGCGACCGAATCGACAGCGAAGACGATATCCGACAATTCGATAAAGATGAGCGCGATGAAGAGTGGCGTGAAGAACAACTTCCCATTGATGCGCTTCGTGAACTTCCCGGATGAGATATCTTGTGTGATGGGGAGGCGTCGCTCGAGCCAACGAATCGTCTTGTTTTCTTCAAGTGACTCGTCTTTCCCGATATTCTTATACATCATCCACCCTGTATAAACGAGAAACGCTCCGAACACGTAGTAGACCCAACCGAAGTTTTCTAAAAGGGATACGCCAGCGACGATGAAGACAGCGCGGAAGAAAATCGCTCCGAGAATCCCCCAGAACAGTACCTTGTGTTGATACTTGAGTGGGATGGCGAAATAAACAAAAACAAGTGAGAAGACGAAGACATTATCAATGGCAAGTGCCTTTTCGATAAAGTAGACGCTCGCATATTCCGTTGCGGCTGTACTTCCTTGCGTGAAGAACAACCATCCTCCGAATGCGATGGCAATCCCAATCCAGACAAACGTCCATGTCCATGCTTCGCGGAGCGAGACTTCGTGCGCTTTACGGTGGAACACCCCGAGGTCAAGTGCGAGCATGAAGATGACGATGAGTAAGAACCCGATGAGTAGGGTCAACAACAATTCCTCCTTTTAAGGTCATATGAACTTCTATATATTTAATTTAAGTTCATAAGAACTCAAAGTCAAGCAAAAAAATAAAAAACCACTCGAAAAGGAGTGGTCAATGTGTAGAGCGTCTTCTTAACACTATGCGAGCCGTCCAACCGACAACAGCGATTATTGTGAATCCTAAAAACATATACATCACATGTGAATACATTTCGATATACCCTAACCAAACTTGCCAATTCTCGCCGACTACAACACCAATAAAAATGAGTACCGTGTTCCAAATGAGCGTCCCGCATGTCGTCAACACGATAAATTGAAGGAACGGCATATTCGACATACCGGCTGGAATCGAAATCAAACTGCGTACGACGGGAACGAACCGACCGAAGAATACTAATTTTGGACCGAATCGATCAAACCAGCGATCAGCCATTCGAACATCTTCTATTTTCAGATAAATTCTTTTGCCGTAACGGGTGATGAATGACTCGAGACGTTCTCGGTCCAGTAAAAGTCCAATCCCATAAAGGACGACGGCACCTAGGAGTGCTCCGACTGTTGCCACAACAATCATCCAAATAGGATTGAGTGTGGTTGTAGTTGTGAAAAAACCGCCAAAAATTAAGATTAATTCGGATGGGATTGGGGGGAACACATTCTCAATAAAAATGAGAAACATGACTCCGAAATAACCAAACTGTTCAATGACTTGTTGAATCCATTGCTCCATACCGTGATCGTCTCCTACCTAATTCATATTCTCCATCAACAATAAGTCGAATGACGACGATTTGGACATCCATCCTAAGATGTAAAGTGTTTTTAAACGATTTTTTGATGTCACTTAAGAGTAATTTCAAGGTCAAACTCACTTGAAAGTGATTATTCTTACATATATCGCAGAAGTGACCACAAATATACGGAGTGACTTCGATGCGTGATTTTCTGAACTGCAAATTAAGTATGAAGAAACTAGGAAAAAAAAAATTTATGAATAATCATATTCATTTCACAAAAAGCATTCGGATAAATCTGACAATTTAAGTTAAAAAAATTTTTATGAAAAGTTATTTACAGTCATTTTGAATCGGCGTAACATCCATCTCATCAACTTCATACGTATTGTTGAAATCTTTTCGCCGAGTTCCGGAGACGGAAGCGGGGGACCCACCGTCCAATCTGGACTGGGGTGAATCCTCAAGTGAGGTAGGGCCAACCTAGGCAAGCCCGAATCCGACAGCTAACCTCGTAGGCGTTATTAGGGGGATCCGACTCATGCAGTGATATGCCACTGGAGCCGTTTCTTGCTCCTGTGGTTTTTTGTTCGTTTCTAATGTTAAATTAAGTTAAAAAAATAAAAAAAGAGGTTGTTAAAATGACTGATTTATTCGCAATCGCTTTACTGATTGGTTTAGTGGCGTCTATGAATGTGATGATTCGCTCGATTGATCGGATGCACTGGAATGAACAGGGGTGACGACATGTATATCGTGCTTTTGGCAATTGGAATTGGGTATCTCGCTTACTTGACCGTTGCATTACTAAAACCAGAAAAATTTTAAGGATAGAGGAGAATGACGAAAGATGTGGGTTACATTCATCATCACATTGAGTCTGCTCATCACAATCACGATGACAGCCAGTGCCATGTTAGGTGGCTATATTGGACGGCGGTTTGTACCGATTCAAGAACGACCAAACTATGTCGGGAAAGCGCTCGAGACAAGAATTACACGTCGTCTTCGAATAAATGAGCGTGAAAAGCAAACATGGTTTGGCTATGCAAAAGATTTTTTGACACTCAATTTACTATTTTTATTGATTGGTTATGTGTTGCTTCGCTTTCAAGGAGTGTTGCCCTTCAATCCGAATGGGGCCGTCAACTTAGACTGGCATCTAGCCTTCCATACGGTCATCAGTTTTATGACCAATACAGACCAACAGCACTATTCAGGTGAGGCGCTCTCTCACTTATCACAGATGTTCGTCTTATCGACACTCATGTTCGTGGCGCCAACGATGGCATTGACGATGGCGCTGGCTTTCATTCGAGCGATTCTTGGAAAGCAGATTGGTCAGTTCTATTTCGACTTTGTACGCGTCATCGTGTACGTGCTCTTACCAATCAGCTTATTTTTCGGTATGTTTTTGATTGCGTTTGGTGTCCCACAAACCCTTAGTCCGAATGCTGTCGTCACAACGCTCGAAGGGGCGAGCCAAACGATTCAACGAGGACCGATCGCATCATTTGAGGTCATCAAACAGCTCGGGAATAACGGTGGGGGCTACTATGCGGTAAATGGTGCGCATCCATTTGAAAACCCAAGCAAGTGGACGAATTACATCCATCTTTTCTTGATGCTCTTATTACCGATGTCATTGCCGTTCATCTACGGGTCGATGGCGAAGAAACGAAAACAAGGATTCCTTTACTTTGGTGTCATGCTTTTCTTGTTCGTCATTGGAACAGTGGCCATGTACGCCACTTTGTACTCGAACCCCTCTTTACATGGACAAGAGATGCGCTTCGGGGCAATTGGTACAGCGCTTTACGGTGCGGTGACGACAGCTGCTGAGACTGGCGCAGTCAATGCGATGCACGACTCGCTTCCATCTCTTAGCGGCATCATCTTGATGGGAAACATGATGTTGAACGTTGTCTTTGGTGGGGTCGGTGCCGGGTTTATGAATTTGATGATGTATGTAATCATCACCATTTTTGTCGCAGCTTTCTTGATTGGACAGACGCCAACCGTGCTCGGGAAGAAAATCGAGGGACGCGAGATGAAGCTTGTCGCATTAACGCTTCTTGTTTCCCCACTCCTTATTTTAGGATTTACGGCTTTGGCGCTCGTTGTACAGCCAGGACAGGACGCCATCACGAATGCGGGACCTCATGGGATTTCACAAATCTTGTATGAGTATACATCCGCTGTCGCCAACAACGGATCCGGATTCGAAGGTTTATTGGATGCGACGCCGTTTTGGAATATCACGGCAGGCTTTGCGATGTTCTTCGGTCGATATATTCCGCTTTTATTAATGGTGGCGATGGCAGGTAGCCTTCAAATGAAACCACGTGTCACGGACGATGGGGCACTTCGGACCGACACGCCGCTATTTACATCACTTCTGTTCGGTGTGATTGTCACTGTCGGTGCCTTGACCTTTTTACCAGTGTTGTTGCTTGGACCATTCGCCGAATGGCTCATGATACGTTGAACATAGGAGAGAATAGAAGATGAATGAACTAGAAAAACAGACACGCCGCTTTGACACGAGCTTAATTGTTGCTGCCATGTGGGACGGAGTCAAAAAACTAGATCCACGGACGATGGTGAAACAACCGGTCATGTTCCTCGTATGGGGCGGATTCTTATTATCGCTCGTTTATACGATGCTGTCAGACGAGATGCGAGGATTTCACTTGGCAGTGACGCTCATTTTGCTCGTCACGTTATGGTTCGCCAATTTTGCCGAAGCGATTGCAGAAGGACGAGGGAAGGCGCAGGCAGCTACCCTTCGAGCATCTAAAAATGATGTGATGGCACGTCGAATTGTGAAAGATGGGATTGAAGAAGTCGCTTCGTCGCTCCTTCGAAAAGGAGATATCGTCGAAGTGCGCGCCGGAGACTACCTGCCGGGAGACGGCGAAATTATCGCCGGGCTTGCTTCGATTGATGAATCTGCGATTACAGGGGAATCGGCGCCAGTGATTAAAGAGTCTGGCGGAGACTTCTCTTCCGTCATCGGGGGAACGCTTGTCGTCAGTGACCGGATTGAGGTCGAGATTACAAGCAACCCAGGTGAATCGTTCCTTGACCAGATGATTACCCTTGTCGAGGGCTCGAAACGTCAAAAAACACCGAATGAGATTGCCTTGTCCCTGCTTCTTGTTTCGCTCAGTATGATTTTCTTACTCGTCGTTTTGACACTCCCTGCGTTTACGAACTATCTCGGCTTCCAATTGTCACCACCCATTTTAATTGCACTTCTCGTTTGTCTCATTCCGACAACGATTGGTGGACTCTTATCCGCCATCGGGATTGCCGGAATGGACCGGGTCACGCGATTCAATGTCATTGCGATGAGCGGGAAAGCCGTTGAGGCGGCTGGAGACATTCGAACCATCATTTTAGATAAGACGGGGACCATCACGTTCGGAAACCGGATGGCATTTGAAGTCCTTCCAGTAGAAGGAATCACAGCTTCGCAAGCGCTTGGAGTCGCCGTCTTGACGTCTTTGGAAGACGAGACACCAGAGGGGCGCTCTGTATTGACGCTTGCAAAAGAACGTTGGGGAGAATTAGATGAGTCACCGAAACAAGATGCGGTGATCATTCCATTCAAAGCAGAAACACGTATGTCGGGACTCGACTTGGCAGACGGTCGACGTGTCCGAAAAGGTGCGGCGTCCGCCGTCATTGACTGGGTGAGTGCTCAAGGTGGGATGATTCCGAGCGACTTACAGGATCAAGTCGATGCGATTTCGAAAGAAGGCGGCACACCGCTCGTCATCTCAGAAGATGCACGGATTGTCGGCGTGATTCACTTGAAAGATACGGTGAAACCGGGTATGCGTGAACGCTTCGATCGCTTGCGTCAGATGGGAATCAAGACCATCATGTGCACGGGAGATAATCCGTTGACGGCCGCGACGATTGCACGCGAAGCTGGTGTCGATGAATTCGTAGCGGAATGTAAACCAGAAGATAAGATTCGTGTCATCAAAGCAGAACAAAAAGCAGGTCATCTTGTCGCAATGACGGGGGACGGTACGAATGATGCCCCGGCGCTCGCACAGGCAGACGTCGGTCTCGCCATGAACTCGGGGACACAGGCCGCGAAAGAAGCGGCGAATATGATTGATTTAGATTCGGATCCGACCAAAATCATTGAAGTGGTCGAAATCGGTAAGCAGTTACTGATGACACGCGGGGCTTTGACGACGTTCTCGATTGCGAACGATGTGGCCAAATACTTCGCCATCTTGCCGGCTATGTTCGTTGCATTTATCCCAGAGATGGATTGGTTGAACGTGATGCGTCTCGGCTCACCTGAGTCAGCCATCTTGGCCGCACTTTTGTTCAATGCCTTGATCATCCCACTTCTCATTCCAGTTGCGATGAAAGGGGTTCGTTACGACCCGGTCGGTCCCGAGAAGTTGTTACGTCGAAATTTACTCGTTTATGGTGTCGGTGGTGTGATTGTCCCGTTTTTGGGAATCAAATCGCTCGACATCGTCTTAAACTTATTCATGTGAGGTGGACCGAATGTCTTCTATAAAACAAGCAGGTATCGTCGTCAGTTTGACGATGATCTTATGCGGTGTGGCTTATCCACTCGCTTTAACAGTGGCAGGTCAGGCACTATTTCCGAGTCAAGCTGAAGGTAGTTTGATTGAACGCGATGGTGAACAGATTGGATCAAAGTGGATCGCACAACCTTTCGTTTCGGAAGGTTACTTCCACGGCCGACCAACAGCAGTCGATCAACTCACTGGTCAATCGGGCGGCGATAACATGGCAGAAAGTAATCCGGACCGTCCGAAACACGATCCCGAACTTGCGGGAGCGATTGAGACATCCGGATCTGGACTTGATCCGCATATCTCGATAGAACATGCGATGTCACAAGTCGATCGTATCAGCGACGCACGTTCGATGGCGACGGCTGAAGTCGAAGGCGTCATTCAAGACACGGCTGAGGGTGAATCGTACGTCAATGTCTTGATGATGAATCTTGCACTAGATGAGTTGAACTGATGCGAGGCAAACTTCGACTTTATATCGGAGCCGCACCGGGTGTAGGCAAAACGTATAAAATGTTGGCAGATGCACGGGCTCGTCAGCAAGAAGGGGTCTCGGTCATGATTGGATTGATTGAGACACATGGACGAAACGAAACAGAGGCGATGATTGGCGATTTGCCAATCGTCCCTCTTCTTTCGCTATTTTATAAAGGACACGAACTGAAAGAGTTAGACGTCGAGACCATCTTATCGTTTCATCCTGATATCGTCCTCGTTGATGAGTTGGCTCATACGAATGCCCCAGGCTCAGTGCGGGCAAAGCGATACCAGGACGTGCAGGTGTTGTTAGAGAACGGAATCGATGTATATGCGGCCGTTAATATTCAGCATTTTGAGAGTCTACTGTTGACCGTGAAAGGCATCACAGGCGTAGAGGTAAGAGAACGGATTCCAGATCTGTTCCTCAATCAGGCTGATGAGATTCTGCTCGTCGATGTGACGCCGCAGACGTTACAAGAGCGGATGAGACAAGGGAAGATTTATCGACCGGACAAAATTGAACAAAGTCTGTCGTCATTTTTTACGCTGACCAATCTATCGAGTCTGCGTGAGATTGCGCTTCGACAAGTAGCGGATGAAGTCGATGATCAAGTCTATAAAAAAAAAAAAAATGTGGTGTCTGATCCGACGCTCCTCCAAGAGAGGATCATGGTCTGTATTCAGCTCAATGACAATGCGAGACATTTGATCTATCGAGGATTTCGCATGGCGAGTCGACTCAAAGCGAAACTTTATATCTTGTCTGTCCTCCATGGTGAGGAGAGAAAATTGACACCTGAGCAGACTGCCATTCTAAAAGAAGTTCGAGAGCAAGGTGCATCATTCCAGGCAGAAGTGATTGTCTTGAATGTACCGAGGAAAGAACTAACGAAGAGTTTAACGACTACGGCACGAGAAAAACGCATTACCCAATTGATTCTTGGACAATCAGCAAGGACACGCTGGCAAGAAGTCATGCGCGGGTCGATTGTGAATGTCATCATGCGGGAATTGAAGCAGGTGGACATCCATATCGTCTCGGATCAAACGTGACAGGTGTGACGGGTCGTATGAACGGGAAGAGTGAATCATGCGAACAAAGGAGGGGTTTTATGAAATATTTAGTCACAGGAGCAACGGGGAAACTCGGCTCGAAAATTGTAGAGGAACTACTCAAATCGATTGATGCGAGTGAGCTCGCTGTAAGTGTACGGAATCCGGAGAAGGCGGCGTCTCTTAAAGAGCGTGGCGTTGATGTGCGACACGGTGATTTTGATCAGCCAGACACACTCGATGAAGCGTTCAAAGGAGTTGAGCGTCTCTTGATCATCTCGGCAGATGGCGATAACGATACGCGGATTCGTCAACATACGAACGCGGTCGAGGCGGCGAAACGGGCAGGTGTCTCATTCATTGCCTACACGAGTCTCGCCGATGCGACAGACAGTGAAAACTTGATGGCACCCCCACATGTCGTCACAGAGGAAGCGATTGTCGAGTCCGGTATTCCGTATGCATTCTTACGGAACAACTGGTACTTAGAGAACGAGTTATCAAGCATTCAAGCGGTGATTGACGGGGCACCATGGATCACGGCGGCTCGAGATGGGAAAGTCGGATGGGCACTGCAACAAGATTACGCGGAAGCCGCATCGAATGTTCTGTTAAAAGAACAACAGGACAATGCGGTCTACGAGCTATCAGGACCACTTCATACCCAGCAAGATCTTGTAGACGCGCTCAGTGAAGTGTTAGGTCGTGAAGTGATGATGCAGGAGTTGAGTCTCGAGGCATACGAAGAGACGATGCGCGGGGCTGGATTGCCAGAGGAAGTCGTTGCGATTCTTGCGGGGATTCAGCGAAGCATTCGTCAAGGAACGCTCGAAATTCATGAGAGTGACTTCGAACCGGTTCTCGGACGCCCGGTCACACCTCTTCAAGAAGGAATTCGTCAATTGCTCGACCGATAAGTAAAATGCCCTCGACCACTTGGTCGAGGGCATTTGTGTTAGGCGCGAGTGGCGTGATCCTCGAGTTGAGTCGTCACGTCTTCAAGCGAATTCGCGGTTAGAGCGAGTCGGTCCGACATCGAGCTGAGTTCTTTTTGAATGGCGACTTGCTCTTCCGTTGCTGCGGCAACATGGTGAATCTGTTGTTGAAGTTCATTCGCCGCATATTTCGTCGATTCAAGTCGTGTTTCGAGTGCTTCCATCTGTGTCGTGACCCGCTGGCGTGTCTCTTGAATCGAAGCAATTTGTTCGTCGATTTCTGATACATCTTCTGTAAGACGGCCAAAGACAGCCGTCACATCGTTCGTGACCGTTTGACAGTTTTCGGTCGCTTGTTTGAAGAGGTGAGCGGACTTCGAGACGACAGTCGTATCTTCCATCAATCCACCGAGGACTCGGGTCATCTCGGATGCATATTCACGCGATTGGACAGCGAGTTTCCCGACTTCGGAGGCGACAACGGCGAATCCTCGTCCAGCCTCACCGGCACGAGCCGCTTCAATAGATGCATTCAAGGCGAGCATGTTCGTCTGTTCACTGATCGAACCGACTTGTTGCAAGATTCCTTGGATTTCATTTGAACGATTCGACATCGTCGCAACAATCCGGTCGAGTTGTTCTGATTCGGTAATGATTTCTTGTACTTTTGTTTCCATTAGTCGCATGTCTTTGTTCCCAGCAAGGGCATCTTTAGCGATGCGCGAGGATGCTGCGGCCGTTTGAGCCATTCGTTCTTGAATGAGCGCTGTCAAAGACCGAATCGAGTGAATTTCATCTGCCCCTTGCACCATGGAGGTTTGTTGGGATGAAGCATGCGCGACAATCGGGTCGACCGTGACAGCGATTTGCTCACCAGATTCAAGAGACTGGTTAGCGGCAGATTCAAGCTCTTCGGCGTGACTGTTTAACGATTGAACGAGGGCGCTGACATCATGAATCGCTTGTTGTAACAACTGTCGTGTTTCTTGCTCCTGTGCCTCGGCATGTTGCGTCTCGTTATTACGGAAGTGGATTTGGGCGACAAGCACAACACTCAGAAGAATCAAGTACACGGCATGGACGAGTAGTAAACTGAACGGATAGTCGCTTGTTCCACAAATCATCTCAGGGATTAAAAAGTATCCGACTAGATGTTGCACAGCAAAGATTCCGGCACTATACAAAATCAAGTCGATGCGACGCATAAACGACAAAATCGCCAAAAAAACAAAAATGGAGAAGTGATATTCAACAAGTCCTTGTCCTCCAGCAACGGTCGAGATGCTTGCGAAGGTGAGTGTCAGCATCATCCAATAAGGAAATGCTACGGATTCTCGCTTAGCGGTGACGATCATCATTCCAAAGAAGATGATTGGAAGGGCGAACAAGACCCATGTTACTCCAGAGTACACGTAACCGTCCGCACCGTTTCGCAGAATCGTATACGCATAGGCAAAGTCCGTGAAACGATGTAGCAAATGGACAACAACCGACGTCATCACAATCAATAACGTCGTCAACAACATCAACTGATTTCTTTTAATCAAACTCATCATTCTTTCCTCACATTCTCGTGTTCATTTGTTGTAGCTCTATACATATCGGATGAATAGTATAGAAGTTTATACGGATTACATGTTCAATACACAAAAAAAGAGCATAAAGCTCTCCATCATAAAATTTCAATTCAATCCAAGCCATTTTTTAACCGTTTTTCGGAAGATGTACGTCACGACAATCAAGCCGACGAAGACGAGCGCGGCAATGAAAATCGTGGTGACATTGCCTGAGGCGAGGCTAGCCCCGAGGAAGCTGTAGGCGAACGTACCTGGGATCATGCCGAGCACGGTCGCCGGTACGAAGGCGCGGAAGCGAACACGTGAGATTCCACCGGCATAACTAAGTAAGTCGAAACTGACGAGCGGGATGAGCCGGAGGACAAAAAAATATAAAAAGCCACGACGCTCCATTTGTGTGAACAGTTTCTCTGACCATGGATAGCGGTCGACGTTGATGACTGAGCGTCAAAAAAAACGCCCCATCACATAACCGGTCGTCGCAGCAGCAGTTGCACCAATAATGATATAGAGGACACCTGGCCATACGCCGAACGCGAGTCCGGCTCCGAGCGAGAGGACGGATGTCGGTAAAAATGCGACCGGACCGATGGCATAAAGAAAAATAAAGAAGAGTGGACCCCAAAATCCGAATGACAAGACGATGTCCCGGATGTCAGACGGACGCAACTCATAGTGGAAATGGGTGATATAGAACAAAGATCCAAACACGAGAAGAAAGAGTGTGAGTTTGAGTGGTCGTGACAAGTTGTCCGCTCCTTTCGTAACCGAATGTATCTGATGTTAGTATACTGCATCTCCATGCAACATAAATGCGAGCCGGCTTACAAAAGGTGTAACGAGGTGGAGCAAAGGGGTAGCTATCCGAATCGAAACTTAGGTCAATGCTTTCTAAACATTGCTTCATTTTTCACAAATTCGACATGATAAATAGAATGGGAGGGAAAAAAAAAAAAAATTTAAGCATGTCTAAGAAGTTTACAGTATTGATTTCATTATTCGTTGTGACACTCGTCATGATTTCAATGTTAAGCCATGTGTTGATTGGAAGAATGGCTGATGCCGGAGAAAAGATATACGAAGAGAGATTGATTCCGATTCGTGCCATTGGACAGTTGAGAACCGATAATCGTGCAATCGACAGTCACTTGTTAGAACTAATGTTGACGACCGAAAGTGCTCGAAATGAAGAAAAACAAAAAAATATTGAAGAGCGTCGGGAGAGTATGGTTACCGATCTCGAAGTATTTAATGATTCGATTTCGACAGAAGATCCTGAATTAATGAGTCGAATCGAAAAGTTGAATGAGGAGACGAACGCATATTTGGAAAGCATAGACGTCGTATTGCAACCTGCATTACGAAATGAAAATGAATCTGCTTACCGACAATATGGAACAGAATTACGACCAATTCGACTTGCGCTTGTTGAGACAGCGAAAGAAGTTATGGATCAGTTGAATGTGGATGCGGAAACGGCCAGTGATACGATGCGGTCTGATCGAGAGCGTGCTGTGTTTATCTTTTGGGGTCTTGTCATTTTGGGAGCTACGCTTTCAATTGGATTAGGCGTCTACATCACGCGCCTTGTGGTTGGTCCGGTGAAAGAATTGAACGTATTGATGAGTCGTGCCGGTGAAGGGGATTTGACAGTCAATAGCACATACACATCACGCGATGAAATCGGGGCGCTCGCACAGTCATTCAATCAGATGAAAGAAAGTTTACGAGAGTTGATTGGTGGAGTGACTTCGACTGCTGGGCGTGTGGCGACTTCATCGGACGATTTGAAAAATAACGTAGAAGAAACGACAAAAGCGACAGAGATGGTAGCTGTGACGATGGAAGAAATCGCTTCGGGTTCACTCCATCAGTTGAAACGGGTCAAGTCTTCAAATGGTACCCTTTCAGAATTGACGAATGGCATTCACCAAGTCTCTGATCGTGCTCAACAGATGACTGTATTATCGGAAGGGGCATTGGACAAAGTACAATCAGGGAATGAGCTAATCGAAACGCTTGAACATCAGCTTGAAGCGATGAATGAAAAAGTGAAGACGTTGCAACAAGTCATTGAGCAGCTTAATACTCGTTCTCAAGAGATTGGTACAATCAGTGGGACCATTTCAGGAATTGCAGAGCAAACGAACTTACTTGCATTAAATGCAGCAATCGAGGCAGCTCGCGCAGGAGATCAGGGACGTGGGTTTGCAGTCGTTGCTGCAGAAGTACGAAAACTTGCGGAAGAATCAGCCGATGCGACCAAACAAATTTCCTCTCTAATTCATCACACACAGACAGAAACAAAGCATGCCGTAGAGACGATGCATGTCGTAGAAGGTGATATGGGACAGAGTGTGACGAACGTGCGGCAGACAGGTGTTGCGTTTGATGAAATTAAAGTGGCCATTGAAGAAGTCGGGCAACAAATAGAAGAAGTGTCCAGTGCTGTACAAGAAATGGCGGCGGGAGCGACAGAAGTGTTGAACTCTGTGAATGAGATTCAAGGAATTACTGAATCGACTGCCACAGAAACAGAGAACACATCAGCAGCTACTGAAGAACAGATGGCATCAATGGAAGAAATTACGGCAGCCGCTCAAGAATTATCGAATATGGCGGATGAGATGCGAGAGATGACGAATCGATTTACTGTGTAAATGAAAAGAGTCCGAAAATTAGTCGGACTCTTTTTTATTTTTTTGTTGTCCTTCGTAGTGCTGAATCCATTCCTCGACAGTCATCTTCTCGACGAGTTCTCCGACCAAGTCAAACGGGATTCGCTTCACGTTATTGAAACGGATACAGCTTTTCCCCATATCAAGTTTCGTCGGGACACGACTCGCATACTCCCGTTCGAACCAAGCGAGTAATTCAGGGTCGGCGTAAATGCCCATGTGATACAGTCCGACATGGCGCTTTTGCGCGATTACACTGATAAACGGTAGTGGCGTCCCCGGTGTGACATGATACCCGGACGGATATCGATCGAGTGGAACGACGTAATGGACACCATGTCCGTCCGTCGTTTTTTCAAATCCGCTTGGTAAATGATCATCGATGACCTCGAGCAGATGAATAAATGAATCGAGCCGTGCCTCGTCGACGAGTGCCGTCACATCCATCATGATTCGCCTCCTCGTAAGATCTTCTCCATTTTCTTCCCTTTTGCCAACTCATCGATGAGTTTGTCCAAATAACGGATCTCACGCATGAGTGGTTCTTCAACGTTCTCGACACGAACCCCACAGACGACACCTTTGATGAGGGCGCGGTCTTCATTCAGACGAGGTGCTGAAGCGAAAAACGTATCAAAATCGACTTGATTGGCTATCTGACGTTCGAGTCCGGTCTCATCGTAACCGGTCAACCATTCGATGATGGTGTCGACTTCTTCCTTCGTCCGTCCTTTGCGTTCGGCTTTGGCGACGTAGAGTGGATAAACGCTCGCGAAACTCGTGGTATAGATTCGGTGACCCATCTTTCATTCATCTCCTTCTTAGCGAAAATTCTTACTTCCATTCTCTCACAAATTACGATACGCTTATATAAAGTATTTTGTTGCATTTGCAACAAAAAGCAGAGGTGTCTAATGATGCATGACCATTTACGCGAGATCGGGATGATTGCGCGTGCCCTCGATTCAATCAGCAACATTGAATTCAAGGCACTCGGTTTAAAAAAAGGGAAGTACTTGTACATCGTTAGGATTTTTGAACACCCAGGTATCATTCAAGAACGGCTAGCAGAGTTGATTAAGGTAGACAGGACGACCGCCGCACGTGCCATCAAGAAACTGGAGCAAGAAGGATGGATTGAGAGGCGACCAGATCTTGATAATCAGAAAATCAGACGTTTATACGTGACGGAGAAAGGAGAGGTATTGTACCCGCTCATCATTCGCGAACACGAATATTCTACATCGGTCGCATTATCAGGATTCGACGAGAAAGAAAGTGAGGAGTTGTTACGCCTTTTGAAAAAAGTACGACGTAATGTTGAAACAGATTGGACCGAAGTGAAGAAAGGCAAGTATCGAGAATACTGAGAGGAGCGAGAACATGATTGAAATCTCAAAAGTGACAGACGTAGAAGCCTTACGTCACATTAGCATCCAGACATTTACGGAGACGTTCGCACGTCACAACACAGAAGAACATTTGAACGCTTACTTAGAAAAAGCGTATGCGCCTGAGCAGTTGCAGCATGAGTTGGCACATCCCGATTCTTATTTTTATTTTGCACATGTAAAAGGTGAGTTGGCAGGCTATTTGAAAGTGAACGTACGCGATGCTCAATCTGAACCGATGGGCGAAGATGCGATTGAAATCGAACGAATCTACGTATTAGAAGCGTTTCAAGGTCAAGGGGTGGGGAAAGCGTTATTTACTCAAGCAACCGAATTGACGAAGGAACTACACAAACGAAAGATGTGGCTCGGCGTATGGGAACACAATGAAAGAGCGATTCAATTTTATCGACGAAACGGGTTCGGACAAACGGGTGTCCACACATTCTTTATGGGAGAGGATGCACAAAACGACCTCATTTTCATGAGGCCGTTCACGGACTAAAGCCATTCTGACAAGTTGTTCAAGTTCGGATAGATGGCATCTGGTTCTATATCAAATGCTTCAAATGGTAAGTCATTCCGATTGATCCAGACCGCATGGAAGCCAAAGTTTTTCGCCCCGGCGATGTCCCATCCGTTCGACGATAAGAAGAGCACCTCGTCACGACGAAGACCAGACGTTTTGAACCAATTCATGTAGGCGGCAGGCGTCGGTTTAGGTTGTTTGATGCCGTCGACGCTGACAACCTCATCAAAGTAATCGGTGAGACCGGCGTTGTGAAGCAATGCCTTAAGCATCTCGTCCGTCCCGTTTGAGAGAATGACGGTCTTCACGTCATGCATCTCTTTTAGGACCGATTCGATCTCCTTATACGGGGTGAGGTGCGCATACGATGCAGTCAGACGTTGTTCGATTTCCTTTGTGAATGGTGCGTCATGCACGGCTAATGCGTAACGGAGTGCGTCCCGGGTCACTGTATCGAAATCTTCATAGCGTCCCATCATGTGCCGCCAAAAGAAATACTCAAGTTGTTTCGTCCGCCACACTTGGCTGATGGCTGCTCCCTTTTCAGGGAACTCTTGTTCACAGGCATCCTTTACCGAATGGACGTCGAATAAGGTGCCGTATACGTCAAAGACGATGGCTTTAATCGTTGGTTTCATAAATAACATCCCTCCTTCTGTGTCGTTATACCCGTCTTGTTCAGAATATAATAGGAGAAAGGGGGTTCGACATGTATATTCCAAAACAATATTCCGTCACAGAACGAGCAGAGATTTATACATTTCTTCATGCCAATCCGTTCGGCACGATTGTGACGCATGACGGGGATAAGCCGATTGCGACGCACGTCCCGTTACGATTCGATGAGGCGAACGGTCAACTGACGACCCATGTCGCAAAAGCGAATCCGCAGTGGCGAACAATTGAAGATCAAACCGTTCTTGTCATCTTTCAAGGACCAAGTGCTTACGTGTCAGCGTCATGGTATGGCCATGAGGACGTCTCGACATGGAACTATCAAGCCATACACATGTATGGACGTGCGACGATTCTCAATGAAAGCGAGTTGGTTGAGGAACTAGCCGGATTACTTCACGAGCATGAAGGCGAACGTGAGCATGCGGTGCGTTGGGATGCATTATCCGAACCGGTGAAACGACAAATGAACGGTGTCGTCGGGTTTCGGATCGACATCACCGATATGCAGGCGACGTTCAAGTTAAGCCAAAACCGAAACGACGTGGACCATGAACGGATCGTATCGGAGCTTGAAAAACAAGATGAACCGATCGCGGACGTCATGCGACAACATCGAAAGTCCTGATAAACCTGTCCTAAAACGACAGGTTTTTTCATTTTTCTTTATCGAATAGCAGTTGACACGAAGGAATAGCAAGTCTATACTCATAACTGATAATGATTATCAGTATCGAGAAAATAGAGAAGTAGAAAAAGGAGAAGAAACACGTGAACAAGACAATGAAGAAGTGGTTACATATGTTTATTTTTGCTTCAGCTTTTGCACTCATCTTAGCCGGCTGTGGCTCGGAAGAAGCTGAGAACGCTTCCACGAACGAAGGGACGGAAGAGTCAGCAGAAGGATATCCAATCACAATCGAGCATGCGTTCGGTGAGACTGTCATCGAAGAAAAACCAGAGCGTGTCGCAACGATTTCGTGGGGAAACCATGACGTCGCACTTGCACTCGATGTCGTACCGGTCGGATTTTCAGCTGCGAACTACGGTGTCCAAGATGATAGCGGGATGCTCCCATGGACAGCAGAGAAGTTGACAGCGCTTGGCGAAGAGAACCCGAACATCTATCAAGACACGGACGGATTAGACTTTGAAGCAATCGCAGATTCAAATCCCGATGTCATCTTGGCCGCCTACTCAGGCATCACGCAAGAAGACTATGACACGCTTAGCCAAATCGCACCGGTCGTGGCATATCAAGAAACACCTTGGGTCACCTCATGGCAAGACATGGTTCGTTATGACTCACTCGCAATGGGACTTGGTGAAGAAGGCGAACAGTTAATCAAAGACACGGAGCAGTTGATTACTGACAAAGCGACAGCCGTTCCTGAGATTGCTGGAAAGAAAGCCGCTTTCGTCTCGATGAGCGCAGAAGATCTTTCAAAATTCTATATCTATACAACAGGTGATCCTCGTGGTGCCTTCATCGAAGAACTCGGCATGGAGTACCCACAAAACATTGTCGACGAAGATGAAAAAGCAAATAGCTTCTATCTCGAGCTCAGCAAAGAGAACGCCGACATTTTGAACGACGTCGACATCTTCGTCACATACGGAAATGAAGACACGTTGAAGGCGCTTCAAGCAGACCCGCTCTACAGTAAAGTACCAGCCATCGAACGCGGATCGGTCGTATTGATTGAAGACAATACGCCACTCGCAGCGGCTGGAACACCGACGCCACTCTCGATTGAATATACGATTGATGAGTACGTTTCACGCGTATCGGATGCCCTTGCGAAAGTAAAATGATGCAAAATCAGGTGAAACAGATGCATACCCCGAAGTACTTCCCGCTCCTGTTAGTTGGGACGCTCGTACTGACGGTGCTATGCATCGTGGCATCCCTTGCCTTCGGCTCTCGAACAGTCGGGTGGAATGAACTGCTGGACGGTTTATTCCGTCCGGCTGTTCAGTCGTATGAGGCAGATATTGTCCGGGAGCGGGTCGTCCGGACAATTTTCAGTTTTATGTGTGGCGCAGCACTCGGTGTGGCGGGTGCACTCATGCAGTCGGTGACGCGTAACCCAATCGCTGACCCGAGTATTCTTGGGGTCAACACGGGAGCAGCGCTCGCCGTCGTCATCGGCATCGCATTCTTCAACATCGCGACGGCGAGTGCGTTCATCTGGTTTGCGCTCGTTGGGGCGCTATTGACGGCCATTTTCGTTTTCGGCATCGGTTCACTCGGAAGGGGAGGGGCGACCCCGCTCAAACTCGTCTTGGCGGGAGCGGCGACAAGTGCAGCATTATCGTCGCTCGTCATGGCTCTTATGATTCCACGCTCAAACGTCATGGACCAGTTCCGCTTTTGGCAAGTAGGGAGTGTCGGTGCGGGAAATCTGGATTCGATTTTTACATTTTTACCGTTTCTTCTAATCGGTCTCGTGATTGCGGTAGTGACCGCACCTTCCTTGAACGCACTTGCGCTCGGGGAGGAGATGGCGAAGAGTCTTGGTGTTCGGACGGGGACATTGAAGTTGACCGCCTCGTTCGCAGGCGTGATTCTGTGTGGGGCTGCGACTGCACTCGCTGGACCGATTGGGTTTATCGGACTTCTCGCCCCACATTTGATTCGACTCGTGCTCGGTCCTGACCAACGCTACCTCATGCCGATGTCTGCCTTAGCAGGTGCCATCATCTTGACCTTCTCGGATGTCATGGGACGTTTGCTTGGAAGTCCGGGTGAACTTGAGGTCGGGATTGTGACGGCGTTCATCGGGGCACCGATCTTGATTCTATTGACAATGAAAGTGAAAGTAAGAGGACTATGATGCAACCAGCGATTGAACAAATCAGACAAGGTCGCATGAAGCGACGCCGTCGCTATGTCGGGATGACGCTTCTTTTGACCATCATAGCGGTAGCATTGAGCGGGTTGATGCTCATGTTGGGCAATACGATTTATCCGGTTCAGGATGTCATCCGCGTCTTGCTCGGGGAAGAGGTAAAAGGGGCGACGTTCGCCGTTGAAGTATTGCGTCTACCACGTATGCTCGCTGGTGTCTTTGCCGGTGCAGCATTTGGTGCCGCGGGAACGATTTTCCAAACGATGCTTCGAAATCCGCTTGCCAATCCAAATGTCATTGGGATCACAACGGGGTCCAGTGCGGCGGCTGTCTTCTGTATCGTCGTCCTACAATCGAGTGAAGCGATAATCTCGATCGCTTCGATTATCGGTGGGCTCGTCACCGTGCTGGTCATCTATTTTCTATCCAAAGGGGCGGCTTTCTCCATCGGTCGTTTGGTGTTAGTTGGAATTGGGATTCAAGCGATGCTAACAGCCGTCATCAATTATCTATTGCTCATCAGCCGACAAAACGATGTCGCGATGGCGATGCGGTGGTTGACAGGAAGTTTAAATGGGGCGAAACTTGAGGAGTTGCCACCTTTAATCATCACGGTACTCATCTGTTTACCGATTGTACTGTTACTTACCCGTCAGCTTGAAATGCTCGAGCTCGGAGAAATGGCGGCGACAGGGCTTGGAATCAACACGAACCAGACCAGACTTCTACTCATTGTGGCGGCAGTATTCATGCTCGCCCTTGCAACAGCGACAACGGGACCGATTGCGTTTATTGCCTTCTTGGCAGGACCGATTGCCAAACGGCTCGTCGGAACGAGCCACGCGGGAATCTTGCCGGCAGCGCTTGTCGGCATCATCTTAGTACTAGCGGCCGACCTCGTCGGACAATTCGCCTTCACGGCACGCTATCCGGTCGGTGTCATCACTGGCATCATCGGCGCGCCTTATCTCTTATACTTGTTGATTCGGATGAACCAGAAAGGGGACTTCTAAATGGCATCCATTATGAAAGTGGAACATCTCACCTCAGGATACGAGGACAAGATGATTTTGAACGATATCAGCCTTGAAATTCCGAGCAATCAAATCAGCATCATCATCGGTGCGAACGGTTGCGGGAAGTCGACACTCCTGAAGACGATGGCACGCCTCATCAAACCGAGTGCCGGTCAAGTGACGCTTTACGATAAGCCGATTTCGAAAATGGCACCGAAAAAGCTAGCGCGTGTCCTCGGGATGTTGCCACAGTCCCCGGTCGTACCGGAAGGAATCACGGTCGCCGATCTTGTCGGTCGTGGTCGTTACCCGCATCAATCGTTCTTAAAGGGCTGGACGAAAGCCGATTACGAAGCTGTCGCCGAGGCGATGGAGATGATGAACATCACGGAGTTCGCGGATCGTCCCATCGACGAGTTGTCAGGCGGACAGCGCCAACGCGTCTGGATTGCGATGGCACTGGCTCAACAGACGGACGTGCTCTTTTTAGACGAGCCGACGACGTATCTCGATATCACGTATCAGGTCGAGATTCTCGATTTGTTGACGGACTTGAATCGAAAGTACGGGACGACAATTGTCATGGTGTTGCACGATATCAACTTGTCGGCACGTTATGCGGACTATATCTTCGCGCTTGACAAAGGGAAGTTGATTGCCGAAGGGAAGCCATCGAACGTCATCACGTGTGATTTGATCCATCGTGTCTTTAACCTCCGCTGTTCGGTCATGTGTGACCCGGTATCCGGTTCACCTTCCGTTATTCCGATTGGGCGTCATCACGTGCAGACTGAAACGGAAGAGGCGGCTGTCGCGCAGCTTGAATTGGTGTGACCACGTATAGAGAGTCAAGAAGGGGCGAGCGCTCCTTCTTTTTTTGTTTATCCATGAAAGCGTTTGTAAAAAGTCATTGACTTCTCTTTGAGGCGGGTGTATGCTATAAATCCTGCCCAAAATGAGAGGCACGGGGACTGGCATCAGTTCATTCGATATTCGAGAGGAATGACTTAAGATGAACCAACAACAATTAGTCGAGCGCGCACGCCAATTGAAAGACAATGCGTATTCACCATATTCGAAGTTCCGCGTCGGTGCGGCACTTCTCATGAAAGACGGTACGGTCATCGACGGCGTCAACGTTGAGAACGTCTCGTTCGGAGCAACGAACTGTGCGGAGCGTACGGCCATCTTCACAGCGGTCGCTCAAGGATACAAAAAAGGTGACTTCGAAGCGGTTGCCGTGTCTGGGGACACGGAAGACTTCTTGCCACCATGTAGCATCTGCCGCCAAGTCATGGTCGAGTTCGGCGATCCTGACTTCAAAGTACTCCTCACAAACGGCAACGCCGATGTGAAAGAAGTGACGCTTGGAGAGCTCGTCCCGCTCGCGTTCACTGATTTGGATATGTGATGTTGAACCCCCTCAGATTCCTGAGGGGTTTTCTTATCAAAAAAAAAAAAAAAATAATCGCGGAATGGCCTGTACAACATAAAGGAGCAGTTCTGAAAAATCGAGGGCTGCAATCCCATACGACCATCCTTCTTCCTCGCGGGAAGTGACTACTTTTCCACGCATAGGTCGTAATCGACCTTTCCATTGAATCGGGAGGGCGGTCGCGCTGTCCACATCCGGGTGATTCATGACACGCATATGCAAGCGTGGCTCAGGCGTAATTCCGGAACGCCCACAGCGCCCAATCAACTGTTTGGTTTTGACCGTATCTCCCACATTCACGGCAATGGAACCATTCTCAAGATGGGCGAGAAGGCAATATTCATCGTTCGCATGTTGAATGATGACGTGATTACCGAATGGATGATCAGCATCTAGTTCGTCTGACAACCCATCCACGACTTGATGAATTGTCCCGTGTAATGGAGCAATCACTCGTTCTCCAAACGCATACGAGCCATCCATCCCGATTTTTCTACGATTGTTAGGTTGTTGCTCTTGTGTTTTCAAAAAGTCATAGCCATCACGCTTTTTTCTGGTTGGTTCATGATGATAAGTTCCGAGGGTTGTCCCTTCGGAGACGACGAACCACTCTTCTTTGAATGGGAGATGGTATTTGTTTTTCGTGAAAGGATTAGTCTCCTTTGAAGAGGATGTGACAGTCATCTGAATGGATGCGATCTCATTCGCGTGATTGAATTGGACGTACAATAACTTTTCTTTTCGAGAATCCGACCATAATACATACCGATTCCCGTTCAACACCATTTCATTGAGCAGGCGATAGCGCCGAATGCCGTGATGGAAAGCGGACGCCTGCCGATGAAAGGCATCCATGGAATACTGAGATTTGAATGAGTCGCTCGTCTGATGATAAATGTCATCGAACTGACCCGATTTGAATAGTTGGATGAACTGTTTGTACGCGTGACGCATATCTATACCGCCTTTGTTGAGTGTTAGTTATTATACGGACGAAAATTTATAAATGTTTCGTGATCATCACCAAAAATTACATATATCGCTGCATCAAGCGTTCCGCATGCTCCTTCATCATCTCCCGCAATGCGCTTGGCGCTTTGACCTCCACTTCCGCTCCGGCTTTCAATAGCTGCCTCGATAAAAATGACAGCTCTTCTTTCGGGACTTCCCACTCATTCAATTCATCGATATCGGGTAATACATCTTCAAGCAAACGGCGACCGAGTGGGGTGAGGTCGAGTCGAACGGTCACACCGTTTCGTTCATCACTTGTCTGCAATACGCTCATCAAATCCTCGGACTCAAACGGTTCCACAAGCACGTGGACCGCCTCGATGCGATCAATCCGATATTGCCGAAGCCCCAGTTCGGAGAGCCCGAAGACGTACCACTTCAAATCAAGGAGTGCCATACCGACTGGTGCAACGGTGAACGTGCGTTGCCCGTTCGTCGTCCGATAGGTCATCTTCATCTTGTTTCGACGTTCGATCGCCTGATAGATTTCTTTCGTGAACGGCGCTTTGGGAATTTGTTTGTTCCCGAGCCACAGGATGTTTCGCTCCAATCGGCTAATCTTCTCTGCGAGGTCGTGCGGCAACTCGTTCACATACCAGTCGGACAATGTACTTCGTATATCCCCAAATGGCACGTCAGGGATGTGTTCCATCCATTTGAGCGTGAGATAGAGCGCAACGGCTTCTTGTTCGCGGAGATGGAGCGGGGGCAATAAACGATTCGGCAACATCTCATATCCTCCGCCGATTCCAGGTACGCTCCAAATCGGATAACCGAGCTCTTCGAGCGATAGCATGTCCCGTTGAATCGTCCGGATGGAGGCGCCTGTCTCCTGAGCCAGTTCTTCAGCCGTGAAGCGTCGTCCATGATTGAGTAGCCGAATCAATTGTAAATGTCTTTTTCTCATTCGTTTCATTCCCGTCATCTTTTGTCGTGTTTATTGATTAAACTGAATGTATCACGAATCAAGGAGGAAAACAGGATGCCGAATGTAGTGTTATATATTGCGATGAGTTTAGACGGAAAGATTGCTCGGTCAAACGACCAACTCGATTGGTTATTCGCTGTCGAGGGGGATGGGGACAACGGCTATGCTGAATTTTTCAAGACCGTTGGTGCTGTCATCATGGGACGGAAGACGTATGAGGAAGTGTTGAAGTTAGAAGAGGGAATGTATCCATACAAAGACATCCCGAACTACATTTTGACACGTCAGGCTAACCGTGAGGCCGAGCATGTCACATTCACGGACGAACCAATCAAAGAACTCATCAATCGGTTAAAGCAAGAAGTTGATCAAGATATTTGGCTCATCGGTGGTGGGGAAGTCATCAAAGCCGCGATGGAGCATGACTTGATTGATCGTTATGAGATTGCGATTGCGCCGGTCGTGTTAGGAGAGGGAATCCCTCTTTTCCCAGAAGGTACTAAAGAGACGAAACTTCGACTGACGAGTCACCACGCCTCCGGTCAATTTGTGATGGTGATATATGAACGATAAGTGAGCATCGAGTCCACATAAGGGCTCGATTTTTTATAACAAGGAAAAATATTCATTTTGTAGAATTTTTTACACCTTAGCATGTTAGTTGATGATGGAAATTGGATATATGTAGAGAGTGGAAGTGACATGACAAATGTGAAGGGGACCAACTAATGTTCATGAGTCTAATCGCCAATTCGTGTATTTCTTTTACTGGCATCTATTTCATCTCGAAGATCATGAACTATCATACGAGACATGTGCACATCCAAAAATTCATCATCGGTGTGCTCTCAGGATGTTTCGGGATTTTTCTAATCACGCAAAGTATTGAATTTGAGAATGCGGTAAAAATTGATTTTCGTTTTCTCGTCCTCCTTTTACTCGGGTTTTATCGTTTGGTCTCTCCGTTGTTTATCGCAGCTACAATCATGTCGATTCACCGATTCAGCTACGGTATCGACTTTTACTCGATTGTGGCATGTGTCGCCCTCTTTACGATGGTGATCGGGACGATCCTGACATATCGAATCGTCTGGCTACAGAAGCGGCTTTTCCAATTCGGTCTTACGTTGAACGTGTGGACATGTTTAGTTGCAGCAATGGGGATTCTTGTTGGAGGCGGTTTTACAGAACGTGCTCTCGATGTCGCGTTGTTGGTTACAATGATCAGTTTCCCAATCGGATTGTTGATCACCATGCTGAATATTGATTTATATCTCATCCATCACCGTGTGAGAGAGTATAAAGTTTCAGCGGAAACCGACCATTTGACGGGTCTGGCAAACCGCCGAGCATGGGAGATGCAGATGAAAAAGTTCAAAGGACAATATACGACATGTAATGTATTGATTTTAGATATTGACCACTTCAAACAAATCAACGATCAATATGGTCATGCGAACGGCGACGAGGTATTGAAACAATTTGCAGAACTCTTGCACCGAGAAACAAGGAATCAAGACATTAAAGCACGGATCGGTGGAGAAGAATTTGGTATTTTGATTCCAATGCTTTCTCAGAGTGAGGTGGTCAACGTAGCGGAGCGGATTAGACATAGTATATCGAAACATGAGTTCAAGCTACTCAAAAAACAAAAAATTCAGTTATCCGTTTCGATTGGGATTGCGAACGGAAAGAGCGAGAATCTACGTGAGATGATTCGTCTGGCAGATGATTGTTTATATCAGACGAAAAATAGTGGTAGAAATCGTACACATGTGACGGAAACTATAGTTGGATAAACAAAGCGTGTCGGTCATCCCGATACGCTTTTGGATTGTATAAAAACTGCAGACCATTAAGATGATCTGCAGTCATGGGGTCGCTCGTTCGCTTAAATGCGGTTCCCACACATCGGAAAAGTTGTGAACCGGGTGGGCACCTTCTAAGGTCCGGAATTCATAATCTCGTTCTTTCGCATAGCGGATGATTGTATCAAGTGCTTTCGGGGTCATCGAGTGATCGTGCGCCAAAATGATGGAAGCAATATTCGCCGTACGATTCGCTTCGAGGAGGTCGAATACGCGTTGTTCGACGCGTGCATTGTCTTTCTTATATACATGGTCGAGACTGCTGACATTCCAATCCCATATTTCAAAACCGGCATCGGTCATCGCCTGCCAGTGTGCGGGTGTCATGCCGGCGTCGCTCCCGTAAATCGTCCGGGCCATGTTCGTATGAATGCCTGTCACTTCATAGATAAGTGCTTGTACTTCCTGCATCTGACGTACGGCCGTCAACGGTGTTTCATAAAATTCATCCCGTTCGTGCCGCATCCCGTGTAAGGCAATCAGGTGACCTTCCGCAATCATGCGATGAAGCAGATGCTCATTTCCTTCGATATTCTTCCCGAGGATGAAGAAGGTTGCCTTCACTTGATGTTTCTTCAAGACATCGAGTAGCTTTCCCGTTTTCCAGTTCGGTCCATCATCGAGCGTCAAATAGATAAGACTCGGGTCGTTATAGGCCTTCGGATCCGGGATCGCAGCCTGAGACAAAGACCCAATCAATAGAAAGATCGACATGAGTAAAAGAACGCGTTTCATCATTCAATTCAAAACTCCCTCAAATCAAAACCAAGTGACATGTGATACATACTTTACCATATGTCCGAGACATCGAGACGATAAATTTGTTCGTCAAGTTCTGTCGCGAAAAAGGTGAATTTCAATTTCTTCAATAGCGCGATCGATGCCGTGTTCGTCCCATGCACACCGGCTTTGAACTCTTTCGCTCCTTGACCATTCAAGTGACGAATCAATCCCGACATCACTTCAAATGCATAGCCTTGACGCGCTCGCGTGGGTACGATGGTGTAGCCAATCCAATAGGTCGTACCTTCTTGCTGAATATAGACATCACCAATCAATTCATCCGTCGCTTTGTCAATGATGGCGAGTTGCATGCCTTGAAGAAACGATTGTTCACCGAGTAGGACGTTTTCATATTCCTCACGGGTGAGCCCTTTGAAGGATTGATGTTTCATCCAGTCCAAGTCATTTCGATAGATCATAAATGATTCGATGTCTCTTGTTTCGAACGGTCGAATGAGGCAACGGGTTGTCGTAATCATGGTTGTCATACCATTCAAACCAACTTCTTTTCTTTTTTGAAAAGACTTATCAATAGTAACGCCAGACCACTCAAGAAAATGATAGGGAAAATAAACCACATAATCAATCCAGCCCATCCGTTCTGTACACTGATTGCGTACGAGAGTCCGATGGAAAACGCTAAGGCTGGTGATATAGGAATCATAAGAGCGATTCCCCATATTCTAAATTTTGTGTTTCGTGCTTCGCCTGTACTGAACCAATACGCCACGAATGCACCTAAACCTGCGATGAGATATCCGATTGCGATCGCCATTCCATCAATCCCTTCTTCGATACGATGATTGTTTGACCTCGTCCTTACTTTCCATGTATATCACGAAAAATCCTGTCATAAATCAAAAAGACCGAGCCCTTCAGGGACTCGGTTTGTCATTATACGTGCTTCCGCTGAAACGCAGAAATCGCTTCATATTCCTCAGATAGGTGACGTGACAGGCGGATGTAGATCGGCAAGAGTTCGCGATACACATTCGTCGCTTCCATGTCCGGTGTATGCTCATGGGTCACTTGAGGTACTTCTTGGAACTCCTCGATGTCCCCGAAGGCATATTCCCCGAGCATGACAGCCCCGAGACATGAACTTTCATGACTCTCCGGCACGACGACCGGCGTATCGAAGATGTCTGCCATCATCTGACGCCACAAGCTCGATTGGGCAAAACCACCTGTCGCATGGATGCGGTTCGGGGCGCCCGTCAACTCATCGAGTGCGAGCATGACCGTATAGAGGTTAAAGATGACCCCTTCCAATACGGCGCGGATGAAATGTTCGCGCTTATGGTGAATGCTGAGCCCGAAGAATGAACCGCGAGCGTTCGAATCCCAAAGTGGAGCCCGTTCACCCATCAAATACGGATGGAACAACAGTCCGTCCGCACCCGGTTTGACCGTCTCGGCGATTCGCGTCAACACATCGTACGCGTCGATCCCGAGTCGTTTCGCCGTCTCGACCTCACTTGCTGCGAACTCGTCACGGAGCCAGCGGAGGATGATGCCGCCGTTATTGACTGGTCCACCGATTACCCAATGCTTGTCCGTCAGCGCGTAACAAAAGATACGACCTTTTGGATCTTCGATCGGTTCCGAGACGACTGTCCGGATAGCGCCACTTGTCCCGATTGTCACGGCGACGACGCCTTGTTCGAAGGCACCGACCCCGAGGTTCGAGAGCACGCCGTCGCTCGCCCCGATGACGAGCGGGAAGTCCCAGCCGAGCGTCTCGGTCACGTCTGGTGTCACATGTAAAATTTCTGTTGTCGGCACGAGTTCAGATAAACGATCTGGTGTCACACCGGCAACCGTCAGTGCTTCCGCATCCCAATCTCGTTGTTTCAAATTGAACAACCCCGTCGCCGAGGCGATGGAGTGGTCGACGACGAAGCGTCCCGTCAACCGATAGAAGACATACTCTTTGATGGAGACGAACTTGGCCGTCTGTTCAAAGACGTCAGGGTGTTCCGTTTTCAACCAGCGCAATTTCGACAGCGGCGCCATCGGGTGGACCGGGGTACCGGTGCGCATATGGAGGACGCTCGCATCAAAGTCGCGTTTGATTTCTTGCGTAAACGGGTTCGCCCGACTGTCGGCCCAAGTGATGCTGTTCGTGAGCGGACGTCCTGCCGCATCGAGCGCAATCAAACTATGCATCGCCGAGCTGAACGATGCGAAGCGAATCGGACCGTCCGCTTTGGCACGGACCGCCGAGACGGCTTCAAGCACGGCCCCGTAGATGACGACCGGGTCTTGCTCGGCCGTCTCCGTATCGGGCGTGAGAAGCGGATACAACACGTTATGTACCGCCAATTGTTGATGACCGTTGAACAGGACAGCTTTCGTACTCGTCGTCCCGATATCGACCCCAATCGTAAACACACAATCACTTCCTAACTTAGATGATGAATAGGCTAATCAAGAACACGACGGCAAAGCCGGTGAGTCCGATAATCGTTTCCATGATCGTCCATGACTTGAGCGTGTCTTTCACGTCAAGACCGAAGTAACGGTTGACGAGCCAGAAACCTGAATCGTTGACGTGTGAGAGGACGGTCGCCCCTGAGGCGATGGCGATGACGATCAAACCGAGTGCCGCGCCTGTGATGTTTTGGATTTCAAGTAGCGGTGTGATGAGTCCGGCTGCCGTGACCATCGAGACCGTTGCCGACCCTTGGGCGACACGGACGACCGTCGCGATCAAGAAGGCGAGGACGATTGCCGGAAGTGGTGAGCCGGCCATCATTTCACCGAGGACGTCACCGACACCTGAGTCGATGAGCACTTGTTTAAACACACCACCGGCTCCTGTGACGAGGATGATGATTCCGGCTGGTTCGAGTGCTTTCGTTGCGATCTCTTGTACTTCGTCACGTGAATACCCACGGCGTGTCCCGAGGAAGACGAATGTGAGGAGCGTCGCGATCGTCAAAGCGACAAACGGGTGTCCGAGGAACGTCAAGAAATCACGGACGGCGTTACCTTCATCCAAGAGAACCGCCGAGAGCGTGTTCGCCAAAATCAACACGAGCGGAATCAAGATGAGTGACAAGATCATTTTGAAGCTCGGCAGTTCTTTCGATGTGTCGATTTCTTCAAACTCCATGTAATCCGGAATCGTCACATGAATCTTCTTAGCAATATACTTCCCAAAAACAGGACCGGCTAAAATCATGGCCGGAATCCCGGCGAGGACACCGAACAAGATGACCCAACCAAGGTCAGCGCCAATCAAGTTGGCGACAGCGATCGGACCAGGTGTCGGTGGGATGAAGCTGTGTGTGACCGCGAGACCCGCAAGGAGTGGTATACCGTAGTAGAGAAGCGAGCGTCCCGTTTTTTTGCGAGTTTGTATACGATTGGAACGAGAATGATAAAACCGACATCGAAGAAGACCGGGACGGCGACGATGAATCCGGTAATCCCGAGCGCCCATTGTGCCTTGTCTTCACCGAACTTGCTGACGAGTGTTTGGGCAAGACGTTCCGCGCCACCCGATACTTCAAGCATCTTCCCGAACATCGCGCCAAGACCGACGACGACGGCGACGAAGCCGAGCGTTCCGCCCATCCCGTTTTGGATGGAGGCAATGACATCCCCGAGTGGCATGCCGGCTGCGACCCCGACGATTAAACTGACAAGTAATAACGAAACGAATGCGTGAAGCTTTGTTCGAATGACCAAAAATAAGAGCAAGAAGATCCCGGCTAAGGCGATCAAAATAAGTGTTGAGCCAGACATTGAGTATTCCCCCTAAATTCCGAATATGTAACCGTTTACAGTTTCTGACAAAGGAAAAGGCCATGTCCCCGTGACCTTTTCCACACATGTTACTTCTTGACGACCGCGTGACCACCGAACTCGTTGCGGAGTGCGGCGACGACTTTTCCTGAGAACGTGTCGTCTTCGAGAGAGCGATAGCGCATCATGAGCGAAAGGGCGATGACCGGTGCCGCGGCTTGCAGGTCGAGCGCCGTTTCAATCGTCCATTTGCCTTCACCGGATGAATGCATGACCCCACGAATCTCATCGAGCTTCGCATCTTTCTTGAAGGCATTCTCCGTGAGTTCCATGAGCCATGACCGGACGACCGACCCGTGATTCCATACACGAGCGACTTGTTCATAGTCGTAGTCGAACGGGCTCTTCTCCAAGATATCGAATCCTTCGGCAATCGCCTGCATCATCCCATACTCGATGCCGTTATGGATCATCTTCAAGAAATGACCGCTTCCGGCAGGACCCGTATACAAGTAGCCGTTCTCGACAGACAAGTCTTTAAAGATTGGTTCAATTGTCGGCCACGCATCCGCGTCACCCCCGACCATCGTACAGGCACCGTTTCGAGCCCCGTCCGTCCCACCGCTCGTTCCGCAGTCGAAGAATTTGATCTCTTTTTCGGCGAACTGTTCGGCGCGCGCGACCGAGAGCTTGTAATTCGAGTTCCCCCCGTCAATCACGATGTCGCCCGGTTCGAGTCGCTCATACAATTCCGCGAGCACCGCTTCCGTGACGTCTCCGGCAGGGACCATCGTCCAGATAATGCGTGGCATCGACAACTTGCTCACGACTTCCTCGAGTGTCGGCACAATCGTAAAGGCGTCCGATGTGACGTCCCCGACGTCCGTCCCGACGACCGTGTGTCCGTGGTCGCTCAAGTTGAGTGCCAAGTTGTAACCCATCTTACCTAAACCAATCAAACCAATTTCCATATTGTCACCCCTGAAAAAGAATTTTTTTCCGTCTTTTTGTTTATCATATCAAAATAAATTCGATTTACAAGTATGATTACGGAATTTTTTTCTTTTTTTAAAAAAAAAGCGTCCCGGCTTAATTCGTAGGCGGGACGACGGACAGGCACTCTTATGACGGACAGGCACTCTTATATAGATACAAGAACGAACGATCAATCTTTGAGATTAAATAAAATTCCCGAAATGCGATACAGGCGTTGATTAGTAACAAAGTGATTGCGGTAACCTTAAGACGAAACTTTCATTTGGTTCAGCCTGTCAAATAGCTTCGCATACAGCCCCATACCGATGAGTGCCGACAGCAAGATGAGTGTGAACACAGCGAGCGGGGAGAGAAATCCTGATGCAAATACCGTCACTGGTGCGAGGAACTTGCCGATTGTGTTTTGGAGCGTATCGGTCGCGAGGTATTGTCCACGTGACTCGATTGGTGCATAGTGACTAACGAAACTCTGACTGACGGGAGAACGAATCAGCTCCCCGAACGTGAACATGGTCGTGACGATGAGCAAGTACCAGATATTTGATGAGAAGGCGACGAGAAACGTCCCGAAACCTCCTAGGAAAGTCGACAATAGTAAAACACGCCGTTCGTCCCACGCCCGAAACACACGTGTGACAGGAATGATGAAGACGACGAACAAGAGGCCGTTATATGCAACGAGCCAGCCGAATAAGACTGTATTCGAGACGTTGAACGTGGCCGGAGTTTGTTCAATCAAATAGACAGGTAAATACACGTCTAGCTGCATGATTGGGATTAAGGCGAATACGCCAGCAATCAGATAGAGGCGGAAAAGCGGGTCAATCAAAATCGTCGCATACGACCGCCCTTGGGTGAAAAATGTCGTTGCGACCGTCTTCTCGGTCGAGACCGGTCGTGTCTCACTGGTTAGAACCGCGAGCAAACCCCCGTAACAAAAAAGAACAAGGGCGCAGCCGAGGAGGAGCGCCTGACGATACTCGAAAAAGAGGACCGCACCAAGAAGCGGACCGAGAACAGCACCGATATTGTTCGAAGCCATAAACGTCGCGAATACATTCCGTAAATGTTCAGTCGGAACGAGGTCGGCGACCATCGCCGAGCTGGCCGGTTTGTAGATGGCACCCATAAAACCGATGCTGATGTAGGTGATGTAATCGACATAGGCGTTCGTTGATAAAGCGAAAACGAGGAATAGGAAACCTTGTGAGAACGTCCCGGCGAGCATGACGGGGCGGCGACCAATCTCATCTGCAAGCGAACCGCCAATCAAGCTGCCGACTAGCAGGAACAACGGTGGCACGGCCATGAGTAGTCCGGCTAGCTCGACACCGAGCGTCCGGGCGAAATAGACGGTGATGAATGGAAAGTACATCCAAAACAAGAGGTTGAATAAGCCTTCGCCGAATAAGCGGACTTTCAGATTGAGGTCCCAACGGTATAATTCCATAGATATGCTCCTTTCAAGAGTCTCTCTTTAATGTAAGAGGTCGTGGAGAGAAAGAATAGACTTATGTTGCGGGATTTGCTAGACTAAAAATAGAAATAGCGAATATATAGGCGCTTGTTTGCGTTGTACTATAAAACGAACGTATGTTTGTAAAATGACCTCCGATATAATCATCGGAGGTCATTTTTATTGTGTCGTCTTCATCGATTTAAAGCTATGGGCGAAAGATCCCTCAAATAGTTCGTCATTTTCAGGCAACAATTTTCCAATCATCGAGAGGTGTCGGGTAACCTGTGCGCATTGCTCGGTGTGACTCAGCGATCGTCAAAATCCTAGTAAAAAATCGACCCCCGTCACGGAGGTCGAACGAATTAACTTGATGATGCTTTCTTATATTGTTGGAAGAAGACTTCGATTTCTTCCGCCGGCAAAGGACGATTGTAGAAATATCCTTGTGCCTGATTACATGATTCGGCTTTCAGAAAAGCGACTTGGTTCTCTGTTTCGACCCCTTCCGCGATGACGTTCAAATCGAGTTCGTGCGCCATCCGGATGATTGTTTTGACAAGAGCTGCATCTTTTTCGTCGCTCTTGATATTTTTCGTGAAGTGTTGGTCGATCTTGAGCGTATCGATTGGGAACAGTTTCAAATAACTGAGGGAGGAATACCCGGTTCCGAAATCGTCGATGGAAAGATGGACGCCGAGGGCGACGAGTTCATGCATCGTTTCGATGGCGCGATCCGCACTTTGGATGACACTCTCGGTCAACTCAAGCTCTAAATATTGTGCCGCAAGACCGGATGAGGCGAGTGCCCGATTGACGACCTCCGGTAAATCTTTTTGTGCAAACTGAACGGCCGAGATGTTGACGGCGACTCGGAACGGGGGAATCCCCGCATCTTGCCACGCCTTGTTTTGACGACACGCCTCATTTAAAACAAACTCGCCGAGACGATGGATGCTCCCTGTTTCCTCAGCAATCGGAATAAACTCACCAGGTGAAATCATCCCGAGATCCGGGTGTTGCCAACGGACGAGCGCTTCCATACCGATGATGGTTTCCGTCTCCAACTGAATTTGCGGTTGATAATGTACAGAGAACTCGCCACGACCGATGCCTTTACGGAGCGCCATTGATAAGTTCGAGCGGCGGGACACTGATTCGTTCAATTCGTTCGTGAAGAATTGATAGCCGTTTTTACCGTCCGCCTTCGCCCGGTACATGGCGATATCGGCATTCTTAATCAATTCCTCGGCCGTATCGCCATCGGACGGATGGAGACTGATTCCAATCGAGGCACCCGTGAACACTTCTTCATTCTCGAGTTCAAACGGAGGATGGAGGACGTTGATGAGTTCCTGTGCGTGATGGGCTGCCAAGTTACTTTTCGTATCAGGCGATAAGATGATGAACTCATCCCCACCGAGTCGGGCGAGCGTGTCCGTCTTTTTAATGGTCGACTCGATCCGATTGGTTACTTGTTTCAAGAACTGGTCGCCAATCGAATGGCCGAAGCGATCGTTGATGACTTTGAAATTGTCCAAGTCGATATAGTATAGCGCGAACGGCTCTTGCTGGGATTGACCGAGAAGAGCATCGAGTCGGTCACTGAACAGGCGGCGGTTCGGGAGTCCCGTGAGTGGATCCAAATACACGAGATCATTGATTTGCGCCTCAATCCGTTTCCGTTCGCTGATGTCACGGATGATACTACTGAAGAAGATTCCTTTCTCTGTCTTCCACGTGCCGAGAGACATTTCAATTGGTACTTCGACGCCGTCCTTTCTTAGTCCGATGAGTTCCACCGTTTGACCGATGACGCGTTTTTCACCCGTTGCTTCGTAGCGACGCATTCCACGTTCATGCGCCTCGCGGAAACGTTCTGGAATAATGGCGACAATCGATTGTCCGACCATCTCGTCAGTCGTGTAACCGAACAAGTCGGTCGCTCCTTGGTTCCACTGTAGAATGACACGAGTGTGGTCAGCGACGATGATGGCATCCGAGGCGGATTCGATGATGGATTCGAATTTCAACTCGAGTTCTTCCGACTGTGCCTCCAGTTGCGAAGCCGTCCGGAGCGAGATGTACATCAAAATGAAAAGTGTCATGACGCTCGCTGCGATGACGTAGGCGAGGAGCGTACTGTCGACCGAGTATCCACTGACCGGTTGCGTTCCCTCGCTCATCTCTGTGAAACGAGCCGCGCCCATCCCGACGTAATGCATGCCGGAAACGGCGACCCCGATTAATACAGAACTGGCAAGGCGACGCCAATGGAATCGGGAGACGTTTGGGATATAGAAAAGGATATACAGGCCGACGAGCGAAGCCACAAAGGCGACGATGGCAGAAGCGATCCACATGACCGGGTCATAGGTAAGAATCGCATTCATCTGCATCGCTTCCATCCCGATATAGTGCATCGAAACAACTCCGACACTAATCAAGAAGGCACCAAAGACGAGTTGAATTGGTCTTGTCTCAGGGTGACTGATGATCCAGAAAGCAAGACCGGAAGCGACGACGGCCGGCACGATGGATAATAATACGATGCCGAGATGGTACGTCACATCATCGTGCAAGTGAAACGCCAGCATACCGATGAAGTGCATGGCCCAAATGCCGAGACCGAGGCTGAAGGCGCCAGCTACGACCCACCTGAGTCGCGAGGCGTGCTTCGCATATTTCAAACGACTGCTAATATCGAGAGCGACACCGGCAGCGAAGATGGCGACAGCGATGGAAAGAATGACGAGTGGTAAGTTATATGAGCTACTCAGGTGATGTTCGATGAGAAACAGTCCTTTCGATTTCAAATGGTACAAAGAGTGAAGCAGTTAAAAAGTGCTTTATTAGAGTAGCACACTCGGGAATCACGCTTCTTGCCTACTTTTGTAAGGTGGGTCAATCATTTGCATGAATCACACATTGCGGAATTTTTTTCGAAACGTTTTCGTTAGATTGAAGAAGAGAAAGGGTGATTCTTGATGGAAACGATGAACGGGACGGCCCGCATTCGTGGTGCCTATTCGACACTGAGTAAAAAAGAACAACGCATTGCCGACTACATTTTAAAGCAACCAGAACAAATCGTTCATCATACCATCAATCAGGTGGCAGATGACCTCGATGTCGCGGAATCCACTGTATTCCGTTTTTGTCAGCGTGTCGGATTTAAAGGCTATCAGGCGTTAAAAATTGCACTCGCCTCAGATGTCGTCGCGCCGCTTCAAGATATTCATGAAGATATTACCGAGACGGATACGGCACTCGAAATCGCAGAGAAAATTTTTTCGACGAACGGTAAGACGATTGAATCGACCCGTCAGATTTTAGATGGTGCCTCTCTTGAGAAAACGGTGGAGTTGTTTCTTGGGGCGCGCCGCATCGAATTTTTCGGGAGCGGCGGGTCGGCCGTCGTCGCACTCGATGCGTACCATAAGTTTGTGCGGAGCGGGCTTCAGGTGAGCGCGATGCTCGAGTCGCATATGCAGCTCATGTCAGCCTCACAGCTGACGGCAGAAGACGTCGCCGTCGTCATCTCGCATTCCGGTGCTTCGAAAGAGACGCTCGATATCGCGAAACTGTTAAAAGAGAAAGGTGTCCCGACAATCGCCATCACGAACTATGCGAAGTCACCTCTTTCGAAGATTGCGGACGTGTCTCTGTTTACGGTGTCTCAAGAAACGGCATTTCGCTCAGAGGCACTCGCTTCCCGCATTGCGGAACTCAGTCTGATTGACGCCTTGTTTACAGCCGTCATGATTCGGCGAGGGGACGCGGCCCGAGCATCGCTTCAACAGATGCGCGAGGCGATTGCCAATCGACGTGTATAACTTCAAAAATCTCCCCTCTCTTAGAGAAGGGAGATTTTTTTATTTATTAACGATTGACGGTCTCACCACGGTGGGCGGCACTTGATCCGGAAATTCCAGCGATTGATGTCAAGATGAGCGCGACAAAGCTCCAAATCGAAGCTTTCGAAGCCGCTTCGGTTTCCAATAACTCTGTATTTTGTGCGACTGCGTCCGCAATCGCTTCCTCGTCGACGGATTGCTTGATCGTTTCCACGCGCTCTGTCAATTGATCGCTCAAATCGGTTGTAATTTGGTCATTTTTTTGCATGTTTTAATTTTTTACAGGTTAAGATGTTTCAAGTTCAGATGAGCGGGAATCACTACGACTACCGATTGGTATTGCGATTCTGAATCAAGGGTTCGCAACATGAATGATGTGAATGAAAAAGGAGATTGTTGAGATGAATGGATTAAATCGAGCCCTCTTGGTCTTAACGGGCATCGTCGGGTTGCTAAGTGTAGGTATTCTATTGCTTGGCGTCTACGATGTCCCACAACTCACCCAATATACAGATCAATGGCAAACACAAGACTGGTATATCTATACGATTTTAACGATTGGGATATTCCTGGCTGTGATCTTCCTCATCATGCTGATGACGGGACTGGTTGCAAGGCCGAAACCAAAGCGTTATACGATTCAGACCGGTGAAGGTCGAATCACTGTCTCAAAAGAGACGATTAAAAAATCGGTATACGAGTCATTGAAACAATTTCAAGGACTGCGTACACCGAACGTAAGCGTCGACATCGACTCAAAGCGAGAACGTGTCCGCGTCTTCATCGACTGCGCCGTGTTCAATCGCGAAAGGTTACCGACTCTCGGTAAAGACATTCAGACACATGTGAAAGAGCGGATTGAATCGTTGATGGAAGTGCCGGTAGCAGATGTGACATTGAATATCCACGATACGAAGCTCAAGACGTCTGAGCGCGTCATATAAGGAGGTGCTGTGATGGCTACGAAAACCCAACTAAAACCTTATCGCTTCCGACTCGTCGGGGCATTGATCGGTCTCATCATCGCGGTACTGTTCCTGACGCTCGGATTTGGGCCGACACTTCTCATTGTGACGCTCACATTGATTGGTTTTCTAATCGGGAAATGGCGTGACGGTGCACTGCGTATCGAGGAATGGATCACATTCTTCACACGAGATTGACCCTCGTGGTCAATCGGTAAAACAGACTCATAAACAAAAAAGGAGAGCATGAATCATGGCAAACGAAAACTTAAACGTAACAACGAATGAAACGAACGAACAACAGGCACGACAAAACAAATTGACGTTCGAGGAACAAGTCATCAAAAAAATCGCAGGTCTCGCGACGAGTGAAGTCCAAGGAATCTTGTCGATGAGCGGTGGCTTTATGAGCGGATTGACAGACCGATTCCGCAGCACAGAAGACATCACGAAAGGAATCGGCGCTGAAGTCGGAGAGAAGCAAGTCGCGCTCGATTTGCGTGTCATCGTCGAATAAAGAAAAAACATCCCGTCCGTCTTCAATGAGACCGTCACAAAAATCAAGAAGGCGATGAACGATATGACTGGTCTTGAAGTTGTCGAGGTGAATATGCACGTCGAGGACGTCATGACACGTGAGGAATTCGAAGCAAAGAGCAAGTCGAACGACGCTGAAACGGAGCCGTCACGCGACCTTGTATAACCGAAGCGCTGACCTGGACCTCTCAAAAGGTCCAGGTTTTGTTTGAGTAGAAAAGGGTTAGTTCCTGGAGAATCGTGGAATTACTAAAGATAGACGGAAGCCCTAGAGATGAGAGGAAAACGCCATGCACAACATTGAATTTTTTTCACCATTTTATTATGAGACGTTTAAGCAACTTGCGAGACACTTAGAAGACCCGGGCAGCGTCGACCGAAAATATTTCGCCGCCCTGTACGTCATCGCCGGGAATGATTGCGTCCGTGACATGTTGCTTCCTTATATTGACCTACAAACAGGTGTGATTCGAACAGCTCAAATTATCGACGAGAACACATTCACGAAAGAGACGCTCGTCCTCGTCAAATTGGTTATCCATTTATATAACTCGAAAGAATGGGTGCTTCCGACCGAGTTGATCGCCTTGCCGGAAGAGTACTATAAACTGGCGATGCAAGGCATTACGTTATGTAGAAATGAGCAATTTGATGAGATTAAGATTCCCAGCGATTGAAGATACGACTAGATATTACTTCAATAAGCGTTTTTATAGTACTTTTGTGAATTTGTTTTCTGCTGATCTGATAAGTGACAAAAGACGTCTGCTCCCCATCTTGGAGCAGACGTCTTTTGTCACTTCCCTTTTAAATGATCTGTTACTTTCTTCGCCATTTTTTCAACACTTCTAGGGTGATCTAAATCGTGATGTAGCGTCGCATCAGGTCGATTCATCACCGGCTTTTGTCCTTGTGGTGCAGGATCACTCAGATAAATGAAATCTCCCGAACCGTCTGGCGCAGAACCAGTTGCCCATTTCCCTTTGCTTGATTCATTCCCTTCGGAAAGATCCCAAAACTCGAGTCCATGTTTTTCAGCTTCCTTTTCGTCTTTCGCTGGGAAACTTGCCGGGACCACTACTCCGTTCTTCTGTTCCAGTTCATCGATGGCGGCCATCCATTGGTATTGATGGTATCGATCACGTGCTAACATTTTACGAAATACTTTACGAACTCCTTCGTCTTCTGTCATATGGTACAGTCTTGAAACTTGAAGCCGCCCCTGCGTCTCAGCATGTAAATTTGAACGCATATCGGCTAGGAGGTTTCCACTGGCTACAATGTAAGACCCGTTCCATGGAACGCCATTCGAGTTCGTTGGCATACCTCCAAGTCCGCTGACAATCAAATGTTGAGGATTCATTCCACCAAGGATAGCCGCGGTAGCAGGATCTTTTGCGGCCTCAGCCTGTTCTGCTGGTGATGCCTCATCGAGTAACTGCGAGATGAGAGCACATAGCATTTCAACGTGACCGATTTCTTCTGTTCCGATGTCCATCAGCATGTCTTTAAATTTTTCTTCACCCCGACAATTGAAGCCTTGGAACAAATATTGCATCATGACGGTCATTTCCCCAAATTGACCACCAAGTACTTCTTGAATTTGTCGAGCTAACTGTGGGTCTGGACGATCAACCTGTACTTCAAACTGTAATTCTTTTTGATGAAGAAACATCCAATTCCTCCTTTGTGTATAAAACGAGTGAAATAGCACAACAATCAACTTGTTCCACTCATTTCACAAAGTGAAACATTTTACCACTAGATTATAAATTTGATGCCATTTTGTTTTCGTTTAGAGAATGAGGGGTAACTCAACTAGGCATTTGTATTTAGACGAGAGAAGAGCGTTAAAAAAGGAGGATGATTTCATGTTTGAAAACAGTCCAACGTCATTTTGGCGAGATATCGCCAAAGAGCAATCTACAACTTCAGTACATCAAGATCTTTCATCAGAAGTTGTCGTGGTAGGAGCAGGGATTACGGGTGTATTGACTGCCCTTTTATTGGCTGAACAAGGGAAACAAGTTATGTTAGTCGAAGCGGCTAGGTTGGGGACGGGGACGACGGGATATACGACGGCAAAAGTAAGTGCACAACACGGTGTGGTCTACGCCGAGCTTCTTGAATCATTTGGTAAAGAAAAAGCTCGTCTTTATTACGAAGCGAACATGGAAGCTATTCAGTTCTTATCCGATCAGGTTAATGCCTTTGGGATTGAATGCGACCTAGAGCCACAGGATGCCTATATGTATGCAGAGTCCTCTGAGGGGACGGTTGAGCAGTTGGTACAAGAAGAAAGAGCTTACAAAACAATCGGAATCGATGGTGAGGATGCAACGAATGAAGTAAATCATAAATTACCGTACCCAGTCAAAAAAGCAATAGTCATGCGGAATCAACTTCAATTCCATCCGGTCAAATATCTACAGGGATTGATGGAGCGGTTCATTGAACTAGGAGGAACATTCTACGAAATGACACGAGTCTCTGACCTCGAATATGGAACGCCGAATCGTCTAAAGACAGAAGCCGGACATACAATTTCTACAGATGATGTCGTCATTGCGACGCATTATCCATTCAACGACTTCAAAGGGGTGTACTTTTCGAAAATGGAAGTGGAGCGATCGTATGTCGTATCTGCAGAAGTTCCGAGTTCAGATTTTCCTGAAGGGATGTATATTAGTATAGACTCTCCAAGTCGTTCTCTCCGTCATGTAAAAATGGAGAATGGAAATAAATTGGCGCTGTTCGGCGGGGAGAATCATACGAGTGGTCAAAAGGAGCAGACACGGATGTGTTATGAGAATCTTGGAGTGTTTGCCAACCGCTATTTTGGCGTCGAATCTTTCACTCATCATTGGTCAGCTCAAGATTTGATTACTCTTGATCACGTGCCCTATATCGGACAAATGACAAAAGACACCCCTCATGTCTATGTAGCTACAGGATTTTCAAAGTGGGGAATGAGTCAAGGAATCATTGCGTCGCGACTTATCACAGATTTAGTAATGGGCAGAAAGAATCGGTATGAAGCGTTATATGATCCTTCCCGGTCGAAAAGCAAACTTTCAGACATTAAACAATTTGTAAAGACGAATGCCGATGTGGCAAAAGAGTTTGTCAAAGGAAAAGTACATTCGTCAGATAAAACGCTAGACGACCTCGGATTTGATGAAGGCAGTTTGATTGATCATGAGGGAGATCAAGTTGCAGCTTACCGAGATAAGGACGGTCATATCAGTATGGTTGGCTCTACATGCACTCACTTGGGGTGTACCGTGAGTTGGAACCAAGCCGAGCGTTCATGGGACTGTCCATGTCACGGGTCTCGATTCAAACCGAATGGAGAAGTCATCGAAGGACCGGCCGTGAAAAATTTACCACAGAAATAAGTAAATCCATCCAGCGAGACGAATCATCGTCTCGTTTTTTCGTTACGAGATTGTAATGTATTCTAAAAGTTTATTATTTCTTTTTTTTGAAATATTAAAAAGTTCCAATTGAGGCGCATGTAACATAGATAGCTTACTTAAAAATAGAGAATTGTATGATTTTCTATTGCACAATAAAGCTACTTAAAAAAATGTTTGGGGATGTTTGAGGTGGGAACATCTGACTGTACGATAGAAAAAAGATAGACAATTCTTTTTGGGAAGGAGTGGATGACATGCAAGTTAATCATGGGAAAGCATTAGGGATTAAGCTCCCGGCGGTACTCGTAGTCTTTCTTCTCGTCCTGACAATCGGCTTTTCAGTTCCCTGGTATCATGCGGCTTGGATTGCCCTTGTCATAGGAATCATCGCTTATGCGCTTGGTGATCTATTCATATTGCGGAAATTTGGGAATATCCCAGCGACAATGGCGGATTTCGGGCTTGTCTTTTTAATTAGTTGGTTCTTTTTATGGATGCTGGACTTTGATTTAGCGGTCAATTCAAATTTTGTCATGATGGCCCTCTACACTGCTCTTGCCACTGCCGTTTTCGAATATCTTTTCCATAAATGGTTATTAATAAATAAATAAAAGTACGAGGAGCCGACAAACAAACGTCTAAACGATAAAATAAGGAGGAAAATAAAATGGCAGAGAATAAGCTCGCCATCCATGAAATTTTAGAAATTCATGAGATGTTGACATTGAAGCAAGCTGCACTTGTTAAAGGATATGTGAGCGAACCGCTTATTAAGGATAAGGAACTACAGAAAATTGCTCGCAATTACTTGAAGAACACTGAGCAAGCAATCAGTGAATTGAAGCAACTGTTACCGAACAAGGTATAAGGAGGAAATCCATATGGGAATCCAGGAAAATTTAAAGCGACCAAGTAAAAAACGGGACGAGTTGATTGCGACCGATTTGCTCATCACTGCAAAGTCGGCCGTTCGGGCTTACTCGGTCGCTGTGACTGAAACAGCTTCACCTGAGGTACGGAAAGTGCTCGTCAAACAGTTGAATCAAGCAATTGAAAATCATGCGGAAATCGCTGATTATATGATCAAGAACGATATGTATATGGCGTACGACATCGAAAAACAATTGCAATATGACAAAGAAAAAAATAAAAAAGCGAAAGAGTATGTCAAAAAGTAAAGATGTCTAACTGTCATATCATCATGTTAAAGCCATGCAAATGGATACGAAAAAGAATGAAGCGAATCCATCAAAACATCCCACGAATCTGCCGATAAAGAAGGCATACACGTGGGATGTTTTTTTAGCATTTCCATTGTAGAAACTACCAGATACTTGTACAATCATGTAAATGAAAGTCAGAATTTATTATAATCTAACGAAGCGTTTGAATGGAAATGGATGAACCCATTTTTTTCTTTTTATTCCGCGCTCTTTGGACGTTGTTTCGAAGACACGGTCAACGCTTTGATCCCGTAACGTGTATCAAGGTCACGCAACTCTTGAATGCGGTCTTTTGACCATTGATCTTTTGCTACGGTCGTGTAGTTGAAGCTTTCCCACATCACGCCATCCACATATGGATACGTATACGTCTTCAATGTCGCAAATCCCCAGTTTTGAATGAGAGAAAGGGAAGGGTGATTGGATTTGATCGTCTTCATGAACTGACTCATCCCGTCACGTTGCGCTTTTAAAATGGTCGGTTGTTCCGAGTGCTCATTATCGATGTTGCCGACGGTATCTAAGAACGCACCATCCAATCCTTTGGCGACGATTTGTTTCTCCACTTCACGCGTCAACAACTCACGATAGTGGGTTGACGTCATATCGACTAAATAAGAATCCCATTCCGCATAATGAACACGTTGTCCGTTGCGGTGGAAGAAGTCCGACTCGTTCATCTGACTGATGAAATCGACGTTCCAATTGTCAGCTTCCATCGTGTTGATGTAGCCGTACACTTTTGTCCCATATTTCTGTAACTCTTTGATTTGCGCTGCAGTATAATAAACAGGCTCGATGATGACAAGGTCATACTGTTGCATCTTTTTAATTTTGGTCTTTGTCGGCATATCGTAATAAATTTTGTACGATTCGACGTTTGCGAGCGGATTGCTCGCTTTAGCGACCGCTTGTTGCGGCGTCAAAAACGCCAATCCAACGAGAAATGCACAACAGATGGTCACGATTCGTTTGGCTGAGAAAATAAACATAAAAAAACCCTCCTGATAGTTATCAGAGAGCGGCTGCGGCTATTGCAGACTGGCGATCGGTATCTAAAAAGATCGACGACCCATGTCTTTGCGCCCTTACTTTTCAGTAAGTTTGCCCGTCTCGATATGAAATTTTTGTCGACAATCCATTGAAAGTCCTACTACTAAAATACCACGTAAAGGAATGAGTGACACTATGATTTATACCCAACACCGCACATCCATCAAATGGATTGAAATGATTGTGACTATTTTACTTATCGGCATTTTGGACTATACATTTAGTCTTTCTTTGTCAGATTGGGCGATTGACCCGTTAATTTTTTATATCCTCCTGTTTTCTTTACGATATGGTTTGCTCGGTGCCTTCGTCAGTTTCGCGTTGACGAGTCTCTACCATTTCTCATTCCTCTTGATGGAAGGCTCAGACTTGCTCTTATTCCTTTACGATACGAATGAACTGGCTTGGATTTTGCTACACTTCTTCGTCGCGCTTAGTGCGGGTGTCTTCAGTACTTCTTATCGGGAGCGTTACCAGTCGCTCCACATTCGTCAAGAAGAAGTGATTGATGAGAACGAACAACTGAAACAGACGATACAACAACTACAAGAGTCGCAAGGGGAGATGCGGAAGCGGGTGCTCGACTCGACTTATACGCTCTCAAAAATTTATGAGATTGGACTACAACTTGATCAGGATGCGACCGCTTTAGTACGTGATCATTTAATTGGAACGTTCACGCGTGTCTTCCGTGCTCGTCAACTCGCTTTATATCATGTGGATGCATCGCGGCGCACACTCCGTCTTCATGTCCGTTCCGGAGAGGTAGAACGTTTGCCCCAGACGCTTTTCATCGATTCGGAGGAGGGAATTTTCGCACGGATGTTCCAATCAAAAAAGCCGACGCTTCGTTTAGCAGATGAGCTAGATGGACCGCTTCTCGTTGCACCGATTTGTTATGAAGGAACGGTGAAGGAAGTCTTGGTCGTCCATGAAATCGATATCTTACGCTTACGTAGTCATGAGATGAACATGATGAAACTCGTCTTGGATTGGACGGGAACGCGCATTGAAAAGGCCGATGCCCTCGAATGGATGCTCGTCAGCGACCAACTCGTCGACGGGACGCACATGTTCCGTATGGAAGCATTCGAACAAAAAGTGGCCCAACAAGTACTTCGTCATGAGCAATATGGTCAACCGTATAGTACGGTCACATTGCCTGTAGAGGGTGTGGACTTGTCATTGATTGAAATGGAATTGATTTTGAGACAGTCGATGCGTGAAATTGACGTTATCGGATATGACGAAGACGATCGCATCCTTCATTTTCTCCTCCCAGGTACACCGGTTGAATCAGCCGAACGATTCAAGGAACGGATTGAGCATGTCTTCTATGTGAAAGGTGGGAAACGCCTATGACCGGTTGGATGATTCTTCTTTTCTTCCTTCTGCATGCGACGGTCCTTTTCGTCTTGTATCGACTGATTGTACGACCGAAAGTCGATGCGACGGAAAAGGGAGTCTGGCTCTCGATATTTCTCGTCAGTGCCGTCATCCCGATTGTCGGAGAACTGTTTGGTTTGATTGGATATGTGATTGCCCGACGCTTCGCCTCACCGAAGACGCTTCTCGACTACGATGAGTACATCAACTTTGAGACGGTCAACTTAGAACGCTTGCAGCAACAGGCGAAAGAAGATTTAGATCTCGTCCCATTGACGGAAGCCTTACAGATGGACGGGAACAAACGGAAACAATCGATCACACAACTCATGTCGACACCGCTCATGAATACAGAAGAATATTTACACTTAGGTCTCGAACACGAGGATACGGAAACGGTCCACTATGCAGCGACTGTCCGAAACACATTGTTTGACCGATACGATTTGATGTTAAAACAGCGAATCGCACAAGTGAATCCGGAGCGACCGGAGACGATTTATCCGGTAATCGAGACCGGGATCTCGTTCTTGGATAGCGGTCTCTTGGATCAAGATATGCAAATGCGCATCCAGCAACGGATATTATTTCACCTCGATCAATTGAGTGAGTACGACGAAACAGACGAAACGTACTTACGCACGAAAGCCCGCCTCTCGTTCCGCTCGGGTGACTTGGAAACGGGAGAACGATTGGCTGAGGCGCTCACCCTTTATCATCCAAAAGTACCCGATGGATATGTCATGTTGATTGAACACCACATGACGAACGGCGATTGGACGTCCCTACGTCCTACCCTCGACCGCCTGCATCAACATCTCGATTTGCAAGACATTCCAGAGGACTATCGCTTTGTCATTCAACAGTTAGAAGGTGCCCATATATGAATAAATCGATTACGACGTATATCGCGTCTTTGTTCTCTTTACTCATCGCGATGATTGTCGTCGTCCAGTTTTTACGGCTTGACTATGGTCATCGGCTCATCCCAAAAGAAGCACATGAGCCGAAATCCTTTACGACACTCGCGGGTGAGGTGAGAGCGGTGGAGGGGGATCCGGTTCAAATCTACATCCATCAGAATGACGACGATTTGTCGACAGCTGTTTTGAATAACTTTAAATATGCGCTCGACTATGCAAAGTTGCCTTATACCTCGATTGAAGCAGAGGCCATCGCATCGATTGAGCCTTCTCCACGACACGTTCTCGTCGTCAGCGGAGAAAATACGAAATCATGGCCGTACGAGGCAATTCGGTCGTTCGTTGAAAAAGGTGGACGGCTCTACGTTGCCGGACGATTCATCGATCAAGACTGGGCAGACCTGGTCGGCGTAAGCGATTTTGGGGACTTTAAAGATGGAGTCAACGGGTTGATTTTCGAACAAGAAATTTTCCCTGGGTATGTCGACTTGCCTCAAGACTCAGGGTTATTCGTCCACAGCATTGCTGACGTCAAACTGAAAGAAGAGGCGGACGTCCTCATTTCTGCCAAAAACGAACCAATATTATGGCAGTCTCCTTATGGGAAGGGCGAAGTGATGTTTTGGAATACGACGTCGTTGACGGATAAGAACTCACGCGGCTTGATGGTGCAGACGCTTTCGATGCTGTTCCCAGCGTTCGTCATGCCACAAGCTGGCATCAAGGTCGTTCACCTTGACGACTTCCCGGCACCGGTACCAAATTATTCGAATCCGGTCATCACGAAAGAATATGATTTGTCCATCAAAGAGTTCTTCTCAGAGATTTGGTGGAGAGACATGAAGCAAATCGGTGCTGACTACGACGTCACTTATTCTGGTTTCTTGATCGGCAGTTATAAAGCGACGAATGAAGAGACGACAGAACAGCTCATCGAAAAAATTCGGGCACCGATGCTCGAATATGGTCGCGGTTTACTCCAAACGAATGGGGAAGTCGGGCTACACGGGTTCAACCACCAGCCACTCGTCATGGGAGATGAAGTGATGGACCCGGAGCTTGGATATACAAAATGGGACAGTCAGGAAGATATGCGTTCCGCCATTGACCGTGTCGTTGAGGCGTTTGACTATTACTTGCCGAATGAGCGGATCCGCAGCTATGTGCCACCATCGAACATCATCGGTCAATCCGGACTTGAAGTGTTGAACGAGAAGTTTCCGAAAGGGCTGATTGTCGCAGGACTCTACAGCGGAGATGCGACGAAAGGAAGTTACATTCAAGAGTTCGGACCCGACCCGGTCTATCCGAACTTGTACGATTTTCCTCGCGTATCGAGCGGATACAACGAGACACCGGATGATCTATTTGTCGTCATTGATGCCGTCGCCAACTTCGGACTCGTTTCCCACTTCATTCACCCGGATGATGTGTTAGATGACTATCGCTCGAAAGGGAAAGGGTGGGAGATGATGAAAGAATCGTTTGGAGGTCTGTTCCAGACACTCTACTCCAAATATCCACATCTCGAGGGCTTGAGCCAATATGACGCGTATCGAAAATATAAGCTTTATCAAGATGCGCAAATCGATGTGGCTTACACGAATGATGCTATCGATATCAATGCCCAACAACTGCCTGTCCCGTCGACGTTACTCGTTCGTGTGCAACCTGGGAAACGTCTCGATACAGGGACGTTCGATTATGGTGAAGTCAAGCCATTTGATGAGAATGGTACATTGTATCAAGTTGAATTGAGAGACACGTCTGTTCGTCTCCCGATATTGGAGGGTCGCCCATGAAAATAGGAATTGTTGTCGAAGGGAGTTATCCATATGTGAGCGGCGGCGTATCGAGCTGGGTTCACATGCTGATGGAACAGATGCCGATGCATGAGTTTGAGATTATCTCAATCATGCCGAATCCGAAGACAGAGGCAGATTATCGCTATAAGTTACCGAAGAACGTCACAGGCGTCACCACGCTCGCCCTCAATCAACGGACGACACGGAAACGTCGACCGGAAGCGTTATCGGAAGCGGAACGGGAGCGAATCAAGACGTGGATGACATTCGGTCAAGTCGATTCGTCCATCTATCCGATTCTTGAAAATCAAATCGGGACACCAGAACAATTCTTCTCGAGTCGTCTCTTCTATCAGCTCGTCACGGAGAGCTATCAAGAAGAAGGGCAGGCCGGTTCGTTTATCGATTACTTTTGGATGTGGCGCAGTATGTATGCGCCTGTCCTTGATTTACTCCAAGCCGGATTACCTCAGGTCGACCTCGTGCACGCGGCCTCGACCGGATATGCGGGTCTGATTGCGAGTGCGATGAAAGAACGACAAAACATTCCGTTTCTTTTGACTGAACACGGCATCTATTCGCGTGAACGGGAAGAAGAACTGTTGCAGGCATCTTGGATTCCGGCTGAGTTTCGCTCCCATTGGATTCAGTTCTTCCACCACATTTCCCGGGAAGCGTACCGAAAGGCAGATGACGTCATCACACTCTTTGAACGAAACGGCGAGTTGCAACGTCAGCTCGGTGCACCTGTTGAGAAATTAAGTATCATTCCGAACGGGATTGACGTGACGGGCTTGTCTGCTCTCGGGCATGTGCCGGGAGTGGATAAACTACGAATCGGTGCCATCGTTCGCGTCGTTCCAATCAAAGATATTAAAACCATGATTTATGCGGCGAAACTGTTACAAGACATGCTCGTCCCGTTCGAACTGACCATTATGGGACCACTTGATGAGGATAAGGAGTATGCGACGGAGTGCGAGATGCTCATTCGGCAACTCGAGCTTGAACAGTCCGTCTTGATGGTCGGAAAAGTCGATATTCGACAACACCTTCCCGAATTCGATGTTTGTTTGTTGACGAGTATCTCCGAAGGACAACCGCTTGCTGTACTAGAAGGTATGGCCGCTGGTGTCCCGTGGATTGTGACGGACGTCGGGGCCTGTGCGGAACTCGTGAACGGGCGACCGGATGAACCGTTCGGTCCGGCCGGATTTGTCGTTCCGCCGGTCAATCCACGGCGAATCGCAGAGCGTTGCGCCTGGTTCCATCAAAATCGTGAAGATGCGCGCCGACTCGGACGAAACGGGCAACAGCGAGTCGAGACGTACTATCGCACCGATCAGTTTATCGATGCATATCTACACTTATATGAAGAGAGGAGAGCGGTATATGGCGGGCATCGGGTTTAAGTTACAACAGTTGTTTCAAGAAGACTACTTCTCTTCACGAATCAAAGCATATGCATTTGCCGGGCTCGTCACATCAGGACCATGGCTGATCGTCATCGTCACGATTGCCCTCATGCAGTGGCTGACGAGCTATCTATCTATCGCTACACTCGAAGAACGCACGACGTTCAATTTGATCGTCTCTTACAGTTTTATTTTTTCGCAAGTCTTTCTCGGCGTGCAGCAGCTCGTTGTCACGAGGTACTTGGCGGATTGTTTTTATGAGAAACGATATGAAGACATCTTCCCGGCGTTCATCGGGATGATGAAGACGACGGTCGCCATCGCGTCGCTGTTGTTCGCTATCTTCCTCATGTTCTCTGAACTCCCTGCTTTATTGAACGCGTTGGCATTCGTCCTATTCATGACGGTCAACCTCATTTGGGTACACTTCTTGTTCCTCAGTGCGGCCAAGTTCTATCAGGCGGTAGCCTATAGCTTTGTGGCCGGTGGCATCGTCTCAGTCGCCGCGGTCCTCATCACGGACCAGTTCTTGATGCAATATTTGACGGAGTCCTACATGAAGAGCTTCGCGTTGACAGCGAGTATGACACTCGGTCTTGTCGTCACGTTGTTCGGCTTGTTCACATCGATGCTCCTTACGTTCCCAAACCGTAGTACGGTCGGTCAGTTCTCGTTCTATCGCTATTTTGACCGCTACCCGGCACTCTTTTGGACCAGTTTTCTCTATAACATCGGGATCTGGGTCGGCACATGGATCATCTGGTTCGCGGAAGGAGGGAGTGTCCACCTCGACACATTCCGCTATCATCCGATCTATGACACAGCTATCTTCCTCTCTTATTTGACGATCATTCCGACGATGACGATATTCGTTGTGTCGGTCGAGACGCGTTTTTATGAGCGGTATCGCGTGTTTTATGGATACGTGAACGAAGGTGGGACGTACCAACAGATTCAACGTTCGAAAGCGGCCATGCTCCTCGTCTTACGACAAGAGTTGCAACGACTGTTCCGAAATCAAGGGCTCGTGTCGCTTCTCTTTATTCTGTTCGCGGCCGTCTTGTTCCCGCTACTAGGTCTGTCACCTGAGATTCGGGATGTCTTTCAAATGACGACGATTGGTGCCTTTTCAAACGCCATGGTGCTCGTTCTCACGCTCGTCCTGCTCTATTTTGAAGATCATCGGGGAGCGGCGTATACATCGGCACTCTTCATCACGATGAATGCAGGGTTGACGTTCTTGCTATTACCACTTGGACCAGACAGTTACGGTCTTAGTTTTGCGATTGGTTGCACGATTGCGTTCGCGTTCTCACTCATTCGCTTGATTCGATATGTATCCGAGATTGATTATCACACGTTTAGCCGAAGCGAAACACCTCCGCGTACGGATACATTCCGTCGTGTCGGGGACTGGCTCAATGATCGCTCGGCTTAACAATCGCAGCAGATGAACTTTCAGAAAATGGGGTGAAGCACATGAAAACAATTTTTGTGACAGGTGGCGCGGGGTATATCGGGACACACACGACGGTGCAATTGCTTGAGGAAGGATACGAAGTCGTCATTTTGGACAACTTGTCCAATAGCCGACAAGAGGCGATTCAGCGAATCGAGATCCTGACTGGAAAGACGGTCACCTTATACGTGGGCGACATTCGAGATCAGGAATTGCTTGATGAAATCTTCTCCACGCACTCGATTCATGCGGTCGTTCACTTCGCGGGTCTAAAGGCAGTCGGCGAATCCGTCAGCCAACCACTTCACTACTATGACAACAACGTAGCTGGGACGCTCGTCTTGTTACGGATGATGAATCAATTTGGGATAAAACGTATCGTCTTCAGTTCATCGGCGACCGTTTACGGAATCCCAACCACATCTCCGGTCGATGAATCGTTCCCGCTCAGTGCGACCAATCCATATGGACGAACGAAACTGATGATCGAAGAGATATTGCGCGACCTTTATACAGCTGATTCTTCTTGGTCGATTGCGATTCTTCGCTATTTCAATCCGATTGGCGCGCACGACTCCGGGACGATCGGCGAAGATCCGTTCGATGTCCCAAACAACTTGATGCCATACATCACACAAGTCGCGGCCGGGCGTCTAAAAGAGCTTCAAGTGTTCGGGGATGACTATCCGACGCATGACGGGACAGGCGTGCGCGACTATATCCATGTCGTAGATTTGGCGCTTGGTCATTTGAAGGCGTTGGAGTATGTGGGGAAATATGAAGGGGTGGAGGCGTTCAACCTCGGGACAGGGAAAGGATACAGCGTCCTTGATTTGCTTCAAACGTTCCAACAGGAGAGCGGACAGACGATTCCTTATCAAATCACGGATAAACGAGACGGAGACGTCGCGGCGATATTTGCCGACCCGCAAAAGTCTAAGGCCATTCTTGGCTGGGAAGTGCGACATGACATTGAAGCGATGTGTCGGGACGCTTGGCGTTGGCAATCGAATAATCCGAAAGGGTACAGTGAATAAATCCTATGAAGTAGGCGGTCATCACACGATGGTCGTCTCTTTTTGTGTTAGATTGGATAGCGAACGGGAACACCTAATGGAACGTCATTTACTTAGGAGGGATCGGATGAAAGCTTTGTTTTTGAACTGTTCGCTAAAAGGTGGAGACACGACGTCCCATACGGAAGGATTGATTCGTGACATCATCCCACACTTCGATGCGCTCGACGTCGAATCCGAGATTGTTCGGATTGTTGATTACAACGTCAAGTTCGGTGTGACGGAAGATGAAGGGGATGGGGACGAGTGGCCACAGATTTTTGAGAAAGTGAAGGCCGCGAATATTGTCGTGATTGGGACACCACTCTGGCTCGGGGAGAAGAGTAGCGTCGCCACCCAAGTGATCGAACGGCTATATGGCGGTAGCGGACTGACGAACAAATCAGGACAGGCGATTTACTACAACAAGGTCGGTGGAGTCGTCGTCACGGGGAATGAGGATGGGGCGAAACACGCCTGTGCTTCGATTCTATATGGATTGTCCCACATCGGTTTCACCGTGCCGCCGAATGTCGACACGTACTGGGTCGGAGAAGCGGGACCAGGTGATTCGTACCTTGATGCTGGACGAGAAAATGAATTCACGAAGTCTCACGGAAAGACGATGGCATATAATCTCGTCCATTTTGCGAGAATGCTTAAAAACCATCCAATTCCGGCAGAAGGGAATACGATGGAATGAGTAAAGGTCTCGACCAATCGGTCGAGACCTTTATGGCTTACTCTTTCTTCTCCACCGCATGCCCACCGAACTCGTTCCGTAATGCCGCGACGACCTTGCCCGAGAACGTATCCTCTTGAAGCGAGCGTTGACGCATCATGAGGGAGAGTGCGATGACCGGTGTCGGGACGTCGTACTCGAGTGCCGTCTCGACCGTCCATTTGCCTTCACCGGATGCATGCATGACCCCGCGAATGTCGTCGAGCTTCGCATCTTTCGAGAAGGCACTCTCCGTCAGTTCCATGAGCCATGAGCGAATGACCGACCCGTGATTCCAAACGCGTGCGACATCTTCATATTCATAGTCGAACGGACTCTTCTCGAGCACTTCAAAGCCTTCGGCAATCGCCTGCATCATCCCATACTCAATCCCGTTATGCACCATCTTCAAAAAGTGACCACTTCCGCTCGGTCCTGCGTACAAATAGCCCTGGTCGGTCGAGACGTCTTGGAAAAGTTGCTCGATCTTTCCGAACGCCTCCAAATCGCCTCCGATCATCGTACACGCCCCGTGACGGGCACCTTCCATCCCACCACTCGTCCCAACGTCGAAGAAATAAATCAGTTTTTCTTTGAAATGGTCGGCACGCCGCATCGATTCCTTATAGTTCGAGTTCCCTCCGTCGATGACGATGTCGCCCGGCGAGAGAAGATTGTGCAAGTCGTTCAAGACGTGTTCGGTCACGTCACCCGCCGGCACCATCACCCAGACGACGCGAGGGGCTTGAAGCGCGGAAACGACCTCCTGCAAAGAGGCTTTCGTCTCAAATTGACTCGTCGATACGTTTCCCGGGTCATACCCGACGACACGATGCCCATTGTCTGTCAAATTCAGAGCCAAATTGAGGCCCATTTTACCAAGTCCAATCATACCGATTTCCATTCGTTCCACCCCATTTGTAAGATTTAGTCCTCTATAGGGCATACCCGAAATAACGATTGCTCAAAAGGACAGCTTGCCCGAGATGTAGAATGATATAAGTGCAACAGTGATGAGAGGAGGGTGGCGATGTTTGAAAATGTATTTCGACTGGCCGTAGACGTCAGGCATCGATTCAAAGACCATCATATTAATGACTACAGTGCCACATTGGCGTTTTTTTGGTTTTTATCCATCTTTCCGACGTTTTTTGTCTTTTTTGCCGTGATGGCATGGTTTCAAATCGATGATGCGCTTCTCATCGAACAGATTGAGACACTCATTCCAGGGTCAAGTGTGCGTGAACTGTTATCTATCGTCTATGACGTGAGCGGAAATTTGAACGGTGGACTGTTATCAGTCAGTGCCATCATCGCGTTTTGGTCGGCCTCGAACGGGACGGCGCGACTCGTCAAGCTGACGGTGTTCGCATATGGGGAGACGGAAGCGCGCGGCTATATCTTCCGACGATTGATCGGGTTGCTCGTGATTTTAGCAGGGAGCATCGGGGCGGTCATCTTGATTGTGTTTCATCTATTCGGTCAAGAATTTGTCGAATTGATTTATGCCCTCTATCCAAAAGTCGAAGAATTCGACCGCTTGTCGACTCTGACGCGCTATACGGTCTCGACGCTCATCTTGATCATGGCTTTCTCACTCTTTTATAAAATCGCGCCACAACAGCGAGTACGGTTCATCGAAACACTTCCTGGAGCCGTGTTTGCGGTCATCTCGTGGCAATTGCTGTCGACCGGATACAGTGTCTATGTCGAACGCTTCTCGATTCTAGGGGACACGTATGGCACGATTGGTGCGGTGATTCTACTACAAATTTGGCTCTATCTGACAGCAGCAACGATGCTGATTGGGGCAGAAATCAATGCGGCATGGCCCTACCATATGACCCGCCAACCGACCCGGACCCATTTCCCGAAACAAAAAAAGGGATATCGTGATTATTCTTTGTGAACATGCTTTAAAACAACCCGTGGCATGGGAATAAACTAGTACTATTTCACGGAAGAAGGTGTGGCCGCATGGCGAAACATCGTAAACCATCAAAGTGGAAAATCGTACTAGGGGTTGTAGCAGGCGTCATGGCCTTGGTGCTCATCACGGGTGGCGCGTTCGTCTGGTCAATGGTAAAAGAAGTCGATGACACCGTCGCACAAGTGAATGACAACTTGAAAATCAGCAAAGAGCGCAAGCAGGTCGAGACCATTGAACGCAAAGAGTCTGTTTCCATTCTCTTGCTTGGAATTGACCGACGCGGGACCGAACAGGGACGGAGTGACTCAATCATCGTGCTGACACTCAATCCGGAACTTGATGAAGGAGCGATGCTCTCGATTCCCCGGGATACAAAGACTGAAATCGTCGGGAAAGGGACACGTGATAAGATCAATCATGCCTATGCGTTCGGTGGGGCCGAAATGGCAATGAATACGGTCGAGAATTTCCTCGACATCCCAATCGATTATGTCATCGAGACGGATATGGAGGCATTCAGCGACGTCGTGGATGCACTCGGAGGCATTACCGTCATGAATAAATTTGCGTTCTCGACAGAAGATTACACGTTTCCCGTTGGTGAGGTGACGTTAGACGGAGAAGCGGCACTCGATTACACGCGGATGCGCTATAACGATCCAAACGGTGACTTCGGACGTCAAGAACGTCAGCGTGATGTCGTCGCCGCCATCATCAAAAAAGGACGGACGGACTTCTCACTCGACAAGGTCACCGCGTTACTCGAGGTGGTCGGCGATCAGGCGAAGACGAATATCGAGCTCAATGAATTCGTCTCTTTGTCGACGGACTATATGAACGCGTTCCGCAACGCGAGTATCTTACGGCTTGAGGGTGCGGGCGGATTAGAGGGGGACGGCATCTATTATTGGAATCCGGAATCTTCTTCGTTGAATGGCGTTCAGGAAGAGTTGAAACGATTGATGGAGTAAACTGTCTGACCCAAGTCGGACAGTTTTTTTGTGTTTTTTATGAAACGGAAAGTGGGAGAAATAAAGAGATGCCAAGGAGGGATGAGTCATGAAATGGGAAACGATTGAAGAGGTGCTCCTCGAACTCGGGGAGACCTCGCAAGAAAAGTGGGAACGGTTGTTTGAGAAGTGGTCGGATCATCGTTGGCACGACCATGAACGCCCTTCTGAAAAAACAAACGTCTTGTTGGTGGATGCCGGTTTTATCCTGACTGACGGACGAGCGAACCTCGAGGCTCTCCATCAATGGTTAGCCGATCATGTCCAAACGACGGTGAGTGATCTCTATCTCGTCTCCCTGTTTCCGTATCAAACGAAACAACAGGACACAGCCATCGACTCGCGGGTGCAACTGTTCGAAGACTTAGGACGTTTCACCGATGAGTTCGATTTGATTTACGAGATGACGCCTGAAGCATGGAATGAGTCACAACTCGACCTTGTCACCGTAACAGATGAACTGATTGAACGTCTGGCGTATGGAGCGACGAAAATCCGTGTCCATGTCGAGTCGTTTCGCGGAATAGAACCGGAACGAGTCAAACACATCCTCAAACTGTGGCGTACGATTATGCATACGTATAAGCCGAATGCACAGCTCATCGTTGCCAATGAACGTGTCGATTCAGTCCTAAACTTTGAGGAAGAGGCGGACGTCGTCTGTCATTTCGACTTATCCAGTCATGTCATTTTAGCGTTTGCGCAGGCCAATGTGACACGATTGACCGATTGGGCGAGACAAGTTCATTCACTGAGAGCCAATCAAACATATTTCAATTTCCTATCTTCAGCGGAACGTGATCCGTTTGAGAAAAATCTGATGGACACTAACCCAGATGTGATTCTCGCAGCCCACAGTGTATTGTTGTCGCTTCAAGGGATTCCGTTGATTGATTACCGAACTTTATTTGGGGTGTCGCAACCGGTTGAACAGGAAGATCTCGTCCGAGCATTGAAACGCGATCCGGATCGACTTCGTGTTTATGAAGGGATATTGAGCCAATTGAATGTGAAACGACTCCATCCTGCCTTGTCCCCTTACATTGGTCAAGAGGTCCTAAATCTCGATCGGCGCGTTTTCGCTGTTAAGCGAACGCATCAAGAGGAGACCCTACTGTTATTGACGAATATGAGTGAAGAGACGGTGCAGACGGATTGTGAAGGGACGAGTCTCTTTACAGAAGAATGGATGACAAATGTAACGCTTCGCCCGTATGAATATGTTTGGCTAAAACAATCACACAATGGAGAGTGAACACTCATGATTGATGTACATTGTCATTTGTTGCCTGAAGTAGATGATGGACCACGTACAATGGAAGCATCCCTTCAACTCGCGAAACGTGCGGTGGAAGAAGGGGTAACATCGATTGTCGTGACACCACACGCGTATCATCCGTACTTTGAGACGCAGCATCATGACATCACGCAAGAAGTCGCGCATCTACAAAAACGACTCGATGATGAACAGATCCCCTTGACCTTGTATGTTGGACAAGAGATTCGAATTTTTGGAGAAATGGTCGAAGCGTTGGAGTCCGGAGAGGCACATTCGCTCGCTGGGTCACGATATGTCCTCGTGGAACTGCCGAGTCAAAGTCTACCAGCTTATACGGAGTCCTTATTCTTTCAACTACAGGCGGCTGGATACGTTCCGGTCATCGCGCATCCGGAGCGGAATCGTGAGTTTGCACTCCATCCAGAAAAATTGCATCATCTCGTATCGTCGGGTGCGTTGTCCCAAGTGACGACAAGCAGTTTGACAGGGCAGTTCGGAAGACAGATTCGAGAACTCGCACTCACGTTCATCAGTCACGGGCTGAGTCACATCGTCGCCTCCGATGCCCATAACGTGGAACATCGTGATTTTAATTGGTTAGCGGCGAGACAGGAAGTCATCAACGAATTAGGGGAAGAGATGTGGCAACAGCACCTCCACTTTACGGAGGAGATGTTAGCGGATGAACCGATTTCGGTGAATCCTCCACGTTTACCTGAGAAAAACTGGCGAGGACGTTGGAAGTGGTGAAGTAGAAGTTAAATATATTGATTATGAACAAAAGTGTAGGTGTTTTTACGATTTATGCATGGAATCAACCGATGCATAAATCGTTTTTTATATTGAACTTGATTTAGCATGTAAAAAATAAAAAAATCAAAAATAGATGGTCGTAAAAATGAAAGCGCAACTAATTACGGATTTAACAAGTGCTATACAAAAAGAAAAAGATAGGAATAGGTGGAATGGTCATGGGGAACACAACGCCACGTAACTCTAAATGGATGAGGACATACAATCGTGCACTGATTATTAGATTGATTCGGCTTCATCAGCCGGTATCACGGGTTGAACTTGCTAAGAAGACGAGTTTGACGAAACCGACGATTTCGAACATTGTTAACGAATTGAAGGAAGAGGGATTAATCAATGAGCGCGAGCTTGGGGTCTCAAGCGGCGGACGTCGCCCAATCATGCTCGAACTTGCTGCGAGCGACCGTTTTGTCATCGGAATCGATGCGACACAGCGAAAACTGCATGGCGTCGTCACAAACATCCATGGAGAGTTACTTGACGAAGCATGGCACGACGAACGGTTTGACACGAACGAGGAGTTCATCGACGCGATTGTCGCTCTCTACACCATATTGAACAAACGAGCTATAGGGAATGTCATTGGACTTGGTGTTTCTGTGCACGGAATGGTCGAGGCGGGTGAAGGGGTTGTCTTATTTGCCCCACGTTTTCACTTGCATGATATCCCTCTCAAGCGCGAACTGGAGAAACGCCTCGGGCAGCACGTATTCGTTGAGAACGATGTGCGGACACTCGCCCTTGGTGAATTGTACTTCGGGGAAGCGATTGGTATCGAGGAATTCTTCTACGTGTATGCCGGTTATGGAATTGGGGGAGCCTATGTCCACGCGGGCGAATTGATTGACGGCGAGCATCATATTGCTGGGGAGATTGGACACATGCGCATCATGCTCGACGGACCAATCTGTTCGTGCGGTAATCGTGGTTGCCTAGAGGCAGTCGCCGGGGAACGTGCCATATTGAATGAGGCTCGTCAGCTCTCGCATGAACTGACACTTGATGATCTTCGTGACGCTGTCCATTTGAATCAAGATGTCCGAAAATTATACGAACGGGCCGGCGAATATATCGGTATTGCCACGCTCAATATGATCCACCTTTTGAACCCGGGACGTATTCTTCTCGGAGGTCCACTATTCAACTATGCGCCAGACGTCGTCACGAACATTCAGGAGCGTGTCGCCCAAACGGCGCTCACCCTTGACGCCCGACAGACCGATATCCGTGTCGTCTCGTGGAACGCCAGCCAAGGGGCACTCGGAGCCGCAGCGCTTATCACGAACGAGATGTTCGGTGAAATCCAATGAAACCATGAATCGCCTTTCTATTAGGGAAAGGCGATTTTTAATTTCTTTATAAGAAAGCGTTTACAATATAAATCAGGGCATGCTATAGTCTATGTGTAGTTAGATAATAAATTTAATTTACTAAGTAAGGGGTGACACTCTCAACGACACGTTTGGAGGGGTAGCGATGCAAAAAGAGACACCATTGAAAGATCAGTTTCACACAATCTTCGGTCGCTACGGGGCGACTAGGATGTTCGCACGAAAGGACTTTGCCTTCGATGAAATGGAAGCGCTAACGGGGGATGAGACGAGCATCATCATTACGCGCTCTAGACGCGATGGTATCTTCCGTCTTTATGATGACGAGACGCGTGATATCCGATTGTTCCGAGCATCGACGCTCTCGCATGACGTGTCGTTCGACGACATGGACGGCCTGTTTGAACTTTTGCTATGGCGCTTGAAAGAACAGGACGCACTGCCGTTCGGGGCGGACCTCTACGTCGTCGGCCCATACATAGACGGACCGAAGCTCGATTTGGAACTGATAGCGTACACATTAACATGGCTCGGGGATCGCCCGATGTCAGACCATCTTATTCGGGAGTTATGCCATCGGATTGTGGCGTGACAACACATTCAAAGGAGAATGAACATAAAAAAAACGACGATTGCACTCGCATCATCTGTCTTAATGCTCTCATCTTTACTCGCTGCCTGCGGCGATGACGAACAAGCGGCGGCGACAACGGAAGACGGCAAACCTGTCATCACATGGTGGGGTTGGGCGCCACAACCTGAAGTCGGGGAAGAAATGGCGAAGGCGTTCAACGAATCGCAAGATGATTATGTGGTCAAGTTTAAACGCCTCGAAGACTACGAGCAACAGCTTCAAGTCGCGATGCTTGGTGGAGATGGTCCGGACGTCATTGGTCTCAAAGAACCGATGATTCCGCAATACAAGGATCGCCTTGTACCAGCGAAAGACTATATGGATAAAGCGGCCGGAGAAGGATGGAAAGATAAATTAATCGAACTTGGTGTCGAACAGACAACAGTAGACGGTGAACAGTATGCGGTACCAGTCGGATTCACAGGACAGGCATACCTCATGTACAACAAAACACTCCTCGACAAATATGGCGTGACACCTCCGAAAACTTATGATGAGACGGTTGCGGCGATTGACAAAATCAACGCATCTGGCGACAAGGTCATCCCGATGCAACTAGGCGCGAAGGACGCGTGGGTTGGCGTTGACGTTTTCAACGTCTTGAGCCACCAGGTCGCACCAGGTTACATCCAAGAAGTACTAGCGGGTGACGCGAAGTGGACGGATAAAGAGATGGTCGAGACGGCTGAACTTTGGCAACAACTGTACGAGGACAAAGTGTTCCAAGAAGGCGCTTTGGGTCTTGCGACATACATGGACGGCATGAACAACTTCTTCGACAAGAAAGCAGCGATGTGGGTCATTGGTTCATGGGAAGCCCACTCGATGACGACGGTCGAGAAGCGTGACAAGTGGAACAACTTCGAAGACGAGATTGGTTTCGTCCCAATGCCAAACCTTGCAGGTGGCACAGAACAACCGGTCATCGCATCAATCGACATGGCACTCGGTGTCAACAAAGAATCGAAACAACAAGAAGGTGCGGCTGCCTTCATCGCCTACATGACGCAAGGTGAAGGACAGGCGCTATACATGGAGAAGTTTGAGATGGCACCAGCCATTAAAGACATCGAAGTAGCATACGAAGACAAGTTCACCAATGATGTTGAACGTGAGTCGTACAAAATCTTGAACGAAACGGTGAAGAACGCTGTCGCAGGACGCGGAATCCGTGACCCGAAAGTCTACGACGCACTCGGAAAAGAACTTCAAAACATCGCTGCCGGACAAGATGCGAAAGAAGCACTCGCACGCATCCAGGCGATTGCGGACCAAGGTAAATAATCAAACGAGCGCCAGTAGCCAGACTCACTGGCGCTCGATTTTTTGAATCTGAAAGTGAGGGAACCTTATGCAACAAGCAACCGATTTGACCAAGTCCAAGCCGAAGCTCACATCGGTACCACCGAGCGCACCGAATCCGATTCGTAAGAAAGAGCGGATGAAGCAGCACTTGATCGGCTGGGCGTTCGTCGCTCCGACCGTCCTGTTCGTCATCGCTTTCATATATTACGGAATCTTCTACAACGCCTATCACTCACTCTTTTCATGGGACGGAATCTCGTTTGAGAAAGTGTATATCGGTTTTGAAAACTTCGGCCGGATGTTCAAAGACCCAGAATTTTATAATGCGCTCAAAAACACGGGAATCTTCACTGTATTGACGGTCACGATTCAGGCGGGTCTCGGGCTCGTATTGGCCTATTTGCTTCACACGAAAGGCATGGGGCGCACGTTCTTCAAATCGGTGTTCTTCTTCCCGGTCGTCTTGAGCCCGGTCGTCCTCGGGGCGGCGTTCACGCAAATTTTTGACTTCCAGTTCGGATATATCAACGAATTCCTTCGCATGATTGGTCTTGGTGCGTTTGAACAGAACTGGCTCGGCGACCAAGACGTTGCGCTCTACGCTATCATTCTGATTAACATCTTCCAATGGACAGGCTCGTCCATGATCATGTATTACATGGCGATGCTCGCAATCGAGCGGGAAGTGTTCGAGGCGGCTAATATCGACGGGGCAGGATTTTGGCGTACGCTTTGGAGTGTCGTCTTCCCGAACTTGAAAGGGACGACGTTCACACTGACGATCCTCGGGGTCATCGGTGGTTTAAAGACGTTCGACATCGTCTGGATCTCGACACAAGGAGGGCCAGGTAACTCGACCGAGGTCATCTCGACATACCTGTTCCGTAAATCGATGTTGCATCAAGAGGTCGGCTATGCCAGCGCTGTCGCCGTCATCTTGCTTGCGATTGCACTCGGCATCACGTACTTCCAGATGCGTGTACAGAAGAAAATGGACTAAGGGGGAGAACAGATGGAACTGCAAACAAAGAAAGGAAGATGGTTCACCAATATCGGTCTGTCACTCATGGCAATCCTCTGGTTGTTCCCGATCTTCGTCATGTTCAAGGAAAGCTTACGTGTCAATGGCTTCAACAACTACATCGCGACGCTACAAAATCCGAACTTCCCACAATTCGTCTTTAACAGCTTCATCGTCGCCTTCTTCATGATCTTGATTTCCATCTCATTTCTTGCATTTGCGGCGTTCGGTTTCTCGAAGCTCCAGTTCGCCGGGAAGCGCCTTTTATTTAATCTCGTTCTGGCGGGATTGATGTTACCGGTCGCCTCGCTCATCGTGCCACTCTTCTTCACGTTGCGCACACTTGACGGGCTCAATAGCTATTGGGGATTGATTGGTGCCGAAATCGCCTTCTTCCTTCCGTTCGGACTCATGCTCATCAAGAGTTACTTCGACGAGCTGCCAAACGAATTGATGGAAGCAGCGCATATCGACGGGGCGTCGACGTTTCAAATCTTCTATAAAGTCATGATGCCACTCGCCAAGCCGGCACTCGCAACAGCGACGATTTACGCGTTTCTCAACTCATGGAACGAATACTTGATGGTACTTACGTTCATGACAGACCCGGCCAAACAGACAGTAACGATGGCACCGACCTTCTTCACGGAAGCGCTCGGCGGAGACCCTGGTAAATTATACGCCTCGCTCGTCTTGATCAGCTTGCCGACGATGGTGTTTTATATCTTTTTCCAACGCTTCTTACAAAAAGGCATGACTTCAGGAGCGGTCAAATAATCGATTGAGGTGAACAGCATGTATTTAGGAGTAGATTATTATCCAGAACAGACTGATCGTGCACTTTGGGACGAGGATGTCCGCTTGATGAAAGAACTCGGTGTCAACGTCATCCGGATGGCGGAATTTGCCTGGACGATGATGGAACCGTCCGACGGTGAGTTTGACTTCTCATTTTGGGATGAGGTCGTCGAAACCTTCGGCGAACACTTTGACATCGTGCTCGGCACGCCTACGGCGACACCGCCCGCGTGGCTTATTGAAAAGTATCCGGACATCCTTCCGGTGACGAAAGACGGGGTGCGTATCAGCTTCGGAGCTCGTCGTCACTATACCGTCAACAGCCCTGTCTACCGCGAATACTCTGAACGAATCACCCGCAAGATGGCGGAGCGGTATGGTCGTCATCCACGTGTCATCGGTTGGCAGACGGACAACGAGTATGGACATGAACAGTCGGACCGTTCGTACGGTGACGTCGACCAAGAGGCGTTCCGGGAATGGCTGAAAGAACGCTACGAGACGCTCGACGCGCTCAACGCGGCTTGGGGGACCGTCTTCTGGAGCCATACATATACGGCATGGACACAGATTCCGGTCCCTCGCACCGTGTTCCAAGAACACAATCCGTCGCTTCTCGTCGATTTTGACCGCTTCTGCTCGGACGCATATCGCTCGTTTAACAAGCTCCAGGTCGACACGCTCCGCCCGCTCATCCACGAGGATGCGTTCATCACGCATAACCTGGTATATAGCGACATGGCGATCAACCAGCAGCAGATGGCACAAGATCTCGACTATGTCTCTTTCGACAACTATCCGGTATGGGGCGGGTTGCCAGAACCAAACCGTTTCGAGAAGACGGCGCACGATCATGATTTGTGCCGTTCTTCGAAACAAGGCAAAGGATTCTGGGTGATGGAACAGTTGAGCGGGGCCCAAGGATGGAGCCGCATCGGCTACTTACCACGACCTGGTCATATCCGTCTCTGGACACATCAGGCTGTCGCGCGTGGCGCCGAGGCGATTGTCTACTTCCGATTCCGTGCCGCGGATTTTGGGACGGAAGAGTTCTGTCACGGCATCATTGACCATGACGGGAAACCGAAACGGAAATTCGAAGAAGTGAAGCACGTCATGTCGGAGCTTCATGCGCATGGCGACATGATCAACGCGGCTGCGTACAAATCGGACGTCGCCGTCTATTTCGACCAAGAGAACCTATGGGCGTGGACACACCAACCGCATTCGGATGCGTTCAACTTCAAACAGGAGTTCGTTCGCTTCTACGGTGCGGCCGTCCGCCAAGGCGTCAACACGGACATCGTCTTCCCAGGAGACGCGCTCGACTCGTATAAGCTCGTCATCGTCCCGCTCTATTTCCTCGGAAATGATGTGTTTGACGAGACGCTCATCGACTATATCGAAAAGGGTGGGCATGTCATCTTCACCTACCGTACAGGCGTGAAAGACCCGATTAACCGTTGCCACAACTTGACGCTACCAGGTAAGTTTGCCGAATACGCGGGTATCGAGATTGATGAGTACGAGAGTTTGCAGACCGTCCAATCGAACGAAGTCCGACTCGGTGACCAAGTTTCTGAGGCGAACATTTGGTGTGACTTGATTACACCGAAAGGCGCCGACGTATTGGCAACATATGAAAAGGCCTTCTATAAAGGGACTGCGGCAATCACACGGCACACGTATAAAGGAGACGTGACATACATCGGTTCATCGGTCGATGACGAGATGCTCGATGCAGTTTATCATCAGGCGCTCACACGCGCTGGGATCGACGCGACCCGACTTCCAGACGATGTCGAGAAGGTCGACCGTCAAGGAGACGGGCAGGTGATCCGCTTCTACCTGAACCATTCGACCGAGGTTAAATCAACGGTTGACCTCGATGGCACGTGGCAGACGCTTGACGGGAGAACGGTAACAGGCAAGCTCGAACTTAAACCGCTCGATGTTGTCCTATTGAAACAGGAGGTGAAGGCATGATTGTTCGTCACGACAATCGGTTCGCCCTCATCGGAACGAATCTCACGTACGTGTTTGATGTCGATTCACGAGGTCGTCTCATCCATCAGTATCTCGGCGGACGCCTGCATGAATTAGACATCATAGAACTACCAGACGCGCGCGTTCTGCACTCGTCGTTCGAGACACCAGAAGGGGTGGCCGCTTACGAGTTCACCTCGTTCGGCGACCTTGTCTATACGGAACCGACGTTGAAGAGTCATACGACGACAGAACGATTGCACGCTTTCTCACTCGGTGATGCACGTATCGCTGGAGAGACACTCGAGCTCGATTTGATCGATTCAATTCAATCACTTCAAGTGACGCTCCAGTTCACGCTTCATCCGGTTTACGACATCATCTCACGCAAGATGACCATCACGGCAGGAGAAACGGTCACGCTCGAGAGCGCGCAGTCTTTCAGCCTCGGACTCATTGAGCGCGAGATGCGACTCAGTCATTTCAGCGGGGCGTGGACGAGCGAGTTCCAGCTCCAGCAAGGGACGCTCCTCCCAGGCAAGAAAACAATCGAGAGTCGTCGCGGATTGACGAGCCATCAAAGTAATCCGTGGTTCGCGCTCGACAGTGACGCGACGGAGACAGACGGGGAGGTCGTCTTTGGATTCCTCGGTTACTCCGGCAACTGGGCGATTCATTTTGAAAAAGACGAGTTTGGCTTTACACAGGTGACGGGCGGGATCAATCCGTTCGACTTCGCGAAGACGCTTCAAGTGGGTGAGTCGTTCACGACGCCACCGGCCTATATCGGCTATACGCAACGCGGGTTCGGTGGTATGAGTCAGAACGCCCATGACTTTGAGCGCGACGTCATCATGCCGGAAGCGACACGTGACGTGTTACGCCCGGTCCTTTACAACTCCTGGGAGGCGACCTATTTCGATGTCAGCGAGGATGGACAAAAACGTCTCGTCGATGAGGCGGCCGCGATTGGCTGTGAGTTATTCGTCGTCGATGATGGTTGGTTCGGTGAGCGTCACTCGGACGCGGCCGGACTCGGGGATTGGCACGTCAACACGACGAAGTTCCCGAACGGGCTCGACCCGCTCGTCCGCTACGTCGAGGAGAAAGGCCTCCAGTTCGGGCTATGGGTCGAACCGGAGATGGTCAATCCGGATTCAGATTTGTATCGGGCTCATCCGGAATGGATTTACTATACGGACGGACGCCCGTCGACGACGTCGCGGAACCAGTTCGTCTTGAACCTTGCACTGCCTGAAGTGGAGGCGCACGTGACGGCGTGGCTCGATGAATTGCTCGGACGACACGCGATTCGTTACATCAAGTGGGACATGAACCGCGCCTTCTCAGAACCGGACAGTCCACGCATGGAAGATGCGAAGGAACTATGGCTCCGTCATGCGGAAGCCGTGTATCGCATCCTCGACACGTTGCGGGAGAAACATCCGAATGTCGCGTTCGAGTCCTGCGCAGGTGGTGGTGGACGAATCGATCTCGGTGTGCTCTCACGCGTCGAGCAGGTCTGGACGAGCGACAACACGGACGCGTTCGACCGCCTCGCGATTCAAGAAGGTTTCTCATACGCCTACAACGCCAAGATGATGAGCTGCTGGGTGACGGACTCACCGAACTGGTTGAACAATCGTTCGTTGCCGCTCGCGTATCGGTTCGTCAGTGCGATGCAAGGCACGCTCGGTATCGGTGGCAACCTACTAGAATGGACACCAGATGAGCTTTCAGAAGCGAAAGAATGGATTGCGACGTACAAGACGATCCGTCCGATTGTGCAGCACGGGACGAGCCATCGCCTCGCTTCACTCAAACGGGACGGCTTCCATGCCGTCGGCTATACGAACGGCGAAGACTATATCGTCCTCGTCAACGCCGACCGTCGTCAGTAAAAAAAAAATCGTTTGCGTGTGAAGCTACGCGGGCTCGATCCTGAACGGACGTACGAACTAGAAGGACGCCACGTGAGCGGACGCTATTTGATGGAACAAGGCATAAACCTCACACAACAAACAGACTATGACGCGTATTGCCTGGTCATCCACCCGGCATGAGCGATGGAAGGGATGAAGCCGCATGCTTTCATTTAACATGGAACAGCTGAAACAACAATTCGAGGAGGTGTTTGCCACCTCAGCAGACCGGTCGTTCTTCGCACCGGGACGCATCAATTTGATTGGCGAGCATACCGACTATAACGGAGGACACGTCTTCCCATGTGCAATCACGTTCGGAACATACGGACTCGTGAAAAAGCGCGAAGACGACCTGATTCGTGTCTATTCGCTCAATTTTGAAGAGGTTGGTATCGTCACGTTCCCGGTGACGGACGAGACGTACGAGGCGAGCCACGACTGGGCGAACTACGTGAAAGGGGTCGTCACGCTTCTCAGGAAAGACGGACACGACCTCAACGGGTTCGACTTCTTCCTTGCGGGCAACATCCCAAATGGGGCGGGTCTCTCGTCATCAGCCTCCCTCGAACTCGTAACGGCATACATGTTAAATGAAGTGTACGGTCTCGGTCTCGAACGGCTTGACCTCGTCCGACTCGGACAACGGGTCGAGAATACGTTCATTGGTGTCAATAGCGGTATCATGGACCAGTTCGCTATTGGAATGGGCAAAGCGGGGCAGGCGATGCTCCTCGATTGCGAGACGCTCCATCATGACTATGCACCGATTGTCCTCGACGGGTACGACATCGTCATCATGAACACAAACAAACGTCGGGAACTCGCCGACTCGAAATATAACGAACGTCGGCGCGAATGCGACACTGCACTCGGCTTGATTCAACCGAAATGTGAAGTCAATTCTCTCGGACAATTGTCGATGGAAACGTTTGAACAAGTCGCGCTCGACTTGCCAGAGACACTTCGTAAACGGGCGCGTCATGCTGTTTCTGAGAACGAGCGGACAATACTCGCCTACACTGCTCTACAGGAAGGACGACTCGAGACGTTCGGTCAGTTGATGAATGCGTCGCATGCATCGCTCCGGGATGATTACGAAGTGACCGGCATCGAGCTAGACACGCTCGTTTCAGCCGCGCAAGGGTGTGACGGCGTCATCGGTGCTCGCATGACGGGGGCCGGATTCGGTGGTTGTGCCATCGCCATCGTCCGTCAAGACAAGACGGGATCGATGATTCAGGAAACTTCGGATCGATATGTGTCGACAATCGGTCACGCACCGACGTGTTACGTCGCCTCGGTCGGGGACGGGGTACGAGAACTCGTAGAGGAGGAAGTGAAATGAGTATACTCGTTGTTGGCGGTGCCGGCTATATCGGTTCGCACGCCGTTCGTACATTGTTGAAAGAAGGGGAAAACGTCGTCATTCTCGATAATCTTCAGACAGGACATGTTGAATCGATTCCACAGGATGTCCGTTTTTATAAGGGCGACCTGCGTGATCGAACGTTCTTGAAAGATGTTTTCATAAAGGAATCAATCACAGACGTCCTTCATTTCGCAGCGAACTCCCTCGTTGGCGAATCAATGACGGACCCGCTCGCCTACTATGACAACAACGTCTTCGGGACGCAAATCCTCCTCGAGACAATGCGCGATGCGTCAGTGAAACGGATTGTCTTCTCCTCGACGGCCGCGACTTATGGTGACCAGACCATGATGCCGATTGACGAGACGGCGCTTACGAATCCGACGAACACATACGGGGCGACAAAGCTCGCGATGGAGTCGATGATTCGTTGGTGTGACCAGGCACATGGTATCCGCTCGGTCGCACTCCGTTACTTTAACGTCGCTGGCGCGATTGCGACCGGTGAAATCGGCGAAGACCATGACCCGGAGACGCATCTCGTCCCAATCGTTCTGCAAGTGGCGAACGGACAGCGTGACGCGATTACCGTGTTTGGTGATGACTATGCGACGGAAGATGGGACATGTATCCGTGATTATATCCACGTCCAAGACCTCGTCGATGCGCATATGTTAGCGCTCCGTTATTTACGAGAAGACGGTGCGAGCGACGTTTTCAACCTCGGGACAGCGAACGGGCTATCAGTGCTCGAAATTATCGAGGCGGCACGTCGCGTGACGGGACATGACATTCCGGTCTTACTTGGTGAACGCCGCGCCGGGGACCCGGCTAAATTGATTGCCTCGTCTGACAAGGCAAGACGTATCCTCGGATGGACACCGACCCGTTCCGACGTCGAGACGATTTTGACGGACGCTTGGAACTGGCATGTGACACATCCATTCGGCTATCAGGTGAAAGAGGTGAGACGATGATCGATGTGATGATTGAGGCACTCGTCGACGCGGCGATTCGTGAAGAGCTGATTGACGAGCAGGACCGTATCTATTCACGGAACCGCGTGCTCGCAAAACTGAATAAGCTCGACTTTGAAATCCCACGTTTTGTGTCAGAGCTGTCAATCCCCGAGTTGCTCGAACAAGTGGTCGAGTATGCAGTGGGGGCGGACATTATCGAGCCGATCCTTGAAGAGAAGGACCGCTTCATGGCGGAAATCATGGATATCTTCGTATCCAAGCCATCGGAAGTGACACGTCATTTCAATGAGCTCCTCGAGACAGATGTGACAGCGGCGACTGACTATTTCTATCGGATGAGTCAGGCGTCAAATTATATCCAGACACGTCGTATCGCGAACAATATCACGTATCAGGCACCGACTCGCTATGGCACGCTCGATATCACCATCAACTTGTCGAAACCGGAGAAGGACCCGCGTGAGATTGCACTCGCTCGAATGCAACCGACCTCGACATCGAACTATCCAAAAGGATTACTCGCGATTGAGAACGAAGGATACAGCGGTCACTTGAAACACCCAGCGCGTGCGAATCATCGCATCATCCCGCTCACGCTCGGTGGACAGCCATGGTCGTTCCAGTATTCACCGTACCTCTATTACAATGAGCACTCAATTTTACTGTCGAACGAGGTGCGTGACATGGTCATCGACCGAGGAGCTTTCGAGCGTCTGCTCGACTTCATCACGCAGTTCCCACACTACTTCGCCGGGTCGAATGCAGACTTGCCGATTGTTGGAGGCTCGATTTTGACGCATGACCATTACCAGGCCGGCCGCTACCGGTTCGCGATGGACGATGCGCGAGTCGTCTCGACATATCGTTCTGAACGCTATGATCAAGTCGATATCGAGACGCTGTACTGGCCGCTCTCGGTCGTCCGTCTCCGCTCCAATCAAAAAGAGCAGCTTGTCATGTTGGCGAACCAGTTGCTCGGATATTGGCGCGATTATGAGGACACCGTTAGTGAAGTCATTCCGTATACAGAAGGTGTCCCACACAATACGGTGACGCCAATTGCAAGACGCCGAAACGGACGTTACGAGCTCGATCTCGTCTTGCGAAACAACCGAACGAGCAAGGCGCATCCGGACGGTATTTTCCACCCGCACGCTGATGTGCATCATATCAAGCGTGAGAATATCGGCTTGATTGAAGTAATGGGGCTCGCCGTCTTGCCAGCGCGCCTGAAGACAGAACTTGAGCAAGTTGTTCACTATGTGGCCGGCGAGGACGTCGATATCAAAGTGATGCATCAAGAGTGGGCCGATGAGTTACGGAAGAAGTCGGGCGACCCGAAAACGATTGTCGATCAAGCGGTCGTCGATAAATTTGTGAAAGGTCTTGAGGATGCTGGTGTCTTTAAACAGACGAACGCTGGGCAGGAACGATTTGATACGTTCATCCGGTCACTCCTTAGCCATGTCGATAAAGTGGAGTACGGAACACCAAGGTCGGGAATGAGAGAGAAAACGAACTAAAGGTGGTAGTACGAGTGAAACAAGCGACGATTCAAAACACCAACGGCATGAGACTATCCGCCATCGATTATGGTTGTGCGATGACGGAACTGACGGCCCCGGACCGGGAAGGAAACCTAGACTCGGTCATCTTGAAATACGGGGACGTCTCACAATACTTAGAAAATCCGGTCTATCTCGGGTCAATCGTAGGGCGGATTGCCGGACGGATTCGTGACGCAGAGATTGAGGGTGTCGCCTTGACCCCAAGCGAGGCGCCCCATCATATTCACGGAGGCGAGAAAGGCATCACGTCCCGTTATTGGGAGATGGATGCGGACGAACAGTGTATCCAGTTCACATATCTCAGCCCGGACGGAGAAGAAGGGTATCCCGGCAACGTCTTCTTCAAAGTGTTGTACGAACTGACGGATCACAATGAACTGATTGTCACGATGACGGCGGAAACAGACCAACTGACGTGGGTCAACCTGAACCATCACAACTATTTCAATCTTGGCGGACGCCCGACCATCCACGACCATGAGCTGACGCTACCAGCCGATTCGGTCGGGGTGCTCGACGCGGATTCGCTGCCGACAGGAGAGTTGCGTGATGTGAGCGGGACACCGTTTGACTTCCGAGACGGAAAAGCTTTCCGAGAGGCGCTCGTGTCAGGAGACGAGGCGATTGAACGGGCGAGCGGTCTTGATCATCCTTTTATCTTAAAGGATGGACCGATTCGATTGCACGACCCGATGAGCGGACGGACGATGACGGTCGAGACGAATCAACCGGTCATGGTCGTCTACACAGGGAATTTCTTGAGTGAAGAGACACCGGTGACGCTCGACGGTCGACAGAAACATAGCGCAATTTGTCTCGAAGCCCAGGCGTTCCCAGATGCCCCGAACCATCCAGACATCGCAACCTCAATCGAACTGAAACCGGGTGAGTTGTATCACTCGCGGACGGTGTATCGGTTTGGGGTGGAATGAATTCATCACTACCATTCAAAAAGGAGGCAACCGATTTAAGTCGGTTGCCTCCTTTTCAATCAAGATTTAGTAGTTTGAACAGGAGTACTGACGTCCGCTCCGTTCGTCGCAATCACTTGCTTATACCAATCGAAGCTCTTTTTCTTCGAATTTTTGAGCGTCCCGTTGCCTTCATTGTCTTTATCGATATAGATGAAGCCGTAGCGTTTCTTCATCTCACCGGTCGACGCACTCACCAAGTCAATCGGACCCCAGCTTGTGTAGCCGATGATGTCGACACCGTCCTTGATGGCCTCGTGCATCTGTTCGATATGTTTCGCCATATAGTCGATGCGATAATCGTCTTCGACATATCCGGTCGCATCCGGTGTATCGACGGCACCGAGTCCGTTCTCGACGACGAATAGCGGCTTTTGATAGCGGTCATACAGTTGGTTCGCCGTGATCCGGAAACCGGTCGGGTCAATCGTCCAGCCCCATTCCGATTTCTCGAGGAACGGATTCTCAAGTGAACTGAAAATGTTTCCTTCGGTCGACTGGTTTATCTCTGGATCCGTACTCGTCGTCCGACTTGCATAATAGCTGAAGCCGATGTAGTCGACCGTATGCTCTTTCAACAGTTCGAGGTCTCCTTCTTCTATCTGAAGCGTAATACCTTGCTCCTCGAGATATCGTTTGGCATATCCCGGGTACTCTCCACGTGATTGGACGTCGATGAAGAAGAACGATTCACGGTCTTTGTCCATTGCATCTAACACATCATTCGGGTTACACGAATAGGCATACGTTTGACCAGCAGCAAGCATACAACCCACCTGTAGATCAGGATTGATTTCGTGAGCTGCTTTGACGGCTTTCGCACTCGCGACGAGTTGATGATGGGCCGCCTGATATTTCACTTGTTGCTTGTCTTCTCCGTCCTCGAACACGATGCCCGCTCCAATGAATGGGAGGTGGAGTAGCATATTGATCTCGTTGAACGTCATCCAATACTTCACTTTACCGTTGTAGCGGGTGAAGAGGGTCGTCGCATATGTCTCGAAGAAGTCGACGACTCGTCGATTGCGCCAGCTTCCATATTTTTTGATCAAGTTTACAGGTACATCGAAGTGGGCGATTGTCACGACCGGTTCAATCCCATGTTTTAATAGTTCATCGAAGACATCATCATAAAACTGCAAACCTTCCTCGTTCGGCTCCACGTCATCTCCGTTCGGGAAGATTCTTGACCATGCGATCGAGAGGCGAAGCGCCTTGAATCCCATCTCAGCGAATAAAGCGATGTCTTCTTTGTAGCGATGGTAAAAATCAATCGCTTCATGCGAAGGATAAAACTCTCCGGGCATAGGTTCTAATGATGGCAATTCTCCAAACATGACATCGAAGCGTTTTTTACCCGTCGGCAACAAGTCGACGGTAGTTAAACCTTTTCCCCCTTCTGCATAAGCGCCTTCTGCTTGGTTGGCGGCAATGGCGCCACCCCATAAAAATCCTTTTGGAAAACTCATCGTATCCATCCTTTCTATATTAGTGGGAGGAAAAATCCTCCCACTTGATTCATTAGATGATGAAAATCGGATCGCCCGTCTGGACATGTGAGGCGTAGTTTGGTGAGAGTGCTTTTCGGTTCGTGACAATCACAGGTGTCGTCAACGCACGACCTGATTGCTTGATCGCGTCGATATCGAATTCGATCAGCAGTTGTCCTTTTTCGACAAATTCACCTTGTGTGACGTGTGCTTTGAAATGCTTCCCTTCTAGTTGAACGGTATCCATACCGATATGGATCAGGATTTCAGCCCCTGATTCCGTTGTGATCCCGATGGCATGATGTGTCGGGAAGAGGGCAGACACGGTACCGGAAACCGGGGCGATCAGTTTCCCTTCCGTCGGTTCGATGGCAACACCTTGACCGAGTGAACCAGATGAGAAGGCGACATCCGAGATATCTTTCAAACGGACGACAGTTCCTTGAAGCGGGCTAACGACTTGTTCCTGACCGACAGTTGTCGCAGATACTTCTTTAGCGACCGGTGTAACTTCAGGTTGTGGTGTCGAAGCTGCTGCTTGATTGACACCGCCAAAGAGGTAAGTCAAGACGAACCCGACGATGAAAGCAACGGCCGTTCCGATGAGTGAACCATAAAAACCAGTTGTGATGCCTTCAGGCGAGATGGTGGACGGATAGCCGAAGACACCGAGCCCCCCGATGATATAAGTTTGTGTACCCATGACACCCATGATTCCACCACCGACAGCACCACCGATACAGCTCATGATGAACGGTTTTTTGAGGGGAAGTTTCACCCCATAAATAGCGGGCTCGGTCACACCGAAGATGCCTGAAATGAAGGACGGAATCGTGAGCGTTTTAATCTTTTGATTTTTAATTTTGAAGAAGACTGCGAGCACGGCACCGATTTGTGCGAACGATGCTGCAAACACAAGTGCGAGAATCGGGTCAGCCCCGAGTGACGTCAAGTTGTTGATGGCGACCGGGACAAGCCCCCAATGAAGACCGAAGATGACGAACACTTGCCAAAATCCACCGAGGAATAGGCCGGCGACGAGTGGGCTCAAGTTATATACAGCGACCGTGGCGCTACCAAGAAGCATCCCTGCCCAAGTCGCGATTGGTCCAATCAAGATGAATGTGAGTGGTACGACAATCAACAAAGTGAGTAGTGGAACGATGAACATTTTGATGACGTCTGGAATGACAGTCTTCAAGAACTTCTCAAGTTTTGCTGCAAAGAATGCCGCGATAATAATTGGAATGACAGAAGTCGAGTACGTCATCAAGATGACAGGAACACCGAGGAACGTGATATGAATCGGTGACTCGAACATGGTTCCAGCAAAGACCGTATAGAGAGGATCTCCAGCCGTCAGCGTCGATAAGGTCGGATAGACGAGTGACGCCCCGATGGCCATACCGATAAACGGACTTCCTCCGAATTTCTTAATGGCCGTATAGCCGAGGAAAATCGGGAAGAAGTAGAACAGCGAATCCCCGATGGCATTCAACAATTGATACGTACCTGACGTATTGTCGAGCCAACCGAGTGCGACGAACAGGGCGTTGAATCCTTTGATCATCCCGGTCGCTGCTAAGACGCCGAGCACAGGAGTAAAGATGCTAGAGATGATATCGATAAAACGGCTGAACAACGATCCCTTTGGAGCGTTCTCTTCTTCAATTGGAGACTGTTGTTGGAATCCGCCGACCTCGACGACGGCTTTATACACTTCTGGTACATGATTCCCGATGACTACTTGGTATTGACCACCGCTCTTCATGACCGTGACGACCCCATCCATGTTTTTGATGGTTTCGGTATCTGCTTTTTGTTCATCCTTTAATTTGAAACGCAAACGGGTGATACAGTGGACGACGCTATTGACGTTCTCTTTCCCGCCAACATGTTGAATAATATCGCGTGCGAGCTGTTCATATTTCATGTCCGTTCCCTTCCTTTTCCCATAATTTTGGTTTGCGTCAAATAAAAAACCTGACTCGTGTCAAACGAAGAACGTGAAATCACGTCATTCATCCGACTCGAGTCAGGTTATGCCCACTAAAGGTAACATTCCTGCGCAGGATACCGTTCAGTTGTTATTTGATAATTGAAATGTAGCATGTAGCAATTCAAAATGTCAACGCTTACATTTTACTTTTTTTGTTTTCTTTTCCTCCCTACAACGTAAAAGAAGAAAGCGGAACGGCATCATGACATGATGTTGCGAAAAAATGATAAATCCTTCTTTTCAATTATCAAGATGAAGGGGGTAAGAAGGTACTACAGTTAACCTGCGCCTGATTTCGGTCATTTAATCTGTCTGTAGGGAGGAAACCAACATGAAGGAACAAACGACGATCGTGGGCGATCTCGTGGAAGTTCTCAAGAAAAGTAAGAAATGGATGTTCGTGAGTATGGTTCTCGTCGGACTCTTAGCTTACTATTTGAGCACTTCATTTATCCAGCCGAAATATGAGGCGTCCACACAAGTGCTACTCGTTACACAACAAGAAGACAACCGCGTAGACAGTTCGGAAGTGTTATCCTCGCTCTCACTCGTCAATACGTATCGCGTCATCATGAAGAGCCCGGCTGTTCTTGAGAAAGTCAAAGAACAGGTGCCGAGCGCACCAGACCCGCTCTCGGATGCACTCACCGTAGAAAGTGAAGAGGAATCGCAAGTCATCAATGTGTTCGTCACCGCGAACGACCCGGTCGTGGCAGCGGAAACGGCCAATGTGATCAGTGAAGTGTTCGTTTCTGAAATTCCGGATCTGATGAACATCGACAACGTTCGAATTTTATCTCCAGCCGAAATTCCGGAAGCGCCTGTCTCACCGAACGTACTGCTCAACACGGTAATCGGTCTTTTCGCCGGATTCTTGTTAGGTGGATTCATCGGTCTATTACGCCACGTCTTTGATAAACGCATCCGGAATGAGCAAGAAGCGGAACGGTTGCTGGATTTGCCAGTCATCGGATCGATTCCGACAATCGAACGCCGGGATAAGAAAAAAAAAAATGTGAAAGAAGCGACACCCCAAGTGAAAGGAGACGTTTCGCATGTTCGGTCGAAAAAAGAACGCCAATCGTCTTGATTATAAAAAACGGGATCTCGTCACGTTGGCGAATCCGAAGTCACCGATTTCTGAACAATATCGGACAATTCGGACCAATCTGGAGTTCACGTCCGTCGGCCATAAGTTACAGATGATCACGATCACTTCCGCTTCGTCCGGGGAAGGGAAGTCGACCACGGCGGCAAACCTAGGGGTCGTCTATGCGCAACTCGGAAAAAATGTCGTCATCATCGATTGTGATATGCGCAAACCGACGGCACACCAAACGTTTCAGATGTCAGCACATGCGGGATTGTCTACCGTATTGGCCGGTCGCGTCACGCTCGAACATGCGCTCCAAAAAACGGATATTCCGCGTCTGACCTTGCTGGCGGCCGGTCCGATTCCACCGAATCCGACCGAACTGATCGCCTCGTCACGCATGACGGACCTCCTGAGTGATTTGCGTGAACAGTTTGATATCGTGATTGTCGACACACCTCCGATGATGCACGTCGCCGATGCTCGACTGTTGGCCAACGTATCCGATGGGACGATTCTCGTGATCGGTTGCGAGAACTCAGATCGTCAGCTCGTCCTGAAGGCGAAAGAACAACTTGAACGGACCGGGTCACAACTTCTCGGCCTCGTCCTCAACAAACGTTCTTCTCGTGATAACAACACCTACTACGCATACGAGTGAGGTCTCGGACATGAATATTCTACACATCAATGCCATCAACGAAGTGAAAAGCACCGGTCGGATGTGTAAAGAGCTCGCATCCGTTCATGCCTCTTACGGACACAACGTCCGAATCGCCCATGCGACCGGACCGGTGACCGAGACGAGTGTGGTGGTCGGACAGGCGTGGGAAACGAAGCGACATGCGCTCCACGCCCGTGTGACGGGGCGGCAAGGGTACACATCCAAACGGTCGACCGCTGATTTGATCGCCTTCATGGACAGCTTTCGGCCGGACGTGGTTCATCTTCATAATCTTCACGCCAATTACCTTCATCTCCAGACGTTGTTTGAGTATTTGGCGAAGCAGGACATCGCCACAGTCATGACGCTTCACGACTGTTGGCTATTCACTGGGAAATGTACTCACTATACGGCGGTCGGATGTGCGCGCTGGAAGGACGGATGTGGACAGTGCCCACTCTTAAAAGAAGACATCCCGAGCTGGTTTTTAGACCGGACCGGCGAGATGTTGGCGGACAAGCGGAAATGGTTCAACGCCATTCCACGCTTGGCAGTAGTGGGAGTGTCGGATTGGATCACGATGGAAACCCACTTCTCGATTCTGCAACACGCGTCCATCATTCGTCGCATCTACAACTGGGTCGATTTGGAGACGTTCACACCGAAAGAGGTAGCCCCACTTCGGGCACGCCTGGGGTTGACGGGACAACACATTCTTCTCGGTGTGGCGAGTCATTGGACCGAGGCGAAAGGATTGTCTGCCTTCATGGAGTTGGCCACGGCGAGACCGTCCGACCAAATCGTCTTAGTCGGACAGATGCCTGAACAACATGACTTGCCGGCGAATGTGCTTCACATTCAGGAGACACATGACCCGAGCGAATTGGCTTCTTACTATGCCGCGGCAGACGTCTTGTTGAACCTGTCAGAGGAAGAATCATTTGGAAACGTGACGGCAGAGGCACTCGCCTGTGGCACGCCAGTTCTCGTCCTCAATTCCACGGCCAGTCCGGAACTTGTGACAGAACGGACCGGTGTCGTCGTCGCCACGCGATCGGTCGAAGATGTAATGGACGGACTCGATCGTCTCCATCACGCCTCGATCTCACGAATCGCTTGTGCGAACGAAGCGCGTCAACGGTTCGACTTATTCGACCGGGCGGAGGACTACCTGCACGTATATGAGGAGCTGCAAACCGAGAAAGTGAGGAACGCTTTATGACACCACTCGTATCCATCATCATCCCCGTCTATAACGGGAGCGATTATTTACGGACATGTATCGACAGCGCCTTAGCCCAGACGCATCCTTCGATTGAAGTGATCGTCGTCAACGACGGCTCGACTGATGACGGGAAAACGGCGGCGATTGCGACAAGTTACGGCAAGAAAATTCGCTACGTGGAAAAGGAAAATGGGGGCGTCTCGAGTGCGTTGAATCGTGGGATTGAAGAAATGAACGGAGACTATTTCTCCTGGCTCAGTCACGATGACGTGTACGAACCGACAAAGATCGAACGACAGCTCGCCGCATTGCACGAGCAACATCTCCCGATGAACCAGACAATCGTCGTCACAGGGACGGCGTTCATTGACGAAAAGGGGGAGGCGATCCGACGGGTGCAACGGAAAGTGAGCGGATTCTATTCGAGTCAGGACATGTTCCGTCACTTGCTGTTGTCCTCGACTTTGAACGGATGCGCGCTCTTGATTCCGCGACGAGCGTTCGAACATCGGCGTTTTTCGTTAGAGGACCGCTTCATTCAAGACTGGATCTGCTGGGTCGAGTTGGCGCTCGATGGGTTCGACTTTTACGTGATGCGTGAGCCGCTCGTCTATTCACGGATTCACGGCGAGCAACAAAAAAAAAAAATCGCACATCGAGCCACGATGGAATCGAATCGCTATCTGAAGCGGCTACTCCAGGACGTCGAGGTGCGTGATAACGGAGAGGAATTGACCGCCATCATTCTGAAACACACGTTTAAAGAAAATGCGGCGGACGTACGGGAACAGTACTTAACGACACATGATGTGAATCGTTACTTTGGACCGCTGGAATATCGGTGGCTTCGCTGGAACGGTATCCTGTTTTCAAACCTGCTGTCTCTATATCGAGGGATGACCAATCTGATTTATCGCTAGAAAGGAGGGGTTGAGATGACGATCTATTTAGTCAATATGGCGCTGTTGGTCGGTTGGGGACTGTTGTTGATCCGTAACGAGATTCCGAGTCGCCGTGCTTGGTTCGTATCTTTCGCCACGATTCAATGGATCGTCTTGTCAGGCTTCCGAGACGTCACCGTCGGGGCAGATACCGCGCAGTACAAGGCACTCTTCCTTCAGTCGCAAACGTTGCCGCTCGGTGCGTTCACCGACCGTTTCTTTGAAATCGTCTTCACGGAGAGCGAGGACCCGGGGTTCTACCTGTTCCAACGTCTCATCCAGTACGCGATCACGGACTATCAAGTGTATCTCGTTCTCATCGCGATGATCTTCATGATTCCGCTCGGCTATTTCATCTACAAATACTCGAGCGAACCGCTCATCAGCTTCCTGCTCTTTTCGGTCCTCTTCTACGAATTCTTCGCCGTCACCGGGTTACGGCAAACGGTGGCGACCGCGCTCGTCGTGCTCGTCGGCTACCATTTCGTGCGGGCGCGGAAGTTGGGCTGGTTCCTCCTGCTCGTATGCATCGCCATGACGATTCATAAATCTTCGCTCATCTTCGTCCCGTTCTACTTTTTAGCGAACAAGCAACTGACCAAAGCGTATTTGATGACCATGTTCGGGGTCATCGTCGGATTGTTCGTCTTCCGGAATCCATTCTTCGACCTGCTCGTCCAAGTGTCTGGCTACGATACGTACAGCGCCATGGACGGCGCCGGGGCGGTCAACTTCAGTCTGATGTTGCTCTCCGTCCTCTTCGTGGCATTATGGCGAAAAGATCAAATTTTAGCGAACAATCCATCCGCCATCCATTTCTTCAATGCGCTGTTACTCGCCGCCTGTCTCTTGCCGTTGACGTTCTTGAACCCATCCATGATGAGGCTCGTCCAATACTTCTCGCTCTTCCTGCTGTTGATGATTCCGGAGATTGTCGGCACGTTCGAGCGGCGGGAACGACTCGTCGTCTATTACTCGGCGGTCATGTTGCTCGGTCTCTTGTTTATTCGCGAAGCGCCGGTGTATTCGTTCTTTTGGTAAAACGAGGAGGTGAAGCATATGTCGACACGCATGACGCTAGACGAGGCAGCCAGTAACCGCAAAATCAAGATCGGGGCGGTCATGTCCTACACGCAAATCTTTTTCGGCATCTTATCTGGTCTCATCTATACGCCGTGGATGATTCATGAGATCGGGCAGGCGAGTTACGGGTTGTATATGCTGACCATCTCTCTCATCAGTATGTTCGCGATGGACTTCGGGCTCGATGCGGCCGTCTCACGATTCATGAGCAAGTATATGGCGGAGGGGGACCACGAGCGAGCAGGACGATTTTTAGGCATCGCCTATAAACTGTTCATCGCCATCTCACTCGTCCTCTTCCTCATCCTCACCGTCGTCTACTTCTTCTTGGACTCGATTTACTCGAGTTTGACGGCGACCGAGCTCGAACAGTTGAAAGTCCTCTATGTGATCGCGGGACTGTTCATCGTCGTCTCTTTCCCGACGAAGCCATTCTCTGGCATTCTCGTATCCCATGAACAATTCCTCTTCTCGAGTGCCCTGCATCTCGCTGAGAAGGTCGGGACGGTCGCTTTGATGGTCACCGCGCTTCTTCTCGGCTATGGGTTGTATGCCCTCGTCATCGTCAATGCGCTGGTGGGCACGATCGTCTTACTCATCGAGTACGTCTTCATTCGGCGCAAGACTCTCGTCCGTGCCAACTTTCAGAATCGAGAGAAGGGGATTTATCGGGACATCTTTAGCTTCACGTCCTGGAGCACGATTACGCTCGTCGCCCAACGCTTCGTGTTGAACATTACCCCGAGTTTACTGGGGATTCTAGCGGGCAGTGCCTCGATTGCCCTCTTTTCCGTCGGGATGGTCATCGAAGGGTATGTCTGGACCATAGCGGCCTCGCTCGGTTACTTATTCCTTCCGAAAGTCAGTCGGATGTTGTCCCGAAACGATCGTGAGGCCATCGGGTACCTCTTCGTCCGCATCGGTCGGATTCAACTGTATATCGTCGGACTCATCCTCGCCTCGTTCTTCATCCTCGGTCGCGAGTTCATGCACCTATGGGTCGGACCAGACTTCACCGATTCCTACGTCATCGCACTTCTCTTGATTGCACCGAGTGTGATCACGTTGACGCAAGACATCGGCAATACGACACTCATTGCCGAGAACAAAGTGAAGTATCGGGCGTTCGCTGCCCTCATCGTGGCCGCCATCAGTATGACGCTCTCACCACTGTTGATTCCACACTTTGGTCCGATCGGTGCGGCCATCGCCATTTGTATCGGCAACATCGTCGGACTCGTCTTCTATATGAACGTGATTTACCATCGGGTCCTCGGTCTCGACATCCTCGACTTTTTCCGCAAGTGCCATCTGAAGCTCTTGCCCGGTATTCTCCTGTACACGCTCATCGGCTGGGGGATCCAGTTCTTCTTCCCGTCCTCGAACTGGTTCGGCTTCGGGGTGAAGGGAATCGTGCTCATCAGTATTTACGCCGTAATCATGTGGGGACTCGCATTTGATGAGACGGAGAAAGCCATGTTCCGCCAAGTGTTCGCTCAATTGAAACTACGCATCCTATCCATTCACCACACATCCTAGGAGGGAACAAGATGAAACGACTCAAGGTCATGACGATTGTTGGTACCAGACCCGAAATCATTCGATTGTCCGCCGTGATGGCACGTCTCGAAGCCTCCGAGGCAATCGACCATGTGCTCGTTCATACGGGACAAAACTATGATTACGAATTGAATCAAATTTTCTTTGAAGACTTCGGACTCCGGACACCGGATTATGTGTTAGACGCCTCGGCGGATGGTCCGATGGCGACGATCGGGAATATCCTCATCGCCATCGATCCCGTGCTCGCATCCGAGCGTCCGGACGCGGTCTTGCTACTCGGGGACACGAACAGCTGTCTCGCAGCCATCGCCGCAAAACGTCATCACATTCCCATCTTCCATATGGAGGCAGGGAATCGCTGTTTTGATGAACGGGTCCCGGAGGAGACGAATCGTCGCATCGTCGACCATATCGCCGACATCAATCTGACCTATAGTGACATCGCACGCGAGTATCTGCTTCGTGAAGGGTTACCGGCGGACCGCATCATCAAGACGGGGAGCCCGATGTACGAGGTGCTCCATCGTCAACGGGAGAAGATCGAGCGGTCAGACGTGCTCGAACGGCTCGACTTGGAGCGAGATGCCTATTTCGTCGTATCGGCCCATCGCGATGAAAACATCAGTGATGACGAGAACTTTTTCGATCTCGTCGACACGCTCAATGCGGTCGCGACCACGTACCAGCTCCCCCTCATCGTCAGCACTCATCCTCGGACGGCAAAACGCATTCGTGAGAGTGGGGTGCGTCTCCATCCAAACATTCGTACCCTCAAGCCGCTCGGCTTCAGTGACTACGTCCACCTGCAACTCCATGCGAAGGCCGTGTTGTCGGACAGCGGTACGATCAGTGAAGAAAGCTCGATTCTTGGAATCAAAGGGTTGAATATCCGACAAGCGCATGAGCGTCCGGAGGCGATGGAGGAAGGGGCGGCAATGATGGTTGGATTGAAGCGGGAACGGGTGCTTCAGGCGCTTCGAATCTTAGAAGAGACGGAAGGTCCGATGCGACTCGTGAACGATTATGGCATGCCGAACGTCTCCGATAAAGTGCTCCGCATCTTGTTGTCCTACACGGACTATGTGATGCGAGAAGTGTGGAAGCAACATACGGTGTCGACCGAGAAGAAAGAGGTGTGAGCTATGGATTATATGACGTTCAAACGAATTTTTGACGGGACGCTCAGCGGAGTCGCGCTCCTTCTTCTCGCACCGTTTCTGCTCCTTATCGCCCTCTCGATCAAAATCGATTCAAGGGGTCCCGTCTTTTTCAAACAGGAGCGCATCGGATTACGGGAGACACGTTTTTGGATGTATAAGTTCCGGACGATGCATCAGGACACCCCGAACGATGTCCCGACACATCTGTTTAACGACTCCACGAAACATATCACGCGCGTTGGGGCGTTTCTTCGCAAGACGAGTCTCGATGAATTGCCACAGCTCGTCAACATTTTAAAAGGCGAGATGGCCATCGTCGGACCGAGACCCGCACTGTGGAACCAGGACGACTTGGTCGAGGCTCGTCGACAAGTGGGTGCGACAGAAGCGCTGCCGGGGCTGACCGGATGGGCACAAGTGAAGGGGCGCGATGAGCTTCCGATTGAAGTGAAGGCGAAACTCGACGGGGAATACGTTCGCCAGATGAGCTTATGGTTCGATCTGCGCTGTATCGCCTTGACCGTCAGGAACGTTTTGCTCCGGGAAGGAATCGTGGAAGGGGCGCCACCACCGAGCCCGACGTCTGAAGAAAAGAAGATGATGCATGTTGCGAAAAAATGATAACGGTTTCCATTAAGTTACCAATTTAAGTGAGACCAACCGGGTAAATGATGACATACCGCTCTTCCTACATCTGAGACTAGACAGCTACGAAAGGAGCCTTCTTATGTTTTCCAATAAAACATTGCTCATCACGGGTGGGACAGGATCGTTCGGCAATGCCGTGATGGAGCGATTCCTCGATACGAACATCAAAGAGATTCGCATTTTTTCACGGGATGAGAAGAAACAAGAAGACATTCGCAATCGCTATCATCATGACAAGTTAAAATTCTACATTGGCGATGTACGGGACCCGAACAGTGTCAAAAATGCCATGTATGGGGTCGATTACGTTTTCCATGCAGCGGCACTAAAACAAGTTCCCTCGTGTGAGTTTTTCCCAATCGAAGCGGTGAAGACGAATATTCTCGGTACGGAAAATGTCTTGAATGCCGCCATCGAAGCGGGTGTGGAGAAGGTCATCTGTCTTTCGACGGATAAGGCGGCCTACCCGATCAATGCGATGGGAATCTCCAAAGCGATGATGGAAAAAGTTTTCGTCGCCAAGGCCCGTGCGGTCGGACCAGACCGGACGCTCATCTGCGGGACCCGTTACGGGAACGTGATGGCCTCGCGTGGGTCGGTCATCCCATTATTCGTGGAAAAAATCAAAAAAGGGGAGCCGCTCACCGTGACCGATCCGCTCATGACGCGTTTCTTGATGAGCTTGGCCGATGCGGTCGAACTCGTCGTCTTCGCATTCCATCATGCGCATGCCGGTGACATCATGGTCCAAAAATCACCTGCCTCGACGATCGGTGTGCTCGCGGAAGCCGTGAAACAACTGTTCGGGGTCGATCTTCCCATCAAAGTCATCGGGACTCGCCACGGCGAGAAAGCGTTCGAGACGTTGATGACCCGGGAAGAGAAAGTCGTCTCCGAGGACATGGGTGGATTCTTCCGCGTCCCGGCCGACAATCGTGACTTGAACTACGAGAAGTACTTCAGTGAAGGCAGCCAGGAGCTGACTGCTCAAGGCGAGTACAACTCGAACAATACGAGACAGCTCGATGTGGAGGAAGTGAAGGAACTCTTGTTGACGTTACCTTACATCCAGGAAGAACTCGCGAAATGGACGATTCCCGCTTCCGCGAAACGAATCGGGTGAGTGTGATGACCAGAGAACGAATCGTCTTCTTATCCAATATGGCTTCCCCGTATCAAGTGAAATTCGCTGACGCGCTCCATAAATATTTTGATACTGAGTTTTGGTTTTATAGACAAATCACGGATCAACGTCCTGATTGGTGGGTCATCCCACTTGGTAAACGCTGTCGCGTCTTGAGAGGCTCCTATTTCTCGAAAAAGACGAACTATCTGTCACTCGATGTGTTTGTCCAACTCATCCGGTTTCGACCGCATATCTTGCTACTAGCCGGCTTTACCCCGTTTCACGCAATTCTCTTAAAAATTGTCAAACTGTTCGGGGTGCGCGTCGTCGTCATGAGCGAGCCAATCCGAAACGTTCGAGGTGAGACGAGCGGTGAATCGACGTTATTGACAAGAGAAAACGGCTTGCACAAGACCACACGGATTCATCGACTGTTCAAGCGGACCGATTTGATTTTCGGAATGGGAAACGTCGCACGCGATCAATTTATCAAGGAACTAGGCTTCCCTTCCGAACGAGTCGTCTCGGCGCCCTATCCGATTGATATCGAGACGCATATGTCGCACCCATTGCGTCAGAAAGGACCAAATGACCCGATTCATCTGTTGTTTGCCAATCGCTTAATTGAACGTTATCAACCGCTCGTCGCCTTGGAGGCGTATCGAATCTTGAAAGAAGAATATCCGAACCTTTCCATGTCGCTCAATCGCGACGGACACCTCGCAGATGCGTGTCGGCGATATATCGAGGACGAGCAGTTGAAGGACGTCACGTTCCTTGACGAAATCGAGTCGTGGGAAGGATTGAATCTCGTTTACCGGAGTTCGGACATCCTCGTATTACCGGCGACCTATTCGAACGGGAACATCAGCATCATTGAAGCCTGCGCGTCCGGGATGGGGATTGTTGTCAGCCATGACGTCAACAACGTTGAGAGACATCTGCACGAAGGCATTAACTGTTACAAATGCGAACCGACGGTGGCGTCACTCGTGACCGAGCTTAAGCGGTATCTGGAACATCCTGAAAAATTGAAAGCTCACGGACAACAATCGAAAGAACTCGTGACACCGCGACTGAACGCCAGTACTGCTGCCATCTACGCCGATTTACTCCAACCACTTTATCGCAAAGGAGATTCTCACCATGCTGAAGCTGATGTTGCTCGGGGGCGCGATGCATCAAGTTCCCATCATACAAAAAGCGAAACAACAAGGGATATTCACCGTTCTCTGTGACTATCTACCGGATAATCCAGGTCGACTCGTGGCCGATCGCTATTACTGTACGAGCACGCTTGATCGGGAAGCAGTCCTCGCCATCGCGAGAGAAGAAGGCATCGATGGGATTGTCGCTTATGCCTCCGACCCGGCGGCGCGAACGGCCGCCTATGTCGGAGAAGCGCTCGGTTTAGTGACGAACTCGCTAGAAACGGTCGAAACGTTGACGAATAAAGCGAAGTTTCGAACATTCCTACAGCGACATGGCTTTGCCGTCCCGGAAGCCTTTGCGTTTACCGAACTAGAAATAGCCGTCGAAACGTTACGGAATCGAGCGGGCGAGTACATCATCAAACCGGCCGACGCCTCTGGGAGTAAAGGGGTCAACAAATGGAGTCGGGGGAACGGAATTGAGCAGCTTCGCCGCCATCTCCGATCGGCATTTACGATGTCGTTCAATCAGGAAGTGGTCGTGGAGGAGTTCATTACCCGAGACGGCTATCAACTAGCGGGTGATGGATTTGTCGTCGACGGGGAGTTAGTGTTTCGTTGTTTCGGAAACGGACATTTCAATGTGAACGGAGTCAACCCGTTTGCCCCGATTAGTGCGAGTTTTCCAAGTGTGCATCCACCTCACGTGCTCGAACAGGTACATGAGACGTTGCAACGGATGTTGACTGAAGTCGGCTTCAAACAAGGGGCGTTCAATTTTGACATCTTCGTCAAAGGAGAAGACGTTTATCTGATGGATATCGGTCCACGGAACGGAGGAAATTACATCCCACAAATCATCGAACAAGCGACAGGCGTCGACTTGGTCCAGGCGACGATTGATGTCGCACTCGGGATGCCGGTGACGCTCGAGATGAAGCCGGTGACCGTACCGTCCGCCTATTTCATCATCGGTAGTCAAGAAAAGGGTCAGTTCATGGGTGTCCATTTCGATGAGGACGCATATACGATTCGACAAGCGAACATCTATTACAACGTCGGAGATGTGGTCCCACGCTTCGAAGGGGCAAATCAAGCACTCGGTAGTTTGATTCTAGAGTTTGAAGACGTTGAGACGATGCTTCGACTCGTTGAACATCCCGAGCGATGGCTGACCTTTCACATCCAGTCAACCGAAGAAACGGAGGGAGAATCATGGACATCGTCGTCACCGGTGCGAACGGTTTTTTAGGCAGACACCTCGTTCACGCCTTAGAGCGGGCTGGGCATCTCGTCCTCCCGATCACCCGTTCGACATCATCCGTGGAACGAAGCTACTATCTGCGTCGAGCCGACGCCGTCTATCATGTGGCCGGAGTGAACCGCCCTGAACGAGTCGAAGAATTCACGACCGGAAACGTCAACTTGACCGAGGCGATTGCAATCGAATTGCTGTCCTATAATCGGGTCCCGGTCATTTTCGCCTCGTCGATTCAAGCGACTCAAGACAATCCTTACGGAAACAGTAAACGAGAAGCGGAGGACATTTTGCGGCTGTACGGTCAACGGAGCGGGGCACCGGTTCACATATATCGGCTCCCGAACCTGTTCGGCAAATGGGGGAGACCATTCTATAACAGTGCGGTCACGACGTTTTGTTATCAGATTGCACGAGGAGAGGACATCACGGTCACACATCCCAATCACGTGTTGACGCTCGCCCATGTCGATGACGTCGTCGCATCGTTTGTAGGGGCGTTGCATAAAACAGAAAGCACCGATTCAGATGTCCCGACACACCAGATCACATTATTCGACCTTGCCCGAATGATTGAATCGTTCGAAGCGGTCCGAATGGCTAGAGGGGTACCGGATGTATCAGATCCTTTTACGAAAAAGCTGTACAGCACGTACTTAAGTTACTTGCCGAAAGAACGGATGGTCACGCCTCTCTTGATGCATCAGGACGTGCGGGGATCGTTCACAGAACTGTTCAAGACGCCTGACCGTGGTCAAGTCTCCGTCAACGTGGCCAAACCCGGAATCACAAAAGGGGAGCACTGGCATGAGTCGAAACATGAACAATTCATCGTCGTCAGCGGTGAAGGCGTGATTCGGCTCCGATTGATGGACCAAGATCAGATCATCTCGTTCCATGTCAGTGAAGAACAGCTTGAAGTCATCGAGATTCCGCCAGGTTACGTCCATCATATCGAAAACACGGGCGTGAAAGATTTAGTGACGGTGATGTGGGTGAACGAGCCGTTCGATGCGAGTCAACCGGACACCTATCGAGCCACTGTCGCACAAGACGCGGAAGTCTCATAAAGGAGGGATTCATCATGGTCATGGTGAGCATCAACTGCATCACATACAATCACGAGAAGTACATCGCTCAGGCGATTGAAGGCTTTTTGTTACAGCGTACGAACTTCGAGGTCGAGATTCTGATCCATGATGACGCCTCGACGGATCGGACGGCAGACATCATCCGGGAATACGTTCAGAAATATCCTGAAAAATTCAACGTCATCTATCAGACGGAGAATCAATATTCAAAAGGCGTGTTCATCGCCCGGTTGAACGAGGAGCGGGCACGCGGCAAATACATCGCGGTTTGTGAGGGCGATGATTACTGGACCGACCCGTACAAAATACAAAAACAAGTCGACTATATGGAAGCTAATCCGGACTGTACACTTTGTTTCCACGATGCGTACGTTGAGACAGGTGGGAAGCTCCACACGAATTGGCACGTCATTCCATGGATGCCGGAAAATCGAAAGCTCGCCTCATCCGTGCCCCGTACGTATGACGCCGGAGAGTTACAGTTACTCGGGTTCGTTCCGACGATGTCCATGTTGTATGTGAACGATTTCCATGACGCCCCGCGATGGCTCGAAGAGACGCCGGCGCGAGATGCATCGATTCGCTTGTATATCACGAGCAGGGGATACGCCTAATACATGCCGGAAGTGATGAGTGTCTATCGCTACGAGGTCGAGGGGTCGGCGACGACCATTTGGAACGAAGGAGATGTCGAACGTGACGTGAAGCGACATGAGGAGTTCATTCGTTTCATCAACTTATTTGATGCCTATACCGATGGGAAATATCATCAGGAGCTGGAGTTGTCCCGGATTTCCTTTGAAGTGGGGCTCCACCGATTGAAGGGAGAGTATGATGCGTTACGTTCTACTCGGTATGACGCGTATCTGAATCGATTCGTCGGAATCGATCGAATCCGACCTTACCTGATGATCAAGCAGCCACATTTAACGGAGTGGCTGATCAAAGTACGAAACCGAGCATTCGCTTAAACGAAAGGAAAAGGGGCGATTTCACCATGAGTGGTTCAAATGTAGAAACAGATGCCATCATTCCCGTCACGCGACCGAGTATGCCGGATTTTGATACGTATGTCGAGATGATTCGTCCCCTTTGGGAATCGCGTCACTTGAGCAACCGTGGCGAGCATGTGCGGGCATTAGAAGAAGAGTTAGAGCAGCGTCTCCACGTCCCGCACGTTTCCTTATTGACGAACGGTCATTTGGCCCTCGAGACGGCGATTGATGTGCTCGGGTTGACGGGTGAGGTCATCACGACGCCGTTCACGTTCGCTTCGACGACGCATGCGCTCATCCGAAAACAAATCACCCCTGTCTTTTGTGACATCAACCCCGTCGACTATACGATTGATGTCAACAAAATCGAGGCGTTGATCACGGAAAGGACGACGGCCATCTTACCCGTTCATGTGTATGGGAACGTATGTGACGTCGAGGCGATCGAACAACTCGCGAAACGCCATGGACTCCATGTCCTCTACGATGCGGCGCACGCGTTCGGTGTCCGTCACGACGGGCGCGATGTCTCGACGTTCGGCGATCTGACGATGTTCAGCTTTCATGCGACAAAAGTGTTTCACACGATTGAGGGTGGGGCGCTCACGTTCCGGGATGCCCGTTACATCGAGGCGATTCATCAAGCCGTCAACTTTGGAATCACCGGAACAGAATCCGTCGAATCGGTCGGGGGCAACGCCAAGATGAACGAGTTTCAGGCAGCGATGGGACGTTGCAACCTCCCACGAATTGATATCGACATTGAAAAGCGGAAACGTCTGGTCGAGCGATACGATACCCGTTTAAGGGACGCTTCGTTTCTTCGCTTGAACCTCCGGAATGAACGAACCGAGTCCAACTATGCGTACTATCCGGTTCTCGTCACGCCAGGGAGAGCGGCGCGCGATGACATGATGGCATACTTAGCGCAACATGGGATTCTCGCCCGGAAGTACTTCTATCCGCTCGTGACCGATTTTTCCTGCTACTTTTTCGACGCATCCGTACCGAACGCCACATACGTCTCGGATCGGGTGATCACGTTACCTCTGTATCCGGACATGACAATGGAGATGGTTGACCGCATTTGTGACGTAATCCTTGAAGGAGGGAATGAACGATGAAAGGGATCATTCTAGCGGGTGGGAACGGGACGCGTCTCTACCCGATGACGAAAGCAGTCTCGAAACAGCTATTACCGATCTACGACAAGCCCCTCATCTATTATCCGATGTCGGTGTTGATGCTCGCCGGCATCAAAGAGATTTTATTGATTTCGACCCCGAAAGACATCTCCGGGTATGAGCGACTGTTCGGTGACGGGCATCAACTCGGAATCTCGATTACGTACCAAGTACAAGAGCGTCCGGTCGGTCTCGCGGATGCTTTCATCTTAGGAGAATCGTTCATCGGGGACGACTCCGTTTGCCTCATCTTAGGGGATAACGTCTTCTATGGTCCGAACTTGACGCGCTTTTTACAGGATGCGAAAGAGCGGCAGTCAGGCGCAACGGTGTTCGGGTATCCGGTAAAGGACCCACGGGCATTCGGTGTCGTCGAGTTCGATGCGGACCGTCGTGTCTTGTCCATCGAAGAGAAACCGGCGGTCCCCAAATCCAATTATGCGGTACCGGGGCTCTACTTTTATGACAATCAGGTCGTCGAGTTCGCGAAACAAGTAAAGCCGTCCCCGCGCGGTGAGCTTGAGATTACGTCGATCAATCAAATGTATTTAGAACGAGGCGAGTTGAACGTCGTCTTGTTCGGTCGCGGGATGGCATGGCTCGATACCGGGACGCCAGAGGGGATGATCAAAGCCTCCATCTTCGTACAGACGGTACAGGAACGGCAAGGCTATTATATCGCATGTCTGGAGGAGATTGCGTGGCGTCGTGGGTTCATCACGCGAGAGCAATTGGCCGACATCGGTCAGACGCTCAAGATGACCGATTACGGACAGTATTTGATATCGCTTCTAGAGGGAGGAGAACAGACCAATGCATACGATCCTAGTGACTGGCGGAGCCGGGTTCATCGGTTCAAATTTCATAAAACACTTTCGGGAGAAACATCCAACGTCACGAATCCTTAACGTCGACGCTTTGACCTATGCCGGCAATTTAGAGAACGTTCAAGCGTTCGAGCACGACCCGCTCTACGTGTTTCGGAAAGTAGACATCCGTGACCGTCCAGCGATTGATGAACTGTTCTCTCTCTTTGAAATTGACGAAGTCGTTCATTTTGCGGCGGAATCGCATGTCGACCGAAGTATTCTTGAGCCGGAGTTGTTCCTCTCGACGAATATCTTGGGTACACAAGTGTTGCTCGATGTGGCCATGCGGCATTGGAAACGGTACCCGGATGACAAATACAGTCAAGACTATCGAGACAATGTCTGTTTCGTCCATGTCTCGACGGATGAGGTATACGGGTCGCTAGGGGAGTCAGGGTTCTTTACAGAAGAGACCCCCCTCGCCCCGAACAGTCCTTATTCTGCCTCGAAGGCCGGGTCTGATTTGCTCGTTCGTTCCTATCATAAGACGTACGGCTTACCGATTAAGATCACCCGTTGCAGCAACAATTATGGTCCGTATCAATTCCCCGAGAAACTGATTCCGCTCATGGTGCACCATTGTATGACCGATCAACTACTCCCAGTATATGGGGACGGAGGACATATCCGAGATTGGTTACATGTACAGGACCACTGTGAAGCGATTGATCTCGTTCGGCAAAAGGGACAGGTCGGAGAAGTCTATAACATCGGCGGACATAACGAGAAGACGAACCTCGAGCTCGTCCGAACGATTTTACAGGCTTTTGACTTACCCGATGACCGCATCCAATTCGTGACGGATCGCCCTGGTCACGACCGTCGTTATGCCATTGACGCGACGAAAATGAAAGACGAACTCGGGTGGGTGCCACGCTACAGTTTTGAACATGGAATCAAAGAGACGATTGAATGGTACCGATCACATCCGGAATGGGTCGAGCGCATCGTTTCGGGAGCGTACAAAACCTATTATCAAGACATGTACTCTTCCTAAATCGGAGCCGTTCTATCATCTCGGGAAAGGAGGGAATCGACATGGTGATGGTCAGCATCGACTGCATCACGTATAACCACGAACCGTACATCGCCAAAACGATTGAAGGATTTTTGATGCAGGAATCAGATTTTGAATTTGAAATCCTCATTCATGAGGATGCCTCAACGGATCGGACGGCAGACATCGTGCGTAAGTATGAAGAACAGCACCCAAACCTCATTCGGGTCATCTATCAAACGGAAAACCAATATTCTCAAGGTGTGCTGGTGAATCTGTTGAACGAAGAGAGGGCGCGTGGCAAGTACATCGCGCTTTGTGACGGGGATGACTATTGGACCGACCCACGTAAATTGCAGAAACAAGTCGACTATATGGAAGCCCACCCGGACTGTACACTCTGTTTTCATGATGCGTATGTCGAAACGGACGACACACTCCATACCGGATGGCACGTCATCCCGTGGATGCCTGAAAACAGAAAGTATGCCTCGACGGAGCCGCGGACCTATCATGCCGGGGAGTTACAGCTACTCGGCTTCATTCCAACGATGTCCATGCTGTACCGAAATGGACTGACAGACCATCTGTTAGATTGGATCGGCGATACGCCAGCATTCGATGGGGCGCTCAAATTGCACGTCGCAAGCCAAGGCTACGCCTACTATATGCCTGAGGTAATGAGCGTATACCGCTACGGTGTGTCTGGATCGGTCACAACCGAGTGGAGTCAGACAGACAGGGAGTGCGACATCGAACGGTTCGAGGCGTTCATCCGAATGATGGATGCTTTCGATTCCTATACGGACGGCAGGTTTCATCAAGAAATCGAAATCTCTCGTTTATCGTTCGAGGTCGGCTTACATCGTCTCAGACGAGATTTTCAAGCGCTGAAGTCACCCCGGTATGACCGATATGTGGAGCGTTTCGTAGGTAGAGAGCGACTACGTCCCTACTTGATGGTACGACATCCGGTGTTGACCGAATGGTTGATTCGCATGCGCTCGTTCCAGCTGGGCTAAGGAAGGTGGCTCAAATGAAATTAGGGATTATGCAGCCTTATTACTTCCCATACCTCGGATATATTCAATTGATGAACGCGGTGGACCAGTTTGTCATCTTGGACCATGTGCAATTTACGAAACGAGGATGGATTCATCGAAACCGAATTTTGGTCGAGGGACACATCAAACCGATCCATCTGAAAATCGATCATATGACACAGCATCGTACGATCCGTGAGCATGAGCGGATTCTCGATCCGGTTCATGAGACCTATCAACTGCGCTTATTGCATCATGCGTATCAGCACGCACCAAGTTATGCCGACGTCATGCCGATGGTGGAACGAATAAAAAAAAACGAGGAACGCAATGTCGCCACTTACCTAGAGACGTTATTGACGGAAGTGCGTGATTATCTCGAGATGGATACGGAGTTATTGGTCGCCTCCTCGCTCGACTACGACAAGTCGCTGAAGTGTGAACAATTGGTACTCGAGATTTGTCATCATTTGCGTACATCGCATTACATCAATGCGATTGGAGGACAGGAGCTTTATGATAAACAGCGTTTCGCGGAATCCGGGGTGCCGCTTGATTTTATCCAGATGGATGCGGTGGAATATGCTCAATTTGGTCATCCGTTCACGCCCAACTTGTCCATCATCGATGTCTTGATGTTCAATTCGAAGACGAAAATGCGTGAACTACTCGATGCCTATACGCTCGTCTAATGGGGCGAGATAGATGCCGCAACAATTAGGGGAAAGGGGACGAACACGTTGAATACATCATTTGAATGGACCAATCGACGTCTTTTCTTCAGCCCTCAACGAGACGCATCACTCGACTGGATGGATGCGTTCGCACAAGGACCTTGTGTGTTGGAACGCGATACCTATTTACGAATCTACTTCAGTTGTCGACCGAAACCGATCGATGGACGATACGTCAGTCACAGCGGGTATGTGGATGTCGCAAAAGAGGATTTCTCGATTCTTCGAGTGAGTGAACGACCGATACTGGAGCTCGGTGCACGTGGGACGTTCGACGAGTTTGGTGTCTATCCGTTCTCGGCGATTGAGGTTGGGGATGAGGTGCACGCCTATTACGGGGGCTGGACGCGTACTGTGTCCGTTCCGTTTAATGTGAATATCGGAAAAGCCATCAGTCGAGACGGCGGACGTTCGTTTGAGCGTGTCGGTCCAGGACCGATCCTATCGTATACACTCGATGAACCGTTCATCTTGAGCGGTCCGAAGATTCGGCGTTTCCATGACACGTGGGTCTTGTTCTATATCGCCGGACGAGAGTGGGTCATGGATGGCGAACGTCCTGAACCGGTGTATAAGATTCGGCTGGCCACGTCGAAGGACGGGGTCACTTGGGTGAAGGCGGGACGCGATTTGATCGAAAGCGTACTTCCGAATGAAGCGCAGGCTAGTCCAGACGTCTTTTATGAGGATGGGCGCTATCATATGTTTTTCTGTTACCGAGATGCGACCGATTATCGGAAGAATCCAGAGCGGACTTATCGAATCGGATATGCCTCTTCTCCGGATTTCCTCCACTGGACGCGTGACGATTCGGTCATGAGATTCTCGCGGACAGAATCGGGATTCGATGACGAGATGGTCGCCTACCCCCACACGTTCACGTTGAACGGGAAACGGTATTTACTCTATTTGGGGAATGAAGTCGGACGAGAAGGATTCGGCATCGCGGAGCGCAAGGAGGGAGCGAGATGAAGTGGAAAAAACTCGGACACATCTTCGACCCGGCGCCGTATGGATTTTTCGGGGAGTATTCCTCGTTCGCCCAGTCCCCTCAGGCGCTCGTCTTCGGAGATTTTGTGCGCATCTATTTCTCGACCCGTGAACCGGACGGTGACATGTTCAAGAGCCACGTCCGATATGTGGACATGACACGTGATTTCAACGTCATCGACGTGTCCACAGATGAGATCATCCCACTTGGAAAACGGGGGACATTCGACGAACACGGGATCTTCCCATTCCACGTCACGCGGACGCGTGATGGGCTTTATGGCTATACGAGTGGCTGGAGCCGTCGAGACTCTGTGTCGGTCGAAACGGGGATTGGTCTCACTGTCAGTCGGAACGAGGGAGAGACGTTCGAACGGCTCGGCGACGGACCGATATTATCGGCGAGCATCGAGGAACCGTTTCTCGTCGGCGACCCCTTTGTGGTCACACGGGAACAATACTATATGTATTACATTTACGGGACGACATGGAAAGAGGGTCCGGATGGCGTCCAGGAAAGGACCTATAAGATTGCGCTCGCCACGTCAGAAGATGGACAGACGTTCAAGCGTCACGGAAGAATCGTTTCGGATACAATCGCGGACGAGAGTCAGGCGCTTCCGACCGTGTTCGAAGCGGACGGACGCTACCATATGATTTTTTGTTTTTTTTACACCTTTGGCTTTCGGACCGACCCGTTACGCGGATATCGATTAGGTTACGCCTATTCGGAAAATCTGTTGGACTGGACGCGTGATGATTCGGCACTCGGATTCGAACGAAGTTCCGACGGATGGGATGCGGACATGGAATGTTACCCGCACGTCTTCGAGTGGGACGGTCGGCACTACCTCCTTTATAACGGGAACGAGTTTGGGCGACATGGATTTGGTGTCGCTGTCTTGGAGGATGTATGATGACTCGCGACCAAGGGACGGTCTCTGACTATGTGGCGCATCTTGAGGCGTGTGATCATCTGTTCCCGACCAAGCTGTCGGAGCGGGTAGAGTTAGAGCCATACGCTTTGAAACTGCACGAACGGGCGACGTCGTATGAAATCTGGAACGACGGGCGTCTCGTCGGGCTAATCGCAGCTTACATGGATACGGACATCGTTTTCATCAGCCATATTTGCGTGTTGCCGGAAGCACCGTCCGGTAGTGGGCACGCCTTACTGGAAGCATTATGCGAAGAAGCGATCCAGACGAACAAATGGAAGATTCACTTGCACGTCGAGGCAACGAACGAACGGGCGATTGCCTTCTACATGCGACACGGCTTCAGCGAGCTCGACCGAATCGATGATGTGCTCGTCATGGAGAGTATATTATGAAACGCATCTCTCTCGTATTTTAGAATAAGAAAGTTAAATACAAACCGAAGCTGATCCTCGTCCATCGTACGAGGATTTTTTGATGTTTTTTTGAAACTGATAAGCTTTATCGAATACGACAAAAAAAAAAAGCGCCTGACCGAGGTCAAACACTTTTCTTGAGCTCTCGTTTCCGGTCGCGTTGTACTTTCCAAATCACCGATCCAACGATGATCAGAATTGGCGCGATGACCCATGGACGGGCTTCGAGAATCGAGACGAGTTCAAAAATGGAGAGCCATCCGCTCACCATGATCAAGACTAGCAAAAAGGTTTTCAGTCCCCCCCGGACAAAAAACCAAAAATAAACGAACAATGTCACTAAGAAGAAAGCGATTAAGCCCATGCGGTTTGTCCTTTCACCCATCATTTTGACTCATTATAGCAAAGAACATCGAGAGAGTGTTAGAAGCTTCACTTCTTCGGCGTGTTTCGGTACGCTTATAAAAGATGATTGAAGGAGGAACTGATGTGAAATTTGGAATTATTGGTTTAGGATACGTTGGATTGGCTACACTTTGTGGTTTGGCAAAAGCCGGTCATCACGTCATCGGGGTTGAAGCGGACGAAGAGAAGCTACGTCTTCTCATGAGTGGACACCCGCCATTCCATGAACCAGGCATGGCAGAGGTGTTGCAAGAGCACGCCGACCAGATCACCCTGACAAGCCGAATCGCGGATACGGAGCAGGTCGACTATTTGATTCTTGCGGTCGGGACACCGAGCAAGTCGGATGGAAGCTGTGACTTATCTTATATCGAAGCAGTCTTGTCGGAACTAAACACGAAGCATAAAATCGTCATTCGTAGCTCGGTCCCGCCCGGCACGACAGACTTACTGAACATCATGTATCCCTCTCATACGTTTGCGATCGTACCGGAATTTTTACAAGAAGGACGCGCGCTCGCAGATGTCATGAAACCACACCGTGTCGTCATCGGGTGTGTAAACCTCGAAGTCGCAGAAGAGTTGGCAGGAATCTACGGACGCCTTGGCGTTCCGCTCATCTGTACGACACCGATCAATGCAGAACTCATCAAATACGCCTCGAACGCCTTTTTGGCCACGAAAATCAGCTTCATGAACGACTTGTCGCGTCTAGCCGATCAAGCTGGCGCTGACATTTCGACGATTGCGGACGGGATGGGACTCGATCCGCGAATTGGGCGTTCGTTCTTGAACGCGGGCATCGGGTACGGAGGTTCGTGCTTCCCGAAAGACATGAACGCACTCCTACACGTCGCGAGTGAAAACGAGATCGACCTACGTGTCATCCGGGCGGCGACGAAAGTGAATGAGACGCAAATCGAGTACGTGCTCTCAAAATTGAACGTTGAACCGAACATGCGCGTGGCTATCCTTGGTTTGGCATTCAAACCAGGAACAGACGATATGCGAGATGCCCCATCGATTCTACTCGCTCACCACATGGTGGCCCGTAACGTGGACGTCATCGGGTATGATCCGATTGCGACGTGGGACTATCCACAAGCGACGACGGTCGAAGAGGCGCTGAAGGGAGCCGATTATGCCATTTTCGTCACAGAATGGGATGAGATCGTGAACTTGGCACCGGATGCTTTCAACGGCATGCGCCAGCGTCGATTGATCGATGCACGAAACGCATGGAAGTTTGCACGCGATCCGGGCGATGTGTCATACGAAGGAATCGGACGGATGCAACGTCCGTCGAACACACCGACTTCAAACTAAAACTGTTCAGGACCGCTCATATAGGCGGTCCTGTTTTTGCGAGACGTGTATCTTTTGTAGCAGTCATGACGTATAAAAAGGAGAGGAGGCGAGGCATATGTGGATTCTCATTCTAGCAGCAGGAATCGTCATCGGGTTAGGCTTCGCGGTTGACAGGCTCGGTTGGTATCACTTGATCTCTGGATATAATACGATGTCGAAAGAAAAACAGGAGCGGGTCGACATCAAAAAAGTGGCGCGACTGATTGCCTGGATGTGTTACGGGATTGGTGCACTTTTTCTCATCATTGCACTTATCGAACTGTCTAGTTGGAACGTCCCGCTCGAACCGTTCTTTCTCGTCCTGATGGTATTCATTGTCGGGATGCTCTGGCGGATGCAACGCTATGACGGTAACATCTACGATGGAGCGGGGCGCTTGAGACCAGAAGGGAAAAAACGTCTCATTCCGATCATCATTGTCTCTGTCGTCTTACTCGTCGGTGTGCCGGCGCTTATGTTTTGGTTCAGTCAACCGACTGAGGTGACCGTGACGGATGAAGCGATTGTGATTGAAGGCAGTTATGGTCGTGAGGTCTCGTTTGATGAAGTGGCAGACGTGACATGGACGACATTGCCGGATATCGCGCGTCGAACGAACGGAGCAGATACGGGAACACGTCTGACCGGACATTTTCGGACGGAAACAGGGGAGGATGTACTCCTCTTTATCGACCGCGATGTCGAACCGGTGATCCGACTCGATTGGTAAAAAAAAACAATCTATCTCAATCAGTCTTCGGTTAAAGAAACGAGGCAGTTATATGAGGACATTCGTTCACGCTGAAAAAAGGGACACTCAATGCGAGTGTCCCTTTTTGTTGACCCATGATTCGAATGAAGCCGCATCCAGGGCGGGTGAGAAGTAGAAGCCCTGTCCGAGTTCGACCCCTTCACGAAGCATGCGTGACAGGTCGCTTTCGGTCTCAATCCCTTCGGCGAGAGCGGTCAGCTGTTGCTCGTTCGCAAAGCGAGAGACGGCACGTAAGAAGGAAGTACTTTCTTTCGCCTTTCCACTCACATACATCCGATCAATTTTCACTTCTTGAATCGGTAGGTGCCAAATCGCTTCGAATGAGGCGTATCCGGTCCCGAAGTCGTCGATTGATAGGCAATAGCCGAGGTCGGAGATGTCTTCTAATCGTTCGAGTTCACTCGCATACGACATGATATCCGAGGACTCCGTCAATTCAATCTTCAATCGGTCAGGTAGCCACGGGTATACCTCAATCGAATCCCGGAGCTTCGCCACGATGGAAGGGTCGACCGAATGGGCCGACAAGTTGAACGACAAGGAGATGTCTTCAAATGAAGTTCCTTGCCATGCGACGAGCTGGGCAATCGTCTGATCGAGAATATTATGTGAGAGCCATAAGATTTGATCGGAACGTTCCGCGATGCGAATGAACTCGTTCGGTGGGATGACTCCGATGTCAGGATGTGTCCAACGAGCGAGCACTTCCGCGCCGACGACGCGACCGGTTTTCAATTCGACTTGCGGTTGATACGCGACCGTTAATTCTCCTTTTCGGATGGCGTCCGGAAGCGCTTGTTCAATCAGTGCGGCGAGTTGCATCTGGGCTAAAATTTCCGAGTCATACCAAACCGAAGGGGTACGTGTCTCTTTGGCGTGCTGTAACGCCTTCATCGCCTTGAACAGACAATCGTTGTAAGTCGATTCCGTCTCAGTTGCCCCGATTTGGATATGCACATTTTGACGTTTATGGTTGATTGTCACTTCTGTCGGGAAGAGCTCCAACAGCTCGTGCTCATCCTCGTACGAGAAGCCTTTGACATACAGCATAAACGTGTCGTCTCGGTATCGACCGAAGAGATGTTGGGCATATTTCGAAAGACGGGACTCGACGGCTCGCGCAAACTCAATCATGAGCAGATCAGCATACGCAGGGTCGTACCAATCAACGAGATGATGATAGTCATGAATCCGGATAAGGACAAATGCACCGTCAATCTCTTGCTTTTCCCACTTGCGAATAAAACCGTATTCGTTATAGAGATTGGTCGCCAAGTCGAAACGGACGAGACGGTCGACCTTCCGTTCCCGTTCGACCCGGTCTGTCTCATCTTCGACGATGAGGTAATACGTCAACTTTTCCTCTCGCTTGAGCGGCGTCAGTTTCACATTCAGATAACGGAGATGTTCCCCTTTCAGATGAATGATGAACTGGGCACTCGTCCCATGTTCAGTCACACCTTCGAGCGCTTGCTCGAACAAGCGGCGACCCGTCTCGGTGAACAATTGATTAATCTCATATAAGTTCCGGTCACCGAAAAACTGCCGGAACATCTCGTTGCGCTCAATTAAATTATACGAGTCATCCATCAGTGCGATGGCGAGTCCCGTTTCAGAGAAGAGGGACGACCAACGTTCGTGATAGCGCACGAGATCTTGCGAACGATTTTCAAGTTCATGAACAGTCGAATGGACACTCGTGGCAATCTCACGTAACTCGTCCTCGATCCCTCGAAAATCATGTGTTTTCGGAAACATCGCTTCGACAGGTTCTAGGCTCGGGTCGATGGCGAGTGCGCGTGCCTTGAGATGCGCCAAATCGTGATTGTAACGATTGCGTGTATAGTAGAGCAGGAATAAGAGTCCGAGAGATAAGAGCAACGTCACCACGAATGAAGTGGTGGCTAAGACTTGATAATGCTTACTTTCTTCTTGAAGCATCGTCTCAGAACTCGAACGGATGGAACGAAGGGCACCATAGGCGTCCTCGTAGACATTCGTTGAATTGACGTAACGTGCTTCTAGAGACACCTCGCGATTCGCCATATTCGCAAAGGACTGCCCGCTTTCCGCCACGTCGATGACCGCTTTCGATTGCAGTGTCTCATTCGATTCGATGATGGTTTGAACAAGTGTCGCTTCGCCGACAATCATGTCCACGGTGTTTGTGAGTTGATCCGCATCAATCGGGTTACGGAAGAAGGCTTCGCGATTCCGCATAAGAATCGATTGCATTCGCATGATGGCATCAGTCAGTTCGTATGCCGCATTCGATTGATTCGTTTGCTCGAGTGCTTGATATAGCCATCGTCGATTGATGGAACTGATGACATCCGTTGGGACCGCTTCGAACTTTTCTGCCTCGAGAATTTGATTCAACTCATTTGAAAACGTCTGGAGTGTCTCCCGTTCCCGTTCGTTCACACCGTCCTCAAAGTCGTTCAATAAACGCTCATTGTATTGGAGTGCCCGTTCTTTGTACGGTGTGGAGAGGAAGGATGTCGTTTGATTCGACTGCTCCTCATACCGGGTCGCCGCCTCGAACAGAGACACGTATGCTTCGACACCAGCTAGGTCTGCCGCTTGATTCAAATTCGTAATCGTCTGGTCGATGGCTTCTTGTTTTTCATGCCAATAAAAACTCGTGCCAAGTCCAAACAACAGGACACCGATGAGACAAGCAATCGCGAGCACCATCGTGTAGGTACGGTATGGAATTTTTGCAAAACGGGGTTGGCCCATCCGGCACCTCCTTTTTTCCTTCATTTTACTTCCGAATTCGGGTCAGGCGATAAAAATCCTGCAAAACGAAAGAAAAACCCGACTTTTGTCGGGTTTTTTAGCGTGACCAAAGTCACGGTCGTTTATAACCGATTAAGCGTGACTGCCAATACGGTTCTTTACTGATTTGGTTGTATCCTAATCCGGATGAACCGGCATGGATGAACGTATCGGAATTGATCATGATACCCATGTGCGATGGCCCGGCGGTATATGTGTTTTCGAAGAAGACGAGGTCACCGGCCTGCGGGACGAATGACTTGGGCAATTGAGGTCCGAAATAAGCGCCACCCCAATAATTAGCCACGTTTGTCCGTGGGATGCTGACGCCGGATTGATTGAATACATAATAGATGAGTCCTGAGCAATCGAATCCACCATTTGCCGGGCTTGATGATGCCCATACGTACGGTGTGCCGACGAAGCGTTTTGCCACATCGATGGTCGAAAGCCTAGTAGCTTGGGCACTTTGCCCTTTGATTTCAGTGACGGCTGATTTTGCGACGAATCCTGATGCGAGACGATAGTGGGTCGATGTCTCTCCGATCACGTTCAAGAGTTCTCCCCGAAGTGTCGAGCCGACCGTGCTACTCGACTCGTTCGCCTGTGACCGAATCGATGTCGGATAGTACGTATAATATGAATTCGAATCATAAGAACCTTCAACCCAAGACGGGCCGTCTGCCGAACCTTTCGGGACGGTTTTCACATAAGCCGAGGCGACAAATCCTACCGTATTCCCGTAATAGATTTGAAGCCAGCCTTTTGACGATTGGACGACGCGCAACGTCTGTCCTGCTTTGACACTCCCGATGATGGTCGCGCTCGTCGATGCGCTCGAACGTACGTTCAAGGACGGTGTGTTGACGATATAATCGACAGCCGCATTACCAGCACCGGCATCGCCTTCGTTCGGAGCCGGGTTGCTCGGTGTCGTGGACGTCTGCTTCAAGTAACCGGCGCTCACGTATCCGGACTTCCCATTATACGTGACATAGTACCAGTTGCCCGACTGTTTCGTCGCTTTGACGACGGTTCCGTTCGGGATGGTCGTGACGAGCGGATAACCGACGCCTGCACCTTGTCGAACGTTCAAGTTTGCCGTCGTAGTGAATTGTTGATTGATTGATTGTCCTGTACTCGGTGTTGTCGGTGTCGCCGCTCCTGATGTCGTTAAATATGTATTGGCGACATATCCTGTTTTCGACCCGTACTTCACTTTCGACCATGACCCTTCGACAGATAAGACGGTCACGGTCTTGCCTTTTGGAATCGTGAGCAATACGGTCGTCTTCGTAGACTTCGACGAACGCAGATTCAAGTTGGCTTTCGTTTGAGCTTTAGCCGAGCTCGGTGTGACCGTTGTTGGTTTGTCGGTACTGCTAGACATAGATGCCTTTTGCAAATAGTCGTTATGCACCCATCCGGTCTGTCCGCCGTAACTGACTTTTGTCCATGAACCGTTTGATTGAATCGACGTGAGCGTCGTACCTTTTGGAATCGTCAAGAGGACGCGATGCCATGTTCCGCCCGCGACGCGCATGTTCAATGCGTGTGTCGTCGTGACGCGGTTCGTACTCGCCGTGGTTAACGAGGAACCACCTGTCGCAGCAGAGGGACTGCCTGTGAGCTTTAGTTTTTGACCGATGCGAATGCTATCGGAAGAGAGACCGTTCAACGATTTAATCGTCGCAACGGACACATCATAGGACCGACTGATCGACCATAACGTATCACCCGAACGCACCGTATGTGTGCTCGCCGCTGCAGCTTCGTCTGCGTGGGCAAGCACGCTGACCGCTGCAAGTGCCGCGAATGAATAGGTGAGACCAGACTTTGGATTCATAGCGTCACATCCTTTCAAAGAGTGAGAACGAAACAATTCAACAAGTGAAGCAATACAAGTTCATTGTACGGTGAGAGGAAAAGGACAATCAATGGGACAAAGGGTCAATTCACACCACTTTCTTAAAAAGGAGGTCAATAATTTATAAATGGGAATAAATTCAAATCTTGTTTATTTAAAAACGAAGCAAGCATTGACTCTCTGTTGAATTTTGGAAAACGCTGTATCGGATGATTCATGCTATCATTAGGTCAAATTTAAATGGGTGAGGTAGCAGACTGATGATCGAGAACAACTTTTCAAACCGAGTATATCGTAAGCATCAAGAGAAACTGTTCGCGCTCGTACGGATGCCGATTGTAACGGAAGAAACGGTGCAGGAGGCAATTCTGTATATGTGTGAGATTGTCGCCGATATGTTGGCAGTCGATACAGTCTCGATCTGGCATTTTGATACATCGCATCGATCTATTTCATGTCAAGTCGCTTATTCTCACGAATCAGGGACACATCATCCGAAGTTGACCGTCCATCGTGAACTCGCGCCTGACTATTTTGATGCGCTTCAAACAGAGCGAATCCTTTCGTTTGAGGATGTTCGCAGTCATCCATGGGTGAAGGACTTGTACAAAGAGTACTTTGTAGAAGGAAAGCGTGTGTACTCCATGCTAGACGCTCCGATTTATGCAAACAATCGTGCCACAGGTGTGATTTGTTGCGAGACGTTTCTGCTTCGGGAGTGGAACTATCTTGAGGAATTGATTGTGAGTACACTTGCGGATTTTATTGCCATCCTGTACTTCCGGCTTGACCGGCAGCTTGTGGATGAACGGATTCATCAGTTAGCCTACACGGACGAACTGACAGGTTTGATGAACAAATATGCATTTGTCGAGGAAGTCGATCAATTACGTCAACAAGCGAGAGGGTTTTTAGGAGCAGTTTTATATATTCGAGCAGACGATTTTCGGTCTATTGAGGATGCGATTGGAACCGAAACATCGAATTTGATCGTGAAAGAAATGGCGAAACGACTACGAGCAGTAATCGATGAATCTAGGATGGCACGTACCTCGCAATCGGGATTTGTCATTTGGGTACCTTACGGGGAACGGAGGAAAATACGTTCGTTTGCAGAACATTTATGCGAGCAAGTGACGCGTGCGCCATATCGAATCAATGAATTGGACGTTGTACTGACGACGAGTGCATTCATTTCCATTGAACATGAAAGTCGATCTACTTTGGATATGATTCATACAACACGTGTCGTTGCAGGTCAATCAGATGAGAAACGTGGGGTCATCAAGTTTTTTGAAGAGGCCATGGCGCAAGAAGCATCTGAGAGACTCTTGTTAGAGATGAATTTACGTACTGGTGTGATATCAGGTCAGTTTGAACTGTATTTCCAACCGAAAGTGAATGCTTCCTCAGGTAAACTGAAAGGGTTTGAAGGGTTGATGCGCTGGAATCACCCAGAGCGAGGTCTCGTGCCGCCGCTCGACTTCATTCCGCTTGCCGAATCAACTGGTGTCATCATCGACTTAGAGGAATGGGCGTTCGTGACGGCTTGTCGCCAGCTCAAACGTTGGCATGAACGGGGAGACCGGTATGAACTCGCCCTCAATTTATCGGCGCGTCACTTCTTATCCGAAGGGGTCGTCGAAAAGTTTGCCCAAATCGCAAGGGAAGAAGGGGTCAGTACGAGTTATTTGACCTTAGAAATCACGGAAAGCGTCGGGATGGAGAACCAGAAACACGTCATCGATCGTTTTGTTGCATTCCGAGAAGAAGGTTTTTCTATCTCGATTGACGACTTCGGGACAGGGTTCTCGGCGTTCGTCTACTTGAAGCACTATCCGATTCATGAGATCAAAATCGATCGCCAGTTCATTCAAGTGACCGAGAATGACCCGACCGGCAACGTCATCGTCGAATCGATTGTCGATTTGGCACGTGGCTTGAATTTGAAGACGGTGTGCGAAGGCGTCGAGACGCTTGAACAGTGGAACGCGTTACGCGAACTCGGCTGTGACGAGATGCAAGGATATTATTTCTCTAGACCATTACCGCTTGAAGAACTTGAAGAATGGATTGTTGACTATACGACACAGAAAAGGGACGCCTGAGCGTCCCTTTTAGAATTGTATATATCAATATCTTTCACTCTTATAACTTACCTAAAGTTTAGATTGGGGACTCAAATACATATGAATAGCTCAACGCCACAACAGTCAACTCATGAAATTACTTTTTTTAGCCAATTTAAGAATTATATCTTGTTAGGGTTATTGGGAATTTTCTTGGGATTCTTAGATCAATATGCGAGTAGTTCCCCTTTGATTGATTTTGATACTACACTTGAGTTTTGGCTATTCCTAGTGACATTAGTAGCTGTGTTTAGCAAGTCACGATTAAACGCTTCCATTCATTCGATTATTTTGCTTGTTTCCACAGTTTTAGCTTATTACCTAATGTTCTATTTGAACTTAGGATTCTTACCTTATCAACTATTTGGAATATGGCTAACTATCGCAGTCCTATCCTCTGTCTATGCGTTAATCATTTGGAATGCCGGTAAAAGAGGGATAGGCGCCGCTATTTTAGGTTCAATACCTACTGCCTTTCTATTCAAACAAGGCTACTATTTTCTTCCAGATCTCTTATTTAATACTGAAGCAGCTCAAGTACGTATTCACTACTTTGGTATCGATATTCAAAGTGGATTTAATCTTGTGACTGCGGTTGTGCTTTATTCAATATTTTTTAAGATAACAGAACGTCGAATCATTTTAACTGTTTCTACGGTTATCATATTCTTCATTTTTAAAGAAACTGGCATCCTGTCGTTTCTGCCTTTTCAAATATAAAAAGAAAAGCATCTACTTTATTCGCGTTGAAATGAAGTAGGTGCTTTTTTGTCTATTTTTTGCAAAGGACGCCTGAGCGTCCCTTTTGCTATGTCATGAATGTGATTCGAATTGTGGTGCCGTGTCCCGGTGCACTGTCGACTTCTATTTTCCCGCCGTGGGCTTCGATGATGTCCCGTGAGATGGCCATGCCGAGACCACTCCCGCGTGCGTCGTCTGTATTCGTGCCTCGGTAATAGCGTTCAAAGATATAGGGCAATTCGGATTCTGCAATCCCATTTCCATCATCTCCAATCGTCACGACGTCACCCTCGATGTGGACTGTCACGTGCACCGAATCGTCATTATGGAGAAGAGCATTATACAAGAAGTTGAGCAAGGCTCGCTTCATAAAGTGACGATCGAGCGAGACGGTCGCTGCTTGAGTAGCCTCAAACTCGATGTGACGCTCCCCAAAGCGAGAATCGTTCAACACGTCGATGACGAGCTCACGAACGAACGGCTCGAGGTTTGTCTCTTCGAGCGTAAGTGGGAAATCGCCGTGTTGCAGACGCATCGTCAAATTGAAATCGTCGAGCAGTTCCTTCATATACTTAGCCTGTCGTTCAATCACATGTACGTATTGTCTGTGCTCGGTGTCATCTAACGAATCATCATCAAGTAGTTCGGCGTAGCCTTGGATGGAGGCGAGCGGGGTCTTCAGGTCGTGAGATACGTTGCTCATCCACTCTTTTCGACGTTCTTCGAGTTCTTCGCGCTGACGTTCATACGTTTTAAGTGTCTGTGAGACGGCATTCAAATCATAGAAAACAGGACGGTAAATCCCTGACTGCTTCGGTTCGGTAGTCGAAAAATCACGTTGCTTCAGCTGTTGAATCCGTTCGGTCAAGCGATATACAGGGCGCGTCAATCGTGAACTGAACAATAAACCGATCAAGGCGGCGACAAGTAAATCGACAACTAGAATCCAGAAGAACGCCTTCGTGATATACGAAAGGACTGCCTGTTCGTCTAACATAAAGAGCACCCGACGCTCATTTGCCTCCGGCACACCGATGAGATAACTGTACGATTCATACTCCCCGATGAAGTAGAGTCGGAGGTCATCATCCATATATTTATACATTTGAATCAATTCGATTGGAGAATAGGCGTCTGGTAATCCACTCGGGGCATCGACCTCGCTGACGACACGTCCCGTCTCATCTAAAAAGCGGACGAATGCACCCGTTTGGCGAAGAGCTTCCCGCCCGGCTTCTGACACAACGGGTTCACCGTCCTCAAGCGATACATAGGTGCTGAAGTTTCGGGTGAAGGTCTCCCCGGCGTTGCTCTCGACATCATCAAGTCCCGTTCGATCATTGATAAGGAGGCCGAATAAGATTGTAATGTTCAAGAAGACGACGAGCGCGACAATAAGGAGAATCGACAACAAATAGCGACCGGTCAGTTTCCATTTCATCATGATCGCTCCTTATACCGTCAGCCGATAGCCAAGTCCCTTGACCGTCTTGATATATGTCGGATCAGATGGATTCGGTTCGACTTTTTCACGGAGACGTCGGATGTGGACCATGACCGTGTTGTCGGATCCGAAGAATGACTCACCCCACACTTGCGTGAAGAGCGTCTCCTTGCTGAGAATTCGGTTCGGGTTGCGTAAAAAGCAGGCGAGAAGACCGACTTCTTTAGCCGTCAACTCCAATCGCTCCCCGTTCACATACACTTCCGTCTCGTCTTCATTCATTTGAAAGGGGCCGACGGTCGTCGTCTCGGGCATTGGTGCTTCCATCATTGAAACCCGTCGGAGCTGAGCCTTTACACGGAATGCCACTTCTTTTGGACTGAACGGCTTCGTGATGTAGTCATCTCCACCGATGGCGAGACCGAGTAGTTTATCGACCTCTTCCGATTTGGCAGAGAGAAAGAGGATCGGGATGTTGGACTGCGCTCGCATCTGTTGGCAAAGCTGATAGCCTTCACCGTCCGGTAACATAACGTCTAAGATCGCCAAGTGAGGGCGGAACGTCTCGAAGACATCAAATCCGTCTTTCAATGTGTGAGCGGTCCGAATCTCATGAAATCCTTCTTTTTCAAGCGCGCGTTGAATCAATATACATAAATCTTGTTCATCATCCACGATGAGAATCCGTGGCTGTTCCATCGTCATCACCTCTTTCTAAGCATATCACGTAAGGATTTTGTAAGGTACGCGTGAGTTGGAGTTAAGACAGAGGGCGTAATGTAAGGGACAGAAAGAGGTGCTGAACATGGAAACATTATTACAAGTAAAAGCGATTCAAAAGACATACGGGAAAGGGAACGCGACGTTTCGAGCGCTCGATGACGTCTCCTTCACCATTGAACATGGGGAGTTCGTTGGAATCATGGGGCCGTCCGGGGCTGGGAAATCGACGTTGCTCAACGTCCTCGCGACAATCGATACACCGACGTCGGGTGAGATTTTAGTCGAAGGCGATGACATTGCGGCGATGAATGAGGAGGCTCTTGCCGATTTTCGACGTGACCATCTTGGATTCATCTTTCAGGACTATAACTTGCTCGATTCATTGACGGTCCGGGAAAACATGTTGCTCCCGCTCGCCGTCTCGAAGACGCCGGTTCATGAGACACGCGCAAAGGTCGAACGGTTAGCGAAACGATTCAGACTCGAAGGGATCCTCGAGCAGTACCCGTATCAAATCTCAGGCGGACAGAAACAACGGACGGCTGTTTGTCGGGCGCTCATCTCGGACCCGAAACTCATCTTTGCCGATGAGCCGACCGGTGCGCTCGACTCGAAGTCGGCGACCGATCTCTTAGATACCCTCGCTCGGTTGAATGAAGCGGAGACGACCATCATGATGGTGACGCATGACGCCTTCGCCGCAAGTTTTTGCCGCCGAGTCCTCTATATTCAAGACGGACAGTTGAAGAAAGAGCTCATTCGCGGCAACGCCTCACGAGACGCATTCTACCAATCAATCCTCGAGGAGCTCGCGAAAGGCGGTGCGGTCGATGACGCTATTTGAGCTCGCTAAGAAAAACGTCGTACGGAATCTGTCGCGATACGCACTCTATGTCGGGACGACCATCTTTTCCATCGTCATCTACTTCACGTTCGCGACACTCAAGCACAGTCATGAAATCAGTGCGCTTGCGGAAACATCGCAAAAGATCAGCGGGTTGATGAGCACGTCGACGTTCATCCTCATGTTGTTCGTCGCTTTGTTTATTGCCTACTCGAACGCCTTCTTTTTGAGAGGACTTAAGCGAGAGGTCGGGCTCTACTCATTACTCGGGGTCCGAAAGAAACAGATTGGACTCTTGCTCTTGTTTGAGAATATCGTCATTGGAGCGGTGTCCTTGGTCGTTGGAATCGTGCTCGGCCTGTTCGGGTCGAATGCGCTTTTGCAACTGTTGATGCGATTGATGGACAGTGACTTGAACATCGGATTCGCTTTCTCTGCGTCGGCATTCATCGAGACGTTCCTTGTCTTTCTTGCTATTTTCCTTTTCACATCATTCCAAGGGTACCGCGTCATCTATCGTTTCAAGTTGATTGACTTGTTCCATGCGGATAAGAGTGGGGAAGGAGTTCCGACGGCGAAAGGATGGGTCGCACTCACAGGTGTGCTCACGATTGGAGCGGCATACTGGCTCGCGCTTCAGGATCTGATGACGTCATCGCTATGGCGAATGCTCGGACTCGCGATGCCGCTTCTCATTATCGGATTGAGTGTCATCGGGTCTGCGCTTCTCTTTCACAGTGTCTTGATTTTCGCATTGACATGGTTGAAAGGGAACGAACGCTGGTCGTGGAAACGACTCAATTTGTTGACGACGTCACAGCTCCTCTATCGCATTCGCGGGAACGCGAAGACGCTCACGTTGATCAGCATCATCAGCGCGACAGCAATCACGGCAGGAGGTGCCATCTTTAGCGTCTACTACTACGCGGAAGAGAATGTCGCCTCTTATACACCATACACGTATGCTTGGAAAGGGGATGCGGTCGAGGTGAACGGAGCGACGTTCGAATCAAGTGTCGAACAAAAGACGATTCGGACGGAAGCGCAATACGGAGAGCGTGAGCTCGGGGTCATCGATGAATCGACATACCGCCATCTTCTGCAAGGTCTCGGCGTGGCAGAGCCGGCACCGTTCAAACAGGATGAGGTCGTATGGGTCGACCCGTTCTATGACGAACGTTACTCGGAGAATCTTGAATCGGTCGAACTGTCAGGACAGACGGTTGACGTGTCGACGCGTCTTGAAGAATCACCGCTCAACGTGATGACGTTCGGCGGGTCGTTCCTCGTCGTCGCCGACGACATGTTCAAGACGATGACGGAGCCGAGCGAGACGTATCACGTTGCCCTCACGGAGTCGTTCAAAGATCAGCGCGAACAGTCTGAGCGTCTAGCGGAACTCGGGCTTGAATCGTTCTCGAGTGCACCGGACGTGTACGCCGAGACGATGGCAATGAACGGGGCGCTCCTCTTTGTCGGGACATTCCTTGGGCTCGTCTTTCTCGTTGCAACAGGTAGCGTCATTTACTTCAAGACGATGACGGAGGCAGAGGATGACCGGGCGAAGTATGCGATATTACAGAAAATCGGGATATCCGATCGGGACGTGCGCCGGACGGTGCGCCAACAGATCATCGTCGTCTTTCTCGCTCCGTTCGCGCTCGGGATTCTTCATGCGACCGTGGCGCTCATCGCGTTTTCAAACTTGTTGAGCATGAATTTCACGATACCGGTTCTCGTGTGGATGGGCGTCTATACGACCATTTATGCGGTCTATTATGGCATCACAGTTCGCCGCTTCATGACGGCGATTCGATAAGGAGAGAAAAAAATAAAAAAATGGATTGGAATTGCAATTGTTGCGATTGTATTGGTCGTTGGATTAACGCAGGTGGATTGGAATCGAATTGGGAAGGATAACCTTTTCGTTGAAATCGGAGGAGCGACGGATGTAGAAGAGACGACGCTCGAGAACGGCGATGTGATGAAGCGTTACATTTATACACAATCCGCGTTCACGGAGGAAGGTGACCAGAAAGAAGTCACCTTTACCGCCGGGAAAGAACTTCGGGAGGGGGCGTTCTTACGTCTTTATGTCAAAGATGAAGATACCGTGACTTCGTACGACGAAGTGAAACGGGAAGAGCTTCCTCGTCCAGTCATTGAGAAGTTGTAAAAAAAAATCATTCGTCACGAACATCATGACGAATGATTTTTTTGCCTACTCAGACGAGAGGAGTTTCCTAGGCATGAAGTTCAAGTTTGAGTATGTACGTTAGTTCATGATGCGCCAATTCAGAGAAGTTTGTTTTCTTCACATGTGTTCGTGGACGCAATCCGCATTCCAGTGCGATGTCGACAATGGTACGAATCTGATTTTCCGTATAGAATCGCTTCCGGCCGAACGTAAATGGGGTCGGTGGCAAGACGCCATCTGTTTCCCATTTGATCAATTGCTGTTGGCTGCGTGGGATGCCGGCCACGCTAAAGGCGCGACTCAATTCTTTGAGCGGATAGACCATTAGATGCTGCTCTTTATACGAAATTAGTTTTCCCTGTTCCGGTCGGTATGTATCCCATTCGGTCGCTGAAAACGTCAGGTCGGCTTGGTCGAAGTCGTGTTGAGCGGAAGGAATTGAGGCAAAGCTTGCGAGGTCTAGGCTGTTCATCGTGTATGTCTCCTTCTTCAAGACTGACTAGTAAAAAACAAAAAATGCCCTCCTACGTATCGTACCCCATTTACAAGAATTTAACTTACAGTTTTTTCAAATGTTTTGAATAAATCATGGTACTTTTGACGTATTTTTGAATGCTGTCTGCCGAAGATTAAGATACCCTACTTAATATGAAAACTCAAGAAAGTAGACAAAAAAAAAAAAATGAATAAATATTCAGATAGTTTAGGACTATCGTCACTTATTGTTATAGAAAAATAGAATGAGCACTTTGACCTTGTAAGCGGTTAATAAGGACGAAGGAGGTGAGACAAATGGCAGCATATCGAGAAACGGCGACGATGCTTTATTTGGACACCCGACGACAACTCGACGGAAAAAAAAAAAAGCAACTCGTCCGCTATGGACCGCTTGGAAGTCGGATGGATGAGGCGCGGATGAAACAGTTTGCTGACTTGATCAAGGCACTGATTGATGTGGAATCCGCCAACTACGTCGTGGCCCAAGAATTTCTAGTGTATTAACAGGGAGGACTTATGAAAAACCTCACTCGTCCCGCTGCCAATCCTCGGCACGATGAGCAGGTGGTCACATGAGTTGGCCCGAACTCATCTCAAATTTGGGGTTCCCTATCGTTGTCTCGCTCTATTTGCTTCATCGGATTGAGACGAAGCTCGATCGTATGATCCAGCTGCTCGAACGAATGGATACCTCGACCGCATCAGAAACCTAATCCCCTATTGAAAGGAGCCATCCCCCATGGCTGTCTTAACAGAGAAGAAAGCAACGTTCGTTTTGACGACGCATCATGACGTACAAACAGCGAAACAAAAAAAAAAAGCACAACGGTTCGGTCCAATTCGTGCCGACCTGACGGCAGATACGATTGATGCGTTCGGTCGTCTCTTGATTGATCTCGTCATTCAAGAGGGAGCAGACCTCGGCATCGTCCGTGAATACGATTTAGTCTAACCCACATCTTAAGGAGGAGAATAACCCATGACTGACACAAAACTTGAAATCTCATTTTTAGATGCATTCCACAAGGTCGTACGCTTCCGCTTGAATAACGTGAAACAACCGGTCGAAGCCCAAAAAGTAGAAGCGCTTGCTGACTTCATGGTCGCCAACGATCCGCTCGCGAAGAACGTGATGGAGTGGACCGAAATCAAGATGATTGAAGGTACGCAGACCGTATTGAGTGAGAAATGAGGTCGAGAAGCATCGCCATGGCGATGCTTCTTTTTATTTACATAATTATCTTTCAAAAATCATAATTAACAATTATATTTAAAGAAACAAAAAATAAATAAATTAAGGAAGGGTTTGTAAAAAGTTGAAACGATATCTATATGCCATCATGCTGATGATGATGATGTTGCTTATGTTGCCAAAGCAGGAGGCATGGGCCACTTCTATAATCGAGACCGGGACAAAACTTGAACAATCGATTAAAGTCATCCCGCAGTCACCATTTTATCTAGACTATCTGAACGGGAAGACGCGCCTGCATGACCCGAATAATCAGTCCACCGTTATCATTGACTATCCAGGGGACTTAACGACGCATTCATCTGGTGACGAGGGGAGCTACGGAGGTGTCCGCTCGTGGATTGCGAGTCTAGACAGACAGGAATGGATTGCCGTTCCGCAATATGACCAACCCCTCATCCGCGTCCAACGAGACGGAACGACATCTCGAATCGATTCCTTAGAATCACCACATCGGGCGTACCTCGTATCGTATGATGCCAGTCGAGACGTGATGCTCTGGCGTGATTCGTACAAAAACGAATGGGCGTTGACGGATATGAAAGGAACGGTCAAAAGGACTTACCCGCTCATTTCGGGACAAAGTCTGATGTTAGGGACGAATCTTGATGAATTGATTGCATTCAACACGTCCGACAAGTCGATCACACATCTCTCACTTGAAACGGGAGAAGAACTAGAAAAGACAACGTATCCGAATGAATCGTTGTCCATCGATTTTGAGTCGAAGACCGATCGACTCTTTATGAAAGGATCCAATCATTTATACGTCTACGATTTCGCAACCCGAACGATTCAAACGCTCAATTTGAACGGGCAGGTCCACTACGATCTCACGTCATTGGTCTATCACGATGGGCTTTACTATGGTGTGACGTTTGATGATTCGATGGTCACGATTGATTTGGCGGAAGGTCGCATCACGGAGACGAGCTTGCGCACGCGCAACACGAATAGCGAGTTCGATTTAATCGAGAATGGGTATTTCGTGCAAGACGACCAGTGGTTGTTGTCAATCGAACGTTTCGGGCAAAAACCGAAAGAAATGTACACGTGGTTGAAAGCTACTGGCAACTCGGAGGAGGGGCATACGTGGCTGAATCATGCATATCAACTCATGGCGACCATCACAACCGTTGATGGAATCGAACATAAGGTGCCTGTTGCTGAATTGCCGACGGATGTGACACAAGTCGAGTCGGCACAATCGTTCGCGGAAGGCTATACGATTCCATCATTTGATCAATCGTTCTCCGCTAAGGTCAGCTTTGCCATGCTGGACCATTGGAAGTCGTTCAAACCGATCAAACAACTTCCGCTTCAAGTGGACACTTCGTTCGAATACGGAGCAGTCGGGGAGATTAGCGGAATAACGGCACCGAATGCGACCGTATATCTTTCGTGTGAAAAAGCGTCGTTCGCTACGTGTTCGAGTCCCGTTCAAGCAGACGAGACCGGGCGCTTCACGCTCTCGAGTGGAATCATTGAAGGAAATCAAACAATCGAGCTATATGTTTCTGATGCATGGGATTACCGTCAAGCAACAGAAGCGTCTGTCAAAAAGAGATTTATGCTTGGACAGCCGGTAATCAACAATCCAACAAAAGTTCTGACAGAAACGCGAATGGAAGGGGTCTCTATCCAGACAGAACCTCACGCAAAAGTGGAAGTAAGACAATTAAATTCGAAAACAGCATTTGAAGTGAAAGAAGTTCAGGCGGATGAACACGGTGTGGCGCAATTGACGACATACAGTTCTGACCAACCCTGGTCATACCGGATCTTTTTCCGTGTCCTTTGACAAGAACGTCCTTACGAGATGGTCTACGTTACGAAAGACTATCCGATGCCATCTTTTACGTGGACAAAACAACCAAAAACAGGTGACACGACGATTACCGTATTTAACGACAAGTTAGACCCGGTTCTCGCTGTTTCTCGTAACGGTAGATCCGAATCGGCGAAACGCCTGACGAAAGGTCTCAACGTCATCAACTTGAAAGAACCGCTACGCGAAGGCCAGACAATTAAACTTGTTGCGAGTTTTCGTCCAGAACTTACCCAAACGCTAGAAAAAAAAGTGACGAGTGACACACCAAAAGTATTGACGGTGAAAGATGTTCTCCTCACGTCTTCATCCGCGACGTTCACGTTGGCACACGATCCAAATACGGATATCAATTTCATCTCAAACGGAGTCGTACTCTATACTCGCGTTGTCGGGACGAATCGATATCATATTTCGGCAAAACCGGGAACAACAGTCATCATCGAATCTTCATACGGATCGAAACGAAAGACGCTAACGTATAGGCTACCAAGTGCGACAATCCCATCGGTGACGTTGACGGACGAACAGACGAAACGGGTCGGGAAGACACTACCGAACGCGACCGTGACGTTAAAGAATGGCTCGAAAATCATCGCGACAACAAAATCGAATGCAAATGGGTCCTACACGCTCACGTTCAGCCGTCCTCGTGCTGGAACGAAGCTCTATTTCGAGGCGAAGTCTGGAATTCATCGTGACGCGAAATCAGTTGTGGTCAAGTCGGGGATTCGTCCGACAATCAGCGCAGGGACCATCCGTTCGACGACAAAATCGGTAGCAGTACGAACGAACGTCCCGTATGGCACGCTGTATGTCTACAACGGCAGTAAGTTAGTCGCCAAAAAGTCCATCGGCTCGACGACGACCAACGTCTATATCGGAACGCAGCGACGTGGGTCGAAACTGACATTCAAAGTCGTGACACCTGCGAATCGAACGAATCAAACAACGAAATCTGTGTATTGAATAGTCAGAAGGTGACTCTTGCAGTTTGAGTCACCTTTTTTAAGTTTGGTCAATTCTCTTCATTATTTTCTGAAAATTGTCGATAGTATAGGAAACACTGCATGATTGAGAGGGGAATACATAGATGGCATGGAAATCAACATGGTCTAAGGCACTGAGCCGGATCAAACGAAAACCGACATGGACGTGGAAACCGACACTCAAATGGAAGCGCGGAGAGAAGCGTGAACGCACGACATCTTTCGGAGCGAACGTTGGAAAGAATTTGACGATTCGTCAAAAATTATGGGGGCTCGTCATCATATCGCTCGTCATGGTCTTTGGCGTCGGTGGTTACGCACTGTTTTCAATGAGTGACGCGAACCGTCAAGCGGACGATATCGTCAATAACTGGAACAAAGGGCTCGATTATGCTCATGAACTCAACACACTCGCCGCAAACTATCGAACACTCGAACTCGATCACATCGTGACAGAGGATGCGACCAAAAAAGAAGAGCTCATGACACGGATGAAAGAGATTCGTGAAGAAATCAATACGATTGCACCAAAGTATAAAAAAACGGCTTCAGGTGCGGAAGACAAAGAACTATTCCAGAATTTCTCGCGTCAATGGGAGATGTATCAACGCGTCTCGGACAACATGTTGACGTTCAGCTCGACCGGTAACACAGGGATGGCGCGCTCATACTATGATGCGCAGTCCAAGTCTACATATGACAACTTCACACAAAAACTAGCGGACCTTGTCGACTACAACTCGGAAGGCTCACAACGTGTCGGACAGAACATGGAAAGTGAATTCATGCAGTCCCTTATGGCATTGATTGCCGTGACGGTCGGGGCTGTGGCGATTCTCTTGTTCCTTGGCCTCAGCCTGTTACGCTCGATTATTCGACCGATGCGCACACTTCAGACACGCTTTGATGAACTCGCGACCCAAGGTGGCGATTTGACGATGACGATTCCGGTCACGTCGAATGATGAGATTGCACAAGTCAGTCGTTCATTCAACACGTTCCTCGCGACACTACGTGAGATCATGATTGATGTCGACGAGACAGCGAAAGTCGTTCTCTCGTCTTCAAAAGACGTATCTGCTGAAGTGACGCGACTCAGTCACTATATGGAAGAGACGTCTGGAACGGTCGAAGAATTGACGGCCGGTATGGAAGAAACGGCAGCCTCTTCGCAAGAAATGAGTGCCTCGACGACAGAAATGGGAAGTTCGATCGATTCAATCGTCGACTTATCCAACGAGAGTGCCGAAACGGCAAATCGTGTCGAAGCTCGAGCGCACGAGATGCGGGAACAAGCCGTTGTTTCGAAAACAGAAGCAGTGGCAATTATCGAGAAGAAACAGGTCGAGCTCGCGGAAGCCATCAAAGGAGCACAGTCGGTTGAAGAGATTCGTGTCTTGACGACAGCTATTCTTGCGATTGCTGACCAGACAAACTTACTCGCTTTGAACGCTTCGATTGAAGCGGCACGTGCTGGGGAAGCAGGTCGCGGCTTTGCGGTCGTTGCATCAGAAATCCGCAAATTAGCGGAAAACTCACGTCAGACGGTCAACGAGATTCGTGACGTGTCAAACACGGTCATCGATTCGGTCGAACGACTCAACACGAGTTCGGAAGATATGTTGACGTTCCTCAATACGAAAGTCATGGCCGACTACGATCGTCTCGAAGAGTCGGCAACGCAATATGAACAGGATGCGACAGTGTTCGGGGAGACAGCGAAGACGTTCGAAGGTAACGCGCTTCAACTTCGCCATATGACGGACAACATTCTTGGTGTCATTCAAGAAGTGGCGACGACCGTGACAGAAGGCGCGGACGGAACGCAGTCGATTTCAGAGAAAGTTCAACTCTCAGTCGAGCGTTTCAACGACGTTCAGGCGAAGATGGGCGAAACAGAACAACGGGCGACCGAACTCTCGAATCGCGTGGCGCAATTCAAGCTATAAGCAAGACTCAGAACCAGGCAGATGTCTGGTTCTTTTTTTGTGCACAGTAAAAAAAAAAAAAAAGATAGGTCAATACATAAATTAATTTCAAATTGTTGGTACAAATTAGGCTGTTGTGTCCGATAAAGAAAAGGCAATACATAAAAATAAAGAGAAAAAGAGGTGGAAGAGGAGATTACTCCTCGTAGTACGTGAAAAAGATGTTGAACGAATGGACGTTATAAAGAAAAATCATGACGAGTATCGGTTTGATTCTAATTTTGACAATCGTTGGAATGGGATACAATCTGTGGACGCTCGACCGGATGACGAGTCAATATGAACACATGATTTCAAACGATGTCATGAAGATGAAAGCGGCAGACGACTTGGCGCTCGGGATGGTCCGTCAAGCGTATGGTGTCCGCGGGTATGTGCTCCTACAGGATGATGAGCGCAAACAACAAATCAGCCGGGGCGGAGAAGAGAAGAAAGCCGCCATCGAATCGTTGATTGAACTCGCGGACAATAAGACCGAACGAAAGGAATATGAATCGTTACTCGGATACGCGACAGGATATGATGAGTTGGCGACACAAGCCATCGCGGCGATAGACTCAAAAGATCAAGAAGCAATCGATCGATTAGTATTCCGTCTCATGCCGGACGTGACCAAATCCATCTCATCGACAGGTGAGACGTTACAAGCCGAAACAGAAGAGCAGTTAATTGCGATGCAAGCCGAATTGCAGGAGGCAGGTGAGCGTGCCTTTTGGTACTCGGTCGTCATCGCAGTTGTCAGTCTGATACTGATGTTTGGTGCCGGATATGCCATTAGTCATATGGTCACGACCCCGTTGCGATTCCTAGCGAAAGAGGTAGAAGTAGTCGCGGAAGGTGATTTGACCCGCGATGACCTTCAGGCGCTCACGCAAGATGAAATCGGACAATTGATGACCGGATTCAACCGCATGAAGGGTAATTTGCGTGAACTCATTGACCGCGTCACCCAAAACGCACAGGAAATCACAGCACAATCGGAAGAACTGTATGCGAGTACGGAAGAGATGGCGTCACAGACGGAGGAAACGACACGTCTCATCGACCGAGTCGTGGAAGAAACGGTCGCGCAGGCGAAAGAAGCGACGGGAACATCTCAAGCGGTGGCTGCTGCCGATGAAGGCATCGGTCGTATCGCTGGCTCGATCGGCTCGATTGACGATGACGTGTCACAGAGTTTGAAGCTCGCCGAAGAAGGTGGTGCGACGATGGCTCAGGCGAAAGACGAGGTGCTCGCACTGGAGCGGGAGACACGTCTGACGGGAGAATCGATTTCGGCATTGAAGCAACAGTCTGACGAGATCGCCCTTATCACCGAGGTCATTCAATCGATCACCGACCAGACGAACTTGTTGGCATTGAACGCGGCCATCGAAGCGGCACGTGCCGGTGAGCAAGGAAAAGGGTTCGCCGTCGTTGCAGAAGAAGTGCGTAAACTTGCCGAGCAGTCGAAACAGTCGGCGACACAGATCGCCGGGTTGATCGAGTCGATTCAGACACAGTCGAACGCTGTTCTCGACCAACACGTCGTCAGTGCGAAACGCGTCGAGACGAACACGTTGTTGCTCGAACGAGCGACACGCGCATTCGAACAGATTGTCAGTCAGCTCGAGACATCAGTCGATAATACGTCACATATCCGCATCGCCTCGCATGAGATTGCGGAGACGACGAAACAAGTTGCGACGTCCTCTCTTCAAATGTCACAAGACAGTGAAGGGATGGCCGACACGATGCGTACGGTCGGTGAGACGGCTGACGCCCAACTCGCGATGATTCAAGAATTGAACGGTGTCGCCGAATCACTCGGCAATATGACGAGTGACCTGCAGACACTGATTGGTCGATTCACGACATAAGTTGAAAGCCCTGTCTCCTTGGAGTCAGGGCTTTTTCGTTCACATCGAAACGATTTGCGATGAAGAAAGTGGGGAATGAACAACAAGATAAAAGACAAAAAGGAGTGGATTATATGAAGTATACGGTCATTACAGGAGCCAGTTCAGGTATCGGGTATGAGACAGCGAAGTTGCTCGCTGAAAAGGGAAAGTCGCTCGTGCTCGTCGCAAGACGAAAAGAAGAGCTCGAATCGTTGCGTGATGAAATCAAATCGATCTCGTCGGACAGTGACGTCATCATCAAATCGACCGACCTATCATATAGCGAGAACGTGTACGGATTATATGAATCGCTTGCGGATCTCGACATCGAGACGTGGATCAACAATGCGGGATTCGGGGATGCAGATCTCATCAAGGACGTCGACCTCGGTAAAATCGAGAACATGATTCGTTTGAATATCGAGGCGCTCACCGTCTTATCGAGTCTATACGTTCGAGATTATCATGATATCGAAGGGGCACAGCTGTTGAACGTGTCGTCTGTCGGGGGATATCGAATCGTCCCGAACTCGGTCACGTATTGTGCGACGAAGTTCTTCGTGAGTGCATATACGGAAGGACTCGCACAAGAGTTGAAGCAGAGTGGGGCCAAACTTCGGGCGAAAGTACTCGCGCCGGCCGCAACGGAGACGAGCTTCGCCGACCGGGCTCGCGATACGGAAGGATTCGACTACAGTGAGAACGTCGCGAAATATCATACGGCGCGCGAGATGGCGGAGTTCCTATGGGAGTTACTTGAAGGCGACGAAGTCGTCGGAATTGTCGATCCGGAGGACTACTCGTTCAGCCTGCGTGGACCGATTAAACCGTATGCCGGATAAACAAAAACATCACGCCCTGTTGGCGTGATGTTTTTTTAGGATGTCGGTACAGAGTAGCCACCCGTGAAGCGGTGTGTCAGGCGACGTGTCAAGTAACGTAACCGAAGGCGCCATACATAAAACTGTGACGTGTTCGGAAGAATGACGTTGTCGACGTATTCGGCGAACATATGGCGGAACATCCGCTCTTCACTGCGGTCATAGGTCGCACTCCACATCCCGTGATTCTCGACTTCAAGGAGCATCCAAATCATCTCATCGGTAAGCGGGTCATCGTCCTTCAACTCGGCCGTCAGTGCAGCGAAACGATGGCTACACATAGACGCGTATAAGGAATGGGCATGCGGATCATGCGGGTTTAATGTTAAGTAACCGCTCGCCGTCTTCATCAGTTCATCGACCATATCGAGCGGAATGTCGTCATACACTTGGAAAAATTCGAGCAACATCGGGACGGTGTCCGGACCAAATCCGGCAAGCCGGACATAGTTCATGATATGAAGACCGGCCTCACCATGGAATTTGCGGTCGAAGTAGTGGACGGCAAGGGCGCGATGCATGATTGGGACATCCGGATAGCGTTCGACGCCACGGAGAAAGTGTTGTTCCGCCTCGAACGTGAACCCGGTGTCTTCACTGACAAATCCTTTTAACATATGAAGAATGTAGTGGTCACCGAGCGAACTCGCTTTCTCGAGCCACGGTTTGGCCGAATCGGTGTCACCTTCTCGAATATATGGATAAGCACGCATCGCCGGGAAGAATGGGTCGTCCGGGAACGCGGTCTCGCCCCGTGTCGCCATGTCATTGATGGCTTCAGCGTTATAAGCTTCCGTTAATTCTGCGAGGAGCATCATCTCAAGGAACGTGCGCTGGAACTCTGGGGTGTGTAAATCGATCGTTTGTGTCATAGGGTGTCCTCCTCACAAGTACTAGTGTCGCTCTATTATACTTGTTCTTGTCACAGTCGAGTAGCATCTTTTGCAAAAACGGGAAATGGAAAGTAAGGACTGGAAAGGAGGGGAACGGCATGGCGACGTTCACTGGATATGTCGCAGAGGTGATAGATGAGAAAATCCGCGTCACGCCGACGCGGGAGGCAGAACCGTTTGACGGCATCGTGTTTCATGTACCGAGACCTCTTTTGGATGAGACACCGCTTCTCATCGGACAACAGGTTCGAGTCGAGCATAATGAACGGTTGACGCGCTCCTTGCCACCGCAAGCGACGGCACATCGGGTCGATGTGTTATGATGAGGACGAGGTGAATGACATGGGACAACGGAACTTTCTATGGCTTGGAGCCGTCGTCGGCTTCAGTGCCCTCGTCGTCTGGTTATTGCAAGACGCGCTCCCGTTCTGGGCGCTGTCGATTCTACTACTCGGACTAGGAGCGGTGCTCGGCAATCTCCAACGACGTTTCACACGTGACGAATAACAAGCACTCCATCATTCGGATGGAGTGCTTGTGTCGTTTTCTTCTTCATTTATGTTTTCTTCAGTGTCCGGATCGTCTTCGACGATGGAGTCCTCATCCCCGTCTGGTTCGAGCGTCGTCGGTTCTTCTGGCTCCGCTGGCTCTTCCGGTTCGCTCGGTTCCTCCGGCTCAGTCACCGGAGGATCGTCTTCAATCGGCTCTTCCGTTTCCGGTGGATCCGTCGGTTCCTCCGATTCACTCGGCGGTTCCGCAGGTTCTTCTGGCGTCACTTCAGGTGTCGTCGGTTCGGGCTCTTCCACAACCTCCTCTTCGACTTCTTCCTCGACCGGTGCCTCCGGTTCAGTGACAGGTGGGATTTCAGGTTGTGCCTCAGGAATAGAAGGTGTTTCCGGAACGACGACCGGTTCTTCTGTCAAATCCGGTTTGATCGGTTCAACCGGTGCGAGTTCGATAGGGGGTGGTGCCGGTGCATCTTTTGCGATGAACGTACGGATGTCTTGTTCAAATAATGCGGTCGGCAAGGCAATCCCACGCAAATGGATGGCGACGACTCGCCCGGATGCTGAAAGAAGTGGACTGCCATACGCATGACGTGGCAATTCAAAGTTTCGGCTATAGCCGTTCTCGGCGAATGTGACCGTACCGTTGATGCGTTCTTGCATCGTCAATGTGGTCAACGTCTCGTCCTCTGCGGCGATCGCTTGCGTGAGTGTGTATGGTGTGTTCTCCGTCTCTTCAATTCGAATGACGGCAATGAGCTTCGTCCGACCGACGACGGTGCCGGAGACGGCCTCACCATCATGGTACATGATGATATTCGTCAACCCGGCCACATTCGAGGCGGCGGTGACGACATCGCGTGAGCTCACCAAAAATCCCGTTCCGTAACTGACGGTGAAGAGGCTATCCTGTAAGGCGGCGAAGTCGACCGGTGTCGCTTCGTCAGCGGAGACCGTATCTTCCCCAATCGGCAAGTTGACCTGATCGGCGAGCGAGTCGGACGAACGCAGCACGTCCTTGAAATAGGCGTTTCCAATGAAGGTGACAAAGGCAATGAGTGCGATAGCGAATGGAGTGGCAAATAACCAAATCGTGCGACGTGAGCGACGGCCACACGTCGGACAGATCGTTTTCGATCGTGTCTTCTTTCCGCAGTGGGGACAAGTCACAGGGGCACCTTCTTTCCATAAAGTTCGATGCTATGCTTATTCCTTCATTTGGAAAGAGGTAAACAAATATTTTGGAGGGTGTTCGGATGAATGATGTTGTTTTCCTGAGAAAGAATGATTTTTAGGAATCGGGGAAAAAGTAGGTATGATTCCATGAAAGGAGACATGCCATGCAACCCTTCTGGCTCACCCCTGCCTTTCGTAACGGGATTTGGGTGCTGCTCATCTTAACGATTCTTTTTATGTTGAAGCAAGTCGAATTTATCTTTTACCCGCTCGGAATCTTTTTTGTTTTTTTTTTCACGCCATTTCTAATCGCAGGAGTCTTATTCTATCTCACTGTCGGATTCGTCGATTGGCTCGAAAGTAGGTTAAAGCGACGATCATTTGCGATTCTCGTTATTCTCTTGTCATTACTCCTTCTCGCTGTCTTGTTTGTGATCACCCTCGGTCCGATCTTGACTCGCCAACTCTTTGCTCTCCTCGATGCCTTTCCACGAGTGGCGGAAGCGAGTTACCGGCAACTTGTCAACTTGTATCGAGCCTTGGAAGAGTATACGTGGTTCCAGAACTATATCAATCAAAATGAGACCTCCATTGACACGTGGATTCGTCAATTGACGGATACGGTCGGCGCAGTGATTGGTAGTGTAGCCGGGTCACTCGGTCGTGTTCTCGCGTTTATCATCTCGGGATTATTCACCCTATTTATCGCCTTGTTCTTGTATGTGTTTATGCTGATTGATGGAGGAAAACTGGCGAGTGCGATTGTGCGCTGGGTCCCAGGAACTTATGAACAAGATGCCCGTCAAATCCTTCATGACATGCATGAGACAATCAAACGATACGTTCGAGCCCAGTTGATCGTCTGTACGTTTGTCGGCTTCTTTGCGACAATTGCGCTCTGGTTACTCGATGTCCCGTTCTTCTTGCCGCTCGGAATCTTTATCTTTGCTACGAACATCATTCCTTATTTCGGTCCTTTTCTCGGGGCCGCTCCAGCTGTCGTGATCGCGTTCATCGATGAACCGGTCAAAGCGATTTATGTCATTGTCGCGATTACCATCATTCAACAATTAGATGCCAACGTCATCTCTCCTCTTGTACAAGGAAAGTCGCTACGGGTCCACCCCATCACGATTACCTTGGTCTTACTCGTCGCAGGTCGATTAGCCGGTATTGTCGGTATGTTGCTTGCTGTTCCTTTCTACGCCGTGTTAAAAGTCACATTTCTTAACCTTCAAAAGTTGTATCAGTTACGTAAATCGTCGAAATCACAAATTGATCGGTCAGTAAAATGATGCTCCCGCATTATTCCATGGAAAATTTGGTCAATTGCATGAAAATCGGCGCCGGCTTTAGTATGATAAATGAAATGAACAGACACAAAAGGGGCTCATCTCATGAAATTCATCATCTTATTTGGTCCGCAAGCCGTCGGCAAGATGACGGTCGGACAGGCGCTCGCCGACAAAACCGGACTGAAATTATTCCACAACCATATGACGATCGACCTCGTCGGACCGTTCTTCAATTACGGGACGCCGGAAGGGAAGCGACTCGTCCAACACTTTCGTCAAGAACTGTTCGAGGCGGTCGCCAAGAGTGATTTACCCGGCATGATTTTCACGTTCGTCTGGGCGTTTGACATGCAGGAGGACTGGGATTACGTGAAGAAGGTGACGGGCTTGTTCGAGTCACACGGGGCGGACATCTACTATGTCGAGCTCGAAGCCGAGATAGAGGAACGCCTTGCGCGCAATACGACGGAGAACCGCCTCACCCATAAACCGTCGAAACGTGACATCGCTTGGTCCGAAGCGGAACTGAAGCAGACGGCGACGATGTACCGATTGAACTCACGTCCCGCGGAGTTAGACGTCGAGCATTATCTCCGGATCGATAACACGAACTTAAGTCCAGAGGAGACAGCGGCACAGATTCAACAAGCATTTGACCTATGAAAAAGCGAGTCCCCGTCAAAGGGAACTCGCTTTTCTCATGCCCACCATTCGGGGCGTTCATAGTCGACCAACACCTGTTTTTCGAGGAGGCGTGGTACAAGATATGAGGTGACGTTCGGAAGACGATCATCGAGGTCGGCCGGATGGACCATCACTTCGATGGATCGTCCTGGTTCGATGGCATCGAGCGTCGCATGGGAGACGCCATCCGCGTAGAACTGATCACTGAACCGTTCGGTCACCCACAAGTCTCGGCGTGACCCGAGCGTTGTTAAGGCCCGAAACGTCGTGTCGTATTCTTCAGCGAGACGAATGATGACGTCGTGCAGGACCGGCCAACCGTGAATGTGATGGTGGCTGTCGAGATGGTCGAGTGGAAGTCCTGTCGCAAGGAACGCCTCGATTTGGGCTTTCCACTCCAAATAGACGAGTCCCGGGTCAGGCGAGTCTTCAGTCATGAAGCGGCTCGTGTAGCGGAACGTACCATCTTCTTTCGTGAGGGGAGCACTCGTGTCGGCGAGCGGTTTGCCCCAAGACAAGACGAGATGGACCCCGACACGGAGCGACGGATGTTGTTTCGCGAGTCGGACCGCTTCCTCGACGGCATACCCGTTCATGATCATCGTCGCCGAATTGACGATTCCATTCACGTGACTGTCGAGTGTGCCGGCGTTCACACCCGTCGTCAAGCCGAAGTCATCGGCGTTGACGAGGACGAACGTTTTAAGCATTGACGAGACCGAGTGCCTGGTCGAGGACCAGGTCGCCTTTCATCATCCCATACGCCATGTTATCGATGACCGCGACCGGGACGTCGACGGACGACTTGATTTTGCCTTCGAGGTAGCGGACTTGTGGTCCGATCAAGATGACGTCGACGTTCGACTGTTCTTTCAAGCGCGACTCCGGAATCGCGTCAATGGATGCGTCGAGTCCGCGTGCGGCAGCTTCCTTCCGCATTTTTTCCACTAAGATTGATGTCGACATTCCTGCCGAGCAGACGAGTAAGATGTTCATGTCGTTTCCTCCAATCGATTCAAACGGGTGATCATGTCAATCATTTCGACGGCGAGTTCTTTCACGGTCATCGCCGTCATAAGATGGTCTTGTGCGTGGACGAGGAGGACGCTCATGTCGCTCGTCGTCCCCCGTGCCTCTTCTTGTAACAGCTCCGTTTGTAGCTTGTGTGCGTCCAAGAAGGCCGCGTCGGCTTCTTTCAACTTTGCCGCCGCTTCGTCCGCTTCACCGCGTTTCGCGGCAGCGATAGCCTCGAATGCAGATGAGCGTGCATTTCCGGCATGTAAGATAATCATAAACGAGAGTTCTTGGATGGTTTCGGTTTTCACGAAATCTTTTCTCCTTCCTCAGTAGCAGCTTTGTTTTTATTGATTTCGGCTGTCATCGCCTTCGCTCCTGCCATGACGAATGGAATATACATCGCTGTCGCAATCGACAAGTTGACGATTTGGAGCAAGACGCCGCGAACGCTACCGCCCGTCACCAAATAGCCACTGATGATTGGTGGTGTTGTCCATGGGACGATGGCGACTGTCTTCGGAACCATGCCTGTCGAGAGCGCGACATAAGAGACGATGGTGAGCGTGACCGGCACTAAGATGAACGGTACGAGCATGATCGGGTTCAATACGATCGGAAGACCGAAGATGACCGGTTCGTTGATGTTAAAGAGACTGGCTGGTGTCGACAGTTTTGCCACTTGGTGATACGGGTGATTCCGTTGTTTGCGGACGACGATGAAGATCGCGAGTAAGAGCGCGAACGTCGTACCCGATCCACCCATGAAGACGAACGCATCCAAGAACGGTTTTGTGACCGTGTACGGTACATCAAACGCTGACGTTCCAGCTTGGAAGGCAGCCAAGTTTTGCTCGATGAGCGGGAGGTAGACCGGTTCGATGACCGAGCCGATGATGTTCGTCCCGTGAAGCCCGAAGAACCAAAGGATGTGGTTCAAGAAGGCGATGAGCAAGGCAGCCGGGAGTGAGTCGCCGAATCCTTGGAGCGGTTGTTGGATCGCTTTAAAGATGACTTCAAATACACTGAGTTCGACGACGAGCGTCATGAAGAGCTGGAATCCTGCGACAACCGTCAAGATGATCATTGATGGGATGAGCGCTTGGAATGAACGTGTGACCCCACCTGGTACACCTTCTGGCATCTTGATCGTCAGTTTCGTATTGATGAGGTAGCGGAACATTTCTGTAACGACAATCGATACGATGATGGCGACGAAGAGACCTTGTGCGCCGAGCCATGCGAAGTTGAGACCCCAGTCAGCAGTGACCGGTACGAGCATGATATACGAGGCGAGCGACAAGATCCCCGCCGCGAGCCCGTCAATCCCGTATGAACGGGCCAAGTTATACCCGATCGAGAAGGCGATCAGGAGCCCGAGTATCGCGAAGGACGCGTTCCAAATGCTACCGCCAAGCCCTTGCCAATTACCTTCGCCGAACATGCTGTTCATCGAGCCGACGAAGTCGAGTGAGAGACCACCGATGTTGATGGCTGGGAAGTTGTTAATGAGGACCGCGAGCGACCCGACGATGATGAGTGGCATGACGGAAACGAATCCGTCACGGATGGCGACTAAGTGCCTTTGGGACCCAATACGTCCCGCGATTTCAATAAACTTGTTCATGAGTAAACCTCCTTCTTAAATTGGGGTAGGTACGCCTCGTGCGCTGTGAACAGCTCTTTAAGAAGCGGGTCGATCCGTTTCTCGTCCTGGATGAGCGGGTTCATGAGGCAGGCAAGGTAGGCGTCCTCGTACGTGCCGGATACAGCCGCTTGGATGGCGAGCTGTTCAAACGTTTTTAAGTTCGTGATGAGCCCACGGATCGGTAGCGGCAACGCGCCGATGGAGATTGGGCGAGGCCCCGACTTCGTGATGACGGCGTTCACTTCGATGACCGCATCGTCTGGTAAATCTCGAATCGTGCCGTTATTGAGCGTGTTGACCGTCTGGATGTCACCGCGGTCGTTGTGAATCGAGTCCATCAAGTTGCAGGCGGCGTCTGAATAGTAGGCGCCTCCACGTTTTTCAAGCTCTTCCGGTTTGACGGCGAGATCGACGTCTTTGTATTTCTCGAACAACTGTGTCTCGACTTGTTGCACGACTTCGGCACGGGTGCCATTTTGTGCGTACGCCTTAAGATCTTTCTTCAACACATCTTTCGTCTGGAAGTAATACTGGTGATACGGGTTCGGTAACATGCCGAGTGACGATAGGAACGATTCGCTCCAACCGAGACCGACGATGTTCGCCGGCGAGTAATCGTTGCCTGAGTTGAGCGAGGCGAGGACGTCACTCGTCCGGTCCACGCCGTCGACCCATACGTGACGACCGAAGACGAAATGGTTCAATCCGATAAATTCAATCGCGACTCGTTCGACAGGTGTCTCGAGGATCTCAGCGACCGAGTTTCGCATGTTGAACGGGATGTTGCATACACCGATGACCTTCTTATGAGATGAGTGCTTGAGTACGGCCTCGGTGACGATGCCCGCCGGATTGGTGAAGTTGACGAGCCAGGCATCCGGACAAATCTCGGCGACTTCATTTGCCAAGTCGATCAAGACCGGGATGGTACGGAATGCTTTGAATAATCCGCCTGCGCCGTTCGTCTCTTGCCCGATGAAGCCGTGCTTGAGCGGGATGCGTTCATCGAGCGCGCGTGCCTTGAGTCCACCGACCCGAATCTGTGTGGATACAAAATCTGCGCCGACGAGTGCGGCTCTTCGATCGAGCGTCCAACTGAGTGTGATCTCGGCGTTTGCCTTTTCAATCATCCGCTGAGCGAGACGACCGACAATCTCTAGTTTCTCCCTCCCTTCTTCGATATCGACGAGCACGATCTCCCGAACGGGGAACGTTGCCTGTCGATCAATCAATCCTTCGATGATTTCCGGGGTGTAACTGGACCCACCGCCGATGATGACGACCTTGACTGCCATGGTGCCAACTCCTCCTTTTGAAAGCGATTTCTTTTTGTCGTAACAAATATAACAAATGATACAACTTTCAGCAAAAAAAAAAATACAAATAATACAAATAAGTTTTTGTATTTGCTTTTGTATGCTTGCTGTATCACAATAAAGGAACCAACCCAACGTAAAGGAGATGGAGACATGTCGCAATCGACGCTCCAAACCGCAATCAAGGATGAACTGCTGTCCCGCATCAAGAGTGGGCACTATAAAGAAGGGGAAAAATTTCCGACCGAATACGCGCTTTGCGAGGAGTTCGATGTGAGCCGGACGACGGTGCGTGGCGCCCTCAACCAGTTGACGACGGAAGGCTATCTGGTCCGTCAACAAGGTCGCGGGACGTTCGTCGCCGGGAAGAAAGTACAACAGACGTTGTCGTACACGCCGAACAACTATGCGGCCCAGCTTGCCGTTCAAGGGAAACGTGGGCAAGTCGCCTTGATCGACATCTCGGTCATCTCGGCTTCCGGTCAAATCGCATCGGTGTTTGAAGCGGAAGACAACGCCCCGATTCAAAAGATTGAGCGAATCCGTCATGCGGACGGGGAACCGACGCAGTATGAGGTCTCGTTCATCCCGTGGCAGATCGCACCGGGGATCACGAAAGAACAGGCGGAGCATTCACTCTTCCGGACACTAGCGGAGGTCCATGACGTTCATGTCGCGAAGACGACGGAGGCATTGGAGATTGCCTTAGCTGATGAGAAGGTGAGTGCGCTCCTCGACTGTCCACTCGGATCACCGTGCTTCCATATCGAGACGGTGACAGAGGATGAGTCGGGACGGGCGATTGAATACTCACGCTCCTACTTCCGCGGGGACAAGACGAGCTTCGTCATCGAACGGGATTATAACTAACAAAAGCGCCCGACTGTTTCGTGTGGAAACGGTCGAGCGCTTTGTTCGTTTAACCAAAAACAAAAAGAAATATGGTCATTTTGAGTGGAAATGACTATGTTCAACAAAACTGAGTACGAATCTCTCATATTCGCAACAACCGATTACAGACTGCATTCTTGACCACCTCATCCTCTCTTTTTTGTACACTTGAACCAGGAGGCGAGAGAAGCATGTCAATCATTGAATTCAAAGATGTGAGTCATCAAGACATTCTGCACCATGTGTCCGGGACGTTTCGAGAAGGACGAATCACGACGTTCGTCGGACCGAGCGGCGCCGGCAAGACAACGTGTCTGAAGCATATCAACGGATTGCTGTCACCGGACACCGGCACGATTCTTTTTAAAGGGGAAGACATCGCGGAGATGGACATCCTCGAGCTACGAAAGAAAATCGGGATGGCGTTCCAAAGTGCGCCGATGATTCAAGGGACCGTATACGACAACTTGAATCTCCCGAAAGCCATCTTCGACGAGACACTTGACCGCGACCGGGCTTCCGAATTGCTCCATCGCGTCGACTTGAGTGAGGCGCTCCTCGACCAACCCGTCAAATCACTATCGGGTGGGGAACGGAGTCGGGTCGCCATCGCCCGGACGCTCGTCAATAAACCGGACGTGCTCTTACTCGATGAAATTACGGCGAGCCTTGATTACCGGACGGTGAAAGAGATCGAGCGACTCATTCGAAAACTGCAACAATCATACGGTGTGACCGTCATTTGGATCACCCATGACCTCGACCAGGCACGGCGGGTGAGTGACGACATGTGGTTCTTGAAGGACGGGGAACTACTTGCATTTGGGGACGCATCGTTCATCGATGAGTCGGACAATCCCGTCATCCAACGATTTGTCAGGGGGGAAGATTGATGTCATATATTGAACTCGCGACGGCGCTCATCTTCGTTGTCATCCCGCTTGCCTTGACACTCGTCCTACGACTTGGACTCGAGCGTGATATTATCATTGCGACCGTCCGCTCCATCATTCAACTATTGATCATCGGCTATATCCTGACGTTCGTCTTTGAGAGCGACAGTCCGATCTTCATGCTGTTGATGATTTTACTCATGATTGTCGCAGCGACACAAAACATCCGACGGAAAGGGGACGGGATTCCGGGCATCATGTGGATTATCGTCTTGACGCTCGTGACGATCGAAGCGCTGACGATGGGACTCATGCTCGGGCTCGGTATCATCCCATTTGAGCCGGAAAAGGTCATTCCGATTAGTGGGATGGTCATCGGGAACAGCATGGTGTTGTCGCTCTTGTTCTTGAACAAGTTCAAAGACGAGGTCGAGCGGAGCGACGACGTCATCGAACTCATTCTTTCACTCGGCGGCACACCGAAAGTGGCCATCGACCGCAGCTTGAAGAATGCGATTCGCACGAGCATGATTCCGACTGTCGAGGCGCAAAAGACGATGGGGCTCGTCCAACTACCGGGAATGATGAGCGGTCTCATCATCGGTGGGGCCGACCCGATGGAAGCGGTCCTGTATCAGCTCTTGATCCTGTTCTTGATTTTGACGACCGCCTCAATCTCGGCGACGCTCGTCGGTTATCTCGCGTACCCACGACTGTTCAATGAGAAGATGCAGTATATCGGACTGACCTATCGGAAGGGGAAATGAAACATGATCACAGGGATTCATCATGTGCAGCTCACGATTCCAACTGGAGCGGAGCAAGAGGCGAAGGCGTTCTATTGTGACTTTCTTGGTCTACGTGAAATCGAGAAGCCGGATTCATTGAAGGGGCGAGGTGGATTTTGGCTTCAGGTCGGCGACCGTTCCGTTCATGTCGGGGCAGAGGACGACGTGGAACGACAGAAGACGAAAGCGCATATCGCGTACGCTGTGACGGATTTAGCTCATTGGAAGGAAGCGCTTCAAGAGAATGAGATTTCTTACTCCGAAGGCATCCCGATTCCAGGATTCGAGCGGTTCGAGTTCAGAGACCCGTTCGGCAATCGGGTCGAGATGATTCAAGCGCTCTGACGAAAGGGAGCATCCAAAGCGGATGCTCCCTTTGTCGTTCTTCAAGAAATACCGAACAGGCGAGTCACTTGCTCCCATTCGGACGGGTAGGCGTTACTGCCATGATGCTCGTGAATGAGTGTCCCGTTCGTGTATACGCTGAGGCTCCACTGCGTACCATCTAGCGTGCGAACACCTTCCAGTTCTTCGAAGACGGTTGGCCACCAATTCGTTCCAAGCAGATGAAACGCGACACGCATCTGTTTCGCTTCCTCGCCCTCATAGTATTCGAATTCAAAGGGCTCGGTGATGGATCGGTCGGACCGCTCGATGTGACGAAGGACGGTGCCCCTCTCAAAAAAGGTGATCGTACTCACATCATACGTGCCGAACCCACCGACGCGGAAGATGACCTCGACCATCGATTCCTGAGGACGACCAATCGCCTGAAGGACGCGCTTTTGGAGTGGGTGTTCGACGAAAGAAGGAGGGATATGATAAAGGGCGCGAAACGTTTTGTCTTTCATGAAACTTCAACCTTTCTCGGGCATAAGATGCCCCGAGTATAGCGGAATCTTCCGGACGAGGGAGACAAAATAAAGTGCAAGGTACAAAAAAAGCACCTCTTGAAGAGATGCTTCGAGGTTAATACACTTCGTACGTCTGTCCAGTCTGCGCGCCTTCGACGCTCTTCACATAAGCGAGGGCAACCCGTTCACCCGGTACCGCCGCGTAACCACGGAAATAAGGACCATACGCATCGAGTGCTTCGACGAGGACGTTCGGACTGACGTTGTTGATGCGGATGCCCCGTGGCATCTCAATCGCCGCACCGGTCACGAATCCTTTGATGGCCCCGTTCGCTAGTGCCGCCGATGCGCCTTCTTTGATGGGGTCGTCCATCAAGATTCCGCTCGTCAGTGTGAAGCTACCACCATCGTTCACATGATCGAGCCCGAGAAGGACGAGGTTGACTTGTCCTTTGATCTTGCTGTCGATACTCTTCTGATTATCTGCCGGCGTCATCTCGGAAAGCGGACCGAAATGCGTGCTGCCCGCCGTACTGATGACCGCGTCGACCCGACCGATCGTTTCATACATGTGGCGAATGCTGTCTTCGGAAGTGAGGTCGACTTGCACGTCCGCCCCGTTACGTCCAGCCCGGATGATCGTATGTGTTTTCTCCAACTCTTTTGCGACGGCCTGACCGACCGTACCGCTTGCCCCAACGAGTAAAATTTTCATAAAGAAACTGCCCCTTTCGTCACGCTTAGATTCCATTTCAGAGTAGCGGATGGCGAGGACGTTCGGCAATCAAGTTGCCTCTGGCGGGACGACCGTGCCTTGATGGAATCGCATCTTCCAACGTCCGTCCACGAATACCCAAATCGAGCTACGGCGTGTTTCGCGATTCAATACCGGTTGAACGAGACGGTACGTCACCAAAACGTGACCTTCCGTCAACGGATACAGCGTGAATTCGGATAACTCGGCCTCAATCGGGTCAAGCTGGAGTGTCGTCTGATCCCAGTCTTGATACAGCAACCGTCCCGAGCTACCGATTTCAAAGAAGTCGTCGGTCAATAGTTCACGCAATCGCTCTGTCGACTGCCTGACTTCCGTCGTCAATAACGCTTCTTCTAGTGTTTGAAGATGATTTGCCAACTCGTTCATGTCACGACTTCCTCTCTCCGTTGATTCATCACGATGACGCCGAGGACGATCAACAAGAGACCGATTCCGTTCAACGCCGAAAGAACTTCCCCGTAAACAAACACCCCGATGAGTCCCGTCGCCACGGTCCCGAGTCCGGCCCAGATGCTATAGGCGATACTGAGCGGGATCGTCTTCAACACGATGCCCATGAGGGTGAACGACGCGGCGAAACTGACCAAGAGGATGACACTCGGCACGAGATTCGTGAATCCATCCGACAGTTTCAACATCGATGTCCCGAGTACCTCAAATCCGATAGAAAAGAAGAGTAAAAGATAGGCTTTCATTCCGATTCACCTCACACTTTCATCAAGACGAGCCCGATGATGACGAGCCCAATCCCTGCAATTTTTTGACGACTGATCTGCTCACGGAAGACGACGAACCCGATCACTGCCGTGAGTGCCGTCCCAACCCCGCTCCAAAACGCATACGCGAAGCTGAGCGGGATGGTGAAGAGGGCAAGTGATAAGAGATAAAACGCCGTCCCATAACCGCAGGCGACCCCGAGAATCGGGAGTCGACTCGTCGAGGTGGCGTTCACTTTCAACATGCTCGACCCGAAAAGTTCCGAGGCGATGGCCCCGATCAAATAGATGAATCCCATATTACAATCCTCCTTGAAGCAACTCGTCACATGCTTCCCGAATGAGTGTCGCCGCACGGTCCTTGAACGATTCGCTATACCCATACAAGACAGCGAACCAAAAGCCGTCACAGAGAAGGCGAAGTTTTAAAATCGCATCCTGGTCCGGCCCGTCGACAGCGAATCGCTCGTCCCAACCGGTCGACACGTCACTCCAAATCGACTCGCTCGTGGCATCCTCTTGCGAGGAGATAAAGACGGCGACGAGGTCCATATCTCCGTGATCGACATCATCCAATGTCGCCAGCGCATAGGCACGGGTAAACGAATATGGACCGTCCGATAGATGGGCGGTGATTCGTTTCTCGAACGTCTCGATGGCGAATTCGTTCATCTGTCGCAATAAGTTGGCCTTATTGTCGAAATGATAGAGGACCCCGGCTTTCGTGATTCCTGCTTTCGTCGCCAATCGTTCGAGCGACAACTGACTGATCCCGTCCTCTCGAATCATCTGGGCGGCAGTCTGTAGCAACAATTGTTTTTTACTCATCCTTTCACACCTCTCTTCACTTTACTGACCGTTCAGTGAAGTTAGTCTATCAAAATTTGCGAGGGGTTGTCGAGATAGAACATTGATGGAATAATCAGGGAAAAGGGGGGCGTGACATGGGTTCACATTTGATGCATCTCGTCATCGCGAACGAGATGTTACCGGCGTTATCGGAGATTGATGAGGTCGCATTTTTGCTTGGATGTCTCGCACCGGATGCGACGAAAAAAAAAGAGGCATCCCATTATTACGCAGGACGCCATGATGATTTATCTCGACGCTTGGATCTGTCCCAATATTGGATTGACAGCAAGGAGGAAGACTTCTCATATCGACTCGGCTATTACGCGCATCTCGTCGCGGATGAGATATGGTTGCAGGGGTTTTATAAAGGTTGGTTGAAAGAACTCATCACCCAGGACCCGTCGAAACAGGCGGCCTATTATGCGGACTTTGATGCGTACAATGTCCGTCTCTCGGAACGCCTCGGGACGTTCGATTTTGAACGCTTGAAAAGAAATCCAGAGCTCATTGAACTGGTCGAGAAAGTCGAGCGGGACGCCGCGATGACGGAGGAGGGGACGTACACGATGTTTCTCCCGCATCAATTGGATGGTTACGTTGATACGTGTGTCCGCCGTTGCCTCGAGATGGTCAAACGGAAGCGGGCGATGCTCGTATGAAGAGGCGATACGCACCACTCTACGCGACGCTCGGACTATTTATCGTGACGGTGATTACCTTCTTCACCTTGAACGGTCGAGTGTTTCCGAACCTCGATTTGATGACGGTCATCTGGGTATATCTCGCGATTGACATCGCCTTATTCGCCACGTTGATTTGGGGACTGTTCACGAAGGATCGAATCATAAAAATGTACACGCTTCTTGCGACAATCGGATTGATGATCCCGTTGTCGATTTGGATTTTCTTGTTGATGTTGGCGAACGGGATCTCGGAGGCATGAGTTGAATGACAGAGAACAAAAAAAAATTACCTTTTATGGCGCAAGCAGTCCCATTTTTGATTTTTTTTCTGATTTTCGGACCAATCGGATTGGTTATCTTATTGTTTATTTGGAGACGCTTGGAACGCGATGAACGAATCATCTATTTGATCGTCTCTATCTTTTTCACGTTACTTTAGGCTCTCGATTATTTTACGGATGGCATAATCTATTACTTCGTTTGAGAAAGTGGACCTCCCACTTTCTTTTTTGTGCGTGCATCTATAGAAAGAAAAATTTTCCTATCCGAATCTTGTCAAATTGGCATTGCGTATCCACATTTTGTTTGTTATGCTACTTGATGAAAACGACAATGATAATCATTATCACTGATAACGAGAACGCGATATTAGACATACATAACCAACGTGGCTCGTTTTTGGTGCGAGATTCATTGAAACTTACATACGAAGGAGATGGATGAAGTGGGGAAATTCAAGATTTCACTCATGTTGACGTTGCTCGTCTTCGTACTCGCCGCATGTGGCGGAACGAGTGAGACGAAGAAAGAAGAAAACGTCGACGGCGCAACAAAGACAGAGACGGTCGAAATTACAGACGCACATGGCACAATCGAGGTACCGGTCAACCCGGAGAAGGTCGTCGCCCTTGATAACCGGACGTTTGAAACATTGGCAGCATGGGACATCGACTTGGTGGCGGCACCGATCGGACTCCTTCCAGCGGAATCGCCATATGCATCAGACAAAGACATCGCGGACGTCGGCATGCACTTCGAGCCGAACTTAGAGGCGATTGCGGGAGTTGACCCGGACGTCGTCATCGTCGGTCAACGTTTCGCGGATTACTACGAGGACATCAAAAAGTTGGTACCGGAAGCAGCGGTCATCGATTTGAACATCGAGATCCCAGAAGATTCAGGCACACCGGGTGAGATTTTAGTCAAAGGATTGACAGACACGACGCTTACACTCGGGAAAATCTTTGACAAAAACACAGAAGCCGAAGCCATCGTCGCGGACCTCGACAAATCGATCGAAGACGCGAAAGCGGCATACAACGGAAAAGATACAATCATGTCGGTTATCGTATCGGGTGGAGACATTGGGTTCTCAGCACCGGTAACGGGACGCGTGTTCGGACCGATGTACGACATCTTCGGATGGGTCCCAGCTCTTGAAGTCGAGAAGAAGACAGGTGACCACGAAGGTGACGAAGTATCCGTCGAAGCCATCGCAGAAAGCAACCCAGACTGGTTGTTCGTTCTCGACCGTGACGCACCACTCGGTGACGCAGAAGGCGCAGTACCAGCAGAAGACGTAATCGACAACGCACCGGCGCTTCAAAAGACGACGGCTGTGTCGAAAGAGCAAATCGTCTATGCACCGAAAGACACGTACTTGAACGAATCGATTCAAACGTACGCGGAATTCTTCAACAGTGTCACGGAAGCGCTCGCGAAGTAAGGTTCCGTCATGCAAAAACCATTGACAGCCAGGGTTGAGACGATGTCTCAGCCCTCCTTTTCTAGATTGTGGACGAAGTCGTTCGTGTTCACCGTAATCATCGTCCTCGGTTTGGCGGTGCTGTCGCTTTTTACCGGGGTGTACGATTTGTCACGGACAGACGGCTTCGATATGTTTTGGATCACCCGAGTCCCACGGACGGTCGCCCTTATGTTGACGGGTGCGGCGATGGCAATGGCGGGGCTCGTCATGCAGCTCATCACGCAAAACCGACTCGTCGAACCGACGACGACGGGGACGCTCGAATGGGCGGGACTCGGACTGCTCACCGTTTACTTACTTGTACCGGCACCGAGCCTCATGATGCGGATGACCGGGGCGATCGTCTTCTCGTTTATCGGGACGATGGTCTTCTTCTGGTTCTTACGTTCGGTCAAACTTCGTTCATCGCTCATCGTGCCAATCATCGGGCTCATGTTAGGGGCGGTCATCTCCGCCATCTCGACGTTCCTCGGTCTGTTCTTCCGGGCAAGCCAGGCGATCGAGGGCTGGTTCGTCGGTTCGTTCGCCTCGGTGCAAATCGGGCGCTACGAGTATCTATGGGTCATCATCGTCGTGACGGTACTCATCTTCTTACTGGCGAATCGCTTGACGCTCGCGGGGTTAGGTGAAGACATCGCGACGAGTCTCGGCGTGAACTATAACCAGCTCATGATGATGGCGACGGGGCTCATCGCCTTATCGGTCGGTGTCGTGGCGACGGTCATCGGGAATTTACCGTTCCTTGGACTCATCGTCCCGAACCTCGTCTCGATGTTCCGCGGGGATGATTTGCGCAGCAACCTTCCATGGGTCTGTCTTGTCGGGATGGGTGCGATTCTCGTCAGTGACTTGATTTCACGGACAATCATCATGCCGTTCGAACTCCCGGTCTCACTGATTCTCGGGACGGTCGGGGCAGTCGTCTTCATCATGATCTTGATGCGACAACGGAAGAAGGGAGGGGTTCGATGAGTACGGTCATAGAACGAGACGGTGTTGAAGTCTCGATTGGGGTATTGAGAGAAGAACGTCACGCTTCAGCATTTCAATCGAAACGGGCGAGCAGGCGCTATTGGCTCTTCTTAAGTGCCTTCATTCTCGGCGGACTGTTGTGTGCGCTCGGGCTTCTCCTTTATAACAATCCGGTTCCGATGGACTCTCCGTCATTCGTGCCGGTCGTGGAACGGCGAATCGTCGCCATCGTCACGATGTTGATTGCGGCACTCTGTCAAAGTCTTGCGACGGTCGCATTCCACTCCGTGACGAACAACCGCATCATCACGCCATCGCTGCTTGGATTCGACGCGCTCTATTCGACGATTCAGACGAGCATGGTCTTCTTCTTCGGGGCAGGGGCGTTGATCGGCTTCTCGGGGACAAGCGCCTTCTTGACACAGGTCGGCCTCATGGTGACGATGAGTCTCCTCCTTTACGGATGGCTCTTGTCAGGGAAATACGCCAACCTGCAGCTCATGCTGCTCATCGGGATCATCATCGGGACGGGTCTGAACTCGGTGTCATCGTTCATGCGCCGTATGCTCGCCCCGTCCGAGTTCGATATCCTGCAGGCGCGGCTGTTCGGTTCGGTGACGAATGCCGACGTGGCGTACTTTCCCATCGTCATCCCGATCGTCGTCATCGCCGGGACACTCTTGTTCCTGTTCTCGAATCGATTGAATATCGTCGCGCTCGGTAAGGACGTCGCGACGACGTTCGGGGTGAACCATCGGAGGAGTGTCATCTACACGCTCGTCCTGATCTCACTCCTCATGTCCGTCTCGACGGCGCTCATCGGGCCGCTCACGTTCTTCGGATTCTTAGTCGCGACGCTCAGCTATCAGGTCGCCTCGACGTATGACCATAAGTACGTCTTTCCAATGGCGTTCGCTCTAGGGTTCTTCGTCCTGACGAGCGCATATTTCTTTATGTATCACATATTCCAGACGCCAAGTGTCGTCTCCGTCATCATCGAACTGTTCGGCGGACTCATCTTCTTGGCCGTCATTCTAAGGAAGAGGTCGCTATGATTCAAATCGAAAAAGTCAAAAAATCGTATACAGACGATGTCCACATCGGACCGCTCACGCTCGACATCCCGAAAGCCGGATTCACTTCATTGATTGGACCGAACGGAGCGGGCAAATCGACGACGCTCATGATGATTGGACGATTGCTCAACTTAGACGAGGGACAGATCCAAGTCGCCGGCATGGACGTGTCGAGCACGAAGTCGAAAGACTTGGCGAAAATCATCACCATCCTGCGCCAAGAGAACCACTTCGTGACAAGGCTCACGGTCCGACAACTCGCCGGGTTCGGACGTTTCCCTTACTCGAAAGGGCGCCTCACGAAAGAGGACGAGGCCATCATCTCGAAATATATCGACTTCCTCGACTTGACCGCGCTCGAGAACCGCTATCTCGACGAGCTCTCAGGAGGACAAAGGCAGCGTGCCTACGTGGCGATGGTGCTCTGTCAGGAGACGGAATACGTCCTCCTCGATGAACCGCTCAACAACTTGGACATCGCTCGTTCGGTACAGATGATGGAGTATTTACGCCACGTCGCCGACGAGTTCGGACGGACAATCGTCACGGTGCTCCACGACATCAACTTCGCGGCGAAATACTCGGACCGCATCTGTGCGATGAAAGACGGACAAATCGCTGCGTTTGGAACGGTCGATGAGATCATGGACGCGAAAATTTTATCCGAAATTTTTGAGACGAAACTGGAAATCATCGAAGGGCCGTATGGGCCGATTGCGGTGTATTAACGAAAGGGAGAATTCACATGAAAATTGACTGGACACCGATCACTAAAGTCGTAAACGAGGCACCAGATACATACACGTTCCATCTCGCCTTGCCACCTGAGTTCACGTGGCAGGAAGGGGCGCACACGCATCTCGCGCTCGAAGGGTTCAACGCTGGGGACAAGCCGGACCGAAGTCTCGTCCGCCATATGTCGATCTCCACATTGCCGCACGAAGGAGCGATCGGCATCACGACCCGCATCAAGTCCGAATGCTCGACGTTCAAATCGATCCTTCGCGACATGGTACCGGGGGACAAGGTCGCCTTGTTCAAGACACATTCGAACGTCCCGCTCGAACGGAGTGGGAAGAACGTCTACCTCTTATCGGCGGGTGTCGGACTCGCGACATTCCGTCCGGTCGTCCTCGAGTACTTGGCGAACGGGGAAGGTGTCCCGCATCTCCATTCGTTGAACGTCGATTCGTCGAAGGCGTATTTGTTCGGTGACGTCTTCGAATCGAACGAGCACTTCACGTCAGAGTTCGTGCCGAGTCGTAAAGATTACTACGAACGCGTGGAGATGATGGCATCCGACAAGGACGCCTTGTTCTATATCGTTGGTAGTGATGAGCTGTTGCGTGAAACGATTCAGGTGCTCCGGTCGAACGGGGTGGCATGTGACAACATCAAGATCGACAAGCATGATTTTCAACGAGAAGACTTTTTAGGTTGATACTCAAACCGGGGACACGTGCCCCGGTTTTTTCGTGCACAACTTGACGAATCGTTCGAAGATCCCACGTCCATCCGGGGTCCCGATCGACTCGGGATGAAACTGGACACCGTACGTCGGATGGGTCGGGTGTTCGAGTGCCATGATGACACCGTCTGTCGTCTCGGCCGTGACCGTCAGTTCGGTCTCTTGTACGATGAGCGAGTGATAGCGCATGACGTCCATCGATAGCCCTTCAAAGAGGACGCTTGGAATCGTATTGATCCGTGAGACTTTTCCATGCATCACCTCGTTCGCTCGTCCGACGACCCCACCGAACGCCTCGGCGATGACCTGATGACCGAGACAGACCCCGAGAATCGGGATATAGCCGGACAGTTCTCGCACGACCGCAAGCGACACACCGGCGTCATGTGGACCGCCGGGACCAGGAGAGAGGATGATGCCGTTCGGGTTCATACGACGGATTTCTTCTATACTATGTTCATCGTTCCGGATGACGCAGACGTCACTGAAACGGGCGACGTCTTGATAGACGTTATACGTGAACGAATCGTAGTTGTCGATGAGGAGAATCATGCGAACACCTCCAATAGGGATTTGGCTTTATGCAGCGTTTCTTCATATTCCGAAACTGGGTCTGAATCATAGACGATGCCGGCGCCGGCTTGGACGTGGGCCGTGTCACCTTGGACGACCATCGTCCGGATGGCAAGGGCGAAGTCGAATCCGCCCCGGACGTCGAGATAGCCGACCGCCCCGGCGTAGACTTCTCGTTTCACCGTCTCAAGCTCGTCAATCAACTGCATCGCCCGAATCTTTGGAGCTCCGGAGACGGTCCCGGCTGGAAGACAGGCACGGAGGGCATCGATCGGGGTCACATCGTCACGTAAATCCCCTTCGACTTCGGAGACGAGATGCATCACGTTTTTGAATCGTTCGAGCTCGATGTGTTTCGGGATGGTGACCGTGCCGACTTTGGCGACCCGTCCGATATCGTTTCGTCCGAGGTCGAGGAGCATCCGATGCTCGGCGAGTTCTTTCTCGTCTTGAAGGAGTGACTCCGCGTGACGCATGTCTTCCTCGACGGTCTTCCCACGAGGGCGTGTCCCGGCGATCGGGTTCGTCGTCACTTTGCCGTTCTCGACCCGGACGAGACTTTCAGGAGAAGCACCGAGGACAATCACTTCCCCGAGGTCGATGTAGAACAAGTACGGACTCGGATTTTGTTTCCGCAGCGTCCGGTAAAAGTGGAACGGGTCCCCGGTGAACGTCGCGTCGATTCGTTGCGACAAGACGAGTTGAAACACCTCGCCCGCAAGGATCGCCTCTTTCGCCTGGAGCACACGGTCGATAAATTCGTCCTTCGGCGTCAAGATGCGCTCGCTCGTCCGGACGACCCGTTCGAGGGCGTGTGTCTCCGGTGTCTCGAGCTGTTCCCGGATGGACTCGAGTCGCATCGTAGCATCCGTCTCGCTCGTATCGATCAGGATGACCTGTTCCTCGAGGTGGTCGTATAAGACGACCGTCTCATAGCGTTGGAAGAGGGCGTCTGGCAAATCACGCGTCACGGTCGGCGTGTTCGGGATCGGTTCATACACCCGAAGCAAGTCGTAGCCGATATAGCCGACGGCACCGCCGATGAACGGGTACGGTGCAGTGAGGTCGTCACGTGTGATGCGTTCGGATAAGGCATGGAGCGGGTCGTCTGCATAGATTGTCCCCGTTGCATCTGTCACGTCGTTCCCATCGACTCGGATCGTCTCGACCGGGTTCGCCGCGATGATGGAGTAGCGACCGTGCTTGCCTTCCGCGCGACTTTCGAGTAATACTTTTCGTTCACCTTGTAGTCGGTGGAAGATTGCCACCGGTGTGAGTTCGTCACCATTGATGATCCGTTGTTGCATTGAAAGAACCTCCTTATAATGGGTAATAGAAAGGGGATATGCCGATGTCAGTCTTACGACCTGACCAATTTTCAGGTGAAGCGTTGACCGAGCACATCGAACTCGAGGACACGCTGTCACCTTACGTTGATATCAAATCATATGAACTGAATCTTGAATATTTTGAGGCAGTCGTTCGTCATGCCCAGCAATTGTTTGATGCGTTGTTCGAAGAGGGCGACCCCATCCGAATCGTTTGGCATGTAAATGGACAGCCCGTCAAACCGACCCTCTTGTTCCGTTATATCCGAGACAAATCGGTGCGCTTCAAGACGGCCGCCACATCGTGCACATTCGAGGACGAACCGTTATGGATGTTCACCGTGCCGGTAGCAGACAAGTCCGAAATCCGTGTGCGACCACTCCTCGAGGCGATTTGTTATCAAGATTTTTATACAAAATCAAAGCCTCGTTTGAACGGAGAGTTCACAACGTATCCGTTCGTTCAGTTCATCCACGAACGAGAGGGTCACGTCTTGTTCGTATACGATGACCGCGGTGCATATATCCGTGGTACGTCACCAGCCCACCTCCAATCGCACAAACAAAAAATCTCCTCGTCCCGCATGCCCAATTGGACATGAAGGACGAGGAGATTCCCCGTGTTGCCACCTTCGTTGAAAGACGCCTTGTCTTCCCACTCATCGCGAACCATCATTCGCTGTCCCCGATAACGGGAGGACCCGTCAGAGCCTACATGTCGGTCTGAACGCTCAAAAGCCCATTCACGCAAGGCACGACACCGGTTCGCATCGACCACCGGCTTTCTGAAGACGTCCCTTCGCGCTACTCTTCTTTCTCATCGCGAGTTCGTATGAATGTTATCGTTACTTTAACGGGATAAAGATGCATTGTCAAGCATCATTTGACCGAAGCGTGCCCCACCTGACGTTTCCCGATGAACGTGAACGTGATCCCCAATGCCAAAAGGGGAAGGAGCCACCACTTCGTAAAGAAGAAGAGGGTGCCCCGATACATGAACCACTCCATGCCCAAGTAGGCGAAGAGCGTGATCAAGGGAGCGATAGACAAGCGCTTCAAGTGCAATGCGATGGCGACCCCTAGTCCGATCGTAAACGTTGGAACGATCACGAGTTGCCATAGAAACGGATCGATATAGTGAAACATGGAGAGTCCTCCTTATAACGATTAATCACGACACATCAGGCAGATTTTTTTGTTTTCATTTATCCGACGAAGATGAACGAGAACAAGAGCGAAATCAGCGGGAAGATGACATTCCACGAACTGAGATGGCTGACATCGAACGGACTGTGGTCATAATAGACGGCAAAGTACGTCAATTCGATGATGGCGTTCAACAAGAACGTCACCACAGGGCCGACCCAGACACGTTTCATGATCATGGCGACCACGACACCACCGCCGATGGTGAGAAACGGGACGATGACGAGTTGCCATAGGAACGGGTCGATATATTGAAACATGGAGCATCCTCCTTATAACGATTTGTACCCTAGGAAGTACGGGCGCCACATCGGGTCATGGATCGAGTTGATTTGAAGCATCTCGCCCCCGGCATGGATGAAGAACTCATCATCGAGCATGATGCCGATGTGCGATGGACCGGATTTATACGTGCCGGCGAAGAAGACGATGTCCCCGCGACGGCCACTCGTGATACCCGTCCGTTTGTTCTTGAAATGGCCGCTATGCCAGTAACCTGACACGTTCGTGCGACCGCCGATTTTACCGGCTTGATTCGTCGCGTAGTGGATGAGACCGGAACAGTCAAAACCGCCGTTCAGCGGAGACTGTGAGCCCCACGTGTACGGTGTCCCGAGATGTTTCACCGCGACGGCAATCATGCGTTCTTTTTGTGAGTTGTCCCGTTTCTTCAACAAGGCATCTCGTTTGATGCGGATGTCTTTCGTCTTGACGTAGACGGGACGCCAGTCGTATTGGATGAGGTACGAGTCGCCACTCTTCCCACGCGGGTAGATGCGACGTCCGGCATCGAGATACCCGATCGGACGGGTGTCGTTCGGGTTGGCGTAGAACGGCGTCTTCTTCGTCGTCCCATAGTGGGCGGCCGTATAGACGCTCGCCGGTTGAATCGCCTTCGGTTTCGTCTCGGCGATATAGGGGTTCAACACGTACACGCGTTTCCCGGACGGAAGACGGACGTGCCAGAAGTCGGCATCAATCGAGCGGAGCCCGACGAGTTTCGTCCCACGGGGCAGAGTGCCGGCCGGACGACCGTACGCGACGTCAGCCGAGAAGTAAGGTGTCCCGTTGAACTGTGTATAGAAGACCGTTCCTACCTTCGGCTTCGCGGTCGGTTTCGAGACAGCGAGGTAGCCAGTCGCGACATAGCGATAGGCTCCGTTTAATCGGATGCGCGTGTAGTAACCGCTCGTCCCATATGTCTCGATGAGCTGACCTCGTTTCAATGAACCGACTTGTTTCGCGATTGAGGTCGAGGCGTATACTTCGACCTCGTTATAACGGCTGTATCGTTTCCCTGTCGCTTCGAAGCGAGGTGGTTTTTTCGTACTCGTCACGCTCGTCGGGACGAAGTAATAGTTCCCTTTCGTGAAGATGCGGGTATAGCTTCCACGGGTGCCATAGATGTAGACGAGCTGACCCCGCTTCAGGGACAAGGTCGTCTTGGATGATTTCATCGTCCGAGCATAGACCGGTGTGTTCTTCGTGATGTACCGTTGTCCGGTTTTAAGATAAGGTGGCTCCGTCGTCCCAAGCGATGCGGATTCGACGAAGACATATTGTCCGTTGTAATAGACACGGGTGAAGAGACCGTCTGTCCCATAGATGCTGACGAGTTGACTCCGTTTGAGTGAACCGACGACTTGCTTCTTGTCTGTGTCTAAATAAATCGATGTCTCTTTTTGAGCATAACGGCTCCCCGTTTTAGCGTAGCGGGGCATCTTGGCAGCGAGTGCGTCTCGCTTCATATACACGTACATGCCATTTTGATAAAGGCGGGCCATCGAGCCATTTGTGCCATATACATTTACTCGTTTGCCCCGGACAATCGTCCCGACGATCTCTCCGTCCTCATTCATATAAGAGGATGTCGTCAAGACGAATTGCGAGTCCGTCTTGAACGGGATTCGATTTGTCATCGAGAGCGGGATGTATCCGACAGTTCCATTTAGATCGACACGCATCTGTCCGTCGATGAGGAAGCCGTTCAAGGTTTGACCGGCTTCAAGCGGAGTCATGGTTCCACCATCTGGTGAAGACGAGAGAGTCGCTCCCTCTTTTGCGTAGCGGGTCACTGCCGCCGGGACCGTCTCTCCGAGAGCGTCACTGGAGACATATGTCCCGTCCGTCGTGAGGAGAAGGTCGCCTTCGATGTCGAAGACGTCGACCGCTGTCCCGATGGCGAGTGTTGCGACTACATTTCCAGCAGCGTCGCGTGCATCCGTCTCCGTATGGACGTAACGGGTGACAGCGTATGATAAGGCGTCGTTTCGGACGAATCCTTTTTGTGAAGCGACGGTGACGGACGCATGGGTCTCGGTCACCTCATGGATATCCACACGCTCCGCTTGGTCTGTGACCAGGAGGACGACCGTTTCCTCTGAATCGGCATAGAGGGTCGTGCCGGCACGAAGCATGGCCTCAGATCCGACCGCTTGAGCGGTGAGTGTCCAATAGAAGGTAAAGAGAAAGAGCAAACTGAAGATTCGTTTCAACATTTCCACCTCGATTCATGAAATTTACAGTTTTTAGTATATACATAGTGGAGATGAAAAAGGTTGCTTATTTCGATAAAAGGGAAATGATTGAAGGAATCCGTGCTCAGCATTCCACTCGTTCGTTTGCGACCATCTGTGCTATGATGGACGGGGAAAGGAAGGGACAACTATGGAGACACTCAACATGAAACAACTTTCTGACGACCGATCGGCCCATCAGGTAGCCGGCGATCTCGACGCGATGCGGGCGCTCATGCACGACTCGTTCCGATATGTCGATTCGAGCGGGCGTCAGTTCGATAAAGAGACGTTCTTAGACCAGTTCGTCGACCCGACAGCGATTCAATGGATCGCACAGGACACGGTCACGTTCGATGAGACGGTACGCGGTGACCTCGCCGTCGTCCAACTCTTGCTCGAGGAGAAGTTCATTCTCGGCACGAACGCGTACGAAGGTCGCTTCTGGATGCTTCATCTTTATGTGAAAGAAGATGGCGTCTGGTTATGGCAAGGCGGCCAAGCGACGATGATCAACGAAGGTTAATAAACGTTCAGACACTCCGAATCGATGGAGTGTCTTTTTTTTATAAATTTTAGGAAATGTGAATTTGAAAAATATATGCCTATTTTAGAAAAATTATGTACCCTTTTAAAAAAGGACAGATTATAATAATTTTGTAAACGATTGTCATTATTCTTGAGGGGGACCCTACTTATTATGAAACAACCGAAATATGCAGCACTTTTCCTAGCTACCACACTCGCATTCGGAGGTATCGCGCCTTCGACAATCGTCAACGCAGAGACGACGGAAGACGTGACTGCTCCTGACGCACCTGTATTATCGGCACCACTCCACACGTCGACAACACTCACGATTACTGGTGAAGTGGCTGCGAAAGCGGAGATCTTGATCAACGGCAAGACGTACGTCCGTACAATCCTCGAAGGTGGCGAGGCCGTCTTCAAGATGTCACCACAATCGGTCGGCAAGGTCATCGACGTCCGTCTCGTCGACGCGAGCGGCAACGTGAGTGACACGACGCGTGCCATCGTCGCCGAAGACCCGAACGCACGTCCAGACGCACCGGTCATCAAACCGTTGACGGAGACGTCACGTGAAGTGCGCGTCGTCGGGGAGCCGGGACAATATGTCGAGCTCTCGATCGGCAGCAGCACGTATAAAGGGAAGTTCGATGCGAACGGGCTCTACCGTCGTGGCATCGCACCGCAACCGGCCCACTCATGGCTCTCGGCGAAGACGATCTCGACGAAAGGCGCGACGAGCGACGTCTCGAAACGTAGCGTCTACACAGACCGCGTCGCACCGAGAACGGCGACATTGACACAGTCCGTGACGGCGGCATCATACGGTGTCTTCGGAAAAGCCGAACCGTATGCGACGGCCATCGTCAAGATTGGCACGAAGTCATACACGGCACCGGTTATGTCGACTGGGAAGTTCATCGTGAAGATCCCGCGTCAAGCGATGGGGCAGAAGATGTCACTCGTCATCCGTGACGGCGCAGGCAACGTCAGCCAATCGAAGACAATCACAGTACAGCACGCGCTCTACAACAACTTCCATCGTGTCTACGTGGATGGTATGAAGTTGACGGTTCATAAAGAAGTCTTCTATGCAGATTCGACGACGAAATACGCGGACACGTTCGTGCCACTCTTCGTCGGACATCCGTCGAAGTCGGGCCTCGGCTTCCTCCTCAGCAGCTACACGGAGGATGGCTCGGTCGCTGGTTTCGAGAAGTTAACGCTCCGTGTCGGTCGTGCGACCTATTCGCAAAACATCAATGATTACGAAGTCTACTACGAAGAGTATGAGGACGGTTCGGTCGAAGAGTCATACTTGTTCCAACCAGATTCGAAACTCATCAGCTTCGTCGACAAGTACGTCCGTCCGGAAAACCGGATCACGGTCATGGTCCAAGGAACGGACTACGACCTCGAGTTCAACCTATCGGGTGCGGAGAAACGCGCATTCATCCAATCCCTCCAATACGCAGGATACTAATTCTTTAGGACCGGTGGAGACACCGGTCTTTTGTATGCACGGATTCGATTCTCTTCTATATAAATGAAGTGGCGACTACCATCTGCCACCTAGGAAGAAATATTTCCGAAATCTTTTTGTTTTTTTTTTGAAACATAAACCGATAAATAACGTAGAACAACGTGGAGCCAAGTGCTTCACTATTTAAGAAAAGAGGGAAAAGGTATGAAACAAGCTTTGCAACGCCTCGTTGCATTTGTATCGGTCCTTGCGCTCGTCGTGTCGCTCGTCCCAATGCGGACGATGGCAGCAGGCGCGGCCGATGTGAGCGGGGCCACATTACTTACACCAGGACAGACTGTCGACTTCACGACAGGGACAGATCCGGTGAACACGTATTGGTTCAAGATGGAGCGAGAAGCTTCGGCTATGACACATATGGAGATTGCGATGGAAGCGTCTGCCGTGACGAACATCTCGGTCTATCCGAGCGCTGAGACGGCAGCGGCCGATGAGACGTTCGATCGCTACCGGGCGAGCGCTTCTCCGGACGCAGAGACGTCAGTCGCAAAAATCCAATTCCCATACGCATGGGAAGGTCCATATTACATCAAAGTGGAATACATGCCACTCGAGACAATCGATGAAGAGGGCGCGGTGATTCCACCGACGGCAGCAGATGTCTCACTTGGTTATAAATCAGTGAAACTCCCAGTGAAGTATGAAGAAGGAAACGGAACGATGTGTCCGGTCGAATCGTTGCTCCCTTTGCCAGAAGATGGCGGGTTGCTCGATATGATTCGTCGCCTGCAAGAAGAGATCCTTGGTGGATCGAAAGAAGGACGTCAATTGGAGGCACTTTACTACAAGTCGTCCCCGTACATCGTCCGCAAGTTGGCATTCGACAAACAGAAACGCCAAGAGGCGTTAACGGACCTTCAGACGTTACGTCCGCTCATCACGTCACTCGTCAACAAAGAAAGTCACACTATCACGAAAAATGAAGCGGCTGCGATCAATCGCATGCACGCCTTGGTCAAATCAAGCGTACCGAGCGGAATCAAGTCGGATGTCAATGACTTGGCTTCATCGGTCGATATGACACGCCTCGCCGGCTCGACGGTGGAAGACGTGTTCGCACAGATTGGAATGGAGCTTCAAACGGTGGATACACCGCGTTATATCGTCAAATACAAATCACAACCATCGACATCGATCGGCAAGATGAACGCGATGACGGATGTATCGGCAGAGCGTATCTCGATCGGTCGTCCGGGAGACTATTTCGCGCTCGTTGACGTCGAGTCGGCAAGCACGAAGATGCAAGCAAAAGCGAAAGCGACGTTGAACGCCGATTCGAACGTCGAGTTCATCGAGCCAGTCCAGACGTACAAAGCGTTTGCGACAGATTCGAGCTATGAGTATCAATGGGCAATAAATAAAAAATCAGTCCTTCAACCGATGAAGTATGCGGGTGTCGGATTAGAAGGCTATGAGGCACTCCGCCTTCCAGGTCGTTCAATCAAAGTAGCCGTACTCGATACAGGTGTAGATGATCGTCTGCTCGACTTTAAAGGAAAAGTCGATGTCGCGAACGGAAAAGACTTCACGGACCCGAACGGGGATGGAAGCTCTCGCGATGAGAACGGTCACGGGACGCACGTAGCAGGTGTCATCGGGGCAGTACGAGACAACGGTGTCTCGATGCGCGGGATGGTACCGAACGTATCGATCCTCCCGGTTAAAGTGCTCGGAGCAGACGGGACGGGTGATACGGATCAAATCGCACTCGGAATCAAATATGCGGTCGACGCTGGAGCAAAAGTCATCAACATGAGTCTCGGTGGCGGCGAAAGTCGTACAATCGGTTATATGTTGAAGTATGCCTATGACCGCGGTGTCGTCGTCGTTGCAGCGACGGGGAACGAAAGTGAACCGGAAGTATCTTATCCGGCCTCTTCGAAGTATACAATCTCGGTCGGAGCGACGAACTCCCTCGGAATCGTCGCAGATTACTCGAACTTCGGATACGGCGTCGATGTCGTGGCACCAGGTTCGAAAATCGCAAGCCTTGTCCCAGATGGGAATGTCGTTTATTTGGACGGAACGAGCATGGCGACTCCACACGTCGCTGGCGTCGTGGCCCTCTTGAAATCACAACACCCGACCCTCTCGGTCGAGTCGATCCGTACGCTCTTGCAACGGACGGCTGACCCGGTCGCCTTCTCAGGCGGAGATGTGCCGGAAGTACCGGTGGATGAGGAAGACGAATGGGCATTTGAAGACATGAGTGTCGAGTTCACGTTACCAGTGGCGTATTACGACATGTTAGGCGGTTACGGGAAGGTGAACCTTCACCGCGCCGAGTCGATGCTCCGTTTGAACGCGAACCGTGCGGTCGTGGCTGAAAATGCAGCAAACTTCAAAGTGAACGTGAAGTCTGGCACGGTCGTCTCCGTATATAACGGCGATCAAGTCGTCGGACGCGGGACAGCGAAGCAAGCGGTCGCATCGTTCAAGATGAAACCACAACCTGCAGGGACAGTCTTGCGCGTCGTTTACACGAACGGCAAGTATCAGTCGACGGAACGGTTGATCGTGACGGCGGGCAAACGTCCGGCTAGTCCAGCGGTCACAACGCTCCGTGCTGGCGCGAGAGCAGTGTCTGGTAAAGCGACACCGGGTATGACGGTTGTCGTTCGCAATGCGCAGCGTCAATTGTTCGGGACGGCGATGATCCGTCCGGACGGCACGTACAGCGTCAAGACGCGGGCTCTCCGTAAAGGAGAATCGATCTACGTCCACGTGGAAGATTTGAACGGCCGTGCCGGACAAATGACACGTGCGATCGTCAAATAAGCTAGTGACAACGGGAGACGGGTATGCCGATGGGCATATCCGTCTTTTTGTATGGAGTGAATGCAACGGACGAGGTGACCTGACAAGGTTCGAATGATGGAAAAGTGGTTCTCGCAGAGAAAAGGCCGTCATGAGGATACGATTCGTCTGTAATCGGATGGGTCGAAAGTCCTCACGGCACGCGAGAAGGTTGAAACGAGAGGCGCAGATGCCTAAAATGGAACAAACCCGTTACTTTTGGATAACTTTGGTTTTGTTAAACAGGTCAATGATTTTATGGTTTGGAAATAACTAAGGTAAACATTGGACTTTGAGAATCAACATTGTAAATTAAATACTAAAGGTAATTAATGGTATAAAAATGGTTTTCAACTATTATTTCCGCCAAAAACGCATGAAATCAACAAAAATCGACGTGTTTCGACATTTCCAAAAAAGGTAAATCTAAAAATGAATTAAACTAAAATCTCCAAAATTCAAAAACGTTACCATTTAAACGAAAAATTACGCTTGTGTCGCTTGGAAGTGTTATGTATATTATGGATGTAAGGTTTTCCAAGAACAGTCTTGGTAAATTGTTCAAGATGATTCTTGCAAAGACTTCTACCGGGGGAGAACGCCCGGTCTAAAGAAGAGTCGGTTACATAATCATTAGTACTTTATTCATTGTTATGGATACATGACTCCGAACGAGATCGGTTGGGCGAGGACGGTAGAAAAACCTATCTACCTAAGGGAGGATTTACATCAGATGGCTAAGAAGAAACAATTCGTTACTGCAGCGGCAGCGTTCGCAGTAGCAGCATCAGCAGTAGCGCCTGCAATCACAGCAGACGCAGCATCAACAACAGTCCAACTTTCATCGGACTACGTACGCGGCGGGGACCTCGACGCGGCACTTGACAAAGAGTACAAAGGTAGCGAGATCTACTGGTACAAATCGTCAGTCGACATGAACAAACTTGGCGTGTTCCAAACTGCTAAAGGCTTTGTAAAAGGCAAAGGCATCCGCGTTGAGAAAAAACTTCGCGTCTTGAACCACGCACAAGATATCCAACCTGAAGAAATCGTCCTCGAAGAAGGCGTTCCTGCATCAGGTCTTCGTATTCAGCCAGTTCTCTTCGCAGACGGCGTGAAATACAACAAAGTTGTCACATACGCTGGTTTCTCAACTGAGAAAGCTGGAGAGTTCGAAGGAACATTCACTTACTCTAACAAAGCATTCGGCGTTGTAACAAAAACAGTTAAATACAAAGTTGTGAAATCAGAAGTTGAAATCTCAAACGTTTCTTCTTCAGTAGATCAAGCAGCTGAAGTTCTCTCAGTCACAGCTGACGTGAAGAACCTCAAAGACGGTGAAAAAGTTGAACTCGTTGTTTACCCAGGTAAAGACATGTCAGCTACACCAATCAAAGCAGACGCAACTGTCAAAGATGGCAAGTTGACTGTTTCTCAGAAACTTCCTGCTGGAACTCACTCATTCCAACTCGTTTCTGGTGAAGTGAAATCTGCAGTTGTAGACTTCACAATCGAAGCTGCAATGGTTAAAGACGTTAAAGCAATTAACGCTACTCAAGTTGAAGTTGCATTCAACAAAGCAGTAGATCCTGCTACATTGTTTGCTAATGGTGTTAGCGGTGCATTTAATGCAGGTGCGACTGTTACATTAACATCAATCGACGGTATTACTTCTGGCGCGTTGACTGGTAAGTTAAGTGCAGACGGACAAACTTTAACAATTACATCTGCTAACGCACTTTCAAAACGTTATGATGTTGTTGTTGACGGAATCAAAACTAAAGAAGCTAAAGCGTTCGCTAAATACAACAAAGTTGTTGAATTTGCAGCTGACACTACGGCGCCAATGGTTGTATCTACAGTCAAAAAGACTGCTAGCACATTCACAGTTAAATTCTCTGAACCAATGAACAACCTCGGATCAGTATCTTACAAGCTTGCTGACGGTACTTCTGTAACTGCAACTGCAACTGGAGTTCAAAATGACTTCACAGCTGGAGCGCAAGAAGTTACTTTCACTGTAGGTTCTGAAGTTGCTGCAGGTAAACAAGTGATTGTGACGTTTGTCGGAGCACAAGACCAAGCGTTGAACATCATTTCTCCAAACCCTGCAACTGCATCATTTGTTAAAGGTGACAAAGATGGTGTTGCTCCTGCTGTAACTTCATTGGTAGCAGTCAACAACAAAACAATCGAAGTTAAGTTCACTGAAGAGTTGCAAGCAAACCCTGCAATCACAGGATTCGATGGAGCGCTCACGTTCAAACAAGACGCTTCAGATAAAACAAAATACACAATCACTTCAGACACTGCTAACACAGGATTGAAAGCTGTTTCTGTATCAGCTGGGTACACTGACTTGAGTGGAGAAGTTGGAGCTGCTTACTCTAAAGTCCTCAACTTTGATGTTGATACTGTTGCACCAAAAGTTGCTTCTACAAAAGTTGTGAAGATCGACGGCGTAGAATACCTTGAAGTGTCATTCGATGAAATCGTTGAAACTGCTGCTGCTCTTACAACTCTCGAAGTTACTGGAACTAAAGTTTCTAACTTTGTAACTTCAAACATCACTCCTGTTTCAGTTCCAGTTGCTAAGTTTGTTCAAGTGTCGACAGATAAGAAATCTTATCGCGTAACACTTGCTGACTTACTTGGGGTTAACTCAACTAAAGGTGCATCATACTCGTTGGATATTGCTGGAAACAGCACTGCAACTCCAGTTGCGCTTGTTAGTGACTTGAGTGAAAACGCTGGTCCAAGCACATTCAAAGCTAACGTAGTTCGCTCTGAAGATGCAACAGCACCTTCAAACACTAAAGCTTCACTTGATACTTCGTTCAGCACTAACGGTATTCAAGTGAACCCTGATAAGACAATCACAGTTCGCTTCAACCAAGAACTTGATGGAGCTTCAGCTACAAATGTTGCTAACTACAAGTTTGATGGCGCAGTAGTCGAAAAAGCTGTTCTCAGCCCAGTTGCTGCTGGTAAACAAGATGTTACATTGACTCTTAAAGCTGGATCTAACGTATTCACAGGTCTTCGTAACGTAACAATCAGCGGTGTTCAAGCTAAAAACGGCTTGGTCATGGATGCTGTAACAACACAAGAATCGCTTGTGGAAAATGTTGCTCCTACAGTTTCGTCTGCTAAGCTTACTGCACCAGGCGTTATCACATTGAACTTCAGTGAAGCTGTATACAACGCTGCTGATGGAGCTGGAGATGACTTCGAACTCTACGTTGGCGGAGTTAAAGTGACTGCAACAACTCTTGATACAGAAGATGTGTTACAAGCAGCTGCTAAAAACACATTGACTTTAACTATCGGTGGTACAGCGCTTAAAGCTGAAGATCTTGCTAAAGGTCTTTCAATCAAGTCGGTTGACGGACTTGATATCATGGATGCTAACGATAACGTACTTTCAGTTGGAACAGTAACTGTAGCACAATAATTCTTATCCTCTCTTTAGGGAATTTTGGGATACGCTAATATGCGTATCCCTTTATAATTATATTTTCAACTGTGTAGTATTTTTGATACACCCTTACCATCATGGCTTAGGGTGTATTTTTATGTCTGAAGGATCAAAAAAATGAAACCGAATCAATCTGAAAAGTGTGTCGGCATCGTCACGCCCATCAATGAAGAGAATAGTTGCTATAAAGGTCAAACTATTGATTGGTCGAATGACGGCTAGACGCTCGTGAAAGAAATTTTGGATGGACTCGATCGGAAAGGATTTCCTCGTCGTCAGCCTGGGACGAGGAATAGTTTCAATTCAATATGCTGTAGCTCGAAATCACTTTCCGTTCAGGATACGCAATATTGGAAACGTGACGAATCTTGTCGAACGATAATAAAACAAAAAAAAAAAACGGTTTTCCATATCGTTTAAAACGATGCGCACTGAGATATGAGGACTGGCTACAATAAGGCGTAGTCAATTTTAGAATGGGATGGATGGACTCATGACATCTATGATATAAAAAGGAGAAAAAGAAATGATCTCATATTTGAAACGCTGGTTGACGATTGTGACAGGGGTTTTCTTACTAGTGGCATTAGGACCTCAGATGGTTACGGCAGAAGAACGTACTTTACCGTTAAATGGTGTGGTACATGGAGAACTGACAGCCGAACAGAATAGACAAACTTACACGTTGCAGGTAACAGAAACGGGCAACGTGACAATTGATTTTACAACAATGGTAGACGATACAGTGAACATCGTATTCCAAGATGGGATGAACAACCCCATCTATGATACATGGATTAGTGGAAGTGCTTCTTCACCAGGAAGGAAAGTAATGTCTTGGAATCTTGAGGCAGGTGAGTATCAATTTATCGTATACGATGATTCTTATCGGACAAATCAAGGGAAATTCACCATCAAGACTTCGTTCACATCAGTCAAAACAGATGACATCGAACCGAACAATGGAACCGCTGAAGCACAACTGTTGAAATTCGGACAAACAACGAAAGGATTCCTTTCCGTACAAGACGAGGTGGACGTCTATGAAGTCAAACTGACGAAAGCAGGACGTTTACATCTCAATTTATCGACATATGTAGATGACACGTTACGCGTGTCCCTCACGGATGACATGAATCAGCAAGCATTCTACGAATCGATTTCGGGATCGAAGAAAAATCCAGGCAAGTTTGTTCGTTATATTGATTTAGAGGCGGGTACTTATCATATCTCCATTCAAGATGGTGGACCCTACAGTACGGATACAGGGATGTACCAACTCAAATCAACGTTCGTTCCTGCATTGAATCAAGAGGCCGAACCAAACAACGGATCGGTTGAAGCAAAATTATTCCCATTTTATCAATCGCGTACCGGATTTTTGTCATGGAACGACTCCGTCGATGTGTATAAAATTGTGATTCCCAAGACCAGCAAAGTCGGAATTGATTTCACATCTTATGTTGATGAAAAAGCGATTCTTACGCTTTACGATGTAGATAATATTAAAGTGATTGAGGACTATGTCTATGGTTCTACAAAGGCACCGGGACGAGCTAAAAAATCCGTGACGCTCACACGCGGTACGTACTATCTCTCTATTAGTGATGGTCCGTGGCAGAGTGAAACGGGGAAGTACTTGCTAAAAGTCACATCAAGTCATCTGCTTCCGGTTGTGACAGTAAACTCTGTAACAGCCCGTTCCACAAAAGTAAGTGGCAAGACTGAGAAGGGTGCCACCGTCACGATGACGATTGGTAAGAAGTCCTATAAGCGTACAGCCGATGCGAAAGGGAACTATTCATTCTCCATCAGCAAGCAAAAGGCTGGGACGAGCATCAAGATCTCGAGAAAAAATAAGTATGGGACATCTGTGAAGTCGGTGAAGGTATCGAAATGAGTACATGTGTGTCGAATTACTTGATGCATCAATAGGTAAAGTGAATTGTGAACGAGTGTAGATGAAGAGAGGGTTCGGCAGCATGTCGGATCCTCTTTTTTGAAAGAAGAATGATTTGTTCTCAAATTCATGAGCTGGGTAATTGAAAGATGGTAAAAACGTAAACCAAAAGAATGGATGTGGGGAATATGAAACGATGGTTACGCATAACTGGACTGATAGTCTTGTTTAGTCTCTTCTCGTTTTCAACAGCAAAGGCAGCCCTCGTCATCGAACCGGTAAGTTCGATCGACGTGAGTCGCCCAACGAACTATATCGTAGGAAACGAGCAAATGTATATTGGTGGGAAAGAGGGATATCGGGCATATCGTTTGTCGGACGGGACCCTAAATCTTGATGTAAAAGGACAAGCTACTGATGTGTTAGATGTTAGTGATGATGAACAGTGGGTCATTACTAAACAATCATCTGGACTCGTGACATACGATAGCGAGGGAATTGAACATCATACGTTAGATGAAGCGAAATGGGAACACATGATGATATCCTTTAAAGATGAGACCGTACAAGCCCGCTTTTTGCCGAAATCTTCGGTCGTCGTCATCTTAACGGAGTCATCAGGTCTCGTTTGGTATGATGTTGCTACCGATCAAGTGAAAAAGCAAACCTTTATTGTTCGAGATGGGCGCTCTGCCCCATCGTCTCAGACGCTTCGTGTGTCAAAACAACTCATCGCTGTAGGGGAGAAGAGGATGATGTCGTTATACACTCATGAAGGGAAAATGACCTCCTCGTTCGACATGGAAGAATCGATCGAATCGTTCGATGTGACGGACGACAATATTGTTGTGATGATAAGAGCGGATGGCAGTTTATATGAATATAACCCGAGCACAGAGAGAGGGACTTTACGAGAAATCGGAGTCCATGGAGAAATCATGGTCAGTTCGTCCGGAACGTTTTTCTCGAACGAAACATCTCTTTATGACTTTAAGACGGGCAAGCGAGTCTATTCATCGATTCAACCGGGGCGTGTCGTCTTCACACCAGATTCAACGCGGTTTGTTTCGATTGGGGAACGCATCGAACTCTATGCTACGTCTTCACTCAACCAACGCATTCGTTCCATTGCAGTCAATCCAGAGTTGAAAATAATCGAATCCGACACGAAGGTCCGACCGAGTCTGATTGTAATTCGAGCGGACGGTAAGAAAGAGACTATCACGGAAGGGGTGGCGTGGACGACGACTTCGAAGGAACGTTTAGCGATTGAGAACGGTCTTTTTGTCGGGAAACTATCAGGGCCAGTTGTAGTGAACGCAACCTATGAAGATCACACTGCCTCACTTTATATAAAAGTCGTACCGGCCCCTCAACTAACAGATCATGAATGGTTGAAAGAACAGAAGAAAGCACTTGATCAAAACGGAACGTTTGAAGGCGCGGATTATCGTGTCGGAGATTTATATGCAAAAGTAAGAGGAACTGCTGGCAAACTTTTGTTAGACAAAAAGGTAGCGACACGAGGAAAGTTCCAAGGAAGTTGGATATATGCTGCGACGAACCGTTCAAAGCGTGTGAATGAGATTGTCTTCTCATTTTGGAACTACAAGCGCCCAAACATTACTGAACGGGGCGTACAACGTGCTTTCGGGAAACCGATTCAAACATGGACCAAGAAATCTAAGACATTTGAAACAATTAACGGAAGTAAATCGTGGGAGAAACGCTCTGTGGGAAAAATTACGGCATATCGCAAAAAAAAAAAACATACGGTCTGGATGTATTATGACACGGGTGGAAAGTTACGCATGTTCCGTCTGTTTGAAAAAGTACCGAAATAAGGTGTAAAGGTAACGAAACGAATTTTAAAAATGGTTCGAGTCATCTTTCTTTTTAAGAAGGATGACTTTTTTTGATGATTGTCAGTTCATGTCGAACGATTCCTTTTCAATTTTAAATTTCTAATTGACTTGAATAACATATGTTTACTACAACAAAAGAACTAAGTTGATACTATCAAGATGATAGACAAGATTCATATGAAATGACTAAAGATGAAAGTGAGGTCGAGAGATTTGAAACGGTTCGTGACACAGTTTTCTCTTTTTGCCATTCTATTCATGTTATTGAGCACATGCTTACCTACCACGGCAGCCGCGGCAAGTTTAACGGTTTCTCCGAAGAGTGTGGCGTTACAGGTCGGTCAATCGAAAACGGTACAGGCGAAAGCGAGTGGCGTGAAAAAACCGGTGTATGTATGGAAATCTTCAAACACGAAAGTAGCAACTGTGAAAAATGGGAAAATTACAGCGAAGGCCGTCGGGAAAGTGACAATCACGGTCACTGTTCAAAAGACGAAGTTGAAGTCGACCGTTAGTGTGACGAAGAAACCGAAAAAACTAAACGCACAAGAAGCGTTTAAGTTAGTCAATCCATCGGTTGCGACAATTGAGATGTACGATGCTTCCGATCGACTTACCTCGACAGGGAGTGGATTCGTGACGAAGAAAGGGGAGGTCATCACGAATTTCCACGTCGTCTCAGGTGAAGCGAATCGATACGCTCGCATTCGATTCGCAAACGGCACCGAGGTTGAGACGCTTAAGTTAAAACGCTTTGATGACGCACTAGATTTGGCAGTCTTAGACGTTCCTTCCCTTCAATCTATTCCGATATTGTCGACGGCAAAAGCGGGAAGTACAGGCTCAACTGTCTACGCACTGGGAAGTCCGAAGGGTGTCGATAATACGATTACACAAGGGATTCTAAGTAATCGTGAGGTCTTCTTTGGTGGTCAACCATATCTTCAATTTAATGCCAGTGTGACACATGGAAATTCAGGCGGTCCTCTCATTAACGAGTACGGGCAGGTCATCGGAGTCGTCACGTGGGGGCTTCCTGACTCACAAAACATGAACTATGCGGTACCCATTCAAGAGCTAGGCAATTTGAAATACGGACGCGATACGATTGCAAATGTACAACTGCCGACCGAACCCGGATATGAGTTACCCGTCGTATCAGGCAAAGGTGACACACGAGAACAGGAATTGAATGATGCGTTTGCGGATGCAGATGTGATCTCTTATGCCTCGGGTGATTTAATTGGTTCTGTTTATGATTTAGAAGATGTCGATACATTCGTCTTCCGGACCGACAAACGAATGACGCTATCCGTGTTTGGAGGATGGATGAACAACCGGCAAGGTGAATACTGGGCGTTCGGTCTATTTGACGCGAACGGTGATGCGATTCGTTACAGTGAAGAGTTCTCGAATGAAGGACGCTATTATGGAACGTTAGACCTCGTCATTCCCGCCGGCGAGTACTACTTGGCCTCGTTCCCATTGTCCGGTTTGGCCGATTCGGAATATTACAATCAGTCCTATCGAATAAGTTATGAATTGAAATAACATATCTTTTTAGTGGGATGAGTATCGGGAGTATTTAAAAAAATCAATATAAAAATAGTCGCAAGAGCTATGTGTATTTGTTTTAGGACGAATGCACATGGCTTTTTGGTGTTGTCTGGAGTCATAAAAAGTATACAGAAATGGACTAATAAATGGTCACTTATCATTCTGTTTTATTATCTATCAAAAAACAAAAAAAAATCATACTTGTAGCCATCTCAGTAAAAGGTAATTAAGAAGTTAGATTTGTCTTGAAACATTTCCATAAAAAAAAAAAAATATCATCTTTGATTGTTAGATTATGTATTAAAATGAAACGAGTAATGAAGAATGAGGAGTGAGAGAATGGCGCGTAAAACAAGAAGTGATTGCACGGTAGGTACTTTTGAGAAGAAGCACGGTCTTCCTCCTGGGACAATTCGGAATCCAGATGGAAGAGACACGCGAAGCGATAAGAAAATCGGAACGATTCGTAAAGAGTCTGAACGAAAATAAATTCTACATCGAGCAAGGAAGCACGTACATGGTGAGCGGGTTTCTCAGTGGTTTTGAGGACGCGCTTTTTGAAGTTATGTATGGAATCGAATCAGTGTTTGGATAGAACGACACTATTCGAGAGTCAATATAAGGAGACGATGAGATGGACCACCTGATTGATTTTAAACAAGAATTCACGATGCAGACGATGCTGCATGAACTGCACGAGTTGATTGCGAAAGCGAATCGACTAAACCTCGACACGACGACGATTGAAGGCGTGTATAAGGATTTAAACGTCTTAAACCTATTCTCTAACCGTCATATCGTCAGTGTCGCTGGTTTGCAGAGTGCTGGCAAAACGCTCGTTGTCAAGCGGACGCTCGATTTACCGGATGACCTCTTGTTGTCAGAAGTCGGAGTCGGAGAAAAACGTCCTGTCCTTCTTTCGTCTGACGCGACTGCGACAACGATTGCTTATCGAGTGACCCGCACTGTCAAGACAGCTTCGGGAAGCTTTGAATTGCAGGATGAACCCATCACGAAAGAAGAACTCAATATCGGTATTCAAAATCCAAGCGGCGATATGCTTTGGTTCGAGATCATTTTACCGAACAACCGTGTGCTCGGTCATTTGACGCTCGCTTTATTACCGGGGTTCGAACGGAGCACTCGCTCGGATTCACAAAAGTTCCTCGATCTTTTCCTCAAATGCTCGACGGGAATGATTCTTGTCTTGAACCATGCTCGACTCGCTCAGATGGATCAAGAGATGCTACTACAGAAAGTCGCTTCGACATATAAAGACAAGGCACCTGGCTTCGTCCTCACGCATGCGAGTGAATTGACAGAAGAGAAAAGAACGATGATTTCACAAGCCCTGTTCCAAAAGTTCAGTATGGCAGACGAGTCACAAATCATTTTAGCCGATACAGACATCGATAACGTCCCTCAAGAAATGGAACGATTGCTCAAATCGAACAGCCAATTCACTCAAGACTCACTCCAACTCCATCACGAGAAACTCATGATGATTGGTGAGACGTTAACACGTGAACTCATGAAACTTGAGCATGTGCTCATCGCACAATCGGACCGAAAGAACAATCAGCGCGAGTTGCGGACGATGCAACGTTTATTTGATGCGGCTCGTGATAAATACATTCAAGAGTTAGACGAAACGTTAAAAGTACGTTTAGAGGTACATGTAAAACGCTGTATCGATGAAGTGACGGAAACTATTAGACAAGAAAATCATACGTTATGGGACAAAGCACGAGCTTCTTTCAAAAAAGATATGACGTTCAATGAGCGACACGAGTTGCTTGAATCCATCCAACATGTCTATACGACTGAAAATCCACGTGTATTGGACATTTTGATGATGGAGTCGATTGAGACAATGACAAGGAAACGTCTTAGCCTCCATAAGCCGCATGTGTCTCAGAAGAAGCAAATTGAGCAGGCGGTGCCAAAACCGGCTCTCAGCTTTATGGAGCCGAAACCAAATGAACTCGTGCCGAACCAGCCTGAACTCGAAATCGCAGCCACGGACACGATGCAGGAAGCGTTTAGTGAGACATTGACGGAAGTGGATCGTTATTTAGATCCGACTGTTCTTGATGTCTCACTTGGGGGACAACATACCCAACAACTCCCAGTGATTGCTGGAGCGATTGTACAGCATCTGATCTTGACGAAAGGGAAAGAGGGGGATGCGGACCTTGTTGTTGGTGGGATCGAAGAATATGAGACACTCAAAGCTAAAATCGGAAACATGGAAGGATTTCATCAAGAGTATTCAGGACTCGTGCTTGATGCCAACCGCATGGTGACCGGGACAGCCATTTTCTTTGGTGTCGATGCACTCGATGGGAACTTCAACAGTTTTGGAGCTATTGTAGGGGCTCTTGAGGCGTTAGGTGTGGCAGCCGGAGTGGCAACAGGCGTTGCGGCAGCTGGTGTCAGTGGCGTGGTTGGTCTACTTGCCATTAAGCGAGGTTCGGAAAAGATTAAAAAATTCAAGTTCGAGCGTCATGACTATGCGACACAAGTGCTAAAGGCGACAGCTGATTATCAACGCGAGTCGACGATTGCGCTCGTCAATAACGTTATGGATGAGATGCGTGACAAATTAGTGCATGCCTACTATGCCCGTCGGCAGGACGATGTGAATTCTGGTTTGTATGAAGAAGTTGAAGTACGCGTGAATCGCTTGAAGAATGAGTGTGGCAAACTCCGGGAAGAGGCGTTCCGCAATGCGGGAGCTATTTATTGAATTTGAAAAGAATCGGTATGAGTGGGCATTTGACGCCAAGCATGATTTTATGAGCCGATTTCAACTATATGATGCTGAAGGTGTGACGCCGGACCAAGAGAAAGTCGTCCTATCGGTATATGGACCGACACAGGTCGGTAAAACGACACTCATCTTGAACTTACTTAGGGTGAAAGAAGAGGCGATTGACGAGATCTCGTCATTTTTACGAGGAAAACGGGAGATTGGTCAATCTGCGACGGTAACTGTGACGAGTTACAGTGTATCTGCCACAGAAGACTATGTGCTTACCTTGCCGAATCAAGAACCCGAAGTGATTCAGTCGACAGACATCTTAGAAGATCGATTATCCACACTTCGAGTCGATGTCGAGGCGGGACGAATTGATTCACTCGCTCCTGTGCGCATCGCCTTGCCGAAGTCTTACTTTGAACAAGCAGACGTTGCCATCGAATTACTTGACCTGCCTGGGATTGAGTCAGCGGAGGAACGAGAACTTCGTCACGTCGAACGTTGTGTCAATCATTGGATTCCTCGATCGCATATCTGTCTCATCGTCAATGGTGCAGGTGACCTGACGTTCCTTCGGGACATCGGTATGACGCACTTGCAGCATTGGTATGACTATCCGGATAATTTTTATGTCGTCTTGACTCGTGCGTACTCTCCGGAATCGGTCAAACGACGATTGCGGGACAAATCGATTTCAAACGAGACAGACCTCCGTGCCTACTATCATCGTGAAATTGGCGACATTCTCGGTCGAACGCCCGGGACAGTGTATCCGGTCGAGATTGGGGCGAGCATGCATCGGCTTGAGCCGGACACGCGTGAGATGGCCCAGTCGATTTTGAATGAGTTACGAGAGCGAATTGAACAGACTGATTATCGGCATGTGTCCTTTAGTTTTTTGACAGTTTTTTATGCGGAAGTGGTGCGTCAGAGCGATGAAGAGATTCGCCATATCACAGAAGATTTAGATGTGGCAGAACGGGAACTCGTTCGATTGAAGGAACGAATGCAGAAGTTAGAGGAAGAAAAAAAAAAGCGGATTGAGGATTTTGGAAGCCAAGAAATACAGTTGGCTGAAAAGATTGATGTCTTCAAAAAGGCGTTCGAACGGATTCATCATCGTGAAATCCAAGAAGCCATGATTGAAACGGAGTTAATACATGCAAAGTATGCCAAATCAAAAATGGCGTTGAATACTGCGTTCTCTCGAGCAATCACAGTACTAGATCAGTCATTGACTAAAGGCGTACAAACCATGAATCGATTACTAGATACAATTTATTTCGAACTCGATCAAGTTGACTCATCTCGATTACACGTGTCACATCCGGGGGAGATTCAATTTTTTTCATGGGATTTCTCGAAAGTAGACCGTTATTTGTCCCAAAAGAACTATGAGACGCAGATGAATTAAATGAAAAAACACCTCCTCGAAGAGTCAACGCGACTGAGTGAGTTAGTGTATCACGAAGTGAAACATATCTACGATCAATTGCAGGATATATCCGAAACGTTTTCGAATGATCAAGTGCGATTGGTTATTCGTTTCACGCATGAGATGGATTTGCTTAAGGCTGAACTAAATGAAGCCGAGCACAGCGTGATCCAACTACATGAACGATTGACGAAGACGAAAGAACGTTGGCAAGAAGACATAAATCACGCACAACAATACCGAAGTTTCTTCATTGAGCACTTCGTGAAACGTCAGCAAGCGTTATTGCAACAAGCAACGTCCGACAATACCGAAGAACGTTACAGCGCTGGACTTTATTTATACACGCTCGGACAAGATGCCGAGGAAATTATACAAGCACTGGGGTGTCCGAATGGAAACGAAACAAGCCACGACAGTGGAAGACGCGCTTTATGAGCAAGCATTGTCGTCCCTGCGACAATTGAATCAAGAGGTATTCTTAAACGATCTCGATACGAAGTTAAAACAAACCATCCTGATGATCCAACAAGAAGTAGATGATTTAAAAGCAAAACTTGAAGAGGATCAACTCTATCTTTCTTCGACTATCCAAAATTTGAAGCAGGTCGTTCATTCAGATAGCACAAATTCGGTTGAACGGGTCGAGCAGTTAGATGAGCAGGTGCGGTCGTATTTTCGTGACTTCTATGGTCATTTCACGACAGAGATCGAGCAGTTGAAAAGTGCGTCGGCATCTTCGGTTTCCTTAACCGAACAGCTAGTTGCAAAGTATATGAGCAATGCTGAGAGTCGGATGCATGATTTACAAGTACAGCAAAAGGCGACAATGGAATATGTCGATGTACGTTTCGAAAAGCTAGAACAGGTATATGATAGCTGGCTTCTCGCACTAAATGAAATGAAAGACGATTTTGCCAAACAGGCGAAGACTTTCCATGCGGCGAACGAGGCGCAACAACTTCATTTTCAAACTGGACAGGAAGAACTATCCCAGCGAGCCAGTGAACTGGACGCAACAATGCATCGATTAGAACAGCGACAGAATGAGTTACGTGAAACGACGAAACAAGAGTTCCTCCAAGCCGTTGCCGATAGTAATGCGTCACGCCTTACTTGGGAGGAGGCAATCGCAGAAGAGATGACCGAACGAGGAGTCAGTGAAGCGGCGGTGCGGAAACAGTTGCTCGATGACGTGAACGCAACTGCTGAAGCTGCGATCATCCAGCTGAGAGAAGAGAATGAGGCACTTGCCAAGCAGAATGAAGCCCGATTCAAGCAGAATCGATGGATTTTGATTGGGTTGGGTGTGTTGGGTGCAGCTCAAATTGTATTACAGGTGATATAAAAAAACTCGATATCGAATTGAATGTGGGACATTTCACAGTACGAGATTGGGGTGTCCTCTTTCGGTGTATCGAAAATTCAGAAAGAGGTAGATTAAGATTAAGTTTTTTAAAAGTGATTTAAATAGATTCATTGCTCTGGCGGTAATCGGGGGTTTCTTATTTTGGATTTCAGCGTTTCCTATAAAACTTGGAATTATCGTTTCTTACAGTATGTTGTTTCTAGTAATCTATTTAGTGTTGGAGTTGTTTGTTTTTTATAGAAAATTAAATATCATAACAATTGTTGGGATGATTGTTTTAATTGTGTCATTTGGTACCTTCTTAATGGGGTGGTGGAGTCTACCATCAAACAACGTGAACTCTGACAACGGTGTAATTGATTCTAAAATTATTTTTATTGTCTCCATATTGTCCATCATGATTGTGATTGGAGATTTACTGGCGACCTACTTATCCCATAAAACATGGATCAGTCGTTTCATCACTATTTTTTGTTTTTTTGTTGGGATACTTTTGTTTATGCTCCTCATCGTGGATTCATCTTTGATAGAAGAACGTTTTAGTCAGGTGAACACTGACTTTCTATCCATTGTTGCGCTTGGCACCTCACTACTTACCATTGGAGTTAAAAGTCAGTTGCTTGAAGAATGATGTGAATGTTTGTCATACAAAATGATGAAGGTGTCTTTACTGTGGAATTACAGGAATCATTTTAAAACATACATGACAAAAGGAGCTCTTTTTGGAGCTCCTTTTGTCATGCGACTTGGTTCTTCTGTTTCTGAGAAAGGCGTTTCTTTATGATTGAACGTCCAAGCTGAATCCCTGGTCGCTCGATAACCTGATACGTGACGGATGCAATCACGCCAGAGACGACGAGCGTCACGAGGAACGTCAACATCCATACCGTCGTCACGCTATATTGCTGGGTCCACGTCTCGTTGAAGAGATGATTGACCCAATCGAGGACGAAAAAGTGGACGAGGTACAGGCTGAAGCTGATATACCCGATGTACTGCATCACCGGATGATTGAGGATACGTCCCCGAATGCCGGATAAGCCGAGAGCCAACAGACAAAAGGCGAGACCGAACAGCGCATGTTTCGGAAATGCGCTATAGACATCATATGGAGTAATCCCGAGTATGATAAGTAACGCAATCGATCCGAACGTCATCGCATAGTGCGTTCGCACGGACCACGATTGGTCGCGCCACACGAGATACAACGTGACCCCCATCAAGAAGATCGGCAGCTGGTTCGGGAACCAATAAAAGGCGAAACTCTTCACGTCCATGAATGGCTGACGCTGTTCGGTCAGGAGGTGCAGGACGATGCTGAGTACGAGCGTCGATGTTGTCCACACAATCCCTTGACGCGCCGTCTTGATCCATTTGAACAGGAACGGCACACATGCATAAAATAAAAATTCGTTCGAGATTGACCAACCGCCCGGCACGAGACTGAATAACCACTCGGGATGCAGGACGTTCGTGAACGTCAACGTCGAGACCAAGAGGGAAAGTGTCACGTCTGGATAAGCCGTCGAAACCCCGATGAATTGATTGATTAGATCAAAACTCAAGTAGAAGAGCAGTGCGGCGTAAAACATCGGTGCGATTCGGAAGAAGCGCTTCGTGTAGAAGTCCTGAAGCGGAATCTGGCGCGATACCGTATAGCGCTCCAATGAATAGAACAACGTGAAGGCGCTGACGATAAAAAAGAGTTGGACGCCGCGCGACCCTTGTATCCCGATATGGTATAACCAATCGGGCAATTGTTGAAGGGACCGTGTCGAGTGCGTCAACACGACCCCGAGGATGGCATAACCGCGAAGGGCATCTAAAAAACTGAGCTTCTGCAACTGATGTAATCTCCTCTATACATTCCTATTTTTCTTTTCTTTAAACAATCTATCACGCTGTTGACGGTGTGTCTATTTGATTCAGACACTTGTGTTGAAACTGTAAAATATACTTCTCGTTAAATCGGCACGCGAATCTGTCTCGTCTCTTTGTTCGAGAGCGTATAGGTCACGATGTAGTTCGAACCGGACACTTTCACACTGGCCGACCGAATCGTCGTCTTCGACTGGTCGAGTCGTATGAGCGTGAGGTAGCGCACGTCTTTCCCGGTATTATACGAGATGACTTGTGGACGCGGCTTCCATTCGTAATCCTCGACGGCGACGAAGCTCGTGCTGTTGCGCATCGATGAATTTTTAAGGTTCAGCTGCATGAGCTGGATCGTTCGCCCGTTCGTATCACCGTAGACGACGTTCTGGGTCGCCATCGAACTCTGAAGGAGTTTCAAACCTTCGGCGAGATGGAACCGCTGCACGAACTTCGTGGTTGCGGGTGAACTGATCCGGTCGTAGACGATGAGTGTCTGTTCTCTGTCGTAGACGAGCGTCCGTCGATGCGTCGCCCCGTTCCCGATGAGCTGGCTCTCCCCAATCGTAAGAAGGGTCGAACCAAGATTTTGTACGGTCTTGATGTTGCTCTTCCCACGCATCGTAGAACGGAGGTCGAGATTCGCCCCGTCACGGTGGACGGTATTGTGGGCATCGACACCGAAGACGCGCTGACGTTCGGGGCGATTCGTATAGCCGTAGCGACCCGTCTCGATGATGAAGTCGCGGCCGAGGCCGTACAGGTCGATGCTCAAATCATCGGCATGCTTGTGGGCACTGCTGTGATAACCGGCTGTCATCATCACCTGGGTCGCCTGATTGAACGCGCGAGGTGGAGATGCCCAGTATTCGCGCATGAAGCTGTATTGGTTGCTGATCCGTTTCGCCGTGACCGGCGGGCGTGTCCCTTCCTTCCCTTGGGTGAGGGCGAAGACGAGCTCGGGGAAATCCTCGATATGCGGAATGATCGAGGTGTTCCGTCTGACACCGGACGTGTCTCCAAAGATCGGGAGTGTCCCGTTCGGTTTGATCATATACGTCAGTTGCTTCGGCATCTGTTCGACCCGTGCCATGCTCGAAGGGAGTGAGAAACGGTTCGCTTCTGCCCAGATGAGGAAGCGGTCGAGCACATGATACATATAGGATTGATAGCCGGGTGAATGCTCGAGATGGACGGCGTCCGACGTGATGCTGTGGCGGATCTGTTTGTCGAGGCGGCTATCTGCGAGCGTCTTCCACGTTCTGCTCCGGTCGAACTGTGGGAACGTCTGCGCGATGGCGGTGAGCGCCATGTCTTGGAATATCCCATGATTGTGATCATTTTTATAGAAGCTAGACGTCGCGAGTAACGTGCCATGGTCGTGGAGCGTCCGCAACATCAGACCGGTGAACGCCGTATCTTTATAGAGTGAAGAAGATTTATAGGCATCCCAAAAATTCAAGAGATGGAACGTCCGGATCGACGTGCCGTGGTCGTTATATGGCCAACGGTACTGTTTGTAGTTCGCAATCGGATGGGCTTTCGTCCAACTTTTAACGACCCGTACCCCGTACTTCAAATAAGCGGTATTGCCGGTCTCGTTATACGCCTGGGTCAATTGATTGAGCACCGTCAAATAATGAATTTGGAACGGATAGGAATTGCTCGACGAGCTCGGGATGTCCCGGTGCCAGTTAAACGTATCGACGTTCGGGACGGACAATTGATATGGTTTGGACGGGATCGACCAATCCCCACGAATCGCACGGTTGGCGTAGTCGACGGCGCGCGCAGGTGTCAATTTTTCATATTCATATGGCGCGTGAAGTGGCATCTGTTTCATATACTCATGCGCGAGTCGTGCCGTTCCACTCGACTTCAAATTCGAAGCGGTGAGTGGGTCACCGAGTAAGAGCTTGGCCTGACTTTTCTTTATGTAGATCTTTTTCGTATTACTCAGTGCGATGTAGTACCAGCCGGACGTACTGACGGCTGTATAGCGTTTTGTTGTCGAATACGCTGCCACTTTCGTCAATCGACCGTTCTTCATTTCATAGACGATCGCATTCGGGATGGAGCGGATATCGAAAGGGTTCGTCGCAGCCTGGACGGAGTCTGTCGGGGTCATGCCCCAAGCCCCTACTAAGACGAGGACGAGTAATATTCGTTTCATGCATACACCTCAATAAATTTGGATTTACTTCTTTTTCAAAGTTTTTCATGAGGTGTGTTTATTCCCTTAATTTTCTATATCATCTTTATTGTAAAAAGAAGACCGATCTAATTCACAGGTCGGTCTTCTTTGTATGGTCTTTAGTCCAACGTCAACCGTTCCACCGCATCGCGAAGATGATTCTCGCGGACGCGGATGTACCGACGTGTCGTCTTCGGCTCGGAGTGGCCAAGTAATTCAGATAACGTCGTCTCCATGACCCCTTTGTCATAAAGGTGCGTCGTAAACGCATGGCGGAGCGTATGAGACGTGACAGGATAGCCGAGCACTTCTGTGGCAGCCGTCGTCAGGTGACGATTGATGGTCGTCTTACAAATCAAGGCGCCTCGTGCAGATGGGAACACATAGGGCGAGTCGACGGGACGTCTCTCCTCATCGAGATAGGTGGAGAGGACGGAGTGAATCTTGTCATTCAACGGGATTCTCCGAGGTTTTCCCGTCTTTGATTCTCGGACATAGAGTAACCGCTCCTGCAAATCGATCGCATCGAGTTTTAACAGCCGGACCTCGTTGATCCGCATGCCCGTATGGAGCTGAACGGTTAAAAACGTACGATACAACGGGACGTCGATGGCATCGATGACAGCGGACAATTGTCTAGGGGAGGGGATCTCCGTTGAATGGCGCTCGGTCACTTTCACCCGTAACTGATGAAAGGGGTTATGGGTGACGAGATGCTCGGCGATGGCCCAATCGTATAAGCCGCGAAGAGCGCTCAAGTAGTTGTTGATGGTCACCGGTTGACAGCCTTCCGAACGGAGCGTGTCGATATACGGCATGACGTCCTGCCTCGTTTTTAATTCGTCGAGCGTTCTGCCTTCTCCCATGATGGCTTCGAATCGGGCAAACTTATAGGTCGCCTGGCTGACCGTGTTGTACGATTTTCCGGTCATGCGTAAATAGTGGATGTGCTGGGCGACGGCGTCTTTCATGTGTAAGGTCATCTTCCTGTCTCCTCTTACTCGTTGTCATCACGGAGCATCCGTTGCAGTTCGGCCTTATAGGCGCGTAGTCGACTCGGCGAGTACCCGAGCGATGCCTCGGTCCCGTGAAGCATATGGCAGAGTAAGGTGAAATGGCGATTTGGTAAAGTGGATCGCTTGTCGTCTAGCCAAAGCGAGAGGGGCACTTCGCGCTGGTCGACTTGTTCGGGGAGTCGTTCGCTCGCGACCTCGTGTTGGAGCGTCTTCGCCTGTTTGGCCCGTTCGTTCAGGATGGCCCCGCGGATACGGATGAAACAGTACGTTTTTCCTAACGTTTTTCCGTCTTGAAGGGCACGCCATAGGGCGATTCGTGCCGTTTGGGCGGCATCGTCGACTTCGTTCGGATGGAGATGGAGCTGTCGGATGACGTAAAAGATCATCGGCTCCCACTCTCTGATTTGTTCGTTAGCATCTGGCATGGTGGCCTGCTTTCCCGCGCGCGTCTCAAGTTTCCTAGGTGGATACAGCATAATGGTTGTTATGCAGATTTCGCACCTCACGAACGTTGAAGTTTCGTCAGCCCAAATCAGACACAGCAAGGAAATGCTGTATGGCACAACCTGAATCCCTTATCCATCGGAAGCATCGATTCTCTATAACAACCATTATAGGAGGATGTCAGGTGATGATTTGATCAAGAGGTAAATGATATCCAAGTTTTAGTTGTTTAGTATTCGTTTAATGGATATAATTTACAGGGTGAAATCAAACCGGAAATGTGAGGAAAATCATGAAACCTTTGTATAGACGATTATCCATCGGGATGTTGAGCGGGATGCTCCTGTTCGCACCGATGACGACGGCTTCGGCCAACTCGGACTTCAACGTGCGCGTCGCTCCGTCGACCACGCTGCACCAAATGAAGGGGAAGAAACTGGTCCCACTACAGAAGACGAACACGACGAAAGAATACCGCATCGTGCGCCCGTCCGGATGGTATTATCTTGCCATGTCCGGCGGCAAACGGATCTATATCAAGAAAAGCCAGGCGGAGGTCGTTCCGGCCCGTTCGTTGACGAAAGCACGCATCCAATCGAAAACGAACCGTCCGCTCGTCCATACATACATGGGGCAGACCAAGTCCCATATCCCGTATGAGTATGACCGACTGTCGACAGAACAGGCGAAACAGTTCGCCGATCGGGCGCTCGCCGGCAACTGGTATATCCCGACGAAACCGAACAATCTGTCGGTCCCAAACATCGACACGTTCAACTGGCATAAGGACGTCCCGGCCGTGGACAGCAACTCGTTCCCGTTCCAGCTCCACTACTTGACGGTCCTCAATCAGTTGACGCAAGCGTACAATGACACGGGTGACCTCGCCTATCTGAAATATGGCGAACGACTAATCAAAAGTTGGACGAAGGCACACCCGGCCTATAACTACAAACGACTCAAGTGGGGATACAATGACCAAGGAACGGCGATTCGTGTGTTCCATTTGTTGAATTTCTGGGATGTGTATAAAGAGACGTCACTCTATCGGGACCCTGCCTTCACCGAGCTCATGTTGAAAACATTGTATGAGCATGGGGAGATCTTGGCCTCGTCCGACTTCTACAAACCGAAACATAACCACGGCATCTTCCAAGACATGGCGCTCACCGCCATCGCCCAGACGTTCCCTGAGTTTGACCGGAGTAAGGTTTGGCAATCGACCGCCAGCACGCGGCTCCAGGCGCAGATTGCCCATAGCATCTCGCCGGAAGGGGTTCACCTTGAACACTCACCTCGATATCACGTGTATGTGTATCATACGTTGTCGCGCTTTATCGAATGGGCCGAGGCTAACCAGTTCGTTCTGCCTTCACGCTCGGGCTATATCGAGAAGATGCCGGATCAGCTCACCTACATGTTGAAGCCGAATCGGACGCTTCCGATCTTCGGTGACACGACGGGGCACCTTCAAGGGATGAACATCATTCCAAAGACGAACGAATATCCGGAGCTCAGTTTCGCAGTGAGCGGAGGGGCAGAGGGCGTGGCACCGACCCTGTTGACGAAGCAAATCGGGGACCAATACAGCTTCATGCGCGAATATTGGTCGCGTCCACCTGAGGCTTTCTCGGGTGCGACACAAGTGATGATGACAGCCGGGTATCATAGCAGTGCCCACAAGCATGCCGATGACTTGAGCATCGACTTCTATGGACTGGCGCGTGACTTCATCATCGAGACGGGTCGCTTCGGTTATTCGGCACGACCGGAACGGAAGGAAGTCTTTAAAGTCGAGGCCCATAACACCGTCCACCGATACGGGGAAAACTTGGATTTAAGCAAAGGCATGATCGGCCGGAGCCGTATCGTGAAGACTGAAGACCGTGGAGAGACAAGCCTCGCCATCGGAGAGAGCGCGTTGATCGGGAAAGGGGCCACGCATCGCCGCACCCTCGTCTATGACAAGGCGAAAACGCTCGTCGTCTACGACCGCATCACCTCACCGAAGCCGGACATGTTCGTCCAGCGCTTCCACCTCGGAGAGGGTCTGAAGCTATATAAAGGGACGACCGAGGCACAGAACGTGACGTTCCGAGACAGCCGCCGTCGATCGATTCAACTGATGCAGCTCGAGACGGACGAAGAGTCATATATGTCCGTTCAACCAAGTCATCTCTCGGTCCGTGATGCGGAGTGGACGCTTCGCGACCAAGTCGTCTCCATTGAATACGGTACGGACGTGCGTTACATCACACTCATGCGGATCGACCGGACGAACACCTCGATTGTCGACACGGCGGTCAAGGAACAAGCTAATCAGTATGAACTTACCTATACACTTTCCAACGGCGATACCCATACTCTCGACGTTCCAAAATGATTGAAGCCTGGCGACTGCCAGGCTTTTTTACGTGGACGATGAGAGTAGTTGTTGAATCCCACCATTTGCTAAGGTAGAATTTTCAAGTAGAACAACTGACAAGTGAGGGAACGAATGGAACATTCACATGCAAAACAGATCGTGGCTCAACTTCGGGGTTCGCTCTCGGGGAAAGCGAGCGATGGTTGGGACGTCGTCATCTCGGCAGGGACGATGTGCTATCAATGGAAGGGAAGACGAATGGTGCCAGACAGTCGGCTCGAGACGACCGAGACGGTACGGCTCATCCGTCCATACGGTCGATATTATATTGTCCATAGAGAAGGAAGGGAAGCACTCGTCCGCGCGACGGATGTGATGCTCCTCATGACCGAACCCCTCTCGAAAATCAAATTGACGGACAAGATGGAGCGACTGCTCGTCCGTGACTATATGAAACAAAAGCGCACATTCGCTTCGTACCATTATGAACAAATCCGTGATGAACAGGCGGTTCATTTTGCGGAAGAGACGTTGAACGGAAGATGGTATATCCCATCGCTTCCGCATACATTGGCCGTCCGTGATGTTCGGACGTTCGATTGGAACAAAATGTTACCACCTGTGAACAACAACTCGTTCCTTTTCCAACTCCACTATTTGACGACGGTCAATCAACTGACTCATGCCTATGAGGTGACGAAAAAAGAAAAATACTTGCACTATGCACACCAAATCATCGATAGCTGGCAGAGCCATCATCCGCTGCATGGCGGTCCGCGGGGGCGTGTAGCATACCATGCGCACGGTACGGCGATTCGAGTATTCCATATACTCCGTTTCTTTGAAGCGTATCGCCAGGCACCGATCCATCATGATGCCCGTGTGACGTGCCGCTTGTTACATCTGTTATATGAACATGCGACATTACTGGCGACCCCTACCTTTTATCGTCCGCTCCATAACCATGGGCTCTTTCAAGATATGGCACTGTTTGCGATTGCTTCCTGTTTTCCGGAGTTTGATCGCAGTGCGGATTGGAGAAGGATTGCGCGTGCGCGGTTGAATAAGCAACTCGACATTTGCCTTTCGGAGGACGGGACCCATTTGGAGCACTCGCCCGGCTATCACGTTTACGTGTACCATACGCTAAGTCGATTTAGAGACTGGGCCGATTTAAATGGATTCACGTTGCCGGAAGGGATTGGACGCATCGACCGGATGCCAAAGCGCCTCTTGCATTTCATTAAACCGAACCAAACCTTGCCGATCGTGGGGGATACGGGAGGACAGCTTCGCGGAAGCCGTTTAATTCCTCGGATTGAAACGTTTCCCGAACTAGCCTTTGCCATGAGTGGAGGGACACAAGGACAATGCCCAGAAGAACTGCTGGCGAATCTAGGCTCTCAATATGCGGTCATGCGTGAATATTGGCACCATGCAAAGCGTCCGTTTCGTGACGCCACCTATATTCTGATGACAGCGGGATACCATGGGGGTGCACATAAACATGCCGACGACTTGAGTCTCGAACTATATGGATTGGGGCGGGATTTCATCGTCGAAACTGGTCGGTATGGCTATGTGGACGGACCTGAGCGTGCGCAAGCACTACGTGTCGCGGCGCACAATACGGTACATCGACTCGGAGAAGAGCTCGACTTGTCGATCGAGCGAATCGGAGAGAGCGGAATCCTAGAGGTGAAAGAGGCGCGGAAACAGATGACGGCGACCGGAGTGAGCCGTCTGATTGGAAAAGGGGCCATTCATACTAGGCATGTCGTGTACGATAAGGCGCGAACGCTTGTCGTGTTTGATCGGATTGTCGCGCCGGAAGCGGACCTCTTTGTCCAGCGCTTCCATCTGGCACCCGGTTTGGACCTGGTATCGGGTACACCAGAAGAACACAACGTTCGATTTAAAGATGCCTCGAATCGAGCCATTCAATTCATTCAGCTTTTAAAAAGCGAAGAGGCTTATATGGCACTTGAACCGAGCCATGTATCCATGCGTGATTTGGAGTGGACTCCCCGCCAGCAAGTCGTTTCGATTGAACATGGTAGCGAAGTTCGCTTTTTGACTCTGATTCGACTAGACCGGACCGGGAAGCGTGTCGTCGATACGAAGGTCGAAGAGCGGGATGGGGTGTACATCGTCTCGTATTGGATTGAAAACGGGGGAAAGCATGTCATTCATGTGCCGTGTGAGGAAAGTCGTGACGTGTAAAGGACAAACCGTCACGACGCTCTCACGAAGTGATGTCGTCCTTTACATAATGAGGGAATCGTTTTTTGTGGAAATTGTAAAAACCTTAAAAATCTTCAATTTGTGATTGTTTATTGGACGCGTTTCCGTTACGTTAGAACTAGAGCGATTTGTACATATAAGGGAAAAACGGACGACTTTGGGGTAATCGAGGTAAGTAAAAAGTCGAATGATGTAAGCGCTTTCTCTTGTGTGTCCTCTTCGCAAATCTGAAAGGGGAATTGGACATGACAAAGAAATCATCTCGTAAGTTGTACACAGCACTCGCTGTAGCGGCCGTATCGACTGCATCGCTCGCACCGGCTGTTGTCACAGAAGCTGCGTCGAAAGCACCAGTCGTCAAAGCGAAATCAGCGTATGTGTACGCAGGGGACTTGGATGCTGCACTCGATGCTACATATGAGGGCGCGCCGATCCATTGGTATAAATCGAGCGTCAACTTGGAGAAATTAGGTACATTCCAAACAGCTAAGGGAATCGTCAAAGGCAAAGGGAAGTACATTGAGAAACGCGTCCGCGTCCTCGATCACCCGATTGCGATTTTACCACCGAGCGAGCCACTCGTGTTCAAACAAGGGAAACCGGCACTTGGCATCGTGAAGCAACAAGTGAAATTCGCAAGTGGGACGTATGAAAAAGCAGTACGTTGGAGCAAAATCGACACGAGTGAAGTCGGCGAATTCGTCGCGACGGCTACATATACAAACCGTGGTAAAACAATCACACTTGAAGTTCCTTATACAGTAGAAGGATACAAGCTCTCGATCATGCACACGAACGACACGCACGCCGCGCTCGATCTCGCACCGAAACGTGCGACAGCCATCAAGCAAATCCGTGCAGAGAAGCCAGACAGCCTCTTGATCGACGCAGGGGACGTCTTCTCAGGATCGCTTTACTTCAACGAGTTCAAAGGTCAAGCTGACCTCAAACTCATGAACTACATGAAATACGATTTGATGGTGCCGGGTAACCACGAATTCGATCTCGGTACGGAGCAAGGACACAAGGAACTTGCTGATTTCGTCCGCTATGCGAACTTCCCGTTCGTCAGCTCGAACGTCAACTATGCAAATGACCAATACATGAAGAGCCTCTACCGTGACGAAGTTACACAAAAAGCGTACAACGGTCGTCTTTATGAAGGAGTCATCAAAGTAGTGGATGGCGAGAAGGTCGGATTCTTCGGTTTGACAACAGAAGAGACGGCATCCATCGCTAGCCCAGGCCCAATTGAATTCCAAAACTACATCGCAGAAGCACAAAAAGCAGTCGACGCGTTCAAAGAGATGGGCGTCGATCAAATCGTAGCTGTCTCACACCTTGGGTATAACGACAACCCGGCGTTCGACAACGACTTGTTGCTTGCTGAAAACGTAGATGGGATCGACATCATCGTCGGTGGCCACACGCATACTCGTTTGAGCGCTCCGGTCCTCATCACAGAAGGAAAAACAGAGCCAACGGTCATCGTTCAAGCGGACCAATACAGCAATTTCCTCGGAACGGTTGATGTCGAGTTCGACAAGGATGGAAAAGTCATCAAACATGCGGGTAGTTTGATTGATGTGAAGGCACTTCAACCAGATCCATATGCGGTAGAATTGCTCGCACCATTTAAAGATGTCGTGGATACAATCAGCCAAGACCCAATCGGTGTCTCACTCACAGCTCCACTCGATAACCCACGTGACAAAGGTGACGAAACGGCACCGAGTGTCCGTAAAAATGAAACAGCCCTCGGTAACTTGATTACAGACGGTATGCTCACGAAAGCGAAAGAGTATGATTCTGCTGTCATCGGTGCTGTTCAAAACGGTGGTGGAATCCGTGCATCAATCGATGCAGGTCCTGTCACGACAGGTGAAGTGTTGACGACACTTCCATTCGGAAACACGCTTGCCATCATGGACTTGAAAGGTAGCGAATTAAAAGCTGCTTTCGAGCGTAGCGTTGGCATTTACCCAATCGAGAACGGTGGATTCCTCCACGTATCTGGATTCAAAGTATTGTTCGACAGCTCAAAACCGGCTGGCGAGCGCATCGTTAGCTTGCAGTACAACAACGGCACAGAGTTTGTCGATGTCGAAGACGCGACGAGCTACAAAGTCGCAACGAACTTCTTCACAGCGCAAGGTGGAGACAACTATGTTGAGTTTGAAACGGCATTCAAAGACGGTCGCGTCAATGACCTCGGTCTCATCGACTGGGAAAACTTCCGCGATCACTTGATCAGCCTCGGCGAAGAAGTCACACCTGCTGTTGAAGGACGTATCGTCGACGTCAACGCAGCTGAATAAGACAATCATTGGTTGCTTTCGGACGGATCCAGGAATGGGTCCGTCTTTTTTATAGGAAATTCAGGCGTGTACATTTGTCATCAAATTGCGACCGACATACAACTCTGTTAAGATACGATAAGATGAAGAAATACTGATTACTTAAAAAAGGTGGAGCGGACGTATGGATGTAAAAGCGACGCTGCGCGATGTGCAAGCGCACATTGCGTGGTTGAAAGAAGAAAAAGAACGGGTCGACCGGAGAGAAGCATTGAACGGAGATGACTTGATCACCCTTGAGGACCTTCCTTCATTGTCGAGACAGGCACAACGCCCGCGTCTTGACGATAAATTGTTTGAAGAACAGCAAGCTACCTTAAAAACGGAACTCGAATCAGCTCGAGCGCGACTCCCGAAACAAGATGTGACTCGTATCGCATCGAATGGGAGCAATTTTTATGAGAAGGCGGACGTACAAGTGGCATTCGTCGGTCCGGTCAAACGAGCGAGAGAGTTAGAGCGGCTTTGTCATGTCCATTTATTTGAGAATGTGACGGGCTTCTTAGAGCTGGCTGAAATCGAAAAGATTGATTTCCTTCTCATCTCGGCCGCGCTAGTGGAAGATGAGACGACTGCATTCCACCACATGGGTTCGCCGCGTTCGCACTCCCGTCACTGGTTGGAGAATTTGATTCGCAAAGCCAAACAAATTGATGTTCGTGTCGTGTTTGAAACTACTCTCGATACGAATCACTACGATCGTTTCTCCTCACTCGCCGCTCAGTGTGACTATATCTTTACGGCAAACGAGGAGCGTGTGACGGATTATATCGAAGAAGCCGGACATGAGCGCGTTTTTGTCATCCGTCCGGGAATCGACCCACTTCGCTTCAATCCAATCGGGATGACGCGTGTTCAGTCGGATTCGGTCGTCGTCACGAACCGTTTCCCGGTACAACGTTTCGCAAAAGACTTGGAGACGCTCGCACAAGGTGTTCGTGATGCGAATAAGTCTCTTTATGTGATTCGCGAAGCGGATGAATCGAAGGTGTCGTTCGCACCGAAATCACTTCAAGATGTCCTCGTCCATGGGGACCAACAGGAGATCGAGGCGTTGAAAGAAACCTCGAACTGGATTCTTCACGTCAATGAAGTGAAAAACAGTCCGACGATGAGTGCGCAAGCCATCTATGAGGCACAGGCACGGGGACAACTCGTCTTGACGAACTACAACGTGGCCGTCAACAACGACTTCCCGAACGTATTCATCGCGACGAGCGCATTGGATGCACAAGGGATTTTAGAAATGTTCGATACAGACGAAGAGCGTCTCGAGCATCAACTATCTGGTGTCCGCACCATCTTCTCGAACCATACAATCTATGATCGTTTCAACGAAATGTTATTCGTTCTCGGCATTCACCACGAAGTCCGTCGTGACGTCCTCGTCATCGGTCGCGGCGACGTGACGGCGACACGTGAGCTGTTCGAGCGCCAATCCTATCCGCATAAACGTTTTGTCGCAGAAGCAGATTTACAAGAAGTCGATTTACGCACAGCCGACTTCGTGACGGTATTTGACGACCGTTATCACTACCTCGACTATTATGTAGAGGATATGGTCAATGCCTTCAAATACACGGACGTCGCTTTCGTGACGAAAGGGCAGGACGTTGTACATGAATTCGTAGAGGGATACGATGACGTCGCGTTAACGATGTTTGCGGCAAGCCACCTGTCGCTTGAGACGCTTCGGGACGACCAGCGTATCGAGGGACAAGGCTATGCCATTGATCATTTCGAACTGCTCGCGGCAGATGACGTACTCGTCCCGAACGAACCGGGCGACTATGCGCTTTCAATGATCGTACCGATTTATAACAACGGTCGTTATCTCTACAACAAATGTTTCTCTAGTCTTCGCCGTAGCTCGATGTTTGAAGACATGGAGATTTGGCTCGTCGACGACGGTTCGACGGACCAAGAGACGATCGGCTATATCGAACGCCTCGTGCGGAAGTATCCGAACGTCTATACGTACTCATTCAACGACGGAGGCAGCGGCAGTGCGTCGCGTCCGCGAAACAAAGGCGTCGAATTGGCAACGACACCGTACATCGCTTTCCTTGACCCGGACAATGAAGCGGTCAACGACGGCTATGCGGAACTATTCCGTATCATGAAAGAGAATGACGCGCTTGACCTCGCAGTCGGAAGTATGTTGAAGCTTGCGAACCGCGAGGCCATGATTGAGCTAGACGGCCTTGAAAAAGATGGTGTTCGCGTCATCGAAGACCCAAGAGCGTACTTGCTCGAGCACAACTTCAAGGTACAGAGTATCCAGACGATGGTCATCAAAAAAGACTTCATCCAGAAGCACGATTTGAAACAGGTCATCGGTGCGGTCGGGCAAGACTCGCTCTTCTTCCAAGAGATGTTCCTCAGCGCAGGACGCGTCGCTCTTCTCGACTTGACGATTCATGATTATTACGCGGCTGTCGCCGGTTCGACAGTCAACACGATCACGAAGAAGTACTTTACGAAGTGTGTCATTCGGGAAACGGCACGGGCAAAAGCATTCGCCCGGGAAGGTGTACTCGATCAATACCGTTCCACACGATTCGAACGCTTCTTCTCGATGTGGTATTTGGTCTTCTTACGCCGAAGCAAACCGGAAGAGTTTGTCGACAATGCCGGTATGCTTTATGAAATCATCGAACAGTATCGTCCGATGGAATTAGAGACGCCGATTGTAAAACAATTCGTCGACTTATATGAATCAGGACAAACAGAAGAATTGAAGCGTCTCTACTTTGACGCATACTTGTGAGGTGAGAGCATGAGCAACGAATTTGAAAAAGAAATCGGATTGTTGAAACAACGAATCAAACTGCAGGAAGAAGAGATTCGTCATTTGAAACATGATGAACGTCTATTACGTCAAAAGCATCGACGACTCGTTCAAAAGTATGGAGATCTTCTGTACACGTTTGAATGGACCGTGAAGACGTTCGAGAAGAAAGAGCAAGCGCTCAGTGACTTGAAACGTAAATATGATGTGTTGAATCAGAAGTATCGTCGTCTTGTGCAATCGAAAGCCGGAAAAGCGATTTTGAAGGCACAGGCGGTTGCACGACGCATTCGCAAATAAAGAATCGAGCTCGAAAGACTCGATGATTTGGAGGATATGAGGATGGATTGGCAGAAAAAAGCACGTCGCGCCGCTTACCTTGGGGTACAACGGTCGAAGCGACTCGGTCGTAAAGTGTTGAACAAACGCCCGAACAAATCGCATCAACTACGTGAACTCGTACCGAACTGGTATACACGCTCACCTTACGTACACGTTGAAGGGACGGACCTTGTCTTCTCTGGGGACGAGCCGGTCACCGTCACGTACCGACCGAACGCGAGTTCAGATATCATCTCGGTGAACGACCTCGTCGAATCAGGTCAAAAGACGTTCACGGCTATGATGCGTGTCAAATCGCGCGAAGGTCTGATGCCAACGTTGACGTTAGAAGTCGTGCGTAAAGGTGGACGTACTCGTTACGTGACGGTACAGGACGGCGATCAGGTCGATGTGACGCTCGGCATGGGTGAACAAATCGTCCGGGCTCATCTTGAAGTCAACGGGGCAGGAGCGTTCAGCCTCGTCGAGCTCATGCTCGGCAAGCTGTCGCTTTGGACAGTCGAAGGGACGGCTGCGAACGTATCACTTGATGCTTTTGATTTCCGTTATCCGCTTACGTCGTCGTCACTCCGTTCTCTCAAACCACAGAGTGAGATTGCTCACTTCGACGGAGACACGCTCGTCGTCCGTGCCGAAGGGAACCAATACACGCACTATGGCGTCGATGAGATCGCGCTACCACACGTCGATACAGAACGTGGCATCGATTTTGAGACGGGTGATATGGACGATGACTTGTATCGTTTCTATTTGAAAGGGGACCGCACGGGTACAGCGGACGCCTCGCTATTCATCGCGACGTATACGGTGTCTGGGCAGGATCGTTTGATTGAAGTGCCACTCGGACTGAGCGGTATCGTCCGCATCGCACCGTCACACCGTTCCATCCGCTATTTCATCCGCGTGAACGGGTCAGGACAGCTTGAGAACTTGAATATCGGCATGATTCGCGAAAAGAGTGTCCGCCGTGAAGACGTCTTGTCCCTCAAACCGGACATGTGGACGATCCCGGCACCCGACCTCATCAAATTGAAGAGTCGAGATGACCAACTCGTCGTCCAGTTGAAAGGCGAGGACGATCAGCGCCGCTACATCTCGTATGCAGAGATGAACAACAGCTTCAAACTGCTCCCGACAGAGTTCCCGTATGAAGTGAAGGCGAACAGTCGTTACCGTGTCACGCTCGATGGTGTAGCCGATGAAGGGGCGAATGTTGTCCTCTACATCATTGCCTACTCGGCGACGGAGCGTCAGATTATGCAACAGGTTCAAATCGGAAGCGAGAAAGTCTTCTACTTTGACCGGGGCATCCGCTTCCTCCGTTTCGCCCTCCGTGTCGACGGTGTCGGAGAGGCTCAGGTCGACCGCATCCGTGTCGCTGAAGAACTCGTCAGCGATGGTACAGAAAACCCGACGTGGATGGACGTGCGCGAGGCTCGCTTCTTCGCACCAATCCCACGTGAACTACACGAACTGAAGGTCGCGGCCATCTTCGATGAGTTTACGATGGCATCCTACAAACCAGAGTGTCAGCTCATCACGTTCACACCGGACAACTGGAAGACGGTGCTCCTCGATGAGCAACCGGACGTCCTCGTCGTCGAATCGGCGTGGAAAGGGAACGCCGGTGCATGGGAGAAGAAAATCGTCAAATATGGCACGAACACATGGGAAGAGCTCGATGCGCTTCTCGCTTGGTGCCGTTATCACAATATCCCGACCGTCTTTTGGAACAAAGAAGACCCGATTCACTACGACCGTTTCATTGAGACGGCGAAGCGATTCGACTATGTGTATACGACCGACATGAACCGCGTTCCGAACTATAAAGAAGATTGTGGTCATGACCGTGTCGATGCGTTACCGTTCGCGGCGCAGCCGAAAGAACATAATCCGATCCGCTTACCAGGGACTCGTGAGCCGTATGCGTGTTTCGCCGGTTCGTATTATGCGAACCGCCACGAATCGCGTAAAGCTGACATGGACAGACTGTTCGCGGCGGCAGACAAGTATGGTCTTGCGATTTACGACCGCAACTATGCGATCAACCAACGCGGGGAGAGCGACCAACTTCAATTCCCGGAACAGTTCCGTCACTCGATTCGCGGCAGTTTGAAATACAACCAGATTGCCAAGGCGTATAAAGGGTATAAAGTCATGTTGAATGTCAACTCGGTCAACGATTCACCGACGATGTTCTCACGTCGCGTCTTCGAAGGACTCGCCTGCGCCACACCGGTCGTCAGTACACGCTCGGTCGGGGTTGATGCCATGCTTGGCGATTACGTCTTCCTTGACGACGGAGAATCTGACTTGGATGAAACATTCCGCCGTTTGATGACAGATGACTCATTCTATGAGGACATCGCGATGCGTGGTATGCGTCACGTGTTGACGTATCACACGTACACGCAACGTCTCGCGAAAATCGTCCAAGACGTCGGCATCCCGTACCGTGTCGACCACGAGAAGATTGCCGTCGTCGCCTTCATCAAGTCGCGCGAAGAGGCAGAACGCGTCGTCGCTCAGTTCGAGGCGCAACGTTATGAGCATAAACATCTCATGATGTTCCTCGATAAGTTCGAGGATCACATCGATGTATACAACACGTATAACACGCCGTCGATCTCGACGTATATGCGTAGCTACTTGACGCACTATACCTCGTTCACGGAGATGGTCGAATCGTACGATTGGGTCGCCCACTTGAAGTCGGACGATTATTACGGTCCGAACTACTTGAGCGATTATCTGCTCGCGGCACGCTACGCAGAAGCGGACGTTCTGACGAAAGAGGACTACTATATGTATGACGGTCAGCTCGTCAAACAGGACCATGACGAATCGTATCGTTATGTGTTTGATGCGACACCGTCCCGCTCAATCGTGCAGCCGTCGGCACTCCGTTTCTATACGGTGGAGGAGGCACTCCACATCTTTGAAGCGGATGAGAGCTTGAACGAGCTTGCTCGTTCTGGCAAACGCATCTTCAGTGTCGACCCGTATCAATATGTGAAAGCCGGTGCCGCCATGGATGAAGCGGACCTTCAGGAGGTAACATTATGACGAAGCAACCGCTCCGAATCCTCGTATACGGGGACGTCAATTTGAACTTGATCGACGGATCGGCCATCTGGCTCACGTCGGTCGTGCATATGTTGAACCAGGACCCGAACATCGAGGTCGACGTGCTCTTGAAGCGCTCGATTGTGAAACCGGAAGTGACGGCGTCGATCAAACAGCTCGACCGCGTCAATTTCATCGACGTCTTCACGGAAGACTCGACGAAGAAAGACGAGCCGTACTATGAGAAGAAGGTGCTCCAGCCGGAAGAGGCGGCCCAACTCATCCACGAGCTCGTCGAGACGAAACAGTATGACATGACGTTCATCCGTGGGTTCCAGCTCGCTTATGCGCTCTCCGATTATGAACATACGATGAAAAAGACGTGGACTTATCTCACAGATTTCACGCATGATTCATCGGCCGCGTCACAGGAAGAGTTGGCACGTTTGAAGAAGATTGCGGACCGTTCGGCTCGCATGCTCTGTCAGACGACGGAGATGAAGGCGTACTTCGAGACGTTTTTACAGACGCCGAAGCCGTTCCTCATCTTGAACCCGATGATCCCGAACATGCGTGAGGCGACGCCGACGTTCAAACGTCAGGCGAAACGTCTCGTCTATACAGGAAAGTTCGCGCCACTCTGGTATTCGGCTGAAATTCTCGACGCACTCGAGAAAGTACGGGTCCGGATGCCGGACGTCGAATTGAAAGTGGCGGGAGACAAGTTCAACCAAGACCCGAACAATCCGAACTTCCGTAAAGAAGTGACGCATCGTCTTCAAACGGACGAAGGGATCCACTGGTTGAAAGGTATCCCGCGTGCGGACGTCGAGACGCTCATCGAAGAGAGCGACATCGGCATCTCGTGGCGTCACCCGGACCTTGACGACAGCCTCGAGTTGTCGACGAAGCTCCTCGAATATGGGGCGCTCGGGAAGCCGGTCCTCCTTAACCGCAACAAGATGCACGAGATGTTGCTCGGCTCGAGCTACCCGCTCTTCGTCAATTCGGAAGACGAATTCATCGAAAAGGTTGAACTCGCCTTCACGCATCCAGCCATCTATAAGGATGCGGCGGAACGGCTCTACAACATGGCGAAGAATTATACGTTCGCCAGCACGTTCGAACGTCTCCGTGACGCGATTTGGGAGATGCAGAAGACGACGATCCTCTTCGCCGGTCACGACTTGAAGTTCATCCGCATGTTCATGGAACGCTTTGAGGCCGACCCGAGCTACCGGGTCCTCATCGACCAGTGGGATGGACACAAGATTCATGATGTAAATCACAGCAAGGCATGTCTCGCACAAGCAGACGTCATTTTCTGTGAATGGGGCCTCGGCAACGCCGTCTGGTACTCGCAACATAAGTTGCCGCATCAACGCCTCATCGTCCGGATTCATCGTCAGGAGAAAGAAACACCATTTCCACGGGAATATGCGCTCGACAACATCGACCGTATCATCCTCGTCTCACCGTATATGTTAGAAGAGATGCATCGTCTGTTCGGAATCCCGCGTCACCAGATGACGGTCATCTACAACGCCGTCGACGCGGACAAGCTCGACAAACCGAAACAGGCAGACGATTTGACGTTCCGTCTCGGTATGATCGGCATGAACCCGAAACTGAAGCGTCCGGACCTCGCGCTCGACGTCCTCGAAGAGCTGCTGAAGACGGACAAGCGGTACCATCTCCACTTCAAAGGACACCATCCAAAAGACGTCTATTGGATCGGGAAGCGCGAAGAGGAGAGCGCGTACTATGAGGCGCTACTGAAACGCATCGAGGAGTCAGAACTTCGCGACCACGTCCACTTCGATGGTCACGGCAATGACGTCGATACGTGGCTCCAATCGATCGGATTCGTCTTCTCGACGAGTGACTTGGAAAGTTTCCATCTCGCACCGGCCGAAGCGATGGCAGCAGGGTCATACCCGCTCATCCGCCACTGGACGGGTGCGGAAACAATTTACCCAGACGAACTACTCGTCACGGATACGTCGAAATTTGTCGATACGATCCTCTCTTATAAAGAAGATACCGAGAAGCTGAAGACGGACGCAAAAGCCTATCAGGCGTATGCCCGTAAACATTTCGCGCTCGATCGTCTCTATCGAGAGATGGAACAAATCATTTCAGGCAAAACACACGAACAATTTGCGACGACATTGTCATGAAAATGTAATTGCACCAAAGAATTGTTCAAGAGTATAATGAGTATTGTTTTATTATCGAATGTGAAATAAAATGATGGACAATGCGCTATTTAAAAAGCGCGTCAAAACATTTGGAGGTTACCACACAATGAAAGTATGTACAGTAGGTCTTGGATATATCGGATTACCGACATCGGCTGTCTTTGCGAACTATGGCGTCGACGTCGTCGGAGTCGATATCTCACAACATGTTGTTGATAAATTGAACCGTGGAGAGATCCACATTGAAGAGCCAGGTCTCGGCGAAATGGTCGCAGACGTCGTGGCAAAAGGGAAGTTCCGTGCATCACTATCTCCAGAGAAAGCAGATGCCTTCATCATCGCGGTCCCAACACCGAACAACGACGACGAGCACAAATCATGTGACTTGACGTACGTCTTGGATGCGACACGCAAAGTGTTGCCATTCGTTGAAAAAGGCAACGTCATCATCGTTGAGTCGACAATCGCACCACGTACGATGGACGACTTCGTCAAACCACTCGTTGAAGAAGCTGGATTCACTGTCGGTGAAGACATCTATCTCGTACACTGCCCAGAGCGCGTATTGCCTGGACAAATCCTTCATGAGCTCGTGCACAACAACCGCATCGTCGGTGGGATCACGACAGAATGTGCAGAAGCAGGCGCACGCGTCTACGGTACATTCGTTGAAGGTGAAATCGTGAAAACGGATGCGAAGACGGCAGAAATGTCGAAACTCATGGAAAACACGTTCCGTGACGTCAACATCGCACTCGCGAACGAACTCGCAAAAGTATGTAACGACTTAGACATCAACGTTCTTGACGTCATCGAGATGGCGAACAAGCACCCACGTGTCAACTTGCATAGCCCAGGACCAGGTGTCGGTGGACACTGTCTCGCGGTCGACCCGTACTTCATCGTCGCGAAATCACCTGACCTCGCGAAAATCATCAACTTGTCACGTGAGACGAACGTCTCGATGCCACACTACGTTGCAGACAACGTTCAGAAGTTGACTGCTGGAATCGAAGACGCGAAAGTCGCTGTCTTTGGTGTGACATACAAAGGAAACGTCGACGACATGCGTGAAAGCCCAGCGGTTGAAATCGCTGAAATCTTGCTTGACCGTGGTGTGAACATCTCTGTTCACGATTCACACGTTGAAAAATCAACATCAAGCCGTTTCGAGCTCGTTTCAAAAGAAGAAGCACTCAAAGACGCAGACCTCGTCCTCGTATTGGTTGACCACAACGAGTTCAAAGTCCTCGACTTTGCAGAGCTCAAGTCATCAATGCGTCGTCCGATGATCTTCGACACACGTAACATCGTGAAACCAGAAGGTGAAGACGTAGCGGTCGTCAACTACGGCAACCTCTACAAATATACAAAGGAAACGAATCTCGTTCTTTGATTCAGGTGAATGAACATGTTTAAATCCGCGAAAGCTATTCTTTCAGAGCTAAAGTCGAGCTTGTACTTGATTTTCCGTCTCGCCACGTATGAGACGCGAAGCAACAACTCGATGCAGTACCTCGGATTTTTATGGGAGTTCGTGACACCGTTATTGCAGATTGGAGTTTACTGGTTCGTATTTGGATTTGGTATTCGAAGCGGCAGGCCGATTGATGGCGTGCCGTTTCTGCCATGGTTGGTCGCAGGGATTGTCGTCTGGTTCTTTATTGCCTCGGCGATCACCTCGACGGCCCGGTCCGTCTATTCGAAAATCGGCATGGTCTCCAAAATGAGCTTCCCAATCTCGACGATTCCGGCATACGTCTTGCTCGCACTCTTCTATCGCCACGTGGCGTTAGTCGGTGTCTCGTTTATCTTGATGTGGGCATTCGGATTCCCGATGGGGCTACATTCGCTCTGGTTTATCTACTTGGCGTTCAGTGCGCTTGCACTACTTTACTCGCTCGCCTTGATTACGTCCGCGCTCACGACAATCGTGCGCGATCTTCAAAACCTTCTTCAGTCGATGATGCGGATGTTGATGTATTTGACACCGATTTTTTGGGTGCCGTCGGCGAAGCTCGCGAATATCCTACAAATCAATCCGCTCTATTATTTAGTCGAAGGATATCGGTCGATGTTCCTCGGAACCGACTGGTTGGCGACTAACTGGGCTTACGGTCTCTATTACTGGGCCATCGTCTTCGTTCTCTTCTTCGTCGGGTCGATGATTCATTTGCGTTTCCGTCGACACTTCATCGATTACATTTGAGGAGGACCTTATGTACCAGGTTAAATTTGAAAACGTATCGAAACGATATACGCTTTATAACAAGCAATCTGATAAGCTGAAAGAGATCTTCTTCAGTAAAGCAGGGGGCAAACAGTTTTACGCGCTTCGCAATGTCACATTTGAAGTTCCACCCGGGGAAGTGGTCGGGATTATCGGCATTAACGGGTCAGGGAAGTCGACGATGTCGAACTTGTTGGCTGACGTCATGCCGCCGACTCACGGGAAAATCGAACTTCACGGAAAGACGGCGTTGATTGCGATCTCTTCTGGTTTGAACGGCAACTTGACTGGGCTCGAGAACATCGAGCTCAAAGGGTTGATGCTCGGGATGACGAAACAGGAGATTATCGATTTGACACCGGCCATCATTGAATTCGCCGATATCGGTGACTTTATCAATCAGCCTGTCAAGACGTACTCGAGCGGGATGAAGTCTCGTCTCGGATTCGCCATCTCAATCAACGTCGACCCGGACATTCTCGTCATCGATGAGGCGCTCTCGGTCGGGGACCAAACGTTCACCGACAAGTGTCTCGCCAAGATGAACGAGTTCAAAGATCGTGGGAAGACGATTTTCTTCATCAGTCACTCGGTCTCACAAGTTCGCCAATTCTGTACGCTCGGCCTTTGGCTCGAGTTCGGAGAAGTGCGCGAATATGGACCAGTCGATGAAGTCGTTCGGGAGTACAACAAGTTTTTGAAATGGTTCCGCAACTTGTCTAAAGAGCAACAAGACTCGTTTAAAGCCGACAAGCTCAAACGTCGTACGACGGTCGTCGATGCGACAGAGCTCGGAGAGACATACATCTTACCGCCTTTGACAGAAGAACAACTACAAACACGCCATTCGTCGGTCGCTGTATCGAACGAAGCGTGAGCAATTGGGAGGAGGAAGCACGGCGAAGTCAGACCGTGCGAAACGACCTATGAAAAAAGTCATGACCGTCTTTGGGACGCGACCAGAAGCCATCAAAATGGCACCACTCGTACTTGAGTTGAAAAAACGTGAAGGGGTAGAACCGATTGTCGTCGTGACAGCGCAGCACCGTCAAATGCTTGACCAAGTGCTCGAGTTGTTCGAAATCAAACCGGACTATGACCTCGACATCATGAAGGACAAGCAGACGCTTTACGATGTCACATCACGCGTATTGAAAGGGATGGGCGAGGTCATCGCTGAAACGAAGCCAGACATCGTGTTGGTCCACGGGGACACAACGACGACATTCGCGGCATCACTCGCAGCCTTCTACAACCAAGTCGCAGTCGGTCACGTTGAGGCTGGCTTGCGCACACACAATAAATATTCACCATTCCCGGAAGAGATGAACCGCCAATTGACGGGTGTCATGGCTGACCTTCATTTCGCACCGACGGAAACGTCGCGTGACAACCTCCTTCGTGAAGGCAAGAACGAAGAGATGATCTTCGTCACAGGGAACACGGCAATCGACGCACTCAAAACGACAGTCCGCGACGACTATGCGAGCGAATTGCTCGACAGCATCCGTTCACAAGGTCGTCGTCTCGTCATGTTGACGGCACACCGTCGTGAGAACTTGGGTGAGCCGATGCGTAACATGTTCCGTGCGGTCCGTCGCTTGATCGAGAAGTATGATGACATTGAAGTCGTGTATCCGGTCCACATGAACCCGGTCGTTCGTGAACTCGCTAACGAGATTCTTCACGATGTCGAACGCGTCCACTTGATCGAACCGCTCGACGTCTTCGACTTCCATAACTATGCGGCGACGTCGCACTTGATCTTAACGGATTCAGGTGGCGTACAAGAAGAAGCACCATCTCTCGGTGTACCTGTCCTCGTCCTTCGTGACACGACAGAACGTCCAGAAGGTGTAGCTGCAGGAACACTCAAACTCGCAGGGATTGAAGAAGAAAACATTTTCTCACTCGCGGATGAGCTCTTGTCTGACGAAACGGCATACAAAGCGATGTCACAAGCATCGAACCCGTACGGTGATGGTGAGGCGTCACGTCGAATCGTCGATGCCATCCTTGCCAACTAAATGAAAACGAATAGAGTTGTTTTGTGCCCGGCACAGCAACTCTTTTCTGTATCATTATCCTAATGATTCGGAGGTGCTTGCATGTCAACGAAGCGAATTCGTCCGGCGATTTACCATTACTATCCGCGTGGACCACATAAAAATCATATGTCGATGCGCGAAGAGGAATACAAGACAGAGGTCACTTTTTTACCTCAATCGCTAAAGGACTCGATTTATGTTCAACTATTTGACTTGAAATTTGAAATTCCCCCATCGAAAATCTTTTTGGCTGATGCCTAGATGGATGAAGGGGAAGAGATGGAAGTCAACACATCCGTTTATGTCGAAGGCGACCGCGCCATCCGACTAGAATTGTACGTCATGCAGTATTCAGACGAAGAACGTTTATCGAATAAGCGTTTCATGCTCACATTGAACCCAGGGGTGAACCCCGTTGTAGAAGTCGTCAAACAGATGGAAGATGCCAAGTATTTCAAGATGTCCTACAAATACATCGTAGAAACGCTTGAACCGACCACTGTACGATTTGATGATCTCTATGTGACGTTCCGCTAAGCGGAGCAAGTCTTAAGGGAGAAAGGGACCATACGGTATGTTATTTAGTTCCACGGTATTCTTATTTTATTTCTTACCGGTCGTGCTGCTGCTGTATTTCGTATCACCACGCTGGTTAAAAAATACGATTTTACTCGTCACAAGTTTATTTTTCTATGCATGGGGTGAACCACGGTTCGTCTTAATCATGCTCGCATCGATCGTCATGAACTATGTGTTCGGCTTTATGGTCGACAAGTATCGTGATGATGCAAAGAAAATCAAATGGACGATGGTGCTCATGCTTCTCGGGAACCTCGGGATGCTTGGGGTCTTCAAGTACGCGAGTTTCTTCGTTGAGAACGTCAACTCGGTATTTGGCTTCTCGCTGAACGACCCGGATATTCCTCTTCCGCTCGGGATTTCATTCTTTACATTCCAAGCGATGAGTTATGTCATCGATGTGTATCGAAACGATGGGCGTCTACAGAAGAACTTGTTTGACTTGGCACTTTACGTATCGTTCTTCCCACAATTGATTGCCGGACCGATCGTCCGTTATCAAACGGTCGCAGATGAAATCGTGGACCGCCGTGAGACAGTCGATGACTTCGTCTCTGGGATTCAACGATTCGTCATTGGTCTAGGGAAGAAAATGATTCTAGCGAACAGTTGTGGATACGTCGCGGATCAGGTATTCAGTCAATCGGCTGGGGATTTGTCGACGACACTCGCCTGGATCGGTGTCATCGCTTACTCGCTACAGATTTACTTTGATTTCTCAGGTTATTCGGATATGGCGATCGGTCTCGGTCGGATGTTTGGGTTCCATTTCCTTGAGAACTTCAATTATCCGTATATTTCAAAATCAGTGTCTGAGTTTTGGCGTCGCTGGCACATCTCACTTGGGAGCTGGTTCCGAGATTATGTGTACATCCCACTCGGCGGGAATCGACAAGGCCCATGGAAGACATATCGTAACTTGACCATCGTTTGGTTATTGACCGGGGTATGGCACGGTGCGAGTTGGACATTCATCGCATGGGGATTATACTATGGGATTTTCATCATGCTCGAACGGGCATTTCTTGGGAAATGGCTTGCCGCATGGCCGGCATGGCTCGCCCACGCGTTCACGCTCTTCATCGTCGTCATCGGTTGGGTATTCTTCCGTGCCGATAACTTCACGTACGCAACAGAGTATCTGCAAGTGATGTTCGGATTACACGGAGGTGAAGTATTCGATCAAACGGCATATTACTACATTGTTCAGTACGGTGTCGTGCTTGTCATCTCGATGATTGCTGCTACACCGCTTCCGAAAATGCTAGTCGCCCGCTTCTTGCGTCATGAAGTGAGTACGGATCGTCCTGTGCTTGCTGCAAGCGCTGGTCTTGCACGAGCGGCGTATATCATGCTCATTTTCGGTATCTCGATTTCATATGTCGTATCGAGTACATTTAACCCATTCATTTATTTCCGGTTCTAAGGAGGGCTGACAATGGAACAACAAACCAAAAGCGAACAAGTCCGTTCGAAAAGGCGGCGCCTTTCTTGGGTGGTCAACAGTATCCTATTGATCGGCTTCCTTGGCACCATCTTTTATGGACTCGCCGTTTACGCCTTTGGCACCGAACAAGCACGTTCGGATAGTGAGGGACGGATGCTAGCACAGCGCCCGGATCCATCTGTCGAGACGATTCTGGATGGAACGTATATGGAAGAGTTCGAGGCATCAGCAAACGATCAGGTGTTTGAGCGTTACATGTGGATTGAGACACAAGCTTGGGTGCAACGTAACGTTCTGCAACAACAGATGAACAACGGTGTCATCAGTATCGATGAGTTCTTGTATGCACCAGATCCTGTGGCGAGCGACTATTCGTCACTTGGGGTCTTCTTTAAAGAATTACAAAAAGAGATGAGCGAAGCTGACATTCCATCTTATTTCGCATCGGCCCCAAGTAAACCGGTCTATGCGACAAGACAAGGAATCTTCCCAGATTACATCGAGTCGGCAGATGCAGAAAACCGCGGACAGCTTCATGCTCGTCTTGAAGAGAATGAGATTCCGCTCATCGACTTAGAAGAAACGCTCGGCGATCAGCCAGGAAAAGATATTTACTTTAAGACGGATCACCACTGGCGTCCGGAAGGGGCATTCATGGCTTATGAACAAATCATGGAACGCTTAAGCGAGCAGTTCCCTGATGCTCCTGCCTTATCGATGGAGGATATGGAAATCAAATCGGTAGACGGTCCGTTTTATGGATCTCATGCCCGTGAAATTTCGATGCCTTACGTCGAGTCACCTGATCAATTTACTTACCTTGAACCGAAAGACGGATTTACTACGACAGTCTGTCGAAATGGCGACGACTGTGGTCATTCGGTCCTAGATACGGATGTCTTGAAGAACTCGACGAAATTCACGAACTACTACAACTTGTTCATGGGTGATAACTATGCCCAATCGAAAATCACACAAAACAAAAAAAAAAATGATTATCACTTGCTCGTCTTAAAAGATTCGTATGCGAACCCGATGCTTGGCTATCTTGGAGAGTCATTCGGAACGGTGTCAGCGCTTGATGTCCGTTACTTCGACGACTATGATGTCAGCATTGCGGATTATGCAAAAGAAAATGAGGTAGATGCGGTGCTGTTCGTTCACAACGATCGCATCCGTGGTCTTGGTTCGATGTATCAAGAAGGCTTGTAACCCTAATCAATCGATTACGGAGAAAAGGTAGGTGCTCATTATGAACATATTACTACCGGTGTTTTTTCACTCCTTATTGGGAGGATTACACCTCCATATCTTATCTTCTTTGAAAGTGTTTCTACGAGAGGGGCATGAGGTGACCGTTGTCTGTAAACCTGGTCCCTTTGCCGATGAAGTAAGGAAAATCGGCGGGCAAGTCGTCGAGACGGACTATTCGAGTGAGGACGTGCAATGTGTCATCGATCAAATCCGATCACAGCCGTTCGATGTCGTGTATGCGCATCCGTTCGACGCGCGTCAATTTGGTCTCGCGGTGGCGGAGGCGAACGCAATCCCGTTCATCCTCGTCATCCACGGGATGTATTATGATGAGATTGAGCAGTATCATCCGAGCGTTTCGCGAGTGATTGCGGTATCGGAACGGATTGCTACACACCTGACTGAGCACTGTCCGGAAATCGAATCAAAACTTACTGTCATCCCGAATGGGGTCGATTCGACTTTTGTTCCGTCGGAGGAAACATCGTCATCAGAACGTATCGTGGGCTTATTCACGTCTCGCCTGGATGCGGACAAACTGTTTATACTAGATGTCTTCTTAGATGCACTAGAAGACGAGAGGGTGCGGTCTTTACCGATTGACTGGTTGATTATCGGTGACGGAACACAGCGAGATAAATACGCCGAGCGTTATGAAGCTGCACTGGCAGGGACAGGTCAGAACATCGAATGGCTTGGGTGGCTAGAACAAAGCCAACTCCCTGAAGCGATGCGGCGTGCCGATTTCATCATCGGTCCCGGACGGTCTGCGCTGGAAGGGATGGCACTCGGTAAACCGACCATCGCTGTCGGGAGCAAAAGCTATCAAGGCTTGGTCACTCCTTCGACGTGGCAAGATATCGCGAGTACGAACTTCGGAGGCATCGGGAATAAGTATGAAGGGTATTCACCAGGACAAATCGGTGAGGCGATTCTCGAGTTGATGGATGAGACGAAGCGACGGGACCTTGCGAGCTTCTCGGCTACACTCGTCGATCAACATTTTCGAGACGAACAATCGCAACAACGCCTACTCGAGGTGCTTGAACAGGTGATAGAAGAAGGTGCTCGAGAAATCGATTTGGTCGAGCGTTACCCTCATATTCGTTATGATCAACTTCATGCTCGTCGTTCGAACCGAATCTGTTCATGGAAATTGACAGATCGGGAACAACGACTTGAAGAGACACGCGATGAATTAGTGACGACCAAACGACAGCTCGACCAACTGCTTATGATGAATGAGGAACAGTCGTTGGAAATCGAGAAGCTACGTATGGAACTTCAGCGATTATCTAATGAAATGGAATAGCGACTTATGGAAAGAGAACTTCGAATCAGAAGTTCTCTTTTTGAATATAGCGAACTTCTTCATTGTTTATATGATAAATATCACCAAAAGTATTCTACAGCCATAATAGTCAAAATAAGTATTTATTATGTAAATTTTGTATTATTTATATTACAAAATTTACATATTTATTTCGTTTTCGGGGTAAAAATGATTAACACCTTAGAGGCACGCACATCATGTATACCTGTCGCCTTGTTTTTAGTAAAGGAGGATGCATAAATGAAAAAAGTCGTTGCTCTTTTTTTGTTTTTTTTCTTACTTTTTTGATTTACCGTTGTACCAGGGTCGAAGGTTGAGGCAAGTTCATCTGTGACCCATGTCTACTCACCAAAATCGTATACACACTATGGAGGAGTTACGTATGCGGTTAAGAAATTTACTAAAACAAAAAGTGTGAAAGTCAAATTATCTAACGGGCGGTACGCTTATCGTTCAGTGAAATGGTCGAAAGTTAGTTTTCAAAAAGAGTACTTGAATCGAACTCAACGAATCGTTGGAAGCGTTCAGGGCACGAACAAGAAAGCGACCTGGTATGTGAGAGTGAAGAACTATCCGATCAAGGTTTCAACGCCAATCATTCGTGCGGTCGGAAAAGGTCAAAAGGTGAATTTGCCGACCAAATTAACTGCTTATTTTGCAAATGGTCAACGTTCCACTTATCCATTGGAGTGGGGCCCGGCGTACACAAGTAAGCTAGGAACTAGAATGGTCAGCTATAAAGCTCGTGGATTAAACTTATACTTCAGTGGAAAAGCGAAGCTTGTGGTGCGAGATGTTCAATTGACCCAACCCGTTTTTTCTTTTTTTATTAACAATGAACAGATTCAGGCCGTAGGTAAAATTCATTATCCGGCTCGAGGCGTACGTCACTACTTGATTGCTGAAAACAGAGAAACCAAAGTACAGTATAAAAAGTTGATTTATCCTGAACAAGATGGATCTTACAAAGTGGCATCTCTACCGCTCAAACCTGCATCCTATAATATGTATGTCCAGTCGGGCGTCAAGCGGACATCACCGGTGGTCGTTTCATTAAAAGGCGGACAGGTTCCGGGTGATTCGGAATCGGATATTCGCAATCTATTAAAAGGTCTATTATTGAATATCCAAGTGACGAATCCATTGTTGAATGACATCGTCTTCCCGCAAATTGACGGTGTGACATTCTCGATTGATTCAAACAAGTCGGCTTTGTCGAGTGCTGGTAAAGTGACGCGCGGAACGAATGATGAACTTGTAACGTTCACGATTCAAGCGAAACGTGGGGACATCACGGAATCAATCACCTACAATAACATTTTGATTCCGAAGCGCTCCCAGACGGACGAAGAAGAGCTCGACCTCTGGCTCAACAGCATTCAAATCGATAACCCGCTCACGAAGAATATCGAATTGCCGTCCTATCCGGGTGTCGTCTTCTCGATTGAATCGAGCAATCCATCAGTCGTCTCCACTTCTGGTGTCGTTACGAGAGGAAATCAAGACGTGTATGTCAATTTGACCGTACGGGCAACGAAGGGAGCGGTGACGCGTACGAAGTCCTTCCCGAATATCCTCGTACTGAAAAAAGATTCATCGGCGGACAGTATCATTGATGATTACTTGAATCGACTGGTCATCTCAAGCCCAGTGACTTCAAATATCACACTCCCACCTCTTGCTGGGGCGACTGTGACCTTGACGTCTTCGAATCCAGCGGTTATTACAAACAGTGGGATTGTCACACGAGGTACGACGGACCAATCCGTTTCGCTCGTCGTCACAGTGACAAAAGATGGGGTCACGAAAACGAAAATTTTCCTCGGTTTACTTGTACCGAAGAAAGAAGGCGGGGCTGAAGGGGTAGTAGATGACTACTTGGCAGCACTGTCGATTACAAGTCCACTCACATCGAACATTGTCCTACCGCCATTCACTGGTGGTACAACGACGCTGTCCTCATCGAATCCAGCGGTCGTCTCGAACAGTGGGGTTGTCACACGTGGCACGACGGATCAAACGGTGTCGATTACGGTCAATGCGACGAAGGACGGTGTGACGAAATCACGTACCTTCTCGAACTTGCTCGTACCAAAAGATGATGCGTTGTTGACAGCCGAGCTCGACGCGGCTTTAAATGCCATCAACCTTGGTAGTCTCATTAACCTGTCGACCAACATCTCACTTCCGTCCGCATCAAACGGAATCAATGTCAGTTGGTCCTCGAATCAACCGGGTGTCATCTCGAACACCGGGGTGATTCAACAAGATCCGACCGATGCGAAATCGTTCATCCTGACGGCTTCGGTCACAAAGAACGGATTGACTCGGACGAAGACGTTTAGTGGGTCGGTTGCAGCGAATGTTCAGTTGGTATTAGCAGACGATGTGACGAAAGTTAAGTCGTCATTCGGGACGCTGTATCCGGTATTTGATTTGTCGTTACCAACGAGCTTGAATGGTACTCCGCTCACATGGACCTCAAGTAACCCGGCGCTGATGACGAGTACGGGGGACGTTCGAGAAAATGATGTGGTCACGCCATTTACCTTGACCGTCAGCAATGCTAGTACAAATCAAATCATCAATATGTCCACACAAGATGTCGATACGGGGTTACTCGGTGGGTTGCTCGATTCGCTTGGAACCCTTTTGAATCCAGTTGTGAGCGCATTGACGGGTAATGCGCAAACAGCCACTCTGCCAACGCAGTATGGAGGTTTACTTGGAATCGGGGCGAAGAGCATCACGAATTGGGAGAGTTCACACCCGGATCTCGTGACGGTTCAAGGATCCAATGTTACCATCCAACGAGATGACCAAGAGCATATCGTTGTCTTACGAGCGAAATATGAAGGAATCGATCAACCGATTCCATTTATCGTCAAATTATCGAAACGATAACAAAGAACGGAGTCGCATGATGCGACTCCGTTCTTTTAGTCAATGTGTTGTGAAGCGAGCGGGTCCAATCGAAGAGACGAGACGTGTCGCTGCACGTAGGCAATCCAGCTGTCTCGTATAAACACGGCTCACATCAGAAAATGCAGAGGGGAGATGGTCTGAGTCGAGGGGACCTTGTCGCATATAAGGAGATTCCCCGGCGCCAAGCGGTGTCGGATGAATCACAAACTTATAGTGAGATGGGTCGAGCTCGACGACTTCGATTTCTGCAAACAATTGTGCATCACGTGTATACAAGAAGCGGGTGGATAACCATTTATCTGAATCTGTCATGGGTCACCAGTCCTCCCTCAAAAAGTCTTATCTCCTTTATATTAAAACATTTTATGGTTATTTGGTAATTTTATTTCATATATATCCCAAAACACTGACTATAATTTGTAAAAAGAATGGATTCGTGCAATCTTTCTCTTGATTAAGTATGGTTAAAAGAGAATGGACGAATATGAGGTGACAATATGAGAAAGAACGCGACTGGTACATACCGGTTCGTCATCATCCTTGGGGCGAAAGTGAATGGGACTCGACCGTCTCGCGCGCTCCAACATCGAATTGATGTAGCGGCCGCCTATGCGAAGGCACATCCTCATGTCGAACTGATCGCAACAGGTGGACAGGGACCAGATGAAGGGATGGCGGAGGCGCGTGTCATTGAACGAGAACTGATGGCGCAAGGAATCGATGCAACACGGATTCATGTGGAAGCGACATCGACGTCGACAATTGAGAACTTTGAGCATAGCCGCTCAATTTGGGACGGGGCGTCCGGTGTGACGATCGTGACGAATGATTTTCATGTGCCGCGCGCTCGTCTGATTGCGAGACTGTACTTTCAGCTCGAGAGTGATGCTTTGTATGCACCGACCCCACCGCTTGCGAAAGGGCGATATATGATTCGTGAAATGTTGGCGTATGTGAAGTTGTTGGGACGTTACGTATTTAATCGAACATGGACGAGGAAAGAGTAGATAATTCTACTCTTTTTCTTTTATTTTTATTGTAAATAAATAACGGTATACTTATATAAAATATGGTAAGATAACTCGTATTATGCTATAGAGAGGTGAATTATGAACTGTCCAAATTGTTCAAAAGAACTGAGTACCACGCAACAGTTCTGCCCAAATTGCGGCACGAAGGTGGAAACAACGGCTTCAATGGAAGAAGTGAAACCGACACCACCCGTTGAAACGAAGATTCCATCTTCCAAAAAACGAGTCGGAAAAGGCTTATTGATTACGGCATTATCTTTATTATTGATTGCAGGTGCGACATATTTTGGATTTTATCGATTCATGTATACCCCTGAAAAACAAATCGAACAGATTCGCAAAGCTATCACGAGTGAGGATGCCAAGGCACTCGCCCCGTTATTGCGACTCAAAGAAGCAGACGTGACAGAGGGACAGGCAACGGCCTTATTGACAGGATTGAGCCAAGCGGAATTGATGGAATCGACAGTGGACTATTTAGACCGTGCTAGTCGTTCCATCGGAGCATCGAATGAGGGACTTCCGCTTCGTTTACGGGAGATCGGCAAATCGTACGGTGTATTCAAGCGATATGGTCTTGAGTTGATTCCTCAGACGATGTATGTGTCGAGTAACTTTGATGCCATCACAGTGTCTTTGCCTGACCCATATGGGAAAGAAAAACTGGCTTCTGAAGGAGATCAAGTCGTCATTCGGGATGCGTTTCCTGGTATGGTCGAAGTCGCTGTGAAATACGATGGTCAATATGGACAAGATCAAGCGGTCAAAACGTTCAATAGTCTGGAGTCGTCCAATTCAGATGAACCGTTCATGGTCGCATTCAAAGGATTGAGTGTCGAGCTAGATCAAACCTACGAAGACGCTCCGTTGATTGTGAATGGGGAAGACTCAGGCAAAACGATTGGAGAATGGAAGACATACGGACCCGTTCCGAAACAAGGCGTAACGTTGAGTACTTATATTGACATGCCATGGGGGACGGTAGAATCCAAACAGGTTCTCGCTAAGCCGGGTAGTAAGCCGGTCAAGTTTGACCCGCAAGTGGATGCTGACACAATTGGGTTCACAGAGGACATCATCACGCGTCACGCCGAAGAATGGGTGAACTTCATGTATTACGAGGACTTGAGTGCATTGACGGTTGTCACGGATGAGGCTTACTTGGCCAAAAAAAAAAAAACTTATGACATCATGCAATCAGAAAACCAGGAATGGTATGGCTCGTTCGATGGGGTAGAAGTGATAAACCAAAAAACGAAACTTACGACATGGAATAAAAAGATGGCGATTGAGACGGAAGCGGTCATTGGTATTAACAGTCAATTTATGACGGATGGCGAAGAAGACGCGCCTCAACGTTTAGTGAAATCAAGGTTTCGCTATGTCATCGCCGAACCATATGATGATGGAACGTATCATATCGTAGAAGCGACATATTTAGAATAGGAGAGATGAACATGACAATGTGGCAACAACAGTCTGCGCTATTAGATACAGCGGAGAGTATCAAGGACTTACAGGCTCGAATGGAAAAAACAAAAAAGGCTCGGGGGCAATTGCTTCTTGAACTCGGACAACAGCAGTATCGTCAATTGATGCAGCAAGGACGTTCGGAAGAAGTGACGAAGATCATGGAACAGGATGTCCTCATCTATGAGGCGAGCCGGCGCATCCGAGATATGCAAGAAGCGCTTAAACCACATCGCTGTACATCGTGTGACGCATCGCTCGATAAGGATGCAAAATTCTGTGGTTCATGTGGTACACCGGTCCCGCAACCGGACGTCCGTCCGAAACAAGCATGCAATTCTTGTGGTTCCCCACAACCGCTTGATGCCTCGTATTGTGCATGCTGTGGAGGGAAGATGGAGGTGACTGCATGAGGTATTGTCACCAATGTGGTCATGCAAATGAGGACCACAATCAATATTGTGAACGGGACGGTGTCCAACTAGAAGGGACAGATACGTCGTATCGTTTTGACGTATCGACCGGTCAATTTTGTACGAGTTGTGGCAATGCTAGGGCAGCGCATGAATTATATTGTCATGCTTGCGGCCAAACGGCACTCGAACCGTCGACAAGTGTCAATCGGATGGAAGAGTCACTTCGTACGGTCGCCGCGACCGGGACACAAGTGATGTCACAATTGAGACGAGTGGCCGGAAAACGAGACGGCGCAATGAAGTTGTCCTTTTCAACTGAATCGCTCCGGTCATTACGTATCAATCAGACAGACGTGATACGCGGATCAGTGCTCGGTCTTGGATTTTTATTTGTTCTCCTGTTGATTGCAGGAAGTCTAGTCGCGATGCTACCGGCGGAGGCCATTCCGTCACTTGCCGATGAACTCGAAATTAACATTTCGTCGTTTAATGCAACGATGTTCCTCGCTTTTCTCATCGGTGCGAAAGTGTACTGGTCCGTCACGACAGAACAGGTGAATCAGTTTATCGCGAGTCTCGGTGCAGGGATTGGAGATTTCTTGCGAATCGAAGGGGCTGTGGATGCTCAATTTGGAAACTACTTTATGATGTATGGTGGAATATTCTTGATGATTGCCGTTGTGTATGTCTTGATTCGACAGACATCGACGTTGAGCGATGTGTTCAGTCGTATGGCGGGATTCATGGTGACGGTTCTCGTCGGGTATGGATTGATTTACGCCTTCGCTTTTCATCCACCACTCTTTGAAGTCGCATGGATCAAAACCATTGCGGCGACAACGTTGATGGTCCTCTTTGCTCTCGGGTTGGCTTATTTGATTACGATGCCGTTCCAGGGAGAGTGGAAGATTGCGCAACAAGGCGTTCGTGCGTTATTGACCGTCACACTCGTATCGACGTTCGTCGGTATTGGTTACTTTGGTCTTCAACTCAGTAAAATCGATGAGGGAGAACGCCTCGAGTTTGTCGACAGCGAAGAAATGCTGTATTTGACTGGACAAGCGGCGAGTATGAATTGGCAGACTATCGGACATGGAGGAGAGCAAGCACTCTCACTTCAATCTCCATTAGGTTCTTATGAAATTGGCATGTCGTTGTTTGGGGAGACCGCAAAAAAAAAAATTGAGAATTCAATTGAAACAGTAAGCGAAGGATTTGGTGGGGTAGAGGATGTCTTGTGGCAATCATTCTCCGATACCGAAGGACCGGCCAATTCAATTGGCAAGCCTGTCGATATGATCACCGTCTCACCGATGATTTTTGGGACGTTGACCGAAATGTATGAGGCGGATCTCGCAAATGATGAAACGCGTTCTGAAGCGTTGTACAAGGACGGTGTCTTCTCCTGGTTGCTGATATTATTAGTCTTGAATGTCGTGATTTATGCTATGTTCGCTAAGGGGCATGTTCACTCATGGCAGGCAGGAATCTGGTTTGTGGCTCCGGCACTCCTTGCATTCATCGTCTGGCAGTGGTTCTTGAATAACGGCATGTTCGTTGAGTTGAACGGGGTTCGGATTTTAGGCGTTGCCACGGACGGAATGAGTATCGCAGGAACGTTCATTGCGCTCGTCTTGATCACGATGGGGGCGCTCCTTGGTTGGGGAATGAAAAAATTGAATATCAACTAAGCGAAACAAGCACGGACAGCCTCCTGTCCGTGCTTGTTTTCAATATTCTTCTTCCCGTGATAATTCATTGGAACCAAGGTTTTGCACAATCTTCATGTCGCCATCCTCATACCGGACTGCATACGTCGTTTCGAATGTCGCTCTCACACTAGAGTCGTCTTCTTTGATGATACGGTACTCTTCATTCGTGGTGACGGTCGCGGTTTCATCATCTTCAATCGAGTCACGATCTTCACCGTTCACTTGAATAGAGATGACTTCTGTGTATATGTGGTCTTCTTTGATGCCTTTGACGAAGAGCGTGTTGTTCAAGTAATCTAATGTCTGTGACTGGAACGTTGATCCCTCAGCAAGGAATGTTTCGACTTCGGATGTATCCGTTGAATAAGTCGCACTGGTGAAAGCGTCTATAAAAGAATACATAAACCGATCGATTTCGTCATAGGAAACTGATTCATAGAACACACCCGTTTCTGCTTCGGTATCCGGGAGAGCGGCGTCCTCTTCGACTTCAGAAGCTTTTTCTGATTCTTCTTCCTCCGTCGAAGCAGAGAACGATTGTTGTATATCTTTTGCTGTCGTCGTCTCTTTTGAGGCGAGTGGTTCGTTCCATTCCGACCATAACCATACCCCTAATCCAATCACGGCCACAAGGGCGAGCGGGACGGTCCACTTCCAAAGGGGAAGTCGGGTCGATGACGTTTCGATTTTCGTGCCACATTGTGAACAGTGGGATTGCCCTCGCTTCAGAGTCGCTCCGCATGCTGTGCATTTATTCATAGTAATCACTCTTTCCATTTTTTAGTATTATTTTACCTCTTTCATAAGAGTTCTGAAATGAGGGATTATGTATTTGAGTCAATTAAAAACTAGGCTCTTGCACTCGCAAGAGCCTAGTTTGGTTGACAGCCGATTTCTTCGTTCAGTACGTGGCCAAACGCTTCGGCGCCCTTAATATTTAAATGGACCCCGTCACTTTCGAAGTACGCTTCCTTTCCGATTGAGCGTTCATGCCAATCGATGAGGGACACGTTCTCATGAAGCTCACTGGCCCGGGCGAGTTTTTTATTGACCTCACTCTCCCATGGACGCGGGACACGTGTGTTGATCAAATAGATTTCATCTGCTCGTTCGAACTGCTTGAGCAACGTCTCGAGTTGCTCCATTTTGAAGGCGCCGTTCGTTCCGAGATGGAGGAACACGACGTGACCTGGAGCATTATACGATTGGTACTGAGAGGCAACTGGAATCGCATCGCGAACTTGACGTCCGATTTGGGCGTCGATTTTCATGTTCGGGAAAGCATCTGCCAAATATTCGTTCAATCCGAGCATGACCGAGTCGCCAATCGCGAGAGCCGGTGGACATGTTCGTTCTTCTGGTTTTTCAGTTGGTGCTTTGTTTTCTTCTGTCGGTTGATCTTCAGACGGGACTTCCTCTGTCTCCTTGGATTCCGGTTCGTTCGGAACGTCCTTTGTCTCATCTTTTGGCATCGGTACTTTCACGACAGGAATTTCATCTTCGACCGGCTTCGACTCAGAGAACGCCAGGATGGTCAAATTCCCAACGAGAACGAGTGAGAGCGCGGTCGCACATGCCGTGGCGGCAAAGCGTGCGTTTGGGTGCGTCGGTGTTGAGACGAGCTGACGGAACGCTTGTTTGAATCCGTTTCGACGAATCGGTGTCTCGACGAAGCGATACGACAACTCGGCGATCAAGAGCGTCAACGCCACTTGCCCGACGGAAAGAAGTGGCGAGAACGTCCCGAGTCGATCGAGCGGTGTCGATAGAATGATGACCGGGTAGTGCCACAAGTAAATCCCATACGTCCGTGTACCGATCACGCGAAGCCAAACGCTTCCAAACAGTCGTGACCAAATGGTCGCCGGATGGGCGACAGCGGCAATCAATAGGGCGGATAGGAAAGAGACGAGCAAGAAACCTCCGTAATAGAGGAATGTATCGTAGGCGTTGACGTTACTGATGATCCCGACGATGACGATGAGCGAAACGGCGCCGGTCCAGTTCAAAATGTGGCGTCCAATATTCGGGATCGTTTCTTTAAACGTGTCCGGACGCCAACCGAAGGCGAGGACGGCTCCCATAAGCAGACCGAACAATCGCGTGTCGGTCCCGTAGTAGACGCGGCTCGGATCGGCTTCCGGGACATATCGGAACGCCATCCAGGCGGCGGAGACGAATAGAAGCGCGGCGAGCAGTTGAAGCAATCGCTTTCGGAACGCGAGACCGACGAGTAGGAGCAACGGCCAGAACGCATAAAACTGTTCTTCGATTGAGAGAGACCATAGATTTTGGAGCGGTGATGGCTTTCCGAAACTCTCGAAGTAGGAGACTTCGTGAAAGATATACCACCAGTTGTTCACATAGGCGAGTGCCGCCAGTGAATCTTGGCGCACCGTATCGAGCAAGGAGCGGTCAAACAGAGTCACATACGTCATCACGACCGACAGCATCAAGACGAGTGCCGGCAACAAACGACGGAAACGCGCGAGGTAGAACTTTTTCAAATCGATTGTGCCGGTCTTCGTCCATTCGCGAATCAAGATCCCGGTAATCAAGTAACCGGACAGGACGAAGAAGACATCGACACCGAGGAATCCCCCGGGTATGTAAGGTACATTTAAATGATATAAAATCACAGCCAAGACGGCGAACGTGCGCAAGCCGTCGAGACCAGGCATATACGTTGTATGTTTGAGTGGTTGCATGCCCCCACTTCCTTTCTAGTAAAGCGGACATTTCCCTTATTTTTGAATCCATTTTTCAGTATAACGAGCGTGGAGGAGGGAATGGTTTCAAAAGATTAACAATCAAATGACGTAAAAATCCAATAAAAAAAGGGACACGAGGTCCCTTGCACTTTACATCAGATTAATCAACGTCCCACCGAGTACCCCGGCGATGACGAGTGACCACGGTGGTAACTTCCAATAAGCAATCATCACGAACAGGAAGGCAGCGAACACGAAGTCGACCGCATCGTTGACGGTACTCGTGAAGATCGGGCTGTAGAATGCCGCAATCAAAATTCCGACCACTGCCGCGTTGACACCGATGAGGGCGCCGGCGACTTTCGGGTTGTGACGGAGCGCGTCCCAAAACGGAAGTGCCCCGAGGATGAGCAAGAAGGCCGGCAAGAAAATCGCGACCGTCGCAAGGATACCACCCGGCACACCGTTAATCACCGTTCCAAGATAAGAAGCGAACGTGAAAAGCGGACCAGGAACGGCCTGAGCGGCACCGTATCCTGCAAGGAAGGCTTCTTCACTCAAGAAACCAGCTGGTACAAGTTCTCGTTCTAGTAGTGGCAAGACCACATGTCCGCCGCCGAAGACGAGGGCACCGGCCCGGTAAAAGCTATCGAACAAGGCAATCGCCTGATTCTCAAACGTCTCCCGTAAAATCGGTAAGATGACGAGAAGTGCCCCAAAAATCGACAGCAGAACGGCCCCGAGACGTTTCGAAATCGGGAACGCACTCGATTTCGTATCGAGGCGGTCCGGCTTGAACATCAGGAATCCTGCGAGGGCCGCGAGGAGAATGAATAATACCTGACTGAACGTCGTTTGCCAGAGTAGGACGCCTGCCAAGGCAAAAAAGGCAATCGTTCGTGTCTTTGTATCAGGTGTCAATTTACTCGCCATCCCTAAGATGGCATGGGCGACGATAGCGACGGCGACGACTTTCAAGCCGTATAACCAGCCTGCATCGGAGACGTCGAGTCCGGATAACAATAAAGCGAATAGGATGAGGGCAACGACCGACGGCGTTGTGAAGCCGATGAATGAGGTGATCCCACCTAATATGCCACCGCGGACAATCCCGATCCCGATCCCGACCTGTGAACTCGCCGGTCCGGGCAAGAATTGGCATAAGGCGACGAGGTCGGCGTAAGCTTTCTCATCCATCCATTTGCGTCGTCTCACATATTCCTCGTGGAAGTAACCGAGGTGGGCGACCGGACCACCGAATGAGGTGAGACCGAGCCTCGTTGAAACGAATAAAATCTCTAGTAACGTCTTGAACGTCACACGTTGTGTCGTCATATCTTCACTCCTTAATTTCTTTGAATAACTCGTATGCCTTTTGACGGGCTTCCGCCAACACAGAAAGTCCTTTTTCGGTCGTCATTTAGTTTTTGCGAACGTGTCCATCGACCGTCTCGTTTTCACGAATCAAGAGCCCGTCTTTCTCCATCCCGTGCAAGATCGGATAGAGCGTCCCGGCGCTGATTTCGTACCCGTGCTCCCGAAGCTCATCGACCATCCATGCTCCGTACACGGGGTGTTCCGCGGCGTGGTGCAAAATATGGATGTGGATGAATCCGAGAAACAGTTTCCGCAAGACGCGGTCTTCCATACGTGTCATCTCCTTAATATCGAAATCCGATATCGATTTTCGAAATCAGTTTAACAAAAGATAGGAACCGGGACAAGGAAAGAGCATGCAGTTTACGAAAACTTTAAATGAAAAGATGGGAATGACTTCGGAAAAAATAGGGAATCTATCACAAATGAGGTAGAATAGGTAGAGATTTTATTTGCTGAGGAGGAAGTGACGTGACAAACCCCATTCATTCTTCATACGATACATTGTTGCGTTATATGCCCCAAGGCTACGTCGAGTTTAAAGTGATTTACGACGACGCTTCGGAGCCGATTGACTATGAATTCTTTGAAGTGAATCCTGCCTTTGAGAAAATCATGAAAGGGAAGCGAAAACACTTCATCGGAAAAAAAGTGTCAAGCGCCCTAAAAGACTTTGAATATAGTGAGCGGGAATGGATGATTCAAGTGGCACACGTCGTCAGTGATGGCGGCACGGTAACGTTTGAACACTATTCTCGCCGTAATAAATGTTGGTTCGAGATGTCCGTGTTTAGTCAACGAACGGGGTTTGTGTCCGTCATGTTTCACGACATCACGCCACACGTCCAAGAGAACAATGCGTTAAAACAGCTCGTCAACGTATCGCATCGCTTCGTCTCGACGGGTAGTGACTTGTTAATGAATCAACAATTTCTTGACCAAATCCGTGACTTCACCGGAGCGAAGGCGGTCGCTCTCAATTTGATGGATGCGGATGGCGAATCGTATACGACAGTGGCATTATCAGGAATCGATGAAATGTTAGAGAGAAGCCTCGACATCCTTGGATTTCATCCAGTCGGGAAGAAGTGGCCAATGACGGACCAACGACGCGACCTGTTCAAACAATCAAATCCTCGTGTCTTTGATGGGATTGGTCCACTTATTGATGGTGCGCTTCCAACACGTCTCGTCAAAAATCTACTTCGAATTTTCTCGCTTGGAGAAGTCGTTCTCTTCAAAATCGAGAAAGACGGTATTTTATACGGAGACTTGACGATTGTGATGGAAAAAGGGAAGGTCGCCAATCGGCTAGGGCTCGTAGAGTTATATCTCGTCCACGTCCTTGAGCAATTGACGAAAGCCGATCATCAAATCGGAGAGAAGAAAAAATCGATGTTTGGTGGATTCGCGACCCTCGACTTGGAGTGCATCATGGCCTTCAACACACGACAAGTGCTCCATTTGAACGATGCATGGGAACGAATTTTAGGGTTTTCACTTGATGAGCTGGAGAATATCGACTTTCTTAGTCTAGTTCACCCGGATGATGATACCATCACGGAAGCGGCGTTTATGGAACTTGAGGAACGTGGTGAGTTGTTCCGCTTCATCAACCGTTTCCGGACGATCGACGATACGTATCGATCGATCGAGTGGCATTGCAAACTTCAAGGGAATTATATTTATGCGGTCGCGAAAGACGTGACGGACCGAGTTCAGTTAGAAGAAAAGTTGGCAGACCGAGATCGGCTTTTGACGAAATTGTCCGATCAAATCCCGGGTGCCATCTATCAATTCGAATTATTGCCTGATGGAAGTTTCAACTTCCCATTCTTTAGCCGAGGCTTTGAAGATATGCTGGGGATTTCGGCAGAAGAGGTACAGACGGACGCGAGTCTTGTCTTCCGACGGATGCACCCGGATGATTATCCGCTTGTCATGCAGTCGATTGATGAGTCCTATCGCAACTTGACGATTTGGGATGCTGAGTTTCGCGTCTTGACCGAGGACGGACGAACCGTCTGGATTTTAGGATCATCCCGTCCGGAAAAGATAGCGGATGGTCACGTGTTGTGGCACGGTTATATCGGAGATGTCACGGAGAAGAAAACATATGAGAAAGAGATTGAGTATCTCAGTTACCACGATCAATTGACGGGCATTAAAAACCGGCGTTACTTTGAAGAGGCGTTGGAGCGCTATGATGATGACCACTTTTATCCGCTCACACTCATCGTCATCGATATCAACGGGTTGAAGCTCACGAACGATGCGTTCGGACACTTGGTCGGAGACCAGCTGCTCGTCGAAGCGGCGAATATTTTGCGAAATGAATTGCGCGCGAAAGATGAAGTGGCACGAGTCGGAGGCGATGAGTTCGTCGTGATCTCTCCGAATACGACGCTCGATGAGGCGAAACAGCTGTCGGATCGTCTCGGTCGTCTCTTCCACGAGCAGACGGTTGAAGGATTACCGATTTCCGCATCATTCGGTGAAGCGGTCAAACATGACTCGAATGTCGAATTGACCGAGGTGTTCAATTTAGCGGAAGATCGGATGTATCACCACAAGGTTTCTGAAAAGCAGAGTCGACGCCACCATTCCATTCAAATCATCATGCGCACGCTGTATGAGAAGATTCCACGAGAAGAAGCGCATTCTCAACGAGTCGCCAATTTAGCGGGGCAACTGGCAGAAGCGATGGGCTTCACGAATGCCGAAGTGAATGAGATTCGAACGGCCGCTATTCTCCATGACATAGGAAAAGTGGCAATCAGCAACGATATTTTGGATAAACCGGGCGCGCTGACCGAATCGGAATGGTATGAAATCAAACGCCACCCGGAAATCAGTTACAATATTTTAAGTACCGTACCCGAATATGTCGCCTTATCGGAAATTGTCTTGGCGCACCATGAACGATGGGACGGGAAAGGCTATCCGAAAGGGCTACAAGATTTTGAGATCCCTCTTGCTTCACGAATCATCGCAATTGCGGATACGTTCGATGTCATGGTGACGGGGCGACCGTATCGACAGGCGAAGACGATTGACGAGGCACTCGCCATCATCTCACAAGAGGCGGGCAAACAGTTTGACCCATCTCTCGTCGACGTCTTCTTTGAAAAAGTCGTACCGACACTTCAACAATAAAAAGCGAGTCCTCCTGAATATGGGGGACTCGCTTTTGTATTAGACGGTCAGGGGTCGTTTCTTCAACACGAGGATGGTGAGGAGGAAGACGACTCCGGTCATGCCAATCATGACAAGGATGGAGAGATACGGGAATTGTCCCTCATACATCGTGATGACACCGTTATTCAACCAATAGGTCGGCAGGAAACGACCGACAAGTTTCAATGAATCCGGCAACCAGAGCAGGCTGATGAACGCCCCGCCGGTGATGGCGGATGCCATCGTGACCGAGATTTGAAAGATGTTCGCCTTCTCCCGATTCGTCGCAAACACGGCGATGAGGCCACCGAGGGCTAGACAGACGAGCAGATAGGAAGAAAACAAGGCGAACACGGTCGGGAGATGTGTCCATACATCCTGACCGTATAAAGCGAGGCTCACGCCAATCAACAGCATCACGTAGATGAAGCCGACGAGATAAAAGGCTAGTAGCAGGGAGGCGAAGTAACGCCTTGGTGTCACCGGTGAGGCGAACAACCGCGCATAGATCTTCTCGTCCCGATCATCCGCGACAAACATAGGAATGAACTGGAGAAAGGTCGACATCATGATGAACGACAACAGACCGAAGAAGGCCTGTGTTCGGGCGGTCGTGGCGACACTTTCCTGGAACGGTTCACTTGAAAGTGTGTAACCGTTCGACGTCTCTTTTGACGCAAGCTGTTCGAACGTCGCTTTATCGTAGCCGCTCGCTTCGAGCAGTTGGCGTTCGCGGGACAGATGACCGTTCAGTGCCTGCTCGATCAACGAGGCATCACTCCCGGCGATTGCAGAGAAGGAAGGGCGAGGCATCTCTCCTGTGAACGCCTGTTTCGTGAAGTCATCAGGAATGATGAGGACGATATCTTCTCCTTCTAACAAGACATCATCCGTGTTCGACTCGAGTAACGTGACCCGACCAAACCGTTCGGCCTCGTCAATGAGGCGTTCGGCGAGAAGTCCACCGTCCCGGTCGACAATCCCGATGGATGCGTTCAAACTGGACGTTCCACCGACGAAGGAGAGGATGAGCGCGAAACCGAACATCGACACGAAGGTGAACACCCACAGCCCTTTCTTTCGAAGCATCCGTTTGGCCACATGTCTAATGAGAACCATGACGCTTCACCCCTTTCGAGAGAATGTAGCTGAATGCAATCAAGATGAGGAGATGAATCCCGAGCAATCCGAGACTTTGCCAATACAGATTCATGTCACCTTCACGTAGGAGGACGGCTAGCATCCCGTCCCGCATGAAAATCGGCATGAACACGTAGGCAGCCCACGGCGCATAGTTCAGCGTCACTTGGTCAAAACCGGGGACATAGCCACCGGATAAGATCATGAGGATGGCGACGAAGCCGTTGACGATCGCATCCTTTGTCGTCGCGCTCAACTTCGGCAAGTTGACAATCAGAAATCCGATGGCGACCCCGTACGCGGTCAAGGCGAGCCAAGACAGAATCAGATAGCCGAACTGTACGTTCGCCAAGTCGAATGTGCGATAGACGAAATGGCTGAACCAAAACAAGAGGATGAGCTGCAACAAGATGATGACGTAGCGACTGAACGTCCGCGCAAGTCGATATTGAACCGTTCGGACTGGGGCCGCTTGGATGCGTAAGTAACTGCCTGTATTCGGTTGCTCTTCTCGTGCCATCGATGTGATATAAAACGACCCGAACAATGCTGTCATGATTGAAATCGTGACGGTGAAATACTCGAGCGAGGTCGGGGTACGTCCTGCCAAGTCGACACTTTCCGTATCGAGCCAAGCCTCATTCACATATGGGGCCGACACGCCTGCTTCCGCGAGCGTAATCTGTTGATTGGCGACGGCTGTATACTGACCGAGGATGGCATCGAGGACGTCGAACTCGACCGTCGTCGGTTCCTCATAGAAGAGTGTGATGTCAGGTCCATCGAGTTGCAAGATGACATCGGCATCGCCATCGTTCACACCTTGTTCGGCAGATTGGAGGTCAACGTATGGGACAAGTCGGATGAAGGCTTGAATGTCTTCCTCATTTAAAAAAGCCTCGAGCGGTGCTCGATACTGGTCGGTCGACGATTCGACGTAGGCGATGTTCGTGACCGGAAGTTTGAACGTGTCACTGAAGACGGCCGACAGCATCGTCCCGAGTCCGAAAATGAGGATGAGCGGAAAGATGAGCATCCAAAAGAGAGTGGCACGATCACGAAGCCGCTGTTTCACATCATATTTGATGAAAGTCCACATGACGTCCCTCCTATTCCCGGAGCGTCTTCCCCGTCAATGCCAAAAAGACGGTATTGAGGGAAGGGCGGTCGACCGTGATGGCGGTGAAGTGGACGCGTTCTTGATGGAGCGTCTCAAGGAGCGGGGCAAGCGGCGTGTCTTTGTCTAACGACACCTCGATATACGGTTCTTCATACTCTACTTTTTGAACGTGTTTGAGTGCATCGAGACGTTCGAGCAAATTTGGTGTGAGCGCATCGACTTTGATCCGGGCCGTCTCGAGTGTCATGATACGGTCTTTCAATTCGTCCTGCGTGCCTTCTGCGATGATCCTTCCTTCATCAACGATGGCGATTCGGTCGCAGAGGAGTTCGACTTCTTCCATGTAATGAGATGTATAGATGATGGTGGCACCGCGGCGATTCAGTTCGCGGATGTTCTCTAAAATGGTATTTCGCGACTGCGGGTCGATGGCGACGGTCGGTTCATCCATGAAAATGAGTTCGGGTTCATGGACGATGCCACAAGCGATATTGAGGCGACGGAGGAGACCGCCGGACAGTTCGGGCGGACGTTTCTTTTGATGGGCATCGAGTTCGACGAAGTGGAGCGCGGCCTCGGTCTTTTGTTTCGCTTCTTTCGGACTGAATCCATACAGCTAAGCAAAAAATTGGATGTTCTCATAGACGGTCAGCTGGTCATAGACGGAGACGTGTTGCGGCACGATCCCGACGCGGCGTTTGATGGCCAGTTCGTCTTTTGGTATCGCTTTTCCAAAAATGTGAATCGAACCGGAGTCCGCCTCGTACAGATTCAACATGACCGAAATGGCGGTCGTCTTCCCGGCACCATTCGGTCCGAGCAACCCGAAGAGTTCGCCTTCTTCCACTTTCAGAGTGAGGTCGTTCAAGGCAATCGTATCCCCGAACCGTTTCGTGACATGGTCGAGCGAGATAATGGACATCGTGATACTCCTTTCTCATGTGAAATGTTTCTCGTTCTAAACAAAGGTGTTCGAGGATTGTCACGAATTTACCTGTCCGGAACACTTGAAATGTGCAATAATCTAATTATTCAGATAATTATAGTGTTGAAATGAGGGATTTGGATGAAAGGATGGCAATTCAACAAACAAGAGGGGGCATTGTTCCCGGACGAAATCGTGCTTTCTGCGTTTTGTACAGTCGAACCGAAACGAATGGATTCGACACTCCCGTTCTATTATGATGAGTCGATTTTTCGTTTTTTTTATAAGCATGGGGAGACGTTCTACTTTAAAATATCACCGAGCTATCACGAGTTTGAAATCAATATCAAAGGTGGGGACGGGGAGCTCGTATATTATCAACTGCTCCGCACCGTCAGCAAGGTCGAGATTTTAGAAGACCGGCGAGACCACGCAGAGTTATTGATCGTCCTAGCTGAAGATCGAAAGCGGACCGTGACGTCAATCGAATTGACCGTCCGACCGCGTTTTCGTGTGCTCGTGAAAGAGCATGAGATATAAGAAGTGCGTAAGGCTCGAGAGCGGATGCGAATCCGCTTTTTTAATTGGCGAAAAAAAGACAGCCACGACGTGACTGTCCTTCGGCGGTTATTTCGTCAAAAAGATTTGAACATGGATGGTCGACCCTTGGGCATCGGTCGCTTTGCCAATCCCGAGGTGCGTATAATTCGCATTCAAGATATTCGCGCGATGACCGCTGCTGTTCATCCACGCATCGACCGCTCGGACTGGGTCGCTCGATCCTTTATAGATGTTCTCCCCCCAGCCCCGATACGAGACGCCGTAAGCGTCTAACGTGTCCCCGGGTGTACCGTTCTCCTTGAGCGTGTGCGAGAATTGACCCGTACGCGCCATCTCATCGGCACGGACTTGGGCGACACGGTTCGCCTCACTCGAAGCGGCGAGAAGAGAGAGACCGGCAGCCTTCCGTTCTTTGTTTGTCTCAGTCAACACGTTGACGGGCGACGTGAAACTGACATGATTGGCGAGGATGTACCCAGTGTATGAACCGTAGCGCACCTTGTACCATCGTGATGTGCCGGTATAGCGATATGACACGGTCTCAAGTTCTGTACCCTGCCGGACGAACTTGACGTTCGAAGAGGTCGTGAGCGGACGTGACTTTAAATAAATGCTCGACGGCTTGACGTACGTCGGTTTCGTGAACTTCACCTCAGCAGTGGACAAACGGACATACTTGGCGGGCAGGTAAGCGTAGCCGCTGCCCCATTGAATCTTATACCAGCGCACACCGTCCAATTGGAACGAAGTCCGGACACGCATCGAACCGTCTCGTGGGATGAGTGCAAGTCGTTTCGCACTCAAAGAAGGCGACTGCCGAACGTTGAGTTGACTGATGTTGGTCACGTAACCGGTCGTGTTGATCGACGTCTCATAATAGGCTTGGACGCGGTCGGTAGAGAAGGGCGACCCGATCACACCGAGTGTCAGAATGATGGTGAGTAGTAGAGAGATATGCTTCTTCAATGGAATCGACTCCTTTTGTGGGACTCCCTATATTCTATATCGTTTGGGTGATTTTTGGTTTTACCTTTTCATTACAAAAAGGATGGACTCTTCGTGAGCCCATCCTCGTTTCATTTATACATTAAATACTCTTTCCGAATTGGGAGAAACGCGTCCCGCTCGTCCTCGATTTTCGTCAGGATGTCTTCAAGCGGAGCTCCTTCGAGAATCATATCTTTCACGTAGGCGTTTCCTGTCAATTTCGTGATGAAGTCATTCGCTAAAAACTCGAAGTCGTCCGGATACATGCTGTGAGCCGTTTGAATCATCGCAATCCCAGTTCTTGTCGATTCGAATCGAGCTGGATCAGTGACATAGACCTCAACCCCGTGCGTCAGTTTGCCCGCGTGTTTTGAGAACGTCGGCGTGAACGAGGCAGCCCGGAAAGCGACACCTGGCAAGTCGAGCCCGTTCAGCTCATTCGCATATTCATGCGCTTTTATATACGGCGCGCCGATCAGCTGAAACGGTTTCGTCGTCCCGCGCCCCTCGGATAAGTTCGTTCCTTCAAACAATCCGGTCGCAGGGTAAACATTGACCGTGTCGGTCGTCGGCATGTTCGGGGACGGCATGACGAACGGGAGTCCCGTGTCCTCATACATCATCGAACGCTTCCAACCTTTCATTTTTACGACTTCAAGGTCGGCTTGAATCTGATACTCGGTGTTGAACAGTCGCGCGAGTTCACCGACGGTCATCCCATGTTTTAGTGGAATCGGATAGAGACCGATGAAACTGGAGTAATCCGGGTCGAGCACCGGACCGTCAACGCGAAGCCCGCCTTGCGGGTTCGGACGGTCGAGGACGACAAACGGAATCCCGTTCTCGGCAGCGGCTTCCATCGCATACGCCATCGTATAGATATACGTATAGTAGCGTGTCCCGACGTCTTGGATGTCAAAGACGAGCACGTCGACATCTTGTAGCATCTCAGGAGTCGGTTTCTTCGTGGCACCATATAGGCTATATACAGGCAACCCCGTCACGTCATCGATGTAGGAACTGACCGTCGATCCGGCTTGGGCATCTCCCCGAACGCCATGCTCTGGTCCGTACAATGCCGTCAACTCGAAGTCATCGGACTGGTCAAATAGGTCGACGATGCTCGTTCTCTCCGCGTTGATCCCGGTCGGATTCGTGATTAGTCCGACCCGTTTTCCTTTCAAGATTTCCGGGTTTTCCATCAACCGGTCGACCCCGAGTTCGACCTTTGGTTTTTTCGGTTCAGATTTCGCATCGGCATCCAACCAGACGATGGAAGTCGTGAGAATCGTCAACGCAGCCATACCACCCAACCACTTTTTCATCAGAAACTCCTCCTTCGATTCATGTAAGCGCTTCAATTTCTTAACAGGAGTGTACCATTCAGAAATTTAATTTCAATATTTAATCATAAAAATAGGAATTTATATTTCTTAATTTCGTACTTTTCTCCTAATCGAACATAAAAAAACGTGTCCTTCGATGAAAGACACGTTCCTATTTACTCATCTGACCGCGAGCGCTTTCCATCCCGTCGCGCTCATGACGGCGCTCACTTTTGACTTAGGGATGACCAAGCGACCGCGATATGGGTCGTTGATATACAAGTTTGACTTGTCATAGCCGGTTGCCAACATGACATGATAGTTGACGTAGCCGGTGAACTTCTTGTTCGAAGCGGTATACCAGTTGAAGTAGCCGTATGGTTTGTTGAAGTCGACACTCGCCCAGACGATGACCGGGTTGCCCATCGACAGTTCGCGTTCGATTGAGCCGAGCCCTTGATTGGACAAGTCTTTCACCGGACGATACTTACTGGCGAATTCAATCATGCCTTTTGGATAAATCCCATAGTTCTTATATTTTCCGAGCGTCCCTTTCGGATCTCCTGTGAACATGACGTTCGGGTCGACCCAGCGATAGAGACGGTTCTCATAGCGAGCGTTCCACATACTCTTTGGCATCTCGTTATATAAGGTCGAGGCGCTGACGGCACGCCCTTTTTCTTCAAGTGCCATTTTGAGAGAGAAGAACTCGCAGCCTGACGGATACCCCATCGGGAACTGACGATAGAGCGGGACGCTCATCTTATAGACGGACAGTGCCTGAGAATAGGCACCACGCGCATCGAATGAGGCGTTTCCGACACGACGGTTTTGATACATCTTTCCGTATGTATCAAAGTAATACCACTTGCCGTCGATGGCTTGCCAATCCGTCTTTTTCGTCAAGGTTTGAGCATAATATTCGTACTGGGTCGTATATTTCCATCCTTTCTCCGGCACACCGGTCGAATGGAAATGATACGTCTTTCCATCTAATCGGAATTTCCCTTTCAAGCGGTATCCGTAAGTCGGGTGGAATCCGACCTTCTTCCCATCGACCGTTTGAAATCCGTACTCACGACGTCCATATGGATCGAATGAATAGACGCGTGCATTCAATGTGTGGACACCTTCTAGTCGGTAGCCATAGGTCGGATGGAAGCCGTACATAACACCATTTACCTGTTGAAGGCCATACTTACGATCGCCGTATTTTCCGAACAGGTAGTGACTATTGTTAATCCGATGCAACCCTTCGAGGCGATACCCATAGTAGGGATGAAATCCATACACTTTTTCACCGATTCGGGTGAGACCTTGTCGACGTACCCCGTCAGTCCCGAAATAATAGCGTCGTGTGCCGATCGTCTGCCATCCGGTCGCCATCTTTCCTTGCTCCATCAAATAATATTTCTTGCCGTCAATCGTGTACATGCCTGTACGAATGGTGCCGTCTGGGAAGAAATAATGTTTGGCGTCACCAAACTGTTGCCATCCCGAGAGTCGGACCCCGTCCTCGTTGAAGTAATATCGTTTGCCTTCGATTGTCTGGAAGCCGGTGACGGCTTGACCGGTTTCGTCGTAATAATAGACGAGACCATCGCGTTCTTGCCATCCGGTGAGTAGCTTCCCGTTCTCGTCAAATGTGTATGTCGTGCCGTCGACCGCATGGGGACCCGTGATGAGTCGACCGTCTGTCTCAAAATAATATGTAGCACCTTCGATTTCCTGCCAACCTGTGAGGAGGGTACCATCTTCATTCAGATAGTACGTATGACCCTCGATTACTTGCCACCCTGTCAACACCGTCCCGTCACTCGATGTATAGACGATGCCATCCTCCGTCTGTTGGAATGAACCCTCAGCGGACGCGAACTGTGGACTCGTCCACACTGCACCGATTAACAGACCGATGCCGACCCTTCTTTTCCATGTCATTCATGTGACCTCCTCTGTATGCATACAGAAGAGATACCCATATTTATCCAAGATGAAGCTGTGGCAAATGAATCATTTGTAAGGTCAGACGTTTACGCCGTATGACTCATGAACCGAAGTCGTTTCGACGCCATATACAGGGATAGGATGACGACAACGGTTCCGGTCACAATCGGCCACACGAGATTCACTTCTGTCAAGAACATCTGACTCGATAGTGGACCGAGCATCCATGGCATCCAATCGAGGTCGACCCAGCCGATGAGGAGCGACATGACGAAATGAAGACCGAGCGTCAAGACGACCGCAACGACACCGCTCTCGATCATCGCAGCGAGGAGAATGAAGATGGAGAGCTGAACGACAAAATGAAAGACAAGAAGTGCTGTAGATATGAGAAATGCGGTTACATCAAACGCCTCGAAAAGAATAACCGTATAGTAAGCGGCCGCTAATTGGGCGAGTACGAGACCACCGACCGTCAATAGGACGTAATGTGCCCATTTACTGATAACGATGCGAGACGTCGGGATTTGTAACGACTTGAGCCAAGCGAGCGTTCCGTTCGTCCGCTCATGACTGAACGTATGCATCGCCGACAACAAGACGACGAGAAGACCGATTTGGCGAAGCTGTTCACTGACTGAAATCAACACTTCTTCTGGTGTCGGTGTCGGGAGATCAATCACGGCGCCGTCCGGTAAATTGCCACCGGAAGCGAGGATATCTGGTAGGAAATAGAGCGTGAGCGGTTGCATCGAGGCAAGGAGCATGAGCACGATTGGGATCCAAATGAGTCGTTTGTTCGACCATGACTCTCGCCATTCCTGTTTAAAGATTGCGGTACGCATCAGGCGTTCACCTCCAAGAATAAAGATTCGAGTGACGGGTGCCCGACGTGTAGTGATTGGATGATGAGATTCCGTTCCAGGATGCGCCGCAAAATCGCCCGTTCGGCGAGATTCCGGTCCGTTGACTCAAACGTCCACGTCGAACCACGTTTGGTTGTTCGGGTCACGCCTTCTAACTGCGTCCAGTCTGCATCGGTCGTCCCATCGTCAAAGAGACGTAGCTCAATGGTCGACTTCGAACCGAGCAGGTCGGTCACGGTTCCTTCCATGAGCAATTTGCCTTGTCGAAGCAGGAGCACCCAGTCACTTGCCTCTTCGGCATCCGGCAGGACGTGCGTCGAGTACAGGATCATTCGCTCTCGTTTCAAGTCACTCAATAGATCGAGTACTTCTCGTCGACCGCGTGGGTCGAGTGCCGAGACCGGTTCATCGAGCAGTAAGAGTTCCGGGTCATGGACGAGCGCTTGGGCGATCCCGAGACGCTGTCGCATCCCTCCCGATAAGTTCGCTGCCGGCCGGTCGACCGGTTCGAGCCCGACTCGTTTCAATAGTTGAATCGGCTCGACGTGTTTGGTCCCCGTCAATTCAGCGGCATACCGAATCGTCTCAACGGGAGTCAACGATGGATAGAGGGCAGGGCGCTGAGGCAAATAGCCGATCCGAATACGTTCGTGTCCGGTCATATCGCCACTTGTCGGTTCGGTGACGCGGGCGAGCAAGTTCAAAAGCGTCGTCTTCCCGGCACCGTTTTCTCCAAGGAGGGACGTGCAACCCGGTCGTAATTCGAAACTGACATCATCGAGCGCCGTGAAGGCGCCGAATCGCTTCGTTACATGTGTGATTTTCATCGCGGAGTCCGTCCCCATAAGAAGTATACGATTGGGCCTAGTATGTTGATGAAGACGATGACGAGAAGCCATACCCATTTCGGACCGTTCGTCACGTCACGTTTGAACAAGTCAATCAAGGCGACGACGAGCAGGATGAGTTGCAAAATCAAAACAGGTAGTAAGATAAGAAAAAGTGTATTCGGGTCATTTGCGATGTCCATCGCGAGAACCTCCTTTTGAATTAGCTGTCTTTAAAACATTCTACATGAAGGGTATGTCCCCTGTATGTGACACAAAAAATCCCCATCTCACGACGGAGATGGGGACGATGCGTCATTTCACTATAATGACAGGAGCGAGAGCTCGTTTGGCCAGTTTATGACTCACGCTACCGAGCACGAACTCTTGGAACGTGTTCAATCCACGTGATCCGACGACGACGTATTCGTATGGTTCATGGTTCGCATATTTGACGAGCTCGACGTCCGGCTCCCCACGAAGTTCGATGTATTCGTAGGCAATGCCTTCTGCTTCCGTCAAATCGAACAGTGGCTTGAGCATCTGCTTTCGCTTCGTCTCCAAGTCGATTTTCCCTGTCGAATTGAGGGCCGCTTCTTTCGATTCCTTCGCACTGATGACGTGCACGATATCAATCGATGCATTCGACGCCTTTGCGAGCTGAATCGCTTTTTCTAGCGCACGTTTCGAGTGGGCAGAACCATCTGCCGCTAAAAATACCTTTCCCATGAAAAACTCCTCCTCTTTCGCACGTTCTACTTTTAGTATAGGTGATTTGGCGAAACGGGGAAATGATGAATCAGTTCCCTGCGTTCGCGTCTTGTTGCTTCAAGTGAAGGGCGAGCGTGTTGAGCAGTTTTTCCGAGTCTTTGTTCAAGTTGAGCAGTTCCGGTTCAATTCCGACTTCCCGATATTTGAAGATGACCTTATCGATTGCCCCGATGGCGGAGTCGTCCCAAAGATGCGTGTTCGCAAAGTCGATGGTGACTGTTTGGATACCGGCTTCAGCATCCTCTGTCACGTCGAACTGATTGACGAATTCAGATGTCGAGGCGAAGAAGAGCTGACCGTTCACCATGTAATGAGCCTTGTCGGCATCGATCTTTCGCTCGAGATCGATTTTTGAGATTTTAGCAGCGAAGAGAATTGCTGCTGTCAAAATCCCGGCGAGTACACCGAGTGACAAATCATGTGTGACGACGGTGACGAGTACGGTGACGAGCATGACGACCGTATCCGATTTTTGGGCGGTACGCATCGCTTTGAGCGAACCCCAGTCAAACGTCGCATAGGAGACGAAGAACATGACCCCGACGAGCGCGCCGACCGGAATCAGCATGAGCACGTCGCTGATTGTCATGATCATGACGAAGAGCGCGAGACCGGCTGTAAGTGTCGACAGACGTCCACGAGCACCCGATGAGACATTGATGACCGATTGCCCAATCATCGCACATCCTGGCATCCCACCGAAGAACCCAGCAATGATGTTCGCAATCCCTTGTCCGCGCGATTCACGGTTTTTGTTTGAGTCCGTTCCTGTCATATCGTCAACGATTTGTGCCGTCAAGAGCGACTCGATCAATCCGACGAATGCGAGGGAAATCGAGTAAGGAAGAATGATCAACAACGTTTCAAACGTCAACGGGACGTTCGGGAATAAAAATTCCGGGAGTGTTGCTGAGATTGTTCCCATGTCTCCGATATTTTTCGTATCGAGTCCGAGTGTGATGGCTAAAATCGTCATGACGACGATGGCGACAAGTGGTGCAGGGATGGCTTTTGTGACTCGTGGAAATAAGAAGATAATGGCGAGTGACGCGGCGACGATTGCCCAGATGATCCAGCTTTCCCCTTCAAAGTTGGATAGTTGCGCTTGAAAAATCAGAATGGCAAGCGCATTGACAAAGCCAACCATGACGGCGCGTGGAATGAACTTCATTAAGCGGGCGATGCCGAGATAACCGAGTACGATTTGAATGACACCCGTTAGAATCCCAGCGGCCAGCAAATATTGAAGACCATGGTCGGCGACGAGTGAGACGATGACGAGCGCCATCGCACCGGTCGCAGCCGAAATCATCGCAGGGCGACCGCCTGCGATTGAAATCACCATGGCGATGATGAACGAAGCATAGAGCCCGACCATCGGGTTGACGCCAGCGATGAGTGAGAACGCGATCGCCTCAGGGATGAGGGCGAGAGCGACAACAATCCCCGCAAGGACGTCTGCTCGGACGTTACCGAGCCAGTCTTGTTTGATTGTATTCATTTTTTCCAAGAAGTTCACACCTCTCTTTATATTTTGACTTTGATCTTCGAGTCTCACGAAGATCAAATGCCACATTATATGAAAGGAAATGTTCCAACGTTACGTGTTTTCACAACGTGTTTCATCATAACGGATTTTTTTTGAAATGTTTTTTGAATGAAGTTGAAAAGTATGGTAATTTCATAACGGATACGTTATATAACAATTAGGTTATACAGGAAGGGGAAGTGGAAATGTACACTGCAGAAGAATTAAGCAAAGTACTCAAGGTGCTCGGTGATCCGACTCGATTGACCATGCTGAAACAGATGGAAGCGGGAGAACAGTGTGCGTGTAGTTTCGTCGACTGTTTTGACATCTCACAGCCGGCAATCAGCCGTCATTTGAAGATGTTGCGTCAGGCTGGACTGTTATTAGAGCGCCGAGACAAACAATGGATCCACTATCGATTGAATGAGACGAGCCCTTTTTATGGGATTGTCGTCGATTTGCTCGACAAGATTGAGACAATCGATGTGAGTTGCGACTGTGACACCGAATGTGCAATTTAAGGAGGAGTCAACGATGAAACTTGAAGTGTTTGAACCGGCAATGTGCTGTCCAACAGGATTATGTGGTCCATCCATCGATCCAGAACTGACGCGAGTGGCGACAATTCACTACGTGTTAAAACAGCGAGGCTTCGATGTTGCTCGTTATAATCTGGCATCGGAACCGAATCGATTCGTTGAAAATGTCAAGGTGCAAGCTGAAATTGCAAACGGGCTCGAGATGCTCCCGCTCACAGTAGTTGATAAAAAAATCGTAAAACGGGGTGCCTATTTAACAGATGAAGAAATTGCGGAGTTGACGGGACTACCGGTTGGCGCATTTGCCAAGAAAGATGGAGAAAAGCCGAAAGTTCGCATCTCACTGAAGAAATAAGGAGATATGCTCATGAAGACATTTGATTTTCATACGATTGAACCGACCCGTTATGTGTTCTTGACCGGGAAAGGTGGCGTCGGGAAGACATCGACAGCGTCAAGCCTCGCCCTGACGCTCGCCGACCGTGGCAAGCGTGTCTTACTCGTTTCGACCGACCCGGCCAGTAATTTACAAGACGTGTTTGAGATGGAACTCGATGAGACGCCGCGCCTCGTTCCGGAAACAAAGCTTGCCATCGCCAACTTCGATCCCGAAGAAGCGGCAAAACAATATATGGAGCGCATGGTCGGACCTTATCGAGGTGTATTGCCGGACGTGGCCATTCAGTCGATGGAAGAGCAATTATCCGGTGCCTGTACGGTTGAGATTGCGGCATTCGACCAATTTACGGACTTGTTGACGTCCGTGTCAGCCCGTGAGACGTACGATCACGTCATCTTTGACACGGCACCGACCGGTCATACGTTGCGCCTACTCACCTTGCCGAGTGCATGGGATGAATTTTTGGAGACGAACACGACAGGTGCGTCTTGCCTTGGTCCGCTTGCCGGTTTAGCTGACAAACAATTGCAGTACAAAAAGGCAGTTGAGACGCTCACTGATGGTAAAGAGACGACACTACTTCTCGTTGCCCGTCCCGAAACATCCACACTCATCGAAGCGGAGCGTGCCGCGACCGAACTTCGCGCCATCGGCATCGAGCGAATGCAGCTCATCGTCAACGGTCTTATCCAACAGGATGAAGGGGCAGACCGATACATGAAGCGGCTCATCGAGAGTCAGCAACAAGCACTCCGTGAACTTCCTGAAGGCATAACTGACCTCGAGGCATTCAAACTTCCATATGCTTACGAAAATCTGATCGGTGTCTCTGCACTTCGGCGCTTTGTGAACGGAGAGACGGTCGCTGTCGCAGATGCATGCTATGACTCGAGTCGTTACGGATCACTTGATCGACTCGTTGATGAGATTGAGGCGGACGGTCCAAGTGTCATCATGACGATGGGGAAAGGTGGCGTCGGGAAGACGACACTTGCTTCGCTGATTGCGGTCGCGCTTCATGAAAGAGGGCACTCTGTTCATTTGACGACGACGGATCCGGCAGCTCATGTCGCTTTCACGATTGGGACAAACATTGCAGATACGTTCACGGTCGATGCCATTGACCCGAAAGTTGAAATTGAGAGGTATCGACAGGATGTGTTCAAGGAAGCAGGGGACCTGAATGAAGAGCAACGTATGATGCTCGAAGAGGACCTGCGTTCGCCGTGCACCGAAGAAATCGCCGTTTTCCGTGCCTTTGCGAATCAGGTGGCGAAAGCGAAAGACCGTTTTGTCGTCATCGATACGGCACCGACCGGACACACGCTTCTTCTGTTAGATGCGACCGAGAGTTATCATCGCGAACTCGAACGCTCGACTGGCGTTGTCCCGGAAGCAGTCCGAGATTTGTTGCCGAAATTACGTGATCCGAAACAAACGCACGTCATCATCACGACCTTGCCTGAAGCGACGCCGGTATATGAAGCTGAACGACTCGTAGCAGATTTGAATCGGGCTAAGATTCTACCGTTCGCTTGGGTCGTTAATCAATCGTTCACGCCACTCGATGTCACGAGCAAACTATTGACCGCGAAAGTCGCGAATGAAGTCCTATGGCTCGAACGTGTGAACAGCTATCGGCGTCCGACGATACTCGCCTGGCAAGAACATTTGCCAGTCGGATATTCCGCGTTATCCCAACTATTGAAGGAGGAAGTGAAATGAACATCACGAATGAAGCCATCGATTACTTAAAAACAGCGCTAGAGGAGGAGCAGACAAAATCGGTCCGCATCATCACGGAGGCCGGTTGCTGTGGACCGACACTAGGTTTGGCCGTAGCGACACCGGAAGCGACCGATGAGGTGAAGCACTTCGACGACCTTACGTTTGCCGTGGCGAACGAAGCTACAGCGTTGTCCGCAAACGTCACGCTCGACGTTGAATCAACAGAAGAGGGAATGACACTCGTATTGCACGGTTTGCAGCCGAGTTGCTAAAAAATAAATAGAGATTATTGGAGGATTACATTGTGCAGTGGATTGCTAGTTTAATTTTTCTTGTGACGTTTTTCCTCATCATCAAGCAACCGAAAGGCCTCGGCATCGGTTACTCGGCGATGGGGATGGCTGTCATCGCTCTCGTTTCGGGCGTCGTCAATCTTGATGACGTCGGAACGGTATGGGGCATCATTTGGAACGCGACGTTCACCTTTATCGCAATCATCATCATTTCACTCATTTTAGATGAGATTGGATTCTTTGAATGGGCCGCGTTACACATGGCGCGAATCGCCAAAGGCGGCGGGGTGAAACTCTTCGTTTATATCACACTACTCGGTGCCCTCGTCGCAGCATTGTTTGCGAACGACGGGGCGGCGCTGATCTTGACACCGATTGTCTTGGCGATGGTCCGGGCTCTCAAACTGCCGGATGCGGTCGTCTTGGCATACGTTATGGCATCGGGATTCATCGCCGATACGGCAAGTCTTCCATTCATCGTCTCGAACCTCGTCAACATTGTCTCAGCCGACTTCTTTGGTATCGGGTTCGCCGAGTACGCCGCGCGGATGGTATTCGTGAACGTGTTCGCGGTCGCGGGGAGTCTGCTCGTGTTGTACCTTTATTTCAAAAAAGATATCCCGAAACAGTATGACGCCTCACAGTTGGCTGAACCTTCGTCCGTCATTAAAGATCATACGATGTTCCGCTTATCCTGGATTGTACTCGGTTTACTGGTCATCGGGTACTTCACGAGTGATTTAGTCGAGATCCCCGTTTCGCTCGTCGCGGGTGTCATCGCCTTGTTCTTCCTCGTGATGGCGAACCGCTCGTCAGCGGTCCAGACGATGCAAGTCATCAAAGGTGCACCGTGGGCCATCGTCTTCTTCTCGCTCGGGATGTATATTGTCGTCTACGGTTTACAAAATGCCGGACTCACTCAAGTATTGGCGAACTTTATCGATTGGTTCGCGGTTAACAGCTTCAGTGCCACGTTCGGGATGGGCTTTTTGGCCGCCATCTTGTCATCGGTCATGAACAATATGCCGACCGTCATGATTGATGCGCTCGCCATCGACTTGACGCATACGACCGGACAGATTCGGGAAGCGTTAATCTATGCGAACGTCATTGGTTCCGATCTCGGTCCAAAGATTACCCCGATTGGGTCGCTAGCGACGCTTCTATGGCTCCACGTCCTTCGTACGAAAGGCCTCAAAATCGGATGGGGGCAGTACTTTAAAGTCGGGATCATCTTGACGATTCCGACATTGGCTATCACGTTGCTCGGCCTATACATCAGCTTATTACTTTATTGAGGAGTGGATTATATATGAAACTAGTCATCATCGGTTCAGTCGCTGCAGGGACATCGGTTGCGGCGAAAGCGCGTCGGAACAACGAAGACGCACAAATCACGATTTACGATCGAGATTACGATATATCGTACTCTGGTTGTGGGATTCCTTACTACGTTGGCGGAGAAGTCGAGTCACGTGACGATTTGACACCGCGCGATGCGGCCTTCTTCAAGAAGCGCTACAACATCGACGTCATGACACGCCATAACGTCACAGCTGTCGACAAAGACGCGAAGACGGTGACGGTTGAAAACTTAGAGACGGGTGTCACGTTCACGGACTCATATGATGTCCTCGTCCTTGCGACGGGAGCGTCGAGCATCATCCCACCGATTCCAGGGGTGAAGTCGGACAACGTCTTCCCGATTCGAAACATCCAACATGCGGAGGCGACACGCTCCTTCGTCGATTCGACAGACCCGAAACATGCGACAATCATCGGAGCCGGCTTCATCGGTCTAGAGATGGCGGAACAGTTGAAGCTTCGTGGTGTGGACGTGACCATTATCGAGCGCGTGCCGCAAGTGATGCCACCACTCGACAAGGATATGGCGTGTCGCGTTGAGGAACACCTCGAGAAGAACGGAATCGAGCTCATGCTCGGAGAGACCGTTACAGAACTTGTCGGTGACGGACACGTCGAACGGGTCGTCACGGAGAGTGGGAAGACGATTGAGACCGACCTCGTCATCTTGTCTGTCGGAGTCCGTCCGAACGTCGAGCTCGCCATGAACATGGGAGTCAAACTAGGTGAAACGGGTGCGATCGCCGTCAATGAGCGGATGGAGACGAACATCCCAGACGTCTATGCGGCAGGAGACGTCGCGGAGAGTTTCTCGATCGTGACAGGGAAACCGATTTGGCGTCCACTTGGTTCGACAGCGAACAAGATGGGGCGGACCGCCGGGGACGTCATCACGGGCGGTCACCTCGAACATCGGGGCATCCTCGGAACGGGCATCTTCAAAGTGTTCGGACTTGCCGTCGCACAGACGGGTCTCGCCGAAAAAGAAGCACGCGAACTCGGATACGATATCGAGGTACTTCATAACACGAAACCGGATAAGCCTGCCTATATGGGTGGAAAAGATATGACGATTAAAGCGGTCGCCGATCGTGCGACGCGTCAACTGCTCGGTGTCCAAATCGTTGGATTTGAAGGAGTCGACAAACGAATCGACGTCTTCGTCACGGCCATCACCCTTAAGGCGAAAGTGGACGACTTGTTCCATCTCGACCTCGCCTACGCACCACCGTTCTCGACGACGAAAGACCCGGTCATGTATACGGGGATGGTGCTTTCGAACAGTATCGACAAGGCGGCTCGACTCATCACGCCGGCCGAACTTCAGGCACGAATCGATGCCGGGGAAGACATGCAAATCATCGATACGCGGAAAGCAGCACAGTTCGAGAAGGCGTGTGTCGATTGTGCGGTCAACGTCCCACTCGGTAACCTTCGGGAAGCGGCGAAAGACATGGACAAGGACAAACCGACCGTTGTTTACTGTAACGGAGGCGTGACGGGCAACGCGGCACAGAACGTGCTCCGTAACCTCGGATTCACCGATGTGTACAACTTGTCAGGTGGAAATAAGAATTATCAGTTGTTCAAAAAATACGGGAACTAAGCAAGACGACGTCCGCAACTGCCGGACGTCGTCTTTTGATATGCTGTACGTGAGGTGAAGTCGATGGATTATAAGATGTTACATGAGAAGTTTGAGCGACGGAAGCAGTGGCTCATTTTTGACAAAGAATTAGTCGTCCGTCGTGTCATGGTACGCTACAAGGCAAGGATTATCCCGAAGACGGACATCATGGACTTAGTGAACGACGATCAACTGTCGTATGAACATATCTTTTGTTGCTTAACGATTGATGACCCAAGAATGCTTGATAAAGTCTTCACGGCGAAAGAGAGAAAAGACCATCAGTGGGAGATTGATGACAATGCGAGGCGTGGGATGGTATATAAGCACAAAGATGAGGCACATCGACTTTACAACCAGTTGATTATCGATGAACAGGAAGGTCGCCGACTCGACATCGTCTTCGAGAGCAAGGATGGAAAGTATGTGACCGGTTTTTTGACAAGAGTCATGTCAGAGCAAGTCGCCTCTTATATTTTTGCACATGTCGGAGGCGCCAAGTTCACAGGTTTAGTCCCACGTTCACTCTTACCAGCGGACTTAACAGATGAAGAAATCAAGATGAGCTATCGGTGGTACTTGGAGTCGCTCGATGAATGGAATAAACTTTGAAAAACCTCTCACAAATGTGAGAGGTTAGTTTGCTTTCTGTTGACTCCATTTGCCGATTTGATTTCGTCCGTTCCGTTTGGCGACGTAAAGACCGATGTCTGCCTTTTTGATTAGTTTTTCGGTCGTGATGACCTTTCGTTCAGAAGTGCTCGATACTCCGATTGAAATGGTGACCTCAAGCGTCGAACTGTCAGGTAATTGAAACGGTTGTTTCGAGACTTCGGTCAAATAGCGATTCGCAATCGACATGGCTTGCGAAAGGTTGCAGTCGGCAAGTAAAACAGAGAACTCTTCTCCACCGTTTCGGCAGACCATGTCATCTGCTCGCGCGATTCCAGAGAGACGTTGACCGAGCTCGACTAAAATTGCATCACCCGCATCGTGTCCATACGTATCATTAACTGATTTGAAGTGATCGATATCGATTAACAACAACGCAATCTCGTTCGGCGACGTGAACACTTCTTCATCGACGCGTTTCATTTCCTCATCAAACTGTCTTCTATTACCTAACCCCGTTAATGTATCCGTATAAGCCGCTTCTTTATATTTTGTGATAAGACGTTCAGAGCGTTCGATTTTTCGTATGCCACCATACACGATATGCAAAAAGAATCCTGCCGCGTAACCGATGAATAAAAACCAGATGAGTGTTATAAAATATGCACTTGGCTCCTTATAGTTCGTCATGTTGAGAATAGAGAAGAGTGCAATGAACGTAAGACTAATCATATTTACGATTCGAATATCTTGTGTCGGCTGGGTCCGTTCGCGCATTCGTAAGAACAGAAATGCTGTTCCAGCTGCTACGGAATAATCTAGGAGTGTGATCAGAAGTAGCATTTCTCCGGGAACGATAAACGGAAGTAGGATAATACTCGTCACATACGTGATACGCAGACCAGATATCCCAAAGTACAAAGCAGAAATGATGAGTGGGACAAATCCATACTGAAAGTCCGCTTGAGCGTTCCAAAGTACACCATGAAGCGTGATGATCATAGAGAGTCCTGCTAGGAGGATGGAGATGGTCATCTGACGCCGAATCGGTAATTTATTTGTGAAACCGAGCTTGGTAAAACGTGAGATCAGATATAGACCAACGAGCAAAAGGCTCGCGTTGGCAATTAGGTTATTAATTAAGTTTGTAAGTGATAGCAATTAAGTTTTTCCTCCTTAAATTCTATATACAGGTTGAACTCTCGGAAAGCAATCCTTATTGTGGAGGAAAGGTGTTTAATGCTCTACTTTACTAAAATAACATTGCTTCACTAAAAGAAACCGTTTACAATTTCTGTGTAAGCGTTTTCTCAAAATAGTGCTACAAGGAGGGACCCTCATGGTCAAAAAGCAATGGAAACCCGTATGGGCAGTTGTGCTAACGTTTGCACTGATTCTGTCAATGTTTCCGATGTCGACGTCTGCTTTAGATAAAGGGAAGTCGACGCTTGTCGTCGTCCATTATCAAGAGGCGCCGGATAACGAAAAGGATTGGAACTTATGGCTTTGGGCGAACGGCCCAGATTACTTCCCGAACAAAGGCTTCACATTCAACGGGGAAGATGCATTCGGAAAGGTGGCGGCTTACGAATTCCCAGTCGATTCACCTGAAAAAATCGGTCTCATCGTCCGCACGGATAATTGGGACAAAGATAAAGGTTCTGAGAACGACCGCTTCATCACAAGCGATATGATTCAAGATGGTGTCGCTGAAGTGTGGATCAAGTCGGGCGATCCGACCATCTATACATCGAACCCGGACGGGGAGACGGCTTCGACGGAAATCGATATGAAAGTTCATTATTTCCGTTACGACAATACATATACGGACTGGGGTCTTTGGGCTTGGCCGGAAGGTGGGGACGGGCAGAGCATCGCCTTCGATGAGGCTGATGATTTCGGTGCCGTCGCGAACGTGAAACTCGCCAACCCGGAATCGAAGAAACTCATGGGCTTGATCACGAAAAAAGGAGAATGGACGGAGAAGGATGGGGAAGACCGATTCGTTCTCGGGACTGCGAAAGAGATTTGGCTCGTTGAAGGAGATTCGACAATCTACTATTCAGAGCCACAAATCGATCGCTCTCCAAAACTTGTCTCGTTCTCGGCGGACACGTTCCGTCAAGCAACACTCACAACGAATCGCGTCATCACGGATGCGTTCATCGATGAATTGAGCGTAGACGGGGCAACGGTGGAATCGATAAAAAAAGCTAGCGACAAGTCGGTGACGATTCAATTCAAAGCAGACATCGATTTAGCGAAAGTCATCAAAGCCTCGCACCCGGAGTTCGGAGAACAGACGCTCCAGGCCGGCAAAGTTCTTCGTTCGAAAGAATTCGATGCGAAATATGCATACGACGGTAAACTCGGTGTCACGTACCAAAAGTCGAAAACGAAGTTTGTCCTCTGGGCACCGACGGCTCAACAAGTCGAGCTCGAACTGTGGAACATGCCGACGAACCGACCGACGAACGACAAAGATATGAAGAAAGTGATTCAAATGAAGCGCGGTGAGCGCGGCACGTGGGTGACGGAAGTTCGTGGTGACCTGGACGGCATCGGTTATACGTACCAAGTGACCCATGCGACAGGGAAGGTCCGTGCGGTCGATCCGTATGCGACGGCTGTCGGCGTGAACGGTGACCAAGGTGTCATCGTCGATTTGAAAGAGACAGATCCAAAACGTTGGAATTCGATGAAACCGAAGTTGAAACAATCGACGGACGCGATCATCTATGAGACGCATATCCGTGATTTCTCCATCTTTGATGTGAAGACGGACAAATACGACTCAGGGATCCAAAACAAAGGAAAGTATCTCGGTGTCATCGAACCAGGAACGCGTCTTCTCGTTGACGGAAAGAAAACGGCAACAAAGACAGGGCTCGATCACGTCAAAGATCTCGGCGTGACACACGTTCAGTTCATTCCGGTCTATGACTTCAACACGGCCTCCGTCGATGAGACGAATCCGATGGCGACGTACAACTGGGGATATGACCCGAAAAACTACAATGCACCAGAAGGGTCGTATTCAACGAATCCTTACGATGCGAAAGTACGCATCATGGAAATGAAACAGATGATTCAAGGATTGCATGACAACAATTTACGTGCCATCATGGACGTCGTATACAACCATATGTTCGATGCACAGGCGTCGAACTTGCATAAAATCGTACCGGGTTACTACTACCGCTACACAGCGGGTGGTGACTTTGCCAACGGAACAGGTGTCGGAAACGATACGGCTTCCGAACGGGCGATGATGCAAAAACTGATCGTCGACTCGGTCGTCTATTGGGCAAAAGAGTACCATTGGGACGGATTCCGTTTCGACTTGATGGGAATCCATGACGTCGACACGATGAACAAGGTTCGTTCGGAATTGAATCGAGTTGACAAGTCGATTCTCGTCTTCGGAGAAGGATGGGACCTCGGTACGCCGCTCGATGCTGAATTAAAAGCAAATCAAAAGAACGCCTACGACATGCCGGGCATCGCCCACTTCAATGACAACATCCGTGACGGCTTGAAAGGCAGCGTCTTCTTCGATGAGGACAAAGGATTCGTCAACGGAAAAGAGGGCATGGAAAATCGCGTGAAGACGGGAATCGTCGGTGAGATCGCTTATAGCGACACGATTAAAGGATTCACGAAAGAGCCGACGCAAGCCATCACGTACGTTGAAGCCCATGACAACCACACGTTATGGGATAAGCTGGAGTTGACGAACCCAACCGCATCAGAATTAAACAAGACGAAGATGCACCGACTCGCTTCAAGCATCATTTTGACGAGTCAAGGGACGACATTCCTCCACGCTGGACAAGAGTTCATGCGCACGAAGGAAGGCGACCACAACTCGTACAAATCACCAGACTCAATCAACCAGCTCGATTGGAAACGGGCGGCCGACCGCAAGGCGGACGTTCAATACATGAAAGGCCTGATTGAGATGCGTAAAGCCAACCCAGGTCTTCGGATGACAAAAGCGAGCGATGTAAAACGATTCTTGACGTTCCACAAAGCGGAAGCGAACGTCATCACATACACGATTGACGAAGATGCACCGGGTCAAAAGAACGACTTGTTCATCACACATAACGCCAACCCGACAAATGTCCAAGTCACCCTTCCTAAAGGGAACTGGAACGTGATTGTCGATGGCGACCGTTCCGGAACGAAGACAATCAAGCGCGCAACTGGAAAAGTAAGCGTGCCTGCATACAAGACGTTCGTCCTCGAACGGAACTAATCATTGACCCCACTTTGAAACGAGTGGGGTTTTCTAATGGAACAATTATGGGTAATTGGTAATTGATGCTTTAAAAACTAGTTTTTTGTATGAATACGAGAATTTCCGTTTGAAACTTCCATCTCTTTCGAAAGGAGAGGTTGTATGGCGATTTTCAAAAAGTGGATTCATCGCGTCAATGGTGATGTCACGGATATGCTGTCAGCTGGACCGATTCTCCCGTTCCATGTGGATTCGCTCTTGATTGAACAGTATCCGGATGCCATTTACGTGCTCGATACAAATGGTCGACTAATCGATTCGAATGAAAAGATGGGACTGCTGTTCGATAACTGCGCATGATCTCCAGCCGATGCGGAAGAGTTTGCGCCGTATCACGAACAGGCGTTAACCCGAGAAACGGTTCATCCTGACGATTGAGAGCGGTTGACTCAAGCAATTCAGACGTCACGTTCATCATTCGTTTTGCATCCGGTACAGACTTGCCTGTCCGCTTACGTCGAATGACTGAAGTGACGAATGGGCTGTATCAATATGCCGCCGACTACGAATCAAGTCCGACCATCGAGGCGCAAATGACCGCCCTCGAGCAGGAAGTGAGCGAAAACGAAGAAGTCACCGACTACATCGAACTCGTCCATCAGCCAGAGCGGTCTTGAGTATCCGACTTGTCTTCTGTGAGAATAGATAGTTGAAACAGGGGTCTCCTTTTCTCTAAGATGGAGAAAGAGAGAATCGAGTGAGGAGACCTTAGATATGAATCTGTATGAACAAGCGAGCGACTGGATGCGGCAATGGCATGACGACCCTTCCGAACGCCTCCGAGAAATCAAAGATGAAATTGAGCGCACGGGCACCTATTCATTGACGACGGAAGAGTTGTGTGAGGGTGCCAAGGTGGCGTGGCGGAATTCGAATCGTTGCATCGGCCGCTTGTTTTGGCAGACACTCCATGTGATTGACGCACGGGACGCCGATACGTTTGAGGCTGTCTACACCCATCTTGTCGACCACCTTCGGTTCGCCACGAACGGCGGAAAAATCCGTTCGACGATGACGGTTCTTCCGAACGAGTTCAAACTATTGAACACACAATTGATTCGGTACGCGGGATATGAGACACCTGACGGAATCATCGGAGACCCGATGTCCGTCACGATGACGAAGCGCGCGAAAGAACTCGGATGGGTCGGAGCCGGCACGCCGTTCGATATCCTCCCGCTCATGATCACGGACGGGCGAGACGTCCGCTTGTTTGAGTTGCCGAGTGAGGCCGTGCTTGAGGTGGACATTCGGCACGAGGATGTGGACTTGTTTGACGGACGGACCATCAAATGGCACGCAGTCCCAGCGATTGCGGATATGGAACTAGAGATCGGAGGTCTACGGTTTACCTCGGTCCCGTTTAACGGCTGGTATATGGAGACGGAAATCGGGGCAAGGAATTTGGCCGATACGGACCGTTATGATTTGTTGCCGCTCGTCGGACGGTCACTCGGGCTCGATACGACGAAAGAGCGGTCGCTTTGGCGCGACCGGGCACTCGTCGAATTGAACATCGCCGTCCTGCAATCGTTCGAGCGGGAAGGTGTGACCATTGTCGACCACCATACGGCTGCCAAACAGTTCAAGCGGTTCGAAAAAAACGAACGGGACGCGGGGCGTGACGTCACCGGGCAATGGAGTTGGCTCATCCCGCCTCTCTCTCCTGCGACGACGCACGTTTTTCACGAGCATTACGACAATCAGATCAAGACACCGAACCTGTTTGCTCGAAGTGGATGTCCGTTCTCAGGGTTTCGTCAGCCGGTAAAAGAGGAATTGAAAGGCTAGAACCGAGAGAAAGGATGATTGCTGTGGCAGTCCCACTTTGGAAACGAGCCGTCGCTGGTCAAATCGACCAACTCGTCTTTCAGACACCGGCAAAACTGATTGAAAAGGCAGTCCGTAAGAAGATTTGGCCAGACAAAGAAGTGAAACGGTATTACTTACCGACCGTTGTGACGATGGCCGGAGAAGTCTATTGTATGTTGTATCGAAACGGTCAGACGATAGGAGACCGTGTCGTCGGAATTAAGGTCGTGAGTGCGGATGGACGCCCGCTTTCATTGGAGCAAGTCATCAAGCGGACACTCTATAAAGACGTCGTCTACCCGGCGACGCTTGGGATTCCGCTCATCCGTGCACTTCAACAGATGAAGTCGAATAAAGACCTCGAGTTGCCGCATGATGAGTTCGCCCATACAAAATTGATCTCGACCAAATGAAGAGGAGCAGGGCGACCGTGTGTCGCTCTGTTTTTTCGTCCCGTTTGGTCGAGTAGGAATAGCGGCGGGAAATAAGGTATAATGGGATTGAAAAAAAATGAACGACTATTGGAGGCTTTTTAGTTATGACAAAAATCGCATGGATTACCGACAGTATGGCCAACTTCTCTCAAGAAGAGGCAGCAAGTCTCGGTGTCGATATCGTTCCGATTCAATTGATCGTGGACGGGAACGGCTATAGTGAAACCAAACTCTCGCTCGAAGACCTACATCGGTATATGATTGACCAAAAGAAAGAAGCGAAGACGTCACAACCGATCTTCGGAGATTTCATCGCCCGCTACGAACGCTTGAAAGAAGAGGGATATGATTGTGCCATCGCCGTCCATTGCTCGAATGGATTGAGCAGTACGGCGAAAAATTCGAAAGCAGCTGCCGAAGCGGCTGACTTTACCGTGTATACCATCGACTCGCATGCCGCACTCGAGGCGCAACAAGAACTCGTCCGAATCGGCAAGGCCGCTGAAGCCGAAGGCAAGTCAGTGGAGGAAATCGTCGCCCTTCTCGAAGCATGGCGTGATAAGAAGAACTTCTTCATGATCATCGGAAACATGGAAACGATGCGCCGAGGCGGTCGTGTTTCTTCCGGTGAGATGTTCCTTGCGAACATCTTGAACATCAAGCCGATCATCACCCTCGATGAGACGGGGAAAGTCATCCCGTTCAAAAAGGCCCGTTCATTGAAGAAGGCTTATGCGGAGATGGTCGGTGAACTCGAACGTCGTCACGCGGAAAACGGTGTGAAGGACAATCGGGTGTTCGTTCAGACGGCACTCGCACCGAACATGCAAGATGACCTCGTCGCACTCATCGAGTCGAAATTACCAGATCTTGAAGTCGTACGGACTCGATTCTGTCCCTCGATTGCGGTACATGCCGGATTTGAGACGGTCGGTGTCTTGTGGCTCAACTCTTAATTAAGTAGGAGGAATGCAAGATGGAAGCAATGACAACCTTGACTGGATTGAATGAACGGATTGCGAGCACGGAACAGCTGCTCGTCTACGTGTCACATCCGGGATGCAGTGTCTGTCATGCGCTGAAACCTCAGATTGAAGAGATGCTCCATCAGTTCCCAGAAATTGTGGCGGTCGCGGTAGACTCGGATGAAGTGCCGGAAGTCGCAGGCGCCTTCTCCATCTTTACCGTGCCGGTCGTCCTCTTTTTCATCAACGGGAAAGAAATGCTCCGCCGGGCACGATTCGTGCCGATCGGCGAACTGACGCATCAACTCGAACGCATGCAAGAAATGAGACAAGCGTGAATATGACCCATCATCCTGTCATGGGATGATGGGTTTTTTTCTTTTTGTTTCGGGTAAATACCCGCAAACACATAAGGGGTGATTCGATGCGAGGCAAACAATACGTGGGAGAATCGATTGATGTGTACTATGATGTGTCGCTCTGCGTCCATGCGGCGGAATGCGTACGGGGATTGCCGGAAGTGTTCGATACGAAACGGAAGCCGTGGATCTTACCGGATGGGGCCGAGGCTCCTGATGTCGCGACGGTGATTGAACGCTGCCCGAGCGGTGCGCTGCAGTTCGTTCGGAAGGATGGTGGAGATGCGGAGGAACCGGACGTCCCGACGTCTGTTAAATTAAACGACTGGCAACAAATCGAGGTGCGTGGCGACCTTCAAATCGAGCAAGGAGATGAGGTCATCTCCACGTATCGGGCCACGCTCTGCGGGTGTGGACAATCCGGGAAGCGACCGATTTGCGACCATAGTGGCGCGTGTAAAGGATGAGAGGATGATGGATGATGCAGATTCCACTACACTCGGACTGGCATGATACAAAGTTGACCTTGCATTTGATTTCCCAACTACTAGGGAAGATTAGACTCCAACTGGCCCCACCTGAGCCGCAATGGGGGCATGTCTCGCTACCGCTCACGGTTAATGGGTTCACGACGGGGCTGTTGTTTGAAGGGGAACGGGCACTCCAGCTTGATGTGGATCTACTAAGTTCTTGCCTTGTCGTTCATGTCGAAGATCAGACAGACGCCATCCCGATTGAAGCGAGGAAGACAATCAAGTCCTATCATGACGACTTATTCAATCGACTGCGGACGCATGGGGTCGACATACGCATCAACCCGAAACCACAGGAGATGACCTTCCAAGGACTTCTCGATACGGATGAGACACCGCTCGCTTATGATGCGGCGTATGCCCGGCAAGGATTAAGGCTGTTTCAACGGGCGGCGCACGAACAGCTGACGTACCTATCGAAGCTACGATGCCGGAAAATCAAACCGGCACTCTTTTGGGGGACGTTCGACGTGTCCTCGCTCGTCATCTATCCGATCGAGCATCCGTTTCCGGAAGACAAAGTGATCGAGCGCGTCGCCTTCGATGAACAGTTGATTGAATTCGGATTTTGGCTTGGGGATGATGTGACGGAACGACCGAGCTATTTTGTCTTGCCTTATCCGTTCCTGTTCAGACCGCTACCGACCGATACGCTCAAGCCGGAAGCGGCTTATTATGACGCGGAGAAGAGTGAATTTTTCTTGCCGCTTTTTGAAGGAACGAGTGGGGAAGTCCAAGCGTTTTTGTCTACATCGTTTGACATCTTGATGGACGAGATGGATTGGACGATGCGTGACCATTTCTTTATCCCGCTAAAACTAGAAGAGGAGAGTGGTGAGTAAATGGAAATTAAACAGAAGGAAAATACGTTTTACGTCGGGGACGAGGCGAAGCCATCGGCAGAACTGCACTACGTGCCGACGGGGGCGGACAAACTGATTGTCGATCATACGTATGTCAGTGATGAACTTCGAGGACAGGGAATCGGAGAGAAACTTGTTGTCGCCGTGGTCGAATATGCTCGGGAAGAAGGAAAGACGATTATCCCACTCTGTCCCTTTACGAAAAATCAGTTCGACCGACATGCCGAGTATCACGACGTGTTGGCGAACTGAACCGGGGTGGGCTAGATGGAAGAAAAACGAGCCACATGGTTAGAGCTCTTCTATGACCTGGTTTATGTCGCTGCGATTGCGACGGCGACCCATGTCCTTCTTCATACCCATCATGGTGTCATCCCGTTCGAATATGCCTCGAAGTTCGTCCTCATGTTCATCCCGATTTGGTGGGCGTGGGTGGGGCAGACGATGTTCATCAACCGCTTTTTCGAAGATGCGATTCACCAGCGGCTGTTCGTAATTGGACAGATGATCTTCGTATTGATTATGACGGCGAGCTTGAGCGTGGATTTTGATGACTACTACTATTCATTTCTCATTGGCTACTTAGGTTTGCGCGTCATGACGGTCTTGCAGTATACGATGGTAAATCGACGTATTCAAGACCCGGCGGCACGCTTTTTAGGCACCTATTTTTGGATTGGATTCGGCGTCTCGTCGTTGTCCATCTTTTTTGATGGAAGCTTGCGCTACGTCGTGCTGTATCTCGGGATCATCATCGATTTGATTGTACCGATCATCGGTCGGAAACGCTTGGCCATGACGCCCATAAACTTAGGATATTTGCTCGAACGCTTTGGTCTTTTGACCATCATCGTCTTAGGGGAATCCATTATCAGTATCTTGGCGGTGCTCGAGCCGCAAGACGGGGATATTCGGTCTATCAGCTTTTCGATTTTAGCATTCATCGTGCTCATCGCCATTTGGTGGCAATACTTTGACAACATCGAAAAGAAAGTGGACAAAGACGCGGTCGGGACCGGTCAAATCATTTTGTACGGTCATCTGTTCATTTGGATGTCACTCAGCGTTCTGGCGAGCATGATGAAACTGATGTATCTCGGGGAGTTGGATGAGCGCTTTGAAGTGATGGTGACGTTCGGTGCCGTTCTCGTCTACTTTTTGTCGACGACGCTCGTGTTTCACAATCATCGCTTCCCGGAAAGCCGGTTGCACTGGGGCTATTTCGTGTTTTTCGTCGCGCTCATTCTCGTGTTTACCGGCCTCCATCTATTCGTCCTCGTCTCACCGTTAATCATCATGATTGAACTCGCCATCTTCTTCGCCATCTATGCGAAACTGACGACCACATAAAAATGGAGCGCCGTGGGGCGCTCCATTTTCTTATTCTGCTGCTTGTGGGACGAGATAAATCAAGCCAAACGGGTTATGCAACAAGTTGTCGATGGTCGTCCGCTCATCTTCTCCCATCTCGACCGTGAAGGCGCGACCGTCTTCAAAGGCGAAATGGTCGCCATCGCCGAACATCGCGCCACCTGAGATGAGGTGGAAGTTGAACGAATGGATTACGTGGATGGCATCTTCAATGTCGAGTGTCATCGGCACAGCCACGTCTGCATGACCGAACGCTTTCATTCCCCATGACATATAGGCGTTCTCTTCTTCTGTGATAGCCGTGAGAAGCGAATAGTCGAGTGCGAGGTCTTCTTCTTTTGATTCTTGCCACTCGTCTTTCGAGTAAGAGACACCAGCTGACTCGACCATGACGCCAACTCCACCTGCGTTTAAGACGGCGTTTGCGGCACGACGTGCAGCGGCGACGTCTGTCAAATCGTTGACGTCGACAATCAAGTAGACGACATGCGTATGACGAGCGATTCCTTTCGCGACTTTCGGGGTGAACCCGCCAGAACTCGCGTGAATCATCGCCTCGGCGAGAGCTGGGTCACGTTCGACGACTTCTACGGTGAACGCCTTCCCTGTCTCATCTTCGAGCAACAACAGACCGGCCATCGTGTAGCCTTCACTATGTAAACTGATTTGTTCGCTGACGCCTTCTGCGGAAGACCAGTTTCCGGGAATGGCGAGCATGACTTGTGTACGATTCATGTGTATCATCCTTTTCTGCAAAAGTCAGGTCTCTCCTCAGGAGAGACCTGGTCTATCTCTTATTATGCCCTATTTTGGCATGAATTATTCTTGATACGTCTTTAAAACTTCCTGAAGTGGGATTTGATCGATTTTTCGGCGGCTGATGAATGTACTCATGAAGAAGAGGAGAACGACTGCACCGAGCGTATAGACGATATAGATCCATTCAAATTCAAGTGGGAGCACGAGCCCATAATCTTCCGCGAAGACGACGACGATGACCCGAAGCGTCAACAGGGCGATGGGGATGCTCAAGAGGGCGGAGATGAGCGCGTAGATGAAGTAGCTGTTCAAAATCATCGAGCGGACTTCCCGTTTTTGATATCCCATCACTTTCAACAAGGAGATGACGTAATAGTTCTTCTCGACCGTCAGTGCCGTCAAGACGAACAGGATGCTGAAAGCGATGAGGGACGCCCCACCAATCAAGACATTCATCATGAAATTCATATATTGGTTGATCGATTCGGACTGATCGATCAACCCTTGGCGTGACAGAATAGTCGAATAGTCCGATTCGCTCGGACGCTCCGTCGCATAGATACCGTTGAACAGGTCATCCGTTGCGCCAGCGGTGAGAAGTTCACTTAACGTCGCCCGGGGCAAATAGGCGAAGTCGCCAGAGAATTCATCGGCAATCCCGATAATAGGATAGGTCAACGTGTCCCCGTCGAGTGCGACATCGATGTCTTGACCCACATCGAGGTCGAGTTTTAGCGCGAGTGAGGAGGAGACGACAAGGCCGTCGGGTTCAAGTGTCAACACATCCCCATCTTCGTTTTGGAGTGGGAACAAGGTGTTGTCGAAGTCTAGTCCCTTCAAGGTGATCAGGTTATCTTCGACAAAGGCGAACGGATAGGTGAGGAACGGTTCTTGTCCCGCTTCTAAAACCGGTGTCCCGTCTGTATACGCCTCGTATTCATACACCGCTTCGTTCAATCCGCCAACGGTCATACGGTCGACGGAGCCGTTCATCATGAGGGCGAAAACGATGAGAATCGTCGAGAAGAGGATCCCGAGAAAGAAGATGAGAAAACTCCCCGTGCTCTTGACGGCATACAAATATTTGAACTTCGTCTTGCCACTCGCCCGTCTCAACAGGCGACTGACAAGTCGACTGAGTCGATTCAATGAGACATTGTCCCGTGGTGACAAGAGGGCAAGGGCGCTCTCACCCATAATTTTATAGATGACAGCTCCTGCAACGAGCGCAAAGAAGAGGAGCGGGGCGAACACGGCTGTCACGAACACGAGTGGACTTTGGGCGATGGTGATGGACGGTAAAAGATAGAAGTCGAGATAGAGTTCTTTCAACGGGTTCGCGAAATAAAGCCCCAGGAAATAACCAATGATGAGCATAAAGAATGCGAAAACCAAGATGAGCACCAAGTAAGGCGATGCGATTTGCCGACGACTATAACCAATCGCCTTCAACAGTCCGATTTGTCCTCGTTCCGCCTCGAGCATATTTGAGATCAGGATGGCGACGATGATGACAGCGATGGAAACGATAAAGAGACTGAGTCCGAGCGCCATCGCCTTGCCGGATGAAATCTCACTGTAGATGGCACCACTTCGGATAATATTTTCCGTCTCCATGACCGAGACGACAAACGGGAGGTCTATGTCGGTCTTGATCGCTTGATCGGTCACACCGGACAGTCGGAAAGACTCTTGCCCGATGAATGTTTCGAACGATTCATCCGTCATCAAGAGGAGGGTCTGTGAACCAGGGTCCAAGTTGAAGAAGTTATCATCGAAGAGTGGGAGCGTATAGTCCGGAAAGAGGACAAATCCACTCACCGTGAACGGTTTGCCGATGTCGATTGTGTCTCCGATGTCGATACCGTTCTCCTCTGCATATTTTTTATTGAGGGCTACTTCGTCATTCGCGCTCGGTCGATCACCGGCTTCGAGGTAGGAGCGGTTGATCGTGTCTGATTCTTTGACGATCAATCCCCGATGTTCAATATCATCGAACGTGTAGGTGATGGCTTTTAAGTCACGGAGTTCAATCGTAGCATCCGGCATCTCCTGTTCGACGGCAGCGATTCGCGATGCGATCAGACGATTGAAGACTTCCGCATCGGCTTGTTTGATGTCAGCCAATGTGAACGTTCCTGTTTCCGCGAGCGTGGCGACAGCGGGGTCGCGTAACTCCTCTTCCGTCACCCGATTGAGCATGTCAATCGCAAAGTCTTCCTGATTCGATTCTTCCAGATACTCTTCAGTCGGGACCTCGATTCCACTTATGCCATAGAACATCATCGTGTACGTGAGTGAACTCATGACGATGATGATGGCGATGGCGAGGAGTTGCATCCACTTCCGATTTAATGTCTTCCAGACGTTTTTATACAGCATGTCGCCACCCCCTTATCCCCAATGGATGTCACGTGCCGCGACCCGGGTCTCATGATGGGTCACCTCCACGATTCGACCGGAGTTCATCTTGATGACATCGTCCGCCATCTCACTGATTCCATTATTGTGTGTGATGACGACGACTGTTTTTTGATACGTTTTGTTCAATCGTTCCAATAGTTCGAGTACTCTCTTCGAATTTTCCTCGTCGAGTGAGCCCGTCGGTTCGTCACAAAAGATGATGGCGGGATTTTTGGCGAGGCTGCGGGCGACGGAGACACGTTGCTGCTCACCGCCCGATAGTTGATAGGGGTATTTATCACGTGCCGCTGTGAGCCCAACTTGTTCGAGCAATTCATCAATCGGCAGCGGGTCTTTCGTTAAGTCAGAACCAATTTGTACGTTCTCATAGACGGTCAAGTTTTGAAGAAGGTTGTATTGTTGGAAAATGAAGCCAAGATGGTCGCGTCGAAAAGCAGTCATCTGATCGACGGATAGGTCGGTCAGCACGGTGTCGCCGAACGTGATCTTACCTGAGGTGACCGTGTCGAGTCCGCTGATGACGTTGAGCAGTGTACTCTTCCCGCTCCCGCTTGGACCTAGGATCACGACGAACGCGCCATCCCGGATGGTGAGGTCGATGTCTTTCAAGGCGGCCGTTTCCACGTCGCCTGTCTTATAGATTTTGCTGACGTTCCGTAGTTCGATCATGCCACACACGCCTCCTTTATTTGTTATCTAAGGTATACCCTTTTCGAGAAGTGATTGGACGAGCTACACATAGGATGTTTTGAAAAAATAGTGAAACCGCTTCACCTGTGATAAAATAATATAACCAGGTACTAAAAACTTTTTTTAAGGGAGAACTCTTTATGAAGATTGCTTACATCACGGACAGCACGATTGTCCTTCCAGATGCATTAGCGCAACATCCTGACATCCACATTGTCCCGCTCTATGTCGTCAAAGGGGACCAGCCGTATAAAGATGGAATCGACGTTGACGCGAAAACGGTTTACGAGTGGATTGACGCGGGAGAGCGCGTCTCGACGAGTCAGCCCGCGATCGGGGATTTCGTCACACTCTATGAAAAATTGAAAGAAGAGTACGATATGGGCATCGCGATTCACCTATCGTCTGACCTGAGTGGGACGTATTCGGCGTCCGTTCAAGGGGCTGAGATTGCGGAGTTCAAGTTGCTCGCCTTCGATTCACGGGCAGGTATCTATACGATGGGACTCATGTTCGAGGAGTTGATTGAACGCGTCGAAAGAGGCGATGCGCTTGAAGACGTGGAAGCATACATGAAGAAGCGCGTCGAGGACGTCCGCATCGAATTGACGCTTCAAAATTTGACGCAGATACAAAAAGGCGGTCGAATCTCTAAATCGAAGGCGCTCATCGGGAACATGCTTCAATTGAAACCTGTACTTCGATTCGAAGACGGTTTGATTGTCCCGTATCAAACGGTCCGCACATACAAGAAAGCACAAGCCCATTTGTTCGAAGTGTTACGTGCGGCAATCGAGTCCGGTGAATGTCAGGACGTCTCGATTTTCCACGGAAATGTCCCTGAGCTTGCTGAGGAGTGGAAAAAACAACTCGGTGACACGATTCCGATCAGAGTTGATACACTCGCACCACTTCTTGGGGCGCATACGGGATCCGGGTCAATTGGAATTTCTTATTTGAAAGCGAAATAATGATTAAGGGCGGTCCTCCTACGAGGATCGCCCTTTTACGTATTCTTTTGTTTCCGCAAATAGAGAAGTGTGATAGTGAGCGAATAGATGATCAAAAACGTGATCAGAAATAGAGAAAAGTCCATGGTTAGCCCCCTTTATCCAAGTTGTTGCCGACATCTAGAAAAGCGAAACATCAAATTGGGAATCATTTCAATATTTCATTGTCTCAACTTTCAAACAATTGCTGGAATGTTTTTGCATTACGTGTCATACTAGAAAAAATGAACGAGAAAAGGGGGGAAGACGATGCGATTTCGGAAGTACCTAGTTCGGAGCTGGTTCGCGTGGACGCTCGTCTTCACGGGAGTGATGTATTTGACTTTCCAAAACCTTGAGGCGTTCGACTGGCCGTTGTTTTGGTTCATCTATACGCTTGGGGCATTGTTCGTCATGAATCCTTTAAAGCGCAGGCATCTTCACTTCACGTTCCATGAGATGTTTGTCTTTATCACATTCTTTTTATACGGACTAGCGCCCGCACTGTTGATGGGGCAATTGCTCCTCTTCACGTTTCAGGCGCGAGCCTTCAATCGTCGCGTCGGGCGACGACGGTTCCTTCATTTCTATCCGCTCAACACGGTGATTGAATGTCTGCTCGTTCTGTTGCCGGGGCTCGCCTATATCGCTCTCGGTGGACGGATCGGAGAGCCGATTCATTTGATGCAACAAGGCGTGGCGATGTTGGCGTTTTTAGGCACCTTGTTCCTCGTCTTGACGATGAGTTTTGCTTTATCCTACTTCATGGTTGGAGAACGGATCCCGTTCCCGATTATGTGGCGATTGATTCGCTTTGATTGGCTCGTCGTGTCACTCGAGCTTTTGTTCTCGATGATTGCTATCGAGTCGTATCTCGTCTTCGGTTATGTCGGACTCATCGTCACGTTCTTCGTACTATCTGTCCTAAAGATGACGATGTCGAAAGCGACGGAGACGGAAGAAACCAAGTCGAGAGTCGATCAAGTCGAACGCTTGAAAGAACAGCTGTACCGCGTGGACAGCGAGCAATTGTTGATTGAGAAGTTTTGGAACGGTCTACGTGATATCGTCGAAGTGGAGCGTGGTTGGCTACAGGTCAATCGAAAAGGGGAGCGGACGTTTTATGATATGACCGGTCGCGTCATCCCGAGTGTGCCGGATGCCTTCACGATTGAACGGTATCATGATGAGGACGAACCGTGTTTCGTCTATGACTCGCTCCATGAATGGCATCCTGAATTGCAGCGAAACCAACAGGAACTACACCATTCGGCGCTCGTCATCCAACCCGTTTGGGGAGCGGAGACGGCGGTCAGCTGCATGGTATCGACGACGGCAAACGGGGCATACGAAACTCCGATTGCGGTTGAAGTGAACCGCCTCCTCAAGACGTTATCTTGGTCAATCGAACGCATCGATGAACGCAAACGTTTGCAACACGAGAGTTTGACAGATCCGTTAACGGGATTACATAATCAGCGGGCACTACGACGTTGGACGAAAGAACGTTTGAACGATGTGGCGTCCTATCCGCTCTCTGTTTTCTTGATCGATTTGGACCACTTCAAATCGATCAATGACACATACGGTCATGCATTCGGGGACGAGGTGTTGATTGAAGCAGGTCAACTCTTTACTCGCAATGTTCGAGCGACGGACTTGGTGACGCGCTACGGAGGCGAAGAGTTCGTGTTCGTCTTCCCGAGAATGGATGAGGCGGCCGCCAATCTGGTCGGCGAAAAGATACGAAACGCCTTGAAGCGCCATGATTTTGGGACAGAAGGCACGCGCATCACGGTGACGGCGAGTATCGGGATTGAAACGATTTATGAATATGAAGACCTCGATACAGTCTTGCGACATGCGGACCGGGCCATGTATGTCGGGGCGAAATTTAACGGGCGAGATCGTGTCGCCCACTATCATGATCTGTCGACAGAGGTCAGATGAAAGGAGGATCCCCAAAATGGTTGATCCTCCTTTCGTATGAAATGATTATGAGTTCGTATTATAAAGTTCAGATTCAACCGCATGAACGGCGGCTGACCAGGAGCCATAGCGATGCAAGATCGCTTTCGTTGAAGGTTTGTTGTTGCGCTTTGCCCATTCACGGTAAGCTTCGAATGAGAGCGAGAAGCCCATTTCCTGAATGGCTTCACGAAGGGCGTTCGAGAGTTCTGTTTTCGAATAGGTCACACTCGCCTCAAGTCCTGCCTCGGCACAGGCATCATGCCACGAACCGAACGTCTTGACTATATGATAATGGCTCGGTGCCTTCGGATGGAGCTTTCGCCATTGCTGATACTTCTTCAAGGTGATGATCGAGCCCATGTCTCGCGAATAAATGGCGAGCGTCTCGATGATGTCCTCGCGTGTATACTTCGGCATTTTGTCTGGCAATTCGACGGTTGACTCTCCATGCCATTCATAGCCTGCGATGGCAAGTGCCTCAGCCCATGACCCGAACTGACGAATGATCGACTCAGGAGACGGCCAATTCTGTTCCATTGCGAAGCGGCGATAGACAGAACGGCGTGGACGTTCCTTCAACAAGTCCCCGAGAAGACGAATGCAATGGATCATCCTTTGCTGTTCGGTAGACAAGTGATGGGATTTAGTGGATAGCGTTTGATTCAATGATGGTTCCTCCTTCCGTGGACTCAAATCTGAACCGACAAAAAAAAAAAAATGCTCCTACAATCATACTATCGGATTGTTTTTCGGATTTTTTTACGTGATTTTGAAAAATTTTAAACAATTCCTAGGAATTGGATAGGACTAAAGTCGCAGTAAAAAATTTCAAAAAATGGTAACAGTTCTATTACAAATTAAATCGAATTTCGAGAGAAATGTAAACATAAAGTTTTAATCACCCAAATTTGTAATATTTTAAAAAAAAAGTACCCAGCTGGAGAGTTGGGGTCATCGCCTTCGCTCCAGATGAGTACCCTTCTATAATAAATTTAATTTTCAGACTAATCAATCAAATATTGAAATTACGGCAAAAAAATTTTAATGGCTGGTCAATGAAAGACCGATTCTGCTAAAATAGCCGCATTGAGTGAAAAACAGAAAAGAGGATCATCACTATGACAGTTTGGTTATTTTATACGTTACTTGGATTGATTCAAGGGTTCACAGAGCCCATCCCGATTTCATCGAGCGGACATCTTGTCATCTTCCAAGAACTATTTAACATTGACTTGCCGGGATTGTCATTTGAAGTTTTCGTAAACTTTGCATCGCTTCTTGCGGTTTTAACAATCTATCGTCAAGACGTCGTTCGTCTCATCATGAGTTTGTGGACGTTTTTATTTAAGAAAGACCGTTCGGATGAGACGATGGTCGACGTGAAGTTCATCGGGCTGTTACTTGTCGCGACCGTTCCGGCCGGTGTGCTCGGTGTCCTGTTTGGTGACTGGATCGCCGAGGTGCTCGGTGGCGTGGCGACAGTCGGCTATACACTCATCATTACGGGACTCGCCCTCTGGTTCATCCGGAACATGCGAGGAAACAAGGGCGACGGTGGCATTACGCTACGTGACGCCGTATTGATCGGACTTGCTCAGGCCGTGGCGCTCATTCCTGGGATCAGCCGTTCCGGGGCGACTATCGTCATGGCGATGCTCCTCGGGATCAAACAGGAATCCGCGCTTCGGTTCTCGTTCTTCCTGTTCATTCCGATTAGTCTCGGGACGATGATCTTGGACGGTCCGACGTTGTTCACAAACCCAGACACGCGTGATTTGTTCGGTCCGCTCCTTTTGGCATTTATCGCATCATACGTGTTGACGGCCATTTCATTGAAGTGGTTCCAGCACATCATGGCAAAAGGCGAATTGAAGTATTTTTCATATTACTGCTGGATTGTCGGGCTTCTCGTCGTCCTCTTTCTCGCATAATCGAGGCGCTACTCTCACGAGTAGCGTTTTTTGTTTTGTTAATTAAAAACAATTGCGATACAGTAAACCTGTACAAACAAATATTCCTTCGGGGTCGGGTGAAATTCCCAACCGGCGGTGATGGGCCTATGCCCTAAGTCCGTGACCCGGGCGCACGTGTGCGAACGGTGGATCTAGTGAGACTCTAGAGCCGACAGTATAGTCTGGATGGGAGAAGAAACAAAAAACAGGTCCACGTGACCTGTGCTTCGTCGTACGCTTTTCTGTATAGAAAACGTTTATTTGGCTTGCCAAAATTCGACGAAACCCTCCCACCAAGACCCTAAGGACTGCTCCTTAGGGTCTTTTGTTTGTACGGAAAAAGGAGGGAGAACGATGAAACAGTACATGGAACAGGCCATTCAATTGGCGAAATCAGCCGATGGACAGACCGGTGTCAATCCACTCGTCGGTGCCGTTCTCGTGAAAGACGGACGTATCGTCGGAATGGGTGCCCACCTTAAGGCGGGCGAACCACATGCTGAAGTGCATGCGATTCGAATGGCCGGTGCGGCTGCATCCGGGGCGACTTTATATGTCACGCTCGAACCGTGCTCGCATCACGGTAAGACACCACCGTGCGCCGATTTGATTGTAGAATCGGGCATCAAACGTGTCGTCGTCGCCATGAAAGATCCGAATCCACTCGTCGCAGGCAATGGGATCGTGCGCCTGCAAGCGGCCGGTGTCGAAGTCGATGTGGGTCTGCTTGAGGAAGAGGCGCGTGCCTTGAATCCGGCATTTTTGCGGTCGCTTGAGACGAAACGACCATACGTCATCTTGAAGACGGCAACGAGCCTCGATGGGAAAGTTGCCTTAGAGACGGGGGAGAGTCAATGGGTGACGAGTTCGGAAGCCCGTCGTGATGTGCATGAACTTCGTGCCACGGTCGATGCGATTTTGACCGGGATTGGAACGGTACTCGCGGATGACCCATCGCTTACGGTTCGATTGGACCGCGTGACGCGACAGCCGAAACGAGTCGTGCTCGACCGTGACCTGAGGTTACCGCTCGCTAGTACGTTAGCACGTACCGCCGAAGACGTCCCGGTGCTCCTCTTCACTTCGTCAGATGAGGCAGAACGACGTGAACGAGCTCAAGCCGTCGGTATCGAATTATTCGATTATACGTCACTCGGCACGGTTCTTGAGACGCTATACGCAAATGGGATTGGGCGTGTGTTGATCGAGGCCGGACCGACGCTTGTCACCTCACTACTTGACGGAGGCTACGTGGATGAATGGGTCGCCTATCAATCACCACGGGTGTTCGGTGGGAAGCATGGCGTCTATCGCTCACAGCAGGAAGGGACGATCGATGTGATATCCCGTTTTACGATTCATCAGGTCGAAACGATTGGACCCGACCTGAAAGTCGTCCTTCGAAAGGGGGCGCTCTGATGTTCACGGGAATCGTAGAAGAAATCGGAGCGGTCAAAGCGGTCAAGCGCAACGGACCATCTTTACGACTCGTTTTGTCCGCTGTGAAAGTGCTTGAGGATGTGAAGCTCGGGGACAGCATTGCCGTGAATGGGATCTGTCTCACGGTGACGACGTTTGATGACGCGACGTTCTCTGTCGATGTCATGCCAGAAACATTGAAGGCATCGAGTCTAGATGGGGTCAAGCCTGGAACACCTGTCAATCTCGAACGAGCGATGCCGGCGAACGGACGGTTTGGCGGACATTTCGTATCCGGTCATGTCGACGGGGTCGGGCGAATCACGAAGAAACGTCCTCTCGCGAATGCGGTCTATGTTGATATCCAGTGTGACCGCGCGCTCCTTTCCTACATTGTCCCGAAAGGCTCGATATCTGTAGATGGAACGAGTTTGACTGTGTTTGACGTGTCAGAGCGTGGGTTTACCCTGTCCTTGATTCCACACACATACAGCGAGACCGTGCTTGGGATGAAACAGACGGGTGATTTAGTCAATTTAGAATGTGATCTGTTAGCAAAATATATGGAAAAGATCGTCGGGCAGTCGAAGATGACGCTCGAGTCTTTGGCGGAACAAGGATATGGAAAGGCGGGATGGTAATGTTTGATTCGATTGAACGGGCGGTTGAGGAACTGAGACGAGGACGTCCCATCATCGTCGTGGATGATGAGGACCGTGAGAATGAAGGGGACTTTGTCGTACTCGGTGACAAGATGACACCGGAAACGATGAACTTTTTGATCACGGAAGGGAAAGGACTCGTCTGTAGCGCCGTAGCAGAAGAAGTGGCAGTTCGTCTCGACCTCGCGCCGATGGTGACGAACAGTACAGACCCACACGGTACCGCCTTCACGGTCAGTGTCGACCATATCGATTCGACGACTGGTATCTCGGCGAGTGAACGGTCTCACACCGTTCGTGAGTTAGCGAACCCATCGTCCCATCCATCCGATTTTCAACGTCCGGGACATCTGTTCCCGCTCATTGCGAAGAAGGGAGGCGTCTCCGTTCGCCGAGGTCATACCGAAGCGTCTGTCGACCTGGCGCGACTCGCAGGAAGTGAGCCGGTCGCGGTCATCTGTGAAATCATTCGAGAGGACGGGGAGATGGCACGCGTACCTGATTTGGTACAAGTCGCTGAACGCCACGGGTTGGCATTCATCACTATCGAAGCGTTAGTCCGATATATGGAGGAGAACCTCGTCACACGTGTTGCGGACGTGTCCCTACCTTCCTCAAAAGGAACGTTTCGCATGATAGGGTATGAGAATCGAATGGACCGTGAAGAGCATGTGGCGCTCGTGACGGAGACACTTGAGGAGGTCCCGCTCGTTCGCATTCACTCCGAATGTCTGACCGGTGACGTCTTCGGTTCGTTCCGATGTGATTGCGGTCCGCAACTGGACACGGCGATGGCACGAATCGAGCAGGAATCGGGCATCGTGCTCTATATGCGTCAAGAAGGGCGAGGCATCGGACTGTTGAACAAACTGAAGGCGTACGCCCTTCAAGAGAATGGATTGGATACGGTCGAGGCGAACGTGGCACTAGGGTTTCATCCGGACCTTCGGGACTATCGGGTGAGCGCGGCGATGCTTCGTGATCTTGGCGTCACCCGTGTCCGGCTCATGACGAACAACCCCGATAAAGTCGATGCCTTGGAATCATGTGGCATCACAGTCGTCGAACGCGTTCCGATTCATGTCGGTGCGCATGAAGCGAACGAATCGTATCGCCTGACGAAACAACTCAAAATGAATCATATTGGAGGAACATGGACATGACCTATACATTTGAAGGAAACTTAGTTGGAGAAGGCTTAAAGATTGGAATCGTCGTCGGACGGTTCAACGACTTGATCACGATGCGTCTGCTTGACGGGGCGAAGGATGCCTTGAAACGTCATGGAGTGAAGGAAGAGGATGTGTCGCTCGCTTTCGTCCCAGGAGCATTTGAACTTCCGCTCGTCGCGAAAAAAATGGCGATGAGCAAACAATACGACGCGGTCATCACGCTCGGAGCCGTCATTCGTGGTGCGACCCCGCATTTTGATTACGTCTGTAACGAAGCGGCAAAAGGGATCGCCCAGGCGAGCTATCAATCCGAAGTCCCGGTCATCTTCGGCGTGTTGACGACGGAGACGATTGAACAGGCGATTGAGCGTGCAGGAACAAAAGCAGGCAACAAAGGGTGGGAAGCGGCGACTTCTGCCATCGAGATGGCCAATCTGTTAAAGCAAGTCTAATCAAAACCGGGTGGCGACCACCCGGTTTTTCAAATGGGTAAACTAGGATAAAAAAAAAAAAAAATGGGTAAAATAAGTTCATGGATCGAATGCATGTATTTGAACGATAAGGGAGGTTTGGCACATGGCAACTTCGCACGAATCATTGACGTTACAGTTACAACAACAAGAGCGACTCCATCACCTGCTTTCGTCACTCCTCAATCGCTTTTTAACGACAGAGATTGCGGATTTCAAAAAGCGGGTTGACCAATCGCTAGCCGAACTTGGACATTATTTCGCGGTCGACCGCGTCTATGTCTTCGATTACGATTTTACGAATCAAGTCTGCCATAACACGTTCGAATGGTGCGCCGAAGGAATCACGGCTGAAATGGACAATCTTCAAGACGTGCCGATTGATGTGCTGCCCGAGTGGGTGAATACCCATGTGGCGGGTGAGACGATGTATATTCCACGGGTCGCCAATCTACCTGAAGGGAGCGCCGTCCGCGCCATCTTAGAACCGCAAGCGATTCAAAGTTTGCTCGCGGTCCCCATGATGCAAGGGAAGTCGTGTCAGGGATTTGTCGGGTTTGATTCCGTCGTCTCGGAACGGACGTACACGGAGTACGAACAACAGGCGCTACAAGATTTCAGCAATGCGCTGCTCGGGGCGGTCGAGCGACACCGCATCGAGGCCGGACGGGAAGAAGCGCAGCGGGTCCTCGCCGAGCGTGAAAAAGAATTGATCGATTATCAAGAGGGGCTAGTCCGCACGCTGTTACGTCTGTCCGCACTCCGGAACAACGAGACGGGGAACCATATCGAGCGGGTGCAGGATTTGTCGACGCTGTTCGCGACGATTTTATACGATCATCATCATCCGGAAGTGTCACCGCTCTTTATCGAAGGAATCCGTCTTGCGGCACCGCTACATGACATCGGTAAAATCTCTGTTCCGGACGCAATTTTACTCAAAGCAAATCAACTGTCCGACCAGGAATGGGTATTCATGCGTGACCATGTGCGTGTCGGCGGCGAAGTGTTGAAAGATTTGCAGACACAGTTCCCTCAGAACTACTTCATTCAAATGGCCTATCACATCGCGCTGTATCATCACGAGCGCTGGGACGGCACCGGGTACAACCAAGGACTGAAAGGGGAAGACATCCCGCTCGCGGCTCGAATCGTCACCATCATCGACGTCTATGACGCACTACGGACGGTCCGACCGTATAAGCCGGCCTATACTCATAAGGATGCGATTCTTGCGATGCGAGACATGGAAGGAGCGTTCGACCCGACTTTGTTCGAATTATTCCTAGTTCACCAAGAAGAAATCGCCATCATGTTCGAGCAGACATTTAAAGCACACTAAAAAGGAAACGTCCCCTCGGGGAGCGTCTCCTTTTTGATTAGAACGTTTCAGATGTTGTTTTCGCTTGCATGTGGAGTTGGATGTAATCCGGGCCACCTGCTTTTGAATCCGTACCTGACATGTTGAATCCACCGAACGGCTGATAGCCGACGATTGCGCCTGTGCAACCACGGTTGAAGTAAAGGTTCCCAACGTGGAAGTTTTGGCGAGCGTATTCTTGATTTATACGGTCACGTGTGAGGACCGCCCCTGTCAAGCCGTATTCTGTGTTGTTCGCGATATCGATTGCTTCTTTGAAGTCTTTCGCTTTCGTGAAGGCGACGATTGGTCCGAAAATCTCTTCTTGCATGAGGCGGGCTTTCGGGTCGACGTCTGCGACGACAGTCGGCTCGATGAAGTAGCCTGTTGAATCGTCTGCTTTCCCACCTGCGACGATGCGTCCTTCTTCTTTTGCGACATCGAAGTACGATGTGATCTTCTTGAAGGCCGATGCGTCGATGACTGGTCCCATGAAGTGTTCGTTCTTCTCTGTGTTTCCGACAGAGAGTTCGTTCGTGAGTTCGACGACACGGTCGAGTACCGTATCATACACGCTGTCGACGATGACGGCACGTGAACAAGCCGAACATTTCTGACCAGAGAAACCGAATGCCGATTTCACGATCGATTGTGCAGCGAGCTCGAGGTCGGCTGATTCGTCGACGACGATCGTATCTTTTCCACCCATCTCCGCGATCACGCGTTTGAGCCAAATTTGACCTTCATTCAATTTAGACGCACGTTCGTTGATGCGGAGTCCCACATCACGCGATCCTGTGAAGCTGATGAAGCGTGTCTTCGGATGGTCGACGAGATAGTCCCCGACTTCTGCACCCGGTCCCGGGATGAAGTTGAGCACGCCTTTTGGAAGACCTGCCTCTTCCATCACTTCGACGAATTTCGCAGCGACGATTGGCGTCGTCGAAGCTGGTTTCAAGAGAATTGTGTTACCGGCGACGATGGCCGCAACTGCTGTACCGGCCATGATTGCGAATGGGAAGTTCCATGGGCTGATGACGATCCCGACCCCGAGTGGGATGTAGTCATACCGGTTGTATTCGCCTGGGCGGCTCTCCACTTTCTTGCCTGGTTTGAGTTCGAGCATTTGACGTGCATAATATTCCATGAAGTCGATTGCTTCCGCTGTATCCGCATCTGCCTCGTTCCACGGTTTACCCGCTTCTTTGACGAGGTAAGCCGAGAACTCGTGCTTACGTTTGCGGACGATGTTCGCTGCTTTGAACAAGACGTCGGCGCGGACAGCCGGGTCGACATGGCGCCATGAGTCAAATGCTGTGAGTGCTTCTTGCATCGCACGTTCTGCGAGCTCTTGGTTCGCTTTTGACACGCGACCGATCACTTCTTCTTTGTTAGCCGGGTTGTAAGACGTGATTTTACCTTCCGTCGTAACCTTTTCCCCACCAATTACGAGCGGATAGTCTTTCCCGAGCTCACCGTTCACTTTCTCGATTGCCGCTTGGATTGCTTCGGCATTCTCTTTTTGTGTAAAGTCTGTGAATGGTTCATGTTTGTATGGAATCATTCTCGTTCCCCCTTAAAGTGATGTTGAGCGTTAAAGCGCTTACGTCTGTATTGTATCGAAATTATCGTAGAAATCCTAGTGAAACAATTTTCCAGAAACACATGGCATTGGAGCAAGAAATCGAGACGTGATAGGATGGGGGAGAACACGGCTTTAGAAAGGACGAACAACATAAAAAAATGGTTCATTCCGCTACTCCTCGTCTTCATGCTCGGGGCATGTGGGAACGAGGAAGAGACGGTGGTAGAAGAGACAGACCGCGCATTGCCGGACGCTGTCACGAACGTGTACGCAGACTATCAGACGGCACTTGAGTCTGGAGACGCTGAGGCACTCGCATCAATTGATTATGCTGGCCGGTTGACCGAGATTCCGGCGACTGGTGCCGTCACCCGTCAATTGTCTCCTGGTGAGATTTATAAGAGCTGGGTCAACGAAGAGGAAGACGTGGCGTTCCTTGTCCATGAGATGATCGATGAAGAAGGGAACCCGCTCCCGAACCGACTCAGTAAAATCGCTGTGAAGGAAGGGGATGAGTGGTCACTAGTCATCACACCGGTCGCTTTACCAAAAGACGTGATTGCCGAGGTCGGAGAGTTACTCATCGGTGTCCAGGCGAACGAGTACGGAGTGAATGCCGAAGCGAACGCCCGTCTCGCCGAGATTCCGGAAGATGAGGCTGGTCCGATCTATGACCAAGTCAACGCACAGACGGACTATATGGCGCTCGAGGCAGACAATAACGTCTTCCTGCTCATGGCGGAAACGTTGACGGTCGAGGAGAACCAAACCATCATGACCGACTATTTCAAAGCGTATGAGACGTGGTACACCGATAACGAGGAGACGCTCCGAAAAGCGGCTGCAACGGAAAATCCAGTCGAGTATATCGAAGTGCTTGACCCGTTAAAGACAAAATTAGAAGAAGCGATCGATGGCTATGACGAACAACTTGTCGACCCATCGTTTGGCTAAGGAGGAACAGCAGATGCTCGCACCAACATTTTCATTACCGAACCAAAACGGAGAGATGGTTTCATTAAAGGACTATCTCGGCAAGAAAGTCGTCTTATACTTCTATCCTCGAGATTCGACACCTGGTTGCACGACCGAGGCATGCGATTTCCGCGATGCGTTGCCGAAGATGGAAGGCGCGGTCGTCCTTGGGGTATCGGCCGACAGTCAAAAGAAACATCAAAACTTTATCGCCAAGAATGACCTCCCATTTGATTTACTCGTGGACGAGGAACATGAAGTGTCCGAGCTTTACGGCGTCTGGCAGTTGAAGAAAAATTACGGGAAAGAATATTACGGCATCGTCCGTTCGACTTTCTTGATCAACGAGGACGGCTATATCGAACAAGAGTGGCGCAACGTCAAAGTGAAAGGTCACGTCGAAGAAGTCGTGGCTGCCATTCGTTCGTAAAACGAGAAACTGAAGGAAAGGTCATGAACGGTTTCAGACTGTAGACAACGCATGGGTCTACAGTCTTTTTTGTTCCCTTAAGAGTCTCGCCTGCCCGTAATTGGTCGTTGCTATCAAGCCGTTTCGAGCGTGCTTTATACAGTTGCAACCACTCCATTTCTGATTGAGATGTAGTCTATCGATTAACGGTTCGTATTGATCATGAAATCCGGGCTCATGCAGTTGAATATATTACAATCATATTTCGAAATAAATTTTAAGAATCTTTTAGATACAAGGGTTCAACGAAAATATTACAATTATATAACGTTTTGAAAACGCTTTCTTTAGGCGGTGTACCTTGACTCGATTGTGAATGTTCTGAAAAATATAGGGAGAGCGCTCAAATCAAGAACGTAGGAGGAGAGCAACACGGTGAATCAAATTGAAAGTTGGCTGACGAGTTTATCCAATCTCGTCTGGGGGCCACATTTACTCATATTACTCGTCGGGACAGGGATTTTCCTGACCGTCCGTCTCGGATTTATCCAAGTGACGCGACTTGGGGTCGGTCTGAAAGAGGCATTTATACCAAAACCAGAACAACCGAAGAAAAAGCAACGTGGGGACATCTCGCATTTCCAAGCACTTATGACGGCATTGGCGGCCACGGTCGGTACCGGAAACATGGTCGGTGTCGCGACGGCGATTGTCCTCGGGGGACCGGGTGCTATCGTTTGGATGTGGTTATCTGGTTTCGTCGGGATGGCGACGAAATACGCTGAGGCTATCCTGGCGGTCAAATATCGTGTCGTCGATGAACGCGGTGAGATTGCCGGGGGTCCGATGTATTACTTAGAACACGGACTAAAGAAAAAGTGGCTCGGCGTCTTGTTCGCCGTCTTTGCATCGGTCGCAGCCTTTGGGATTGGGAACGGGGTCCAAACGAACTCGATCAGTCTCGCCTTGAACAACTCGTTCAACATCCCAATGGTTGTGACAGGGATCGTCATGATGGCGGTCACGGCATTCGTCATCTTAGGTGGTGTCAAATCAATCGGAAAAGTCGTCGGAATCTTCGTCCCGTTCATGATTTTCGCATATGTCGGGAGTGGGCTCGTGATTCTCATCATGAACCTTGAATTGGTACCAAATGCCTTATCGACAATGTTCTCGAGCACATTCAGTGCTGAAGCCATCGGTGGGGGTGCGTTAGGTGCCGCGATTCGCTACGGGGTCGCGCGCGGTGTGTTCTCTAACGAGGCAGGACTTGGATCTGCACCGATTGCGGCCGCAGCAGCGAAGACCGACTTCCCGGGACGTCAAGCACTCGTTTCGATGACACAAGTGTTGATCGACACACTCATCGTCTGTTCTATCACGGGACTCACGATCGTTATGGGTGGTCAATATACGGAAGGGCTTGAAGGAATTGCCTTGACGCAAGCCTCGTTCGCTTTCTTCTTAGGACCTATTGGTGAAATCATCGTGACGATCTCGCTCGTCTTCTTCGCCTACTCAACCGTCCTCGGCTGGTGTTATTACGGTGAACGTTCAGCGTATTATTTACTCGGGGAAAAAGTGATCGTCCCATATCGTGTCCTCTACATTTTAGTCGCGGGACTCGGTGCGATGACGACGAACTTGAATTTGATCTGGTCCATCTCGGATGTGTTCAACGGTCTCATGGCTATCCCGAACTTGATTGGACTCTTGTTCCTCTCAGGTGTGGTCGTCGCCGAGACAAAACGATTCGAACTCGAACGGAAAAAAGAACGGCAGTCATCTGCCGCTTGATGAGAAAACCCGCCGAACAGCACGTGTCGGCGGGTTTTTGTCATACCTTGAATTGGCGAATCAGTGAATCAAGTTCTTCCATCTTTTGTTGCGACTGTTCCGTCGCATGGTTCAACTCGGCGAAGCGTTCGACGGACATCGTCACTTTTTCAGCAATTTCCTGCGTACCGAGCGCTCCGTTGTTGACGGTCGTCGCAACGTCCTGGATGACACCGATCATGTTCGACGTCAATTGTTCGAGCTCCCCGGCAGCGGCGGCGAACTCGGTCGCGGTCGTTTCGAAGCGACCTGCGTCCTCGCTATATTGTCCGGCTGCCTCTTCAAGTTGGTCATAATCTTTCAAGACGTTTGTGTCGAGGAAGTGGAGCATCTGTCCAGAACTCTCGTTCAAATGATCGACCGAATGAAGGACGGTCGTCGAGATGACTTGAATGCGTTCGACGGTCGCCCGGCTCGTTTCGGCGAGTTTTCGAATCTCGTCGGCGACGACGGCGAATCCGCGTCCGGCCTCTCCGGCACGAGCCGCTTCAATCGAGGCATTGAGTGACAAGAGGTTCGTCTGCGCGGCGATGTCGAGGATGTCGTTCGTGAGCGTCGCGATCTCATGGACGGCTTTCGCATCTTGCATCGCTTTCTCTAAGTTTGTGCGTGTCGACTGAAGGACGCTGATGGCATTCTCTTTCGCCTCCACCGCATGTGACTTGAGGGAGAGGGCACGCTCATCGATTTGTCTCGCTTCGGTTTTCCGCTCATCGGCCATCGTCACGATGTGATGAATCGTCCGTTCCATATCCGAGGCGGAAGCGTTCATCTCTTGCGCGCTTGCGGCCGTCTGTTGCATACCGGCGGTCAAGTCTTCAGTCGTCGCAGCGGTCGTCGTCATATATGTGTCGAGTTCTTTCAACTCTTCATACATATGAGTAGATTGCTTCGTCACGCCTGTCGTCACGTCGTTCACTTGAAGAATCAACTGACGCAAGTTGGCGATGAATTGATTGAAGTCACGTGCGAGTCCGGCAAACTCGTCGCGGCGCTTCACAGGAATCGATGTCGTCAAATCGCCATCACTCGTGGCGAGCTCATGCATCTTCGTCTTGAACTCTTTGAGCGGCTCAAAGATGGAGCGGAAGATGAAGAGCATCATGAGGATCGTCATGACAGCCGCGACACCAAGCACGATGAAGAGCGTCAACTGAACTTGCTCAAACATCTTAGCTGCTGCGGCGGTGTCCGATTGAATCGCTTCGCGGTTCAAGTTGACGAGAAGACCGAGAGAGTTCGAAAGCGTATCGGCACTTGCGGTTGCCGTATCGCGAATATACGCTTCTGCGGCCTCTGTACCGTCTTCATTCGAAATACGAATGAGTTCATTCATGACCGTTTGAAAGTTATCCCAATTCGCACGGGCTTCATCGAAGAGCTGTTGATCTTCTTCCATGATAATCGTCGCTTCATAGCCGTCCATCCGTTGTTCCAAAATGGCGACGGATGCTTGAATATCCCGTTCGATGTTTTGTTTCGTCACGGCGTCATCCACGAGAGCGTGACGAATCAAATGACGACGGATTTCGAGCAGTTGCTTATCGACTTGATGAATCTGGTCCATTCCTGGAACCCAGGAAACGGTCATGTCTTCTTGAGCTGCTTTTGATGCGTTCAAGGCGTACCATGAGTAACCGCTTACACCGAGGAGCAGCACAAACATGATGCTAAACGCAGTGATGAGTTTATTCCGAATCGACATACGATTCCTCCTTACGAATCTTTTCTACCATTAGCATAATCAGAATCGCACATCGACCGTATAGCTGATTTCGAAAGCGGGTCAATATTCGGAGAAGATTTCCCTAGTTTCTCAAAAAGGAGACATTTTCTCACAAGATAGATTTCCTTTTTTGTCTTATGATAAAGTGGTATGATAATGAACGATGTATTGAAAACTGTTGGAGGTGGGAATTTTGGCTCGTATTACAGAAGCTGAAGTTCGGCACGTCGCCGGACTTGCCCGACTTGCGATCACGGATGAAGAAGTGACGCACTTCACGGAGCAATTGACAAAAATTCTCGAGTTCGCCGAGCAACTCGATGAGCTGGATACAACGGGCGTCGAACCAACGACCCATGCCCTAGATTTGAAAAACGTACTACGCAAAGACGAGGTCCGTCCATCGCTTCCACGTGAGGAAGTCGAACGGATGGCACCTGACTGGGAGAACGGTCAAGTCCGTGTCCCTGCGGTCTTTGAGTAAGGAGGCCTTTCATGAGTTTATTTGACCACGGTGTAGCGAAACTGCATACGTTATTAAAAGAAGGCGAAGTCACGGTCACGGACCTCGTCAAAGAGTCGTTCGACCGCATCGAAGCGACGGATGATCAAATCGGTGCGTTTTTGACGCTCAATGAGGATGCGTTTGAGCAAGCGAAGCGCATGGATGAGCTCGCAAAAACGTCAGACAACCCGCTTTTCGGCATGCCGATCGGTGTGAAAGACAACATCGTTACAAAAGGGATGCGGACGACATGTGCCTCGACGTTCCTCGAGAACTTCGTCCCGGCACACGATGCGACGGTCGTCGAGCGTCTTCATGATGCGGGTGCCCTCACAATCGGGAAGTTGAACATGGACGAGTTCGCGATGGGTTCATCAAACGAGAACTCGGCGTTCAAGCCTGTCCGTAACCCATGGGATCCGACTCGTGTACCAGGAGGTTCTTCAGGCGGTTCAGCAGCATCGGTCGCAGCTGGGCAAGTCCTCTTCAGCCTCGGTTCGGATACGGGTGGTTCGATTCGTCAACCAGCCGCGTATTGTGGTGTCGTCGGGATGAAGCCGACATACGGTCTCGTCTCACGTTTCGGTCTCGTTGCCTTCGCGTCGTCACTCGACCAAATCGGCCCGCTCACGCGCACGGTCGAAGACAATGCTTACTTATTGAATACGATTGCGGGCCATTGCGACATGGACTCGACGTCGGCTGAAGTCGAGGTGCCGGACTATACGGCAGCGCTCAACCAGGATTTGACGGGCATGAAGTTCGCACTTCCGGAAGAGTTCATGGCAGAAGGTGTCGCACCTGGCGTCCGTGAACAAATTGAAAAAGCAATCGAGACGCTCAAGTCTCTCGGTGCGACAATCGAGACGGTTTCGATTCCGTCTGTGAAGTATGCCCTCTCGGCGTACTACTTGCTCGCGTCGTCAGAAGCTTCTTCGAACTTGGCTCGTTTCGACGGTATCCGTTATGGACGTCGCGCCGAAGCGGACACGCTCGACGAAGTGTTCACGTATTCGCGTGAACAAGGGTTCGGGGACGAGGTCAAACGCCGGATCATGCTCGGGACTTATGCCCTCAGCTCTGGTTACTACGATGCGTTCTACAAGAAAGCCCAACAAGTCCGTACCCTCATGAAGCAGGACTTCGCGAAAGTGTTCGAAGAGTATGATGCCATCGTTGGACCAACTGCTCCGACGACAGCGTTCAAACTCGGCGAACAGCTCGACGATCCGCTCACGATGTATGCGAACGATATCATGACGATTCCGGTCAACTTGGTCGGTATCCCGGCCATCTCGGTCCCGGCAGGTCTTTCAGAAGGACTTCCGGTCGGTCTTCAAATTATCGGGAACTACTTTGATGAATCAACACTTTACCGCGTGGCCCATGCTTTTGAACAAGCAAACGGCGGTTTCAAGATGCCACAGCTCTAAGGAGGACGTACGATGAACTTTGAAACGATCATCGGGATCGAGGTGCACGCCGAGCTGAGCACGAAGTCGAAGATTTGGTGTGGCTGCTCACGCACTTACGGTGCCGAAACGAATACACAGACGTGTCCGATTTGTCTCGGACACCCAGGCGTCTTGCCTAAATTGAACGAAGAAGCGGTCAACCTCGCCATCAAAGCGGCAATGGCACTCAACTGTGAGATTGCGACAGATACGAAGTTCGACCGCAAGAACTACTTCTACCCTGACACGCCGAAAGCATATCAAATCTCGCAGTTTGATAAGCCGATCGGTTCAAACGGTCACGTCGACGTCGAAGTAGACGGAGAGATGAAACGATTCCGCATCGAGCGCGTGCACTTGGAAGAAGATGCCGGGAAGATGAACCACACGGGCGAGAAGCACTCGGTCGTCGACTTCAACCGGACCGGTTCACCACTCATCGAGATTGTCAGTGAGGCAGACATGCGCTCACCGAAAGATGCGGTCGCGTATCTCGAGCGTTTGAAAGAAGTCCTCTCGTTCGCTGGCGTCTCGGACGTCAAGATGGAAGAGGGGTCACTTCGCTGTGACTGTAACATCTCGGTCCGTCCATTCGGGCAGGAGAAGTTCGGTACGAAGACAGAGCTCAAGAACTTGAACTCGTTCTCAAACGTCTTAAAGGCACTCGACTATGAAGAGACGCGTCATCGCAAATTGCTTCTTTCAGGTGGCGTCATGCGTCAAGAGACGCTCCGTTACGACGAAGCGGCGAAAAAGACGATTCTCATGCGTGTTAAAGAAGGGGCAGCGGACTACCGTTACTTCCCAGAACCGGACCTCGTCCGTCTCGAAATCGATGAGGCATGGAAAGAGCGCATCCGCGCGACGATTCCAGAGATGCCGGCAGCTCGTCGTGAACGCTACATGAGCCAATACGGTCTCTCGGCATACGACGCAAAAGCCCTCACGTCAACGCGAGAGTTCTCGGACTTCTTCGAAGCGACGACAGCGGCCGGTGCGGAGCCGAAAGCGGCAGCGAACTGGCTCATGGGTGAAGTGCTCGGTCACTTGAACAAGTCGAATGAAACGGTCGAGACGATGAAGTTGACACCGGAATCACTCGCCGAGCTCATCCGCTTGATCGCAGAAGGGACGATTTCATCGAAAATCGCGAAGCGTGTCTTCACGGCGATGATGGAAGAAGGCGCTGATCCGAAAGCGTATGTGGAAGCGAACGGACTCGCCCAAATCTCGGACGAGAACTTACTCCGTGGCTACATCCTCGAATTGTTCGACGCGCATCCGCAAATGATCGAAGACTTCAAGAACGGGAAAGACCGTGCGAAAGGCTTCATCATCGGCCAAATCATGAAACAGACGAAAGGGATGGCGAACCCGGCACTCCTCGATGGTTTGTTCCACGAAGAGATCGCAAAACGCTAAGCAGGCGGCGAGACACTTGTGTCTCGCTTTTCGCTCGAGTTGAGCATAGGGGAGAGAATCAATATGCAACGGAAACGTGCGCGGGTCATTTATAACCCGACATCTGGTAAAGAAGTGATCAAACGGGAACTCCCGTACATTTTGAACCGCCTCGAGGATGCGGGTTATGAGACGTCGACGTATGCGACGAAAGCGATTGGTGATGCCACGCTCGAAGCAAAACGGGCCTCAGCGGCCGAGTTCGACCTCATCATCGCCGCAGGCGGAGACGGGACATTGAACGAAGTCATCTCAGGGCTCGCCCCGCTAGAGAATCGTCCGACGATCGGACTCATTCCGGTCGGGACGACGAACGACTTTGCCCGGGCGATGCGGATCCCACTAAGTGTGGTCGGTGCACTCGACGTCATCTGTGACGGATTCGAGATGCCGGTCGACCTTGGGGAAATCGAAGGCGAGAAAGGTGACATTCACTATTTCATCAATATCGCCGGTGGCGGCATCATGACCGAGCTCTCGTATGAGGTGCCATCGAAGTTGAAGACAGCACTCGGGCAGCTCGCGTATTACGTGAAAGGGATGGAGAAACTGCCTCTCATCAAACCGACGTATATCGAGCTCGAACACGATGAAGGAACGTTCCAAGGCGAGGTCATGGTCTTCCTCACATCGAACTCGAACTCGGTCGGTGGATATGAAAAAATCTCACCACACGCGTCGTTGAATGACGGGTTGTTCGATCTGTTCATTTTACGGAAATGTAACTTGTTCGAATTCATCCACGTCGTCCGTTTACTCCTTCGGGGTGAGCACTTATCAAGCTCACTCGTCGAGCATGTGAAGACGAGCCGCGTCCGGATGAAGACGACCGAGCCGATGAGTCTCAACATCGACGGTGAGTACGGCGGGGAATGCACAGGTGAAATGCGGAACTTATTCCGTCACTTGACGGTGCTCGCGCCGAACGCCCGAATTCGCGAGATGGAAGATTTGAATGCACAATATGAACGCGAACAGATGATCAAGCAATTGTTCAATGTTTCGCTCGATAAAGCAGAGTGAAAAGATAGGAATGACGACATCTGTCATTCCTATTTGCAATGGAAGGAGCATTCGTATGCTACCAGTGAAAAAGAATGATCGTCTCGATGTCCACGTCCACGACTTGACCCATGAAGGGGCGGGTGTGGCACGTGTCGACGGCTATACGTTGTTCGTCCCGAACGCGTTACCGGGTGAGACGGTCGAAATCGTCGTGACGAAGACGAACAAGCAGTACGGGTTCGCCCGATTGTTGAACGTGAAAGAAGCGAGCGCTGACCGCGTCGAGCCACCGTGCCCGATTTTTTATCAGTTTTTCGGCTGTCAGCTGCAACACTTCAGTTATGAAGGACAACTTCGCCAGAAACGAGAACGTGTCGTCGATGCGCTCAAGCGTCTTGGTCAGTTCGACGTGCCGGTCCATGACACGATCGGGATGCCAGAACCTTGGCGCTACCGCAACAAGGCGCAAGTCCCGTTCAAACAAGAAGGAGACCGTCTCGTTTCAGGCTTCTATCGTCCTCGTTCCCATGATATCGTCGAGATGAGCGAATGTTTGATTCAAGATGAGCGCAATGATCAGGCGATCCAAGTCGTCCGTGATGTGTTGGATGCTCGCGGTGTGCCGGCGTATGACGAGAAGACAGGACGTGGGGTCATCCGTCACGTGATGGCCCGTTACGGGTACCATTCGGGTGAACTGATGATCGTCCTCATCACGAAGACGACGAAGCTAAAAGGTGTGAATGAGATCGTCGCCGATATCGTCGAGCGTCTTCCAGACGTGACGTCGATCATGCAAAACGTCAACCCGGACAAGACGAACGTCATCCTCGGGGCGACGAACAAGTTGCTCTACGGCCACGAGACGATTGAGGATAAAATCGCAGGACTCACGTTCACGATCTCTCCGCACTCGTTCTTCCAAGTCAATCCGGTTCAAACGGAGAAGTTGTACGGGATAGCGCTGGAGTACGCACAACTGTCAGGTACGGAACAAGTCGTCGATGCGTATTGCGGCATCGGGACGATCAGTCTGTTCCTCGCCCGGAAAGCGGCGCACGTGTATGGTGTTGAAGTCGTTCCAGAAGCGATCGAGGATGCGAAACAGAATGCGCTCGTCAATGAGATCGATAACGTGACGTACGCATGTGGCGCGGCGGAAGACGTGCTTCCAGAGTGGAAGAAAGACGGTGTGAACCCGGACGTCATCGTCGTCGACCCACCACGTAAAGGCTGTGCCGAATCGTTCCTTGAGACGATGGTCGAGATGGGACCGAAACGGATTGTATACGTTTCTTGTAACGTCGCGACGCAGGCTCGTGATATGCGTTACCTCGCCGACCGTGGCTATCGCTTGATGGAAGTGACACCGGTCGACATGTTCCCGCATACGGCTCATGTGGAGACAGTGGCGTGGATGGAGAAAGTAGAATAAGATGAATGTAACATGCCTTCGATTGATTCAATCAAGGGCATGTTTTATTATTTACAACCTATTTTTATGATTATAGAGCATAAATTATTAAGTGCACTACGTATGGGTTTATACGTATATATTTCTCTAGTTATGTAATATGTTAAAAAAGAAGTTATAAATATTTATGAAATACGAATAGGATGAAAATAATTAAATATTAGTTTTATTCCGAAAAGATATGGTGTATCTTTTTAGAATTTAAAAATGTTACTTTCACGAACTCGGATAATGACTATATTATTATGATTTAAGTTAACTTTGTTAGTTTGTTAGTCGAAGTACATAGTGAAAGTAATTGAAAATGTAAAATTTTTTATTTAAAGGAGGCTTATTATGAACAAAGAATACAAGTCGGTTCGAGAGATAAAAGAACATGGTGAAGCTGCTATAGGAAAGAGGATTCGAGAACTTGTTTCAAAAGAGAGCGTTAATAGTTGGTATGTAAACCCCAAAAATAAAGGGTGGATTGGTAATTCTATCGAAAAAGATTGGTTTGGATTAGAAAATAATAGTAGGCCAGAAGCTGACTTCGACACATTAGGTGTAGAGCTTAAGTGTGCAGGACTTAAATTTTTTAAAAGAGATGGTTTTTGGGCTGCGAATGAAAGGTTAGTACTTAATATCTTTGATTACGATGAGAAAAACAAAAAAGATTTTCAAACTTCTTCTTTTTTAAAAAAATCTAACTTAATAAAACTGGTGTTATATAAATATGACCCGATTGAATATTATAGTTTTGAAGGAAAAGAATATCCAATCTATCCTGATTTTATTGTGTCTGACTCCATTCTTTTTAATTTATACGACTTAATGGAAGAAGATTTAGATATAATTAGAAATGACTGGGAATTAATAATGAATATGATTAGGGAAGGACGTGCTGATGAAATTTCTGAAGGTATGACACAATATCTTGGTGCTGTTACTAAGGGAGGAAAAAAAAAAAAAAACCTTACATCACAACCTTTCAGTGACAAAAGGGCACATAGACGAGCTTTTTCGCTGAAACCGTCGTATATGAAAGAAATCACGAGACGTATCGTCAATAGACAGTTAACAAGTTCGACAACGTATGATTCATATGTCATTGACTATCCAGAGCTACATGAACAATCATTTGACACGCAGTATGACACTAGAGAACATATAATAACTAACCCATCTGAATTACACACAAAAACGTTTGAAGAAATCATTCTAAATCGACTAAAACCATATCATGGAATGAACAAAAAGATATTAGGGGAAGAATTTGGAGTAAACATACCAGCTAAGAATGATAAAGCTAGTTCTCGATTGATAACACAAAAAATGTTTAATTTACAAAATGATTTAGAAGAAACTGACGAGTTTAAAAAAGCTGGGATTGTTTTGAAAATTATTACCGTGAAGTCAAATAAGAGGAAAAAGGAATCTAAAAAAAGATTAACAACTGAAGGGTTTAAACTTGAGTCGGATATTAGCTTTATTAAAGATATTTGTGATTTAGAATGGGAAGACACGCGAGTATATGATTATCTTTCAACAACAAAATTTTTATTATTCATTTATGAGGAAACTTCTAAAGGAGAGATATTCAAAGGGGCAAAGTTCTGGTATATGCCTGAAGAAGATCTTGTGAAGAGGGTTAGTGAAACGTGGAGAAAAAAAAAAAAAATTCTTATCGAAGGTGTTGAATTAACATATAAACCTGTAAATAACAAAAAAGGATTTGTAGTAATAAATAATCTACCTAGTAATTCAAATAACACTGGAGTTCTTCATATAAGACCATCGGCAGAAAAATCAGAATATTTTGAAGGGAAAAATTCTAGTCGCCTTCCTACGCCTGCTCGTTGGAAAAATAGACCGGAAAATATGGAGAACGTTTTGACGAATGATTATATGGTTAAACAAGCATTTTGGCTAAATAAGAACTATATGTATCAACAGGTAAAAGAATATTTTGAGTGATTTGGATTTTTCAGAAGTCGAATATAATATTAAGGGTGATTTCTATATAGATATCACCCTTATATTATTATAAAAAATTTCAATTAAATATTTAGTGACTGCTTTTTTAAAGGGTTCTTTCTAGTGAACGGACTAAGCACCTATTCTTATTTTCATGGTCGAATAAAGAAGAGATTTTTAATTGCTCTCTACTATATTTATTGATAACTGAAAGGAGAGTCGGAGATGAGGAAAATCATTGTTCTGGAACACCTGTCGTTAGACGGTGTGATTCAAGCACCAGGTGGGAGAGAAGAAGATTTAAGTGGGGATTTCATGCATGGGGGATGGACGGAACCTTTTTCGAGCCAAGATCTCGGAATTTGGATTCGGACGCAAATGCATAGTGAGTTTGATTTGTTGCTCGGTCGAAAGACATATGACCAATGGGCGAGTTACTGGCCGAACCACGATGACGTCTGGCCGGAAGCCAACCGGGCGATGAAGTATGTGGTAACACGGCAATCACAGGATTCACGATGGGAGTCAACGATGCTTCTGACAGAACCAGTCGAAGCGTTGAAACGACTCAAACAAGAAGAGGGACCCGATTTACACGTCTGGGGAAGCAGCGAACTTGTGCATACGCTACTCGCGAACGACCTCATCGATGAAGTTCGACTGATTGTATATCCCATCATCATCGGTTCAGGCAAACGACTTTTCCCAGACGGCAACATCTTGCCACTACACCTCGACGTGATCGAGCAACAGCTGATGCCGAACGGGGTCCATGTTGTTCGGTATGGGCGCCTTCAATCGGTAGGGGGGAAGATATGAGAATCGAGCAACACCTCGAAATGACCGTATCAGAATCGATGGATAAGGAGCTAACTGAGCTATTACAACATGCGTTTCCCTCAATTTATCCGAATCGCCGCTACTTCAAGCAATTACCCCATTTCCGACTCATCGCGTATGAAGACGAACGGATCATTGGACAAGTCGGGTTAGACTTTCGTGTGATGAATATGAACGGGGAATCGATTCACGTGCTCGGCATCATCGATCTGTGTGTCCGGGAAGAAGTTCGGGGACGTGGGGTCGGACGGGCACTGATGAAAAAAGTCATTGCTCTTGGGGAAACGTACCCCATCGATTTTCTTCTGTTATTCGCAGACCGACCAGACCTCTACGAACGCATTGGGTTTCACACGGTATCTAACACATGCACGTGGCTTCAAATCAATGACGAGAATCAGACGACACGCGGAATCGGTGAGGCATCGTTTGAAGAATTGATGATTCGTCAGGTGGGAGACAAACGATGGAGCGACGGAACACTCGATTTGCTTGGATATTTATACTAGGGGGATATCGATGAATCTTGAACAAGTGACAAAAATGTATGAGACGTATAAACAAAAAATCGGGGACCGAAAACAAGTGTATGAAACGATTGCTGATACTTTTGACGTAAAGCAGGCGCTCTATCCGGAGTCACGTCGACGTCGCCCCTTCCCTCGTCATCCCTCATGTCATCTATGTCGACAGTTTCAAAGGGACGATTCGTTTCTTCAAGCAAATTGAAACGGTACAGGAGCTGATGGATCAACGAAAGGAATATAATGAGCCGTGTACGATTGAATTTTTTGGTCAGGACTATACGCAGCCGCTCGACATCGAACCCGTTGACTTGATCATCTCGCAATATGCGGGGTTTGTCGGTCAGGCGACGAAACAATATTTGAAGCCGCGTGGCATCTTGCTCTGTAACGATAGCCATGGAGATGCGACGTTGGCGCAATTCGATAAAACGTTCGAGCTGATTGGGGTCATGGGAAGTACAAATGAACTCATTCAGACAGGGCTCGACGATTATTTCCGATTGCCGAAAGGGAAAGACGTCGATGTAGCCGAAGTGAAGAAGACGATGAAAGGTCCAATGTATACGAAGTCAGTTGAGAATTATGTGTTTCAAAAAAGGAGGGATTGAATGAAGCAATATACGATTCGAACTCGTAACGTCCCGCTTTCCCTGCATGACGCGGTCATCACGGAAGCGACTTTTATGGGTTCGACAATCCGTCTCGTTTTTGCGGATGGCATCCGTGACTTGTTCAAGAAAGAAGCGGTATGGACGGGACGTGCCGTCGTGACAATCTCGAACGTAGACCGGGATTCTTCGTCGCTCGTCCGCTTCGGTGAATCGTCTTATTCGGTATGTCCGATCGAACAATTAGGTCAGTTTGTTAAAATGGGGCGCTTCGAAATCATCGATGAACTGTACGGATATCGGCAACTATTGTTCCGCTGCATGTGGTTGACCGATACGATGTGTGAGGCGGTGGAGCTGAGTCTATCCCATTCAAGTGAGCTCGTCATCCGATGGGAAGACGAGCCGTCCGAAGCGATGTATGAATCTGAATCATTTTGAGGCAAGTGTGAGACCGACATGATCGGCGACCGCTCGCGCAACATCTTGTTTTGATAGGTGATCTGTTACAATTTTTTCTGCATGGATTTCAGATTGAAATGCGGACTGGCAGCGAACAATCTGCGCTTTCCCCCAAGAGTTGAACCATTCGAAACGTTTATTCAATCGTTTCACGAGCGTTTGTCGATGCGCTTCAAGGATCAAATGACGTACGTCGATCCCGTCCCGCTGAAGCCGACCGATGATTTCGTCTACATACGTTGCGTCCACCAATGTCATGGGAACGAGGATGACCCCATCGAAGGACGTGGCAATCTTCGACAACATCCGATAGTTGAACTCCCGCCATTCCGGATGGTGCTGAAAATCGGGCTGTTGAAGGCTTTTTGGCAATTGGTTCCGAATGAAAAAGCCGACTTGTTCCGGGTCGTAGAGAAACGCATTCGGCAACTGTTTCTCAAGTAGCTTGGCACAGGTTGTCTTGCCCGAACCGAATGCGCCGTTAATCCATATAATCATCAAAGTCCCCCCATTTTTCATCATGTTTTCTTGCAATTATAACGTATAGTTGAGTTTGCAGAATCCTATAGATTGACTAAAGGAGATTGAAACATGTTATCGATTGATGTATATGTTGTCCATGCTTTTTCAAAAGATGGTGAAGGAGGGAATGCGGCTGGGGTCGTATTACATGCAGATGCCTTAACCGAATTAGAAATGAAACAGATTGCGAAGAAGGTCGGTTACAGTGAGACTGCCTTCGTGAGTCAATCGCATCATGCGGATGTCCGCGTCCGTTTTTTCACACCTGAAGAGGAAGTCGACCTCTGTGGTCATGCAACGATTGCAACGTTTCATGTATTGAAAGAACAAGGTCTACTTGGGAGTGGACGATTTACACAAGAGACGAGAGCTGGTGTGTTAGAGGTCGAGATCCGAAATGATTTGACTATTATGATGCAGCAGCGACTCCCAGAATTTTTACCCGTGACAAATCATCAAGAAATTGCTGATTCACTTAAGGTTCCGCTTGAGGTATTAGATGATCGTTTTCCGATTCTGATCGGTTTCACTGGACTCCGGGATATCCTGATTCCTATCAAATCGCTTACTGAACTATTGTCTATTCAACCGGACTTCGAAAAAGTGAAGGAAATCAGTCGACAATCTCACGTGGTTGGGTACCATCTTTTCACTCTTGAAACGATGGAGGATGGCATCGCCCATACACGAAATTTTGCGCCACTATATGGAATCGATGAAGAATCTGCCACTGGAACGTCGAACGGTGCGCTGGCTTGTTATCTGTTCGAGCAATCTCTTGTTTTGAAGAAGTCGTCTACGCTTGTCATGGAGCAAGGATATGGAATGAAATTTCCGTCAGAAATTTTGGTAGAACTAACTGTAGCAGGAGAAGAAATCTCACACGTCACGGTTGGAGGAAAGGCGACTACTCTGAGCGTACAACATCTTGATTTCTAGGAACTCAAAAGACGAGCCGCGGCTCGTCTTTTTCATGCTGTCTTAGGATTAGGAGATTCTGTTTCTCGTAACGCATCGACTCGTTTGTATTCTTCAGTATCGGTCCACAGCTCGTCTTTCAACGGGTTGAGACGTCGTTTCATAATACGTGATACCTGCATGACGGCGAGCACGACGTTGAGGGCAAGACTGATGAGGGCGAGCGTCCAGTTCGCTGCCGGATTATACGAGACGCTCACATTGAACGTACTGCCGACCGCAAAGAAGTAAGGGAAGGTCATGACCCACATCATCCAAATCGAGAGCGTTTGGGCACGGTTCTGCATCCATGTTCCTTTCGCCCAAAGGAGAGCAGGGATGGTTGCGGCAATGTTCAACGCAAATCCGGAATAAAATGCGTTACCTGGTGCACACGAATAGACGTAGGAGATGTTCCAGATTCCATATGCGATGATCCACAATTTCGTCTGGTCCGGCCAAATCATATCGACTCGCTTACCGGACGTCGCAAAGATACCGAACCAGCCACAAATGGTGAGGATGTTCAAAATTCCGGCGAAGGCGTTGACGTAGTTCCACCCACCGGAGATGTAATTCATGCCGTCGACGACCCCATCAAATCCCATGAAGCCGACTTGAAACTCCCGTATAACGGCCTCCATGATATTGATGGCAAGAATGGCCGGGACGAGTACTAAATACCAAGGATGTTTCTTATGGTAGTTCGTGAAGCGGATGACCATGTAGATGAGCGCGCCGGCGAGTGCCGAATACACCTTCACCCAATGGAACCACGACGTGATTTCCGAATCGACGACAAACAACCAGATTGGAGTCAGTGCGATCGGTAACGCCATGAACATAAGTTGGCTCGCCCGTTTACCAGAACGGACGAACTCGTTAAACCCCATCAGCAGTCCAAGGACGACGAACCACATGACGACGTTATACCAAGGCATTGATTCGAAGAAAAACATAACATGACACTCCTTTCGAAAATGAGATAAACAGAAATAAATGCAGTGACTAAACATACCGAACGTTCGTTATGTTTATGTGAAAAGTGTAACAAACTATTGTAAGCGCTGTCAATAGGGGGTGGGAGCTCACATGGAAGTGTCGAAAGTTTGCCACATCATTATGGTATAATGAGCGTTGAAAACAGAGGAGGGTGCGAGATGATGATGAACGAAGGAAAGTTGAAAATCTTACAAGCTGCGCGTGAAATCATCGTCGAACAGGGCATCAAAGGCACGACGCTCCGAGGGATTGCGGAGCGGGCCGGATTCAGTACGGGTGCGATTTATCATTACTACACGTCCAAAGAGGCGATTCTATATGACGTGATGGACGAGGGGCTCGGTGAGGTAAAACGCATTGAGACCGTCTCCCATGACGATCGAAAGGAAGCGGCGGTGATTATTCAGGAAATCTATGAAGGTATGCAGGAGCGCCTTCAAAAAGATGCGGAGAGCCGACTTCAATTTTATCTCGCCCACGAAGCGATGATTGGCAATGAGGACATCGAACAAAAGTTCAGAGAGAAATATCAAGACTGGATTACACGGATTGAGGCGATCTTTGTACGGGCTTACGGAGTCGAGCAAGGGCCGATGACTCAGGCGGTCGCCACATGGACGATGGCCGGGATTGACGGGATGGTGCTCCAGACGCTACTTCGCACGGGAACGATTGAACCGGAATACACGAATCGTGTGCTTCATTACTTATTGACCGAAGGATTCCCGCACTTTTTTCAACTCATTTTCTCGAAAGAAACGGATCATGAGTAATGTCAGTTGATACAATCCGACGGACATAATAGAATAGATGAGTGATTTTGTTGGACTGTATGGATGAAAGGAACTGATTTTACGATGAAAGAAAACTTTTGGCGCGACCTTCCGCGTCCGTTCTTTATACTTGCCCCGATGGAAGATGTGACCGATGTCGTCTTCCGTCATGTCGTCGCCCACGCGGGACGCCCGGACGTCTTCTTCACAGAATTCGCGAACTCGGACAGCTATTGCCATCCGGAAGGAAAAGGTAGCCTCCGTGGTCGTTTGACGTTCACTGAGGACGAACAGCCGATGGTCGCCCACATCTGGGGAGACAATCCGGAATATTTCCGTCAAATGAGTATCGGGATGGCCGAGATGGGCTATAAAGGACTCGATATCAATATGGGTTGCCCGGTCCCGAACGTGGCGAAACGTGGGAAGGGGAGCGGTCTTATTCTCCGTCCGGAAGTTGCGGCTGAGCTCATTCAAGCAGCAAAAGCCGGTGGTCTCCCTGTCAGCGTCAAAACGCGACTCGGCTACGCGAAGCTCGATGAGTGGCGTGACTGGTTGACGCATCTCTTGAAACAAGACATCGCCAACTTGTCGATTCACTTGCGCACGCGCAATGAGATGAGTAAAGTCGACGCGCACTGGGAGATGATCCCGGACATCGTGAAGTTGCGGGACGAGATCGCCCCGGATACGCTCATCACCATCAACGGGGACATCCTCGACCGTCAAATGGGACTCGAGCTCGTTGAGAAATACGGGGTCGATGGTGTCATGATCGGTCGCGGGATTTTCAAGAACCCGTTCGCGTTCGAGAAAGAGCCTCGCGAACACTCGATGGAAGAACACCTTGATCTATTGCGTCTGCAACTGGACCTTCAGGATAAATTCCAAGAAGACGTGCCGCGTTCGATTTCGAACTTGCACCGTTTCTTCAAGATTTATGTCAAAGGATTCCGTGGGGCGAGCGAGCTACGCCATAACTTGATGGAAACGAAATCGACGGATGAGGTACGAGCGTTACTCGATGCCTTTGTCGAGAAATATCATGAAGAAGAGGCAGCACTCGCTGAGGCGGTCTCGACAGTCGAATAGTTTTTTGAAGGGGGTTAGTGAATACTGGGTCCCTTTTTTATATGAATTTTAGTAGATGGCGATGAAACGTTTAATCTGGCTGATTCGTATGTAATGAGTGGAAAGAAGAGGAGGGGTGAAGATGAGCGAATGGCGCGAATCAGCAGTCGGGCTAGGACTTGTATTTGGCACGGTTAGCGGAATCGTCATCTCTTTATTAGTTGATTTTCCGTTTATATACGGTATTGTCATCGGTTCAATCATCGGATATGTGATTGGTCTTTTCATATCCATTCGTGCGATCAAACGATAGCGACCCATTACTAAAACAAGAGGGGGCTTTTACATGAGTGAATTCCAATTTATTGTGAGCGATCACCCACTAAAAGAAGTCGAAAATCCATATGGTGAGTTCTTATCTATCAACGAGGCCATCAAAAAAGGCATCGTGTTGCCTGACATTCTGACAGACGTCGAGGACCTCGACCGTGATGAAAAGATTTTGATGAACGTCGAGTCGGAAGAGCAACTTGACGAGATTGAGATTAAACATAGTCTCTATTATACGATGGAGAACGTCGAGGCGTATTCTTCAAAACCGCACATAGTAGAGTTGCGTTGGCGTTATTCCGATGTGAGAGCCGAACAGCTCGTCGAATATATAACCGACCATTTGAAGACGGCGGAGGAAATCGAGATTTGGAAAGTGTGGGTCGATGAACAGACCAAGCCGAAAGTTCAATCCATCAAGCTCGACGAGTTGACGATAGATGCATTACGATTCTTAGGCGAAGTCGGATTCGTACGACCGGAGTGCCTTCGAGTTACAACATCCTAATCCGCGTGCAAATAACGTATTGTCCTCCCTGACGAGATTTCTCGTTAGGGATTTTTGATTTCTCATTTCACTTGAATAAAGACTGCTATATTATGGGGAGAAGAGTCAGGAGGGAATACCATGCATATTCTAATCGTAGAAGACGACCGGACGATCGCCTCCGGTCTCCAATATTCACTCGAACAAGAACAATTTAGAACAACGTTATGCCAAAACGTGGCTGACGCGACGCTTATGATTGAACAACAGTTACATACAATTGATTTATGCCTCTTTGATTTGTCACTGCCAGATGGGAGTGGATATGACTTATGTCGGCTCGTGAAGCAACAACAAGACATCCCTGTCATCTTTCTGACGGCATTCGATGATGAAGTGAATGTGGTGATGGGACTCGATATGGGAGCGGACGACTACATCACGAAACCGTTCCGTGTCCGAGAACTCGTTTCACGAATTCACTCGGTACTTCGTCGATACAATAAAAACGCACGCTCGCCTCTGTTGACGATTGGTCCAGTTGAAATCAATACGCAAGATGCAAAAGTAAAAAAGAATGGGGACGAAATTTTGTTGACAGCGCTCGAGTATCGTTTGTTGCTCATCTTTGGGAGGCATACAGGGCAAGTGTTGTCACGGGCCCAACTACTCGATCAGATTTGGGATGTGGGTGGGGAATTCGTGAACGATAATACGTTGACCGTTTATATTAAGCGACTCCGCGAGAAACTAGAGGATGATCCACAACACCCGATGCTTATTACGACTGTGCGTGGAATCGGATACAAGGTGGGGCGTTAATATGTTGCGAAACCAAGAAATAAGAATATACTTGTTCACTTGTCTATTTTTTATTGGAATAGCTGTAGGTATTGCCGTCTTATTCATGTCCATAGAGGCGGCCGTTCTGGTCGTCCTATTAGCAATCATACTTTTCGGCGTTACGTATCGTTTCACGGCATGGCGTTATCGAGAAATCGAGCAGCTCTCGGGATATCTTCAAGAAATCAGTAATGGCAACTATACATTGGATGTCCGTGATAATCGCGAAGGGGAGCTCAGTTTGTTAAAGAGCCAACTCTACAAAGTGACGAAAATGCTATCTGAACAAGGCGTGTATCTTGAAGAAGATAAACAGAAGTTAACGGATGCGATCTCCGATATCTCCCATCAATTGAAGACACCGCTCACCTCGATGACCGTCATGGCGGATCTCCTCAGTGACCCTCGTCTATCCGAGGAAAAGCGTCAAGAATTCACCCATAACGTACAAGTACAACTTGAACGAATGGAGTGGCTCTTGTCTTCTCTTCTCAAACTATCAAAAATTGATGCCGGGACAATACATTTCAAGCGCGAATTGGTATCTGTCCCTGCGCTCATTGAAGCCGTAGCGGAACCGATGCTCGTACCGATTGATATTAAAATGCAACGACTCCATGTTCAAGGCGAAAAAGATGTTACATTCGAGGGTGATTTGAAGTGGACGACGGAGGCACTCATCAACATCTTAAAAAATTGCGTGGAGCATACGCCGGAACAGGGCGATGTATTCATCGAGTTTAGTGAAAATACGCTGTATACAGAAATTGTGATTCGTGACACGGGGATTGGCGTCGCAAAACAAGACCTCCCGTACATTTTCCAACGGTTTTATAAAGGTGTGAATGCGAGCGAAGAAAGTGTCGGGATTGGGCTTGCCATGGCACACAGTATCATTATGAGCCAGGAAGGTGAGTTGACTGTTCGAAGCGAACCTGGGGTCGGAACGGATTTTCATATTCGCTTCTATAAAGCAGTTGTCTGACCGCTAAGTGACGAAATCGTCACTTTCGAGTCACAGACGAGTCACACTCACTCGGTACACTCGAAGTAGATCAAGTACTGGAGGGTGCAAACATGAACATATTAGAAGTACAAAACTTATCGAAAGTATACGGCAAGGACGAGATGGAGGTCAGAGCGCTCGATGACGTCTCGTTCACGGTGAAGAAAGGTGAATTTGTCTGTATCGTCGGGCCTTCGGGTTCGGGGAAATCGACATTGTTGCATTTACTTGGTGGTGTCGATGTGCCGACGAGTGGACAGGTGTTGATTGATCAAACAGACATTTATGCATTGGACGAGACGCAGCTTGCCATTTTCCGTCGTCGACAAATCGGTTTGATTTATCAGTTTTATAACTTGATTCCGATTTTAACGGTCGAAGAGAACATCACGTTACCGATGCTATTAGATGAACAAAAAGTGGATATCGCTCACTTGGAACGCATCATCGGCATCTTGGGCTTGTCAAACCGATTGACCCATTTACCAAATCAATTATCGGGAGGGCAACAGCAGCGCGTTTCCATCGGTCGGGCACTGATTAGTAATCCAGCTATTATCTTAGCCGACGAGCCGACAGGAAACTTGGATAGTCAAAATAGTGAAGAAATCATGAGCCTGTTAAAACTATTCAATAAGAAATTCAATCAAACGCTCATCATCATTACCCATGACGAACGGATTGCCTTACAGGCGGATCGTATCATTTCGATTGAAGATGGCAAGATTGCGAAGAATGAGGTCGTCCGCGCATGAACATCATCAATAAAATGACACTTCGGCATTTGCGCGAGAACAAACGACGCTCGCTTGTTACAATCATCGGAGTCATCATCTCTGTATCGATGATTACAGCTGTCACAACGCTCGGATCTTCTTTTTTGGATTTTTTTATTCGTCAAGACATCGCAGATAACGGAGAATGGCATGTTCAGTATCTAGATACAAACGAAAAGCAAGTCGAAGCTATTCGGGATGATGCGAACACGAAGGCTGTCATCCTTTCAAATGATGGTTATGCTCAACTAGAAGAGTCACAAAATGCTTACAAACCATACTTATATGTTCGAAACTATAACACATCCGGATTGAAGAGTTTTCCAATTGACTTGACTGAGGGGCGTCTACCGGAAAAAGAAGGCGAAGTCGTCATTTCAGAAGGGATTCGCCAAAATGCCCTCGTCACCTATAACATCGGTGATGAATTGACACTTGAGATTGGAGAGCGGATTGATCCGTCATCAGGTCACGTGTTGACACAAAATGATGGTTTGATCCGAGAAGATGAGACGATTCTCGAACAATTAAACGTTGAGGATACGGTGACATTGACGGTTGTTGGAACGATGGCTCGACCTGACTGGGAACCGACTTGGTCGCCAGGGTATACAGTCGTCGGATTCATCGATGATCAAGAATTGAATGGAGCAAGAGTCGATACGTTCGTCGCCTTGAACGATGTAGACAACTCGATTTATTCGGAAGCGAAACAGTTGATGACCGAACAGAACATAGAACGTGTCGCCTACAATTCCTCGTTGCTTCGTTATTATGGAGTGACAAATGACGATGGATTGCGTAAAACGCTATATGGATTTGGTGGAATCATCATGGCGGTCATTGTGATCGGTTCGATTTCTCTAATCTATAACGCATTCGCCATCAGTGTGTCGGAGCGTTCTCGTTACCTCGGAATGTTGGCAAGTGTCGGGGCTACGAAGCGACAAAAGCGGAACTCGGTCTATTTTGAAGGGATGGTCATTGGGGGGATTAGCATTCCACTCGGTATCCTGGCGGGGATTACGGGTATTGCGTTCACATTCCTATTCATCAATGCATTTGCCAAAAAAGCGTTAAACGTGACGGAGAAGTTTGAAGTTGTCGTCACACCGATTACTTTACTATTAACTCTCTTCATTTCGAGCGTAACCATTTTCATTTCCTGCTATCTTCCGGCGCGTCGAGCCTCAAAGATTTCTGCGATTGACGCCATTCGGCAAACGCAAGATGTACGATTGACGTCAAAACAAGTGAAGACGTCAAAACTAGTTCGTCGTCTTTTCGGTTTAGAAGCAGAGATTGGGTTGAAGAATACGAAGCGCAACCGTAAACGGTATCTGGTTACCGTCTTCTCGCTCGTCATCAGTATCGTCCTGTTTTTAGTGGTCAGTTACTTCACTGATCGTCTCGAACAGTCCCTTGACATGTCTCAAGCAGACTATGATTTCGATATTCTTGTGAATGGTTCAACGCTTGATCAAAATGATTTACGACGTTATGAATCGTTAGATCATGTGACGAACGGAACATATTTTGAAAATGCAACGGTCCAAACGATGGTCAGCAAATCTCAATTACCGAGTGCGATTACCAAGAACGAGAATTTGGCATCAACGATCGTTGACGGAAAATTTATGTACTACGTATCCCTCTATCAATTAGATGATGAAAGTTTCAATGCGTACTTGAAACAAATCGGAGCGCCTGTCAGTCGTTTTGAAGACGGGGACGTACCAGGAGCCGTCTTGATTGATGAGATCTCGTATCAAGACATGGATCAGAAAAAATTCATCACTTCAGAGACGGTCGAAGCAGAAATCGGTGATACGTTTGAATTGAGGGACGAGAATGCAACGGGCGACGCGGCACCGCTTAGAACGATTCAAATTGGTGCTATGACAGATATCGCCCCGACCGGTGTGATGACAGGTTCTCTTGGATGGCTCGATGTGATAGTACGAGAAGGGACGTTTGAAGAAGACGCAATCGGGGATTTGATGAAACAATCGAGTCCGTCAATCGCGTTGAATACAGATGATCCCGAGGACACACAACAAGTGATTGAAGCGGAACAGAATTTGGATTTGTATGTCTTTAACGTATCGGAACAACGGGAACAACAAGAACAGATGTTGTTACTTTTATCAATATTTGTGTACGGGTTTATCGTGCTAATTTCGCTAATCTCGATTGCGAACATTTTTAATACGATTTCAACGAGCGTCTCACTTCGTCGTCGTGAGTTTGCGATGCTTCGTTCGGTTGGGATGACTCCGAAAGGATTCAATAAGATGGTGTACTATGAAAGCATTTTTTATGGGGTGAAAGCCCTTGCGTATGGGATTCCCATCAGTCTTCTCATCATGTACCTCATCTATCGAGCGCAAATCAATACGTTTGATGCTCCGTTTACCTTGCCGTGGAATAGCATTTTGTTTGTCGTCATCATGATTTTCATGATTGTGGGTGCCTCGATGCTATATTCCGTTTCAAAAATAAAGAAAGATAACATTATCGACCGATTGAAACAAGAAAATGATTAAGTAGATTATTGAAAAATTCATGACAAACCATGAAGTACAAATCAAGGGGCTCAGTACATATTGAGTCCCTTTTTTATGATGTCATGACAAACAAAACAAGATTGCCAAAACTATACGAAGAACGACCAAAATAAAAATATTATGTCACAGCTCTTGTTAATTAACCAAAAATAGGATATTTTTGATATATCGGATGACGATATAACGAAGAACGATACAAAGGAGCGGGATACGTGACACAACAGTCAAGTACAGGCGCATTAACCGAGGCGGTTTATTATATATTATTATCTCTGCAAGTCCCGAGGCATGGGTATGGGATGATGCAATTCGTTCAAGAATTGAGCAATGGGCGGGTTCAACTCGCGCCAGGTACATTATACGGCGCCCTCAGTAGTCTAGTAGAGAGAGGTTGGATTCAGGCGCTCGAAGGTACGGGGCGGAAGAAAGAGTATGAGATCACGGCAACTGGTCGAGAGGCACTTCGGTCGGAATTAAGGCGACTAGAAGAACTGGTGCAGCACGGACATGAATGGACGAAGGAGTTGGATACATGAAGACGAAAACGGTCTATCGCATATTTGTTGATTATGAGAAGGAAGAGAAGTGGCTCAATGAGATGGCTCAAACCGGTTGGGCGCTCGAATCCTTTCGTTTGATGCGATATGTGTTCAAACAAGTTGAACCTGGGACGTTCACCTACCGAATCGAATTGTTGTCCAACTTACCTTCTCACCCCGAGTCGAAGGCGTATATGGAATTCTTAGATGAAGTTGGAGTCGAAGTGGTCGATACGTCGTATCGGTGGATTTTTTTACGAAAATTAACGAGTGACGGACCGTTCCAATTGTATTCGGATTTTGATTCGATGATTCAGCGGGAGAAACGAATCATCCAACTGTATGGAGCAGTGGGACTCGCCAATTTTGTTGTGGTGGTAGCGAATCTTTCCAATCCATATGCGCAGTGGACCATCCTATTGAACATAGCTGTCGTCGCGATGTTGGCTTATGCGGTCCAACATCATACTCGGAAAGTTAGGACACTAAAATGTCTCAAAGCGATTGGAGAGATGAAGTCGTCAGATTGAGCGCATAGGTTAGGAGGAGCAAGATGGATTCACCAGAATGGAAAGATTGTATCATTTGTTTTGGGTTGATTGCGGGGACGACACTCGGTGTAATCCTCTCGTTCTTCTTTCATATTCAATTGACATATGGGATTGCGAGCGGGGCGATGTTTGGCTACATTGGCGGGCTTGTCGTATCGATTTGGAAGCAATGATGAATCAGGATAACATTCCTCGTCTCGATGACGAGGTTTTTTTGATTTTTTTTGACGGATGATATGAGATTGGGATCTATAGTTATAGAGGGGTTATTACGAAGGGGGTAACTGGATGGATGACCAGGTCATTATCGATTGGTACTGGGAACGATCGGAGTATGCGATTATCGCGACGAAGAAGAAATACGGAAGCTATTGTCATCGTGTTTCTTATAATATTCTACAGAATCGCGAAGACACAGAGGAGTGTTTGAACGATTTATATATGAAAGCGTGGGAGTCGATCCCGCCGACACGTCCGCTTCGACTCGGAGCGTATTTGACGAAGATCGTGCGAAATCTCGCACTACAGCGTTATAAGAAGAATCATGCAAAAAAACGTGGCGGTGGGGAAGTACCGCTCGTCTATGAAGAACTAGAACATGTCCTTACGGAATCGATGAAAGACGAAGACCTCGTCGACGTGTTGAATGAATTTCTAGCAGACCTACCTCGACTGACAAGGGTGATGTTCATGCAACGTTATTTCTATTTACACTCGATTCAAGAAATTGCAACGACACATCAGCTCGGTGAGAGCCATGTCAAAATGACCTTGAAGCGCACGCGGGATGCGTTACAGCGAGCGCTTGAAGCAGAAGGAGTTCGCGTATGAAAAGTGAGCAGATCCTTCGACTACTCGGGGAAGTCGATGACCGGTATATAGAGGAATCGATGATGATAGAGCGAAAACCTTATCAACGACTGAAATGGGGAGCAGGACTCCTCATCGCTGTCGCTGCGGGATTCATGCTCTTCACATCGAATGTCTGGAACGAACGCATCCCATTATCTACGGATTCCACTGCGAATTCCGTTCACATTGTCGACCAATCAAAAGTGACATCAGATATTTCCGAGGAAAATATGATGGACATGACCGAGGATGAACTCTTTTCGAAATGGAATCCGGTCGTGGTCAGAGGAACGGTCACGGACATTCGACATATCGAGATTGATTTCAATGGAGAGACCGAATATCAGTCACTTATCACGATACACGTATCTAATGTGTATCGTGGGGATGTGCAAATCGGGCGAGATTTGATTGTTCGTGCTGATGCCATCAAGGAAACCGGACAGACAACAGATGCGTCCGTTATCTCGCAAGTGAAACAAGGCATGGAAGGGATTTTCATGCCGATTCCATACGATGACGAGTTTGTCTGGGAACAAAATGAAGCGACACTTCGATTGAAAGACATTGCCGATTACGGTTTTCCGGATGGGGAACGCTATCTGTTTTTAGATACGCCGAACGGATTGTTGTTCGAGCGGGATGCTTACCCGTCCTTACAAGGTGTGGACTCACTCGATGAAGTAGAGGACTGGATGATGACGCGATTTTCAGAATAATGGAGAACTCAAATCGATAAGGGGGAAATGGATATGGAACGAAAGATTACCGTAAAAGGGACGGGGAACGTCTCATCTCGACCGGATTTGATTGTGATTCATATGGATCTCGTCTCGAAAGCGCCACGGTGCGAAGATACGATGACTGAGGCGGCAAGTGCGGTGTCCCATCTTCAAAAAGCCATCACGCGTGCTGGTTTTGACAAGACGGACCTCAAAACGAGTGACTTTTCCATCGATACGGAATACGAGAGCTATCGTGATCGAGATGAGAATTATCGGTCGCGGTTTGTCGGATATGTCTGTAAACAGAAGACGAAGCTCGAATTTGCGCTCGACACGTCTAAACTATCGGACGTCATCGAACAAATCAGTCAATCTCGGGCAAATCCTACACTCTCCATTCGCTTCACGATGAAAGACCCGAATGCGATCGAGGATCAGCTATTGGTGAGTGCTGCGGAGAATGCGAGGAAACGAGCAGAGCTTCTTGCGAAAGGAGCAGGCGCTGAACTCGGAGACTTGCTTCAAATTGACTACACATGGGGAGAGATTCATCTGTTCTCGCCTACAAACGTCCTCTATAGTCAGGACGTCGTCTATTCGGAATCACGGATGCCCGAACTAGAACCAGATGACATTGACGTCAGTGATTCGGCGACATTCGTCTGGAGTCTCAAATGAGGCGACTGATTTTCTTGATGCTCCTTTCACTCTCGATTGCGCTGCCCGCATCTGCCCTTTCCTGGGCCTATACGTTTGTCGTGTTCGACCGAAACGCATATGAAGTGCTCGACACAACAATCGAAGAGGATGCACTCGGTGACGTGATCGGTGAAGTGGAGACAGTGGTCAATGATGAGACGGGACGTTACTACGGGAATGCTTCGAACGGATATCCGATTGGGACGGTGTACCGTGAAGTCGACGGGGAGTCTGTGGAAGACGTCATTGCGGTCGAGGACGGTTCGGAATGGAAGCGAGCGGAGTATCGATTCGAAGCACCGTATCATTCACGTGATTTTATCACCTTCTTCGGCTATTTGCTGCTCGGGATGGGCATCATCATGATAAGTTGGTCGTTCTTCAAGCGAAGTTCGCTGTACCAAAAAGAAGCATGAACGAACGTGGAAATGGGAACGGGAATAAAGAAAGGTTCGGTAAAGGGGGATTTATCATGAACATCTTGATTATTTTTGACTCACTATATGGTCATACTGAAAAGATTGCTCATGCGATGCAGCAAGAGCTGTCGAAAGACCATGAGGCACGTATGGAACACGTATTGAATATTGGATTAGGCGACTTGGCACATGTCGACCTGGTCATCATCGGCTCACCGACACATGGGGGATACGAAACGGAAGACATTAAAGTATTTTTGGACGGAATTTCGGACAATGCGTTACGAGGGAAACGGACGGCTGCCTTTGACACGAGTGTCGTCAAAGAGAAACAGAATCCGATACTTGGTAAAATCATTGATTGGTTCGGTCATGCCGTCAATCGGGTCGAAGGGGAAATAAAAAAAAAAGGGGCGACGGGTGTCCAAAAAGAGTCGTTCCTCGTCGATGGGACGACGGAGATGTTGAAGGAAGGCGAACTCGAACGCGCGAAAGCGTGGGCGCGTGAGTTGGTCGGATAATACACGAAACGCATTCTGATAACAGAGTGCGTTTTTTAGTTGAAGAGGACGAGAAGAAGAGAAAAGCGGGTAAATATATAATATTCAACTCTTCAGAGAGGAAGCTGGTTGTGATGAAAAAAATGGAGCGGGATGTATTGGTCGGTTGGATTGTCGTCGTGCTTGTCCTCTTGATGCATTTTCTGATCACCATGTCTCTTGGCAACTCGTACTTTGCTGAAAGTTCGTTGAATCGAATGTTGTGGCTTTCGAGTTTTCCGGCATTCTTAATCGCATTCGTCGCAGCCTTCTTCCAAAAAACGAACACTGTCTTCCTAGCGGTTCGTCGTGGGCTACTGTGGACCATCGAGTTGATGGTCGCCTTCACCATTCTCGCTTGGGTGTTCCGTTCTTTCGAAGGACTGTATGCGAATGCTGGTCTCTACTGGTTGTTCGGTGCCGTCTTAATTGGACCAATCTTTTATCTGATGGCGTTCCGACGTCAACATTCGAAACGAATCCGCACCCCTTGATTGAAACGCTTCCTCTCAAAGGAGGCGTTTTTAGATTGCCTCAGGATGGGAAAGGATAGAGAGAAGAAAGATTGGAGGAGAGTGCGATGAGCCAGTATTTTTCATCATCTTTCGAAGAGTCGCGTGAGAAGTTCTTGAACTTACTGTCTGAAGTGAAACGATTTTATCCGAAAGCGGAGCTGTTGACACACTCGATCGGGGATGAGAGTATCGACGTCATTTTAGGAGAACCGAAACGAGAACGAAAAGCGATGATTCTCATGACGATCGGGGAACATGGGATTGAAGGGTATGCGGGCGCCGCGGTGACCCATCAATTTGTACAAACGCAACTCGCGCATGTCCATCATGAGACGACGGGGATTTGTCTCATACATGCAGTGAATCCATGGGGGATGAAACACTTTCGACGTGTCAATGAACACAATGTCGATTTGAACAGAAATTACGTCATTGATCGTGAGTCGGTCCCATATAACGTGAACCGTGAATATGAGCTGATGCGCCATCTCTTCGTACCGGACGGAGTAATTGACGACTACCATGAGGCGCGTGAACAGATCTATTCATTTCTCGGCTCTGGAATTAAGCTTGATGGCTTCAAAGCGATGAGTGGAGCAAAAGGGATGGGGCAATATCAATTCCCGAAAGGTGTGTATTACGGGGGAGAAGAAGACGAACCGTCTGCCATCTTTTTAAAAGGGATTCAACATGATTTACTTGAGCGCTACGGAAAAGTCGTCCATCTCGATTGGCATACCGCACTCGGACCGACGAACGAGGTTACGATGGTCATCAGCAAACGGGACGGTCGCACGGAAGATGAGTTAAAACAAGCGTACGGTCTAGTCAACGTCAACGTGTATGACCCGGACGAGGTACTCGGAGATTCGACGAATCATTTTTACTACGTGCGCGATACGGAATACCCGGACAAGGGTCTCGTTTCTGCCTTATTTGAATTCGGTACGTTTGGGACGTCGACAAAAGCATCCATCCGTGAATTTTTAACGATTATTTTAGAGAACCGGCTGTTCTTTGAAGGGACAAAGGACCCTGAGGCACGAAACGGTATTCAAAACGAATTCATGGCGATGTTCTATCCGGAAAACGCGGATTGGCGAGAAGCTGTTTTACGAGAAGGAGCGAAAGCCGTTGAAGGTTATCTAAAAGGTGAAGCGCTCTGGCGCGACACATAAGAGGGTTTCTCGAAGTTGGAATAGGGAACAATGAAGTTGTGAGTGTTTTCGCTAAATAATGACTGTGGAGGTTGGATGATGGGATATATTACAGCACATGACGGTACAAATCTATACGTAGAGGATGTCGGGTCTGGGGAACCGATTGTCTTCTTGCACGGCTGGCCAGCAAACAACAATATGTTCGAGTATCAGAAGAATGCGCTCGTCGAAGCGGGATATCGCTACATCGGCATTGATTTCAGAGGATACGGGAAATCTGATGCCCCGGCGACAGGTTATGACTATGAGACAATGGCGTCTGATGTGCATATGGTCGTTTACGGACTTGGCTTAAAAGATTTCACGCTCGTCGGTTTTTCAATGGGTGGTGCGATTGCAGTTCGCTACGCTGCCGACTATAAAGAGGATGGTCTGAAAAAGTTAGTGTTAGCGGGAGCAGCAGCACCAATCTTCACACAGCGTGCAGATTATCCATATGGAATGACAACGGACGAAGTCGACGCGTTGATTGACGATACACGGGCCGACCGACCGAAGATGCTCGAAGGGTTCGGAGAAATCTTCTTCGAGAAAGAACATTCGAAACCGATGCAAAACTGGTTCCACCATCTCGCGCTCGTCGCGTCGAGCCATGGGACGATTGCCTCGGCACAGGCGTTACGTGACGAAGATTTACGAGATGCCCTGCCGAAAATTGATGTCGAGACGTTGATCATCCATGGAGTACATGACAAGATCTGTCCTTTCGCATTCGCCGAGCAGATGGAACAAGGCATCTCGAACGCGCGAATCGAGCGCTTTGAAGAGAGTGGACACGGTACGGTGCTGGATGAACGAGAGAAATTTAACGATACGTTGTTGCAGTTTGTTCAATAATCGATGGCCTCCGAATCGGGGGCTTTTTGTATGTCGATAAGGGTAAGAAAAAAAAAAAACGGGTATAATTCAATTGGAGTTCCCTTCCATTTTTTGAATCATTTTAACATCGCTGTGACTAGAGTCACGATGTTTTTTTGTTTTGTTTTGGAGAAAGGGGGATGAAACTAGATTAGAACATGGATTTAGTTCAACCTGTCCTACCATTCATGGTACAATAGCGGGGTGGATTAACAGATTGAGGAGAGATTTAAATGAATATCGCTTTCTTTTTATATCCGAAAGAAGACGTCAAATATTTGGACCCCGAATCAACGGTACGACAAGCACTTGAAAAGATGAAGCATCATCGATTCACGTCTGTCCCACTCGTTTCGGAGAACGGATTTTACGCCGGGACGATGACAGAGGGGGATTTACTCTGGGCACTCGCAGAACAGCTTCGCGGGGAAGAAGACTATGAAAAAGTGCTCCGGACACGTCTAAAAGACATCAAGCAACGCGTTCGCTATAAGCCGGTCTCGATTACGGCACAAATTGAAGAGCTCGTCGATGCGATCACGGACCAAAACTTCGTGCCGGTCGTCGATGATGGGAAGTATTTCATCGGCATCATCCGACGCCGTGACATCATCGAGTATTACTCGACAAAGTTGAAACAATTGGAAGATAAAGTGAACTAAGACAGTAAACCAATCTAAAAAAATCAGGTTGGTTTTTGTATGTATGATTACAAACAGTAGGGAGGAAAGCTATCGATGGAAGCACGAGTCATTGAATCGATTGAGTTATGGTTTCAAGAAGCAGGGTCTGAGGAAGCAGTGAACTTTATTGATTTCATGCTGTTTTTAAACGAGTCCGCCTACTCTTTACTCCATCGCGACACGCTACATGGAATCTTGACGTATCATGTCCGATATGAAGACGGTACCTCTCAGTCTGTTTCATACGACAAAGATGAGTGGATTGACTATAAACGGAATGAATGGCAAACAGGTATGAATGGCGGTGAGTGGATATGGTGGCTTGTCGAACGGTGGCGTTTTGTTGTGGAGTGGCGCAACGGTCGGGACTTCCGGACGGGTAACATACTCGAGGAAAACGACTATGGAATAGTTCCTTACGGTAAAATTCAAGACTTCGACATCCTACTATATTCAATTATTGAAAATGATACGCTTAACACAAAAGAATTAAACAAAAAGGGATATTACCATGACCCGCTGTTAAATGAGTGGATTGCAATTCCAAATTCAACGGATTGCCTACGACCACTCGTATTGGCCTTCTGTTATGACGAAGGAATCATCAAAGCACCCCGAACCATCAAACAGATTGATGTGACTTTTATCGATTTGATGACAGGAAAGGTCCAATCGCTTGCGAATGCACTTGAAACATATGAGAAGCCGGCAAATCTCGATTTAGATGATATGGAGTATCGCGATGACATGTTTTATCGTGATACGTCAATTCAAGGGACGATTCGTTATGAAGTAACGTATAAGGACGGAAGAGTCCAATATGTCGAACATGACAAATCAGAAATATTTATGGACTGGGATATGGCAATCATCGATTGGTTTTTTCATCACTGTTAAAATCTGTACGAAGCTTATGCCGAAAAATCTTTTCCATCAGGTCGGCCGTTACAACGTTTTGAATCAAAATTTGATTACTGGAAAGCCATGCTATCTCCTGAAGAATGGGAAGAGTTTATTCATTCAACAGATCCCTTCGACCAGCGACTTTTAACGGATTGGGAACCACATGATGAGATTCAAGATGCAAAAGAGCAGTTTGAGATGATGTTTCATCAAGCAGCGGATCTCTACCTTGAGGATTTGCGTCACGGATTCTATGAAGATCAACTGTTAGAAGAGCGGATTGACGTCAAAAGCTCGTTCGATGCTGTGATTGCGCTTTACAAAGAAATATCCGAGGCAGAGCAGAAAAGGCGAACGAGGGAGCAACTGCTTTATGGGGAAAAGGATGAAAGCAACGCTAATTGATTGAATAAAGACTATGGAAAAATAGGGACATTCCTTATACTTATACGTATAGAGTCAAGACATACAAGGAAGGAGTGACAATGAATGGCGATGCCCGATCTGCATATGCTGCGTGAATCGCTCAAACCGGATTGTGCGAATTGTTTCGGTCTCTGTTGTGTGGCGTTCCACTACTTGAAGTCTGAGGATTTCCCGATTGATAAACCCGCAGGACAGCCGTGTGTCCATTTGGCAGATTCGTATGCCTGCAACATCCATTCCGAACTGCGTGAGCGAGGCTTCAAAGGATGTACGGTGTACGACTGTCTCGGGGCCGGGCAGTTCGTGTCACAAGTGACGTTTCACGGACGAAGCTGGCGGGAGGACGATGTAGACGGCACGCGTATGTTCGCGACGGTACCAATCATGAACCAAGTCCATGAGCTGTTGCTCTACATCACTGACATCCTGACCTGGGAGATTCCTGGGCACGATGCTCGGTTACTCGAGACGTTATTGGGAGAGCTACTGGCTTTCCGTGAGTTGCCGCCTGAACAGTTGACCGGGACGGCGCTGATGGCATTCCGACAACAAGCCCGCCCATTGTTCGTCCGACTCAGTCAGCATATACGTGTGGAAGGATTGAAACAGGACGACCTGAAGTTGACGTCACGACACGAACAAGACCGGGCCGATTTGATTGGTCGAAACTTGAGTCGACACGATGTCAGAGGCACGTGTTACCGGGGTGCCCTGTTGATTGGCGCTAACTTACGTGGGCAAGACCTGTCCTATGTCGACTTCATGGGCGCCGACGTACGAGATCTCGATGTGCGAGGAGCTGTATTAACCGACGGTCTGTTTTTGACACAGATGCAAGTGAACGCGATGAAAGGGGACCGGCAGACAAGACTGGCACCCGTTTACACGCGACCGAGCCATTGGCTGTAACGCAAAAGACGACTTTCACGGGGGAGGTCGTCTTTTTGAATACCTGGAGTTTACGAAAACGGTGGGAAATGGGGGAGCACATATTCCCCAAGCTCCTCGATGACCTCGTCGGCCGGACGTTGCCCGTCGAACAAAGCGAAGAACAAATGATTGACGCCGATGGCCCGATACGCCTCGAGCAGTTTGATTAACTGATTGCGACCGACACGGAAGCCGAGCCGGATTGGAGTCGGCAGTTCGTCCGGGTCATGTGCCAAATCGAGATGCATCGGCATCGAGAACGGACGGAACCCTTTTCCATGCGTCTGACCTGATTCGCGCCAATCGTTCAGCACTTGTTGCTGGGCGAAAGGTGCCTGCGGGTAGTACATCCACCCGTCTCCGTTCGCCCCAAGCCAGTCCATGTCTTGTTGTGCGAACCCGGTGATCATCGTCGGGATCCGCTTCTTCGGACGTGGCACGAGCGTTGCCTGTTCGACCTCCCCATAAGGTGATTCAATAGTTGGGTAGTTGTTATAGAGCGCCTGCTCCATGACACGAAGTGATTCTTTGAACTGGTCGCCACGTGTCGGGTGATCGATTCCGAGCCCTTTGAAATCGGCACGACGGTCACCTGAAGAGATCCCGAGAATCAATCGTTCTGGGAACAATGCTTCAATCGTTGCGACTTCCTTCGCCGAACGAAGGGGGTGACGGAGTGGCAAGACGAGCGCGGACGTACCGAGCGCAATGTTTTTCGTTTGACCAAGTAAATGTGTTCCGTAGATTAGCATATCGTAAATTTGACCGACAGCCGGGTCTAAGAAGTTTGGGTCTTTAAGTAAGACATCACGTAACCATAGCGCTGTGAAGCCATAGTCGTCTGCCTTTTGGGCAAGCTCGACTTGACGCTCGAGGGTCGGGGTACGCATTTTAAAATTTTCTAAAGGAATGTGGAGGCCGAGCGTGAGCTCGCCCTCCCGGTACATCCGGTTGTAGCTTCTATGATTGTTGAACATAAGCGCCTCCTTAGTTGGCTTCCAAACGACGTGAAATGGCTGTCAAGATGACGGCGATGATGACCATGATGCCACCGACCCAAGGGGTATGCACAAGTCCGATTGAATCGGTGACGAGTCCACCGATTGTTGCGCCGAGGGCAATCCCGATGTTGAAGGCCGCGATGTTGAGTGCGGACGCGACATCGACAGCGGCAGGTACATATTTTTCAGCCAATTGTACGATATACAGTTGAAGTCCAGGCACGTTCATGAAGGCGAGGAGTCCCATCAAGACGATGGCAATCAAACCTGCCACTTTGAACGGAATCATGAACGACATGATGATCATGACCGCTGCGTGAACGATAAACATATAGAACAATGCTTTCGCTGGATTTTCGTTGGCGAGCTTTCCACCGACCGCGTTCCCGATGGCGACCGCGATTCCGTAAACGAGTAAGACGACACTGATCAAGTTCGGGCTGATCTTTGTCACGTCTTGCATGATGGGTGTCAAGTACGTGAAGGCGACGAACGTTCCGCCGTAACCGAGTGCTGTGATCAAGAATCCGAGCATGAGACGACCGTTCGTGAGTAATTTCTTCATATCAGAGAACTTCGCTGGTGGTGATTGTTTCAAATCTTTCGGGATCAAGAAGAAACTTGCGATGATTGAAACGACACCGAGTGCTGCGACGGCGAAAAATGTGGCGCGCCATCCGAACGCTTGTCCGATGAAGGTACCGAGTGGGACCCCTGTGACGGTCGCGACAGTTAAACCTGTGAACATGAGTGCGATGGCACTCGCTTTTTTATGCGGGGGTACAAGTTGTACGGCAATCGTTGCGCCGATTGAGAAGAAGACGCCATGCGAGAACGCGGTGATAAATCGGGCGACGATCAACAGTTCAAAGCTGGTCGACATGGCCGACACCAAGTTTCCGCCGATGAAGACGACCATGAGTGCCATGAGTAACGTCTTGCGGTTCATCCGGTTCGTCAGTGCCGTCAAAATCGGTGCACCGACAGCTACGCCGATCGCGTAACCCGAGATAATGAGACCCGCGAGTGTGATGCCGATGTTTAAATCACTAGCGATCGATGCGAGGAGACCGACCGGGACGAACTCGGTCGTTCCGATACCGAAAGCGCTGATCGCGAGGGCGAGTAATGCCAACCCTCCATTTTTAGGTGCCTGTTCTTCGACAGGTTGTGTGTACGGTTGATTCATGAGTAGTTCCTCCTAAAATAAATGAATAGTGTGGAAGACGAGGGCCCTTCGTCTCCGGATAGCAAAGACATCTCACTTTCCTCTATTGTTCAGTACGGTCAAAAAAGTACCTTACCGTCTCAAGGGGATGTTACAAGCGAAATGAACTTGTATAGATTTGCTACAGTTGCTATCATAAGTGCATGAAAACAGTTTGAGAAGTACGTACTTTTTAGTGCGGTAGGCAAAAAAAAGTGCCTATGTAAGGAATGGAGGAAACGAAATGCCATATAATATTCCGGTCGAAGCGACACTTGACGTCATCGGCGGTAAGTGGAAAGTCGTCATCATGTGTCACTTGATTAAAGGGGAGCGACGGACGAGTGAACTGCGTAAACTCATGCCGAACAAAACGCAAAAAATGCTCACCCAACAATTGCGTGAGCTCGAAGCGGATGGTGTCGTCGTTCGTACGGTGTTCGAGCAAGTTCCGCCGAAAGTCATTTACTCACTCTCTGAGTACGGATGGTCACTCAAGCCAATCTTGGACGCCATGTGCGCCTGGGGCGAGTGCCATATCGATCAGTCCGGTGAAGAGGTCATTTCATAACCATCACGGTCGTCCAATACGGGCGACCGTTTTTCGTAGTGACAAGTCGGGTACAGGGACAGAGACAAGGAGGGAATTAGGATGGACGTGAAAACTTTTTTGTTTACAGATGACGGCTCCATTCCCAACCATCCGGATTATCCGGCGCTCCTCTATCGTGGCGTCTTTGATGACCCGAGCGGGATGCGAGAGACGTTTGCCCATAATGAATGGACGAACAGTTGGGTGAACGGGGTGTTCGACTATCATCACTATCACAGCAACACGCATGAGGTATTGGGCATATTACAAGGTGAAGCGACGCTTCAACTCGGAGGGACGAACGGTGACCTCGTCCGCGTCCGCCTAGGTGATGTCCTCGTCTTACCGGCGGGAACGGGACATCGTCGCATCGAGGCGAGCGAAGATTTTCAAGTGGTCGGGGCATACCCGGACGGTCGTGACTATGACACGTTGACAGGAAAGACGGAAGAACGACCGGACAACGTAAAGCGAATCGAACAAGTCGAAAAACCGAAGTTTGACCCCGTCTTCGGGACGACGGGTCCACTACATGAAGCATGGACAAAGGAGGAAACGTTATGAATCAACGACTACCACATTCTTTATTACTTGCAGCTTTGAAGCAAAACGTCGTCAAATTGAAAGACGGGCGCGAGATGCGCGCACTCGGACAAGGTACATGGCGCATGGGGGAAGACAAATCGAAGCATGATGCCGAGGTTGAGGCACTTCGGACAGGAATCGACTGCGGACTCCATGTCATCGACACGGCGGAAATGTATGGGGAAGGGGAGTCTGAGAAGTTGGTAGGGGAAGCAATCCAAGACCGACGCGAAGATGTCTTTCTCGTCTCGAAAGTGTATCCATACAATGCGTATGGCGACAAACTCGTCAGCGCATGTGATGCGTCGCTAGAACGACTCGGGACGGACTACCTGGATCTTTACTTACTCCATTGGCGAGGCGATGCCCCGCTCGAGGAGACGATTCAAGGGATGGAACAGCTCAAAGCGGACGGAAAGATTCGGGCATGGGGAGTCTCGAACTTCGACGTGGACGATATGAAGGAATTGCTGTCGCTACCGGATGGAGACAACTGTGCGGTCAACCAAGTGCTCTATCATCTTGGCAGTCGCGGGATAGAGTATGACCTCCTTCCTTATCTAAAAGAACAAGGGATTCCTGTCATGGCATACGCTCCGCTCGCTGAAGGAAGTGACGTGAAAGAAGAGGTCTTCAATAACGAAACGATCAATCGGATCGCGGAGGCGTATAGTGCCTCAGTCGCGCAAATCTTACTTGCTTGGACGATTCGGAGCGGACACGTCATCGCCATCCCGAAAGCCGGGCAGGCCGAGCATGTCGAGGAGAATGCGGCAGCGCTCTTGCTCGACATGAGTGAGGAAGATTTTGCTTCGCTCGATGAGGCATTCCCACCACCGACGACGAAACAACCGCTAGACGTCATTTAAAACGATAAAGGACTGGCAATTTTGCCAGTCCTTTTGCATGTTCACGTTGATTAAATATCGATTTCTGAAAAGATGAATTGTGTTTTTGTTTGTTTTTTTGGAATCACTTCATCGATAAAAGATTCAGCTGCAGAAAAAGACGAGAATTGCATTTTGATGAGATAACAGGCGTCACCCGATATGCGATAACAAAATGAAACATTCGGTTGTTGTTTTAAATAATGAATGAACGCTTCATATTGGCCATTCTTCACTGTTGCCTCGATGATACATTGAATTGGAAGACCTAGCTTTTCGTGATCAAGTACAAGCGAGTATTGTTTGATGACTCCAAATGATTCTAGTCGTCGAACCCGCTCGCTAACAGAAGGAGCGGAAAGATTGATACGTCGTCCAAGTTCGCTCATGGAAAGACGACTGTCGTGCTCTAATTCATGGATGAGTTTGTAATCAATTTCATCGATTTTTAGCATGACACGTATTTTGCCTCATTTCGTTATTTATTGAATGTTCATAGGTACATATTGATTGTGGATGAAATGGAGTTGAATAGATAGACCTTTTATCATATAAGTACAGGAGGTGAAGGAAATGCCAAGAATTAAGTTAGCGGAGCATGGAAGAACAAAGTTTGAACGTTTACTTGGTCATAATATCGAAATTCAAGGAAATTGGTCAAAATTAGAGGAATCATTGAATAATGCTGGTCAACTTTCTCCCACATTGAAAGAACAAGTCCGTCGAACACTTGCGCAACGAAATGGATGTGAATATTGTCGAGCAAAAGGAAAGCCAAATCAAATTCAATTCGATGAACAAACAGCGGTTGCCGTAGGTTTTGCGGAAGTTTTCTTAAAAATGAAAGGAGAAATTCCATCTTCTATCATTGAGGTGTTAAAAGAAACATTCACGGAGGCGGAAATTAGTGAATTGTGTGCCTTTATTACGTTTATGACAGCATCCCAATATGTAGGGGCGATGTTAGGGTTAGAAGCGGAAATTTGACATATACATATCAAATTCTCCTCTCTTTTTTAGGGAATAAAAAGATTGATTTGCCTTTCACACTTCAGTACGAAGTGAACCCAAATGAAAAGACCACCGGAAGCTTCCGATGGTCTTACTGATCAGTTCGCTAGCGGATGTTTCAAGAGATAGTCTTCGATTTGATCAATCGTTTCTTTCAACAGGCCGTCTGCGAATGGTGATTTGAGACCTGCCAGTTCGACGAGTTCGAGGAACGAACGGCTTCCGCCTGCCTGACAGAGCGTGAGGTAATCGCTCCATGCCGCTTCGCGGTCTTCATGCATGCGCACCCAGAACTGGAATGCACATACTTGTGCGAGCGTATAGTCGATATAGTAGAACGGGCTTTGGAAGATGTGACCTTGTTGGTGCCACCATGCGCCCGATTCGAGATAGTCATTCGTCTCATAATCACGGTGCGGGAGATAGACCTTCTCCAAATCGCGCCACGCCTGACGACGCTCTGCAGCTGTCATCTCTGGGTTGCGGTAGACGACGTGTTGGAACTCATCGACGAGCACGCCATACGGAAGGAACGTCATGCTACCTGCCAAGTGATTGAACTTATACTTGTCGACTTGGTCGCCGAAGAAGAGCTCCATCCATGGCCAACAGAAGAATTCCATCGACATCGAGTGGATCTCACACGCCTCATAAGTCGGGAAGGCGTATTCCGGTGTCGTCAAATGACGGCTTTCATACACTTGGAAGGCATGACCGACTTCGTGCGTGAGAACATCGATGTCGCCTGCCGTCCCGTTGAAGTTCGAGAAGATGAACGGAAGTCCTTCAGACGGTAAGTACGTGCAGTATCCGCCGCCAGATTTCCCTGGTTTCGCCGTCAAGTCGAGGGCGCCGCGTTCCTGCATGTACTTGAAGAACTCGTCCGTCTCATTTGAGAGTTCACGATACATTTTGTTTCCGCCTTCGATGATGAACGACTCATCGCCTTGCGGTGTCGCGTTTCCGTCTGGGAAGACGAACGACTCGTCATAGTAATAGAGGTGGTCGACATCGATTCGTTTCGCCTGCTTTTCTTTCAAAGCAGAAGCGAGCGGGACGATGACGTCACGGACTTGTTTCCGGAAGTTGTCGACCATCGACTCGTCATAACCGACACGCTGCATCCGTGCATAACCGAGTTCGACGAATGACGGGAAGCCAAGGGCGTGAGCGATTTCCGTACGGACGCGTACGAGTTCCCCATAAATGCGGTCGAGCTCATCGCCGTTATCAGAAAGGTATGTATAGCGGGCGACAGATGCGGCTTTTCGGACATCACGGTCTGGTGATTGAAGATATGGGCCGAACTGTGACAAGTTGAGTGTCTTGCCGTCAAACTCGATTTGCGCAGCGGACATGACCTTCTGATAAGCTGTCGCGAGGCGGTTTTCTTCCTGCAGTTTCGGGATGAGTGACTCCTCGAACGTTTCAAGTGCGCGCTCGGCGAGAGAGAACAGTTGGCTGCCCCATTCCGCTTCGAGTTCAGTGCGAAGCTCGTGGTTCGTCAAGACGCGATAGTACGCTTGAATCTCCTTTTCATAGACCGGAAGTGCGTCGTCAAAGAAGGCTTGTTCTTCTTCGTAAAACGAATCGCGTGTGTCGACCGAATGTCGGATCGCGACGAGTTGACTTTGTGTCTCAAAGTCGTTCCGTTCTTTGTTGATTTGGCGAATGAGTTCGTTCGCTTCCTCGAGTGTGCTGGCTTGCTGTAATTCGGCAGAATAGTCCGACAATCTGCTGTTTAAAGCGTCCAAGTCGGGCCGTTCATATGACAATTTTGTGAAAGTCGTCATTGTAAGCGCCTCCATCGTGTGAAATTTTTACAAAGTGTAAAAAGGGCTTGCAAAAGCGATTGCACACTCGTATTCTTACGATGTGTAAAACGATTTCGCACTACCTTATTACAACTATACCGTTAATGGGGTAGGGATTGAAGTATTAGCTTTTCGGGTATAAAAGTGGAGACTTCGATTCAATAGAACATGTTGGAGGGATTAAGCTATGGGATTCTTTAAAAAACTTTTTGGTGGTAAAGAAGAACAACTCAACGCGGTTTCACCGCTTACAGGAAAGGTCGTCGACATCACGAACGTACCGGACCAAGTATTCTCACAAAAAATGATGGGTGACGGGATCGCAATCGAGCCGACTGAAGGAAAAGTCGTCTCACCGGTTAGCGGAACAATCGCGACAGTATTCCCAACAAAACACGCGATCGGTATCAACGCGGACAACGGTGCGGAATACTTGATTCACATCGGTTTGGATACGGTAAACCTTAAAGGTGAAGGCTTCGAGACACACGTTACAGAAGGTCAATCTGTCAAAGCAGGCGACCCACTCGTCACGTTCGACCTCGATTTCATCAAAGCGAACGCGCCATCGACGATCACTCCGATCATCATCACGAACCACGACAGCTTCGGCGTGAACAAACTTGTCGCAGAAGGCGACACGGTGACAGCTGGATCTTCGGAAGTCGTCGAGTTGACAAAGAAATAAGAAGACGATCCATGACTCGGGAGCTTAGGCTTCCGAGTATTTTTTTGCGAATTTTTGAATTATAATGAAGAGAGGGAAGGGGGAATTGAGATGGATGGAAAAAATGCACCATACCGGGGATACGGGGATCGGATTCGAATATTACGGGAACGGGCCGGATTGTCGATTGAAACGCTTGCAGAACAGATTGGTGTCGCACCGTACTTTATCCGACGTACCGAACTGAGTGAGGTCTATCCGACCATGCCTTACATAGAGGCGCTCGCAGACGCTTTGCAAATCGACCCGAACTATTTGGCACGCCATATTTGGACGGGCGAGTCGCTCAAAGTCCTCATGCGAGGAAAAGTGCCGGAACTCGAACAGATGAAGCTCGCCTATGAAGAAGCGATGCATGGGAAGTCCGTCGAAGAAATGCAACGGCAACTCGAAGAGCGGATGCGCATCTTTGACTTGATGCACGAAGAAGAGTTACAACGAATCTTTGACCAAGATGAAGAGCCGACGACGCATCATGCACTCGAAGCGCTCGTCGATGCGGTGCTTGATCTCGGACGGTCACATGACACGACGCGTCACATCGTCCCGTTCGCACGCTATGTGGAACGGCTTGTCCCAGACCAATTCGCAGACAACTCATTCCAGTACGCGGAGTATGGTGTCGTGGATAAATCGTATAAATTGCAATGACCGTAGAGCATTCTACGGTTTTTTGTGCACAAAAAAGTGACCAGGAGAATCCCCTGGTCACTTCAATCAGCGCATCGGACGCGCTTCGTAGCGTACTTTTGGACGTGTGCCGGCGAGTAAGAAGCCGAGCACGATATTCAAGATTGTGAGCACCCATCCGACATAACCGAATGTGTAGGCAAGACTCGCCAGCATCGTTTGCCAGTCGAGCAATGCTGCTGCGTCCCCGCGGAATGTGAAGCGGATGACGGTGAAGCCAATGAGTGTCGTTGCAGTAATCATGATGCCGATCCATGCGCCACCGAAGCGGGACGTTTGAGAGCGTCTGCTGACCGGATACCAAAACGCGAGCGTTCCGATGAACGTACTGCCTGCATAGGCAAGCAGGATTTGCCATAACGCATCCGCGTCTAAGAAGACGGTATAACAGATGAACGTCGTGAGCGTCGTCATAAACGTAAAGATTAAGGCTGCGAGTAATCGTGATCGCATAGTTCGTTTTCCTCCTCATTTTGCACATTCTTTAGAGTAAACGAAAACGAATTTGCTGTAAACGTTATTGACGGTTTTGTAATATTTGTCGCCATTGTTTAATAGCGTTCGTTCCATAGAACAAGACGCCGCCACGATAGAATTTCGAGCCGATCCACAGTGTAATACCGATCGTTCCGATGAGTAACCCGATCGAGAGCGCCACTTCCCATACGGCCACATCGACGAGCATGACGCGAAGGAACATGAGCATCGGAGCGAAGAACGGGACGAACGAGAGGATGGTCACGATGGTCGCATCCGGGTTGTTCAATCCAAACATCGCGACTAAGAACGCAGCGACGAGGAGCATGATGACCGGCATGACCATCTGTTGTGACTCTTCGACACGGCTGACAAGTGAACCGAGGACAGCGAAGAGTGAGGCGTACAACAAGTACCCGAGCAAGAAGAAGACGAGTAGATAGATGACAGCCCGTGCGTTGCCGGCGTTCTCGATGACCGTCGTCGCCAGTTCGCTACCACTCGCACTTACATAACCAAACCCAAGGAAGATTCCGATTTGGATGAGGGCGAGTGTCCCGATAGCGGTCACTTTCGCAAGCATATGGGTCACTGGATGAGTCGTTGAGATGATGAGCTCCATGACACGCGATGACTTCTCCGTCGTCACTTCTGTTGAAATCATCGATCCGTACGTGATGATTGAAATGTACAGGAGCATCAACATGACGTAAACGAGCGCCGAAGACGAGAGGAGCTCATCCGAGTTCTCTCCACCGCGTCCGAGATAGGACTCGTCGAGTTGGATCGGTTCGCTGAGAGCAGCGATGACGGCCGGGTCGACATCGGACGATTCAATCAATTCCGCATTGCGCAACTGTTGTAAAGATGTTTGCAAGATGGTCGTGAACTCCTGTTCCGGTCGTTCGGAGATGACGCGGGCATCATAGCCGTCGACAAAAGCGACGACCCCATACTCTCCGTCGTTGATGCCGGTCCGTGCCTCTTCTTCCGTGATTTCGCTAGATGCGACGTCTTCATAGCCGAGTGACTTCATCGTGTCGACGATTTCTTTGTTCTCAGACACGACGAGTGCGCTCGCTTGCTCGGAATCCTCAAACGTAGACATGATGCGGTCGATGTTCGTGAACCCGAAGATGAACAGGATGGTTAGCGCCGTCGAGATGAGGAATGCTTTTGAACGAATTCTCGATTTGAGTGTGAACGCATAGAGCGGTCCAAAGTTATGAAACATGCTGTCCGACCTCCTTGATGAAGATGTCATTGAGCGATACCGGTTGGCGCATGAACGTCTTCACGTTCGCCTGATGACGGACGAGTGCCGACAGGACGGCGTCACTGTCTTCGAAAGAATGTAAGCGAACTAGATGACCGGATTTGTAAGGCTCGATTGTCTCCACGACTGGGAGCGACTCGAGAATGTGAATCTGGTCCGTTTCAATAAAGAGGGCAGGCTCTTCGTATCTCGACTTGATTGTCGGAACGTCACCGCTTACGACGGCACGGCCACCTTTCAAGATACCGACGTGTTGGCACAATTCTTCGACATGTTCCATTCGATGACTAGAGAAGACGATGGTCGTCCCGGCGTCACGCAACGCGAGAACTTCACGCTTCAGGATTTCGACGTTGACCGGGTCGAGGCCGCTGAACGGTTCGTCTAAGATGACGAGTTCCGGGTTATGGAGCAGGGCGGCGACGAGCTGAATCTTCTGTTGATTCCCTTTTGATAGCTGTTCGACGCGCATCGTTTCGTATTGAGGAATTTCAAGGCGTTCGAGCCATGACTTGATCGCGCGTTTGGCATCGCTCCCGCGCATGCCCTTTAGGCTTGCGAGAAAGACGAGCTGTTCACGCACTTGGGATTTAGGATACAGGCCACGTTCCTCGGGCAAATAGCCGACGATGCGATGGTCGACTGCTTTATCGTTCCACGTGATACTCCCATCGGTCGGCTTCAAGATGTCGAGGATCATGCGGAATGTCGTTGTCTTTCCGGCACCGTTTGCACCGAGCAGACCAAACATTTCCCCTTGTGGGACGCGGAACGTGAGGTCATCGACAGCTTTAAAGTCACCGAATTCCTTGGTGACGCGTTCGATATGTAATGCCATATTCTATTACCTCCTTAGAATGTCTCTTCTTCTATCGTACGCCACCTTGAGCAAAAAGTTTCACTTTTTCTGGTAAATGATTTATCTTGAAATCAAGATAATAAAAGGAGGATGACAATGAAAACGCAGTCTACGGGAATCCATCACATTTCGTCGATGGTACAAGACCCGCAACGTACGCTAGATTTTTATGGACAGGTGCTCGGTCTCCGCTTCGTGAAACAGACCGTTAACTTTGATGACCCTGGTACGTATCATCTCTATTTTGGGGACGAAGTCGGGACACCAGGGACGGTGATCACGTTCTTTCCAATCCCGGGCTTAGGGAAAGGGCAGGTCGGGAGCGGACAGGTTGGCGTGACGACTTATCTCGTACCGGCAGGAAGTTTACCGTTCTGGGAAGAAAGACTACAACAGCACGGCATCGCGACCGTCGCCACTGAACGGTTCAGCGAGGCATCACTTTTATTTGAAGACCCGGACGGACTCGTCGTCGAACTCGTCGCCCGACCGAGCTCTAAACAGACACGCTGGGTCATCCCCGGTATCACAGAACGTGAAGCGATTGTCGGATTCGCAGGAGCGACTTTGTTGTCGAAAGCACCGGACGAAACCGTGCGCTTGTTGACGAAACTGTTCGGCTTTAAACGGGTCGCAGAGGATGAAGAGTGGATCCGTTTGAAAGGGTCAGCCGATTACGGGAACGTCATCGATGTGAAGAAAACGATTTTACCAAACGGGGTCCCTGGAACGGGAACGGTTCATCACATCGCGTGGCGCGTTACCGACGGAGACCATTATCCGACCTGGCAAGACGCCATCTTTGATCTTGGGTTAAGACCGACCGAAGTGAAAGAACGAAATTATTTCCGCTCTGTCTATTTCCATGATGCCGGACGTATCCTGCACGAACTTGCGACGGACGTACCTGGATTCACTGTGGACGAATCCGTTGACACGCTCGGTGAGACGTTGCGCTTGCCAACATGGCTCGAAGCGGACCGAGATAAAATCGTCCGCACACTACCAGCAATCACGATACCGAGAGGAGAACACATATGATTCATCAATTCATTCAAGGTACAAAAGATACGACACTCGTTTTATTACACGGAACTGGAGGGACCGAGCAGGATTTGATTCCGCTCGCGAAAGAACTATCGACCGAGGCGAACATCTTGACGCTTCGAGGGGATGTCATTGAAAACGGGATGTCCCGTTTCTTCCGTCGCCACGCGGAAGGGGTGCTCGACCTTGAAGATTTAAAGAAACAGACAGAGCGCTTCCTTCATTTTTTAGATGAAGCGGCGACAACGTATGGCATCGACCGGGATAAGATGATTCCGCTCGGCTACTCGAACGGGGCGAATTTGATCGGGTCGGCACTTTACCGTCATCCGGCGTTCACTGCTTCACTCCTATTCCACCCGATGGTACCGGACCGTTCATTGACGCTACCTGACTTGTCAGGAACGAACGTGTTCATCTCGGCTGGCGAACGCGACCCGATTTGCCCGAAAACAGAAACAGAAGAGCTGACGTCGACACTCCGAAACGCGGGAGCGGACGTCGAGCTCTTCTATCACTCGGGGGGACATGAACTTCGCATGGAAGAAGTCGAGGCAGCACGGACATGGATTGCTGCATACCTCGACTGATTCATTCAAGCCATTTTTTTCGGTTTGTTCGGACGAGTATAGACGACGAGGACCCCTCGGTCAATCAAATAGGCGGCGAATAAACGTTTCGCTTCCTCAGCACGCACAGTTCGGTCGATTTGGATATACAATCGGCCGAGCTTTTTTTGTGAGGTTTTCGTGAGCAACCAAATCGAGTCGAGCGTATACTGCCAACTTTGGAGCGTGTCGCCACCGATATATAAGTAGCGGTTTTGGGTGCGCTCGAGCAAGTAGTTGAGCCACCAGACGTCACGAGCCAGTTTAGCGCAGACACCGAGCACGAACGTGAGACCGAGGAAAGCCATGCTAGATAAGACAGGATGAATGGCAGAGAACCCGTTGCGGACGGACTCGAAGGCGACAAGGAGCAATCCGACGGAAAAGACGCTGACGAACCACCAGAATCCGAAGTTAGAGAATGAACGTTTTGGGTCATGCACCATATGATGTCGATTCCGGATGATCGATGCCATTCTCTCCACCTCCTTTATTAGAATATTCTGAATATTTGGTAACACCACTATACTATACTGTACCCAATCCCGTCTATTTGAATACGCACACAACATGCTGAATCGTGAGGATTTTTTGACGTTTCTTCTTGTATTCCTCGAATTATGGGAATGATGACAGTGAAGACATGAAAATTTTGTTGAAACGTAATTTCACTTGGCACAGGAATCGCTTATGATAGGTGAGGGATTTTTCCATGTTTTTCATGGATTCTGTCTGTAAAGAGAACGTGAAAACATGAAGGTCAGCTTCATTGCAGTCATCATAGAGAACTAGAGGGAATGTTATGAGAAATTATTGGTATGACAATATTAAAGGAGTGCTCGTCCTACTCGTCGTCTTCGGACACTTGTTGACCGATGTCCGCGGCGCTTATGACGATATTTTACCAAAGTGGGTGTATCTGTTCCTGTATACCTTCCACATGCCGTTGTTCATCATGTTGAGCGGTTACTTTTATCGGGAGAACCGCTATTTGCGCGTGATCCAGCTATTCGTGGTCTATGTCATTTGGCAGGTCATTCTTGGGTCATGGTTCGCATTTACAGAAGGGATTCCGATTTTCTCACTTGAAAATCCGGGTCTGAATTTGTTGAAGCCGTATTGGGCGCTTTGGTATCTGATGGCCATCATTTTCTGGTACATCATCACCCCGTACGTGACACAACTGAAGGGGTACGTGTTGTATGCACTATTATTTGCGCTTCTGTTCGGATTCCAAGCCGAGGCGACGGGGTATTTCGCGTTACGGAAAGTCATCATGTTCTATCCGTTCTTCTTGATCGGGAACTGGATGTCCGAGCGCAATACGCTCAACTTCTTTGAGTTACCGAAACGTGCCGAACACCGGAATCGATATCGCATCGGCGGGGCGATTGTCTTCACCACGCTCACACTGGGACTCTTGGTCTCCATGCGCGTCCAACAAGACGATACGTTCTATCATATCGGGAACTTGTTCAAGTTCCGTTTCGCCTATGACACGGCCGTCCCTGAGGCGATGTGGAGCGGACCGTTCGCCTTTTTGTTCTTCTATACGGTGTCGCTCCTCATGTCAATCAGCTTCGCGCTCATCATACCGGGACGACAGCTCCCGATTTTCTCGCGTGCCGGACAGTATAGTCTGTACGTCTATCTTGTCCACGTCTTCTTTGTCGTCGCCTGGAAGGCGTTTATACCGGCAGGGTTCATGCCAACATCTTGGATGCAACTACTCGTCTTGTTCGGTGTCGCCTTTGTGATGGTCCTCGTGATTATCAGTCCACCGATGGTCCGTCTCTTGCGCCCGCTCGTCGAGATTGACGTGAAGCGTGTCCAAAATACAAAGGGTGTAAAAGGGTAAAGTCTTTTCTAAACGCTTCATTTCCGCTACACTTTATTAAGAAGAAACGAAACTAGAGTTAAGGAAGTGACCCTATGCCATACGAAAATGGAATGCACAGCACAGAAGGCGACGTGAACGTATCACGTCACGTCGTTGAAATGATTGCCGCGGTCGCGGTCAAAGAAACGAAACACGTCTCGTTCACGCAAGAAGATACGAAATTGTCAGAGCGTGCTCTCATGAAACATGTGAAAGTCGATGAGTCGGACGAAGGCATCACCATCAACCTATCGCTTTATATCGCGTACGGACAGTCGATCATCAAAACGGTGACGGCCGTCCAAGAGCGCATCACGCAAGATATGGACACGATGCTTGCGATGACACCACGTTCTGTGAACGTCAAAGTGGTCGGTATTCAGCTGTAATAAGGAAGGGGAGAGCGCATGCTCTTCTCTTTTTTTGATTTTTGTGAAAACGGTTGCATCAAGAGAACGTTTTCATTTATAATAGAAATCGAACAAGTGCAACCGTTTGCATCATTGACCAAACGTGCGACGGGTACTTGTCAAGTTCCCTAAATGTAGTCTGACGACACAAGCATTTGAAGGAAAGGCGGAAAGCATGTATGTCAACGATTGAAGCAGTGATTTTCGATTTGGACGGTGTCATCACTGACACGGCAGAGTACCATTATCTCGCTTGGAAGCAGCTCGGTGAAGAGCTCGGAATTCCATTTGACCGCGAATTCAACGAAACGCTCAAAGGCGTGAGTCGGACTGAGTCGCTTGAGCGGATCCTTACGCTCGGCGGTAAACAAAACGATTTCACACCGGAAGAGAAAGCAGAACTCGCACAAAAGAAAAACGAGCACTACGTTGAACTTATTCAACATATCTCATCCGACGATCTTCTTCCTGGTATCGTTTCATTCCTCGATGAAATCAAAGAGGCGGGACTCAAAATCGGAATGGCTTCTGCTTCAAAGAACGCATTTGCGGTCGTTGACGCACTTGGGGTCCGACATTACTTCGACCATATTGTCGACGCAGCAACTGTCGCCCAATCAAAACCACACCCCGAAGTGTTTTTGAAGGCCGCTTCTGCCCTTGGCGTGAAACCCGAACTCGCCATCGGCGTTGAAGACGCGGCTGCCGGTGTAACTGCAATCAAAGCGGCAAATATGTTTGCTGTCGCCGTCGGAGAAGAATCGATGCTTGGTCATGCAGACCTCATCGTCGCTTCTACTGACGAACTGTCACTTGAACGCATCCTCGAACGCGTTCACGTGTAAATGACTACAATCATCTTCCGTGAGACGACGACTGCCCCGAACAGTCGTCGTCTTTTTTGAGTCAAAAGTCCTAAATAGACAGAATTGCCCAAAAAGAGATGACAAACACATTACAAATCCGTTACACTTTTATAGAAGATATAGAGGGATTATTAGGAATTACTGATTTAAATTAGGGAATTCCAAATTATAATTGGATGTAGAAGGGGATTTGTGTATGGAATCTACGAATGTCAATGACCACATTTATCGAGAATTGATGGAAATTGAGGAGTCGTATCGCCAATTGCAACGACGTGCCGAGTATTTGATTGCGGAATTGAGTCGAGATAGAGAAGATAAGGACTCCATGACTGATGCGTCAAAACGCCTACGTCCGCGCCGTGTGAACCAGCGTTATCCGCTCGAGGTGTACGTTCATCAAGTGACGGATTTACTGAAAGAGCGTCAGACGATGAGCGTGCGTGATATTCAAATGGAACTTGAACTTCGTTACCGTCATCACATCAGCAACATTTACCAATTGATGGTGAAAATTGAAGGGGTCAACCCGGAAATCAAAAAAATTGGTCGCGGCTTGTATACATACGAACCGACAGAAGAAGTGGCAGCGACACTTTCATGATCCAGAGCTGATGGGGAACGCCTCATCGGCTTTTATTGTAAACGGACTGATATCCACTCCTCGATTCAAAATGTGATATAATTCGCCAGAGTCTATTTTTTTGAGAGAGTTACTGTCGGCCCATGCTATGGATTGCCATGTTGGTCAGTTTTGTGATGGCCATCTTGATTACACCGCTCGTTCGTCGATTCGCATTTTTCATCGGTGCAGTCGATCATCCGAACGCACGAAAAGTACATTTACGGACGATGCCACGAATCGGGGGTCTCGCGATTTTTATCGCATTTTTCATCGGCTACTCCTTGCTGCTTCCGACGAGTCGATATAACGACGCTATCTTGATTGGCGCTGTCGTCATTCTCCTTACCGGACTGATCGATGACCGGTTCCAGTTATCAGCCCGTGTCAAGTTGATGGGACAGATGATTGCGACGGTCGTTGTCTTGAACTCGGGGATGCGAATTGAACTCATCAATCTTCCGTTCGACCAGCAACTCTACCTCGGGTCATGGAGCATCCCGATCACCGTCCTTTGGCTGATCGGGATCACGAATGCCATCAACTTGATTGACGGTCTCGATGGTCTCGCCGCCGGTGTGTCGAGCATCGCTCTCGGGACGATTGCCGTGTTAGCCATCATTCAAGGGAACGTCTATTTGACGATGATGGCGCTCTTGCTTCTTGCGAGTACGCTCGGGTTTCTCGTTCATAATTTTTATCCGGCGAAAATCTTTATGGGCGATACGGGAGCACTGTTCCTCGGGTACATGCTCGCCGTCTTCTCGCTCATCGGGTTTAAGAACGTGACATTGTTCTCGCTCGTCGTCCCGGTCCTCTTGCTCGGGTTGCCGATCTCGGATACAATTTTCGCCATCGTGCGCCGGCTCGTCCAAGGGCGACCGCCGATGTCGCCGGATAAATCGCATATGCATCATCAGTTGATCGATATGGGCTTCACGACACGGCAAGCCGTCTTGCTCATGTACGGGATGACCTTGTTCTTTGGCATCTCATCCATCTTGTTCGCCAAGACGACGATGCTCGGTGCGGTCATCACGTTCATCGTCGTGTTGATTGTCATCGAATTGATCGTGGAATCAACCGAACTGATTCATCCAAATTATAAACCGATCATTCGCACGTCCCGACGACTGCTCGGTCGACCGCGAACCTAAAAAATAGCCAGTATCGCCGCGCGATACTGGCTATTTTTGTTTTAGTACGTGATTGTCTCAGTCATCGTATCGTCTGTTTCGTCAGTTGATGGTTCATCCGCTGTAACGGGCATGCCGAGCTCCGTCTGGAGAAGGGCCTGGGCGTCACGAAGGTCAGCCGAGTCGATTTCATAATAGTAGACCCCGTTCAGCGTCAGGTCCGTCCCTTCAAGTGTTTCGCGGTTGAACGACTTCAGCGATTTTGCGTAAGGCTGAAGTTGTGAGGCCTCTGACAACGTCATGTTCGTCCGGATGTTCTCGCCGACAGCATTCATGATCCGGTTCAGCTTCGTAAACGAGTTGATGGTCGTCGCCTCATTGATGATGGCCTCGATAACTTGCTGTTGTCGACCGGCTCGACCGATGTCGCCGGCAGGGTCTTGCTTCCGCATCCGGGCATAGGCGAGTGCTTCTTTTCCGTTCAAGACTTGAACGCCAGGCTCTAGCTCGACATTTCCGGTCGCTTTTCCGGAGATGGGGATGAGGACATCGATCTCGACGCCACCGACCGCATCGACCAAATCTTCGATTCCATCAAAGTTGATGGTCGCATAGTAATCGATCGGGATGTCGAGCAGGTTCTCGACGGTCGCGATGGTCGTGTCAATGCCTCCATAAGCGTAAGCATGGTTGATCTTGTCTTTGAACGGATCCTCATCGTCGATGATGATGTCGACATACGAGTCGCGTGGGATGCTGACGAGCGTCACTTGCCGCGATTCCTTGTTGAACGTGGCGACCATGAGCGAATCAGTCCGTCCTTCCTCGAGCGAGGCGCCGCCATCGACTCCTGCTAACAGGACGGAAAAGTGATCTTTCGTCAAGTCGATGGTCTCGTCGCGACGTTCTGACTTGTCGCCACGTTCCAACGCCTTGTTCGCGTTTTCGGCGGTTTCATTCGCTTTGAAGACAAAATAGCCGAAAGCGGAACCACCGATGAGCAATACGACACCCAACACGATGAGGACAATTTTCAAAGGTGATCTTTTCTTGCGTGGGGGTGTTTTCATGTTGTTTCCTCATTTCAGTCGTTTCTTTTAGTATAGGCGTTTCAGCGTTTGAAATCACGTTCGATGATGCGGATCCCATGAGTTTGAAGCTGACCTTGACCGTTCGTCATGTCTGTCAGCCAAGCGAGCGCCTCCTCTGTCTCTTCCACGGGTACCGAGACATGAAACGTGACGAGGTCGGCGTAGATGATGTCATCGAGCAGATAGCTAGACTGTCTCAACTCGTTTTCGACTTTTCCAATCCATGTATAGTCGACGGTGAGTGTCAATTGTTGCATCGGTAGGCGTTCGACGATGCCGACCGCATCAAGTCCTTCGCTTACGGTTCCACCGTAGGCACGAATGAGTCCGCCGCCACCGAGCTTGATTCCACCGAAATAACGTGTCACGACGACGACCGTATCTTTTAAGTGGCGTTTGCGTAACACCTCGAGCATCGGCATGCCGGCCGTACCGCTTGGCTCACCGTCGTCGTTCGCTTTTTGGTGCTCGTTTCGTTCCCCGATGATGTACGCTGAACAGTTGTGGTTCGCGTTCCAATGCTCTTTCTTGATAGCTTGGATGAACGCCTGCGCCTCTTCCTCTGTTTCGACACGTTTGAAATGAGCAATAAATTTTGACTTTTGGATAACGACTTCGTATGTTCCACTTTGTTTTATAGTATAATTTGACTCAATAGACATTTCTGAAAATTCTCCTTTCTATTTTTAAATATTTTTTTTATAATTTAAGTAGGCACATACGCTTCTTATAGCGAATGGATTTATAGAAAATCTCTCATGTCCGCTACAAACCTGTTTAGAGTGGGACGATATATAAGAATAGATGAGGATTAACTACCGAACTATTAGGGGATGGCATCGTGAATCATATTACCGATCGGACAGCTTTAGAACATATCATAACAAATATGATTGAAACGGTGACGGAAAGTAAAGAGGAGATTGTCCGTATAACCGAAAGTTCTGCAACTGAATATTCAGCAATTCAAAACGAGTTAAAAGAATTGACGGATAAAATCGAGTTCTACATCGAGGAGTCCGATCGACTCGACCGACTCGTGAAAGCTGCAAAGGCCAAGCTCGTTCAAGTCAGTAAAAAGTTTCATATACATAGTGAACAAGAAATTCGCGAAGCCTACGAACGGGCGAATCAAATGCAACTCGAACGTTTTCTTGTCCAAAAAGAAGAGATGGCGGCACAGCAACGCCGGAACGACTTAGAACGTCGTCTGCTCATCTTAGAGGACACGATCGAACGTGCCGAAAAGTTGATTGGTCGCGTGAGTGTCGTCTTGAACTTCTTAAGGGATGACTTACAGCAAGAGTATTCGGACATGATGAAAAAACAAGAAATGGCCATCGGCGTATTCGAAGCTGCTGAGCGCGAACGGCGCCATCTCGCCCGCGAGATGCACGATGGACCAGCGCAATCGCTTGCTCATATTCTGATACGGGCCGACCTGATTGAAAAGACGTTTGATAAACGAGGGAAAGATGAGGCGTTTGCCGAATTACATGAATTGAAAAAGCTAATTCGTGGGGCACTCGTCGACGTCCGTCGTTTGATTTATGATTTACGTCCGATGTCGCTTGATGATTTAGGCTTTTTGCCGACGCTCTAGCGCTATCTCCATCAAACGGAGGAGTATACGGCAATCAAGACACGTCTCAACTATCGAGGGTCGCGTGCGCGATTACCGGAGAAGCTGGAGATTAACGTGTTCCGTCTCGTTCAAGAATCGGTACAAAATGCGATCAAACATGCAAAAACAGCCGAAATCATCGTCAATGTCGAGCAAGCGAGCGACGTGATTCACATCCACGTCCGCGACTATGGCATCGGGTTTGAACCGAGCGCAATTGGCGAAGAGTCGTTTGGGATTGTCGGAATGCGCGAACGAATTGAATTGGTGAACGGAAGCATCACCATCGACTCGGAAGTCGGCAAAGGGACAGTCGTCCGGATGTCGATTCCGATTCCGTGAGAGAACAAGGGGGAAGACATACATGGAAATGACACAGACACGCATTGCGATCGTGGATGATCACGAACTGTTCCGCGAGGGATTGAAGCGGATTTTTGATTTGGAGTATGAATTTAAAGTTGTCGCCGAAGGGCGTACGGGACGCGAAGCAATCCGCATCGCTGGCGAGCAAAAACCGGAAATTCTAATTATGGATATCAACATGCCGGACATGAACGGAATCGAGGCGACGAAGCAACTGTCACTTCTTTCACCAGAGACACGTGTCCTCATTCTGTCAATCCATGATGATGAGTCGTATATCACACATGCGCTTGAAGCGGGGGCATCAGGATTCTTATTAAAAGAAGTCGCATCGACAGAATTGATCTCGGCAGTCCGTGCCGTCGCAAAGGATGGGGCGTATCTTCATCCGAAAGTGACAACGAACGTACTGAAGGATTACCGCCGTCTCTTACAATTCAAAGGGGAACAGGCGGGACGTGGCGTCGAGAGCCGTACAGATGACCCGGTCTATCAATTATTGTCGCGCCGTGAGGTCGAGGTGTTGCACCTTCTCGCCGACGGTCGCTCGAACCGAGACATCAGTGACATGCTGTTTATCAGTGAGAAGACGGTCAAAAACCACGTCTCCTCCGTACTTCGTAAAATGGACGTGAACGACCGGACGCAAGCCGTCGTGGATGCGATTCGCCGGGGTTGGGTCGAGATTTGAGCGTCACCGATGCTTTACCTCGTTTTTGTGTTACAATATGGAATGGAATCCTAACATAATTGAAAAAATGAAACGACGTAAAGTGAGGATATAGTATGGGAAACATTGCGATTTTAACCGACAGTACCGCCTATCTGTCGGATGATTTTTTGGCGCGACATGACGTCCATGTCGCACCACTCAGTGTCATCTTCGATGGCGCGTCGTACCGCGAGTCGATTGATATGTCGACCGAGGCGTTTTATGAGCGTATCGAGGCGGGTAACCTGCCGACGACGTCGCAACCGGTCATCGGTGAGACGGTGGAATTGATTGAGAGCTTGCCGGACGATGTGACGGACGTGATTGCGATCACGCTCTCCAGTGGAATCAGCGGAACGTACCAATCGATGGTCGCGCTAAATGACATGGTCGATGTGACGGTTCATGCGTTTGACTCAGAGATTTCGTGTATGCCGCAAGCGTTCATGGTCGAAGAGGCCCTTCACCTCCGTGACAACGGGGCGACACCAGAAGAAATCATCGCCCGACTTGAAACGGTCCGTGATTCGATTCGCGCGTACTTCGTCGTCGATGACCTCGACCACTTACAACGCGGTGGACGGTTGAGCGCGGCGCAAGCGCTCGTCGGATCGTTCTTGCAAATCAAACCGGTCCTTCATTTCCAAGATAAATTGATTGTCCCGTTCGAGAAGATTCGGACATACAAGAAGGCCGTACGCCGAATCGAAGAGATGATGGACGAATCGATTGTCGGAGATGGGGAAGGGTACTGCATTGGTATCATTCACGCCAACTGCCCGGAGCGTCAGGCGGAAGAGATCGCTTCGATGAAGCAGAAGTTCCCGAAAGCACATATCTCGGGAAGCCATTTCGGTCCCGTCATCGGAACGCATCTCGGACCTGGTGCAATCGGCATCACATGGTATCGTCGCGAATGGTAAGAGAGACGACCGTCTAAGGTCGTCTTTTTCAATGGAGGAGGGAATGAAATGGCGAAATATCGCCAAATCTTTGAGCGTCTGGCAGAAGAGATGCGAAATGGCACGAGACCCGCTGACTCAAAGCTTCCGTCTGAAACCGAGTTGATGCATCAGTTCGAGGCCAGCCGGGGGACGGTCCGGAAAGCGCTCGATCTTTTACAGGAGAACGGGTATGTCCGGAAGCATCATGGAAAAGGCGTGTTCGTGTTGAAACGTGACCAGATCGAGTTTCAATTCAATGGCATCGTCAGTTTTTCAGAGGTCTACGCGAGCATGCTCGGTCGTTCCATTCAGACCCACGTCGCTTCGTTCGAAGAGATAGAAGCCCCGACATGGCTCGCCGAACGGATGAACTTAACGCCAGGGACGCATGTGTTTCGCATCGAACGGGTTCGAAACTTTGACGGGGAGAACGTTATCTTAGATATCAACTATTTCGTCAAAGATCTCGTCCCCGGTCTGACAGAAGAGATTGCGGCTCGATCGATTTATGGATATATCGAAGATGAGCTTGGGCTACAAATCAGCTATGCGAAACGGAAGATTGCAGCTGAAGACGTGACGGAACTTGACCGGAAACGGCTCGACTTGCATGACTATGAATACGTCATCGTCATCACGAACGATACGTTCTTATATGAAGGACAACAATTTGAATATACGGAGTCGCGTCACCGATTGGACAAGTTCCAGTTTAGCGACGTCGCCCGTAGGTAAGCCTCTTTCGTACAGGAAGGGGTTTTTTGTTTGTTCTAAGTCAAAATAGGGGAATTTTAACAGTAAATCACGACGCAAAACTTTCATGTTTAACTTGTATATATAAGTTGTTGACTTAACTTATATAGATAAGTTATACTTTGTTTGTACTCATAAGTAACCGTTTTCATTTACAATTTTCAAACAAAGGAGGACATTCAACATGAAGGCAGATTATCGTCAAATTGCCGCTGAGATCTTAGAAGCGATTGGGGGCAAAGACAACGTGGACAAGGCCGCGCACTGTGTGACGCGTCTACGTCTCTCCCTCAAGGATCAATCAAAAGTCGATGAGGCACGCGTGAAAGAAATCGACCTCGTCAAAGGGGCGTTCGAGAACTCCGGCGTGTATCAAATCGTCATCGGAGCCGGCGATGTCGATCGCGTCTATGCCGAGTTCATCAAGCTCGCTGGACTTGAGGCGGCGACGGTCGCCGAGGTCAAATCCGCGGGCGGCAAAAAAATGAATCCGCTTCAAAAACTCGTCAAAGTCTTCTCTGACGTCTTTATGCCAATCATTCCAGCCATCATCGTAGCCGGTCTCCTTATGGGGATCAACAACTTACTTGCATCGGAAGGTCTCTTCATCGAAGGACAAACGCTCATCGAGGCGTATCCGAACCTACAAGGACTTTGGGATCTCATCAACATGATGGCGAATACGTCATTCGTGTTCTTACCTGCACTCGTCGGTTGGTCGGCGACGAAACGATTCGGTGGGAGCGAAGTACTCGGGATCGTCATGGGTCTCTTGCTCGTTCACCCGGACCTCTTGAATGCATGGGGCTACGGAACGGCAGCACTTGAAGGAGATGTCCCGACGTTTGATATCCTCGGACTCTTCGAAATCGAGAAAGTCGGCTACCAAGGTCAAATCTTGCCGGTACTCGCCGCTGCCTATATCTTGAGCCAAATCGAGATGTTCTTGAAAAAACGTGTACCGAACGCCATCCAACTCTTGGTCGTTCCAATCACAACAATCGTTGTCACAGGATTCCTCGCACTCGCAATCGTTGGACCGGTCACTCGTGGAATCGGGAACGTGATCGCGACAGGACTCGTCAACACGTTCGAAGCCGTACCGGTCGTCGGGGCACTCCTCTTCGGATTGTTCTACGCACCGCTCGTCGTCACCGGGATGCACCACTTGTTCATCGCCATCGACCTTCAGTTGATCGCAGATACAGGCGGTACGTTCATCTGGCCGATGATCGCACTCTCAAACATTGCTCAAGGTTCGGCCGCACTCGCGATGTTCTTCGTCTACAAGCACAACGCGAAACAAAAGAGCATGGCATCGACTTCAGCCATCTCGGCTTATTTCGGAATCACAGAGCCGGCCATGTTCGGGGTCAACTTACCAAATAAATTCCCGTTCTACTCAGCTATGATCGGGTCGGCAATCGCTGCTATCTTTATCACATTGAACGATGTGCAAGCAATCGCCATCGGTGTCGGAGGACTCCCTGGATTCCTCTCAATCTTCACAGATAAGATCCTTCTCTTCATCGTGGGCATGGTCATCGCGATCATCGTTCCGTTCGCGCTCACTTTCATCTTGTCGAAGCGTTACATGAAGAAAGGTGAACTTGAAGAAAACAAAGTCGCATAAGTAATGACTCGGGAGGGAGGGACGGCAGTTCTTCCCTCTTTCCTATTGAAATGAAAACTCTTAAAAAAAGGAGATGTCGTTGATGACACAGAAAAATTGGCGCAAATCAGTCGTCTATCAAATTTACCCGAAAAGTTTTTACAGTCCGGAAGGGAACGCGACCGGATCGATTAAAGGGGTGACGGCGAAGCTGGATTACTTGGCAGAACTCGGCATCGAATACATTTGGATGACGCCTGTCTATCAGTCACCTCAACACGATAATGGCTATGACGTGAGTGATTATTATGCCATCGACCCGTCTTACGGAACGATGGAGGACCTCGACGAATTGATTCGTGAAGCAGAGGCGCGGGGCATCGGCCTCATGATGGACATCGTCGTCAACCACTCTTCGACCGAGCACGAATGGTTCCAAAAATCATTGGCGGGAGACGAGCGGTACCGTGACTACTACATCTGGCGCGACGAACCGACGAACTGGGAATCGAAGTTCGGTGGGAATGCGTGGGAATATGATGAGAAGAGCGGACAATATTATCTCCACTTGTTCGACGTGACACAAGCTGACCTGAACTGGGAGAATGAACAGATGCGCGAGGACGTCTACGAGATGATGCGGTTCTGGCGTAAAAAAGGAATCAAAGGATTCCGTCTCGACGTCATCAACCTCATTTCAAAAGAACAGAACTTCCCAGAAGACGCATCGGACGGTCGCAAGTTCTATACGGACGGTCCACGCATCCACGAATATTTAAAAGAAATGAACCGAGAAGTATTTGATGGGCATGACGTCATCACGGTCGGGGAGATGTCTTCGACGACGCTCGATCACTGCGTACGCTATTCAAACCCGGACGAGAACGAGCTCAGCATGACGTTCAGCTTCCACCACTTGAAAGTCGACTATCCGAACGGCGAGAAATTCGTCGCGGCGCCGTTCGATTTCATTCAATTAAAAGACATTATGTCGACGTGGCAACGTGGGATGCACGGAAAAGGATGGAACGCCATCTTCTGGTGCAACCATGACCAACCACGTGTCGTCAGCCGTTTTGGGAACGACACGAACCACCGCGTAGAGAGCGCGAAGATGCTTGCGACAGTGCTCCACGGCCTTCAAGGGACGCCGTACATCTATCAAGGGGAAGAAATCGGGATGACGAACCCCGGCTTCGACTCGCTCGATGAATATCGGGATATCGAAACGCTCAACATCTACAAGTTGAAGCGGGAAGAGGGTGTGTCGCATGATGACATGATGGCCGCCATCAAACAGAAGTCACGCGACAACTCGCGAACGCCGATGCAGTGGGATGCAACGACACATGCCGGCTTCACGAGCGGCACACCGTGGATCAACGTGGCGCCGAACTATGAGGACGTGAACGTTGAAACGGCGCTTCGTGATCCGAACTCAGTGTTCTACCACTACAAACACTTGATTGCATTACGAAAAGAACTTGACGTTTTGACGGACGGAGACTACACGCTTCTTACTCCTGATTCGCTAGACGTTTGGGCATATACACGGAAGACGGACCGAGAGGAGCTACTCGTCGTCGCCAACTTCTATGGAATTGAAACGACGTACACGATTCCAGAAGGATTCGAGCGGGTGAACGTCGTCAGTCACAACTACGACGTGCCTGAGCTCGACGGAATGTCGTTGTCTCTTCGTCCATATGAGGCGATCATGTTCTATAAACAGATTTAACAGATGGGACCCGACTTTTTCGTCGGGTCCTATTTGTGTAGTAGACCTATGTTGTTTTTGATAAGTTGAATCGTATTTACATAGGTATTTTGGTAGCGTGATGACAAAAAGGAGTCAGGTTATGGGAGAACTTATTGTCGCACCGAAAGGAAAACGAGCCATCCGCTTCGGCATCTGCCAACGCTGTCTCAGCACGCACGTCCGGACGTTCACTTGTCATCATGGACGCTGTGCCTATTGCCGAAATTGTTTGTACCTCGGGCGTGTCTGCCGATGTGATTTTCTACAGGAACGGGACATCACAACTCCAACCGAGACGACCGAATTGACGATGCCATTCGAGCTCGTCCCAGACCAAAAGCGGGTCGCGAACCAACTGCTCACGTGGTGGGACGAACGGAGGACGGGACTTGTGCATGCGGTGTGTGGCGCTGGGAAGACCGAGATGACGTTTCCCGTGATTGAGCGTGTTGTCAATGAAGGGAAGCGAGTGTTGGTTGTCTCTCCGAGGAAAGATGTCGCCATCGAATGGGTCGAACGATTAGAACAGGCGTTCACAGTCCCTGTCACTAAACGATATGGAGGGGGAGAAAAAGACTCCATTGGGATGATCACGGTGGCGACCGCACCGTTACTCATGAATTTACGTGACGTGTTCGATTATGTGCTCGTCGATGAGTCCGATGCCTTCCCGTTTGCCTTTGATGTGGCACTTTGGAATACAATCCGTCGGGCCGGGAGAAATGTCTTCTTATTTATCACGGCGACCCCGACCGTTTGGCAACAATTGCTTCCGAAGGTTCATCTGTCGCGGCGCTATCACGGATTCGATTTGCCGGTCCCGACACTTGTCAAACAGTCCGATGAACGACTCCTAGACTTCTGTCGACGTCACGCCTTGAAACCCCGTCTCTTGTTTGTGCCGACGAAGCCTGATTTGGAGCGATATGAAAGTCGGTTACAAGAGGCAGGTATCACGTGTCAAACCGTTTCTGCTGACACGGAAGAACGGTTGGATACACTCCATTGGCTTCAAGAAACGAAAGGGATCGTCTTTGCGACCTCAATCTGGGAGCGAGGGATGACGGTTCGCGACGTGCAGGTCGCCGTGGTTGAAAGTGAACATCGTCTCTTCTCGACGCGGGGTCTCATTCAGATGGCGGGTCGGGCGGGGCGAAAACCGGACACACCGACAGGAGAGGTCTGTTTCTTTTACAAGGAGCGGACATTCCGACAAGATGTTGCCATCCAGAAGATCAGGGAGGCGAATCGGCGATGAAATGTCTTCTTTGTCATGAGTCGATGACCGTCCCGTGGACACCTGACACGTTATGGCGACGGGACTGGGTGTGTCCCTCTTGCGAGTCGAAACTGACGCCGCTCGGGACAGGTTGCCCACGCTGCGGTCAACCAAATGAGACCGGTAAGACGTGTCCGGACTGCATCCGCTGGCTCGCACTCGGTCTCGACTTGACCGTCCGCTGCCTGTACGCGTACGATGATGCAGGAATTGACTGGCTACATCGATATAAATTCAGCGGGGATGTCGTCATTGCCTCATCGGTTGCCCCAGCGCTTCGGGCATTGCGTTCATCTGGCGTGACCTATGTTCCGATTCCGTTGAGTAAGGAGCGACTTCAGACACGTCGTTTCAATCAGGCCGAGGAGCTCGCGCGATACATCGGTCCGACGCGGCAAATTCTCGAAAAAACGGAGGTTTCAAGTCAACGTGAACTCGGGAAAGAAGGAAGACGACACCGAACGAACCCTTTCACTGTACCAACTTCAGTGAAATATGGGAAAATCATTCTTGTAGACGACGTCTATACGACAGGAACGACCCTTCATCAGGCGGCATTTTCGTTGCGACAGGCAGGTGCATCAGAAGTTTCTGCGATTTGCTTGTTTCGGGCGCTAAACAAATCAAAATCGCGTCCGATATAAAGGGCAGAGGTGAAACCAATGGATGCAGCAACTTGCCAAATGTGTGGGCGCTTGTTTATGAAACAGGGACGTTCACCGTACTGTCCATCATGTAATGAAGTCGATTATAAAAACTTCTTGAAAGTCCGCGATTTCATTCGTGAACCAGCCAACAAACAGACGACCATCGGAGCCCTCGTCGAAGCGACAGGTGTCTCTGAACTTGATATCACGCGATATATCCACGAAGGACGCTTGATCATCAAAGACAATCCGGCGCTTGCCATCAGCTGCGTCCGTTGTGGTCGGCCTACGAATGAAGGAAAAATCTGTTCGAACTGCCAGAGAGAAATGCAGAAGGAACTGTCCAGTCTACAGGAGATGCAGGAGGGCTTGGCGAAAAAGTCGAGTATCCGCGCTTATCGTTTGGATTAACATCATGAAGAGGGGGAAGACGCATGCGCATCGATTCAGCCAAGTGGGTACACTTACCAAACACTTATGAAAAGAAAACGCAAGTCGAGCCGAAGCCCGCGCAATCAAGCCAAACGGACCAATTGTCAATTTCGGCGGAAGCTCGCGCCCGGTTTGAAGAACCGGTGAAACATCCGGACCGTCTCGCTAAAATCGACGCTTTAAAAGCGGAGATTGATGCAGGCACATATTCACGGGACGCGCGCGAAATCGCTAAACGCTTTCTACAAGGATGAATGGAAGCGAGGTCCGTTTGAGGCCTTCGCACTGAATAACACGGCACGGAAGCTGACTAAATAAGGGGTACCCCTTTCTTTAGTCGGCTCTTTTTTTGAAAAAGGATAGACTCATGCTCACATTACATAAACGGTTACTCGAATTGGCTTACGCAAAAGAACAGCAACTCATTCAAAATGACATGGTGGCATTTAGCACGCTCGTCAAAGAAGAAGCGAAACTCGTCCGACAAATTTCACAAAAAGAAGCGGAACGACTTCAAGGGACGTATGAATTGGACGATGAAGAGATAGAGGAATTGAGACCGGTCTTGTTCGAGTTAAAGCGACAGAACGAATTGAACGCGACGTTGCTCGAACAATCCCTTCGTTATATTACTTGGCATCTGGATATGCTCATGCCGGAAGCAGATGATTTTACATACGGACAACAAGCGTTCGAAACACGCTCGTTCAGCCGTGACGTTTAAGGAGGAAGTGGAATGGGTTCAACATTTATGGGATTAGAGACGGCACGCCGCAGTCTCTCGACACACCAATGGGCGCTTCAAGCGACCGGGAATAACGTGGCGAACGCCTCAAACCCTGGCTATTCGCGCCAACGACTCACACTCGGGATGACCGAACAGCTCTCGGTCAATTTTGGCGGGACGAAAGCCGGACAATTCGGGACAGGTGTACGCGGGGAGACGCTCGCCCGAATTCGCGATCTTATGATCGATCAACAGTATCGTGACGAGTCGGTGAAGAACGCCTTCTATGCGACGAAAGAAGCCGCGTTCGGTCGGATGGAAGACATCATCAATGAACCGTCTGAAAACGGACTCGCTAAATCGCTCGACTTGTTCTGGGCATCACTTCAAGACTTGTCGGTCAACCCGGACGATACGGGTGCGCGAAGCGTAGTTCGGCAACGAGCATTGACGTTGGCACAGACATTTAACTATATGTCTTCATCATTGACTAAAGTACAGGATGACTTAAAGACCGAAGCAGGGGTCGTCACGAAAAAAATCAATGATTTGTTGACGAAAATCAGTGACGTCAACCGTCAAATCGGTGATGCAGAGCCTCTTGGTGTTCTGCCAAATGAATTGTATGATGAGCGCGATCGCTACATGGATGAGTTGTCGCAATACATTGAGTTCGAACGTGTGCCGGTGGATTACACGAACGGCGAAACACGTGGGAACTCGCAACGTGTCGCAGAAGGACGAATCGATATTCGTGTAGTCGTCGGTGGTACAGAAGTAAAACTCGTAGACGGTCTTACGGGCGGAGTCGGGAAATTTGATGGGATGACTATGACCGATGCTGCAGGTACGAATACATCGATGACGCATGCCGACATGCCTAACGGAAAATGGAAGGCTCTTGTTGAAATGTACGGAAGTGCAACTGGTCCAGAGGCGATTGACGGGGCATTCACCAACATGCTCAAGGACTTAGATGAGATGGCGAACGTCTTCGCATCAGCATTTAATACTGCGCATGGAACAAACATGGACGCGGACGGGAATGCCGGTCGAACTGACTTTTTCGTTGGTATTTCTAGCGCCGCTACCATTACTGTGAACCCTGATTTCATGAAGAACTTAGATTTAATTGCAGCATCTAAGGACGGGAACATCGGGGATGGAAGTGGTGCTCTCGAACTTGCGCAATTGAAAGAAAGTGCGCTTAACTTTGCGGGTTCGGTTACGACCTCAACCTCGATCGGCAAGTACTATCAAAATGTTATCGGAAACATGGCAGTCGAGGCTAGCCAAAACGCGAACTTGGCAAAGAGTACATTTGCTCTCTTAAGTAGTTCGGACCAACGTCGGTTATCGGTCAGCGCAGTCTCGCTCGATGAAGAAATGACGATGATGATTCAATATCAACACGCTTATAATGCGGCGGCTCGAAATATCACAGCTGTCGATGAAATGTTAGACAAAATCATTAACGGCATGGGTGTCGTAGGGAGGTAATGACTGATGCGTGTCACACAGACAATGCTCACACAGACGAACTTGAAGCATTTATCAAGTAGTTACAACACACTCGCTCGTGTCCAGGAACAACTCATCAGCGGGAAACGGATTCAAAAAGCATCGGAGGATCCAGTCGTTGCGATGCAGGGAATCCGTTACCGGACCGAGGTGCGTGAAGTCGACCAATTCCGACGGAACGTCAGCGAAGCGACAAGTTGGATGGATTTGACGGACTCGACATTGAACGAAGTCACGGAAGCTGTCAAGCGGATTCGTGAGTTGACGACACAAGCGGCGAACGATACGTATGAATCGTCGCAACGTGCCATCATCAAGAGCGAGGTCGATCAATTGATCGAACACATCGGTTCACTTGCGAACTCAAAAGCAGGTGAAAAGTATATTTATAACGGTACGAAGACAGATCAACCTCTCATCAATGTCGACCAGTTAAAAGCGTATTTAGCGAATCCGGCTGGTTCTGTCGATTCAATTTATGAGAGTGGAACGGCACCTGCAACAAGTGGGGAGATCAAATTTGAAGTGTCAAAAGGAATTACTGTACAAGTGAACATGCAACCGGAAACGGTTTTTGGTAAGGAGTTATTTGAAGGGCTTCATAAATTAACTACACTTCTTAATGATCCAACGACTGCCGGGGCAGATTTGTCTGCAGAACTTGATACGCTCGACACACTCGGTCAAAACTTGATCACGGAACGGGCGGAGCTCGGTGCCCGAGCAAACCGTTTGGAGCTCGTCGACAATCGTCTTCAAGATCATGAGATTATCGCCAAGACCATCATGTCTGATAATGAAGACATCGATGTAGAAAAAGTCATTATGGAGCTGAAGTCACATGAAACTGTACACCGTGCAGCGTTATCTGCAGGTGCCCGCATCATTCAGCCGACGCTCCTCGACTTCTTACGGTAATTGATGATGAATCTCGCGAGACTTGAGATGCGGCAGACACAGGCCGCAATCCAGATGACATCCAATCGACCGGTACTCGAGATGCGTCAGGGACGGGCCGACCTGTCCATCCAACAAGGGAGAGCCGAGATGACGCAACAGACGACACAAGGGAAGCTTGAGGTTGATTCATCAGTAGCGAGAAGTGAGAGCAATCTGAAGGGTGTGCTCGAACTCGGTAAACATTTCGGGCGGATTGGGGAACAAGGTGCCCGAGAAGCGATGGCGAATATCGCTCGAGACGGCGACCGCATGATGCGAATCGAGAACGGGAATCCAATCCCTTCGATAGCGGCTGAGAAAGTGAATGACCCATATCCGATTGTTGACATGGGCTACATGCCAAAATCAATCGATCGTGTCAAGTTGACGTATACGCCGGCGGATGTGAAAATCGAGTGGAATATCACACCACCCCAAATTGATGTATCGCTCACTCCGACCGACATCTCGTTCACGCCGTGGACGACGGACATTTCGCTCCGTCAACAGGCTTCACTCGAGATGTGGCCGGTCGGTGGGATGTATGATGAAACGCGTTGAAAGTGAGGACAATCCATGTTCATTGAAACAGACTACTTTGGCAAGATTGAAATAAACGAAGCGGAGACGATCACCTTCGTCAGTGAGATTCCGGGATTCCCGGAATCAAAGACGTTCGTGTTGATTCCGTATGGGGAAGATTTGCCGTTCTGGTCGCTTCAGTCGATTGAGGAACAGGCATGCGCGTTCGTCGTGACGAATCCGTTTTGGCATAAGTCGGACTATGCGTTTGAATTGTCGGATGGCGCGAAAGACCAACTTGGAATCGAGGAGGCGGAACACGTATCGGTCTATTCTATTGTGACGCTTCGTGAACCTTTTGATTCATCGACGCTCAACTTGAAAGCACCGATCGTCATCGAGACGAAGGAACGTCGCGGGAAACAAGTCATCCTAGACGATGCGTATCCAGCTCGTTATCCACTCGGTGGCACGAAAGCGGAGGTGCGCTGATGCTCGTATTGAAACGAAAACAAGGTGAGGCCATCCATATCGGCGACGATGTGACGCTCACGGTACTCGCCATCGAAGGCGACCAAGTGAAGCTCGGGATTGATGCCCCGCGTCATATCGATATTCATCGTCATGAGGTGTACATTCAGATGCAGGAAGAGAACGAGTCGGCACGAAACAGTGCTAACTTGATGAAGCAGATGATTCAAAAGCAGTCGGAAGCGTGAGCTTTCGACTTTTTTCATGAATCCGGTAATTGATGGATGACAGCGCTCGATGGGTTGGAATAGGATGGAAACGTGAAAGGAAGGAGGGGAATCGGTGGAAACAGGTATTAATAGTTTTTTTATCAACATCAGTCTGATCTTTTTATTCATGTCGCTCACACTCTATGTGATGCGGACAGTTTTACCGATTCAGCCGACTTCCCCGTTGTTCGTACGCTTTTGGTTTGGAGTCTCTAACGGATTGACGGCAATTCTCTTAACCATCAACTCCATCGAATTAGGGGATGCACGAATCGACCTTCGTCTCATCCCGATTGCCTTATCCGCAACGTTCGCTGGACCGTTCGGAGCTATCGTCACGCTCGGTCTGATCTTCATCGGACGCACGACGCTGCACGGAATGAGTGCTCCGTTCGTAGACTCGTTACTACTGTTATTTGTCTTCTTTTTATTTTTTTTTGTCATGACACGCTTACCGATTCGTCGAGGGAGAGGGTATGCCATCTACATCGGGTTAGGTGCGCTCCTCGTCTTGATTCAAGTGAGCGGCAGTGTGAATGAGACGGTCTTTATAAATGTATTTGTTCCTTATTTTCTCATGTTATCTTTTGGGGCCTGGCTCTGTTATTGGGCCGCAAAGAAGCTCGAGACGCATCTATGGATGTTTCTCCTACATACGCACCGGGCGACCATTGATGAGTTGACGGGACTTCCAAACCGTTATCGGACGCTCGAACAGATGAACGATTTGGAAATGTCCGGGAAACCGTGGACGTTACTCGTTATCGACGTCGATCATTTTAAACAGTTGAACGATACATATGGGCACTTAGCAGGAGACGCAGCACTTCGTCATATCGGACAAACGTTGGAGCGGAGCTGTCCGCCGTCTGGATTTGTCGGACGATACGGTGGCGAAGAATTTTTGCTCGTCATTGAAGGTAGTGAAGGTATGGTGAAGGTGGCAGAAAACATCGTGCAAATGGTACAGCGAACACCATTCGAATTTCAGGGTGAAACTATTCCGATGACTATTTCAATCGGTGCAGCGATTGCAGGGCATGAACCGAGCATGGTCGTGTTCGAAAGAGCAGATGAAGCATTATATGAAGCAAAGCGAAATGGTCGGAATCAGGTCAAATTTGCGTAAAAATCCCCTATAACCGTTGGCGATGATGGTCCAGCGGTTATAGGGGATTTCACGTTTAGTGAATGTTTTTCTTCTTTAATTGTCCGCCGCGGACGTCGTGAATGTTGCCAATGGCGAGGAACGCTTTTTCATCATAGTCATCGAGAATATCTTTTAATTTCGTTTCTTCTAATCGACTGATGACTGTGAAGACGACTTTCTTCCCGTCACCTGTGTAGGCGCCTTCTCCATGAAGATACGTCACACCTCGACCGAGCCGGTCCATGATGGCTTGCCCGATATCGTCTGGTGCGGACGTGATGATCCAGGCCGCTTTCGACTGGTCAATTCCTTCTAGGACAACATCGATCGTCTTGAATGCGATGAAATAGGTGAGGAGCGAATACATGGCCCGGTCCCAACTGAAGACGAATCCGGCCGTCCCGAGGATAAAGATATTGAAAAACATGACAATCTCTCCGACGGAGAATGGTAATCGGTTCGTGAAGGAAACGGCAAGAATTTCTGTTCCATCGAGTGATCCTCCCGCCCGGATGACGAGCCCGATTCCGGCACCGAGTAAGAAACCGCCGAAGACGGTCGACAAGAGGAGGTCGTCTGTGAACGGCTTGATGTCGTGAAGGACGATGGTGAAGGCTGACATGAGCAGGATGGCTGTCAACGTGACGACGGCGAACGTCTTTCCGATTTGCCGATACCCGAAGTAGATGAACGGTAAGTTGAAGAGGACGAGCCAAATCGCGAGCTTCGTTTCCGTCAAGTACGACACGATAATCGAGACGCCGACGATACCACCGTCGATGATTTGATTCGGTACGAGGAACGCCTCCAAGCCGACGGCAAAGACGAGGGAGCCGAGCAGCAAAAGGACGACTTTTACAAACAGTTCGGACGCCTTGATCGGATTATGTTCGCGCCTTAAGCGCTGCACTTCCTCCGGTGTCGGGGAAGGCATGGGTGTACGCTGCATACATGGTGCCCCCTTTCCATTTTCTTAAGTATAACAAATGATACGAACCGACAATCATTTACGACAGAGAATCTGACATGAATATTCAGAATTGATGGAGGATTCTTGATAAATTATTTTGGTATTGTTTTATGTTAGGCTAAAAAGGTTGTTGAACAATGGATGGAGGTCTATAGGATGAAACGAGAAAACAAAACGTGGTTGATGGCATTTCAAATGATGATGAACATCATCGGGGGACTCATCGCGGCGTATGGATTGGAATCGGTCCTCATTCCGAATAACGTTTCGGACGGGGGCGTCACTGGGATCAGTATTGTCGGGTCACAACTGACGGGACTGCCGCTCGGTATTTTCATCGGTGTGTTAAATATTCCGTTTGTCTATCTGGGTTATAAACAAATCGGGAAGAGCTTCGCCATCCTTTCAGTCACCGGGATTGCGTCTTTGTCTGTCGGTACGATCATTATGCACCATGTTCCGACTATCATCGAAGGGGACGCGCTCCTCATTACGGTGGTCGGTGGGATCATCCTCGGGTTCGGGATGGGGATTTCGCTTCGCAACGGGGGAGCGCTTGACGGCATCGACATGTTGGCGGTCCTGTTATCACGTAAATTGCCGTTCGGTACGAGTGATTTGATTTTATTTTTAAATACGTTCGTCTTTATCGTCGTCTCGACGGTGTTTGGTCTTCAAGGAGCGGTCTTGTCCGCCATCGCCTACTTCATCGCCTCGAAAGTGATTCATATCGTCGAAGAGGGACTGAGCGGGGCGAAGACGTTCAAAATCATCACGAGTGAACCGCAGGAGATGGTCGAGACGATTCGGGACCGTCTCGGACGGAGCGCCACGTTGAATCAAATCCAAGGAGCATATTCCAAAGAAAGTTATTACGAAATCACGTGTGTCATCAACCGGCTCGAAGAACGAAAAATCAAAGACATCATCGATGATGTCGACTCGAAAGCGTTCGTCGTCGTGTATGAGGTGACAGAGGTCAAAGGCGGGAACTTCCAAAAACGCGATATTCATTAACGGATGGCCAAGGGTCGTCCGTTTTTTTAACCTCTACACGTGTGAACCGACCAAGCAGGAAATCGCATATGGTAAGTGGAAGAAGTCGATGCAAGAGAAAGGGGAGGATTGGAAATGTACGCACTGATTGGAAAGCTTGTCACGAAAGCGGGGCAACGCGATAGACTCGTAGCAATTTTGTCGGAAGCGGCGCGGGAGATGGAGGCGACATCGGATTGTGAATCGTATCGGGTCCACGTGTCGCTCGATGAGGCGGATACCGTATTCGTCTATGAAGTATGGCGAAATGAGGAGGCGCATGCGGCGTCGTTGTCGCTTGTTGAAGTGAGGGCGTATATCGATCAGGCGAAACCAATCCTCGAGCGGATGGAGCGGATTGCCGCACTCGAACTCCGGACATGACCAAGAAGGAATAAAGAGACGGATGGCCAAGGGTCGTCCGTTTTTTGCAGGAGATTTGGCGAGATGTCGAGAACATGACAGGATTCGGAAAGGAGGGAACGTATGCGTCCACTCATACTCGGTGTCTTCGCCGCCTTGTTTTTTGCGAGCACGTTCGTGTTGAACGAAGTGATGCAAGTCGGAGGTGGCAGCTTTGCCTATAGTGCCTCGCTCCGCTTTTTGTGGATGATTCCGTTACTGCTAGTTGTGGTCGCGTTTCGTGGTGGACTCAAGCGAGTCCTCTCAGCATTGAAAGCGAATCCTCGTCCATGGATTCTTTGGGGGACGGTCGGGTTCGGACTATTTTACGTCCCGATTTGTCTCGCAGCCGAGGTCGCACCCCCGTGGCTGATTGCGGGCACGTGGCAAGTGACGATTGTCGCCGGGGCACTGTTGTCCCCGCTCTTCAAGAAGGCAGACGGAACACGGGAGCGAATCCCATGGCGCGGACTTCGCTTCTCGGTCTTGATTCTCATTGGGGTCGTAATGATGCAAGTGGAGTTTTTCGAGTCGTTCGAACCACGCTTCCTTTGGCTCGGGGTCGTGCCGGTCATCATCGCCGCGTTCGCCTACCCGCTCGGGAACCGGAAGATGATGCAACATACGGACCTCGACGTGTTCGAGCGAATCCTCGGGATGTGTCTCGGGTCACTCCCGGTCTGGCTATTGTTATTCGGGTACGGGTTGACGACGGGACGCCCCTCATCAAGTCAGCTCGGGCAGACGTTCCTCGTCGCCCTGTTGTCCGGGGTTGTCGCGACCGTGCTCTTCTTCATGGCGACCGATCTCGTCAAACAGGACATGGGAAGACTGGCATCCGTCGAAGCGACGCAAGCGCTCGAAGTCCTGTTCGCGCTCATCGGGGAACTCGTCTTCCTGCATGCCGTCATGCCCTCGCCGATCGCCTTGTCCGGAATCGCGCTCGTCATGATTGGAGTCGTCTTCCACAGTCGGAGTCAGTTTATGGAGCTCCCGACCGTCGTGCGACAAGAGGCATAAAAAATCCCCTCGCTCTTATGGACGAGGGGATTGTCATCAACTTGTTGTCAAACTGCCTTTGACTTTGTCATAGAAATCATCCATCATACCGGTACGGCTACCGAGTTGGCAGATGAGTTCGAGCGTCTCTTTATAGAACTTCTTGACGAGTCCTTTGTTTTTGACGCCGTCCATCGATGCGAGCGTCTGGTCGAGATTCTCTAAGATTTCTTTGATTTGCGCGTCCGAGTCCGGCTTGACGACCGTCATGTTCTCGGGGATGCTGACGACCTTCTCTTGACCTTGGTGACGGAACGATGCGCCGAAACCGAGGTTCTCGATGAAGAGGTGAGGCATCACTTTTTGACCGAAGATTTGCTTATGCCAGTCCGTCGCTTTCATCGTGTCCATGTCCTGTTTGAACGTAGATGCCGTCGAGACATATTGTTTAAACAAATCCGTCATGAATTTCTCGATGACCGGGATTTGAAGGGCGAAGACGTTTTTCAAGAGCGCGTCCAGCTGAGCGCGCGTCAAAGTAGTTTCGTTAGACATGTCAGTTCCTCTTTTCTATAGTACGTTACTACCATCGTATGGGATTGACGGACACTCGTCAATGTAAGGGGAAACATTTTTTCAGAATATTTAATGAAAAGTCGTTAACTTGTGGGATAATCAAGTGAAGACATTAACAAGTGAGGAGTGGTTCTTGTGAACAAATCGATGAAATGGGCGCTCGCGCTCGGTGTGACAGGTGCATTGGTGGCGACAGTCGGTGTCGTCTCGTCCCGGGGACGGACAGAGGATACGACGCAGACGATTCGTGACCGTGAGCTCGGCTATGAGATCATCTTGCCGTCGAAGATTGTCGAGGCGATCGAGCGAGGTGATGTCTATATCGAAAAGGCGCAGGACGTCGTCGACATCGGGGACACGAAGAGCTACGGTACGTTCGATTTATACTATAACGTTGAGCACGGGGACGACCAACTCTTGTTCCACCTAGACTTGATCGACCGCGAATTGACTCAAGAGGCGTTCGCGACAGAAATTGGCTACGGCAACTACCTCGGGACGAACGACAAGACGTTCTTCTGGGTCGAACCGACAGAGGCCGTCCCAGGTGCGGAGGCGCATACGGACGAGATTGCCGAGTTGATCGAGACACTTCCTGAGTTAGAGTTCCGAACGTTATAACATGGAGAGACTGCAGACGGCTGAATCGTTTGTAGTCTTTTTCAGAGAGGTGGGGGACGTGTGCGAAAGACATTACCAAGCCGAAGACGAGATTATTCGGAGGGATTGATTGTAATCCTTCTGTTTATCGTCGCGATGTATATATTTGATTTACCGAAACAAGAAAGCTTTTTCACCTTGGCTTTCGTCATCGTCATCTCAGTCATGATGCGAGAATTGACTCATTTTTTTCAGAATGATATAAATCATTGAATGTCTGCTCGCTACGGCGGGCTTTTTCCTATGTGCTACAATACAAATGAGGTGATATGAATGAATTGGACAGTAGAAGAAGTAAGACAGGCAGATGACGTCAAGGCGTTAGAACAAGCGGTCAACGCAAACGACAAAATCGATGTAAAGGTTGGGCATGAGTCGGTCGGGCAGAACGACTATGCGGTATATGACGGGGAGACGCTCGTTGGTTATCTCATGCTTTTCCCGTATCTTCCGAACGAGTATGAAGTGAATGCGCTTGTCCATCCTGAATACCGGAAACAAAGTGTCTTCACGGCACTACTCGAAACGGCAAAACAAGACGCGAAGTTGAACGGTTGCGAAGCATTCACGTTCGTCATCGACCGAAACTCGGCATCCGGGAAAGCGGTGCTCGAGCATCTTCAGGCGGCGTATCAGTTCTCGGAATACAATCTCGTCTTGAAAAAAGCGGAACTCTTCTTGAAGCCGGACGAGGTATCGCTACGTGAGGCGACAGCAGACGACCGTCCGCTCATCATCGCGACGCTCAGCGAGGCGTTCGGAGATCCGGTCGATGTGACGGAAAACATCTATCAACAAATCGATACGCCAGACCGCGTGACGTATATCGGTGAAGTGGACGGCAAACCGATCGGTGTGATTCGCGCCCTTCTCACTGGGGATGATGCGGCAAGCATCCATGCGTTCGGGGTCAAAGCAGGCGAACAAGGCAAAGGCTACGGTACGAAAATGTTGAAACAGATGGTCCAACAACTGTTCCGCATGGGCCGGACGAAAGTCGAGCTCGATGTCGAGACGGAAAACAAGGCGGCGCTCGAGATTTATAAACGTGCCGGTTTTGCGGAGAATGGTGGCTATGAGTTTTATATGATTGAAGTGTGAGGTGAACCACATGGTGAAAAATCTGAAATGGCTCGGCGCGGCGTTTGAAGCCTTCCTCGGGATTCCGCTTCTTGGCGGTCTCTTCATCATCGGAATGGGCTATTCGCCCCTCGGTTTCATGTTCGTCTACCACGTGATCGTGTTGATTCTTTCGTTCAGTCGATTGAGTCGCTTCTCTTACGGTGCGGCGGTCGGAATTGCGGCCTCGGTGCTCGGCTTCATTCCATTTGTCGGGATGATGCTACACTGGGCGGCTGCCATCGCGCTCGCAATTGATGCGGCGACGACACCACGCCGTGTGATCCATGTTGAACGTGACGATGAAGCATTTTGATGAAACGTACTCCTTGACGGAGTACGTTTTTTCATTGACCAAACGTTCAACTGAAAACGCTATACATTCATTGGAAATTGGACGATATAGTAAGTGATGAACACAATGAGGAGGAACAAACAGTGAAAGTATTTAAAAACTTTACGACGCAATTGCTCGCGTGGATTTTGGTCACGTCCTTTATCACGGGCGGAGCGGTCGGTTACATCACCCTATTACTCTTGACGGAACTCGAGATGGAACAAGGTCAAGTCATGCTCGTCGGTACGGTCGTGGCATTACTCATCTCATCACTCGGCGGAATCGTCATTTACTTGATTGCCCGTCGTCCACTGAAAGCGGTCGAGATGGCTTCTGAAAAAGCTGTCGAAGTCGGGAATGGTGATTTGACGGTGCACTTCGCCGACGAGAAGACGACAGATCGTTCAGAGATGGGACGTTTGCTCTTGTCGATGGACAACATGGTCGAACACCTTCGGGAACAAGGCACGAACATGCGTTACACGGCTGACCAATTGACGGGTTCGGCACAGGAAATTGCAGCTTCAGTTCAAGAAGGGAACGTTGCAGGAGAAAGTATCCGTTCTGCGATGGATTCTCTCAACAAGATGTTAGAAGATAACGTCAGTGCGACATATAACTCGATGGACTTGCTCGGAGCGGTCGCGCGTACGATGGAGAGCATCCGCCAAGAGATGTCATCGGCGCTTGATTCGGCGAGCGAGATGCAACAGGAAGCAGAGAGCGGGAAAGGTCTTGCCTCGTCTTCAGTTCATGCGATGCATGCGATTGCCGGGAAAGTCGAACAGTCATCGACGCTCAACAGCCAGTTGACGGAAATGACAGGCGAGATCTCACGTATCACGGATGTTATTAGTGACATCTCAGCACAGACAAACTTGCTTGCCTTGAACGCATCGATTGAAGCGGCACGTGCCGGAGAGCATGGGCGTGGATTCGCTGTCGTTGCGGCAGAAGTGAAAAAACTCGCGGAACAAACAGCGAACTCGACTCAAGAAATCACGGATCTCATCGTAGACGTGAAGCGTCTCGTTGGCGATACATCGTCTTCAATGGCGAACGTCAAAGCAGAAGTGGAGACAGGTGTCGGTTTAGTTAAAAAAGCAGGTGGTGCGTTCGCATCGATTCACAATTCCGCAAATGAAGTATACAGTCATGTCCATTCGGTCGATTCACTCCTTGATGAGTCACGTGGTCAGATCGATTCGGTTGTGACAAACTCGGCGGGCATCGTTGGCATGGTCGAAGAAGCATCGCGTTATGCGAATGAAGTGACATCAGCGGCGAGCCAGCAAGCGGCAAGTCTTGGTGAAGTGAACGGGGCGATGTCAGAGCTCGTTCGCGTCGCAGAGAGTTTGCAGAATGAGACGGAACAGATGAAAGTAGAAGTGTAAGAAGGTTGAAAACGTCCCAATGATGGGGCGTTTTTCATTACATAAATATAAAATTTGAAGAAAAAATAAAAAAAGTTGTAAAAAGACTAAACTGCCGAGCCTTCACTCCGATATAGAGTATGGAAACGATAAAACGTTCCAACAAATGTAAGGTGAGGGGCCGGCCTAAACCTTACATGCTCGGACAAACGGATTTGGAAGAGCGGAAAAACTCAAACCTATGGAGGGAAATTACAATGATTATCAACCACAACCTTAACGCAATGAACGCACACCGCAACATGGCGTTCAACACAACTAACTCTGGGAAGGCAATGGAGAAACTTTCTTCAGGTCTTCGCATCAACCGTGCTGGCGATGACGCTGCTGGTCTTGCAATCTCTAAAAAAATGCGTGGACAAATTCGCGGTCTTGATCAAGCGTCACGTAACGCACAAGACGGAATCTCACTCATCCAAACAGCTGAAGGTGCATTGAACGAAACACACTCTATCCTTCAACGTATGCGTGAACTCGCTGTTCAATCGTCAAACGACACGAACACACAAACAGACCGTGAAGAGCTTCAAAAAGAAGTAACAGAGTTGACAAGTGAAATTTCGCGTATCGCGAACAACACTGAGTTCAACACGAAGACTTTGATGAATGGTGATTTCTCAGGTGCTGCAAACGGTCTTAAGTTCCATATCGGTGCGAACTCAGGACAAAACATTACACTTGAACTTTCAGATATGACAGCTACTGGTCTTTCTGTTGATACAGTTGACATCGAAACACAAACAGGTGCTAACAGCGCAATCACTGTTATCAACAACGCAATTGAAACTGTATCTTCTGAGCGTGCGAAACTCGGGGCAACACAAAACCGTCTTGAGCACACAATCAACAACTTGAACGTTGGAGCTGAAAACCTTCAAGCTGCTGAATCACGTGTACGTGACGTAGATATGGCGAAAGAAATGATGAACTTCACGAAAAACAACATCTTGAACCAAGCTGCACAAGCAATGCTTGCTCAAGCGAACCAACAGCCACAAGCTGTACTTCAGTTGTTACGTTAAGATTCATTTAAAACCATATAAAAAGGGAAACGGACATAAAGTCTGTTTCCCTTTTTTTAAATAAATTTGTCAGTCTATCGATATTCATATATTGAAATTGTATACTATATACAGATGAACTTTTAAAACATAAAGGAGTACCTTATGTCACAACTGCGAAACATCGTAAAAGAGCTTCGGGACATCTCAAATCAAGTTGTCCTCTTAGTTGAAAACGAAAAGTGGGATGTCCTCGACGAGATTGTGGGAATCATTCGACTATTTGGCGAAAATATTCATTCTAATGGAATTCGTACAGTAGAACATGTATCGGATCTCCAAGCCATCAAGAAAGAGAATTTACAACTGTATGTCAATGTTGTCTATGATAATTTGCAATTATTAATTACAGAATATGAAGCATTAATAGAAGTAGAACATCAGAATCAAATCGTCTTCCCGTTCCGCTATCATGAGAACGAGATGGCTCTTATAAAGCAGAACGATAGTAGCCACTATTTTGTGAGTGAAACGCTTTTAGAGTTTGAGCGGTTGCGAGCCGAGATTGCTGATGACACGGAAGCTATTATCCTTTTAGGGTATGGAAGTGGGCTGTTTCATGCTGAATTGATAAAACAATATCATGTCTTGACGATTGATCCCCTCAACTTACCGTCAAATATTAAAAGTGATTCAGTCTTGTCTTTTCTTGATTCGCAAGACGATTATAAAACGTTATTGCAATCAAAGTTTCAATCGTTTATTGGTTTGAAAACGGAAGTTATTAAACATCCACTTTATGAGGATACAAAAACGTTACTTGAATTATTAAAATTGGTTCGAAATTATTTGAGCGAAAGTCGAATTGATTTAACGACACGTAAAGTGTACACGGAGAGCTGGTATCAAGAATCGTTTCAAAATGCGAGCTACCTAAACCGGCATTCAGATCGTCTTTTTAACATCGATTGTCTCAAACATAAATATAAAGGAAGCCATGCGCTAATGATTGCAGGGGGGCCTTCACTAGAAGATGCAATCCCTTATCTTAAACAGGCTCAGCACGCTTACTATATCATTGCGATTGGTCAGACAGTTAAAGTTTTACTGGAGAATGAAATCCGACCGGACTTTGTCATATCGATTGACGCTGGTGAAGCTAACGCTCATTTCTTCAACGATATTGAAATTGATGTCCCACTTGTCTATTCGTTACAAGTGAATCATCAGATTCCACAACGAGCAAAGGGGTTACTTGTCCCTTATGCTGATGCCAAGATTACACAAGATTTGCTACCTTATACAAAAATAGTTTTCAGTACGTACCCTACGGTGGCGTTAGCAGCGGTTGCATTTGCGAACTATTTGGACTTTGATTCAATTGGATTGATCGGACAAGATTTAGCATTGCGAGAAGGTGAATATTATAGTGCTTCGGTCAAACAAGCTTCTTCAAACGATGGTCAGTTCACTAAAACGTTATATGACGTACCATTGAATAATGGTGAGATGGGGAAAACCACACCAATCTTATTTGGTTTTTTAACTAGTTACCAAGCATTAATCAAGTCACAGCTCGGATTAAAAGAAAAACTAGTCAACTACGCGGAGAAAGGTGCTCGAATTGAGGGAGTTTCGTATCAATCCCTTGAAAGGCTCCACACCACACCGATTCAAAAACAGAAACTTGAACAAGTCAAAGAATCAGAATTGAATGTCCCGATTGAGCATGTACAACAATTACTTGATAGTGTGAGCGAACGATTGCAAATGCTTGAAAAACGATTGGGTCGCGCTATAAATCAAAAAGCGGTCACCATCGATGAGTTTGAAAAAATGCTACGGGATTGGGATGCGATGATTGAAGCGCCATCTTTCCGCACACATATCATGCCGCTTCAACTCGTCAATTTATTAATCATTCAAAATAAAATTAAATTCCATAATCGATATAATCGAACGAGTGCATTACGTCTTTCGATTTTGTCGCGAATGTTTGAGTCGATTCAAGAACTACAAACTCAACTTCACACGATAAAACAAGCGTATGCAGAAACCATTAAGTAACAAGTAGCGCCAATCATATATTTATTAGACATTGTGCATGAGAGAGGAAGTATATAAGCATGTTTACAAATCAGACAATTTTAGTCACGGGTGGTACAGGATCTTTTGGGAAAAAATTCATCTCCGCCGTATTAAAACAAAAAAAAAAAAAGGTCATCGTATTTAGTCGTGATGAGTTAAAACAATATGAAATGGCACAAGAATTTACCGATCCCCGCATTCGTTTCTTCATTGGGGATGTTCGTGATAAAGAACGCCTTTATCGTGCATTTGATGGAGTGGATATTGTCATCCATGCCGCGGCGCTCAAGCATGTCGGAGCTTGCGAGTATAATCCATTCGAGGCCGTGAAAACAAATATTCATGGTGCTCAAAATATTATTGAAGCGGCTATTGATCGTGGTGTCAAAAAAGTTATCGCACTAAGTACGGATAAGGCTGCAAGTCCGATTAACTTGTATGGTGCAACTAAATTGGCATCAGATAAATTGTTTGTCGCTGGTAACTCATATGCCGGGGATAAAGACACACGATTTGCTGTCGTCCGATACGGTAATGTCGTCGGAAGCCGAGGCAGCGTTGTACCATTCTTCAAGAAGTTGAAGCAAGACGGAGCAACAGTCATTCCAGTGACCGATGATCGGATGACTCGCTTTTGGATTACATTAGACCAAGGTGTCCAGTTTGTTATCGATAGTTTGACACGTATGAACGGTGGAGAGATTTTTATTCCGAAAATCCCAAGTATGTCGATTCTTGATTTGGCTGAGGCGATTGCTCCTGAGTGCGACATCAAAATTGTGGGGATTCGTCCAGGTGAGAAATTACATGAGGCAATGATTACGGAAGATGATGCACGGCACACGTTAGAGTACGACGATTATTTTGTCATTCAACCTGAGTTCCCTTGGTGGAGTGCAGAGTATTCAAATGGTGGAAAGTCGTTACCAGAAGGGTTTACATACGTCAGTAATGTAAACAATCAGTGGCTATCGGTCGATGAATTAAGAGAGTTAGTGAAGTGAGGAAGACGGCATAGTCATTTTTTGATGAGAGTAAGTTTAGAGTGATTGATCAACCTGTAAGAAACACGTTTCTGCCTTATGGCAGACAATGGATCGATGAAGAAGATATTCAAGCTGTGGTCGACACGTTACGAGGTGACTTTTTAACAACTGGTCCTGCTGTTGATGAGTTTGAACAAGCAATCGCTCAGTATGTTGGAGCTCGATATGCTGTCTCCTTTTCTAATGGGACGGCCGCCCTACACGGTGCCTGTTTTGCAGCAGGAATTGGTGAAGGGGATGAAGTAATTACCACTCCGATGACATTTGCAGCTAGTGCGAATTGTGTTCTTTATCAAAAAGGAATACCTGTATTTGCTGACATTGATCCAACGACGTATAACTTAGACCCGAATGCGATTGAACAAGCCATCACTCCACGCACAAAAGCCATCATCCCTGTCCACTTTACAGGTCAACCTGCAGCGATGCAGGAGATTCATCGAATTGCCGAACAACATGACTTAGTCGTCATTGAAGATGCGGCTCATGCGTTAGGTGCCACCTATCAAGGGAAACGAATCGGTGCACTAAGTGATATGACGATGTTTAGTTTTCATCCTGTTAAACATATTACTTCGGGTGAAGGTGGAATCATCACGACAAATGATGAAGTGTATTATCGTAAATTATTACAATTTCGGACCCATGGAATTACAAAAAGTGCTGAACAGTTAGTTGATCACCATGGTCCTTGGTACTACGAAATGCAGTTTTTGGGTTTCTTTTATCGAATGACAGATATTCAAGCTGTCCTTGGAACAAGCCAATTGAAGAAGATTGAACGATTTATTGAGTTACGAAAATACTATGTTTCTTTATATAATGAGGCATTTCGCGAGTTATCTGAAATTACGATACCGCATCAAGATGAAAGTGGAGAGTCCAGCTGGCACTTATATATCATTCGCTTAAATCAAAACCGGTTAAACGGTTCACGGAAAGAACTATTTGAGGCCTTATTAAATGAAAACATTGGAGTCAACGTCCACTATATTCCTGTTCATTGGATGCCATATTATCAAGAGCTAGGGTATGAAAAAGGGATTTGTCCACACGCAGAAACGCTATATGAAGATATCATTACACTCCCTCTATTTCCTGCGATGACTGAGGAAGATGTGTACGATGTGATCGATGCGGTGAAAAAAGTGTTAAAACGATATGGGAAGTGAAAAATGGCTATGAAAACGGTGGCGATTATTCAAGCACGGATGGGCTCAACGAGGCTTCCTGGGAAAGTATTGATTAAACTGCAAGGTCGCACGGTGCTTGACCATGTGATTACTCGAGTAAAACAAGCGAAATTAATTGATGAAATCATCGTTGCAACGACAACTTTGAGTGAAGACGATGTATTGTCGGAGGAAGCAAAGCGATATGGTGTTCGTGTGTATCGAGGAAGTTCAGATAACGTACTGAGTCGATACTATGAGGCAGCTATGGAAGCCGAAGCTGATGTGGTGATTCGAATCACTTCAGATTGTCCCTTGATAGATCCTTTCGTAATAGACCAAATGATTGAAACGTATCATAATAATCGATACGACATTGTAACAAATGCGGGCCAGGATTTGAGTAAAAGAACATTTCCACGAGGTTTAGATATTGAAATTTTCTCGAGTGAATTACTAAGCGATGCATTTAATAACCATAGTGAAGATTATCATATAGAACATGTTACACCCTATATGTATGAAAAAAGTCAAAATGTATATCATCATATTAACCCAATAAATGCATCGAACTATCGATTGACTTTAGATACTGAAGAAGACTTAGAACTGATTACAAGCATATATAAGAAACTTTATACAGGAACTCACTCATTTTATTTATCTGAAATTTTAAATCTATTGGAAAATAACCCAGATCTAAGTATCATCAATTCTCATAAAAAAAAAAAAAAATATTAATGTAGATCTGACAAAGGATATGTATTTGTATGAATATTATAATTTTCACTGAGGGTGGAAACGATAACGGATTTGGTCATATTTCTAGATGTAGTGCATTATATGATGAAATTGTATTGAGGGGATTGAATGCAAAACTCATTGTTAATACCGATTTAGAAAGAATTGAAATGTTATCCAATAAAGAATATGAGATAGCTGATTGGTTATCTTTATCCTATCTTGAAAGGAATTCATTTGACCAAACATATTGCATCATTGATTCATATATTGCTGATATAGAAGTGCTTGAATATATTAAGTTAAAATCAGTTAATTGTATGTATATTGATGATTACAATAGACTAAATTATCCAAAAGGAATTACTTTGACTCCTGCATTAATCAAAGAATCATCAGTTAAAAATAACGAGAATGAACTGAGCGGACCAGATTATATTATTTTGCGTAAAGAATTCACTAACAAGCGAGAACGAATCATTAATGAGAAAAAAAAAAAAGTCCTTGTTACTCTAGGTGGATCAGACGCAAAAGGATTGACAGAAGAAATAATCAAGAAAGTAATTCCCCATTTTCCATTATTCTCTTTTGATATAGTGTTAGGGAACGGAAAAAGCAGTCCTGAACTTATAGACGAAAATAGAATCGAGAATGTAAATATTATTAATAATGCAAGTGCTTATGAAATGAAAGAGTTAATGATTGATTCCGATTTTTCTATTACTGCTGCTGGACAAACTGTATATGAATTAACTGCTACGAATACTCCTTTCATACCAATCAAAACTGCTGAAAATCAACAAAACAATATAAATGGATTGTTTGATTTCAATGTAATTAATTGTTTGATTGACTCAGATGATCCTTTTTGGATTGAAATCTTACTTTTTGAGATTAATCGCTTAAAAACTTATGACAGTAGATTAGAGTTCTATCATAGATCAAAAGGTTTAATTGATGGTCGTGGATGTAAGAGAATAGTTGATCGATTGTTAAAGTAGAGGTGTTTGTTGTAATGAGGATGATATTTTGTGGTTTTGGTAAACTAGGAAAAGTTTGTTTAGATACTTTAATTCAAAACAAGTATGATGTTGTGTTTGTATTAACTCATAAAGACATGAGTGAGCATAGTGTGGATTCATACTGTGAAGTTAATAATATTCCCTATTCCTATATAGATGTAAGGAAAGAAGGAAATAAGCTACTGGAACAAATCTTAATCGAGAATTCTATCTATCTAGTGAGTGTAAATTACAGATATATTTTACCTTCTAAAATCATTAATTCTGTGGAGGTGGCTATAAACCTTCATGGGTCATTATTACCAAAATATAGAGGAAGAACCCCACACGTTTGGAGTATCATAAATGGCGAAACATACAGCGGTGTTACTTCACACTTAATTGACGAAGGTGTAGATACTGGAAATATAATTAAGCAGATACGAATTAAAATTGAGGAAGATGATACTGGGTATGACTTGTTGATAAAGTTTAAAAAAGAATACCCGGACTTACTATTGGACTCTTTGACAGATATACAGAGTGGAATATTGCCTAAAGTACAGAATGAAAGTCAAGGAAGTTACTTTGGAAGAAGAACTCCTGAAATGGGCTACATAGATTTTTTTAAAAATACTTTTGAAGTAATTAATTTTGTGAGAGCACAAGCTAAACCATATCCAGGTGCTTATTATTATTTGAAGAATGGCAGTAAGATAATTATTCATAAAGTAATTCAATGCTCTGATTCAATAAGTAACTTGGACAATATTGGCGTAATTGAGAAAATCGATAGTGACTACTATGTACGGTGTAAAGACAATGTTTTAAAAATAGTTGACTATGAAATTATTTAAATGTGATTAACTACGAGGTGTGTATAAGAATGCCTATTAATATTCAAGATATTTTTACAAAGAATTCTAAAAGTACATTTATTATCGCGGAATTATCGGCGAACCATAATCAAGATATTCAGCTCGCACTTGATACAATAAAAGCTGCAAAGGATTCTGGTGCAGATGCAATTAAGTTACAAACTTATACTCCTGACACCATTACCATCCAATCAAGTAAAGAATATTTTACAATTAAAAGTGGTACGATTTGGGATGGTCGCACACTTTATGACTTGTACCAAGAGGCCTATACACCGTGGGAGTGGCATAAAGAGTTAATGGACTATGCAAAAGAGTTGGATATCGTTTGTTTTTCAAGTCCTTTCGACCCTACTGCTGTGGATTTATTAGAAAGCTTACAGGTACCTGCATACAAAATCGCTTCATTTGAAATCACTGATTTACCACTCATAGAATATGTTGCCTCCAAGAACAAACCAATCATCATTTCAACTGGAATTGCAACGCTTCAAGAAATTGAAGATGCAGTATCCGTTTGTCGTAAAGTTGGAAACGAGCAAATCATATTATTGAAATGTACGTCAGCCTATCCAGCAAAAATTGAGGATGCGAATCTCGTAACGATGCAAAATATGAAAGAGACTTTCGGTGTCGAAGTCGGATTGTCGGATCACACGCTTGGAATCACTGCACCGATTGTGTCCGTTGCATTGGGAGCGAAGGTGATTGAAAAACATTTTATTTTAGATAAATCAATTGGTGGCCCAGACGCTAGTTTTTCTTTAGAGCCTCATGAGTTTAAAGCGATGGTCGATGCTGTTCGAGAAGCGGAACAAGCACTAGGGCGCGTCGACTATCAATAAAAAAAAAAAAAAGTGAAGAATCGTGAGTTCGCACGTTCTTTATTTGTTGTGAAAGATATTCAAGCTGGGGAAGTCTTCACGACTGAACATGTCAGGTCAATTCGTCCGGGACATGGATTGGCTCCGAAACATATCGATTCCATTCTTGGTAAAGTGGCAAGAAAAGATATCGAGCGTGGAACACCAATGAGTTGGGATTTGATTTAGTAAATAAGATGATTGTCGAGGCGGCGGTTACGTCGCCTCTTTATTATGTGTGAGAAAGAAGAAGAAACTTAAGGAAAAAGTATTTTGACCGATATAAGAAATGAGACCATAACATGTGAGGGAGTAGAAGACTATGAATCCGACCATTTCTGAAGTCAGACTTCACTTGCCTTCTTCTGTATTACCGTATGAGCAAACTAAAAATGTGTTCGTTGAGGCCAATCAAACTCAACTCGCCGATGAAGGTATTGTTATTCTTCCGACGCCTCAACACATTACAAAGTTAGAGGCAGCGGTCGAGAAGGCGAATCAAGTCCTTGAAAAGCAACGTACCGGCTTGAAATTTATGAAGCACGAAAAACTGAATGATTATTATATTCAAATCGTCGATGCGAACAATGAAGTAATCCGTGAAATCCCAAGTAAAAAATCAATGGATTTCTTTGCGGCGTTTATGGAGTTTAATCATTTATTCGACGAACGAAAAAAAAAAAGGAGTGGGCATATGACATCACCAATTCGATTTGGCGGATTAGCCAGTGGGATCGATACCGATAGTATCATTAAACAAATGATGCAAGCAGAACGAATTCCAGTAGATCGTTTAGAACAGAAAAAACAATTGACCGAATGGCGGCGTGACTCTTATCGTGAGGTCAACCGTTCACTGTTAGCATTACGAAACAGCGCGGTCGATATGATGTTCAGCCGAAACTATTACGCAAAAACGGCTTCATCCTCTGATGAATCGCGTGTATCTGTCGTTGCAGGTCCATCAAGTGGAAACGCTTCGCTTACTATCAATTCAGCGACGTTGGCTACCTCGGCTTCTCATGTAGCGGTGGCAAATGGTGGAGGCATCACAAATGACACGGCAGTTTCGACACTCGGGTTGGAGGTTGGTATTCGGAAACAAACGTTAACTGCGGGAACAACTGAACTCGTAGTGAAACCGCTACCGAATAATCCGCCAACTTTTACGGATAAAGATGGTAATGCGATTTCGTTAGCACATACGTACGATGCGGCAACTGGGAAGATTACGTTCGATAGTGGAGTGACAATCCCTGAAGGTGCACAAGTCGTGTATGAAGCTGGCTATCAAGTTCGTTTCCGTAATGAAGACGGTGGAGCTTTACAGACAGTATATGTTGATGAGAATGCTAAGTTTAAAGATCTCGTTACCGCGTTGAATGGCACGAAGACGGGAATTAGTGCGTTCTTTGATCAAACTTCAGGGCAGATTTCATTAACACGTAAAGACACGGGCGTGAAATCGATTATCGAATTTGAAGGCACTGCAGCTAAAGCACTATTTGGTTTAAATGGATCCGTAGCCGGGACGAATGCATCTGTGGATGTGAACGGCATTACGTTGACCCAAAGTTCAAACACCTTTACGATTGATAATATGACCATCACATTGAAGTCCTCATTCAATGATGGCACTAAAGTAAACTTGTCCTCTGCGACAGACACTCAAAAAATCTTTGACGGAATTAAAGGGTTCGTTGATAAATACAATGAGACCATCGACCTCATGAACAAAAAGACACGAGAAGAACGATTCCGTTCGTTTTCACCGTTGACTCAAGCTCAACGTGATGAGTTATCTGAAGACGAAATCAAGAAGTGGAAAAAAAAAGCGATGAGCGGTATGCTCCGCGGTGATACGATTTTACGCGGAACCATGGACAATCTTCGGAGCAAGTGGTCGGGTGCTACAGCTGCATCGAATGACGTCGAGATGTCACGATTGTTCCAAATCGGTCTTTCGACTGGAGCGGATTTCACCAATGGTGGTAAAATCGAACTCAATGAAGAGAAGCTGAAAGCGGCTATCGAAAAAGATCCGGAGCAAGTATATCAGTTGTTTACAGATGCTGAAACTGGATTATTGCCACAAATCCGAGATGCTGCCAAAGATTCGCGCGATACGATTACACGAATCGCAGGAGCGGAAGGTTCTGGCGCACAAACCCATTCGATGGGGAAAGAAATGACCGATATTGATTCGCGTATCAAGCGGTTAAATGATTTACTCGTCGATAAAGAAAACGCCTATTACCGTCGTTTCACAGCGATGGAAACAGCGATGAACCAAGCGAATGCTCAAGCGGCATCGCTGTCACAGTTTTTAGGCGGAGGCATGTAAGAGGAGGAGTTTAAATGGTAGCCAATCCATATGCAGCATATCAAAACAATGCGGTCACGACCGCAAATCCACAGGAACTGACGCTTATGCTTTATGACGGAGCGCTCAAGTTCATGCGCCTCGCCAAGCTTGCAATCGATCAAGGTAACCCTGATTTAAAGAACGTCAACATTCAAAAGACGCAAGCTATCTTTCGGGAACTTCGTCTGACACTCAATAAAGACATCGCTGTCTCAGCGAACTTAGATTCGCTCTATGACTACATGTGGCGCCGCCTCGTTGATGCGAACGTCAAGAACGATACAGCTATCCTTGACGAGGTACTTGATTTTACGACCGAACTACGTGATACGTGGAAGGAAGCGATGAAACTCGCGAAGCAGTCATGAGACCGATTGATGAAATCATCTTAAAGACGCAACGCTTGAAAGAACTGCTCGCACAAGTCCCGGAAGAACCGACGTATGATACATGGATGGAACAAATCCATGAGCTCTTGGATGATCGGGAACAGTTGCTCGCAGCACACGGTCCCGATTTGGAAAAAGCCGATCAAAAGGTCCTCAGGCAACTCGTCGACGACAGTCAAAAGATTTCTCGTCTAATTGAAGCTGAACACCAGCGTCTAGGGATGACGCTCGGGACAGCCCGGATGGAACGAAAGACGGTCAAATCGTATGTCGACCCATATGAAGACGTCGATTCTAACTTTTCCGGTCTGTTCGACCAACAGACGTAAAAAGCTCGAGGGCATATGCCTTCGAGCTTTTGTGTTAAGAGGCTTTGACTTGTCGACGCATCCGGATGATGAAATAAGAAGCGGTAAATAAAATCAGACCACTCACCGTGAAGTTTAAATAGAGACGTGCGGCATCTTGAAGCGATGTGATTGGCGTAGATTGACCGAACCAGAGAAGTGGTAGGATTGTCACGTGCATAACGCCCCAATGAATGAAGATTTGTTTCTTGAACGACCACTGTTTGACTTCATAAATAACGCTTGTGAGCCCGAGGAAGAAGGCGACTCCTGCGTAGATAAACATTCCATGCACAGCCTCTGCATTCCCTGACCACCCTTGATAGAGAGCAAGTATCGCGAATGGCAGCGACCAAATGAGACTCCGTAGTATTCCTTTTTTCAATATTTGCATATGAATCTTCCTTTCATCGAATCGTTGTAAATGTATACGGCTGTGGAAAGGAAAAGTTTCATACAAAGGGTATAGATGAAATGACGTCTGTTTTCCGCTATAATCGGGTAAACATCAATGTAGCCGTTGCTTCTTTTCTGGAAAGAGGAGGGAAACGAGATGCGTGAGAAAGAGTCCAAACCGATATCGTCACGGAAGCGCCGTTATTTCGTCTATGGTCCAGAGGGAGCGTACGATGAATACGTCGAACGGGACCCGAAACTCGAGGCGTACGTCGAGGACGATACGCCGTTTGAGGATCGTCCCGACCCGTACGAGGAAGAAGAGCTGAAATCAAGAGGATAAGTATACATGTCAAGGTCCGATTATGGACCTTGACTTTTATTTTACCTGGAACTTTTTCTTAATACGGTACCGTCTGTCAATTCGTTATATTCGTCTTAACACAACATCACTTGGATTAAGAAAAGGGAGAGATGAAGATGAAGATGAACATGAAACGATTTGGCTTACTGGTGGCGGTACCGCTCGCACTACTTGTCGGTTGTGGGGAAGCAGACGAACTGAAGACGACTGCGACGGATACGGAAGAAGTGGCAGAGGCGGAAGCGAACGTACCAGAGGAGACGACTGCTGAAGAGGCGGACGTCCAAGAAAGTGAACTCGGTACGAACAAGATCTACATGAAGAATAAGGCACTCACGGTCACGGAGACGATGGGTCCGATTCAATTCGCCATCGACAAAGTACAGACGTCACGCCTCACGGTCGCAGAAGCTTATAGCGACTCATTCGATGGACAAGAAGAGGTGACGGTCGTCGCGATGAACATGTTGGTCGAGAATACGGTCGACGAGACGATGAGCTTCCATCCGAACCAGGCGACACTGGTGACGAACACAGGGGAGCAGGTGTCTTCGGACTTATGGTTCTCAGATGACGTCGGTGGAGAATTTTTAGGAAAGGTGAAGAAAGAAGGGAACGTCCTCTTCTTCGTGAAAGCAAAACCAGAAGAGCTGACGGACTTGAAAGTCGTCATCGATGGACCATTCAACGAGAACTTCGACAAAGTGGCAGAAGACCGCTACGAATATACAATTAACGTGACGAAATAAGAGTAGGCGTGCCGAATAAAATCGGTACGCCTAGTCTCATGGTTGATTATTACTACACAATAAGCATAGTAGTTAGCATAGAGAATATGAGAAGGGATTCTCATATTTTGAGAGTTCCTTGTATCTTAATTTTTTCTTTTTTTTTAATCTTAATTCTTAATGGGTACATATAAATCGACTTTAGATTTTCCGTCGGGATCTTCAGCTGGATTGTTCAAATTGAACTCCAAGGTATTTCTAGATTCGTCCACTGAATATTCGCGTTCTGGTAACCATTCTTCAAAAATATATTTATACGTCTCACTCAGTTTTTCTGGAGTATCGTAGAAATGGTGCACGATGTATTGACCACCTTCTAGCATTTTAAATTGTATCTCCCCGTGCCCTGTTTTATCAAAGTTTTTAGGAACTGTGACACAAGCATCATGTCTACATTCATGAGGATCAACATCGTTCGGATTATCTAATGAAATACCGATAAATTGACTTGATGGAGGGTAAAGGTTGTGTTCCGTCGCCCAATGTATTAATTTCCCCCAATGTTCTTGTGGTTCAAAATAGCTACCCGTACGTCTGATAAATGCAATTTCAGTCTCAGGCAATTGCTTTAAAGTCATATCCATTTTGTAACCCCCATTAAGTTGACTGATTCAATTGTCTTGATGTACAAAAAAGTGCTTCATTGAAATAATATCTCGTTGAAGTGTTGCAACAGGAATTATTATTTACGCTGATGCGGCAACGGAATCGACAACACATTCCAGTCGCTCCCGGCGAATAGCTTCGACAGATAGACGATTTGTCCGACATGATACCCATAATGCGACACTTGACGTTCGATCGCGTCAATCACGGAATGCGCTTCCCCTCGAATCATCACGTTCTTCCCTAAGTCATCTGGTGTCAAATCAGCTAAGACATTATCCAACAGTTGCCAACGCTCGTCCCAAACCTTCATGAGCTCCGCACGGGATAGCTGCTGGTCCTCGAACTCGGCGTCCCGGTCACGGTCCGGCTTCTCGCCGTCTGTCGTCAAAAAATCGGTCCAACGCGACTTCATGTTATTCGCCATGTGCTGGATGATCAGGGCGAGCGAGAGTGTGTCCGGCGCAAGTGTCTTGTGCAGGTCCTCTTCACTCACTTGGACGAGCGCACGCTCAGCGAGTTGTTTCTGGCTTTTAAACGTAGCACGTACGGTATCGAGATATTGCGTTTCAAACATGAAAAGATCCTCCTCTTCGTATGTATCTGCTTTGAATATACCCCATATCTATCCCACTAAAAATTAAATTAATGTTATAGCAATTGAGATTCCATGTGATACATCCTGCAAGACGTCACCGCATAGTCGACATGAGGGTACTGGGTAGTCAATGTTGTGTGGATCTCTTATTCATCAATTGTGCCGATTGCGTTTGAATGTGAGTGGATGAGTGCGATTTTTTGTATTCAAATAGTGTGAGACACAAGGTCCCACACTTCTGATTAGGCATGTTCCAATCGAAACTCTTCCCAATGATCACGGGCCTGGTTTCGGATGCGCTCCGATACTTCTTTACTGCTTAAGAGAATCCCATACCAGCGGCGCGCGTCCTCGTAGTAGTCGAGCGCGGCCGACAAATCGGCAATCCGCAACATGAGCTGGTCGTACGGTAATCCGGTCCGAATCGGGTCCGTATACGCTTCTTGCACCTCATTGTATTTATCGAGCGTCCGCTGCATCCATTCCTTTTCAGACGCTGCATCCCCGATCAATCGGTACATCCATACGATTCGCATCCCGAGCATAGCGATGACAGATGGTTTTTGTCCGCTCAACTGGGCCGTCATGACGGCGAACTTATAGAGAAGGATGACGTGCTCATATGAACGGTCGCCTTTCAACACATCCGGATTCACTTGATTGAAGTAGTTCGTCTCAAGCGCTTCTCGGTTATGTTTGCGCACCTTGTCGAACGAGTCGTGAAAGACGAGGTGACAATTGTCACAGACGGTCGGTTCGTATAAATAAGGATTCGGTCCATCATACGTTGTGTAGCCATCCTTCTCAACTTCGAGTGGACGGATGTGACGTGATAAGACACGGTTCGTCTTACTTTCTTGTAAACAATACGGACATTTGACTTTCTTCAAAAACAAATGTTCTGCCATCTCGACACCTCACACATAGACATTGACGAGCAATCCGCGAATTTCACCGACTTGGTCGAGTAGGGAAAGGCGAGAGGCCTCACCCGAGATGACCTGATCTGTCAGCGCGAGGAGTTTTTGGTCGACTTGTTCGACGACCTTATAAATCTTCGCGCGCCCGCGGCGATTGAATCCGCGTTTATCTTCGAGACGGAGTGCCGCGTCAACGGCCTCTTTCATAAAGTCTTTAATCATTTGTTTGTATTCGGCAAGCGCTTCGACGGTCTGACTTTCAGCTAGAAGTTCTCCTTGTTCATGAATCGCGGCGATTTGACGTTGGAAGCGTTCATGCTCTCGATCTTCGCGCTTCTGACCGATCACATTTTGGAAGGAGACACCGGGTTCGACTTCGGCGCGCTTTGCCTTACTTGAGCCGAGGAGCGATTGCGTCTCCATGATGCGACGAATGTCCATATGGGCAACCGTCCTTTCTTTAGGTTAGTTCAATAATTGTAACACGCCTTGCGGCAATGCGTTCGACTGGGCAATCATCGCCATGCCGGACTGGTTCAAAATGTTTAGACGTGCGAAGTCCATCATTTCACGGGCCATGTCGGCATCACGTATTCGTGACTCAGACGCCGTTAAGTTTTCTGAGCCGATGGCGACGACGCTGACGTTCGCCTCCAAGCGATTTTGGATGGCTCCGAGTTTTGAACGTTCGAGTGACACTTTGTTGATGGCTGCATCGAATTTCGAAATGGCATCACCCGCATCCTCAGGTGTCAATACACTCAATGCATAATACGTTTCAGTGGGTGTCGTCGAATCGTTGTCATGGTCGACGGTAGGAAGTTCTCCGCCACCGGGTGTCGTCATCGTGATATTGAGTGCATGCGCCCGCATATCTTCCACATTTAAGATGACGGCTTCATTGTTACCTGCACCGATTTGGAAGAATAACGTATTATTGCCTTGCATGTATTCGCCATTCATAATTTTCTTTGAGTTGAATTCCGTCGTTTCGGCAATTCGTGTCACTTCGGCAGTCAACGCGTTAATTTCTTCCTGGACAGCTTTGGCGTCGTCTTCACTGAGCGTTCCATTTGCTGATTGAACCGATAATTCACGCATCCGTTGGAGAAGGGCGTGTGTTTCGTTCATCCCGCCTTCGAGTGTCTGCGTGAGTGAGATACTGTCGAGCGTGTTGCGTTCTGCCATCGAGAGCGAGTCGAGGCGCATCCGCATTTTCTCTGAGATGGCGAGTCCTGCCGCATCATCAGATGCCTTGTTGATGCGAATCCCACTTGAGAGGCGATCCATCGTTTTTTTCATTGACGTTTGATTCAGGGAAAGAGATGTATACGCTTTTAATGCTTGGACGTTATTCGTAATTTTCATAACGGTTTCCTCCAGTCGTGACAGGTTGGGTCTTGGCACGCTCCATTGCTTCACCCCATGTTTGATCGAGGTCGCTTGCGAGCGTATGTAGTTCGGCGATTTTTTCCTTATCCTTGTCGATGATAGCTTCGACGCTGGCGTTTGCCATATATAGATAAATTTCATCCAGTTGAGCCGCGATAATCCCGCCGCCGTCATGGAGTCCTTGGTGAAGTTTGACTAAAAGTTCACGGGCTTGACGAAGATGACGGTTTCGTTCGGCAATCGTCGAATCTTGCGCATGTTTATAGTGATAGACGAGTGCGTGAAGCATCGCCTGAGTCAGCTCTTCCGGCCTCATTTCATATAATTGGGTTGAATTCATCTTTGTTCTCCTTTGATCGAATCAAGTTCCTCTATCAACAACAACACTTCTGCCATCACATCATAAAGTTGGGGTGGGATGGCGTCTCCTAGGTCAAGGTCGAGCAAATGGCCAAGCAAGGAATGGTCGTTCTCGACCGCTACTCCTCGGGCACGTGCTTCCTGTAAAATCTTTTCAGCGATGGCTCCGGTCCCGCGGGCGACGATGACGGGCGCTTTATCCGTCGTTTCATCATAGCGGACGACCGCGGCCGTCTTACGTTTCGTCAAATCCATGCGTTGGTACATCGGGACCTCCTAAATTCTAAAGTCATATCCTGTCGTCGGTGCTATCGTAGGCTCTTCGATGACACGATCAGCTTTCGTGAGCGGTTTGAACTGGGTCGTCACACTCTTATATCCAATCGTCTCGAGCGTTTGTTCGATTTTCCCGAGAAGGGGACGAGCGAGTCGCTCGACCGTCGAATCGTCGTGCTCGAGTGTGAGTCGGAGGTTTCGATCTTTTGCTTCGAGTTTGACACCAATTTCTCCAAGACGTGGGGTCTCTAAACGAATGTAGAGGACACTGTTCTCCCAGTCGACAACGTCCCCGGCCTCCCGGTTTTGGATATGAACATGGATTCCGGTGTCGATCTCTTGAACTTTTGCCGGTAGGGCGAACAAGAGTTGATGGAGCTGACCGCCATCAAGGCGGTTGAGCGTCTGTTGGACTTGGAAGAACGAGGCGAGGCGTTGCGCCTCGGGGTTCGTCGTATCTCCACGTACCGATAAAGCTGATGTCGGCGTATTGGACGTCGCTTGGGCGAGCTGTGCCTGTGTCTGCACACGTTGCGCTACTTCCTGGATGTGTCGTCCAGATAATGTCGAATCGAGCTTGAGTGGCGCGACGGTCGGCATCTCGCCGGCACGTGTCGCCCCGTGTGGGATATATTCGATGCGTGTCTGGTTCGGCGCATAACGGAAATCATTCAGTGCCGCTCGGACCTCTTTGACGAGTGTCGCACTCTCTTGTGGTTTCGTCGCAAGCAACGACAACGCGACGTCGAGTTTGGCCGTCATGGCGACCAATTGCTTCTCTTGAGTCACGTCGGTATGAAGCAAGGCGTCCGTCTTTTGGACGAGTTGTGTCAGACGGGTCGAGACGGTCTCGAGGGCAGGGCGTGCCGCATGCGGGTTCGTCTCGATCAACGTAGCAACTTGTCCGAGTTGTTTCGTGACGGTCGCCTGCTCGTTTCGGAACGTGTTCGTGACGGTCGCTAGATGTGACGTCACTTCCTTCACCATCACTTGCTTCCCGTTGATTGGAGGAAGCGGCATCGCTTGGCGCGATTCAGATTCAATCGGACGCGATGATATCGGTGTCGTCGGCGTGAGGTCACGGATGACCCGGTCAATCGTTTCCGGTGTCGGCGTGACGCGTTCACTCACGGGACGTGACAGATTGACGAGTTCGACATACCGCTCTTTTTGTGGGTAAGGAGCGTTCGGCGCCGGCGGTGTGATCTGTTGTTTCGCTTCGTTCAAAGAGAGGACGGCGATTTCCCGAGCCATCTCACGAGGAACGGTCGGAGTGTCGAGCGTCTTCAAATGTAGGATGACGTCCCGCATGTCCCCTTTGAACGCCGTCTCGAGAAGGCGTACCGTGTCTTCGTTCATCGGCAAGCGTCCGGATTGTAGCAGACGGCTGACCGCGCTTCGTACTTCAGGTGGAAGGGAAGCGAGGAGCGTCTGAATCTTCGCATCAAGCTTTGACGACGCGGACGCAGGTGGTGCGGATTCAAGTGTCTCTTCCTTTGGAGGAACGACGGTCGCCATCAAGACGCCGTCCTGTTCGGCGAGCGTCACTTGGAACGGGTTCGTTTTCGGAAGCCCATCTTTAAATGTGACCTCGACTTCTTCACCGTTGATCTTGACAATCGCGGAGTCGGGTCCTGTTTGTTTGACGAGTTCGGCCTTGTACGTCCGGTTCGTCTGGATGCCTGGTAAGACCGAACTGACGGCGGTCGCTTGGGCTTGAATTTGCATGTTTGTCACCTCGACCATAATATCGACCTCTTTTTAAAAAAATGAAGCGATACAAAAGAAAAAAACCTTCCGTCTTTTCGACGGAAGGCGTGTCAGGACTCGAGCACGGGGCTCGCGTTCAATTGTTGGAACCGGGCGACAAGTTCACCTGTCGCTTTGAGCTGGTTCCGGAGGACGTACGGTGTTGCGTTCGTTTGGATTTGATGTCCATCAGTCGTGAGGACAAGCCCGTTCGGCTCACCCTCAATGTTCAGTATGTCTCGAATATGGGACCAGGCATACCATTCACAATCGTCTCGTTTTGGAGACTTCGTCGGGAAGAAGACGAGTCCAGTTGTCGGTTCAATCACGACAGGGACTTTCCCTTTTACGCCGGCGACGCGTTTGGCGATGAAGATTCTTTCCTCGATCGAGCTGTTGTACTGGCGGCAAGAAAGTTGCAACAACTGGTACGGCCGGAGCGGGGTTGAAATCTCGGTGCCATCCTCGAGAATGATCCGTGACTGCTTCATGATGTCAAAGCAAGGGAGAATCGCCACGGTTCGCTTTGTGATGCGATATTTTTCCTCAGAATTTTAGGAGCGCATACGCTGCACCATCCTCCTCGTATTAGATTTTCAGGATCGGCTAAAGACAAACGGCACAAACCTAAATCGTCCCTTCAATGATATATCACAAAAAATGTAAATTCAACAAGACAATATGAAAAGTAGGGAAATATAATTCCAATGAAAGCCAAATGACGAAACGTTTACAAATATTTGAGAAAGTATTTGTCACGCTTACAAGAAGGTGGTAAGATTAGCCGTAGAGGACAATCCTCTGTATTCTCCAATGGTGAAAGGAATGGATTTACACATGGTAGGTAAAGTAAAATGGTTTAACTCAGAAAAAGGTTTTGGATTCATCGAAGTTGAAGGCGGCAAAGACGTGTTCGTACACTTCTCAGCAATCCAATCTGAAGGCTACAAATCACTTGACGAAGGTCAAGATGTAGAGTTTGAAATCGTTGATGGCGAGCGTGGCCCACAAGCGGCTAACGTTGTAAAATTATAATTTCAAACCACGAAGCCGACTCCCTTGGGAGTCGGCTTTTATTTTTTCTACAAAATAAAAAAAGGCGTTTAAAAATGAGTGGAATGGGTATTTTCTTTCTATACCTTTCGCTCGTTCTAGGAAATGTTGAATTCGGAACAAAATTGTCATTATTTTCTGATGATAACGTTTTCAATCGCAGCGTTTTCGGGGTATAATATGAGTGAGCCACCTGGTTCCCCTTTCTTTTTTAAGAAATGAAGCAGGAGATTCCGTCTCGTTCGACGAATCATTGGTTCAAGCGGTTATTTCTAAGGAGGAGTTCAGATGATTTATAACATTCGCGGCGAAAACATTGAGGTCACACCAGCAATCAAAGACTATGTCGAGAAAAAGCTGGAGAAGTTGACTCGGTATTTCACAACTCCTACGGATGCACAGACGGCTTACGTCAACTTGAAAGTGTATAACAAAAAAAAAAAAGTGGAAGTGACGATCCCGATGCCGAACTTGTTGCTCCGTGCTGAGGACATCAACCTCGACATGTATGCGGCAATCGACCTCGTCGTCGATAAATTGGAACGTCAAATCCGTAAACACAAAACGAAACTCAACCGTAAAGGACGCGGGAAAGAAGGTGGCGTCGGCGAGTACTTCAAGTCTTTAGAAGGACCTGATGATACACCGGCCGTCTACGATGAGGACGAGGCAGAACTCGAACTCGTGCGGACGAAACGCTTCACGTTGAAACCGATGGACACGGAAGAGGCGATTCTTCAAATGGATATGCTCGGTCACAGCTTCTTCGTCTTCTCAGACGCAGAAACGGGCAACACGAACGTCGTCTACCGTCGTAAAGATGGGAAGTACGGCTTGATCGAACCTGAATAATAAACTTGACACTACACGACCTCCCGGCTTCGGGGGGTCGTTTCCTTTTGCCTTTCCTTGAAAGGTGGCACCACTTCGGTTAAACTGTACATTAGGGAAAAAACATGCATTTTTTAGTGAGTGTTTAGGAGATATGAGTATGGCGAACTTTTTGAAAGAGTTATTTGCTCCACAGAAACGAATGTTGAAAAAAGCAGAGAAAGCGGCCGACTTGATCGAGTCGTTCGCCGAACCAATCAAAGCATTGTCCGACGAACAGCTTCAGGCGAAGACGGAAGAGTTCCGGGAACGTCTGGCAAAAGGCGAGACACTTGACGACCTCTTGCCGGAGGCGTTCGCGGTCTGTCGTGAGGCATCGGAGCGTGTGCTCGGGATGCGTCATTACCGTGTCCAGCTCATCGGGGGCTATGTGCTCCATAACGGCGACATCGCCGAAATGAAAACCGGTGAAGGGAAGACGCTCGTCGCGACACTTCCTGTCTACTTGAACGCGCTCACTGGCCGTGGCGTACACGTCGTAACGGTCAACGAATATTTGGCGAAACGAGATAAAGAACTCATGGAGCCGCTCTACTTCGCACTCGGTCTTTCAGTCGGCCTCAACGTGTCGAACATGGACCGTGTCGAGAAACAAGCGGCCTATAACTGTGATATCACGTACTCGACGAACAACGAGCTCGGATTCGACTACCTCCGTGACAACATGGTCCTTTATAAAGAAGACCGTGTTCAACGTGAGCTCTACTACACGATCGTCGATGAAGTCGACTCAATCCTCGTCGATGAGGCGCGTACTCCGCTCATCATCTCAGGATCGGCTCAAAAGTCGACTGAACTCTACACGCGCGCGGATGCGTTCGTCCGTACGTTGAAAGAGGAAGACGATTACACGGTCGACGTGAAGACGAAGTCGGTCCTCTTGACGGACCAAGGGGTCGACCTCGCCGAGAAGTTCTTCGGCATCGACAACCTGTTCGCAATCGAGCACGTCGCCGTCAACCACCACGTCGGGCTCGCCCTTCGTGCAAACGCGGTCATGCATCACGATATCGACTATATGGTACGTGAGGGGCAAGTCATGATCATCGACCAATTCACGGGTCGTGTCATGGACGGACGCCGCTACTCGGAAGGTCTTCACCAGGCAATCGAGGCGAAAGAAGGCGTCGAGATTCAACGCGAATCGATGACGCTCGCCACAATCACGTATCAGAACTACTTCCGGATGTACGAGAAACTTGCCGGGATGACCGGTACAGCGAAGACAGAGGAAGAAGAGTTCCGTAACATCTACAACATGCAAGTCGTGACGATTCCGACGAACAAACCGATTCTCCGGGATGACAAGGCAGACCTCATCTTCAAATCGATGGAAGGCAAGTTCAAAGCCGTCGTGGAAGAGATTTCGGCAGTTCACGCAACGGGACAACCGATCCTCGTCGGTACGGTCGCCGTCGAGACATCTGAATACTTGAGCAAGCTTTTGACGAAGAAGAAGATTCGTCACGATGTCTTAAACGCGAAGAACCACGCGCGTGAGGCGGAAATCATCGAGAACGCCGGTCAAAAAGGTTCCGTCACGATTGCGACGAACATGGCCGGTCGTGGTACCGACATCAAGCTCGGAGAAGGTGTCATCGACCTCGGTGGTCTTTACATCATCGGGACAGAGCGTCACGAATCACGCCGAATCGATAACCAGCTACGTGGTCGTGCGGGCCGTCAAGGGGACCCGGGTAAATCCCAGTTCTACTTATCACTCGAAGATGAGCTCATGCGTCGCTTCGGAACGGATAGCCTCCAAAGCATGATGGAGCGTCTCGGGATGGATGACACGCAACCGATTGAGAGCCGCATGGTCTCGAAAGCGGTCGAGTCAGCGCAAAAACGTGTCGAAGGAAACAACTACGATGCGCGGAAGCAGCTTCTCGGTTACGACAACGTCATGGCGGACCAACGGAAGGTCATGTACAAAGACCGCTCGAGCATCCTCGAGAACGAGTCGGTCACGGATATCGTCCGTTCGATGATGGCACAGACGGTCGAACTCGGTGTCGGTCAATACACGCCGATCGAACTCGTACCGGAAGAATGGAACATCGACGAGCTCGCGCACTGGGCCAACCAGACGCTCGCGCTCGAGAAGACGGTCGAAGGCAAAGACTTCTACGGCAAAGAGCGTGAAGAAATCATCGAGCTTCTCATGGAGCGCGTAAACGAGCAGTACGAGGCGAAACGTGAACTCGCGCCACCGGAACGCTTCAACGAGTTTGAGAAGATTATCGTGCTCCGTGCCGTCGACTCGCACTGGATGTCCCATATCGACCATATGGACCAGTTGCGCCAAGGGATTCATCTCCGCGCCTACGGACAGAACGATCCGCTTCGTGAGTATCAAGCGGAAGGGATTAACATGTTCGACGCGATGAACGCGGCGATCTCAGAAGAAGTGACAGGCTTCGTCCTTCGTGCCGAAGTCGGGGACAACCTCCGACGCGAGAAAGTCGTCGAAGAGGAAGTCGCCGTATCAGGCAAGAGCGATACACCGGTCAAGAAGAAGCCGGTCCGTCGTTCGAAAGAAGACAGCATCGGTCGGAACGACCCGTGCTGGTGCGGTTCTGGTAAGAAGTTCAAGAACTGTCACGGTAGACAACAGGCTTAATTATTGAAGAGGCGGGTCCGCTCGCCTCTTTCCTACGGAAAGGTGAATCACACTATGGAAATTTCAGATATTCGGAACGAACTAGAGGCGATGGCGAAACGCCTCGAGAATTACAGAGCGTCTCTCAACTTGACAGAGAAAGAAGCACGTATCGCCGAGCTCGAGAACGAGATGACGTATCCAGACTTCTGGGACAACCAGGAGAAGGCACAAAAAGTCATCGACGAGTCAAACGGTCTCAAGGCGATGGTCGACAAGTATCAAGACCTCGCGAACCAACATGAGGACGGCGAAGTGACGCTCGAACTCATCAAGGAAGAGCCGGACGCCGAGATGCAAGAAGAGCTCGGGGAATCGATTCAAGCGCTCAAGAAGGAGTTTGATGACTTCGAACTCGAGATCCTCTTGAACGGACCGTACGATGCGAACAACGCCATCCTCGAATTGCACCCGGGTGCGGGCGGTACCGAGTCACAGGACTGGGCATCGATGCTCCTTCGGATGTATCAACGTTTCGCTGACAAACAAGGCTGGAAAGTCGAGACGGTCGATTACCTCCCGGGTGAAGAGGCGGGCGTCAAGTCGGTCACGCTCCGCATCGTCGGTCATAACGCATACGGCTACTTGAAGGCGGAGAAAGGGATTCACCGCTTGGTCCGCATCTCGCCATTCGACTCGTCTGGCCGTCGTCATACGTCGTTCGTGTCATGTGACGTCATGCCGGAATTCGATGACGACATCGAGATCGAAGTACGGACAGAAGACCTCCGTATCGACACGTACCGTGCATCAGGTGCCGGCGGTCAGCACATCAACACGACGGACTCTGCCGTCCGGATCACGCACGTGCCGACGGGCGTCGTCGTTTCGTGTCAGACCGAGCGCTCACAGATCAAGAACCGTGAGTCGGCGATGAAGATGTTGAAAGCGAAATTGTACCAACGCGAACTCGACGAGCAGCAACGAAAACTCGACGAGATCCGTGGGGAGAAGACGGACATCGGTTGGGGTAGCCAAATCCGTTCGTATGTCTTCCACCCGTATTCGATGGTCAAAGACCACCGGACGAACCATGAAGTTGGGAACACGAGTGGCGTCATGGACGGTGACGTCATGCCGTTCATCGATGCCTACCTTCGTAAAACAAATATGTGATGCATGTGGCTCAAAGACACCTGTCTTTGGGCCATGTTGTGTGTAAAGGAGACTTTCTTTAATGAAGCAAATCGTCAAAGACTATCTGTATTTGTTGACCGGCTCAGTGTTCGTCGCCTCGGCCTTCAGCTTATTTCTGTTGCCAAACAATCTGGCATCAGGTGGGGTGAGCGGGATCTCGGTCATCACTTATGAACTGTTCGGCATCTCGCCGGGGGCGTTCCAGCTCGTGGCGAACGTGTTACTTCTGATTATCGGGTGGGCCATCCTCGGCCTCGGCTTCGGTGTGAAGTCGCTCGTCGGCTCCATCTTTTTACCGGGTGTCATTCTTTTCTATGAGGCGATCGATGCCGGTGCGGCTGTGGACGATACGCTCCTCGCGGCCATCTTCGGTGGTGTCGGCGTCGGTGTCGGACTCGGACTCATCTTCCGTGGACGCGCCTCGACAGGGGGAATGGACTTGATCGCTCAGATCTTACATAAGTTCACGCACATCCCGCTCTATCTCTGTATCGCCATCCTCGATGGCATGGTCGTCTTGACCGCGGCCTTGACGTTCTCGTTCACGACCGGGCTCTATGCACTCATCGCATTATTCATCACGGTCAAGATGATCGACTTCGTCCAGCTCGGGTTCACACAGGACAAGATGGCTTACGTCATCTCGGAGAAGCGAGACTTCATCGTCCGGGCCGTCTTCGAGGAGCTTGACCGTGGTGCGACAGAGATCCAAGCAATCGGAGCATACTCACGTCTCGACCGTCCGATGCTCATGATTGTTGTCCGTCAGAGCGAAGTGAGTCGATTGAAGGAAATCATCCGTCGGATTGACCCGGAGGCATTCCTTGTCTTCAGTGAGGCACATGAGGTGCTAGGACAAGGGTTTACGTCCGATAAGCGTTACATCAACGTACCGTAAGTTGTGGAATCTTTGTGTACTTTTCGTGAGATTAGGTTAGAAAGCATACGTTAACGGCTATAATGGTAAATGTAGGTCATTTCTACAACTTAGGAGGGGAACGTGGTTATGAAAAAATGGATGATGGCCATCGGCCTCGGCGCCATGCTGACACTCGGCGCATGTGGCGGCGGTGAAGAAGAGGATACATCGAGCAACGGGGATTCGGGCTCGAACACGGCATCGGTTGACGCGGAAGCGGTATACGCACAAAACTGTGCGGCATGTCACGGTGCGAACCTTGAAGGAATGAGTGGTCCGTCACTCGAGCAAGTCGGTGCTCGTCTGTCGGCAGAAGAGATTGAAAACGTCATTCGAAACGGTCAAGGCGCGATGCCTGCGAACGTCATTGAAAAAGACGAAGAAATCACAGCGGTCGCCGCTTGGCTCGCTGAGAAAAAATAAGATGTGACAGCATGGGGTGTGTTCTACCTCATGCTTTTTTTATTTTTTTTTTGATTGAAACGAGGTTATACAACAAATCTTAAATCGAAAAAATAGGCTCAAAGAAAATCGATACATTCATAAAGAATCCGAAGGTAGTATCATTTGAAGTGCGGTTTCAACATTCTCTTAGGGAATAAGAAAGCGAGTTTCTTCGCGACATTTTCACATCGAACTCAATCGAACTGAAACAATCCTGTAATGGTGTTTTAAAAGTCGGATTGATATAATTGTAGTCGCTTCAACATATGCCCTAGATGATTTTTTGACCAGGCTAACATAAAAAAGCGACACCTTGACAGAGGAAGTCGTTTCCTGTAAAAAAGACTCTAGGCGAAATATACAGTAACTAAAACAATTGATTCAAATTCGTCATAGATGCTTAAAAATAAAAAAAAAAGGGTAGGGAATACGTTATGATCTCGATGCAAAAAGTCAGTAAAGTATATCCGAACGGCGTCGTCGCCATGGATGACCTCGATCTAGAGATTCGCGACGGCGAGTTCCTTTATGTCGTCGGGCCTTCCGGTGCCGGAAAGTCGACGTTCATGAAGATGATTTATCGTGAGGAGAAGCCGACAGCCGGTCAATTGTTGATTGACGGACTCGATGTCGGGAAAATTAAAGACCGACACGTACCGAAGCTACGCCGTCAACTCGGCGTTATCTTCCAAGACTTTAAATTGTTGCCGTCACTTACGGTATATGAGAACGTAGCGTTCGCATTAGAAGTTGTAGGAGCGGACACGTCTTCGATTCGGAAACAAGTCATGGATGTGTTGAACCTTGTCGGATTGAAGAACAAGGCGCGCAACTATCCGGACGAACTATCAGGTGGAGAACAACAACGTGTCTCGATTGCTCGCGCAATCGTCAATAAGCCAAAATTGATTATCGCCGATGAGCCGACAGGAAACTTAGACCCGGAAACAGCATGGGGTATCATGGAAGTGTTTGAAGAGATTCACCGCCGCGGAGCGACAATCGTCATGGCGACACACAACCGTGACATCGTCGATAAGATTCGTCACCGCGTCATCGCGATTGAGAACGGGAAAGTCGTGCGCGATGAAGAGAAAGGAGCATATGGCTATGATATTTAAGACTGGATTGCGCCATTTGCGTGAAGGGTTCAAAGGAACACTTCGGAATGGATGGATGTCGTTCGCGGCCATTAGTGCCGTGACCATTACGTTGCTACTTGTCGGTGTATTCGCACTCGTCATGTTCAACATCAATGAAATTTCAGATAACGTCGAAAATGATGTCGAGATTCAAGTGTTCATCACTCGTACAGCGGATGAGAACTCGGTTGAGAAACTCGGAGAGAACATTGAACAGGTGCCGGGTGTCTCGACGGTCACGTTCAGTTCAAAAGAAGATGAGCTAGCGAAGTTCCAAGACCAGCTCGGCGATGATGCGGCTGCATACGGAACGGTCGAAAAAGACAACCCGCTCCACGCCCGCTATATCGTCAAAGCACAAGACCCGACAGAACTAGAGGAAGTGGCCAAATCGGTCGGTTCACTCGATAATGTGGACGATGTGAAATACGGAAAAGACTACATCGATAAAATGTTTGCCTTCTTCAACGGGATTCGCATCGGTGGACTCGCGTTGATTGTCGGTTTGACATTGATGGCGATGTTCTTGATCTCAAATACGATTAAAATGACAATCTTCTCGCGTCGCCGTGAGATTGAAATCATGCGACTCGTCGGAAAAAAAAACAGCTTTATCCGCTGGCCGTTCTTTATCGAAGGATTGCTCCTTGGAATGCTTGGGGCTCTCGTCCCGATTCTTGTCATTTATTTCGGATATGACGTTGCATATAGTGCTTTACAACCATCGCTTGATCAATTGAATAGTGATATATTTAAGTTGATTGATCCATCGACGCTAACAGTCCAAGTATCGCTTGTTTTACTTGCACTTGGTGCGTTCATCGGAATCTGGGGATCGACGACATCGCTCGGTCGTTTCTTGAAAATCTAACTTAAATAAGGAGGAGTTGGCGGATGAAACGTTCGCTTGCGCTAGGGTTGTGTGTATCGTTACTTGCCATGCCGGTCATGGCGACAGAGAAAGACACGTTGAAAGCTCGACAAGATCGACTGTCCAATGAGTTGGAGGAGTCGAAAAAAGCGCAGGCCGAGACGGATGCCGAACTCGAGATCACCGAGGCAGAGCGTGATGCCGTGAAGACGGAAATACACGTCGTCGACGACCGGTTGAATGAATTGAGCGAACAAATCGCCATTCAGCAGCATGAGGTCGATACAGCCCGGGCAGAACTCGAGTCGACCCGCCAACAACTTTCCGTTCAGGAAGAATACTTGGAAAGCCAGAAGGAACTCGTGAACGAGCGCCTTCGCGTTTTGCAAGTACATGAAGACACTTCCTATTTACAAGTCATTTTTGAGTCCTGTTCCTTCGGCGACTTCGTGACACGGGCTATGACGGCCCGCACGATCGCTGAACAGGACCGGGAGCTCATACATAATTATATGAGTGAGATGGAACGTTTGGAGTCGCTCGAGTCGACACAACGTACCCAGCTCTCTTTCATCAAGCAAAAAGAGCGCGAGCTCGTCATCACCAAGCAAGACCTTGACCGGACGGCCGAGAAGAAACGTGACCTGTTGGTTGAACTGAACGAACAAGTAGAGCAGCTCGAGCTCGAAAAGATGACGCGCAGTGAAGAGCAGGCGGTCATGGCTGAACAGAACCGCATCATCAGTGAACAACTAGAGGCGATTGCGACTGCCGAACGAGAAGCCGCAGAGGCAGCGGAACGTGCCAAACGTGAAGCTGAGGCGCGTGCCGCTGAAGAGCGAGCACAAGCAGAAGCGGAAGCCCGTGAGTCGGAGGTCGAGGAGGCACCAGAAGTGACCGCACCAATCGAAACACCGACGAATGTGTCCACGTCCACGGGATTCGTTCGTCCTGTGTCCGGTTATGTGTCTAGTCCGTTCGGTCCACGAGACAACCCGTTGACAGGTGTGCCGGAGATTCACAAGGGCATTGACCTCGTCAATGCGTCTGGAACACCAATCGTGTCAAGCGCACCAGGTGTCGTCATCAAGGCGGCACCGGCGACCGGGTATGGAAATGTCGTCTTCGTTTCGCATGTCATCAACGGTGAGATTTGGACGACCGTCTATGCCCATTTAAATGCGATCACAGTCGGAGCCGGTCAACAAGTGGCGGCGGGACAGACGGTCGGAACGCTTGGCAATACCGGCTGGTCGACGGGACCCCATCTTCATTTTGAGTTACACCGAGGGAAATGGGCACCGGGACAGCCGAACGCGATTGACCCGACCCCGTATATTGGATACTGACAGAAGCGGACGCGTCCCAAATATGTGGAACGCGTCCGCTTTTCCTCTAGTTTTTGCTATACTAATGAAAAGACTTACAAAGAGAAATGAGGGACCAACCCGTGAAAAATTCAACCGCAGGACTACTCGCTGGCACAACGTTCGTGGCTGGGGCCGGTGCAGGCCTTGCGACGATGGCGTTTACAGACACATCGCTTCCCATTCACACGAATGCGGAAGGCTGGGATAAAGTCGACCAAGTACGTGATTTGATTGAAGAACATTCGTTACAGGACATCTCAGAAGACGATTTATTGACCGGTGCGCTCGACGGGATGACCGCAGCGCTGAACGACCCGTATTCGGATTTCTTGGATGCGGAAGAAACGTCACAATTTACGGACTCGATTGAATCGAGTTTTGAAGGAATCGGCGCGACTTTGGAGAAGAAAGGAGAGGACATCTTAATTGTCGCTCCGATCAAAGGCGCTCCGGCCGAAGAGGCTGGACTTCGTCCTGGTGACATCATCACAGCGGTCGACGGGGAGTCGATTGAAGGGATGGATGTACAGGAGGCCGTCCAATTGATTCGAGGAGAAAAAGGGACGACCGTCACATTGACGATTCGCCGTGGAAGTCAGACGGCGGACTACGAGATCATACGTGACACGATTCCAATCGAGACGGTCTTCTCTGAAGTGAAAGAGAAAGACGGTAAAAAGATTGGGTATCTCCAAGTCACCCAATTCTCAGAACCGACGGCTGATGAATTCCTCGAACAACTCGAGCAACTCGAGTCAGAAGAAATCGATAGCTTGATCATCGATGTTCGTGGAAATCCGGGAGGTCTCTTGCCTGCCGTCATCGAGATGTCGGAAGGGTTCGTCCCGACATCAAAACCGGTCGTCCAAATCGAGAATGCGGACGGTGACCGTGATGCACAAAACGGTCGCGCTCGTGAAGCGAAACCGTATGACCTGTTTGTCTTGACGGATGAGGGTTCTGCCTCGGCATCTGAGATTTTGACTGGTGCGATGAAAGAAGGAGCAGGCGCGACCATCATCGGGACGAAGACGTTCGGAAAAGGTGTCGTCCAGACGGCGTTCGACTTAGAGGACGGCAGTAACTTGAAATTGACGACGAGCAAATGGCTCACACCGGACGGAAATTGGATTAACAAGAAGGGCATCGAGCCGGACATTGAAGTGGAGCAACCGGACTTCTTCAACGTGACCCGTGTCCTGACAGAAGAAGAGTCGCTCCAAGTCGGAGATTACGGTGACGCCGTCTCGAACTTGCATAAAATTTTAACTGGAATCGGCTATGAGCCAGGCGGTCAGCCGGGATATTACGGGGACACGATGGCGAACGCCGTGAAAGCATTCCAAACAGACAATGGTCTCGAGGCTTCTGGAACTGTCGATGAAGAGACAGCCTCTGCACTCGAAGCGAAGTTGCTCGAAGCGATTCAAGATGAGGCGAATGACGCCCAATTGAATCGTGCGCTTGAAGAAGCCGCAAAATAACGTTGTATGAAAGAAAGGGTTGGACCGCGTGGAAGTTGTACGAATGGGTGTTACGGCTTTATTGACGTTGTTAGGTAGTCCGCTGTTTTGGGTGACACTTGTCGCCCTTACATACATATCGCTGACACGGGTCAAGCGAGAACGGGCCATGTTCCGTTCGAGACGTCGCTCACCGAAGTCGGAATGGAGACATTTCATCTGGCCGAGTCTTCTGTTAGCGGTCCTCTCATCGGCCGTGACGATTTTACTCGAGACGACCATCACGTTTGAGTGGGCCGTCTCGTTCACGATTCTCTATACGCTCGTCGTCTTGACGATGCATCCGCGATTCTTTAATCCGGTGCTGCCTCTTCTCGTGTTGTTCGGGGTCGTCTTGTTACGCGATGTTGTCGCATATGGGGCGCTTCGTGATTGGGTAGCAGCACTCGCTCAGGTCGATTGGACGGTCTATGCGCTCACATTCGGCCTCGTCACCCTTGCGGAAGCGATTCTCTTGCGCTGGAACGGACCAAAAGAGACATCCCCGACCTTGATCTTGTCGAAACGGGGGCAGTTTATCGGAGGGCATGTCGTCAAACGGATTTGGTTTTTCCCGCTCGTCGTCTTCGTGCCACCGATGTTCGGTCTCGACTGGCCGATGGTGCCCATCATTCTTCCGATTCCCATCGGGGTCAGTTTATTGTCGACCGGCGCCTTACCAGGAACGCTTCTCGCACGATTGAGCAATTATCGTGCCGTACTCGCTTTGATCGCTCTCGGTTTATTCGGCCTCTCATATGCGTTTGAGATTCCATATGTCGACTATGTAGTATTGACGCTATTCGTCCTCTATGAGCTCGGCTTACAATGGATCAAACGCGAGAATCGGGGAACGACACCCGTTTTCATCAATGGAAACCGTGGGGCGGTCATCGTCGACACGTTACCAAACTCACCTGGGGAGACGATGCAGCTCATCCCGGGTGAATCGATCTATAAAGTCAACGGGACGGTCATCACAGGAGGGCATAGTTTTTATGAGGCGCTCCAGCAACATAAGCCGTACATCAAACTGGAAGTATTGAATCTGAACGGGGATATCCGATTCGTTCAACGAGCGATGTATGAGACCGATCCACATGAGCTCGGAATTTTGTTCGTCGGGGAACCAACGAGCCCGAGAGTTCGCTTACGTAAACTGTAAGAGTATCCGTCATGGGTACTCTTTTTTGCATACAAATAGGGCACCCGTGAGGATGCCCGTTCGTCTTATACATCAAGTTTTGAAGGCTTGAATGCCATTGTGGCTTCGACAGCGTGTTGCCATCCTTTGTAGAGGGCTTCGCGATGAGACTCATCCATGTTTGGATCGAATTTCTTGTCGAGTTTCCACTGTTCTTTGACTTCGGCTTGGTCTTTCCAGAATCCAACGGCGAGACCTGCCAAGTAGGCGGCACCGAGTGCAGTCGTTTCACTCACTTCAGGACGCTCGACCGGGACGTTGAGAATGTCCGATTGGAACTGCATGAGGAAGTTGTTACTGACGGCCCCACCGTCGACGCGAAGCGTCTTCAAGTTGATGCCTGAGTCACTCTCCATCGACGTGAGGACGTCACGTGTCTGGTAAGCGAGTGACTCGATTGTCGCCCGGACCATCTGTTCTTTCTCTGTCCCACGTGTGAGACCGAAGATGGCACCACGGACGTCCGAGTTCCAATACGGTGCACCGAGACCGACGAAGGCAGGAACGACGTAGACACCGTCAGTTGATTCGATTCGTGTCGCATACTGTTCCGAGTCTTTCGCTGACTTCAACATCCGCAATCCGTCACGGAGCCACTGGATCGCCGAACCGGCGACGAAGATCGAACCTTCGAGCGCGTATTCTACTTTCCCGTTATAGCCCCAAGCGATTGTCGTCAAGAGACCGTGATCAGATTTGACGGCTTCTTCTCCCGTGTTCATGAGCATGAAACAACCTGTTCCATACGTGTTTTTCGCCTCACCTTTTTCGAAGCAAGTTTGTCCGAACAAGGCGGCCTGTTGGTCACCTGCAGCTCCGGCAATCGGGACTTCGAATCCGAAGAAGTGGTATGGAATCGTGTTCGCATAGACTTCACTTGACGGTTTGACTTCAGGAAGCATTGATTTAGGCACTGTCAAGATGTCGAGTAACTCGTCATCCCACTTCTGCTCGTAGATGTTGTACATGAGTGTACGCGATGCGTTCGAGTAATCGGTTACGTGTGCTTTTCCACCAGAGAGTTTCCAGATGAGCCACGTGTCGATTGTCCCGAAGAGGAGTTCGCCGTTCTCAGCTTTTTCACGTGCACCCTCGACGTTGTCAAGAATCCATTTGACTTTCGTTCCTGAGAAGTAGGCATCGATGAGGAGACCTGTTTTGTCGCGGACCATATCGGAATGACCGGCTGCTTTCAGCTCTTCACAGATGTCGGCGGTTTGACGGGATTGCCAGACGACGGCGTTATAGACAGGGCGTCCTGTTTCCTTCTCCCAAACGACAGCTGTTTCACGTTGGTTTGTGATCCCGATTCCGGCAATCTCATTCGGGTCGATATCAGCAGAACCGAACGCTTCCGCCATAACGGCGAGAACAGAGCCCCAAATCTCATTGGCGTTGTGCTCGACCCAGCCTGGTTTTGGGAAGTATTGTTTGAATTCGCGCTGTGCGACTGTGACAATTTTTCCATCATGATCAAAGATGATTGCCCGTGAACTTGTCGTTCCTTGGTCCAATGCTAAAATATAACGTTTTTCTTTCGCCATATGTGATTTCCTCCTTCAAAATTATGTGTTAAGGGACGAGAATACCGTAGATGAGTGCGGCAATAATCGCACCGATAATCGGACCGACGACCGGGATCCATGAATAACCCCAATCTGAAGATCCTTTTCCTTTAATTGGAAGGAATGCGTGTGCGATACGTGGCCCAAGGTCACGTGCCGGGTTGATCGCATATCCCGTCGTACCACCGAGCGAAAGACCAATCGATACAATCAAGAAACCAACGATGAGTGGATTGAGTCCGTCTGCGAATGTGTTTGCCCCGAATGACAACAATGCAAAGACAAGGACGAATGTTCCGATAATCTCACCAATCAAGTTGTACGGCGTGCTTCGAATACCTGGAGCTGTCGAGAACGTCGCCAGTTTTAAACCAGGATCGTCTGTCGCATCATAGTGCGGCTTGTAGTGGACATAAACCAAACATGCCCCGATGATGGCTCCAATAAACTGAGCGAGGATATAAAGTGGGACATCAGCCCATGGGAATTCGCCTGCTGTCGCGAGACCAATCGTGACGGCAGGGTTGATGTGAGCGCCTCCGTAAATTCCGGCTGCGTAGACCCCGACCATAACGGCAAGACCCCAACCCATTGTGATGACAATCCAGCCAGAGTTTTCCGCTTTGGAATGGCGGAGGACGACGCCGGCGACGACACCGTTACCGAGCAGAATCAATAGCATCGTACCAATAATTTCACTGACAAATGCTGACATGTGATACTCCCCTTTCTCCCTTATGCAATTTGACTTACCACTTCATTATATGCCCAAAATGTAAGCGTTTTAAAACAGTGTTTTAAAAAAATCCTACTTTTTTCCTACAAATGTTCACATTTACAGCTGTAAACTTCACAAAAGAGTTAAGAAGCAGAGCGAAACGTTCACGAAGTGGATGTTTTTTTCTTTTTTTTCAAGCATTCCAATTTACTAGGGACATAGTCCAATCTGAAAAGTGTAATGCTTTATGCCACAAAAGTGATTCTGTTGAAATCTTGATGTGATGATTTGGATGGAACAAGATGTTTCTTTTGACACAGTAAAGGAAAAAGAAATGAACAATGGATAGAATGAAAAAAAGAAATAAAATGAATTAACCTACAAGCTAATAAGCGAATATTTGTTCGTGTCTATGGTATAATCAAGACACTTATGAAATGAGAAGGTGAGGAGTATCTTATGGAATCGATTCCGTTTGCATTACAATCTGAATTTCAACCAGGAGGCGACCAGCCTGAAGCGATTCGACAGCTTGTCGAAGGTGTAAATCGAGGTGACCGGTATCAGACGCTCCTCGGTGCAACGGGTACGGGTAAAACGTTTACCGTCTCGAACGTCATTCAAGAAGTAAAGAAGCCGACACTCGTTCTCGCCCATAACAAGACGCTCGCCGGTCAGCTCTACTCGGAGTTCAAAGAGTTCTTCCCGAACAACGCGGTCGAGTACTTCGTCAGTTACTATGACTACTATCAACCGGAAGCGTACGTGCCGTCGACGGATACGTTCATTGAGAAGGATGCTTCAATCAATGATGAAATCGATAAGCTGCGTCACTCAGCGACGTCGGCTCTCTTTGAGCGCGATGACGTCATCATCGTCGCATCTGTCTCCTGTATTTATGGTCTCGGTAACCCGGAAGAATATCGGAGCCTCGTCTTGAGCCTTCGCGTCGGGAAAGAGATGGGACGTGACGAGATGTTACGTAAACTCATCGACATTCAATATGAACGAAACGATATCGATTTCCAGCGTGGACGTTTCCGTGTCCGCGGGGACGTCGTCGAGATCTTTCCAGCATCGCGTGACGAACACTGCATGCGCATCGAGTTCTTCGGAGACGAGATCGACCGCATCCGTGAGATGGATCCGTTGACGGGTGAAATCATCGCAGACCGTGATCACGTCGCCATCTTCCCGGCATCCCACTTCGTCACACGCGACAAAAAATTGCAAAAGGCAATCGTCAACATCGAAGCGGAACTTGAGGAACAACTTGAGAAGTTCCGCGAAGAAGGGAAGCTCTTAGAAGCGCAACGACTCGAGCAACGAACGCATTACGATTTGGAAATGATGCGTGAGATGGGGTATTGTTCAGGAATCGAGAACTATTCGCGACACTTGAACTTGATGCCTGAAGGTTCAACCCCGTACACGTTAATCGATTACTTCCCGGAAGATTTTTTACTCGTCGCTGATGAGTCGCACGTGACGCTCCCACAAGTACGCGGGATGTACAACGGGGATCAGGCACGGAAACAAGTGCTCGTCGACCACGGCTTCCGTCTCCCTTCGGCGAAGGATAACCGTCCGCTCAAGTTCGATGAGTTCGAGAAGAAAGTCTCACAAGCGATTTTCATCTCGGCGACACCAGGTCCGTACGAACTCGAACATACGCCGAACATGATTGAGCAAATCATCCGTCCGACCGGGTTACTTGATCCGACAATCGAGATTCATCCGATCAAAGGTCAGATTGACTACTTGATGGATCAGATTCGCGAACGCATCAAGCGCGACGAGCGCGTGCTCGTGACGACGCTCACGAAGAAGATGGCAGAGGACCTATCCGATTACTTACGCGAAGCGGGAATCAAGGTCAACTATATGCACTCCGAAATCAAGACGCTCGAGCGAATCGAAATCATTCGTGACCTTCGTCTCGGTAAATATGACGTGCTCGTCGGAATCAACTTGTTGCGGGAGGGTCTTGACATTCCAGAGGTCAGTCTCGTGACGATTCTCGATGCCGATAAGGAAGGATTCCTTCGTTCAGATCGTTCGCTCATCCAGACGATTGGACGAGCGGCGCGTAACGCGAACGGACATGTCATCTTGTTCGCGGACAAGATGACCGATTCGATGGCGCGTGCCATCGAAGAGACGGATCGTCGTCGGTCGATTCAACAGGCTTATAATGAAGAACATGGCATCACCCCGCAGACGATTCGAAAAGACGTCCGAGGGGTCATTCGGGCGACGGTCGAGGCGGAAGAGGAAGCACTCGAATCGCTCAGTACGATGAAGCCGGCCGAACGCGAGGCGGCGATTGCCAAGTTGGAAGAAGAAATGAAGCAAGCGGCACGCGATCTCCAGTTCGAACGCGCGGCCGAATTGCGTGACTTAATCTTGGAGTTGAAGGTAGGGAATTAAATGGCTGAAAAGAAAAATGCGATTGTCATCAAAGGGGCACGCGTCAACAATTTAAAAAATATTGACATCGATATCCCACGTGACCAGCTCGTCGTCTTGACGGGCTTGTCCGGCTCCGGGAAATCGTCACTTGCGTTCGATACGATTTATGCGGAAGGACAGCGTCGGTACGTCGAGAGCTTATCCGCCTATGCCCGTCAGTTCCTTGGACAGATGGATAAGCCAGACGTCGATACGATTGAAGGACTTAGCCCGGCCATCTCAATTGACCAGAAGACGACGAGTCGTAACCCGCGTTCGACGGTCGGGACGGTGACCGAGATTTATGATTACCTTCGTCTATTGTTTGCAAGAATCGGGAAACCGGTCTGTCCGAACCACGGCATCGAAATTTCGAGTCAAACGATTTCGCAGATGGTCGACCAGGTGATGGAGTTGCCGGAGCGGACACGACTCCAGATTTTGGCGCCAATCGTGTCGGGTCGGAAAGGGACGCACGTGAAAGTATTCGACTCGTTAAAGAAAGAGGGATTCGTCCGTGTCCGTGTCAATGGTGAAACGATTGAATTGACGGATGAGATTGAGCTCGATAAAAACAAGAAGCATTCGATTGAAGTCGTCGTCGACCGCCTCGTCGTCCGACCTGACGTCGAAGGGCGCCTCGCCGACTCACTCGAGACGGCATTACGTCTTGCGGACGGCCGTGTCATTATCGATAAGATGGATGGCACCGAGCTTCTCTTCAGTGAGCATCACGCCTGTCCGATCTGCGGATTCTCCATCGGCGAACTCGAACCTCGGATGTTCTCATTCAACTCGCCATTCGGTGCATGTCCGACGTGTGATGGTCTTGGGACGAAACTAGACGTTGACCCAGAACTCGTCATCCCGGACCCGTCGAAGACGTTGAAAGAGGGGGCGATTGCCGCATGGCAACCGACAAGTTCCCAGTACTATCCACAACTTTTGGCTGCGATGTGCCAGCATTTCAACATCGACATGGACGTGCCGTTCGAGCGCCTATCAAAACGTGATCAGGACCTCGTCTTGAACGGATCTTCGGAGGAATCGTTCCTCTTCCGCTACGAGAACGACTTCGGTCAAGTACGGACGAATACCATTTTCTTTGAAGGGGTGCTCCGTAACATCGAGCGCCGTTACCGGGAGACGACATCCGACTATATCCGTGAGCAGATGGAAATGTACATGGCGACACATGCGTGTCCGACATGTCACGGCTATCGCTTGAAAGAAGAGTCGCTCGCCGTCAAGATCACGGGTCAGCACGTCGGGCAAGTGACGGAGAAATCGGTCGTGAACGCACTCGCGTTCTTTGAAGGACTCAACGAGCAGTTGAGCGAGAAAGAGATCGCCATCGCCCGTCTCATCCTCCAAGAGATTCGGGAACGACTCAGTTTTTTGAATAACGTCGGTCTCGACTACTTGACGCTCTCTCGTGCCGCTGGAACACTCTCGGGTGGGGAGGCTCAGCGGATTCGTCTCGCGACACAAATTGGGTCTCGTCTCACGGGTGTCTTGTATGTCCTTGACGAACCATCCATCGGTCTTCATCAACGTGATAACGACCGGTTGATTTCGACCCTCAAACAGATGCGGGACATCGGAAACACGCTCATCGTCGTCGAGCATGACGAGGACACGATGATGGAAGCCGACTACTTGATCGATATCGGACCAGGCGCAGGAGAACATGGCGGACAGGTCATCGCAGCCGGGACACCGAAACAATTGATGAAAAATAAAAACTCGCTCACCGGTCAATATCTTGCCGGGAAGAAGTTCATCCCACTTCCGGCTGAACGGAAGATGCCAGACGAACGTTTCTTAAAGATCGTCAAAGCAGAAGAGAACAACCTAAAAGACGTCGACGTTTCCATTCCACTCGGGATGTTCGTTGCCGTAACAGGGGTCTCGGGATCGGGTAAATCGACCCTCATCAATGAGATTCTCTACAAATCGCTCGCGCACAATATGAACCGGGCCAAAGCGAAGCCAGGCAAGCACAAGAAGATTGAAGGACTTGAGCATATCGATAAGGTCATCGATATCGACCAATCCCCGATTGGACGGACCCCTCGTTCGAACCCGGCCACGTATACGGGTGTCTTTGATGATATTCGTGACGTCTTCGCCTCGACGAATGAAGCGAAGATGCGCGGCTATAAGAAGGGACGTTTCAGTTTCAACGTTAAAGGCGGGCGCTGTGAAGCATGTCGTGGGGATGGGATCATCAAAATCGAGATGCACTTCCTTCCTGACGTCTACGTTCCGTGTGAGGTCTGTCACGGGAAACGCTATAATCGTGAAACGCTCGAAGTGAAGTACAAAGGAAAGACGATCGCAGACGTCCTTGATATGACGATTGAGGAAGGACTCGAATTCTTTGACAAGATTCCGAAAATCAAGCGGAAGATTCAAACGATTTATGACGTCGGTCTTGGCTATATGAAACTCGGTCAGCCGGCGACGGAACTTTCGGGTGGGGAAGCCCAGCGTGTCAAACTCGCTTCGGAACTTCATAAACGGTCGACCGGGAAAACGATTTATATTCTGGACGAACCGACGACCGGTCTTCACGTCGACGACATCGCGCGCTTGTTGAAAGTGTTGCAACGTCTTGTCGAGAACGGGGACACGGTGCTCGTCATCGAGCATAACCTCGATGTCATCAAGTCGGCCGATTATTTGATTGACCTCGGACCAGAGGGTGGAGATGGTGGCGGACTCATCGTCGCAACGGGGACACCAGAAGAAGTCGCGGAAGTGTCAGGCTCGTATACCGGTAAGTATTTGAAGCCGGTTCTCGAACGAGATGCAGCCCGAGTGAAACCGAAAGAAAGAAAAAAGAAATAAGTATAGAAATGGTGAGAAACGGGAAGGTAATTGACGTGCAACCAAATTGAAGGGGGAAAACGAACGTGAAACAAGAAATGCGTGAACTGATTCTCCAGCAAGTGAAGGAAGGCAAGATGACGATCGAGGAGGCGATGACGCAACTCGAACGTCTCGAGCGACTTGAACCGGAACAGGTTCAAGCGCTTGAAGAGCGACAGGATACAGAAAAGGTCGATGCCTATTCGGTTGAATCGCTCACAACGAAACTGACATCTGCAGTGGAAGGGCTCGTGACGAAACTTCGCGACAGCGACTTTTCATTCAGCTCGAACTTTGGTCCGGAAGTGACTTATTCGAAGTCGTTCCCGTTCACAGGTAGCGATATCTCGCTCGACCTGTTCAACGCGTCGGCGACAATTGTTTCGTCTGATGCCGAAGATTGTGAACTGATTGTCACGGGTCGTCCGCTTCGCCAACAAGACGCGGATAAGGCGCTCGAACAGTTACAGTCTGCGGTTAAGCACTCTGTCATTGGTGATCGTCTCGTCGTTTCGCTCCGTGATAAACTCGTCCGGGCCCACGTGGAACTGTACGTCCCGCACCACCATTTCAACCATCTTCTTGTTCAAACGTTGAACGGTGAAGTCCGTGCCGATGGTCTCGATGTCGAGAACGTTCGTGTGCAAACCGCAAACGGGCGTGTCGTGCTCCATGACGTGCATGCATCCGAACTATTACTGAACACTGGGAATGGGACGGTCGAGGTCGAAGGTGTCGAAGCGGAACTCGTTCACGTTCGGACCGGAAACGGTGCCGTCATCGTCGGTGGGAAGTACGATAAAGCCTCCCTCAAGACCGGGAACGGAAACATCCGCGCGGAACTGGCGACAGCTCGTCCTGCGAAGTTTGAACTTGCGTCACTCGCCGGGAACATTCGACTCGTGTTACCACACGGCGTCGAGGTCGAAGGGGAGCTCGAGACGAACTTCGGTGGTCTGCATTGCTTGCTTGATGAGCTTGAAATCATCCGTGACCGCAAGGACGTCGCACAGCGTCGTCTAGAATTCTTATCAGGTCGCGGTCAAACCCCTCGTATCGAAGTAGAGGCGGGGACGCGTACCGGTACAATCGATTTGGAGCACGGTTCGGTCTATACGCCATCCACATTCCTCGATGAAGATAAAGTGGAACCGGCTGACCCGGTCGATCCTGTCGACCCGGGCGATTTGAACAATCCGTTCCATCAACAATAAGAAAATCCCGAAGGCTGAGCCTTCGGGATTTTTTGATTATAGATTCATTTCGTACTCCATCTGTTGCCAATCCATCATCTGTGTATCAAACAGAGTGAAGGCGCTGATAGCAAACACGATGAAGAGGACCGGTCCGGCAATCAAGAGAATGATTCCAAGAAGGCGCATCGACTTCGAGCGATTCCAATAGAAGATGATGGCGACAATCATGGAGATGAGCGCTCCGGACAAGAAGAATCCGATTATGTTCAAGATGAACAAGAGCAAGATCGTCTCGTTTTTCGTCGCGGCTTATTCTTTCCACATATCGATTAACGATTTGATGATGTAAACGAGGGACCCAATTCCAATCACTAGCGCAAATAAGATGACAATTCCAAATAAACCTTCCATTATTCCACCTCCTAGTTAGCCTATACCCTACATACGAACGGTGTAATAGGATGGTTTCAACAATTTTTTGACACGTTCTTCATCACTTCCCTAGCCCGTCTTAGAAAGAGCTATGATACAATAATGAGCGTGAAAGGGGCAGATACTGATGCAAAATATCGTACGTACCGCTCAAGTTGTTGAGCGTTTTAAACTTCAAGTTATTGCGGGAGAGGAAGGACTTCATCGACCGGTCGCAACACCCGACCTGAGTCGACCGGGTCTCGTCCTTGCTGGCTATTATACGCACTATGCCAAAAACCGCCTGCAAGTGCTTGGGAAGACGGAGTTGACATTCTATGCGAGCCTCTCGGAAGAGAAGCGTCGTGAACGAGCTAAAATCTTGTGTACGGAACAGACGCCAGGAATTTTAATCACGCGTGGCTTCGATATTCCAAAAGAAATCGAAGAAGAGGCGGAAGCGGCAAACGTTCCTCTCATGCGGACGAATGCGGTGACGACATCGATCGAATCACAAATTACGAACTTCCTAGAGATGGAACTAGCACCGATGACGGCGATGCACGGTGTGCTGGTCGATATTTACGGTGTTGGTGTCCTCATCAAGGGCCAGAGTGGTGTCGGGAAATCTGAGACGGCACTTGAACTCGTCAAACGGGGGCACCGCCTCGTCGCCGATGATTCAGTCGAGATTCGTCAAACGGGGGACCAGCTCCTCGTCGGATCAGCACCGAAGCTCATTCGTCACCTGCTCGAGATTCGTGGGATTGGCATCATCGACGTCATGACGTTGTTCGGTGCGGGTGCGGTTCGGTCGCATAAAAAGATCAGTCTCATCGTCAACTTGGAGAACTGGGACGCGGGCAAAGTATACGACCGTGTCGGACTCGACCACAACACGATGAAAATCATCGATAGTGAAGTTCCGCTCTTAACCATCCCCGTTCGACCTGGTCGAAACTTGGCAGTCATCATCGAGGTCGCAGCGATGAACTATCGTCTGCAAAATATGGGAATCAATACGGCTGAAGAGTTCGCAGAACGTCTCGCGAACGCGATTCAGGATACTGAAGGAGACTTGTGAGCATGGTAGAACCGACATTTGATCGTGTGGCGTTTGAGATTGGCTCTTTGCCAATCTATTGGTACGGCATGATTATCGCCTTCGGGGCGATGCTTGGTCTCGTCCTCGCCTTATACGAAGCAAAACGTATCAATTATGATTCGGAACGACTCGTGGATGTCGTCATCTGGTCGATTCCGATCAGCATCGTCTTCGCGCGCATTTATTACGTGACGTTCCAATGGGATTATTATTCAGAGAACCTCGGACAAATCATCGACATTCGTCAAGGTGGGATTGCCATTCATGGAGCCATCTTCGGTGCTCTCCTTGTCGTCATCGTCTATTGTATGCGAAAGTCGATGTCGTTCTGGAAAGTGACGGACATCTTGGCGCCATCGCTTCTTCTTGGACAAGCCATTGGGCGTTGGGGAAACTTTATGAACCAAGAGGCACATGGTGGCGAGACGACGCGTAGTTTCTTGCAAGATACGCTCATGCTACCAGACTGGATCGTCAATCAGATGTACATCGATGGGACGTATTATATCCCGACCTTCTTATATGAAAGTGTATGGAATATCATCGGGGTCATCCTTCTCGTCGCGTGGCGCATGATTGGCAATCCACGACGTGGGTATATCTTCTTGTCATACCTCGTCTGGTACTCAATCGGTCGCTTCTATATCGAGGGACTTCGTACGGATAGTCTCATGTCAGGAGATTTGCGTGCGGCGCAAATGGTGTCAATCGCCTTGATCCTCTTCGGTATCGTCACGATGATTCTTCGTCGCAAGGCGAAACGTTACAACGACCCATCAGAGAAAGGATTGTTTGATTAATGGATACGCTCTTATTTGATTTAGACGGTACATTACTCGATACGAACCCACTCATTATCGCGAGTTTCCGCCATACGTTCGACTATTATTTCCCGGAACATACGTATCGGGATGAAGACATTTATCGATTCATCGGACCGACGCTCGAAAAGTCGTTCCGTGAACTCAACGAGCCGGAATGGAAAGAGATGCAAGCCTTCTATCGGAGCTTCAACATCGCCATGCATGACCAACTCGTCGCAGAGTACCCAGGAGTCATCGAGGGGCTATATCGCCTTCATGCGAAAGGATACAAGATGGGCATCGTCACGTCGAAAGGTCGTCCAGTCGTCGAGCGCGGTCTTCGATTGTTCAACATCGACCACTTATTTGACGTCGTCGTGACAGCGGATGATGTCGAGAACGAAAAACCTCACGCTGAACCGGTCGAGCGTGCACTACAAGCACTCGACTCGTCACCAGAACGCGCCGTCATGGTCGGAGACAACGACACGGATATCTTCAGCGGGAAAAATGCCGGAACGAAGACGGTCGCTGTCGGCTGGGCCCTCAAAGGGCGTCCATTCCTCGAATCGCTCGAACCGGACGTCATCATCGACTCGATGGAACATTTCGAGGCGTGGCTAGACGAGGTCAGTATTCATGCGTAAGACGACACGATATCACATCGAGGGACCGAATCCGCTTTGGCAAATGTATCAGACGATTCGCTTTCTGCGTGTCTTCAAAAACACGACTGTCGTTCTGGTCGGTCGTTACTTTCCGTCGGTGAAGGCAAAGCGTTGGCTTTACCAGACGTTCCTCGGGATGAATATCGGAGAATATAGTGCCCTTGCTCTCATGGTCACACCGGACGTCATGTTCCCGGAACGTATCACGATTGGTCGCAATACGGTCATCGGATTCAATTCGACGATCCTCTGTCATGAGTATCTCGTAGACGAGTATCGGATCGGGGACGTCATCATCGGTGATGGCGTATTGATCGGTGCGAACGTTACCATCCTGCCAGGGGTAACCATCGGGGACGGTGCCGTCATCGGCGCGGGCGCGGTCGTGCACCGTGACGTCTTACCAGGAGAGCGGGTCATCGGTTCAAAGCTTCAATCGTTGACACATATTTGACACAATTTTTCGCAAAATGTTTTCATGAGTATTTTGTTCATACAGAATCAATAATACTTGAGCGGTATCACTTTTTTTTAAAGAGATGCCGCTTTTTCATGGATAAATGTACAGAAATGAAGCTATCATATTTTCGTTCAAAAACAATTTTTGAACATAGTAAAAAATATTCATTATAGAGGGAATATAGTCGCAATTTTTTTTATCTTTTTCAGTTGCCCTCGCTGTTCGAGTGCGGTATTCTTATCCCTGCAACAAAAAAAAGATTTAGAGATGATGTGGAGGATTTAGAATATGGAAGCGAACTATGAAGCAGTAATGACGCTACCCGAACCAGAATCTCCGCTCGCTGCGGAGCTCCACTACTATAGAGGTCGTCGTGCGTTACGTGAAGGTCGCCTGGATGAAGCGACTTTTTTCATGTCTGAAGCGACAGCGGCAGCCACGCATCGCGTCGACTATCATAAACAGTACGCAGAACTGTTATTTGAAGTAGGGGAGGTCTACCACGCCAATGACGTGTGGAAACGAGTATTAGAGCTCGATGAGACCGCAACAGAGGCACTGTATCACTTAGCAAGCAACTGTGCCTATGTCTCTCAATATGAGGAAGCGGCGCACTATGCATCCGAATATCTCGCCCGTGACACGAAAGGTCACTTCACGGAAGCCGTGCAATCCCTTCTTGAACTGATCGAACTCGAACAAGAGCTAGAGGACGAGGAAGAAGACGAATTGATCACGTGGCATACGGAAGCGCAGCGTCAAATCGATAAAGGACGATTGTTTGCGGCAAAGGCGACACTCGAGCGTCTCATCGGTCAATATCCATCGTTTTGGCCAGCATACAACAATCTGTCGGTCGTCAGTTTTTACCTTGGTGATGACCAAGCGGCATTCCGGACGCTCGAATACGTGCTCGACCAAAATCCAGGCAACTTGCATGCAATCTTGAACACGATTCTCTTGCTCCATGAAGCGGGTCAATCGGAAGTGGCCCTGCAGTTGTCGACACCGCTCACACGTGTCCGTCCACTCCAATTTGACTTACGTTATAAATTGGCGACGACACTCGCGCTTGTCGGACATTACGACCGTGCATATGAAGAACTGCGTCTATTGAAAGACCGCGGATTCCGTGGGGACCCATTGTTTGGGCATTGGCTCAGCGTGTCTGCCTATAAGACAGGACGACTTGAAGAGGCAGCCACCTACTTGAACAATGAAGAGATGAAACAGTTTGAAGAGAAACAAAGCTTCGACATCCGAGAAAACCTCGAATTTCGTTCGGCACTCGTCCAAGGATTGCGTCAAGAGAGCGACTTGGCTCGAATCGAGATTATCCGAATCATCGCCAACTTAAAAGATGACGAAGCGTTCGAAGCGCTTGCGCTCACGAATGCGGTGACGGAAAACGAGACGGTCCGTGCGTTCGCAGAGATGTGTCGTGCCGACCTTTGTCAGCAACCGTTCAAAGGAGACGTCCGGATCAAGCGTGCGTTTGATGCGCTCGTTTTGGCTGAAGCACATGTATCAGAAGCGGAACGGATGAGCCTAGAGGGCGACTTCTATGAACGTTTCGCGACGCTTCTGTTGTCTGATGAATCATTCATGGACGTAACGGCATCGGCCGCTGCGCTCGTCTGGATGTTTTATACGAAACGGGACGCATTGATTCTCGAAGATTGTGCGGACGCCTTCCATCTCTCGGTCGACACGTTGACAGAGACGGTTCGTTCGTTCAAACGGACACTCGAACAAGCATAAAGATAGACGATACCCTTACAGGTTTCTTATACTAAAGGCAATCAATTTCTTGCAGAGGTGGAATCAACATGACAGAAGAAAAAATTTATGACGTCATTATCATCGGTGCCGGTCCTGCCGGAATGACCGCTGCGCTATATGCTTCACGTGCGAACCTTTCAACACTTATGATTGAACGTGGGATTCCAGGTGGTCAGATGGCCAACACGGAAGACATCGAGAACTATCCGGGCTATGACAGCATCCTTGGTCCTGACTTGTCTCAAAAAATGTTCGACCATTCGAAAGCGTTCGGTGCGGAGTATGCATATGGGGACGTGCAAAGCATCTCGGATGAAACACAATATAAAATCGTGCATGCGCACAACCGTGACTATAAAGCACGTGCAATCATCCTCGCCTCTGGTGCTCAGTATAAGAAAATCGGCGTACCGGGAGAGGAAGAACTCGGTGGTCGTGGCGTATCGTATTGTGCGGTATGTGACGGAGCGTTCTTCAAAGGGAAAGATTTGTTCGTCATCGGTGGTGGCGACTCGGCTGTTGAAGAAGGTGTCTTCTTGACACGCTTTGCGAACAAGGTGACGATCGTTCACCGTCGCGATGAGCTTCGCGCTCAGAAGATTCTTCAAAAACGTGCGTTCGACAATGAGAAAATCGATTTCATTTGGAACCACACATTGAAAGAAATCACAGAGAAAGACGGGAAAGTCGGTGGAGCTCGTCTCGTCAGCACAGTTGACGGGACAGAGACAGACCACGAGATTGACGGCGTCTTCATCTATATCGGGATGAACCCGATTACAGGATTCGTTCAAGACCTCGGCATCACGAACGAACAAGGTTACATCGTCACGAACGAGGCGATGGAAACGAATATCCCAGGGATTTTCGCGGCCGGTGACGTCCGTGAGAAAACGCTCCGTCAAGTCGTCACAGCGACGAACGACGGGTCGATTGCCGCTCAGAATGCTCAACACTTCATCGAGGGGCTCCTCGAATCGTTGCAAGAACAAAACGCATGATTCAAGAAGGTAGGACTGCGGGGAACCGCGGTCCTTCTCTTTTTTTCGGACGTTTTTTATACTAGATGGAGAGAGCTACACACACGGCTCGGTTGTCAATTTTAAGGGGGCGTCAGCGAGATGGAAGACTTTAAGGGATTAGAAGAATTGATCATCATCAGTGGGATGAGCGGGGCTGGGAAGTCGGTCGCCATGAATAGTTTCGAGGACCTCGGCTATTTTTGTGTCGACAACTTGCCACCGGTGCTCTTGCCACAATTGATTGATGTCATCAGCTCGGTCCGACCGAAAATCGCGGTCGCCATCGATACACGGACACGAGACTTTATCGATAGCTTATTCATCGTCATCGACGATTTGGAAAAAAAGAATGTGCATCCGCACCTGTTGTATTTAGAGACGCGGGACGACGTGCTCGTTCGCCGTTATAAAGAGACGCGACGGTCTCATCCGCTCGCACCGGAAGATGCGCCACTTGTCGGCATCAAGATGGAGCGCGAACTGTTAGAAGGGTTCCGTGATCGGGCTCACACGCTGTATGATACGAGTGAATTGAAGCCTCAGATGTTGAAGGACCGCATCCTCCAACAGTTCAACGAAGAACGGATCCCGTTCACAGTCAACTTCATGTCATTCGGTTTCAAACATGGGGTTCCGCTCGATATCGACTTGTTGTTCGATGTTCGCTTCATCACGAACCCATTCTATATCCCTGAGCTCCGTCCACTCACGGGTCAGACGACAGAAGTACAGGAATACGTCATGTCTCATCCGGAGGCACGAGCATTTTATAAAAAGTTGATCGACATGCTCGAGTTCCTTCTCCCGCAATATAAACGGGAAGGCAAGACGCAAGTCGTCGTGGCGTTCGGTTGCACCGGTGGGAAGCATCGGTCGATTACCTTCGCTGAGAAAGTGTCGGAGCACTTTGCTGAACGTTATAACGTGAAGACGGTCCACCGAGACCTCGCTCACGCGACGAAGGAGAAGTGACATGAGACGAGATCGGAAAGTAGTCGCTATCGGGGGAGGGACAGGATTGTCCACTCTCGTTCGTGGGTTGAAACATTATCCACTCGATATCACGGCAATCGTCACGGTCGGGGACGACGGGGGGAGCTCGGGACGTCTTCGTGACGAGTTTCATATGTTGCCTCCGGGCGATATCCGTAATGTCATCTTGGCATTGTCGGAAGTCGAACCGTTAATGGATAAGATTTTACAATACCGCTTCGATACGGGATTTGGTTTAGAAGGGCATTCCCTTGGAAACTTGATGCTCACGGCGGCGACCCACATCTGCGAAGGCTCGTTTGTCAAAGCGATCGATGTCATGTCGCAGCTCTTGAACGCACAAGGAAAAGTATTGCCGGTGACTGAGACGCTCATGACCCTCGCAGCCGAGTTTGAGGACGGCACTATCGTCCAAGGGGAATCCAAGATCCCCCTTCATGAGCAACCGATCAAACGGATGTTTTTACTCGAAGAAGGCATTGAACCGGCCCCGGGCGTCGTCGAGGCGATTGAAGAGGCAGATGTCATCGTGCTCGGTCCAGGGAGTCTCTATACGAGTATCATCCCGAACTTGCTCATCCCAGCTGTACGGGAAGCCATCATCCGCTCGAAAGTCCCGGTCGTCTATATTTGTAACGTGATGACGCAACCAGGTGAGACGAAAGGCTATGACGCGATGAAACACTTGAAAGTCATCGAGTCGTACCTTGGGAAGGCATCGATTGACACGATTGTCGTCAACAACGAACCGATTGAAGAAGAGTATTTGGAGCGTTACCGTGAGGATGGATCGGAAGAGGTCCGCTTCGATCGGAAGAAGCTCCGGAACTATGGGACGAACGTTCTCGCTGGGGACATCGTCGACTATAATCGGGAGTATATCCGTCATGATTCCGACGCCATCGCCGGACTCGTCATGCAGCGGGTACTCCGCATCAAGAAGCCGCGCTCGTTTCAAGAATTGGAACTGAAATAAAGATTGTTGGAAAGATAGAAAGGAGGGGGACTCGATGAGCTTTGCATCAGATGTGAAGAAAGAATTGACACAACTCGAAGTGACCGACGCGGAAGCGAAAGCGGAACTGTCGGCACTCGTTCGGATGAACGGGGTCATCTCGCTCGCCCTTGGACGAGGCATGACCTTAGACGTCTCGACGGAGAACGCCTCGATCGCCCGGCGGATTTACTCGTTGATGAAACGCCTTTACGACCATCCGTTAGACTTGTTCGTACGGAAGAAAATGCGTTTGAAAAAGAACAACGTCTACATCGTCCGAGTGTCACAGCATGCGGAAACGATGCTTCGGGATCTTGAGATCCTCGGAGAGAATTACGAGATGATTCGGACACTGAACTCGGATATGACGGGGGACGAGAACTTAGCGCGCGCTTACTTGCGTGGCGCCTTCCTCGCAGGCGGGTCAATCAACCATCCGAAAACGTCCTCGTACCACCTCGAAATCTATAGCTTGTACGAAAACCATAACCAGGCACTACGTGATTTGGCGAACCGGTTTGAGTTGAATGCGAAGACGCACGAACGAAAAAAAGGGCATATCCTGTATATGAAAGAAAGTGAAAAGATTTCGGACTTCCTCAAGTTGATCGGGGCGACCCGGGGTATGTTGGAGTTCGAAGACGCACGAATCATCAAAGATATGCGAAACTCCGTCAACCGTCTCGTCAACTGTGAGACGGCCAACTTGAACAAGACGGTCGGTGCGGCATTGCGCCAAGTCGAGAACATCAAGTTCTTGGAGCGGACGGTCGGACTCGACGTCTTACCAAAAAAATTGCGGGAAATCGCCGAACTGCGCGTTACGCATCAAGACGTCTCGTTACAAGAGCTCGGGGAGATGCTCGAGTCCGGTCCGATCTCGAAGTCAGGAATCAACCATAGACTTCGTAAAATTGACCAGATTGCCGAGCGCGTGCGCAGCGGCGATGAGATCGCATCCTCGTGATGCGGTTGCGCCAAAACCATTCTTCCTATATAATAAGCAATTGTGTATAGGTTTTATGAAAAGCGAGTAAAAGGAGCTTCATCATTATGTCGAATGAAAAGAAAAGATTATCGCTCACGATTGACGCTAAGCTCGACCAGGTCATCACAGAGCGTGCTAAAGAAATCGGAATTCCGAAAAGTGCACTCGTCACGTTCGCTACAAGCCTCTTCTTGAACCAGCTTCGTGCGGAAGAGTTGTTGAACGGGGACAAGAACGCAATCTACGAAGTCATTCGTAAAGACTACGAGTTGCTCACGAGCGTAAAGAATCTAGATAACTAAGTGAAAGGTTGACTCCGGTCAGCCTTTTTTAGTTGCATCTCTTTCAGAAATTTGGAATAGTGGTGATAATGAATTGGAACGGAGGTCGATCAAATGGGTCAAATCTTACTCATCCTACTACTACAACTAATCTACGTTCCGGTGTTAACGCTCCGGACGATCATGCTCGTGAAAGGGAAGACCGTCATCGCCGGTCTATTCGGAACGTTAGAAACGCTCATCTATATTTTTGCGCTCGGCATCGTGTTCCAGGATCTGACGACGGTCGGTATGATCGTGTATGCGGTCGGCTTCGGGCTCGGAATCTTACTTGGCGGTTTCGTCGAACGAAAACTCGCCATCGGTTACAACATGATTCAAGTCCATACGAAAGAATATCCAGCGGAACTCATCCAACAGATGCGTGACAACGGATATGGAGTTACGCATTATCAAGGTCAAGGACGTGACGGGGTCCGTTACCGTCTTGACGTATTGGCGGCCCGTACCCGGATGAAAGAACTGCGTGAACTCGTCGAGAAGCATGAACCGAAAGCGTTCCTCGTCGCATTTGACCCAATCGACTTCAAAGGCGGTTATATGATGAAAGGACTGCGTCGCCCGAAATGACGCACAAGACTCACGAAAGTGGGTCTTTTTTTGTTAATTTTTGGATTTTATCTCGTGACAGGGAACTAGTGAAGAAAGGAGATGAGACCGTGAAACGAAATCGACGTGTGTGGATGATCTTACTGTTTGTACTTGTCGGGGCGGGAATCGTTTATTTCGCCATGACCTTATTTGGGGATGGAGAGGACAGTGTCAAGCCGCCGCTTCCAACGATTCGGGTTGGTTCGGTATCGGCAGAAGTGGAACAATCGACGTACTGTTGGGAGACCGGCAATCAAGCGACATGCGCCGATTACGGACTACCGGAAGCGGACGATCTTCAACTGATCACTGTCAAACCGGGAGACCGGATCGATGTCGTCTATCATGCAGAACCGATGACATCGAGTTTCAATCGAATCGAGGATGGAGAACTCGTCTCTTCCGAACTCGTCGTTCCTGATGAGCCGGGCATCTATCTCTATGAAGTCGGCGGAGAGTGGTCGCAAGGAGATAGCCGATACGTCTTCGGTGTCCGGGTCCCTGAAAACTAATGGTTGACCTGCCTCTAAGGGGCAACTGTACAGTGAAAGTAGGAGGTGGGGAAACCGTGATTCCAATCGGAAGAGTCGCCCATGTGACCGGATTGTCGGTCAAGGCGATCAAATTTTATGAAGCGCGCGGATTGGTCCGCCCGACGCGGACCGAGAATCAGTATCGAATGTACGGGATGGAAGAGATTCGACGGTTAAGTGAAATCAAACGATTACGTCAAATTGGACTCCGTCTAGAACAAATTCAATCGGGTCTACCGGTTGATACATTACTAGAAACACGATTGGATGAAGTCCAGGCAGAAATCGAACGACTTCATCGAATCGAGAGGCAGATTCGATTGATGCAATCAGGAGGGAACGACATGAAGATTCGATATGAGATGTTGAATGAAGCCATTTCCGTCTATGGATATGGTGGTACGTTAGAGGAGATTCCGAACATGTGGGCCAAGCTTCAACCAGAATTGACGACAGACGAGTCGTACGGGGTCTGTCTCCCGCAGGAGAACGGTTATGTCGCGGGGATGACGAAGCCGGTGTCGGGAGAAAGTGCGCGAAGTGTCGAACTGACGAAAGGGAACTATATCGTCGCGACGGTGCAGGGAGGCATCCCGATGATTCCGTCTACGTATGAGCAGCTAGTAAACGTTCCAGATGTGACGCTACGAGACGCGGTCGACTTCGAGCGCTATATTCACGGTCAAGGTGGAGCGGACGACATCATTGAGATTTGGATGCCCATCGAATAGAAAAAAGAACGCATCCATCGATGCGTTCTTTTTTAGAGAAAATGATGGAGATGTAACGTATTTTTAGCTTGCTCCGGAGTGAGATGGAAGGCGTGCTCAGTAGCGCCCTCTAGTAAACTCTGTTCAATTGGCTCTAATTCATATGTGTAAATCCCGTCCTCGAAGTCGGGAGTTCCGATGATGTTGACAGGAATCGGTTGGTCCTGCGATTTCATCAGAATGGAGAACTGTAAAAAATCGTTCGGTGGTAAAAACAAGGTCGTATATAATTTGAACGACTTACGATCTTCCATCGACACTAGAGCAGGTGCTCGACCCAAATCGGACGTGAACGATTGGATGCGAGAAAAAATCATTTGAACGGGAATCAGCATCGTATGGCCCTCGAGTGAACTCACTTCCGTCGGAGGCAAATACGTTTGATCAAGGAGACGAATCATCTGCTCGCTCTCGACCGGTGGACTGAAGAGATAACCTTGGATCGTTTGGACACCATGGTCCCGCAACCAATTCAAATCACGGAAACATTCTACACCTTCGACGACGATATCCATGCCAAATTCTTTTGCGATATACATCAAGCTACGGACGATGGCTTGTGATTTCACATTTTGATGAATGCCGTGTGCGAAAATTCGGTCGATCTTCATGATTTGGATATTATAATCCTGTACGTACGCGAGTGAAGAATAACCGGTACCGAAGTCGTCAAATGACACGGTGATGCCGAATGCATTCAATGTCTCAAACACGGACTTCATTCGATCTCGGTTCTCCAATAGCGTCGATTCTGGAATTTCGATTTCTAAATAATGAGGTAGGATGTTGTGTCTCGTATAGGATTGTTGAATTTGTTGCATGTAGTTATCTAGATAGAAATAGGAAGCCGGAATGTTTATTGAAATCGGGATGCATGTCGGAAGCTGATTCATAAATCGACAGACTTCCTCGATTAAAAAGTCCGTCAATTCCACAATCTGTTGGTTGTGCTCAATCAACGGAATAAATTCAGCAGGCGAGATGGGTCCCCAAGTTGGATGTGTCCAGCGCATCAGTGCCTCAGCGCCAACAATTTCACCGGTCCACGCATGGACTTTCGGTTGATAGACAACAAACAGCTCCCTATTTTTGATGGCGGTGCGTAAATCATTGATCAACGTATAGCGACGCAAGGATGGCAAGTCAACGCTCGATGAATAGAACGCCAGATTGGAATGTCCCTGTGTGTAAGCGTGATTCGTCACCTGAACGGTATGGGCAATCAGTTCGTTCGCCGTCATCCCGTCATGTGGGGAGCGACAGACACCGACGGAAACGTGTGGGAAGATTTCATACTCACTGATGCTGTAAGCGCGTTCGGACAAGGTGGTCAACTTTTCACCGAAACGCCGGACTCTCTCATCGGTCCAATAACTAGGAATCACGATGCAATATAAATCTTCATGAATGACAGCTAATAAGGCATCATCAGGAACGTAAGGTTGGAGCGTGCCGATCGTTACGGCATTCCATTCATCTGCTAATTCAAAGCCTAGTGTTTGTTTGACCTCCGCATAGTGGTTGAAGGAAATTCCAATCATCGTGACGGATTGCGCCTCTTCTAATAGTTCTTCGATATGTGTCTTTAACGTATCTCGATTGGCAATTCCCGTAATCGGGTCAACTGTCCGTAATGTGGTGATTTCTTGCTCCTGTTCTTGCAGTCGCGTAATATTTTTCAAATAGGAGCGGTAACCGGTTACATTTTTATTCTGATCCCAGATAGGTTCACGCTTTTCTTCCACCCACTTCAATTCATCCTTTACATAAACGCGATATATGTAAGTAGCGGATTCTCCTTGTAACGTCTCATGACGTGATGAGGTGAGTAGTTCCAAATCTTCTGGATGAAGAAACTGCTTCCAAAATTCGAGCGTGATATCAGAAGGCTCAATCTCAAATCCAATCATACGGAATAGGCCAGGAGAAATGTGTTGGAACGTATCGCTCTGAAAATCAAACTCCATCATCCCGGCTTCGATAAACTGATTGAATTTCTCAATCTTCTCATTGTCAGTTTGGTAGACCGATTGATCCATCACCGCGCATGTAAGTAGTTTTCGATCCATAGATAAATGGCTACGTACGACATAATGGTGGTATTGCGATTCTTCTAAATGAAAGATTCGAACAACAGACTCCCGCATCTCAATCTCAGGGTCGATCATCAACTCACCAAGAATCTTTAAATACACATTTAAATCATCTGGATGGAGTAACTGTTTGAAGAGTAGCGGTGTATGTGTATCCGATGAAATAGTGCTAAGTCCGAACATATCTTTCAATGATCCAAATGTCTCGAAATAGTGAGTCTCTAAATTGAACTCAAAGAGGGCGAGACCGTGAATGTCGCCGAAGACTTGACGATAAGCATCAAAGCGCATACGTTCTTGTGCGAGCTCATTTTCATATGTTCGCTCCATCACCGAGAACACTAAGGTAATCTCAGGGTGAACAGAAATAGGGACGGGCATCAATTGAAATAGACGATTCGACGGTTGAAGACGAACTTGAATCCCATCGTGTAACGAAGTCATGGATTCCGCAAAAGGGTCCAATTCGTTTGACAGTATTTCAACAAATTCTTCGATGGATTCTGAAAGCAACTTTTCGAACGAAGGGTTGACGAACCAAATTTCATCATCTTTAGTAAGAGCACATAGGGCTTCAGGTGAATGCATCCAATATTCCAGTAATGAAGTATGATTATCCGAATCATCAAACGGAATAATTGAACTGAAATGTAATAATTTTTTCAAAATAAATCTCCCGATTTGGTCTACATTATCTATATATTCCTATTTATTATAGGTCTCTTGTTCAGAAAATAGGGTCAATATCTTTTTAATTTGCAGGTTTCAGAAGTCAATAAAAAAGACACACATCCAATTAGGATTGTGTGTCTTTCGGAAAATTAACGTGTCATGACTTTGTCGATGAGACCGTAGTCTTTCGCTTGGTCAGCTGCCATGAAGTAGTCACGCTCTGTATCGCGCTCGATGACTTCAAGTGGCTGTCCAGTATTTTCTGCCATGATTTGGTTCAACTTCTCGCGCATCTTGATGATGCGTTCTGCGTGAATCTTGATGTCTGACGCTTGGCCTTGTGTGCCGCCGAGCGGTTGGTGAATCATGATTTCTGCGTTCGGTAATGCGAAGCGTTTCCCTTTTTCACCGGCTTGGAGCAAGAAGGCACCCATCGATGCAGCCATTCCGATACAAATCGTCGACACGTTCGGCTTGATGAAGTTCATCGTGTCATAGATCGCCATACCCGCTGTGATCGAACCACCTGGGCTGTTGATGTAGAGTGAGATGTCCTTTTCTGGGTCCTCAGCCGCAAGGAAGAGGAGCTGTGCGACGATTGAGTTCGCGACGTTGTCGTCAATCGCACTTCCGAGAAGGATGATGCGGTCTTTAAGCAAGCGTGAGTAGATGTCATACGCGCGCTCCCCACGGCCTGTCTGTTCGATAACTGTTGGAATTAACATTGAATCTGCCTCCTTTATGTAGGTTGTAATTTCATCATACCTGTATAGTCAATGATGGTCAAACGATAGTCATCGTTTTTCACCTATTCCTCGATTTTCTTATCGTGAAACGAAAAAGAGGCCAGGCAATCTGCCTGACCTCTACATCTGATACACCCGGAGAGATTCGAACTCCCGACACCTGGCACCGGAAACCAGTGCTCTATCCCCTGAGCTACGGGTGCATATCTGTGACACGAATTTATTATACATTTGTTTTATTGAAAAAGCAATCCTGTTCACATAGCTTTTTTGAGCGCGACGGAAGCGGGTTCGATACAATAGAAAAGAGGGGGGAGAACGATGCAACGGCAGGAGCAAAAACAAATCCAGCAACAACAGATGACGCAAGACCTCGTGCAGCGGTTACCGGTCCTTGAGGCGGACCGTCTTGCGCTCGCATTCCGGCTGGCGCGTCTTGCGCGACATAACACGAACATTCAAATCGGGAGCGGGAGCATCGATTGGATTGCAGATGCGGCGAGCTCGTTTGAGGAGAAGCTGTTCACACAGATTCATGAGGGTAGCGGCAGTGAGGATGAGAAAGCGTTGCGACGACAACTCGTCCTCTTGCTCGACCATCGGGGATTATTGCCGGATGCGAACGAGGTGTTGGCGACACGACTCGGTGTCGACGTCACTCGAATCGAACAGGCGAGGCAGGCGCTTTTATTTCTTGAACCGACGGGGATCGGGGCGAGAACAGAACGGGAGTGTCAATATCGACATGCGATCGAACATGAGGACCCTCGCATCGTCGATGTATTCGAAGCGATTGAGAGTGGGGTGGGTCCTCAACAGATGACGACTGCTCTTGCTATTTCAGAGGAGGAATTGGCAAGACTGGAACGAATCGTCGCGACACTTCCGAAACGTCCTCTATTATATGAAGAAACGGGTCACGTTTTTCCGGAAGTCGTGGTACGCTATGAAGAGGGGACACTCGTCACGACGTGGCTCAGTCCGGAACTCGACGAGTCGCGTGTCGGGAATGACCGTGAGGCGAAATGGTGGATGACGTCCCTTTCGATGCGGAACGAAACGCTGCGTGAGATTTGGTCAATCATTGAAGCACGTCAGACCGAGTGGCTCAAAGGGGAACTTGTCCTTAATCCGTTGACCCGACGTACGGTCGCGCAGCTCATCGGAAAACATGAATCGACGGTCGGACGAGCCATCCAAGGGAAGTTCGCCAAGACCGAGAGTGGCATCATGGAATGGCGACACTTTTTTGTTTTTTCTTCAAGTCGCGGGGATTCGCCATTTATGATTAAACGGGCACTCGCAGAACTGATTCAACGAGAAAAGGCACCACAAAGTGATCAGGCGCTTGCGAATGAATTGATTCGATACGGATATCAAGTGACCCGGCGGACGGTGACGAACTATCGGGAAGAGCTTGGATTCGGTAATTCGCGCGAGCGCGAGCGACAGGTATGGAAGGGATGACGAAAATGAAACTTACTTTATATAAACGTGATAATTGCTCACTATGTGACGAGGCGGTCGTCATGCTCGAATGGTTACAGGAAGATTATCCGATCGAACTCGAACAAATCGACATCACCGGGGATGAGGTGCTCGAGGCAAAGTACCTCTTTGAAATCCCCGTTCTCATACATGAAGGTGTGGTCATCAGTCAAGGGCGATATGATGACAACAAAGTTGAAGATTTTGTTAAGTATACGCTTACAAAGAAAAAAAACGTTTGAAGGGGTTGCCAGACGGAAAAGTGATTGATAAGATGAACTCGTAGCGGTGGGACGCAAATAAAAAAGTGGGACAAAAGTTGTCCACACTGAAAGTCGAGGGGGTATGAGCATGATCCAGCAACTGATTCACGTTCAGAAGCAAATTGTCCCTGACCTGCTCGATACGCTCCGACATCGTTACGATATCTTACATTATGTCCGCTTGATGCAGCCGATTGGCCGCAGGACACTCGCAACGAGCCTGGGACTGACCGAACGGGTACTCAGACGAGAAGTCGACTTTTTGAAAGATCAAGGTCTTCTTTACGTCGCTACTCAAGGAATTTCCCTCAGTGAGACGGGACGAAACGTCTTACGAGACTTGCACGAGATCATGGGAGAACTTCTCGGGATCTCAGAAGTGGCAAGAGAGCTCGAAGAGAAATTAGGGGTTCGCCAAGTCGTCATCGTACCGGGTGACTCGGATGAGACATTCTGGGTCCAACGCGATATCGGACGGGCGGCGGTCACGCAACTAAAAGCGCGGCTCGCACCGGATGATAATGTGATTGCGGTAACGGGAGGAACGACGATGGCATCGGTCGCGGCGATGATGTCGCCCGATAAAAAAGAACGCCCGATGCATTTCGTGCCCGCACGCGGAGGTCTCGGCGAAACGCTTGAACTTCAGGCGAACACCGTCTGTTCACGCATGGCGGACCGGGCCCACGCAGACTATCATCTTCTACATATTCCGGATGAAGTATCACAAGAAACGTTCGACCGGATGGTGGAGGAACCTAGCATCAAAAATGTGTTGGAAATGATTAGAGCGGCGCGAATTGTGGTACATGGAATTGGTGAGGCAGAAACGATGGCAAAGCGCCGTCACGCATCACCGGAGCATTTGCGGATGATTGAACGGCATGACGCCGTCGCCGAGGCATTCGGATATTATTTCAATGCTGAAGGTGAGATCGTCCATCGCGTCAAGACGGTTGGAATCCAACTCGAAGAGCTGGATGACATGGATGCCGTCATCGCGGTTGCCGGAGGAAAATCGAAGGCACAGGCGATCGCCGCTTATGCGAAACACACGTCGAACATCATCCTCGTCACAGACGAAGGTGCGGCGAAAGAATTATTAACTTGTTATTAAAGAGTTGACCCCCCGTTGGCTCTTCAATAAATAGCTTCTACCCTAAGGAGGAAATTAACATGGCAGTAAAAGTTGGTATTAACGGATTTGGACGTATCGGTCGTTTGGCATTCCGCGAGATCATCAAAAACGAAGGAATCGAAGTTGTTGCAATCAACGACTTGACAGACACGAAGATGCTTGCGCACCTTCTCAAGTATGACACGACTCAAGGTCGTTTCGACGGAGAAGTTGAAGTACACGACGATCACTTCCTCGTAAACGGAGAGAAAGTTATCACGCTTGCTAACCGTAACCCTGAAGAACTTCCATGGGGAGACCTCGGTGTAGACATCGTTCTCGAATGTACTGGATTCTTCACTTAAAAAAAAAAAGCTGAGCTTCACTTGAAAGCTGGCGCGAAGAAAGTTGTTATCTCGGCTCCTGCTACAGGTGACATGAAGACTGTTGTTTACAACACAAACCACGACATCCTCGATGGTACTGAAACAGTTATCTCAGGTGCTTCTTGTACAACAAACTGCTTGGCGCCAATGGCTAAAGTACTTCAAGACCAGTTCGGAATCGTTGAAGGTCTCATGACGACAATCCACGCTTACACTGGCGACCAAAACACGCTTGACGCTCCACACCCGAAAGGTGACTTCCGTCGTGCGCGTGCAGCTGCAGCGAACATCGTTCCTAACACAACAGGTGCTGCGAAAGCAATCGGTCTCGTAATCCCAGAACTTCAAGGAAAACTTGACGGTGCTGCACAACGTGTACCAGTTGCTACAGGTTCACTCACTGAGCTCGTAACTGTACTCGACAAGCAAGTATCTGTTGACGAAGTAAACGCAGCAATGAAAGCAGCAGCGAACGAGTCATTCGGTTACACTGAAGACGAAATCGTTTCTTCTGACATCGTTGGAATCACATACGGTTCACTCTTCGACGCGACTCAAACGAAAGTAATGACAGTTGGCGACAAGCAACTCGTTAAAACAGTTTCTTGGTACGACAACGAAATGTCTTACACTGCACAATTGGTTCGCACAGTTAAGCACTTCGCTAACATCGCGAAGTAATTTCGTGAACTAAATAGAATCAAATAGGAGCGGAAACAAGAGATTGTTCTCCGCTCTATTTATGAAATGACACGCACGACATATGGAGGCGAAAGTTATGAACAAACAGTCTATTCGTGACATCGATGTAAAAGGGAAACGCGTCTTTTGCCGCGTTGACTTCAACGTTCCACTCAAAGATGGCGTCATCCAAGACGAAACTCGGATCCAAGCCGCACTTCCAACGATCAAGCACTTGCTTGACGGTGGTGCGAAACTCGTCCTTGCGAGCCACCTCGGTCGTCCAAAAGGCGAGAAGAACCCTGAGTTCTCACTTGCTCCAGTAGCGAAGCGTCTCGCTGAGCTCCTCGGAAAAGATGTACCGCTCGTCGAAGAAGCATACGGTCCGGTCGCAGAAGAAGCGGTCGCTAACCTCTCTGAAGGCGATGTCGTCGTTTTAGAGAACGTTCGTTTCTACCCAGGTGAAACAAAAAACGACCCTGAACTTGCAAAAGGATTCGCAGCACTTGCTGACGTATACGTCAACGACGCGTTCGGCGCGGCTCACCGTGCACACGCTTCAACTGAAGGGATTGCGCACCACGTGGACACAGCCGTTGCTGGTCTCTTGATGGAAAAAGAACTTGAAGTTCTCGGTAAAGCTCTTTCAAACCCAGACCGTCCGTTCACGGCGATTATCGGCGGGTCGAAAGTAGCGGATAAGATTGGGGTCATCGACCACCTTCTTGACATCGTTGACACACTCATCATCGGTGGCGGACTCTCGTACACGTTCTCGAAAGCACTCGGGCACGAAGTCGGAACGTCACTCCTTGAAGAGGATAAGCTTGACCTCGCTCGTCAATTCATGAAGAAAGCAGAAGACAAAGGCGTGAAATTCTTGATGCCTGTCGACTGCGTCATCACGAAAGAATTTGGCGAAGAAACGTATGTCGGCCCAGTCGATATCGACTCGATCCCAGCGGATCACATGGGTCTTGATATCGGACCGAAGACAGTCGAACTTTACGCGGACGCGATTCGCGAATCGAAACTTGTCGTATGGAACGGACCGATGGGCGTATTCGAACTCGATAAATACGCAAACGGAACGAAAGGTGTCGCTCAAGCGCTTGCGGACAGCGATGCATACTCAATCATCGGTGGTGGCGACTCAGCAGCTGCGGCAGCCAAATTTGGTCTTGCTGACAAGATGAGTCACATCTCAACTGGTGGCGGCGCGTCACTCGAATTCATGGAAGGCAAAAAACTTCCAGGTGTCGAGGCGTTGAACGACAAGTAATTTAGAGGAGGGTTATCGATGCGTAAACCGATTATTGCAGGTAACTGGAAAATGAACAAAACACTCTCGGAAGCTGTTGCTTTCGTTGAGGAAGTAAAAAACAACATCCCATCTACTGACAAAGTAGATGCAGCGATTGGTGCTCCAGCACTTTTCCTCGCACCGATGGTAGAAGCAGCTAAAGGGTCAAACTTGAAGCTCGGTGCACAAAACATGTACGACAAAGATAGCGGTGCTTACACTGGCGAAATTAGCCCAGCTATGGTCGCTGACCTCGGCGTGACTTACGTCATCCTCGGTCACTCAGAACGTCGCGAGTACTTCGGCGAATCAGATGCGTTCATCAACAGAAAAAAAAAAAAAGCGTTCGAACACGGTCTTACGCCAATCGTTTGTGTCGGTGAAACTCTCGAGGAGCGCGAAGGCGACAAGTTCGAAGAAGTCATCAAAACACAAGTCGAAGGCGGCCTCGCTGACCTCTCTGCTGACCAAGTCAAACAACTCGTCATCGCGTACGAGCCAGTTTGGGCGATCGGTACAGGGAAATCAGCGGACGAAGCGGACGCACAAAGCTCTTGTAAATATGTTCGCGACGTGGTGAAAGGTCTTTACGGTGAAGACGTAGCGGCTGCAGTACGCATCCAATACGGTGGATCTGTAAAACCAGAGAACATCAAAGAGTATATGGCACAGGAAGATATCGACGGCGCACTCGTCGGCGGTGCTTCACTTGAAGCCGCTTCGTTCCTCAAATTGTTGGAGGCGATTTAAATGGCTAGACCAGTCGCACTCATCATTTTAGATGGTTTCGGGATGCGTGACGAATCGTTCGGAAACGCAGTCATGGCTGCGAACAAACCGAACTTCGATCGCTACTGGGAGCAGTATCCACATACGCTCTTAAACGCAAAAGGCGAGTACGTCGGTCTTCCGGAAGGACAGATGGGGAACTCGGAAGTCGGTCACTTGAACATCGGTGCCGGCCGAGTCGTCTATCAGTCACTCTCACGCGTGAACAACGCAATCAAAGACCGTTCGTTATTCGACCGTCAGGCGATGAACCATTTGGCAGGTCATGTGAAGAAGCATGATTCGAGCCTCCATATCATGGGTCTCGTATCAGATGGCGGGATTCACTCGCACATCAATCACATGTTTGCCATCGTTGAGTTCGCAAAACTCCACGGCATCGAAAAAGTGTACATTCACGCGTTCACGGACGGCCGTGACTGTGATCCGAAATCAGGAGCTGGTTTCCTCAAGGAAACAGAAGAAAAGCTTGCTGAACTCGGTGTCGGTCAAGTCGCTAGCGTGTCTGGTCGTTACTATGCCATGGACCGCGACAACCGTTGGGAGCGCGTCGAGAAAGTATACGACGTCCTCGTAAACGGTAAAGGCGAAGTTGGCACGGACCCAGTCGAAGTTCTCAAGACATCTTACGAGAACGATTTGACGGATGAGTTCGTCTTACCAACTGTCATCGTAAAAGATGGCAAGCCGGTCGCGACAATCCAAGACAACGATGCCATCATGTTCTTCAACTTCCGTCCAGACCGGGCGATCCAGTTGTCGAAAGTGTTCAAAGAGAAAGCCGGATTCAAAGGCTTCACACTCTCGGACAAGCATCCTGAGAACCTTCTCCTCGTTTCGATGACGAAGTACTCAGATGATATCGACACGGATATCGTGTTCCCACCGGAAGATTTGAAAAACACACTCGGGGAAACGCTCTCTGCGCAAGGATACAAACAACTCCGTGCCGCAGAAACAGAGAAATACCCACACGTCACGTTCTTCTTGAACGGACAAAAAGAACAACCATTTGAAGGTGAGGATCGTCTCCTTGTCCCTTCACCGAAAGTCGCGACGTACGACTTACAACCAGAAATGAGCGCATATGAACTCACGGACGGCTTGCTCGAGCGTATCGAATCAGATGAGTATGATGCATACATCATCAACTTCGCAAACCCGGATATGGTTGGTCACTCAGGGAAGCTTGAGCCGACGAAGAAAGCGATCGAAGCGGTCGACGAATGCCTCGGTAAAGTAGTGGACGCATTACTTGCTAAAGGTGGAGCGGCCATCATCACAGCAGACCACGGGAACGCGGACATCGTCACGAACCCGGATGGCTCGCCGATGACGGCGCACACGACGGAACCTGTTCCATGTATCGTCACAAAAGAGGGAGTCGAACTGAAACCAGTTCTCGAAGGCGCGCTTTGCGACCTCGCCCCAACGCTTCTTCACCTTCTCGGTGGAGAGCAACCAGCTGAAATGACTGGTTCGTCAATCGTTACAAAATAATACAACTATTTTTCAAACGAAAATTAGCGATTTTTCATGTCAATTTTTACAGAAATTTACGCACGCGAGATTTTAGATTCACGCGGTAACCCATCAGTAGAAGTAGAAGTCTTCACAGAAGACGGCGGTTTCGGCCGTGCCCTCGTCCCATCAGGCGCATCAACAGGTGAGCACGAAGCAGTTGAGCTTCGCGATGGCGACAAGTCACGTTACCTCGGTAAAGGTGTCTTGAAAGCAGTTGCGAACGTGAACGACACGATCGCACCAGAACTTATCGGCTACGATGTATTCGACCAAAACGCAATCGATGCGAAAATGATCGAACTCGATGGTACGCCAAACAAAGCAAAACTTGGTGCAAACGCAATCCTCGGTGTGTCAATGGCAGCAGCTCACGCAGCAGCAGATGAGCTCGGTCTCCCACTTTACACATACCTTGGTGGATTCAACGCGAAGACACTTCCAACACCAATGATGAACATCATCAACGGTGGTTCGCACGCGGACAACAACGTGGACTTCCAAGAGTTTATGATCATGCCTGTCGGCGCGCCAACATTCCGTGAAGCGCTCCGCATGGGTGCTGAAGTATTCCACGCCCTCAAATCAGTTCTTTCTGGTATGGGTCTTAACACAGCTGTCGGTGACGAAGGTGGTTTCGCACCAAACTTGAAGTCTAACGAAGAAGCGATCACAGTTATCCTTGAAGCGATCGAAAAAGCTGGTTACAAACCAGGTGAAGACGTCTACCTCGCAATGGACGTTGCATCTTCTGAGTTCTACGACAAATCAACTGGTAAATACGAACTCGCTGGCGAAGGCAAGTCACTCACAACTGCTGAGCTTGTAGACTTCTACGCTGAGCTCGTTGACAAGTACCCAATCCTCTCAATCGAAGATGGTTGTGACGAAAACGACTGGGATGGCCACAAGCTTCTCACAGACAAAATCGGACACAAAGTTCAACTCGTTGGGGATGACCTCTTCGTAACGAACACATCTAAACTTGCTGAAGATAAAAAAAAAGGAATCGCAAACTCGATCCTCATCAAAGTTAACCAAATCGGTACGCTCACAGAAACATTCGACGCGATCGAAATGGCTAAAAAAGCTGGTTACACAGCAGTCGTCTCACACCGTTCTGGTGAAACAGAAGACGCGACAATCGCAGACATCGCTGTTGCGACAAACGCTGGACAAATCAAAACTGGTTCACTTTCACGTACAGACCGTATCGCGAAATACAACCAACTTCTCCGCATCGAAGACATGCTCGGCGATGTAGCGAAATACGACGGCATCAAGTCGTTCTACAACCTTAAAAAATAATTGATTAATTGTTTCAGGCTCGCCAATCGGCGGGCCTGTTTTTTTGTGTGTTTTTTATCCGTTTAATCAACGGTGGAAAAGCTGATTGGTCGTCTATCCGTCTTTGCGGCACCGATGCTTTCCTGCAAGAGTCACGGTACCGCTTCGACGGACGCGAACGTTCTGTGTCGAACTTCTTAGTCATTGAGACCTCGTGTTGTATACTGAACGTAAAAGACAAAAAGTAGGGGGAGATTGGATGGACCAATCGAATAAACAAGAAAAAAGGTTGAGTGGCGGGAACGTATCCATCGTTCATCGAAAAGGGAACTACGTCTATCGTTCACAAAAAGTGGGGAGTGAACGCATCCATTGCTATTTAAAGCATTTGGAGGCGAAGCAACTGTCTGGCGTGCCACGCTTTGTCGGGATCGATGAAACAAGAAGAGAGGTGCTCACTTATATCGAGGGGGAGACGGCAGACTATCCTCTCAAATCCTATATGTGGGCTGATGAGGCGATTCAAGACGTCGCGCGCTTGATGAGACGACTGCATGATGCGTCAATCGATTTTGAATGGACATCCGAATGGGAGCCAATCGATCACACACCACAACCGTTAGAGGTCATCTGCCATAACGACTTCGCTGTCTACAATACAATTTTCCATGAAGGAAAAGTGGCAGGAATCATCGATTTTGACTTGGCCGCACCCGGACCGCGTGCTTGGGATATCGTCTATGCACTTTATACGTTCGTTCCGCTCAGTCGTCGCCACCAAGCTGAAACGGGAGAAGTCATCTATTATGATGCCGATCGAGACGATGCGATCTATAAAGAGCGGGTATCTTTGTTTCTCGAAGCCTATGGTTGGGATCAAGCGGAGGTCGACTTGTTCGATATGTTACAACGACGGATTGAAGCGCTCTGTCTCTTGATGAAACGAAAAGCTGCGGAAGGAGACGTCGCCTTCCAAAAGATGATTGACGAAGGACATTACGATCATTACCAAGAGGAACTTCGGTTTATTCGAACGCATGGACAGAAGTGGTTCTGAAACAATCTGGAGCGGGAATATAGAAAATGAAGCATGAATGGGGAGGCGATTTTCGTGATGATGCTTGGATTTCTTTTCTTGGTATTGCTCATTGGATTCGGCATTTGGTACTATCTCAAATCGCATCGGAATGATGATTGGTCATGACAACATTGTCATGACCTCTCTTTTGTGTCAGTTTGCACAAAATTTGGGTATACTCTCTACATAACGAGTAAAGGAGCCCATGCTTATGACACGAGTACGTAAAGCCATCATCCCAGCCGCCGGTCTCGGCACCCGCTTCCTTCCTGCCACGAAAGCCATGCCAAAAGAAATGTTGCCGATTGTCAACAAGCCGACGATCCAGTTCATCGTCGAGGAAGCCGTCGCTTCAGGCATCGAGGACATCATCATCGTCACGGGGAAGAACAAACGGGCGATTGAAGACCATTTCGACCGTGCGCTCGAACTGGAACAGAACCTCGAATCGAAAGGGAAGACGCGCTTGCTCGAATCGGTCCGACATTCCTCGAATTTGGCGAACATTCACTACATACGCCAACAGGAGCCAAAAGGTCTCGGACATGCGATTTGGTGCGCCCGGAAGTTTATCGGAGACGAGCCATTCGCCGTCTTGCTCGGGGACGATATTATCGAATCCGATGTGCCGGCAACGAAGCAGTTGATCGACCAATATGAGGCCCACGATCGTTCGATCATCGGGGTGCAGCGTGTCCCGTATGAAATGACGAACCGATATGGTATAATTGACCCGCTTGCCGTCGAAGGGAAGCTCATCCCGGTGCGGACGTTCGTGGAGAAACCGCCCATTGATGAGGCCCCGTCGAACTTCGCCATCCTCGGTCGCTACATCTTGAAACCGGACGTCTTTGAGGCGTTGTCGGGACAAGAGGCGGGAGCCGGGGGCGAGATTCAATTGACGGATGCGATCGCACGCTTGAATGAGGCGCAGACGGTCTTCGCCTACGAATTTGACGGTCGACGTTACGACGTCGGAGAGCCGATTGGGTTCGTCGAGACGACGATTTGCCACGCGCTCAGCGATCCTGATTTAAAAGATGACGTCCATGCCCTATTGAAACGGCTTTTGGACGAACTTGATCAACAGTAAGGTGTGTTATTTTTGAAAACAATGCTTATGGTGTGTCAAAACTATTATCCGGAGATCGGCAGTGCCGGCAACCGGATGCAAAACATTACGCATTTGATGAAGCAGCGCGGGTATGAAGTCGAGGTCATCACGGCCGCCCCTTCGTATCCGAGCTTTGATATGTATCAGGACGACCGCTTCTGGAACGACCGGGAGTTAAACGACCAACCGTTCATCAAGCGACTCATCACGAAGAAACGGAAACATACGTCTAACATGGTCAGTCGTCTTTTCCTATTCCTCGAACAGATGGTCAAAGGGATCCGGGAAGTCCGTAAGCTCGAATTGAAGCCAGACGTCGTCTTTGCGACGACCCCTTCTTTTTTTATGGCGTTTGTCGGTGCTTATGCGAAACGAAAGTATCGTGTCCCGTTCATCTTGGACGTCCGTGACCTTTGGCCAGAATCGGTGAAAGGTGTCGGCGTCTTCAAGTACGATTGGGTGCTCACGCCGGCTTTTTGGATGGAGAATCGACTGTATCGTGTCGCCGATGAAGTCATCATCAACTCGGAAGGGTTCCGCAGCTATCTTCGTCAGCGCGGTGTGCCGAACGAGAAGATTCACTACATGCCGAACTCGATCCGGGAAGCGGAGCGAACGCTCGAGCGGACGATCCCACCGGACGACCGGATGGAGATCTTATACGCCGGGAACATGGGTCTTGCCCAAGATGTGTCGTTGTTACTCGAACTCGCCGAGCGATTCCGGGACGAGCCACGGGTCCACTTCAAATTGATCGGCTACGGCTATCGGAAAGAAGAGTTGAAACAGACGATCAAAGACCGTGGCTTCCAAAACTTCTTGTTCCTCGAGGCGATGCCACGGACAGAGGCGTTTCAGGCAATTAAAAATGCGGACGTCGCATTCGTCAGTCTGATCGAGCAAGAAGTGTTTGATACGGTCATCCCTGGGAAACTCATCGACTATATGGCGGTCGGCAAACCGATTGTCGCAGCAGTGTCAGGCCATGCGGCGAATGTCATTGAAGCGGCGGAAGTCGGCTACGTGTCACGGAAGCGTGACATCGATGAGATCGAGCGAATCCTGCGGAAGCTCCTCGACCGACCGGATTTACGGGAGGCACTCGGGGCGAACGGGATTCGTTACGTCAAAGAGAATTTATGTTGGGAAGAGAATATCGACGTGTTAGATCAAGTCGTACAACAGTTAGTGATGGAGGAAACACGATGAAGTCAGTATGTATGTTTGTATGGAACCATTTTACGAATGATGCGCGCGTCCTTCGTGAGTGCTCGGCACTCGCCGAGGCAGGCTATGAAGTCGATTTGATCGCGCTTCAAGATCCGAAAAATAAAGAGCTTCCAAAAGAAGAGATGCGTCCGGAAGGCTTCCGCGTCATCCGCGTGAAGCGTCAACCTTCGATTCTCGTCAACGCGCTCAAGTTCGCGAAGAAGACGTATCAATGGGTGAGCGAGAAACGGACCCGCCAAATCGGTGCCGGACTCGTCGGTGCCGGGTTGTTCTTACTCGCGCCGTTCACGATGCTCGCGCTCGGAGCGGCCATCGGGACGGTCTTGTTGCCGCAAGTACGTAAGCAAATCGTCAACGCGAGTGCGATGCTCGAGATGGTGTTCGCTTCGACGAAAAAATCGTATGACTTTTACCATGCGAACGATTTGAACACGCTCCCGCAGGCACTCCTTGCTGGAAAAGTGTTCAACAAAGGTCGGATCGTCTACGACTCGCACGAGGTACAGACGGACCGTACGGGTTACGGCTATATTCAAAGTAACCTCGAGGGCTGGCTCTTGCCGTTCGTCGATACGATGATGGTCGAGAACCATACGCGTGCGGCACACAACGAAGAGTTGTACGGATTCTATCCGTACGTGCTCCATAACTATCCGTTCTACCGTCCGCTCGACTTCTCGCTCCGCAAGGACTTGCATGCACTCCTCGATTTGCCGAAAGACGAGAAGATCCTCTTGTATCAAGGGGGCATTCAAGCGGGACGTGGTCTCGAACAGCTCGTGCTCGCGGCGAAAGACTTCAAAGAAGGCACGCTCGTCATGATCGGGGACGGGAAACTCAAACCGACGATCCAACAGTTGATCGAGACGGAAGGGGTCGGCAATCGCGTCAAGATGATTGACAAAGTACCGGTCGAAGCGTTACCTTACTATACGATGAATGCCTATTTAGGCTTCCAAGTATTGAACAACGTCTGCTTCAACCACTACTCGGCCTCGTCGAATAAATTGTTTGAGTATTTGATGGCCGAAGTACCGGTCGTCTCATGTGACTTCCCTGAAATCGAACGGGTCGTTGCGGGGAACGATGTCGGGGTGCTCGTCGATTCGCACGATCCACAATCGATCGCGGACGGCGTCAACCGGATGATTGAAGACCAAGCACTCTATGCGCGTGTCAAAGAGAACACGAAGACCGCGCGTGAGAAATATAACTGGGATTTGGAAAAAGAGGCACTCTTGAACGTCTACGCGAACGCCGCGGAGCGCAAGTTGCCGATTATGAAAGACGGTGCGCCAAAGCCAGTACAATCTTAAGACTGCGGCTTTTGCCGCGGTCTTTTTTCTATGGAGGGAGGACATTTATGAAACGTCAACAACAACATTTATTGCGCCAACAAGTATGGCGCAAGCTACAAACCATCTCGGTGAAGGATATCGCCTGGATCATCGCGGGCTCATTCATTCTCTCGTTCGGGGTCAACTACTTCACCGTACCGAACGACTTCTCGGAAGGTGGCCTGCTCGGGGTCACGATCATCCTGTACTACGTGTTCGGCTGGGACCTCGGGCTCACGTCGATCATCGGGAACGGGATTCTCTTTATCGTCGGCTATAAGCTGCTCGACCGTCGGACAATGGTCTATTCGGTCATCGCCGTCATCGCGACGTCATTCTTCCTCAGTCTGACACATGACTGGGGCAGCCCTGCCGAGGACAAACTGCTTGCGGCCGTCTATGCCGGAATCATGATCGGGGTCGGAATCGGCATGGTGCTCCGTGTCGGCGGGACGACCGGCGGGGGCGTCATCATCGCCCGTCTCATGGAGCGCTATCTCCACTTGAGTGTCGCCGTCTCGATGTTCATCATCGATGCGATCGTCGTCGCGACATCTGGTTTCTTCTTAGGGGAACAAGTCGTTCTCTATACGCTCATCGCGATCATCATCGGTTCATGGGTCATCGACCTCGTCGCGGAAGGTCTCAACATCCGCAAAGCCGTCACGATCATCAGCGATAAGCAAGAAGAGCTCGCTGTCGTCTTGACGGAGACGCTCGGACGCTCGGCGACGATCATCCATGGACATGGCTACTACACGAAGCAGGATAAGAACATGTTGTATATGATCGTCGACAAACGTCAGATCGCGCCACTCAAAAAAATCGTCCAAGTAACGGACGACCGCGCCTTCGTCGTCATCCACCAGGTGAAGGAAGTCATCGGCGAAGGGTTTAGCTACCCGTCCCGATAATTTGAATGCTGGTGTTTTATTGATAACTTCTATATAATAAAAAGCGTGTAAATAGAAGGAGGAACTGACTACTATGCAAACGATCGCTACAATCAGCCTACTTGTCGTGGCTGTCTTATTGATTGTCGTCGTACTGCTCATGTCAGGTCGGTCGCAAGGTCTTGGAGCGATTGCAGGTGGCGCGGAGCAGTTGTTCGGACGCCAGAAAGCACGCGGCTTCGATGCTGTTTTGAACCGAACTGCAGCTGTACTAGGCACTTTGTTTTTCATTTTAGGATTACTAGTCGCATCATTATGATGATAAGGCTGATCGTTCTCGATTTTCACGTGAGGCGGTCAGCTTTTGTTTTTTCTTTTTATTTTTTGGGAATAATGTAGATACGAGGAGATGACAGATAAAATGAAAGTGACAGCACCAAAACCGTTCTTCTTCGAGGGCGGAAAACGTGCCGTGTTGATGTTACATGGCTTCACTGGATCGAGCGCGGATGTCCGCATGCTCGGTCGCTTCCTTCAAAAAGAAGGATACACATGTATGGGACCGATCTATCGTGGTCATGCCGTCCCACCGGAAGAATTACTCCAATATGGACCGAAAGACTGGTGGGAAGACGTCTTGGACGCTTACCAGACGCTCGTCGACAAAGGTCATGAGGAGATTGTCGTCTGCGGACTCTCGCTAGGCGGCGTGATGTCGCTCCGTCTCGCCGAGGAGAAAGACGTCAAGGCGGTCATCCCGATGTGCGCACCGACGGGAATCGATGCCGAGGACCGCTTGTATAAAGGAGTCCAGGCATATGCCCGAGAATATAAGGGTAGAGAAGAAAAGTCGCCGGAACAGATCGAGCAGGAGATGGCAGAGTTCAAACCGATGCCAACATTGAAAGACCTCCGTGCCTTCGTCCGTGACACGGCGTCGAAGCTCGAGGACATCTTCGTCCCGACACTCGTCGTCCAAGGCGCCAAAGACAACATGATCGACCCGGAATCGGCGAATCAAATTTACGAGGCGGTCAACACGTTCCAAAAAGAGTTGCTCATCTATGAGAACTCGGGACACGTGATCACACTCGACAAAGAAAAAGAGAAACTGCACCAGGACGTGCTCGATTTTCTCGAAACGTTAGACTGGTCAGTCTAAGAAGGAGGTGTCACGTTGAATTTACGTGACCAATTATTAGAGATTCTACAGGCGAGCGAGAAACCGCTCTCTGTCGATCAACTGACCGAGCGATTACAGCTCGCGTCGACGGATGACTTCAAAGAGCTCATCCGCACATTGAATGCCCTCGAGGAAGAGGGCGCCATCGGCCGGACGCGGACGAACCGTTACGGGACGCTCGCCACGCTCGGACAAGTCGCGGGGATCATCTCGATTCATCAGCGCGGCTTCGGCTTCTTGTCAGTCGAAGGGGAAGCGGAAGATGTGTTCTTGCCGCCCGACCAACTGAAGGACGTCTACCATGGCGATACGATCCTCGTCAAAAAACGCGAGGACAACCGTGGCAAGACGGAAGGGATTTTATTGAAAGTACTGAAGCGCGGACTCTCCGAGTTCGTCGGGACGTATACGCTCCCGAGCGGTCGACTCGACCAGTTCGCCTTCATCGAGCCGGATGACAAACGCATCAATTTCTGGCCGGTCGTCAACCCGGATAAGTCACTCGGTGCCGTCGACGGACATAAAGTCGTCGTGCGCATCACGAAGTATCCGGACGGACGCTTCGCCGGTGCCTGTGACGTCGTCCGTATCATCGGGCATAAGAACGACCCGGGCGTCGACATCTTGTCGATCGTCTATAAGCACGGCATCCCGACGGAGTTCCCGGAGGACGTGATCGCTCAGGCGAACGCGGTACCGGACGAGGCGGACGAGAAAGACTTCATCGGACGCGTCGACCTTCGTGACGAGACGATCTTCACGATTGACGGCGAAGATGCGAAAGACTTGGACGATGCAGTCCACGTCAAAAAACTCGATAACGGCAACTACGAGCTCGGTGTCCATATCGCTGACGTCTCGCATTACGTGAAAGAGGGCTCACCACTAGACGTCGAGGCGTTCGAACGTGGGACGAGTGTGTATCTCGTCGACCGTGTCATTCCGATGCTGCCGCATCGACTCTCGAACGGGATCTGTTCCCTCAACCCGCACGTCAACCGCTTGACGCTCAGCTGCGTCATGGAGATCTCCCCACAAAACGGGAAGGTCGTTCGCCATGATCTGTTCCCGAGTGTCATCAAGACGACGGAGCGGATGACGTATACGAACGTCCGTGAGATCATCGAACGTGATGACGAAGAAACATTGAAAAAGTACGAACCGTTCATCGGTGAGTTCGACCTCATGGCTGAGCTCGCGGAAGTGCTTCGGAAACGTCGTAACTCGCGCGGTGCCATCAACTTCGATTTCGCCGAGGCGAAAGTCGTCGTCAACGAGGAAGGGAAGCCGGCAGATATCGTGCTTCGTCCACGTTCGGTCGCCGAGAAGTTGATCGAGGAGTTCATGCTCGCGGCCAACGAGACGGTCGCTGAACACTTCCACAAGATGGACGTGCCGTTCATCTATCGTGTCCACGATAATCCGAAACCGGACAAGCTCGACTTCTTCTTCGACTTTGTCGCAAACTTTGGCGTTCACATCGAACGCATCAAAGGACAGACGGTCGAACCGAAGACGCTTCAAAAAATCTTGAAGGCGATCGACGGTGAACCGGAAGAGCCGGTCATCAGCACGATCATGCTTCGCTCGATGCAACAGGCGAAATATGACGACGTCTCGCTCGGTCACTTCGGACTCGCGACAGACTTCTATACGCACTTCACGTCACCAATCCGTCGATATCCGGACTTGATCGTCCACCGTCTCATGCGCACGTACGTCTTCAACAACGACTTGTCGGAGAAGACGATTGCGAAGTACGAGGACCGTCTCGGGGCAATCGCCGAACAGGCATCGAAACGGGAACGTCGCTCAGTCGATGCAGAGCGCGAGACACAGGCGCTCAAGAAAGCCGAATACATGGAAGCCCATCTCGGCGAAGAATTCGATGGTGTCGTCGCCGGCGTCACGAACTTCGGGATGTTCATCGAACTTCCGAATACGATCGAAGGGCTTGTCCGTCTCCAGTCGATGGATGACTACTATCACTTTGATGAGTCACAGCTCATGCTTCTCGGGGAGCGGACGAAACGTCAATTCCGCATCGGGGACGCCGTCCGTGTCAAAGTCGATGCCGTCAACTTAGACGAGCGGACGATCGACTTCACGGTCGTCGGCATGCCGAAACGGGAACAGTCAAGCCGTCGCCAACCGACGACGATCAAAGCGAAAGGCGGCCGTCCGAAGAAGGACGAGAAAGACCGTCGTGGCGGTCGCGGTCGGGACGACAAGAAGAAGCGCGGCAAACCAGGAAGACCTGGCAAGCCGGGCAAACCAGGTGAGAAACCGAAACGAGACGGGGAGAAGTCTTCCCAAGGTCGTTCGGCACTCGACCTGAAGAAGAAAGACAAGCACAAACGAAAAGGCGACGCCAAACGAGGTGCGAAGAAACGTCGCTGACGGGGAAGGGCTTGTCCCTTCCTCCGTATCTTGTAGATAAAGGACTGAATGTGTATGGCCAAGAAGAAAGATTCGAACGCACTCGCCCAAAACCGCAAGGCGTCCTTCGATTACGCGATCGAAGATACGATTGAGGCGGGCATGGTGCTCACAGGGACGGAAATCAAATCGGTCCGTCAATCGAAGATCAACATCGCGGATGCGTACGTCCGGTTCGACGGGGGCGAGGCGACGCTTCACAACTGTCATATCAGCCCGTTCGAACAGGGGAACCGCTTCAACCATGACCCACTCCGCGTCCGGAAGCTATTGTTGCATAAGAAGCAAATCAATCAGCTCATCGGGGCGTCAGGGCGTGACGGCTACACGATTATCCCGCTCAAGGTGTACATCAAGAACGGGTTCGCCAAGTGCCTGCTCGGCGTCGGAAAAGGGAAGAAGAAGTACGACAAACGTGAGGACTTGAAGAAGAAAGACGCGAAGCGTGACGTCGACCGTGCGATGCGCGATCGGCAAAAATACTGACAACGGATCCTAATTGTGGTATATTAAATAGAGTACCAATTACCACCTCGGGGACGTTATGGATTCGACGGGGGTAGGTCGGTCGTATGTGGCGTGTCGAGGGGTCGGCCTCGTTAAAACGCAAACGCCTATAACTGGCAAAACTAACACACAACTCGCAGCAGCCTAAGTGCCCTGCGGATCCTGACATCCATCGCTTGTGTGGATGACTTTCAGGGTCTCAAACTAAGCAAGCTACGCTTCAACCTCGCCGTCTGAGGGCGCGAAGAAGAGATGAAACAGACTGGATGCGATAACGCCTGTTTATCGGCAGTGTCACATCGAGATTCAATAGATAAACTACACACGTAGAAGCATACGTTACGATGCCTTCGGACGCGGGTTCGACTCCCGCCGTCTCCATTTTGAAGCAGTCTGTAACGACTGCGATCAATGATTTTCATGAAGACCTTCTAATTTCATTGAGATTAGAGGGTCTTTGCTTTTGATTGAATCCAGAAAGAAAGGAAGGTGAAGAGCATGGGAAAATATCAATTAGACAAGAGAAGCAAAGTAGCTGCGGCGAAGTACCAGGACGGCAAAAAGCCGACTGTCTCGAAAAAGAAGGAACGATTGAACCAGCTTCGTGAAGCGTATTTGCAGAAGCAACAAGTTAAGAAATAAGCGGATGAATAATCAGAATACATTATAGTAAAGAGGTTATTGAGCTAATACTCAATAATCTTTTTTTTTTTGTTTTTATATTACATTTTATTTTTTAACTAATTCTCTTCCCTCTTTTTCTTAACTTTTATAAAATTTTAAATATGAAATTAAAATACATAATTAGTGGTTTGTGAAAATTTATATTCAAATATTCCTTTATTTGTTATTATTAAGGTTATATAGCCACAAATAAATATTGGAAGTGTATTTGAGGGGGAGTGACATGTACTGTATCGCTTATCGGAAAATGCGTGTTAAAGATAGAAGTGAGTCTTTAAGTAGTTTTGTGACGGAGGGTGAAAATGTCGAAAATCAAGGTTTCTGTCATTACTACGAAGATGGACAAGTTACTCACCTTAAATAAAAAAAAAAAACTAACAGTCGTCTTGAAACTGGATTGTTGGAAGCGTCGATTGCTAGTTCTATTAGATATGCAGATATATTTATTTTAACTGATAAAAATTTAATGATGATGTGTGGTAGTAGATATTGCATCAATAATTTACAAAATTTCTCTGAATTTAAAAAGTTTTTTTTGATAGATTAATTATCTTTAGATATTAACCATTGTTTACAAGCATATTCATTCATGAAGCCTGAAGTTAAACAGATTTCAATTGAAAATGTTAAAGCTTTCGATATAAGTTTGTCCAGAATGACAGTTGAATTAAAAAATTCACTAGATGCATTTAAATTATTAAAAAATGAAAAATTAAATATTTCAGAAGTGTTATTAAAAGTGGATACTAATTCTATGTTTTTTGAGCTATTAATAGATTTAAATGATGGAGTTATATTCTTTGATAATGTAGATTACATTCTAAAAGAGTTTTCTGAGATGAAGAATTTCGGGATGCTAATGTTGGAGGATTGATATTTATGTCAGAAGAACAACAATATCAAGGAGATAGATGGACTATTCAGTCAAAATCTATTCTTGAGGGTTTAGGTTGGATGCAAAAAGGAGATTCAAACTTTGATATTCAGTGTAAAAAGAAGACCAAGCATGGTATATCGGAAAATCGTAATAGAATTCAGCCACATGGGATTGATTTATTGTTTCAATATAAAGATCCGTATGCTAAAGATAAAAAGAATATCATTGTTGAATCTAAGCATCGTAAGTGGGCTGGTATAAGTACTAGTACTATTCAAAGTTTTGTAACTCAGGTCTTTAATACAATTGAATGCTCTAATATTTCACAAGAGTTAAGCAATATAGATTGCCATGGAGTTAACACTGGTCTTGTTATGATTTGGTGTAACGAACCCAATCAATTTGATAATGAAGTTTTTAATGAATATTTAGAAGCAATTAATATCCCTTCAAGAAAAAATCCTGTCATTATTTACATCGCATCCAATTACCATATACTAAGATGGTGCTCAGTAATAGATTCAAAGAATAGATTACTTGCAGGAAATGAAAGTGACTTCAAAATATATTATCCTTCTGATAATTTTAGTGGAGGAAGAAGTACAGCTGTTCGAGAGGACTACGCGACCTTACCAGTGTTATTTTCTAAATATATCTTTGCTAAAAGTTCAAGAACTGTAGTTTTTCATGGAAACACTCAATTATTGAATGTAAATCATATTTTTTATTTTTTTGAGCCTTCACATAGCGAATTACTATTTCTATATTCATGTTTATCTCAAATCCAATATGAAGATGCTCATATTCTTGTATTTCACTTTTATGGAAATGTAAGTACTTATAGAGTAGAAATTGAAGACTTTAAAAAAAAAATTAAAGAGGAATTAAAGATAAGTGGATCCTCATTAGAAATAGAAATCAAATATATGGATGTCTTTTCTGACATTCCGGAGAGTTATGCCCAACAGGAGGGATAAAAATGCAATTAAAGAAGTACCCATATAAAAATAATATAAAAAAAGTAGTTGAGAAGTATATTTCATTAAAAGATATGCAAAGTTTACTCAAACCTAAAGGGATTTTAATTAGTGCTACTAAACGAGTAGATATTGCTAATTTAACAAAAGATTATTACTTGTCCCAAAACGACTTTCAAGAATTAAAACAACTATTGGACTCTCCTAATAATTTCAAAAAGATTGGGAGAATTATATTGCCTGCAAATGAATCGGAAGATTTTAAAGAGTCATTATCAGGTCTAAACGGAAGGGTTCTTGATCCAACTGATAATACAAAAATTAACATAGGCATAGTAGATGACAATAAAATGACGGTATATCTTCAATATGAAGAGCAAAGACCAGGTTTAGTTGAATTATTGGAAACAAAAAAAAAAAATATTGTAATTGATATCGAGAACAGTGAAGAACTATGTAATGTAAACTATTCAATTAGTTCAGCTTCGGACTATAAAAAAGTAAAAGAACTATTGAATTATATTCAACAAGATAGTTCTTTTACTTTTAAAGAATTGTTGTTGTCAGATTTAAAGACGGAAAATAGGACAGAATTATTTACCAATTTTTTCGTTTTTTTTTTTGATGAATGGAAAATAACTAAAATTACTCAAATAAAAAAAAAAAAAGACACGAGCTATACATCTGAAGAACTCTCTGTATCAGTATCCGAATCGGAAGATTTAGCTATGCAAACTGAAAACCAACTTATGCAGGAAGTTATATTGGACGGAATAAATTCTGCATTACTTTCAGGTGAAAACCTGATTGAAAATAGTTTTATTAATAAAGTTTTAACACAAGGTTTCTATTTTTCCATGTCGTTTATTAGATTTGAGAACAAAAATAATAGTGATTTTCTAGATTTTGTTATTGAATTTAAAACTCGACCTGAGAGATTAGAAACTAAGATTATTGAATCTGGTGAATTTGTTACTGATGAAAATCAAGACATAGTAGAGATTAAAAGGATTTTTAGTGAGGAAAAACAAAATCAAATTATATATGAATTCAATGATATATTAGGCGAAATATTTATGGGGTTTAGTCAACCACAAAGTATAGAAGTAAGTACACAATAAATATTTTTAGAATTTTCAGTTTAGATGAGCTGATCATTAGTATTGATAAAGCATCACTTGATAATAAGCTATCTCCGGTCATGTAGATATTAGAAATAAAAAAAGAAAAAGTATTGAAGCAACCTCAAAAACTAACTCTAAGATATTAAGGCACTATAGTTTTTTTAGATAGTTTTTGTAAATGTAAAATCAGACGTATTCTACTAAAATCTTCTGAGATTATCTTAGTTCATTATTTAAGATGGAAACTTCTTTGTTTGGATGCGCTATTGGGCTATTGCAGAAACGATTTCCACGATGATGAGATTTTAGCTGATGTCAGTAACCTAGTTCATTCGACCGAGGAGAAAAATTCAGTGTCATGAAGACAAGACGGTTATTATTTAGAGTTGATGCTGACGCAAGAATGAATACGACATAAAGATTGTAGGATAGTACTGATTCAGTTTTTCTAAATACACTGAACTTTAAATTGGTTATGTCAATCAGTGACTTTTTATCCAATCGATTTTATGGGAATTTATGGTTTGGTCCGTTTTCTGTCGTCTGTTGGTGATACAAATGAATTATTTTTTGCTTTATTCTATAATATTGGCCAAGTTGTCGTGGACTGAATATTATTTACAAAATTTAGACTAAGGTTTTAGACCGATTTATATTAGTTATAAGATTGGTACAGCACTTTTTTGTAAAAGTTTAAGGGACAGTGATCACTGTGCGGAAACCATCTGAACGCCTATCAGACAGCCGACGTGTCGCCGACAATCTTATTAACGCTTCATCGAGAGATGAAAGCTGATGACGAAGAACGCGTTCGGACATGGATGTTTGCGTTACAATATAACGGCATCCTGAAGCGAGCCGAGATTCGTGTTGACTATACCGCTAAAAACGGAGAACTTCTTGATGATGGTACTGGTTTAGATTTATCGTTTTAAAAAACAAATCCCACTCTCCAATCGGAAAGTGGGATTTGTTCAGTTAAACACTCGACTAATCCAGCGTTTGAAAAAGGGTTGGCTTGATTGTGTCACGCTATGATTGTCGAGCTCCACCTCTTCAATCGTCTCATTCGGAGACCTCAATTGAATCGTCATCTCGTCACCAAGCCCGGTCGTGACACCACTCTCAAATTGAAGATTTCTTGTCACATAAGCATTTGCGTATAGAAGTCCACCTTTTTCGTCCACTTGTACCTCCTGAATCGTATAGTGGAATTGCTCGACCCAATCCCGCTGACCGAGGAGGAGCCGGACGACGTCATCTTCGTGTGACAGTTTCGTTCGCTCGATATTTTCAAGAGGAGTATGCGCTTCAATCGCTTCTCGCTGCGCTTCTAATATATCTTTGAAGTGATGTGTCGCAACTTCGGTCGTCCATGCAGCGGAACCTGTCTTCGACTCGGTCGCATAATGGAAAAGAGCAAATCCAATCAAGGCGAATAACGCCACAACACCTACTCGTTTGAACTGTTTCATTGTCGAGCTCCTTCCATATCAATTCAAGATTGAAGACGTTAAAAGGTTGTCAATGGACCACACGATTACTCGAGAATGTGACTTATCGACCGGTAATTTGATCCAACCAATTCGCGACCAAGTCCGCACTGCCATCTTGGAACATAAATATGGATACCCCGACCATCACAAGTCCGACTAAAATCAGTCCACCTTGTTTCGCGCTACTTGCAATCCCTCGCACGATGAGGATTACTCCCAATCCAAGCAAAAGAAAGTACCAAAATCCCATGAATATCCCTCCTTTTTCTAATTTTTCTCATTTTAGTATGAATCGGTCGAGCAGGCTCTACATACTTAGACTGATTTATCTTTTAAAAAAGAAGGGTACATTACCTCTATGCGAATAATTAGGGGAGTGACCATTATGCGGAAAACGATTGTCATTGCGGGGGCGAGCGGCTATATCGGCTCGAACGTGATGGAGCAGCTGAAGGAAGAGTATGACATCATCGCGTTATCGCGATCGACGAAAAATAAAGAAGATGAGGCCCATATCACGTGGCGTGCCTGTGATTTGTTCTCATACGAAGCAACGAAAGAAGCATGCGAGGGCGCGGATTACGCGATGTTCCTCGTGCACTCCATGATTCCGGACGGCGGCTTGACGCAAGCGACGTTCGAGGACATGGACGCGCTCATTGCGGACAACTTCGCCCGGGCGACGAAGGCGAACGACATCGAACAGATTGTCTATTTGAGCGGAATCATCCCGAAACAAGAGAAGACGTTATCGCGTCATTTGAAGAGTCGACTCGAAGTCGAACGCATTCTCGGCGGTCAGGGCGTGCCGGTGACAACGATTCGGGCTGGACTGATTATTGGTCCGGAAGGTTCGTCGTTCCCGATTTTAGCGAAGCTCGTCAAACGATTGCCGACGATGATTTTGCCACGCTGGACGAAGACGGAAACACACCCAATCGACATCCGTGAAGCCGTTCAGGCGCTCATCTCGGTCGTCGGTGCTGAGTCGCTTTACGACCGTCATATCGACATCGGGGGTCCCGAGGTGATGACGTATCGGAAGATGATCGAGCAGACGGCCGAAGTCATGGATAAGCGTCGCGTCTTGATTGACTTCCCGTTCCCGACAATCAAACTGTCGCGCCTGTGGGTCATGGCGGTCACGGGTGAACCGAAGGCGACCGTCTATCCGCTCGTCGAGAGCATGGGGCACGCGATGGTCGCGGAAGACACGGTCGAAGGTATCGGCCAGGGAGAGATTCCGTTCAAACAGGCGGTCGAACATGCGCTTGAGGAAGAAGAGAAGCAGTCCTCGGGCGGCAAGAAGAAAAAGCAGCCGAAGTCATACACCGTCCGCTCGATTCAGCGGTTCGGTCTGCCGCAAGAGAAGTCGGCACTTTGGATGGCGGACACGTACTTTGAGTGGCTCGGTCGTTTTATGTATCCGCTCATTCAGACGACGAAAGAAGACGATAATTGGGAGATTGCGCTGTTCGATCCGTCGTTCGTCGCGCTTCATCTATCGCTTGAACAGGAAGCGACGGACGATATGGCATCCTTTGCGATTGACGGGGGCAAGTTCGTCAAGTTAAGTGAAGAGGATAAGACAGGGCGTCTCGAGTTTAGACGCTTACCGGAGTCGGATGAAGGACTCGTCGCCATCCATGAGTTCGTACCGGCCCTCCCGTGGTGGTTCTATACGAAGACACAGGCGAAAGCCCATCTCGTCGTCATGTGGTTGTTCGGTCGTCATGTGAAGTTGCTGGCAAAAGACGCGGAAGACGGCGATCAAGTCGTAGAGGCTCCGACGAATTGAAGGGAGACGCATTGAAAGGTGCGTCTTTTTATTTTACTTTGATGATGTTAGACGCTACCGTCGGAATGTCGTCTCCATTTTGAACGATGAGATATACGTGCTTTGCTTTGAATGGAGTGTCGTACATGAACTTTGCTAAGTCCAAGAGAGAGGTATCGAACTCATTGTGAAAGATGACGGAAAACTCAAACGTAGAAACTTCAAATAATAAAGATGCATGGGTATAATCTTTTTTGTTTTTTTTCAGCATGTTCTTTTTTGTTTTTTCTTTGTACGTTGCAGCTTGTTCTTTTAGCTGTTCATAACTTTTTAATCTTGGGCCCCACATCCCGTGTTCATTTAATGCTTCAGCAATTTCCACTTCTTGTGGTCCGTTTATGTAAGAACTCACTTCGAACTTTTCTTCAGTCCCGTTTGGATGCAGTATGACAAAGTCATAATTTTGATTCCCGATGATGACTTTCGCTTTAGCGTCTTTTGGGAAATAAGGCGAGAGAGAAAATACATAAGCTGGTACAAACTCCTCTTGAAACTCTTTGAATTCTCCTTTGCGTAACCTCGAAATCTTTAAAGCCATTCGATCGTCCTTCAGTGCTTGAATCACTTCTTCAAAGTAACTTTTCATCTCGGTCGGTGTACGATATTTAGATAAATTTTTTAATATGGAAAACTGTTCTTCCATGAATCATATCTCCTTTGTTGTAGCAGGTAATATCAGTTCAACGATTCTAACTTTTATTAGTGTGTGTCTAACGCCTATTGTACCATCTCGTTCTTTGTACATTCTGTTAACGTTTTTCTCAACCCGTTTACAAGCCCTCTTTCCAGGCGTACACTGAACTCGTTTTTGAACTGATTGGAAAGAAGGAATGTATGATGCAAGACTCACTCTCCACACGTGAGATGTGGCAAAAGGATATCTCGGCCGGAATCACGGTCGGTGTCGTCGCCATCCCGCTCGCCATGGCATTTGCCATCGCCTCGGGAGTCCCGCCGGTGTACGGGCTCTACACGTCCATTTTTGCCGGAATCCTCGTCAGCCTGTTCGGGGGTTCGACGTTCCAGATTGCCGGACCGACGGGAGCGTTCATCCCAATCGTCTCGGGTGTCGTCCTCGCATATGGATATGAAGGGTTACTCGTCACGACCGTTCTCGCCGGAATTTTGCTGCTCCTCATGAGCGTGCTTCGGGTCGGACGGCTCATCCGCTTCATGCCCCGGGCCGTGACCATCGGGTTCACGGCCGGTATTGCCGTCGTCATCTTCGTCGACCAGCTCGATGAGTTGTTCGGGGTCACGTTTGAGAAGGCACCGCACTTTCATGAGAACTTGCTTCGCCTCGGTCAGGCGTTGCCCGAAGCGAGCCCTTGGCCGATTGTCATTGCTGGGATTGGCTTTTTGACGATTTGGCTCATCCCAAAGCTGCCGTTCCGTTTACCGCTCTTACTCATGGCGATGCTCGTCCCGACGTTTGTCAGTCTCCTCATCCCGGGTGAGGTCGCGACCATCGGAAGTGCCTACGGTGGCATCCCGAGCGGACTGCCAACATTCAACTGGCTCGCAATCGACATCAACCTGATCACAACACTCCTCCCGTCCGCATTCGCGATTGCCTTCCTCGGTGCACTCGAGTCACTTCTTTCGGGAACGGTCGCCGACGGGATGGCGGGGACGAAGATGAAGCCGGACAAGGAACTGTTCGGACAAGGGCTTGCGAACGTGATCACGCCGTTCTTCGGTGGGATCCCATCGACAGGTGCCATCGCTCGGACGGCGACGAACATTCAGGCGGGAGCGGTCAGTCGACGCGCTGGTGTCATCCACGGGATTACGGTGCTTGTGGCGGTCCTCGTCCTCGCGCCGTTCGCGAGTTACGTACCACTCGCTGCACTCGCTCCGATTTTGATGCGGGTCGCCTGGAACATGTCCGAACGCCATCACGTGATGGCGATGTTACGTCATCGTTCATCCGAGTCGCTCGTCCTTCTCGTCACGCTACTGTTGACGGTATTCGTCGACTTGGTCGTCGCCGTCGAGGTCGGCGTCATCTGTGCGCTCGCGCTCTTTGCGAAACGGATGGCGGATACGATCGATGTGCGTGAACGGACAGAACGGTACGTCACGCGAGACGGTCAAATCGTCTTCAGTGTCGAAGGTCCGCTCTTCTTCGGTGCGGTCGAGCTGTTCGAGCACGTCCTCCATCACATCCATCGGGAACCGAACGTGTTCATCTTCAACTTTCATCGCTGCCCGGTCATCGACGTGACCGCGGTCGAAGAGTTGCGGCGTGTCGTCACCGAGCTGAAAGCAGCCGACCGGCATGTCATCTTTGCGCATCTGTCGCCCTCGGTCCGCGCGACGCTTGCTCACTATGGACTACTCGACCGGATTGAGACGTTCGAGACAACACAAGAGGCAATCGAGGCGTCTTAACGAACGGACAAGATATCTCCGAACGGGACGCGGCGTACCTCGCCGTCGAACAGCTCGACCTCGCGCTCGGCATAATAGATGGCATGGACATAACCGCGCATGTTTTTCGTCAAGCCGTCTACGAACAAGGTCACCTCGACTTGGTCGCCTTCACGGATGGCCCGTTCGAGCTCGGTTTGCCAAAGATAGAGGAGCTGTTCGTCCAAGTCGGGCAGCTCGATCTTTTGGATTTGGGCATAATAACGTTTCAGTAGGGCGACGTGCTCGGGCATGAGAAATGGGATCCATTTCAACTCACCCCGGTCACGATAGCGGGTCTTGCTCATGAGGAATCGCCTCCTTGTTTATGTCCGCCGATTAGACGTTGGCGCGTCCGGAGCGGACTGTCTTTTAGTAGGCTCGACGCCGGTCGGATCGTGCCACGACCGAACCGGACGTTCAGGCCGTCGATCAAATCGAGGAAGTCGAGCCGTTTCGCTTTCGCCCATTCGTCTTCGAAGAACGATAACTGGACGTGGTCGCTCCGTGGCTCGAGCTTGCCGAGAGCGACCGAGACGTAACGGATGGCCTCCGTCTCTTCCCAGCCGTCTAAAAATAGTTGCAATAAGATCGGGAGAAACTCTTGCTCATCCGCTGTGAAGCGGGGGAGCTTCTTTTGTTTACTGAAGCCACCCCGGTCGCTCGTCCGTGTATAGCGCACCCCGAGATGGATCGTCCCTCCGACGAGTCCCGCTTGCCTGGTTCGCATGCCGACTTCGACCGCGATCGCTTGTAAGACGAGCCGGATTGCGGAATACGTCGTGTAATCTTTCATGAGAGTGATACCGTGTCCGATCGACTTCGGTCGCGTCCGTTTCGCACCGAACAAAGAGCTCGCCGGCAGGATGGTCGGCGACTCGTCGATGCCCCAGGCGTGGTGCCAAAGTTCTGCACCGATGACACCGAACTTTTCATGAAGGGATTCGAGCGGATAATGGGCCAAATCCCCGATCGTCCAGATGCCGAGCCGCTGCAGGTGGACCGCCATCTTCGTCCCGACGCCCCACATCTTCTCGATCGGCGCCGGATGGATAAGCCGTTCGACGTCTTGGAGAAGGCACGTGGCGACCCCCTTCTTTTTCGCATGCAAATCGAGGACGAGCTTGGCGAGGACGTTGTTCGGTCCGATGCCGATGGTGACGGGAATGCCTGTATAGCGAAAGATCGTCGCACGCATGAGGTGGGCGACGTGCTCGTCATTTCCGAACAGCCGCTCTGTCCCGCTCATGTCGACGAGCGTCTCATCAATCGAATAGACGCGAATCGCCTCGGGTGGGGCGAACTGATGCAGGATGTGGATGATTTGAATGGAAACGTTCAAATAATGACTCATCCGCGCCTCGGCATACAAAACGTCCCGTCGTTCGTGCCACGGGAGGCGGTCGATGTGGAAGCGGCGTGACCCGGTCTTGATTCCGAGCTGCTTCATCTTCGGGGTCGCCGCGAGGACGAGTGCCCCGCTGTCCTGGAGGTTCGAGAGGACGACGAGCTTTGTCTTGTAAGGATTTTTGTTGCGCGCGGCACACTCGCAACTGGCATAGAACGAGACGCTGTCGATACAAAAGATTCGTCTGCGCATCGTCACCACTCCTTTTTTGCGAACAAACGTTCTGTTTTTTTCATCGTAACACGGTCTCACGTCATCTCAAATAGTGAATTGAAAATATTTTTACAAATACTTTTTGAAAATTAACCAAAATTTATAGGTTTTCACGTGTCGAAAAACCAACTTTTAGGAAGTTTTCGTAAAAAAGTCTCCGAATTGGTTCGATTTTCGTTATAATAGACGGGTATGTAAGTGATGAATTGATAGAAAGATGGAGGCTATTAGTGTGATCCAATTTGTAAAACAGTTAACGAATGATCAAAGCCGGCGTTTGAAAGCGTACGAACGACGGGTCGCGCGTATTAATGAATTAGAGACAACGATGAAAGCCCTCTCGGATGACGAGATGCGTACATATACGGAGACGCTCAAAGCACGTCTCTTGGATGGAAAGAAAGTGGACGACATCGCGGAAGAGGGGTTCGCTCTCGTCCGCGAAGCGTCAGTCCGTGTGCTCGGAATGCGTCACTATGACGTCCAGCTCATCGGTGGGTTCGCCCTCCTCGAAGGGAACATCTCGGAGATGCCGACGGGGGAAGGGAAGACGCTCGTCGCCGCTTTGCCGAGTTACGTCAAGGCGCTCGAAGGAAAAGGCGTCCACGTCATCACGGTCAACGATTATTTGGCGAGACGTGACGCGGAACAGATCGGGAAGATCCATGACTTCCTCGGGTTGACGGTCGGTTTGAACGTACCAGACATCGAAGCGGACGAGAAGCGTTCCGCATATCAGGCAGATATCACGTATGGGGTCGGGACAGAGTTCGGGTTTGACTACTTGCGTGACAACCTTGTCCATAAGCCGGAAGAACGGGTCCAACGTCTGTTCCATTTCGCCATCGTCGATGAAGTCGACAGCATCTTGATAGATGAGGCGAAGACGCCGCTCATCATCGCGCAGAAGGACCGGTCACATATCCGGTTGAAACAGTTGGCACAACAGATCATTTCTGAGTTCGAGGAGACCGACTACGAGGTCGACCTCGAGTCGAAATCTGCGACGTTCACGGAAGCAGGGATCGTCAAGATTGAAGAGCTGTTCGCCATCGATAACCTGTTCAGCGCCTCACACCAGGTGCTCTATCACTATCTCGTCCAGGCGCTCCGTGCGAACGTCTTGTTTGAGCTTGACGTCGACTATATCGTCCGAGAAGACAAGATTGAACTCATCGACTTGTTCACAGGACGCATCATGGAAGGACGAAGCCTGTCGGAAGGGTTGCATCAGGCGCTCGAGGCGAAAGAAGGCGTCACCATCACCGAAGAGAACAAGACGACGGCGGAGATTACGATTCAGCACTATTTCCGCATGTATCCGCTCGTTGGGGGGATGACGGGGACGGCCCAGACGTCGCGCCAAGAGTTCTTGAAGACGTACAACATGGACGTCGTCCAAGTGCCGACGAACCGCGAACGTCAACGTGTCGACCATCCGGACCGCATCTTCATGACGACCGAGCAAAAGTATGCGGCGGTCACTGAGAAAGTAGCGGAACTGCATACGACGGGACGACCGATCTTGATCGGGACGACCTCGATCGCACAATCGGAAGCCATCAGCAAGCATTTGAAGAAGAAGCGGATCGAGCATGACGTGTTGAACGCGAAGACGGTCGCTCAGGAAGCGGATATCATCGCGGACGCCGGTCAATTCGGCAAAGTGACGATTGCGACGAACATGGCCGGACGTGGAACGGACATCACGCTCGACGCAAAAGCGAAGGAAGCGGGCGGTCTCTTCGTCCTCGGAACGGAGCGGCATGAGTCAAAACGTGTCGACAACCAGCTCCGCGGTCGTTCGGGACGTCAAGGCGACCCGGGTGCGACCGAGTTCTTCGTCTCGCTCGAAGATGAGATCGTGAAACGTTATGCGGCGCAGAAACTAGAACGCGTGGAGAAGAAGTTGAAGCCGAGTGCGACAGGTGAGGTCTCAACGAAAGATGCGATCGAGATCATCGAATATGCGCAGACGACGATCGAAGGACTCGGCGTCTCGATTCGGGACTACTTGTTCAAACTCGATGACGTCTTGAACGAGCAACGGAATATCATCTATACGATTCGTAACCAGGCCGTCAACGCCGATGCGGATGCCATCACGAAAAACGTCCTCGGCATGATGCGCCTCGCCCTCGAGAATAGCATCGACATGCATGTATCGGATGAACTCGTACCTGAGGAATGGCCAATCGATGAGTTGAAAGAAGACTTGCGCTACTTGACGATGCAGGAGCCGACATGGGCGAATGACATCGCCGATACACGTGAACTGAAGGATGCTTTAAACGACTGGATGGAGACGATCATCGCTACGACGGCGTCACGCCTCGAACAGGATGACATCGTCCTCTTCGCGAAAGAATCGCTTCTCCGTGCCGTCGACATGAAATGGACGGACCATTTGACGACGATGAGCGGATTGAAAGAAGGGATCGGTCTTCGCAGCTACGGTCAGGAAGACCCGAGCCGTCAGTTCGGAAAAGAAGGACTCGAAATCTTCGAACAGACATATATCAATATCGCACGGGATGTCACGACGGAACTATGCCAACTCGACCGTTACTTCGCCGAGATGGCAGAGGAGGAAGTATAATGCTAGGATTTCGTAAACGTAAACAGATTGAGACAGGAAATAAAGAGGAAGGGCGCCAATTGACGCTCGTCATCGACGATGCGATGGGGATCCCGAAAGAGGACGAGTACGTCTTCCGTTATCATGCGAAGCGACTCCCGCCACTTCTCGACAATCAACTCTCGATTGAGTTGTTGAATGCCGAATCGCTCGGGCATGATTTGTCGATCGTGGCGTTGTTCCGAAACACGCTTCCGAGCTCGTTCGAGATCAACGAATTGCCAGTCCTCTTGTTGGACGCGAATAACGTCCCGATCGGACGGAAAGTCCTCGGACGTTCTGAACTGCCGAGCTTTGAGGCGTGGACGAGCAAGCCGGTTTATTTGGACTTCTTCTTGGATGAGATGTTCGGAGAAATAGAATCCTACGACTCGCTCCGACTCGTCTTCCAAATGAACCCGATTGACCCGCTTCAGCCCGTGTCATCGGAAGAAGAAGCGAAGTTCTCGAAGGTTGCATGGCAACAGCTCATGCGGACGAACATCTCGACACCGCCAGTCGGAGAGAACGAGTTCAACTTGATGCTCGTGTCGGTGGAGAAGGAAGAGACGGACGTCACGGCGACGATTCTCCTTCGCAACGGCTACGACCGCCACTTGAACGTTGAGAAACTCCCGCTTGAACTCGTGAGTGGGGAGGACGTGGTCGGCTTCACGATGATTCGTCTCGAAGAGTCGGTCTACGGTAAACATGCGTACCCGGTATCAGTCACATTTGAAGAAATTGACGGAGATGGACCGTTTACTGTTCGTATCAAACAATAATAGGATGATAGACCTAATTTTTGTAAAGGAAATTAGGTCTATTTTTATACAAAAATTTAATAGGAGGGAAAGACAGCTGGTGTTATATTGAATATGGTTAGACAATTATCAACCAGAAAAAGGGGACAATCACATGAAAACCGCATTGAAATGGTCGATCGCGACTGCGCTCGTGTTACCAACCGTTTTGCCGCTACAGGCACCGAACGTCTTGGCAGAAGTGGACGAGGATATCGTCAAGCTCCGTTTCTTAGAGACGACAGACTTACATACGAACATCACGAACTACGACTACTTCCAAGACAAGGTCGATAACACGATCGGATTGACGAAAGTCGCGACACTCATCAATGAACATCGTACAGCCGCTGGGGAAACGAACACATTCTTGTTCGATAACGGGGATACGATTCAGGGGACACCGTTTGGCGATTACGTCCGTGAGAGCCAAGCTGGAAAAAATGAAGCGTTCGAACATCCGATGTACAAGGCGATGGCGGCATTGAACTACGATGCCGTCACACTCGGGAACCATGAATTCAACTTTGGTCTCGAATTCTTATACAATGCGATGGAGGGGTCGAAAGGGAAACTGCGTTTCGTCAACTCGAACGTCAAAGATTTAGAAGGCAACCCGATCGTCTCGAAGTTCAACGTGGATGGACAAGAGGTCCAAATCATCGAACGAACGGTCACAGACCTGGATGGGGAAACACATACGATCAAAGTCGGCGTATTCGGAGTCGTCCCTCCGAAAATCATGTCATGGGATTCGGGGAACCTTCAAGGTCGTGTGACGGCAGAGGATATCATCCCGTCCGCACGTGAAGCAGTACAAAAATTAAAAGGCCAGGGAGCGGACGTCGTCGTCGCCCTCGCGCACTCAGGGATTGGTGACAGTGCAGCGCTCGCGGATGAGCAACTCGACAGCGAAGAGAACGTCGGTTACGCACTCACGAAGATTGACGGGCTCGACATGGTCATGACGGGACACCAACACGGTCGCTTCCCGGATGCGAAAGGCATGTTCGCTTCGTTCCCGAACGTCGATATGACGAAGGGGACAATCAATGGCAAACCGGTCGTCATGGCGAACAACCAAGGGAAGGACCTCGGCGTCATCGACTTTGAACTTGAACTCGTGGATGGGAAATGGCAAATCGTTGATGCGTCAGCAGCACTCGATACGGTGACGGCTGATACGGCGGTCGACCCGACGATTCAAGCGTTGATCGAAGACGACCACTTGGCGACAATCGACTATATCAACCAACCGGTCGGTGAGATTCAAGATGACATCCAAAGCTACTTCGCACTGGTCCGTGACGACGCATCGGTTCAGTTCGTGACGAACGCACAGAAGTGGTATGTCGAGAAAGAACTCGAGACGAACCCAGAACTTTCTGCTTATAAAGAGTTACCACTCTTGTCAGCAGGAGCACCGTTCAAAGCGGGTGGTCGTGAATTGACAGATGCGAGCTACTATACGAATATCCCGAAAGGGCAAATTGCTTTGAAAAACGTCGCGGACCTTTACGTGTATCCGAACACGCTCGAAGTCGTCAAAGTGACAGGAAAAGATGTCATGGATTGGCTCGAGATGTCAGCGGGTGCGTTTGACCAAATCGAAGAAGATGGCGAAAACTTACTCAACCTTCAATTCCGTAGCTACAACTTCGATATTCTCGACGGTTTGACGTATGAGATCGATGTCACGGGTCCTGCGATGTTCGATGTCGGCGGGAAGCTCGTCAATGCGAACGCGAACCGCGTGAAGAACGTCGAGTACAACGGACAACCGATCAAAATGGACCAAGAATTCTTGGTCGCGACGAATAACTATCGCGCGGGTTCTTCATCGTTCCCAGGTCTCGGTGGCGGGAAGAACATCGTCTATCGCTCAGCGTATGAGACACGTAACGTCATCTCGGACTATATTGTGTCGAGTGGCAGTAACTTAGACTACAAAGCCGACAACAACTGGAAGATTGTCGCGGATGCGAAACGTTCGGTGACATTTGAAACAGCGGATGCGGGTAAGCAGTACTTGAACCTTTACGAAGGTATCGAAGCGACGGACGCGACGCGTGAAGATGCGGCAGGTCGCCTCTTCCGGACCTATACGGCAGAGCTCGAAGTGGCGCCAACTGACTTGACGCTCGCGGTCGATGTCATCAAACCGGGTGCAAAAATCGTGACTGGGAAGACGGCTCCATCTGCAAACGTGACATTAAAAGATGGCAAAACGGTTCTCGCGAAAACGACAGCCGATGCAGAAGGCATGTACCGTTTGACGGTCAAACCGCTCAAACTCCGTCAGTCATTGACGATTGAAAGCGAATTGAATGGGAAGACGATGACGGAAACGAAAGTCGTCGGTGCAGGTTTTGTCGGAACGCCAGCTATCTCGAAACGTTTGACGTACACGAATACAACCGTGTTGACTGGAAAAACGACGGAAGGGGCTACGCTCGTCCTTAAGCGAGACGGGAAAAAAGTAGACTATGCGAAAGCTGACGAGAATGGGAACTTCACATTCAAGAGAAGTACAGGATTCTTTGCAGCAAAATATGAAATCGAAGCGAAAGATGTATCAGGAAAAGTAGTCAAGACAACATCGTTCGAGTTAAAAAATGAATCAATCGTGACACCGAAGACGACGAAAGGTGTGAAGGCCGGCACACGCGCCTTGATCGGGAAAACAACACCGGGTGCGACGGTCGTCTTGAAAGACGCGAAAGGCAAGCAAGTCGCCAAAGTACAGGCGAGCTGGACAGGAACGTACACGTTCACGTTCAAAAAAGGCCTTACGAAAGGGACTTACAAAGTCATCGCAAGCGGATCGAACGGTTCTGGTGCAAAACAATCGACTCTCAACTTGAAATAAGTACGGAACGGCGTCCAATTCGGGCGTCGTTTTTTGTCGAATAATAGTGTCTAAAATGTGAATGAAAGCCCTTACATTATCATTAACTCTTATGTATAATCAAACATGTAATCGGTTACATGACACGTGTAAACCGAAGAGCTGATGGGGTTTCGGCTACATATGTACGGAAAAGGGGACTGACAGATGATTACATTCTTCGTCGCACTCGCACTACTTTTGGTCGGGTATTTGGTATACGGTCGTTACGTTGAGAAGACGTTCGGCATCAAGGAAGAGCGGACGACGCCCGCCTATGCGTCTCAGGACGGCATCGACTACGTGCCGATGGGCAAAAAACGGAACTCGATGATTCAATTGCTCAACATCGCCGGTGTCGGACCAATCTTTGGACCGATCATGGGGGCGCTCTACGGACCGGTCGCCTTCCTTTGGATCGTGTTCGGATCGATCTTTGCCGGTGCGGTTCATGACTATTTGACAGGAATGATTTCCCTTCGAAATAACGGGGCACACTTGCCGCAACTAGCGGAGAAGTTTCTCGGACGTTCACTTCGCCATATCGTCAATGGATTTGCACTTTTACTTTTACTTCTTGTCGGGACGGTGTTCGTCACGTCTCCGAGTAACATGATCAACAACTTGTTCGATGGGAATGCAACGACGCTCACCATCGTCATCTTCGCTGTGTTCGCTTACTACATCTTGGCGACGCTTCTCCCGGTCGATAAGATCATCGGACGCATCTACCCGTTCTTCGGGGCACTACTCGTCATCAGTGCCATCGGGATCGCGGTCAGTTTATTCGCTCAAGGATACAAGATTCCAGAGATGACATTGACGAACATGCATCCGGACGGCTTGCCGATCTGGCCGCTCCTCTTCTTTACCATCTCATGTGGGGCGCTCTCTGGTTTCCATGCGACACAGTCGCCGATCATCTCGCGGACGACGATGAAAGAAAGCAACGGCCGTGAAATCTTCTACGGCATGATGATCGCCGAAGCGGTCATCGCGATGATTTGGGCTGGAGCGGCGATGGCCATCTTTGAGCCGGGTGAATTGCTTGGACTCATCAGTGCGGGCACTCCGGCACTCGTCGTGCAAGAAGTGGCGACACTCATGCTCGGCAGCATCGGCGGGACACTCGCGATTCTCGGAGTCATCGTCTTACCGATCACGTCAGGCGACACGGCATTCCGTAGCGCACGGATGATTATCGCGGACTACATGTCAATCGCACAGAAGAAGTTCACATCGCGTCTTTGGATCGCGCTTCCACTCTTCGCGATCTCATACGTGCTCACGAACATGGACTTCCAAATGCTTTGGCAATACTTCAACTGGGCGAACCAGACGACGGCGGTCATCGCACTGTTCGTCGGGGCGATGTACCTTTACATTAAAGGGAAAAACCACTACATCGCGCTCCTTCCGGGGACGTTCATGTTGTATGCAGTCTGGTTCTACATCTTGACGGCGCCGATCGGCTTCAAGCTGGAGGGAGTCCTTCCGTACGTCATCTCGACGCTCGGAACGTTGACGCTTCTCGTCTTGTTCCACAAACGGGCACGCGCGATGCGGGCAGCACAAATGGAATGTGACGTTCCGGTGAAAGAAGTCGCATAATCTCGACACGGGCTAATCGGTAGCCCGTGTTTTTGATTGCGTTATAATCGGGAAATGTCCATACTAGAAGGAACAGTTACGGAAGGTGGGAGCACATGAAACAAGAACAACTCAAAGAGATGCTCCATGCCGACACGCTCGGGGAAGAAATTGCGAGCGCGATCACGCACGGCTTAGGAGTCATCTTCAGCATCGTCGCCCTCGTCCTGCTCGTCATGAGCGCCACAGAGAGTGGGAGCACGTGGAACGTCACCGCGGTCAGTGTATTCGGGGCATCGATGATTTTACTTTATCTCTTCTCGACACTCATGCACGCCATCCCGCATCCACGGGCGAAACGGGTGCTGCAAGTGTTCGATCATGCGGGGATTTACTTACTCATCGCCGGAAGTTATACGCCGTTCGCACTCGTGACCCTTCACGGGACGCTCGGCTGGACGCTATTCGGGATCGTGTGGGGTGTTGCGATTCTCGGGATCGTGTGGAAACTGTTTTCGACCGGAAAGTACATGTGGGTGTCCAATGTGACATACCTCGCACTCGGTTGGATCTGCATCATCGCCATCCGTCCGTTGTATGAATCACTCGGTCATCAAGGGTTCATGCTTCTCCTCGCAGGAGGGATCGCCTATTCGGTCGGCATCGTGTTTTACGTGTGGCAAAAACTGCCGTTCAACCATGCCATTTGGCATCTGTTCGTCCTAGCGGGAAGCGTGTTCATCTTCCTCAGTATTTTACTCTATGTCGCACCTTCGACAAGCCTATAAGACAGCCGTCCTACGGGGCGCCTGTCTTTTTTGAAAAGTTGTTAAGAAAGTGCTGCAAACGGTTACAAAAATACAGACGAAATGACGTTTGTGTGTCATAATAATTGCAGACATCATCATAGAGATAGATGGGTGTAAAAGTAAGGGGGAAAATCAGATGGAAAAAGTGTTGCGCGATGGATTTATCTACATGTCACAAAACAAAACACTCAACAGTTTGGCAAAGAAATATGGCCTACGATTTGGTGCATCACGCTTTGTAGCAGGGGAAGACTTTAAGGCTTCTGTCCCGACGATTCGCGAATTGAATGCGAAAGGGTTGTCGGTCACGGTCGATCATCTCGGGGAATTTATTAAGACGGTCGAAGAGGCGAATACGAATCGCGACGAGATCATGCGTGCGATTGAAATTATGGCAGAAGAGCAATTAGACGCCTATATGTCACTCAAGCTGACATCACTCGGATTCGATATCTCGGACGAGTTGATTGAAGACAACATGCGTCAAATTTTGACGGTCGCACAACGAGTCGGAGTCTTTGTGGCCATCGATATGGAAGATGAGCAGCGTTGTGAAAAGACGCTCGAATTGTTTAAAAAGCTGAAGTCTGAATTTGACGGTCTTGGAACGGTCATCCAGTCGTACTTGTACCGCTCGGAAGATGACATCAATCATCTTGCGCCGCTCAAGCCGAACCTCCGCATCGTCAAAGGGGCATATAAAGAGCCGGCGACGGTCGCGTTCCCTGAAAAAGAGGACGTGGACCATAACTACGTGAAGCTCGTCAAACTCCATCTTGCGAACGGGAACTACGCATCCATCGCGACACACGATGACCATATGATTGACGCTATTATCGAGCACGTCAAAGAGAACAACATTCCACTCGACCAGTTCGAGTTCCAGATGTTATACGGCATCCGCGTCGAGCGTCAACTCGAGCTCGTGCGCCAAGGATACAAAGTCCGTGTCTACGTGCCATACGGACGTGACTGGTACGGCTACTTCATGCGCCGTCTCGCAGAGCGCCCGGCGAACGTGGCGTTCGTGTTAAAAGGAATGGTGAAGAAATAAAATGAGCACGAACATCCGTCGAGGATGTTCGTGCTTTTTGATGTATGGATAACGTCGATGCGTTCGATCTTCTAAATTGAGGAGGTGCTACGATTTGTTGTTCTCGTCCTCACTTACCCAAAAATCTGGACCGATTTGATCGGACAGCCAAAAGAAAAGTTCTTGATGTTCTTCTGGATGCACTGCACAAAAAGAAGACTCAGCTACGAACTGAGTCTTCGAGCAATTATCCATTAATCACGGTTCCACCATTTACGTGGATGACTTGACCACTGACGTATGTTGAATCATCGCTTGCGAGATAGACATACGCCGGTGCGAGTTCGGCCGGTTGCCCCGGTCGTTTCATCTCTGCTGAATCGCCGAACGATTTCACCTTCTCCGCGTCAAACGTTGAAGGGATGAGCGGTGTCCAAATCGGTCCCGGGGCGACCCCGTTGACGCGAATCTTCTTGTCCGCCAAGTTTTTGGCGAGGGAGCGGGTAAATGCCGTGATGGCACCTTTCGTCGACGAATAGTCAATCAATTGGTCGTTTCCTTCATAGGCTGTGATCGAGGTCGTATTGATGATGCTCGCTCCTTCTTTTAAGTAGGGGAGCGCTGCTTTCGTTAAGTAGAACATGCTGAAGATGTTCGTACGGAACGTCTTCTCGAGTTGTTCATCCGAAATGTCAAGAAGCGATTCTTGCGGATGCTGCTCAGCGGCGTTGTTGACGAGGATGTCGATATGACCGAATGTTTCAAGCGTCTCCTCGACGACTTGTTGACAGAACGAAGATTCCCCGATGTCTCCTTGAAGCAAGAGGCAGGCTTGCCCTAAATCTTCAATCCGTTCTTTTGTCGCTTCCGCATCCTCGAGCTCGTTTTGGTCTTTATAGACGATGACGGAGTTCGCACCTTCATGGGCGAAGAAGATGGCGACCGACTTTCCGATCCCGGAATCCCCACCGGTGATGACCGCGACCTTGTCTTTTAACTTGTCACTTCCTTTATAGTCTTCCCGTTCATAGATCGGGAAAGGTTCCATCTTCGAATCGATTCCCGGTTGGTGCGACTGTTCTTGGGCTTTCTTCTTAAACGACTCAAAGTCCTTTCGGCTACCGACAGTGTTTAAACGATTATCATGCATGTGTACATTCCCCTTTCTAAATTTGACTCTTGTTGTCTATACCACACACATTAAAAACTAATCGTTCATTCAAAAAATGGAATGAAATTGAAAAATGAACGCTTGCGAATGAATGTTCATTCATTTATGATAGAAGAGTAAACACGATGGTGATTGCGATTTTTTTTACGCGTTAAATGAATCACTATTCATTCTCATTTTAGGGGGGAACACTATGACGAGTCACATCGAACAATCAACCGACCTCCGTTTGACGAACTCAATTCGTTTTGCGGTCGTCATCGGTTCAGGAGTAATGGGGGCGGGGATTGCAGCTCACTTGGCGAACGCGGGGATTCGTTCGCTCATGCTCGACATCGTACCACGTGAATTGACAGCCAAAGAGGAAGCGAAAGGGTTGACGCTCGAGTCACCAGAAGTACGCAATCGTATCGCCTCAGAAAACCGTCAAAAACTATTGAAACAAAATCCAGCACCACTCGCGACAGCCGATCATCTCAACTTCATCGAAGTCGGGAACTTAGAAGATGACTTAGAGCGTTTGAAAGAAGCAGATTGGGTCATCGAAGTCGTCGTCGAACGTCTCGATGTGAAGCAACAACTCTTCGAGAAGATTGCACCTTACATCCGTGAAGATGCGATTCTCAGCTCGAACACGTCAGGGATCTCCATCGAAGCGATGGCAAGTGCCCTTCCGGAAGGATTGAAATCACGCTTCCTCGGCACGCACTTCTTCAACCCACCGCGTTATTTGAAGTTGCTCGAACTCATTCCAACGGAGAAGACAGCCCGTCCGGTCATCGACTTCATGTCACGTTTCGCTGAAGATCGTCTCGGCAAAGGTGTCGTCGAAGCAAAAGACACACCGAACTTCATCGGGAACCGGATTGGGACGTATGGTCTTCTCGTCACGTTTGAAGAGATGCTCAAGCAAAACGCTTCAATCGGAGAGATGGACTCGATCACAGGTCCACTCATCGGTCGTCCAAAATCAGCGACCTTCCGCACACTCGACGTCGTCGGAATCGACACATTCGTCCACGTGGCGGGGAACGTCTACGAGACACTCGAATCAGGGGAAGAGAAGGACACGTTCGACGTTCCGACAGAAATGAAGCAACTCGTTGAAAAAGGTTGGATCGGACAAAAGGCTGGTCAAGGCTTCTATAAGAAAGAAGGCAAGGTCATCCAGGAGTTGAATCTTCAGACGTTCGAATACGAACAATTGAAAGCGATTACAGGTCCTGAGCTCGATCAAATTAAGTCACTTCCTGGCTCGAAAGCAAAATTGAAAGGTGCCATCTTGAACAAAAGTCGCGTCGGCCAATTGCTCTGGCCAATCACGGCGAAGACGCTCGCTTACTCGGCACGTCTCACTGGTGAAATCGCCGATACGATCGTTGCGATTGACGATGCGATGAAGTGGGGCTTCGGTTGGAAGTTTGGACCGTTCGAGATGTGGGATGCCCTCGGTGTTGAGAAATCAGTCGAGCGTATGAAAGCGGAAGGCTATGACGTCCCGGCATGGATCGATGAGATGCTTGCTGCAGGCAATACGTCATTCTACAAGGGAGACCAGTATTACGATAAAGCGTCGAAGACGTATGTCGAGAAGACCGTCAACCCGAAAGAATTGAAACTCAAGCCGCTCGCAAAATCAAACGGCATCATTTTAGAAAATGGTGGCGCACGCCTCGTCGATATCGGTGATGACGTGGTCGCACTCGAATTCACATCACCAAACAACGCGATCGGTGTCGACATCATGCAGATGATCGAACAGTCGATCGATCGTGTCGAGCAAGACTTCAAAGGAATGGTCCTTGCCAACGACGGCAAGAACTTCTGTGTCGGTGCGAACCTTGCGATGATGCTCATGGAAGCCGAAGACGAGAACTGGTTCGAACTCGATTGGATCATCAACAAGTTCCAACAAGTCGTTCAAAAGATTCGTTATTCAAGTCGTCCAGTCGTTGCTGCACCGTACGGTATGACGCTCGGTGGTGGAACGGAAATCAGCTTACCGGCAGCCCGTATGCAAGCCGCACTTGAGACATACATGGGTCTTGTCGAAGTCGGTGTCGGCCTCATCCCTGGTGGGGGTGGAAACGTCAACACGTACCGTCGACTCCTTGAGCAGACACCAAAATCGATGCAAAACATCGAGAAGGCTGCGCAACAGACGTTCGAGAACATCGCGATGGCGAAAGTATCGAAGTCGGCATTTGATGCGAAAACACTCGGTTACCATCGTGCGGTCGACGGCATCTCGATGAACCGCGACCACTTGACGTTCGATGCGAAACAAACGGTCCTTGAACTGGCTGACGGGTACACGGCACCGGTTCGTGAGAAGTTACCGGTCGTCGGTCAAACAGGGAAAGCGACGCTCGAACTCGCGGCGTACGAAATGTTCTACGGTGGTTATATTTCAGAGCACGATTTGAAAATTGCGAAGAAACTCGCACACGTCATCAGTGGTGGCGACTTGGCATACGGTACGCTCGTCGATGAGCAGTACTTCCTTGACATCGAGCGCGAAGCTTTCTTAAGCCTCATCGGGGAGCCGAAGTCACAACAACGGATGCAACACATGCTCGTGAAAGGCAAACCACTACGGAACTGATAAAGGGGGACAATACAGATGAGGGAAGCAGTCATCGTAGCCGGCGCACGGACGCCGGTCGGAAAAGCAAAACGCGGATCGTTCCGTAACGTTCGTTCGGACGAGCTCGCGGGATATGCCATCAAGGCAACGCTTGAGCGTTCAGGATATAAAGGCCCGATTGATGACGTCATCATGGGTTGTGCGATGCCAGAAGCGGAGCAAGGGATGAACATCGCTCGCTATGCGGCGGTCCGGGGGGGACTGTCGCACGAAGTTCCAGCGATCACCATCAACCGATACTGCTCGTCAGGTCTTCAAGCCATCGCGGACGCGGCGGCGAAAATCATGATCGGTCAAGCGACGGCAATCATCGCCGGTGGTATGGAGTCGATGAGCCAAGTCCCGATGGGTGGTCACGTCATCCGTCCAAACCCACACATCATGGAGACGGCACCAGAGTACTACATGAGCATGGGACATACGGCAGAACGTGTCGCAGCTGAATACAACATCTCGCGTGAAGACCAAGATGCGTTCGCCATCAACAGTCACCAAAAGGCGGCGGCAGCCATCGCAGGTGGCAAGTTCCAGGAAGAAATCGTTCCTGTGACGGTCATCGAGCACGTACTCGGTGAAGACGGTAAAGTCGCGGAAGTGGAGAAAGTCGTGAAGCATGACGAAGGTGTCCGTGCCGATTCGACGATCGAAGCACTCGGGAAACTCCGCCCGGCCTTCAAAATCAAAGGGTCAGTCACTGCGGGTAACGCTTCACAAGTATCAGACGGAGCAGCAGCTGTCCTCGTCATGGATCGTGAAGAAGCAGAACGCCAAGGATTGCAACCGATGGCCAAGTTCCTCTCGTTCGCCGTCGGCGGTGTCCGTCCGGAAGTGATGGGAATCGGTCCAGTCGTCGCCATTCCGAAAGCACTCGAGATGGCTGGCGTGAAATTAGAAGAAGTCGGATTGTTCGAGTTGAACGAAGCGTTCGCGAGCCAGTCACTCGGTGTCATCCGTGAACTCGGAATTGATCCATCGAAAGTGAACGTGAACGGCGGCGCTATCGCCCTCGGTCACCCACTTGGCTGTACGGGAGCAAAACTTTCAGTCTCGATCTTGCATGAGATGAAACGACGCAATGAGAAGTATGGGGTTGTCACGATGTGTATCGGCGGCGGAATGGGCGCGGCTGGTGTCTTCGAATTACTTTAAGGGGGAATCGGATATGGAACGTACAGAACATGAATTGATTAAAGGCGGTAGCTTTGTCATTGACGCACTCGACGCGGAGCGTCTCTTCACACCAGAGGATTTCTCAGATGAGCATAAGATGATTGGTGACACGACGGCTGGATTTGTCGATGACCGCGTCATGCCAGTCCTCGAGCGCATCGAGAAACACGAGTTCGACCTCTCTGTCGAATTGTTGAAAGAAGCGGGCGAGCTCGGTCTTCTCGGAGCAGACGTTCCTGAAGAGTACGGCGGTTACCAACTCGATAAAATCTCATCTTCAATCATCACGGAGCGCTTCGCGAAAGCACGTTCGTTCGCACTCAGCTACGGCGCACACGTTGGGATCGGGACGCTCCCGATCGTTTTCTTCGGATCAGAAGAGCAAAAGCACAAGTACTTGCCAAAACTCGCGACAGGCGAATGGATCGCGGCTTACGCGCTCACTGAGCCAGGCTCAGGGTCTGACGCCCTCGGTGCGAAAACGACAGCTGTCTTGAATGAGGCGGGCACGCACTACGTCTTGAACGGTGAGAAACAATGGATCACAAACGCCGGCTTCGCGAACGTGTTCGTCGTCTATGCGAAAATCGATGGCGACAAGTTCAGTGCCTTCATCGTCGAGCGTGACTTCAAAGGAGTCTCAACGGGAGCAGAAGAGCAGAAGATGGGAATCAAGGGATCGTCGACACGTACGCTCATCCTTGAAGATGTCGAAGTACCAGTCGACAACCTTCTCGGTGAAGTTGGAAAAGGTCACGTCATCGCCTTCAACATCTTGAACGTCGGTCGTTACAAACTCGCAGTCGGAGCAGTCGGTTCTTCAAAACGTGCATTCGACCTCTCGGTTCAATACGCGAACGAGCGTAAACAGTTCAAGACACCAATCAGCCAATTCCCACTCATCCAAGAGAAATTGGCGACGATGGCAGCGAACATCTATGCGATGGAAAGTTCAGTCTATCGTACAGGTGGTTTGTTCCAGGATAGCTTGGACGCACTCGGTGATGAGAACATGCGCGACGGATCGAAAGTCGCACAAGCGATCGCAGAATACGCGATCGAATGCTCACTCAACAAAGTCTTCGCTTCTGAGACGTTCGACTATGTCGTCGATGAAGCCGTTCAAATTCATGGTGGATACGGATTCATGGCAGAATATGAAGTTGAGAACCTCTACCGTGACTCGCGCATCAACCGTATCTTCGAAGGAACGAACGAGATCAACCGTTTGATCGTCCCAGGTACGCTCCTCAAGAAAGCGATGAAAGGTGAATTGCCGCTCCTCGCAGAAGCGCAAAAAAAACAAAAAGAGCTCATGAGCTACATGCCACAAGAATTGGACGGCTCACCACTCGCTCGCGAGAAGATGCTCCTTTCGAACATGAAGAAAATCAATTTGATGGTCGCAGGTACAGCTGTTCAGAAGTATCAACAAGACCTTCAAAACGAACAAGAAATCTTGGCGAAGATTGCAGACATGATCAGTGCCATCTATGCGCTTGAAGCAGCCATCGCTCGTACAGACAAAGCGATTACCCGTTCAGGCGAAGAGAAGAACACGCTCAAAGTCCGCTACACAGAAATCTTTGCGGAGCAAGTGTTCAAGCAAGTCGAACTCATGGCGAAAGAAGTATTGTACGCAGCGGCGTCTGGTGACGAGCAACGTATGCTTCTCTCGGCAATGAAGAAGTTCAGCCGCTATCAGCCAATCAACGTGATCGGGACGAAGCGCGAAGTCGCAGCGAGCCTCATCAAAGCGAACAAGTTTATCGTCTAATCAAATGGACAGAAAGGGTGGACCGGACGCGGTCGACCCTTTCTTTTTTTGAGCTCTTTCACGTACAATAGAGACGAGGGGGAGAGAAGATGACAAAACGAGATGTATTACTCGACCGGATGGAACGCATTGGACGGTCCGTTGCCGAAAAGGACGGGACGCTCATGCTGCTCGCATTGGGTTCGATTGGACAAGAGACGGAGCGGTTAGATGAGTATTCGGACCTCGATTTCTTTTTGATTGTCGAGGATGGGCAGAAGGCGCGCTTTATCGACCGACTCGACTGGCTCGAGGTCGAACCGCTTCACTATCAGTTCCAAAACACGAAGGACGGGCATAAAATCATGTATCAGGATGGCATTTATGGTGAGTTCGCCGTCTTCGAACTGCATGAACTGGCGACCATCGCCTATACGCCAGGACGTGTCGTCTGGCGACGGGACGAGGCGCTCGAAGTATTTGCGACACCACGCCTCGAAATCACACGTGAATCAGCGGATTATTATTATGAAGAGGCGTTGACGAACCTATATGTCGGCTTACTTCGGGAACGTCGGGGCGAGATGCTCGCCGGATTCGAACTCGTCCAAGTCGCGGCCGTTCAAAACGTCTTGAAGGCGCTCGGCGGACAAGGAGATCCGTTCAATCCGACACGCCGGGTCGAGTCGAGACAGCCGGAGATGATTCCCTTCCTGTCAGATGGGGTAAAAGGATACGGCAGGTCAATCGAGGCGGCAGCGGCGATCTTACGGTTGATCGAAGCGAGGCACGAAGTGAACCTGACGATGAAGCGAGAGATTGAACGGTTGCTTGAGACGTGAATTGAATTCTCGGAATATGCTACATTGAGAATAGAGGTGATGAACAGATGGTGACACTATACGGCTATCCACCATGCAGTACATGTAAAAAAGCAGAAAAATGGTTGAAGGAACAAGGCATCGCGTATACATATGTCCATATCGTCGAATCGACGCCGACGAAAGAGGAACTCGCTGAACTGTGGAAACAATCAGGTCTACCACTCAAGAAGTTCTTCAATACGAGCGGGCAAGTCTATCGGAACGAAGGCATCAAGGACAAGCTGCCAAATCTATCAGAAGACGAACAACTTGAGCTATTATCGAGCAATGGTATGCTTTTGAAGCGACCAATCGTCACAAATGGTGAAAAAACGACCGTCGGATTTTCAGAAAAGTCCTTTACGGACGTTTGGGGCTAAGTGCTATAATACAGATGTGAGTCTAATTTATTTGAGGGGGAAGTTAGGATGAGCAAAGTACCAGCAAATTTACGTTATTCAAAAGAACATGAGTGGGTAGAAGTAAATGGAACGAAAGCCCGCATCGGCATTACGGATTTCGCACAAAGCGAACTAGGGGACATCGTGTTTGTCGAACTCCCAGAAGTCGATGGTACGATTTTGCTCGACGAGCCATTCGGCTCAGTCGAATCAGTGAAGACGGTCTCTGAGTTGTATGCACCGATATCTGGTCGCATCACGGCAGTGAACGAGGACCTCGCGGATTCTCCAGAACTCGTCAACGAGTCACCGTTTGAAAACGCATGGATGATCGAAGTCGAGTTGACGGAAGAGTCAGACCTCGACAAACTCATGTCTGCAGAAGAATACGAAGCGATGATTCAAGGATAATCAAAGCCGGCCTCTCCATTGGAGAAGCCGGCTTTTTGTTTACTCGAAATCGAGTCGGTAATGATCGGATTCGACGAGAGTCGTCCGTTCAAACACACGGTAGAAGAAGATTCCGAGTGCGACCGGAATCAGTCCGAACAAGACGATGACGAGCAGGACGTTGAAGAGAGCGAATCCACCCGGCATGAGGTGAAGGGCGTTCACCGGACCGATGAGACCTGACACACCGAACCCGGCACTGATTGGTGTTCCTTCAATTTTTAGAATCCCTGCGAGCGCACCAAGAATCGCCGCATTTGCCAAAATGGGAAGCATCATGATGGGGCGTCGGACAAAGTTCGCCATCTGAATCTTCGGAGAGCCGAGGAAATGGGCAATCGATGTGCCGGTCGCGTTTGCCTGCCATCCGGCGATCGCGAGACCGAATCCGGCAGCGACGACACCGAGGTTCGCCGCACCAGCCGCGACACCGGACAAGCTGATGGCTGTCGCAATCCCGACAGTCGAGATCGGCGAGACGATAATGAGTGAGAACGCCATGGCGATCAGAATTCCCATGAGGACCGGTTGCAGGTCAGTCATTGTCATGATGAGTAGACCGATATACGTCGTGATCTGGGAGATGTACGTCAGTAGGAAAGTACCGATGCCTCCTGCGACGACAATGATGGTCATCGGCATAACAATGACCGTATACGTTTTCAAGTGGGGAGCGAGTTTCATGACAAGAAGTGTAGCGATTGCAGCGGTAACACCAGCTGTGATCACGTCCCCGATGCCGGCCATCACAAACGCCCCTTCGTCGATTCGGACGGCACCGCTACCGACATACGTCGCAATCGCGATGGTCCCGGTTTCGAGAATCGATCGTCCGAACTGCATGGCGACCGCTAGCCCGATAATGGCTGGCAGAAGCCGCATCGCAATTGTCGTCGCATCCAATATGAATTGAAGAGACGGAAAATACGGAAGTATGGCTTTCGTTAATTCACCGAGCAAAGCGCTCGGGATGAGGGCGATCAGAATCGCCATGCTGAGACCGTTTAAGACGTTCATCGTGAACTGTTTCATCGTACCTGTTGCTTGTTCCGTCATCATTCATTCACCTGTCCTTCTTCTTTGCTGTTATGTACAAAAGCGATAAAGTTAGAACCCATATTATTCCTCTCTACAGAAAGAGTCAAGATAATCATTGAAAAATTCTGAAATTTCATCAAAGCACGATTTTTGAATGAGAATCCATCGCCCCTTATAATGACAAGAGAGGTGAGGAGAATGATTACAGACGGATTCTTATATATATACGCCCCGATGTGTGGTACATGCGCTGTGGCGGAAAAAATGTTGACGGTCGTCGAAGCGGTCGACCCTGAAATTAAAATCGAAAAGCGAGATGCGAACTATATCCCAAAAGAGCTAGAAGCCTACCAAGTGATGAGCGTACCCGCCTTGTTGAAGCTTGAAAATGGCGAGGTTCAAGATCGATTGTACGCGTTTCAGAATGTGCAACATGTCCTCTCTTTCATGAAATGAGAGAGGAACATTAGAATAATCTGAAAATTTTAAATAATCAGTTGACACAGAAAGTTCACGAATGGTATATTCATTACAACATCTTACTTGAACACAAAATAGGACGCGATATTCCCGATATCAAGACGTTTTGGCGAAGCCGCTGCTACCTTTATACGAATACACGTCAGTCTTCCCTTCGATTGTCCCCCAAAAAAATCAAGCGAAGAAAGACGTTCCGTATAATTGCACGGTCCAAGCCAAGATCGAGTGATGATTGGTGAATCTCCCCCATGTAAGGATGTAAATCTTGAACGGGCAAAAGATTTTCATCTATGGGCTGTCCTTCCGTGACTCAAGGTGCTACGTTCTGTGTCGTCCTCGGACGGCACCTTTTTTTTAATTTTTTTGAAAAAAGGATTTGACAGCAGAAAAAGCTGTCGCTATGATAAAGCTAATCGAATACACAACACTCTTATCAAGAGAGGCTGAGGGACTGGCCCTATGACGCCCAGCAACCGCGGAGCAATCCGAAATGGTGCTAATTCCAGCAAGGTGAGAAACCTTGACAGATGAGAGCAATCGTTGTCCGTACGATAAAGTGCGCACGTTTGCTCAAACGTGCGCGCTTTTTTTGTTGTCAGGAGGGAAAGGTATTGATTCAATTACGAAACGTCGCCAAATGGTTCGATACGAAGAATGGTCGTGTCCAGGCGGTCGATGATGTGTCATTAACAATTGATCGCGGTGAAATTTTTGGAATAATCGGATATTCGGGAGCGGGGAAATCGACGCTCATTCGATTACTCAACCGTCTCGAGTCACCGTCAAGCGGTGAAATCGAGGTCGCCGGGAGTGAGCTCACGAAGCTCAGCCCGAAAGAACTACGAGGGGTTCGCAAGAACGTCTCGATGGTCTTCCAGCACTTTAATCTTTTGTGGTCGCGCACGGTCGCAGAAAACATCAGCTTCCCACTCGAACTGATCGGGGTACCGGCAAGTGAGCGGAAACGACGCGTCCAAGAACTCGTCGAGCTCGTAGGTTTGGCTGGTCGTGAGGACAGCTATCCATCACAACTGTCGGGCGGTCAAAAACAGCGAGTCGGGATCGCCCGCGCGCTCGCTACAAATCCTGAGGTTCTCCTCTGTGACGAAGCGACAAGCGCGCTCGACCCGAAGACGACGGATTCGATTCTCGAACTGCTCGTCAGCATCAATAAGAAGCTCGGATTGACGATCGTCCTCATCACGCATGAGATGCATGTCATCCAAAAGATTTGTCACCGTGTCGCCGTGATGGAGGCCGGAAAAGTCGTTGAGACCGGTCAAGTCTCGGACGTGTTCCAACATCCGAAGCAACCGATCACGAAAGAATTCGTCAAGCAAATCGGGGCGGTCGACGATCTATCGCTCACGTTCGAACACCTTAAAGAACGGTATCCGAGCGGTCAAATCGTCAAATTGAAATTCTTGAACGAGACGGCAGAACAACCGATTTTGTCTGACGTCCTCAAGACGCATGACATCGGATTCAACATCATCGGCGGGAACGTGACCCAGTCACAAGTCGGTGCGCTCGGTACGCTATTCATCCAACTGATTGGGGAAGCAAGTGAAATCGATCGTGCCATCGCGTCGATTCGTTCGCAATCCGTAGAAGTGGAGGTGGAAAGCGATGTTTCCTAACGTAGATTGGCAAATTATGATGGAGCAGACTTGGGAGACGTTATACATGACGCTCGTCGCAGGTGTGGCGACGTTTGTGATCGGACTGGCTTTAGGTTTGATTCTCTATATTACAAACGAATCGCTTTTATTGAAGAATCGTCCGATTTACGTCTTCGTCAGCGCGATCGTCAACGTGTTTCGTTCGATCCCGTTCATCATCTTAATTATCTTACTCATCCCGTTCACGTTGTTCCTACTCGGTACGATGCTCGGTTCGACGGCGGCGCTTCCGGCACTCATCATCGGAGCGGCACCGTTCTATGCTCGGATGGTCGAACTTGCGCTTCGTGAAGTCGACCGTGGGGTCATTGAAGCGGCCGAATCGATGGGAGCGACAAAATGGCAAATCATCTACAAAGTCTTGATTCCAGAAGCGCTTCCGGCAATCGTATCGGGACTCACGGTGACCATCGTAGCAATCGTCGGTTACACGGCGATGGCGGGGGTCGTCGGGGGTGGCGGACTCGGGAACTTAGCCTTCTTGGAAGGATTCCAACGCTCACAAAACGACGTCACGTTCGTGGCGACGGTGCTCATCTTGATCATCGTGTTCGTCATCCAATTCATCGGTGACCGACTCGTCACAAAGATAGATAAACGTTCAGCATAATCACACATATACCATTTGGAGGGATTCATTATGAAAACTTGGAAAACAGTACTCGGATTGACAGCATTATCAGCATTCACGGTTCTCGCGGCTTGCGGCGGGGAAGAGGCAGAAACAGGTTCTGGCGATAAAAAAACATTGATCGTTGGTGCGTCAAACGTACCGCACGCTGAGATTTTAGAGCACGTACAAGAAGAATATGAAGCAAAAGGTTACAAACTCGAAATCAAGAAGTTCCAAGACTACGTGCTTCCGAACAAGACGCTCGCGAGCGGGGAGCTCGATGCGAACTACTTCCAACACGAGCCATACCTCGAGTCACAAATGGCTGAGAACAAAGACTACAAATTCGCATCAGCAGGTGGCGTGCACATCGAGCCGATCGGTGTCTACTCACAAAAATACAAATCGCTTGACGAGCTTCCTGAAGGAGCGGAAATCATCATGAGCTCATCGGTCGCTGACCACGGACGAATCCTTACGATGCTCCAGTCAGAAGGTCTCATCACACTTGCGGAAGGCAAAACGGTCGATGCGACAGTCGCTGACATCGTCGACAACCCGAAAGACTTGAAATTCAAGACGGACGTGGAAGCAGCACTTCTTCCAACGGCTTACAACAATGGAGAAGGTGATGCGGTCCTCATCAACACGAACTATGCGATCGATGCAGGTCTCAACCCACTCGAAGATGCGATTGCACTCGAAGGGGAAGATTCACCATACGTCAACTTGATCGTCACGCGTGAAGGGGACGAAGAAGACGAGCGCGTCAAGGCACTCCTCGAAGTATTGACGTCTGAAGAGACACAACAGTGGATCTTGGACGAATACAAAGGTGCGGTCGTACCGGTCAAACAATAAGTCATTTCGACTCAGGAGACTTCCTCCTGGGTCTTTTTTTGTTTATTTTTCTTTCATAAAGAGAAGTACACTACATATATGAAAGAAAAGGGGGGATTTGGATGAAGCTCAGACAGATTCATCCACTGACGTGGGGCGTCCTGTTCGGGACGTTTTTTGCACGACTGTCGACGTTTTTTGTCATGCCATTTTTTGCGATCTATCTAGCTACGCTCGGCTTTTCAGCGAGTGTGATCGGAACGATCTTTGCCGTGACGGCACTTTCAGGTCTGTTCATGAGCTTCTTTGGGGGGACACTCTCTGATCGGTATGGACGAAAACAGCTCATGTTGATTGGGATCGTGCTGAATGCCGTCACGTTCGCTGGTCTCGCACTTGCGACGGAACTGTTTTGGTTTTACATGCTATCGATGTTGATGGGGATGTCGCGATCATTCCTAGAACCGGCTTCGCGTGCACTCATCAGTGATACGACGCAGGCAGATCAGCGGGTCATCGTCTATAATGTCCGTTACTTCATGATCAATATCGCCGCGGCCATCGGACCACTCTTGGCGGTCGTCTTGTCACTCACTGGTGTGAAGACTGCATTCTTCGTCGTGACGGCTGTCTACATATTATACGGGATCATTATATCTATCTTGTTTTACAAATATCCGTTTGAAGAAGGGGACGGAATCAAAGCACGCCCGCGCTTGACGGAGACGTTTCGTGTCCTGAGAGATGACCGAACGTTTCGGGCGGTCATCATCGGGATGATCTTCGCGATTATCGGTTATAGCCAGTTCAATTCGACGCTCCCGCAATTCATCGCGCTACGCGATGGATTAGAAGAAGGCTCGAGATTATTCGCCTACTTATTAACGACGAACGCCATCACGGTTCTCATCGTCCAATATCCGATTATGCGTTTCGGGATTCGTGTCTCTCCGATCAAGTCACTCTTTTTCGGGATTTCGTCCTTGTCATTCGGACTTTTGCTTATTGGATTTGCGACGGTAGAGTGGGTACTATTTGTCGCGATGGCCATCTTTACCGTCGGAGAGGTGTTGATGTTTACCATGACGGACGTCTTGACGGATGAACTCGCGCCGGAACATTTAAGAGGGACGTATTTCGGGGCAATGGGATTGACATCACTCGGTCAGACAATCGGACCGATTATCGGTGGCGTGTTACTGGATACATTCGGTCAGTCGTCGCTTCCTGTATTCGGAAGTTTGGCACTCTTGACGGGGTGTGGTGCCTTCTTCTTCGCGGCTGCCGTACGAGAGCGGAAAGCAGTCCTCGCACTCGTCGAAGAAAATGCCGGATAATGTCTTGATTTCCTACTATTAGCATTCTCAACTTTTATCATTCTATTGAGAATGAATTCTAAGGTGAGTCGCTTGAAAAAAAAAAATGACTAGTCTAAGATTAGAATATATCTAATCTACGCCATTCACTATGGCGAGAAAATACGGAAGGGGTATCCGAATGTCTAACGTACCACAAATGAAAATTGATGACCTCCGCGTCTCAATCGAAGGAAAAGAGATTGTCAAAGGTCTTAACCTAGAAATTAAAGGTGGCGAAATTCATGCCATCATGGGTCCGAACGGGACTGGTAAATCAACACTCGCATCAGCACTCATGGGTCATCCACTTTATGAGGTCACTGGGGGAAGCGTCGAATTAAACGGCGAAGATGTCCTCGAGATGGAAGTCGACGAGCGCGCACAAGCAGGGATGTTCCTTGCGATGCAGTACCCGGCTGAAATCAGTGGTGTCACAAACGCGGACTTCTTGCGTTCAGCAATCAACTCACGTCGTGAAGAAGGTCAAGAAATCTCGCTCATGAAGTTCATCCGTGAACTCGATGCGAAGATGGAACTTCTCGAAATCCCTTCAGAAATGGCACACCGTTACTTAAACGAAGGATTCTCAGGCGGTGAGAAGAAGCGTAACGAAATTCTTCAAATGATGATGATTCAACCGAACATCGCCATCTTGGATGAAATCGACTCGGGTCTTGATATCGATGCCCTTAAAGTCGTTGCCAAAGGCGTAAACGAAATGCGTTCAGAAGAGTTCGGCTGCTTGATCATCACGCACTATCAACGTCTCCTCAACTATATCGAGCCAGACTTCGTACACATCATGATGGACGGGAAAATCGTCATGTCTGGTGGTAAAGAGCTCGCACAGCGACTCGAGGCAGAAGGTTACGACTGGGTGAAGCAAGAACTCGGAATGACAGTAGACACAGAAGCGTAAGGAGGCTGTACGATGACCGTACAATTTGAATTGGATGCACAAGCGTTGTCGGCACGTGCAGAAGCGCTCGGCGGACCAGCATGGATGGTCAACCGTCGTAAAGAGGCAGCAGAACTTGCGCCGACACTTGCTTTGCCAAAAGTTGAAAAAATTAAGATTGATAAGTGGGACTTCACAGCGGGAGATGTCGAGCTCGAACAAAAAGACGGCTTGACAGCGGACATCGAATCACTCCTCGGAGACCACCGGACAAACGTGCTCGTTGAACGCAACGGTCATGTCGTCTATAACGAATTGTCGATGCCTGAAGGCGTTTTGTTCATGGGAATCAAAGAAGCGATGGAGCAACATCCTGAGCTCGTTGAGAAATACTTCATGACTGAAGGCGTACGTGTCGATGAAGAACGTCTTTCGGCGTTGAATGCTGCCCTCACAAACGGTGGTGCATTCATCTACGTACCGAAAAACACGCAATTGAAAGATCCGCTTCAAGCCATCTTCACGATGGAACAGGCGAACGGTGCCCTCTATCACCACACGATCCTCGTCGCAGACGAAGGTAGTGAAGTGACATACATCGAAAACTTCCTTTCTGGCACGAATGAACCGCATACGGTCAACGTCGTGACGGAAGTATTCGCTGGAGAGAACGCGAAAGTCGTCTTCGGTGGTGTCGATCAGCTCGCTGAATCAGCACTTACGTTCATGAACCGTCGCGGTGTCGTCTATGCGAACGGTCGCCTCGATTGGGCGCTCGGTCACATGAACGACGGGAACTCGGTCGTCGAGACGAAGACTCACCTCGTCGGCGACAACACGTATTCAGATACAAAAGCTGTGACAATCGGTCGCGGTGCACAGAAACAAAACTTCAACATTCGTACCGACCACTTCGGAAAAGCATCTGAAGGGTTCATCTTGATTCACGGTGTCCAAAAAGACGCAGCCACTGCAATCTTCAGCGGGACATCGATGATTCACCACGGTGCGTCAAAATCGAACGGTGTACAAACAGAGCGCGTCTTGATGCTCTCTGAAAAAGCACGTGGGGATGCCAACCCGATTCTTCTTATCGATGAAGATGACGTTATGGCAGGTCACGCAGCGTCTGTCGGTCGTGTCGATGATGTTCAATTGTACTACTTGATGAGCCGTGGTTTGTCTCGCCAAGAGGCAGAGCGTTTAATCATCCACGGATTCTTGACGCCTGTCGTCGAAGAACTCGCAATCGATTCGGTCAAAGACCGTCTCCGCGAAGTCATCGAAGGGAAAGTACGTTAAGATGTTGAACGCCTCGATTCGTGAACAGTTTCCGATTTTAGATCAGGAAATCAATGGACACCCGCTCGTTTATCTTGATAGCGCGGCGAGCTCACAAAAGCCGCTCGCTGTCATCGAGGCGATCGAGGACTATTATCGTCGCAACCATTCGAACGTGCATCGTGGCGTCCATACGCTCGGGACGCAAGCGACGGATGCGTATGAAGGGGCACGTGAACGCGTCCGCTCATTCATCCATGCGGCGGTTCCTGAAGAAATCATTTTCACTCGTGGAACGACGACGGCCATCAACTTGGTCGCATCGAGCTACGGAGATGCGAATGTCGGTGAAGGCGACGAGATCGTCCTCACTCCGATGGAACATCATGCGAACTTAATCCCATGGCAACAACTCGCCAAGCGAAAAGGCGCGACACTTCGATACGTCGAGCTCACGCCGGACGGACGTGTCACACTCGATGCGGTTCAAGCGGTGTTATCAGACCGGACGAAAATCGTCGCGATGAGTCACGTCTCGAACGTACTCGGGACGATTAACCCGATTGCCGAAGTCGCTCGACTCGCGCATGAATTGGGTGCAGTCATGGTCGTCGATGCCGCACAAAGTGCACCGCACCGAAAACTTGACGTCCAAGCACTCGACTGTGACTTCCTCGCCTTTTCTGGACATAAGATGCTCGGACCGACTGGAATCGGTGTCTTATATGGGAAGAAGCAACTCCTCAAAAACATGGAGCCGGTCGAGTTCGGTGGCGAGATGATTGACTATGTCGATTTATATGAATCGACGTGGAAAGACATCCCGTACCGTTTCGAAGCGGGAACACCGATTATCGCCGGAGCGGTCGGACTTGCGACAGCCATCGATTTCTTAGAAGAAATCGGTCTTGAAAACGTCGAAGCACACGAACGTGAACTCGCGTCTTACGCAATCGAGCAGATGAAAACGATTGAAGGGATCGAGATTTACGGTCCTGAAGATCGCGTCGGTCTCGTCACGTTCAACTTGAAGGACGTTCATGCGCACGACCTCGCGACTGTGCTCGACATGCAAGGTATCGCGGTTCGTGCCGGTCATCACTGTGCACAACCACTCATGCGTCTTTTGAAGCAATCATCGACGGCACGGGCGAGCTTCTATTTGTATAACACAAAAGAAGAAGTCGACCGCTTCATCGAGGGATTACGGCAAACGAAGGAGTATTTCAATTATGAGTTTTAATAATCTCGACATGTTGTACCGCCAGGTCATCATGGATCACTATAAAAACCCAAGAAACCGTGGCGTCATCGAAGATGGCGTGACGGTGGACTTGAACAACCCGACGTGTGGGGATTCGCTTCGTCTTCAACTACAGGTCGAAGACGACATCGTCAAAGATGCGAAGTTTGAAGGGGAAGGCTGCTCAATCAGTCTCGCCTCGGCATCGATGATGACCCAAATCGTCAAAGGAAAAACAGTAGAAGAGGCGCTTCAACTCGCCAACATCTTCTCTGAAATGGTTCAAGGAAAAGAGTACGACACGGATACGTTTGACCTCGGTGATATCGAGGCGCTCTCAGGCGTATCGAAATTCCCGGCTCGAATCAAGTGTGCCACGCTCGCGTGGAAGGCGCTTGAAAAAGGAGTAGACGAGGACGCGTAAGGAGAAGGAGGAGACCGATATGGCAAAGAACATGCCGGAAATTGGCGATTATAAATACGGCTTCCATGATCGGGACGTTTCGATTTTCCGTTCAGGCCGTGGCTTGACGACAGAAATCGTAGAGACGATCTCGCGCATGAAAGAAGAGCCACAATGGATGCTCGACTTCCGTTTGAAGTCGTTGGATCACTTCAACAAGATGGCGATGCCGACATGGGGCGGAGACCTCTCGGCACTTGATTTCGACGAAATCACGTACTATGTCAAACCATCTGAAAAGACAGAACGCTCATGGGATGAGGTACCAGAAGAAATCAAACGTACGTTTGACAAGCTCGGTATCCCAGAAGCAAAACAAAAATACTTGGCAGGTGTCTCGGCTCAGTATGAGTCTGAGGTTGTCTACCATAGCATGCAAGAAGACTTCGAAGAAAAAGGTGTCATCTTCAAAGATACAGACACAGCCCTCAAAGAAGACGAAGAGATCTTCAAAGAGTACTTCGGGAAGTTGATCCCGCCGACGGACAACAAGTTTGCGGCCCTCAACTCAGCAGTTTGGTCGGGTGGCTCGTTCATCTATGTACCAAAAGGCGTAAAACTCGAGCAACCGCTCCAAGCCTATTTCCGCATCAACTCGGAAAACATGGGTCAGTTCGAGCGTACGCTCATCATCGTCGACGAAGGCGCATCGGTTCATTACGTCGAAGGATGTACGGCACCGGTTTACACAACGAACTCGCTTCACTCAGCGGTCGTTGAGATCTTCGTCAACAAAGATGCATACTGCCGTTACACGACAATCCAAAACTGGGCGAACAACGTCTACAACTTGGTAACGAAACGTGCAGTCTGTGAAGCGGGTGGATCAATGGAGTGGATCGATGGAAACATCGGCTCGAAACTCACGATGAAATACCCGGCTGTCATCTTGAAAGGGGAAGGCGCACGTGGGATGACACTCTCAATCGCCCTCGCTGGTAAAGGACAGCACCAAGACGCTGGCGCGAAAATGATTCACCTCGCACCGAACACGTCGTCGTCTATCGTCTCGAAATCGATTTCGAAACAAGGCGGAAAAGTATCGTATCGTGGAATCGTCCACTTCGGCCGTAAGGCGAAGGGCGCGCGCTCGAACATCGAGTGTGACACGCTCATCATGGACAACGAGTCGACGTCAGATACAATCCCGTACAACGAAATCTTGAACGACCAAGTGTCACTCGAGCACGAAGCGAAAGTCTCAAAAGTGTCAGAAGAGCAACTCTTCTACCTCATGAGCCGTGGAATCTCGGAAGAAGAAGCGACAGAAATGATCGTAATGGGCTTCATCGAGCCATTCACAAAAGAATTACCAATGGAATATGCGGTCGAAATGAACCGTCTCATCAAGTTCGAGATGGAAGGTTCGATTGGATAATTGCTTGAATGACGGATTCCCTGTAAAAAGGGGTCCGTTTTTTTTGTTTTTTCTATGCCATATGTAGGGTATGCTAAAAAAGAGAAAGAATCATAGAAAGGATGGATACACATGTCACGTATTCCGCATAAAGATGAGATTGACCCGAAAGACATCACTCGCATCGCCGTCATCGGTGCAGGTTGGGTCGGCGTCAGTTTCGCCTATCAATTATCCACGGCTGCGCTTTGCGAGGAGCTCGTCTTAATCGACTCGAATCATGCCAAGGCAGAAGGAGAGGCGATGGACCTCAATCATGGGATCTCATTCGCCCCGACACCGGTCCGGATTTGGGCAGGGGACTACTCGGATTGTAAAGACGCAGATATCGTCGTCATCACGGCAGGAGCCGCACAAAAACTTGGGCAGACACGGATGGACCTCGTCGAGCAAAACGCCAAGGTCGTCCGCACCGTGACCGAAGACTTGATGAAGAGCGGGTTCGACGGCATTTTAGTCGTCGCGACGAACCCGGTCGATGTGATGGCACACGTCGCCTGGAAAGCATCGGGTTTACCAAAAGAACGCGTCATCGGTTCAGGGACGGTCCTCGATACAGCACGACTCCGTTACAAACTTGGAGACTATTTCGAACTATCGCCACGAAACTGCCACGCCTACTATATGGGGGAACATGGGGATACGGGCTTTGTCGCATGGAACAACGCACGCATCTATGGGAAGAGTATCGATGAACTATTAGCGGAGAACGAGAAATATCAGTTCGAAGACTTAGAAGCGATCTATGCGGACGTACGCGACGCTGCTTACCAGATCATCGAGCATAAGAACGCCGCCTATTATGCGATTGGGGTAGGCTTGCTTCGCATCATCCGGGCCATCGTCCGAAATGAAAACTCCGTCGTGACGATTGGCGCTCACCTAGACGGCGAGTACGGGGCGAGTGACGTGCATATTGGCGTACCGGCCTTGATTGACCGAAGCGGCATTCGTAAGATCATCGAGATTGAATTGACGAACGAAGAACAACAGAAGTTTGACGCCTCGGTACAAACTATCAAAGCAGGGATTGAGAAAGTCGAGCCCACATCCTAAAAAAGATCCGACTGCTTAGGCAGTCGGATTGTTGGTTAAGACGCCTCTTCTTCGGCGATATCTTTCTTGTAATACTTCTCGGATGTGAAGAACTCGGTTGTCAATCGTTTCACTTCACCACTTAGAAGCAAGACGGCAATCATATTCGGGATGAGGATCATCGCTAGCATCAAGTCTAGGAAGTTCCAAATCATCTGAGCGCCTCCAATCGAACCGATGACAATCGAGACGATATAAACGGCCTTCATGATTTTTCCTGCCGTTTAACCGAATAAGTACTCGGCTTGTCGCGAGCCGTAAAAGATGATGACGATAATGGTTGAGAGGACGAAGAAGATGAGTGAGATGGTGACGAGTAAGCTTCCCGTGTAACCGAAGTATTCATTGAAAGCAATCGTCGTCAACGCTGCTGGGTCATCCATCGCTCCGTCTGCCGTCCAGACACCTGAAGACAAGACGACGAATGCGGTCGTGCTACAAATGATGAGCGTATCGATGACGATTCCGATGACGGCCCAGAACCCTTGGCGCACCGGATGGTCCGTCTGTGCCGCGGCGTGGGCAATAGGTGCCGTTCCAAGACCGGCTTCATTTGAATAGAGTCCACGGGCGAAGCCCCAACGAATCGTCTCAGCAACGGCGGCACCGGCAAACCCACCGAACGCGGCCATCGGCTCGAATGCATAAGAGAAGATGAGACTGAGAACGTTTGGAATCTCAGAGAAGTTCATCAAGACGATGACGAGTCCGGCTCCGACATAGACGAGTGCCATGCCAGGGACGACGATCTCGGTGACTTTCGCGATGCGCTTCAGTCCGCCAAAGACGATGATGCCCACAAGAATAGCGACGACAATCCCCGTGATGAGCGTGTTCCCATTGAACGTCTCACGGACTGCCGAGCTGACAGCGTTTCCTTGTACCATGATACTCGGAATGAGTTCGATCATGAGAGCGAAGGCGAACCACGTCGCGAGCCACTTCCAACGAAGTCCTTTTGATATGTAGTAGACCGGTCCCCCGACAAATTCGCCGGCATCATTCTTCTCACGATAGTGCACGGCCAGTACGCTCTCTGAGAACTTGATGGCCATGCCGATGATAGCGATGACCCACATCCAGAAGATGGCACCCGGTCCCCCGAACATAATCGCTGCAGGTACACCGATGATGTTCGCGGCCCCGACTGTTGAAGAGAGGGCTGACGTCAACGCTTGTCTCGGACTGATGTCGCCTTCACCTTTCGGCTTTTTAAAAATGCTGCCGAATGTTTGCTTGAATATGTAGATGGGGTAACGAAACTGAAAGAAACCGAGCTTGATGGTGAGGAAGATACCGGATAAAACGAGTAACGAGATAATCGGTACGCCCCAAAGCCAGTCGGAAACGTTCGTGACAAGAGTAATAAATTCATTCATACAACCACTCCAATTCCATTATTTTACTTAAATACTGTTTCCTAAAGTAAGGACCTCTAAACATCTTTGACAAAATAAAGGAGGAAAATAGAATGAGAGTTGCTAAACGTTTGATTGTATCTGGACGTGTCCAAGGCGTGGGGTTTCGATATTTTTCACAGGAGACCGCGCAACGATTCGGCATCAAAGGATGGGTTCGCAATCTAAGTGACGGGACAGTCGAGCTACATGCAGAAGGAACCGAGCAAGAAATCGACGCCTTCGAGCAGACGTTGAAGGATGGCAATCGCTTTGTCGGTGTCGAACGAATCGAAGAGACGGAAGCGTACGATCAGGAATTTCGCTCGTTCGACATACGCTATTAACCGCTTACATCTCCCTATATGTGAAAGGGAGATTTTTTTGTGAAATCTACATTTCAAAAAATTAAACCTCGAATTTTGGAGATAGGGTGGTCAAACGATAGGAAGTGTGTATAATGAAATAGACCAAGCGATATATTGTCAGAAAATTTAGTTATTATTTTTTTGTTATGTCTTTCGGAATATCAAGTGTATGGAGGTAGTTGTATGAAAAAATCGACATTGTTCCCGTTAGCGTTTACGATTTTTGCTTTATTCTTTGGGGCCGGGAACTTGCTGTTCCCACCTGAGCTCGGCGCCTTGGCGGGGGAAAACCTCGTACCGGCGATGATCGGGTTCGTCATTACGGGTGTCGGTTTACCGCTTCTTGCTTTGTTCGCAGTCGCTCGGGTCGGCGGCGGGACAGACCAAATTGCTCGTTATATTCCAAAGCGTCTCGCGCTTATCTTGACAGGATTGATGTATGTGGCTATCGGACCATTCTTCGGAATCCCGCGTACGGCTGCTGTCACGTATGAAATGGGACTCGTTCCGTTTCTCGATGCTCCTTCTACTTTGACACTCGCGATGAGTTCGACCGTCTTTTTCGGGTTGACGTTCTTCTTGACGCTTCGTGCTCAAAAGTTGATTGAAGTCATCGGGCGCATCATTACACCAATCCTCTTGTTCTTGCTTGCAGCGATTGGAATCACAAACCTCATCTCGCCACTCGGGGAGCCGGGAGCTCCAGCGGAAGGATTTGAGACATGGGTGGGTGCACTCGGCCAAGGTTTCCAACAAGGCTATTTGACAATGGATGTATTCGGGGCCCTCGTCTTTGGGGCAATCGTCCTCGTCACGTTGAAAGCTAATGGATTGAGTGACCAAAAAGAAGCGTCTTCGCTTCTTCGCTCTGCGGGCATGCTTGCCGTTACCTGTTTGATGCTCGTCTATATCTCGCTCGGTTCAATCGGTGCGAATATGACAGTCGCAGAAGGAACGACGAGTGGCGCAAGCCTTCTCCAAGCGTTCGCAGGTACGTCTTACGGACAAGTCGGAATGCTCGCACTCGGATTAGCGGTCTTCCTCGCTTGTTTGACGACAGCAGTTGGCCTCATCTCAGAGTTCTCACGCTTCATCAGCAATCAGTTTGATTCTCTCAAATATCATCATGTCGTCATCGCGACAACGTTGTTTGGATTCATGATCTCACTCGTCGGTTTAAGTTCGTTGATTCAAATCGCCGTGCCGCTTCTCACGCTCCTCTATCCGGTCATGATCGCACTCGTGCTCGTATCGGTGACGGAACGTCTTCAACGAAACCCTGGTGTGGCGATGAAAGCGACGATTTATACGGCGCTCGTTCTCTCATTCTTTGAAACGTGGAACGGCATCCAGCCTTCTGCGGTTACTTCTTGGATTGGAAACTTACCAATGGCGGATATCGGACTTGCCTGGGCAGTTCCGACGATGATCGTCTATGCGATCACGCTTCTTCTTCCGAAAGGAACGTCACAAGAATCACTCGCTCAATCACGCATCTCATAAGTCTCGTCCATCCTTTGGTCAAGGATGGGCTTTTTTCTGTCTTATTTTTTGCCTGGATGTGAGCTCAAACAGTAAAATGGAAAGATGAAAAGGGAGTGACATTCGTTGACGACAAAAAAAAAAAATCAATTGGCGATTCTCATGTTGAACATGTTTATCGCCGTCGCCGGATTTGGGATCATCATCCCGATTATTCCGGATTACTTAAAGATGATTGGCGAGGGAGGGACAGCCGCCGGACTCATGATTTCCGTATTTGCGGGTGCCCAGCTCGTCATGTCACCGATTGCCGGGAAATGGGCGGACGTCCACGGCCGCCGACTCATGATCATCCTCGGTCTGATCGGATTCACCATCTCGATGGGAGTCTTCTATCTATCAGATAATTTGACGATTCTTCTCGTCTCTCGTGCCATCGGGGGTGTTGGTGCAGCGCTTTTGATTCCTGCCATCTTCGCTTATGTGGCAGATATCACGACACTCGAGCAACGAGCTCGAGGAAACAGTTATATTTCCGCGGCAATGTCGCTTGGAATTGTAGTGGGACCAGGGATTGGTGGCTTTTTCGCTGAATTCGGCTTGAAGACACCGTTGCTCGTTTCAGCGATTGTATCGTTTATCGCTGTCATTTCGTCTGTGCTTCTTCTTAAGGAGCCTGACCGTACTCCATACGTGGCGCCTAAAATTAAAGAGTCTTTACCGACGCAGCTGGTCATGTCGACGCGAAAACCGTACTTCTTCGTATTGGTCATCAACCTCGTCATGGCGTTTGGTCTGATGGCGTATGAATCGGTACTTGGGCTCTATGTCAGTGAGATGTTCAGTGCGACACCACAAGAGATTGCCATCATGGTAACCGGAACGGGGATTGTGAGTGTCATCGTTCAATTGTTTGCGGTGGACCGTCTCGTCGAATGGTTGGGTGAGACCAAGGTCGTACTTGCTTTCATCGCGCTCGCCTCATTTGGCTTCTTGTTATCTTTGTTCGCTGGTACGTATATGCTCTTCTTCGCAGTGACACTCGTGATTTTCTTATCGACATCTATTTTACGACCGGTGTTGAACACGCTCGTGTCGAAACTTGCAGGAAACGAGCAAGGTCTTGCCATGGGGATGAACAACGCTTATATGAGTATTGGGAATATTTTAGGGCCGACATTGGCGGGAATCGCCTTTGATATTGATATGCGCTATCCGTTCATGATGGGACTCGTCCTATTGCTCGTCACATACATGGGCACATGGAACTGGTCGAAACGGAAAGCGGCCGCCATTTCAGAATCGTAAAGGAGGACGCTATGATCTATGTAGGTGTGACCGGATGGGGTGACCACGATTTGCTGTATACGACCCCAGAAGAACGAAAACATAAATTATCGACATATGCGGGACATTTTCCGACTGTTGAAGTCGACTCGACCTTCTATGCGATTCAACCTGTGAAAAATATAAAAAAATGGGATGGGGAAACACCGGATCATTTTCAATTCGTTGTGAAAGTTTCCAGGGAAATGAGCGGACATGATCGTGAGCCGAAAACGCCTTTGATTGAACTGTTTGAGCGTTATCGCGTCTCGGTCGATCCGTTAAAACGAGCGGGGAAATTACGGGCTGTGCTCGTTCAATTGCCGCCGTGGTTCGATGTGTCAAAGCCACACCTGGATTATTTGAGAACGCTTCGTGCCGAGCTGTCAGATTACGAGATTGCCATCGAGTTTCGCAATCCGACCTGGTTCTCAGAAGCGTTCCGAGACCGGACGCTTCAATTTTTGAAGGAGCAGCGGTTCATCAACACGATTTGCGATGAACCGCAAACGAAAGAGAGCAGCATCCCGTTCGTACCGGTCGTGACGCATCCTGATGTTGCGGTCGTTCGATTGCATGGACGCAATACGTCAGGATGGCTCAAAAAACCTGGAATGACGAGTCAAGAATGGCGGCATGTTCGCTGTCTGTACCGGTATAGCGAGGAAGAATTGCAAGAATTGGCGACCTCACTTCGTGAGATTGACCGTGATGCGAAAGACGTGTATGTATACTTTAACAACAACTCGGCTGGGGATGCAGCACCGAATGCGAAGCGACTCATTGAGATTCTTGGCCTTGAATATGAACTCGCGCCGAGACAAATCAGTTTGTTTTAGAAGGAAGGGATGGCCATGACGACACTGTCTATTTTTCATTACAACGATCTTCATTCAAAGTTCGACCAATGGCCGAAACTTGTTTCATTTCTAGAAGAACATCGGACTGACGACACGCTGTACTTTGATTTAGGAGATCATGCCGACCGCACCCACCCGGCGACCGAAGTGACACGTGGAAAGTTGAATGTTCGTTTGCTCGAGCAACTCCGTCCGACAGCGGTCACCATCGGAAACAACGAAGGAATCACTTTTCCTCATGATTGGCTAGCCGAACTGTATGACGAAGCAACATTTCCCATCTTACTTGGGAATGTATATGAAGCAGACGGGTCACGACCGAATTGGGTCGATGAGACGCTCGTTCTTGAGAAAGATGGCTTCCAGATCGGTCTGTTTGGTGTGACCGCTCCATATGAAGAGTTATACCCAGAGCTCGGCTGGCAGATTGAATCGCCTTACGAGGCGGCGGAGCGAGCGCTGAAACAGTTGGCGCATTGTGATGTCATCATCGCGCTCAGTCACCTTGGATTCTTTGGAGATGAGCGATTAGCTGAAAAGTTTCCTGAAATCGATGTCATTCTCGGTGCGCATACACATCATGTTTTAGATGAAGGTGTGATGACGAACGGTGTGTTGATTGCACAGGCCGGAAAATATGGGAAGTACGTCGGTGAAGTCACACTGACGCTTGGTGAGTCAGGAATCGTATCGAAAGAAGCGCGCCTTCACGAACTGTCTCAGCAATCGGATAGTCCAGACACGTTGGCGTTGTTGCGCACAGAAGGGGCAGATGCCGAACGCCTTCTTGATGTCACGATTGCAGAGACGGATGGATACGCCTCCGATTGGTTCGGACCTTCTCCACTTGGTGACCTGCTCGTCGAAGGGATGGTCGAATGGTGTGCGGCGGATGTTGGGATTATTCCATCTGGGGTTGTGCTAGAAGGCCTTGCACCGGGTGGGGTGACGCTCAACATGTTGCATCGGATCTGTCCGCATCCAATCAACCCTTGTGTGTTGACATTGGACGGTGAAACGTTGTCGCGTTTCCTTCACGATACTAATGAAGAAACGTTCACGAATATGCATGTCAGAGGTCTCGGGTTCAGAGGGACCGTTCTCGGAGAACCGAGTCTCTATCAAATCGAACAACGTGACGGTCAGACTTATGTGATGGGGGAACGATTGGATTTAAATCGGACATATCGTGTCGCAACGGTCGATATGTTGACATTCGGTCCGCTTCTTCCTTATTTGGCAGACCAACCAAAGCGATATTTCATGCCCGAACTTCTGCGGGATGTATTACGAGAAACAATCGTCGCCCGTCATGAAGTGATTCGAAAAGGATAGAGCACATCGACGGGGGCATGCTATGATAACAGAGTGGAGGTGGGAGCGATGATTCGAGTGAATCGCCACGGATATACCGTCTTGGAAGAAAAACGGGACGGGTTCGATGAAGAGGCGTTTATCGCACGGTATAGTGACGTGCTAGATAAGTACGATTACATCGTCGGTGATTGGGGGCATGGTCAGTTGCGATTGAAGGGATTCTATGAACCGCAATCTAAATTGGCGACCTATGAGAACCGAATTGATCACGTGATGGACTACGTATACGAATATTGCAACTTTGGATGTCCTTATTTCGTTTTGAAAAAAGAAACGGAAATCAACGAAGAAGAGAGTGGACCCGTCTTTGGGGGAACGAAACAAAAACTGAAGTTGAAGCGTAAGTTTAACAAGACCGATGAATCAAACGTGTGAAGTGCTGAGCCGTCAGCACTTTTTTTATTACATTTGATTTCCAAATATTTCGTTTAGGTAAAAAGTCGTGACTTCCGGTTTTGAGGTTGGAAAAATGTGATAAATTGTCATTAAGGATAGTTTCGTCGTTTTTTGGTTTTGATTGTGAGGTGATTTGGATGCAACATGTACAAACGACCGTCGGGGATCGGGATGACGTCCATAATCGAATTCATAACTTCGGACTCGGGATATTGGCCATGTTCTTTTTTGTTTTTTATTTCATGATGACCTTTTATTTTACGGCGGCAGTCATTCTATTTGAACTCTTTCATGTGTTGATCATCCGTCGTTTTGAATATGGCCATTCGTTCTTGCGAGGCCGTGTCTTCAAAGTCACATCTCACCTTGTGTTATCACTCGGGGTGCTGTTGTTGATCTTGTCCATGTCTCAGTTCTTTTTAGGCAATGTGATGATTCGCTAAGCGGAAAGGAAAAATTCCTTTCCCTTTTTTTATTTTTTTTTGAAACGTTTTGTCACCTTTTCACGTACACTGATAGAAAGACAACAAAAAAGGATGGATTACTATGAGATCTGAATGGAAACAACATGCACGACACGCCTTGAAAGGAAAATGGTGGTTGATGGCCGGATTGGCACTCTTGTTCCTCATTATTAACGGGATTCCGCAATGGTTTGCGCCTGAAATGGACGTCAACTCGCCAGAACCGTTCACATCGACAGAAGTCACTTTGAGCTTTGTATCGAACGTTCTGCAAATTTTAATTGCCCCACTTGCGATCGGTTGGTCGTGGCTTGCTCTCAACGTATCACGTGAGAAAGGAGCCTCGCTCTCAACGCTGTTCAAGCCGTTCCAGACACGTTACTTCAAACATGTCATCACCTCGTTTGTGATGGGGGTATTCCTCGTGTTATGGACGTTGTTACTCATCGTACCGGGAATCATCAAAGGATTCTCATATTCACTTACGCCGTACATTTTGCGCGATCAGCCTGAACTTTCCGCACTCGAGTCGATCACAGAATCACGTCGTCTCATGGATGGGCACAAGATGGAAGCCTTCATGCTCGTCTTGTCCTTCTTTGGTTGGTTCCTCGTCGGGATCTTGACGCTCGGGATCGGGTTCTTCTTCATCGGACCTTACTTCTCGACGACGTACGCGACGTTCTACGATTCGATTCGAGACAAGCAAGTTGATTCGAATGAGCCAGTGCACGGAACAGAACAAGGATTTTAAAGAAACAAACGCCTCGCTCAAGTGATTGAGCAAGGCGTTTTTGATTAGGCGTTGACTTCAGTTTTTTGTAAGTATGGTTTCAACGACAAGTGGTGTTCGGCCACGACTTTACGAATCGTACGTGTCTTCGAGCGCATGACGAGTGATGTCGTCTCGACGATATCATCTGTTAAGAATTTGACGCCATCGAGCAACTCACCTGACGTGACACCTGTTGCGGCGAAGATACAGTCATCACTCTTGACGAGGTCGTCGAGCGTGAGGAGTTGGAGCGGATCTTCAATGCCCATCGAGATGACGCGTGCAGATTCTTCTTCATTCATCGGGTGAAGACGGGCCTGCATGTCTCCGCCAAGCGCTTTGACAGCTGCAGCCGTGATGACGCCTTCAGGAGCACCGCCTGTACTGATGAAAATATCAATCGGATTTGTTTTGACGGCAGCTGCGATTCCGGCCGAGACATCGCCATCCTCAAACAATTTGACGCGTGCGCCGACGTTCATGACGGCTTGGCGAAGGTGTTCGTGGCGATCGCGGTCTTGCATGATCACCGTCACTTCTTCAATGCGTTTATTGTTATATTTTGCTGCTTTTTCGATGATCGTCTCGAGTGGTTCATCGAGCGAGACTTTTCCTTTTAAGTTCGGTCCAACGACGAGCTTATCCATGTACATATCTGGTGCGTGGAGGAGGGCACCTTCATCCGCAACAGCGATGACGACCATCGCATCTCCGAGTCCTTTTGCGACAATGGATGTACCTTCGAGCGGATCAACGGCGATGTCGACTTTCGGACCGAACGTCGTACCGAGTTTTTCCCCAATGTAGAGCATCGGTGCCTCATCGAGTTCACCTTCACCGATCACGACCGTCGCATCCATGTTCACTGTTCCGAGAACTTCGCGCATCGCTGACGTAGCTGCGTCATCGGCTTCATTCTTTTGCCCGCGTCCAATCCATTTCGATGATGCGAGTGCTGCGGCTTCCGTTGCTCGTACGATTTCTAATGCTAATTCACGTTCCATAGTGTTGTACCCTCCACGTTATCTCTATTAAATGTGTTATACTTTTTAAGGCTCAAATCCGTTGATTAGTGTATCACATTTTTATAAATGATGTAAATAGGGCAGATTCTTTTCTCCAGAACAAAAAAGGATTAGTATTAACAGCAGGGGGGATCATCATGTATTTTGTGAATAGAGAGAAGATTAATCAGACACTGGAACAAATGGAGACGATGTTAGCACATACGGACCAACTGAGCGGAGATGCGTTTACGGTAGAACTTGCGAAACAACGAATGGCTGTCCTCCTGATAGAAGGGGTCATCGACGTAGGGAACTCGATGATTGACGGATTCATCATGCGAGACCCGGGTAGCTATGAGGATATTGTCGACATTCTGCTCGATGAACGCGTGCTCGATGAGAAGACGGGTAATGCCACCAAGGCGCTCGTCGGATTGCGTGCATACTATGTCCGTGAGTTCGTCGATGCAGACGCATCACGCTTCGATGAATGGGTGAAGACGTCGAAACAAGACTTCACAGCGTTCTCCACGCAAGTTCGTCGCTACTTAGAGGTCGAACTTGGACCAGTGTCCGCATTCTTGCCAGAAAGCGAGTGATTGGATGGAACCGATAAAAGGATATTTGTTTGATTTAGATGGTACGATGTATGCAGGAACAGAGCCCGTTCAAGCTGCTGTCGATTTTGTAAACGAGTTAGAAGCTACGGGCGTCCCATACTTATTCGTCACGAATAACGCCTCGATGACACAACAGCAGATTGCGGATAAGTTGATTTCAATGGGGGCAAATGTGAAGGCAGAAAACGTCTTGACGAGTGCGATGGCGACGGCTTTTTATATTGAGAAGATGTCACCGGGCGCGACCGTCTATATGATTGGCGAAGACGGACTCCGACTCGCCTTAGAATCTCGTGGGTTCCACGTCACGGACGAACCGAAAGCGGACTATGTGGTCATCGGTCTCGACCGTCACATTACGTATGAGAAGTTGGCGCGAGGGGCGATCGCCATTCGTTCGGGAGCCCGATTCATTTCGACGAATGGGGATATCGCCATTCCGACAGAACGAGGGTTTTTACCGGGGAACGGGTCGCTCACATCCGTGTTGACGGTGACGAAAAAAAAGAACCATTCTTTATCGGGAAGCCAGAACCGGTCATGATTGATATTGCACTCGACATGATTGGATTGACGAAAGAGGATGTCGTGATGGTAGGGGATAACTATCATACAGATATTCTATTCGGGATCAATGGGGGAATCCGTACACTTCACGTCAACTCAGGTGTACACGGTCCAGCATTTGTTCAAGAACAAGAAAAACTCCCGACCTATATGGTTGAGAGTTTAAATGAATGGAAGCATGAAAAAAAGGGATGACGAATGTCTCCCTTTTTGCTTAGAATACTTGTTCTACTTCGACGATGCCTGGTACTTCTTCGATGAGCGCACGCTCAATACCGGCTTTTAGCGTGATTGTTGAAGACGGGCAGCTGCCGCAAGCACCCATCAAACGGAGCTTGACGATGCCTTCTTCGACATCAACGAGTTCGACGTCTCCGCCGTCACGAAGCAAGAACGGACGCAATTTATCGAGCACTTCTTGGACTTGATCAAACATTTCCATGGTATCTACCCCTTTCTCGTTCTACTTTATTCTAGCAAGTTTGAGAGTGTTTCTCAATCATTTACGCTGAGCGTTTCGTCATCGGGAGTGGGGAAGATTTTTGTATAATGGTTTCGAGGGGGAATGAATATGAAAATCACGGTTTATGGGGCAGAGGTTCAATGTGCCAGTTGTGTCGGTGCACCGAGTTCGACCGAGACGTATGAGTGGTTGCAAAGTGCGCTCGGACGCAAGTATCCGGAGCAGTCCTTTTCTTTCGAGTATATCGATTTCGAACAGAGTGAGGACGAGTTTGCCCTGGCGCTTAAAGACGATGAATGGTTTTATCCGCTCGTCTTGCTCGACGGAGAAGTGATTGACGAAGGGGTCGTTCAGTTACGAAAAGTGTATGCGGCAATTGAGGCGAAACAAGGATCCGTCAATCATATAAAATAGTGAGCAAGTGGACGAACCATGCGATAGCAAGGTTCGTTTTTTGTTTACCTATAATTCAGAAAAAGATTTTACAACTTTTGTCTCTCGGGCTAAACTGAACATAACTTGTATAAATTTTATAATATTTTGAAAATTAATAAACCTGTTTATTAAAGGAGGACTATTTGATGTTTGCCCGAAAACGAAATATGCCGATCCATTTAGACACCTCGTCCCAAATGGAGCACTTGTTGATCGCACTTCCCGATGAGTTGGAACGACAACGTCAGTTGATTCGTCTCGAACGTGAGGATTTAGCTTATTTACGTGCGTATCAACAGGAATTACGTCAATTGACACCTCGGTTGGTTGATGTGTTTTATGAAGAGCTCGAAAAGATCGACGAGATGAGAGAGTTGATTCGGCAACATTCGTCATCGGACAAATTAAAACTCACTCTTTCTAACCATATAATGGAGATGTTTGAAGGGAAGTTGAATGAAGCATATATCAATCGACGTCTCGCCATCGCCAAACGTCATTATCTGATCGGTCTGAAAGGGAAATGGTATATGGCGGCCTTCCAAAAAATATTCGAGACGCTCGTCTTATCGATTCAACATGAGCAGCTCGATGCGGACTCGAAAATGAGGTTGATGATGGCCGTCTCGAAAATCTTTAACTTCGAGCAACAAATCGTGCTCGAGATGTTTGACGATGAAGCAGACGTCGTTCGTGACCAGATGCAACACGTGAAAGATGAAATCAGTCAAACGATTCAGCAGGCGAGTGAAGATTTGGCTGCCCTCTCACAAGAAGTCATGGCTAGTTTTCAGTCGATGAATGAGCGGGCAGATGATATGAAGCATTCAAGTTCACTCACGCAGACAAAGCTACGGACGGTACTTCACTCTTCAGTGAGTGGGAAAGACACGATTTTGTCGGAGGCGGGACGCCTCGATGAAATCGCGCGTGACCTCTCCGATTCAGCTCAGGAAATCAAGGCGCTCGAAAGATTGATGAATGAGATCATGACGATTGCGGATTCGGTGAAGCAGATTGCCAACCAGACGAACTTGCTGAGTTTGAACGCGGCCATCGAAGCGGCACGGGCAGGCGAGCAAGGGAAAGGGTTCCAAGTCGTCGCTTCCGAGGTTCGGACGCTCGCGAGTCAATCGAAACAAGCTGCGGAAGAGGTGGAGGATTTGGTGAAGCGTCTCACGAATCAGATGGAAGAGACATCGAGCCGCGTCCTTTCGACCGAGCAAGAGATGAAGCAGACGATGGGACGGATCAATCAAGTGACGGATGCCTTCCTCCAGATCTCTGGTGACTCGGAGCATGCTGACGGACAGATGGGGAGCCTCGCTGGTGATATAGATGAGATTGTGGAATCCATTGCCGAACTCAAGCGTGCCACGACCCAGATTGCGACGTCTTCGACACAGCTGATGGATACCGCGCAACGACTATAAGTGGGCAAAAAAAAAAAAAGACGAACCAGGTCGCATAACACGACTTGATTTGTCGATCGACAAGGTCGAGCGATGCGCTCGACTTTTTCGTTTAGAGGAGTTGGAACGATGACGTCGCTGAATCAGCCGTGTAGCCGGTAAGCGTCGCATCAGACTTCACTTGATACGTTCCGCGTTGTGACCAAGAATTCGTCGAGAGTGTGAATGTGATGGCTCCTGATGAATTCGTCTTGCCTGTACCGACAAGCGTCGTACCGTTCGGTTGTGTGACCGTCACACGAACATCGGCGTTTGCGACCGCTTGGCCATTTGAATTTCGTACTGCCGAAGAAATCGAGACGACTTCACCAGCGTAGTAAGAAGACTTCGATGTCGAGACTGTCGTCGTGAGTGCTTGGACAGGTTGCGTCGTACCACCAGAAGTCGGGGATTGGACAAGTCCGTTCCCGAACCATGTGTCGCGACCTGTTGTACCAAGGTCGATGGAGTCTTGCGACAATTTTGTACGGAGTTGTGTGCTCGATAGCGTAGGGAACGCCTGTTTCATGAGTGCGAGGTTACCCGCCACATACGGTGTCGCCATTGATGTTCCGCTCATTTGACCGTAGCCCCCATTTGAGAGGGTCGAGTTGATGCCGACACCAGGTGCTGCCACTTCGACAGTGCTACCTGTCGCCGAGAACGAGGCACGGTTGTTGTTGATATCTGTTGCAGCAACAGCAATTGCCGAACTGTAACGAGCCGGATAGTTGACGAGGTCACCCGATCCATCGGTACGACCATTGTTACCCGCTGCCGCGACGACAAGGATGCCTGCATTATTGGCACGATCGACAACTTGTTGGAGCGTCGTCGATGGACTTGTCGTCCCGAGGCTCAAGTTGATGATATCCATATCATTAGTGATCGACCAGTCAATCCCGGCAACGATACTCGATAAGCTACCACTTCCGTTCGCCTCAAGAGCTTTGACGGCGTATATGCTTGCCTCGTGTGCAATCCCGACTGTTCCGATGCTATTGTTACGTGCACCGATAATCCCGGCTACGTGTGTACCGTGACCATTGTCATCGGCATACGAACTCGTGACCGTGCTAAATGAGGCACCACCAGCGATTGTTAAATCGGGGTGGGGCGAAATCCCTGTGTCGACGACGGATACTTTGACACCTTTCCCTGTGAATCCACTCTGCCAAGATGAAGGAGCTTTTAGTTTAGGAATCCCCCAGTCTTGTGTTTGATTCTCAATCTGTACGATTTGATCCACTTCCACGTGTGCGACGTTCGGGTTATTCTTCAGTCCATTCAAAGCAGCTTTCGGAACTTCGAGTGCTGCTGCAGGAATATTCGAATACTGTTGTTTAACTTCCATGCCTTCAATCGACAGCGGAATTTTCTTTGCCGATTCCTTGAAAACGACGATGACACGTTCTTTCTCTTTGTTTGGGGCGGCATCCGCACCCCCAGGTACGGTTGACAAGACAAGCAATGAGGCGAGGACGGAGCTACAGATTTTTTTCTTTTTGTTTCCTCCTTTAGGGTATGTAGGCAAGATGACGGGATGTCGAACTGCCGTGACCATAGAGTAACAAGTTTTACCAACGTGTAGAATACGCCAATGGCATTAAATATCTGAATATTTAGACAAGGATACAGGGGATTCAGATACAAGACTTTTGACTCAATCGTTAGAAAAATGAATAGAAATAACAGATGAACAAATTAAAAAAGCGAACCAGCCAGAGGCTCGTTCGCAATGTATTCATTTAATGACTTTATGTTTCCAAAGGATACCGGACTTTAATAGTCGGGCTACTTTCCCGGTGAGTGATTGTTTCCCCATAAACACCCCAAAGCCAGCCTTCTTCCCGAGGGAACCGAGCGTCCCTTTCAGTTTGATGTCGGGTAATTCTGGATAATTGATACCTTTCCATTTGCAAAGCAAGACTTGAACGATCTGTTCGGCTTGGGCTTCGGCAAGTTGTCCGGACGGTGCGTACGGTAAGCTCGCATTGTCACCAACGACAAACACGTCCGGCAGTCCAGGAACAAAGTGATGTTCCGTCAATTTGACACGTCCGCCTCCATCGAGCTCCCAACCTTGATTCCGTACAACGGCGACCGGTTGAATCCCGGCCGTCCATACGGTCAGATCAGATGGGAATAAGTCTTCATGGTTCCATAATCCGTCAGCATCGACACGTGTGATGTTCGCATTATTGATGACTTCGACGCCGTGCTCCTCGAACCAAGATTGTACGTACATCGAGACACGATTAGATAAGAAAGACAGAACGGATGGTCCGCGGTCGAATAAACGGACCGTCAAATCAGGCCGGCTCTCACGAAGTTCGCTGGCGAGTTCGACACCAGATAGACCGGCACCGACGACAGAAACGACCGAACCTGGTCGCAGACCGTTGATCGCTTGTTGTGTCTTACGTGACTCTTCCAGTGTTTGAATACTGTACGTGAATTCGGCTGCCCCTTGAACGTTGTGGTATTTGTCTTCGCATCCTAATCCGATGACGAGGTCGTCGTAGGGCACTTTTTCTCCACTCGCTAGCAGAACCATTTTGTCTTCGGTGTCGATGTCCGTGACTTGTCCGTATATGTAATCGATTTCATCCGGAAAGTCGATGCGAATATCGCGGTCCGAGACCGTTCCTGCGGCCAGTGCGTAATACTCAGTTTTCAATCCATGATAAGGCAAGCGATCGACGAGCGTGACCGAGATGTCTTGTAACTGATGTCCAAGTACTCTCTCAATCACACGCATTCCCCCGTAACCGCCTCCTAAGACGACTAATTTGCGCATAATAATCCCCCTTTGTTACTCTTCAACTGTATCATGTTATAATCTGCCGTAGAAGAACCATTTTCCGATAATTCACGTAAAGAAAGACGGTGACATATATGATGAATCCGATCATCGAATTTTGTGCTTCGAATTTGGCGATGGGCTCACAAATTGCCCGGGCTAAATTAGAGTCCGACCCTGATCTTGATGTGGTCGAATATGGCTGTACAGGCTATTGTGGTGTCTGTTCCCTTGATCTCTTTTGCCTCGTAGACGGGGAAGTGGTGACGGGTGAAACACCAGAAGAGCTCGTGACGAAGAAAAAAGAAAAAATCGAAGAGATGGCATGGTAAAAAGTTTGAGGAAATGACCTCGAACTTTTTTATTTCACCCGTTGCATTTTAAAAAGAGGGATGTTATATTCTAAGAGGTTCGAATGTAGGTTGTCTGACGTTTAACAACGATAAAAAGAAAGCGTTTCAAACGGTAGGACACATCTCTTTTCGGGTATGACACATATAATTGGTTTTGTTTAATATGAAAGGAGCACAACATCAATGAAAATCATGAGTGTGGTTGGTATTTTGGCACTAATTGCAATCGCTTACATCTTCTCTACCAACCGTAAAGCCATCAAATGGCGCACGGTCTTGGCAGCGTTCGCTGTTCAATTTGCATTTGCATTCCTCGTCTTATATACGGCATGGGGACGTAAGGCGCTTGAATGGATCTCAAATGGGGTTCAAGCTGTCTTGAACACAGCGGGTGACGGGATTGCCTTCGTATTCGGAACAGCAGTCGGTGGCGACAACTTCGTTTTCGCATTCCAAGTCCTTCCGATTATCATCTTCATGTCATCATTAATCGCATTGCTTTACTACCTCGGCGTCATGCAGTGGGTCATCCGTATCCTCGGTACTGCCCTTGCGAAAGCACTTGGTACGTCACGTAAAGAGTCACTTTCAGCAACAGCGAACATTTTCGTCGGTCAAACGGAAGCGCCGCTTGTCATCAAGCCGTACCTTCCTACAATGACACAGTCTGAGCTCTTCGCAGTCATGGTCGGTGGACTCGCATCGGTTGCCGGATCTGTACTTGCAGGTTATGCAGCACTCGGTGTACCACTCGAATACTTGCTCGCAGCGAGCTTCATGGCAGCGCCAGCAGGTCTCTTATTCGCGAAAATTATCGTACCAGAAACAGAAGAGTACGATGACGACATCGAGATTGTAGAAGATGAAGAAGACAGAGCGGCGAACTTCGTCGATGCAGCGGCACGTGGTGCTTCTGACGGTCTCTTCCTTGCCTTGAACGTCGGTGCGATGCTTCTTGCATTCGTTTCATTGATTGCGCTCGTCAACTTGATCCTCGGTTCAGTTGGTGGACTCTTCGGATTTGATAGCTTGTCACTCGAATTGATTCTCGGTTACGTCTTCGCGCCACTTGCATTCGTGATTGGTGTACCATGGGCGGATGCTGTACAATTCGGTAGCTTCCTCGGTCAAAAACTAGTCTTGAACGAATTCGTTGCATTCTCTGAGTTTGCTCCAATCATCGGTTCTGGTGATTTGTCAGCTCGTACAGAAGCGATGATCGCATTCGCACTTTGTGGTTTCGCAAACATCTCGTCACTCGCGATCCTTCTTGGTGGTCTTGGTGGTATGGCGCCAAACCGTCGTGGTGACATCGCACGCATGGGTGTTCTCGCGATTCTTGCAGGTACGCTTGCAAACTTGATGTCAGCTACATTGGCTGGACTTCTTCTTTAATCGGTATAAGAAAACGCGATCACTTCGGTGGTCGCGTTTTTTTAGTATGAGAAGGATGTATGTATGGTGATGTTTGGCCACTTGGCGGACCAGTTCTTTTGCTGCAACCGCTCCAGATAGATGGGATGATTTGAAGAGTTCGAATCAAAGGGTGGTGTCGGTATAACGTGCATGTTGATCAAGTCGTGAATGCCGTGTGGGGCAGCGAGGATGAGGGAACCATCCGATTGAAGACGTACCCCGATCGCGGTGACGGTCTCAGGAAAATGTGCCAACGCATCGACCGATGAGGCATAGGGTGGAAGGTTGTTGACGTGATGCATTCTCGCTTGATTTTTGACAGACCAATGTACATCGGGGATGAGGCGGAATAATCGCTCTTCGAGTTGTTTTTCGACTGCTTCCTCTGGTTGGTTTGGGTCGAAATAAATCACATCTACATCATCTGTTTTAGTCGATGTTTCGTATCCGTGAAGGTGGTCCCAGACTTTTGAACGAATATATCCTGCACAAATCCAACAATCCGGTAAATCGAGGTTGGCGACGGCGTGGAGAAGCTTTATGAGCTCGGCGTCTTGCTTTAGAAAATGAACCAAATCCTGTTCGTCTGTCATGATGAATACCCCTCCTTACAATATGGAAAAAAAAAGCACCTAGGCAACGCCTAGATGCTCGTATATTGATTATGCTTGAAGTTGTACGCGTTGACGTTCGATCCACGGCTTCAATTTCAAGAAGAGTGGGACGAAGAGCGCGCTGATCAAGATCGCTTTAATCAAGTTGAACGGTAAGATCCCGTAAAGGACAAGATCCGTTTTCACCGCCGGGTCGGCCATGTCTGCCATTCCGAAGAAGAAGGCGTAGGCTGGCAAGATGACGAGATAGTTTAAGATGGCGAGGCTAAGAGCCATTGTGATTGTACCGGCAAGTAATCCAGAAGCGAGTGCTTTGTTTGACTTGCGCTTATGGTAGAACCAGGCAACTGGGTACATGAATGCGACACCTGCGAAGAAGTTTGCGACTTCCCCGACTGGAACGCCGCCACCGTTAAAGACGTAGTACAAGACGTTTTTCAAACCGACGACCACGACTCCTGCGAGTGGGGAAAAGACGATTCCGGCAATGAGTGCAGGAATGTCACTAAAGTCCACTTTAAGGAATGGCGGTAAAAATGGGAGTGGGAAGTTGAATAGCATGAGTACGAACGAGATCGTCCCGAGCATCGCCAAAGTCACCATTGTTGTCAGTCGTTTGTTGCGCGTAGTTTTCATCAGAATCTCTCCTTTAGGTCGCTCCTCGATGAATGGCATCCGTCGCATATAAAAACCCGATTGCAATGAAGACAATCGGGAGAGTTTACGCGCATACGAAAGAGATGTTTTCCGAGGTGGAAAAGTCCACGTCAAAGAAAACATCCGGATATCGGTCGGATGCCGCCATCTTCTCCCATCCAGACTATACTGTCGGCTTTCGAATCTCACGAAATCAGCAAGCAACGCCTTGCTCGCTCACGGGCTGAGAAGAATATATTCTTCAATACCGCCGGTCGGGAATTTCACCCTGCCCCGAAGATGGAACGATTTAATTTTTTTTGTTTTTTTTTAGTTATACAAGATAATCCACAAGATGACAAGTCAATTGACTTGAATTGAAGATATATGAGGAGGAGTTCAGATGATTCATTTAACAGAGTCAGCCGCACTTCAAGTGCTAGAGATGATGAAACAGACGGAACGCCCGGATGCGCAATACTTGCGAGTGAAGGTACAAGGTGGCGGATGTACAGGACTTTCATACGGGATGGGCTTCGACGAGGAGAAGACGGACAAAGACATTCAATTCGACCATCATGGTGTCCGCGTCATCGTTGCGGAAGTGGATCATGGGGTTGTTGATGGCCTCGAGATTGATTACAAGCAGTCGATGCTCGGTGGCGGTTTCACAATTAAAAACCCAAATGCGATTGCAACTTGCGGTTGCGGTTCGAGTTTCCGGACAGCGACGAATGCAGGTACGCCAGGAGAATGCTAAAGAATAAGAACCGATCGCGAGTGCGATCGGTTCTTATTCTTCTTCTGTCAAAATCAACCGAATGACTTTTGCAGTTACGTCGAGTTCGATGTGATGTTGCCAAGGCCGAAAGCCTGTGATTGTACACGTGTCATTCGTGATGCGGAATGAGCAGACACTCTCTTCCTCTTGGTCGAGGACAGAGTAACGACTGAAATCAGATAAGCTCTGATAGATTGCATACTGTGGTGGTAGTTCATACGTCCATCCTTTTTCTAACATGATTTGGTGCATATTCGAGCCCCCTAACAAGTCTTTACTTATTAGAATAGCAAGAATACGTGTAAAAGTGGTAGATTAGTCTGTTTCTTTGAAGGGAAAATGAGTAGGGACGTCATTACAAATGGGAGGATTCAGGGTCATGAGAAAAGTATTGATATTCGGAGGGTCACGCTATTTCGGAAAACGGCTCGCATTGCGACTTGCTGAAGCAGGGGATGATGTGACGATTGTGACGAGAGGGCAACTACAGGTGCCGGAAGCTGAAGGGATTCGGTCTGTCAAAGGAGACCGGCAATCGGTCGCGACGATGAAAGACTTGGCCCGCGAACGTTACGACCTCGTCTATGACAACATTTGTTTTACTCCGTATCAGGCAAAAATCGCCTCGGATGCGTTCATGGACAAAGTCGGGAAATATGTGCTCACGTCGACGATGTCGGTCTACGCCCCTGGTCCTGATTTAAAAGAGAGCGACTTCAATCCGCTCCATTACGAATATCATCTTGAATCCGAACATGACTACGGACAAGGGAAACGCGAGGCGGAATCATTCTTCTTCCATCGCGCCTCTTTCCCGGTGGCGACCGTAAGATTACCGATCGTGTTAGGTCCGGATGACTATACAGACCGATTGAAGTTTTATGTAGATGCAATCCGGAACGAGGAACCGGTTGTCTTGCATCACCCGGAAGCAAAGATGGGCTTCATCTCGAGTGCGGAAGCGGCCGCCTTCTTAGAATGGGTCGGTCGTGCCAATGTGACAGGACCGTTCAATGCGGCGAGTGATGGACTCATCTCGATGGGGGCCTTGATGGAGCGAATCGGTCAACACGTCGGAAAACCCGTCCATATTATAAAAGATGGAGACTCGTCGCCGTATGATTCGGATGTCGACTATTATATGTCGATTGCTGAGGCGAAGAAGGCGGGATTTGTGTTTACGCAACTCGATGACTGGATTGACCGGGTCATCGTTCAAACGATGAAAAGATAAAAAACGCTTCTGTGGATGTGGTCCACAGAAGCGTTTTTGGTTATTTCCCAGCAAATACAGATGTCGAGTGTTGCGGATGACGAGCAGTCGGATCCACGAGCTGTTTCACTTGGTTGATGGCGATTGGGGCTTCACCGAAACCGGTCGCAATCAATTTTACTTTCCCTTCGTATGTCGCGATATCACCGCAAGCGAAGATGCCGGCAACGGTCGTTTCCATACGTGAATCGACACGGATTGTGTTTTTCTCGAATTCCTTTCCCCAGTTCTTGATTGGACCGAGCGATGAAACGAATCCGTAGTTACAAATCAAATCATCGATTTCAACGATTTTTGATTCGCTTTCCTTATCTGTCAATTCGACAGATTCGATGTGTGTCTCACCAGAGAGTGACTCGATGTTGTAAGGCGTAAGGACGTTAATCGTCGATGCCTTCATCTGTTCTACCGTATGTTCATGAGCACGGAAGCGGTCACGACGGTGAACGATGTGTACTTCTTTTGCGATTCCTTCAAGCATGAGTGCCCAGTCGACGGCTGAATCGCCACCGCCGGCAATCATGACACGGCGATCACGGAATTTCTCCATGTTGTCAACAAAGTAATGAAGGTTGGCATAATCTTCGCAGCCATCAAGACCGAGTGGGCGGGCTGAGAAGGCACCGTTTCCGGCTGTGATGATGATGGCTTTCGTGTGATACTCTTCTTTGTTCGTCGTCAATACGAAAGTGCCGTCCTCGAGGCGTTCGACCGTTTCCACCGTTTCACCGAGGCGGTAGTCTTGTTCGAATTGATCGGCCTGAGCTTTTAGTTGATCAATCAAGTCCTGTGCTTTCACTTTCGGGAAACCGGCAATATCATAAATATATTTTTCAGGATAGAGCGTTGATAACTGACCACCGAGTTGCGGTAAGCTTTCAATCAACGTCGTATCGAGTTGGCGCATGCCTGCATAAAATGCGGTGAACAGTCCGACTGGGCCGCCACCGATGATGATTACATCTTTCGTCGTCTTCATCGAATTCCTCCTCAAAGCGTATACATCTATTATAGAGAGTTTATTGAATTAAATCCATTCAGTACAAACATGCAACACTTTCAAAAAAAATTCAAGAAGATAAGCTTTTCCATTGAGAATTCAAATTAAAGAGCGTACAATGAAACAGAAGCAATTGTGAACAGATGTTGAACAAGAATAGGCTTTATTGTGAACGTCTATGTGAAGAAACACACAACATAGTTGTTCAAAAAAACAAAATTTTAAACAAGGTGGAAATGAACATGAAACGACCTAACATTGTTATTCTTGGTGCGGGCTTCGGTGGACTCATCACAGCCGTCAACCTTCAAAAGACACTCGCTGCAGGTGATGCGAACATTACGCTTATCAACAAGCATGATTATCACTACCAAACGACATGGCTTCACGAACCAGCTGCTGGAACGATGAACCCAGACCAAGCACGCATCTACATTAACGATATTGTGAACCCGTCACGTGTGAAACTTGTCAAAGGGATCGTCGATCGCGTCGATACTGCTGCGAAACAAGTTACACTCGAAGATGGTTCAGTTGTCGAATACGACTATGTCGTCATCGGTCTTGGCGGTGTACCTGAAACGTTCGGTATCCCAGGCTTGAAAGAAAATGCGATGACAATCAGCTCGTTGAACAGTGTTCGTAAAATCAAAGAGCACATCGAATATTCATTCGCTCAATATAAAACAAATGGTTCTTCTGACAATTCGTTCGTGACGATCGTTGTCGGTGGTGCTGGATTCACAGGAATCGAATTCCTCGGTGAAATCGTCAACCGGATTCCAGAGCTTTGCAAACAATATGACGTTCCACGCGAAGCGGTTCGCATCGTCAACATTGAAGCAGCACCAACAGTTCTTCCTGGTTTCGACCCAGAACTCACAACGTACGCACAGAAATGGTTGGAACGTAACGGTGTCGAGATGAAACTTGGTAACGGAATCAAAGGTGTCGAGCCAGGTGTGGTGACATTCGGTCCACTTCAAGGTGACACGACAGAAACGATTCGTGCCAACACGATCATCTGGACAGGTGGCGTAAGTGGTAGCCCGATCATCAAAAAATCAGGATTTGAAGCGGTCCGTAACCGTGTCATGGTAGAAGCGGACAACCGTGCACCAGGTCACGACAACGTCTTCATCATCGGTGACTGCTCAGCGGTCATGGATCCTGCATCAAACCGTCCATACCCACCGACGGCACAAATCGCGACACAACAAGCACACAACGTTGCAAAAAACATTGCAGCGCTCATCAATGGAAAATCGACATCGAAGTTCACTTACGAGAGCAAGGGAACGGTCGCTTCACTCGGACATAACGATGGAATCGGAATCGTGATGGGCAAGAAGATCTTCGGTCGCAACGCTTCGTTCATGAAAAAAGTCATCGACAACAAACACTTCATCGAATTGAAAAAGTACGGACTCGTCCTTAAAAAAGGGAAGTTCTAATTTCATGATTGCACAGCTCGTTCTATCTCAGAACGGGCTGTTTTTCTTTCGAAATTGTCATAGGAAGTTCTTTGACCTCGTTGGTCGAAATTTTGTATAATGAAGAGCGGACAAGGGGGGCAATACATGCATATTATCCAAGCAGTCATTGGAGCCGTTTTATATATGACGATTTTTTTCAGTATCGGCTTCATCTTGAATATGTTACTTAAAAAGACATGGACACTTGTGTTCATTTATCCGATTTTTGTCATCATGATGATTGATAATGTCAAACTTTCGAGTTACGTGACCGAGACATCGACCGCGCTTACGAGTGTCTATGAAGGACTCGTCGGGTTGCAACTTCTCGATTTATTCATGCTCGGCTTTGGATTGCTCGGTGCAATTCTAGCTGGTGTGACGATTCGTTTCTTACGAAAGAGCGGTTATTCAATGTTTTAATTGGCGACAGAAATGTTCGCCTTTTTTGTTTTGTCTTTACTTTTTTAGGGCATGAACCGATATACTAGATAGCGAAACGATTTTTAGTAAGGGATGCGATGCGAATGACATTACCGATGTATACGATCAAAAAAGTGTTGAATAATAGCGTTGTCATTTGTCAACATGATACGGATCCGGAAGTCATTCTACTCGGGAAGGGGATTGGCTTTGGAAAAAAACCAGGCGACCTCGTCGACCCGGCCAGCGTCCCGGAGAAAGTGTATCAACTGACAGATAAAGAAGAGCAATCACAATATCAGGAACTCGTCAAACATGTCGACGAGGACTTCATTGCATTCATGCAAGAGATTGTTGGCTTTATTGAGACGAGTACGGGCAAGAAAGTCGATGAGCACATCCATATCGGTTTGACCGATCACTTGTTCTTCACGATGAAGCGAATCGAACAAGGGATGGAAGTGACGAATCCGTTTTTACTCGAGACGGAATCACTTTACCCAAACGAGTTTGCGCTCGCGGAACGGATTGTCGATATGTTCCATGAACGATTGAACGTTTTGCTCCCGGATGCGGAAACAGGGTTTATCGCCCTTCATATTCACTCGGCGACGACGTTCAAAAACGTCCTCGAGGTCAACCGTCATAATCAAATCATCGGGCAAATTGTTCAGACGATTGAGAGTCGTTTGAACGTGAAAATGGACCGGACATCACTCGATTATAAGCGCTTACTTCGGCACTTAAGGTACGCCGTTGAGCGGGTCGCGACAGGTGAGACGGTCGAGGCACCACAAAAAATTGAAAAGGTGTTGCGCGACGAATATCCGCTATGCTATAGTACTGCTTGGGAGCTGATGGGCATCATGGAACGCGAATTAAAGCGTCCCGTCCCACGAGGTGAAGCGACATATTTGACGATGCATCTCCAGCGCCTAACAAGTAGATAAATGATACCACGTGTCTTACGTGTTACTGATTCGATCAGGCATGAGTAAGGAGTGGAACGTTATGTGATGTCTCCATTGGGAGAGGTCTACGTTCTATCCTTATTCATGCCTTTTCTGTTTTTATAAACGTGATTTATGAAAACGTTTAGATACGTCGGTTGTCTGACATCTACGCCGCTATCATATTGTTTATACAAAAAAAAAAAAAGGAGGAAATGTTGATGTTTAAGCAGATCTTTGGTGTTCTTCAAAAAGTCGGTAAAGCACTTATGCTTCCTGTTGCGATCTTGCCGGCAGCCGGTCTTCTTCTTGCATTCGGTAACGCAATGCAAAACCCACAACTTACATCACGCGCTGGTTGGTTAACGAACGAAGGCGTCGTGAAATTCGCTCAATTGATGGAGCAAGCAGGTGGAATCATCTTCTCGAACTTGGCGCTCTTGTTCGCAGTCGGTGTCGCCATCGGTTTAGCAGGTGACGGGGTAGCCGGACTTGCAGCAATCGTTGGATTCTTGATCATGAACAAAGTCATGGGTGTTTGGCTCGAACTCACACCTGAAGTATTGGCACAAGGTGATCCAGCTTACGCGAACGTACTCGGTATCCCAACACTCCAAACAGGGGTATTCGGAGGGATTATCATGGGTCTCATCGCCGCATGGGCCTATAACAAGTACTTCAATATCGAATTGCCACAGTTCCTTGGTTTCTTCGCTGGTAAACGTTTCGTTCCAATCGTAACGGCAGTTGCAGCCGTTGTTGCTGGTTTCGTCCTACTATTAGTATGGCCACCAGTTCAGCACGGATTGAACTCATTCTCAAACTTCATGTTGAATGAAAACCGTACATTCGCAGCGTTCATCTTCGGTTTAATCGAACGTTCATTGATTCCATTCGGTCTTCACCACATCTTCTACTCACCGTTCTGGTTTGAATTCGGTTCATACACAGATGCAGCGGGTAACGTTGTACGTGGTGACCAAGCGATCTTCTTCGCACAAATTCGTGATGGCGCTGAATTGACAGCAGGTACGTTCATGACTGGTAAATTCCCGTTCATGATGTTCGGTCTTCCTGCAGCAGCACTCGCAATGTATCATGAAGCACGTCCTGAGCGTAAAGCGGTTGTCGGTGGTCTCTTGGCTTCTGCTGCCCTTACATCGTTCTTGACTGGTATCACAGAACCAATCGAGTTCTCATTCTTGTTCGTAGCACCACTTCTCTTCGCAGTACACGCAGTATTCGCAGGTCTTTCATTCATGACAATGCACATCTTGAACGTGAAAATCGGGATGACGTTCTCGGGTGGTTTGATCGACTTCTTGCTCTTCGGTGTTCTTCCAGGTCGTACGGCTTGGTGGCTCGTTATTCCAGTCGGTCTCGTGTTCGCGGTTGTTTACTACTTCGGATTCCGTTTCGTTATCCGCAAATTCAACCTTAAAACACCAGGTCGTGAAGATGAAGTTGTTGAACAGTCAACCGCTACTGGTTCGGAACTTGCACAAGATATCCTCGTCGGTCTTGGTGGCTCACAAAACATCAAGCACCTCGATGCATGTATCACACGTCTTCGTGTCGAAGTAAAAGATAAGAACCAAGTCAACAAAGATGAGTTGAAACGCCTTGGTGCATCTGGAGTCCTTGAAGTTGGTAACAACATTCAAGCAATCTTCGGACCACGTTCGGACGCATTGAAATCAGAAATCCAAGCGGTCATCGCTTCAGGTAACGAAAAGAAAGCTAACTAATTGATGACCTAGACCAATCCTTCGGGGTTGGTCTTTTCTTTTTATGTGAAACGGTTTCATCCAAACGTTAGAGGAAAAAAGTAAGTATTCTGACAAAGGAGGGAACCATGATGTGGAAGAAAGTGTTTGGCGTTTTACAACGGGTCGGGAAAGCACTCATGCTTCCGGTTGCAATCTTACCGGCAGCCGGTCTTCTCTTGGCGTTTGGTACCGCATTCCAAAACCCGGACCTCGTTGAATTGCTCCCGTTTCTGGCGAATGACTCACTTGTCCTGATTTGGCAAGTCATGACAGATGCCGGGGACATCGTCTTCGCAAACTTAGGGTTACTGTTTGCCGTCGGGGTCGCGATCGGCCTGGCGAACGGGGACGGGGTTGCTGGTCTAGCAGCCATTGTCGGTTATTTGATCATGAACAAAGTCATTAGCACATGGAATGGGATTACCGCGGAAATCGCTCAAGGTGATCCGCAGTATGCCACCGTTCTCGGTATTCCGACACTCCAAATGGGGGTATTCGGGGGGATTATCGCAGGTCTTGTTGCAGCCTATGCGTACAACAAGTATTTCAACATCAAGTTGCCAGATTTCTTAGGGTTCTTTGCAGGGAAGCGGTTCGTCCCGATTGCGACGGCCGCATTCAGTTTGATTATCGGGATTGCGCTCGCATATATATGGCCACCGATTGGGAATGCGATCAACACGTTCTCAAGTACGGTCATCGAGGCAAACGTTGCCTTATCAGCATTCATCTTTGGATTAGTAGAACGTTCCTTGATTCCGTTCGGTCTTCACCATATTTGGTATTCTCCATTCTGGTTCCAATTCGGGGAGTATACGAACCAAGCCGGTGATCTCGTACAAGGTGACCAGCGGATCTTCTTCGCACAACTGCGTGACGGCGTGGAATTCACAGCCGGTACGTACATGACCGGGAAATTCCCGTTCATGATGTTCGGCTTACCAGCAGCCTGTCTCGCCATGTTCCACACGGTTCCGAAAGAACGGCGGAAAGACGTCGAGGGTCTCTATTTCTCGGCTGCCCTTACGTCATTCTTGACAGGGATCACAGAACCAGTCGAATTCTCATTCGTTTTCGTTGCACCACTTCTCTTCGGAATTCACGCCGTCTTTGCCGGTCTCTCCTTCATGACGATGCATTTACTGAACGTCAAGATTGGGATGACCTTCTCTGGTGGTCTCATTGACTATCTACTCTTCGGGGTCCTGCCGAACCGGACGGCCTGGTGGCTCGTCATCCCGGTTGGTCTCGTCTTTGCGGTCATCTACTACTTTGGATTCCGATTCGCTATTACGAAGTTTGACCTGAAAATTCCTGGACGTGACGTGCAGACTGGCACGAAAGGGGACAAAGCGGGGATTGGGGACGACTTGCCATATGAAGTGCTCGTCGGACTCGGTGGTCCTGAAAACATTAAACATTTAGATGCATGTATCACGCGACTTCGTGTCACCGTCAATGACGTGAAACAAGTGGACAAAGACCTTCTAAAAACGCTCGGTGCCGCAGGTGTCCTTGAAGTGGGAGACAATATCCAAGCCATCTTCGGACCAAAATCGGACACGCTCAAATCACAAATCGCGACCATCATCGAAGGTGGCGAATACAAACCAAAAGAAAAAGTAGAGAAGGCAGTCATTACACCGGAAGCGGCTGAACAAGCCGATCATCGCTTCTTGGCTCCAATGTCTGGTGTCCTGTTATCACTTGATGATGTGCCGGATCAAGTCTTCTCGGGTCGCATGATGGGAGAAGGGTTTGCGATTGAACCAAGTTCCGGACAGGTCGTTTCGCCGGTGACCGGTCAAATCACGACATTCTTCCCGACGAAACATGCGATTGGCATTTTGGCTGACGATGGACGTGAACTATTGATCCACGTCGGTCTCGATACGGTCAACCTGAAAGGGGAAGGATTCACAGCGAGAGTCGAAGAAGGCGCCCGGGTCGAAGCGGGAGACGTCCTTCTCGAAGTCGACCTCAGCGCGATTCGTGATAAAGTGCCGTCACTGATTACACCAATCATTTGGACGAACGGAGACGGAAAAGTCGTCGTCGTACCATTCGGTGAGACGGTCGTCGCGGGTGAAGCGCTCGACTTTAGAGCCGATGACAGAGGACCAGAATAAATGATTACGAGCCGCTCCTATCATGGGGCGGCTCGATTTGTGTAGTTACTTCAATGTGCCTTATTCCGGAAAAGGAGAATCCCCCTTATAGTGAAGGAGAATTCTCACGAAAGAAGGGGTACAAATGAAACAATCCATACAATTGAATCACGGTCAGAAAGCCATTCCTACTATTGGACTTGGCGTCTTCAAAGTTGAAGATGGGGATACAGTCATGGATGCAGTCGTCGAGGCGATTCGTCAAGGATACCGTCATATCGATACGGCAGCCGTTTATGAGAATGAAGAGGGGGTCGGTGACGGAATCCGAAAAGGAATGGAAATCGCAAATATTTCCCGGGATGATTTATTTATCACATCGAAACTATGGAACGCCGATCAAGGTTACGATGCTGCCATCTCCGCCTACGAGGCGTCACTCGTTCGTCTTGGATTGGAACAGTTAGATTTGTATTTGATTCATTGGCCGGTGGAAGACAAGATGGTCGAGAGTTGGCGTGCCCTCGAAACGTTGTATCGAGAGGGACGTGTCGGGGCAGTCGGGGTGAGTAACTTCCAAATCCATCACCTCGAGACATTGGCTGCAAACAGTGACCTCGTTCCAGCCGTGAACCAAGTTGAACGGCATCCGTTGCTTCGTCAAACCGAGTTAGCATCGTATATGAGCGAGCACGGCATCGTACCGGTCGCTTGGGCACCGCTTATGCAGGGAGGGTTGTTCGAAGAGCAGATTTTAGTAGAGGTCGCAAAGGAAGTCGATCGTTCCGTCGCCCAGGTGTTGTTACGGTGGCATCTCCAAACGGGATGGGTGATTATTCCAAAATCCATCAAACCACATCGAATCGCAGAAAACTTCGATGTTCATGACTTTGAATTGACCAAAGATCAAATGGAACGAATCGACTCACTCGACCGATATCAACGTGTCGGTCCGGACCCAGACGATTTTGATTTCTAATGCAGTATATAAAAAAGTCCTTCTCTCGAGTGAGAGAAGGACTTTTGCCATTATTTCTTAATGTCGAACTTTTCGCTAAGGAAGTTTACGACTTCTTCAGCTGTGTCCATGTTGAGGACTTCGTTGACGATTGCTTCTGTTTCCGACTTCGTCAAGCGTTTCACGAGGCTACGCGCACGAAGGACGCTTGAAGCGGACATCGAGAATTCGTCGAGACCAAGACCGAGAAGAATTGGAATCGCGAGTTCTTCTCCAGCCATTTCTCCACACATGCCGACCCATTTGCCAGCTTTGTGTGCTTCAGTGATGACGTTGTGGAGAAGGTTCAAGATGGCAGGGTTGAACGGTTGGTACAAGTAAGAAACTTTTTCGTTCATCCTGTCAGCCGCCATCGTGTATTGAATCAAGTCGTTCGTTCCGACTGAGAAGAAGTCGACTTCTTTTGCGAATTGCTTCGCCATGACAGCGGTTGATGGGATTTCAACCATCATCCCTGTCTCATATTTTCCGACTTCGATTCCTTCTTCTTTCAACTTCGCTTCTTCTTCGAGAAGAAGGGCTTTCGCCGCGCGGAACTCTTCGAGTGTCGCAATCATTGGGAACATGATTGCAAGGTTACCGTGAGCTGAGGCACGGAGAAGGGCACGAAGTTGTGTGCGGAACAAATCTGTTTCCTCAAGGCAAAGGCGGATGGCACGATAGCCGAGGAACGGGTTCATTTCTTTCGGGAGGTCAAGGTATGACAACTCTTTGTCGCCACCGATGTCGAGTGTACGGATGACGACTTGCTTGCCTTCCATGCCTTCAAGAACCGTTTTGTAAGCTGTGTATTGCTCTTCTTCAGTCGGGAACGTTTCAGAGTCCATATATAGGAACTCCGTACGATAGAGCCCGATTGCATCTGAACCGTTTTTCAAAACGCCTTCGAGGTCGTTCGGTGTCCCGATGTTCGCAGCAAGCTTCACTTTGTGACCGTCCGCTGTGATTGACTCTTCGTTGACGAGTTGCTTCAACTCTTCTTTGTACGCTTCAAAATCAGCACGTTTGCCTTCGTATTCTTTGACGAGATCTTCTGAAGGGTTGACGAAGACGTCACCTTCTGTTCCGTCGATGATGACGAGGTCACCGTTTTTGATTTCTTCTAGGGCCACTTTTGTTCCAACTACTGCCGGAATTTCAAGTGAGCGTGACATGATGGCAGAGTGAGACGTACGTCCGCCGATGTTCGTCGCGAATCCTTTGACGTATTTACGGTTAAGTTGTGCCGTGTCTGATGGTGTCAAATCTTCGGCAATGATGATGACTTCTTCTGAAATCGAAGCTGGAGTCACGAATGTCACTCCGAGAATGTGAGCCATGACACGTTTTGTGACGTCACGAACATCAGCTGCACGTTCGCGCATGTATTCGTTATCCATTGATTCGAAAATCATGATCATCGTTTGGGCGACTTCGTCAAGTGCCTTCGCTGCGTTCATGTTTTCGCTTTCAATTTTGTCGTTCACTTGCGATACGATTTCTGGGTCCTCAACGATTAAAAGGTGAGCTGAGAAAATCTCGGCTTTGTCTGGACCGAGCTCACGAAGTGTATGTTCGCGAATGGCTTCAAGCTCCGTTTTAGATTGTGCGATCGCATCGTGGAAGCGAGCCTTTTCTGCAGCGACATCTTCAATCTTGTGTGATGGGATATCGAATGAAGGTGTCTCCATGACGAATGCTTTTGCAACTGCAATTCCTGCAGATGCACCAATACCTTTAATGTGTGACATAAGCGTAGTCCCTCTTTTCAAAGAAATAGTGTACTTTCCTGCCTCGTTACTTCATACCAGAAAAGAAAAAAGAATTAACGAGAACGGAGAAAGTTAAAGTAGCAACGGTCTACGACTAGGGGAAGCCTCGACCAGTCAAATTGGCCTCACTTCACGATGAAGAGAAGCCCGATTGCGTACTTTCTTATCCTATCATAAAATAAAACAACGTCACAACGAGGAGATAGCCCATGAATTCGAAGATTTCTTGACTCTTACGCATACTATTTCATTATTTTGGAGAAGTTCGTTATGCTTACCATATATATAGAAGGGAAGTGGCAATATGTATCAAATTGCTCAATTAAATTGGACCGATTCTTACGAGACAATCGTCGTCGGAATTGGAGCGGCTGATTCTATCGATGAGGGGCTCGACACATTGTTTGCTGGACGCGTCAAAGCGCTTATTCAATCAGGAGACCTCTCTACGAAGACGGGGGAAGTGACAATCCTTCCGACATTCGCCGGGGAGACGACCCGTGTTTTATTTGTCGGACTTGGTCAACGAAATGACATGACGACCGAGAATGTTCGGAATTGGTTCGGGAAAGTCGCGAAGCTGATCAAAGTACGTGGACTGAAGGACGTCGCGGTAGCGCTTGATACGTTTACGGACGGAGCGGCGCGTATGTTTACAGAAGCGTATGAAATGGCGACCTATGCCCATCCTACATATAAGTCTGCTCCAAATGAAACGGTCGAAGAACCGACGATCACGTTGCTCGGTGACGTGGACCAGACGGATATCGATGCGGGTGTGGCTTATGGGAAAGGAGTCAATGTCGCTCGAACATTGACGATGATGCCGGCCAATATTTTGACGGCGGAGACGTTAGCGGATTACGCGGTTGAGTTGGCGAAACGTCATGATTTCAAATACCGCATTCTTGAAAAAGAAGAGATGGAAGGACTCGGGATGGGGGCATTGCTCGCAGTGAACCAAGGTTCGACGATTCCGCCAAAATTGATTGTGCTCGAGTATCGCGGGGCAGAGGAAGAAGCTCCGATTGCCGTTGTCGGAAAGGGTGTCACATTCGACACAGGTGGCTATTCAATCAAGCCAAAAGATGGAATCGTCGGAATGAAAGGGGACATGGGTGGCGCTGCTACCGTCCTCGGATTGTTCGAAACCCTCGGATTGACACGACCAAAACGGAACGTGATTGGCATCATCGGTGCGACCGACAATATGATTTCTGGGGATGCGTTCAAACCGGATGATGTGATCACAGCCATGAACGGGAAGACGATTGAAGTCTTGAACACAGACGCTGAAGGACGCCTCGTCCTAGCGGATGCGGTCACATTTGCGAAAACGTATGAACCAAAAGCTATCATCGATGTAGCTACGCTCACAGGTGGCGTTCTTGTCGCCCTCGGTACAGACGTGACAGGCTGTCTGACAAATGATGATTCGCTCTATCGTTCGCTTGAAGCGGCTAGCCGTGAGACGAACGAGCTCGTGTGGCAGATGCCATACTTTGATGTCTTCATCGACAAGGTGAGAAAATCGGAAGTTGCCGACTTGAATAACTCACCAGGTCGTTTCGGTCATATGATTTTTGGTGGCGCATTTGTCGGTGAGTTTGTCGGCGATACACCATGGCTGCATCTCGATATTGCGGGAACGAGCGAACGAGCGGCAGCGAATGACCTCGGTCCGAAGGGGCCGACTGGTGTCATGGTTCGAACCCTCGCACGGATGATTGAATCGTGGGAGCGGTAAGAGCAGCTGGAGTAATCGGTTTGGCGATTCTGTGTGGCTTATGCTACACGGTGTGGCCGAACCGTATTTGGTTAGGGAGTACAGTGTTTCTCGCCGTATTTGGCGTGTTGATGATGTTACAGGAGGTACGACATGGTAGGAGTAGGAATTGATGGTGCACGTGGCGGTTGGGTACGAATCACATATGACAGCATCTCACTTTGTTTAACGATTTCGGAGACGTTGGAGGAGTTGCTGATTGATGGTGCCATGCATTTTGTGGATATGCCGAAAGATTTAGGAACGGTCGACCATCCGAGCCGCGAATGCGATGCGTGGATGCGTTGCCGACTCAGCCAACGAAAGTCGTCCGTCTTCACTCCGCCGATTCAAGAGGTGTTGCAAGAAGCCACTTATGAGGAAGCGAATGAAAGGAGTCGGGCGTTGGTTGGCAAAGGAATTAGTAAACAAGCGTGGAATCTTGTTCCCCGTATCCGTGAGTTTCAGCAGGTGAAGGCAACTGACGTTTACGAATCACATCCGGAAGTTTGTTTTTCAGTCATGATGGGGCATGAGGCGAGTCATTCAAAAAAGACGGTCGAAGGGCAGGATGAGCGAATCGAGTTACTTCGGCAATACTCGAAAAGTTCTCCATGGAAATGGAAAATGTCAAACGTCCAAATCGACGATATTATCGATGCGTGCATCTTGGCGGTAGCTGCCTATGAAGCGGGGACAAGTGGTCTCTCGCTCCAGCCGGCGACATCCGATCAACCCGTAGTGGCTGTACCTCAAATGAAAAAAGAGCGATGAAATCAACATTTCATCGCTCTTTTGCTGTCGTCGTAGGCGGACCGACGATAAATCGCCATATGTAATGAAACACTTTGGCATTGTATACGGCTTTCAACAGGACGGCGAGTACGGGCCCGACGATAAAGCCGAGTACACCGAATAGCTTTAATCCAACGAAGATGGAGATGAGTGCGACCAGTGGATTCAATCCGATATGGGAACCGACAATTTTCGGTTCAGCCAAGTTGCGTTGGACGATGACGATGATATACAACACGACCAATCCGATGGCAACGAACCAATCACCTGTCACCGCGGCATAGGCGGCCCAAGGAATAAGTAGCGTACCGACCCCTAAATAAGGCAAGAGGTCAAAGAACCCCGCAAGTAAAGCGAAAGAGAGCGGGTTGTCAACACGAAGGATGAGCATCCCGATCAAGACGATCCCGAATGTGATGGAGATGAGCGTGAACTGGGCACGGACGTATCCAAATAGGGCAGACTTGAGGTTGATCATCACTTCCTCGAATTCTTTGAATCCTTTTCGTTTGTTCAGACGATTCAGTGAGTTGACGTATGATGGCCAATCCTTTGTGATGAAGAACCAGGCGAGGACAATGACGACCACGAGCAACAAGACGAGCGGGAGCGCCGCTAACATGTTTTGTAGCACACTGGCCACTCCGCGGGACAAGACACCAATCGCTGAGGCGAGTTGGACACCGAGCTCGGTGATTCCTCCCTCGAGCGAGGTCGTTTGTCCGGGATTTAACTGCTGATAGCTCTCGTATGCATCATTGACGAGCGGTGCGATTTTCTCATTGAACAGTCGTTGGATAAACTCGGTGAGTGTCTCAATTTGTTCAGGGAGTCGTTCCGCTGCCACCGTTGCATAATGAATCAATTGGATGATGACGATGGTGATGATTCCGACGACGATGCTAAGCACGATGATCAAGGAAATGAGAGTGCCGAGTGCACGAGGCATATTTGATTTTCGCTCGAAAAAGTTGACGAGCGGGACGGTCATCAAGGACAAGAGCAAGGCAAATACGAACGGATATGTATATTCGAAAAGTATATTCAATAGCCAAGTGATTAAAAAGAAACCGATAACGACGAGAATGAATCGAAGCAATTGCCAAAGTCTTGCCGACGACATGTGGAACCCACCCTTTCCGGACAACTAGGTTGAGCATAGTATATCATGTAAGCGGTAAATAAAGCAGAAAGATAGGTGAATGAACGTGAGAGAAGTTCAACAGAAAATCGATACGATGATTCTTCATTTAGGTGGTTACTGGAGACCTTTATCCGGGCTAGCACGATTGTTAGAAGAGGTAGGAGAAGTAGGGGGCGCGTTAAGGAGAGAGGCGCGGGATGAGTTGAAAGAGGAGTTACTTGATGTACTAGTGATCTCCACGTGTCTGGCAAACCAGTATGCGATTGCATTGCAACAACCAGAGGCGGAGGGAGGAGAATCGAAAGAGAAGCTGTATTTTCAAATTGTTGAAGAGGCAGGGGAAGTGGCGCGGATTTTGAACGCTTATGAAGGCGATAAGAAGTTAAAACCGAACCGTAAAGGTCAATCACTACAGCATCATATCGAGCAATTGCAACGTGCCGTTTTGTCTCTTGGAGAGTCTTACCATCTCAATCTGTTCGATTCACTCTTTGCCCTCATCGAAGAGAAGTCGGCCCGAGACTTTGGACGATTTGATCATACGCAGGATCCGATTACGGAGACATCGGTGCGTACTTATTTATCACATCAGCCAGGTCGCTATTGGGGTGGAGTCCCAGTTAAATCGTTTGAGCGATTCGACCGATATATAGAACGAGAACAACATATCGAGCGTTTTTGTCGCATTTTTGCGATTGAAGGATTGGACGGATTTGTAATTCAACAGAAACGAGATGGATTGATTGTTACAGAGAATCCTTCGATTAAAGAAGGTTTTACTGTCGCCATCGAACGTTACGGTGCGGAGATGTTTCTGATCATCCGACCGGTCAAATAAAAACATTTACCTTTTTATCAAAAACATTCATCTTTTTTTCAATTATTTACTTTTTTTAAAAAAGCATTATGCTAATATGAAATTGTTGTTAGTAGGAAATGCCGCAATGAGAAAGGAATATTTTGGATGAAAATGAAACTATTGAAAGTTGCCCTCATCTTAACGGTCCTCTTGTTTGGTATGCAACTTCCGTCTGCTGAAGCTGCTACTTACGATGGAGAGACGACTGTCAATTTGAACATTCGTACATCCCCTAGTCTGAGTGGGAAGGTAGTGAAAACATTACCAAAAAGCACGAAAGTAAAGTATGGAACGTATAATCAGTCCTGGCACAAAGTGTATGTAAACAATCGTACATACTATGCCTCGGCCCAGTACATTCGGAAACTTTCATCCACTGCAAGTTCGCTAACGACGCAGGCGGCAACGTCTACTGGTGTGACAACTGCGAACTTAAACGTACGAGTCACGTCTCATCGATCGGCGAAGATTGTCGCTACGTTGAAGAAAGGGACGGAAGTGAAGTATGCCGTTCATAATTCTTCTTGGGCAAAAGTCTACCTAAATGGCAAGACGTACTATGCCGCAAAAGCTTACATCGCACCGAAACTGACAGAATCGAATGTGGAGCGGACAAACGGCTACGCGAACCGTGAGTTGAAGTTGTTCGCTGAACGCAACCAACGTTCGAAAGTGCAGAAAGTTCTTCCGAAACATACGGCTGTCGTCTCGAGTAAATATAATTCAAGTTGGTCGATTGTCTATATCGGGAACGAGACGTATTATACGCCGACTTGGGGCATCACAGCAGGCACATTGGACAGTGGTGTAGAGAAAAAAGACGGATATGCAAACCGGGAGATGAAACTCTTCGCTGAGCGGAATCAACGTTCGGCGGTGAAGAAGGTACTCCCCGTGAACACGGCTGTCCTCTCGAGCAAATACAACTCGAGCTGGTCGATTGTATATCTCGGAAGTGAAACTTATTACACACCGACAGCTTGGATCTCTACGTCGAAAACGCCAACGGAGCCTCCGACGACAACGAAACCGGATGATGGACTCACGCAAGGGTATGCAAACCGTACAGTAAACTTGTTTGGGAAAACCCATCAGAGTTCGGAAGTCCTCATGGTTCTTCCGAAATACACGGCTGTTTCATACAAAGCGTACAATTCGAGTTGGTCGACTGTTCATATCGGCTCGAAAGTCTACTACACAGCGAGTTCGTGGTTGACGAAAGGGAAAGCCCCGGCAGCGCCGGAAGCTGCACCAAAAGGTACGGTATACATCAACACACCAGGTGATGTATTGAACGTTCGTTCGAAAGCGAGTCTTGATTCGAATGTGGTTGGTCAACTCAATCACGGAACAGCTGTTTCACATTATGGGACAATCAATGGTTTCCATAAAATCAAGTTCAATGGACAAGATGCTTTCATTTCTTCAGCATTCGTGATGACATCTAAGCCGAGCACATCGACTGGAACAGTCATCGTCCTTGATCCAGGACACGGTGGAAAAGACCCAGGAGCAGTTAATGGATCTCTCTATGAGAAAACGATTGTACTCGATGTAACGAAACGTGTAGAAGCTTATCTTCGCTCAAAATATGATTACAATGTACGTCTCACTCGTTCAACTGATGTCTATTTGACTCTAGATCAGCGAGTTGCTGCAGCGAAGTCGTTACGTGGTGATTTGTTTGTAAGTATGCACGTCAACGCAGCCGGTTCATCATCTGCGAAAGGGGTAGAAACGTTCTATTCTTCTCAGTCTGCGCACAGCGCTCGAAGTCGTGTCCTTGCTTCAAACATTCAAAGCAACTTGGCAGGTAAAATGAGTGGAATGTCGAACCGAGGAGTGAAAACAGCTAATTATTACGTTATTACGTATAATACAATGCCATCTGCACTCGTCGAATTAGGATTTATCTCATCACCAACAGATTTGACTTACCTTCGAAGTAACACGTCTCGTCAGCAAATGGCGGAAGGTGTGGCTGAAGGAATTGCCAAATATGTTCAGACTTATTATTGATTTGAATTAACCCAGACATGATTGTCTGGGTTTTTTTGATGTACAATTAACCGAACCGATTAAATCGGTTCGGTTCAATTTTATAGATCATCAAATCCGTTCGCGTCTGTCACTTTCGCATAAGAACGTGACTTTTGTTCGAAGAAATCAGATTTTGTCGCATTGAGCGAGTCGTCTGAGTATGCACGGATCCAAGGCATGACATCTTCGTCAAATCCTTCATACAAGTCATTCAGACCGATGACGCGGAGGCGCTTATTCGCCAAGTATTTGACGTAGTCTCGCATTTCACTGACGTCGAGTCCATCGAGGTCACGGAGAACGTATTCACACCACTCGATCTCGAGATCGACCGCTTCTGCCATCGTGTCGTATACGAACTGACTGAACTTTCCGTTTTCATCAATCTTCGGATTTTCTGTCAGCACGGCACGTAAGAGCTGGCTGATGAAGTAAGAATGTTGCATCTCATCACGTTGGATATAACTGATCATCGTTGATGTACCGACCATCTTTTGGTGGCGGGCGAGATTGTAGAAATAAGCGAATCCTGAATAGAAGTTGATGCCTTCTAGAATGACGGATGCAACGAGCGATTTCGCAAAGTTTTCAGCGTTCGGAGTCTCGCGGAACGCTTCATATAAGTCCAAGATGAATTGATTGCGCTTCATGACCATTTCATCGTCTTTGGCGATGTCAAAGATTCGATTTTGTTCAGCGAGTGGCACGAGACTTGATAGGACATAGCTGTATGATTGATTGTGCACGACCTCTTGTTGTGCGATGACCGCGAGAACGGCGTGTACAGACGAGTCAGATGAGAACATAGAAGACTCGAGGATGTATCGTGTCTGGACCGAGTCGAGAATCGAGAGCAGTCCGATGATCCGTTTGAATGCATCCTGTTCACGTTCAGTCAATTGCGGCCATTGTTGCATATCCTTAGACATTGAGATCTCATCAGGAATCCAAAAGTTCGATAATAACTGTTTGTAAATGGTATAGAACTGAGGATACGCGATATCGTTCCAATTGACGATCGAACTCGTTTCCCCGCCAATGATGGCGGTTGCCCGGTTAGGATGTTTGGGCGACAATAATTTGATTTTCTGAATCGACATGGTGCATAACTCCTTCTTCTACATGGTGAGCCATCCGCTCTGCCCAATGTTGGACGTTGAACGGTTGGTTACGTGGGGACTGCTCGATTTTAAGCAGTTCCCCGGCAAGTGGGATTCCGTATTTTGAAAGGTGGTACGCCATCTCGTCAACAGCGCGACAGAAATGTACAAACATCTTGTCACCGGTTCCGAATACCGCAGCTTGTCGAATGGGCACTTGGAGTTCCTTCAACACGAGGCGGAACGTATCTTTCATTTCGTCTGGTAAGATTCCGTCTGCCCACGTGTAAGAGCCGAAATAGACGAGGTCGAACGAAGCGAGCGATTGAGCTTCGCGATATCCGACGCGATCGGCATCATAGCGGACGACCGTATCGCCACGGCGATGATGTGTCGATTCGATGAGCGATGCCACTTCTTCTGTGTTTCCACTCATCGAATGACAGATGATTGCGATGTTCATAGGGTGGACCACCTTTCTATAAAATGTACATAATGATTATGACGACGGTTTACGAAGCACACGACTCACATTCGTCGACTTCGACAGTCGTCGAACGAGTGTAGTAAATCGACTTCATGCCAAGAGACCATGCCTCGAGGTGCATCGCAAGAAGCTCTGTCGCTTTTACATCGTTCTTCACGTATAAGTTGAAGCTGATTGCTTGGTCGATGTGGCGCTGGCGAGCCGCGTTTTGACGGATGCTCCATAATTGATCAATTTCAAATGCTGATTTATAGAACCAGTTTGTGTTCGGCGTCAAGTCGGGAACCGTGACTGGAATCTTATAGTTTTTCTTCTCTTCTGAGTAGACCTTTTTGTAGACCGGGTCAATCGATGCGGTACTACCAGCGATAATCGCCGTCGATGAGTTTGGTGCAACGGCCATCATATAGGCGTTACGGACGCCGTTTTGATGTACTTCTGCTGCGAGACCGTCCCAATCGAGGTCGTCGTGTGAACGATAGTTCCGACGCTTGAAGTATTCGCCTGTATGCCATTCTGAACCTTCGAAGACGCCGAATGCTCCTTTTTCTTTGGCGTTTTCCATCGATGCTTGGATTGTGAGATACGCGATTTTTTCATAGAGTTTCTCTGCATATTGAACGGCATCGACCGATTCCCAACGGATTCCTTCTAGTGCGAGCAAATGATGCCAACCGAACGTTCCTAGACCGACTGCACGATACTTCTGGTTCGTGATCATCGCCTGTGGAACTTCGATCGTATTCAAATCGATGACGTTATCGAGCATACGCATTTGAATCGGGATGAGTCGTTCGAGCACATCGGCTTTCACGGCACGAGCAAGTGCGATTGAACTCAAGTTACAGACGACGAAATCACCAGGAGTCTTTGTGATGACGATTTTTCCGTTTTTTTTGTATTCTTCTTCGATTGTCGTTGCCGACATGTTTTGCGCAATTTCAGAACAGAGGTTTGAACTGTAGATCATCCCGGCATGTTTGTTTGGGTTTGCGCGGTTCACTGCGTCTCGGAAGAACATATATGGTGTACCTGTTTCAAGTTGTGAGCGCATGTAACGTTTTACAAGGTCGATGGCTGGAACTGTCACACGAGATAATTCTGGCGTGTTGACACATTCCATATATTTCTCTGTGAAGCTTCCACCGTTCTCTGATTCGTCAAAATAGTCTTCAAGGCTATATCCCATCACGGTACGAATCTCGTGTGGATCGAACAAGTGCCAGTCGCCGCGTGCCTCGACCGTACGCATGAAGAGGTCCGGTAAGCAAACGCCTGTGAACAAGTCGTGTGTCCGGAGGCGCTCATCCCCGTTGTTCAATTTCGCGTCTAGGAATTCGAAGATGTCCTTATGCCAAATGTCTAAATAGACGGCAATTGAGCCTTGACGCATACCGAGTTGGTCGACAGAGACGGCCGTGTTGTTCAATTGCTTCATCCAAGGAAGGGCACCACTTGAGACGCCTTTGAATCCTTTGATGTCACTACCACGTGAACGGATTTTCCCGAGGTAGACACCGATTCCACCGCCACCTTTTGAGAGCGTCGCCACATCGGTGTTCGAATCATAAATGCCACGGAGGGAGTCATCAACTGTATCAATGAAACAAGAGCTGAGCTGTCCATATGATTTACCGGCGTTTGACAATGTTGGTGTCGCGACCGTCATATAAAGGTTTGATAAAGCCCAATAAGCTTCTTCGACGAGCTTCAATCGAGTCGTCTCATTTTCTTTTTGCATGAGCGTCATCGCGATGACCATGAAGCGCTCCTGTGGAAGCTCATAAAGGTTCTTCACATGATCGCGCCCAAGATAGCGGTCCGACAACGTGCGGAGTCCGATATATGTGAAGAGACGGTCACGGGATGGGTCGATCAATGTCTCGAGATGGTCCATGTCTTCTTTTGAATACGTATCGAGAAGCGCTGACGTGAAAATTCGTTTTGCTGTTAACGTCTCGACCAGTTGATAGAAGTTACCATAACGCATAGATGCTTCGTAACCGCGGTTGCGTGCCGCTTCAAGATAGAGGCGGTTCAAGTACATTTCCGTTGCCACGAACGTCCAGTCCGGTTCTTCGGCTTTCAACATATCGAGGGCATGCATCGTCAATAAGTCATATACTACATCTTGTGTTAGCGTTTTTGTCTCGAGCGTCCGAATCGCCCGTTCTTCATAGCGCTCTACGCTTAAGTGAGGATACCGTGTCTGGATAGATTGAATAAGAGAAGAGACGTCAGAAAGCGTTGGAGCCGCTGGTAGCATCGTCTCGTGGTGGATAGGGGATGTCAAAATAGATCACTCCTTTAGATGGTGTAGACGTTATAAAAGGATAATAAGAACTTCCTTACCTGTCACAATATCGTGTTAACGATCAAAATACCCGTTAACTATATATTGACACTTTTTTATTTTTTTTATCATAAAACACCTATATTTAGTTTTTCAATCCTTGACATTTTGGAATGTGCCCGTCACCTTTTTGCTTTTGTTTCAAAAGGGCTTCATGACCCAATTTGAGACAGAGAACAGAGATGAAAAAAATTTATGTATTGTCTTTGCTTGTTTTTTCACAAATTGTTGAATTCGATTTCATCACTCTTGATGAAACATTTCATCCGTTTGTTTGAGGTGGAATGGATTGTATTTGACGTTACTTATCAAAATACCTGCATATTCATTTCATACTAGATATAGTGTTCTGATGAATCAAGAAATATGAATCCATTTGTCAAGGCTGGTATCCGAGTAAAAAGTAAGGTAGATTGGTGAAGTAGGACATGGAATTTCAGCGAAAAGAAGGGTTTAACAAGTGCGTACAGAAGACTTATTATTAACATGGGACCCACTCGGTTATGGGGCAGGTTCATACGGACCTGAGTTTGATGAAGTCATGATGGCATTAACCTATGTCGATTCTCCCGAACAATTGACCGAAGTGATTCGCCGAACGCTTCTTGAAGCGTTCGATGCGTGTCCACCAGAAACAGAGATTTTCGAGATGGCGCAGCGACTCCTCGTATCGTCATCTTGCCAACTATAAGGAGGAACCAATAATGTTACGAATTGATCCAACACCGAATCCGAATGCGATGAAAGTGACACTTCCAGAGAACGTGTTTGGCGCCAAGAGTCAAAGTGTGAAGGCGGGCGAAGCGACAGATCAACCGCTTCTCGCCAAGTTAGTTGAAATCGAAGGCGTGGAGAGTGTCTTTGCTTATGGTGACTTTGTGACCGTATCAAAGGAGAACGGTGTGAGCTGGGAAGCAATTCTTCCACTCGTTGAGACGGCATATCGCGGATGAAACCGATTGTCTCGATTGTCATTCCGGCTTATAAACGCGAGACGGAACTGACGGAACTGCTTGAAAGTCTAACGGTCCAAACATTTCAGCAGTTTGAGGTCTTGGTCATGAATAATGAAGGGCCGCCAAAACAACACCTTTTGGCGCCTTTTTTGAATCAATTGGATGCACGTGTCATCGAAGTGGGTGAAAACCATCATGTTCGTGCCCGTAATCGTGGTGTTCTCGAAGCGAGAGGCGATGTCATCTTGTTACTAGACGATGACGATTTGCTCATGCCGACACATTTGGAGGAGGGGCTACGCGACCTTCAACAGGCAGACCTCGTCTATTCGGATGCTGAGCTGTTCCGATTCGAATGGAGAGCGGGCCGTCGTGTCGTGACGGACTGGGAACCGTTCGCTTACGCGTTTGATCGAGAGCGGATGCGTCAGGACTCGACGTTCATCCCTTCGGGCACGATGTATCGCAAATCGATTCATGACACGATCGGTCTATTCGACGAAGACGTCTATAACTACTGGGATTGGGATTTCTTGTTGAGGGTGATGGATGCATTCACGGTGTCACACCCGGCGCGTGCGACGGTACTTTACGCCTTCAACGGGACGGATAACCTGTCGGCAAAACAGGATGAAACGAGACGTCGTTATTTTGATCATTTCTGTCAAAAGCACGGTCTGACAGACATGGAGATGAAGAATTTCCATATCGTTCAGGAGGAACGACGTGCATTCGTGAGACAGACAGAGAGAACGTTCACAGGCGTGCTACCTGGTCGAACGGAAGGAGAATAAGTATGTATTCATCAAAAGAACTTGAGTTGTTAGAGCTGTTAGAAGAAAAAGGGTATCTCGAGACGAAGATGTTGGCTGATTTGTTGGCACTCGATGAGGAGACGATTGAGTCGATGCTTGAGAAATTCAAGCAAGACGGGATTCTCCTCGGATTTCGTGCCATGGTCAATTGACAAAAAATCAATCGTCACGATGTCACTGCCTTCATTGACGTTAAAGTCACTCCGAAACGAGGACGCGGATTTGACGACGTGGCCGAGCGTATTTATCGTTTCCCAGAAGTGACGGCGCTTTATTTGATGTCGGGGGCGTATGACCTTCAAGTCGTCATTCGGGCGAACTCGCTTCAAGACGTCGCCTCATTTGTCTCAGACAAGCTATCGCCGCTTGATTCGGTCTTGTCGACGACAACCCACTTCAAATTGAAGACGTACAAACATGACGGGATCTTGTTCACCCCACAAACTGAAGATAAGCGGTTGAACATCACGCCATGAAGTCTTTATCGAATCAAGTCGTCTCGATGAAGCCATCGGGCATTCGCCGTTTCTTTGACTTAGCACAGACGATGGATAACGTGGTCTCTCTCGGGGTGGGAGAACCGGATTTCATCACACCATGGAACGTGCGAGAAGCGAGCTATGCCGCACTCGAAGAAGGCTATACGGCGTATAGCGCCAACGCCGGTCTCATCGAGTTGCGCGAAGAGATCGCTACTTATATGAAAGAACGCTTTTTAGTCGAGTACGATCCGACGTCTGAATTGATTGTCACGACTGGGGCATCGCAGGCGCTCGATATCGCATTCCGTGCCCTTCTCAATCCAGGGGACGAGGTCATCGTGGTCGAACCGGCATTCGTTTCATATGGTCCACTCATCGAGTTGGCAGGTGGGACCGTCGTCCCTGTCGCATGTCGTCCGGAAAAAGGGTTTCGACTCGATCGGGAAGACGTCGAGCAAGCCATCACAGAACGGACGAAAGCGATTTTACTCTGCTTCCCGTCCAATCCGACGGGCGCCACGATGAATGGCGATGAACTCGCACAAATCGCAGAGCTCGCGACAAAGTATGACCTTTGGGTCGTCAGCGATGAGATTTATGCGGAACTCTGTTACGACGAACCATTTGTCAGCTTTGCGACGCTTCACGACATGCGAGACCGGACGATTGTCGTCAACGGTTTCTCGAAGGCGTTCGCGATGACTGGATGGCGCCTTGGCTTCACATGCGCACCGGAAATCGTCACGCGAGAGATGTTGAAGGTCCATCAATACGGCATGATGTGTGCACCAACGCTCGTTCAATTCGGTGGACTCGAGGCACTTCGGACCCGTGATCAGCACGTGCCGAGCATGGTGAAAAGTTATCGTCAACGTCGAAACTATTTCATTCAAGCGCTGAATGAAGCGGGGCTACCGACGCACGTGCCAGGCGGAGCATTCTATGCCTTCCCTTCGATTCGACATACTGGATTGACGAGTGAAGAATTTGCAGAACGTCTTCTCGTCGAAGAACGTGTTGCCGTTGTTCCAGGAAACGCCTTCGGTGAGAGCGGGGAAGGGTTCGTCCGGGCGAGTTATGCGACTTCGCTCGAACAACTACAAGAAGCGATTCTCCGAATTCAACGTTTCATGAAACAATTCGAAGTCACCGTAGCCAAGGACTCTCATTCGTGAGAGTTCTTTGGCGTTTTAGCGATATAACGAAAGGGAAAAGACGGGCGAGGTGAAGAGGATGAAACAATTTGACTTTGTTGCAATCGGGTGTGGTCCTTATAATCTTGGTCTCATGGCCCTTGCGGAGAAGACTGAATTGCATGGGGTTTGCTTTGAGCAACGTGCGGAGATGATGTGGCATGAAGGCATGTTGATTGAAGGGATGACGATGCAGACGCATTATTTACAAGATCTCGTCACATTGGCGGACCCGACCCATCCATCGAGTTTTCTGAACTATTTGAGTGATACGGGTCGACTCCAAACATTTATCACGCAAGAACAAGATAAGATTCCTCGAACGGAATACAACCGTTATTTGCAGTGGGTTGTTAACCAACTGTCGACGATTCGTTTCAATCATTATGTGTCTGACGTTGTAGTGGAAGAAGAGGGCTTCCTCGTGACCGTCGAATCAGATGGTCGATCGACACAAGTTCATACAAGACATCTCGTCCTAGGGACAGGGGCGGCGCCATTCGTGCCGGACGGGTTTGAACAAGTCATTCATACGAGCGATTATTTGACGTACCGGCACGTCCTCAAAGACCGATATCGTGTCGCGGTCGTCGGGAGTGGACAGAGTGCTGCGGAAGTCTTCCTTGACTTGTTGCGTGAGGCGACGGATGAACAACGCGTCGACTGGCTTACACGCTCCGAACACTTTGAGTCACTTGAAGCAGGCAAGCTCGGGGATGAAATTTTTAGTGTGGATTATGTCGATTATTTTCATAAGCTACCGTATGACGCTCGGCAAGAGCTACTTGGGTCATTCGAGCGTTTCCGTCACGGTGTCAATCCTGAGACGATGACCTCGATCTATGAGACGTTGTATCATCGGACTGCAGAAGGACAAGCGACGAAAGCTGACATGATGACACAGGTCGAAGTGGAATCAATCACTTATGATTGGTTGACACATCGTTTGAAAGGAACGCAACGCTATACGGGAGAAGTGATTGAAAGAGAGTACGATCTCGTCGTCGTGGCGACGGGGTATCGCCCGGTGGTCCCATCTTGGGTCAATCAGCTCCCGGTCGTATGGGAAGCAGAGGGAGAATGGGCAGTACGTGACACGTATGAGGTGATCATGAGCGAGTCGTTTGGCGGGAAGTTGTTCACGCATACGAATTTAGAGCATTCGCATGGTCCGGCTGCGACGAATCTCGGGATGGCTGTCTATCGAAATGCGGTCATTTTGAACGACATGGCTGGGGAAACGGTCTATCCGATTCGCCATCAGAAGCCGTTTACGACATTTTGAACAAAAAAAGGGCTAGGCGAGTCGCCTAGCGGAATCAGGGGGGAATACTTGAAGTCTTGCTTGATTTGTATTTACCCCGCACTTCGACTTTAAAACATACCAACACGTCAAAAATAATCTTTTTTACTAAATTCTACACTTTATCGAAAAAAGTATGTTATAGTAAGTTGATGAATTTAGCATAGGAGTTGTTTGTAATGGCAAAATACGAAAAAGATCAAGTATTAACAGGTAAAGTAACAGGAATCCAACCATTCGGTGCTTTCGTAGCACTCGATGACGAGACTCAAGGTCTTGTACACATTTCAGAAATCTCACACGACTACGTAAAAGACGTAAACGATTACGTTCAAGTTGGTCAAGAAGTTGAAGTGAAAATCCTTGAAGTGGACGAAGCTTCTAAAAAAATCAAGCTTTCAATGAAAGCGACGCAAGAAGCTCCAAAACGCGAGAAGTCTGCGAAGCCAGCTCGTCGTGCGCCACGCCGCAACGAAGCAGCTTCAAACTTCAAGCAAGAAGAAGCTCCAGGATTCACAGTCCTCAAAGACAAACTTGAAGACTGGATCAAAAACACAAACTTCAAGAAGTAAGTGTTTCAAGGTGGCCCGTTCCAAACGGGTCACCTTTTTTTGTTTTTTTTGAATCGGTGGGACGTATGACGAAACTGTAAATCGAATAGGAGGAGATCATATGAAGATTGGCATCATCGGAACGGGGGGGATTGCGACGAGTGCCCATATCCCGAATTATGTCAAAGCAGGGATGGATGTGGTAGCGGTCATGAACCGGACACGGGCAAACGGGGAACGTGTCGCCCGGCAGTTCGGCATCCCGAACGTTTATGAGACGGTCGAGGAGATGTTCAAGCACGAACAGCTCGATGCGGTCAGTATCTGTACACCAAACGCCTTACATAAAGAGCAAGTGCTGCTTGCGCTTGAAGCAGGATGTCACGTTCTCTGTGAGAAACCACCCGGTATCTCGGAGAATGAGGCAATTGAGATGTTAGAAGCGGCAAAACGAGCCGGAAAAACATTGCATTACGGATTCCATTACCGACATCGTGCAGATACGGTTCTGTTGAAGCGAATGATTGACGCGGGAGAACTTGGAGATATCTATGCAGCGACGGCGTTCGCCCTTCGGCGACGTGGAATTCCGGGATGGGGTGTCTTCACGAATAAAGAACTGCAAGGCGGGGGCGCCCTGCTCGACATCGGTGTGCATATGTTAGACCTAGCGCTTCATTTGATGGGATACCCGAAACCGAGAGAGGTCGTCGGCCATGTCGGTCAATATTTAGGGAATCGACCGGGTGTCGGCTTGCTAGGGGAATGGGACGCGAGTTCGCTTTCGGTTGAGGATACGGCGAGGGCGATGATCACGTTTGAAAATGGGGCATCCTTATTACTCGACGTCAGCTATATGGCCAATATCGAAGAGAAAGATACGATGCGTGTGGAATGTCGCGGCACGAACGCCGGAGCCAGTCTGTTCCCGCTCACGCTCCACACGGAGAAATATGGGGCATTGTTTGACGAGCGACCAGCTTATTTGACTGAACACGACCCGTATGAGCGGCAAATCCAACTCTTCCTTGAAGCCTGTCGAGAAGAGCCGAACTATCGTCAAGCGGAGGAAGCGGTCATCTTGCATCGGATCATCGATCGCATCTACGCATAAGCACGATACTTTTCATTCCGTAAAAACAGGGTATATAGTGTAGGTGTTACATATTTCTATGAGGAGGATGACTTATGCACAACTTTGAATACAAAAACCCGACAAAACTAATTTTTGGGACACATCTGATAAAAAAATTAGCAGGAGAACTCGAAGCGCTCGACGCGAAGAAAGTGATGCTCGTCTATGGTGGCGGAAGCATCAAAAAGAACGGGACGTACGATGAAGTCGTGGCCGAGCTTGAAAAAGCCGGTATCTCATACGTAGACTTCTCAGGTGTTGAACCGAACCCACGGATTGAGACTGTACGTCGTGCGGTGAAATTTGCGCGTGAAGAGGACGTTGATGCCTTGCTAGCTGTCGGTGGCGGTTCCGTCATCGACTGCACAAAACTGATTTCAGCAGCGATTCCATATGACGGGGACGCGTGGGACATCGTACTTCGTGAACATATCCCGACAGAGGCGGTACCATTCGGGACAGTCCTTACACTCGCTGCGACAGGGTCGGAGATGAACTCGGGATCGGTCATCACGAACTGGGAGACTCAAGAGAAGTTCGGTTGGGGTCACCCACTTGTATTCCCGACATTCTCGATCCTCGATCCACGTTACACCGTGTCAGTTCCAAAAGACCAGACAATTTATGGCATCGTCGACATGATGAGCCACTGTTTCGAGCAATACTTCCACCCGAACCATGCGCCGGTACAAGAACGCATGACAGAAGGTGTGTTGAAAGCGGTCGTCGAATCGGCACCCAAACTCGTCAACGATTTAGAAAACGTAGACCTCCGTGCCATCATCTTATTCTCAGGTACGATGGCATTGAACGGTGTACTTCAAATGGGTGCAGCCGGTGACTGGGCATCGCACAACATCGAACATGCCGTATCTGCTGTCCATGACATCCCGCATGCTGGGGGCCTCGCGATTCTCTTCCCACGTTGGATGGAACATGTGTTGGATGAAGACAATGCGGCTCGCTTTGCTCGACTCGGTACGGAAGTGTTCGATGTGGAGCCAGGTGCAACGGATTTAGAGACAGGGAAGCGTACAATCGAGGCCATCCGTGCGTTCTTCGATCAACTCGGTGCACCGAACTCGCTTCGTGACTACGATATCGATGAGTCGACATTCGATGCGATTCTTGATTCTGCGATGAAACGTGGTGCATTTGGTCGTTTCCGTACGCTCGAACGGGAAGATGTTGCGCATATTCTCGAACTAAGTAAATAAGGCGATTTCTTGCCTATTTTGCAATAATGATTGAACGAATCTAGACTTTCCGTTTATGATGGGTCATGTATGGCTCTTTTACGAGCGATTTAAAGGAGGAAATGACATGTCAACTGTACGTTTCGATTATTCAAACGCGCTCTCATTCGTAGGGAAGCATGAAATCGACCAAATGCAAGAAACGGTAAAAACTCTTCACTCGGTGATTCACGAGCGGAGCGGTGCCGGAAGTGATTTTCTTGGGTGGGTCGACCTTCCGACCGAATACGATCAAGATGAGTTCGCACGAATCAAAGCTGCGGCGGAACGAATTCGCGAGAATTCAGATGTTCTCGTCGTCGTCGGAATCGGAGGTTCTTACCTCGGTGCCCGTGCAGCGATCGAAATGCTTCAACATTCGTTCTTCAACGTATTGTCAAAAGAAGAGCGCAAGGCGCCACAAGTATTCTATGCGGGCCATAACATCTCTTCAACGTATATGAGAGAATTGCTTCAAGTGCTTGAAGGGAAGGACGTCTCAATCAACGTCATCTCGAAATCAGGAACGACGACAGAACCTGCGATCGCATTCCGTGTCCTCAAGCAATTCATGGAAGACAAGTATGGTCAAGACGGAGCGCGTGAGCGGATCTATGCGACGACAGACCGTGCCCGTGGTGCCCTCAAGACGCTCGCGGACGCTGAAGGTTACGAGACGTTCGTTATTCCAGATGACGTCGGTGGACGTTTCTCTGTCCTCACACCGGTCGGACTTCTTCCGATTGCCGCTGCAGGAATCGATATCGATGCTTTGATGGAAGGCGCACGCGATGCACAAAACGCCTACAGCTCGCCAGAATTGGCTGAGAACGAAGCGTATCAGTATGCAGTCGTACGTAATGCTCTCTATGCGAAAGGTAAATCGATTGAGATGCTCGTCAACTACGAACCAGCTCTACACTACGTGTCAGAGTGGTGGAAACAGCTTTACGGAGAATCAGAAGGGAAAGACAACAAAGGGATCTTCCCTGCGGCTGTCGACTTCTCGACTGATCTTCACTCGATGGGTCAATACATTCAAGAAGGCCGTCGCGACTTGTTCGAGACAGTCATCCGTGTGAAAGAAGTCCGTCACACAATGAACGTCCCAGAAGACGCACAAGACTTGGATGGTTTGAACTTCCTCGCAGGCGAAACAATCCAATTCGTGAACGACAAGGCGACAGAAGGGACGCTCCTCGCACATACAGATGGGGACGTACCGAACCTTGTCGTCGAATTGCCAGAGATGACACCTTACCACCTCGGTTACTTGTTCTACTTCTTCGAGAAAGCATGTGCAATGAGCGGATACATCCTCGGGGTGAACCCGTTCAACCAACCTGGCGTTGAAGCATACAAAGCGAACATGTTCGCATTACTCGGTAAACCAGGGTATGAAGAACAAAAAGCAGAACTTGAAAAACGCTTGAATCAATAAGAAAACGAATCGGTCCGCGTGTCGGACCGATTTTTTTGTTTGAAACTGGGTGCAGACAAGGTAAAGTGAGAGTAGACAGGGGAAAGAAAGGGATGGACTATGAAGACATTCAAGGATTACTATCATAATCAAGTCGAGTTAAGCTTCACCCATTATCCGTTCTCAGACACGCCGCTCCACGTCTGGGTCGTCGCCCGATATAAGGACAAATGGGTATTGACGAAACATAAGCAACGAGGGCTCGAATTCCCAGGTGGGAAAGTCGAGCCGGGCGAACATGAGGATGCCGCTGCCATCCGGGAAGTATATGAAGAGACCGGAGGCGTCGTCAAGATATTACGATACATGGGGCAGTATCGTGTGCTCGGCCGCGGCGACACCGTCATCAAAAACATTTATTTTGCGGAGATCGAACGATTCGAAGATCATCCCGCAGTCGACGAGACGGATGGGGCCGTCTTGATCGATGTCTTGCCGGACAACCTACTACGGAATCCACGGTACAGTTTTATGATGAAAGACCGTGTCTTACCGGAAACGATGAGGGTGCTCCATGAGCAACACTTGGTTTGATCGGGTCGACGTCTTGCCACCTTATGCCGGTTATCGGGTGACGCGTGGGTGGTATACGACGAATGATGGGGAAGAGGTCGTCGCCTATTCGATTGAACCGAAACGGTCGAACGGACAGGTATTGATGTACTTACGAGGGGGGACGGCACGAATCGGAGACGTCCGGTTGCCGCGACTCATGCAATTTGCGGCACGTGGTTTTCATGTGGTGGCCCCGGTTTATCGAGGCAATCACGGAGGTACGGGAAAAGAAGACTTCGGTGGAGAGGATTTAGAAGACGTACTCTCACTCTATGATCGCGTCCAAACGAGTGGACGACCGATTCATGCACTCGGTTTTTCGCGCGGTTTGATGATGGCACTCTCTCTCGCATCTGAACGACCGGTCACCACTGTCACTTCATGGGCCGGTGTGACGAATCTAGAGTGGACGTATGAAGAGCAGCGCTCGATGCGGAAGATGTTACGTCGCATGACGGGCGGGGACCCTGAATCGGCAGAAACGGCATATACGGAACGTTCTCCGCTCTATAAGGAATGGGGCGCTCCAACGCTGATCATCCATGGTACGGATGATGAGCAGGTCCGATTGCGCCATGCGACGGCAGTCGCCGAGAAATTAGGTAAGCAGGCCGAGTTTTGGGTGCTTCCGTTCGGACACCAACTCCCGTTTTGGGATAAATGGGAGACGACCGAACAAGCGATGGAATGGATGCTACAACAAGCAAAAGCACCGACTCGATGAGTCGGTGCTTTCGTATTAGATGACCAGTGGACCGGCTGCGATGACCGATTCACTCGCTTTCGTGAACCGTGTGAAGTTCTCTTTAAACTTCATCGCGAGTGCTTTCGCCTCGACATCGTAGCGAGCTGGGTCGCTCCACGTGTCACGTGGATTGAGCACGTTACTCGGTACGCCTTCGATGGCTACTGGAATCTCGACGTTGAAAATGTCATGTTTCTTCGTCTCGACGTCACGAAGTTGACCGTTGACTGCGGCGTTGACCATCGCACGCGTGTAAGCGAGTTTCATACGTGAACCTTCACCGTATGCACCGCCAGTCCAACCTGTGTTGACGAGGTAGACATCCACGTCGTGTTCCTCAATCAATTTACCGAGCATATCCGCGTAACGCTCTGGAGCGAGCGGAAGGAACGGTGAACCGAAGCAAGTCGAGAATGTCGCCTGTGGTTCTGTGACACCGCGCTCGGTGCCGGCAAGTTTTGACGTATAACCCGACAAGAAGTGGTACATCGCCTGTTCTTTCGTCAGTTTGCTGATCGGAGGCAAGACGCCATATGCATCTGCCGTCAAGAAGACAATCGTATTCGGATGACCTGCGCGAGATGGGAGCATCGCATTGTCGATGAACTCGATTGGATATGCCGCACGTGTGTTTTCCGTCAGGGAAATGTTCTTATAGTCCGGTGTACGATCTTCATTCAACACGACATTTTCAATCAATGAACCGAAGCGAATCGCATCATAGATTTGAGGTTCGTTCTCACGAGACAAGTTGATCGTCTTCGCGTAACAACCTCCTTCGATGTTGAAGACCCCGTCCGGTGACCATCCGTGTTCGTCGTCTCCAATCAAGTGACGCTCAGGGTCAGCCGAGAGCGTTGTCTTCCCAGTGCCCGACAATCCGAAGAATAGTGCCGTTTCGTTCGCATCGTTGACGTTTGCTGAACAGTGCATCGATAACACGTTCTGCTCAGGTAGCAAGAAGTTCATGACGGAGAAGATAGATTTTTTAATTTCGTCACCGTATTCTGTTCCCCCGATCAGAATCGTGCGCTTGGCGAATGAGACGAGAATGAACGTCTCAGAGTTCGTACCATCGACCGCAGGGTCTGCTTTATAGCTCGGTGCATAAATGACCGTGAACGGGTCGAACGCACCTTTCGTCGGCCATTCGCGTAAGAACAATTGTTTGGCGAACAGACTGTGCCACGCATACTCCGTAATGGCACGGACAGGCAACGTATAGTGTTCATCTGCACCAGCGGATGCTTCTAGATAATACAGCTTATCCTTCTTTTCTAAATGGTCGAGAACTTTGTCAAGAAGTGCTGAAAACTTCTCTTCTGCGATCGGTTGGTTCACTTTACCCCAATCGACGAGGTTGTTGCTGACTTCATCTTGTACGACGAATTTGTCTTTCGGTGACCGTCCGGTAAAAGCACCGGTGCTGACAGATAATGCCCCGTCTTTTGTCAGTACACCTTCACCATTTTGAATGGCTTCTTCCACCAGCTCTGGAACCGTCAAGTTCCGTAACATGTCGGCACCATTAATTAATTCTTCGATTTTCAGGAGCGTTGTTGCCATCCTGAATCCCACCTTTCCCCTAAATAGATGTGGATGAAATCCGCATACTTCCGCGATTACGATTAATCAGTATGACATTTTTAATTATATGTGACACACTAATTAAACACAAGCGTTTCTTCTCTCTAAGTAAGCGCTTTCTTACAAAGTTATTTTATCACATTCTCTTATCACAAGGTGTTAAAAAAAAGAAACGAAATAAAAAATGTTTGACGATTCACAAACAGAAATGTTTTGCAAGTCTGTGAAAACTTTTACGAATTCGTCCGATTCCCTTGACATAATCGAGTGTCATTTATATGATGGTTTTCGTAACGGATACTCTTATTCTGAGCGGTGGAGGGAACAAGGCCCTACGAAGCCCAGCAACCGTCCGACATGAAGTCTTGTGCGGAAAAGGTGCTATCCTGAAGCGAAGCCATTAGCTTCGAACGATAAGAGGGTAAGGAAGAACGATTCAACCTTTCCCCATGTATGTCATCGGGGGAGGTTTTTTTCATTACCGTCCCAAAGCAACGCGTAAGGGGAACGAGTACCGTCCACATAATACCCTTATTATAGGAGGTTTTTTGAATGTCAAAATTGAACCGTCGACTTTTTACTTCAGAGTCGGTTACTGAAGGACATCCAGACAAAATTTGTGATCAGATCTCTGACTCCATCTTGGATGCCATTTTAGCGGAAGACCCGAATGCCCGTGTTGCGGCAGAAACGTCTGTCACAACAGGTCTTGTACTCGTAGCTGGTGAAATCACAACGTCAACTTACGTGGATATCCCGAAAGTTGTCCGTGAAACAATCCGCGAAATCGGATACACGCGTGCGAAATATGGCTTTGATGCTGAAACGTGTGCGGTCTTGACGTCAATCGATGAGCAATCGGTAGACATCGCGCAAGGTGTTGACCAGGCGCTTGAAGCACGTGAAGGTCAGATGACTGAAGAGGAACTCGATGCAATCGGTGCAGGAGACCAAGGTCTTATGTTCGGATATGCGACAAACGAGACACCTGAGCTCATGCCGCTTCCAATCTCGTTGGCACACAAGTTGTCACGTCGTCTTGCTGAAGTGCGTAAGAACGGTACGCTCGAGTATCTTCGTCCGGACGGGAAGACGCAAGTAACCGTCGAGTATGATGAGGACAACAACCCTGTTCGCATCGATACGATTGTTATTTCGACACAACACGCTGAAGAAATCACGCTTGAGCAAATTCAAGAAGAAAAAAAAAAACATGTCATCGAGGCAGTCATTCCGGCTGAACTCATCGATGCTGAAACAAAATACTTCATCAACCCGACTGGTCGCTTCGTAATCGGTGGACCACAAGGGGACGCAGGTTTGACTGGACGTAAGATCATCGTCGATACGTACGGTGGATACGCTCGTCACGGTGGCGGTGCATTCTCTGGTAAAGATCCTACAAAAGTTGACCGTTCAGCGGCATACGCAGCCCGCTATGTAGCGAAAAACATCGTTGCAGCAGGACTTGCTGATAAAGCAGAAGTTCAACTTGCATACGCAATCGGTGTTGCACACCCAGTATCAATCGCTGTCGATACGTTCGGCACAGGTAAATTGAGCGAAACGGAACTCGTTGAACTCGTTCGCGAGAACTTCGATCTCCGTCCAGCAGGCATCATCAAGATGCTTGACCTTCGTCGCCCAATCTACAAACAAACGGCAGCTTACGGTCACTTCGGTCGTACAGACATCGAACTCCCATGGGAGCAAACAGATAAAGCAGCCATTCTTGAAGAAGGCGCGAAACGTTTCGCGTAATCATCAAAAACGACCTTTCCGAGGAAAGGTCGTTTTTTTATGCTGTCGGTGGTACCTGTTTGTTCGAATCGGATGAAGAATCGGTTGTCGGATCTTGTCCAAGCGCCGTATCCTTCGCTTCGACGACTTTCTCCCCGATGTTCTGTAAGTCCGACTTGGCCTCTTGAGCCGTCTCGACGATTTTAGTGACGTCCTCTTTCACGGTATCGACTTCCCCGACGACTTTTTCGTATACGTTTTGGACATCTGTAGAGACTTCTTGAATCTTTGTCGAGGCCGACTTCACTTGTTCAATGACTTGAGACGCCTTTCCGGCAGGATCTTGTTTCACTTCGTTGACGATGCCCCCGACCGACGATTTCGCATTCGAGAGGGATTGCTTTGTCTGCTCCCGGTTCGAGGAGCTAAGTAAGGCGAGTAGACCACCGACGAGTGCACCGAGCAACATCCCGGTCACGACACTGATTTTTGGACTTCCCCCGTCCAATTGATCGAATTGGCGGTTCGGGTTTGCTGTCTGTTCTACTTTCGGGTCATGTTCTTGTCTAGGTTCCATGTGGTTCCACTCCTTCGTTTGATTGGCATTGGTTGTGTTATACCCTAGAGCAATGTCTACGTAACGTTTTCTGATGAATCGTCATGAAAAAGAAATGAAGGAGCAGGATAAAAACACCGGGATAGGGAATGATACAAATAGATTGGCCAAAAGGGGGAAGCTGTCATGAACATGAGGGAAGCAGTGCCAGAAGATGCGACGCTGATTCGGAACATCGCGCTGGCGACCATTTCACAGGATGATTCCAATCGAACGAGAGCGATGGAACGCGCGTATCGGCAAGAAGAGATTGTACGAGCAATCAGTTCAAGTGAAGAAGCACGAGAACAGTATTTTATCGTTGGCGAATATGAAGAAGATGTCATCGGATTTTGTCATGCCATCGATCGCGGTGACATGTGGGAGATGCTCCGCCTCTATCTGCACCCCGATTATCATCGAAACGGCTACGGCGCAGCCTTTTTGGCCCACCTTCAATAAAAAAAAGAACAGCCGATGGAAGTGTACGTTGAGAATTCGAATGAGCAAGCAATCGCCTTCCTCTTGCATCAATCTTTCAAAGAAGTGAATCGCATCCAGGAAGAGGTGTATGATCGCCCGATGGAACTCATCCATTTACGATATGACCCGAGCTAAGCCTCCAGACGGATTTTATTTAAACATCAGTTGCGGCTGATGTTTTTTTGATACAATGAATGTAGTCTATAAACGAGGTGACGGCTGTATGGCAAATGAAGAAGTACGAAAAGGAGTCATCGTCATCGTGTATCCGTTACAATTCACGTCACGGATCAGCGAGAACTTTATTCGACGGCTCGAAGACGAGTATGAAGTCATCGTCGTCCGCGAACAATCGATTGGATTGACGGCGGGTGACCATAAGCAACTAATCAAGCGAGCATTGCGCGAGGCAGGAGAATATAAATTACCGATTCATGTCGTGGCATTCAGTCTTGGCGCACTCTTAACGAATCGCCTTTTACAGGAGTACGATGTGCCACTCGGGAGTCTCACATATATCTCCCCATTGTTTGATTGGCATGCCACTCGTCAAATCGGTGGGTTGAAACAAGTCGTCGCAAGTGCTGTCGACCGTTTTCGTCCTGACTTGCCACTTGGGATGATGACATTTACTGGCGGCGGAGACGAGTCGTCCCGATTCGGAGAAATCACATATGCGCAATATCGGGAGATCGAAGAAGAAATCGTCGAGCATCAGGAAGAGAAGAAGCATCTGCCACGCCTTCCGCTCGCCTGTTTCTATGCACCAGACGACCAGTTTGCGGACGTGAAGTTGACGTTGAATGTTTGTCGAAAAATCGGTGGGGACCAAGTGTATATCCGGCGATTGGAAGGATTCCCACACTTTGGTTACGAACGATTGAACACGAAATTCGCGGAAACCCTCATGACGTTTTATGAATTGATTCAAGAATGACAGAAGGCGACTCTAATGAGCCGCCTTTTTCTTATGCACGTTTTTCAATCGCCACGATGAATGGGGGATGATTGACTTGGTTGATAAATCCATAACGCAGGACGCCTGCCTGTTTTTGATCGAGGGACTCTACATAATGAAGCACCTCGTCTCGTTCGACTTTCCCACTTTCATGTCCGTGGTAAATCACGATGACGATGACGCCACCGACAGCCATGACGTCTAATAGTTGGGATAATGCGGCAATCGTCGTATTTCCGTGTGTCGTGATCGATTTATCACTTCCCGGTAAATACCCTAAGTTGAAGACGGCCGCGGTGATCGGACGCGCTTCCTTTTCAACGACCGCTTGGACCGTATCGTGACTATCATGAATCACGGTCACACGTTCACTGACATCCGCTTCTTCAACCCGCGCCTTTGTGGCTGCTACAGCTTCTGATTGGATATCAAAAGCATAGACATGTCCTGTCTCGCCTACAGCATTCGCTAAGAACAACGTATCGTGTCCGTTCCCGGCCGTCATATCGATGGCGACCTGACCTTCCTCGAGATGGTCATGTAGTAATTGTTTTGCAAAAGGTAGTACTCTCATTAATCCCATACATCTCATCCTTCTTTTTTCCTTGAAAATAATCCCGGCGCTCCAATTCCGCACGAATCTTGTTTAGCACCTGCATCTTGTGACGGCTCCATAGCGGACCGATCAAGAGGTCGGGAGGACCGTCTCCTGTCAAACGATGGACAATCACCTCGGGAGGAATCCGTTCGAGTTGATCACAGACGAGGGAGACGTATGTGTCTTCCTCCATCAAGTCGAGCAGTCCTTTCTCATATTGACGGGCGAGCGGTGTGTGTTTCAAGACGTGAAGTAAATGGATCTTGATTCCTTGTATGTCCATTTTAGCAACTTCTCGTGCCGTGTCGAGCATCATCTCTGGTGTCTCACCTGGGAGGCCATTGATGATATGAACGCAGACACGAATGTTGTGACGGCGAAGTTTCGCAAGACCGGTCAAAAACGATTGATAGTCGTGCCCGCGATTGATCTTTTTAGCGGTGGTGTCGTGTACGGTCTGAAGACCAAGCTCTACCCAAAGGGAAGTCCGTTCATTCAACTCTGCTAAATAGGCGACGACGTCGTCCGGCAAGCAGTCAGGACGTGTCGCAATCGAGAGACCGACGACCCCATCCTCATTTAGTGCCGGTTCATACAATTCACGTAACCGCTCGACTGGTGCATACGTATTACTAAACGCTTGGAAATAAGCAATATAATTGGCATTTTTCCACTTCCGGTGGAGACGAGCCTTCACTTCTGCAAATTGAACGGGAATCGGATCGCAAGCATTTCCCGCGAAATCACCACTTCCATCGTCCGAACAGAAGGTGCATCCGCCTTTTGAGACACGTCCGTCACGGTTCGGGCACGTGAAGCCACCATCGAGTGGCACTTTAAACACCTTGCCCCCGTACTCTCGGCGATACGCCTCATTGAGTGTATGGTAGCGATTTTGACCGAATGGATTCATGTTCATCTCTCCTTCCTTGCTCATCCTATCACAAACGGAAAATGACAAAACTTCATAATAAGTAATTTTTCTTGACACTTCGTTGGCGTTCGTTTAGGTTTGATAAGGAAATCTTGTCGATTCGGCCTTTTTGTGCCGATTTTTTTAATGTGAAAGAAGAATGAAAGGAGGACTTGGTGTGAACAATAAAATGCCAATTTCGGTATGGATTTTAGTCATTGCGATGGCGCTCAATACAACGGCGGCGTCTTTTTTATGGCCATTTAACACACTGTATATTCATGATTTTTTAGGTGAGTCTATGACGCTTGCTGGGGTGGCGCTTCTTGTGAACTCAGCACTCGCGATTGTAGGGAACTACATCGGAGGGACGCTATTCGATCGAATCGGTGGGAAGACGACGTTGATGATTTCTGTCGGTCTCTTGCTCGCGAGCTCACTTGGATTTTTACTGTTTCATGCCACGTTCTTCGGCTACCTCGTATGGCTCGGATTGATCGGTCTTTCAGGTGGACTCGTCTTTCCGACCGTATATGCGTTTGCGGGTCTCATATGGCCAGAAGGGGGACGCCGTTCGTTCAATGCGATTTACGTCGCGCAAAACGTAGGGGTCGCCCTCGGTACGGCAATGAGTGGTCAAATCGCTCGATTTAACATCGAGTGGATTTTTTATGCGAACTTCTTCTTATCGGTCTTATTTGTCGTGGTGCTCTTGTTTGGACTGCGTTATTTGAAAAACCCGGCACGTCCTGTCGTTCAGTCGCAACTAGAAGCGGCAGCCACGACACTATCGAGTGCGACGATGAAATCGATGTGGTATGTCGCCGTCGGTTATGCGGTGCTTTGGTTCGTGTATGTTCAATGGCAGGGGACGATTGCGGTTCACTCGAAAGATCTCGGCGTCACAATCAGTCAATACTCACTCCTTTGGACAGTGAACGGGGCGATGATTGTCTTCGCACAACCGTTGCTCAACCGCGTCTTACGACAGTTTGAGGACGACTTAAAACGTCAATTGATCATCGGGGCATCCATCTTCCTCGGTGCGTTCTTGATTGTCCCATTCGCTGGTGGATTCGGGATGTTCATGGTCGCGATGGTTGTCATGACCATCGGGGAGATGTTTGTCTGGCCGGCTGTTCCGACGATTGCGGCGAAGCTTGCCCCACCTGGGAAAGCTGGGCAATACCAAGGGCTCGTCAATATCGCAGCATCCGTCGGTCGAATGATTGGACCGACGCTCTCCGGTTTATTATTCGACGCGTTCGGCATGAATGCAGTATTTACATTGATTATTTTGCTGATTATCACAGCTAACATTGTCTTTTTACGCATTCGTTCATTAAATGTTCAAAATTCGTGACTTTGCGCATATTCTCTACAGATTTAAAGCTTCGACCTATTGACTTTCGAGGATAAAATTTAGGTGAAGGATCCTTTCACCACATATGTTGTTGTCGGTCAATTCTCATTGAAGGGGATGGGCATGATGAACGAGGAAGTCAATTTACTCGTGTTGGCAACGCAGTATATGTTTTGGGTTGGTTTTGTAGGAATGGCGGCTGCGACTTTGTATTTTCTCGTTGAGCGGAGCAGTCTGGATCCCGAGTACCGTTCGGTCGCGACGGTGGCGGCACTCGTTACGTTTGTAGCAGCGATTCATTATTACTTTATGAAGGATGCGGTCGGCGATTCTGGATTACTATCGGAAATCACCGGGTTTCCGACGGAGATTCGGTATATCGATTGGCTTGTCACGACACCCTTACTCTTAATCAAGTTTCCGCTACTGCTTAGCCTGCAAGGGAAGATGAAGACCGGTTTATTAACGAAGTTGATTATCGCGGATATCATCATGATTGTTGCCGGTTATCTCGGCGAGTCGTCCATTAACTTGAACAGCGGATTCACGCAACTTGGACTTTGGGGATATATTGTAGGTTGTATTGCGTGGCTTTATATCATTTACTTGCTCTTCACGAACGTCACGAAAGCGGCGGAGACGTCACCTCCACCTATTCGGAAGGCGTTACTCAACATGCGTCTCTTCATTTTGATTGGGTGGGCGATTTACCCAATCGGCTATGCGGTGACATTGTTCGCAACAGGGATTGAAGTTCAGCTCGTGCGCGAATTGATTTACAACGTTGCGGATTTAATCAATAAAGTGGGATTCGGATTAATTGCGTTCTTTGCTGTTAAAACCATCTCAACGCAAAAACAAGTCAAAGCTTGAAAACTTCAAGTTGACGTTGAATTTCAGAATGGGCTAAAATAGACTACGATGAATAGCAAGCGTTGAAGAGGACTAGTAGCGAACGTTCCGTTTCAAAGAGAGTCGATGGATGGTGTGAATCGATAAGCGGATGTTGTGAACTCGCCTTGGAGCTGTTTTCCTGAAACGAGTAGGGAAAACCGGGGTTACGCCTCGTTACCGGCGTCTCAAGTGGCAGCAATGCAACATGGGTGGTACCGCGGAGAGCTTTCAAGCCTTTCGTCCCATTTTCGGGGACGGAAGGCTTTTTATTATGCAGAGGAGGAAGAATGTTGAGCTATTTTAAACATCAAGAAATCGAGCCGAAGTGGCAAAAGCGTTGGGAAGAGAAAGAAGCATTTAAAACGACAGAAGACCCGGAGAAGGATTGTTTCTATGTCCTTGATATGTTCCCGTACCCATCCGGTGCAGGTCTTCACGTCGGTCACCCGGAAGGTTATACGGCGACGGATATCATCGCTCGTATGAAACGGATGCAAGGATATAACGTTCTTCATCCGATTGGCTGGGATGCATTCGGTCTTCCTGCCGAGCAATATGCACTCGACACAGGGAACGACCCGCGTGAATTCACAGCGCGCAACATCGAGACGTTCCGCCGTCAGTTGAAAGAACTCGGATTCTCATACGATTGGGACCGTGAAATTAGCACGACGGACCCGAAATACTATAAATGGACGCAGTGGATCTTCACGCAACTCTTCGAACGTGATCTCGCATACGTCGATGAAGTTGCGGTCAACTGGTGCCCGGCTCTCGGTACGGTCCTTGCGAACGAGGAAGTCATCGATGGCTTGTCAGAGCGTGGGAACCACCCTGTTTACCGTGTCCCGATGAAGCAGTGGGTGCTTCGTATCACAGAATACGCAGAGCGTTTGCTTGAAGACTTGGAAGGTCTCGATTGGCCTGAGAGCGTGAAAGAGATGCAACGCAACTGGATTGGCAAATCCGTCGGTGCCGAGGTCGACTTTAAGGTCGACGGTCATGATAAGATCGTCACGGTATTCACAACACGTCCAGATACACTTCACGGGGCGACATACGTGACACTCGCACCAGAGCATCCGTTCACGAAAGTGGTCACGACACCGGAACAATCGACGGCAGTCGAAGCATACATTGAGGAAGTCTCGAAGAAGACGGACCTCGAGCGTACAGACCTTGCCAAAGAGAAGACAGGTGTCTTCACGGGCGCTTATGCGATCAACCCGGTGAACGGCGAGAAACTTCCGATTTGGACAGCGGACTACGTTCTCTCGACATATGGGACAGGTGCAGTCATGGCTGTTCCTGGACACGATGAGCGCGATTATGAGTTTGCGAAAACGTTCGACCTCCCGATCCGTGAAGTCGTCAAAGGTGGAAATGTGGAAGAGGCGGCTTACGTCGAAGACGGTGAGCACGTCAACTCTGGTAGCTTGAACGGACTTAATAAAGCCGATGCCATCAAGACGATCATTGAAGAGCTCGAAGCTAGTGGCACAGGGCGTGCGAAGACGACATACCGTCTTCGTGACTGGTTGTTCAGCCGTCAACGTTACTGGGGCGAGCCGATTCCGGTCGTCCATATGGAAGACGGTACGATGAAGACGGTACCGGTCGAAGAGCTTCCGCTCGAACTTCCGATCATCGATGAAATCAAACCATCTGGTACAGGTGAGTCGCCACTTGCGAACGCAGAAGAGTGGTTGACGTACACAGATCCGGTCACAGGGGAAAAAGGTCGTCGCGAGACGAACACGATGCCACAATGGGCAGGTAGCTGCTGGTACTATATCCGTTACATCGATCCAGATAACGAAGAGATGATCGCGGATCCTGAGAAACTCAAGCGTTGGCTTCCAGTCGACTTGTATATTGGGGGTACGGAGCATGCCGTTCTTCACTTGCTCTACGCACGTTTCTGGCATAAAGTCCTCTTTGATATCGGTGTCGTCCCGACGAGCGAACCGTTCCAAAAACTCTACAACCAAGGGATGATCCTCGGTGAGAACAACGAGAAGATGTCAAAATCTCGTGGGAACGTTGTCAACCCGGATGATATCGTGAAGTCGCACGGAGCCGATACACTTCGTCTTTACGAAATGTTCATGGGACCACTTGATGCGGCCATCGCATGGTCGACGAATGGTCTTGACGGGGCACGTCGCTTCCTCGACCGCGTCTGGCGTTTATTCGATCAGACGAACTTCGCAGACGTGGCACCGACTGCCGACTTTGAACGCACGTATCATCAGACGGTAAAAAAAGTCACGGAGGATTACGAAGCCCTTCGCTTCAACACGGCGATTTCGCAGTTGATGGTCTTCGTCAATGAAGCGAACAAACAAGAGACGTTGCCGAAATCGCAAATGGTCGACTTCATCAAGATGCTTTCACCGGTCGCGCCGCACTTGTCTGAAGAGTTGTGGGAGAAGATGGGCATGACAGAAGAGTTGACGTATGCGGCTTGGCCGACATACGATGAGTCAAAACTTGTAAGCGACACGATTGAAGTCGTCATCCAGGTGAACGGGAAACTCCGTGCGAAAATGCACGTCTCTCGTGACGCATCAAAAGAAGCACTTGAGGCGGAAGCACTCGGGAACGAGCGTGTCCAAGAGTTCACAGAAGGCAAGACGGTTCGTAAAGTCATTGTCGTTCCTGGAAAACTCGTCAATATTGTAGTTGGCTAACAAAAAGAATGTGTGACATTGTCGCACATTCTTTTCTTTTTAGTGAGGTCATTTTCTTTTATGGACGGTTTTGATACACTAAAGGGCGATACTGAAGTAGAAGGGGACGACATGTCCATGAAACGTTCTTATGTGCTATACACGACATTATGTGCTGTCGTGGTCGGTGTGATCCTTTGTTATGTTTTTGTCTTTTCATTTGAAGAGATTCAACGACAGGTCGCCTCGACATTTGAAAAAATTGATATTCAAACGAGTCATCAAACGGCCTCACTTCCACCCGTGGAAGCTGCGCAGGATGATGAAGATATCGATACGACCGATGCCCTCGAACAAATCAGTCAAATCGATGAAGTGTATTACAGTGACACGATCGGGGCGTATTTGGTCTTAACCGAACAAGCTGAATTTTTTGAAGTGAGCTTAAACGGGACGCGCGTCAACTCTGTGCTCCAACTTGAGAATTCAGGCAAACAGCGCCTCGATGACTTTATCGGGATGCGCATGGTCGAAGAAAATCTTGTGTATGCGGTGACAGCGAACGGTACGCTCATTACAATCGAGCGAGAAGAAGGACGCTGGGTCGAGCGGCCACGTAAACAAATCAAAGGACTCGTGTCGGAAGACCGAATCTTTGGTCTTGGGTATGACCGGGAAACGAAACGGCTGTTCATGATGAACCGATTGGCGGATACCCCGGACCTTGAGCTCCTTTATGTCGAAGAACGGGAGATCGAACCGGAGACTCCGGCCGATGACAAATCATCAGAAACGTCGACTGACGCTGACACGAATACTCAAGAAACAGAAGAATCATCGGAAGATTCAACGATAGAAAACGTCTCGACGAATGACGATGCCTCGAGCGAAACGGCTGCAACTGAAGACTCGCCTGACAATGAGTCGAACGAACAAGAAGCGGAAGAAGAGAAACAAGAGCCCGAGACCGAATGGATGCTTGATTCACGACAAGCATTATCTGCTGACGGGATGAGTGCTTCCATCCAGCAAAAATTCGAACGGTTCGAAGGAGTTGGGCTAGTCGAGAGGCAAGGACGCGTCTACGTGCTCGACTCTGAGGAGCTCGTTCTCTATACGGTCAACCCAGAAGAAGGGACCATCAACGGTCAGATGGTGACGCCTCGTGTGTATGATTCGACCGGTATGTTTTTACAAGACAATGAAATCTTTGCAATCGTCCACCCGGAAGTATTCGATTTAGATGCCTTCGTATCTGTGGACTGATCATGGGGGAATGACAGATGAGCAAGCGTTACTTTTTTGAAGAAGTGTAACAATTCCACGAGACATTTGGACATCCAGGAGCGAAATCGCCGCAACCGTTGACGCTTGATCGTGCGACAAAACGATCGGTGTGGACGGCAGAGGAAGCGGTCGTCGAGTTTTTGCATCAATCATCGCAATCGGAAGAAGAGTTTTTACAAGCCATCGAGCAATTCCAAGTAGGATTCCAAAAGGCGGTTCAAAAATCGTTGCAAGACGCACCTCCGTCGGATGATGTGGAACGCCTCGTCGGACAAGGGGATGCATTGACGGATGCGTTATACTTTGTGATGGGCAGTTTCGTTGAACTCGGGCTCGACCCCGTTCCGTTGTTTGAAATCGTCCAGCGCGCCAATATGGCGAAACTTGGACCGGACGGGAAGCCGATCTTACGCGAGTCAGACAATAAAGTCATGAAACCTGAAGGATGGATGCCGCCCGAGCCGGAGCTCGAAAAAGAAGTGCGTCGTCAAATCGCAGGGAAAGAATAACCATAAACGGCTTGAGCCCTCATTAGAGTGGGTTCGAGTCGTTTTTTGTTGTGATGTTCGTGATGACATGCTGATATTAGATGGGATTGGAAAGGTTATGGGAGTAATTAATGGTATAATTTAACATAAGTAAGCGAATGAGGTATATTGATCATTGATATGGAGGTCATTTAACTGAAAAAGCTATTCGGTATTCTATGTTGTAGTTCAGCACTTCTATTAACAGCATGTAGTGAGAATGAAAAAGAGTTAGAATCAAAAAAATCAGAGCCTGACGTTTCAATCGAAACGATAAAAATTAATGAAGAGAATGAATTGACAATCGTCCCACTCTATACCCAATACCAACAATATTTGAACGCATCCCTTGAAACAACTGATGCGGAGGAAAATAAACAAAACAAAAAAAAATATGTATTGGATTACATAGGGGAAGTCGGAAAGGAAGAAAAAATCGATACATCTATATTAAAAACTGATTTTAATCTAAAGCCGACTCCTCATAAGCAACAATTGATGAAACAGTTAGATAAATTAATCGAGCAGCATGACGAGATTAAAGAGATTATTGCATCGACATATGCAGATTCAAATCAAATTCTCCCCAAAAAGAAGAGCACAGTGTTTATTGCACCGTATAATCCTGAATTCTTCTACGATAGTGAACCGTTGAAAGGTGTAGGCGCAGCAGCATACAAAGACGCATTCATCTTGTTTCTCGATACAGATTTTGACGAAGGTGTGTTAGCCCATTCGACGGCTCATGAATACCATCACCTGATCCTTCGTGATCAAAACGAATATAACCTGAGTTCGATTCTCGAGTCAGTGATTATCGAAGGGAAAGCGGATGCGTTTGCCGACCGCATTGTCAAAGGGATAACGCCACCGTGGTATGTAGACGTTGATGAAGCGACCATGAAACATATTGCGAGTCGAGTGAATGATTATGAAACGTCCTTCACCGATTTTGTAGTCGGTAATCATCAAAAAGAGATGCCACGTTGGAGTAACTATATTCTAGGGAAGGATGTGCTCCATGACTATTTGACGGCGCACCCAGAACTGTCGATTCCCGAATGGACCTTCAAAGAAGATCATGAGATTTTAGAAAAATACAAGTATCGAGATGTGATGGAATTGGAAAATTAAGTTGAAAAGAATGTTAAAAGGCTTGACCCTGAATGAGACAGGATCAAACCTTTTAATTGTTTAGTGATCATGATAGAACGCAGACGATGCGTTTGACCGAACCCTTTACTGCTCTGTCGCCAGTTCGGCTGCATGCGATCCAGCGCAATGTCCTGTCGTGAAAGCGGCCGTGATGTTGTAACCGCCTGTGTATCCATGAATGTCGAGCACTTCACCGGCAAAGAAGAGACCTGGTGCCTTCTTTGACATCATCGTCTGTGGTGCAACTTCTTTAACCGAAACGCCACCACCTGTGACGAACGCCTTATCAAAGTCGAGTGTCCCGACAGCGTGCATTTCGAACATTTTCAAACGTGTTGCGAAATCGATGACGGATTGCTTCTTCAACTGACTCGCGTCTTCTTCTCCAAATGCGAGTTCTTCGAGCAACAAGTCAAGAAGTCGCTCGGGGATATAGCCTTTCCATACGTTTTTAACGGCACGCTTCGGTTGGCTCTGCACTTGGTTCCACAGTTCCTGAACGAGCTCATCTCGTGACGTGTCTGGGAAGAAGTCGAGTGACAAGAGGACGATTTGCTCTTTGCTGCGTTTCCGTTCTTTGATTGTGTACTGACTGCAACGGAGCGCGATTGGACCTGAAATCCCGAAATGGGTAAAAATCATGTCTCCCTGATGCGTCTTGATCGCCTTCCCTTTTTTGCCGTGCATTGTCAAAGCGACGTCCCGTAACGATAATCCTTGAAGTTGTTTCGTTCCGATGAACGCGTCATTCAATGTGATTGGCACCTCTGTCGGGAAGAGTTCGGTGATCGTGTGTCCTGCCTTCTGTGCCCATGGATAGCCGTCTCCGGTCGAACCGGTGTGTGGGACGGACTGTCCGCCGACCGCAACAACGCATGCTTTCGCTTCAATCATTTCGCCGTCCATCAACTCGACAGCGTGAAACTCGTTTTCTTCATTAAAATGTAGCGTTTTGACTTCAGCTTTTTTTCGAATCTCTTCGCCGAGGTCTTCAATCGCCCGAAGCAACGTGTTGACCACGTCCTGTGCTTTATCTGTCACTGGGAACATTCGTCCGTTGTCTTCCTCTTTTAGCGGAATCCCGAATCCAGTGAAAAGGTCGATGATGGATTGGTTGTCGAACTGGGCGAGGGCGCTGTATAAAAAGCGACCGTTCCCGGGGATGAATTGAATCAATTCATCGATTGGTTTTCGGTTCGTGACGTTACAACGTCCTCCACCTGAAATGGCTAATTTTCGACCGAGTTTCGAGCCTTTATCAATCAGCAAGGTCGATGCACCACTTTTTGCCGCAGCATACGTTGCCATGAGTCCGCTCGGCCCTCCACCGATGACGATGACATCTTTCATAGATAATCTCCTCATTTCTTCATCTATATGATTAGTAAAATTATCGTAACTTTATTATCCGTAACAGTAAGAGTATAATGAGAAGCGGTTGTTTTGTAAAACCGAATTCATTGAAATAGTTGATTTATAGATGGAGGTACCTCATGTCATCAAGCGCCAAACAAGATTCTGGAAGAGCCTCCTTCGTCAAAGGAACGCTTCTTTTATCAGCGGGAAACTTGATTTCCCGAATGTTAGGACTATTGTACACGTTCCCGTTCCAAGCGATGGTCGGGATTGCCGGAGTGACATTATATCAAGCGGCATATACGTATTATGCGATCATGATCTCCATTTCGACGGCAGGGATCCCCGTCGCCGTTTCGAAATTTATCGCAAAATATAATGCACTAGGAGAATACGGGACGAGTCAACGACTGTTCCGACAAGGGATGAAGCTGATGCTTGCGACCGGTGTCGTCGCTTTTTTATTACTCTTTTTTGCGGCACCATGGCTATCCGAACTGATGGTCCGAAACTCGGAGAACAATCAGCAATACATTGACTCGCTCACCCTCGTGACACGAAGCGTCAGTTTTGCGTTACTGCTCATCCCGGCGATGAGTATGGTACGCGGTTATTTCCAGGGACATCAAGATATGGCTCCGACGGCAATCTCACAAGTCGTCGAACAGATTGTACGCATCCTGTTCCTTCTCAGTGGAACGATGCTCGTCTTGTTCGTCTTTGCGGATTCAAACTTCATTCAACCGATTGCCAATGCCCTCGGAGGGACGCAATCTGTTGAAACGACTGAATTGAACGGATTGAAAGTCATTGCCGTCACGATTGCGACGTTCAGTGCGTTCATCGGGGCAATCGGTAGTTTCGCCGTGCTCATCATGTATTGGAAACGTCGAAAGGACATTCATCGTCAGACAGAGAATCCGGCGGGCACACCGGTCCGCTCGATGAAATCGTTGTTGCTCGAATTGCTTAGCTATTCGATTCCAATCGTGATGGTCGGGGTATCGACCCCTCTCTATCAATTGATTGACCAATTGACGATGGTCAATACGTTGCTCAGTACGGGTGCGACCGTTTCTGAAGCAACGTCGGCGTATGGCTTTTTGACCGGGAACGCCCATAAAATTGTGTTGATTCCAGTCTCTGTCGCGGCGAGTGTATCGATGGCGACGATCCCGCTTGTGACTCGTTCGTTCACGACGGGGGACATGCAAAAAGTTCGAAATCAAGTAAACCATATTTTCCAAGTCTCGTTCTTCGTAACGATTCCTGCGGTCATTGGTCTCGTAGCACTTGCGGAGCCATTGTTTGGCACCTTGTTCCCGGGTGACCGTGAAGGATGGGTATACTTGTTCCACTACGCACCAAGTGCATTCTTCTTGGCCTATTACTCGGTCGCGGCTGCGATCCTCCAAGGGATCAACCGTCAATACTTCACCATCTTTGCCACATCGATGGGACTGTTGACGAAACTTGCATTGAACGTACCGCTCGTCTATTGGCTCGGCGGAATCGGAGCCGGGTACGCGACCATCGCTGGATACATCGTGGCCATTATTCTCATGGTATGGATGATTCAACGAACGCTCCACTTCCCGTATAAGCAACTGCTTCGTCGCACCATCTTGATGTTCTTGATGGGTGGGGCGATGTTCGCTGCCGTCTTCCTCTCTCTTCTCGTTACAATGAATGATGAGGCGAGTTGGGGGAACGACATTTTTGCGACAATCGTGGGAGTGACAATCGGCGTTCTCGTATATGGATACCTCGGGTGGCGGAGCCATCTCGCAGGGAAATTACTAGGGAAACGCTTTGAATATCGGAGGAACGGATAATGCGAATTGATAAATTGCTATCGAACATGGGATATGGTTCACGAAAAGATGTAAAAATCTTATTGAAACAAGGGGCAGTGCGAGTCGATGAGACACCTGTAAAAGATGCGAAACGGCACGTCGACCCAGCATCAGAGAAAGTCACGGTGTTCGGGGAAGTGGTTGAGTATCGTCCCTACATCTATTTCATGATGAACAAGCCGGAAGGGGTCATCAGTGCGACTGAAGATCAAGTCGAGACGACAGTCATCGAGTTGATTGATCCAGAGTATGCCCATTATGACCTCTTCCCGGTCGGTCGTCTCGATAAGGATACGACGGGACTGCTCCTCATCACGAACGATGGCGCGTTCAATCATGCGCTCATGTCACCTCGCAAGCACGTCGACAAAGTATATATCGCCGAGGTCGACGGGGAGATGACAGTAGAGGATATCAAGACGTTCGCGAATGGGGTCGAGTTAGAGGACGGATATACGACGAAGCCGGCCCGTCTTGAAATACTGAGCAAGAGCGGACGTCGGTCGGTCATTCGCCTCACGTTGTCTGAGGGGAAATATCACCAAGTGAAACGAATGGTCGCGGCGGTCGGCAAACATGTCGAACGATTGGAGCGTGTTCAAATCGGAAAGTTAGAACTCGATGAGACGCTTGAGCTCGGGGCATATCGTGAGTTGACGGAAGAAGAAGTTCGACTGTTTCTTCAATCATAAGAAGATGAGAGAATCTGTCTGATGGGACGGATTCTCTTTTTGTATAAAAAGCTCTGTTTTTCGATTATATCTTTTTGAAAATGGCATCAAAATCATCACGCCAAGAGTCAACCAACCAGTCGTTATATCTGTGATACAAAGGAACAAGTGGTTCAACTTCATTTGAACTTATGATACAACCTCGATCATCGTACATATGAAACACGATGTTCTTTTCGGTGCTAATAAAGTAAACAGCTTGTCCAATTGAAGGTTCTCTTCCTTGCTCGTAATTTCCTATACCTCTAAGGATTTTCTCGTAAGAGATTGACTTGATCTGCGAGGATACAAATTTTGCTTTATATTCATGTTTGATTTCTATAAATTCCCCTGTTATTTCGTCAATATCTTCATTTAATTCAAATAACGTTTCTTCTTCAATCTGTTGTTTCATGAATAAACTATACAAATATTCGGGAGTGGTATTCCCGAACATGATGTCCTCTGTTTCGTTCCAATCCTTGATAAAGATATGGATGTAATCATCAGATTGAAACACTTCCTCGAACAATGTAGTCACTCTGTTTACAACTTGCTCTATTCTCTCATCCGTTCCGTTTTTATACGGTTCGCCAAGTTCGAATCTTAGATGGACTTCTCCAGATAGGTTTGGGAAATTGTCCTCTATGTACTTCATTATTTCTTCTTTCACATCATCACCTCATCTTAAGCAATTGATACAATCTAAAACCACAAAACCTTCATTCATAAAAAAGAGACCTGAACGCCAGGTCTCTTGAATATACATATACAATTCAGTTTGCCGTCTTGAGTGAACGTTTTGATGAAGTCCACGTGCCACGGCTAGGGCTCTCCACAAGGTTATTGTACTCAAGTACGTTCAAATCACGTTGCACGGTACGTGACGTGATGCCGAACTCTTCTACTAGTTCTGAAGTGGTAACGGATTCCCTTTCATTGATGAACAAATAAATGGACTTGATGCGCGTTAACATCCGATCTGTTGAGCCTTTCATTGGATAACCTCCCAATGTGTAGAATAATGATAAACCATACCTACAGACGACAAAATGAAATATAAAATTGTTATTTTCTAAAATTACACCTTTAGTATACCGCTCTTGAGCAAAAATGCAAGTGGAAAGCACGAACAATCTGTTTGTAAAGATTTGATTATGAACGTAAATATCGAATGAAGATTATATTTTTACATTGAAAAGAAGCTGAAACACAAAAAAAAAAAACTTTTCTAAATGAATGTTCGTCTTTCATACATTTAGATATACTAGTAAGGGAGAGAACATTCGCAAAAGGGGAGATGAACATGAATTGGAGACAGGAAGTCGACAATCGCAAAGACGCATTTTTAGAAGATTTGAAAGGGTTACTTCAAATCCCTAGCGTACTCGATGAATCGAAAGCTGCGCCGAACATGCCGTTTGGTCCGGAGGTTCGTCAAGCGCTTGACTACATGTTTGAAATCGGTGAGCGAGATGGATTTAAAACAAAAGATGTCGGAGGTTACGCGGGACATTTGGAATATGGAGACGGGGAGGAAATCGTCGGCATCCTATGTCACCTTGACGTCGTCCCAGCAGGGGATGGATGGACGTATGGCGCGTTCAACCCGACCATCACGACTGATGGGAAAATTGTGGCACGCGGAAGTAACGATGATAAAGGGCCATCTATGGCTGCATACTACGGGCTACGAATTGTCAAAGAGCTCGGGCTACCACTTTCAAAGCGGGTCCGTTTGATTGCAGGTTGTGATGAAGAGAGCGAATGGCGCTGTGTCCGCGAGTATTTCAAACAAGAACAAATGCCGACGTATGGATTTGCGCCAGATGCGGATTTCCCGATCATCAATGCTGAAAAAGGGTTGTATGATGGTGTGTTGACTCAATTACCGATTCAACGTGTACCAGGTTCTGCCTACCATCTCGTGTCATTCACGAGTGGGGAGCGTCCGAATATGGTGCCGGACTTCGCGAAAGCCGAATTGAAGACGGATGAGGTACTCGAGGAGAAGTTCGAGGCCTATCTCGAAAAATATGAAGCGGACGGAACGTGTGAATACGACCGTGGCACATATACGTTTACGATGAAAGGAAAAGCGGCGCACGCGATGGAACCGGATAACGGGATCAACGCGGCCTACGTCCTCGCTGGATTCTTGTTACATCTTCCACTTGATATTCAAGGCGAGCGCTATGTTGAATTCGTTCGTCACGTATTCGCCGATTCTCGTGGGATTTCGCTTGGGATTGAAGCGAGCGATGAGACGGGCGACTTGACGATTAATGGCGGCGTCTTCCGATACAATGAAGAAGAGCGTACGGCGACGGTCAACATTCGCTATCCGTATACGGCCAAATTCGAAGAACGGTTACAAAACCTACGTGAAATCGCTTTGTCATTTGGGTTCGAGTTGAAGACCCGTCAACATATGCCGCCTCATCATGTGGCAGAAGATCACCCACTCGTGAAGACACTAGCAGGCGTGTACGAGCGTCAAACGGGAGAACATGCAAACTTGATGGCCATCGGAGGCGGAACGTATGCACGTTCGCTCGAGGCAGGTGTCGCATTTGGTGCATTGTTCCCAGGTGCTAAAGATGTGGCGCATCAGGTCGATGAATATATGGAGATAGAAGATTTATTACGTGCCGCGGCAATCTATGCTGAGGCCATTTACGAGCTCGCTAAATAAGAAACAAGGAGAGCTGGCTGGTATAGTCGGCTCTCTGTCCTTTAGGAAGGAAGTTATCATTGGATTAACAAAAAAGATTGTTTCAGTCTGTATACGTCGCGATATTCTTCGCGCAAGGGGCATTGATCCCTTATATGACCTTATACTTTTCACAAACTAAGTTTGGGTTGACACCTAGCCAAGTCGGGATTGTGGTGGCCATCTTACCGATTCTATCCATCGGCGTGCAACCATTGTGGGGGATGTTGACCGACCGGACGGGGAGAGTCCGTGCCTGGTTGATTTTGGCGATGCTAAGCGCCGCACTCATTTCTCTCACGTTTTTAGTGGCGACCTCTTACATTTGGATTGTCATACTTATGGTGATTTGGTCCGTTTTCCAATGTGCTCACATCCCGCTTGTGGACATGATGACACTCGACTATACGACGCGGTCGAAAGTTGATTACGGTGCAATTCGACTCTTTGGATCAGCGGGATTTGCCATTGCCGTCTTTGCAATGGGACGAATCTCTGATAGCACGTGGGGACTAGCTAGTACATTCGTGTTGAGCGCTGTTTTACTAATACTTGGCAGCGTATTTGTTCGAATGATTCCTGAGAAAAGTTCGATTCGTGATGTGACGTTGGCGCCGCTCTCATGGACGGCTGTTTGGAACAAACGCTTTGTGTTCTTCTTATGTGGTGGGATGCTCGTCTTCGGACCGATTTACGCGAATAACTATTATTTCGGCCTTTACGTGACAAACAGCGGTGGCTCGACGACGTTGGTCGGAACGCTATTCCTCGTGGCAGTGTTATTTGAAATCCCGTTTATGAAAGTGGCGTCCCAATTGGTTGAACGCTATGGAAACGTCAGCGTTCTTGTCGGGGCCGCTATCATCTCGGCAGTTCGGAACGGGGTACTTGCGTTAGAACCACCGATTTGGGTCGTGTGGCTCCTCGCGATTGCACAAGGTCTCGTCGTCGGACTTTTGATTCCCGTCGCACTTCAATTCGTTCGGACGCTCGTCGATCGGCAAGTTTCCTCGACGGCCATCGGGGTATATATGGCATTGACGTCCGGGCTCGCGACAGCTGGATTTAATATGCTGAGTGGTAAAATCATTGAACTTGACGATATTTTAGGCGTGTTTTGGATGTATACCATCGTCACGGCACTAGGAGCGTTGATTTGGATCGGAATGTCACGTCGCAACCTGAAAGGATGAATGAGATGAGTACGCATTACTTTATTGCGATTCCCATTGAAGCGACTGAATTGGTTGACGTACAGCAAACCATCTTACCTTATTATTCGTATCGAAGAATCTATCGACCGGAAGAGTTCCATATGACAGTGCAATTTTTAGGAAGCGTGGATGGGGATGAATTAGACGAAGTAAAAGAAATCACGCGTAGAATTTGTGAGAAAACATTACTATTCACGTTGGAGTTTCGAGCCATCGACCATTTTGGGCGACCAGATCGGCCCCGCGTTTTGACCATCGTTCCGGATGACTCCGAACCCCTTCAACGGTTGGCGCATACCCTCCGCCATGAACTAGTTGATGTGATTCCAAGATTGGACCGGAAGTCGTTTGTCCCTCACGTGACGCTCGCTAAAAAATGGGGCGAAGGGGAGCGTGTCCCATACGTCCCCCCTGAATTTCACGCGACGGAATCAGTAGAAGAATTAATTTTATATGAAGTACAGCCGACTCATACACCTGCTTACCGAGCAGTAGACGTATTTCCGCTAAGACGGCCAGAGGAGGATATATGGCAATCCCGGTTAAAATTTTTGACGTAATCTCAAAATATGAACGTGATTTATTAGATCAATATAATCGTTATTTGGAATATGTGGAATCCGATACGGCACGTCTACAGCGCCTTCATGAAAACAATCGCTTAAACCCGGTCGAAGTGCTCGAAATTGACCGACCGTGGTGGAAGTTTTGGGCGAAGACGGAACGAATCGAATTGGAGCCGAAGCCGCTCTCTGAATCACAATATCAAAAGTTGTTACGAGAGCGCCGGCATATCCAAAAGCTTCAATTCGCTTGTGAAGGGGTGCTTGAGACAGATTTACCGCATCTGGCGTTTATTCGTGACTTCGCTTATCGTGTGATGCGCACCGATTGGAACGAACGACACTTTTTCTTGTATCGACCGGTCATCGAATGGAATGGTGCGATGGTTGAATTGAGTCATGTCATCGTCGGACCGACGCACCTTTATATCGTAGAATGGCTTGAAGGCGATCGAAGCATCTATCACATATCGAAAGAGAAGACATGGGTTCATCAACCGCTGAAAGGGGAAAATACCCGTGTAGTGAACCCGCTGATTGCATTGACACGGACAGAGGAACTGATTCGTCAAGTTCTACCGCATTATGCGGGCGTGCTACAAAAAGTCGTCATTGCGACAAATGGATATTTTGATAACGTTCCAAGTGTTCGATCGACCCAATATATCGGTCGTAATGAATATACGGAATGGATGAAACAAGTGAACGGTCGTGCACCGATTGTAAAAGCACAGCAGATTCGTGACGTTGCTACCATATTAGAAGTGACTGCCAAGTTGCCGTTTCGTCAATTCATGGATCAGTGATTGAGAGGAAGGGACGCATATGCATCACACACCAGATCAAAAGACCGCCTCACATGTGACCATCGAGAGCGCGTCTTTCGTATCATTTGAGACCATACAACTTGAGATTGTGCGCGAATATGAATCCGTTCCAGTACAAATCGAACAGAATGGACGCCCAGTCGACTATCTCGTCGAGCAACAGTTTGTGACGGAATCCGGGAAGATCGAACAAATCCTACGTTTAAACGAACCAATCTCTTTAGAAACGTTGTACACCGTCTGCCATCCGGGTCATAAGACGACGGTTGTCGTACCACGAGAAATCGTCCGATCAGAGGAATTCGAACGTCGTTTCTCATATGATGGCCCACTCGGCGTATCGTTTACGCCGCACGGAATGGAAGTGACTGTATGGTCTCCGGTTGCTTTATCCATGTGGATTACAGTGCATGATGATACGAATCACAGAGAAATTGAGCGATTTCACATGAACCGCGGCGCACGCGGGGAATGGAGTGGTGAAATACCACAAGCGTTCCAAGGTATGTTTTATCGCTTAGAAGTGAAAACACCGGTCGATACGAGGCAAGTCGTCGATCCTTATGCGCGAGCCGTCAGTTTGAACGGTGAGTATGGCGTACTACAAGATGTCTCACGATTTGTCAATAAACAGGTCGAACGAGCCGCGCGCCCGCCTTTATGGAAGGCAACGGATGCCGTCATCTATGAACTGCACATCCGGGATTTTACAAGCCATCCCTCATCGATGAGTCAATTGAAAGGACTATACGGTGGGGTATCTGAAAAAGGAGTTCGGACGAAGGAAGGCAATAGTGCCGGACTCGACTATTTAAAAGAACTTGGCGTGACTCATGTCCAGTTGCTTCCTGTCCATGATTTTGGAAGTGTCGATGAGACAACGCGTATGCCGTACAACTGGGGCTATGATCCGATTCATTGGTTCGGACTTGAAGGAAGTTATGCCTCAAGACCGGATGTGCCGATGAGTCGTGTGTTCGAATATGCGACACTCGTCTCTGACTTGCATCAAGCTGGTCTTCGAGTCGTTACAGACGTCGTGATGAATCATATTTATATTCGAGAACAATCCCCACTTGAAGCGCTCGTACCATACTATTATTTTCGATACGAGCACGACGGGACGATAGCGAACGGAACCGGTGTCGGGAATGACACGGCGTCAGAACGCTATATGATGCGACGTATGATTGTCGACTTCGTGACGTATTTCGCAACAACCTATCAAGTGGATGGGTTCCGCTTCGATTTAATGGGGATTCATGATGTCGAAACGATGAATCAAGTACGGGCCGCGCTCGATAAGGTTGATCCCTCAATTCTCGTCTATGGAGAAGGGTGGGACTTGGCGACACCGCTTGGACAGTCATTGAAGGCGACGTCACAAAATGCTGCACGCATGCCTCGCATCGGACATTTCAACGATATGATTCGAGATGCGTTGAAGGGGTCGACGTTTAATGACAGGGAACGTGGATTCATCTCCGGGAATGAGTGGCGAGAGTGGGAACTTCGAGAATGTCTTACTGGAGCCGTCCACATTCCGAACGTAACGGTCGGTCGTTTCCCGAGTCCGACTTATTCCATCAATTATGCCGAAGCTCACGACAACTATACGATCTATGACAAGTTAATGTTGTCTTGTGAAGGAGTCGATGAAACGACTCGTCTTGCCATGCAACGTCTTGCTAATGCGGTCGTCATCACATCCCAAGGCATCCCGTTCATCCATGCCGGTCAAGAGTTTGGGCGGACGAAACAGGGTGTCGAAAATAGCTATAATTCACCCGATCACATCAATCATTTTGATTGGGATCTTCGTGACACACGAATCAAAGACATCGAGTATGTGAAGACGCTCTTGAAGTTACGGCGACTCCATACATGTTTCCGGTATGATTCCAGACAAGAAGTCATTGACCATTTCACGTTTCTCCCATCGCCTCCTGGCGTCATTATCTATGAATTGACGGCCAGTCATTCTTATGATGCGTGGCAACGGGTACGCGTCTATGTGAACGGTACGTTCGACTCGCTTTCATTCGAGAGCGATGCGAAATGGAACGTATACGTTCAAGGAGAAACGGCGAGTCTCGTTCCGCTCGCACGAAACCCAACACACATTCAAGTCGAGTCGTTGTCAATGACGATTCTCGCGTGTTAAGATGTTGATTGTATCTCTTTAATTCAAGTAAGATTTGAGCGTGATGAATATGTATTCAGATATAGTCGGTGCGCTCGGGAAAGAGTGGACAGTCGCTTCAGCCGGAGGCATTACGGGCGAAGCGTATGTAGCGACGACGCGCCAACAGAAGATTTTTGTCAAACGAAATTCTTCTCCGTTTTTGGCGATCTTTTCAGCGGAAGGAATCGTACCAAAGCTTCTTTGGACAAAGCGAATGTTTAATGGGGACGTGTTAAGCGCCCAACAATTTATCGAAGGCCGCGAACTTTCACCAGAAGATATGAAACGACCTGATGTCGCGGCGCAACTCGGAAAGATTCATAACTCGAAAGAGCTATTATTCATGTTGCAACAGCTGAACCACACACCGGTGACGCCGCACTTGTTGCTCCGTCAGTGTGAGGCATATGAACAAGATGAAACAGACCCAATCATCGGAGAAGCCATTCAATGGCTAAAACACCATTTGCCAAAAGTCGACGAGCAAGAATTCGTCGTCTGTCATTCTGATTTAAACCATAATAATTGGATTGAGGATGAGAGCGGCCTACTCTACTTGACGGATTGGGATGATGCGATCATTGCAGACCGCGCGTTCGATTTGGCGATGGTTGTATATAGCTATATGGATGAAGTGGAGTGGGAGCGCTGGTTCTCTCATTACGGGGTACGTGTCTCGAGTGAGCTCCATAATCGAATGCATTGGTATGCAATCGCCCAGACGATTTTGACAATCTATGGGGAAGAGAATGACTCTGCGCGAACTGAAGGATTTCATGTATTACGTGAGCTGATGGACGAGGCGTACGAACGAATCAATTAAAAGGGATGGCTGTTCGCCACCCCTTTTTGAATGTGTTATATGTCATCTGGATTCATAAAGTAAGCCCAAACGAACGTTGCGATGACACCAGCAAAAAACGTCAGTGGAGCTGCATAAAAAATAAGGAACTGATCTAAAGTACTCATTGTATTTAACCTCCTTGTGAAGGATGATTCACGTTCATTAAACTATGATTTCGTGTATAATCGCAAGAGGACTGCTCGTCCGTAACGTGCATATTCCCATTAAACTTGAACATTTGATGAACGAAAGGTAGGATTTTCATGCGTTTACGACATAAGCCTTGGGCAAAAGAATATATGGAAGCTCAAGAACATGTATTTATTCAACATCCTGAACAGTTGAAAGGTAACTGGAGCACTGAATTCGGGAATGACCACCCGCTCTTTATCGAGGTCGGTTCAGGAAAAGGACAATTTATTTTAGGGATGGCGAAACAACACCCGGATGTGAACTTCATTGCGATCGAGTTGTTTGAGAGCGTAGCCGTTTCCATCGTACAAAAATTAGTCGAAACCCCGATGCCGAACGTGAGAGTATTGACGGTCGATGCGAAACGACTCGTCGACTACTTTGAAGCGGGGGAAGTCGATCGCGTATACTTAAACTTCTCCGATCCGTGGCCAAAGACACGACATGCAAAACGACGTCTAACGTATAAGACGTTTTTGGCGACATATTAGGCGATTCTTCCGAAAGCAGGAGAGATTCATTTCAAGACGGACAACCGTGGATTGTTTGAATATTCGCTTCAGAGTATGAGTCAATACGGGATGTTCTTCACAGAAATTTCACTAGATTTACATGTCAATGAACCAGAAGATAATATTCGAACAGAGTATGAAGAGCGCTTTAGTGCGCTCGGTCAGCCGATTTACCGAATGGAAGCCGTATTCCGTCCGAAAAATTGACACGCTTTTTTCTTATTTTATTAGTATTTTCTTCACACTTTTTTCTTTCTTTTTGGTACAATAGGAATGACGCTAAACTGGAATAAGAGAAGGGGGAACATGGGGATGTTGAAAAAAGCATGGGCAAGCCTGCTTGCAGTAATCTTCATTCTAACAATCGCACCAATGAATACCTCAGCGAACGAAGCGTTCTTAGACGCTCTCGAAGAGGATTTGAAAGCAACGCATTACGACTATAAAGAAGGAACAGCTGAAATCATCAAAGAAGAGACGCTTCGCCATTCAAACGGCAACGAAGTCATCGCGGCTGTCGTAGAGCTCGATACGATTCGTGATGGGATCTTCATCACACGTAAAACCGAGTACCATTACTTTGATGCGACAGACAACAAGATTCTTACATCAGCGGATCTCGTAGAAGTAGAAGGAGCCTCAGAGTTTGCGGACGCGAACATCGACATGCTCGGTCAACAGATCGTCTATTGGTTACCGGTATTGGTCTTGCTTCTATTGATTGCGATTCCAGCACTCATTTTGTTCTTGGTTGTACCACGTTTCTATTCAACAAGTTCATATATGAATGCCGTATATGAAAAGAATGACAACCCAAGATAAGACATGAAAGTACCCCGTTCAAGAGAACGGGGTACTTTTTACTGTTGTTTTAACTGTCCGACGATATCAGTTAGTGACATCCCATTTCCTGAAGAAACGGAGGCGATGAAGGCACTCTCGACAATTGGACCATCGAAAAATTCGACATGTTTGTCACCTTCGTACATATCGATGGCGAGTTCCGCATTCATTGTCGCCGATCCGATATCACTGAGGAGAAGTGCTTCTCCTTCGACCTGATCGAGCGCTGATAAGATGCGATTCACGTCCGTTCCGATAGCGCCATCCTCAAGGCCACCAGCTAGATGAATGGGCACGGACGGTGCCATTTCCTTCATCAAATCTTGGATGCCTTCCGCAATTTTTTCGCTGTGCGAGACGATGATCAATTCAACGATGTCAATCGACCTCCTTCATAATCGCGGCCAAAAGGATTGAGCTAGAAAGGGCACCCGGATCAACGGTTCCGCGAGAGTTTTCTCCGAAATAAGAGGCTCTTCCTTTCGTGGCCACCATATCTTCTGTTTTTTGGACAAGTGCGTCTAATTTCTGTTTATAATCTTCCCCTTGTTGGACTTGTTCGAGGAACGGGTCCCACACGTCGACCATCGTTTTTTGGCTTTTTTTCGATTTCCCTCGTGCTTTGATAGAATTCGAACCTTCCTGAAGTGCCTCCTTGAGTAAGCCAAAGTCCGCTTCGGTCGCATCCCCGAACTTGTTTGCCATCTTCACGAAAGCTGAACCGTATAAAGGTCCGGCCGCACCGCCGACTTTCGACATGAGGGTCATCCCGACCTTTTTACTAAGTGCTCCAAGAGAATCATAATCCTCATCTAAAATTGTAGAGACCGCATCAAAACCACGAGACATGTTGATCCCATGGTCACCGTCGCCGATGGCCCGGTCTAAATCGGTCAACGTATCCTTTTGCTCTTCGATGCCAACTTGTGCGTCGCGTAACGCCTGCTTCATCCGATCAATCGTCAACATAAACCAAACACCTCATTTATTAAATTTTGAATCCGAGTGCTGCTGAAGGAGCGTCCAGATACGTCGTCATCTCATCATCGAGAGGGAGTAACGTGATGGAGAACCCATGCATCTCGAGTGAAGTCATGTAGTTACCGACATACTTTCGTTTGAGGGTATATCCAGCAGCTTCAAGTTTTTCTGCAACGAAATGATACGTCACATACAGCTCAGATAGTGGCGTTCCACCCATTCCATTCACCATGACGGCAACTTCTCCTGGCTCGACTTCTTTTTTCAGGTGACTTAGGAGGTCGTCGACGATTTGGTCGACATCACTCGTCGGTTTCCGTTCAACACCTCGTTCCCCGTGAATCCCGATGCCAATCTCCATCTCTTCCTCGTTCAAGTCGAACCCAGGTTTACCGCTCACCGGCATATAACAAGGTTCGACTGCCATCCCCATGGAGCGAACGTGAGACGCTACTTTCTCGGCGATGGATTTGACTTCTTCGAGTGACTTCCCGCTAGCAGCGGCAGCTCCCGCGATTTTATGGACGAAGACGGTTCCGGCAACCCCTCTGCGATCTTCTTTGTTCGAAATGGCGACGTCATCTGCGACGACGACGTGGTCGACTTTGATGCCGTCTCCTTCGGCCAGTTCTGCGGCGAGCTCAAAGTTCATCACGTCGCCGGAATAGTTTTTCACAATCAAGAGAACGCCGTTTCCACCGTCAGCTGCTTTGATTCCTTCAAGCACCATGTCCGGAGTAGGAGAAGTGAACACTTCCCCACAAACTGCCGCATCGAGCATACCGTCCCCGACATATCCGGCGTGTGCTGGCTCGTGACCACTACCGCCTCCAGAGACGAGACCGACTTTTCCAGACTTCGCTCCGTCAGCCCGACAGATGACATTCACACCGTCGACTCGACCATACACTTCAGGATGGGCATGGACCATCCCTTCAACCATTTGCGATACGAGTTCACTTGCTTCACCGATTAGCTTCTTCACGCGAGATCACTCCTTTTTTAAATTGAAAACTACCAATTTCAATTTTCCACTCTTTCAAGGGAACTAAACAAAAAAACCGACGAATCATTCGTCGGTTTCGTATCATGCATATTCGAGTAATGCGCCAGTCTCAGAGTCGACTGTAAACTCATATGTTTTCTCTTCATCGTTCTCAAGAACCGAGATGCCACCTTTGTAGACGTCGTATTCACGGCCGTCGTATGTGTAGATCTCCGGTGATGCAGAAATCCATGCCCCTTGGACATGACCTTTTGCTGAGAAAGCACGTTTTGTGTACTCTAACGCGTTTTCTGCAGATAAGCTACGTTCATCTAAAGCTTTTTTCGTCATAAGTTCGGCAATGACGGCAACCCCGATTCCAATAAACCAATACCTTTTTTTCATATGATTACCTCCCCTTGAACTATGGCTATCATGTACATCGTACCAAAACCTGTACCCGAATGGAATGAAAAGCATTCGCATCCTGTCAAAACTTTTGTATATAATGAGACAAGAACGGTTAGGAAAGGATGATGAAAGATGGATCAGAAGACGAGAGATTTATTTAAGACGCTAACAGAACTTCCAGGAGCTCCTGGGTTCGAGTCTGAAGTTCGTCAATTTGTACGTGGACGAATTGAACCCCATTCAGATGAGATTGTCACGGATGGCATCGGATCAATTTTTGGGAAACGTGTCGGAGATGAGTCGGGACCGAAAGTCATGGTAGCCGGACATATGGATGAGGTCGCTTTTATGGTGACACGGATTACCGAGAACGGCATGCTTTACATACAACCACTCGGTGGCTGGTGGAGCCAAGTGCTCATGGCACAACGCTTCGACATCATCACGTCGAACGGTAAAATCCCGGGTGTCGTCGCTTCGACACCGCCTCATTTGTTAGGACCAGATGCGATGAGTAAGCCGATGGACATCAAGCAGATGTTTATCGACATCGGAGCAGATTCTAAAGAAGAAGCAGAGTCATGGGGTGTACGTCCAGGGGTCCCTGCTGTCCCATCGAGCGCATTCACCCCACTTCATCACCCGAAAAAGATTATGGCCAAAGCTTGGGACAACCGTTATGGCGTCGGTCTTGCGATTGAATTGTTGGAGGAAACGACAAAAGCCGATCACCCGAACATCTTGTTCTCGGGTGCTACCGTACAAGAAGAAGTCGGACTACGTGGAGCGCAGACGGCATCTGAATTGATTCAGCCAGATGTGGCACTCGTACTCGATGCTTCACCGGCAAATGATGCCTCAGGGAGTAAAACGGAGTTCGGTCAGCTCGGTGAGGGAGCTTTGATTCGAATTCTAGATCGCGTCATGATCATGTCTCCTGAAATGCGTGATTTCTTACTCGATACGGCTTCAGACGAAAACATTAAAACACAATATTTCGTCTCACCAGGCGGTACCGATGCGGGGCGCGTGCACATGAGCGGAGAAGGGGTGCCGACAGCCGTCATTGGCGTCGCATCTCGTTATATCCATACACATGCTTCAATTCTTCATACAGATGACTATGATGCAGCAAAAGCGTTACTCAAAGCGTTAGTCAAGCGACTTGATCGTTCGACACTTGAAACGCTACGTCCATCTCGTTAAGTCAAACATTCCGTTCACTCGAAAGATGAGTGAACGGTTTTTTTGTGGATGTTCTTGCTATTTCATGAAAACGTCTTATACTGATAAAGGTGTTTATACATGTATATTACTTATGACAAGACACTTGTATAAGGGTAAGGAGGATATGTTATGTTCAAGAAAAAAGGAATCTCATTGAGCCCGTCGCTTTATTTTGTGACCGCGCTAAGTTATATGGCACTAGGTTTGTTTAGTACATTAATCATCGGTCTGATCATGAAAACAATCGGAGGTCAGCTCGAAGGGACGACATTCACAGGGATGAGTGCCACATTGATTCAAATCGGGGATGTTGCCATGAGCTTGACCGGACCGGCAATCGGGATTGCCATCGCCTATGCGCTAGAGGCGCCACCGCTCATTTTGTTTTCTGCGATCGTTGTCGGGGCATTTGGATATGAGTTCGGCCCGGCAGGAAGCTACGTTGCGACAATTCTTTCGGTCGAAGTCTCAAAACTCGTCTCTAAATCGACGAAGCTAGATATTCTAGTGACGCCGTTCACTACGATTGCCGTAGGCTATCTCACAGCAACGTATATCGGCAAGTATGTCGGCCTATTCATGACGCAACTCGGTGGTTGGATTGAATGGGGGACGGAGCAACAGCCGTTGTTCATGGGAGTGGTCGTCGCGACATTGATGGGACTTGCGTTAACGGCACCGATTTCAAGTGCTGCCATCGCATTGATGCTCGGTTTGAATGGGATTGCCGCTGGTGCAGCGACTGTCGGTTGTGCGGCTCAGATGATCGGGTTTGCCATCACGAGTTATCGTGATAACGGAGTCGGTGGGGCGATTGCTCAAGGGATTGGCACCTCGATGCTTCAAGTCGGGAACATTGTGAAAAACCCTTGGATTCTCCTTCCGCCGACAATGGCCGGTGCTGTATTGGCACCAATCGCGATTCTGTTGTTTGAACTGGAAAGTGTCGCTGCGGGGGCGGGCATGGGAACAAGTGGGCTTGTCGGTCCAATCGTCATGCTCGAAACAATGGGCTTTACTTGGTACACCTTTCTCGTCGTCATTGGTTTCCTCATAATCGGACCAGCTCTATTGAGCTACGCGGTATACGCAGTCTTGCGAAGAACCGGTCGGATTCAACCGAATGATTTAAAAATTGATTACTAAAGAAGAGCAACGTTTCGAGGAACGTTGCTCTTTTTCATCCAATTCCGAACCACATTTTCACGGACTCAACCGTCTCACGAGGGACGCGGAAACTGATTAAGAATAACATGAGCACAATCACGTAAATGGGGATCAAGAAACGCTTTCGAACGATGGGTAAGTGACGTGCCAATTTCTTGAGATATTTTTCGAGCACATAAATGACGGCGAAACCGACAACGAGCCAAATCAAGATCTCTAGTCTCGTTTTATCGGTGTCAATAAACAAATAGCCGTATCGCAAAATGGCAAGCATTCCAAAAACACCGACCATCTGTTCAAGAGGGTGCTTCATTTCAGGGTTTAACGTTTCGCGTGTTAATTTCATTCAGCTTCACCTGTTTCAACTAGTTTCGGCTTTGATTATAACAAACAGCAGAGCAGAATGTGTGACTTGACTTATGCTATTATAAGTGAGGAAAAAACGAACAGGAGTGATAATCATGAAACGACTATCCACAATGGCAGAATATATGGAAGCAAAAGAAGAAAAAAGTGTCCTTATGTTTTCAGCGACATGGTGTGGGGATTGCCGATTCCTTGACCCATTCATGCCAGAAATCGAAAAGAAATTTGAAGCATGGACGTTCTATTACGTCGATCGTGACGAGTTCATGGAACTTGCGCAAGAACTTGATGTTTTTGGCATCCCAAGCTTTGTTGCGTTTGAAAATGGCAAAGAGGTTGATCGCTACGTCGGTCGTGAACGGAAGACGCCGGAACAGGTTGAAGCTTTCTTGAACGGATTAGGGTGAGTCTTCATGGAACGGAATGAGCTAAGACGTTATCTAGAATCGCATTTTAATGAGGAATACCGTACTTCTTACGACCGTGAGAATGAGGTGCTGCGCGTCGAACGAAAATCTGACCGTTTTGGGGTCAATATTCGCCTTGCGCCGATTGTAGCAAAGGCTAAGACACGCGGTACGGTTGCCGTCGATGAAGTCATCGAGTATATCGAATCAGCGATGAAGGCGGATGATCACATCTCCCTCACGGGAAATGAAGATGCCATCTATCCGGTCATTCGTTCGAACTCTTTCTCGAAGACGAAAAAAAATGGAGAAACACTTGCATTCACCCCGCACACGGCCGAGACCGCTATTTTTTATGCGCTGTTCCGCGGGAACGGGTATCGATTGATTGAAGAACGGCACCTTTCGGATGAGATGACGCTCGACCGCATCGAACGAATCGCCCGTGAGAATGTGAAAAAACTACCGACCGAGATGAAGCAAGACGAAGTGGCTGGGAATCCCTTCTACTTCTTATCAACTCGCGATGGCTACGAGGCGTCTCGTGTGTTAAATGATGAGTTTCTCCGGATGATAGAACGACGGATTGAAGGGGATATGCTCGTCGGTGTCCCACATCAGGATGTGATGATCGTTGCGGACATTCGAAATGACCAAGGGTATGATGCGATGCAGCAATTGATGTTTGATTTCTTCACAAATGGTCGGATTCCTATAACTGCACTCGCCTTTCACTATGAGGCGGGGGAACTTGAACCGATTTTTATTGTCGGAAAAAAGACCCCGCCATCGAACACATAATCTGATAAAATAAGTGAGATGAGTTTGAAAGAAGGGACGTAGGAACGTATGCAAATGAATGTGTTTTACAACCGAGAAGGAATCGGTGATGTACTCATGGTGTTGTTGAAAGAAGGAGAAAGACATCATCAATCTGTCGAGCGGACGGGAGATGTGGCAATCGTCAAGTCAGCAGACGGGGAAGTGAACGGGTACAACCTGTTTCAAGCGAGTCAACATGTTGATGTGACAGGATGGAATGGTCCGGTTGAGTTGACAGTAGGATTAGTGGAACAGTTGCAAAGCATCTTGAATGACAACGGGATTGAAGAGGACTTTTCGTGGGTTGACGTGACACCGAAGTTTGTCGTAGGTTATGTCGAAAGCGCAGTGAAGCACCCGGACGCTCACAAATTGTCGATCTGCCAAGTTCAAATCGACCAAGGGACTGTTCAGATTGTATGTGGCGCACCTAATGTAGCAACCGGACAAAAAGTCGTTGTCGCAAAACCGGGTGCGGTTATGCCGACTGGTTTGATTATCCGTCCATCTGCACTCCGTGGTGAAAGTTCACACGGGATGATTTGTTCTGCCCGTGAATTAAACCTTCCGAACGCCCAAAAAAAAAAAGGAATTTTAGTATTAGATGACGAATATGAAGTAGGTACAGCATTTAAAATCGGTCGCTAAATTCGACCGATTTTTTGTTAAATATGGATTGAGTGAAAAAGCGAGGAATCAAGTATGGATGCATATGAACGTTCACTGAAGCAACAAGCAGAGCGAATCAAACGAGAACTGTCGAAAGAAGGACAAAAAGGTTCCCCTCCGCCAAAGGTAGAGGTAACCGAGGAATTTATTCCGTCAGACGTCCCGTCACCGATTTATGGATATGCTCGTCCGAAACCAAAGATTGTCCTTCCGGTCGAACACTCTCCTGAAACGAGAGATGCGTATGATTCAGCGATGGAATCTACTCATTCTGCGACGGAAGAGCTGAACCGAGAGTCATCTACTGAAACCGTCTCTGAACCTGAATGGAGTGAAGAGTCCAACGAGCTGATTTCCGGGGAAATTGAAATTGAAGACAAATCGATTCTTGGTGAAGTTTCGATTCTTGATAATGGCTTTTCATCTGTTTTTATGCAATCAACAGATTTATCTCGTTCAAAAAAGGAGACAGTCGTGGAGGCTCAACAAGATGCCACTCCTCAAACTGACCTAGATATTGATGGATTGGCGGAACAAATTGGTCCGTCGATCGAGCAGATTGCAGAAACATTACAAACACCATCTGAACAGAAAGGAATGCCTTCTGACACAGATTTGACACCAGCGGTTCAAGTCTCATTTAAAGCGGATCAACCGCCTGTGAATGTGATGATGACGCCAAAAGATCGGATGGCGATGTACCGTAGCCGACGACTTGCACAAAAAAACAATAATCTGTAATAGCACGATTCTGTGAGTTTTGCTATAATGACAAAGGTTTGTCGCATTTTGACGAGCCGCAATGAATTAGGGGGGCTATTTACAGATGAACCGTTATCACTTCGTCGGAATTAAAGGAACGGGCATGAGTCCTTTAGCTCAAATTTTATTTGATATGAACAATGAGGTCCGTGGATCGGACGTTGAAAAAGCATTTTTTACAGAAGAAGCATTGAACCGTAAAGGGATTGAAATTTTGCCATTCGATCCTGAAAATATTTCGGAAGACCAAATCGTTGTACAAGGAAACGCGTTCAGTGATGATCATCCAGAAATCGTGCGTGCACGTGAACTCGGATTGACGATTTATAAGTATTACGAGTTTTTAGGTGAACTCGCGAACCATTACACGAGCGTCGCCATCACTGGGTCGCACGGGAAAACGTCAACGACGGGATTACTTGCACACGTCATGCGTGGAATCGAACCGACATCGTTCTTAATCGGCGATGGAACGGGAGAGGGAGTGGCGGATTCGAAGAACTTTGTCTTCGAAGCTTGTGAGTACAAACGACATTTCTTATACTACCGTCCAGACTACGCGATTATGACGAATATCGACTTTGACCATTCGGACTATTTCTCTGGTCTTGATGATGTCATTGACGCATTCCAAGAAATGGCGAAACAAGTGAAGAAAGGAATCATTGCTTGTGGCGATGATGAAAATCTTCAACACATCCAAGCAAACGTGCCGCTCGTCTATTACGGTTTCGGGACGCACAATGATTTCCGTGCTGAACAGGTCACATCGACAGAAAATGGAACGACATTTGATGTCTTTTTACGTGATGACTTCTACGGGACATTCCGGATTCCTGGATATGGAGACCACAGCGTGTTGAATGCGCTTGCCGTCATTGCGACATGTGACTACGAGAACTTGCCGAAAGAATTGGTAAAAGAACGTCTTGAAACGTTCAACGGTGTAAAACGCCGATTCAGTGAATCGATGTTAAACGATCAAGTGCTTGTCGATGACTATGCGCATCATCCGCGTGAGATTAGTGCAACGGTAGAAGCAGCTCGGAAAAAGTATGGCAATCGAGAAGTCGTTGCAATCTTCCAACCACATACGTATACACGCTTGAAATCATTCATGGACGACTTTGCGACGGCATTGGCCGAAGCAGACACTGTCTATTTATGTGATATTTTCGGTTCAGCACGTGAGCAAGAAGGGACGGTCACCATCGAAGACCTTCAATCACGAATCGAAGGAGCACATATCTTAAAACGTGGTGGTACAAACGTGTTACGCAACCATGCCGATGCCGTGCTCTTATTCATGGGTGCCGGTGATATTCAAACGTATCAGCGCGAATATGAAGAAGTTGTAAAACTTGAAGCGTAAGTGTGAAAGGGAGACGAAAGTCTCTCTTTTTTATGTTTAGTTATCCAAAATCTCGGTAATAGTAGTATCGATGAATATGACAAAGGAGATGTTAGGAATGGCTAGTCAAGTTGCACTCAACACCTTAAACAAAGAAGTAGCGAACTATGGATTGCTGTTTGTAAAACTTCATAATTATCACTGGTATATTAGTGGACCGCATTTCTTCACGTATCATGAAAAACTAGAAGAACTCTATAATTTAGTGGCAGAACTCTACGATGATGTGGCAGAACGACTCCTTATGAATGACGGCGAACCATTTGCGACGATGAAAGAGTATCTCGAACATTCAACGTTAAAAGAAGGCGATCGTCATGCCGAGACAGATCAGATGATCAAAGATATCATCAGTGACTTCAAACAAATCCGTCAAGAGATGCAAGATGCGATGGAGAAATTTGAGGACGGCGATGAGGCGATTGAAGATACATTCGTTTCTCATATCGAGCGACTCGAAAAAGAAATTTGGATGATGTCTGCCGCCCTCGGGAAGAAAACAAAATTATAAATATAAAGAATGGTGCACCTGAAAAAGGCGCACCATTCTTTATATTATTTCAAGTTTTCTGGATTGAGCGGAAGCAACGCATCGATGACGAAACGTCCATCTTTTCGGATGAGCAAATCGTCGAACCAGATTTCGCCGCCACCGTAATCCGGGCGCTGGATGTTGACGAGATCCCAGTGGACAGATGAGTTGTTGCCGTTATAAGCCTCATCATACGCTTGACCAGGTGTGAAATGGAAGCTTCCATCAATTTTCTCATCGAAGAGAATATCCTTCATTGGATGTTGGATGTATGGGTTCACACCGATGGCGAACTCACCGACATAACGCGCACCTTCATCCGTGTTGAACACCTCATTGATCCGTTCTGTATCGTTCGCTGTCGCATCTACAATCTTCCCGTCTTTAAACGTCAACTTCACATTCTCGAACGTGAAGCCTTGATATGGAGATGGCGTATTGTATGTGATGACACCATTGACCGAGTCTTTGACCGGTGCTGTGAACACTTCACCGTCCGGAATGTTCATCTGACCAGAACACTTGATGGCTGGGATGTCTAAAATCGAGAATGAAAGATCGGTACCTGGTCCTTTCAATGTCACGCGATCTGTCTTATTCATTAACTCGACTAGCGCATCCATCGCACGGTCCATTTTTCCGTAATCGTTTGTACAGACATTGAAATAGAAGTCTTCGAACGCTTCTGTCGATTTTCCAGCGAGTTGCGCCATCGATGGGGATGGATAGCGGAGAACGACCCATTTCGTTCCTTTAACACGGTCTTCGGTATGCATTTTCCCAAGTGTGGCACCGACAAGTTTTTGCTGTTCGTTTGGAACGTCTGACAACTCGTTAATGTTATCACCAGCACGTAAGCCGATGTAGGCATCCATTGCTTGCATCTGTTTACGTTCGATGTCGGCCATCAGTTCGAGTTGTTCACGGCTTGCGCCTGTATACAACTTACGTAAGATACGGCTCTCTTTTAAGAGAACGAAAGGATGTCCCCCTGCTTCGTATGCCTTTTCGACGAGTGCTTCAACGAGCGACTCTTCGACGCCGAAGTTCTCAATTAATACCTTTTCCCCCGGTTGTAGCTTGACGGAATAATTGATTAAACCGTCAGCTAATTGTGTAATTCTTGGATCTCTCACACGATCACCCCTAATTTTTTTTATTTATTTCTATTTTAGTGTAATCGAAAACACAAAAACGGGTAAAGGAATAATCAGACCGAATGGCGAAAACGGTTGTAGCAAATCTTTTCAGTCATAATGGTGCTATAATGAAACAAGAAACGATTGAATAGGAGGAATGGATTGAATGGAGATCACATTAGGAGGCATCGCTGGGCTAATTGCGGCGCTCGCGTTTGTCGTACTCGTCATCTTCTTGGCGCGTGTCTTGTCGAATGTAAATCGTACACTCGGAAGCGTCGCCAATACGACCGAAAATTTAGAACGCCAGCTCGATGGAATCACGATGGAAGTGACGGCGCTCTTACATAAGACGAACCGTCTCGTAGACAACGTCGAAGAAAAAACAGAATTGCTCGCACCTGTCGCTCATGCGCTTGATGAGCTAGGGACATCATTGAACGAGGTAACCGAGTCTGTTCGTACCGTCTCGACTTCTGTCCATTCGGCAGCGGACGAAAACAAAGAACAGATTGCGCAAGCAGTCCGATGGGGATCGGTTGCGGTCGAATTGTTCAAGAAGAACAAACCTGAATCTTCTACTACAAAAGAACGTCCACGTCGTCGCACACGACGCGAGAAGAAAGCAGAAACACCTGTATCACCTGATTTGATTCAAACGGATGATACGATCAAATAAGTTAATCTCGGGGAGGAACTCACACATGACAGACCAAAAGCAATCAACAGAACAGAATCAATCAAGTAGCGGATTTTTGACGGGTGTCATTCTCGGAGGGATTGTTGGAGCGGCAGTCGCGTTATTGACGTCTCCAAAAAACGGACGTGAAGTCCGGACGTACCTTGATGAGAAGACGTCAACATCGCGAGAGCGTCTGACTGTCAAATCGAAAGAGATGCGTGAGAAAGCAGAACCGGTCGTCGGGGAATGGATTAAAGTGGCGAGCGATAAGGCGGCACCTGTCCTCAATATCGTAAAAGATAAGGCACGCGAAGCTGCAGAATTGAAGCAACAAATCGATGAAGATGAGCTTTCGATTGAAGAGGCGATGGAAAAAGCAGATCAACTCGTTGCGGAAGCAGAATCGGAAGTGAAGGAACAGATGGACCGCGCGGCTGAAGAAGAAAAGCCATCGAACGCATCGGATTCAGAGTCTGACGATTCGCTCGAAGCACCTGTCAATGAGTTGCTCGACGAGGAATCGAAAGAAGAACTAGAAGATTTAAAGAAAGACATAAAAAAAAATGAGTAATTCGTAAGGACCGAATGGATTCGGTCCTTTTTTTGTTTTTTTTTGTGACGTAGAAGGTTTCCTTATGACAAAGCGCACAAAGTTCGATATAATTAGGAATCTGGAAAGAACGGCTTAGGAATGAGAGGGAAACTATGAGTCCACAAGATCAATTGAATCGATTACGTCGAGAAATGGATGAATTGAACCATGAAATGCTCGACTTGCTTAGTCGGCGCGGTACACTTGCCGTCGAAATTGGAAAAATTAAACGTCTTCAAGGTGTCGAACGTTATGATCCGGTCCGAGAGCGAGAGATGCTTGATTTTATTGCCGCATCAAACCAAGGGCCGTTTGAAACGTCACGTCTTCAACATATCTTTAAAGAAGTCTTTAAAGCGTCTGCTGAATTACAAGGAGAAGATCGAGATAAAACGCTTCTCGTTTCGCGTAAACGTCAACCGGAAGACACGTTGGTCCATATGAAAGATGTGACGATCGGAAACGGCCGTCCACAATTGATTGCAGGACCATGTGCCGTAGAGTCTTTCGAACAAGTGAATGCGGTCGCAGAAAAGCTTGCATTGTCTGGTGTTAAAATCATGCGAGGCGGTGCTTATAAACCGCGTACGTCACCTTACGATTTTCAAGGCTTAGGTTTTGAGGGATTGAAACTGTTAAAGACGGCAGCTGACCGACATGACCTACGAGTCATCACAGAAATCATGACTCCTGGCGCAGTGGAATCGGCGTTACCGTATGTTGACATCATTCAAGTCGGAGCTCGCAACATGCAGAACTTCGATTTGTTAAAAGAAGTTGGGAAGACAGACAAACCGGTCTTGTTGAAGCGCGGATTATCCGCTACAATCGAAGAGTTCATTTATGCGGCAGAGTACATTATGGCGAGCGGGAACAGCCAAGTCATCTTGTGCGAGCGGGGAATTCGAACGTATGAACGTGCGACACGCAATACGTTGGACATTACCGCTGTGCCGATTTTGAAGCAAGAGACGCATCTGCCTGTTATGGTAGACGTCACGCATTCGACCGGTCGTCGTGATTTATTGTTGCCAGCTGCAAAAGCGGCCCTTGCAATCGGAGCTGACGGTGTGATGGTAGAAGTGCACCCGAATCCGGCGATCGCCCTCTCGGACGCGCAACAACAATTGGACTTCGATCAATTCGATCAATTTGTGGAAGGACTCACGGTCCAGTTTCCCCAACTTGATTTGGTGAAAAAGTAAGCTTTCCAAATGGAAACGTTTTATATCGCATGAAGACAGGGTAAATGGATGACAGATACCTGTCTTCCTTTTTTAAGACGTTTTATGAAAACTTTTTGAAAATCAGTTCTTGTAGGAGGAGTAGTTTATGAATAGTAACAACGTAACAATCTATGATGTGGCACGAGAAGCCGGGGTGTCGATGGCGACCGTCTCTCGTGTCGTCAACGGAAACCCGAACGTCAAACCGACAACACGCAAGAAAGTACAGGATGCGATTGACCGTCTTGGTTATCGTCCGAACGCCGTCGCACGTGGACTAGCAAGCAAGAAAACGACAACGGTCGGTGTCATCGTACCGGATATCTCGAACATCTTCTTTGCCGACTTGGCGCGAGGTATCGAAGACGTGGCGACGATGTATAAATACAACATCATCCTTGGTAACTCAGATTCGAGTCGTGACAAGGAAGTCCATTTACTCAATACGCTATTAGGTAAACAAGTGGACGGTATCATCTTCATGGGTGGACGTTTGCATGAAGATCTCGTGGAAGAGTTCAAAAAATCACCAGTTCCAATTGTTCTCGCAGCGACATTGAACCAAGGATATGATCTCCCGGCTGTCAATATCGATTATGAGCAAGCGGCGTATGACGCGACTCAGATGTTGATCAACCACGGACATGACCGTGTTGGATTCATCACTGGACCACTCGAGCAACAAATCAATGGCGAGAAGAAATTTGCCGGTTACCGCCGTGCTCTTGAAGATGCAGGTCTTCCTTTCCATGAGAACGATATGATTCTCGGAAATTATACGTATGCGTCTGGTCTCGAGGCGATGCAAAAAATGTTGCAACGTGACGATTGTCCGAAAGCCATCTTCGCAGGGACGGATGAAATGGCACTTGGGGTCATCCATGCGATTCAAGATGCAGGTTACTCTGTTCCAAACGATTTCGAAGTCGTCGGTCACGATAACACGCGCCTCGCGACGATGATTCGTCCGAAGTTGACGACGGTCGTTCAACCGATGTACGATATCGGAGCCGTCGCGATGCGTCTCTTGACTAAGATTTTGAACGCGGAAGAAATCGAAGAGAAAAACGTCGTGCTTCCTCACCGAATCGAACGCCGTGACTCGCTTCGTCAGGACTAAAAGAAAAGCTGCCCGTTCATCCATTTTTGAGATGAACGGGCAGCTTTATTTATAAATAAATCGATTTTCGATCATTCGAGATGAACGGCCAAAAGGCACGCTTCGTGACTTCCCAATTCTTTTCTTCAATTTGTTGACGCCGCGGGATATGATCAAACGCGTAAAGAGAGTCGTCCCACCGAGTGGGTAACGGTTGACCAGCGACATCGGACCATTGCTCAATCCACTCGGTCGGGATATCTCCGGCATAGGGTGTCTCTCTCGTCAGACCGGCCCACACTTGTGCCCAGGCGCGAGGAACGGCTCGATACCAGTCATAGCCGCCGCCACCAAGTGCGACGAGACGACCATCGGTATACTCGTCTGCCATACGTGAAGCGATTTGGGGAATCTGTTCGAACGTCCGTATCGTTGATGCGAGATGGGTGAGTGGATCAAAGACATGGGCATCCGCACCATTCTGAGTCAGGATGATATCAGGTTTGAACCATTCGCACGCTTCACGTAATACGGTCTCATAGCACGTCAAAAATGAGTCATCTTGGGTGAACGCATCGACTGGTACGTTCCAACTATAGCCGTATCCTTTCCCATTCCCTCGCTCTGTCACCATTCCGGTACCCGGGAAGAGATAGCGACCTGTCTCGTGTATGGATAAAGTCATCACATCATCATCGTCATAGAAGAGCCATTGGACCCCGTCCCCATGATGCGCATCCGTATCTACATAGAGAACGCGCGACCCGTATTGTTTTCTCACATGTGCGATGGCGACGGCCGCATCGTTATAGACGCAAAATCCTGATGCTTTGCGCCGCATTCCATGATGTAGACCGCCCCCAACATGGAAGGCTCGCTCTGCTTTGCCGCTCGCAACTAGATCGAGCGCATGAATCGTCCCACCGACAAGCCGTGCGGCTCCCTCGTGTATCGTCGGAAAGATGGGAGTGTCTTCCGTACCGAGACCAAACTTATTCGCTTTCAGCGTAGAAAGTTCTCCTGCCGCCGCAGCTTGGACGGCTTCGATGTAGTCAAAGTCATGAACGAGCGCTAACGCTTCAACCGAAGCGAGTGGAGGAGACACACATTCCGATTTGGAGAGTTTTCCGGCTGCAATCAGAAGGGATGTCGTCAATTCCAGTCGTAACGGATTGAACGGGTGATCCTCATGAAAGCGATAAGACGTCTCGTCTTCGCCAAATATGTAAATCGGTCTCATCGTGACATCTCCGGACCGAGGACATCATACCCTTCACGTTTCAACCGTTCGATGATTCGGAGCGGGTTCATCGTCTGGACGCGGAAAGAGATGATACGTTTATACGGATCGCTCGTCGGATGAACGAAGACGTTGATGATATTGACGTTTGTTTTGGCGAGGAGTCGGGTCACTTTTTCGAGTGTGCCTTTCGTATTTTCGACGAGAATTTCAATTTGCGAACTCGGTTCGAGTGCGCCTGTCAATTGCACGAAGTAACGTAATAAATCGGTCTCTGTCAATACACCGACGAGTTTCCCTTGTTCGACGATAGGGAGACAGGTTAGCCGGTTTTCGTAAAATAACGCAGCTGCATCTTCAAAGAAATCGAATGGATGCGCTGTCGGTACCTCGGATCGCATGATGCTCGATACAGGGTTTTGAAAGTCTGCGTTTTCACTTTCGGGATGAAAGACGCTCGTCGCACCACTCATCTCGAATTGGCCGACAATCCCGACGACTTGTCGAGCGGGATTTGTCACAATCAAATGTCGGACACGATGTTCACGCATTAATTTTGCGGCATGGGCAATCGTATTGGTCGGTTGAATCGTCACGACATGTCGATTCATCATCTGTTCGATTAACATGAAATCCCTCCTTAGTCGTACATAAATCGTCGGCGAAGACGAAGTGAGTCAAAATGGTCGATCGATTCTTGTCGTACGTTTTTTCCGATACGAGCCATCAAACAGTTGGCAGGATGGGAGGCAATCTCAGGATCGTCTGTCGGGAAGAAAACAAGTCCACCGTGATTCATCATCTTCTCCATGACTTTTCGATAATCCCAAATCGAGAGTCCACTACCTTTCAAATCCCAGTGCCAATAATATTCGGTCGTCAAAATCAAAAAGTCATCCATATGTGGGTCCATCATCGATACTTCGAGTAATTGTTTCCCGATTCGTTGACCACGGAAGCGAGGACTCACCTCGATTGCCCCGAGTTCAAGGATGTATGGGTCTTTTCCTTCACTCCAACGCTCATACGGGTCAGGATAGAGGAAAGTCACGTATCCAATCACGAGATCGTCTTGCCTGGCGACGATGATTCTTCCTTCTTTTAACCCAGCAATATCGACGAGTGCTTCGTGCTGATCTTCCGGTTCACGAAAAGCTGTCAATCCTTCATCAAGACGATACGTCCGTAACACGTCAGGCGCCACCGGACCATCAATCGTGACGTCACCTTGTGAGGTCTGCCACACTTTTGAATGATATTGTTTTTCCATAGGGTCACCACCTTTTCCATCTCTTATTATAGCGCTTTCATCAAGCTGGAATCATCCTGTTTTGATGAAATTGGAAATTCATTGATTTGTCATAATTTTAACACTATACTGAAAGTGGTTATACCAATCTTTACAGGGGAGGCGAATCTTTAGCGATGGAAAAATTGAAAGCGTTAACAGGGGAACATCAATTAGCGTCGTATGAAGAGGCTTGTCAGTCGTTTGAATGGACACAAGCAGAAGCATTGTTTTCATGGAATTTGACGGGGAAAGTCAATTTGGCATATGAAGCCATCGATCGCCATGCGGAAAGTGAATTGGCGACAAAAGTGGCACTGCTTTATTTCGATGGGGATCGAGAAGAGCGGTACACGTATGCGGATATGAAGAAAGAAAGTAATCGTTCTGGTAATGTTCTGAAGTCGATTGGTGTGGAGAAAGGCGACCGCGTCTTTATCTTTATGCCACGTCAGCCAGAACTTTATTTTATTTTGCTCGGTGCAATCAAACGAGGGGCCATCGTCGGTCCATTGTTTGAGGCGTTCATGGAACAGGCGGTTCACGACCGTTTGCTCGACTCGGAAGCGAAAGTGATTGTGACGACGAAAGAACTGTTGCCGCGCATTCCGGTCGATCAGTTGCCTCATTTAGAGACAATTCTACTCGTTGGGGACGATGTCGAAGAGTCGGAAAAGGTGCTCGATTATCGTAAACTGGCGAACGATGCGACGACAGATCTCGAATTGACGTGGGTCGACCGTGAAGACGGTCTGATTTTACACTATACATCGGGCTCAACAGGAAAACCAAAAGGGGTTCTCCACGTCCATAATGCGATGATTCAACATATGATGACCGGCAAATGGGTACTCGATCTTCAACCGGATGATATTTACTGGTGCACGGCTGACCCTGGATGGGTGACGGGGACGAGCTACGGTATTTTTGCGCCTTTCTTAAATGGTGCGACAAACGTCATCGTTGGTGGACGCTTCAATCCTGAATTTTGGTATTCGGTCATTGAACGGTTTGGCGTGACAGTTTGGTATAGTGCCCCGACGGCGTTCCGCATGCTCATGGGCGCTGGCGACGAAGCGTTTGAGAAGTATGATTTGTCTTCACTTCGTCATATTTTATCCGTCGGTGAGCCGCTAAATCCAGAAGTCATTCGTTGGGGACACGAAGCATTTGATCTTCGAATCCATGATACGTGGTGGATGACAGAAACCGGTGCGATGATGATTTGTAACTATCCGACGATGGACATCAAACCGGGCTCAATGGGGAAACCGATCCCAGGTTGCGAAGCGGCTATTTTGGATGACCGGGGTCAACCACTTCCACCACACCGAATGGGGAACTTGGCACTCAAGACGCCTTGGCCGTCGATGATGCGGAAGATTTGGAAGAACGATGCGAAGTATGAGAGTTACTTCTGGGGAGATTGGTATGTGTCAGGTGATTCTGCTTATATGGACGAAGACGGCTATTTCTGGTTCCAAGGTCGGGTCGACGACGTCATCATGACAGCAGGAGAACGGGTCGGACCGTTTGAAGTGGAAAGTCGACTCGTGGAACATCCGGCTGTGGCTGAAGCGGGTGTCATCGGAAAACCGGACCCGGTCCGAGGCGAAATCATCAAAGCGTTCATTGCGCTACGTAAAGGTTATGAACCGTCTGATGAGTTAAAACAAGAAATCCAGCAGTTCGTCAAAGAAGGATTGGCTGCGCATGCGGCACCACGTGAAATCGAATTCAAGGACAAGTTGCCGAAAACGCGAAGTGGGAAGATCATGCGTCGCGTCTTGAAGGCTTGGGAATTGAATCTTGAAACAGGTGACCTCTCGACAATGGAAGATTAAGATAAACAAAGGGTCGACACATCGTGTGTCGACCCTTTGTTTATTCACCGTTAGCATCAGCATCTGCTTCTTCTTCAGCTTGTTGTTCGGCTTCTTGTTTAGCCTCTTCTTCAGCTTTCTTCTTCGCGTCTTCCTCAGCTTTTTTCTTTGCTTCGTCGTCTGCTTTTTGTTTAGCTTCTTCTTCAGCCTTTTTCTTAGCGGCAGCATCGGCAGCAGCCTCTTGTTTCTTCTCCTCAGCTTCTTTCTTTGCTTCTTCGGCCTCTTTCTTGGCCTCTTCTTCTTTCTTCTTCTCTTCCTCTTCTTTTTCTTTCTTTTTTACTTTCTTCTTCTCAGAGAATGAACCTGAGTCTTGGAAGTCTTTCGAAGTGACGGTTGAAGGTTGTGAGAAGCGTGCGCTGACGCCTAGAGCTTCTGGGTCATCCGCATAGACACGATTCATCGTTTGCGACCAGATGCGCTGTGTCCGTTGATAGTAACGTCCATAATCCCAACCATCTAGCATTGAGAGGCGTTGTGAATCATAACCTGACCAGACAGCGAGTGTAACGTTCGGGTTCGACCCGACCAAGTACGAATCACGTTGATCGTTCGTTGTACCGGTTTTACCCATCCAATCGCCAGGAACGCTGAGCAATGATTGTGCATATGTCGCAGTACCTGACGTGTAGACGTCGCGGAGCATATCCACCACGAGATAAGAGGTACGTTCTGTGAAAATACGCGTTTTCTTCGGCTTCGCTTCGTAAATGACTTCACCTTGATATTCGATTTCTTGGATGAAGTACGGCTCCACGTGTTCACCGTAATTTGCTAGCATCGCATAAGAGGCGGCCAAATCGATTGGCTTGACTTCCCCGGTACCGAGTGCCATCGCTGAAGCATAACGGTTTCCTTCAGATACCGGAATCCCCATGTCGACTAATTTCTGCGTATCAGCAGGTTTTTGATTACGTTCTTCATAAATCTTAACAGCCGGAACGTTCAAGGAGAGCTTGAGCGCATCGCGTACTGTGACAGCACCGCGATACGTTTTCCCTTCGTTTTGAACTTGTTTCTTCGGTTGTCCCGGACCAGTAAACTTATAGAAATACTCCTCGTCAATGATTTGAGTGGCAGGTGTAATCATGCCAGCTTCAATCGCATTTGAATAGACAAGAATCGGTTTTGCAGTCGATCCGATTTGACGTTCTGCCCAGAAAGCACGGTTCAAATCGTCGGTCTTGCCATTGATGTAGCGACCTCCGACGAATCCGAGTACTTTCCCGGTCTTATTCTCAATCATGACAGAAGAGGTTTGTTCAGGAAGTGTGCGGTTCTCATCTTTAATCGTTTGATTCGGTCCGAAGTTGCCAGCGTTTTTAGCCGGTTGTTGCATCGCTTCGTGAATTTCTTTATCCAATGTCAAACGGATGTTGAACCCACCTTGACGCAACATGTTATGAGCACGCTTCGCATAAGTCGAACGGACAGAGTCCTGTTCCTCCGAGCTCAACTCATTGATTTCAATTCCATCTTGCTCCAATAGATAATCCGTTACGATTTGGCGTGCTTGAAGTTCTGCTTCGTCTACCACGTACGGATATTTGTCGCGAGGCTTCGTCTGAGTCTGCATGAAGTCTTGCGTGATGTCGTAGTTATAAGCGGCATCATATTCTTCTTTCGTGATCTTTCCTGCAACGTACATGCGGTTCAATACCGTTTTCATTCGGTTAACCGCACCCGATACGTCCTCTTTGATGACGCCACCTTGATAGTAAGGTGTGTAGAAGAATGGGTTTTTTGGGATACCGGCAAGGAAAGCGGCTTGTGGAAGTGTCAATTTCTCTGCCGAAGTATTGAACACACCGCGAGCGGCGGCCTCAATCCCTGAAATGTTACGTCCCATCGAGTTACGTCCGAATGAGACGACGTTCAGATAGGCGTTTAAAATTTCATCTTTGTCCATCGCCTTCTCTAGACGAAGGGCGAGTAATATTTCTTTTGCTTTCCGTTCGAAAGATACTTCGTTCGTCAACATTTGGTTTTTAATCAATTGTTGCGTCAACGTTGAACCACCCGTGCGATCTTCAGATCCTGTTGCTTCTTGTAAAATAGCGCGTAACGTCGCTTTTGGAACGACGCCATCGTGCTCATAGAATTCGACATCTTCCGTCGCAAGTAGTGCATCGACAACGTATGGAGAAACTTTTTCTACTGGAATCGGGATTCGTACCTCATCGGTCGTATAGTTCCCGATGCGCTCCCCGCTTCCGAAGTAAATATTGGAAGTCGATGTATACGTATTGATTTGCGCAGTCATCGTTTTATAAGCCGGGGTCGGCATATCTTTGACGAGTGACGCGAAATATCCGACACCAATTCCAGCACCTAAAAACCCGATGAGTACAACAGAAATGATGGTCAGGAGTAGGACGTTCCACGACACATCATACATAACATTGGCATAACGACGTACTTTCAATGACGTCGGATTATTCCATAAGTCTCGAATCTTCTGCAGCATGACAGCCTCCTTAAATATGGTGTAAAACTATTTTAGACAGTAATATATTCGATTATAGCACAATTCAACCTACACCTTACCTCGAAACCGAAGTCTCGTGCAAGTTTCATTGTAAGAGTTGACAAGTTGAAAACGATGCTTATAAAATGAATAGCATAGTCAACAAGATAATGACGCTGTGAAGAAAGCGAAGTAGTCGACGGGCCTCTTGTCCAGAAAGCTAGTGGTTGCTGTGAACTAGCCAATGTCAATCGATGAATTACACTTTTAGAGCGTGCCTTCGGGCCGGTTCGAGACCGTTATCTCTCGCTCAAGCGGTCGCAAATTGCGACAAGTAGGGTGGTACCGCGGAATCTCCGTCCCTTCTCATATGAGAAGGGACGTTTTTTTATGTCAATCGAAGGAGTGGAACAAATGGAACTATTAAACGATTTAGAGTTTCGAGGACTTGTCAACCAAATGACAGATGAAGAAGGATTAAAAGAACAACTCAAACAACCGACGACGTTATACACGGGATTTGATCCGACGGCGGACTCGCTTCACATCGGGCACTTGCTCCCGATCTTGACGCTGAAACGTTTCCAGCAGGCCGGCCATCAGGTCATCGCGCTCGTCGGTGGGGCGACAGGGATGATTGGTGACCCGTCTGGTCGTTCGGATGAACGTTCACTAAACACGTTGGATACGGTCAAGCTCTTCTCCGATCGCATTAAGGATCAGTTGAGCCGATTCCTTCCACTTGAAGGGGAGAACCCGATCACGATTCGCAACAACTACGAATGGACGGAAGAGATGTCAATCATCGACTTCCTTCGCGACATTGGGAAGCACTTCCCGATCAGTTACATGCTTGCGAAAGACTCTGTCGATTCACGTATGGAGAACGGGATCTCGTACACAGAGTTCTCTTACATGTTGCTCCAATCTTACGACTTCTTGAAACTATACGAGACAGAGAAATGTCGTCTTCAAGTCGGTGGAAGTGATCAATGGGGGAACATCACGGCAGGTCTTGAATTGATTCGTCGCTTTGGTCACTCAAAAAAAGCGTTCGGTCTCACCGTGCCACTCGTCACAAAGTCGGACGGACAAAAGTTCGGGAAGACAGCGGGCGGTGCGGTTTGGTTAGATGCGGATAAGACGTCGCCATATGAGTTCTACCAGTTCTGGATCAACGTCGACGATGCAGATGTCATCAAGTTCATCAAATACTTCACGTTCATGTCGCATGAAGAGATTGAGGCACTTGCAGCCGAAGTGACAGAAGCGCCTGAAAAGCGCGTGGCACAGCGCCGACTCGCAGAAGAGATGACAAAGCTTGTCCACGGTGAAGCAGGACTTGAACAAGCGGAGCGCATCACAAAAGCGTTCTTTAGCGGAGATTTGACGTCGCTTCAACCGGAAGATATGGAAGATGCGTTTAAAGGCATGCCGCAATTCGAACTTGACGGTGAACGCAACCTTGTCGACCTCCTCGTCGAAGCGAAGATCTCACCATCGAAACGTCAGGCACGTGAAGATGTGACGAACGGAGCGATTTACTTGAACGGCGAACGTGAACAAGCGCTCGATAAAATGATTACGCGCGAAGACACGCTCGGTGAATTCACCATCATTCGCCGTGGTAAGAAGAAATACTTTGTGATTCGTCACATATAATCACGATGTCCGTTCCTCATTTGTTGAGGAATGGACTTTTTTTATACATGACTTGCGGTTCGGATTTGCTAAAATGGGAAGATAGGAGGGATGACGATGGAGATAGAAGAATTTTTCGGTGAGCAGTTCCATCAATGGCGCGAACACTTTCGTTATTATGAAATGGCGATCACGGAACTTGAGAGCGATCTCGGGATCATCGACTTGGACTGGCAGACGAGACTCGGGTATTCACCGATTGAACATGTGAAGACGAGAATGAAGACATTGCCGTCCATCGTGCGCAAGATGAAACGGAAAGACTTGCCTTTGGAAGTTTCGGCGCTTTGGGAACATGTGCACGATGTGGCGGGCATTCGGATTGTTACGAGCTTCCGCGACGATATTTATGAAATCTTACGTCATCTAGAGGCGCGAGATGATTTAGATATCATCGAAATCAAAGATTACATCAAACATCCAAAACCGAGCGGGTATCGGAGCTTACATCTCATCGTGAAAACGAAAGTCTACTTGGCAGAACGAATCATCTGGGTGCCTGCGGAGATTCAGATTCGGACACTCGCCATGGACTTTTGGGCGGCAACGGAACATAAGCTTCAGTACAAATATCAACATGCCGTGCCAGAATCATCGAAAGAAGAGCTGATTGAAGCGTCACTCATGGCGGATGCCCTCGATACGCAAATGGGACGCATTCGGCAAGAGATTTTGAAAAAAAAAAAAAATCCCCTTCGTGAAGAAGGGGATAAAAAGCATTAACGTGAGTAGTACTCGACGATGAGTTGCTCTTTGATTTGGTCGTTGAGTTCAGCGCGTTCTGGGAGACGTACGAATGTACCTTCGAGTTTCTCAGCGTCAAACGATACGAAGTCTTTTGTAGCTGGTGCTACTTCAAGTGCTTCAGCGATTGCTTTTACGTTTTTCGACTTTTCACGAACAGCGATAACTTGACCTGGTTTTACGCGGTAAGACGCGATGTCAACGCGTGATCCATCAACAGTGATGTGACCGTGGTTGACGAGTTGGCGTGCTCCACGACGTGTGCGAGCGAGGCCGAAACGGTAAACGAGGTTGTCAAGGCGTGATTCGAGCAAGAACATGAAGTTCTCACCGTGGATGCCTGGCATTTTACCAGCATCGTTGAAGATGCGGCGGAATTGCTTCTCGTTCACTCCGTACATGTGACGAAGTGCTTGCTTCGCTTGAAGCTGAAGACCGTATTCTGAGATTTTCTTACGACCATTTCCGTGTTGACCTGGTGCGTAAGGACGTTTTGCTAATTCTTTACCCGTTTCGCTAAGCGAGATGCCTAAGCGACGCGAGAGTTTCCAAGCTGGACCTGTGTAACGAGCCATGATTGGACTCCTCCTTGTTGTTCATGTATTTTGCACAAAAGAACAACGGTGTCAAAGACGAGTAACGCCCCTTTCTAGGTGCAAGCACCTTCACTTGATAGCGAAGCTACGAGATGCCCCTCCGACAAAAGTCGAGGCCCGAAAGGTGGATACGTTTGTCTGTGACTGCTATCGTCATTTCATGCACAAAGATGAGTATACGATGAATACCATCTCTTGTCAATCAAATATAGCGAAGAAGTGTTTCGCAAAAACGTTCGAGTCCTTGACGGTCGATTTCTGAGAAACGGTCGAACTCCGGGCTGTCGATATCGAGCACGCCGATTGTTTTCCCGTCACGTACGAGAGGGACGACGATTTCAGAATTCGAAGCCGCATCACATGCGATATGACCAGGGAATTGATGAACATCGGCCACGAGCTGTGTTTCTTGTGTAGCTGCCGCAGTTCCACAAACCCCTTTACCGAACGCGATGTGAACGCAAGCCGGGAGTCCCTGGAATGGTCCTAAGATTAGACTGTCTTCAGAATCAGTCACGTAGAATCCGACCCAGTTGATCCGATCTAAAAATTGGTTGAGTAAAGCGCTGGCGTTGGCAAGGTTGGCCACTGTATTTGTTTCGCCCTCTAATAATGCGGCGAGTTGCTTGTTTAATAGTTCGTAACCGGCTGTCAAATCACCTGAGTACGATGTCGTTTGGAACATATAAATTCCCCTCCATCTTTCGTGTTTTTAGAATTTAGCATTATGGTACACGCAAATTTAAGATTTGTCTTGTTAGAAAGTTCCGAAAAAATGAACAATCTCCACTGAAACCATTGGAAAACCTATGCAAATCGTTGGTTCTATAATATGATTAGGTATATCTATTCTTATAAAATACTTCTTTTTTTAATATAAATGTACATAAGTCCACGAAAGCGGCTTGGAGGTTGTGACAAAGATGGATTACGGAATTTATGGATTAATCATTGGAATCATCGTCGTCGTATTAGGCGGCATGTTGGGGAGTATGCTCATTCGAAGGAATTTTTACCAAAAAATTGACGACTTGGATATGAGGAAACAAAGTGTGCTCAGTGCGAGCATACCCGTCGAACTCCAGAAATTCAAACAGTGGCCGATGGAAGGGGAAACAAAAGAAAAGTTTGATCGTTGGCATCAATCTTGGGATGAGTTAGTAAGTGTACATGCAGGTCAAATCGATGAAGCGTTATACCGGGCTGAGGAAGACTTGGATAAATATCGTTTCATGAAAGTCAAAGCTGACTTGAATGCAACTGAACAACTCATTGAAGAGCTCGAGACGATGGTACACGCCATGCTCGATGAGATGGATGAATTTACGACGCATCACACCTCGCTTATGAACATTGTGAAGCAGGATGAGAAAGAGTTGTATCAGTTCCGCAAGACATTGAATTCACAAAACCATGCGTTCGGACCAACCTATGCATTGGTGGAACAAGAGATTGCCGCTGCCGAGGCGAAACGCAGTGAGATGATCAACTTAAAGCAGGTCGGTCAAGTTTCTGAAGCATTTGAAACCGGACAAGCCTTATCGAATCAAGTAGGACACATCCGTGAACTGATTCGGATTATTCCGCAATTTGTACGTACGGTTCAAGTGGAACTGAAACAACAACTTCAACAACTCCGGGCTGGACATAAAGAAATGCAAATGGACGGGTATGCGCTTGAACCACTTGGATTAATGGAAGAAATCGATCAAGCGGAAGATCGTCGAGAAGAGTTGATGGCTCGAATCGAACGCTTGGAATTTGATCATTTTGAAGAGGACATGCAACAGTTGAGCTCGGATATCGATCAATTATTCGAAGCATTCCGAACAGAGGTCGATGCCCGCCAATACGTGAAAAAAGAATTTGCGACGATACAAGAGCGCGAATTGCAATCTGCCGAAATCATGAATCACTTACAGACGGAAATGTCTCGACTTATAAGCAACTATGAAATCAATGCACGCGTCGGAGAAGAGTTCGAACAATTAGAACGTGAACGAACGACTCTCACGGCGAATGTACTTGATATTGAACAAGCTCTCGTCGCGCAAATGTTACCGTTTAGTATGATCAAATCCAAAGTGCAGGAAGCGAAACGGTCACTTGACCAATTCAGTGCCATGCATGAGCGTTTCATTGAGGATACGAATTCATTACGTAAAGAAGAGCTTGAGGTCCGTCACAAGTTAGAAACGAAGAAAAAAGAATTGTCTGGGCATCGTCGCCTGTTAGCGAAAAGTGCGATGCCGGTTGTTCCGAATGATTTGTCAAACGACTTACGTCAGCTCCAAAAAGGTGTCCAGTCGTTAGACGAACAGTTTGACAAGGCACCGTTCAACATGACGTATATCGTCGGGCTTAGCCATGATGTCGAAGAGATGATGGATAACTTCCGTGACCGTGTCCATGCACTGATTCGTCAAGTGACGTATGCGGAACAGTTGCTCCAATATGCAAACCGCTTCCGTCGCCGTGACAACGAGGTCCATATCGCCTTGACGCTTGCGGAAAACAAGTTCTTGCATGGAGAGTATGGCACTGCAGTCGAAATCGGTGAGCGGGTGCTCGGTCGATTCGATGAGAACGGAGCCAATGAAATTCGTCAACGTGTGGATAAAGGGTTAGAACAGCAGGAATTGCTAAAAAAATAAACGATGCATGAAGATTGACGGAAACGGGAAAAACGTAGACGTCAATCTTTTTTCAATCAAGGAGGAATCGTCAGATGGGTACACTATGGGTCAACGGGAACATCTACACATTGAATAAACCAGGTGAGATGGAACGTGCCATGTTTATTGAGCATGGACGCGTCTTGAAGATGGGGGACGAGGGACATCTCCGACGTACATATGCGGGTCGCATCGAGGAGATTGTGAATTTGGAAGGAAAGAGTGTGTATCCGGCCTTTACCGATTCACATATTCACCTTGTCGGATACGGCGAAGCGCTCGACCGTGTCGATGCGAGTGAAGCGACGGATCTTCGAGAATTACTTGAAACGATGAAGCAACGAGGGTCGGACGACGATTGGATCGTCGCAGAAGGGTTTGATGATCGTCTGCTCGGTGACATGCCGACACGCGAGATGATTGATGAAGTGATTGACGACCGTCCTGTCGTGTTGAAGCGTGTCTGTCGTCACGTAGCCGTCGTGAACTCGAAAGGACTTGAACGACTTGGACTGATCCACCATACGGTGATCGAAGGTGGAAAACTTGGGCGAGGTGAAGAAGGTAAATTAAATGGCGTCCTATATGATGCTGCACTAGATCTCTTATATAAAGAATTGAGTGGGAATCGTAAGAAAAATGCCGCTTCTCTTCGCCGGGCAATCGATTCATTATTCGCACATGGAATCGTTGGCGCCCATACGGAAGACTTGTTCTATCATGGAGATCCGCTCGAAACGATTCAAGCGTACGAAGATGTACTGGATGAACTTCCGTTTCAAGCACACCTTCTCGTTCACGAACAGGTGGTGGATCGTGTCATCCAGCAAGATGCGATGACGCGTCGGAAGCGGTTTGACTTCGGTGCGATGAAACTCTTTGTCGACGGTTCGTTCGGTGGACGCACCGCTCTGTTATCTTCACCTTATGCGGATGATCGGAGTCAACGAGGAATTGAAGTGCATCGACCAGATCATCTCGAGGCACTTGTGAAAAAAGCACGAACATACGGGATGAATGTGGCAGCGCATGTGATCGGTGATGCGGCGGTCGAGCAATTTGTCGGCCTGCTTGAGAAGTACCCAGCCAGAAAAGGGACACGAGATCGAATTATCCATGCCTCTTTATTGAATGACTCATTGATCAACCGAATCAAATCATTGCCTGTTTTGATTGATGCACAGCCGGTATTTTTATCGGATGATTTGGACATGCTGTTCGAGCGGTTGGGCAATGAGCGTGTGCATGATGTCTATCGATTCAAGTCTTTACTCGATACGGGAGCATTGGTGTTAGGAGGAAGTGACGCGCCGATTTCATCTGTTGACGTTCGAAAGGGATTGTTTGGAGCGGTGATGCGACAATCGTTTCACGGGTCGAGCACGCTAAATCCGAGTGAACGTCTTTCGATGTATGAAGCTCTTCGAAGCTTCACATATTCGCCTCATGTTGCTACAGGGACGCACGGAAGAAACGGGCTATTGGTTCAAAGCTACAATGCCAACTTCACAGTATGGGATGAAGATTTCTTTAAATTGAGTGGGGAAGACATCCTGCACAACCGTCTTGTCATGACTGTCGTCGAAGGGCAACCAGTGTACGAAGCAGAAAAAGCCACGCTGTAAAAAAGAGTTGCTTCATCCGAAAGGGATGAAGCAACTCTTTTTCTTCATCAGAAGAATGAACGTTGCACTTTATGCCAGAACGAGTTGGTCCGAAGCTTGACAGTCTTGATGACCTGGTCCGAGAGTTCGATATCGATTCGGTCTGTGTACTTCAAGCTGAGCGCCTCGTTATCCATCCCAATAATCGGGTAGTCGTTGCCGTCTTCGACGATGCGGAGTGACAACTTACGCGAATCATGAACGATAAAGGATGAGCCGAGTGTGCGATAGCGATTGTTGTTGACCGAAGCGATCTCACTCACTTGCATACATGGGATGAGTGGGTCGACGACCGCACCGCTGAGCGATTTGTTATAGGCAGTCGATCCCGTCGGCGTCGATACAACCATTCCGTCCCCACGGAATGTTTCGAAATGTAGATTGTCGATATAGACCTCGATGGCGAGTGATTTGATAATACTTGATTTAATCGAAGCCTCATTTAAACAGAGGAGCGGTGTCGATTCGTTGATCGATGCTGAAAGAAGTGGATACTTCCGGACTTCGAGACCTTCTTCGATTCGCATCGAGTTGTCCGAGAAGAGGCGGTCGACTTCATCGAGTTTATGTATGTCGAAATCACAATAAAACTCGTTCAATCCACGACCGAAGCCAACGTAGATGGCGTCTTGACGAAAGCCTGTGTAGCGAACCGCCTGTAAAAATGCCCCGTCCCCGCCGACTGCAGCGATGATGTTCGCGTCCTCCGGTTGATTTACGATGTTGAACCCGTGTTTTTCCCCGATTTCTCTCAGTTTCTTCACTTCTTTTGTGAATTCGTTGACGTTACGATGGTACAAATAGACGTTGTTTCTCATCTGAGTCATCCCCTTTGTCAATGGTGTCCTCTTTATTATAACGTGTTTCTTCCTACCGATATAGGGAAAACTGAAACAGAGCCAAAAGCAGGAAGTTTGTCAAAGGCTCAAGTTCATCGATATGATGAACGAGTAACTACAACAAAGGGGATGAGTACATGCCAACATTTAAAGGGAACAACGTAACATTACAAGGAAATCCAGTGAAGGTAGGAGATCAAGCTCCTGATTTCCGCGTCTTGACGACTGCTTTAGAAGAAGTGACGTTAGCAACCTATCCGGGGAAAAAACTAATCAGTGTCATTCCTTCAATCGATACAGGCGTATGTGATGCACAAACGCGTGAGTTCAACGAAAAGGCCTCATCACTCGGTGGTACAGTCTTGACTGTATCGAACGATTTGCCGTTCGCACAGCGCCGTTGGTGTTCTGCATCTGGTTTAGATAACGTAGTCACTCTCTCGGACCACCGCGATCTTTCGTTCGCCAAAGCATATGGTGTTTTAATTGAAGAAATGCGTCTCCTTGCGCGTTCTGTATTCGTCGTCGATTCGAATGGCGTCGTCCAATATGTACAATATATGGATGAAATGACAGATGAAGTTGATTTCGCGGCGGCACTTGAGGCGTTCGAACAAGCGAATTGATTCGTTTGGCGAAATTGATTAAAATAGCTTACACTAGTACGTGAACCGACCGGTCCTCTCATGGGGGCCGGTTTTGTATGGAAAGGATGAACGAAAATGGAACGTTTTGAACAACTCTATCGTGATTGGAAGAAGGAAGCGAAGAAACTGGTCAACGACCTGGATGTATTACCGATCGAGGCACTCGTCCAAGTATTTGACCATGTTGACATTGAAAAAGAGAAGATGGACGATGTCCGTAAAGCAGTGAGTTTACTCGTCTTGGAAGAAACGACACAACTCCCCCCGAACAATCAACCGACACCGGATGCGGTCAGCCTATTTATGGGTTATCTAGCTTCGAAGCTACTTAAGGAAAACGCGACGATTCTAGATTTAGGTAGTGGGACAGGTACGTTGACGCACGCCGTTCTCTCTCAGTTAAAAGATGCGACAGCTCAAGCGGTCGAAGTGGATGAACTGTTGCTTCGTCTTTCCTATTCCATTAGTAACTTGTTAGGAGAACCAGTATCCTACTTCCATCAAGACGCCCTTGCTCCTCTGTTTGTTGAACCGAGCGACCTTTCCGTTGCTGACTTGCCAATCGGATATTATCCAAATGATGAAGTGGCAGCCGGATACGACATGAAACGAGAACAAGGACATGCCTATTCGCATTTCCTCTTGATGGAACAGGCGATTCGCCATACGAAACCAGGTGGGCATGGATTATTTGTCATCCCGAACAATTTGTTTGAACAGGATGACGAAGGGAAATTAAAACAATGGATGGACCGTGAGGCTGTTGTGAAAGGGGTCATTCAACTTCCGACGACGATGTTTAAAGACGAACGTTACGCGAAAAGCTTATTGCTCCTTCAAAAAGTAGGAGAAGGCGTCACACGGCCAAAACAAGCGCTATTTGTGGAACTTCCGTCATTCACTGATGTCAGAGCGGTAGCCAATGTTGTGAAACAGATTGATGATTGGTTCAAAACAACTCAAAAATAATGGACAAAATACTTGAAAAAGGTATGCAAAATCAAGTATCTTCATTATGATACAGTTATCAGTTTTAAATTGAACAGATAAAGATATGCGTTTAAAACGAAAGGTAAGAGGTGTATGACATGACGAAAATTATGGCAGTCAATGCGGGTAGTTCATCGCTCAAGTTCCAGTTACTCGAGATGCCAACGGAAGAGTTGCTCGCAGTCGGACTTGTAGAGCGTGTAGGGAAAGAAGATGCGATTTTTACAATCAAGTACGGTGAAGGACAGAAGTTCAACGTGGTCACACCACTTCACACGCACAAAGAAGCGGTTGAATTGACGTTGGAGAAGTTGATCGAATTGGATATCATCCAATCATTCGATGAGATTTCTGGTGTAGGTCACCGTGTGTTACACGGAAAAGAGTTGTATGCGGATTCGGTCGTCATTGACGATGAAGTCATGAAGAACATCGAATCGTTCACAGAGCTCGGACCACTTCACATCCCACCAAACTTGACAGGTATTCGTGCATTCCAGGCAATTTTGCCGAATGTCCCACAAGTAGCGGTATTCGATACAGCGTTCCACCAGTCAATGCCTGAAGAGAATTTCTTGTACAGTCTTCCTTATGAATACTATACAGAACATGGTGTACGTAAATACGGCTTCCACGGAACGAGCCACAAGTATGTCACACAGCGTGCGGCAGAACTTCTCGGTCGTCCGCTAGAAGACTTGCGTTTGATTTCATGTCACCTCGGTAGCGGTGCATCGATCGCTGCAGTAGCAGGTGGTCGCTCAATCGATACAACGATGGGCTTCACACCACTCGAAGGAATCACGATGGGAACGCGCTCAGGTTCTTTGGACCCGGCCCTCATCCCATTCTTGATGCAAAAAACAGGGAAGTCTGCTGAAGATGTATTGAACGTCATGAACAAAGAGTCTGGCGTGTACGGTCTTTCTGGTATCTCAAGTGACTTGCGTGACATCGAGCAAGCGGCTGCAGAAGGCAACCATCGTGCAGAAGTTTCATTGAAAATCTTCTCGAACCGTATTCACGGTTACATCGGTCAATATGCGGCTGAAATGAATGGTGTCGACGCCATCATCTTCACAGCGGGCGTCGGTGAGAACTCGGACGTCATCCGTGAACGCATCCTTCGCGGTCTTGAATTCATGGGTGTCTACTGGGATCCTTCACTTAACAACGGTGCTCGCGGAAAAGAGTTGTTCATCAACTATCCGCACTCACCAGTTAAAGTCATCATCATCCCGACGAACGAAGAATTGGTCATCGCGCGCGACACGGTACGCATTGCAAACCTTGTCGAAGCACACGCATAATACGAAACGAACCCACGTTACTTCGTGTAACGTGGTTTTTTTATGAGTCTTTTTTACTAAGGTGAAGAATCGTAAGTAGGACAAATGTTTTCTCCTTTGTAACATTAGGCGCTTCATTTACATCGTTTTGCAATGTTTATGTCATTAATAAACCATATATTGGATGTTAATTTATAAAAATATCTCGTATTCGATTTAAATGTCCAATCTAACACGATAAACCGTTAATTTTGACATCGATTTGTAATGTTCGTGTCACTCAAATGAACAGGAAGTGTAACGGCACTGATTGATGTTTCGTCATATAGTTATCTGGACGAAATATTCAATTGGAGTGACAAGTCACTCGTTCGATAGATGATGATATGAAATGAAACCAAATTGACGAAGAGAGGACGAATAAACGTATGTTGAAAAAAATCATGACGCTCTTACTTCTCGCCATCGCCGTATTTGCATTTGCTCTACCCACTTCACCAGTAGAAGCAAAAAAAAAAAAAGTATATGTTGCAACAAAGTCAGGTTCGAAGATGGTCTATGCAGAAGGGAAATCAAATGCACGAGTAATTGGGAAGATGACGGCGAGTGATCGTCTTCAACGTACAGGTTCTCGAGGTGCTTGGATTCGCGTGAACTATAAAGGGAAGGCCGGATGGGTTCCTACAAAGAACTTACGTACTGTAAGTGCTCCTAAACCGCTCAAACCAGCAAGCGTGAAGACGTATACGATGAAAGCGTCCGCATATACACCGTACTGCAAGGGATGTTCAGGTAAGACAGCACTTGGATGGAACGTTCGTACCCAAAAGCGAAATGTAGTCGCGGTAGACCCGCGCGTCATTCCACTCGGAACGAAAGTGCAAGTATTCGTAGGGGGCAAGTCGATGGGTACCTACACGGCAGCTGACACTGGTGGCGCCATCAAAGGAAATAAAATTGACATCTTAATGTATTCGCAAAATGCAGCGATTCAATTTGGTCGTAAAACGGTTACAGTCAAGGTGTTATAATGCATAGGAAAAGGGTCTTGCGATTGCGCGAGACCCTTTTTGATGGATGGGTGATTATTGACGAACGATAAGGACGTCACATTTCGCATAACGGACGATGCTTTCAGAAACGCTTCCGATAAAGAACCGTTCAACGGCGTTTAACCCTGTCGCACCACAAATAATAAGATCAATATCATGGTTAGGTGCAATCTTTTTCGCAATCGTCTCTTTCGGGGAACCGTATTCAATCACCGTTTCGACTTCTTTTACGCCACGCTCTTTCGCGCGATTGACATAGTCTTCAAGTAACTCTTTCGCATATGTCTCGGCACGCTCTGTGATTGTGCGGTCGTAAGCTTCTACAGTCGCAAACGTACGCGTATCAATCACATGACCAACGTACAGTTTTCCTTCGTTACGAATCGCGACATCGATTGCTGTTTCAAATGCACGTTCTGCCTCTTTAGAGCCGTCAACGGCAGATAAAATGTGTTTGTATACAATTGCCATGTAAATCCCAACCTTTCGCTCGAAATATACGTTCGGCTTACATATATAGTATACCACTTCTTTCAGTTTTCACGCTTTTTCGCCATGAAATTGCGTGAATTTTTTCATGACGATGTTCACGACATGTCCAAGTTTGGAATTCGTGTGAAAGAACGGGTAAAATAAGGCGGAGGAGGTAGGGCGATGAAACATGTAATGATTACATCTGGTGCCAAAGGGATCGGACGCGTAGTGACGGAGCGTCTGTTACAAGATGGGTGGCACGTCAGCATTTTGCAACGGAATCCGATTGACTGGGAACATGAACGGATACATATGATCGAGGCCGGATTGACGGACCGCGAACAACTGCTCTCAGCCTATGAGAAAGCGGTCGAACGCTTTGGTGAACCGAACGCCTTGATTTTAAATGCAGGTCCATATATCTTTGAGCGGAAACCGCTCGTCGAATTGACAGACGAAGAGTGGGACGAAGTACTCACGGGCAACCTGTCCGCCTCATTTTGGTTGATGCGTCGTGCGATTCCTTCCATGCGCTCAAATCGATTTGGACGCATCATCTCGTATGGGTTTCCGGAAAGTGGGACGGCCCCTGGCTGGATCCATCGTTCTGCGTTTGCCGCTGCAAAGACGGGACTCGTCAGTTTGACAAAATCGGTCGCGCTAGAAGAGGCCCCGTTCGGGATTACGGCGAACATGGTCAATCCGGGCAATATCGTCGGCTCTCAAAAGGAGATGCGCATTGATGAAGCGGAAGTGGATGAAGGAACTCCAGTCGGTCGACACGGGACAGGAGAAGATATCGCGCGTTTGATTTCGTTCTTATTACAAGAAGACTCGGACATGATCACAGGTGCCATCATCGATGTGACAGGCGGCGTCAACGTCGTCCATCAATACCGAAAGTGAGGGGAACGCGATGAAGATTGGAGTGGTCACGGACGTTCATGGAAATCTCGAGGCGTTGGAGGCTGCACTTCAAGTCATGGATGCGGAGCGGGTCGACGTCATCTGGTCGCTCGGTGACATGATTGCAATGGGACCGGACTCTAATGCGGTCATGGAACGTTTGTTAGACCGGGGAACGCATATGATTTCTGGGAATCATGATGAAGCGGTTCTTTCCCTTTTGGCTGGACACGGTCATCCAGAAAGTTATGCTCATACGCGCCCACACCATGAGTGGGTTGCACGTCATCTAGAGACTCGATATGCGGATGTCCTCGAATCCCTTCCACGAACAATGTCCGTCAAAATGGTTGGCGAAACGGTGTTCGGCATTCATTATCATATCCCGACCGAACGACGCCACGCCACGATTGTCGAAGAACCGTTTCACGAGATTCTCGAACCGACACTGGAAAATATGCAGCGACTGTATGGAGCATATACAGGAGAAATCGTGTTATTCGGACATCACCATCCTGTCCATCTGTTTGAAGATGACACCAAGCGCTACGTCAATCCTGGTGCGCTCGGAGTGGCGAAAGATGACCTGGCTCGCTTTGCCATATTATCTGAAGGAGAAACCGGGATTGCTCTTGAACTGAAGGCGGTCCCATATGACAAATGTGCCTTTTTAGAGAAGATGGAACGTTATGACGTACCGCAACGGGATGTCATGCTGCGCTTGTTTTATTAAGATATGTAAAAAGTGCGATCCTTGAGAATGGATCGCACTTTTTGTCATTCAATCTCTTGAAGTGTTTTCGGATAACTCGTCAATGTGATGGGACCACTTTCTGTCATTACGAGATCGTCTTCAATACGGACTCCGCCGACTCCCGGTAGATAGATACCCGGTTCGACTGTGAACGTCATCCCGACTTGGGCGGTCATGTCATTGTTCGCTGCCATCGAGGGGTGTTCGTGTACTTCGATTCCAATTCCGTGACCGATTCGATGAGTGAAGTATTCACCATATCCTGCAGACGTGATGACTTGTCGTGCCGCGATATCGATTGCGCCGAGTGTCGTACCGACGTTCGCCATCTCGATTGCGGCTTCCTCAGCCTGAAGAACCGTTTCGTAAATCTCACGTTGTTTGCGACTCGCCTCACCGAAGACAACCGTCCGAGTGATGTCTGAACAGTATCCCTGCCAGACGACACCGAGGTCGAACAAGGCAAAATCTCCTTTTTTCAAGCGGTTGTTGCCTGGGACACCGTGAGGGTCGGCACTATTCTCACCGAACAAGACGAGCGTGTCGAACGACATTTCACGGACGCCTTGCTGTTTCATGGCGTATTCAATATCCGCGATGACCTCGAGTTCTGTCACGCCTTCACGGAGGGAGCGGATCCCGGCTTCGATGGCCATATCTGCCAACTCGGCGGCCCGCTTCATGATCCGGACTTCATCCGGTGATTTGATCATACGTAACGTTTGGAGCTCGTCTGTCAAATCGATAATTGACAGACCGGCAAAACCGGCGCGAAGCTGCTCGACTCGGTTGAATGTCAAATGCTCCCCTTCGATTCCGATTCGTTCAGGAACGATTTGGTTATCGAGGAATAACTTGACGATTTTGTCCCATGGGTTTTCATGGTCCATATACGTCACGATTTCACCTGACCAGTCACTCGCTTCGACAATCCCTTTTTCAAGTGCTTTTCAGATGATGGCAGTTGTGCCGTTCTTCAAAACTAAAATGGCGATCAATCGCTCGTGCGCTTCCGCGTATACTCCCGAGAAATAAAACACGGATGCTTTCGACGTGATGAATGCTGCATCTAACCCTTTTGTCGCTAGAGATTGTGCAATTTGATTGGTGCGTTGATTCAAGTTGAATCCCTTCCCTTCTACCTCTTACGTTGACTACTCGTCTATTATAGCTGTTTCGAAAACAGAAAGGAAATGTTGCAATTTGATTGGTACAGTTTGAACTAGTTCGACTGATACAGTATACTGAATAGAGTAGAAAATGTATTGAGAGAAGGGACTCCGCGTATGACCACAAAACATGAACAGATCATAGCACATATCGAGTCACTCGATGTAGGGTCAAAAATTTCGGTCCGCCAAATCGCCAAAGAGTTGGCTGTATCAGAAGGTACGGCTTATCGGGCCATCAAAGAAGCTGAGAACCTAGGTTTCGTATCAACCATTGAACGGGTGGGGACGATTCGGATCAAGCGAAAACATAAAGAAAATATTGAAAAGCTGACATTCGCCGAAGTCGTCAATATCGTCGATGGTCAGGTGTTGGGCGGACGTAACGGTCTCCACAAGACGCTATCGAAATTTGTAATCGGTGCCATGAAGCTCGAGGCGATGATGCGATATATCGATGTCGACTCACTCGTCATCATCGGGAACCGCGAGAAAGCGCATGAACTCGTCTTACAATCAGGTGGGGCTGTGTTGATCACAGGGGGATTCGACACAACGGATGAAGTGAAACGAATGGCAGATAAGTATGATATGCCTGTCATTTCTACATCCTATGACAGTTTTACCGTCGCGACGATGATCAACCGAGCCATCTATGACCGTCTAATCAAAAAAGAGATTTTACTCGTCTCAGATATCGTCATCCCGCTCCACGATACGTTCTATCTGAAGTCAGATGACACAGTGAAACGTTGGCACGAGCTGAATGAACGGACGAAACATAATCGGTATCCCGTCATCGATGAACAGATGAAAGTGGTCGGCGTGATCACGGCAAAGGATGTCATTGATAAATCACACGACTATGATATTGAGAAGGTCATGACGAAAAGTCCGATTACAGTAGGCGTACAAACGAGTGTCACCAATGCCGCGCACCAGATGGTGTGGGAAGGGATCGAGATGTTACCTGTCGTTGATAACTACGGACGTCTGCTTGGGATTATTAGCCGCCAAGATGTGCTGAAGGCGTTGCAACTGGCGAATCGACAACCGCAAGTCGGTGAGACGTTCGATAACATGATCACGAACCAGCTGAAAGAAGATCCTGCATCGAACGGGACGGCCTTCACGGTTGAAGTGGCCCCACAGATGACGAGTCATATGGGGACCGCCTCATCTGGCGTGTTGACGACCTTGTTGGTCGAAGGGGCGACGCGAAGTCTACGTCATATGAAGAAAGGCGATCTCGTGGTTGAGAATATCACCGTCTATTTCATGAAGCCGATTCAAATTGAAAGTCAGATTCGAGTGTCGGCCCATGTCTTCGACCTCGGTCGGAAGTTCGGGAAAGTGGATGTGGAGATGACGCAAGGGACACAACTTGTCGCCAAAGCGCTCGTCACGGCACAACTCATCGATCGGTAATAAAAAGAGCACCTGCTACAGCGCGTAGCATGTGCTCTTTTTCATGATGGCGTATTCGTCGGTTCTTCTGCGGCGAGAGGGTAAATTTTGCGGTAACGGATAAATCCGACAACAGCATTCCCTAAACCGACGACTAACATGACGATGCTGACAATCCAACCGACAGATGAATTCAGACCGAATCCCCCGACCATTTGGTTCGCAGCGAACAATGCGAGGAATAAACTTAACCAGATCAACGCTTGCGTGTTGAACAACGCTTTTCGGTTTGGCGTCTTTGTCAAAAAAGCGCGGCGCTTGAAGACAAGGTACGCACCGAGCGCGAACAAAATGAGTCCAATCATGACAAGTTGCAAGTGAAGGAACCCCTTTCTATCTCGTAATCTGTTATCATCATACCATAATAGTGTGTAGGAAAGTGAGGAATCATCATGACGCAATGGCAGGAAGCGGATACAATCAAATCAGAAATTGAGGCGGCTGACACCATTTTCATTCACCGCCACGTACGACCAGACCCTGATGCGTTGGGGAGCCAGCTTGGTTTACAGCGCATTCTAAAATCGGTTCATCCGGAGAAGCAAATCTATGTGGTCGGTGGCATGGTTCCAGACCTCGAGTTTTTAGGAAAGATGGAACATGTCGAAGAAGAAATGTATCAAGACGCGCTCGTCCTTATATTAGATACGGCGAATCAAGAGCGAATCGATGGACCATTTGCGCTAAAAGGGAAGACAATCATTAAAATCGATCATCATCCCGATGAAGATCCATATGCGATGACACAGATTGTCGATACCTCGGTCAGTTCGACGTCTGAGATGATTGTGGAACTCGCGGACATTTGGAGATATCCAATCGACCAAGAGGCGGCATTTTTACTCTATGCCGGCATCGTAGGCGACACAGGACGATTCCAGTTTCGAAATGCTACGGCCCGAACGTTTGAGATTGCTTCGGCGCTGATCGCGAAAGACATCGATACGAATAAATTGTACCGACACATGTATAAGACCAACTTAGCGACTCTTCAGTTACAAGGGTACGTGTTACAGCACGTCAATGTCACAGAAGAAGGCGTCGGCTATGTGAAGATTGACAAGGACGTGCTCCGGACGTTCCATGCGTCCCCGGAAGCGGCATCGCAACTCGTCAATAGCTTCTCTGGCCTCGAAGGATTGAAATGTTGGGTCATGTTCGTGGAAAACAAAGAAGAGATTCGTGTGCGCATCCGGTCGAAAGGTCCTGTCATCAATGAAGTGGCCAAGCGATACCGTGGGGGAGGTCATCCGATGGCGGCTGGTGCCACGATTGACACATGGGATGAGATGGATGACGTGATTGCGGCTTTGAATGAAGTGGCTGGGGAATTCACGTTTGAAGAAAATGAAGAGAGCTGACCGAGGTCAGCTCTCTTCATTTGTCTCCATTTTCCTTTGGGATGAACCATGTACCTCGTTCGGTCACGTCCTCGACGACGTCGAGCTGATACTCAGTAATGTACTTACGGAGCCGGTCGATGATTTCTGGGCTGTCGGCAAACACTGTTTGACCATGCTGTAATTTTTCTAACTTATCGCGTGCAATCTGTCCCCGATTGATAATCATACGCTTTTACCCCCTTTTGTCGTGAGTTTTGTCTATAATTATTGTATCAGAGAAGTGATGAATTGAGTTTGACAATTCCATTAATATAGAAAGGAGGCCAACGATGATTCATCTGAATGTCAGAACTGCTTATAGTTTACTACAAAGTACAATCCGGTTAGAACAATATGTCTTGCAGATGACCGAACGGGGAAGTCGTTCCGTGGCGATTGCAGACGATGCGTTCTATGGGGTTCCGACATTTTTGTCATATTGCCAACGATATGAGGTGAAACCGCTAATCGGACTGAGAACGGTCCTCCGATTGGATGGGTTAGACGTATCCGTGATTGTGTATTCATCTAACGAAACGGAGCTTAAGGAACAATATCGTATCATCCAGGCGGGAGGAATTGAAGGACGGACAACGATGCCGCTGATCGTATTACCTGAAAATTGGAAAGCGAGTGATCCGGTTCACCGGCGTCGCCTTTATCATCAACTCTTGTCGTTTGTCGATGAAGAGAAGCTGTGGCTCGGACTACCGGCACCTCAGACTACGGAACAGGTACAAGTGTTGAAACAACTTCGTCTCATGCGCGAAGAGCTTGCTGTCCAATTGATTCCGGCCCCTGAAACGAGATACATGAGACCGGAAGATGTGGAAGGATTCCGAGCCATTTCTGCCATTCGCGAAGGGGACGTGATGTCGAATGAAGACGTGCGACAAAAAGGATTGCACGTTCGACTACCGAGTGAAATGAATGACTGGTTCACAACGGAAGAATTATCGGAACTGGATCGATTCGAGGCATTGATTCGGCTGGATCATCTACCACGTGCGGAAGGGGCGATTCCAGAAATTCCGGATGCCGATCAAAAGCTGAAACGACTTGTCGGTGAGCGGTTGAAGGCGATGGAACTCGTGAAAGAACCTTACATCGAGCGGGCAAAGTTTGAGCTTGAAGTCATCGCCAATACCGGATTTTCTTCCTATTTCTTGATCGTGGAAGACATCGTTCGGTTTGCTCGAGAATCTGGGATTGAAGTAGGTCCGGGGCGTGGATCGGCAGCAGGTTCACTCGTCAGTTTTGCCCTCCATATCACGGAAGTCGATCCGGTTCATTACGGGTTGTTGTTCGAACGATTCTTAAATCCAGAGCGTGTGTCGATGCCAGACATAGACCTCGATTTTGAAGATGAACGTCGTGAGGAAGTGGTTTCTTACGTACTATCAAGATACGGTCATACGCATGCCGCACAGATCGGGACACTTGCCACGTTCGGTGCGAAAGCGGCAATTCGAGACGTTGCGAGAGCGCTCGGGATGACCCTTGAGGAAGGGCAGGCTGCGAGCAAGCAAGTGAAAGCCGGAGGACTTGATGAACTGATGTCGAGCCAGAAGCAGATGAAGTGGTTTGCCGGTAGCCAAAAGCGTCAGCAGTTATTACGGATTGCCAAACAGCTAGAAGGTTTGCCGCGTCAATCCTCCGTTCACGCGGCAGGAGTGGTGCTCAGTCGTCAACCGATTGAAGAAGTGACTCCGCTCCAACCCGAACTTGAAGAACACGTGACCCAATATAATATGAAGGATTTGGAAGAGGTCGGGCTTCTGAAAATTGACTTGCTCGGATTACGAAACTTGAGTCGCTTGCGAAAGATGGAGGATTTGATTCGAGAAAGTGATGCGCTGTTCTCTCTGAAAACAATTCCGTTAAACGATGCTCGGACGTATCGATTGCTTGCGAGAGGTGAGACGGACGGAATCTTCCAATTTGAATCGACCGGGATGAAGCAAGCGCTTCGACAAGTGAAACCGACTGAGTTTGAAGATATCGTTGTCACGATGTCACTCTATCGCCCGGGACCGATGCAATTCATCGAAACGTATGCGAAGCGAAAACACGGTATGCCTTACCAACCAGTCCACCCAGACGTAGAAGACGTCATGAGACCGACATACGGTGTACTCGTCTATCAAGAACAGGTGATGAAACTTCTCCGTAAACTCGGAGGCTATTCCTATGCGGAAGCGGATTTGGTCAGACGTGCTATAACCAAAAAGGAGACCGGAACGATTGCTCGGGAACGAGAACGATTTTTGCAACAAGCATAAGCGGGAGACCAGGACGTCTTGGCGCAAATCTTTTCATGGATTGAAAAGTTTGCCGGGTACGGATTTAACCGCTCTCACGCTGTCGCCTACAGTTTGATCAGTTACAGATTGGCTTACGTTAAAGCACATTTCCCTCGTGTCTTTCATGTGGTGACATCAGAAAAAACAACGGAACTTGTCAGACTGTTACGGAAAGATCAAATTCCGGTGTACCCACCGGACGTCTTACATGGTCACGCTGACGCGACACTTGAGGGACCGGGCGTCCGGCTCGGGTTGAAGGCGGTCCAGGGGTTGACCAAACGGGATGTGGACCGACTGATTGAACTGAACGGGCAGTTGAAAGATGTCAGAACGCTTCAAGAAGCCATGGAGTGGAAAAATAAAGACCAACTGAAATTACGTCGATTACTTGGTGCGGGCGCGCTCGACCGGATGTATCACGGTGACCGGACACATGCCTTTGAAGCAGTCGAACGTTTGCGAGAAGAAGCGGGAACACATTTTTTACCGGATGAGCTGTCTTCACTCGGACAAAAAAAAAAAAAAGTGAAAGAACCGAATTGGTCTGAAGAAGAGAGGGAGGCGCTTGGGACATGGGTGGTCCACTCTCCATTGACGGCACTTCCGGATATCGGGATCGAACCGTCTACAATTGAAGAAGTCATGAATGGAACAAACGGTTATCTCGTCGTATATGTAGATGACGTACGTACGTTCATAACAAAAAAACAAGAACGGATGGGTGTTCTCATCGTGGACGATGGCATGACGCAAGACGAGGTCGTCGTGTTTCCTCGAACATTCGCGCAGTTTGGACGGTCCCTCTATGCCGGTAACATCTTGTTACTCGAGGTCCATTCGAATGAACGGGATGGTCGCAAACAATTGATTGTCGAACGGGTTCGACCGTTACACGGGCAAGCCTTATTCATCCGGCTCACACTCGACCGCTTCCCTGAATTGGAAGATTGGATTCAACGAGCACAAGGGGATGTCCCGGTTGTATGCCGATTCACGGATTCGAAGGAAGTGAAACAACTGGCTTCAGCTTTTTCAATCAATCCGAATGAAGAGTATGTGGCGGAAGCGAAAAGACGGTTCGGGGAAGAAAATGTCGTACTGAAACGAATCGATACAAAAATGGTTGGTCCAGAAACTAGTACCAAGTCCTAAAAAGTGATATAATCGCACTAATTGGTCTGACCACTTAAGTTTGATAGGTGATCCAAAAAAGGGAGTTGAACGGTCAGATGCATGAAAAACACGCATCCTCATTTCACGGAAACATTTCAAAGATTAGAAAATTAATTGTCCAATCGTCTTTAGTTCCAGGTGATCGTCTTCCATCCGAACGAGAGCTCGCCGAAACGCTGTCCATTAGCCGCGCTTCGGTTCGCGAAGCGTTACGAGCGTTGAGCTTTTTAGGCATCGTGGAGACGAGACATGGTGGTGGTACCTTTTTGTGTGAGCATGACCGACATCGGTACATTGAGATATTGTCGGAGTTCATTGTGACCAAACAGACGAAAGCGACCGATATTATTGAGATGCTTCGACTATTGGAGCGCATGGCGTTTTCAGAAATTGAACCGACTAAGGAACGACTGGCTCTATTAGAAACGGTGATCGAAGATGATCGAACGTTTCGCCAGCAACTCATCTTTCAGTTGAAGAATGAACTGTTCATTCGAATTTGGAGTGAGGTCAATCGCTTTTTTGACGGATTATACGTTGGGGATTTATATACGCTCGAGGAACGGAAACGATTTGTCGAGACGTGGCGTGGAATGGGGATGCCGGAATGAACGAGGGGGAAGCGATGACTGCTTTTTTCAAGAAACCGAAACGATATATGCCATTGCGTCAACGAGAACCAAAGATTGACGCACCACAGGGATTGATGACGAAATGTCCATCTTGTAAATATATGCATTATACAAAACAGTTGAATGAGAACCACAAAGTATGTGATTGCGGCTATCATTTTCCGCTTCAGGCGCAAGAACGGATTGATATGCTTGTCGACGAAGGGTCTTTCGAACGCTTTGCGGGACCGTCTGTCAAGGCGAATCCACTCGACTTCCCTGACTATGAGGAAAAGTTGACGAAAGATCGTGAGCGGACCGGGATTGAAGAGGCCGTCGTATGTGGAAAGGCGACAATCGACGGACTACCACTCGTTGTCTGTGTGATGGATGCGAGATTCCGTATGGGGTCGATGGGTGCATACGTTGGAGAAGCGATTGCTTCGGCTGTCCGAAACGCCACATCACTCGGGCTTCCAGTCGTCTTGTTCACAGCATCAGGTGGGGCTCGGATGCAAGAAGGAATGGTCAGTTTGATGCAGATGGCCAATACGTCCATCGCTCTAAAAGAACATGACGAAGCAGGACTTCTGTACATCGCGTATTTGACTCATCCGACGACAGGTGGTGTGTCAGCGAGTTTTGCGATGCTCGGCGACTTGAACGTCGCAGAGCCGGGAGCGCTCATCGGGTTTGCAGGACGACGAATCATCGAACAGACGATTCGGGAAAAACTTCCAGAGAACTTTCAAACTGCTGAGTTTTTACTTGAGTCAGGGCAGCTGGATGCGGTCATTCATCGTGAACAGATGCGTTCGTTCTTGAAGAGGATGATTGAATTACACGATGGGGGTGTCCGTCATGTTTGACCCAATCAAAGAAGTCACTGAACAGCTGAATAAATTACGGGAGACGGCTGAGACGAAAGGGATTGATTTATCCCGAGAGATTCGTCATCTCGAGTTAAAGCTCGACCGATTAGAAAAAGATATTTATGGGAATATGAAACCGTGGGATCGCGTCCAGTTGGCGCGAAACCCGAAGCGACCGACAACGCTCGATTATATCCAGCATTTATTCCCTGACTTCATGGAACTTCATGGGGACCGACATGGGTATGACGATGCGGCAATCGTATCTGGACTTGCGACGTTTGAAGGAGTGCCGGTGACGATTATCGGACATCAGCGTGGGCGAAACACGAAAGAGAACATGAAACGAAACTTTGGTATGCCGCACCCGGAGGGCTATCGAAAAGCATTGCGTTTCATGAAACAAGCCGAGAAGTTCAACCGTCCTATTTTGACATTCATTGACACGAAAGGGGCTTATCCGGGGAAAGCCGCAGAAGAGAGAGGTCAAAGTGAAGCGATTGCCCGTAACTTGTTTGAGATGGCGACGCTGAAAGTGCCGATCGTCTCCGTTGTCATTGGAGAAGGTGGTTCAGGCGGTGCGCTTGGGATTGGTGTATGCGACCGTCTATTGATGCTTGAGAATAGTACGTACTCAGTCATCTCGCCAGAAGGTGCAGCGGCACTATTGTGGAAAGACGCGAAACAAGCAGAGCGTGCGGCAGAGACGATGAAGATTACAGCACAAGATTTATTCAACCTAGGGATTGTCGATGAAGTGGTAGGAGAAGTGTACGGGGGGGCACACGTTGATGTGTCACTACAGTCGTCACTCTTGAAACCTGTCTTATTACAGCACATGAACGAGTTGCTTGCGCAATCGACTTCTGAGCTGATTCAAGGACGTGCGACCAAATATCATCAAATTGGCACAATTAACGAGTGAAAACGGTAACAATGGCTTTGAATAAAGCTTTATTCATTCATCAAGTGACTGCTTTGTGAGATACCCTATGCATTTTTTTCACATATTTTTGTTGTAAAACAAAGGTCAGACGTGGTATTTTATTTTCAGATTTCGTTAAAACACATAAGAGGTGAGCGACGTGAATTTAAAACGTATTGCGGTATTAACAAGCGGAGGAGACGCTCCTGGAATGAACGCTGCTGTCCGTGCCGTGACCCGAAAAGCAATTTTTGAAGGTCTTGAAGTGTACGGCGTGTATAACGGCTATCAAGGATTAATCGAAGGTGATTTAGTCGAATTAAATCTTGGATCAGTCGGCGACATCATTCAACGTGGAGGTACGTTCCTTCGCTCTGCGCGCTGTCCTGAATTCAGAACAGAAGAAGGTCGCGCAAAAGCAGTAGAACAGTTGAAGAAATTCAATATCGATGCCCTTGTGGTCATCGGTGGAGATGGCTCTTATCGCGGAGCTCAAAAATTGACTGAACTCGGATTCCCAACAATCGGCCTTCCGGGTACAATCGATAACGATATCCCAGGAACAGATGCGACAATCGGTTTCGACACAGCACTCAATACAGCGCTTGATGCGATCGATAAGATTCGTGATACGGCGTCATCACATGAACGTACGTATGTCATCGAGGTCATGGGTCGCGACGCTGGTGATATCGCGCTTTATTCTGGTCTCGCTGGTGGTGCTGAGTCGATTCTCGTCCCAGAACGTCCAGAGGATTTGAATGCAATCGTGGAACGAATCAATCACGGGATTGCACGCGGTAAGAAGCACTCGATCGTCATTGTTGCTGAAGGTGCGGGAAGTGCGGAAGAAATCGGCAAATTGATTGCTGAGAAGACGAACTCAGAAACACGCGTCACGATTCTCGGTCACATCCAACGTGGTGGTTCCCCAACTGCCGCTGACCGTGTCCTTGCAAGTCGTATGGGTGCATACGCTGTTGAGATCTTGCTTGAAGGGAAAGCGGGCCGCGTTGTCGGAATCCGTAACAACCAGATGATGGATCTTGATATCGATGAGGCGCTCGACAATAACAAGCACACGATTGATATGCAATTGATTGACCTCGTTAACCAATTGTCGATTTAAACGATTTTGTATGTTGCAGAGACGGGATACGGTCCAAGGCCCCCCGTTTTCTGTTTGTAAGTTGCACTATATCCCCTAGGAGGTTTTTATATTATGCGTAGAACGAAAATTGTATGTACCATTGGACCGGCTTCTGAGAAGCGTCTTCCTGAGATGATCGAAGCTGGGATGAACGTTGCCCGTCTCAACTTCTCACACGGTGACTATGAAGAGCACGGCGCTCGTATCCGTGACATCCGTGAAGCGGCGAAAGCAGCGGGTAAAGTTGTCACTGTTCTTCTCGACACAAAAGGTCCAGAGATCCGCACGCATACATTCGAAGACGGTAAGGCACTTCTTGAAAAAGGAAAAGAAGTCACAATCGTCTCAACGGAAGAAATCGTCGGAACGAAAGATCGTTTCTCTGTGACGTACGAAGGACTCTACGATGATGTGGAAGTCGGTTCACACATCATGCTCGACGACGGTCTCATCGGACTCCGTGTCGTTGAAAAGCTTGATAACCGTGATCTCCGTTGCGTCATTGAAAACGAAGGAATCATCAAGACGAAGAAAGGTGTTAACTTGCCAAACGTCAAGGTAAACCTTCCTGCCCTCACGGACAAAGACATCGCGGACATCGAGTTCGGGATCTCACAAGACATTGACGTGATTGCAGCATCATTCGTACGTCGTGCATCTGACGTAGTTGAAATTCGCCAACTTCTCGAGAAACATAACGCATCACACATCAAGATTTACCCGAAAATCGAGAACCAAGAAGGTGTCGATAACATCGAAGAAATCTTGGCAATCTCTGACGGTTTGATGGTAGCCCGTGGGGACCTCGGAATTGAAATCCCGACAGAAGAAGTGACACCAGTTCAAAAAGAACTCATCAAGAAGTGTAACGATCTCGGGAAGCCGGTCATCACAGCAACGCAAATGCTTGATTCAATGCAACGTAACCCGCGTCCGACACGTGCGGAAGCATCAGACGTAGCAAACGCAATCTTGGATGGAACAGACGCAGTCATGCTTTCTGGTGAAACAGCTGCAGGGGACTACCCAATCGAATCTGTTCAAATGCAAGCTGCAATCGCAGAGCGTACAGAACGCATGCTCGACTACAAAAACTTGTTGAAAGATCGTCAGAAGCGCAGTGAGCACACAGTGACGGATGCGATCTCTCAAGCGGTTGCGCACACGGCAATCAACTTGAACGCCAAAGCAATCTTGACACCGACACAATCAGGTTATACGGCTGCTCGTACAGCGAAGTATCGTCCTGAAGCGAACATCATCGCGGTGACAGAATCGGAGCGCGTTGCGCGTCAATTGAACCTCGTATGGGGCGTATACCCAATCGTTGCTGAAACAATGCCGAACAACACGGATGAAATGTTGGTTCAAGCATCGGAAGCGGCACGTCACGCTGGATTCGTCACTGACGGTGACCTCGTTGTCATCTCAGCTGGTATTCCTGCGGCGACAGCTGGTACGACAAACATGATGAAAGTCCACATCGTTGGTCACGCTCTCGCAGACGGGCGTGGAATCGGTGAGCGCGGTGTTGTTGGAGAAGTCGTTGTCGCGAAAAATGCGGATGAAGCAAATGCAAAAGCGAAAGACGGCATGATCCTTGTCGCACCATTCACAGATAAAGAAATGATGCCTGCGATCGAAAAAGCGGCTGGAATCATCACAGAAGACGGCGGATTGACGAGCCATGCTGGGATCGTTGGACCATCACTTCGCAAGCCAGTCATCGTAGGTGTTGATGCAGCGACAGCATCGCTTCGTGACGGTCAGATGATTTCAATCGACCCACTCACAGGTAAAATCTACAACGCATAATTGAACGACAATCGAACCGGCCTTCTACAAAGGTCGGTTCTTTTTCCGTTCGAAGAAAGGAATACGTATGAGTGCATATCTATTTTTATTGATGCTTGTCTTAATCGGTGTCATTTCAAATAACCAATCTGTCATTATCGCAAGTAGCGTCTTGTTGATCATCAAAGCAATCGGATTCGGAGACCAGTTATTTCCGACACTTGCATCGAAAGGAATCAGCTGGGGTGTGACAATCATTACGATCGCAGTTCTCGTCCCAATCGCGACCGGCGATATCGGGTTTAAAGAATTGTGGAATAGTATTAAAGGGCCGGTCGGGATTGTCGCATTTGCCTCAGGGATGTTCGTTGCCATTGCTGCGGGGCAAGGTGTACAACTGATGCGTGTCGACCCGGTCGTCACCACGGCACTCCTCGCAGGTACGATTATAGCGGTTGGATTCATGAAAGGGATTCCCGTTGGACCGCTTGTCGGAGCTGGTATCGCGGCATTGATTTTAGGTGGATATCAAGTAAAAGAAAAATGGTTTTGATATTTTCTGACAACTGAAGCCGCTTACATTTCTTTTTTGTAATTTTTTGTTTATACTATATAAAGGACAGGGTAAACGGAGACTGGGTGAATGCAGGGGAACAACCCGTCCCGTATCCTTATTCCCTATAAACAGACTGTTTTTACGGTCGACCACTTTATACAAGACTGAGGGGGAGTTATGAATGTCAACGACAAAAGGGTTAGAAGGTATTGTGGCAGCAGCCTCAAAAGTCAGCTCAATTATTGACGGACAATTGACTTACGGAGGATACACCATTGATGATTTAGCGGACAACGCCACATTCGAAGAAGTAGTGTTCTTATTGTGGAACGACCGCTTACCAAATGCAGAGGAATTGACAGCGCTCTCAGATGCGCTTGTAAAAGAAGCGACATTGCCTGAAGAGGTGATTGATACGTTAAGACGTGCACCGAGATCAGCCAATGCAATGGCGACGATTCGTACGGCACTTTCACAACTCGCTCTATATGATGAGGAATCTGAAGACATGAGTGACGAGGCCAACATGCGTAAAGCGATTCGTCTACAAGCACAAGTCGCTACAATCGTGACGGCATTCGCCCGTCTTCGTAAAGGGGAGCAGCCGGTCGCACCGAAACCAGGTCTTTCTTACGCTGCGAACTTCTTATACATGCTAAACGGTGAAGAGCCGAGCGATGTAGCAGAAAAGACGATTGATAAAGCGCTCATCTTACACGCAGACCACGAGTTGAATGCTTCGACATTCACTGCTCGCGTTTGTGTAGCGACGCTCTCGGATATGTACTCAGGTGTCACGGCGGCCATGGGGGCACTCAAAGGGCCACTTCACGGTGGTGCGAACGAAGCGGTAATGAAAATGTTGCACGAGATCGACTCGGTCGACCGTGTTGAAGAATATGTTCGTGGCAAATTCGAGCGCAAAGAGAAGATCATGGGCTTCGGTCACCGCGTTTACAAGGATGGCGACCCACGTGCGAAACATTTGAAAGAAATGAGCCGTCAGTTGACTGCTCAAATCGGCGAACCGAAATGGTATGAGATGTCTGAGAAAATCGACCATCTTGTCGAAACGGAAAAAGGTTTGAAACCAAATGTCGACTTCTATTCAGCTTCAACTTATTATGCGCTCGGTCTCGAAGAAGATCTATTCACACCAATCTTCGCCGTATCTCGTATGTCTGGCTGGATTGCGCACATTCTCGAGCAATATGCGGATAATCGCTTGATTCGTCCACGTGCGGAATATGTCGGTGAAACGAGCCGTAAGTATGTTCCGGTAAACGAACGTTAATTCGAGACACATTTTAGACAAAAGTTTGGTAAACTAACAAGTGACGTAGGTCGGCGCACGCGTCGACCTACAGTAATGTACTTAGGGGGATTCATTATGTTGACACAAGGACAAAAGATTACAGTTGAAAACGGTGTATTGAACGTACCAAATGTACCGACCGTACCATTCATTATCGGTGACGGAACAGGTCCTGACATTTGGAATGCGGCTGTTCGCGTATTTGACGCTGCGGTTGAAAAAGCATATGGCGGCGACAAGAAAATCGAATGGATGGAAGTATATGCTGGGGAAAAAGCATATAACGAAAAAGGCGAATGGCTCCCAACAGAGACACTTGATCAAATTCGTGAGTACTTGATTGCCATCAAAGGACCACTTACGACTCCGGTCGGTGGAGGAATTCGTTCATTGAACGTCGCACTTCGTCAAGAACTCGATTTATATACATGCCTTCGCCCAGTTCGTTACTTCACAGGTGTTCCATCACCAGTAAAACGTCCTGAAGATACAGACATGGTCATCTTCCGTGAAAATACTGAAGATATCTATGCTGGAATCGAGTACGCTTCAGGAAGCGATGAAGTGAAAAAACTCATCAAATTCTTGCAAGACGAGATGAATGTCAACAAGATCCGTTTCCCAGAAACATCAGGAATCGGAATCAAGCCAGTTTCTTCTGAAGGAACAGAACGTTTGGTTCGTGCAGCAATTGAATATGCGATTGCGAACAACCGTAAATCTTTAACGCTCGTCCACAAAGGGAACATCATGAAGTTCACAGAAGGCGCCTTCAAAAACTGGGGTTATGCACTCGCTGAAGCGGAGTACGGTGACAAAGTGTTCACATGGGCACAGTATGACCGTATCAAAGAAGAATCTGGTGAAGCAGCTGCTAACGAAGCTCAGTCGAAAGCGGAAGCTGAAGGGAAAATTATCGTCAAAGATTCAATCGCTGATATCTTCCTCCAGCAGATTTTGACACGTCCACGTGAGTTCGACGTTGTTGCGACGATGAACTTGAACGGTGACTACATCTCAGATGCCCTTGCTGCTCAAGTAGGTGGAATCGGGATTGCACCTGGTGCGAACATTAACTACATCACAGGACATGCGATTTTCGAAGCGACACATGGTACAGCTCCGAAATACGCGGGTCTTGATAAAGTAAACCCATCTTCAGTCATCCTTTCAGGTGAGATGATGCTCCGCCACATGAACTGGAACGAAGCGGCTGACCTCATCATCAACTCAATGGAGAAAACGATCGCTTCGAAAGTTGTCACATACGACTTCGCACGTCTCATGGACGGAGCGACAGAAGTGAAATGTTCAGAGTTCGCGGATGAATTGATTAAAAACATGTAAGACGACCGAGGAGGAGAGCTCATGATTCGTCGTAACAAAATTTCTGTTATTGGAAGTGGCTTCACCGGTGCAACGACTGCACTATACTTGGCTCAACGTGAGCTAGGGGATGTCGTACTGCTCGATATGGAAGAAAAAGTAGGACCGACGAAAGGGAAAGCGCTCGACATGCAAGAAACGGCACCGATTCAAGGGTTTGATTCGTGGGTCACAGGTACGTCTGATTACGCGGACACGGCCGATTCCGATGTGGTTGTCATTACCGCGGGAATCGCGCGCAAGCCGGGGATGAGCCGGGACGACCTCGTCGCAACGAACGCAAACGTCATGCGCTCGGTTGTGAAAGAGATTGCCCGTTACTCTCCAGACGCCATCCTGATCGTATTGACGAACCCAGTAGACGCCATGACGTACGCGGCGTTCAAAGAATCAGGGTTCCCGAAAGAACGCGTCATCGGTCAATCCGGTGTATTGGATACGGCTCGCTTCCGAACGTTTGTGGCACAAGAGCTGAATGTTTCTGTCAAAGACGTATCCGGATTCGTCCTTGGAGGTCATGGAGACGAAATGGTGCCTCTCGTACGCTATTCTTACGCTGGAGGCATCCCGCTCAAAAAACTCATCCCACATGAGCGAATCGAGCAAATCGTTGAACGGACACGAAAAGGTGGCGGCGAGATTGTCCAACTACTGGGCGATGGCTCGGCGTATTATGCGCCAGCCGCTGCCATCGTGGAGATGGTCGAGGCGATTGTAAAAGATCAGCGTCGAATCTTACCGGCCATCGCATACCTTGAGGGAGAGTACGGATTCCATGATTTGTATCTTGGCGTCCCGACGATTCTTGGTAAACATGGAATTGAGCAAGTGTTAGAGCTCGACTTGACGGATGAAGAAAAAGCAGCGCTATCGAAGTCTGCGGATTCTGTCCGCTCGGTATTAAGCGTCTTATAAGTTTGAGGTGCTTCCTGTCATGTTGCAGGAGGCACCTTTTTTGTTTTTTTTCTCTTATCGAACATGCTACACTGAAAGTGGATTTGTTTTGTTTTTGTAAAGATTTGCTTTGAGGTTGGTCGTTTCAAGCATTGATTTGTAAAATAGAAAGTGACATTTGATGGTTTAAGAGGAGGAAGCAGTGTGGCTGATAAAGTAATTGTTGTCGACGATGAAGTATCGATTGCGACATTATTGAAATTTAATTTAGAACAGGCTGGCTTTGAAGTAGAGACGGCGCACGATGGCAAAACCGGATTGGAATTGGCTGAGAAAAAGGACGCCGTGCTCATCGTGCTCGACTTGATGCTGCCGGAGATGGATGGACTTGAAGTGTGCAAACGACTCCGTCAGCAAAAAGTCAATACACCGATTTTAATGCTCACGGCAAAAGATGATGAGTTTGACAAAGTATTGGGGCTCGAGCTCGGAGCGGACGATTATTTGACGAAGCCGTTCAGCCCACGTGAAGTAGTCGCGCGCGTCAAAGCGATTCTTAGACGTTCTGCCCCGCAAGAATCGGCGGTTGAAGAGGACGTCATTCAAATCGGAGATGTTAAAATCGTCACTTCAAACTACGAAGTGTTCAAGCAAGGGGAGCGCCTCGAGTTGACGCCGAAAGAATTTGAATTGTTAGCCTATTTGGCGAAAAATAAAGGACGCGTGTTGACGCGAGATCAATTATTATCGGCCATTTGGAATTATGACTTTGTGGGTGATACCCGGATTGTTGATGTCCATATCAGTCACCTTCGTGAAAAAATTGAACCGGTAACGAAGAAACCGACCTATATTAAAACGATTCGCGGTCTTGGCTATAAGATGGAGGAGCCGACTTCGGAATGAAGACGTATCGCTCTAGATTTATGACGACTCTCATTTTTCTTGTCACCGTTGTCTTGCTGACGCTCGGGATTGTCCTTGGGCAGCTCTTCAAAGACTTTTATCTGGATTCAGAACGAGATCGTCTAAAAGAAGATGCTCAATTGGCAGCCCTCTACCTCGAGGGAGGCGCATTGGACGAGATTCGTGAGTATGTCGGTCAAATCGATGACGGAAGCAGCTTTGATATTCTCCTTCTCAATAGTCGGATGGAGGTAATCGCTGGCACGCCGTTTCGCGTCGGGTCCATCGATTACAAAATTGATCCGAATATGGTCCCTGAGGAAGGGACGTTCGGTGAAGCGGATGAGGACGAGTTGATTCAATACACAAAACCGATCGAACTTGCGACGGGTGGGACAGTCTATTTAACATTCATCCGTTATGTATCGGATTTAGAAGGGGTGTACAATCGCATCTGGTTGACGATTGCCCTCGCGCTCTTCTTCTCCTTCTTCATAATTTTATTCGTGCTCCAACATTTGACGAATCAATTTATTCGACCAATCGATGAGGCGACGATCGTTTTGCGGGAACTGGCGGACGGGAATTATCGGGCCCGTGTGTATGAACTCAGAAATGATGAAGAGACCGGTAGCCTAGCAGGGTCAATCAACGTGCTTGCCCGGAATTTGGAGTCGATTTCTCTCGGGGAGTCCGTACAACGGGCGAGACTCGAATCGTTAATCGAGTATATGGGGGCGGGTCTTCTGCTCGTCGACGAGCGAGGGATTGTCACGTTGGTCAACCGCTCTTATCGTGAAATGTTCCAATACGATGATTTAACGATTGGACAATTTTATCACGGGATTCTACCGAGTCCTGAAGTAGAAACACTGATCGAAGACGTTTATCTGACGGAAGAGGTCCACCGCCGTCAGTTATCGATTCGAACGGGATTAAAACAAAAAACGTATATGGTATCCGCAGCACCGATTTTCAGTGACACCGGGATGCTTCGCGGCACGACGTTACTGTTTAACGATATCACGGAACTGAAACGACTTGAGAAGATGCGGAAAGATTTCGTGGCGAACGTCAGTCATGAACTGAAGACACCGCTCACATCCATACGTGGGTTTAGTGAGACGCTTCTTGATGGGGCGAAAGAAGTCCCGGAACTTCGAGACCAGTTTTTAGACATCATCCAGAAAGAAGCGACACGGATGCAGATGCTTGTTGAGGATCTCCTTGAATTGTCGAGATTGGAGCGGGATGACTTCCAAATGGAGTTGGTGTCCGTCGATCTGAATCAGCTCGTCGATGAGGTCTGTCTCCTGCTCAGTCAAAAGGCGAGCAAGAAGTCGATTCAGCTAGAAACGAAACACGAGGGGACGGTCGTCTTGCAAGCGGACCTGAACCGAATGAAGCAAGTCATCATGAACTTGGTCGCCAACGCCATCAACTATTCACCCGAAGGAAGTCGTGTCGAAATCGCCGTGGAAGCAAAGGCAGATTCTTATAAACTTCGCGTCAAGGACAACGGAATCGGGATCGCCAAAAAAGAAGTGAGTCGTATTTTTGAGCGCTTCTATCGTGTCGATAAGGCAAGAAGCCGGAACTCGGGTGGAACTGGCCTCGGACTCGCCATCGTGAAACACATCATCGATTTGCATCATGCCACGATCGACGTAGAGAGTGAGGAAGGCAAAGGAACGACGTTTGCCATTACATTCCCTCGGGTTTAACAATGACTTTATCGTTCGTTCATATTTACTTTACAAAACCTTGCTATCCTATGAATGAGACCTCTTCATCATCTCGTGACTCGATCGGTGCTCATCTCCACACGATCGAGAATTTGGCCCTTTTCTATTCGTAGAAAAGGGTCTTTTTTTTCGAACGCATGTACCCGTATGGTATGATGGTTGAAGAGAAGAATGGAGGTCGATTGAATGAATAAACTACTAGTCCTTGATGGGAACTCCTTAACATATCGTGCGTTTTTTGCACTGCCTCCGATGTCGGATGCGTCAGGTCGGAATACGAATGCAGTGTATGGGTTTACGATGATGTTATTGAAACTAATGGAAGATGAGCAACCGACTCATTTTGCTGTGGCGTTCGATGCGTCAAAGAAAACGTTCCGTCACGATACGTTCGCGGAATACAAAGGTGGACGTCAAAAGACACCGGGAGAATTGCGTGAACAATTTCCGCTCGTGCGTGACGTTTGTCGGGCGTTTGGCATCTCTGTCTTAGAGCTTGACCAATACGAGGCGGATGATATCATCGGGACGCTCTCAAAAGACCCGACCTTTGATCAGGTGACGGTTGTGACGGGGGATAAGGATTTACTTCAATTGATCAATGAACGTGTGACGGTCTATTTGACGAAGCGAGGCATCACCGAAGTCGAGAAAATGACCGTGACCGCGTTCAATGAACGTTACGACGGACTACAACCGATTCAGATGATTGATCTAAAAGGATTAATGGGAGATAAATCCGACAACATCCCTGGTATTCCAGGGGTCGGGGAAAAGACGGCACTGAAGTTGATTGCCACATATGGTACCGTCGAGGCCCTTTACGAACATACGGATGAGTTGAAAGGGAAGCAAAAGGAAAAAATAGAGGCGAATGAACAAGAAGCGAAAATGTCGAAACAGTTGGCGACCATTTACACGGATGTACCGATTGATGTGACGATGGATGAACTTCTCTTTAAGCCATATGACGCTTCGCTCGTCAAAACGTTATTTATGGATTTACAGTTCAAGTCACTCATCGGCAAACTGACGGATACCTCTTCAGAAGAACCGGTTGAAAAAGCGGAGCGACCAACAATCGCGTTGGCTGATCAAGATTTATCGCGAGCTGTGTTAATGCTTGAACAGTTGCACGATGATTATTTTGAAGAAGACGTGATTGGAGTGGCGATCGCATCGGAACGAGGTGTCACGATTGGAGATGTGACGCTTCTTGAGGACGAACGGGTCAAAGAATGGATCGAAAACGAGACGAAGACGACGATTTGTCTCGATGCGAAGCAGACAATTATTCAATTGAAACGTCACCAATTGGCACTGCGTGGGTATGAAGACCTGCTTGTCGCAGGGTATTTGCTCAACCTATCTGGTGGGACGTCTCTCAGCTCGATTGCCGCACACTTTACGTATCCTCTTGAGGAAGATGAAACGGTCTACGGAAAAGGTGCAAAAATCAAGGTGCCGGAAGAGAATGTTTTTCATGCTCATCTCGCAGAAAAGGCGTACGCCATCTATACATTGTTTGAACGCATTGTTTCGGAGTTGAAAGAGAATGAACAGACAGAACTCTATGAGGCGCTTGAAAAACCACTCGTCTCCGTATTGGCCGAGATGGAGTGGGCTGGTATCCACGTAAATGTCGAAACGCTTCAACATATGGAAACGGACCTGCGTGAACGTCTAAATGCACTTGAGGTCACGATTCATGAATTAGCCGGGGAACCGTTCAACATCAACTCACCGAAACAGTTAGGGGTCGTATTATTTGAAAAACTGTCACTCCCTCCTGTGAAAAAGACGAAAACAGGATACTCAACGGCAGCGGATGTCCTCGAAAAATTGGCACCGCTTCATCCGATCATTGAGAAAATCATGCATTATCGTGAACTTGGCAAACTTCAGTCCACGTATGTCGAAGGCTTGCAGAAAGTCGTGAAGGATGATGGCAAGATTCATACGCGTTATACACAGACGCTTACTCAAACGGGACGGCTTTCGTCGGTTAACCCGAACCTTCAAAATATTCCGATTCGATTAGAAGAAGGGCGTCGCATCCGTAAAGCGTTTACCGCGAGTGAACCGGGATGGGTACTCTATGCGGTCGATTACTCTCAAATCGAACTGCGCATCATGGCACATATGTCACAAGATGAGAAGATGATGGCAGCCTTCCTTCACGATGAGGATATTCATACGTCGACGGCGGCGAACGTGTTTAAAGTTTCCACTGAAGAAGTTACGTCACTCATGCGTCGTCAAGCAAAAGCCGTCAACTTCGGAATCATCTATGGCATCAGTGATTATGGACTCTCACAAAATCTAGGGATTACACGGAAAGAAGCGCAGACCTTTATCGATACGTACTTTGAACAGTTCCCTGGGGTGAAGACGTTCATGGATGCCGCGATTGAACGGGCACGTGAACACGGGTTCGTCGAGACGATGTTGAAACGACGCCGGAACATCCCGGACATCCATTCTCGTAATTTCAACTTGCGTGGGTTTGCTGAACGTACCGCAATCAACACACCGATTCAAGGAACGGCAGCGGACATTATAAAAAAAGCGATGATTGATGTCGATCATGCGTTAAACACGTCAAAACTTCAATCTAAGCTGTTGTTACAAGTACACGATGAATTGATATTCGAAGGTCCGGCCGAAGAGATGGAAGCATTAGAGAAACTCGTGACCGAAGCGATGGAACATACGGTCACACTTGATGTCCCGTTACGTGCGGACGGAGCGGTTGGAACGACATGGTTTGATACGAAATAAACGGATAGAAAGGAAATCAGTATGCCAGAATTACCAGAAGTCGAAACGGTCTGTCGTAGGTTGCGACCTGCCGTTTCAGGAAAAACGATTCAGTCTGTCGATGTCCTCGACCCTAAAATTATCCGCGGGCTCGACCCCGAAGAATGGGTTCACCATTTGATTGGAGAAACGATTACGGATGTGGAACGTCGGGGGAAATTCATCTTATTCAAATTGACGAACGGGTATCTCGTCTCCCATCTTCGCATGGAAGGGAAGTTTTTCCCTTATGACTCCATTACAGAACCGGTAAAACATACACATATCGTGATTACGTTTACGGACCAATCGACTCTACACTATAATGATGTCCGTAAATTCGGTACGATGGAGTTGCGGACGAATGAAACGATTCATACCACACCACCGCTCTCATTACTTGCGTACGAGCCGTTTGACGAGCGTGTGACAACCGAGATGTTACACCGACGTTTAGAGCGCATGAAGACACGCGCGATTAAGACCGCCCTCCTCGATCAGTCCATCTTTGTTGGATTAGGTAACATCTATGTAGATGAGACGTTGTTTCGTGCGGGTGTCCATCCGACACGACCGGCCGCAAGTTTGTCCCATGAAGAAGTCGACCGTGTGCGGACTGAAGCCGTTGCTGTCTTGACTGAGGCTATTGAGCGTGGAGGTAGTACGATTCGCAGTTATGCCAATCCAGATGGCGCCACAGGAACGTTTCAAGAGAGGCTCTACGTATATGGACAGACCGGAGAAGCGTGCCGCCGATGCGGACATGAAATTGAAAAGATGAAATTGGGCGGGCGAGGTACGCATTACTGTCCGCACTGTCAACAACGTTAAGGGGTGGACGTGTATGTTGAAGATTGGATTGACTGGTGGAATTGCAACCGGGAAGTCTACGGTATCGCGACTGTTTCGAGAACGAGGCATTCCGATTATCGATGCCGATTTGATTGCAAGGACGGTCGTTGAACCAGGAGGAAAGGCGATTGAAGGGGTAAGGGCCGCATTTCCAAAATGTTTTGTGGGCGACGTGCTGAACCGTCCTGCGCTCGGTCGGGAAATCTTCCATGATGAAGCAAAACGTCAGCAATTGAATCAATTGATGCATCCAGCGATTCGAGAAGAAATGAATGAGCAAATGCGAACGTATGAGGCATCGGGGGAACCTGTCGTCATTTTTGATATTCCGTTACTGTTTGAAGGAACGATGCTCGATCTGGTTGATTATTCCGTCGTCGTCTATTGCCGTGAAGAGATTCAACTGATGCGTCTCATGGAACGGAATGGATTGACGAAAGAAGAGGCGTTAGCCCGTATTCGTTCACAGATTCCAATTGAAGATAAAAAGCACCAGGCGGATTTCCTCATAAACAATAATGGGGCATTAGGGGACCTTCCTCCACAAATCAATCGTCTGGTCGAACAGTTTCAAACGATACAAAAAGAAGGCGACTGATATCGCCTTCTTTTTAGTTTAATGGATCGGATTCTGGAGACCCTTTTTTCCATGTATTTTAAATCGCACGTCCATCACTAGGATGACCGTTCGAATAATAGATGGGATAGAGTGAGAAGAAGATATAGTAGAACGAGAAATAGGCGAACTGATACGTATAGAGTGTCGGTTCAATATCTCGTCGAAGAATGAACGCGTTGACGATTAAGATGCTCGCTAAATTGAAAATGGCTCCACCGCCATAGACTAGCGTACGGGTGACCTTGTTGCTCCATTTTAAATCAGTGAACTGGCACCATGCATCGTAAAAATAAACACGATTTACTTGTAAACGACCTACTTTAAATAGTTTCTTCCCGGTACCGATTTGCATATCGAGTGAGCCGCCGAACAACTTTGCGAAGAAGAAGTGACCAAGCTCATGAATTAACGTCACAATCGGTAAAATGATAAAGAACGAAATAAAGAATTTATCGATATCTCCCCAATCAAACATCATGACGCCTCCTTTCTCTTGTCTGTTACGCCAAGAAATTTCCCTCATTTTCAAAAAATAAACAAAGAAAAAAGAAAAAAATGTGACGAATCATAGTGAAAACGCTTACAGCTATCCGTTATAATGAAACCGTAATGTAGAAAAAGGGGGATCTATCATGGGGACAAAAGTGGCAATTAACGGATTTGGTCGAATCGGAAGAATGGTATTTCGAAAATTGATGCTCGAGGGACGTCATGAAGTGGTGGCGATTAACGCAAGTTATCCGGCGGAAACACTTGCGCATCTTATTAAACATGACTCGATTCACGGTCCATTCGGATTGACAGTACGTGCGCATGGGGATGCGCTCGAAGTCGATGGGAAACGGATTGAACTTATTTCGGAACGTGATCCATCACGGTTGCCTTGGTCTGACCTTGAAATCGACATCGTCGTCGAAGCGACCGGGAAGTTTAACTCCGATAGCGGGGCAAGACTTCATCTTGAGGCAGGCGCGAAAAAAGTGATTTTGACCGCACCGGGTAAAGGGGACTTACGCACGATCGTGATGGGGGTCAATGATCGTGACTATCGCCCGGAGGAAGACCATATCATTTCAAACGCATCGTGTACGACGAACTGTCTCGGACCTGTCGTGAAGGTCTTGCATTCGACGTTCGGTATCGAGACGGGACTGATTACGACGGTACACGCCTATACGAACGACCAGAACAATATTGACAACCCGCATAAAGATTTGCGGCGCGCGCGTGCGTGTGGCAGTTCCATCATCCCGACATCAACGGGAGCGGCTAAGGCGATTGGTCTGGTGATGCCGGAACTACAAGGGAAGTTAAACGGAATGGCACTCCGTGTACCGACTCCGAACGTATCACTTGTCGACTTGGTCGTCGAACTCCACCGAGATGTTACGGTCGATGAAGTCAATGAAGCGTTTGAACGGGCAGCGTATGGAGAAATGACGGGTATTTTAGGCGTTTCTCACGAACCGCTCGTCTCTATCGATTTTAACGGGGACGATCGCTCGTCGATTATCGACATGGATTCGACGATGGTACTCGGAGGGAATCATGTCAAAGTACTCGCATGGTATGACAATGAATGGGGCTACTCATGCCGTGTCGTGGACTTGTTGGATATGGTGGCCAGCTATCTTCAAATCGGGCAACAAGAAACACACGCCTAAAAAATATTACGTGCGGAGAAATATTTTTTAGATTTTTTTATCAAATGTCTTGTAACGACGTCCCAAACACGTTACACTCAATTTCGTGAACTTCAATTGGTCTGACAAACGCAACTTAAAGGGTTAGGACCTCTTAGGACTAACTTGCCCCCGTGGTTGTGGGCGATTCAGGCACAAAGTGAGTGATCATCAACTACTTTGAGACCATTGATGTAAAGGGGGATCCACTAATATGGATACTATGGGACGTCACATTATTACAGAACTTTGGGAGTGCAATCCCGACAAATTGAATGATATCGACTACATCGAGCGTTTGTTCGTCGATGCTGCTCTTCGTTCGGGCGCTGAAGTCCGCGAAGTTGCATTCCACAAATTTGCGCCACACGGTGTAAGTGGAGTCGTCATCATTTCAGAATCACACTTAACGATTCACAGTTTCCCAGAACATGGCTATGCGTCAGTTGACGTGTTTACATGTGGAGATCGAATCGATCCGGCTACAGCATCGCAGTATATTGCTGAAGGATTGGATGCAAAAGTACGTGAAGATGTGAAACTTGAGCGTGGAATGGGACCAATTCGTGTTCCGGAAGCGCAAGTGGCAATCAGCAAATAAATCAGATTGACCTTTTGAGGCTGACCGTTTAACGGTCAGCCCTTTTAATTGTTTTGTTGTCGCCTTAATTTTGATATGCTTAACGTATATAACTCAGGCGTTGAGGTGGATTATGGGACTGTTAGATAAGTTACAAACACATATTGAAACGAAAGATACACATAAAAATGAAATGCTCCAAACACGTTACTATGCGGCATCGTCACATGCGATGTTGCAATGGTTAGAAGGAAAAATTCAAGAGAACGGTCAGACGGTTCGTCGAATCGATGCGAATCGAGGAGAACTTTCGTTTCTCGGAGAAGGCTGGGACGGGCTCATCACGATTGTACAAGTGGATGGCGGCCGGACGGCTGTCGATTTTACATTAAACCGTGAACAGCGACTCGGTGCAGACCTCTCGCAAATTGTATCGCACTACTACGAGGCGCTCACGCAACAATTCCCGTTACGTGCCATTGGTAATAAAACAGTCGAACGATAAGGAGGTTTGAGCATGCGTTGTCCGAAATGTGATCATAATGGAACGAGAGTGCTCGATTCCCGTCCGGTGCAAGACCATTATTCGATTCGACGTCGTCGTGAATGTGAAAAATGTGGGTATCGGTTTACAACGTTTGAGACGGTTGAACAGACACCGCTCATCATTGTTAAAAAAGATGGAAATCGTGAAGAGTTAAGTCGTGAAAAAGTGCTTCGCGGCATTATTCGGGCGTGCGAGAAACGACCTGTCACACTTGAACAGCTCGAAGGGGTTGTGACGAAAGTCGAACAGCAACTCCGTGCCCTCGCCCAGTCAGAAATTCCAAGTGAACAAGTAGGCGAGCTTGTGATGAATGAACTTGCACGAGTCGATGAAGTCGCATATGTTCGGTTTGCATCGGTTTATCGTCAATTCAAAGACATCACGGTGTTCTTTAAAGAACTTGAAGATTTAATGAAGCAAGAAAATTCGACCAACTAAAGGGCGGCCTGCTGGTCGCCCTTTTTCAAGGGAGAGAGCCATGGAGAAAGAACGTACAATCTTTGGGACGGACGAATTGTTAATCATGAGTACCGGTCTAGTCGACCGTGAATCGTACCAGTCCCTTTACCACTTATATCAACCTGTCATCGGGGTGAAGGCGCTCGCACTCTATCAAACGTTATGGAGCGAACTAAAACCGGGCAAAATGAAATCCAACTATATGTCCCATAGTGCATTGTGTGAGATGTTGGAGTTCTCCATCAATGAGTTAATGGACAGTTTGTTCCGCTTAGAAGCGATCGGATTAGTGCGAACCTATAAAACAAAAGACGCTCGATTGACACAATACGTTTATCAGTTACGTGTTCCGCTTGCACCGCACACGTTTTTGAATGATGGGTTACTGTCGAGTTTCCTCTTCTATAAAGTCGGGGAAGTACGATTCAAACAACTGCAAGGGCGTTTTACGATTGATCCGTTGCCCGCAGGCATCGTCGAAGTGACAAAGGATTTCAATGAAGTATTTGATGTCAAAGGAGTGAACCATCGTGCGTTCACACAAAAAAATTATGAAAAGCCGGACCGGGCTAAGATTGAGATCAACTATTCGTTCGATATGGAAATTGTGAAAAAACTGACGAATTTTCCAGTTGGATTTTTCACGAAAAAATTAGACGAAACGATCACAAAATTGGCCTACGTGTCACAACTCGATGAAGAGACGATGGCGGAAATGTTGAAAGAATATTTCGTACATGAGGCGTACCTGCCACTCAGCGAACAAGAGAAGCGGGACGGTTGTCGTCAAATGGTTCTGCAGTTGAAGAAGAAACAGACGCGCCACCGGAAAGAGAAGACCGTCGAACTTGAACAGACGAAACTAGGAGATTTGCATGATCCCGAAGTGATGGAGTCCGCACACCCACATCAATATGTCTCGACGCTTCGGAAGACCCCGCAACTTACAAAAAGTGATGAACAGTTAGTCATTGAACTCGTCGACACACTCGGTCTCGCGCCAGGGGTCATCAATGCGCTCTTCTATTACTGTATCGAAGTGAAGAAGCAGACGCGGCTGAGCGAGAACTATGTCTTGCGCATTGCGACGAGTTGGAAAACAGCGGGCTATACGAATGCAAAAGAAGCGCTAGAGCGTGAAGAATCTCAAGATGCGCTCATCGAGAAGAAACAGCAAAAACGTGAGAGTGTGCAACGCACCACAGTCGGGTCACGACGGAAACCCCAACAAGGGGATATGCCGAAATGGCTCGAGGACGAGGCGAAACAACAGCGCTCATACGACCAAGCGAGGAAAAAAGAACTCGAGTCGTCCGTACCGGATGACGCGGAACTTGTGAAACTATTAAATGAATTGAAAGAGAAGGGGTGAGGGGATGGAACGAATCAATCAGTCGCTGTCTCAGTTGATGAACCGAAAAGAAGTTCGGGAGGCGTACGAGTCGATTCGCAGACGTACACTGAACCACCCGGGTGTCATCGCATTTTTGAACGCTCATCCAGAGTTAGAGGAGAAGGCGATTGAAATCGGGTTTACCAAACTGAGTGAGTACGCGGAACAGATGGATGGAAAAACGTTCAGAGAAGATCAGGCCGTCATCCCAGGCCATCAACCGGTACTTTATGTCGATTTAGGACAGATTGCAATTCGATATGAAGAAACGGTCGCACATCGCCAGGCGAGACGACAAAAAGAAATGGACCGTAAATTCAAAAGTTTGTTTTTACCGGAAGAAGTTCGCGAGGCGAGTTTCGAATCTTTCGATTGGGGCGACGACGCGCGTAAAATCGCATTGCGTGAAGCGATGCGATTTGTAACAGGGATGAAGTCTCGTCAAAAAGTGAACGGCCTCTATCTCCATGGTAGTTTTGGCGTCGGGAAGACATATTTACTCGCCGCAATCGCCAATGAGTTGAAGGTGGCGGACATCGAAACGATTCTAGTCCATGCTCCGGGCTTTGTGTCGGAGGCGAAACGCAAAATTCGTACCGAGTCGTTCGACTCTTTCTTGACGTCGTTTCAACATGTGCCAGTCTTACTGATTGATGACATCGGAGCTGAAGCCATCAGTCCGTGGGTACGAGATGAATTGTTCGGGATCATTCTTCAGTATCGGATGATGCATCGCTTGCCGACGCTCTACAGTTCAAACTTTAGCGGAGAAGAACTCGAGACGCACTTTTCAATCGATGGTTCGCCGCAAAATAAAATGAAGGCACAGCGACTCATGCAACGTATTTCCACGACGACGACCCAAATTGAGTTAAAGGGTGAAAATCGCCGTCGGTAAAGGATTGTTTTTCTTTGGTGAGTTGACTATACTAAGAAACATATAAAGGATGCATAGAAGAGGATATGGATCATCGAGACGAGTTTTAGCGAGGGAAGGGCGGTGGAAGCTTCCTAACGACGACGATGGATTTACTCCCTCAGAGCACCGTACGGGTCAATCGTGCGGCGATTCACACTCGTTATCGTGTGTTCGAGCCAAGCAGATTGCTTGGGAACGAGGGTGGTACCACGAGAATCAAAGCTCGTCCCTTTTTGAGGGACGGGCTTTTTTTATATTCATTTTTTGAGAGGGGACAGATGTACATGATTCAATTAACATTTCCAGATGGCGCGGTAAAAGAATTTGATGCAGGCGTCACAGCAGAAGACGTCGCGGGCTCAATCAGTCCGGGACTTCGTAAAAAGGCAATCGCAGCAAAACTAGACGGAGAACTCATCGACTATCGTCGTCCAATCGAACATGACGGCAAAATCGAACTCGTGATGCCGGACTCGGAAGATGGTCTTGATTTGATGCGTCACTCGTCAGCGCACTTGATGGCTCAAGCGATCAAACGGTTATACGGAGAAGACAACAACATCTATCTCGGAATTGGACCGACGATTGAGAACGGGTTCTATTACGATATCGAGATGGATCGTCGCATCAATGAGGAAGACCTTCCTGAAATCGAAAAGATGATGAAACGCATCGTCGACGAAAACTTAGAAATCACACGTGAAGTCGTTTCCCGTGACGAGGCGCTCGCTCGTTATAAAGAATTGGGAGATCCGCTCAAGATTGAGTTGATTGAGGACATTCCTGCTGATCAAACCCTTACAATCTATCATCAAGGTGAGTTCTTTGACCTTTGCCGTGGACCTCACGTCCCGTCAACATCGAAGTTGAAAATCTTCAAATTGATGAGCGTGGCTGGTGCCTACTGGCGCGGGGACTCAGACAATAAGATGCTACAGCGTATTTACGGGACAGCGTGGGCGACGAAAGAACAACTCGCTGAACACTTGCGTCTTCTTGAAGAGGCGAAAGAACGCGACCATCGTAAACTCGGGAAAGAACTCGACCTCTTCTTCGTTTCACAAGAAGTCGGTCAAGGGCTTCCGATGTGGCTTCCGAAAGGGGCTGCGATTCGTCGTACGGTCGAGCGCTACATCGTTGATAAAGAACTCGAACTCGGATATCAACATGTCTACACACCGGTTCTCGGTTCGGTCGACTTGTATAAGACATCTGGTCATTGGGATCACTATCAAGACGACATGTTCCCGAAAATGGAGATGGACAACGAAGAACTCGTCCTTCGTCCGATGAACTGCCCGCACCACATGACAATCTACAAACATGAGCCACGTTCGTACCGCGAACTTCCACTTCGAATCGCTGAGCTTGGCGGGATGCACCGTTACGAGATGTCAGGGGCGCTCACAGGTCTACAACGTGTTCGTTATATGGTATTGAATGATGGACATACGTTCGTTACACCTGAACAGATGAAGCAAGAATTCAAAGACATCGTTCATTTGATTCAAGAAGTATACGCTGACTTTGGCATAAAAGATTATCGTTTCCGTCTCTCGTATCGCGATCCTGCTGATAAAGAGAAGTATTTCGATAACGATGCCATTTGGGAAATGGCACAAAGTCAGTTGAAGGAAACGATGGACGAGCTCGAACTTCCGTACTTCGAAGCAGAAGGCGAAGCGGCATTTTACGGACCGAAACTTGACGTACAAGTACGGACGGCACTTGGGAAAGAGGAGACGCTCTCGACTGTCCAACTCGACTTCTTGCTTCCGGAACGTTTCGATTTGACATACACTGGGCCAGACGGTAAGGACCATCGTCCAATCGTCTTGCACCGTGGTGTCGTCTCGACGATGGAACGGTTTGTCGCTTACTTGATTGAAGAGTATAAAGGCGCGTTCCCGACATGGCTCGCACCGGTCCAAGTCAAGTTGATCCCGGTTTCACACGTCCACGACGAATACGTCGCAGAAGTGAAAGCAGAACTTGTCAAACGTGGTGTTCGTGTCGAAACGGATCTCCGTGACGAGAAACTAGGCTATAAGATTCGTGAAGCACAAATGAAGAAGATTCCGATGACGCTCGTTCTTGGCGATAAAGAGCGAGATGAGCGTGCGGTCAATATTCGCCGCTACGGTCAGCAGGAACAAGTTTCTGCTTCACTTGATGAATTCATCGCATCGCTCACAGATGAGATTGCGAACCGTTCACGTTAAGTGAGGGACCACCTTTCCAACCAGAAAGGTGGTTTTTTTCGGTCTATATACGGATGTGTATTTGGTCATCTACACGTATCGTAAACGTAAGGAGTGATACTTAATGAATTATATGAAGCCAGTATTGGCACTTACTATTGGAGCGGTTGCGTTCACAGGAGCGCTTCCGAAAGTCGGAGCGGAGGCAATCGTCAATGATACGATTGTAACCCTTGGTGAATCATTATCTTCAGAGCAACAAAAATGGGTACTTGAGCGTATGGATGCCCCAGAAGGAATCGAACCCATTATCGCGACTGCCGCAGATGAAGAAAAGTATTTAGGTGATTCGGTCCCGCAAGCACAGCGTGGAGGCGGCATGTACTCGTCTGCCCGAATCAAGTTGACGAACGGGACTGGTCTTGATATTCAGACGGAAAACGTGACGTGGGTCACGAAAGATATGTATGCGAACGCCCTCGTCACGGCGGGTGTGACGGATGCCGATATTTATATCACGTCACCGATTAACGTGACGGGTACCTCGGCCTTGACGGGAATTATGAAGGCATATGATCAGACCGCGGCCGAGACCGGGATTGAACTGTCGGATGAACGAAAAGAATTGGCGCAAGAAGAGCTGGCGGTCACGTCTGAAATCGGTAAGACAGTCGGACAAGAGGACGTAGCAGGTCTCATGAACGAGATTAAAGCGGAAATCGCAAATCAGATGCCAGAGACAAATATTGAGATTCGTGACATCGTCATTCAAGTATTGAATCAAAATAACGTTCAGTTGTCTGAGGGTCAACTCGATCAACTGACGACGCTATTCGAAAACATGCAGCAAGCAAATCTTGATTGGTCAGCGATCAGTAGTGGATTGAAAGATGCGGGTCAAGATGTGCAGGCATTCCTCGAACAAGAAGAAGTAAAAGGATTCTTTGCCCGATTGTTTGAGGCCATTGGTAACTTCTTCAAATCGCTTACAAATTGATGATGTGACATGATGAAATAGTGGAGTAGTGGATAAACGTATGATGGAATCGGGTATACAACTTTCATAATAGTTGATCACATCTTAGGAGGAATTGTTATGCTCGGTGGAGTCCCATTACATCCATTGCTCGTGCACGCACCAATCGGTCTACTGTTGTTTGGTACACTATTGATTTTGATCAGTTTCAAATGGACAAGTTTTCGATTGTTTGCGCTCATCACATTGGTTGCAGGATTATTGTCCGGTGCAGTAGCTTTCTTGTCAGGGGATAGTGCGGAAGAGTATGCGGAAGCGAATCTGCCATCGGTGACAGAAGCGATGATTGAAAACCATGAACATTTTGCCCTGTACAGCTTGATTGCATTTGGCATCACAGTGGTCTTGCTCGCAATCGGATATCGTGCAAAAGGGAAGCTGTGGATTACACTGAGTTTTGTCGTTGCCCTCGTCGGAGCCGGACTACTTGCTTATGCAGGTCACCTAGGTGGTCAAATGGTATATGCGAAGTAATTAAAAAAGACGTCTGTTTCAATCAAGTTGAGACAGGCGTCTTCTATCGTTTTTGTCTTAATCATCGCAAAGATCATGGTGTGGGGTTGTTTCAGTACCACCGTTTATGGATATAATTTTGAGCCGACTCATGGTCATCGACGATTTTTAAAGTAATGCGATTCATTTCTTCTAATAGGTCTGTTAATACCGCCTGTAATTTTTCGTCTTCTTGCCCATGTGCTTGCATCGTCTTACTGACAATCTGCTGGACTTGATCATGGTAGTCATGCTCTCGCGATACATCTTTTCGCCAGTTCATGTCGATCCCTCCTTTGATATTTCATTATTCCCTTTGAAAAGGTATTGCGAAACGAGAGAATGACTGGTATCATCATAAAAGTGTGAGCTACCAATTATTCATGCGCGATATCTTGACATCTTTTCCTGCTAGTGCTAAGATGACATAGTGATTAAAAACAACAAAGCAGAAGCACCCGCTTTTCACCTCGTCTGAGAGTCATCAGGCAGGTCCATCAAGTTCTTGGTTCATTCGGCATCGTCTGCCGTTTTATGACCTCAACTGATGTGTGGGTGGGAAACTGCCGACGCTTTTTTTATTGCCTTTTTGTCTTGTCAATCTAAATCTCGTGCAATCGCACGATGGAGGTGCTAACCATTAGCAAAGAGCTCTTTATCAACGAAAACATTCGTGCCCGTGAAGTACGTCTCATTGGCGCAGACGGTGCACAACTCGGTGTGACATCACGTAACGATGCGTTACGTTTAGCTGAAGAAGCGGAACTAGACCTCGTCTTAGTCGCGGATAAAGCAAATCCACCGGTCGCTAAAATTATGGATTATGGGAAGTACCGTTTCGAACTCCAGAAAAAGGAGAAAGAAGCGCAAAAAAAAAAAAAAGTCATCCAAATGAAAGAAGTACGTCTCAGTCCAACAATCGAGGACAACGATTTCCAAACAAAATTGCGTAATGCACGCAAGTTCCTTGAAAAAGGAAACAAAGTGAAGGCTTCGATTCGTTTCCGCGGACGTGCCATCACACACTCGGAAATCGGGAAACGTGTTTTGGACAAAATGGCAGCGGAATGTGCCGATTTGGCAACAGTTGAACAAAAGCCGAAGATGGAAGGACGCAGCATGTTCTTAGTGCTGGCTCCGAACAAAGAAGATTAATTATCGATTCTCAGTGGGGAGGAAATACTCATGCCGAAAATGAAATCGCACCGCGGTGCTTCAAAACGTTTCAAACGTACAGCATCAGGTAAACTCAAGCGTTCACACGCTTACACAAGTCACTTGTTCGCAAACAAATCGACTAAAGCGAAACGTAAGCTCCGTAAAGGCGCTATCGTATCAGCTGGAGACTTCAAACGCATTCGCAACATGATCGCGAAGTAATACAGAAACAATTTAGGAGGGAATCCATATGCCACGCGTAAAAGGCGGTTATACGACTCGTCAACGTCGTAAAAAGCAAATTAAACTTGCCAAAGGATACTTTGGTTCGAAACACATTCTATTTAAAGTAGCAAAACAACAGGTCATGAAGTCACTCATGTACGCTTACCGTGACCGTCGTCAGAAGAAACGTGATTTCCGTCGTCTTTGGATCACACGTATCAATGCGGCAGCACGTACAAACGGTCTCTCATACAGCCGTATGATGCACGGCCTTAAGCTTGCAGGAATCGACATCAACCGTAAGATGCTTGCTGAGCTTGCTGTGACAGATGCACAGGCATTCGCGTCACTCGCTGAAACAGCTAAATCAAAATTGAACGCGTAATCGTTCAATCGACAGCGCCGAGACACTCTCTCGGCGCTTTCTTTTTTCTTTAGAATTTCTTAGAATTAAGAGAAGGAGGAAAGCGTATGAATCAATCGGTTGTTGCGATCGTCGCCTTAGCGCTCATTATCTTGAACGTTTACACCTATATCCAAGCGAAACAGTATGCGCAAGGAAAAGGTGACTTTAATGTCCTATACGCCTATGCAGGAGGAGCCATCGGTGCCTTGTTCGGTCTTCATTTGACTCGGAAGAAGGCTGTTCATGCCCCAAAACTGCTTCAATTACAAGTATTGATTTTAGCAGTGGGCTGGTCTTTAATGATTTTAGTACTGCTATAAGTGGAGATAGAGGAGGAACATCCGGTGAACTGGACAACATTGTTTGATCGGCAGCGCGAATTAGACGAGCGGATCAAAGCACAACATGGATTATCCGGCAATCAATTCGATGAACGGTTACTGGCGCTGCTTGTCGAGCTCGGTGAACTGGCTAACGAAACACGTAGCTTTAAGTTTTGGTCGAAGAAAGGACCGTCGCCTCAAGATGTGATCTTAGAAGAATATGTAGACGGCATTCATTTCTTACTGTCACTTGGTCTTGCGCTTGGGTATGAACGAGATGCGTTTCCTGCGGGAAGTTCATATCTTGATGCGACTGATGCTTTTTTAGTTTTTTATCGAAAAGTGACGAATTTTGGTCTTTCAAAAACGGAAGCCATGTACGAGACGCTGATGGCAGCTTATCTCGAACTTGGTTATACGCTCGGTTTTAATGAGCAACTCATTTTGCTGGCATACATGAATAAAAATGAAGTAAACCATGAGCGACAAAATCAAGGATATTAATGAAAAGGAGCGGATTGGTATGAATGAATCGTTACATATGTTAAAACGTTTGACGGATGCAACAGGCGTCCCGGGCAATGAGGGAGAAGTCCGTCAATTGATGCGTGAATACCTCGAGCCGCATGTCGAGTCGTTTGAACAGGATGGACTCGGAAGTTTATTTGGTCAAGTGACTGGAGATGCTGAAGGTCCGCGTGTCATGATTGCGGGTCACATGGATGAAGTCGGCTTCATGGTGACACGTGTGGAAGAAGGCGGTTTCCTTCGTTTCCAAGCGCTCGGTGGCTGGTGGAACCAAGTGCTGTTGGCACAGCGAATGGATGTTGTCACACGGTCTGGTGAAAAGATTCCCGGTGTCATTGGTGCGAAACCACCTCACGTCCTACCGCTCGAGGCACGAAAAAAACCCGTTGAAATCAAAGATATGTTCTTAGATATCGGTGCCACGTCGAAAGACGAAGTGGCTGATTGGGGAATTCGTCCAGGCGATACGGTCGTGCCCCATTGTGAATTCACTGTCATAAAAAATGAGAACTTCTTGATGGCGAAGGCATGGGACAACCGAATCGGATGTGCGATTGCCATCGAAGCAGCAAAACGTCTGAAGGAAGAATCGTTCCCAGGCGTCGTGTATACAGGAGCGACAGTACAGGAAGAGGTCGGGTTACGTGGAGCGGTGACCGCTGCCAACTTGATTCGCCCGGATGTCGCGATTGCTGTTGATACAGGCATTCCAAGTGATACGCCGGGGATGACCCAAGCAGAAGGGTTGTCAAAACTCGGGGACGGGGTTCAAGTCATCTTCTTTGATGCGACTACCGTCACGAACCCACGCCTTGTCGACCTCATCGTTGACGTGGCCAAAGAGCAAGACATCAAATATCAATTGGACTTAACGCCAGGCGGTGGCACAGATGCTGGGCGATTCCATCTTTCTGGGATTGGGATGCCGGCCATCGCATTGACAGTGCCGGTCCGCTATTTACACACGAACGTGTCCATCATCCATAAGGATGATTACGAGGCAGCGGTACAACTCGTTGTCGCATTGACGAAACGTTTAGACCACGAAACGGTCCAATGGTTGAAAGAGGGATAATATGACGAAGATTACGTCTACGAAGAGCGAGACGATTAAACGATTAAAACGATTGATGACGAAAAAAGGTCGTCAAGAAACGGGTCAATTCCTAGTAGAAGGAGAGCATTTGGTGGACGAGGCCATTCGTGCCGGTCGACTCGTCCAACTCATCATGGCTGAGTCGTATTCACCAAAAGGAACGTGGCGACTTGAAGATATGCCAGTCCTCGAGTTATCCGACCACGTTGCGGACCTTCTTTCCGAAACGGAAAAGACCCAAGGCGTGTTTGCCGTTGTCAAGATGACACCGGTGGAACGAAAAATGAAGAAAGTACTCGTACTAGACCGAGTACAGGACCCGGGTAATCTCGGTACGATGATTCGGACAGCAGATGCTGCCGGATTCGATACGGTGTTACTCGGGAAAGGTACGGTCGATCCGTTCAACGCCAAAGTCGTACGTGCCACACAAGGTTCACTGTTTCACGTGAACGTGACCTCGGTCGACTTGCTTGAAAAGTTACCTGAGCTGAAAGAGGATGGATTCCACGTCTACGGCACAGCTCTCTCAAAGGCAACATCGTATGAGCAAGTTGCATTCGAAGACAAAGTGGCCCTCGTCATCGGGAATGAGGCACAAGGGGTTCATGCTGATGTATTGGCACTCTGTGACACACGTGTGCATATTCCGGTGCTCGGCGACGCGGAATCGCTCAACGCGGCGGTCGCTGCGGGTATTTTAATGTATCGCATCGCTTTACAATAATCTTGTCAGCACGTGAAAAACGTGATAGGTTAAACACATCGATGAATAAGATATGACGTTGAAAGAACATAGTAAGCGAATGACCGATTCCGTTCAGGGAGCAAGGGCCGTGACTGAGAGCCTTTGCCGGATTCGTCGCTGAATTCACTCTGGAGTCGTGTTGGAGACAACACCGGTTTGGCATCACGATAACGATGCTCTCAAGTGGGCCATGAATTGGCCAAGTAGGGTGGTACCGCGATGATTCGTCCCTTCAGTCAACGACTGAAGGGACTTTTTTATGTTGAGGAGGAAGCGAACACATGAAAGAACAATTAGAACAGTTACAAGTGGAAGCGTTAGAAGAAATCAAACAGGCATCCACACAAAAATCATTGAATGACGTCCGCATCAAATATAAAGGGAAAAAAGGACCGATGACTGAAGTGCTCCGTGGCATGGGTAAATTATCTGCCGAGGAACGTCCGGTCATCGGTGAGTTGGCCAATACCGTTCGTACCGCGATTCAAAGCACACTCGATGCTCGAATCGAAGAAGTGAAGGCGATTGAATTAGAGGAAAAGTTAAAAGCGGAAACGCTTGATGTGACACTCCCGGGACGGACATCGACTCCTGGCCATAGCCATCTCTTGCAACAAATCATCGACGAGATGGAGGATTTGTTCGTTGGACTCGGATATACGATTGCTGAAGGTCCTGAAGTCGAGACCGATCTCTATAACTTCGAAATGCTGAACTTGCCGAAAGATCATCCGGCACGAGACATGCAAGACTCGTTCTATATCACGGAAGAGACGTTGCTTCGTACTCATACATCTCCTGTACAGGCTCGCACGATGTTGGAGGCGAATGGGAAGCCGATTCGCATCATCTGTCCAGGTAAAGTGTATCGTCGTGATGAAGACGATGCGACGCATTCGCATCAATTCATGCAAATCGAAGGATTGGTTGTCGATGAATCCATCTCGATGGCTGACTTAAAAGGGACACTCGAAGTGTTCGTGAAGCAGTTATTTGGTGAAACGCGCGAAATTCGTCTTCGTCCAAGCTTCTTCCCGTTCACGGAACCATCGGTCGAAGTCGACATCTCTTGCTTCAAGTGTGGCGGGAAAGGGTGTAACGTCTGTAAAGGAACCGGTTGGATCGAGATTCTCGGAGGCGGAATGGTCCATCCTCATGTATTGGAGATGGCTGGCTATGACTCATCAAAAGTGTCAGGATTCGCATTCGGAATCGGAGTGGAGCGTATGGCGATGCTCAAACACGGCGTCGATGACATCCGTCATTTCTACACAAATGACTTACGTTTCATCGAGCAATTCTAAGGAGGAAGACAGATGTTACTTTCAAAAAAATGGTTGAATCAATATATTGATGTATCCGATTTAAGCGGCGAAGCGCTCGGTGACTTGATTACGAAGAACGGAATCGAAGTCGAAAGTGTGACAAATCGTGGGGAAGGACTTTCTGGGATCGTCGTCGGACGGGTCCTTTCATGTGAGAAACATCCAGAAGCGGATAAGTTAAACGTGACGAAAGTGGATATCGGAGAGTGTGACCCTGTTCAAATCGTCTGTGGCGCACCGAACGTGCGCGAAGGGCAACATGTAATCGTGGCCAAAGTTGGCGCACGCCTACCAGGACATAAAATAAAAAAAGCAAAACTACGTGGTGTCGAATCACAAGGGATGATTTGTTCACTCGAAGAGCTCGGCTTTGAGAAGAAACAAATTCGGGAAGACGAGCAGGATGGGATTCATACATTCCGTGAATCGGTACAAGTCGGTGCAGATGTGCTCGATTTGCTCGACTTGGACGATGAGGTCATCGAACTCGGTTTGACACCGAACCGTTCAGATTGCTTGAGCCTTTATGGAATCATTCATGAGGTTGCGGCCATCTTAGAGCGTCCATACACGTTGCCGACAGCAGATGTCACGTCATCATCACCATCGGAGGTATCTATCGAACTTGCGACACCGAACTGTTCATATTACGCAGCTCGTGAAGTAAAAGGGGTAACGATTGCAGAGTCGCCACAATGGCTAAAGAATATCTTGATCGCAGAAGGTGTCCGTCCAATCAACAACATTGTCGACGTGACGAACTATGTGATGCTTGAAATCGGACAACCGCTTCACGCATTCGATGCGAAGAAACTTGGCAACTCGATTGTGGTCCGTCAAGCCGAAAATGGAGAAGAAATGGTCACACTCGACGACGTGACGCGCACGCTCGATTCATCGATGATGGTCATCACAGATGGGCAAGCTCCAGTCGCCATCGCAGGCGTCATGGGTGGTGCCAATACAGAGGTAGATCTTTCAACGACAGATATCATTTTAGAGTCAGCGTACTTTGATCCGGCATCTGTACGCAAGACAAGCCGTACGCTCGGTCTACGTTCAGATTCAAGCGCTCGTTTCGAAAAAGGCGTTGACCCAGAACGTGTCATGCTCGCGCTTGACCGTGCTGCGCAACTGATTGTCGAACTCGGTGGAGGAGCCATTCATGATGCGGTGCGTTCAGGTGAAGCCGAATCACGTGCCCGAGAAATCCAAGTGTCGATTGACTATATCAACAAGCGCTTAGGGATGACACTCGATCGTCAGACAATCGTTCACATCCTGGAGCGTCTCGGTCTCGCGACAGAAGGGGATGATGTGCTGACAGTACACATTCCATCGCGCCGTCCGGACTTAGAGCTTCCGGCTGATATCACAGAAGAAGTGGCACGTCTATACGGATATGATAGTCTCCCGTCGACGTTACCTGCCTCTCAATCGAAAGGCTATTTGCCAGCAATCAACGTACTGCGCAGGCAGACACGTCGCTTGTTACAAGGAGTAGGTTTATCACAAGCCATTACCTACTCGTTAACGAGTGAGGCACATGCGACACGTTTCGGTGGAGAAACCAATCAGCTCGTTCGATTGGCGATGCCGATGAGTGAAGAACGCTCTGTCCTTCGTACGTCGCTCGTCCCTGGGTTGTTAGAGGCGGCTCGTTACAACACGGCGCGTCAACAATCGAACGTCGCACTTTACGAAACAGGACGCGTCTATACGGAGCACGGAGAAACGTTACCACGTGAGAAAGAACGGGTAGCTGGCGTCGTCACAGGTCTATGGATGGATCATCGTTCGCAAGGAACACGGATCCCGGTCGACTATTTCGTCGCAAAAGGGATTGTCGACACGTTAGTCCAAACGCTTCGCCTAGATGTCACGTATGAGGCTGTATCGATGCCCGATATGCACCCAGGCCGCACGGCGAACATCTTGATGGACGGAAAGGTCATCGGATATGTCGGACAAGTGCATCCAGGAACATCGAAAGACGTCTACGGTATGAAGGAAGTGTATGTATTCGAACTCGACCTCTTGGCACTTCGTGGAGACGAGACACTTCTTTATCAAGACGTACCACGTTATCCATCGATTTCACGAGATTTGGCACTCGTCTTATCACGTGAGATTCCGGCTGGGACAGTGGAACAAACGATCCGCCAAGCGGCTGGTCCACTCTTGATTGACCTCGTCTTGTTTGACGTCTATACAGGGGAGAATGTTGGAGCGGATGAAAAATCGATTGCCTTCTCACTCAAGTTCCAAGACCCGTCACGAACGTTACAAGATGAAGAAGTAACGGCAGCATATGAAACGATCGTCGAGGCGGTCCGTGCGACACACGGCGCTGAACTTCGAGCGTAAAAAATATGGAGCGTTGTCCACCTGTGACAACGCTCCTTTTATTATTGAATCTCGAGTGCGAGATCGCCGAACTTGGTCCATCCGACAAGACTCGTCACACGATAAAGAGCCCATGTAATGAGTGCAGGGAGTACGACGCCGGTCATCGTGAAGATGAGAAAGGCATCCAACCCTTGGACCGCTAAAATCTGAAGCGGGGCAATCAAGGAGTTGAGCCCGAGACCCGCGATTTCATATGGGACTTGGAGTGAGAACATCAAAGTAGCAATCGGTGCGGAAATCATCGCGGCGATAAACGGTGGGACGACGATTCGTGGGTTTTTGATGATATTCGGAAACTGCACTTTCGGTGTGACAAAGAATGAGGCGACCAATCCACCTGGGTCGGTTTGACGATATGCCATTAAGGTAAATCCAACAAATTGAGCAGAGCAACCGATCAAGGCAGCGGCGCTGGCGACAGGGTCAAGTTGAAGCGCGATGGCGAGTGCGGCAGATGATGCAGGCGACATGAGCATGACACTGAAAACAAGTGCGATGACAAGAGATGTGGCAATCGGCGACGTTTCTACAGATGCGGTGATCCCTTGACTGATTGAGTTGATAAGAGGAGTCGTGACCGCTGCTGCAGCAACCCCAACGATTCCGCCACCTAAAACGGCTGTGACCGGGACGACCATCATATCAAACTTTGTTTTGCCGAGGACACGTTTTCCGAGCCATACAGCGGCAGCCGCTGCAATCAGTGCGCTAATCGGTTGACCTGGAACGAGGACGAGTCCGCTTTCTGACGCTTTTAAAGCTGCACCGCCAATGGTTGCAGCAATCATGGCACTAAATAGGATGAGCGTGTTGCTTCCGAGTTGAAACGCGACGCCAGCGCCTAAAGCAGGTGCCAACAATGATTTGGCGACTTGTCCAATCTGTACGAGCATCGCGATTCCGCTCAAATTACCAATCGTCTCAATCAATAAACCGACACCGAGCGTGACGAGTACGGCATTTGCCATACCTGCTGAAATTTTTACCATTCGATCCATCATATACTGCTTCACTTCCATCATCTCCTCTATATCTTTATGTCAACAAAAAAACCTATCCATCAAGGATAGGCGCGGTTTCAATCTGCAGGCGCCTGTCCGATTACCACGGGAACAAGGGCCTGAAAAGTCGTTTTTTGAAAACAAATCGATTTCAGTCCCTCAGTCGAATAATAATCAGCAGGCTGTTCATATGTACGGGATTGGACATTTCGAGCATCTCCTCTTCGTTGGATTTGCTAAAGAATACCATCTATTTTTGTAATAATCTATATTTTCTGAAAATAAATACAAAAAAATTCAGGAAGCCCAGTGGCGTCCTGAATTAGCTCATTTGTAATGAGCGTGCTTGAATCTGATCGTCGATAAAATTCATCGACAATGCATTGAATTGATCGGGTTGGTCTACATTGACCACATGACCAGAGTCTGCAACGATTTCAACATTGGCTGTCGGTTGATGTTTCGCTGTCCGCTCGACAGCTTCAAGAAACATATAATCCTCATCACCCATAATATACAAAATCGGGACGTTCGTTTGAATCGAAGTGAACTGATTCAATAAAGGATTAATATTTTCCGTCATCTTGAACCAACGGATAAACTCACGTTGACATAAGTTCGCCGCATCGCGGACGAACATCATCCGAGACTTCTTGTGACGCTTCTTCGGGAGTAAAATCCATGCGAATAATTTATATAACCACATATAGGGGACGAAGTTTTGCACGAGACTACCAAGTCGGATGAGCAACGTGGAGCGCACATTAAATTTTACAATGGCTCCGCCGAGGACGACTGATGCGATTCGATCCGGATAGTGCTCAAACATCGCCTGAATCACAATCGTCCCTAAAGAAAGACCGACCATGTGCCCTTTTTCGATACCTAATTGATCCATCACTTCAATCACGTCTTTGGCAACGACATCAAACGTATAGGCATTCAATGGTTGTTTGAGCGACTGTTCAGCATCGTATGAACCGCCATGACCGCGTAAATCGACGAGCAGGACATTATATTTTTTACGGAAGGGACGAAGTTGGCGATACCAATGCGATAAACTTCCTCCGGCCCCATGTATAAAGATGACCCAAGGATGGTCATCACTAATCGTGTAGGTTTTATAATGCAACATGAACGCTATCCTCCAAAAATTTTAAGTTCATTTAACCGTAAAACGAGTATATCATACTTGATGTCGAAGCTCTACAAACGACGTTCATTCAAGTTGATGGCTTTCTTTGTATTCGCAAAATGGACTTTAGCAATCTTTTGTAAATAATCCTGTCCATGACCTCGAATGATTTGAGCGGCGACTTGGTCGACTTTTGCTCCTGCCCCTTTCGGGAGGGTCAATCCTACTTGTTTACTTAGTTTGTCCATTTCTTTTAAGAAGAAGGCGCGAGCTAAAATGGAAGCAGCTGCGACGGCGACATGAAGACCTTCTGCCTTGGTTGAAAAGTAGACATCGTCGCGCACGATATCCCGCTCTGCCCGCAAGTGTTGATAGTATACCGACTTCTCTGCGAATTGATCGATTAGAATGGCATCGGGTTTCTGTCCGATTTTCTCAAGCAACGCTCGAAGTGCAGCATTATGGGCGATGGCGGTCATTTTACCTTGTGTCATCGTCCGTTGCATGTTGTTATATGTTGGATTATGCAGTGTTGCTTTTTGATAGGGAATCGTAGCGTGTAAATCTTTCGCAATCCGGATGATTTCAGGGTCGGATAACTGTTTTGAATCTTTCACGCCGAGTTCTTTGACGAGTGCGATTTGATCGCGTGAGACAAAAGCCGCTACGACGACGAGTGGTCCGAAGTAGTCTCCTTTTCCGACCTCGTCGCTTCCAATGACAGACCAACTTGAAAATCCTTCAGGTAAGAGGGTGTTCGGTGCGGATGCTTGTTTCTTCTCAGCAGGTAGTCCCCATTTCACTGCCTCGGTCTCAGCATCTTTTCCTTGGAACATCACTTTCCCTGATTGATAAACCGTTACGACAAATCCCGGTGTCTTGGCGCTGAATGTCGCATATGGTGGTGGCGCGACTGCATACTCATGATACATTTTCTTTAGTTTTTCTTGTGATGCGGATGATAGCTTGATGACTTGGTTGCCCAACATGAGCACTTCCTTTCTGTCTGGCAAATTCATTTTACATTTTTTTATTATTTTTTGAAACCGAAGATGAGGTTTTATCGTATATGGAGATGAGTAGAGAAAAGTGAGGTGAGGTGGACGTGTGGTGGCGCGATGACACGCAACGAGATGAGGTAGAGGAATTATACAAGCACATTCTCGAACTCGAGGCGAGAATTGCTAAATTAGTAGCTCATCAAGTGAGAGTGCGTCGGCTACTGATGCAAGATTCTTCTGAGGGCGTGACGGATCAAGTCGTTCAAGTTCAAAAAGAAGTGGAATATTTTTTAAACAGGATTCGACTCGAACGACAAGAATTTGTCGACATATACAATCGGCGACGGATTGAACGTTCCATTGGTCGAGTTCGAGAAGTGAACGACTTATCCACTTCATCACTGTCGGAGTGGGATGAAATTGAAGATCGGCTTGCATTAGAAGTCGAACAACTTCGACGCGTACTGATGATGGAACAAAAACGTCGACAGGAGGGGTGGTAATGGAGGCAATCGATCAACTTTATTGGTGGGTGTTGATCATCGCTGGTCTTGGAACCTTTATTTACATGATGTTTTCCGATGCGTTCGATATGTTTGAAGGTTGGTTCAACCCTGCAGTCATCCTATCTTTCTTAGCACTAGGGGCAGGAATTGGGCTCATCTTAAACGCATTGGCTCACGTTTCCCCGATGATTGGGCTCGCTGTCGCATTGATCGGGTCTCTTGCTCTGACGACGCTTCTCTATTTGTTTGTTCTCTTACCGCTCTCAAATGCGGAAGAGTCCATTGGTTTGACGGATGAGGCATTAGTTGGACGTGTCGGACGATTGACCGTGCCCATTCCTGAAGGCGGATACGGTGAAGTCTTGATTGAGACAGTGACGGGATCGCTTTTAAAGACGGCTCAAAGCTTAGACGGTACATCGATTTCGACAGATCGTCGGGTAGTTATCATTGAAGTAAAAGGCAATATCGCAATCGTCATGCCATATGACGAACCTACAATTCGAGAGGAGATATAACACATGAATACGGCTATTTTAGTCAGCATTATCGTCGGGGTCATCATCCTCGCACTTGTGTTTGTATTCGTACTAAAATATCGCACAGTCGGACCAGATGAGGCACTGATTGTGACAGGTAGTTATTTAGGCAAGAAAAATGTACATAGCGATACATCCGGTAACCGCGTCAAAATCATTCGTGGCGGCGGGACGTTCGTCTTCCCAGTATTCCAGCAAGCAGAACCGCTCAGCTTGCTCTCAAGCAAATTAGAGGTCACGACACCTGAAGTGTATACAGAACAGGGTGTCCCGGTCATGGCGGACGGAACAGCCATCATTAAAATCGGCGGATCGATCAGTGAAATCGCGACAGCGGCTGAGCAGTTCCTCGGAAAACCGAAGATTGAACGTGAAAATGAAGCAAAAGAAGTGTTAGAAGGCCATTTGCGCTCGATTTTAGGTTCTATGACCGTTGAAGAAATCTATAAGAACCGTGACAAGTTTTCGCAAGAAGTTCAACGAGTTGCATCACAAGACTTAGCGAAGATGGGGCTAGTCATCGTATCATTCACCATCAAAGACGTTCGAGATAAGAACGGGTACTTGGAATCGCTAGGGAAACCGCGTATCGCCCAAGTGAAGCGTGATGCTGATATCGCGACAGCAGAAGCGGATAAAGAGACGCGCATCAAACAGGCGGAAGCAATGAAAGATGCGAAGAAGGCCGAGCTTGAGCGTGCGTCTGAAATCGCGGAAGCTGAGAAAGAGAACCAACTTCGGATTGCGGCTTATCGCCGTGAGCAAGATGTTGCCAAAGCGCGGGCCGACCAAGCGTATGAGCTTGAGGAAGCGCGTGCGAAACAAGAAGTCACTGAACAACAGATGCAAGTTCAAATCATCGAGCGTCAAAAGCAAATCGAGCTCGAAGAGAAAGAAATCATGCGTCGTGAGAAACAATATGATTCAGAAGTGAAGAAAAAAGCCGATGCGGATCGATACTCGATTGAACAGTCTGCCGCTGCGGATAAGGCACGTCAAATCGCAAGTGCGGATGCAGAGAAGTATCGTATTGAAGCACAGGCGAAAGCCGATGCGGAACGCGTACGTTTGGCAGGTCTTGCAGAAGCGGATTCTGAACGTGCGAAAGGTGAGGCAGAAGCTGAAATTATCCGCTTGACCGGTCTTGCCGAAGCGGAAGCGAAAGAGAAGATTGCCGAAGCCTTCGCGCAATACGGGCAGGCTGCGATTCTCGATATGGTCGTCAAGATGCTTCCTGATTATGCGAAAGAAATTGCATCGCCACTTGGAAACATCGATCAGATTACGGTCGTCGACACGGGGAGCGGTCAAAACGGCGGTGCCGGGAAAGTGACAGGTTACGCAACCGACCTCATGGCGTCGCTTCAACAAACATTAAAAGCTTCTTCGGGCATTGATATGAAAGACTTGCTCGAGAACTTTGCGGGGAAAGGGAACGTTGCAACAGCTCCTACACCGGAGCGTGAATTAGCTGATACGACGGTCGCTGCTTCAAAAGAATAAGTGTACGAAGCCATGGACGATGTCTATGGCTTTTTTTATTGCAACAAAAAAAAAAAAAAATAATGTAGAATAGCCCTTTCTCGGTCGATATAAGTGTTGTCAGACCATTAGAGAGAGGGAGTATTGAATATATGAAGAAAAGTATAATGCTCAGTACAATCACGGCTTGCACCCTTTGGTTGTCCGGTTGTCAGTCAGTTATCGACAATCCAAGTGCCACTGTCGATGAACGACAGACGATGGGAGTTGTTTTATCTGACGTTGGTCTCGGGGACCAATCGTTCAGTGACGCAGCTATGCGTGGGATGGGTGAGCTACGTGAAACGGGCGATTGGTTCGTTGATTATCGTGAACTATCCGAAACGGAGACATACAAAGTTGGTTTTGAAGAATTGGTAAAAGAGGGACATGACGTAATTGTCGGTCTCGGTTTTGCGTGTCAAGAAGACTTAGAGGCTGTAGCGGCTGAACATCCGGAACAGCAATTCGCTTTGATCGATGGCGTGTCCGAACTTCCGAACGTCTTGAATATCACGTTCGAAGAGGGAGAGGGAAGTACGCTTGCCGGCGCCGTGGCTGGTCTTGAGACAGAGTCCGATACGATTGGATTTATCGGTGGGATGGATATGGAACTCATTCAAAAATTTGAAGCAGGATTTGAACGTGGCGCTAAAGCGGTGAACGAAGATGTCGAGATGCTCGTTGATTTCTCGAATGATTTTGCTTCACCAGAGCTCGGTCGCGAACTCGCTGAGAAACAAATTAAAGCGGGAGCAGATGTTCTGTATGCTGCAGCTGGACTTACAGGAGTCGGTGTACTCGAGACGGCTGAAAAATACGGCGTCAAGGCAATCGGGGTCGATAGTGATCAATCGATGATTGCACCAGATGCGGTTGTGACGTCGATGTTGAAACAAGTTGATTTGGCGATTGTAGAAATCGCGGGTCGTGTGACCAAAAAACCATTTAATGAACACGTCATCCTTGGAATTGAAGAGGGCGGCGTCGGCTTGGCTCCGCTTCGTCGCATTCAATGGGATGAGAAAGAAACATCAGAGTATGAATCGGTAGAACGTCAGTTGAAGGAGGGGACACTTAAATGAGTTTACGTAAACGTTTTATCTTCTCAACCGTCTTCACTGTCGTCTTGATCGTACTGATGATGAGTTACGTCTTGTCGACGTTGAATCGCTTGCAAACATATAACGAGCAGTATGGAAGTCAAATGATTGAATTGTCTCAACTTGAAACGTCACTCCTACAAGAACAATCCCTCTGGACGTCACTTGGCGAACAGTCGAACCAATCTACATTGACTCAATTAGAGCGCATCCGTGTGACGAACGCGGAAACATTCGATGATTTAAAACAGTCTTATTTGATTCCGGCATTTTCAAATCATTTAGACCGTGCCACGATGAAGTACGAACAGGTGAACGAAGATGTCGAGTCGGCACTTGAAGGTGGTATCGGAGCTCGGATCCAGGCAGCGAAACTAGAAGGTTTGTTAAATGATATCAATACGTTGATTGCAAAGAACGGTTCATTCTATGAAGCGCTTCAAGTAGAGGCGGCAAATGAGACGGAACGTCTCTTGTTGATTTCGGTCCTTTTGACGATTCTTGTCATTCTTGCGCTCGGAATCTATAACTTCTTCTTTGCCCGTTCGATCACTCGACCACTCGAAAAAAATGTCAAGGTGGCCGAAGCGATTGCAGCCGGACGTCTCGTCACGTTGCCTGAGTCGACGCGCAATGATGAAATCGGACGTCTTGAACGTGCCATGCGTGAGATGACTGCGTCTCTTCAGACGGTGATCGGGTCAATCCGAGTCACATCAATGAAAGTGAACGGGATGACCGAAACAGCCGCAGCCGAAAATGAAGCGGTCGTGAGTACGACATCTAACATCACGAACGCAGTTGATGAGATGGCACACGGAGCACAGTCGATTGCAAATGAGTTGCAAGAAACGCTCAGCTCAGTGCATACGATGGCAACTTCATTTGAGACGAGCTTGAACCAGACGAAACAAACGACGGAAGAAACGTCAGAAATGACACGTGAAGTAGCGGCTGGAATTGAAACATTAACGGACCAGGAGCACATTTTAGATCGTTCAAGCGAACGGAATGAAGTGCTTGTCACGCGAATGGACCACTTTGCACGACAAACGGCTGAGATTGAGGCGATGGCGAAGCTTGTCGAAGACGTCGCGGCTCAGACGAATTTACTTGCCCTCAATGCGGCAATCGAGGCAGCCCGTGCGGGAGAAGCGGGACGAGGATTTGCTGTCGTAGCAAGTGAAGTGAAGAAGTTGGCGGAAGAGAGCAACAAGGCGACTCGCTCTATTTTCCACGTCGTCGAGACGATCCAGCAAGAAGTCGTCCGTTTGACGGAAACGGTGAATGAGTCAAAACGCGAGCAAGAGGCGCAATTAGAAGCGTTCGGATTGACGAAAGAAGCATTCAACCGAATCCATGAACGGACAGACCACGTCGCTTCGTTCGTACGCACGATCGAACAAGAGATGCGCACATCGAGTAACGAGGTAAACAACGTCTTGCGTCGGGTTGAAGAAGTATCTGGGGTGACGGAAGAGTTGGCCGCAGGAAACGAAGAAGTGGCAGCCTCGATGAAAGAACAGCAGGCAAGCTTCGATCAAATCTTTACATTGATGCAAGAGTTAGAAGGACAGGCAGCGGCACTCGCTGACCAGGTTCAGCATTTCGAAGAAGAATAATCGAACAGTGAACAGTAGGAACGGAGGCCACGTGATGGTCTCCGTTTTTTCCGTCATTTTATAACCTGTTCATAGAAATTGTGTCGATGAATATCGTTACATGTACGAGTGCGATATGGAACATGCAAACAAATCATTTCCTAAAGTTAAGATTGTGGGGAAGAATGAGACGTGTTTCGAAACAGCTGATTCGCCATACTGAACGTAACAGTCGAACAGGGTGGTGATTCGCTTGGAAAGATGGAAACAACTCGTCATTGGTCTAATAGTCGTTCTATTTTTAGGAGTAGGCTATTTGTTTTATCAAAAGGAACCGGAGCAACGAATGGTGGACGAGTTCGTCATGGAACCTGAGGAGGTCACGCCGACCACGACCCCAGAGCGTATGGAGCTCGTTGTGTATGTGACAGGTGCGGTTGAATCTCCGAACGTATATACCGTACCAGAAGGGGCGAGAGTGGGCGATGTGCTCTCTTTGGCAGTCCTGACAGATGAAGCTGACCCAGAGCAGTTAAATTTAGCACAGTTGTTAGTTGATGGAGTCAAAATCATCGTGCCGAAAAAAGGAGAAACACCGATTTCGCAAGACTCAGCGAGTCCTGAGGTCGAAACGAACGGTGTTCATGTCAACAGTGCGACGAAAGAGGAACTGATGACGGTTCCAGGAATTGGTCCAGCCAAAGCCGAGGCGATTTTAAATCATCTGAAAGCGAACGGCCCATTTAAAACATATGAAGCGCTAGGTGATGTGAAGGGGTTCGGCGAAAAGACATTAGAAAGTATGAAGCCATATTTATTGGTACCTTAAGATGCCGCTGTTTCCATTGTTTGCGGTACTCATTGTAACCGGTCTGAAAGAAGGATTCTATTTGGTCTCTGTGGTCGCTATTGTCTTTTATCTGGTCACACGACGTGGGCAAGGCCTGTATGCGAAAGCCGGAGTGATTGGACTCATCTGTATCGCTTCGTTCCATGCGACCCCTACAGAATCGTTACCGTCAGACACGATTGCCTTCTCAATCGAAAGTCGAAAAGAGAATGGGAAATCGGTAAGACTATACGGGAACGTAGACGATCTTCAGGGCGTCTTACGAGGACGCGAATTAGAACACGGACGACCTGGAGAGACGTGCCTCGTGCAAATCGAAGTAGAGGCGTTTCAACCGTTACGAAACACCGGGGGATTTGATGAACGGGCTTGGGCACGGAGTTCAAACGTATCCTTTAAAGGGAAGGTGAAGCGAATCGACACGTGTCGTCCGACGGCAGGGTGGGACGGTCGGTTGTTGCGTTGGAAAGAACAACAACTTCAACAAATTGAGCATCGTCATCGTGCGGATGTCGCATTATATATGGAGGCATTATTGTTCGGAGAGAGTCGAATGCTAGATGAAAAGACCTCATTTTCTTATCGTGTGACGGGCCTTCTTCATCTTCTTGTGATTTCCGGTTCACATATTGCCATGTTGATCGTGGCCATGCGCATATTGATGCAGCCAATCCCTATTCGACGTGAAACGAAGACGGTACTGATGATCTTTAGTATTACGATGTTCGGATGGATGACTGGTTTTTCCCCACCTGTTGCAAGAGCTGTCGTCGTCGCAGATGCGATCCTCTTTCTCTCTCTTTTCGGTGTGACGATTCGAGACCCGATTCGGCTCTTGAGTTGGTGTGCGGCGGGCATGTTGGCCGTTCAACCGTTCCTTCTCACGAATCTGGGTTTCCAGTTGACGGTCGGGATGACCTTCTTTTTGTTAGTCACGAGACAAATCTGGACAGGACTAATCGAGTTGTCCGTTTTCGCACAGCTGTTTGGGCTGATTGTACTATGGCAAGTACAACCGGTTCTATCCGTCGTGGCACCGATATGGAATCTCGTGATGGCCATCTGTATCTCGTGGATCATCATGCCACTCGCATTTGTCACATGGATGATTCCTTCAATTGCCCCGTTGTTCATGATTGTGTTGGATGAGATCAATGGAATGTTCGCCCTCCACGATGATTTACGACCTTGGCTTCCGTTGCACGATCTGGCATTGCCGTCGCAAATCGCATTGTTGCTAGGATTGTGGGGGAGCTTGACGCTGATGAATCGAAAACGATGGATCGGATGGGGGGCGGCCATCATGACATGTGGGTTGATTGCGGGATGGTCAGAATGGTCGGAATCCTCCAGGGTGACCTTTTTGGATGTCGGGCAAGGTGATGCAATCGTCGTAGAATCGGGAAGAACGATTGGTGTCATTGATGTAGGAGGCGTATTTCAAGATCCAAACGAGCAAAAGCGAAGCACATTTGACCCGGGGGAAGATGTATTGGCCCCTTATTTATGGAAGCGTGGGGAGCGTTCGCTTGATTTTGTCCTGTTGACCCATGCGGATCATGACCACATCGGCGGATTAGAAGGATTATTGAAAGTGGTGACGGTGGAAGAACTTTGGATATCAAAAGAAGTGGCGAATGCTGAAAAACGAGAAGAACTGCTACACTTAGCAGCGGTCTATGATGTATCGGTCCATTATCTCGAGGCAGACGATCGGCCGACGCCATGGATGTGGATTGTGGCACCGAATCGCCCACACGAAGATGAAAATGATCATTCGATCAGCCTGTACATGAACGTAGGTGGCATGCGGTATCTATTGACAGGAGATTTGCCGATAGAAGGAGAAGCCGAGTTACCGACGCTTGACGTCGACGTATTTAAACTAGGGCATCACGGATCCGATACGTCGTCGGGAGAAGAGCTGCTTGAGCGAATCGATCCAGAATGGGTCATTGCGAGTGTCGGTTCGAACAATCGGTATGGACATCCGCACGAGGAGACGTTACGACGGGTTGTGGGGAAACGTCTATTACGAACCGATTTGAACGGGATGATTGTCTGTGAAGAGAACATGTGTCGGGGGATCATCGAGTAGCACGGCATAAAATGTGATACACTAAAAAACGATTGCTCCCCCGGGGCAATCGTTTGAACACTTATAGACTTAAGAACTTGATGATGACACCGATGAAGAAAATCGTGAAGAAAAAGCCAAATGGGACGATGAAGCCGATCGCAGAGTCGATGGCGTCATTACGTTTGCATTGAACGTCATTTTCAAACGGGTTTTCACTCGGTGGGCGTACTGAGTTGATTTGCATATTAGGTCCCTCCTTATCATACTTCCTTTATAAGTATAGCGAATCATGGGAAGATAATCTATGTTTAGATGAGAATAAATTGTGAAAGTGGTGTGTGTTTTGAATGAACCGTGGTTACATAATGGAAAACTGGCGAGCGTCTATGTTCTCCATGGCACCGAAAAATATTTGTTAGAGACGTGGGAACGTGAAATCGTGAAAGCGGCCAATCCATCCGGTGATCAATTTGATGTCATGCAACTAGATCTTCAAGAGACGTCACTCGATACGGCGCTTGATGAAGCGGAGACGGTCCCTTTCTTTAGTGAGTATCGCACGGTTATCGTGAAAAATGCCCAGTTCTTAACGGGTGCGAAAGAGAAGCAAAAGCACAATGTTGACCGTCTGGCGGAATATGTCGTACAACCGGCGACCTATTCGGTTCTTGTCTTGATTGTCGAGTCAGAAAAACTCGATGAGCGGAAGAAAATCGTGAAGCGTCTGAAAGAGCGTGCCATCGTCCTCGAAGCGAAAAAGCCGAGCCAAAATGAACTGATGCGATACGTGAACGATGCATTGAGTCGTGAACAACAAAAGATGGAGCGCTCTACGATGGAGCGTCTTTTATTCCTATGTCAGGATGATTGGGGAAAGTTGGTTCGCGAACTAGAGAAGCTACAGTTGTACGCGGGAACGGGTGCGACGATTCCGATTGAGATTGTGAATGATTTAGTTCCACGTACATTAGAAGATAACGTCTTTCAGCTCTCGGAGCTTCTCGTCAAACGACAAGCTGATGCAGCGCTTCGATTGGTTCGGGATTTAGAAAAACAAGGGCAAGAACTGATTGGGCTACTCGGGTTGCTTGCTCGGCAATATCGGAACATGTACCTGTCGAAACAGTTGACAGAGGCAGGCTATGGAGAGAAGCAAATCGCATCGAAAATCGGGGCCCACCCGTATACAATCAAATTGGCGACACAAGCGAGTCGCGGCTTTTCAGAGGCTCAGCTCGCACGTGCGTTGACATTGATTGCAGACGCGGACGAGGCCATGAAAACAGGACGAGGTGACAAACAGATCGTTTTCGATACGCTCGTTTGTCAACTGGCCTTATTGTGAGGTGAGGGAATGGGATTCAAACAAGTGACGCTTCAAGACGTGATTCCACTCCGTCATGTTGTGCTCAGACCAGGAAAAGACGTTGAGACGTGTTATTTTGAAGGGGATGAGGCGCCGACGACGCGACACTTCGCTTGGGTTGAAGGCGATCAAGTGCTGTCGGTCGCTACAGTCATGCTGTCCCCGAAACAAATCGAGGGTGTGAAGATTCCGCTCCAACTCCGTGGCATGGCGACGGATCCTCATGTTTCGGGACAAGGAATCGGCTCTCGATTTTTACAGGCACTCCATGATGAGCTGGGATGTTCATGGTGGTGTAATGCGAGAGAAGTGGCTGTCCGTTTCTATGAACGAAATGGACTTACACGAATCGGGGAGCCGTTCGACATCCCTGGGATTGGCCCACACTACGTCATGGTATACAAAAAAACAGCCGGCTCCGAATAGGAGGCGGCTGTTTCGTGTGATCTCTAATTAGAGAGCAGCGATACGAGCTGCGAGGCGTGATTTATCACGACCTGCTTTGTTTTTGTGGATAAGACCTTTTGATGCAGCCTTGTCGAGCTTCTTCGTAGCGAGGACGAAAGCTTCTTGAGCAGCTTCTTTGTTTCCTTCGAGTACGAGAGCATCAACACGTTTTACTGCTGTACGCATTGCCGCTTTCTCTTGTGAGTTCGCAACACGACGTTTTTCAGAAGTTTTTGCACGTTTGATTGCTGATTTGATGTTTGCCATTGTTTGTCACCTCCTGAAACAAGAAAGTGTATGTTCTTATTACTTCAAGTAATCATTCAACAGAACAAGCACAATTGTAGCAAACGGTTATATGAAAAGCAACCACTTGATGATTATTCTGAAAACTATCTGTGGTATTGTTGTAGTAGGTCGTACACATTACTTTAGGATTTTGATATAATGACACGGTATGCATGAGAAGGATAGGTGAACCCATATATGAACAAACAAGAATTAGAGAATCGTCAGAAGAAGATTCGCAACTTTTCCATCATCGCGCACATCGATCATGGAAAGTCGACGCTCGCTGACCGGATTCTTGAGAAGACTGGTGCACTCACGGCTCGTGAGATGAAAGAGCAGACGCTTGACGCGATGGACTTGGAGCGCGAGCGTGGAATTACAATCAAATTGAACGCCGTCAAATTGAACTATACGGCGAAAGACGGAGAAGAGTATATTCTTCACTTGATCGACACGCCAGGACACGTCGACTTCACATATGAAGTGTCACGTTCGCTTGCGGCATGTGAAGGTGCGATTCTCGTCGTCGATGCAGCGCAAGGAATTGAAGCGCAAACCCTTGCGAACGTTTATTTAGCACTCGATAACGACCTTGAAATCATCCCGGTCATCAATAAAATCGACTTGCCGTCAGCGGATGTCGAGCGGGTCCGTCAAGAGATTGAAGACGTCATCGGACTCGATGCGAGTGATGCGGTCCCGACTTCTGCAAAAGCCGGAATCGGGATTGAAGAGATTCTCGAACAAATCGTGGAACTTGTCCCTCCGCCGACAGGTGACCCGTCTGAACCATTGCAAGCACTGATTTTTGACTCATACTATGACGCTTACCGCGGTGTCGTCGCATCGATTCGTATCGTGAACGGTTCAGTCAAAGTAGGAGACAAAGTTCAAATGATGGCGACTGGCAAGACGTTTGAAGTGACGGACCTCGGTGTGTCGACGCCAAAACCGATCTCTGTTAAAGAATTGAACGTAGGAGACGTTGGTACGCTTTCTGCATCCATTAAAACAGTAGGAGATGTTCGCGTCGGGGATACGATCACACTTGCTAAAAACCCGGCAACGAGTCAGCTACCTGGTTATCGCAAGATGAACCCGATGGTTTACTGTGGTTTGTATCCGATTGATGCGGCTAAGTACAATGATCTTCGTGAGGCACTTGAAAAGCTCCAGCTCTCAGATGCCGCACTCGAGTTTGAACCAGAGACGTCGCAAGCGCTCGGTTTTGGTTTCCGTTGTGGATTCCTCGGCATGCTTCATATGGAAATCATTCAAGAGCGGATTGAACGTGAGTTTAACATCGACTTGATTACGACGGCACCATCGGTAATTTATCACGTGACGACGACTTCAGGCGAAGTAATTCACGTCGATAACCCATCGAAGATGCCAGAGCAACAAAAGGTTGATTCAATCGAAGAACCATACGTCAAGGCGGCTGTCATGACACCAAACGACTACGTAGGTGCAATCATGGAACTTTGCCAGAAGAAACGCGGAACGTTCATCGATATGCAATACATCGATACGACTCGCGTCAAAATCACGTACGAGATTCCGCTCAGTGAAATCGTCTATGATTTCTTCGATCAGTTGAAATCGAGCACGAAAGGCTACGCGTCTCTCGATTATGAGTTGATCGGCTACCGTCAATCGCGTCTCGTGAAGATGGATATCTTGCTCAATAACGAAATCGTCGATGCCCTCAGCTTCATCGTTCACCGTGACTTCGCGTACGAACGTGGGAAGGTCATTGTTGAGAAGCTTAAAGCTCTCATTCCACGGATGCAGTTCGAAGTTCCAGTCCAAGCGGCCGTTGGAACTAAAATCGTCGCACGTTCTACGATTAAAGCACTTCGTAAAAACGTTTTGGCTAAATGTTATGGGGGAGATATCTCACGTAAACGGAAACTCCTCGAGAAAAAAAAAGAAGGTAAGAAGCGCATGAAGATGGTCGGGTCCGTCGAAGTCCCGCAAGAAGCGTTTATGTCTGTTCTCTCTATGGACGAAGAATAATGAGTTTGAGTCGCCCTGATTTTCGAATCAGGGCGATTTTGTATTTCAGGCAGGAAATGCCCTTTCATATAAGGAAGAGTAAACCCTTAGACAGACTATAGAGGAGGAAACACCGTGTCGACGTATACATACTCTGCGGGTCCTGGCATGCTACCGACAGAAGTGATGCAAGAGATTCAACAGCATCTTTTGACGTTTGAGTATGAAGGCGTTTCGATTATCGAAACGAGTCATCGCTCAGCGTCTTTCGAACGTGTGGTCGACTCTCTTGAATTGAGATTGAGAAGACTCATGCATATCCCTGAGAATTACGCTGTGCTTTGGCTACAAGGCGGTGCGACGTTACAATTTTCAATGATTCCGATGAATTTACGGAAGCGGAATCGATTCGCTTATGTGGATACGGGCATCTGGTCTAAAAAAGCGATGGAAGATGCGAAACACTTTGGAGAGGTCGATGTCATTCACCCATTGGTAGATGCGACGGGAAAGATGTCGTTTGAATCGAGCCTTGTCCAAGAGGTGGACTATCTCCATGTGACACTGAACAACACGATTGAAGGGACTCGATTTACACATATCCCTGAAATCGATGTCCCGCTGATTGCAGATGCTTCCTCGAACATTCTATCCGAGCAAATCGATGTGGAGCGCTTCGGGGTGATTTATGCCGGAGCCCAAAAGAATATCGGACCTGCAGGACTGACGGTCGTCATCATCCGTCGGGATTTGATTCAGTCGCTTGAGTTGCCGAGTTATCTTCAGTATGGGTCACATGTCGATACGTTATTCAATACACCATCGACCTTCAGCATGTATGTAGCAGAGCGTGTATTGAAGTGGGTGGAAGACCGCGGTGGCGTCGAAGCGATGGAACGATTGAATCATCAGAAAAGTGACAGGGTCTATTCCTATCTTGAAGAGTCGACCTGCTTTTCTCCAATTGTTTCGGGGGAATGTCGTTCATTGACGAACATCCCATTTACAACGGGAGATCAAGAGATGGATCGGCGATTTGAACGATACGCTTTAGAACGTGGATTGCTCGAACTCGGTGGTCATCGTTCGGTAGGGGGCTTACGTGCAAGTCTGTATAACGCGATGCCGCTAGAAGGGGCAGAACGCCTCGTCGACGTCATGAGAGCATTCGAGGAGGAAACCAATGTATCACATCAAAACATTTAATCAAATCGCTGCCGCTGGTCTGAAACGATTTGAGCCAAGCGAGTACGTCATCAATGCATCGGATCAAGCCGATGCTTGGGTACTGAGAAGTCATCAAGTCCACGAAGAGGATATCCCTCCCTATCTTCTCGCCATCGCTAGAGCAGGGGCCGGTGTCAACAACCTTCCGCTCGATCAACTTGCGAAGCGAGGAATCGTCGCGTTTCATACACCTGGTGCGAATGCGAATGCGGTGAAAGAACTCGTCCTTGCGAGCATGATCCTCTCGGTACGACCCATTGTGAAAGGACTCAATTGGGTGAATGAACAGACTATCGCATCGCAATCGCAATTAGAAGAAGCGATGGAAGTGCAAAAACGACAATTCCTCGGAGCGGAGTTGCGAGGCAAAAAAGTAGGGATTATCGGTCTAGGAGCCATCGGTGCGTCGCTAGCCAACGATCTTCTCCAGCTTGGGGTCGATGTTATCGGATACGATCCCCATCTCTCGGTTGATGCCGCCTGGAATATTTCGAAACACGTCACGCGTGCCAAACATTTAAGTGAGGTACTGGGAAATGTTGACTTATTGTCGATTCATATGCCTTTGACTGAGGAGACTCGATTCAGCATTGACCAGAGTTGGTTCGAACGGATGAAACCGGGGATGACTGTTTTGAACTTTGCGCGAGGAGAGCTCGTGAAAGATGATGACTTATTGAAGGCGTTGCATCATCATGTGGGACTGTATGTGACCGACTTCCCCCGTCACACGTTGATTGGTCATCCGCAAGTCATGGCACTGCCTCACCTCGGTGCATCGACTAAAGAATCGGAAGTTAATTGTGCCATTCAAGCAGTGGAGACGCTGAAGTTGTATCTCGAGACAGGGAATATTCGTTCGTCTGCTAATTTTCCGAACGTCGAGCTTCCTTACACCGGTAAACGCCGTCTTGGAATCTTGCATCGAAACGTCCCGAACATGGTCGGTCAAATCACGGGAGAACTTGCCTCACATGGATTGAATATCGATAACATGGTCAATCGTAGCCGCGGGGAGATGGCGTATACGTTAATTGATTTAGACAACAGTGAGCATGAACCGTTATCGATTCATGCGCTGTATGAAATACAGGGCGTCATTCGTGTCCGGGAATTTTAAGGAGGATCTTATGGTCGTATTTAAACCGTTCAGCCCTTATATGCCAGCGCATCCGGAACGTGTCGCCGCAGACCCGTACGATGTCGTATCGATTGAAGAGGCGCGAGCCGTCATTTCAGAAAATCCTGATTCTTTTTTAGCTGTTGATAAGCCGGAAGCACTTCAATCCGACCTTTCGCTTGAGAAGTGGGGGGATTTGGCGCGTCATGAGCTAGAACGTCTCTATGAGAAGGAGTTGACGGAACGTCCGAATGGATTTTACGTCTATCGATTGACATCGGGACAACGTCAGCAAACCGGTTTAGTCGCCACCTTTTCAGTCGCGGATTATGAAGCCGGTCGAATCAAGATTCACGAACATACACGGGAGGCGAAGGAGCGGGAACGTGTCGAGCATGTCCGGGCAACACGAGCGCACACCGGTCCCATTCTCCTCAGTCATCCTCCACATGCAAACTTGAAGCAAATCTTACATGCTGCGACAGACGGAAACCCGTTGTTCTCGTTCACGGATGAACGAGGCGTCATGCATGAAGGATTCATGATTCCAAACCGTGAACTCGCTCGTGTCATGATGATTGGCGCAACCATCCCGTCGATCTACATTGCGGATGGACATCATCGTGCGAAAGCGGCAGCGGTCGTTTCCGGGATGGGTGGGGATCGTTCTCAAAAGAATGAACGTACACACTTCTTAGGTGTCCTCTTCCCGAGTGACGAATTGACGATTTTGCCGTATCATCGCGTGCTGACAGCGATTAGTCCAGAAGAGGTAGAGAATATGTTAGACGGACTCTCGTTTTCATACATGATCAATGAGGAGGATGGTCTTGTCCTGCCGAAAGAACATGGCGTCTTCGGAGTCGCCTATCGAGGGAAATATTATCAGTTGACGAAACGGCAAGAGGACAAGGCGCTAGACGTTGCCATCTTACAACGAGATATACTCACGCCGTACTTCAACGTCGAGGATATTCGTACAGACGCGAGAGTCGATTTTGTCGGTGGGAACAAGACGGCCTCGGAATTAGAGAAGCTGACTAAAGTACCAGATCGATTGCTTTTCACGTGCCATGAGACAACGATGTCACAACTGATGCGCGTGGCAGATGATGGTGGCCAGATGCCTCCAAAATCAACCTGGTTCGAGCCGAAATTGAAGAGTGGTTTATTCATTCATCGATTCGATTGATGGCGCAGGCTGGAAAGAACAGACGAAAAGCGTTATAAATGGAATGAGAAGAAAGGGGTGGCCGAAATTGGCTAAAGCCGTATATCTTCACATTCCATTTTGTGAACATATTTGTTATTACTGTGATTTCAACAAGGTGTTTTTAAAAAATCAGCCTGTTGATGCTTATTTAGATGCATTAGAACGAGAGATGGTCTTGACGCTCGAGGCGTTTCCGACAGATCGGATTGAAACCATTTTTATCGGAGGTGGGACACCGACCGCGCTCAATGAGGAGCAGATGGCGCGCCTGATGGATATGGTCCGCCAACACCTTCTGCCACTCGCGTCAGATGACCTCGAATATTCTGTCGAAGCGAACCCGAACTTTGTGAGTGCGGAAAAGCTCGATACGATGAAAGCAGGTGGCGTCAACCGGCTCAGTTTCGGTGTCCAGACGTTTGATGATGGTGGACTGGAGCGCATCGGCCGTACGCATCGAGCGGATGATGTGTTCGAGACGGTAAGTGAAGCGGCAAAACGCTTTGACAATATCTCGATTGACCTTATGTTTGGTCTTCCGGAACAAACACTTGAACAAATTGACCGTGATTTAGAGCTAGCGCTTAAATTACCGATTCAACATGTATCCTCTTATTCGTTGATTCTCGAACCGCATACCGTCTTTGCGATTCAAGATCGAAAAGGGAAGCTCCGTTTACCGGGAGAAGATGTCGAAGTCGAAATGTACTTGAAAGTGATGGAGACGCTTGAACGCCATGGTCTCCAACAATATGAGATCTCCAACTATGGCTTGCCTGGTCGGGAGAGCCGTCACAATCAAGTGTACTGGCGCAATGAAGAGTACTATGGATTCGGAGCCGGTGCGCATAGTTATTTAAACGGGACACGTCGCGCCAATATCGCTCCGATTCCTCACTATATTAAAGCAGAAGGTATCCCTGTGAAACGGGTGACCGAGCTGGAAGAAGTGAAAAAAATGGAAGAAGAGCTCTTCCTCGGCCTGCGTATGCGTTCCGGGGTCTCGCTTCAGACGTTTGAACAGAAGTATGGAGTGTCGCTCGATGATGTGTTTGGTCACGTCATCGAAGAGTTAGTGAAGAAGTCACTGATTGAACGAACGGGTACACATATCCGTCTAACGGCATCCGGTTTGCCACTCGCCAATGAAGCATTTGCAGCCTTTATTGGAGAAGCAAAACTTGAACATGCTGATTCATAAAAAATGGACAAGTCCTTCGTGAGGACTTGTCCATTTTTTATTATAAGACGAGATCTCGATAGAGCGGTGTAAGGCGACCGAACGTGTCTTCGACTAATGCAAGGAACGCGTCTTCGTTTTGAAGAATCGATGCATCGGCAGGAAGTTGACGGCCGATCAAGAAATCAGCCTTTTTCACAGTGCCGAATCGCTCAAGTAGCGATTGAATGTCTTCAGTTGACGTATCTTCAACAAGTAACGCTTCTTTTTTCATATGGTCTCCCGCGATATGGAAATCAGGGAATGTTGATTTCAAATCGATTTGTTGCAGGTGTTTCGCGATGGCGTCCTTGTTCGGCATCTCATAGATGAACGCTAGCCAGATGAAGACACGATCGTCGAAAAGCCCAACTTGTAAGTGCGGATGTTTTTTGTACCCACGTTTGTCGTGACAAATCGCCATCCACGTATCTTTAGGTGGGTTCACCGTCCGACGAGCGTGCTTCGCCACATGCAAATAAAGAGGAATACCGACATCAGCTTCAAGCTCTGGCCCGACCTCGTCATAAATCCGATGGAAGAGCGGTTGAATATCCGAACGGATGCCAGACATTCGTTCGTCGAGTCCATCCTGTTTAAATACATTAAATTGTTTTGTTGTAAACATTTAATCACCTCATCATCTATTCTACCGAAATGGGCTTTTATTTTCATTTCGTAGGTTTGCTATCGTGAAAAAAGAAAAAAAAATCCGAGTGTATGAATTGACAAATAGTGAGAACATGATAATATTTGAAGTGTGATTAGCACTCGTTAAATATGAGTGCTAATAAAGCGGGGTAACCTTTTCAGAGAGGAGTGATGTTGTGCTGACAGATCGACAATTGCTCATTCTTCGAGCCATCATTGACGATTACATCCAGACGGCTCAGCCGGTCGGTTCTCGGACATTGTCGAAACGAGACGATTTGACGTTTAGTTCAGCAACGATTCGGAATGATATGGCCGATTTGGAAGACATGGGGCTGATTGAAAAACCACATACTTCTGCAGGTCGCATCCCGTCAGAGGTCGGCTATCGATATTACGTGGACCACCTCGTCGAGAAGCAGATCATCGACGAACGGGAGACAGGTCGACTAGAAGAACGTTTGAAACAATCTTCAAAAGAGTCTGAGATCCTGATTCGACAAGCTGCAGATCTCCTTTCTGATTTGACCAATTATACGACGGTCGCCCTCGGTCCGAACAGCCAAATGGAAACGTTGGCCCGTGTGGACTTTATGCCATTAGACGAGCGGCGTGGTGTCGTTCTCATCGTCACGGATCAAGGTCACGTCGAGCATCGTACCGTCATGTTTGAATCGCGTGTCGCTCCTGACGTCATCGAGGAAACGATTCGACTGTTGAACGACCGCCTTGTCGGAACGCCAATCGGACAATTGAAAATCCGGATTGGGGAGGAAGTTGCCAAATTGCAACTCGCTCAGCGACAGCAGTACGAGAACATGATGCAACTGATTCAATCGACGCTCGGAATCCAAACGCCGTCTTCGCTTTATCTCGGGGGCAAGAAGAAAATCTTCAATCAACCCGAGTTTCAGACGCTCGACACGTTACGCCCATTCCTAGAATGGATTGATGAGCAAGAACGATTGACACACTGGCTCGAATCGTTGCCAAATCGCGAGATTTATGTGAGCATTGGGAGCGAGAACGGAATTGTCGCCCTTCAAAATTGTAGTGTCATCACCTCGGATTATACACTAGACGGAAAAACATTCGGTACAATCGCTATGATTGGTCCAACGCGTATGAATTACCGTCATGGTGTCCAAATGATGGGACAAATTATCGAAGCGTTGCGACGAACGAAACTAGATGAGTGACGGAAAGGAGTTTTACTATGACAGCAGATCACCAAAACGGGCATGAACAAGATGACGTGCTTGAAGAAAAATCTGTAGACTCGACACAAACAGAAGAGAATGAGTCGACTGAATCAAATGAAGATGAGGTTTTAAATGCTGAGATTGTGGAAGAAAGTTCTGAGGGGACGGACTTACAAAAAGAAATCGAAGCATTGAAAGCGAGCGAGCTTCGGATTCGTGCCGACTTTGACAACTTCCGTCGTCGGACGAACGAAGAGAACGCCAAACGCGTCAAGTTTGCTTCACAGTCTGTCATTGAAAAATTGATTCCGCTTATTGACAACTTTGAGCGTGCACTTCAAGTAAACGCAACTTCGGAGGATGCGAAGCAGATTCAATCAGGAGTCGATATGATTCATCGTCAACTGCTTGACGTATTAAATGCTGAGCAAGTCGAAGTGATTGAAGCAGTCGGACAGCCGTTCGACCCGAATTTCCATCAAGCAGTCATGCAAGAACCGAGCGATGAGTTCGAGTCAGGTATCGTGACGATGGAGCTTCAAAAAGGATATACGATGCATGGTCGAGTCATTCGCCCGAGCATGGTAAAAGTCGCAGAATAACACTACTTAACGAGACGGAGGAATAAACGATGGGTAAAATTATCGGTATTGACTTAGGGACTACAAACTCATGTGTGGCAGTAATGGAAGGTGGCGAAGCCGTCGTCATCTCAAACGCAGAAGGTAACCGTACGACTCCTTCGGTTGTCGCATTCAAAGGAGAAGAGCGTCAAGTCGGTGAGGTCGCGAAACGTCAGGCTATCACGAACCCGAATACGATCCAATCAATCAAACGTCACATGGGAACATCACATACAGTTGACGTAGACGGTAAGAAATTCACACCACAAGAAATCTCGGCAATCATTTTGCAGAAGTTGAAGAAAGATGCTGAAGACTACCTCGGTGAATCAGTCACGGAAGCCGTCATCACAGTTCCTGCATACTTCAACGACGCGGAGCGTCAAGCGACAAAAGATGCTGGTAAGATTGCTGGTCTTGATGTCAAACGGATCATCAACGAGCCAACAGCTGCGGCACTCGCTTACGGTTTAGATAAAGGTGAAGACCACACGATTTTGATCTATGACCTCGGTGGCGGTACGTTCGACGTTTCGATTCTTGAACTTGGTGACGGTGTATTCGAAGTTGTCGCTACAGCTGGTGACAACCGTCTCGGTGGAGATGACTTCGAACAAAAAGTCATCGACTACCTCGTTGCAGAATTCAAAAAAGAGAACGGCATTGACCTCGGCAAAGACAAGATGGCACTTCAACGTTTGAAAGATGCTGCCGAAAAAGCGAAGAAAGACCTTTCAGGTGTCACAAGCGCACACATCAGCCTTCCGTTCATCACAGCAGGTGAAGCAGGTCCGCTCCACTTGGAGATGACACTCACACGTGCGAAATTCGAAGAATTGACGGCTGACCTTGTCGAACGCACAATGGAACCGACGCGTCGTGCTTTAAAAGATGCAGGACTTACACCATCTGACCTCGACAAAATCATTCTCGTCGGTGGTTCGACGCGTATCCCTGCTGTTCAAAAAGCAATCCACGACTTCACGAAGAAAGAGCCGTTCAAAGGGGTTAACCCGGATGAAGTTGTTGCACTTGGTGCAGCAATTCAAGGTGGAGTTCTTGCCGGAGACGTGAAAGACGTCGTTCTTCTCGACGTGACTCCACTCTCACTCGGTATCGAGACAATGGGTGGCGTGATGACGAAACTCATCGATCGTAACACGACAATCCCAACATCGAAATCACAAGTGTTCTCGACTGCAGCCGATAACCAGCCTGCTGTTGACATCCACGTCCTTCAAGGGGAACGTCCGATGGCACCAGACAACAAGACACTTGGTCGCTTCCAATTGACGGACATCCCACCAGCACCACGTGGTGTGCCGCAAATCGAAGTAAAATTCGATATCGATGCAAACGGAATCGTTCACGTATCGGCGAAAGACCTCGGTACGAACAAAGAACAATCGATCACAATCCAATCTTCTTCAGGTATCGATGAGGCGGAAATCGAGCGTATGGTGAAAGAAGCAGAAGCGAACGCAGAAGCAGATAACAAACGTAAAGAAGAAGCAGAACTTCGCAACGAAACAGACCAACTCGTCTTCGCGACAGACAAGGCAATCAAAGATCTTGGTGAGCAAGTAGAAGAGGCGGACAAAGAAAAAGCAGAAGCTGCGAAAGAAAAAGCGAAAACTGCTCTCGAAGGTTCAGACCTTGAGGCGATCCGTACAGCCAAAGACGAATTGTCAGCTGTCGTTCAAGAGTTGACACAAAAAGTATATGCTAAAATGGCTGAACAGCAAGGTGCTGAAGGCGCAGAACCACAGGCGGAAGCGAAACAGGACGATAATGTCGTGGACGCAGAGTTTGAGGATCTCGACGACCGTAAATAAACAGCCGTTGTAAAGGAGAGCGCCAAAGCAGGTTTCTGCTTTGGCTCTTTCCATGTTAAGGTAGAATCGGTAAAATCGATACGTAGTTAGTGAGGATAGGAGCGAGAATAGTGGCGAAACGAGATTATTATGAAGTGCTCGGGCTCGACAAGTCGGCCTCAGCACAAGACATCAAGCGGGCATATCGAAAATTAGCCCGTCAATATCACCCGGACATCAACCAAGAAGCAGATGCTGCCGACAAGTTCAAAGAGATTGGTGAAGCGTATGAAGTACTCTCAGACGAACAGAAACGGTCCCAGTATGACCGATTCGGTTTCGAAGGGGCCAATCAGTTCGGCGGTGGAGGTGACTTCCAAGGCGGCTTCGGAGATATCTTTGACATGTTTTTTGGAGGCGGTGGGCGCCGTCAAGATCCGAATGCACCACGTCGCGGTGAAGACTACCAGTACGTCGTCGATCTCGACTTCATGGAAAGTGTCACAGGTAAAACAGAGACGATTGAACTCGAAATCGAAGTAGAATGTGACACGTGTATGGGAAGCGGAGCAAAACCGGGCACGAAACCGGAAACGTGTAACCGATGTGGCGGTAGCGGCGTCGAAACGGTCGAACAGAACACGATTCTCGGTCGTATGGTCAATCAGCGTCCATGTAGCCAGTGTCACGGAAGTGGTAAGACAAAAAAAGAAAAATGTCCGACTTGCCATGGTTCAGGTCATGTGAAGAAGAAACAAACCGTCGAGGTCAAAATCCCAGCCGGTATCGATAACGGTCAACAGATTCGTCTCTCTGGTAAAGGTGGTCCAGGCGTGAACGGTGGTCCAGCAGGAGACTTATACGTCGTCGTTCGTGTCAGAGCACATGAGATCTTTGAACGTGTCGACCAACACATCGCAATGGATATGCCAATTACATTCGCCCAGGCTGCTCTCGGTGCGGAAATCGAAGTACCAACAGTTCACGGTAATGTGAGCTTGAAAGTACCTGCAGGGACACAAACCGGTTCGAAATTCCGTTTACGCGGTAAAGGAATGCCGAGTGTTCGTGGTGGTGCAAATGGTGACCAGTATGTCAGTGTCATCGTGATGACGCCGAAAAACATGACAGACCGTCAAAAAGAGTTACTGCGTGAATTTGAAGAAATTAGCGGAGAGTCCGGTGTCGAAGAGGAACATGGCATGTTCCAAAAAAAAAAAAAGTTCTTTAGTCACTAAAAGGAGTGTGTACGAACGATGAAATGGTCTGAAATTTGTGTCCACACGACACAACTTGCGGTAGAAGCAGTATCCAATTTACTACACGAAGTGGGGGCACAAGGTGTCGTCATCGAGGACGTGGAAGATTTCGACAGAATGATGGCGGAGGACCATTTCGGAGAAATTTGGGACGTTTCGGATCGTGAAACGTATCCAACTTCTGGCGTACACGTCAAAGCGTATGTCCCGGCCTCAGGTGATTTTCAAGATTTACTTTCGAATCTTAAAAAAGAAATCGAACGACTTCGCACGATGCTCGACATCGGATCTGGAGACGTCAAGGTCGCTGAAATCGATGAAGAGGACTGGGCACACTCTTGGAAGCAGTATTATAAGCCGGTAAAGATTTCGCAACAACTAACCATCGTTCCTTTATGGGAAGAGTACACCCCGCAGCCGGAAGAGAATGTGATTTTGCTTGACCCGGGTATGGCGTTTGGCACAGGAACGCATCCGACGACAATGCTCTGCATTCAAGCGATTGAGAACTACATCCAGGAAGGTGACCGTGTCATTGATGTCGGTACAGGATCGGGTGTATTGTCGATTGCAGCAGCAAAACTTGGTGCAACGAAGGTAAAGGCACTAGACTTAGACTCGGTCGCAGTCGAAGCTGCTCGTCAAAACGTTGAGACGAACGGAGTGGGCGAACTCGTTCAAGTGGACACAGGTGATCTTCTGAAAGGTGTGGAAGGCGAGTACGATTTAGTCGTAGCGAACATTCTTGCTGACGTCATTCTCCTTTTCATCGAAGACGCCTATGCACGTACGAAGTCAGGTGGGCGCTTCATCACCTCTGGAATTATCGGAGAGAAGCGGGCTGAAGTGACGAATGCTTTGGTCGCTGTTGGATTTGAGATTGAAGAGACGCGCGTGATGGAAGACTGGGTCGCGATTATCGCCAAGAAGGGGTAAGTTATGCAACGTTATTTTTTGACAAAAGAAGCCTTTAAAGGCGAAACGGTGACCCTTCCTTCAGATGTGGTCCACCACATCGGTACAGTCTTACGACAAGGTCCTGGATATGAGATGGTCCTGTTGGATGGTACAGGTGTTGAGTATGCCTGTGTCGTGACATCGCTTGAGAAGAAGAGCGGGGAAGCGAAAGTCACGTCATCGCGACAGGCGACGACTGAGTTGCCAATCGAGGTGACTTTGGCGTATGCACTCCCGAAAGGGGACAAAGTCGAGTTCGTCGCCCAAAAAGCGACGGAGCTTGGCGTCCACCATCTGTTGCTGTTCGAATCAGCGCGCTCTGTCGCCAAATGGGATGGAAAAAAAGCTCCGAAAAAAGTGGAGCGGATTCAAAAGATTATGCAAGAAGCGGCTGAACAATCCTATCGTGCCGTTGTACCGACGTGTTCCTACATCTCTCCGAAAGAGCTTCATCAGAAAATGGAGGGCTATGATGCCGTCATCATCGCGTACGAAGAGTCGGCAAAAGAAGGGGAACAGTCTGCTTTCGCACAACTGTTGACTCAACTGAAACCGAAACAACGCGTTCTCGTCATCACGGGACCTGAAGGTGGATTCGATATGAATGAAATCAATCAATGGACTCAGGCTGGAGCGACTGCATGTGCATTTGGACCACGCATTCTTCGGTCTGAAACGGCGCCGCTTTATGCATTATCTGCGATTTCTTTCGCGCTTGAACTCAACAAATGACATGAAAAACGGATGACCTGATTGAGGTCATCCGTTTTTTGTATCGCTTATTTTTTGTTAATTGTAATTACTTTTTTCGTGACGTTCCCGGCAAGGTCGGTCACTTCGAACGTGAAGGTATTCTTTCCTTTCGCTGTCACTGGAAGTGTGATTGTTCCCGTGCGTGAGAATGCACGCATCGCGTATGGTTCTTTCAACGTATAGTTCCATTTCAAGTCCCCGTTGACCCGAAGCTTGATTTCGTCGAAGTTATCCTTTACTTGAACTTTCACGTTTACAGACTTCTGTTTAGCCGATACGTTCTTCGGTACGTTTGTCACCGACAATGTTGCTTTCGTAGAGTCGACAAAGATTGGGCGGACGAAGTTCGTCACGTTCCCAGCAGTGTCTTCTGCGACAAAGCGGACTTTGTGGAAACCATCCTTATATGTGCGTGTCGTATTGAACGTATATTGTTTCGCTGACGCGTCATATTTGAGTGGTACGTCGACCCCGTCTACCGTGAACGATGCGATTTCAGAGGCATCCTTGATTTGACCGATCAATGGAACGATGGATGTACCGTAAGGAGACAAGGCGAGTGGTGCATCGACAAAGATACCAGGTTTGGCCGCATCATTTTCTGTTGAAACATTTCGAGTGATCACGTTCCCGGCATTGTCTGACACGCGAACTGAAAGCTGATCTGTAGTCTCGAGCGGCTGTTCAAGTGTGAAGTTCGCTGAAGCTTTCGCTTCTTTTGCCACGACTTTCCCGTTGATGAGGAATTCGATACCGTTGATTCCAGCAAAGTCATCCGACGCTTTGACGCTTGCTACGTTGTCGTCCCAACGAAGCGTGAAGCGTGGGTCTGTGTAATCTACTTTGACAGGAATGCGCATCGTTTGAGCTTGTTTCTTCATGTAATCGATGCTTGCTTCGATTTCATAGTAATATGTGCCTTTTGGCGCCATCTTCCCATTCAATTTTCCGTCCCAAGCGTTATCCGCTGCGTAATAGTAATAATCACCACTTCCGCCATCGAAGTAGTTCTTTCTCAATTCGTCTTCCATCTTGAGGGTGCGAAGGACGTTCCCTTTCTCATCTACGACGCGATATTTGATGTCTTTCGCATTGCGTAATAGCGAGAAGACTGGAGTAGCCGTATCTTTCGACCCGTCTCCGTCCGGTGAAATGGCAACCGCTTCGCTAGCCACAGATTCATCTAGTTTTTCACCTAAGTAGTTTCCTTCTGCATCCACCAATCCAGAGACGCCATAGAATGCGCCTTCTCCATAGATTGTCTCGTCAAAGATCGGCGCTTTGCCCCAATCCCCTTCAAATCCGACGATTGGAACGACGAGAGATGGATGACCGTCTGTACCGCGCGGATCAGTCAAACGAAGGAATCCGTCGACGAAATAGCCGTTCTCAAAGACAGATTTAGCGGATACAGTGCCTTCCAATGTTTCAGGATTCAACACTTTTGCTTTCGAGACATCGATTGAAACGTTAATTTCCTTCTTCTGTTTTGCTTTCAACGTGACTTTACTTGTGTTTGATCCGTTAATTTTAATGATCGCTTGTTGAAGTGCTTGCGCTTCCATCGCATTTTGAACGATTCCGTCTTTGTTTTTGACAGCGAGATCCGTTTGCAACGATGCGGCTACATCATAAGTTAACGATTCAGTCGACGTGTTCTCGACGACGATCGTGAACGATGCTTTGCTCTTCGACAACTCTTTTAAAGCGACTTTTGCTTCTTTTGTCGACTTCTCATATGCGACAGCAGGAGAGGTGACGGCTGCATGCAATTGCATGAGACCTGCTCCGGCCCGACGTGGTGAGTATGGGAGTGATTGTTTCAATTCTTGGTTATACGGTCCGATATCTGTGACAGGCTTCGACGTGTTGAGTAACAAGTTTTTCGCCATCGTGACACGTGCTTTTCCACTCAATTTGAAGTCACGGTCCACACGCTCAAGGACGAGGGCCGCCCCTCCGGCAACGTGTGGTGCTGCCATCGATGTTCCGCTCATCAACCCATATTGGTTATCGTTGAACGTAGAGAAAATTTGGCCACCTGGAGCAGAAAGCTCTGGCTTGAAGTCAAGGTTCGGTGTGACGCCCCACGATGTGAAATCAGACATCGCACCGGCTGAACGGTTATTGACACTGATGCGGTCACCGGCAAACGTCACTTGAAGCGGACCGTCTGCTAACTTGTCTTTCAGTTCATTTCCGTCCTGGATGCTGAGTGAAGCCATCGGAATTTGAGGTTGATCGAGAGCCATCGAGACATAATCGCCGTGCCCGACCGCACCACGTACGATGACACCTGCTGCCCCTTGCGCTTCAGCTGTTTTTTGGATCTGCGTGTAGAAGTAACCGCCGTCGCGAACAGCAAGGACGAGTTTTCCTTTTACGTCCTTTCCTTCATAATTCTCCGGTTGTCCGTCTCCGACATATACGATGTCGTATGTTCCTTCTTTGAAGGCAGGACCGTCTTGTTTCTTCCATCCAATCTTCTCATCACCGACTCGGAATGCATCCAATTGAATTTGATCGTTCTCAAGAGAGGCGACCGATGTAGATGCTTGACTGACACTCGGCGCCCCAACGACGCCCGTATCTGGGTTTGAAGCAGTCGGCAAGTCAAATCCGTGACCGAAGTATGCGGAGTTCCCAGCAGAAATCGACATAAAGATGCCGTTGTCGACAGCACGTTGAACGGCTTGTTGCTCTGGAGAATCGGCATCGACGAAACCGGCTGTTGATCCGAGGCTCATGTTGATGACGTCAGCACCGAGTTTAATGGCATCATCAATTGCTTTTATGTAGATATCTCCATATGTAGACGCATAGTTCGGGTCGTTACTGAATACTTTCAATCCCAAAATTTGTGCTTCCGGTGCGACACCTTTGATCCCACCGTTTTCTAGGTCACCGTTTGCGGCAACTGTACCGGAAACGTGTTGTCCGTGCATTGAAGCGCCAGGTGAATCATCTTTGATGTCATCGTTCTCATCGTAGTAGTTATATGCGTATGGAACTTTCTCGTTGACGTATTCGCCTGGGAGACCGAACGATGTGATGGCTTGATTGACTTCTGATTGAGTCAATTCTGCCGTTTTAGCGTCGGTGATCTTATAATCCCGGTGCTCAGGGTCGATTCCAGAATCGATGACAGCGACGACAGTACCTTCTCCGGCAAATCCGTAATCTCCCCACGTTTGTTCGGCTTGAACCATGCCGTTACTCGTGATCATATCCGGTTTGACTTCAGGGCGCTCGTACTCGTTGACAATGTGAACGGTCGCCACTTCAGGTAATGCTTCGACTTTGGCGATTTCACTTGTAGATAAGAATGTAGAGAAGCCATTAAAGACGGTCGTGAACTCTTCAATCGGTGTAGCGGTTACGCCTTGTTTCTTCAAGGCAGATTTGGCACGTTTTTGCTCCGATTGTACAGATTGTTGTGCCTTATTTTGCTCTGATTTCGACAATTCATTAAATTTCTTCCCTTTTTGAGCGGCTTTTGCAATGGCAGGATCCCCGACGAGCTCTACAACGACCCGAACTTTTTTCTGTTTTTTTTCAAGAACCAATTTCGGTTTAACGGAAGCTTCTGCTGAAACAGAAGTTGTTCCAGCTTGAATCAGTGCAGGTGACAAGGCGATACATGTGGCGAGTGAAGCGTTTAAATAGATTTTTTTTCGTGACAACGTATGGACCCCCTAAAATTTGTTATTACCTGTAAAAAATAAAGCATAGACTTACATTGAGAATTATCATATCGCTATTCAGATAAAAAAGAGTGGATTTATTTGTAAAATAGGTAAGTGTTTTTGCACAAATTTTAATGTTCTGACAATTACTAAAGACCTAACACATAAGACCTATATCCAATTGCATATGATGCGTGAATCTAGCGAATGACTTGAAATGAAAAAAAAAACCTGTTAATGTAACGTTAAAGTTAAATACCAATAAAACATATCAAATTAGTAAGAATTAAGATTGGGGTAGCGATATGAACTTACCATTCATGGACATCTTTAAGGATTGGGCAAAGGATTATGATACGACGGTCGAGGGGCATGATGAGCAATATCACGAAGTCTTCATCGGATATGAGCAAATGCTCGATGAGGTTGCCCTACATGTCGAAGGAAGGGTACTTGAGTTTGGTGTCGGAACAGGAAACTTGAGCAGTCGAATTATAAAAGGACATCCGTTGATTGCGATTGAACCGTCGCCGGAAATGCGACAAATTGCTGTTGAAAAGTTGGGGATTGAAGTACTCGAAGGTGATTTTCTCCGATATCCGAAGTTATCACATGTAGATACGATCGTATCGTCATATGCTTTTCACCACTTGACAGATTCTGAAAAGGCCACGGCCATTGGTCGATATGTCGAAGACTGGGAACACCCGAAGTTCGTGTTGCTTGATACGATGTTTGAGTCACCAGCAGCTCGTCAGGACATCATCGATTGGGCGACTGCGAAAGGGTACTCGGACCTCGTCGAAGATTTAAATCGTGAATACTATCCATATACGTCAACGATTCGTTCCATGTTAGAAGAGAACGGATACAACGTGACGATGACGCAGAAAAACAAGTTTGTCTGGCTCGTAACAGCCACTAAATAACGAGGAGGAATTACTCATGAAAACATATAATGTTGAAAGTTTTAACTTGGATCATACGAAAGTAAAGGCGCCGTTTGTCCGTTTAGCTGGTGTGAAAGAAGGGACGGCTGACACGATTTATAAATACGATATTCGTTTCATTCAACCGAACGAAGGACTCATGCCGATGCGCGCGGTTCATTCACTTGAGCATTTGATTGCCGAGAACAGTCGCAATCATTCCGAAGACATTGTCGATATCTCACCGATGGGTTGCCAGACAGGTTTCTATTGGACAATGCTCAATGATGGGAACTACGAACGAATGCTTGACCTCGTGGAAGCGACGTTGCGTGATGCGATGAACGCTGAGGAATTGCCTGCGCAAAACCCTGTTCAATGTGGGAATGCGAACCATCATGATTTCGAAGGTGCCAAAAAATTAGCGGCAGACATGCTCGCAAAACGTGATGAATGGCATATCGTCTTCAAGGACGAGGCATAAGATGATTGTCCGTGACGTCTATAAACTCATCGGAGACACACCGCTTATTGAACTTCGAACGCTTCCTATACCAGCGAATGTCAAAGTGTACGGAAAGCTCGAGATGATGAATCCAGGTGGGAGTGTCAAAGACCGACTCGGGATGAATTTGATTGAACGGGCGATTGAGCGTGGCGATGTGGCACCTGGTGGAACGGTGATCGAACCGACAGCAGGCAATACGGGGATCGGGCTTGCGCTCGCTTGCCAACGATTCGGGATTCGCCTCATGACGGTCACTCCTGAAAAATTCAGTCAAGAGAAACAGGCATTGATGCGACTGCTCGGAGCAACAGTCGTCAACACGCCGACGGAACTCGGCATGAAGGGCGCAATCGCACATGCCATTGAGTTGGCTAAAGAACATGACGCCTATGTCCCAGAACAGTTCTCGAACCCGGATAACCCGGATGCTTACGTCGACATCCTTTCCCATGAATTGTTGAAAGATGTGCCACAAATTGACGTATTTGTAGCGGGAGCGGGATCAGGAGGCACGTTCACCGGTGTCGCCAAATCATTAAAGCCACTTGGGACGAAAACTGTCGTCGTGGAGCCGGTCGGTTCCATTTTGAATGGCGGTGAACCAGGACCACATAAAACAGAAGGAATTGGCGTCAAAAAATGGCCACCATTTCTGGAGAAGTCTTCCGTCGATGCGATTCATACCATCACAGATGAGGAAGCCTTCTATTACGTGGCACATCTAGCGAAACAGGAAGGCTTGCTCATCGGTAGTTCTTCAGGGGCTGCCATTGCAGCATGTGTAAAAGAAGCGAATCAATTAACGGAAGGCACGATTGTCACCATCTTGCCTGATAGTGCAGAACGATATTTAAGTCAAGGAATTGTCAAGGAGGCAGAACATGCGTACAAAGACAGCACTCATTCACGGCGGTAAAACGACGGACCCGTTGACAGGGGCCGTCACGCCACCGATTTATCAAACGAGCACGTATAAGCAAGACGGGATTGGCAACTTGCGAGAAGGGTACGAGTACTCACGATCAGCAAACCCGACTCGGACGGCATTAGAGACATTGATTGCCGACATCGAAGGCGGCGTGCAAGGATTTGCATTCGGATCTGGGATGGCAGCCATCTCGACGGTGCTTATGTTATTGAAATCTGGAGACCACGTCATCGTCGGGTCTGATGTATATGGAGGAACGTACCGTGTATTCAATCGAGTATTTCAGTCACGAGGCTTGGAAGCAACTTTTGTCGATACATCCGATGAAGCAGCGGTTCGGGATGCGCTTCAAGCGAACACGAAAATGATTTATGTCGAGACCCCGACAAATCCTCTCTTGAACGTGACGGACATTCGGGCGATGCGTACGATTGCCGATGAAGCAGATGTGTTACTCGTCGTGGACAATACGTTTATGACCCCTTACTTCCAAAATCCGATTGATCTTGGTGCAGACTACGTCCTTCACAGTGCCACGAAGTACTTAGGTGGACATAGTGACGTCGTAGCGGGACTTGTTGTCGCACGTACGGAAGAGCAGGGCGAGGCCTTGGCGTTCCTTCAAAACTCTGTTGGCGCAGTCCTTGGACCACAAGATAGCTTCCTTGTTGTACGGGGAATCAAGACGTTGGCTGTTCGGATGGAAGAGATTGAATCGAATGCACGAGCATTGGTTGAATTCCTTCAGTCGAACGAGTCTGTATCACGCGTGCTCCATCCAAGTGTATCCAGTGAGGAAGCGAAGCGGATTCATTTATCGCAGGCACGTGGATTCGGTGGGATGATCGCATTTGATGTCGGTTCAGCGGAAGCGGCAGAAATGATGGTAGCGAAGACGAAATACTTCACGCTCGCAGAAAGTTTAGGAGCGGTTGAGAGTTTGATCAGTGTTCCGGCACGCATGACACATGCGTCGATTCCAGCCGAACGCAGAGCGGAACTTGGCATCACCGATGGGCTCGTCCGTATTTCGGTCGGACTTGAGGACATTGATGACTTGATTGAAGACTTGGCACAAGCATTAACAGCAATTGAACAAGTGAAACAATAAACGGTCAGGGCGCGATTTCGCGCCTTTTTTTCATGAAACAAAAGTCTTGTATCGGGAGTCTTTCATCGACTAAACTGTCTTTAACTTGTAAGAGAGCGGGTGAACGTGTGAATAAGGGAGTATGGACGACAATCGGGGCCTACGTCATGTGGGGCGTCCTTCCGATTTATTGGAAATTTTTACAAGAGGTGCCAAGTGGTCAAATTTTGGCGCATCGAATCGTTTGGTCATTTTTATTTATTCTTCTCGTTCTGAGATGGACAAATCAGTGGAAAGAGTTCGGTTACGCACTTCGACATCCGGCTACACGAAACGCATTCATGTTGAACGGATTCATCGTCAGTGCCAACTGGTTTGTATACATATGGGCTGTCAATCACGGATATATCATTGAAGCTTCTCTCGGCTACTACATCAATCCTCTCGTCAGTATGGTGTTAGGGGTGCTCGTCTTTCGGGAATCATTAAATCGAGTCCAATGGATGGCCGTTGGGATTGCATCAATTGGCGTCCTCGTCTTGACGTTAGGATACGGCACGTTCCCGTGGATTTCATTCGTCTTGGCGAGTACGTTCGGATTCTATGGAATGGTGAAGAAACGACGTCCTCTTGCTTCTACGGTCAGCCTAGGAATTGAAACGCTGGCGGTAGTCCCGGTGGCATTGCTCTTCCTCGGAAATCAAGTTGTCACCGACAATATTGCGTATAACATGTCGCCTGTCATTTGGATCGCCCTTCTTGGAACGGGCGTGGTCACGGCGTTACCTCTTCTCCTGTTTGGGTACGGGGCACAACATATCCCGTTCACGCTTGTCGGGTTTCTTCAATTTATCGCACCGACACTTAGCTTGATTATCGGGGTCGTCATGTACCATGAACCGTTCACGGCATACCATGTCTTTGCCTTCACCTGCATTTGGCTCGCTATTTTCTTCTTTAGTTGGAACAGTTGGGTCGTCGCTCGTAAACGTCGTCAGTTGATTTAGATTTGAAAGCTGTTACATCTCATCAAAACATGGTAATATGTTAGATGTCAGACTTATTTGTCAGAGGAGGAAATGAATCATGGAATTAGCCCGTTATATCGACCACACAGCTTTAAAGGCTGAAACAACAAAAGATCAAATTACAACACTTTGTGCAGAAGCGCTCGAATACAAATTCGCAAGCGTTTGTGTCAACCCGACATGGGTCAAATATGCAGCAGAACAACTCAAGTCAGATGATGATGTCAAAGTATGTACAGTCATCGGTTTCCCACTTGGTGCAAACACACCTGAGGTAAAAGCATTTGAAACAAAAGATGCGATTGCCAATGGAGCAGATGAAGTAGACATGGTCATCAACATCGCAGCACTCAAAGATGCTGACTACGATCTCGTAGAACGTGACATCCGTGCGGTTGTCGAAGCGGCAAACGGTACACTCGTCAAAGTCATCTTCGAAACATGCATGCTTACAAAAGAAAAAATCAAAAAAGCTGCCGAACTTTCAGTGAAAGCTGGAGCAGACTTCGTCAAAACATCGACTGGTTTCTCGACTGGTGGCGCGACAGTTGAAGACATTCGCCTCATGCGTGAGACGGTCGGACCTGACATCGGCGTAAAAGCTTCAGGTGGCGTCCGTGACTTCGAAGGTGCGAAAGCGATGATCGATGCTGGTGCGACACGTATCGGTGCTTCAGCAGGTATCGCGATTGTCACTGGTGGACGTTCAGACAGCGACTATTAATAAGTGGTTGACCACACGACTTAATTTCACTATAATATGATATGACGTGTGAAACACGTTTCCTTAGTCGTGTAATTCGGAGGGAGGGAAAACTAGTGGAAACTCGTGTCCGTAAAAACGAATCGCTTGAAGACGCTCTTCGTCGTTTCAAACGCGGTGTTTCGAAAGATGGCACACTTGCCGAAGTTCGTAAACGTCGTCACTACGAAAAGCCAAGCGTAAAACGTAAATTGAAATCAGAAGCTGCGCGTAAGCGTAAGAAATTCTGATTCCAGTTTCATTTGTAGAGAGGGTGTTGGCTCATGAGTCTTCAAGAACGCTTGACGGACGACATGAAGCAAGCCATGCGCGCGAAACAAAAGGATCGTCTTACGACAATCCGGATGGTCAAAGCGTCGCTCCAAAATGAGGCTATCAAACTAGGTCGTCAAGATCTTACCGAGGAAGAGGAACTCACGGTGCTCAACCGAGAGATGAAACAGCGCAGAGACTCCCTCCGAGAATTCGAAAGCGCTGGTCGTGAAGACCTTGCTTCCAAAGTAGCAGAAGAGATTGTCGTCCTAGAAGCCTATATGCCTGAACAACTTTCAGAAGATGAAGTGACCGCCATCGTCCAAGCAGCAATTGCTCAAACGAATGCAGCCGCTCCATCAGATATGGGTAAGGTGATGGGCGTCGTCATGCCGCAAGTCAAAGGCAAGGCAGACGGTGGTCTTGTGAACCGAATCGTCAAACAACAATTGACGAATTGATGAAAAAAGCAGTTACTTTTCGGGAAACCGAAAGTTTCTGCTTTTTTTGTTTTTTCTTAAACCACATTCAATCTTGTTTCGTATACACTAGAGATAGGAGATAGCTTTGAATTTGGAAGGGGGTAGCAAGACGATGACATTTGGTCTCGGAGTGATTCTGACAGTCTTTTTTGTCTTTTTTGTCCTTCTTGGAATTGAAGTGTTCGTAGCAGGGTTTGGATTGTTCGGTTTGCTTGGGATCGGAGCCGTCGTTGCGAGTTTGATTATGGCTGGTGCGACGATCGGTCAACTGTGGCTATCGATTGGTCTCGCGGCAGCGGTGCTAACAGGTCTCGGCTTTTGGGCATACCGCCGCTTGAGTACGAATCGTCCGCTCATTTATAAAGGGTTGATTTTGACGGATTCGACATCGACTGAAAAAGGCTACTTGTCCCACGAAGATCGAAAACAACTTCTCGGCAAAGTGGGAGTCACCTTGACACCACTTCGCCCAGCAGGTACTGCCGAAATCGACGGAGAACGACTTGATGTCGTGACGGAAGGTGGCTATCTCGATCAGCAGACAAAAATTCAGGTTTATAAAGTGGATTCTGGACGGATTGTCGTTCGAAGCTTTGTAGAACCGAAGGAGGATGTAACAGAATGACACCAGAATTACTGACAACGTTACTCATTACAGGTGGAGGATTGATTGCACTTGCCGTATTCTTCACGTTCGTACCGGTCGGACTATGGATCAGTTCGTTTGCAGCGGGCGTCCACGTCGAGATCTTCACATTGATTGGAATGCGCCTTCGTCGCGTTATTCCCTCGAAAATCGTGAACCCGTTGATTAAAGCGGTTAAAGCAGGAATTGAATTAAACACGAACCAACTTGAAAGTCACTTCTTGGCTGGTGGTAACGTAGACCGCGTTGTGAACGCATTGATTGCGGCGCACCGTGCGAATATTGAATTGTCATTCGAACGGGCTGCTGCCATCGATTTGGCAGGACGTAACGTGCTCGAGGCTGTACAGATGTCAGTTAACCCGAAAGTCATTGAAACGCCATTTATTGCGGGTGTCGCGATGGATGGGATTGAAGTGAAGGCAAAAGCACGTATTACCGTACGTGCGAATATCGATCGTCTCGTCGGTGGTGCGGGAGAAGAAACGATTATCGCCCGTGTCGGTGAAGGGGTCGTGTCGACAATCGGTTCACAAAACAACCACAAGCACGTACTAGAGAATCCGGATATGATTTCACGGACTGTCCTCACAAAAGGTTTAGATTCAGGAACAGCGTTTGAGATTCTTTCGATCGATATTGCCGACATCGATATCGGTAAGAACATCGGCGCGGTCTTGCAGACGGACCAAGCAGAAGCAGATAAGAAAATCGCTCAAGCGAAGGCGGAAGAACGTCGCGCGATGGCGATTGCGCGCGAACAAGAAATGAAATCTTCAGTAGAAGAAATGCGTGCGAAAGTTGTCGGTGCCGAAGCGGAAGTCCCACTCGCGATGGCAGAAGCGTTACGAAACGGAAAGCTTGGTGTCATGGATTACGTGAACTACTTGAACGTTCAAGCGGATACAGAAATGCGAAAAGCGATTGGGGCACCTGTCGATTCTGAATCAGATAATGAGTGATTGATATGGATGGACTATGGGTACTCTTGTTAGCCGCCTTCGGAATTGCCTCGGCAGTGATGAAACGGCTAAAAAAATCATCGTCCTCTGGAGACCGTCCTCAAAGCAGTGAACTGAAACGCTATTTGGATTCGGTAGGGGACGTCATGAAAGAGATTGAAACGGCATTCGATGACTCGGAAAAAAAACCGGCGCCACAAAAGGTGAGGCGTCGAGTCGCTCGAACGGTAGAAGAACGACCGGCTCCACGTGAACGTCAAGTCGAGATGCCGAAAGTGAGCGCGCAATTCGAACAAGCGGTTAAAATTCCACCGATTCAAAAGGAAAAGAAACCGAGACAACTGAACGTTTCACAAAAGCGAATGCGGGAAGCTGTCATTTGGAGTGAGGTATTACAACCTCCTATCTCGAAACGGAAGAAGTGAACGGAAGGCAGTGACGTCATGTTACTGCCTTTTGCGCGTGGAAATTACGCGGTCTTTCTTTCACGATAGGCGTGATAGTGCTAAAGTAAAAGAGGAATAACCGATTTTAATGAGGGGGCAATGCATCCATTGATTATGACTGATAAAATACCATTCGTCATGGAACATGCGAACGAAGCACAAGCTTTACTCGGACCGAAAGATGAAGTGTTCCAGGCGATTGAAACAGAATTGAAAGTGGCACTCATCCCAAGGGGTGAGGAGTTGATTATTCAAGCCGATACACTTGAGGCTCTTGAATTAACGAAACAAGTGATCATCACCTTGCAGACGTTAGTGAAAAAAGGTGCACGTCTAAATGAAAGTGATGCCATTAGCGTCATCCAGCACATTCAAGTCGGAAAGGGAGATGAACTGCTCGAACATTATGAACGAGTTGTTTTTACGACGAATAAGGGGAAACCGATTCGTGCCAAGACAGTAGGTCAAAGCCGGTATGTTCGTGCGATTGAACGACGTGATCTCGTCTTTGGTATCGGACCAGCCGGAACAGGAAAGACGTACCTAGCTGTCGTACTTGCGGCGCGTGCCTTAAAAGAAGGGCAAGTCAAACGGATCATCTTGACGCGTCCTGCCGTTGAAGCGGGAGAGAACCTTGGATTTTTACCGGGAGATTTAAAAGAGAAAGTGGACCCATATCTCCGCCCATTATACGACGCCCTATTTGATGTGTATGGCGTGGAACAGACGAACCGTTTGTTAGAACGGGGCACGATTGAAGTGGCTCCGCTCGCTTATATGCGTGGACGCACGTTAGAAGATGCGTTCGTCATCTTGGATGAGGCCCAGAATACAACAAAAGAACAGATGAAGATGTTTTTGACGCGACTCGGTTTTGGATCGAAAATGGTGGTCACAGGGGATTTGACCCAAGTCGATTTACCGAAAGGCAAGGCATCGGGGTTACAGGAAGCGTTACGCCTGTTAGAAGGCGTGGATGGTATTCATTTTGAACACTTCAGTGCGTCTGACGTCGTCCGTCATCCGCTCGTTAAGAAAATCATCAACGCCTATAGTACGGACCTCACTTAAATGTACGTGTGAGGTCACCAGATCGTGAAAGGGGGGGCACGAATGCAGCAAGCTAAAAACTGGACAGTCGCGACCATCTCGTTGATTTTCTTTCTCTTATTAGGCGCCATTCTATACTTTACCGTGCGCCCATCCATCATCAGTGTGGAACCGCTTGGGATTGCCGAACAGGATATTCGGTCTCCAATCACGGTTGAGGACCGTGTTGCGACCGAACGATTGAAACAAGAAGTGACAAATGGTGTCGGCAGTCAATTCTCCTTGAGAAAAGAATTTGCAGACCAACAAATCGCTAAAGTCGAGCAGTTGTTCGCAGCATTCGACCAAACGGATGAGGAGACTGAACTGGCAGATATTAAAAACCGTCTAAATTCTACAGAGGCGAACGGTGTATTAGCTGATGAAGAGTTGAATTCGTTGCTTGAAGCGAGTGAAGATACCCGACAAACGGTAGAAGATGTCACAGTCACTGCGTTACAACAAGTGATGGACGACCGGATTGAAACGAGTAATGAAGCGGTCGCTGCGGCTCGAGACCGAGCAGCAGCGATTATCGATCAATCGCCGCTCTCGTTTGAGTTCCGCGCCATTTCGAAAACGTTAAGCGATGAACTCATCGTACCGAACTATGTATTTGACTCTGAGGCGACCCGTCAAAAAGAACAAGAGGCCGTCGATGCTGTCGATCCTGTCATCATTCAAGAAGGACAGTTACTCGTCAGTCAAGGTGAGGTGGTGACTCGAGAGATATATCGGAAATTAGAGCTATCTGGAGCCATCGATCCGAATCGTTCCCTTGCACCATTATTCGGGTCATTCTTGCTCAGCGCATTGTTGACCGGTGGGTTTCTATTCATGCTCATCCGCTCGAAAATCAAAGACCTGTTACTGAGTCCGAAAATCTTAGTGACGGTCTATGGCTTGCTACTTTTACAACTCGGCATCTTTTTTGGTGTCGGATACATCGGTGTCGATTTTACGACATATGCCTATATTTTAGCGCCGACAGCTTTCGTTGTATTGCTTCTACGCATCTTGATCGATGAACGAGTTGCGCTCGCCTCGGCCTTCATTACGATGATTGCCGGGAGTGTCGTTGTCACATTCGGACAGAGCACGAATTTCATGACGCTCGTGTATGTGGCGACGGGTAGTTTTCTAGCTGTCTTTTTAGTTGAACCGAAAATTCAGCGGAAGCGACTATTCTTATCAGGGGTGTTGCTCGGTTTCGTCAACATCATCATGGTCATCGCGTTACTCTTACTTCGGAACGTGCAAGTTTCCTGGGAAATGGCGATGTATCTTTCTGGATTTGCCGTCATTAGCGCCTTGCTCTCCATTGTCTTGACGTTTGGCTTCCTGCCATTTTTGGAACCGTGGTTTGGCGTCTTGTCTTCTGGTCGACTTGTGGAATTGATGAGTCCGACGCATCCGCTGCTGCGGAAACTTTTAATGGAGGCACCTGGTACGTATCATCATAGTATGATGGTGGCGAACTTGGCAGAGTCCGCATGTGAGGCGATTGGCGCAGATGGTCTTCTCGCACGTGTCGCAAGCTATTATCACGATCTTGGGAAGACGGAGCGTCCCCTTCATTTCATTGAAAATCAACAAGGTGGCGGGAATCCTCATGATCGCTTGACGCCTGAAGAATCGGCAGACATTATTATGGCTCATCCTTATGACGGAGCGGATCTGTTGCGACGTTATAAGTTACCGAAAGAAATCATCGATATAGCAGAGCAGCATCACGGAACGTCTTTATTGAAATATTTCTACGTTAAAGCGAAGGAAGATCCTGATAAAGAGGTGTTAGAGTCTCGTTTCCGCTATCCAGGTCCAAAGCCACAATCGCGCGAGGCTGCCGTTGTCATGATCGTCGATTCAATCGAAGCGGCTGTCCGCTCGCAGAAACAACCGACGCCAGAAAAAATCCGAATGCTCGTTCGAACAATCATTCGCGACAAGTTGGCGGATGGGCAGTTCGAAGAATGTGAATTGACGACGAAAGAAATTTGGCGCGTCGGAGAGAGTGCGTGTGAGACGCTGACCGGCTTGTTCCACGAACGAATCGAATACCCAGAATTAAAGAAAGAGGGAGAATTACATGCAAATCATCTCGAACGATGAACATGAATTGTTAACTACATCTCAAATCGAGCTCGTCGAGTCGATTTTACAACATGCCGCCCAACTAGAAGAGGTGGAAGAGCCGAGCGAATTGTCGGTCACGTATTTAACAAATGCGGAAATCCATGAAGTGAACCGAGAATGGCGAGGCAAAGATGCCCCGACCGATGTCATCAGTTTCGCATTTGATGAGATGGGGGATGACGAGATGGATTTCATGCTCGATGAAGATGAGCCACATCTTCTCGGTGACCTCGTCATCTCGGTAGAACGATGCCGAGAACAGGCAGCTGACTATGGTCATTCGTTTGAGCGGGAGCTCGGCTTTTTAGCAATTCATGGATTCCTCCATCTACTTGGGTATGATCATATGACACCTGAGGAAGAAGCGGAGATGACGGCAAGGCAAGAAGAAGTGCTCACTCATTTTGAGTTGAAGCGAGGCAACGTGTGAGACCGTTCCGTGTGGCATGTGAGGGAATCCTCCATGCCGTTCGTTCGGAACGGAACATGCGACTCCATCTCCTGTCGGCTTTTCTCGTATTCGTCTTTTCAATCTGGTTACAGCCGACAAGACTCGAGATCGTCATCTTGTTCGGGTGGGTGATTGCCGTTATTAGCATGGAAATGATGAATACGGCAATCGAACGAACGGTTAATCTCGTGACAGAAGACGTCCATCCACTCGCGAAGCAAGCGAAAGATGTTGCCGCAGGAGCTGTTTTAGTCGCTTCACTTGGTGCTGCCGTAACGGCGCTCATAATATTCGGTCCACGGCTATGGAACATGCTATACTAATAGTTCTGAAATAGAGAAAGCAGGTGCATTATGTATCAAGAAGATTTTAAATCCGGATTCGTCTCGATTATCGGACGACCGAACGTCGGGAAATCGACATTCTTAAACCGTGTGATCGGACAAAAGATTGCCATCATGTCGGATAAACCACAAACGACACGAAATAAGGTGCAAGGTGTGTACACAACCGATGATTCCCAAATCATCTTCATCGATACACCAGGGATTCATAAACCGAAACACCGTCTTGGCGACTTCATGATGAAAGTGGCGACGAACGCATTACGCGAAGTTGATGCGATTCTCTTCATGGTGAACGTGACGGAACCGCGTGGAGCTGGCGACGACTTTATTATTGAGAAACTCAAAGGGCTCGACACACCGATTATTCTCGTCATGAACAAGATCGATTTAATCCATCCGGATGAACTTCCGAAAGTGATTGAACAATATACGAACGAATTGGATTTCGCGGCGTACGTCCCGATTTCGGCGCTACAAGGCAACAACGTCGAACCGCTCTTAGGTGAGATCAAGAAATTGTTGCCTGAAGGACCGATGTATTATCCGGCCGATCAAGTGACGGACCACCCGGAGCGTTTCATTATCTCAGAGATGATTCGTGAGAAAGTGTTGCATAAGACACGTGATGAAGTCCCTCATTCGATTGCTGTAGCCATCGAATCGATCAAGAAACGTGAGAACTCTGAGATGATTGATGTCGAAGCCGTGATCATGGTGGAGCGTGATTCGCAAAAAGGAATCATCATCGAAAAAAAAGGGGCTATGCTTCGTGAAATCGGAACAGACGCGCGCCATGATATCGAAGCGCTTCTCGGGACTAAAGTTTATTTGAACCTATGGGTAAAAGTGCAGAAAGACTGGCGTAACAAGATGGGTCAGCTTCGTGACCTCGGTTTCCGCGACGACGAGTATTGAGCCATGTTACAAAAAGTCACGGGAATCGTCGTTCGTACCGTTAATTATGGGGAATCGAATAAAGTCGTGACATTGTTTACAGAGGAACTTGGCAAAGTCGCGATCATGGCACGGGGCGCAAAGAAACCGGGTAGCCGGTTTCACGCATCGAGTCAGCCGTTTGTGGAAGGTGTCTATATCTTTCCGTCTAGCCGAGGACTCGCTCAGTTAAAATCATCTGACGTCATGACGTCTTATCCTGAAATCCGAAAAGATGTCGAACGGATGGCATATGCGATGTATTGGTTAGAACTTGTTGATCGATCTGTCGAGGATCGTGTCCAAAATCGTCCATTGTTTCGAATATTACGGGATGCCTTGCAGGCACTGAATGCGGGCATGGACGCAGATGTCATCACGCACTATGTTGAATTACGTATTTTGCATCTATTAGGCGTCGCCCCAGTCTTGACGGGATGTGTGCGCTGTGGAGATGTGACGGATCCCATGTACTTCTCTGTCGCGTCCGGTGGCTTTTTATGTGCGCGACATCCAGAAGAAGGTGTGATCCGGCTGTCCGAACGATTGGCGAAACTACTTTATTTGATGAGTAAGCACGAATTGTCAGAGTTTCGGAACGTTCCGCTATCGGATGAGTCCAGAGTCCTTTTGCGCCTGCTCTTTGATGCTTATATGGAATCGTATAGTGGACTACGATTGAAGACGAAACGGGTGCTCGATCAAATGATTCGACTTCATCTGAATGAGGATTGACTTTTTATAGTGAATTCGATACGATGATGTACGATTAGACAAATGAAATAGCGTGCGCGATGAAGGAAAAAAGTAACTCTTCCTGTCATGAATGAAGCGAGTCCGGGGCGGTGTGAGCCGGGTATCATGAGAAGAGCGAATGGCGATTCCAGAGCGCCCACATCTTTTAAGAGTGGTCCCATTATTGGGGCAAGTAGGGTGGAACCGCGGGAATCAATCCCGTCCCTATGTGCTAGGCACATAGGGGCGTTTTTTGTCGTTTCAATACTATTGGAGGTGTCATTAATGAAGCACATGACAGTGCAAGAAATCATTCTCACGCTACAAAACTTTTGGGCGTCAAAAGGTTGTTTGACGATGCAGGCGTACGATGTGGAGAAAGGGGCCGGGACGATGAACCCGATGACATTCCTCAGAAGCCTTGGGCCAGAACCGTGGAACGTCTGTTATACCGAACCGTCACGCCGTCCAGCTGACGGTCGTTACGGAGAAAACCCGAACCGTCTTTACCAGCACCATCAGTTTCAGGTGATCATGAAGCCGTCACCAAACAACATTCAAGAGTTGTACTTGGAGAGTCTTGAATTGATTGGCATCAATCCGCTTGAGCATGACATCCGTTTCGTCGAAGATAACTGGGAAAACCCGACGTTCGGAGCAGCAGGTCTCGGTTGGGAAGTTTGGTTGAACGGAATGGAAATCACGCAGTTCACATACTTCCAACAAGTCGGTGGAATCGAGTGTGACCCGATTGCCGTGGAAATCACATACGGACTTGAACGCCTCGCGTCATACATTCAAGAAGTAGAAAGTGTATTCGATCTTGTCTGGACAGACGGATTCAAATACGGCGACATTTTCTATCAACCAGAATTTGAACATTCGAAATATACGTTCGAATTGTCTGACGTCGACATGTTATTCACGTTATTTGATACGTATGAGAAAGAAGCGAAGCGTGCGCTTGAAGATAACCTTGTCTTCCCTGCATACGATTACATTCTAAAATGTTCGCACACGTTCAACTTGTTGGACGCAAAAGGCGCCATTTCTGTGACGGAACGTACCGGCTTCATCCAGCGTGTCCGGAACATGTCACGTGCGTGTGCCGCTAAATTTATTGAAGAACGGGAACGCCTTGGATTCCCACTTTTGAAACAAGAGAAAGCAGGTGACTTGAATGCGTGACCTTCTGTTAGAGATTGGATTAGAGGAACTGCCGGCTCAATATGTCTTGCGTTCAGAGAAACAGTTGGCGGAACGTGTTGATGCGTTCTTAAAAGAGGCGCGTGTTGATTTTGGCTCAATCGAAGTGTACTCGACACCACGTCGTTTGGCTGTCATCGTTCGTGATGTGGCTGAAACGCAACAGGATTTGGCAGAAACTCTTCGTGGACCTGCCAAAAAGATTGCACAAGATGCGGAAGGTAACTGGTCGAAGGCGGCACAAGGTTTTGCACGTGGCCGCGGATTGACAGTAGAAGATCTCTATTTCGCAGAAAAAAAAGGAGTCGAGTATGTCTTCGCGGAACGTCATGAAAAGGGACAAGAGACGCTCTCGCTATTGAACGGTCTTGAAGATGTGGTCCGTAGCTTGACGTTCCCGAAAAACATGAAATGGGGAACGAGCAGCCTACGGTATATGCGTCCGATTCGTTGGTTGATCGCACTCTTTGGTCAAGACATCATCGACTTCACAATCGAAGGCGTGAAAACGAATAACGTGACGCGTGGGCATCGTTTCCTCAGTAAAGGGGACGTGGTCATCTCATCACCTACCGAATATGTCCAGACATTAGAGTCTGCTTTTGTCATGGCGAACTACGAGATGCGTAAAGCTGAAATCGAACGTCAAATTCAAGAGCTTGCAACGAAACAAGGATGGACGATTCCACTCGACGCCGACTTGCTTGAGGAAGTGACAAACTTAGTCGAATGGCCGACCGCTCTCTTTGGGGAATTTGATGAAGCGTACCTTGACTTGCCTGAGGAAGTGTTGATCACAACGATGAAAGAGCATCAACGTTATTTCCCGGTCTATCTCGACGGAACATTGAAAAACTATTTTGTGACGGTACGAAACGGGAATGCCGAGCATCTTGAAAATGTGGCGCGCGGTAACGAGAAAGTCATCCGGGCCCGTCTTGCGGATGCCGTGTTCTTCTATGAGGAAGACAAAAAGACGAAAATCGATGATCAGCTCGGACGTCTCGATCGCATCGTCTTCCATGAAAAATTGGGAACGACTGGTGCGAAAGCGCGTCGTGTGACGAAAATCGCTCAGGAACTTGCACCGTTGTTCGAGGCAGACCTTGAAAAAGTAAGCCGTGCCGGTGCCATTCATAAATTTGATCTCGTGAGCCAGATGGTATACGAGTTCACAGAACTTCAAGGAATCATGGGTGAGAAATATGCACTCCAACAAGGTGAAGACAAGGAAGTGGCAGCGGCAATCCGTGAGCATTACATGCCACGCTTTGCTGGGGACGCTTCTCCAGAGACGGCAACGGGTGCCGTTCTTGCCCTTGCCGACAAATTAGACTCGATTGCAGCATTCTTTGGCATCGGGATGATTCCGAGCGGTTCACAAGACCCGTTCGCGCTTCGTCGCCAGGCCCAAGGTGTCGTTCAGATTCTTGGAGATTGGAAGATTGATCTCTCAATCGACACGTTGCTTTCAAAAGTTGTCGAATTACAACTGGAAGCAGGACTCTATGAAGCCGATAAAGAACAAGTTAAGGCACAACTAGATGAGTTCTTCAAATTGCGCTTGAAATATCGCCTGCAAGAACAGCAGGTTCGTTATGATGTGATTGACGCCGTATTGACGACCTCATTGACGGTTGTGCGACTCGATGCTCGCGCAGACGCGATTCAAGAGTTTGTATCGACGGATGCGAAGGCGTTGATTGAGCAATTGTCGCGCGTCGTGAACAAAAAAAAAAAAGGTGAAGCGGGAGATGTCGATCCTTCCTTGTTTGAGAACGATCATGAGATTGCATTGCATGATGCGATTGAACAGACCGCTCCTGCAACAGCCGAAGCTGTCGAGATGGGAGATTACAAGAAAGCGCTCGACCTTCTACAACAACTCGAATCACCGATTATGATGTACTTCGAACATACAATGGTTATGAGTGATGATGAGGCGGTCCGCCAAAACCGTCTCCATGAAATGAACCGACTTGCAACGACGATTAAGCGTGTCGCAGATTTCAACGCGCTCGTACTCTAAACAAACTAGAGGGGGTTGGCTATGCAACTGAATAAACGACAAAAAAAAATCGTTGAGATCGTGAAGGAGAACGGGCCGATCACAGGGGAACAAATCGCACAAGAGCTCTCATTGACACGTGCGACCCTGCGGCCTGACCTCGCTATTTTGACGATGACAGGCATACTTGAAGCTAGACCTCGTGTCGGCTACACGTTCGTTGGCAAACGGAATTCGTCGATGCTACGAGAAAAGTTAGATTCGCTGACCGTAGGGGACTTCATGTCTTCTGCGAAAGTCGTACGGGATGAGATGACGGTATATGATGCGATTGTCACGTTGTTCTTAGAAGATGTCGGCTCATTGTTCGTTGTCGGACGTGACCGGGAGTTAGTCGGAGTTTTATCTCGTAAAGACCTCCTTCGTGCGGCCATCGGAAATCAAGACTTAGACCAGTTACCCGTCAACGTCATCATGACCCGCATGCCGAACATTACAGTATGTGAGAAAACAGAAACGTTGATTCGAGCTGGGATGAAATTGATTGAGAAACAAATCGATGCCATGCCCGTCGTAGAAGAAAAAGATGGGAAATTGATTGTACTCGGCCGTATGACGAAGACCAATATGACGAAGGTGCTCATTGCGTTAGCGAACGATGAGTCGATCTGAGGAGGAAATCGAATTGACTACGAAACAACTCGTGTTCGTTGTAAGTGACTCGGTCGGAGAGACGTGCGAACTCGTCGTCCGCGCAGCGAGTATCCAATTCCACGAGAATGCGATCGAAACCCTTCGCATCCCGTTCGTCGAAGATGAGCAGACGATTATCGATGTCGTCACGCAAGCAAAAGCACAACAGGCCATCATTGCGTTCACGCTCGTTAATGAGGAACATCGCGCCCTTCTCATGCGGCTTGGTGAAGCTCATCAAGTGAAAACGGTTGATTTGCTCGGAGATTTGCTCGATGTATTATCTAGCCAATTGAAAGAAGCGCCACGTGAAAAGCCGGGACTCATCTATCGATTGGATGATGATTACTTACGAAAAATCGAGGCGATGGAGTTTGCCGTCAAGTATGACGATGGTCGGGACCCACGTGGCCTGAAAAAAGCTGATATCGTGTTGGTCGGTGTTTCTCGAACGTCAAAGACGCCGCTATCTCAATATTTGGCACTGAAACGATATAAAGTCGCGAACGTGCCACTCGTTCCAGAATCGAGACCGCCTGAGGAATTGTTTGATTTGCCTGCTGAACGATGTGTCGGGTTGATCATCTCCCCGGAAAAGCTGATTTCAATCCGGATGGAACGTCTCAAATCGCTAGGTTTGAAGCCGGAAGCAGATTATGCGCAGCTAGAGCGAATCAATCGTGAACTCGAGTATGCGCGTGGTATTTATGAACGAATCGGTTGCGATGTCATCGATGTGACGAACAAAGCAGTTGAAGAAACGGCAGGGATCATCTTGCGTCATCTTGAACAGTCTAAAGATGATTGAATGAGTAAGTGTTTCAATTAGTAATCATTGCTTCAAGAGGGTATAATAGAGTATTGACAGTACAGTGAAACGGAACGTGATGAGCGTTCCGTTTCGTTGCGAGATTGGAAACAGGGAGTGGTCAACATGCCACGAATACCAGATGAAGTCATCGCAGAAGTGAAACAAGCGACCGATATCGTAGAATTGATTGGCGAACGTGTCGAATTAAAGAAACAAGGACATCGCCTTGTCGGATTATGTCCGTTTCATTCCGAAAACTCACCTTCTTTTTCCGTTTCACTTGAAAAAGGGATGTATCACTGTTTCGGTTGTGGCGCCGGCGGAAATGTATTTACGTTCGTGATGGAAACCGAGGGATTGTCGTTTCCTGAGACGGTCGAACGCTTGGCAACACGGGCGAATATTTCGGTAGACGGGATCCAAGGGGACGAGGAACTGACGCGAGAACAGGTATGGCGCAAACAGATGCGTGATGCGCATCGCCTTGTCGCTGACTTGTATCATGAAGTGTTGATGAAAACAGAAGCTGGAGAAGTGGGCTTAACGTATTTACGGGATCGTGATTTGGCTGAAGAGACGATTGCGCAATACAAGATCGGTTTTGCCCCAGACCAACGACGCTTTACTGTCGAGCTGTTGGAGCGGCGCGGGTTTGATTTAGAAGTAATGGTTGAGGCAGGTTTGATTTCAAAGTCGAAGTCCGGTGAATATTTTGACCGATTTGAAGGACGGGTCGTCTTTCCGATTGCGGATCGAGACGGCACCATCGTTGGCTTCAGTGGACGAGCGATTGATGACCGACAACCAAAATATGTGAATACGGCTGAGACGCCACTCTTCAATAAGAGCGAGTTATTGTTCGGCTTCTCTCAAGCCCGGGCGACGATGCGTAAGAAAAAGCGTGTCTTCCTCGTTGAAGGGAACGTTGACGTTTTACAAGTCGCGCAAGCGGGCACACAAGAAGTTGTGGCATCGCTCGGAACCGCGTTCTCTCCTCAACATGCGAGGGCGCTATCTCGAATCGTGGATGAAGTCATTATCTGTTATGACGGAGACCACGCGGGACAAGAAGCGACACAAAAAGTCATTCGCCTATTAGAAGCGTCTCCACTCGATGTACAAGTTTTGCCACTACCGGAAAAGACGGACCCAGATGATTATATCCGTCAGCATGGGGCAACTCACTGGCAGCAGTTTATTGAAACTGAGCAGTTGAGTGTTCTCGATTTTATGAATCGCATGTACCGGCGAGAAAAAAACTTGAACCGAGAAGGAGAACGGATTCGCTTTATTGAATCTATGCTTGAAGAGATCGGGAAGACAAATGATTCGATTCGAAGAGATTTATATGTGAAGAAACTGTCGGATGAGTTTGAGATTCCGCTAGAGACGCTCCGTTCGAGAATTCCTCGTCCGACGTCAAGTGAATCAACTCCCACCCGTGCGATGGAACCTGTAGAGCCGGTACGGAAGCGTTCGAGTAAAACAGGTGAGCCTCGTTGGATGAAAGCCGAGAAGTACTTGTTGCGTGCGATGTTGACGGGACCGGAGCAGGTCCGTTTCGTACGCGACCGTTTAGGGCTTCGTTATCAAGATGAAACCCATCGTATGTTAGGGTCAGCATTGTATGAAATCGTATCCGATACGATGACACAGGATGAGTTTGATCAAATCACGCTTTCGTTCATGGAGCGTTATTGCGATCAACGCCCTGATTATGCGATGCGTTTTGCAGAGATCCGTCTGATGGCTGGACCGGATGAACTGTCTGAAGAGGTTTTAGACGAATACATTCGGGTGATAAACAGTTATGAGGAGCAACGTCAAATCGAGCGTGCAAAAAGGGAAATCGCTCAAGACGCCGAAAGTATTGTAGACCAGGCGTCCAAGCTACAAGAATTGATTGCCCGTAGTCGTCGTCTTCGAGAACGATGATCGTGGATGAAGTTTGGAAGGAGTTGAACTGCTAGATGGCAGAGAAGAAGAAAGAGGATTTATTTAACGCCATAGAGGAACTTGAAAAGTTAGGTAAGAAAAAAGGCGTCGTCTCAATGCAAGCAATCCAAGATCGCCTTAGTCACTTCGAGGTGGATTCGGATTTCATCGATAACTTCATCGAAGATTTAGAGGCTAAAGACATCCGTGTCACAGAAGATGCTGCTGACGCAGAAGAAACACCTGCAAAAAAAGAGGATGAAGAAGTCGATTTGAACGACTTATCAGTACCTCCTGGAATCAAAATCAACGACCCGGTTCGGATGTATTTGAAAGAAATCGGACGTGTCGACCTTCTCAGTGCGAAAGATGAGACGGAGCTCGCTAAACGAATCGAGCAAGGGGAAAAAAAAAAAAAAAAACGTCTCGCAGAAGCAAACCTACGTCTCGTAGTGTCGATTGCGAAGCGTTATGTCGGTCGTGGGATGCTCTTCCTTGATTTGATTCAAGAAGGGAACATGGGACTCATTAAAGCGGTCGAAAAATTCGACTACATGAAAGGGTTCAAATTCTCGACGTATGCGACGTGGTGGATTCGCCAAGCCATCACACGTGCGATTGCTGACCAAGCCCGTACGATTCGTATTCCTGTACACATGGTGGAAACAATCAACAAATTGATTCGTGTCCAACGTCAATTGCTTCAAGACCTCGGTCGCGAACCTTCTCCGGAAGAGATTGCCAAAGAGATGGAACTCACACCTGAGAAAGTCCGTGAAATTCTAAAGATTGCCCAAGAACCTGTTTCTTTAGAGACACCGATTGGGGAAGAAGACGATTCACATCTCGGTGACTTCATCGAAGACCAAGATGCGATGGCTCCTCAAGATGCGGCAGCCTATGAATTGTTGAAAGAGCAATTAGAAGACGTGTTGGATACGTTGACAGACCGTGAAGAGAACGTCCTTCGCCTGCGTTTCGGACTAGACGATGGCCGCACACGCACACTCGAAGAAGTTGGTAAAGTATTCGGTGTCACACGTGAGCGGATTCGTCAAATCGAGGCGAAAGCCCTTCGTAAATTGCGTCACCCGAGCCGTTCCAAACGCTTGAAAGACTTCCTCGATTAATTTCATATTTGAATAAAGTGTGAAGTTTTAGAAGAAAGGAAGGAAAATGAGTGATTTTCCTTCCTTCTTTATTATTTTTTGAGTAAAATTTTGTTGGATAGAAATTTGGAATGAACATGAGGGGGAACTACAATGCGTAATCCATTGTTACCGTTTGCGGCAATCGCAATCGTCGCAATTATTGCCATGGTATCATTATCGTATTTTGGGGTGAATCAGGCGCAACAAGCGGCTGAAGGTCCAGCAGTCACTGAAATGAACCCAGAAGAGTTGTATGCTGCGAAGGGTTGCACAGGTTGCCACGGCGGAAACCTTGAAGGTGGCGTCGGTCCAGCACTTACAGGTGTCGGCGATCGTCTCTCACCAGAAGAAATCGCAAACATCATCGTCAACGGTCAAGGTGCGATGCCAGCAGGTCTTGCATCAGCTGAAGAAGCAGAAGTGCTTGCGAACTGGTTGATTGAACAATAAGAGGTGACGCACTCCGTGATGGGGTGCGTTTTTTGTTGTCGAACTGTAGAGAATTCGATACGCTAGGGAAGAAGTAGAACAAAGGAGTTGTCTGTATGCAAGAACGTGTCATGTTAGACCGACGATTGAAGCAGGTTGTCGATTATATCCCAAAAGGAAGTGTGCTCGCCGATATCGGTTCGGATCATGCGTATGTCCCATGCTATGCCTTTCAGCAAGGAATCATTTCAAAAGGAATCGCGGGTGAAGTGAACGTTGGACCGATGGAAGCCGCGAGAGCACAAGTCGATTTGATTGGGGCCAGTGATGCCATTAATGTACGCCTCGGCGATGGTCTTGCTGTCTTACAGCCCAATGAAGCGACTTGTATCTCGATTTGCGGGATGGGCGGCAGTTTGATTCGCTCCATTCTCGAAGCGGGTCAAGATAAGCTCGGTGCGGTCGAACGGCTCGTCCTTCAACCGAACGTTGATGGGCAACACGTACGAAGCTGGCTGCTTGAACATGGATATGTCCTTGTCGAAGAGGCAATTGTGGAAGAAAATGATAAGGTTTACGAAATCCTTGTCGGAGAAAAAGGAACTGAGTCCATTTATAGTGACGAGTGGGACGAGCGCATGTGGCAGTTGTTATTCGGTCCATATCTCGTTCAAGAGCGACCAGAACCATTTAAACTCAAATGGAGTCGTGAAGCTGATAAGCTCGATTATGTGCTTGGACAGATGGCAGCTGGCATTCAATCGGAAGCCTTGATTCAAAAACAAGTGGAGTTCAAACGGATGCGTGACAAGATGAGAGAGGTGAGTCAGTAATGGCGAACGGCAATCAAGTGATTCAATTGTTTGAGGAATTTGCACCGAAACATTTAGCGGTCGAAGGGGATAAAATCGGCTTGCAGATTGGCTCGCTCAACAAAGAAGTCAAACGGGTCATGGTCACGCTTGATGTACTTGAATCGGTTGTGGATGAAGCGATTGAGAAACAAATCGATTTGATTATCGCGCATCATCCACCCATCTTTAGTCCGTTAGCTCAAGTCAATGACCGTTCCACGGCTGGGAAGATTACGATGAAATGTATTCAGCACGATATCGCGGTCTATGTCGCTCATACGAATTTAGACGTATGCAGCGGTGGTGTGAACGATTGGATGAGTGAGGCAATCGGTCTCCGCGATACGAAAGTACTCGTCCCGACCTATGAGGAGCCGGTCTATAAACTAAGTGTATTCGTTCCATCCACGCATGCGCATGACGTATCCCTGGCTCTAGGAAAAGCGGGTGCAGGACATATTGGTGACTATGCGGACTGTCAGTTCCGTGTTTCCGGAACGGGGCAATTCACTCCGCTCGAAGGGACAGATCCCTTCATCGGTCGCCCGCATGAAACGGAACAAGTGGACGAAGTGAAAATCGAAACGGTCGTTCGGGAGAGTCAGAAAAAGCGTGTACTAAAAGCAATGAAAGACGCCCATCCTTATGAGGAAGTCGCGTATGACCTCATGCGCGATGAAATCGACGGTCATGTATTTGGGCTAGGGCGAATCGGTCGACTTGAACAGGCCATGACACTTGAAAAGTTTGCCGAACACGTGAAAACAAGCTTTGGGGTTGAGGGCGTGCGAGTCGTCGGAGACCCGAGGCGTTCGATTGAAAAAGTTGCCGTATTAGGTGGAGACGGGAATAAATATGTGTCTACTGCGCATTTCAAAGGTGCAGATGCATATGTGACGGGTGATTTATATTTCCACGTGGCTCATGATGCGATGGCCCTTGGGCTTGCAGTCGTAGACCCAGGGCATCATGTCGAGAGTATCATGAAACAAGGTGTAATCGATGTGCTCAGCAAAAAGTTTGAAAAAGCGAAAATTAATGTCGACTTGATTCAATCTGTTGCCAACACGAACCCGTTTCAATTCAAGTAAATCCTAAAAATCCCCCATCCTCTGAGAGAATGGGGGATTCCTTCACTTACGCAAAGCTTTCACTTTCGGTAAGATGCTCCGAAGTTCAAGAAATGGCGTTTTATCGTGCGTGCTTAAATCGTCTGGGTCATACTGCGACAAAAAGTCGATGACTTTTTTTGTGATCGGTGTAGGAGTAGAGGCGCCCGACGTCACAGCGACGGTCTCGACTCCCTCGAGCCAATTCAAGTCAAGTTCACTCAAGTCACCGATTCGATATGCATTCGTTCCGGCAATCTCTTTTGAAACTTGTGCTAAACGATTGGAGTTGTTAGATTTAGGATCTCCGACGACAATCAACAATTCGCAGTCTCCCGCTTGTTCAGCGACGGCTTCTTGTCGAACTTGCGTCGCGTTACAGATTTCATTATGCACTTCCACGTGAGGATAACGGGCTTGAATCGTTTCAATTAATGCGGAAACGTCCCATTGACTCATCGTCGTCTGGTTCGTCACCAAAATTTTTCGTTCGAACATGCGACTCGGCAACTGATCGATTTCATGTTCATATTGAATCAAATGAACATGGTCTGGTGCAACACCAATTGCACCCTCCGGTTCCGGATGCCCGTGTTTTCCGATATAGATGACATCATATCCTTCTGCCGTTTTCTCACGAATCAAATCGTGTGTGACCAAGACGTCAGGACAAGAGGCATCTACAATCGTCAATCCTTTCTCGATGGCACGTTTCCGGACGAGTGGTGAAATGCCGTGCGCCGTGAAGACGACCGTTCCTCGATCGATGGTTTCGAGCGCTTGCATGCGGTCTTCTCCATCAACGGTTTTGACACCGAGATCCTCAAACGCCTGCGTGACGTGACGGTTATGGACAATCATTCCAAGTATATGAATCGGGCGTGGCAAATCTGGATTTGCGACCGCCTCATTTGCGAGCTTCATGGCATCGACGACACCATAACAATATCCGCGTGGGCTAATTTTTTTAACTTTCTTATGAAGACGAAGGCTCCTTTCGAAGTGCTTTCATACGTATTAGTCTAACATTGTTTCGAAAATACGAAAAGATTTGCGTGTATTCATGCTATAATTTTTAGGTTAGAGAGGAGGGACGCCGTGAATCGCATGAAACCATTGCGTGAACTAAGAAAATCGTACTTTTTCCAAATTACGTTCATCATCATCATTATTTTAGCACTTGTCATTTCATCACTTGCCTTCTCTGCTGACCGCGTCACGGTGTCTCGAGCAGAAGAATTGGCGAAAGAGCAATTTGATTACGCCATCGATGACAGTATTGAGAATGTGGAGTCCCGACTTGGGAAATTGTATGAGGATTTAGTTTACTTAGGCGCTTACGTTGGAAATGAGCCATGGATTGAAGAACGGATCCGAACAGGATATTTGAATCAACGCACGAGTTTTACGTCCATCTTTTATTATGATGTCAATCAAGACTCATTTAAATGGTACTCGGAGCGACAAGTCGCCTCTTCTGTCTTGAAACGCGATCCGAAGTTTACGGAAGTATTGACTGCAAGTGGAAAAGAACTATATATGAGTGACCCTGTGATGATCAGTGGGGATATGGGAACTTTCCTATACGTTCCGGTCATCGAAGAGAACCGACCAATCGGTATTTTTGGGGGAAGCATTAGTGTCTTGAACTCTGACTTGTATCGTCGTTCGTTGGAATCTGCGAATGATGACATGATTCTATACTTGTTAGATGAGCAAGGCGAAGTGTTGACGACTTCGTTCAACTTGGTCACAGATGCAGAGCGTCGGATATCGCGTGAAGTCATCGACGAAGCATTAGATCGAAGCGAACGGACAATATTGAGTACGGATGAAGATACGGTAATGTTTGAACCGGATGCACGAGTCAGTGGATGGAGCATGCTCGCAAAACATCAAAATGACTCCGTCTATGAAACGGTCTACGACACGCGTTGGCAGTATTTGATGATTGCGCTCGTTACATTCTTCCTGAGCATTCTCGTTGGATTGTTGCTTTCCCGGACGTTAACGAATCCGCTTGTCGAGCTGGTCAATCAAATTAAACAACAACAATCGCTCGGAACGATCTCGTTGGAAAGAACCGGTTCGAAAGAAGTGGAGACGCTACTCGACACGTATAACGATTATGCACAACGGATGGAAACGTCACGACGTGAACAGTTGAGTCAGCAACAGTTGATTTTGCATCAAGAAAAATTAGCTTCACTCGGTCAATTGGCCGCGGGAATTGCCCATGAAATTCGAAATCCTCTAACTCCCGTCCACATCACGTTACAAATGGTGCGCGAGGGTCAAGGTAGCTCAGATATGGTGGATGTCGCCATCAAAGAACTGGAGCGGGCGAATGATTTGATTTCAACGATGTTGACGCTCGCCAAACCAGATCAGGCTGGTAAAAACGAAGATTGGATCAACATGTTAGACTTTGCGAAACGACTTGAATTTTTAATGGATGCCGAATGTTATAAACGACCTACGAAATGGGAATTACTTGTACCGAACGACATGCCTCCATTTTATGCATCCTTTGATATGCTCGTTCAAATCATCTACAACCTCTTCAAAAATGCGGTCGATGCCGTCGAATCAAAAGGGGCTGAAGGTAGTGTCGTCGTGACGGTCCTCTTTACGGAGCAGGAATATCGCTTCTTGATTGAGGATAACGGGATTGGCATGAGTGAGGAACAACTCAAGACAGTTGGTTCCGCCTTCAATACGACGAAGGAAAGTGGGAATGGTCTAGGGATCTATATGATTCAAGAGTACTTGAAGAGCGTTAACGGTGCGATGGAGATTGATAGTGTGATGAAAAAGGGGACCGCGATTTTAATCAAAATCCCAAGGAGACAACCGTCATGAAAGGACTAAAACATTATTGGCTTTGGTTACCGGTCGTGTGGGCCATGACGATTCTCCTCATCACCTCGATTCAACTCCCAAAACAAAAAACGAATGAAAAAGAAGTCGGATTCGTGTTTGTCAGTGATAAACATGAGCATGCGAATAAACTACTGGACTCGTTCGTGCATACAGAAAAAAAAAAAGGGTTCATCCCGATTCCGACCACGAGTGAAGACTCGCGTGTCCTTGAAAAAGAAAAACTAGATTCATTGATTGACCGGGGTGTCGAGGCCATCTTTTTGACGACTCTCGATGACACGTTCATTCAACCCTCATTAGAACGCGCAAAACAAAAAAACATTCCGATTATTGCGATTGACCGTATGATTGATCATCCGAGTGTGCTCACATCTGTCGTATCCGACAATGTCGACATCGGTCGGATGGCGGCCGAACAAATTGCTGCCAAGTATAGTGAGCTCGAACGTCCGATTCGCGTGGTCGAAGTGAGGGGGACGCCGAAAGTTCGCTCCACGATGGACCGAAGTCTTGGTATCCGAGAGTACGAAAAGCAACATGGCGACGATTTTCAGATCATTGCATCCATCACCGGGAACTATGACACATTCCAAGCTGAAATCGAGATGTCACGTTGGTTAGAAGAAGAGATTCCGTTTGATGCAATCTTTTCACATAATGATGATAATACGTTTGGTGTCGTCCGGGCTTTAGAAAGTCATGGTTTGACGGACAAGACGATCGTGTCGGTCGACGGGATTTCAGATATCTATCCGCTCATTCAAAATGGGAAGGTCAATGCCACTGTCGTGCAGTCACCGAACGAGATGATGGAAGTCGGCTTCAAAGCACTCGAACAACATTTAAATGGAAAGAAAATTGCCAAACACTATTATTCATCGAGTTATTTATATGAAGGTGTGGCAAAAGATTGATTGACAAATCATTTGATTCCGCTATGCTAGGAAAAGTGGAAAGAAACAGGAGGTGTATCGATTGAACAGCTTCCAACAGTTCAAATTGCTACCGTTTATGGTTGATGCGTTAACAGAAAAGCGCATTACGAAACCGACCGATATACAAGCCCGGATTATTCCGGCTGCCTTGAATGGTCGAGATATTATTGGAAAATCACAGACAGGAACGGGTAAAACACTTGCGTTCTTGTTACCGATCGTTGAAGCGATCAATCCAGAAGATGCTTCAGTTCAAGCAATCGTCGTCGCACCGACACGCGAACTCGCTTGGCAGATTCATGAAGAATTGAAATCGATTCTTATTAAAAACCCAGATTACATCAAATCGAGTTTGATTGTCGGAGGGACAGACCGCGAACGTCAGATCGATAAGATGAAAAATCCGCCACAGTTAATCATCGGGACACCGGGACGAATCCTTGATCTCATGAAAGCACAGGCGTTATTCCCGCACAAAGTGACACACTTTGTCGTCGATGAAGCCGATCAAATGCTCGATATGGGATTCTTGCCCGAGGTCGACCGCATCGCACAGGCGCTTCCTGAAAAACTGCAAACGATGGTCTTCTCAGCGACGATTCCTGAGAACCTTGAACCGTTCTTGAAGAAATACCTTCATGACCCACGCTTTGCAGAGGCGAGCCCAGAACATCGCGTCGCACCAAAAATCAAGCACCACGTGATTCCAGTACGTCACCGTGACCGTAAAGAATTGACTGTCGAAATTGCGAAAGCAATCAATCCATTCGTTTGTCTCGTGTTCACCAATACGAAACAAGAGGCAGATGAGTTGGAGACGTCGTTCCGCGAAGCAGGTCTAAACGTCGGTACGTTGCATGGTGACATGCAGGCACGTCGCCGCAAACAAGCCATCAAGGACATCAATGATGCGAAATATCAGTATGTGATTGCTACGGATTTAGCGGCTCGCGGTATCGATATTTCAGGAGTCTCTCACGTCATCAACCATGGGATTCCGAAAGATCTTGATTTCTATACACACCGTGTCGGTCGTACGGGACGTGCGGGCGCGTCAGGTGAGGCGTATACACTATATGAGGACCATGAGAATGGACCGATCAACAGACTTGAAGAACGTGGGTTCGAATTCACTCATGTGGACTTGCGCAACGGTTCGATTCAACCGATCAAGACACGTCGTCGTCGTCAAACAGACCGTAAGATGAAGGTCTCACACACGGCTCATAGTCGGATGGCCGGTGAAATCAAGAAGGCGAAGAAGAAAGTCAAGCCTGGCTATAAGAAGAAATTCAAGTATAAGTTGAAAGAGACGGCATCACGTGAGCATATGCAACAGCAACGCTCGGATCGCCGTGCAGCACGTAAAAAAAATAAACGATAATGTTTGGGAGAATCGACTTCTTGGAGTCGGTTCTTCTTTTTGTGTACACTAGAGAGAGAAGATGATGAAGGGAAGATGAGGATGTTAAAAATAGGTTCACACGTTTCGGTATCAGGTAAAAAGATGTTGTTAGCAGGGAGTGAAGAGGCTGTCTCTTACGGGGCGAATACGATGATGGTGTATACAGGTGCGCCCCAAAACACACGCCGTAAACCCATTGAAGATTTAAATATTGAGGCAGCACTCAAACATATGGCCGCACATGACATCGAAGAGATTGTTGTTCACGCACCATATATCATCAATCTCGGGAATACGACGAAACCAGAGACGTTTGAATTGGCTGTTTCATTCTTGACTCAGGAATTAAAACGGGCAGAAGCACTCCAAGTGGCTCGTCACGTCGTTCTTCACCCAGGCGCTCATGTCGGAGCGGGAGAAGAAGTCGGTCTCGCTCGAATCATCGAAGGATTGAATGAAGTGTTGACGGGTGATGAAAAAGTGAAGATTGCGCTTGAGACGATGGCAGGGAAGGGAAGCGAACTTGGTAAGACGTTTGAAGAGCTTGCGACCATCATTGATGGCGTGACGCACAATGATCGACTCTCAGTTTGCTTTGATACGTGTCACGTCCATGATGCAGGATATGACTTAGTCGGTGACTTAGACGGCGTCATTGAACAATTCGATCGCATCGTCGGACTCGACCGTCTCGGAGTGATTCATGTAAATGATTCGAAGAATGTGCGCGGTGCAAAAAAAGACCGTCATGAAAACATTGGCTACGGAGAGATCGGGTTTGATACATTGAATCGTGTCATTCATCACGAGGCATTTGCGCATCTACCGAAAATTCTAGAAACGCCATATATCCCGATTAGCGAAAAAACAAAAGTCGCTCCATATAAACAAGAGATTGAAATGTTCCGTGCCAATCAATTTGATGCCGAGTGGCGTGAACGATTCACGCTCGCTCATCAATAAGCGATGAACGTCCTACAAGTCGATCCAAAGCGATATGATGTCTGGAACGCATTCCCGACTTATTTTCTTGAACAAAGTCCGGTTTATGTAAAGGGGTCCGTGACGACACCGACAGCATTTATCGAAGTGATGGGGCATGGCATCGTGGCGGAAGCAGAGGTGTTACTTGAAGAGACGATTGAGCGACCAGACGATCCGTATTGGCTCGGAGAGAAACAGGAAGGGATAGCGCTGTATTCCTTAGTCGACCTGTTACAACTTCATTTTCATCATCCGCTCTTGCAAGTGGGAATGTATGAGGGGGATGAACCGTACGAGTCGATTCGAACAAAATGGAATGACGGCTATTATGTACCATCGTCTAAATGGACGAAAGCGTCATATGAGGCGCACTTGTTTCGAGAAAAACTTCTAGCACCAAAGTCGAACGTGACGACTTGTGCGAACTGTCATGAAGACCTAGCTGAACGCTTTGGGCAAGAGGCGTATCACTTGATTGAGTATCACTTGACAGAGGAACGTGGCATCTGGGTTTGTCCGACCTGTCATAAAGCCATTCATACATTAGACTAAATAATAAAAGATGCCCTTTTTCGAGGGCATTTTTTATTAGAATGGCCAGTTCGCTACAGCAAATTGATAAACCTTCATTCCGAGGAATACCCCGAAAATCCCAACAACTCCTGGCAATACCGGTGGGGCAGGCAGTGGCAGTTTGAGTGCGGTGAAGATGGCACCACAAATCAAGCCGGCGAGTAATGATAATAAAATCTCCTGCATAAATAATTCCTCCGTCTCTAAATGAAAGCGCTTCATAATAACTGAATCGAATTTATTATACAACGAGTTTTCTTATTTGAGAAGTCTAACATCAGTCATCTGTCATTTTCTCGTTCTCGGCCCGAAGGCGGAGCACTTCGCGTTCCGCCCAATTTGACGGTTCTCGTTCGAATACGCTAGGTATGTTGTTCCATCGACCACCCGTATATTGATGGATGATAATTTGAGATTGAATCTCTTCCTCGTTGGTCTCTCGTTTCACGTATACATAGCGACCGTCAGAACGTTGTCTTCTTGCTTTCACATTATCGACGAGTTGAAGGGCCATCATATCTTTGATGTATGTTTTATGTGATGCGTTCAAGATAGGGAAGAGTATCTCAATCCGTTTTTTCTTATTTTGTGTCATCCAGTCCGCAGAGGAACAGTACAAGTCTTCTTTTCCATTTTGGTAAAAATAAAAGATTCGGGAATGTTCGAGATATCGGTCGATGATCGAGATGACCTTGATGTTTTCAGAGACCCCTTTAATTCCCGGTCGTAAGCAACAAATGCCTCGGACAATCAAATCGATTTTCACTCCCGCGGACGAAGCATCATACAATTTTGTGATGATGGCCCGGTCCGTGATCGAGTTCATCTTAGCGACGATGCGACCGTTGCCGTACTTTTCATGCAGTTTGATCTCATCATCGATTTTATTCAAGAAGAAGTCTTTCATGTCGTCAGGCGACGTCTCGAACTGATGCCAAGATGGTCGTTCCCCATAACCGGATAACCAGTTGAAAAAGTTCGTTGCATCTTCAGCGAGTTCTTCATTTGTCGTGAGGAGCCCAATGTCTGTGTATAGCTTGGCGGTCGAATCGTTATAGTTACCGGTACCAAGATGAATGAACCGTTGCAACACACCACCTTCTAGAATGCGAACGACGAGGGTGATTTTTGAGTGTGTCTTCAGTTCTTTATAGCCGTAGATGACGTGAGCTCCGGCTTTCTCAAGTTGCTTCGCCCATTGAATGTTTTTTTCTTCATCTTTACGTGCTTTTAGTTCGACGAGGACAGTGACTTGTTTTCCGCTCTCGGCTGCATCAGTCAAGGCTTTGATGATGGGAGAGTCCCCGGAGACGCGATAGAGTGTCTGCTTGATTGCCAAGACGTTCGGGTCTTTGGCGGCTTGAACGATAAAACGGACGATTGGATCGAATGAATGATACGGGTGATGGAGCAGATAATCCTGTTTAGCGATACTTTGGAATAAATCTTTGCCCGATTCAAGACCTTCTGGGATAAATGGGATCAACGTTTCATTGATCATGTCATCATATTCCATCCCGATCTGATTGTAGATCCCAAACAGGAAGGTCAAGTCGATCGGACCGTCGACAATAAAGATATCCCGGTCATGTAAGTCAAGGACGTCTTGTAGCATGAACAACAGTTCTTTTCGTAACGATCGTTGCTGTACCTCGAGTCGGATGGCAACCCCATATCTTCTCTTCTTCAATTCTTTTTCGATTTGTTTCAAGACGTCACGACTGCCCTCTTCGTGAAACGGCATGTCCGCGTTCCGCGTAATTCGGAATGGCATCGTGGACTCGACGACAAATCCTTTGAAGAGTGAGTCGATGAATTGAATGATCAAATCCTCAAGTAAAATCAAATCGGTATGTTCTTCATCATCAGTAGGTAGTTCCAGATACCGCGGAAGAACGGATGGCACTTGAACGAGGGCGAGTCGTTTTTTTCCTTCGTTATTCGAGGCAATCTCGACAGCAATGTTCAGTGACTTGGATAAGAGCATTGGGAACGGACGATAGGCATCGACTGCAATCGGTGTCAGGACGGGGAATACGTGCGTTCGAAAGTACTCTTTCACGAAGTCTTGTTGGGTCTTGTTCAAATGTTTCGTCCGTAAGAAGCGAACGTGCTGATTCGATAGCTGTTTCGTGATTTTTTTATATGTTTTATATTGTGTCTCGACGAGTTCTTGCGCTCGCATCGAAATGGACTTGATCTGCTGTTTTGGAGTGAGGCCCGTCTTGTCTTCCGGACGATTGAACCCGGCGAGGACCTCATCTTTCAATCCACCGACTCGTACCATATAAAATTCATCAAGGTTAGAACTGAAAATCGCCAAAAATTTCAATCGTTCCATCAATGGATTTCGTTCATCCATCGCCTCCTCGAGGACACGCTCGTTAAAGTCGAGCCAGCTGAGTTCACGGTTGTTAAAATGTTCATTCGTATATTCGGACATGGTTACTCCTCCTCGCTCAAGACAATCTCAATCGATTGATCAATTGCGCGTTCTAAATGCTTTTTATGGCGAGTGCTTCGCTGCAACTCAAAACGTGCAGAACCATTCGTATCTAGCGTAAGTGTGAGACCGTCCTTTGTACTAGCAACATGGATGTCCGTCACGATCTGACGCTCCGTCAAGTCGAGGGCATCGACGAGTTTCACAATCGACCCGAGCAACTCCAAACTCTTCAATAACTTTTGATCAAACCATTTCGGGAAAGCCTCGATATGTTGTTCCAATACTCGTTTTGATTTGAAGGATGTGACGAGGGCAAGAGCGAGTCGATCCTCGTTGTTTAGTCCTTTGAAATCGTTTGTGGTAATCAGATGGAACGTGTGGTCACTTTTATTGTTGTGATCGATATATTCACCGACATAAGCAAGGCGACAGGCACCTTCAAGAAGACCAGGCTCAAATGGTTTCGGTTTAATCGCCTTCACTTCAATTAATCCGGTATACAACTGTCTAGCCAATCGGATGAGATGTTGATGACGAGTCGGGTTCACGTCATATTGTTTTTCAAAATGACGAAAACTTTCTTCTTTCACATCGGCAAAACGAACTTTATCATGCTCATGTAAATAGTTTTCATAGAAGAGACCTTCACGGAGTCCATTGTTACTCATCGTGAACTCAGGTACTTTCAAATATTTAGCGAGTTCGCCGATTGCTGTCACGGCAGGCGCGATGATGTCGACCCGGTCTTTTGACAGCCCATCCAAACGTCCGAGTTGTTTGCTCGACATTCCGACGAGTTCATCTATGACGTCCTCCAATTGTTCAGCAGAAATCGTATACTGATGGATTCCTTCAAGCGGGAAGTTCGATATGGTCTGTTCGACCCGGACTAAGTTACGAGCCGTCCCACCGACACCGACAAGTGGGACACCATGAGGTTCGAGCCATTCAATTTCTTTGAATGCCTTCTTTAAGTATGCGGTCAACGCTTTCCGCTCGTCTTTCGTCATCGTCTCATCTTTCATAAATTCTTTCGTTAACGTCACGGCACCGAACGGAAAACTGTGATAAAAGACGAGCTCTCGGTTCTGAAAGTATGTGACTTCCATTGATCCCCCACCAATATCGACGGAATATCCATCTTCCACATAGGTGGAGTTGACGATGGCCGAATATCCGTAAAAGGCTTCTTCGTAATCGCTCAACAGGCGGATGGTCATCCCTGTAGATTGTTTGACATTCTGCAAAATCTCATCTGAGTTATTTGCGTTTCGAATGGCTGCCGTCGCCACTGGGAGCACATCGGTAACGTGATGATGGTCGTTCAACTCTTTAAAGTGACGCAACGTATCGATGAGCGAAGCGATTCCTTCTTCAGTCATCTCATTCGCATCACTAATATGGCTGGACAATCGCGCGACTTCTTTCACATTTAACCGTTCAAAGTATTGTCCTTCCTCGTTCACTTCGAAGATGACGTTTCGAATCGAGTTGGATCCGATATCAATAACTGCCAGTTTCTTTTCCATAAAACCATCCCCTTCATAATACTAGTGTAATCGACAAGGTTTTGAACGAACATACGATTTACGTTAATTTTAACAAAATCAGGCGAGAATTCTCCCTCCTCTAAGCGTCTCGGGGCGAAGCCCAGCGTAGGCGGGTGATGAATCGCCCGATCCAAAACTCTTTTCACTTGTGACAGATATGACGAACAAAAGTTCGTGATTCCGTCAGATTCTCCCTCTCCCTCAGCGGGTATCGGACGAGGAGGATACATCACGATCTTCTGGAGGGAGGAGGGACGGACATGCTGAAAGACTATACATACAGGCTCCACCTGACGCCGGCACAGGCCGAGTTCCTCATCAAGACGATCGGCTGCGCCCGGTTCATCTACAACAAACTGCTCGAGGATCGCATCGCCATCCGCGAGGAGGCGAAAGCGGGGAGCGGAACGAGACGGAAACCGGCGACACCCGCCTCCTACAAGTCCCTGTTCCCGTTCCTCGTCGAGGCGGACAGCCTCGCGCTCGCGAACGCGAAGTTG
>NZ_MRSV01000001.1:1537679-1878217 GCF_001909285.1 Exiguobacterium profundum
GTGGAGACATTGAAGTCGAAGGACATGATGCAAAACCATAAGCTCGCCAAGTCCATTGGGGATGTCAGCTGGCATGAGTTCGTCCGTCAACTCGAGTACAAATCAAACTTCTACGGACGGACGCTCATTAAGGCGGACCCCTGGTACGCATCGACGCAGATCTGTTCTTCTTGTGGCGTGAAAGGCGAGAAGAAGGCGATGGATGTCCGTGAATGGACGTGTGCCTGTGGCGCGAATCATGACCGTGACATCAACGCGAGCATCAACCTGTTGATGTTGGCTGACTGACAAATCCTTCAGGGCAGGGACTGCCCGACGAGCTTGGTCCATAACCGTGGCTAGTAAAAGTACGGTCTTCCCAAGAAGCTCCCACTTCAATTTGTGAAACAGATAAGTGGCGAGTAGTTCATCATTTGGCTAGATGAAACCGGTCTTGCTTGAAGGTATGCGTGATATTCTGTATAATACAAACGCCTAGAAAGTAGAAATGATTACGATTTAACATATGAGAGAAGGGATTAGATGACTACATCTGTCGTCAAATTAAACGAGGTGTCTTACTTCTATGATGGGACACCAGCCTTACAAAACGTATCGATTGATATTCGACAAGGGGACTTTGTCGCAATCGTTGGAGAAAACGGTTCTGGGAAGTCGACTTTGATTCGAACCATTCTTGGATTACTGAACCCGCAACAAGGGTCGGTCGAATTGTTCGGCAAGCCCATTTCGCAGTTTAAAGACAAGTCTCGTATCAGTTACGTTTCCCAAAAAGCGGCTTCCTTTAACTCGGGATTCCCGGTTACCGTCGAAGAAGTTGTTGCGATGGGCAGATATGGACGTCTCGGTTTATTCAAACGTTTAAAAATGGAAGACCAGGCAGCGATTCAAAATGCGTTACAAACGGTCAACATGTGGCAGTTTCGTCATCGGAAAATTGGAGATCTGTCCGGTGGGCAACAACAGCGTGTCTTTATCGCTCGGGCGATGGTCAACCAGCCTGATCTATTGATTCTCGATGAGCCGACCGTCGGCGTGGACCAAAAACACTTACAAGATTTTTATGAAGTCTTGCATATGCTTCGTGAACATACGACTTGTACATTCGTCCTCGTCACCCACGATTTAAACGTGGTGACCGATCTTGTCACGAAAGTCGTCCATCTCGACCGCGGACGATTAGCATGCAATTGTGGACTGAGAGAATATAGCGAGCTCGGAGAACTCGCATCGTCCATCAAACCTTATCCTGTCAAAGTTCTTGTTCACGAGGGAACGACATGATCACAGATCTTTGGACATATAGTTTTTTACGTTATGCGTTCATTGCAGCACTTGTGATCGGGTTTACCGCACCGCTCATCGGTTCATTCATTGTAGTGAGACGGATGAGCTTGATTGCCGATGCATTGTCACACATGACGCTTGCCGGAATTTCGTTCAGTTTATTTCTCGGACAATATATCGCTCTATTCGCTGACCTGAACCCCCTGTATATGGGAACGCTCATCTCTGTATTGGCTGCGTTAGGACTCAATTGGCTTCGAGGTAAATATGTGCACTTCCAGGAACTATCCATTCCGATTATGATGTCCGCAGGAATGGGACTTAGTGCCATCTTTATCTCGCTATCACGAGGATTCTCGGTCGACTTGTCCACACTCTTGTTTGGATCGATTTCAGCTGTGAGTCAATCGGACATCACATTGATTGTCAGTGTGGCCGTCTTGACGGTCTTTGTGATTCTTATTTTCTATAAGCAGTTGCTGTTCTTGTCATTTGATGAAGAACAGGCAAAAGTGTCAGGATTACCGAGTACGATGCTTCACCTTTTATTCATGTTCATCGTAGCGCTTGTGATTGCCGTCAGCATGCGAATTGTTGGAACACTTCTCGTATCTAGTTTGATTACGTTACCCGTCGCAGCGGCGCTACGCTTTACTTCGAGTTTCAAACAGACCATTATGTGGTCCATCATCTTCGGAGAGGTCGCGACAATCGGTGGACTTGTCCTTGCGTATGATCTCGATGTCGCTCCGGGCGGTGTTATCGTATTGATAGCAGTCGGTATTTTAGCAGCAGTCATGGCGCTCGAGAAAGTCATGAGTTTTAAGAAAAAGGAGGTACAACATGAATGAGACTGAACAATTGAATCGTCTTCGTGCATCTTCTTTAAAAGTGACGCCGAAACGTCTTGAAATGTATGCTTATCTCTCTGAAGAAGACCGATATATCAGTGCGAAGGAAGTACTCGAGTACATGCGAGACAAACATCCGACGATGAGTTTTGATACGGTGTATCGAAATTTGAAGTCGTTTGCGGAGGAAGGATTACTTGAAGCGACGGAACTCGATGGTGAGAAATCCTTTCGAGTCACCTGCAGTGCGGCACATCACCATCATCATTTGATTTGTCGGAGCTGTGGAAAGACGAAACTGCTCGATTTATGTCCGATGCGCTTTGTAGAGGCGCTCGACCCTGAATTTGAAGTGGTCGATCATAAATTTGAGATATATGGGTATTGTAAAGAATGTAAGCAAAAGGGATTGATTTGATTCAATCCCTTTTTTGTATCGAAGGGGGAGGTTAGATGATCTATACAGCTGCTGAGATTAAGCAGATCGATCGCACAGCGATTCAAAATGGGATGCCCGAAGAGGTGTTGATGGAGCGAGCGGCCTCGGCGATTGTGCCTCACATTCGAATCGATTCGCAGTCTACCATTTTGGTGATTTGTGGCACAGGCAATAACGGTGGGGACGGTTGGGTCGTCGCTCGAGAGCTTGCTATGAAAGGGCATGATGTCAGCGTGTGGTCACCGTTAGGGAAAAGTCAAACGGAGGCGGCTGCAATCCATGCTTCCTATGCATCTTCATTCCTTCGCCTTGTGGAACGGCCAATCCAAACAGATATCATCATTGATGCCTTGTTTGGCGTTGGGTTGTCCGGTCCCGTGACTGGTCAAGCGCGGGAAGTGATTGAATGGGTGAATCGCCAATCGACACCTGTCATCTCGATAGACGTACCGTCAGGCATACCGAGTGATCACACTCGAGACTTTGATGACTTGGCAATTCGGGCGACAAATACGTATTCGTTACACGGTTTCAAGCGTTCGACATTCTTAAATCGGACGGCTCCGTTCTATGGCAAGGTGGAACGGGTTGACATCGGGCTCCCGAATACATCCGATTGGAAGGTGTTGACCGATGCTGACTTTGACCGATCTCTATTACAACGCGATCAATTCAGCCATAAGACGACATATGGACATGGGATGCTTATCGGGGGGAGTCGTCATTTTCTCGGTGCGCCATTCTTGGGTGGTCGTGCTGCAACTCGTTCTGGTATCGGCTTATTACGTCTCTCCATTCCACGTGAAGCGATCCCGCTTATCTCAACACTGCCTGAAGCGATGTATCAGCAACACATCGATGTGGTGGAACAACCGTACGATGCACTTGCCATCGGTCCCGGTATGGTCGAAGGGGAAGCGTTGAATCTCATTTGGCAATACGCAAAACAGCAGTCTTGTCCTGTCATCTTGGACGCTGGGGCACTATCGACGAAACGATTGGAAACCCGGGGGCCGCTTACGCTGACACCGCATCCAGGTGAATTTTCAAGATTGACCGGAAAATCGGTTGAAGAGATCGAGGCAGATCGGTTTTCCATCGCTTGTGAGTTCGCGAAGCAACACCGAGTCCATTTGATTTTAAAAGGAACGTATACGATCATCGTTACACCTGACGGAACAGGTGCCGTCAATACCGTTGAAGCATCGGCGTTAGCGAAAGGTGGAAGTGGGGACGTGTTGACCGGAATCCTACTTGCGCTATGGGCTAGAAGAAAAAAGCCTTCGGCACCGAACGAGCAAGCGGTGCTATGGCATGCGCTCGCTGCCAAGTCGATTAGCCAGAGTATACACCCCGCAAGTGTCCTCGCAAGCGATATAATCGAAGAGCTCGGACGAATTTAAAAGGCAAGCCCGATTGTGTCGGGCTTGCCTTTTAACGTTGCTGTAGAACGATTTGTTTCTCCAATTGCGCGACATGGTGATACGCCTCACGCCATGTCGAAATGCGAGTTACGCCTTCAGGTAACGTCTTACGATTATAGGGTGCGTCGAATAGGAGTACTGGAATTGACGTTTCTTCATGAATCGAGATGGCATTCTCATACCGGTCTTCCATAAACAGTTCGAGTGACAAGTCTTTGACGACATTGATTTTATCGTGAGAACCGGTCATGACCAACGAATCAAGGGGCAAACGATGCTGTTTGATCCATTCTTCGGTAACCGGTCGAACCGCCTCACTTCGGGCGGTGACGTAATGCAGGTGATGTTGCTGCTTTAATTCCCATAACACATCCAACACATCAGAGTGCGGAAGTGAACGACGGTAAATCGCTTCTTCATGCCCCTCTTCAATCATAAACTTCCAAAATTCATGTTGCTCCATCGTCGTATACGTGTGCAACTCGTACTCGGTCGCACGATGATAGTCAATCGAATAGCCGAGTGATTCATTCATATATAAAAAACAACTTTTAGGATCTGTAACGGTTCCATCCAAATCAATGCCGATTCGCATCTCATCACTCCTCCTCACATGCCCTCTATTCTATCAAAAACCCGTACGGTTGCAACCGTACGGGCATGAGATTCATTAATTTGATTGGTTTGCGAGCTCTTGTTCTTCGCGCTCACGTTCCGCCATTTTTTCAGCAGCAATCGCATCGATTTCTTTTTTCAATTCTTCGACCATCGTCGCCTCAGGCACTTTACGGATGATCTTTCCGTGACGGAAGAGAAGTCCTTCATTACGTGCGCCTGCGATTCCGATGTCCGCTTCACGAGCCTCACCAGGACCGTTTACCGCACATCCGAGAACGGCAACTTTAATGTTGACGTTGATGTTTTGGATGTATTCTTCTACCTCTTTTGCAATCGAAATCAAATCGATTTCAATTCGTCCACATGTTGGACAAGAGATCAAAGTCGCGGCATTTGCTGCAAGTCCAAATGACTTGAGCACTTCTTTCGCAACTTTTACTTCCTCAACCGGGTCGTCTGAAAGTGAAACTCGAACTGTTGAACCGATTCCAAGAGAAAGAATCGCACCGAGTCCTGCAGCCGATTTAAGTGAACCGGAGAAGAGTGGACCTGACTCTGTGATCCCGACGTGAAGAGGATAATCAAACGTCTTCGCAGCGAGTGTGTAGGCTTCAAGAGCAAGGTTTACGTCTGAAGCTTTGAGCGAGATGATCGTGTTATAGAAGCCGAGATCCTCGAGAATCTTCACGTGATGCATCGCACTCTCGACCATACCTTGCGCGGTCGGATATCCATACTTTTCAAGGAATTGTTTTTCTAATGAGCCGGCGTTAACACCGATTCGAATTGGAATCCCTTTTGCTTTCGCCGCATTGACGACGGCCTCTACTTTCTCACGACGACCGATGTTACCCGGGTTAATCCGGATTTTATCGACGCCACTTTCAATGGCTTTTAAAGCAAGCTTGTAGTCGAAGTGGATGTCGACGACGAGCGGGATATTGATGCGGCTCTTAATTTCTGCAAGTGCGTCAGCTGCACGTTCGTCTGGACAAGCCACGCGAACGACTTGGCAACCAGCTTCCTCAAGACGCTTGATTTCGGCAACTGTTGCCTCGACGTCATGCGTTTTCGTAGTGGTCATAGATTGAATAATGACTTCGTTCGATCCTCCGATAATCAAGTTACCGACGCGGACCGGACGTGTTAATGAACGATGCAAAATTTCTGACATATACGTAATCTCCTTCTTTTGGAAAGAATCCAATCGATTTAAGATGATAAGGTTTCTTCATTATCATAACGAAAAGAATGTGAAAAAGCATCTAGGATGCGTGACGGATGTGTGCTCTTTACAAACTCTAACGCTATCTTAACATCTACTTCATAATTTTCCACCGTCTCAAGACCGATATATAGGCGAGATTAGAAAAAGAGGTGGCTTAACGTGAAGATGAATTTCAAGCGAAATCAAATGAAGGGTACGGGACGAAACGCTCGACTAAATCGTCATTTTAAAATAGGGCACCGCCTCCAATGGACGCTCATGCCAATCATATTACTTGTCTTTATCGTGACGTTTAGCTGGTTCGCCCTAAAGTCTGAACAACTATTGTCCGCAGAAATCGAGCAGCGCCTTATGCGAGAAGTTACGGTCATGCGAGAATCGGTGAAGACGTCGTACAGTGCATATGTAGCAAACGAGAAGCAACTCAACCGGTCATTAAAATCTACTTATATGCAACAAGCTTCTATTCTATCGGGAGATGATTTTGAAGCAGCGCAATTTTTAGTACGTGGAGAGTCTGTTGAGCAATTGAGTGGGTCAAAAGGAATGAAAACAGAGCAGATTGTAGGGATAGTTTCACAAACGACAACATCTGAAGTAGAAGAGAAAGATGGTTTACTAATGGCATCGGTCTCGATCCCTGAGCTAAAAGCAGATTACGTTCTCGTTGTCACGAAAGAATCTGCGCTTGGTCCAATGACTGAACTGCGAAAATATATCACGTTCATTTTATTCATTGCGATGATTGGGATGGCCATCCTCTTTTCGCGATTGATTCATCGTGAAGTCAAACCGTTGAGTGTATTGGCCCATTCATTGCGCCGTGCCGTTGAAACGCGTCGTTTCGATGACGTGGCACTTGGAGCGAAATCCAAAGAAATCCATATACTCGAAACCGAGTTCAACACGTTCATTCAATTATGGAATCAGTCCATGGATATGATGGGGAAGACAGCGAGTGCATTTCATCAAAGTCTTCCAATCTTCCAACAAGAACTGATGAACAGCCATCATCAGGTTGAACAATTCCGTGAAGTTGCGGTTACGGTAGAACATACGAGTCATTCATATCAGTCGGTGACAAGCGATTCTACATTCAAAATGAGAGAAGTGACACAACAAATCGAAATGCTGGAACATCAAATTTCGAGTGTGGACGACCGTGGCAATCGACTGAAATCCATATTACATGAAGAACTTGAAACGTTCTATTCTGTGAAAGAGGCGAGTGATTATGTTGAGCAACAAGTGGAGAGTATTCAACAAAAGCTTGAAGAGAGTGAGTCGAACTCTTCAAAAGCGGATGAGGCGCTAAAGAGTATCCTATCGGTGTCGACAGCTACGAAGATGTTGTCGCTTAACGCATCGATTGAGGCAGCCCGCGCAGGAGAACATGGTAAAGGATTTGCTGTTGTTGCCAATGAAGTTGGGAAGTTAGCAAAAATGACGAATGAAGCGACACTTCTCGCGGTAGATGCAATCGAAGCATTGAACGAAGAACGAAAGGACCTGTTGTTTGAAGTCAATGACTTTATCAAAGAAGTGCATCTATTAAAAGATGCTGTTTATCGAGTAGAGATTGGAATCGGAACAATCGACCATGAAATCAAAGTTCAGTTAGATGAGTTTCAGTCCATCTCGGATCAAACGTCACATACGGGGAGACAGCTCTTGCAATTAATCGAATCGAATGAGCGGTTGCGAGAAATCAGTTCGTTACTCGAACGAAAGTTATTCGAGTTGAACGACGGTGTCGAACGATGGTCCAATGTGCAGTCTGCCTTACAGTCTGCAGGTACTGACTTGAGTGACCAAAGTGAAGCATTGAATCAGACGCTCGAGGAACTTTCTCCGGCATAAAAATAACGACAAGCGTTTACGAAGACGCTTGTCGTTATTTTTTTTTTGGCACTTTCGTTAAAGGGTAGGTGATATATCCGAGTCCAATGATGAAACCAATCCATATAAGAGACGGGTTCATGTGGTACAACGCCACTAATATAACGGTAGGGACGAATGTCATCGCCACGGCATATGGCCAAGCTTGACGGTAGGCCCACATGTTTTTCGAGTAGACTTTTGTAACCAACTGAACGTATAAAGCCATGATGGCGACCCAAAGTAAATAGAAAAAGAAAATGGCGAATCCGTGTAAGAATAGCCACATCGGAACGAAAAAATCAGGACGAATCACAATAAAGTCCAAGACAGTGATCAGAAGCGTCAACACGAGAGTGGCTCCCATATAGGCATGGAGCGGGGCTAAACGAAGACGCAATACTTGCTTAGATGGGAAAAGACTTGTTCGAAGAAACGACAAAATAGTGGACAACATACTAAAAACTCCAATCTGTTATATTACAGAAGTCAATAAGATGCATGAAGTGGTACAGTGTTTTAATAAAACTTTTACAATAAACGTGTTTACATGATACTGCCGATGAAGGCATAATGAGTAGGGCATTAAAAACCAAGCAAATCCAACCAATTCTTAATTAAAAGGAGTACAAAAATCGTGGAATACAATTTGCAAGAAATGTTATTCATGTTTTTTGGAGGTCTAGGGATCTTCCTCTTCGGGATCAAATCGATGGGAGACGGACTCCAAAAGTCTGCAGGGAATCGCCTGCGAGACATCCTTGATAAGTATACAACGAATCCATTCCTCGGTGTACTCGCCGGGATTATTGTGACAGTATTGATTCAATCATCTTCAGGTACAACCGTCATTACGGTCGGACTTGTTAGCGCCGGGTTCATGACACTCCGTCAAGCAATCGGGGTCATCATGGGGGCGAACATCGGGACGACGGTGACGGCGTTCATCATCGGATTCGATGTCGGAGAGTACGCGCTCCCGATTATTGCAATCGGTGCGGTACTATTGTTCTTCTTTAAAAAAGAAAAATTACAACACCTCGGTCAAATCTTCTTTGGCTTCGGGATGTTGTTCTATGGACTTGAATTGATGGGAAGTGGGATGAAACCACTTCGTTCAAGCGAATATTTCATCGACTTGACGCAATCAATGAGTGACAATCCGTTCCTCGGTGTCATCGTTGGTACAGTATTTACCGTGATTGTTCAATCATCGTCTGCGACGATCGGAATCTTGCAAGAACTATATGCTGGTGGATCGATTGATTTGGATGCTGCTCTTCCAGTATTGTTCGGCGATAACATCGGAACAACCATTACTGCAGTACTTGCTTCAATTGGTGCATCAGTTGCCGCACGTCGTGCAGCAGCTGCTCACGTCATCTTTAACTTGATTGGTACGACAATCTTTATGATCTTGCTAATTCCATTCACGAAATACATCTATTGGATTACAGAACTCTTGGTAATTGAAGACAAGATGCAAATCGCATTCGCACACGGTACGTTTAACGTCGTCAACACATTGATCCAGTTCTGGTTCATCGGAACGATTGCTTGGATTGTGACGAAGTTGGTCCCAGGTGAAGACTCGATTGTCGATACGAAAGCACAACATTTAGACCCGATCTTCATTCAACAGTCGCCTTCGATTGCAGTCGAGCAAGCGAAATATGAAGTCATCCGCATGGGAGATTTCGCAAAACTTGGTCTTGATGAAGCACGCAACTATTTGACGACTGGCGACAAGAAGCACGCTGAAAAGTCGGCACATATCGAAGAAGCATTGAACTCGTTGAATGCGAAAATTACAGATTACCTCGTGAAATTGGCTGCTGTTGATTTGACAGAACAAGAATCTCAAGAACACAAAACACTCATGCATGCCATCAACGATATCGAGCGAATCGGTGATCACGTTGAGAACATCATCGAGTTGATTGATTATAAGACAGCTACGAAAGTGACGCTTTCGGCAGATGCACAAAAAGAATTGACTGAAATGTACGACCTCACACGTGCGACATTAGAGAAATCTCTTCAAACGTTGGGGAGCGGCGACATGATTGAAGCACGTAAAGTCATTGAAATGGAAGCGAAACTCGACATGCTCGAGCGTCAATTCCGTAAGAACCACGTCGTTCGTTTGAACACAGGTGCTTGCGATGGACAAGCAGGTATGTTCTTCGTCGATATGCTTTCGAACTTGGAGCGAATCGGCGACCATGCTATGAACATCACGGAAATCACACTTGAAGATGCAAACGAAGTAACCGTATAAATCAGAAGCACTCCAAATGAAATTTGGGGTGCTTTTTCTTATTCGGCAAGGAATACTCCTTGACACTCCAAGACATATTCAGTATATTATTACTGTATAACAACATGGCGGTGTAGCTCAGCTGGCTAGAGCGTACGGTTCATACCCGTGAGGTCGTGGGTTCGACTCCCTCCGCCGCTATTTATAAGGACCCTTAGCTCAGCTGGTTAGAGCAGACGGCTCATAACCGTCCGGTCGTAGGTTCAAGTCCTACAGGGTCCATTCGTAAGCGACGTCACAATGTGAACGTCGCTTTTTTGTTTTCAATTTAAAATTGCTGGGTAAATACTCGTTAGCATTTTGTTTTTTGAAAAATATGAAACGAGGCGGACAAAATGGAACGAAACCACACCATGATGCAATTTTTTGAATGGCATTTCGAGGCAGATCAAAAGCATTGGAAGCGACTAAAAGAGAGAGCAGCCGACTTAAATAAAGCAGGAATCACTGCACTTTGGCTACCACCTGTCACAAAAGGGCAAAGTGATCAAGATACCGGTTATGGAATCTATGACTTATATGATTTGGGTGAGTTCGATCAAAAAGGATCGATTGCCACGAAATACGGTACGAAAAAAGAACTACTTGAAGCGACAGCCTATTGCCAACAAGAACTCGGGATGCAGATTTATATGGATGTCGTCATGAACCATAAAGCCGGGGCGGATGCGACCGAGAAGTTTGAAGTGTTAGAAGTAGATCCCGACGACCGTACGAAAGTCCTTTCAGATGAAGCGTTCGAAATCGAGGGATGGACAAAATTTGATTACGAAGCTCGTGATGGGAAATACTCTTCATTCAAATGGGACTTCACGCACTTTAACGGAACGGATTATGATGCGGCGACTGATCGTTCCGGTATTTTCTTTATTGTTGGAGAAAACAAAAGATGGAATGATAACGTCGACGATGAATTCGGTGTCTATGACTATTTAATGTTTGCGAACATCGATTACCACCATCCCGATGTGCGTGAAGAAGTGTTGAATTGGGGGAAATGGTTCATCGAGGAGACGAAATGTGATGGATTCCGTCTTGACGCCATTAAACACATCAACTATGACTTTGTAAAAGAGTTCAGTCAGACGATGCGGGAAGAGAAAGGTGACCAATTCTATTTTGTCGGCGAGTTTTGGAAATCTGACCTTGATGCCTGTCGTGAATTTCTCGATAATATCGATTACCATGTCGATTTATTCGATGTCCCGCTCCATTACAAATTACATCAAGCCTCAGAGGAAGGGGCCGCGTTTGACATGCGAACCATTTTTGATGATACGCTCGTTCAGTCACACCCGCTTCATTCCGTGACGTTCGTAGATAATCACGATTCACAACCCGAGGAGGCGCTTGAGTCATGGGTGAAAGATTGGTTCAAGCAAATCGCCTATGGTCTTGTCTTACTTCGTAAAGATGGTTATCCATGTGTCTTCTATGGCGATTACTACGGTATAGACGGTCCTCACCCGACTGATGGGATGAAGCTCGCCATTGATACGCTTCTATATGCGCGCCGAGAGAAAGCGTACGGGGAGCAGGATGATTACTTTGATGATGCAAACGTCATCGGGTGGGTACGAAAAGGTGTGGAGGAAATCGAACGTTCCGGATGTGCCGTCCTCATTTCAACTTCTGATGAATCTGAAAAGAGAATGTTTGTCGGGGAAGAACGTGCCGGTGAAACATGGGTCGATTTAACGAATACGTTGGATGATCGAATTGAGATTGATGAAGAAGGATTTGGGGTATTTAAAGTGTCGGCGGGGTCGATTTCAGTTTGGGCATTGCCAGAAGAAGATGTCGAATAAAGCATTACAATTGAGTCGACCGTCACATATCTGTTACATTTAAGACGAACGTTGTTCAAAACAATTTTTAAGGGGGATTTTAGTAATGGCTAAATTTGAATTACCACAACTTGATTACGCATATGATGCACTCGAACCACACATTGATGCACGCACGATGGAAATCCACCACACGAAACACCACAACACTTACGTCACAAACGTAAACAATGCACTCGAAGGAAAAGGTGTGGAGTACTCTTCACTCGAAGACTTGCTTCAAAAAATCGATTCGCTTCCTGCTGACATTCAAACAGCTGTCCGTAACAACGGTGGCGGTCATTGGAACCACTCGTTCTTCTGGAAGCTCTTGAAGAAAAATGAGAACGGCACACCGTCTGGCGATCTCGCTGCTGCAATCGATGAGTCGTTCGGTAGCTTTGATGCGTTCAAAGACGAATTCACGAAAGCTGCAACGACTCGTTTCGGTTCAGGATGGGCTTGGCTCGTCGTGAAGAACGGGAAACTCGAAGTCACGTCTACACCAAACCAAGACTCACCAATCATGGAAGGTGTTACGCCAATCCTCGGTCTTGATGTATGGGAACATGCTTACTACTTGAACTACCAAAACCGTCGTCCTGACTATATCAACGCATTCTTCCATGTCATCGATTGGGATTATGTGGCGAAATTATACGCTGACGCAAAATAAGCTGGTCTTACCCGGGGTTCTTATACGAATCTCGGGTTTTTTTGTGTTTTTTTTTAATTTGTAAACAAATTATGATATAGTGAAAATCGGACAAAACGACAGGGATTCCTGTCCTCTATAATATAGAAGGAAATGAACGTGGAGGGAGTAAACGGACTTGGCAAAAAATCGGGTAAAAGTGCCGAAAAAACGGCGAAACCACTTACCGTTACGCTTAAATTTACTATTTTTCATCGTCTTCATTCTATTTGCGACCCTCATTTTTCGTTTGGGTTTCGTACAAATCGTGAATGGTGAACTGATTGCTCGGGAAGTACAGAAAACGGAGTCGAGTAAAATCAAATATGAAGTGCCGCGAGGTAAAATCTACGACCGGAACGGTCAAGTGCTGGCGGATACGATTTCAAACTACTCGGTCATGTATCGCCGCTCTCAAGTGACAAAAACGGATGAACGTTTAGACGTCGCGAAAAAATTGGCGGAAATCGTCGACATTCCAAAAGAAGACCGTAAAATGACGGAGCGAGATCGAAAGGATTACTGGATTGCAACGAATCCGGAATTGGCGCAAGAACGGACTCAAGCGTTATTGGAAGAATTATCGGAAGAGGAGCGAGCCGCATTGTCTAACCAAGACGTGGACCGGCTTTTGCTTGATTCAATCACCGAAGAAGAGATCACGTTTGATGATGCGACAGAAGAAATCATCGCCATTAAACACAATATGGAGAGTGGCTATGCACTCGACCCACAGGTCATCAAAATCGGTGCAAGCCCGAAAGAGATGGCGGTCATCGAAGAGAACTTAGAGCAGTTGCCTGGAGTGAGTGTCGAACCTTACTATCAACGGGATTATCCTTATGATGAGACGTTCAAAAGTTTTCTAGGAAGTTATCGTCAAATTCCGGCGGAACAACGTGCATCTTATCAGGCGAAGGGTTACGGGTTGAACGACCGGGTTGGTACCTCCTACTTGGAACAACAGTATGAAGACGTCCTTCGGGGAACGCCGGCCTATGATGTGTTCACGACGTATAAAGGGGAGCCGGTCGGTGAACCGACACGAGTGAGTGGGAATCCAGGCAAAGACATCGTCTTATCGACCGACATCGAGTTCCAAAAAGAAATCGATGAGATCTTGAAAAAGGCGATTCGCGCAGGGCGCTCTGGAAGTCCTCATTTCGACCGAGCATTCGCTGTCGTCATGAATCCACAAACGGGTGAATTGCTCGCCTTATCGGGACAAGAACTCGATTTGGAAACGAACGAATTCAAGGATGTGTCGACCGGAACGGTTCTTCGCGCCAGCCAAATCGGATCAACCATCAAAGGGGCGACGGTCGCCTATGGATTCGAAGAAGGCGTCGTGAAACCGGGAGAATATATTTATGATGCTCCGATTCGGATTGGTTCGTCAGTGAAAGCTTCCTACCGGAATATGGGGAACATCAACGACTTAGATGCACTCGCGATGTCATCGAACATTTATATGTTCCAAATTGCTTTGCGTCTAGCTGATTATTACTCGACAGGTCAAATTGTCGGGGAAAATGTCACGCAGGCGTTCGAAACGATGGAACACTACTATAAACAATTCGGTCTCGGAATCGAAACAGGGATCGACTTGCCGTTTGAGTCGACCGGATTCCGTAGCATCCCGGACCGCGTCACGCTTCTAATGGATATGTCGATCGGACAGTATATTTCTTATACTCCGATTCAATTGGCGCAATATACGTCAGCATTGGCGAACGGTGGCTATCGTGTACAACCACACTTGCTGAAAGAAATCATTGAGCCGGGTTCGCTTGATGAGAACAATAAGCAAGTCGTGAGCACGTTCCAACCGAATGCGTTGAATAAAGTCGATATCCAGGATGAATACATTCAACGTGTCCGTGAAGGATATCGTCAAGGGGTTGAATCTGCGTCCGGTTCGTCTCGCATTTTACAGGAGACCGGTATGACGGCTGCAGGTAAAACCGGAACTGCTCAAGCAATCGCGGAAGGGGCAGATGGTCAGGCGAAACGAAATGCGAACGGAGAACCGATTAAGACATTGAACTCAAACCATGTCGGTTGGGCACCGTTCGATGATCCGGAAATCGCTTGGGCGATCATCATGCCTGGACTTGAGGCGGAAGGAATCAATACGCGTGTCGCGCACGACATCATGAAAGCTTACTTTAATCTAGAAGACGTCAATGCAATGCTTCAGTAAAAGAAGTCACTTCGGTGACTTCTTTTTTTGTCTTTACAATTCTTTTACGTTCCGTTTATTTCTCGTTAATAGAAGTTCATTAGGATATTAATTGTAGGACAGAACAACAAATCCACAACAAAAATCAAAGCAAACTCAAGGAGGACGTCACAAATGTCTTGGATGAAAAAATCAGCTTTACTCGCTTCAATCACTTCAGTCGCACTCGTAGGTGCTGCTTGTGGGAACAATGAAGAAGGTGGCGCTGCTGAAGGCGGCGATGCGCTCTCAGGAAAAGTGGTCATGGATGGATCATCAACTGTATTCCCAATCATGGAAGCAGTCGCAGAAGAATTTTCAGCTGAACAACCAGAAGTTGAAGTGACAGTCGGTGTCTCTGGTACGGGTGGTGGCTTCAAACGTTTCGTGACGGGAGAGACAGACTTCTCGAACGCATCACGTGAAATCAAAGAAGAAGAAGCAGCCGAAGCTGAGAAAAACGGTGTGGAATTCACGCAACTCTCGGTTGCACTTGATGGACTTTCGCTTGTTGTTAACCCAGCGAACGATTGGGCACAAGATATCACGATTGAAGAATTGAATAAGATGTGGACGGACACAAGCATCAAGACATGGAAAGACGTTCGTTCAGACTGGCCAGATGAGGAGATTTCATTCTTCGCACCAGGTAAAGACTCAGGTACATTTGACTTCTTCAATGAAGCCGTCCTTGACGATACGGACATTCGTGAAGACGCACAATTGTCAGAGGATGACAACGTCCTCGTCACGGGTGTAGCTGGAACAGAAGGTGCAATCGGATTCTTCGGATATGCATACTACATCGAAAACCAAGACACGCTTCGTGCCATGGCAGTCGAGGGTGTAGAGCCAACTCCAGAAACAATCAATGACCTTTCTTATCCACTCTCACGTGAAATCTACACGTACGTCAACAACGCTTCGTTGAAAGACAAAGAGCAAGTTGCAGAATTCGCACGCTTCATGAACGAAAACGCAGGTGCGCTCTCTGAAGAAGTAGGATATGTCGGTATGGAACAAGCGCGTTACGACGAAAACATGAAGATGATCGACGAAATCGCTGGAGAATAAGATGATAGGTGGCAGAAGGTGAGACGCGGTCTCGCCTTCTCGCCATGCTTTCTAGTATGAAGAGGTAGGGAGCGATACACGAGATGAATGAACCGAACAATAAGCTTTCGATTCGAGAGATGATTCAACAAAATAAACAAAAGAAATATAGTACGACGAACGTGTTTGATAAAATCATGCCGTTCTTATTATTCTTGAGCGCATTCGTATCGGTCGTCACGACCATTGGTATTGCGTTCACACTAGGCTTTGAGCTATTCAAGTTCTTTGAACGAGTCCCTGTCGCAGAATTTTTAGGATCGACAGAATGGTACCCACTTAGTGCAGATCAGCGCTTCGGGGTATGGGCCCTTGTCATGGGAACACTCCAAATTACTGTGATTGCGATGATTGTAGCCGTCCCACTCGGTTTGGCGTCTGCGATTTATTTAAGTGAATACGCCTCTGAACGGGCACGACGTGTATTGAAACCAATTCTAGAAGTGTTGGCCGGTGTGCCGACCATCGTATTCGGTTTCTTCGCCTTGTCATTCATTACACCGATTCTGCAAGCACTCATCCCAGGACTTCAAATTTACAATGCACTAAGCCCAGGGATTGTCGTCGGGATTATGATTATTCCGATGATTGCCTCGATTTCTGAGGATGCAATGAGTGCTGTTCCGAAGAAAATTCGGGACGGTGCGCTCGGTTTAGGTGCGACACGTCTTGAAGTGGCGACAAAAGTTGTCATGCCCGCAGCGACGTCTGGAATCATTGCCTCCATCGTTCTCGGTATGAGCCGTGCGATTGGGGAGACGATGATTGTAACCATCGCTGGTGGTTCACAGCCAAACTTCGAGTTCAATCCGCTCAATGCGATTCAGACGATGACAGCGTATATCGTTCAAATCGCCAAAGGTGATGCAGGTTATGGCACAATCGAATATTACAGTATCTATGCGGTCGGTGCGCTGTTGTTCGTCTTCACTCTATTGATGAACTTGCTCGCAAACTGGGTGACGCGCCGCTTCAGAGAGGAGTACTAATATGGCTTTACCGAACAGTGAGTTCAAGAATACGAAGAACTTGATGAATCGTGAGACGGTGTCTCAACGAATTAAACGACGTTTACAATTGAATGAAATATTTAAGTACATCTTTTTGGCGGGACTTTTCTTTGCGCTCGTTGTCTTATCGACGTTGATTTATGACATCGTGTCCAAAGGGGCAGGGTGGGTCAATCTCGATTTCTTGCGCAACTTCCCGTCGCGCCGTCCTGAACAGGCTGGATTATATCCTGCGTTGATTGGGTCGTTATGGCTCATGCTATTGATCGTACCGATGGTGTTTGTCATCGGTGTTGGAGCGGCAATTTACTTGGAAGAATACGCTCCAAAAAATCGCATGACTTCGTTTATTGAAGTCAACATTTCAAACTTGGCTGGCGTCCCATCAATTGTGTTCGGATTGCTCGGTTTGACGATTTTCGTACGTGTCATGGAATTAGGAAACTCGATTATGGCCGGGGCTTTGACGCTCGGTCTCATGAGTTTGCCGATTGTTATCGTGGCCTCACAGGAAGCGCTACGAGCAGTCAAAATGGAATTACGACACGCTTCGCTAGCACTCGGGGCATCGAAGTGGCAGACGACATTTAACGTCGTGTTACCTTCGGCGTTACCAGGAATCATCACGGGGATTATCCTAGCGGTTTCCCGTGCAATTGGTGAAACGGCTCCACTCATCATGGTCGGAGCGGCAACATTCATTTCAACGACACCGAGTAACATTTTCTCTGACTTCACGGCCCTCCCGATCCAGATTTACAACTGGACGAGCCGACCACAAGCAGAGTTCCAAAACTTAGCGGCAGCAGGGATCATCGTACTTATGACGATGCTCATCGCGATGAACTCGGTTGCAATCTATATTCGAAACAAATATACAAATCGACACTAAGTCTTTTTTGCAGATGTTTGAGGAGGAAGCTCGAGATGATGAAACAACAAGAGCTCAACAAAGGAGATCAAAACGTGAATACAACTACGACAGAACCGACAACGACTGAGATGAAAAAAGATAGCGCCTATGTCGTCAACAATTTGAACTTGTGGTATGGAGAAGACCAAGCTTTGATTGACGTCAACCTCGATATTAAAAAGAATGAAGTCACGGCAATCATTGGACCATCTGGGTGCGGGAAATCGACGTTCATTAAGACTCTAAACCGTATGGTCGAACTCGTTCCATCGGTTCGGACGAACGGTGAAATCTTGTATCATGGTCGTAACATCTTCGACCGTGGATATAAAGTAGAAGACTTGCGTACGTCGGTCGGGATGGTATTTCAACAACCGAACCCGTTCCCAAAATCGGTCTATGACAACGTGGCATACGGACCGCGGACGCACGGAATCAAAAATAAGAAAGTACTCGATGAAATTGTCGAGCGTTCATTACGTGGTGCGGCAATCTGGGATGAAGTAAAAGATCGATTGAATGAGAATGCGTACGGACTTTCAGGTGGACAACAACAACGTCTCTGTATCGCGCGTACGTTAGCGATTGAACCGGATGTCATCTTAATGGACGAGCCGACGTCTGCCCTTGATCCGATCTCTACATTGAAAGTGGAAGAATTGGTACAAGAGTTGAAAGAACAATATTCAATCATCATCGTGACACATAACATGCAACAAGCTGCCCGTGTTTCGGATAAAACGGCATTCTTCTTAAATGGAGAAGTTGTCGAGTTCGATGTAACAGATAAGATTTTCTCGAATCCATCTGACAAACGGACGGAAGACTATATTTCTGGCCGTTTCGGTTAAGGAGGAGACTGGATTGATGGCACAAAACCGCACATTTTTTGATACGAAGTTGACTGAATTAGAAGATAAAGTTGTACGATTGGCAAACTTGACGATGCGCCAAACGGCGACGGCAATCGAAGTGTTGGAAAAACATGATCTCGAATTGGCTAAAACCGTGATTGATAACGATAACGAGTTAGACGAGTTGGAGTTGACAATCAATGACGAAGCGATTCTATTGATTGCAAAACAGCAACCAGTCGCGACTGACTTACGACGTCTGATTGTGACCATGAAATCAGCGACAGATCTTGAACGCATTGCGGACTATGCGACAAACATCGCAAAAGCAGTGACACGAATCGAGCACGTTCCTTATGTACTTGACATCCAACCGCTCAAGAAGATGGCCGAGCAGTTGATTGACATGCTTGAACTGGCGACACGTGCCTATCGTAAAGGTGAAGTGAGCCGTGTTCGTGAACTCAATGAGATGGACCGCGTGATTGATGACATCAATCTAACGGTGATTAAACAATATATCGGTTCTCTTCCGGCCATGACGGTTGGGACGAACGATGTATACGAATTCTCGAACATTGCTCGATACCTCGAACGGATGGGCGATCATGTGACGAACTTCGGAGAACATTTAATTTTCCTCGAAAAAGGGAAACATTATGATTTGAATCAATAAGATTAGTGGTAAAGAACAACAGTGCTGTTGTTCTTTATTTTTTTGGGCAGGTTTACAAACTCAAGGAGCGAATAATAGTCTACATGGATTTTACATGAAGGGAGCCATATAGAGATGGAAGAGAAAATCGTATCCTTGAAACAACAAGGTCTTACGTTAAAACAGATTGCGGCAGAATTAGACGTCCCGATTGGCAAAGTCCAATACGCATGGCGTAAATGGAGAAATCAGCAACAGGAAGTGGAGGCGGTTGCCCCTGTGAAACAAAAGCGTGAAACGAAGAAAGCGAAGACGTCGGTGACGACCTCACGCAAACAAGTGGCATCAGCGAAAGAGACGGCCAACGTGTCGACTTCTCCACTTCTTGAAAAGGGTCCGGAAGGATACTGGAAGCTACCCGATCGGTACAACGTGGACTTTATGCATGCGGTCGTACAGTCTCCAAACTCAGTGTATGTATGCTGGGAAGTATCTGATCTCGTGAAAGAAACGTTAGCGCTTCAATTTATGCGACGCTGGGAAGAATTGCCGAAGGCGTTTCGCATCCTTGATGTTACGTTACTTGATTACAATAGCGGTCACGCAAACCGCTCCTATACATTCGATCTTCCTGAAATGACGAACAGCTGGTTCGTTCGCCCTCTCGACCCGAATACGACATATGTGTTTGAATTTGGGATTCGGACGATGGAAGGGGAGTTTCTCCCAATCGTCGCATCAAATCCGCTTGATACGCCGCGGGCAGAACCAGTAGGAGTCGGACGATTCGCAGAACCGGTCCGACGTTGGCAATACGGGGAAGTTGATTCTCCAGAACTACTTGATACGTTACCAAAATATGCAGCATACCGACTCGTGCGTTAAGGAGGACTTTTTATTATGAAACCTGGGTACTTTTCACTCGTCCTTCATGCTCATTTACCGTACGTTAGGCATGAAGAGAAACACCGTTTAGAAGAAAGATGGGTTTACGAGGCCATCTCTGAGACATATCTTCCGATTCTATGGCAAGTCGATCGCTTGAAGCGTCCCTTGCATTGGACGGTTAGTATTTCCCCACCTGTCGTTGAAATGCTTGCCGATCCTCTCATTCAGGATCGCTATGTGGAGCACTTAGACGATATGCTCGAATTGATTGCCCTCGAATTGTCTGAGGACCGAACAGACGAAGAAACAGCGACGTTACATTTTTATCGTCAACGATACCACGAAAAAAAAAATACGTTCCTTCATTGGAATAAAAATTTGAATGAGGCGTTCCGTACATATCGTGAGGCAGGTTATATTGACATGGTGACATGTACGGCAACCCATGGCTTTAATCCACATCTCTTCACGGAACAGGCGGCGCGCGCTGAAATTCGCACAGGTTTGAACTGTTTCGAACGTCATTATGGGTTCCGTCCAACAGGCATCTGGTTACCAGAGTGTGCTTATACACCAGGAGTTGATCGGATTCTTTATGAAGAAGGAATTCGCTACACATTTGTCGATGAACATGCTCTTCTCGACGCAGATCCGACGCCAGAGAAAGGAATTGGAGCCCCTGTTTATTCACCACATGGCGTCGCATTGTTCCCTCGGGATCAAATCATCTCAGGTAAAATTTGGAGTTCAATGATCGGATATCCAGGCCATCCGGATTATCGTGAGTTTTACCGCGATTTGGCATACGATCGGGACTGGGACTATATCCAGTCCTTCATGCATCCGGAAGGAATTCGTTTTGATACGGGTTTAAAAATGCACCGGATTACAGGTGATACGGATCAAAAGGATTTCTACGTGCGCGAATGGGCGGAACATCAAATTGAAAACCATGCGACCGATTTTGCCAAAACGTTAGAATCACATCTTGAAGCGCACGGTGCTCAGACATTCCCACCATTTTTAGTCACGGCTCCGTTCGATGCGGAGTTGTTCGGTCACTGGTGGTTTGAGGGGCCAGAGTTTCTTGGGAAAGTAGCAGAGAGACTTGCTGAATTTGGAATTGAAACCATCACGCCAGCGCTCTTCCTTGAACGTCACTTTAAAGATTTACAGACGGTCCACGTATCGATGAATACATGGGGGCGTAAAGGTTATGGTGAAGTTTGGATTAACGAAAGAAATGAGTGGATGCTTCGTCATTTGCACATGATGGAGATGCAACTCGTAAAAGATGTGGCGGACTATCGTAATCAATCGGAAGCGACGAATCGCGCCTTGAAACAATTAATCCGTCATTACGTATTGGCTGTGTCGAGTGACTGGGCGTTCATCTTGGATGGGCAAACGACGGCGCAATATGCCGCCGAACGGTTCCGTGAACACACACGACTCTTTGCGGAACTTGAAACGGCACTCTATCAGGATGGAGTATCGGAACAGTTGCTACATGATCATTATGCTGCATATCCATTCCTTCAAGACGAAGACATCGATATTGATTCGTTCTTATCTCCTCACGATTACTATGTGACAATCGAGCGCGAAAAAAAAAAATCAGCTATTTTAGTACTCACGCCTGAATATCACGGTCATATCGTAGGGGGACTCGGAAGACGGGTCGTCGATGAAATCGAGGCGAGAGCGGACGATGGCGAAGTCGTCTATGTATTAACGCCATATCATAACGAGTTGCCTGAGTATGAACGTCAAGGAAACATACATGTGTATCGTGTTCGCCCAACTAGCCCATTTTTAGAGCATGTTATGAACCAGGTGGCTACACAAAATATCGCCTATGTAAAACTAGTACATGAACTTTCGAAACGTGTTTCCTTCAAAGTGATTCATCACTTCGATTGGATGACAATTCCTGCTGCAAGAGAACTTGCGCAATCCCTTGCGATTCCGTTATACTCAACTATGTTGTCCTTTGAAGCGACTCGCAATCCGCATGGTCACGGTGGTTTGTTCGATGCGATCCATCGAATCGAAAACAGCGTGTTTTCTGCATCAGAACGCGTTTATGTCGGTGAAGAGATCTCGATTCACGACCTGAAACAATGGTATAACGTGAGTGAGAACGTCAACACATGCCTACCTCTCGAGACTTCTCCGTATGGACAGGAATCAATGAAAAAGAACGTGAAATAACCTTGCTTTTTCACAAGAAACTTGGTAGGATAATTGAGTATGCTTAGACTGTAAAGCAAAAGCACTTGATACAACATCATTAAGATGGGAGTGAAAGAAATGCGCGTTAAAATTACATTAGCTTGCACAGAAACAGGCGATCGCACGTACATCACGAAGAAAAACAAACGTAACAACCCTGAGCGCCTCGAGTTGCGCAAATACAACCCACGTCTCCGTCGTCACACGCTTTACCGCGAAGTGAAGTAATGAGGGACCGGCCGTCACATATGTGGCGGCTTTTTTTGTAAGGAGGTATACGTTGTGGAAGAGAAAACAGCGCTCCGGCGCACGATTCATCAATACATCAAACAAATGGCGGATCGACATCATGCGGACGAAGTCATTCACCAATCATTATTTGCCTCGGACTTATGGATTGAAAGTCAAACAATCGCGCTAACGTTGTCACTCCCTCTAGAAATTGATACGTCCCCGATTATTCATATGGCCTTTAAAGAAGGAAAAACAGTCTGCGTCCCGAAAGTAACTGAGCGGGGACTTACGTTTCACATCATTCATTCATTTGATGATTTGGAAGAGGGAGTCATGAATATTTTAGAGCCGACCACTCCAGCGACTACGCAAGTGATCGACCTTTGTCTTGTTCCGGGGCGTGTTTTCGATCGAACCGGTTATCGCATCGGTTGGGGTGGGGGCTATTATGATCGCTTTTTAAAAACCTATTACGGTAGAACGCTTGCTTTGGCATATACCGTTCAGATTGTCGATCATGTACCAACTGAGCCGCACGACCTACCCGTTCAATGGATCGTGACAGAGAAGGAGATGATTCAGTGTTCGCCATATTCGCTGTAAGTTGTTTCGTCGCCTATCTCGGTTATCGGTTACGCTCGTTGACTCGTTCTGGGGCACTGTTGACGATAGTGACCGGTACGGTGATTGGATTCTCCTTCGGATGGTTCGGTCTATACTTGCTTGGGGTGTTTTTTTCGACTTCTTCTCTCGCTTCGAAATATCGCTCTCGCGATAAAGAAGGAGTAGATGAGATTGTCGAGAAGACGGGGGCTCGTGATGCCATGCAAGTGTTGGCTAACGGTGGGGTCGGGATTTTATGTGCACTCGGTTATCAGTTTACAAATGATCCGGTCTACCTCTATATGTATGTCGTGTCCATCGCGGCAGCGACGAGCGATACGTGGGGATCTGAATTTGGTGTCCTCTCGAAGCGGAAACCTCGATTCATGTTTACCTTTAAGCGAGTCGAACCGGGAACGAGTGGGGCCGTCTCGACATTCGGTACCGTCATGTCGATGTTTGGTGCAATGTTGATTGTCATATCCTCTCTTGTTTTCATTGACTTAAGCATCACGCTTCTTCTTTTATTATGGGTGATTGGATTAACTGGTAGTATGATTGATACGCTACTTGGTGCGACCGTCCAACGAACGTTTCGTTGTGCTGTTTGTGGAAAATTGACCGAGCAAAAAATACATCACGACGTGCCGACGACATACGTGTCGGGATGGCGTTTTCTCGGAAATGATGCGGTTAATTTTCTTTCGGTTTGTGGGGCGACGATGATTTGTTTTTTTGTGTTTGTATGAGGGTAGTACAGAAAATGAAGGTGTTCCAAATGAATGTGAATATTGTCACAATATCGCCAAAGTGAAAACGGTTTCCGCTGTAGTTAGAGTTTGTGAATGATGTTACAATCTATTTGTAACAGAGATAACAAAAACATGAAACAGATTGTTTGAAGGGTGGAGAATCATTATGGAAACATTAAATCATGCTAAAGTAACACGAGTCGCACTTGTAGGGGCAGGGGCAGTAGGTGCGAGTTTTGCTTACCAGTTGACGACAGCTAGTCTATGTGAAGAACTTGTCATCATCGATATTAATAAAGCCAAGGCAGAAGGAGAAGCGATGGACTTGAACCATGGGGTTTCATTCGCTTCATCACCAATGCGCGTCTGGGCAGGGGACTATTCGGATTGTGGCGTCGCTGACATCGTAGTCATCACGGCTGGCGCACCACAGCGTCCAGGTGAAACACGTCTTGATCTCGTTGAAAAAAATGCGAAGATTATGAAATCTATGATTTCAGACATCATGGACTCTGGTTTTGACGGAATTATCATTATTGCTTCAAACCCGGTCGACATCATGACACATCTCGCATGGAAATATTCTGGTCTTCCGAAACATCGTGTCTTTGGTTCAGGAACAGTGCTTGATACGTCTCGCTTGCGTTACATGCTCGGAGACTATTTCAACGTCGACCCGCGTAACTGTCACGCCTACATTATGGGTGAGCATGGTGATACTGAGTTTGCTGCCTGGAGCAACGCTCGTATATATGGAAAATCGGTCGAGCAACTACTTGAAGAGCATGATGAGTATAGTTGGGAAGACCTTGAAGACATTTATGTCAACGTTCGTGACGCAGCATATCATATCATTGAACGTAAAGGTGCGACGTACTATGCGATTGGACTCGGTCTCCTTCGGTTGGTCAAGGCTGTCCTTCGTAACGAGAATACGTTGTTGACAGTCGGTGCCCATCTTGATGGTGAGTATGGATTGCACGATATCCATATCGGTGTACCAGCGATTATCAACCGTCAAGGCGTTCGTGAAGTCGTTGAGATTGAGTTGTCACAAGAAGAGCATGAGAAAATGCAACATTCTGCGAACGTACTCATGAAAACGATGGAACCTGTCTTGTAATCTCCATCCATTTAAAACCCGTAGCCATATGGTTACGGGTTTTTGTACATATAGAACGAATCATCGTTTGGTCGTCTGTCGTCTCGTGATTTACAATAGAATTGAGAGAGAGGAGGGGTTTCGTTGGCGACAACTTGTTTTTGGGAAGATATATATCGAAAGGTCGAAAACGGTGGGCGAATTGAAGGCATACTCGAACCCTCCCGTGCGGTCATCTTGTTCGATACAAAAGCAGGTGATCGGTATGATTTGTTCATTCAGACTGAAAAAGCATGGGCGAATCATGTTGGGACGGATATAGACGCGATTTTGAACGCATTTCGCTTATCTCGTATCGGGCGGAAGCGATTGACCATTCATGTCTATGGCGAGCGTCTTGTGGATGAAGAGCGTGTGGACTCGTTGACGTTCCAAATCCCTGCGAAAGTGACATTGTCTCGTTCGATTTGCACACCGACTATGGAAGAGGACCGGTTCCGAATGCTAGCGGTCTCCCTCGACAAAAAAAAGAAAGCAGAGCTGAAGAAACGATTTTCCTTTGGGAAACCACAAGTGGTATATGGGCTACTGTTCATCACTTTTTTAGTCATGTGTTTAGCGGAATCGTTCGGTTCTACTCTTGATCCAAACACGTTAATCGCATTCGGGGCCAAAGTGAACCCGTTGATTGAACAAGGGGAATGGTGGCGTTTGATTACACCGATGTTCCTGCATATTGGTTGGTTCCACTTTGCGATTAATATGTTTGCACTCTGGTCGCTCGGTCCGCTCGTTGAACGGATGTATGGCTCCATACGATTTTTAATCATCTATCTGCTAAGTGGAATATTAGCGACATCCGCATCGTTTGCATTCAGCGAATCGATATCAGCAGGCGCTTCAGGAGCACTATTTGGTTTGGTCGGTGCGCTCTTATATTTTGGGTTACGTGATCGTTCTCTCTTCATGAAGACGCTCGGACCTCCGCTCTTTATTATGTTAGGATTAAATGTAGGACTTGCCTTTGTATTAGGTGCAGGTCTTGATCATTTCGCACATGCGGGTGGTCTGATTGGTGGTTTTGTCGTTTCTGGAGTCGTCGGGCTGCCGGATGAGAAGAACCGCGTACAACGAATCTTATTTTCCGTACTCACCATCTCGCTGTTTGGACTATTCGTCGGGTACGGATTTTGGTAAGGGGAGAATTCAATGATTGAAACATTAAAAACACTCGTTAACATCCCGAGTCCTTCCGGTATGACGGAAGAGGCCATCCGTTTCGCTGAGCAAGAATTGAATGCATTGGGTGTCAAGACGTCACGTCTACATAAAGGGGCACTACTGGCCACGTTTTCAGGTCGCTCTGGCAAGGCACGTCTGTTGACGGCACACGTGGACACTCTTGGTGCGATGGTCAAAGACATCTTACCGAGTGGGCGTCTCCGTTTGACTCAAGTAGGAGGATATGCATGGACGGCGATTGAAGGAGAGAACTGCCTCGTCCACCGAGAAGAAGGAGAGGCGATTGAAGGCACAATCTTGATTCATCAGTCGAGTGTTCACGTCTATAAAGACACGAACTCAGCGGAGCGATCTGCATCAAACATCGAAGTCCGATTGGATGCAAAAGTACATTCTCGTGAAGACGTGACAGAACTAGGGATTGAAATCGGAGACTTCGTTTCATTCGATCCTCGCTTTCGAGTGACATCTTCAGGATACGTGAAATCACGTCACTTGGATGATAAGGCTTCTGTCGCCATTCTATTGGACCTTGCGAAAGACTTGGTCCGTTATGACTTACCGCATACCGTTCATTTCTTGATTTCGAATTATGAAGAGGTCGGATTTGGAGGAAACGCGGGTATCCCGGAAGACGTCGTAGAATACATTGCCGTTGATATGGGCGCGCTTGGGGATGGACAGCATTCGGATGAGTATACAGTCTCGATTTGTGCCAAGGATTCGTCCGGACCGTATGATATCGGATTACGACGGAAGTTCACGTCGTTGTGTAAAACTCATGAGATCGCATATAAGGTAGATATTTACCCGTATTATGGTTCAGATGCTTCGGCAGCGATTCGAGCAGGGTATGATGTGCGACATGCTTTGGTTGGGCCAGGAATCGAATCGAGCCATAGTTATGAGCGAACGCATGTGTCATCAATGGAAGCAACACGAGAATTGTTAAATCGTTATGTACAATCAACGATGGAGGAAGAAGCATGAAAAACTTTTATGATGTCCAACAGTTTTTAAAATCGTTCGGTACCATTATTTATATCGGAGAACGGGATGCTGAAATCTCACTCATGATGATGGAACTCGACGAATTGTATGAAGGGGGCATCATCGAACAACGTGTGTATGATACGGCCAAAATCATTTTGACCCACGAATTAAAAAATTCAACAGATTGACAGAAATCCCCTTAGTGCAAAGGGTTGCACTAAGGGGATAATAGTGTACACTATTCAATGAAAGCGATTTAGTTGAGATGAGGAGTGAACGGTATGAAATGGTTATTAGGTATCGACATCGGTGGTACGACGGTGAAGATGGCTGTTTTAGACATGAACGGCATCATTTCGGATAAGTGGGAAGTCAAAACGGATATTCGAGAGAATGGTGTACATATTCCAAAAGACATCGCAGCTTCTTTTGAAACATACTTACAAACATCAGGTAAGAAGAAAGAAGACTTTGCGGGTGCGGGAATCGGGGCACCAGGATTCGTCAACTTCTCAGAAGGAGTTGTCGAATATTCTCCGAACATCGGGTGGAAAGATTTTGCTCTCGTGAGTGAGTTCGAAAAAGCAGTCGGTCTTCCGGCCGTGCTCGAAAATGATGCGAACGCCGCGGCCCTTGGTGAGATGTGGAAGGGCGCGGGCGAAGGGGCTTCAGAATTATTGGCGATCACGCTCGGTACAGGTGTCGGTGGTGGCGTGATCACGAACGGGAATATCGTTCATGGGACGGCAGGAATGGCTGGAGAAATCGGGCATATTACCGTGGAACGAGACGAGTCGAAAGCTGTGAAGTGTGGTTGTGGGCGCCTCGGGTGTATCGAGACGATTGCTTCGGCGACCGGCATCTCACGTCTGGCATTACAGAAGCGTAAGAATCAAGATACTTCATTAAACGAGTTGAAAGAAGTGACAGCACGTGACGTGTTTGAAGCATATAAAGCCGGTGACTCAATCGCCACAGAAGTCATTGAAGAGATGACTGAATACCTCGGCTTGACCATCTCGAACATCGCGAACACGCTCAACCCGAAAATGATTGTCATCGGTGGAGGTGTCTCAAAAGCTGGCGACGCGTTATTGGATCCGCTTGATGCACAGTTCAAACGGTTTGCGCTCGAGCGCGTTTACGATTCGACAACATTCAAAATCGCTGAACTTGAAAACGATGCCGGTGTGATTGGATGTGCGTGGCTGGCACGGAAACACTTCCTTCCGACACGGGTATGAAACGGACGCGTCTGCACATTGCAGGCGTGTTTTTTTGTGGGAAATGGTATGGGATATTGTAAAATTTGTAACGTCACAGTTGATTTTTTATTAAAAAATTGGTAAGATTTGGACTTGATACTGGACGTGTACTATTCAATCCGAATTGTACAATGAATGAACAAATATAAAAAAGAATGGCAACTAAAACATGCCGAAAACTGAAAAGAGGAGGAGACCGTCAGATGAATTCATCTCAACGCTTTTCGAAGCTATCGACGAGACTGAACGACACGGTCCGCGCTTCGTTTCAAGAATATCGTCTATTTTGGATTTTTACGTTATTGCTTTGGACGAAGACGTATATCGTCTATCAATTTTTCTTCAACATTCCGATTGAAAACACCGCACAAGCTTTTATCTTACTGATTAGCCCAATCAGTTCGACACTATTCTTGTTTGCCTTCCATTTCTTCTTTAAAGAAAACAAAAAAAAATGGGTGCTCTACACGCTCTATGCGATTGCATCGTTTATCTTGTTTGCGGACGCCGTGTATTATCGGGAATTCACGGACTATTTGACAATGCCTGTCATCATGCAACCATCGAACATGGAGACGTTATCGACATCATTCACTTCGCTTCTTGAATGGAAAGATTTAATCATCCTTGGTGATGTGTTTATCCTTCCGTTTATCTTATGGCGAATGAACTTGAAAGAGAATACGGCTTCACATCGACGTGCGCTCGTCACGTTCGTTGTAGCGGTCTCTGTCTTCTTGTTCAACCTTTCGTTGGCCGAAACGGAACGACCTGAATTATTGACTCGTTCATTTGACCGTGAACTGTTAGTGAAAAACATCGGAACATTTAACTTCCATGTGTATGATGCGATGCTTCAGACAAAAACATCGGCTCAAAAAGCGATGGCGGATGAATCAGAGCTCGCAACGATTGAGCAGTTCACCCGTCAAAACTATGCGGCACCGAATCCGGATTTATTCGGAAAATATAAAGGGAAAAATGTCATCGTGGTTTCATTCGAATCGGCGCAGAATTTCACTCACAATATGAAGGCGCCGAATGGAGAGTACATCACGCCGAACTTGAACAAGCTGATTGAAGAGTCTCACTACTGGCCGAACTACTACCATACGGTCGGTCAAGGGAAGACTTCTGATGCTGAGTTCGCACTCGATAACTCACTATATGGACTCCCGCGTGGTGCTGTATACTTTACGAACGCCGATAACGAATATCAAGCGCTTCCTGAGTTGGTCAAGGATGAAAATTATTACTCAGCCGTGTTCCATGCGAATAACAAATCGTTCTGGAACCGCGATCAAATGTACAAAAATATTGGGGTCGATCAATTCTTTGATGAAAAGAGTTATGACCTCGGGAATCCTGAAGATATGACAGAATGGGGTCTCTTAGATGATAGCTTCTTCGAGCAATCCATTCCAATGCTTCAAGAATTGCCTGAACCGTACTATGCGAAGTTCATCACATTGACGAACCACTTCCCGTACACGATGCCAAGTGAAGACTATGAGCTTGTACCAAAATTTGAGACGAGCTCAACTACGTTGAACAACTTCCCGCAAGCACTAGCTTATCAGGATTACGCACTCGGTCTCTTCATCGACCAGTTGAAAGAGAATGGAATGTGGGAAGATACAATCTTTGTCGTCTACGGTGACCATTATGGTATTTCGACGAACCACAACAGTGCGATGGCAGAGCTACTTGGGAAAGATGAGTTGACACCATTCGACGTGGCGAAATTGCAACAAGTTCCGTTTGCCATTCACTTGCCTGACCAGAAAGAAGGGGAAGTTCATGAAACGATCGGTAGTCATGTAGACATGAAGCCGACCATCCTGCACTTACTCGGAATCGACACGTCAGATACGATTGGATTCGGAAACGACTTATTCTCTGAAAATCGAAACAGCCGCGCGATTTTCCGCGACGGAACGGTCGTGACGGATGAATATGTTTGGACACAGTCGACATGTTATAACGCGACTTCTGGTGAAGTAGTCGAAGATACGTCGTTATGTGGTCCGATGACGGAAGAAGCGGAAAAAATCTTGCAAATGAACGATGATTTGATTTACTCCGACTTACTCCGTTTCAAAGAACAAACTGAAGAATAATGAGTACGGACCGAGTCACATAGTGATTTGGTCCGTTTTATGTAACAGAGGGAATGAAAAAAAAAAAAGGCATAAAAAAAGCGACCGAAGTCGCTTGATGATTGCATATGCGAATCATTAACCTGGAATTCCACCGTAGATCAACGTGGCGACACCAAAGAATCCGAATACGAGTACAGTTAAACCTGCAAAAACGAGCGGAAAGAATTGGCGTTTTTGGAATGAACGAAGCATTCCCCAAATAGCCACAATCGCGACGATGACGGAAATCCATCCGAACGGTTCATACAAATGCATGACGAGTTCCCCCTTTAATTATACGTCATGAAATTCATAAAAATTTCACTGAAATATCATTATTATTTTATCCGATTATAGAGTCGCTGTCGAGCAAAGGTTGACATCGAAACAATTTTGCCACAATATTGTTTTGAATAAGAAGGGGATGAATCCTATGCAAAACAAAAAGATTACGTCTGGCTTGGCACAAGAGAACGGCTATGTGATTGAAAAAGGCGGCACTGTCGTCGTCATTGACCCCGGAACGGATGACCCGAGGTTCTTCGATACAATCGAACGTTTCGGTACACTTTCAGCAATCTTGTTGACTCATGCACATTTCGATCATATCGGAGGAATCGATGCGCTCCGTGAACGTTACCAGGTGCCAGTCTATGTACACCGCTTAGAAGCGGATTGGCTGACAGATGGAGAAAAGAATGGCGCTTCTGCGTTCAACTTGCCGATACCATCGATGAAACAAAAAGAAAAAACCTACGAAGGTGATGTATTAGAAATTGGGAACATCGTATTTCGAATCTATCATACGCCGGGTCATTCCCCAGGGAGTGTCGTATTGTATATGGATGATGAAAGAATCGCCTTTTGTGGTGACTTGATCTTTAAGCAATCCGTCGGACGGACAGACCTGTTCGGTGGAGACCAGTCGACATTAATGGGGTCCATCGATCGGATGAAGCAGCTCCTTTCCGATGAGACGACGTTATACTCGGGGCACGGTCCTATGACGACGCTAGAAGAAGAAAAGCGGACAAATCCGTTCTTCACATAAAAAAAGATTGTCTCCGGCGAGACAATCTTTTTTTACATTTGGAAGTTGCTCCAATACGTAAAGACAACGAAGAAAATTGTCAAATACGCGCCGAAGACATATACATACGTTTTTTCATTTATTTTTAAGTAACCAAGAGCGACGAAGAAAATCGTTTGTGCTAAGAAGACAAGTCCCATAACGATAAAGTCGCCAGTATGTTCACTACTACTTTGGTCGCCGCCTAGTGCGCCTACGAAAGCAAGTGCCGCTACTAGTCCAGTCCAAAAGCCTAGGACACGAAACATTCTTGCCATGTTAATCCCCCCATACGTGCATTATTCCATTCTCATTCACTATTTTACCAACACATTCAAAAAAATGCTATGGAAACGTGATAATTGAGCAAAATAATCGTGAAAAATATGTGAAATCATTTCGGTAAATAAAGTTGTACAAAATATATAAAAAAGTTGCACAAAACATGTACAAACGGGGTATAGAGATGTATAATCAACTTATACAAAATGAGCGAAGTGAAAGTTGAATGAGGGAGGAACATAAAAATGGCATCAGAACTAATGTTTTACACGTATCCAAGCTGTACTTCTTGTCGGAAGACGAAAGCGTTTTTACAAGAACAAGAACTTCAAGTGAGTGAGCGTCACATTTTCAGAGATGCACCAACAGTTGACGAATTGTTGCAGCTCCTTGCTATTAGTGAGGAAGGAGTCGACTCTCTCCTTGCGACGCGAAGCCAGGCCTTCAAGCAACTCGATGTTGACGTGGAGGATTTGAAATTAAGTGAGCTTCTTAAGTTGATGAGCGAAAATCCAAAGCTTTTGAAGCGTCCGATCTTAACTGATGGAAAAGAAGTGATTGTCGGATATGACAAGGTTTCAATCGAAACATATGCTCGTCGCCACAACACTGCAGCGGTTCAAGTTTCATAAAACAAGTCCACTTTCAACATAGTGGGCTTTTTTTTATGCTTGTCTCGAGGTGAACGAGATGAAGGAACTCATTGAAGATTTACTAGATGGAGCACGTCAAATCGGTGCGAGTGATCTTCATTTTATACCCGATGCAAACCAAGTAAAGGTTCAAGTTCGCTCTGCTAGTAAGCTTGCTGCACTTCAATCGATGGATGTCGAGCTGTATGATCGACTTACACTTCATATGCGATATTGGTGTTCACTACCTGAATCTAATCAACGTATTCCACAATCAGGTGTCTATGAATTGAATCAGGATGTCATCCGGGTGACCTTTCTCCCGTCGTTCGCCCAGACGTCAATGTCTTGGCGCATTCCCCATGACACGTTTGAACTCCAGCATCTGTTACGATCACACGATGTAGAACGATTTCAGAAAGTGGTGGCATCACATCATGGTCTTTTCTTTATAGGGGGTTCTACCGGAGCGGGCAAGACGACGGTACTGTATGCCCTTTTAAATCAGCTGAAGCATGAGCGGATTGTGACGATTGAAAACCCTCCTGAACAAATGGTCGATGGTGTCATTCAGTTGGAAGTGAATGCTAAAGCTGGACTTAGCCATCGACACTTGTTGAAAGAGACGCTTCGTGCCGACCCGGATATTATCGTGATTGGTGAGGTGCGGACAGATGAAGAATTGATGGTCGCATACGATGCCGCGCTCAGTGGTCATTTGACGATTACAACCTTTCATACCGCATCGATTCAAGATGGAGAAAAGCGGCTGACACAACTTCTTGGTATGGCGACCGTGGAAAGACATTGGTGTGTACTGACTCGAAATCAGGAGGTGACTTGCGAATGGTCAACGTTCCGATAATCCCATCGATTCGAATGATTCATCGTTTTCTTCGTCTACAATCACGAGGTGTGTCATTGAAGGTGACCATGGAGACGCTTGAACTTCATGAGAAGGGAAAAATGAAAGACTGTATTCGAGAGATGAGGGTACGTCTAGAAGCGGGCGTGAGTTTGTCTGAAGTATTTTCCATCTTGATCACGAATCGGCAAATGCAAGAGATTTTACATACGGCGGATCGCAACGGACGATTCATGGATGGATTGTCGCAAGTTGCAATGGTACTCGAGATGCGACAACGATTAAAGCAGGAGTTGCGGAGGCTAATTCGCTATCCGTTGATTATCTTTTTCATCCTACTTGCATTAGGCATGATTTATGCCTTATACATTTTCCCGAAATTAATGGGGATGGTTGATGTCTCGTCGCATGACGGCATAGAGTCGATTCTATTGTCGAATTGGTTCTTTCCTATGTTGTTTTCTATATTCGTGGTAATCGCGGTTCTCATATATGAATTTCATCGTCGAGGAGGAGAGCTCCCTTTTTACGTATGGAGACGTGGGAAAACACTCTATATGACCTATGTATTTGTCAGTGAATTATCCTTGCTCCAACATACTGAAACAAATATTAGGCAGATTATGAGTCGGCTAGCTGAGGAAGAGGGGGAAATGGCAGAGATGGCCAAGCGAATTCACCATCGCATGTCTGAAGGTGAAGGAATTGAAGCGGCGACAAGGTGTGAACCGTTTATCGATCATGAGGTTGTGAGTCTATTAGGTGTGGGTTCGATGAGTGGGGAACTTGGTAAATTGATGTCTCTTCATCGAGATCTAGTATTCGAAGAGATGGAGCAATATAGTCGGGGTTTGATTGAGAAAATTGAACCGTCTTTATACGGCATCCTCAGTGTCATGGTTGGTGTTCTTTTTTACACACTCTATTTACCGGTCAAACTCATTATGGCTCAATTGTGAAAGGAGAAAGATGAAATGAAGGAAGAGCGTGGGTTCACATTAGTTGAGATGGCGGCAGTATTACTCATTATATCAGTTCTTCTCTTGTTACTTGTCCCTTCTTTGTCGGACGGGAAATCTCGTGCTGATCAAGTGAGTTGCGAAGGTAGTGTTCGAATCGTTGAATCTGAAATCAATTTGCATTACGCGGAACATAAAGCCTATCCTGAAACGTTAGAAGTGATTAAGCGTGCGTCGGCTGCAGACCCACTCGTTTATAGTTGTCAATCCTCCGCCTATACGTATTCACCGACTGACGGCTCCTTAAAAAAACAATGAAAGGCTACACCTTGGTCGAAATGACTTGGGTACTTGTCGTGCTGTCGTTCTTACTATTGATCAGTGCACCGAGTACGAGACCGTTCGAACGAATGGAGCTCTACAATTTTACGGACTCATTGGTAGCAAATATTCAAGAAGCTGGGCAATTTCCCTATATTTCAGAAGAGGGAGATTGTGTACCACGATTGATTTGGATTTCGAAACAACAAACTTATCTGATTGTGTGTGGGCGAGAGGTAGTCAGGGAGGTTGATGTTCCTGATAGTGTGGATGTATATCTTCCGACGTACAACACTTTGACCTTTTCACAAGCGACAGCTTCTTATGCGGGACAGTGGAAATTCGTCAGTGGAAAGACATCGGTGACGCTCAAATTTCGAATCGGGACTTATGAACCGGAGGTGATTATTCGTGAAAGTGGATGAATCGGGTTTCTCATTATGGGAGCTAAGTGTCAGTCTTGCGGTGGTCATGGGGTGGATTTTCATTCTGACATCATTTGTCATGCAGGGGAACGAACGAATCCAACGGTTGAGTGATACGCTGTTCATCTATGAACGATTACAAGGGGAGGTTCTGCTTGAAGCCACTGAACCGACAGGGCGTGAGCAAGTGTGTGAGAAAGGATTTTGTCTGCCGACATTATGAAAAAGGCTTTACGATGATTGAAATGACGTTCGTTTTGCTGATCCTTCCCATGTTTCTTTTTCTTTTAGTGGAACTGCTCACGCTCGGTCAACATCTTTATGAACAGCCTAAATGGAATCATCATACGACACCTCAACTGATTGTGCGCCGTCTGATGGATAGCGAGAACTGTCGTGTTGACGAAGGGCGGTTACGGGGTGATTTCGTCAAATCGGATGAGGAGCGATGGTCATGGACGATCAAACAAGTAAATGGCAATTTGGTTATGGTCGGAGATGGAGGAGGAAACTTACTCTTTTTAAGAGGAATCGACCAGTATCATGTCGAAACGGTCGGAAAGGGATTTCGAATCTCATGGAAAGATTCATCGTTCAGAAGAGAGCGGCATGTCATGTGCATGAAGCAGGCTTCTTTCTCGTCATCACCTTGACCATTGTTGTTTGGTTACTCGGCGCCGCGTTATTTTGGTATACTGATGTGGAACGAACGACGAGGCGACTGTCAGAGGAAATCTTAGCGATTCGTTTTGAATCGCATTTGTTACTGGCGAAGGAGCGTTGCGCTGAACGACCGTTAACGTTGCATAAACCGACGGGAACTCTGACGTGTCGTCCGATTGCACCTAATCGTACTGAAGTGGACATTGTGTTAACATCCGGCGAACGGCATAAAGAGGTGATGGTTTATGAATGATAACCCGTTTTATATCGTGGGGTTTATGGGTACAGGTAAATCTACCTTATTCTCGTTTCTAAAAGAATATGGGGAGGTCATCGATCTTGATTTAGTCATTGAGTCCATGACTGGAATGGATATCGCTACATATTTTGACCGTTTTGGTGAGTCTGCGTTTCGTGATGTTGAATCAACAGTACTGCAACAAGTCACTGCTGACTATATCCTGACAGGTGGCGGAGTGGTGGAGCGCTCTGAAAATATACGTTGGATGCGAGAACGTGGTACGATGATCCATTTAAATCTTCCGTTCGACATGTGTTGGGAACGAATCAAAGATTCTGCACGACCACTTGTTAAAAAAGGACGGGAGGATGTTCAGACGTTGTTTCAACGACGCGATCGATTATATCGAACAGCGAGTGTATCCATCGATGCATCTCAACCGCCTGAAGACATCGCCAAGCAAATCATCCGTATAAAGGGGGAAAAAGTATGATCTGGATTAATTTCGCCATCATCGTATTTTCATTAATCGGACTTGGGATATACGGTTATCTCTTGTTCAAAAACAAGATGAAACCAGAATTTGGTCGTTTGAATCGTCTGACGGAACGTTTTAAAATTCGGGCAGACGTGATTGGTCAACAGGTCAATGAAATCAAGGGACACGTAGATGCGGTCAATCGATCTGTTACTCAAATAAAAGAGTTTGGGATCAATGCGAAGAATGAATCGATTGAATTAAAGCAAGCTGCCGTTGAGCTAACCCATGAAATCAAACGGACAGCTGGAATTGAACGTTCTGACGTTTCCACCGAGTCGAAAATATGAAATAATGAGGATGAAAACGTTTTCGTTTTTCATCCTTTTTCTTTTTCGCCTTTTTACCTATGCAGAAGGAATAAAAATTGTTAAAGTGGAATGGAAAACGAAAGATTTCAAAAACAAAAGCATTTTATGTTCGGGATTGGGGGATATTATGGAAAAGGTTACTTTGAAACGTACGCCTTTGTTCGAATTAATCGAACCGAAGGCGAAGATGGTTGATTTTGCGGGATTTGAAATGCCGATTATGTTCTCTTCGATTAAAGAAGAGCATTTGGCTGTACGTCAAAACGTGGGGATGTTTGATGTATCTCACATGGGAGAAATTCGAATCGAAGGGCCGGACGCGCTTGAGCAAGTTCAAAACTTGGTGACGAATGATATCTCGAAGATTAAAGTTGGTCAAGCCCAGTATAATCTTCTCTGTCTAAAAGACGGCGGTGTGGTGGACGATTTGCTTGTCTATCGATTGGATGAGGACGCTTATTGGCTCGTCGTCAATGCTTCAAATATTGAAAAGGATGAAGCGCACATTCGTCGACACGTTAAGGGAGACGTGGTTGTGACAAATGAATCTGATGAGTATGGTCAGATTGCGATTCAAGGACCGAATGCACAATCTGTTCTTCAAAGCATCACAAATGTTGCACTCGACGAAATCGGGTTCTTCAAATTCATGAACGGTGACGTGGCGGGTGTGCCATCGATCATCTCTAGAAGTGGGTATACTGGGGAAGATGGCTTCGAGATTTATGCTCGAGCAGAAGCAATTTCTGCCATCTGGGAAGCGCTTGAAGCCGAGGGTGTTACCCCATGTGGGCTGGGCGCACGCGATACATTACGTTTCGAAGCGTGCTTGCCGCTTTACGGTCATGAGTTGGATGAGTCAATCACACCATTCGAAGCGAATCTCAACTTTGCCGTCAAGCTAGATACTGACTTTGTTGGTAAGGAAGCACTCGTCACTCAAAAAGAGAACATTCCGAATCGATTGATTGGATTGAGATTGTTAGGTCGTGGGATTGCCCGTCAAGGGGCGCAAGTCGAATTGGATGGGAATGTAATCGGCGTTGTCACGACCGGTACGATGCCTCCGACTGTAAATGAATCAATCGCATGGGCACGAGTCGATGCACGTTACAAAGATGAAGAGCGTTTTGTCATCGACATCCGTGGCAAAAAGATTGAAGCCGAACGCGTACCGACACCTTTCTATAAACGAACGAAATGATACAGGGGGATTCAGAATGAACAGAATGGAATTTCGTTATTTACCGATGACCGAACAAGATGAACGAGACATGTTAGAGACAATCGGCGTCGATTCAATCGAAGCGCTTCTTTCAGATATTCCAGAAACACTTCGCGAACAAGCATCATTAGCGGCAATCGGGGCTCCGCTTCCGGAAGTCGATCTCGTTCGTCATATGACGAAGCTAGCTGATAAAAACAAACATACGAAATCATACCCGAGCTTCCTTGGAGCAGGGATGTATGACCATCTTTCGCCGAGTGTGATGAACCACATGCTTTTGCGTTCTGAATTCTATACGGCGTATACGCCATATCAACCTGAGATTTCACAAGGTGAACTTCAGGCGATGTTCGAATTCCAAACAATGATTTGTGAATTGACAGGGATGGACGTCGCGAACTCTTCGATGTACGACGGGATCACGGCTCTCGCTGAGGCGACTTACCTAGCGAGCGCGCAGACGAAGAAAAAACGTGTCGTCGTCTCTGGTGCAGTGCATCCTGAAGCAAAGGATGTAATCCGTACGTATGCTGACGGACCAGGTCTATCCGTTGATTACACAGATGTGGAGAACGGGGTGACGGATGTATCTGACCTCGATTTGACGGATGCATCGTGTCTTGTCGTACAATATCCAAACTTCTACGGTCGTATTGAAGACTTAGAAAAATTAGCAGAATTGGCTCATGAAGCCGGCGCGCTATTCGTCGTTTCGAGCAACCCGCTCGCCCTCGGGATTCTTGAGTCACCAGGAGCACTCGGTGCGGACATCACGGTCGGAGATGCACAGCCATTCGGTATTCCGCAAAGTTTTGGTGGACCGTCATGTGGATACTTCGAGGTAAAAAAATCTTTGATGCGTAAACTACCGGGCCGACTAGTCGGTCAAACGGTCGATGAGGACGGCAAACGCGGATTCGTGTTGACGCTTCAGGCGCGGGAACAGCACATTCGCCGTGATAAAGCGACATCCAATATCTGTTCAAACCAAGCACTTAATGCATTGGCTGCTTCAATCACGATGTCCGCTCTAGGGAAATACGGAATTCGTGATATGGCTGTTCGGAATATTCAAACCGCTCATTATATGAAAGAAGCGTTAAAAGCTGCAGGATTCAACATCGTGGACGAAGGACCAATGTTCAATGAGTTCGTCGTGGATTTTGGACGTGATGCAGAAGAAGTATCGCGCCATCTACTCGAGCGCGGCATGATCGGTGGTCTACCGCTTGGTACGTATGAAGGGGAGCGTCAGACACAAATGTTGGTTTGCGCGACGGAATTGCGCACGAAAGAAGAGATTGATCAGTTTGTCGAAGTGGTTGGGGGGATGAAATAATGCAACACGAGCAAACGCTAATTTTTGAAGTATCACGTGAAGGACGAACTGGATATAATTTGCCGACACCGACTGTCCCGGAGGTTGACCTTGAGACGTTGTTACCGGCTACGATGATTCGGAAAGAGGCGGCGGAACTTCCAGAAGTGTCTGAACTTGATGTCGTTCGCCATTACACGTCTCTGTCTACTCGAAACCATGGGGTCGATTCAGGCTTCTATCCGCTCGGTTCGTGTACGATGAAATATAATCCGAAAGTGAACGAAGATATGGCTCGTCTTCCTGGATTTGCACATATTCACCCATTGCAACCGGTTAAGACGATTCAAGGTGCGCTCGAACTCATGGTGGACTTACAGGAGCAACTCGCTGAAATCACGGGGATGGACGAAGTCACACTCCAACCAGCGGCAGGTGCCCATGGGGAATGGACGGGGCTTATGTTGATTAAAGCGTTCCATGAGCGTAATGGGGATACGGCTCGTACGAAAGTACTCGTCCCAGATTCGGCGCACGGGACAAACCCGGCGTCCGCAGTCGTTGCTGGATTCGAGACGGTGACCGTCAAGTCGGATGAGCGCGGTCTCGTCGATTTGGATGATTTGAAGTCAAAAGTTGGAGCGGATACGGCTGCTCTCATGCTGACAAACCCGAATACGCTTGGACTATTTGAAGCGGATATCCTTGAAATCTCAAAAGTCGTTCATGAAGCTGGCGGGAAGCTGTATTATGATGGCGCGAACTCAAACGCGATTCTTGGAATCGCACGTCCTGGGGACATGGGCTTTGACGTCGTCCACTTGAACTTGCATAAGACGTTCACGGGGCCTCACGGCGGTGGAGGTCCAGGCTCAGGTCCAGTCGGGGTGAAGCGTGACTTGATTCCATTCTTACCGACTCCAATCGTGACGAAAACAGATGATGGATATGGTCTCGATTACGACCGACCACATTCAATCGGGCGAATCAAACCATTCTATGGAAATTTCGGGATCAATGTTCGAGCGTACAGCTATATCAAGACAATGGGCGCAGAAGGATTGACGCGGGTATCCCGTGAAGCGGTCTTAAACGCCAACTATATGTTTGCGCGACTAAAAGATGCGTTCGACGTGCCATATGATACGTATTGCAAACACGAATTTGTCTTGTCAGGGAAGCGTCAAAAAGCCCTTGGTGTTCGTACACTCGATATCGCTAAACGCCTTCTTGACTTCGGTTACCACCCACCGACAATCTATTTCCCATTAAATGTCGAGGAATGTATCATGGTGGAACCGACAGAGACAGAATCAAAAGAAACACTCGATGCGTTCTGTGATGCGATGCTCCAAATTGCCAGAGAGGCGGAAGAAAATCCGGAAATCGTTCAGACTGCTCCTCATACGACGGTCGTTAAACGGATGGACGAGACACTCGCTGCCCGTAAACCGGTCTTGAAATATGAACGTCGTGAGGCGTCATCTGTAAAATAAAGAAAGGGCGAGTCGATGATTGTATCGACCCGCCCGTTTTTTTATGTTTTTTTAATCTTGCCCTTCCAGTTCTTGAAGCCGCCTTCGAGCATGTAGATATTGTTGTATCCGTTCTTCATCAGGAGTTTAGCCGCCTGGTTTGAACGTGAACTACCTTGACAGTAAATTAAAATCGGTTGATCTTTACGCAGTTCTTTCATGCGTAGTTTCATTTGGCCGACCGGGATATTCCGGGCACCAACGATATGTCCACCTTTGTATTCGTTCGGTTCACGCACGTCAATTAACTGACCTTTACGGAGTGAGGCACGGAATTCTTCTTGTTTCATTTTTTTCAACCCGCTTGCTGGCATGAAACGCCATACGATGTAGGCGATCAAGGCAACCCATAGGAGGATGACGAGGATTGTTTCGAGTCCCATAGATGTTCTTCCCTTCTCTTTCAAAGTTACCATATCTCATTATAATGAAATTAAGGTCATGAGACAATGATTGACTCAATCAATCGGGGCTTTCCCTTTCGATTTCATTCTAATTAGGATAAAATAAGGAATGGAAACCGGAACATTAGGGGAGGTCGTGCCCATGCCGACGCCGAGTATGGAAGATTATTTAGAACGTATTTATTTATTGATGTCAGAGAAAGGCTATGCGCGTGTATCTGATATTGCGGAACATTTAGGGGTCCATCCCTCCTCTGTCACCAAAATGGTTCAAAAGTTGGACCGTGAAGAATATCTTGTGTATGAAAAGTATCGTGGTCTCATGCTACAAAAAAGGGTCAAAAAGTAGGGAAGCGATTGGTCGAGCGTCATGCGATGCTCGAGTCTTTTTTACGTCTAATCGGAGTAGATGAAGCAGATGTGTACGAGGATGTCGAGGGTATCGAACACCATCTCAGTTCGAACACGCTCGACTGCATGACACAGTTTGTGGAATTTTTTGAAGATAAGCCTGAACTCATGAATCAATTTAGAGAATTTCGGGAACAAGAACGAGCTTCAGAAGAATAATATGTGAAAAGCATCAATCTAACTCGATTGATGCTTTTTATTTTGCTCAATATCGCTAAAATACGAACAAAACATTCATATTTATCGTAGAATGTATATTTTTTAGTCGTCTTTATGTTAAGATGAATCGTGGATTGAATAGATTGGGGGTGACGGCGAACATTCGCCGGATAAATGGAGATTCAAATTAAAGGAAAACTGTTTGATGAACAGCAGATTCAAACACGTGTGAAAGAGTTGGCTGAAGAAATTGAGAACGATGCAGAGGGAACACCGATCGTGATCGTCGCCGTGTTAAAAGGCTCGATGGTCTTTGCGGCAGACTTGATGCGATATATGAAAGGCAGCGTTCAGCTCGATACGGTCGCGACGTCTTCTTACGGGAAAAAGACGGTCTCGAGTGGGAGTGTACAGCTTCGAAAGGACTTGGATTTAGATGTGGAAGGGAAGTATGTCGTCATTATCGAGGACATCATCGACACGGGACAGACGTTGAAATTCTTATGTAAACATATGGAGCTCCATCAACCGAAACAGTTGAAAATTTGTACGCTTCTCGACAAGCCGGCGCGTCGACTCGTTCAGTTGGACGCAGACTATGTCGGATTCGAGATTCCTGATGAGTTCGTCATCGGGTATGGGATCGATTACGCGGAACAATATCGGAATCTGCCATATATCGGATATGTAGAAACAACATAAAAAGGAGCGCCGTGGCGCTCCTTTTACATGTTTGCTTTCTTTTTCTTCTTCCCTTTTTTTCTTTTATTCACTGTTAGGTGTGGAGGATTGCTACGATGTACGGTTGAACGTTTAGATAACTTGGTGACGTTCAAACCAGGTTTCTTCCCTTTCCGGTTTTTAGCGGAAGCGGAAGGTTTGACTTGAGGACCACGACTTCCCTGCATTCGTTTTTTTGAGGCTTTTTCGGTTTTACGATAGCGTGCATCTTCTGCAGACATACGTGGTGCCATGAAGACGCGATAGATCACATAAAAGACTAACCCGAATATCCCGATGAACAACAATTGTCTAAACAGGTGACCTGGATCGGTGGCAAGCATATGCCCGACCCCGATGAAGCCAAGGATAAACACGATTGTTGCAGCGATCGAACCGACTCTTTGTCTGATCATGGTGCTTCCTCCTCTTATCCCTCTCTATGAATGACCGATTCTCCTAACTCTTTTCGTTCCCATGTCTCAAATGCTTCAATCGCGACTTGAATCTGCTCATCATTTGGCTCTCGTGTCGTCAATAATTGGAGCGACAGGCCCGGTTTGCCAAGGAATGACAGAAAGCGATGGTCGCGGAAACGATTGGTAAACTGCAGGACTTCAAATGAGATTCCGATGACGACCGGCAATAGCGCGATTCGGCTGATGAGTCGCAACCAGAGCGGATCGATTGGCACAATCATGTAAACGCCAATCCCGACGAAGACGGTGAATAAAATGAAGCTTGAGCCACAGCGATAATGCAATCGCGAGCTTTGGCGTACTTGTTCAACCGTGACCGGACGCCCGGACTCATAGCAATTGATGACTTTATGCTCAGCGCCGTGATATTGGAAGACACGCTTAATGAGTGGCGTCAATGATATCAAGTAAAGGTAGCTGAGTAACAATACTAATTTTATTCCCCCTTCAAGGAGGTTTTGAATCACATGTCCGGAAAATAAAGGTACGTCTTGAAACATGGCCGCGAGAAGTGCTGGCGTCACATTGAAAATCAATTTACCAAAAACGTACGAGATGACACCGACGATTGCGATGAAGGCAATCATCCATATGCTCTGTTTTTGGTTTTTTTTCGTGTTCGTATCTTCACTTGGATCGACATCATATCGATCGCTCGCAAAGTTCATATGTGCAGAACCGTTCTTTAACGATTCATACAGCGCGACAATCCCTCTCAAGAAAGGTACTTTTTTTAAAGATTTTACCCAAGGGACAAGAATACGTGCTTGCTCGAATGTTTCAATCGAGCCATCTTTTCGCCGGATGGCAGATGCGCTTTCAGAGCGGCCTTGAAACATGACGCCTTCCACGAGCGCCTGTCCCCCGACTGGGATGGTTGGTTTGGAATTCATTCACTTTCCTCGATTCTTCAAATGTTGTACTTGAATTATACCGTGATTTGTAAAAAAAACGAAAGGGCAGAAGGCTCGATTCACGTTCTTTCGATAAATTTGTTACAATAGATGAGACTTGACGAACGAGGGGGAAGAAGGTTGCGGATTTTAGTTTTAAATGGACCGAATTTAAATCTACTGGGTCGTCGTGAACCGAATGTATATGGCGAGATGTCGTTGAAAGGTTTGGCGGCAGAACTGATGCTGCGCGCTCCAGAAGACGTCGAACTCACCTTTAAACAATCGAATCATGAGGGAGATTTAATTGATGCGCTACATGACGCTTTTGATTATGAGGGTGTCATATTGAATGCAGGTGCCTATACGCATACATCAATCGCGATCCGGGATGCCATATCCGCTATCGCTGCCCCAGTCGTTGAAGTACATATCTCGAACGTGCATGCACGCGAGGCTTTTCGGCATGAGTCGAAACTTGCTGCCGTCTGTATCGGTGTCATTACCGGTTTTGGACTCACGAGCTATACGTTAGCGCTGCATGCACTAATCGAACATTGGAGGAATCGACATGATTGAACGCGTAAACAAACTGCAAGCACAGTTAGAAAAAAACGAGATTGATGCATTACTCGTCACAAAACGTGAGAATATCCGCTACTTATCTGGTTTCACCGGGTCGAGCGGTGTCATCGTCATCACGTCGAATTCGGCAAGTTTCATCACGGACTTCCGTTACACGGAACAAGCGAACGATCAAGTAAAAGGGTACGACATCATTGAGCTTGATACATCACTCATCAAGTCGGTAGCAGATGTCGTGTCCCGTGAATCCATCAAGCGCCTTGGCATCGAGCAGGATGCGATGACAGTGGGGCAATATCGTGCCTATGAAAAAGATGTCGACGCTCAACTTATCGAAACGTCTGGAATCGTAGAAAAACTGCGCTTGATTAAGGATGAATCAGAGATTAAGATTATGAAGGAAGCTGCGGCAATCGCTGATGCGGCGTACGCCCATATCCAGACGTTCATTCGTCCTGGTCGTACCGAGAGAGAAGTCGCGAACGAACTCGAAATGTTCATGCGTTCAAAAGGTGCTGACTCGTCATCGTTCGACATGATTGTCGCCTCGGGTCTCCGTTCGGCGCTACCACACGGTGTGGCAAGTGATAAAGTCATCGAATCTGGAGAATTGGTTACGCTTGATTTCGGTGCTTACTATAAAGGGTACTGCTCAGATATCACGCGTACGCTTGCAATCGGTCCGATTTCGGATGAGTTGCGTCAAATCTACGATACGGTACTTCGTGCCCAACTTGCTGGTGTAGAAGGCACACGTGCCGGAATCACTGGCATTGAAGCAGATGCATTGACACGCGATATTATTAAAGAAGCTGGATATGGCGAGTACTTCGGCCACTCGACAGGACATGGTCTTGGAATGGAAGTGCATGAGGCCCCAGGATTATCGTTCCGTTCGGAAACGGTGCTCGAACCTGGTATGGTCGTAACGATCGAGCCGGGTATTTACATCAACGGTGTCGGTGGTTGCCGGATTGAAAACGATGTCGTCATCACAGAAGACGGATGCTACCGTCTGACACAGTCGCCAAAAGAGTTAATTACGATCGAGGCATAAGCTTCATCTGAATTTAGGAGGAAATCAATATGGTATCAGTTAACGATTTAAAAACAGGATTGACGGTCAAAACGTCTGACGGTTCGATTTGGCAAGTCATCGAGTTCCAACACGTAAAACCGGGTAAAGGAGCGGCATTCGTTCGTACGAAAATGCGTAACTTGCGTAACGGTGCAATCCAAGAAACGACGTTCCGTGGTGGAGAAAAAATCGAACGCGCACACATCGAGCGTAAACGCATGCAATATCTTTATCCAATGGGCGACACGTATGTCTTCATGGACAATGAATCATACGAGCAACTTGAATTGACAAGCGCTCAAGTCAAATCAGCACTTCCATATTTGCTTGAGAACATGGAAGTCAGCATCGCGGACTACGAAGGGGAGATTCTTGGAATCGAGCTTCCAACGAGCGTTGTCTTGACAATCGTCGAAGCAGACCCAGGCGTAAAAGGTGACACGGCATCGAACGTGAAGAAAAACGCGACAGTGGAAACAGGACATGTCATTCAAGTGCCACTTTTCATCGAACCAGGTGAAAAAGTGACAGTCGATACACGTACTGGAGAGTTCATGGGTCGTTATAACGGTTAATCCTTACGAGTGCTCATTCGAATGAATGGGTGCTCTTTTTTTCTCGTTTTTTTCATTGGTCTGACCAGTTATAGTGAAGGAGAGATTAGTACCAGGTATAAACAGGGGGTAAGAAAGATGCAAATCGATCAAATTAAAGAGCTTATTCAATTATTGGACCAATCATCAGTCCATGAAATGGAGCTTGAAACATCTGATTTCAAACTGTCATTAAAGAAAGAAGCGCAACAAACAGTGAGCGCGCCTATCATGCAGACACAAGCATTCGCACCGCCTGCGCCTGCTCCTCAAGTAAATGAACAAACAGAAGAACCGACGCAAGAAAAGGCGTCTTATCGTACTATCACCTCGCCGATGGTTGGAACGTTCTATTCACGTCCGGCCCCGGATAAAGAAGCGTTCGTGAACGTCGGCGACCGTGTCGAGTCAGGACAAATCGTTTGTATTCTAGAGGCGATGAAACTGTTTAACGATGTCGAAGCGGAAATCAGTGGCGAAATCGTAGAGGTGTTAGTCGCCGATGGCGATCTCGTCGAATTCGGTCAACCGCTCTTCAGCGTGAAGTGAGGTCGTTATGAAATTATTAATTGCTAACCGCGGGGAAATCGCGGTTCGAATCATACGTGCAGCAAAAGAATTGAATATTCCGACGGTCGCTGTCTTCTCTGAGGCAGATCGTGAAGCGTTACATGTTCATCTGGCTGACGAGGCTTATTGCATCGGTCCGAATCCATCGAAAGACTCCTATTTGAATATCCCAAATATTTTATCAGTCGCCTGCGCCGTGGATGCGACGATGGTACATCCGGGTTACGGCTTTTTGGCTGAAAATGCCGAGTTCGCTGAGATGTGCGAGGCGTGTGGAATTCAATTTGTCGGCCCAAGCAGCTATGCGATTCGCAAAATGGGAATCAAGGATGAAGCCAAACGAACGATGATCGAGTCAGGGGTTCCTGTCGTTCCAGGTTCAAGTGGTGTCGTCACAGACGAAGAAGCGATGGAACTCGCGCGTGAGATGGGTTATCCGGTCATCATCAAGGCGACAGCCGGCGGTGGAGGACGTGGCATTCGCGTCGCTCGAGACGAGGACGAACTCGTTTCAGGATTGGTCGCGACACGTAAAGAAGCGAAGCAGGCGTTCGGGAATGGTGACGTGTATCTCGAAAAGTTCATCGAGTCGTTCCGTCACGTCGAAGTGCAGGTTCTTGCCGACCAATTCGGTAACGTCATTCACTTAGGTGAACGTGATTGTACAATCCAACGTCGCATGCAAAAACTAGTTGAAGAGGCGCCATCACCTGCGATTGATGAAACGACACGTCAATTGATGGGGGATGCGGCCGTCAAAGCGGCAAAAGCCATTCAGTACTCGGGAGCGGGAACAATCGAGTTCATTTACGTTCCAGAATCAAACGAGTTTTATTTCATGGAGATGAATACCCGGATCCAAGTCGAGCATCCCGTCACCGAGATGATCACAGGATTCGATCTCGTTCAAGCGCAGCTTGAAGTGGCGCTCGGACATCCACTTGCCATCTCACAAGAGGACATTACGTTCTCAGGACATTCCATCGAATGTCGAATCAACGCGGAGGACCCATTTATGGACTTCCGTCCGATGGCAGGGAAGATTGACCAATATATCGTTCCAGGCGGTATGGGTGTCCGTGTCGATAGCGGACTCTATGCAGGAGCGATGATCCCGCCGTTCTATGACTCTATGGTAGCGAAGTTGATTGTTCATGCACCAACGCGTGATGAGGCCATTCTGAAAATGTTGCGTGCTTTGGATGAGTTTACGGTTTCGGGAATTAAAACGACGATTCCGTTTCATCAACAAGTCATGGCACATGAGCAGTTCCGCATCGGTACGTTCGATACGAAATTCGTTGAAAAAGAAATGTCATTGGCAAAATAACGTGAACCAGGAAGCCCGAACATTATTTCGGTTTCCTGGTTTTTTGTACTGAATTTATGAGTGCTTTATGCTAAACTATCACAATGAAAGCATGTAAAAGGAGAGTAACTGAATGAAACGTCATGAAGCACGAGAGAAAGCGATTCAAACGCTTTTTCAAATCGAATTATCTAAATTAGAGGTGGACGAAGCAATCGAGTTCGCATTGGATGGAGAAGAGTCTGATCCGTTTTACGAACAACTCGTCACAGGGACGCTAGAACATATTGAAGATATCGATGCGTTACTAGTTGAAAACTTGAAAAACTGGCGGTTAGATCGCCTCGGAAACGTCGAGCGTACGATTCTTCGAATGGCAACGTTCGAATTGTTATACGTCGAGACGATTCCAGAAAACGTCACCATCAACGAAGCGGTCGAACTCGCGAAATCGTTCGCGGACGAAGAAGCCGGCAAACTCGTGAATGGCGTACTCGGTAACATCATTAAAGAAGACAAAAAAAATAGAGATAAGACACCAGACCAACTACAGAAAAACCTAAAGACAACGGGGGATGAGAGAGATGGCAGTAGTGATCGACGGGAAACAAGTGGCAGCATCATATCGAGAAACGTTAAAAGAACGTGTGGCAGCACTTCGCGCACGTGGCATCGTACCGAAACTGAAAGTCGTGTTGATTGGGGATGACCCAGCAAGTCATAGCTATGTACGCGGGAAGGAACGGGCGGCAGAAGAAATCGGAATCGATTCACAAGTCCTCCGTTTTGATGAGACGATTAGCGAGAAGGAATTGCTTGACTTGATTGACTTGATGAATGCGGATGAAGAAGTTCACGGGATTCTCGTGCAACTCCCTCTGCCGAAAAACATCGACGAATCACGAGTCATCATGCGCATCTCCCCAGAAAAGGACGTCGATGGCTTTCATCCTGAGAATGTTGGGAAGATGATGCTCGGACTTGATACGCTACTCCCGTGCACGCCGCACGGCATCTTGCATCTCGCAAAAACACAGACCGAGATCGCCGGAAAGCACGTTGTCGTCGTCGGTCGTAGTCAGATTGTCGGTAAACCGGTAGGCATTTTGTTCTTGAATGAATCAGCAACGGTCACATATTGTCATTCAAAAACAGCTGACCTCGGTGAGATGACACGACAAGCGGACATTTTGATTGTCGCGGTCGGACGCGCTGGTTTAGTCACAGCAGACATGGTCAAACCAGGCGCGCTTGTCATCGATGTCGGAGTCAATCGGGTCGAAGGTCGTCTAGTCGGTGACGTGGACTATGAAGCTGTTAAGGAGAAGGCGAGTGCCATCACCCCTGTTCCGGGTGGTGTCGGTCCGATGACCATCACGATGCTCATGCATAATACGGTCGAGGTTGCATCACGTGGCTAATCCACTTCCGGTTTCTGAAGTTGTTCGATATGTGAAGCGACAACTTGATGATGATGTATTGCTTCGACAAGTCGCGGTCATCGGTGAAATCTCAAATTTCAAACGTTATTCATCCGGTCATTGTTATTTCACGTTGAAAGATGACGCGTCTCGGATGAAAGCTGTCATGTTTTCTCGCGATGCCAAACAACTTCAATTCGAACCGAAAGATGGAATGAAAGTCATCGCCGTCTCAAAGGTGACGATGTATGAGGCTACGGGAGATGTCCAACTATATGTCGAATTGATGCGACAAGACGGAATCGGTCTATTGTTTGAACGATATGAGGCGAGAAAGCGTGAATTAGAGGAGATGGGATGGTTCGACGAGGAGCGGAAGCACCCGCTCCCGACGTTTCCAGAGCGCGTTGGAATCGTGACGTCTCCAAAAGGTGCGGCGCTCCACGATATCGCAACCACACTTCGACGTCGTGCACCACATGTGGCGATTACGTTCGCCCCTGTTGCTGTACAGGGCGAAATGGCGGCTCCACAAGTTGCTTCTGCCATTCGCTGGATGAACGAACGCACCGATTGTGATGTACTCATTGTCGGGCGCGGTGGTGGTTCCATCGAGGAACTTTGGGCATTTAATGAGGATGTTGTGGTGGAGGCAATCTATGCGTCCACGATTCCCATCATTTCTGCTGTCGGTCACGAGACAGACTTTACGCTTTCGGATTTCGTTGCCGATGTTCGGGCTGCGACTCCGACAGCGGCGGCTGAACTCGCTACCGCGATGATTGATGCGCAGCGAAAAGATGTAGAACGTTTGGATAACCATCTGCACAAAGCCGTCAGAGACCAATTGGATGATTCGCGAACCCGTGTGGAACGGATGATCAATAGCTATGGATTAAAATCACCGAGGTACACGATATCTCAGAAACGGGAACGATTCGCCCAGTCGGAAATCCGTCTCGAGCAAGGGATGAGGCGACATCTCACCCAAGCCACTCATCAGCTCCGTCAGTTGTCACAGCAGCTAGATGTAAAACGATTTTCAAAAACGTTGTCCAAGCAAGGGGAAGAAGTCAATCATATGGTCGAGCGACTCCGTCGAACGAAACCATTAGAACAAGCAACGCTTCAATTTGCGCAACAGGTTGGACGATTGCATGCAGTCAGTCCACTCGCCGTCTTGTCACGTGGATATACGTTCATCGAACAAGATGGGACCTATGTGCAGAACGTGAAACAATTACGCGATGGTGACGTCTCGATTCGTTTTCGGGATGGTCATGCGATCGCTGAGGTGAAGGAGAGGATTGTCGGTGACAAAGAAAGAACAGACATTTGAGGCGGCGCTCGAGCGCCTCGAACAGATCGTCGCGCAACTCGAGAGCGGTGATGTCCCATTAGAGGAAGCGATGACCCTATATGAGGAAGGTGTCCGCTTGTCTGCATTGTGCCAGACAAAACTCTCTGCCGCAGAGAAAAAAATGGATGAAATTTTAGAACTTGATGGGACGCTTCGTGAAAAAGGAGGATCCGCATGAACCGTACCGATGACTTGAACAAGTGGAAACGGACCGTCGAACTGGCGATGCAGGAACTCATTGAGTCGAGTGAGATGCCGAAACGATTACGAGACGCAATGACGTATTCTTTAGAGGCTGGCGGGAAACGCATTCGTCCTGCTCTCGTCTATGCCGTCCTTGAAACGTATAGCATGTCACTCGAGCGAGGACGAGAGGTGGCGGCGAGTTTAGAGATGGTTCATACATACTCACTCATCCATGATGATTTGCCGGCCATGGATGATGACGATCTTCGTCGTGGACGACCGACCAATCATCGTCAGTTTGATGAAGCGACCGCTATTTTGGCTGGGGACGCATTATTGACGGACGCATTCCGTATTCTCACACAGATGCCACTCCCAGCGCTAGATGTCGTCGAGATTATTCGTATTTTCGGATTGGCGGCCGGTAGCTCAGGTATGGTAGGTGGGCAGTTGGATGATATGCTGGCTGAAAAGCGGAACGACGTCACACTTGAAGAGCTTCAATCCATTCATGAACGCAAGACAGGTGCGCTACTCGTCTATGCACTTGAAGCCGGTGCGATTTTGGCAGGGGCATCGGTGGAAGATCGGATGCACCTCAAACAGTTCGGACGTCATCTTGGCATCGCTTTTCAGATTCAAGACGATATCCTCGATGTCGTCGGAGATGAACAAACAATCGGAAAACGCGTCGGCTCAGATGAATTGAATGATAAGACGACTTATCCGAAGCTTCTCGGCTTGGAGGGAGCGAAGCAAGCTCTTGAGCAAGAAGTGGGAGCGGCACACGCTGCAATTGAATCACTTTCAGTTCCAGCGCCGTTGCTTCTTGAGATGCTATCATTTGTAGTGAAACGAAATCATTGACCTCGGTGACACGATGAGCACATCGTGTCACCTTTGTTTTGGGGAATGTGTGGCATATGCCGTCACATTCTTGTAAAATGTAAGGTACGAATCAGTAAAATGTGAGGAGAAAGGATGGTCATTATGGACTTGACATCCATTCAAGACCCGTCGTTCCTGAAACGGATGTCTGTATCAGAGCTCGAATCGCTCGGTTCAGACATTAGACGATTCTTGATTGAAAAATTGGCAGTGACGGGAGGGCATTTGGCGCCAAACTTGGGAGTTGTAGAGTTGACGCTTGCCTTGCACCGTGTATTTGACAGTCCGAAAGACCAACTCGTATGGGACGTCGGTCATCAAGCATACGTTCATAAAATTTTGACAGGACGTACGAACCAGTTTGATACTCTCCGACAATACAATGGGTTATGTGGTTTCCCGAAACGTTGTGAGAGCGAGCATGATGTGTGGGAAACAGGGCACAGTTCGACTTCCCTCTCTGCAGCCATGGGGATTGCGATTGCGAATGAATTGAAAGGGCGCGCCAACGATCGTGCCATCGCCATCATCGGGGACGGTGCTTTGACTGGGGGGATGGCACTTGAAGCCCTCAATCACATCGGTGCCGAGAAACAGAACGTGATTGTCATTCTAAATGATAACGAGATGTCGATTGCGCCGAACGTAGGAGCGATGCATAATATGCTTGGTCGTATCCGGGCATCGCGCAAGTTGAAGCATGCTCGAGAAGAAATGGAGTCACTCATCAAACACATCCCGCTCGTCGGGAGTTCACTTGAACGGAGCGGGGAACGGGTGAAGGACCTCTTAAAATCTGCTCTCATTCCGGGAACGTTCTTTGAAGAACTTGGCTTCACTTACTTTGGGCCGACAGATGGGCATGATTTGAAAGACTTGCTCGAAACGCTTGAGTACGCGAAGAAAATCGACGGTCCGGTTCTCGTCCACGTCATTAAAAAAAAAGGGAAGGGATATCGTCCGGCTGAATTGGACGGTGTCGGAACATGGCACGGTCTTGGACCTTATAAAATTGAATCCGGTGAAGTCATCAAAGGCAAACCGAAAGGACCAAGCTATTCGAAAGTCGTCGCGGAGACAATCACGAAAGTGGCTGAGTCAGACGAACGGGTGACGTTGATCACACCAGCGATGAGTGTCGGTTCGAAACTCGATTGCTTTACGAAGAAATTCCCGGAGCGTATGTTTGATGTCGGAATTGCCGAGCAACATGCGGTCACCCTCGCTGGGGGACAGGCGACGCAAGGGTTGAAACCGGTCGTCTCGATTTATTCGACCTTCTTCCAACGCGCGTATGATCAACTAGTCCATGACATTTGTCGTCAAAACTTGAACGTCGTGTTCACGATTGACCGATCTGGACTTGTCGGAGCGGATGGAGAGACGCACCAAGGTGTGTTCGATATCGCCTTCATGCGTCACGTGCCAAACATTCGAATTTTGATGGCGAAAGATGAAGAAGAATTACAACAACTCGTCTATTCTGCACTCCGTTACGATGGTGGACCGATTGCGATTCGTTTCCCGCGTGGTGAAGGTATCGGTGTTCCGATGAGTGAGACGCTTCAAGAAATTTCACTCGATGATTGGAAAGTCGAGGCAGAAGGGACAGATGTCGCTATCTTGACGTTCGGTCCCCAAGTGCAAGACGCCCTCGAAGTCCGAGCACTATTAGAAGGTAAGCTCAGTGTGCGCGTCATCAACTGTCGTAGCATCAAGCCGCTCGATGATGCGATGCTGACTTCACTTTATGCAGAGGGGATTCCGCTCGTGACATTAGAAGAGGCTGCTCTCGCCGGTGGCTTTGGAAGTAGCGTGCTTGAACACGCGAATGAAGCCGGAGCGTTTCCACGGATTCAACGTCTCGGTATTCCGGATCGATATATCGAGCATGGCGGTGTCAACCAGCTCCTAGAAGAGATTGGACTGCGACCTGCCCAAATGGCGGAATCGATTGAACGGTTCGTCATGGAGACAAATCGACAGAATGTGTGAGGGATTATGGAAAAAAGAAAGAAAACTAGATTAGATGTATTGCTCGTCGAACGTGGACTTGCTGAAACACGGGAAAAGGCAAAACGGTCGGTCATGGCCGGTCTCGTCTATAGTGGGACAGAACGTCTAGACAAGGCGGGCGATAAAGTGTTTGATGATATCCCTCTCGAAGTGAAGGGTCAAGTTCTTCCTTATGTTGGACGTGGCGGCTTGAAACTCGAGAAAGCGCTCGACGTCTTCCCGCTTGATGTCTTTGGACGAGTCGGAATCGACATCGGCTCATCGACGGGTGGGTTCACGGACTGTGCGCTTCAAAACGGCGCGACTCAAATGTACGCGGTCGATGTCGGCTATAATCAGCTTGCCTGGAAACTACGGAGCGATGATCGCGTCGTCGTCATGGAGCGGATGAACTTCCGCCACGCGACGGCCGATCAGTTCCCGATTAAACCAGATTTCGCAACGATTGACGTCTCTTTTATCTCGCTTCGTCTGATGGTGCCACCGTTGAAACAAATTTTGAAGCAAGACGGTGTCGTCATGGCGCTCGTCAAACCTCAATTTGAAGCAGGGAAGGCCGATGACGGGAAAAAAGGAATTGTTCGGGACCGTAACGTCCATGAACGAGTCGCAAGCGATATGGTCCGATACTTCGCATGGGAAGGCTTCTTTGTCGAAGCTTTGGATTACTCTCCGATCACTGGAGGGGATGGGAACATCGAGTTTCTTCTCTTCGCTCGGTACACAGGAGTAGGTGGCGTCTCGCCATCGCTACAAGTCGAAGAGGTCGTAAACGCGGCCCATGCCAAACTTAAGGGATAAAATGATGCTACAGACCTCGTCGTCTGTAGCTTTTTCCTTTACTCGTCTACTAGATGGGGAATGGTGGAAACCCCACCTGGAATGCTAGACCTTTTTTCGACATTATTTTAGAATGATAATGTGTATGTGAAACAAAAAATGAGGTGTCAGCGCTTATGAACAAAGGACAGCGATTGATTAAAATTCGAGACATCGTGACGAATCGAGAAATCGAGACGCAAGATGAGTTAGTGGATGAGCTACGTCGCTCGGGGTATCCGGTCACACAGGCAACCGTGTCTCGGGATATTAAAGAGTTACATCTGGTCAAAGTCCCATTGAACGATGGACGGTATAAATATAGCTTGCCTGCGGATCAACGCTTTAATCCATACGGTAAAATGAAGCGAATCCTTAGTGACAGTTTCGTCTCGGTCGATTCTGCTCAAAATTTGGTCGTCATGAAAGTGCTTCCGGGGAATGCTGATGCAATCGGTGTCTTGATTGATCATCTATCATGGGATGAATTGATTGGAACGGTGTGTGGAGATGATACGATTTTAATGATTGCACGTGATGAAGAGAAAGCGAAGCAAATCATCGATCGACTACTCGGAATGTTATGAGGTGAACGTACGTATGTTAGCAGAACTATCAATCAAACAGTTTGCGATTATTGACGAATTAAACATTCCGTTTAATCGAGGTATGACTGTGCTCACGGGTGAGACAGGTGCCGGTAAATCGATCTTGTTGGATGCGATTGGATTGCTTGTTGGAGGACGTGGCTCAAGTGAGTTCGTGCGATATGGTCAAGATAAAGCTGAAATCGAAGGTCTGTTCATGATTGAACCGGATCACCCGGTCATCGAAGCGGCCGAACAATATGGCATCGATGTTGAAGATGGGACAGTCATCTTACGTCGAGACCTACATAGTAGCGGGAAGAGCGTCTGCCGTGTGAACGGGAAAATGATGCCGCTCTCGACGTTACGGGAGTTCGGACGGCTCCTAGTCGATATTCACGGTCAACATGAACATCAACATTTAATGGATGCGGAATTTCATCTTGGCATATTAGACCATTTCGCCGAAAAAGAAATCAGTCCGTTAGTCGAGGAATATCAAACGGCATTTGCGGCCTGGAAACAAGTCGCCGATGAATTGAAGCGTCTTAGTCAAAGTGAGCAGGAGCTTGCTCAACGAATGGATCTTTTGTCGTTTCAAACGAAAGAAATCGAAGCGGCTGAATTAAAAGTTGGGGAAGAACAGGCGTTGACAGAAGAACGGGATGAATTGGCCAACTTTGAACGCATTCATCAACACATTCGTCTCTCGTATGAGGCGGTTGCCGAGGAGTCAAATGGACTCGATCAAATCGGAGTGGCGATGCGCGAGATGGAAGAGGCGTCACAGCTCTCTTCGTCTTTGACATCTGTATCGGAGACAATCTCTAACGCTTATTATTTGTTGGAGGATGCAAAGTTTCAACTCCGGGACCAGTTAGATTCGCTCGAATTTGACCCGATTCGATTGGATGAGATTGAGTCACGATTGGCTCTTTTCCAGCAACTGAAACGAAAGTATGGGACGACGATCGAAGAAGTCATCACCTATGGCGAACAAGTATCGGATGAATTGAAGTCGATGACGAACCGGGAGGAGCATTTACAGACGCTCTCAGATGAGCTCATTCGATTAGAGCAGATTGCAAGAGATGCTGGTATGAGACTCTCTTCAGCGCGTAAGGTGGCTGCGGAGTCGCTTCAGCATGCGATTCATCGAGAGTTGAAAGAACTATATATGGAAAAAACAGCGTTCGAGGTCCGTTTCAAAACCACATCGCTTAAACAAGATGGTTTAGATGACGTAGAGTTTTATATGATGACGAACGTTGGAGAACCGTTCAAACCACTCGCAAAAGTCGCTTCAGGAGGAGAGCTTTCCCGTGTCATGCTCGCACTCAAATCAATCTTCTCAAGAACGGTGGGAGTGGCCTCCATTATTTTTGACGAGGTCGACACAGGGGTCTCTGGACGTGTCGCGCAGGCGATGGGTGAAAAAATCTTCCGACTTTCTGTCGGCTCTCAAGTCCTCTGTATCACGCACTTGGCACAAGTTGCTGCGATGGCAGACCAACATCTTTACATTACTAAAACCGAAACGAATGAACGGACGAAAACAAATGTGACGTCCCTCGACCGTGAAAGTCGAATCGACGAATTGGGTCGCATGATTGCTGGCGCTCAAATGACAGACTTGACGAAGCAACACGTCGAAGAATTACTTGAGATGTCACAACAAGTAAAACAGAAGTTCATCAAAGGAGTGTCATAAGTGATTACATTATGTATTGCGGACGACAATCGAGAAATCGTCGATTTGTTGAGCCGACAACTAGAATCCGAGCCTGATCTTCGTGTCGTAGGTACGGCACACGATGGAGAAACATGCTTGGATGTCGTCAAGACACACCAACCGGATGTACTCTTACTCGATATTATCATGCCGCATTTGGATGGAATCGGAGTATTGCAACGCCTAAATGAAGAATTAGGTGATGACAAGCCGGAAGTGATCATGTTGAGTGCGTTTGGAAAAGATGAAGTGACGAAACAGGCCGTGCAACTCGGGGCCTCTTATTTCCTCGTCAAACCGTTCAATATCCAACAGTTATTAACGAAAATTCGTGAATTGTCAGAAGGGACAAATCGAGAATTTGACGGAATGACGCCAGAAGAAATTGAAATCTCACTCCTGCTTCAGCAACTCGGAATCTCTCCGCGCATCAAAGGGTTCAAGTATATTCGTCAAGCCGTCATCTACGTGCGAGAACGGCAAGATTTACTCGGACTCATCACGAAAGAATTGTACCCGATGGTCGCAAAAGAGCATGAGACGACATCCTCTCGTGTAGAACGAGCAATGCGTCATGCAATCAAGACGGCATGGGAGAACGGCATGCGTGATCATGAGATGTTCGAAGGGCGACCAGAGCGTGAACGAAGCCCGAAAAACTCGGAGTTCATCTCGTACTTTGTCACCTACGTATCGTTTAAAAATAATTGAATCATTTCATGAAGACTAAGTCGTGATGGGACTTAGTCTTTTTTGATTAAACTTTCACTTTTAGATTTATTTACTTTATGAAAGAAAGCGCTTGCAAAATGATGGACCTTTGTTATAATAAAGGTGTACCAAGTTACTTGGACAAGCGTCAGATGAACGCTTTTCAAACTTGTTCCGGAGCAACGTTTGAAGAAACCAAAATCATCTCGGTTCGCTATCCGATTATAGCTCAGAGGTGGGAACGACACCTCAAGTCGTTAATGTCCCGACGTGAGGTCGCGACAGTCGCTCATTCGCGAGGCGATTCTATTATCAACTCGAAGCTAGGGGTTGGTATAGGAAAAAACAATCGTTCAGTTAACCAAAAGGAGTGTTGTCAACCGTTGAACAGTTTATGGCAAGCGTTCGACTTCACGATGGATGGTTCGACATGATCCGATAAGTAAATCAGTTAGTAACTCGAATGGTAAGATTCCGTTCACGCAAGACGGCAGTTACTAAAGTTCTTTCATACTTCTTCATTAAGAAGACGTTGGATTTCATGTCAAAGTAAGTAACGTAGTTTGAAAGGAGATCATCCGTAGTGATCACAATTCAATATGAATAAAAGGTTCCGCACTTGAAATGAAGTCAAGTTAGGGAACCTTTTTTTGTGTTTTTATGAGTCGAGGCGTTGTACTTTTCCTGTTTTTTTGTTTTTGTTAAAAATATAGCCAGCTACAAATCCGATCCCGCCCATGGCGAGCAGAAGCCCAAAGGTGCCCTGCAACATGGAGGCGGCAGCGAGTGAATCGAACCATGAAAACGGTGCGCTCGTCTTCAAAAAGAAGCTATCGCGTAGCAATTTGATTCCGTAAACACCTAATAACCCAGGGACGATTAAGATTAGAAGCGCGATAAAACGCATGCAATCTCCTCCTTTACCATACATTATTTTAACAGAAATCGATCTGTTCGACACGGTCTATTTTTGGGCAGCTTGCGAATCAGGTGAGGATTCAGTAGCATAAAATAGAGAAGAATGATGATGGGGGAATATGTATGAATAAACGATTGATGATTGTGGGGGCAGGAAAAGGGGGGACCGAAGTCCTTCATATGCTGATGGATTCGCCGCTTGCAACGATTGTAGCGGTCGTAGATTCTGATACATCTGCAGAAGGAATAGCCCTTGCTAAAAGTTATGGCATATCTGTGGCGGACGATTGGAAACAGTATGCGGATGCGACACTAGATTTTGTCATCGAAACGACGGGGAAACATCAAACGTTTGAACAATTAAAGGATCATTTCAAGGATGCGGTCGTCTTACCAGGGGAATTTATTCGGATTGTGGTTGAAAGATTGAAACAGAATCAACAAATGCTCGAGGCCATCATTGAATGTACGAGTGAGGCCATATCGGTCGCAGATCATCACGGTAACACGATTTTGATCAATCCGTCTTATACACGGTTAACCGGATTCAAAAAAGAAGATGTGGTCGACAAACCAGCGACGGCAGATATCGGAATGCAGGAAAGCGTCCATTTGAAAGTACTATCGACCGGGCAAGGCGTTCGAGACATTCGGATGCAAATTGGGGCGACGAGACGAGATATTCTTGTGAATGCAGAACCGATCATCGTCGAAGGTAAGTTGCGAGGCTCGGTTGGGGTCATCCGTGACGTATCTCAGATTCGTGCCCTACGTGATGAATTGCAGGAGGCAAAAACACGCATCCGGAATCTAGAAGCCAAATATCAGTTTGCCGATATCATTGCTACGAGTGACGCCATGCGATTTGTCATCGAGCAGGCGAAACTTGCCGCTGTGACCCCAGTGACGGTATTGATTCGTGGAGAATCGGGAACAGGAAAAGAACTGTTCGCCCATGCCATTCACGGGGAATCTCCTCGAAAATATAAAAAGTTCATTCGCGTGAACTGTGCGGCGATTTCACCTACCCTTCTTGAAAGTGAGCTATTCGGTTATGAAGATGGAGCCTTCAGTGGAGCTAAACGAGGCGGGAAAACCGGATATTTCGAAGAAGCGGATGGCGGATCACTCTTTCTAGACGAAATCGGAGAGCTCCCTCTTGATGTCCAAGTGAAGCTTTTACGTGTCCTCCAGGAAAATGAAATTGTCCGTGTCGGAGGGACGACGGCAATCCCAATCGATGTCCGAATCATTGCCGCAACGAATGCCGATCTCGAACAAAAAGTAGCAGACGGAACATTCCGGGAAGATTTGTATTACCGAATCAATCGGATGCCGATCCATATCCCACCATTACGTGAGCGACTGAATGAACTCGAGGCACTATGTGAACGGATGATCCGGAAACTGAATCAAGAATACGGTCGGAGTGTACGCGGCGTTGACGAAGATGCTTTAACATTACTGAAGAGCCAGCATTGGAAAGGGAATGTGCGAGAACTGGAGAATGTGATCGGTCGTGCGATGATTTATATGGCAAGCTCCGAACAGTGGATCGCCCCACATCATTTGCAGTTATCCAATCGTTCCACGAGTCAAAAAGTGGTCGAATCTGGAACGTTTCACGAGGCCGTTGCAAAATATGAACGCGATTTGATTGAACGAGCAATTGAAGAGGCAAGTGGCAACAAATCAGAAGCAGCCCGCCGATTGAAGATTTCGATTCGAACATTATACAACAAGCTTGACACCATGCAATAATTTGCAGGAAAATTTATGCACGGTGAGCATTAATTTGCATGGTCATCCGCATTATAAAGCGCTTACAATTTAGGAAACAAACTTGCTTATGATATAGTGTAGAGAGCAAGGGGGGACAATGATGAATTTTGAACGGATGCTGACGAACGCAAAAGAGTTAGAAGGCTGTACCGTGTCCATTGCGGGGGCAGCGGACGAAGAAGTCATCCGGGCCGTAAAACTCGCTACGGATCATGGACTGTCACGCTTCATTTTGTTCGGTGAAGCTCGAGAGATCCGAAAGTTATGTGAACAGCATGGAATCGATGAGTCAGCCGTCGATATTTTACATGCGAAAGGTGACGTTGAGATTGCGCGACGTGCCGCATTAGCTGTGAAAAATAAAGAGGCGGACGTCCTCATGAAGGGGATGGTGTCGACATCGACATTTATGAAAGCCGTCCTTAATCGTGAAGCTGGACTCCGTACGAAGCGGACGCTCAGCCACATCGCACTATTCCAAATTCCGAATCGTGAAAAGTTGATTGGAGTGACGGATGCGGCGATTCATATCGCACCAACACTCGAAGAGAAGGTCGAAATTATTCACAATGCGGTAGAAGCGATGCATGACATCGGTTACGAATCGCCGAAAGTCGCAGCCATTGGAGCAGTCGAGGTAGTCAATCCACAAATGAATGCGACTCTCGATGCGGCACTACTTAGCCAAATGAATCGACGTGGACAAATCAAGGGCTGTGTCGTAGATGGACCGCTCGCGCTCGACAACGCTGTCGACATGGTCGCAGAAAAGCAAAAAGGAATCAACAGTGAAGTTGCCGGTCAAGCCGATTTATTAGTCGTACCTTACATAGAGGTCGGCAACGTCCTTTATAAATCAATCATGTATTTCGCAGAGGCGAGCGTAGCGGCGATTGTCGTCGGCGCATCTGCCCCTGTTGTATTGACAAGTCGTGCCGATACTGCCGAAGCGAAGCTATATTCCCTCGCATTCGCTTTGTTACATGCTAAACATTAATCATACTTAACAGGAGGAATTAATCATGATGGAAACAAACACAGAGCCACGCTTCCGTATTTTTGATGTCTTATAATCTGAGGACTATGAGCAAATCGTATTTTGCCAAGACCAAGCGTCTGGACTAAAGGCGATCATCGCCATCCATGACACGACGCTCGGGCCAGCTCTCGGTGGACTACGTATGTGGAACTATGAATCAGAACAAGAGGCACTCACGGATGTGTTGCGTCTCGCAAAAGGAATGACATATAAAAATGCTGCAGCGGGTCTCAACCTTGGGGGCGGGAAGGCCGTCATCATCGGAAATGCGAAGACAGATAAATCAGAGGCGCTCTTCCGTGCATTCGGACGATATGTTCAATCTCTTAGTGGTCGTTACATCACGGCTGAAGATGTAAATACAACAGTTGCCGACATGGACTTCATTCACATGGAAACGGATTACGTCACGGGCGTCAGTCCTGCATTCGGTTCAAGTGGTAACCCTTCACCGGTCACGGCATATGGTGTGTATCGTGGAATGAAAGCTGCTGCGAAATGGAAATTCGGGACTGAGTCGCTCGCAGGGAAAACCGTCGCTGTTCAAGGTGTTGGAAACGTTGCCTACAACTTGTGCCGTCACCTCCACGAAGAGGGTGCTCATTTGATTGTGACCGACATTAATGAGGAAGCACTCAAACGTGCAGAAGCAGACTTTGGTGCGACGGTCGTCAAACCAGATGAGATTTATGCGGTCGAATGTGATATTTTTGCACCATGTGCTCTCGGTGCCGTCATCAACGACAAAACGATTCCGCAATTGAAAGCACAAATCGTCGCAGGCGCTGCCAATAACCAATTAGCAGAAGATCGTCACGGAGACGTGCTCGACGAGAACGGAATCCTTTATGCACCAGACTTCGTCATCAATGCAGGTGGTGTCATCAACGTCGCGGACGAACTTGAAGGCTACAACCGTGAACGGGCAATGAAGAAAGTCGAACTCATTTATGACAACATGATGCGCGTCTTTGAGATCGCAGAACGTGATGGTGTACCAACGCATGTAGCGGCCGATAAGATGGCGGAAGAGCGGATTCACATGATGTCGCGTTCACGCAGCCAGTTCCTTAAAGTTGAAAAAAGCATTCTAGGGAGACGCTAAGATGACAAAACGGCTAATTCTTGCAATCAACCCAGGGTCGACCTCGACGAAAGTTGGATTGTTTGATGGGAAGGAAGAAGTGATGACACGTACGGTCCGACATTCAATCGATGTGACGGGTCTCACACTTCCAGAGCAGTTGCCTCATCGTGAGCAAGAAGTACGCGCCTTGTTAGAAGAGACGGGCATCGCGGTCAATGATTTGACCGCGATCGTCGGTCGTGGTGGCTTGCTTGCACCGATGACGTCTGGAACGTATACGGTCAATGAACTCATGCGTGAAGATTTGACGAGCGGACGTTTTGGGATGCATGCATCGAATCTTGGTGGTCTGATCGCTTCGAAAATCGGGGGAGCTGAAGGGATTCCTAGTTTCATTGTGGATCCGGTCGTCGTCGATGAGATGGGCGAATTGGCCCGAAAGACAGGCATGCCGGAAATCAATCGTCGTAGCATTTTCCATGCCCTCAATCAAAAGGCTGTCGCGAAACGATTCGCGGCCGAAAATGGAAGCGATTACAATGAGTTGAATCTTATCGTTGCGCATCTTGGTGGAGGAATCACGGTCGGTGCCCATACGGCAGGTCGAGTCATCGACGTGAATAATGGTCTCGACGGAGATGGACCGCTCGCGCCGGAGCGTGCTGGCTCGATTCCTGTTGGACAGGTAGTAGAACTATGTTATAGTACCAGGTATAAAGAATCGGAAATGAAAAAGAAAATTGTAGGTCAAGGTGGTCTGTTTGCTCATCTCGGTACATTCGATGCCATTGAAATCGAGCAACGGGTTGAATCAGGTGATGACGAGGCGAGACTGTTGTATGAGACGATGGCTTATCGTGTCGCTCAAGAGATTTCAAAACACGGCGCGACATTATGTGGTCGTGTGGATGCCATCTTACTGACGGGCGGAATCGCATATTCCGAGTGGCTGACTGAAAAAATCAAGGAGCGTGTCACTTATCTCGCGCCGGTACACGTGTATCCGGGTGAAGATGAGCTTAAAGCGTTGGCTGAAGGTGCACTTCGCGTCATCGAGAACGAAGAGACCGCACGAGTTTATGAGGGGGATACACATGGCACGAGAATTTGATGTTGTCGTCATCGGTGGAGGACCAGGAGGATATGTGGCTGCAATCAAGGCGGCCCAGGCAGGAAAATCTGTCGCAATCGTCGAGGCGAGAAAGTTAGGTGGCACCTGCTTACATAGAGGATGCATCCCGACGAAGGCGCTTTTAAAAGCTGCACATGTTTATCAAACAGCGAAGCAAAGTGCGACATATGGCGTTGAGACGGGAGATGTGACGTTCAATATGGAACGCGCTCAAACGTATAAGCGTGATCTTGTGGCTGGACTAGAAAAGGGAATCGAACATTTGATGAAACAAGGGAAAATCGAAGTGTTCCGCGGAAAGGCCTCTATTCTTGGACCAAGTATCTTCTCACCACAACCAGGGACTGTATCCGTTGAGGATGAAAGCGGTGAATCAGAACTGATTTTGCCGAATCAACTGATTATCGCAACAGGGTCGATTCCTCGTGAACTTCCTGGATTGCCGTTCGATCACAAACGGATTTTGAATTCGGACGACCTCCTCAATTTTGAAACGCTACCTGAATCGATTGCGATTGTCGGTGGAGGGGTCATTGGAGTCGAATGGGCGTCCATGCTCGTCGACCTTGATGTGAACGTGACATTGATCGAAGTAGGCGATCGATTACTCCCACTCGAGGACAAGGCGGTCTCGCGTGAAGTGGAGCGTCTTTTGAAAAAGCGCGGAGTCCGCATGAAGAAGAGCGTGACGGTCGACGCTGAACGTACATCGATTCACGACGATGCGGTGGAGCTCGCTGTAGGTGAGGAGATGTTGAGCGTGGACTGTGTCCTCGTCTCAGTGGGGCGTGTCGCCAATACGGAAGACTTAGGTCTTCAAAACACGTCAATCGTCGTAGAGAACGGTATCATTCAAGTCGATAGCCAGTATCGGACGAAGGAACGTCATATCTTCGCAATTGGAGACTGTATCGGGAAGTTGCAACTCGCCCACGTCGCTTCTGCAGAAGGTGTGAAGGCAGTCGAGACGATTCTCGGTCTTGAGCCGACACCGCTCGATTACGCGCTCATTCCACGCTGTGTATACAGTGTCCCTGAAGTCGCTTCGGTCGGTTTGACAGAAGAAGCGGCAAAAGAGGCTGGACATGACGTCAAGACAGGAACGTACCGTTTCAATGGGCTCGGAAAAGCAAGAATTGAAGGGCAAGCCGACGGATTCGTCAAACTCGTCTCAGATCAAGAGACAGATGACCTTCTCGGTGTTCATATCGTCGGACCGAAAGCGACCGAACTCATCACAGAAGGTGGCCTCGCGCTCGTCTTAAATGCGACGGCTTGGGAGATGGGACAACTTGTACACCCGCATCCTGCACTGAGCGAAGCCTTCCAAGAAGCGGCTCTCGCCGTCGATGGATTACCGATTCACGCCTAAGGAGGAACAAGGATGGAACAAATGACTGTAAACTCATATGAAGAGCTTGGTTTAACAAAACAAGATTTATTGGCGATGTACGAAACGATGGTTCGTGCACGTAAAATTGATGAACGGATGTGGAAGTTGAACCGCGCCGGGAAAATCCCATTCGTCGTCTCATGTCAAGGACAAGAAGCGGCGCAAGTTGGTGCGGCATTCGCCCTCGAGAAAGGGATTGATTATGTCCTACCTTACTATCGTGATGTGGCGGTCGTCCTTCACTTCGGTCAAACATCAAGAGATTTAATGTTATCGGCATTCGCGAAAGCGGAAGATCCAAACTCAGGTGGTCGTCAGATGCCTGGTCACTTCGGCTCGAAAGAGCATCGTATCGTAACGGGTTCGTCTCCGGTCACGACACAAGTCCCACATGCAGTCGGAATTGCACTTGCGGCGAAGATGAAAAAGGAAGAGCTCGTTACATTCGTCTCGTTCGGGGAAGGGTCCTCTAACCAAGGAGATTTTCATGAAGGCGCAAACTTTGCAGGTGTCCATAAGTTGCCGGTCATCTTGTTCTGTGAGAACAACAAGTATGCAATCTCGGTTCCACTTACAAAACAGTTGGCATGCGAGCGCGTGTCAGATCGAGCGAAAGGATATGGCATGCCAGGTGTGACAGTCGACGGGACAGACCCGATTGCTGTCTATGCGGTCGTGAAGGAAGCGCGTGAACGTGCACTTCGCGGAGAAGGACCGACGCTAATCGAAGCAGAAGTTGAACGTCTCGTGCCACACTCATCAGATGATGATGACAAAGCATACCGTTCAGCAGAAGAATTGGCAGGGTTAAAAGAGCGGGATGGCATTCAATTGTTCCGTCAACGACTTGTGAACGACGGAATCGCAACGGCGGATACACTTGCTGAAATCGATGCACAAATCGATGCTGAAGTGAATGAAGCGACGACATATGCGGACAAAGCACCGTATGCATCGCCTGAATCTGCACTGGATTACGTCTATGAGGAGGAAAAATGATGAAAACGTTTATCGAAGCGATCAATGAAGCGATTCATGAGGAAATGGAGCGCGACGAAAACGTCTTCGTCGTCGGGGAAGACGTCGGCGTTCGTGGTGGTGTATTCCGTGCCACACAAGGGTTGATTGAAAAATATGGAGAGGATCGTGTCATCGACGCACCGCTCGCTGAGAGTGCGATTGCCGGAGTCGGAGTCGGGGCTGCCATGTACGGCATGCGACCGATCGCAGAAATGCAATTCGCAGACTTTATCATGCCAGCAGTGAACCAAATCGTTTCAGAAGCGGCAAAAATTCGATACCGTTCAAACAACGATTGGACATGTCCGATGGTCATCCGTGCTCCTTTCGGTGGGGGTATTCACGGGGCTCTCTATCACTCGCAATCAGTCGAGGCGATGTTCAGTTCGACGCCAGGTCTTAAAGTCGTCATTCCATCTGACCCTGTCGATGCGAAGGGATTGTTGAAAGCAGCAATCCGTTCGAACGACCCTGTTCTTTTCTTTGAACATAAGCGTGCCTATCGTCTTTTGAAGGCGGAATTGCCGACGGACGAATACACGGTTGAAATCGGTAAGGCCGCTGTCAAACGGGAAGGTGACGATATCACGATCATCACGTACGGTCTTTGCGTGCATATGGCACAAGAGGCTGCGAAAACGCTCGAAGAAGAAGGAATCAGCACGCACATCCTTGATCTTCGTACCGTCTACCCGCTCGACCAAGAAGCGATCATCGAATCGGTCAAGAAGACTGGTAAAGTGCTACTCGTGACGGAGGACAACAAAGAAGGAAGCATCATCGGAGAAGTGGCGGCGATTATCGCGGAGAAGGCGCTCTTCGAACTCGATGCGCCGATTGAGCGTTTGGCTGGCCCCGATGTGCCGGCAATGCCGTATGCACCACCGATGGAAAAATTCTTTATCGTATCCCCAAAAAAAATTGCCGAGCGGGCGCGTCAGCTCGCGGCGTTTTAAGGAGGCATCTCCATGGAACAAACGATTACTATGCCCCAACTTGGGGAGAGTGTGACAGAAGGAACAATCACGACCTATCTCGTCAAACCGGGAGACCGTGTGGAAGAATATGAACCACTCGCGGAAGTCATGACGGACAAAGTGACGGCAGAGATTCCTGCGACTAGCGCAGGAGTCGTCAAAGAGTTTCTCATTCCAGAAGGGGAGACCGTCAGCGTCGGGACACCGGTATTGACGATGGAAGTCGAGAGCGCGGAGGAAGCTGCAGTTGAGACGAAGACAGAACCGATTGCAGAAACGGCACCTGCAGAATCCGTCTCTAAGCAAGCTGTCGCCACTGCACCGAAAAAACAAAGTGGAAACGGTCGATACTCTCCTGCCGTCATCCGACTCGCCAATGAGAACGATATCGATTTGAATGAACTGAGCGGAAGCGGTCTAGGCGGTCGGATCACGCGGAAAGATATTCTTCGTTACTTATCAGAAGGACGTCCGACATCGACTTCTGAGAAAGCGACACAAGCGCCTGTCCAAGAGACGATGGTACAGACGAAGTTGGACGTTCCGACTGAGGCACCACGTCCTGTCGTTGAACCGTCACAACCGATCGCATCATCCTCGACTTCATCTGGCCGTTATGAATCGATTCCGACAGCCGGGGTACGTCAAGCGATTGCGAACAATATGGTCCGCTCGAAGCATGAGGCGCCACACGCATGGCTCATGATTGAAGTGGATGTGACGAACCTCGTCGAAGCCCGTGCAAAGTTGAAAGATGAGTTCATGAAACGGGAAGGCGTCAAATTGACGTTCATGCCATTCTTCATGAAGGCAGCCATCGAAGCATTGAAGAAGTATCCGATGATGAATTCGGAGTGGGCAGGAGATCACATCAAAGTTCACCAAGACATCCATCTCTCGGTAGCCGTCGCGGCAAACGACGCCCTATACGTTCCGGTCATTCGCCAAGCGGATGAGAAGAATATTAAAGGACTAGCCGTTTCCCTTCAAGACGTGGCAACGCGAGCGCGTGAGAACCGCTTGAAGGCTGAAGAGATGCGTGGTGGGACATTCACCATCAACAACACGGGTGCGTTTGGTTCGATTCAATCGGCACCAATCTTGAATTACCCACAAGCGGCAATCCTATCGGTCGAGTCGATTGTGAAGCGTCCGGTCTGGATGAACGGGATGTTCGCGGCACGCGATATGGTCAACCTTTGTATGTCTGTCGACCATCGTGTCCTTGACGGTCTCGTCGCAGGTCAGTTCTTACAAGCGATCAAGCACTCACTCGAGTCGATTGACCCGAACACATATACCGTATATTGATTAAAAAATGGAGGCGCCCCAGTGGGGTGCCTCCATTTCTTATGAGTTATAGCCAAGGAATACCGTGAAGACGAAGCTTACGGCTGAGATCAGTAAGAGAAGGAACGAGAAAGACATGCCCATTGTGACGAGTCCTTTGGAGAGTCGTGGTTTGGATTTATATAGTGCGAACGCAAACATGAGACTGAATAGGCCGAGCGTCGTGAATAGTGTGAGTGGAATTGCTCGGTCGTAAAGAAATTGAAGTAGATCCAATGTAGAATCATCCTTTCTAATCATGCACCTTCGAATCGTCGTTGATGGACACGGTACGTCAATCTGCTGACTACGACGAACACGAGAAGGAACATCCAGTATATAAAAATATAGTTTAATGAAAATGCAGAAACCCCATCATGTCTGACCGAAGAAATCCAAAGCAAAAGGAGTGAGGTAGGGAAATGAATCAATAGTACAAGATAGGGCATGAACTTCATGAATGATAAGGCGTTTGTCGACGGATTGCGCATGAGACACATGGCAATCAAACCAATCAGGACTTCGAGTCCACCAAGCGTGAAATAGGCGAGTGAATCAGAAAGACTGGTCTCTAGAATCGGTAAGGCAAGCGTTGCAAGACCAAGACTCCCAATCATTATTAAAGCAAACAAGATGTAGTCACCTCCAGAAAAGGGTTTATTCCATATGTTCATTGTAAAAAAATGGATGATTAAATTCAATACCTCAGAAAAACACGCCATTCATAGAAATGGCGTGTTGGTGATTTCCTTAAATCGATTGTTCAATCATCGATTCGATGTCGCGACGAACTTCAGCTACTGATAAACGTGCGGCGTCATAGCGTACACGATGAGTCGACTCGTCCGTTCCCGTCAAGTCAGCAAAGAGACTTCCGAGGTCGTGGACACTGCGGTCGACTTGAATGAGCAATTCGATGGCATCCTCGTCTTGTAGAATCACAACTTCTACCTCGTCTAACTGGCGACCGAATCGCGAACCGTTCGCTGAATACTCGAGTTCTTGGGCAATCGGAAGACGTCCCGAACGATGACGTGCCGGGAGCATCTCCGTGTCGGCTTTCTTCAAACGGAATCCGAGCTCGTCCATCGCATCTAATATGACTTGTTGAACTGCATTCGGTTGTACGGTGATCGCATCTTCATCTTTTGGATCGACAGCTTGGGCGATATCAAGGCCCGTTTCAATCCATGATTTCGATTGGCTCACAGAGAGTGGCGTATTGAACGGGACGTTGACTGTGAACGGAATTTCTTTCACTTCTCCGGGACCAATCATAAACGGTGCTTCATTCAATAAGATTTTTTCAATCTTTATCGTCGAGTATGTCGACTTATCGTTCACCTCATGTTTATACAACGTATTGAAGAAGAGATAGATACTGTCGACGGATTGTTCGACCGAACCACCTTCGATATGGACGACTCCAGTGAGTTCTCCACCGGGTGAACAGTGGCTCTCATTCAAGCGTGTGTCGACTTTTGCGGCACCGATTCCGATTGATGATAAAATCTTTTTAAACATATGTGTATCCTCCTTTGACGTAACGTCGTCTTCGTGTAATAGTATGTACGGACAGGTGAAACGATATGTTTCAAAATTTCTAAAAAAGGATTGAATCCATTGGAATATAAAGCGTTACAAGAGCGTCTCGCAGACGTCTTACAATCAAATCATCTCGTGTCGGCGACCATCAGTCAACCCCGTCAAAAATCTAGCGATCTCAGACGGGTCAAATTGAAACCGGTCATGTTACGAAATGCGTATCATATCCAGTTCGAGTATCAGTATGAGCGGGTGATGAACCATAAAAACTTGACACCAGATGAGGCCGTCACAGAAGTGAATGAGCTTCTCGAAACATTCCGACAAGGACAGTTTCAGTTAAAAGATTCCGACCTCCAGTTCCAATTATCGAAAAAGTTCAAAGTGACATTGAAAGAAAAGCGGACGGCTCAAAAAGAAGTTCAACTGAGCCACAATCGGGAAAAACAGTATGTGCTTCCACTCGACGAGCCAGTTCCGTTTCTCATTCGACTCGGCATTCAGTCAACGGACGGAAAAGTGAAGCGTCAAAAGTACGACAAGTTCAAACAGATCAATCGTTTCCTCGAGTTCATTGAGGATTCACTGAAATACTTGCCGGCAGACCGTACCGTTCGAATCTTGGATTTCGGGTCAGGGAAGTCGTATTTGACGTTCGCGCTCTATCATTTCCTTCATGAGATGAAAGGATATGACGTCCATATCACAGGGCTCGATTTGAAGAAAGAGGTCATTGAAGAGTGTGCATCGATTGCGAAAGACTTAGGATATGAACGGCTCGAATTTTTAGTCGGAGACATTAATGAATATGAAGGGGAAACAGCTGTTGATATGGTCGTGACCCTTCATGCATGTGATGTGGCGACAGACATGGCGTTGGCACGTGCCGTCCGCTGGGGCGCGAAAGTCATCTTGAGCGTTCCGTGTTGTCAAAAGGAATTGAATCGTCAAATTCAAGCGTCGAATTTAGACGTGATGCTCCAACATGGCTTGATCAAAGAACGGTTCGCCTCACTCGCGACCGATTCCATTCGGGCTGAACTGCTTGGACTTGTCGGGTATGATGTCCAGCTGCTCGAATTCATCGACCTCGAGCATACGCCGAAAAATATCATGATTCGTGCCTACTTGACGAACCGTCAGGCGAGCGCAGAGACGAAGGCACGTTACCTTGCTTTCAAACAGATGTTAGGGGCAGACCCGTTCTTAGAACGTGAATTGAGCGATAGACTTGTCCTCGAGGTAGAACAAGACGTAAAATAAGGGAGTACAGACGAAATGTCGAAAGGGGAAACAACATGGATTTTCAATTATATTTTCAAGATGTAGTCGAACAAGCGCGTAACGAAGTACGTGCTGCAGGATACACAGAGCTCACGACACCGGAAGAAGTAGACGGAGCACTGAAAAAAGAAGGGAAGACACTCGTCCTCGTCAACTCGGTTTGTGGGTGTGCAGGCGGGATTGCTCGTCCAGCTGCCGCATACGTCAACAAGATGGAAGGTGTGAAGCCTGACCATTTCGTGACCGTGTTTGCTGGTCAAGACCGTGAAGCGACAGATCGTGCACGTGAGTATTTTGAAGGATATGCACCGTCTTCACCGTCAATCGCACTTCTTGAGGATGGCAACATCGTGACGATGGTAGAGCGTAGTGAAATCGAGTCATCGACTGCTGAAGAGCTCGTCGACCAATTGCAAACATTGTTCGACATCTACTTCGCATAATCAAGCATCGGCGCAAAGGCACTGCCTTTGCGCTTTTGTGAAAAGGGGCAGGGTATATGGAACCAGTCATCAAAATCATGACGGAGGCAGAATATATGATTGCCCTGTCACGCGGTGAGATCAATGAACCGTCACTTCAATCTGAAGGGACGATTAAATGTTGTACGCCGCAACAGATTGGAAAGGTCGTCAAAAAGTCGTATTCGGGTGAAGCGGTCGTTCTCGTATCGTTACACGTCAACCGACTTGGTCAGCTGCTACATTATGAGTTGGATGAGGATGGAGAACGTTATCCACATGTGTATAGTGCCATTCCGATGACTTCGGTCAAACAGGTGCAACCGTATGGGTCACGCGACAATGGAACGGTCACATATTTCGCTTTCGAGCGAATGTGACCTTCTTTTTTTGTATTTTTTTCATGAATATACTTTACAAGTAATAATTATGTGTATATAGTGGTTGAAGACACAAGTCGGACAACTGATGTGTCATAGAACAGTTGAGCTACGTTCACACATATGTCATAATTTTGTTAAAGTTCTGATAATTATCATTCAACTATGAAAGGGAGATGAAGATGAAAAAAGGTTTTCTAGCATTATGTTTAGCAGGACTGGCCGCGTTCTCAGTCGCGTGTGGGGCAGACGTGAACGAAGGAGGATCGACATCGACCGATGGTGAGGATGACAAAGTCATCGTCATGGGTACAAGTGCCGATTACTTCCCATATGAGTTCGTCGATACAGCGAATGGCGACGAGATTGTCGGATTTGATATCGATATCGCCAAAAAAGTGGCAGAGAACATGGGATATGAATTGAAAATTGAAGATATGGATTTCGGAAGCTTACTTGGAGCCCTCAATGCAGGTCGAGTCGACTTCGTCATGGCGGGGATGACTCCGACAGAAGAGCGTAAAGAAAATGCCGATTTCTCAGATATTTATTTCACAGCGGTGAACTTGATCTTGTCAAAAGATGATTCGCTTCAATCACTTGAAGACTTGAAGGGGAAAAAGATCGGAGTCCAGCTCGGTTCGATTCAAGAAGGGATTGCACAAGATCAAATCACAGATGCTGAGATCGTCTCGTTGAACAAGATTCCTGAGATCATTCAAGAAATCAAGACAGGACGTATTGACGCGATGGTCATCGAAGATACGGTCGCGAAAAAATACCTCGAGCAAGATAGTGAATTGACGACATTTGAAATTGTGGACGAAGAAGAAGCAGGTTCTGCTGCTGCCTTCCGTAAAGATGATGAACTCCGCGATCAATTCAACGAAGAGTTGAAGAAGATGATCGACAGTGGAGAAATCGAAGAGTTAGCACAGAAATGGTTTGAAGAAGAGGCTGCGCCAGCCGAATAATGAATCGTACGAGGCTGACTGAAGATGAATCGGTCAGCCCTTTTTTAGGAGGAACTCACTATGGATTTTAGCCGGATTTATGATTCGATCCCTTATATACTTGAGGGGATTCCAGTCATGTTCCAAGTGGTGATCGTCTCGGCATTGATTGGGATCTCACTTGGGATTGTTGTCGCTACATTAAAAATTGTCCCGAATCGTCTGATTAACTTTATCGGACATGCTTATACGGCGGTGTTCCGTGGGACACCACTCATTTTGCAACTCGCCATCATCCACTTCGGATTGCCGCAACTGACGGGATATATCACGACACCGTACCAGTCAGCGGTCATCGCCTTCTCGCTCAACTCGGGGGCGTATATTTCAGAGATTATTCGAGCGGGTATCCAAGCAGTAGATAAAGGACAGTGGGAGGCTTCGGATGCTCTTGGTGTCCCGTATGTCAAACAGTTACGTTCCATCATCTTGCCACAGGCGTTCAAGAACATCTTGCCTGCTCTTGTGAACGAGATGATCACATTAACGAAAGAGTCTGCCCTCGTCTCGACGGTCGGGGTGCTCGATATCATGCGTCGTGCGCAAATCGTCGGTGGGCAGAAGGCAATCTACTTCGAACCGCTTCTATTCGCCGGTGTGATATACTTTACGATAGTGATGATCTTGACGTATCTTGGACAACGTCAAAAAAAACGGTTAAGAAAGAGTGATGGAAGATGATCGAAGTAAAAGACCTACACAAACAATTTGGTGACTTAGAAGTGTTAAAAGGAATCACGACGACGATCGAGCGTGGTGAAGTGGTTGCTGTCATCGGACCGTCCGGGTCTGGTAAATCGACATTTCTACGCTGCTTGAACATGCTTGAGATTCCAACGAGCGGGACGGTCAGTGTCGACGGATTCGAGCTCAAAAAAAAAGGGGCGAACGTCGCGAAGGCGCGTCAAAACATCGGGATGGTATTCCAACAGTTCAACTTGTTCCCTCATATGAGCGTATTGGACAATTTGACGTATGCACCAATCAACGTCTTAAAAGTTAGCAAGGCGGAAGCGCTGGAACGTGCGAAGAAATTACTCGAACGTGTCGGCCTTTCTGAAAAAATCGATGCCTATCCGAGCCAACTCTCGGGTGGACAAAAACAGCGTGTCGCCATCGCACGTGCCTTGGCGATGGAACCGAACGTCATGTTGTTTGATGAACCGACATCGGCACTTGACCCTGAGATGGTCAATGAAGTACTCGACGTTATGAAAGGGTTGGCTGAGACTGGGATGACGATGGTCGTCGTCACACACGAAATGGGCTTCGCCCGTGAAGTGGCAGACCGCGTCCTCTTCCTGGATGAAGGGATTCTCATGGAAGAAGGAAAACCGGCTGACCTGTTGTTGAATCCGCAAACAGACCGGGCGAAACGTTTCTTGGAGAAAGTGTTGTAATCTGAACTTACGAAGGAAGGATGAATACACGTGAAAATCACCTATTATGGACATGCGACTGTAGGATTTGAGATTGATGGCGTAAACGTGTTGATCGATCCATTTTTGACGAGTAACCCTCATACGGAAATAGACCCTTCTACACTACGTCCGGACTATTTGTTGCTCACACATGCTCATTTCGATCATATCGAGGATGTCGAATTGATTGCGAAATCGTCGGGTGCGACGATTGTGGCGACACATGAACTCGCAACGTATTACGAGAAAAAAGGCTTCTCTGTTCACGGGATGAACATCGGGGGAGGTCATGCTTTTCCGTTCGGACGCGTCACGATGACGCAAGCGTTCCATAGTTCGAGCTTTGACATGGGGGATACACCGGTCTATATGGGGATGCCTGCCGGATTCATCATCGAGACGAACGAACTGACGCTCTACCACGCTGGAGACACGAGTCTATTCTCCGATATGAAGATGTACGGTGAACGGTTTGAAATCGATGTCGCGTTCCTTCCAATCGGAGACAACTTCACGATGGGGCCAACAGACGCTTTAGATGCGGCGCAGTGGCTTCAAGCGAAACGTGTCGTTCCGATCCACTTTGATACGTTCCCGCCGATTAAACAAGATGCTCAGGCGTTTTGTGACCAATTGCACCGTCGAGGTCTCTTGATTGAACCGAATACGACGATTGAGATTTAAGCATGGACGTGATTCAAGCGACGCGAGAGTTCATCGGAACGATTCATGCAGATGACGCGTCGGGTCATGACGTCGCCCACATTACGCGTGTCGTCCGACTAGTGGAACGTTTAATGGAGGATGAACCGGTCAATCGGACGGTTCTCCTCCTCTCGGCATATTTACACGACGTGGAAGATCATAAGCTCGGTCGTCCGAACGGTCTCGTCAAACAGCATCTGTCCTCAATTGACATCACTGAAGAGCAAGTGGAATTGGTGATGGCGGTGATTGATGAGGTCTCCTTCTCAAAAGGCAAGACCCCGACGACCCGGGAAAGCGAAATCTTGCAAGACGCCGACCGTCTTGATGCGATGGGGGCCATCGGGATTGCGCGAACGTTCCAGTTCGCGGGTTCTCGCAAAACTCCGCTCGATTTGTCGGAAGAGAGTGCCATTCAACATTTTCATGACAAGCTGTTGAAGCTGGCGTCGATGATGCATACCGCAAAAGCAAAACAACTAGCGATGTCACGTCATGCTTTCATGCAGCAGTTCCTAGAACAGTTTCATGAAGAATGGGATGGGGTGGACATATAAAAGGACGACCGAGTATATTCGGTCGTCCTTTTGATTAGAATGGATGCTTGTTCAACCAATGACCACCGTCAAGAGAGATGCAATCCCCGTTTAAATAGCGCATCTCGTCTGATGCCATCCAGTAAGCGAGGTCCGCGATCTCTTCCGGTGTCCCAAAACGTCCAAGTGGGACGTTACGGCGAATACGCTCTACTTCTTTTACGTGGGAGACGAGCTTTTCAGCGCCGCCTGTCCGTTCAATCGGTCCAGGACTGATGGCATTGACCCGCGCGCCGAATTGATAGCCCCATTCAACCGCGAGTGTTCGCGTCAAGTTCAAGACCCCTGCTTTCGCTGCCGCACTCGGTGCGACACCAGGTCCTGCCTGCCACGCATAGGAAGCGACCATGTTGATGATGGAGCCGCCACGGATTTCATCTGCTTCCCAATGTTTCCCGAGAACATGGGTGCAGTTGAATGTCCCGTTCAAGACGATGTCGATGACACTTGCCCAACCATTAGGAGATAAATCAAGAGTCGGACACACAAAATTTCCGGCAGCATTGTTGACGAGTGCGTGTACAGGTCCATAAGCGGATACGATGTCAGCCAGTGCTTTCGCGCATCCTTCATAGTCACGAACGTCATGTTGCACACTCATCGCCTGACCTGCATCGATTGAATTCAAATCGTTCATCGCTTCTAGTAGTCGTTCCTCGTTTCGACCGCTGATAGCGACGTTCCATCCTTCCTGTTTAAATTTTAATGCCATCGCTTTCCCCATGCCGGACGATCCCCCGGTAATCCAAATCGTTTTCATCTTAATTCCCCCTCAAAAATGAATGGTCGTTCATTTATACTATTCGTCTTGTGATGTGAAAATCCTTCAATAAGATGTTGATTCATATTGAATCATTCCTTTGTCCTGAAACGTATACAGACGTCAAGCAGCCCGACTCGTATGAGCCGGGCTGCTTTTCATTGAATTTTTTTCAAGTACTTCAAACCGAGTTCACGGTCAATCGTGTACATTGTACCAGCAACTTTCTCGCCCCAGTATGGATCGGATGCATAGAAGATATTGATGCCTTCCTGCTTGTTCCCGGGATAATCGCCACGAGCGTACGGCCCTGTGACATATTTAGTCGCAAACAATTCAGCAGCAGCTTGTACGCTGGCGTCAATTGTTTTAAAGGATGTCGCATTCCCGCTCGGGTCGTCATCTGTCGCGCGGAACCCAAATAGGTTCCGCTTGTCTCGAGCGATATCGGACGTTCCAAATCGGGACTCATGCCCGGCAACCGCCAGCAGGAATAAGGCATTGATGTTATACGTATCTTCTGCCCGTTTAAAGGACTTGCCTTCCCCAGCGAGTGGTGAATCGATGGATTTTAAATATTGATCAAACTCGTCAGCCGAATATGGGGACGACGTGCGAATCGATGCAAATTGATAAGGAGAATCGAAGACGTCTTGGACACGTTCTGTGTAAAAACGGTCATCCGAGTTTTTTTCTGTCGGATCTACAAGGAACGTACCGGCGAGATTGGCGTTCGCTTCCACCGTATGGTAGACGTCACCTTCTCGAATCTCGTAAAATCCACGTCTCTTCACAACTGCTTCAGGAAATAACGCCATTTGATCCGGTTTGACATACACATCCGCCCCGGAGATACGTACTTTAAGATGATCGTCTCCGCGTTCAATTAGTTGAAGTCTCGTGCCACCAGCGACATAGGATTGTCGTGTTTTAAATGATGCATCTTTATATAAGTTTGTGATAGCATCACTCGGAGTGACGACGACTCCGGTACCTGTAAAATCGAGTACTTCTCCAGAGGGGGAGAACAATGTCCGGTTCTTACCGGCTGTCATGTATCGTTTTGCTTCTGCGAGAGATTCGAACGACCTCGTGACACGGTCGCCATTCGTCACCGTTTCGACGGTATAGGTGTCTTCACGGGAAGATTGAATCCATAAAAAGGCTGCGATGGCGAGACTAAGTGTCGCAATCATCGGCCAAACCTTAAGTCTTTTCTTTCGTTTCAATCAAATCACTTCCAAACTTTTGAATTGCCAAACGAGTTGATTTAGTCAACAATTTGATGGAGAAGGGGGAAATTAGTATGAAAATTGGAACGCGGACGTTAAAGACCGCGGTCGCAGCAGGTATCGCGATGCTCATTTCCGAAACAATTCATCTCGATTATTTTGTATTTGCAGCCATTATCGCCATTTTAAGTATTCAAGAGACGCGTAAAAAATCGATTCGCGCCTCCTATGAACGAGTCATGGCAAGTCTTCTCGCCATCGGAATGGGTGCGGCGATGTTCACGCTACTCGGCTATTCACCGGTGACGCTCACACTTTATTTTGTCATTTTCATTCCACTCGTACAACAATTGAAACTGCAAGACGGGCTCATTACGAGTGTCGTCATCTTGACCCATCTTTACACCGAGGCACAGTTTACACTGGAGTTATTTATCAATGAGCTATTGCTCATTGCAATCGGTGTCGGTGTCGGGCTCGTCGTCAACATGTACATGCCGACGCTCGACCGTGAGATTGAACGGATTAAAGAGAATATCGACCGCTCGCTCGCAGTACTGTTTTATGACGTGGCGGCATGTGTCGAGACGGGAGTCTATAACAACCACTCGATGATGCTCATCAAGACACGGGACTATCTGAAAGAGGGGAAAGATTTAGCCCTTCGCCGTATGGGAAACTCAATCGGAAAGCGGAATGAAGACATGGACTATCTATACTTCCGGATGCGTGAACGGCAGTATGATATTCTCAAACGAGTCGCGGATAACGCCAGAGAAATCACGATGGTCGTCAATGAAGCGAAACCGGTCGCGACGTTCTTACGTCGAGTCGGGGACCATGTGAACGAGCAGGCCGATGCCTCCGTCTTTCTACAGGAGCTTGAAGAGATGATTGAGCATTATCAAAAAAACGTACCTCTCCCCACGACGCGTGAGGAATTCGAGGTACGCTCATCCTTATTGAATATTTTATCTGATGTAAAAAGTTACTTGATCTTGAAAGAGCGATACATCTTGCTCTTAAAAGAACATGGTCATGCTCGAGAGAAACGTGCTGATTAAAAAGATTGAGACGATGACGACGACGCCGATTTGAATGATGCGTTGTCGTCTTTTCTGTTTTTTCTTCATTTTTTGCCTCCATATACGTGTTTGCCATCATTGTACAGAATGGAAAAGATTCGTGCAATCCAGGGGAGTTTGATATAATGGTCAAGAAATGTTTGGATGGAGGGATGTTGTTTATGGTAAACGAGACACGCGTGCTCGACACATTTTTAGGATTGGTCGGCATCGATTCAGAAACGAAGGAAGAAGCGGTCATCTGTGAACATTTGAAAGGTGTATTCACAGAGCTTGGCTGCGACGTCTACGAGGACGACGCATCAACGAAGACGGCACACTCTGGTAACAACTTGATCATCACGTTGCCTGCAACGAAAGAAAATGTTGATCCGATTTACTTTACGGCTCACATGGATACGGTCACTCCAGGTAAAGGAATCAAGACGAGCATCAAAGACGGATATGTCGTCACGGATGGTACGACGATTCTCGGAGCAGACGACAAGACCGGCCTCACTGCGATGATCGAACTCGTGCGTGTATTGAAAGAAAAACAAATTCCACATGGTCAAATCCAGTTCGTGATCACGGTCGGGGAAGAATCAGGTCTCGTCGGTGCGAAAGTATTGGATTTATCGAAAATCGATGCGAAGTTCGGTTTTGCCCTTGATTCGGATGGACCAGTTGGAGACATCATTGTCGCCGCTCCGACTCAAGCAAAAGTGAACGCGAAGATTTACGGGAAGACGGCTCATGCTGGTGTCGCACCTGAAAAAGGAATCTCGGCGATTCAAATCGCAGCGAAAGCCATCGCGAAGATGCCGCTCGGTCGTATCGATGAAGAGACGACAGCCAACATCGGACGTTTCGAAGGGGGTCGCGCGACAAACATCGTGTGTGACTATGTCGAAGTTCTTGCTGAGGCCCGTTCCCTCATCCATGAGAAGATGGAGAAACAGGCGGAAACGATGAAACAAGCGTACATCGAGGTCGCTGAGTCGTTCGGTGGTCGTGCCGAAGTGGACATCGACATCATGTATCCTGGATTCAAGTTTGAAGAAGGCGACGAAGTCGTTGAAGTTGCGAAACGTGCGGCCCAGACAATCGGACGCCCGACACGAATCCTCCATTCAGGTGGAGGGTCGGATGCCAACGTGATCGCAGGTGGCGGAATCCCGACAGTCAACTTGGCTGTAGGCTATGAAGAGATTCATACGACGAACGAACGCATGCCACTTGAAGAGTTGTATAAACTCGTCGAATATGTCGTGACAATCGTTGAAGAAGTCGCATCACCTAAGCAATAAAAAAGAGCCGACCATTCGTCGGCTCTTCGTATGTGTTCGTACTCGTTATGCTGCGAACTCCAGTGATTCTAAAATCAACTCGTCTGTGCAATGAAGTTCGATCGCTATGTCGTGAATGCGGATAGAGGTGCCTTGTTCCTGTTGGTGCAAGCGATTCATCAAAGCTGCTCGTTCTCGAATCGTCTCATAAATCGATTCGGGTTGTTCTGCCTTGGTCATCACAAATCACATCCTTTTCAGCGATTACGTCAAGTATAGCATGGACGGTTTGAAGAAAGGACTTAAATATTTATGAAGTTACAGTTTTTAGGAACTGGGTCGGGGATGCCTTCGAAACAGCGCAACGTATCAGGGCTTGCACTCGATTTATCGAACGTGACCTGGCTGATTGATTGTGGAGAGGGCACACAACATCAAATGCTCTACACGAAAATCAAACCGAGGAAAGTGACCGCGGTATGGGTGACACACCTTCATGGTGACCATGTCTTCGGATTGCCTGGATTCTTGTCGACTCGTTCGGCACTCGATGGGGCCTCGCCCTTGACCGTCTATGGACCAAAAGGATTGAAAAAATGGCTAGAAGTTACGTTGCGTGTCACGGGCTCACATTTAGGATATGAGCTGACCGTGATCGAGTACTCCGACGGGGACACATTCATACAAGACGACCATCTCGTCACTGTGCGAAAATTAGAGCATCGGTTCCCTTCATTCGGTTTCCGAATCGATGGTCAAAAAAAACCGGGCATGTTACGCGTCGACCTTGTAAAAGAACTCGGCATTCCAAGTGGACCGATTTATCGAACAATCAAAGAATCAGACCAATTTGAATTTGAAGGAAAATGGTATGACTCTAAAGAATACGTCACTGAACCGATTCCGGGAAAAATCGTAGCGATTTTAGGAGATACAATCCCGTGTGAGAACGCGCAGAAGTTGGCGGATGGAGCAGACCTCCTCGTTCACGAGGCGACGTTTATGGAGGCGGAACAAGCGCTCGCTCGGAAGTATGGTCACTCGACGACACGTGAAGCGACCGCGCTAGCGAATGCGTGCGCCGTCGGCAAGCTGATTGTGACACACATCTCAGCACGCTATGTCGGACGAGAGGAAGAATTTGTTCAAGAAGTTGTGTCGGATTTTCCATCGAGTCTCGTTGCGACGGACTTTTTAGAATATACAGTGGGGGATTGATGTGACCATTCAACTCTATGTATGGGCAGCCTTTTTAGTAATCAGCGTTCTATTAGGGATTCGATTGAATCAATTAAAAGAGCCGGAAGCGAACTTTTTTCCAAAGTTCTTATTTTATTCACTGCTTGGAATCGTGTCTTTCCCCATCGGCGGTTTTCACATTCCGATTGGCTTTCTATTGTCTTTTTTGTTCTTTCTGAAACAGAACAGCCGGTATAAATGGTATGGGGCACTGTTAGGGTTCTTCTTTTTTCTTTTTTTGCTTTTTGTCCCGTTATTCGATCAATCCGGGTTTCGTTCCGAATCGCAACAAATCGGCGCCGTTTCGGTCACGGATGAATCGTTTGATGACATGACTGAAAAGTTGTTACAACGAATCAATAGTGAATCGATTAAATTAGATCGTGGGAAACTACAGATTGACCGAGAAGGGAACGTTCAATCCATTGAGTACTTACTCATGGTGGAACGAGCCGAATCGTTCCAACAGATCCGTGTAACATACGGCTCAGGACAACTTTCGTATGAACAAGTGGATGAATTACGTAAAGAATCTGGACAGGCCTTCTTTGAAAAGCTAGTCGAATTCGACCACATGCTGTCGACGTTACGAGGTCCTTCGTGGGAGGAGTATACTGACGTCGTTTCTGCCCCAGTGTTACAACTTTCCTATGATGGACTGTATGACATGTATACGTTCGAAAACGAATCGATGCTCATGATTAATCGGGACAATGAACTGGTCAAGTTCTGGCTCCAGCGCGAACCGGTCCTCGCAAACAGCATCCAACTCGTCGGACTGACAAGGGAAGGACGGAGTTCAGGCGAACGTTTTGCGATACTATATAACTATTCGATACATCAACGAGAGGATTTGACAGAATGATCAAACCGTATTTAAGTATTTCCCTATTAGCGACCGCACTTCTTGTCGGATGTGGCGGAGAAGAAACACAACAAGAGACCTGCGATGTAACTCCAACCATTTCCGTATACAATGCGGCGACGGAGGAGACGCTCTATCAAGAGAAGAGTGTTTGTCTTGAAGAGGATGCGACCGTGCTCGACGCATTAAAAGCGACAGGGCTTGATCTAGAAGTGACAGGAAGCGGAGACATGTCGTACGTGACGGCAATCGAAGGCATCGAAGAAAAATCAGAAGGACAATCGTCAGGCTGGGTATTTGCTTTTAATGGCGCGCCCGGAGATGAAGGGGCCGGTGCTAAAGAAGTAGAATCGACGGATGTCATTCAGTGGCGGTTTGAAGAAGATGCGATTGCTTTCTTCGAATGAGGCAGATTGGGAGCGGCGACATCCTGTCACGCTCCTTTTCTTTCTATTTAGTCATCTATTCATTCTGACGTATATCCATGATGTCACAGTATTTGTCATCGGCCTTGTTCTTTTGCTCATGCTTGAACGTCGGTTTCCATGGACGATGCTCATCGTATTGATTGCGTTTGCTCTCGTCTCGGTCTTCCCTGCATTGTTTGGATGGGAGTTATCGCTCACTTACATATGGCGTCAGCTATTGAAGTTGGCTACTTTCTTACTTGGCATGCTGTGGATTTCTCGGATTGTTCGATTGGAACGATTGCTCCCACTTCTCTATAAATGGCCCCGTTCAACTTCCCTCTTGTACGGGGCGTGGGCACTTATTCCTTCGATGGAACGAGCGGTACGTCAGTCGCTCAGAAGTCACCCCAAAAAAGCGTGGCAAGAAGCAATCGAGATTGGCATTAATAGCCAAAGGCATGAGCCACGATTTGCGGTCGAGCCGATGCGTCGATTCCGATTTGAGGATGTTCTCCAACTCTTTATGATTGGCTTGATTGGCTACGTATCACTCGAGTGGACCATCATCCCATGGCTCATCTATCCATACGTCACAAAAGGAGGTGTTCGTGATGCAATGGCTTTCTACCGTTGACGGGTCGCTCGAGGCATATATCGAGCGGTATCGTCCTCGAGTCATCAGAATGAATCAACCATTCTCAGGAAAAGTTGGTCATTTATTATCCCGTGTTGATTCGCTTCGGGGGGCGGAACTCGCCTCACTCTTACAAATCGATGCCCTGTATCCAAAAGCGTTTGACGCCTGTTCAAGCGGTGAGCAACAGATTGTACAAGTCGCTTATGCTCTATTAGATCAGCCCGAAGCAATTGTACTTATCGAACCGTTCCGCCACCTCGATCAATTCCGTAGAGAACATCTAGAGATGCTACTTCGTCGTACTTCCGGTCTCGGTGTTCGGATTGGTTATACGGAACGGGCGCAAGAATCGTCTGAAGACATGAAAATCACTTTCCGACAATCGGAGACGATACCAAGAATTGAAGCGACCGATGTATCCTATCGTCATCCGCTTCAGGCGACTTATGCCATTGAAGAAGTGACGGTCCAAATGAATGAACCTGGCCTCACAGTCTGTATTGGGACGAACGGAAGTGGAAAATCGACGTTGCTCGAACTTTTAGCAAGGAGCAGACGCCCTCTTCGTGGACGGGTGAAGCGGGGGGAGCGAGCTGCTTATCTTCCTGCCGAAACGGAATACGGTCCGTTTCCGAAAGAATCGAACCGGAGGATCGCTCAACTACAAGCCGTCCTGAACGACTCGGCAAGCGTCCTTTTGCTCGATGAACCGACGGTGGATTTAACGAATGGGGAACGTACGGCGTTCCTTGAAGCGCTCTTGAAAAAGTCCGAATCAGCACGCGTGCTTTGTGCGACACATGATTTGGCGTTAGTCGACCAAGCGTCGGACGTGATTTACCTTGCGAGTGGTCGCGTGGTCTTTCAAGGAGAACGGTCACTCTTTCAAGAACGGAGTACGCTATGGTCACATACGTCCTCGCTATTCTGATTGCCATCCTGGTGCTGTATCGATTTGAGAAATCTGATCTCCCGGTTCAACCGCTCGTGCAGCTTTTGGCACTCGCAGTCATCGGTCGCTGGCTTTTCATGACGATTCCGAACGTACAACCGACGACAGCCATTTTGATGCTGACGGCACTATGTATTGGATTGAATGCTGCGGCGGTCCTTGCGCTTTTCGTACCCATCTTGTCAGGTCTGTTGCTCGGGATCGGACCGTTCGTCTTCTATCAATTTTTAGGCTGGCTCCTTATCGTAACGCTCGTCAGCAGTTTTAGACCGTTATGGATGAAGTCGAACATCCTTTTTCTTTTTTTTTGTTTTTTGTCCGGATTTATATATGGATGGACGACCAATCTAGCGTTCTTCGAAGTGATTGGAGCTGATTTTTGGAAGCTACTTCTACTCAGCGTCCCGTTTGACTTGGCACATGGGCTATCGAACGTCGTTTTCCTCTTTTTAATCCGTCCCTTGTTCGAGCGCATATTCCTTCGTCAACTCGGGTAAATATACAATAGTCATATCATTTTGAGTGAGGTGAACGACGGATGGGTGCGTATATCAATCTCACAGAAGTCGGCATGTTTCTACTCGTAGGACTATTGTTTATCTTATTAAACCTGATTCTATTGGCAAAACGTTACACGAGAGCCCGTTTAGCCATGATCAGCATCCTTGCGGCGAGCGTGTGGCCAGCACTCATGATTGTGCTTTCCGTGGAACAACTGAGCATCATGGACCAGCTCACGTCAGGAGACCTGACGCTCGATGCCGTCATGGCGTGGGGAGTCGTCATCGCTACAGCGCTGATGACTATGATTCCGGCAGGTGTATTTCTACACCGGCTTGTGAACGTCTCTCGCTTACACTCTGAACCATAAAAGGAGCGACCCGATGCGGTCGCTCCTTTTTCATGTGGTCGATTCAGCAGGTGTTCCATCAGCCGTTTTTTGGACGCGACTTAATACTTCGAGACTGAGAGCTCGTGGCATCAATTTGGCGACCCCGACCAATAACTGATTAGAGAGTCCAGGGATGACCACACGCTTGTTATTCATCACCCCTTTGTATCCGAAGAAGGCGACGAGATGAGATGGCATTTTCGAGAATGACAATTCACTCCCGGCACGATTAAAGAAGTTCGTATCCGTCGGGCCAGGGCATAACACACTCACATGCACGCCACTACCTTTCACCTCGGCATGAATCGCTTCAGTGAATGAGAGGACATAGGCTTTCGTCGCGTAATAGACGGCCATATATGGACCAGGTTGGAAGGCAGCGACAGATGCAACGTTCAACACATATCCGTGGTCACGTTCGAGCATGCCAGGCAAATAGGCTTTCGTCAATTCGGTCAACGTATTGACGTTCAATCGGACCTCGTCGGCTTCCGTCTCAGCATCAAGGTCGGCGAACGCGCCGGACGTGCCAAACCCGGCATTGTTAATTAAAAAGTCGACAGTGAGGCCAGCTTCGGCAATCATCGCCGTCAATCGGACTGCTGCGCCATGTTTTGCCAAATCTAGAGCAAAGACATGTACGTTGATGCGATAACGTGTCTCAAGTACTTTTTTTAGTTCATGCAATCGTGGTTCGTTCCGAGATACTAAAATACAGTCGTAGCCGTCGCGAGCGGCGAGTACGGCCAAGTCTAGACCGATGCCCATCGAGGCGCCGGTGATTAAAGCTGTCTTTGACAACATGATCCACTCCTTTGATGAAAAGTCATACATTGTTACTGAATTCTTCACGAGTTGTTAAAATCCTGCTCCGTTCGCACATTGAAACATATGCTAAAGTATAGCAAGAAAATGTGATTAGACTCACAAAGTAGGGAGTAGAACAAATATGATGATTCAGCTCGTCACTACGGCGCAAAGCGTTGATCAGGCAGAAGCGTTAATCAAAGCCGGCGCGGACCGACTATATATCGGAAATTCAAGGTTTGGGTTGAGACAAAAAGGTGACTGGACAATCGATGCTGTGAGAGAAGTCACACAACTTGCCCATCGGTATGGGAAAGAAGTGACGGTAGCCGTCAACAACCTGATGCACAATGACCACATTGAAGAGTTAAAAGATTATTTGCAAACGCTGAAAACGATAGGAGTCGATGATGTCACCGCTGGAGACCCCGGCGCCATTCGCTTGATTCGACAGGCAAAGATTCCGTATTGGTATGATGCCCAAACGCTCGTCACATCCGCCAAACAGATCCAATTTTGGGGGAAACGCGAAGCGATTGGAGCGGTCGTCGCCCGCGAAGTGACAATCGAAGAACTCGTCTTGATCCAGCAGCAAATCGGACTTCCTGTTGAAGTGCAAGTATATGGTCCGACATGCATCCATCACTCTAAACGCCCACTCGTGACGAATTACTTTAATGAACTCGGAAGACCGGTTGAAGAAGCAAAACAACGCGAATTTTATATGAGCGAACCGGCAGATACGACCAGTCGTTATCCCATCTATGAGGACGAGAACGGCACCCATATTTTCTCTGAGGATTTGACGCTCATGGGTCAGCTTCCGACGTTAGTCAAAAATGGACTTCACACGTGGAAGCTAGACGGATGGCACGCCGGGGACCAGTTTGTTGAAATCGTTCAGTTGTTTACTTATGCCCGGACGAATTTGTTGAACGGTCGATTTGATCGTGTAGAGATGGAACATCGTCTTCACGAGCTTCAACCGGAAACGTTCCGTCTCGGTACGGGACTGTGGTTACGAAAACCAGAAGAGATTAAGTGAGGGATCAAGATGAAACGAAGTCCAGAATTATTAGCGCCAGCAGGAAACTTAGAGAAATTAAAGATGGCCATCCATTATGGTGCCGATGCGGTCTATATCGGCGGACAGCAGTTCGGGTTACGTTCACGTGCCGGTAATTTCAGTTATGACGAGATGCGTGAAGGGGTAGCCTTCGCACATGCGTACGGCGCGAAAGTATACGTCGCTGCGAACATGGTGACGCATGAAGGCGATATCGAGGGGGCAGGTGACTTCTTCCGAACACTTCGAGATATCGGAATCGATGCAGTCATCGTCTCGGATCCAGCGATGATTGAAACTTGTCTTACGGAAGCAGAAGGGTTGCCCGTCCATTTGTCGACCCAAGCTTCGGCGACAAACTACGAGACCCTTCGTTTCTGGAAGGAAGAAGGACTCGAACGAATCGTCTTGGCTCGTGAGGTATCGATGGATGAAATCATTAAAATGAAACAGGAAGTCGATGTCGAAATTGAGACGTTCGTCCATGGGGCGATGTGTATCTCGTATTCCGGTCGATGCACGTTATCAAATCACATGACATTACGAGATGCCAACCGTGGGGGATGTGCCCAATCATGCCGCTGGAAATATGGTTTCTTTGAAGAAGGTGATCTTCTAACAGAAGAGATGGAAGCGCGTGACGAAGAGCCGTTCTCGATGAGTTCAGTTGATTTATCGATGGTCCACCACATTCCTGACTTGGTGGAGGCAGGAGTCGATAGTTTGAAGATAGAGGGACGAATGAAATCGATTCATTACGTCGCGACGGTGTGTAACGTCTATCGTCAAGTGATTGATGCGTACTGTGAAGATCCAGAGCATTTCGTCTTCGACCCTGCATGGGAAGAAGAAATTTGGAAAGCGGCCCAACGTGAACTCGCGACCGGGTTCTATTACGGGATCCCGACTGAAAAAGAGCAATTGTTCGGGAAACCTCGTTCGATTCCGCAATTTGCGTTTGCGGCTCGTGTCATCTCATACGACCCTGTGACGGGTATGGCAACGCTCGAACAGCGGAATCACTTTTCAATCGGTGAAGAAGTTGAATTTTTCGGACCCGGATTTGTTCGTTTTTCACAAGTCATTGATACGATGGAGGATGTGGACGGTCACCTCCTCGAGTCTGCTAACCAAGCGATGATGACAATTCGTGTAAAAGTGGATCGGCCGGTCGCAACCGATTACATTATGCGTAAGCGAAAAGGTGTGCGTGCTCGTTCGCTCGTTTGACACATCCACCGAGCCAACATAGTCGCCCGTTCCGTTCAATCCTGCTACCCTAAGAAGTAGAGACGGAGGGATGGAAGAATGAACCAAAATACGGAGCAATTACGGACTGAGCCCATCGGCAGACTCCTCTTCAAGTTATCGCTTCCGGCGATGATTGGGATGCTCGTGACGGCGCTCTACAATATCATTGATACGATTTTTGTCGCCCGAGGGATCGGTGCATCGGCAGTCGCTGCCATCGGGATTGCGTTTCCGATTCAGATGATTTTAATGGCCGTGTCGAGTGCCGTTGGTCTAGGTGGGGCGTCTATCAGTTCGAGGAAGCTTGGACGCGGTGACGATGCCGGTGCAGCCGTTACATTCTTGAACGTACTTGTCCTCGTCGGTCTGTTTGCGGCACTTGCGGTCAGTTCTGCTTTCTTTATGTTAGATGAAATTTTGAAAGTGTTCGGTGCGACGACCGAAATCATGGATCTCAGCCGACAGTACTTATCAGTTGTCTTGATCAGTTCACCATTCTTCATGTTCACACTCGCTTCGAGTGCGATGGTTCGTGCTGAAGGACAGGCACCTTATCAAATGAAGGTCATGCTGACGACCGTTCTCGTCAACCTCGTGACGACCCCGCTCTTCATTTTCACGTTCGACTGGGGCATGTACGGGGCAGCGACTTCGACGGCACTCGCCCAAGTCATCGGTTCCGTATTGATGCTGCGCTTCTTCTTCGCCCGAAAACCAAAAACGGAACTGCGCTTCAAGTGGAGTCAGTTCCGGATTCGATTCGATGAGATAAAAGAAATCATGGCAATCGGTTCGTCTTCGTTCATCATGATGGTGTCCCAATCCATTTTATTCGTTGGTGTCAACGTGATGCTCGGTACGTACGGTGGGACCGAAGAATTGGCCATTTTCGCCATTATCAACAAGTTCATGGCGCTCGTTGGTATGCCAATCATGGGAATCGTCCAAGGGATGCAACCAATCGTTGGATATAACTACGGTGCAGAGCGATTCGACCGAATGCGTGAAACCATTTGGACGGCGATGCGGGCCGGGATTGCGATTGCTGTCATCATTTGGTTGATTCTGCAGCTATTCCCGCAAACACTCATGGGCTGGTTCTCGACGGATGAGGCGCTCATTGCTGGCGGTGTGACGGCGATTCACATTTTGTTCGCCGTTTCCTTCCTTCCGAGTGTTCAGATGCTCGTCAATGGAATCTATCAGTCCCTCGGGAAAGCACGCGTCGCTATGTTCTTGTCCCTTTCACGTCAGACGCTCTACACGATTCCGCTCGTCTTTATTCTCCCGTCGTTCCTCGGAGTGTTCGGCGTATGGTTGGCATTCCCAATCGCTGATGCGATGACATTTTTGACGGCTGTTGCTTTGGCATTCTGGGACCGTAAATTATTGTTCCGTCCTTCAGAAGAAGATAAAGAAGCACATGATGTAAATCCAAAAGCGACAAACTTATAATCAAACGTCCGCTCGTGTCGAGCGGGCGTCTTCTTTTAGGAACAAGTATATCCCACTGAGGAGGACGACGGCTCCGATCCATTGGAACGGTCCAAGTCGCTCTCCGAAGAAGGCGTATCCAAACAGCATTCCCCACAACGCCTCTCCAAGAATCGTGATACTGACAACGGTCGCACTGACACGGGCAAGCGCATAGTTGAACAGGTTGTGCCCGAGGATTGTCGGGAAGAAAGCGAGCGCGAGGAAGTACCACCAGTTGATGGATTCAAAGGCAGTGAATGTCGTGCCGCGAACGAGCAACATGAAGCAAAGCACGACCGTCGCAACGAGATATACGCTAAAAGAATATGTATTCGTGTTCATCGAAGCTCGTACATGCTGTCCAACGAGCCAATACCCTGCAATCAATAGGGCGGCAATCAAGGCGAGTAGGTCTCCGAAGAGGGCTTCACGGCCGAGTTGAATGTCCCCCGCAGCAACGAGCATGCCCCCAAGGACAGCGACGAGCGCGAAGGCAAGTCCTTTTCGAGTCGGATTCTTTTTAAAGATGAGTGCATTCCCGATCAACACAAAAATTGGACTCGACGTGACAAATAGTGTGGAGCTGGCAACCGTCGTGTAATCGAGTGACAAAAACCAAAGCCAAAAGTGAAACGCCAGTAACGTTCCGCTAAGGAGTAGAGCGTAGCGAGTCATGAGGCGCGTGGTGATGAGTGATTTGAAATCGACAAACGGTAACAACATGAGACACGTGAACAGCATACGGTAAAATGCGGCAGTCTCGGCAGGTGCCGACGTCCATTTGACGAAGAGGACACTCGTCGATAAGAAAAAGACAGCAGCGAACAAGATGAGATAAGACATGGCGACACTCCTTCACAGTTGTACTTCTCTGTTAATAATATCGGAAAACAGCCACGAGGCAATACACGATTCAAAAATAGCAAACAAATGCTCCCCTCTCGATGTGTCCATCTTTGACTTGATATAGTAAAATACATAGGAGAAGCTAGCTAATCATGTACGTCTTGCCATTATGTAGGAGGCAAAGTAAGGAGTTCTTATGAGACTAATCATTGCGGAAAAGCCATCACAAGCTCAAAAGTTGGCTGCTCCCTACCCATCAAAAAAGCGAAAAGACGAGATTGAAATCTCACCTTGTCCCCGTTTCCCGGAAGGGGCGATTGTTGTATGGGCGGTCGGTCACCTTTGTGAACTTCAAGAACCGTCGCACTATCGACCGGAATGGAAGTCGTGGAAGTACGATTCACTTCCGATTGTCCCAGAACGATTTGATTATCGTATTTCAAAAGGGAAATCGAAACCGTTCTATGCCATCAAAAAATGGCTCCATGATCGCTCGATTACTGATGTCATCATCGCATCGGATGCCGAAAGGGAAGGGGAAGCAATCGTTCGTCTGATCCTCCGACTCGCAGGTAACAAAAAACCGCTTGCTCGACTATGGATCTCGAGTTTGACGGAGCAAGCAGTCGATCGTGGATTCTCGCAACTGTTGCCAGGTGAACAGACGATTCCATACTACCATGAGGCGATGAGCCGCGCCTGTGCGGACTGGCTCGTTGGGATGAATGCGTCTCGTGCCTATACGACGTTGTTGAAGACGATTGGGATTGAAGACGTATTCTCGCTCGGTCGTGTGCAAACCCCGACTCTTGCCTTAATCGTCAATCGCGAACGAGAAATCAAACAATTCGTGCCAGAACCATACTTCGAAGTCGAGGCGACACTTGCAAAAGGTCGAGGCACGTTCAAAGCGAAGTACACGTTTGGAAAGACAACAAAGCTCAAAACGCGTGAGGAAGCTGATGCGGTCGTCAAACGCGCATCTGGAACTGCGATTGTGAAGACAATCGACAAAGAAGAAAAAATTGAGCAACCGCCATTTTGGTTCAGTCTATCCGGATTACAAGCGGAGGCAGGGAAACGCTTCGGATTCGGAGCGAAAAAGACACTTGATATCGCTCAAAAATTATATACGAAAGGGTGGATTAGTTACCCTCGGACCGATTCGGGATTTGTCACACCAGATGAGGCAACGCTATTTCCACAGACAAAGGCAAGACTGCTAAAGTCCGAAGCCTATGCCGGACTTCGTGACCTTTTGACTGAGGACCCGTCAAAAAATCGACGCTATGTCAATGCCAAGAAAGTCAGTGACCACTACGCAATCATCCCGACGGAGGCATGTGGTGACATCACTCGACTCGGTGGGGATGATGCGAAACTGTATGATTTGATCAATCGACGCTTCCTTGCGGCCTTTGCACCCGCAGCGATGCTCGAGAAGACAACGGTTGATTTGATTGATGGAAGCGACTTGTATCGAGCAAAAGGAACCGTCGTTGTGAGTCCTGGCTATCGACAAGTCGTTGAGATGAAATCAAAAGATGTCGAGCTTCCTGCGATGATGGTCGGTGAAGAATTAAAAGAGAAGAAAGTTGAAGTGTTGTCGAAACAGACAGAGCCACCGAAGCGATATACGGAGGGCGCGCTCATTATGGCGATGAAAGTCGCCGGGAAACAACTCGATGACGAAGAGCTGATTCATATCATGAAAGAAGTAGAGGGTCTTGGGACTGAGGCTACACGTGCCAACATCATCGATGGATTGAAGAAGCGAGGCTATGTCCAACTTCAAAAAAAAGAGCTTGTTCCAACAGACAAGGGTCGCCTGTTGATTGATGTCCTCGGAGATAGTATTTTGGCATCACCCGCAATGACGGCGAAATGGGAGAAGCGACTCCATGAGATCGGTCAAGCATCGGCATCCGCTGCCGAATTCATTGAACAAGCGAAGAAGATGTCCGTTCATTTGGTCGAAGAAGCGAAATCGCGAGTAGAGGCGGCTAATCCAAAGGGCTATACGATTGAGGCGAAACGTTATGGCAAGAAAGGAAAGACTCGACCGAAGGCATCATTTGGTGTCTGTCCGAATTGTGGGAAAGGGCTTGTCGAACATCCAAAGTTCATCGGGTGCAGCGGTTATCGGGAAGGATGTCGCTTCACCGTCTCCAAACAAGTGCTTGGCGTCGGACTCGTCAAAGATGAGTTGAAGCAAATGATCAATGGCGGGCAGTCGAACGTCAATACGTTCAAAAAGGGAGACAAGACATTCAATGCCTCATTGTATTTAGAAAAAGGTATACTTAGATTTGAATAAAAAAAAAAAAGGGTCGCGCATTAGAGCGGCCCTTCTGTCTGGTCAGTCTTTTCTCTCTTCTTGTCATCTTCAATGCGACGATTGATTTCGTCATAGTCGAGCACGATGTCGTCTTTATTGTCTTTATAGGCGTATCCTTTTTGGATGACGACGATGGATGCGATGAGGACGAGTAAAATAATTAAACCGCTTACGGCGAATATCCAGGCCATATGAACCCCTCACTTTCTCTCTTCAGTATGCCAAACAGTGGACAGGTTCTTCAACTAGAATGAATAGACGGTTATGTCGTGTGCGAGTGAAAAGATATGGTACAATACGATATAGATTACTACGTAGAGAAGGAAGGGATAGTCATGGCGATTTTGATTGTGGATGATGAACCGGTCAATACGCTCGTACTTGAGCAACTGCTTCACCAGCACGACTATGAGACGGTATCGGTCTCGAGTGGGGAAGAAGCGCTCGATTTACTGATGGCCCCACAAGCCGCATCGCTGTATGATCTCGTCCTGTTGGATGTCGAAATGCCTGGAATTTCAGGAATCGAGACGTGCAAACGGATTCGGCAGATGGCTGACTTTGAAGAGTTGCCGGTCATCATGGTTTCCGGACGAACGGAAGAGAAGCAGATTGCCGAGGGACTCGATGCGGAGGCGTCAGATTACACGACCAAACCAATCAAAATAACAGAATTACTCGCACGAATCCGTTCTGCCCTCCGTTATAAGGCGGCTGTTGATGAACGGAAAATTTATGAGGCCCGTCTTCAGTATGATTTGGACCTTGCCCAAAAGATTCAACAGAGTGCGCTTACGCCACCAATCAGTAATGAAGAGATTGATGTTCGTGCGCTCTATCTGCCTTCTAAAAAACTAGCCGGAGACATGTACGCGTGGTTTCAGGTCGCACCGGACCGATACGGGGTCATCATCTTTGATGTCATGGGACATGGGGTCTCATCGGCGCTCATCACGATGGGAATCCGTTCAATCCTACCGGGGCTTGTCGGGAACGTGCAATATCCGGTAGACGTCATGACGGAGTTGAACCGTCAGATGACGTTCCTCTTCTCGGGTGACGATATGCACAGCTACTTCACGGCGGTCTATTGCTACATCGACACGACAAAACGTCGAATCGAATATGTGAATGCGGGTCATCCGCCTGTCATCGTGACGTCAGAAGAAGGAAACTGTCGTCTTGAGACGACAGGGGTACCAGTCGGTATGTTCGAGGAACCGAATTATGAATCCAAAGAGATTGACATCACACCGAATATGACGCTTCATATGTATACGGATGGACTCATGGAGTGTTACAGCAAAGATATCGATGATGGGATTCGATGGCTAGAAAAGGACGTTTCCACATATGGTCTTGACTATAGTCGTCACGTCGCTGAACAGCTTGTGCCAAAGATTGAAATTGAAGACGACCTATGTCTCGTCACGGTCAAAATCACATGAAAAGAGCCTGACGCAATGTGCGTCAGGCTCTTTTTTGCTAGAAATATCGCTTTCGCCAAAGGATATAGAAGGCGAGACCGGAAAATCCAATCATCATCGTGATGGCCATGATGAATCCGAACGGTTGTCCTTCCCATGGAACTTGAACGTTCATCCCAAAAATTCCAGATATCATTGTCGGGATGCTGAGGACAATCGTGATGGATGCCAAGAATTTCATGACGAAGTTAACATTGTTCGAAATGATGGATCCGAATGCTTCCATCTTGATGCTGATGATGTCGTTATAAATCGATGCCATTTCCATCGCTTGTCGGTGTTCGACAAAAACGTCTTCGAGTAGTTCTTCGTCCTCTTCATGCTTCTCCAAACTCGGTGTCTTGACGATTCGGTCCAAGACGCTATCATTCGCTTTTAACGAAGTCATGAAGTAGACGAGAGATTTTTGAAGGTTCATCAACTGGAAAATCTCTTGGTTTCGCATGGAACGCTGCAACTCTTGCTCGAGTTCGTCCATTCTTCGGTCGATTTGACGCAAGAAGCGCAAATACGTCATGCTCACACGATGTAAAATCTGAAAGACGAAGCGACTACGATAGTTTGTTCGGAACAGTCTTGCCTTCCCGTTAGCGAACAAATTCAACACGTCGAGATCTCGCGAGCAGACGGTAATGAAATGTCGTCCGGTCACGATGATACCGAGCGGGATCGTATTATACGTGCGACCTGTATCATCTTCCTCCACATACGGAACGTCGATGATCATGAGAAGTCCTTCATCATCTTTTTCAAAACGTGTTTTCTCTTCGATATCAAGTGGGTCATATACAAAGTCTTCTGGAATGCCGGACGCCTCGATGACTTGATCGGCCTCATCTTTTGTCGGGTTCACGAGTTGGATCCAGCTTCCTTTATCAAAGTCTTCGATTTCATCCACATGGCCTGATGCGTCAGTACGGTAAATCGTCAGCATGCATCTTCCTCCTACCTTAACTCAATCTTATTATAGGTAGCCAAAATGAAGAGTGCAATCCAAAGCAGGAGTTTTTTTGTTTTCTTTCGAAAACGTGTTACAGTGAGAGGGAACGATTGGAATATCGTTTATTGAGGAGGGGTTATATTGACTAGAATGCCCGAAGACGCTCTGTTCAATGAAGAAAAACTAGCAGAGCTTCACCAAATCGCAAACGGAAACATTGAGTTCTTAAATAAAATTGCAACCACATATATCCAGCAGTTCGAGGCGAAGTATCCTGAACTTCAATCGGCAGTCGAGTCGAAAGATTATTCTCGCGTCGAGCAACTCGCCCATTTATTGAAAGGGGCCTCCTATTCAGTTGGTCTAGAACAGACGGCGCTTCTTTTCCACGACCTTGAAGTGGCTGGAGAAAATGCACATCTAGATGGAGCGACCGAAACATTGGCAACCATCGAATCGCATAGTAAGCGATTTTTAACCGAATGGAATACGCATTTTGAACAATTCACATAAAAAAGTTTGCGACGGAGAAGTCGCAAACTTTTTTATTATCCTACAAATTCATCGAGCGTCGCAATCAACATTCCGATTTCTGGTTTCGTGATTTGAGCGTTCGCACCGACGGCTTCCCCTTTATGTTTCAAGTCATCTGAAATGAGTGACGAGAAGATGATGATTGGAAGTGTTGCGTATTGGTCCATCTCACGAAGACGCTTCGTCAAATGAAGTCCATCCATCTGTGGCATCTCAATGTCGGTGATGAGGAGGTCACACTCGGCACCTTCTTGTTCAAACGCATCGAGTGCCTCTTTCCCGTTATTGAAGACAGTCGTATTGAAGTACCCCGCGTCATCCAACGTGTCGAGAATCAATGTGCGGAGCATTTCTGAATCTTCAGCTAGCCAAATGTTTTTGTTCGAGCGCTCACGAGCGCCGAGTCGCTTCACAGATTCGCGAGCCATGATGTCCTTACGTGACAACTCGAGCGCGATTCGCTCATAATCGAGCAAGATGATCATCTGGTCACCTGTTTTGACGACACCGTTTGTAATGCCTTGAACACCACGTGCGAGATCGGACGGGGTATCAATTTGTTCCCAAGAGATGCGTTTGATCTCGGTTACCTGGTCGACACGAAGAACCGACTTCTCACCGTTGAACTCACAGACAATCAAACGATCATCACTTCCGACTTCACGCGGATGGCTGATGACCATCGGAAGGTCGATGACGGTCATGACTTCACCGCGCAGCTCGATTAATCCCATGATGGCTTCAGGCGTACCTGGGAGTGGCGTCAATGGAAGCATCGTGATAATTTCACGTACTTTCATGACATTGATGCCGAACAAGAACGGTCCAGCTTGGAAAATGACGATTTCAAGTTCGTTCGTTCCTGCTTCAAGTAAAATATTATGATCAGTGCTCAATGGTAGTCCCTCCTATTTCACGTACTCTCATCTTTACTATCGGTATCCAATCGATAAATCTACAGTAAAAATAGTGTCAACTCTCATCAGAATTCACAAAAAGTTTCATAGTAACCGTTTACATCTCATAAACTGAATCGTTATAGTTGTCCAATGCAAAAAAATCTGCATACAATGGGGTTGGCAACGAGATATTACAGCTTACTCAGGAGGCAGATAGAGATGATGAGTATGAACACATATCCATATTTATTGAATGGTCAATGGCAGGAATCTTCAAGCAACGAAACGATTGAACTCGTTTCACCATATAAAGACGAAGTCGTAGGTCGCGTTCAAGCGATGTCACGCGATGAAGTCGATGAAGCCATCCATGGCGCAAAACGTGCACAACAAGAATGGGCGGCGCTTCCGGTCAACAAGCGCGCTGAATTATTGTATGCATGGGCAGAAAAACTCGAAGAACGCGTGGATGAGATTGGTCAAATCATCATGCGAGAAGTCGGGAAAAACTTGAACGACGCGAAGAAGGAAGTCGTACGGACGGCGGAAATCATTCGTTATACGGCAGAAGAAGGAATTCGCTTCAATGGCGGCTTCATGCAAGGCGATTCATTCCCAGGTGGCTCAAAAAACAAGATGGCCATTATCAAGAAAGAAGCGCTCGGTGTCATCCTCGCGATTTCACCGTTCAACTACCCGGTAAACTTGGCAGCTGCTAAGATTGCGCCGGCGCTCGTCACAGGAAATGCGGTAGTCTTCAAACCAGCGACGCAAGGTGCAATCAGTGGGATCAAGATGGTCGAGGCTCTTCACGATGCCGGTCTTCCAAAAGGTCTGTTGAACCTCGTGACAGGTCGCGGTTCGGTCATCGGTGACTACTTGACATCACACCCAGGGATTGACATGATCACGTTCACAGGTGGAACGGGTACGGGTCAACATTTGTCACAACAAGCGTCGATGGTACCGGTCGTACTCGAACTCGGCGGGAAAGACCCAGCCCTCGTTTTAGAGGATGCAGACTTGACGTTAGCAGCTGACCAAATTGTCAGCGGAGCGTTCTCATATTCAGGTCAACGTTGTACAGCAATCAAGCGCGTCTTCGTCCTTGAAAATCAAGCGGATGAGCTCGTCGATATGTTGAGAGAACGTGTCGCAAAACTTTCAGTCGGTTCACCGGAAGAGAACAGCTTCATCGTTCCTTTAGTTGATGCGAAGACGACGGATTATGTACAGGGTTTGATTGACGACGCCGTCAATAAAAAGGCAACGGTCGTTTACGGTAATAAGCGTGAAGGGAACTTGCTTCACCCGACATTGCTTGATCATGTGACGACAGATATGCGTGTCGCATGGGAAGAACCGTTCGGACCAGTCCTCCCGGTCATCCGTGTGAAATCACTCGACGAGATGATCGCACTCACGAATGAATCGGAGTTTGGTCTTCAGGCGAGCGTCTTCACACAAAACGTCAATAGCGCCTTCACGGTCGCTGATAAGTTAGAAGTCGGTACGGTCCAAGTGAACGGACGGACAGAACGCGGTCCAGACCACTTCCCATTCATCGGTGTCAAGCAATCGGGACTCGGCGTTCAAGGAATCGGACGTAGCCTTGAGACGATGACACGTGATAAAGTGACGGTCATCAACCTATAATATGAATCATTCATGAGGGAGAGACATCTCCCTCTTTTTTGTTTGTTTTTAAACGCATCTTTCAGACGGGTATAATGGAGAAAGACAGGAAGAAGGGGTGGTGATGACATGGCGGACTGGATTTCTAGCCAACTGGCAAGACTCGATATCCCGACACCGTTCGAAGTCGGGAACGTGAACGTATATATCGTTGAACATATGAACCGCTTCTTCATGGTCGATTGTGGACCAGACACAGAAGAGGCGTGGACCTCGTTGAACCGTCAACTTGAAGAGCTTGAACTCTCGTTGGCGGATATCGACTTTTTATTTTTGACACATCATCATGCTGATCATGCCGGACAAGCATGGCGTCTTCGCGACGCATCCATCCCCGTGTACGGGCATGAAAAGCTCGTTCGATACTTAGAGCAAACCCCAAACTTTTTGAAGCGTGGCAATCACTTTTTACATGAATTGGCCATCTCTTTCGGGGCCCCGGCTCCCCTCGTGGAAAAATTACCAGACTATCGCGAAGCGCTTCGCTGGATTGGTCCGACGACTGTCACGATGACGTTCGGGGACGGGCAAGCATTGACCTCGGATGGGGCGTGGCAGACAATCCATTTACCTGGACACGCCAGTGACCAGCTCGGGTTGATTGGTCCCGGAGGAGTCTTGATTGCCGGAGATCATCTCATCGACAAGGTCGAACCAAATCCGCTCATCGAACAGCCGTATGATGACGAAGGATTTGCATCCCCCGTCATTCTCTATATCGATTCGCTTAAAAAATTACGTGGGATTGATTTAAAGCTCGTCGTCAGTGGACACGGTGAACCGATTCACCATCCGAATGATTTAATCGAGAGTCGAATTCGCCAACGGTATGAGCGCAGTGAACAATTGCTTGCCGAATGGGAAGATGGACTTAGCGTTTTTGATTGGTCAATGAAGTTATATGGACGAAAGATGCGACGTGGGATGCCGCTCGTCTTCAGTGAAGTGTTTGCACGACTCAGTTTACTCGAGGAACGTGGCGACATCGAGAGGCGTCGAAAAGATCAAAAATGGATTTATACGAAGAAAGAAGTGATGTCGTGAAAAGAGTAGTCATTACTGGTGCGTCAAGCGGGCTCGGTGCCGCATTGGCGCATTCTTTTTATGAATATGGATACAACGTATTGTTGATTGGAAGAAATGAAGAACGGTTAAAAAAGATTGCCGCAACATGTGAAGGGGATTGGATGTGCGCGGATGTCGCAAAGTCAACCGCTCTCGTTCATGATGTGAGCGAACGGTTCGGGAAATTTGACGTATGGGTCAACAATGCAGGCATGGCCGAATTTGATTTTGTGACCGATCAGTCGACGGATGTGATAGAAGAAACGATGCGTGTGAACGCTCTCGCACCGATGCTGTTATCGCGAGATGTCGCCCGCGTGATGGAGCGAGAGGGTATCATTGTCAACATCTGTTCACAGGCTGCGAAAGTACCGACACCTAAGTCAGCCGTCTACGCAGGGTCAAAGGCGGCACTTTTACAGTTTTCGAACGCGCTCAGGCTAGAGTTGAAGCCCCGTGGCATTCACGTCATGACGGTCAATCCAGGACCGATTGCAACGCCGTTCTTTAATCGAGCTGATAAAAGTGGTACATATGCTGAAAGTGTTCAAAGGATCATGCTTGACCCGAAACAATTGGCTGATGCGATTGTCAGAGGAAGTCGTAAGCGAAAACGTGAAATCAATGCGCCGTGGTGGATGAACGTAGGGGCGAATGTGTATGCAATCTGTCCAACCATGTTCGAAATGCTCGCAAAACGGGGATTTGAAAAAAAAAAAAAAGGGGGATTATGATGAGGAAATGGAGAGTACTGCTCGCAACTGTCATGCTAACATTCGTGGCAGCGTGTGGGAGTGAACAGGCAGTTGAGTTTTCGGACTAGTATAAAAAAGCAGCGACGACGGCAGAAGGGTCGACCGTCAACCTATATATGTGGGGTGGGGACGAGGGCATCAACAGCTACATCGATGACTACGTGGCACCTCGCCTCGAGGAATCTTACAATGTCGAATTGAACCGTGTCGCAATGGATACGGCAGAATTCATTCGACAATTATCACTCGATAAAAAAGCGGACAGACAAGTCGGGACGATTGATGCCGTCTGGATCAATGGCGATAATTTCCGAAATGCGAAAGAGGCTGGTCTTCTTCGAGACGGACTGATGGAACGTGTCCCGAACGCCGAGTTATTAAACGAAACGGCCCAGCAATCAGATGCCGGCACCCCGACAGAGGACTTGGAGCTCGCATGGGGGAATGTACAATTCATCATGCATTACGATGCTTCGAAAGTGGACAATCCTCCGCAATCGTTTGAAGAATTACGTCGCTGGACTGAAGACAATCCAGGTCGATTCACGTATCCTGAAGTCACAGATTTCACCGGGAATGCCTTCGTCCGCCATCTATTGTATGAACGATACGGTGACGAGTTGGACCAAAAAGCGACCATTGAGGATTCGTTCTGGGATGACTTGAAAGCGTGGTCTCCGAATTTGTGGAAAGACGGACAAACGTATCCAAAGACGCTCGAACAACTCGATCAGCTCTATGCATCGGGAGAAGTTTGGATGACGATGGGATTCAACGAACGTCGAGCCGAGGCGGAGGTGACGGAAGGGATTTTCCCGAGAGAGACACGCGCGCTCGTCCTCGATCACTCCATTGCCTCGACACACTTTTTAGCAGTCCCATTCAATGCCCCGAATCCAGATGGGGCGTTAGTCCTTCTTCAAGAACTGTTGTCTCCTGAAGCACAGCTTGTCAAACAAGGACCAGAATATTGGGGAGACGGCACATCACTCGACTTAACGAAGCTTGATGTGAATGACCAACGAGCGTTTGAAGAATTAGGGGAGGGTGTCACGTACCCAGACTCGGAGCAGTTGCTCGAACGTTCGATTCCGGATTATGGACCGAACGTGATTGACACCGTCCGCGAGGAGTGGCCACGTGTTGCGAAGTAGTGTCGCAGTGACGATCATGGTGTCGCTTCTTCCTCTCACTGCTCTCGTCTTTCTCGCCATAGAGTCAATGGGAATGGATTGGGGCTCGCTTTTAACAAATGAGACGTGGCGCGATAGTTTCGTCACGACGATTTATGTCGTCAGCGTATCGACCGGTCTATCGCTTGTAATCGGGACGTGGCTTGCAAGAACGGTCGTCCAAAAAGGTTGGCGTTTCCTATCATCTGTACTCCGACTTCCGATGTTTGTCCCTCACATTGCCGCTGCATACCTGTTTTGGTTATTGTTCACCGGAATGAACGGCATCGGATGGATTGAGGCGAACGAACGAAACTATGTCACGGTCATCCTGACCTATATATGGAAGGAGACACCGTTCGTCTTTTTAATGATGCTCGGGACATATGAGCAATTGAATCGGGGTTACGTCGAGATGGCGAAGACGCTCCAACTCTCTCCGTTTGACCAATTCAAACATGGGGAGTTGCCGTTTCTGATGAAACCATTACTCGATTCGGCATGGATTTTAATCGCCTTTATCTCGTTCGCATACGAGATCCCGGCATTGCTCGGCGTGACTTACCCGAAACTCATCGGTGTCCTCGCGTATGAACGACTGTCGACTGGACTCTATTTAGAGGCGACAGAGCCTTATGCGGTCGCCCTCGTCTGGACATGTCTTGTCGGAATCGGCGTATTCCTATCTTACGTATTGACCGCATCCATACGACGACGAATTGAACGTGGGGTGAGACGATGATTCGACAAGGGCTTCTCATCTGTTTGACGTTCATACCGTTTATCAGCCTCTTTTTCGTAGTCCCGTCATTTGAAATCGAGAACAACATGGCAATCGTTCATACGATAGGATTGATTGTGATTTTATCTGGGATCAATGTGTGGCTCTCGATGATGTGTGCCTGGTGGCTATTGTGGACAGATTCTAGATGGAAACATGTCATCGAATGGCTCGTCTTTTTACCATTGTTCATTCCGATGCTGGCCACATTGTTTGGCCTCTATCTGATCTTGGCGGAAGCCGGTCTGATTGGGACGTATGTCGGCGTCACCCTTGCTCTGCTCGTCGTGACGATTCCCTATTCAATCCGCCTCGCCTACAACGGAATGGCGGTCATCGGTCGACCACTTTTGGAACAAGCTCGGATTCTGCCATCGAGACGGCGAGTCATGTACGTGCTGTATCCGCTCTTTTCTAGATTGATGCGGACCATCGCGTTGTTCACGACCGTCATTTTGCTCAGTCAATTTGCGCTGATCCAGTTGATTGGTGCGGGATTGATTCCGACCGTGACGACAGAATTGTATCAATCTTATGCGGGAAACAATCGTGGTCTAGCTCTCTCGAACACATGGATGCTCATCCTATTCCCCGTTCTCCTCTATTTCCTGCTCTCAGGATGGGATCGGTATATGGTGCGTATGCTGAAAGGACGTCTTCAATGAGTTTGAATGTACAAAATCTATATAAACAATTTGGAACGAAACAAATACTAAATGGTGTCGACTTCGAGGTTAAACCTCACGACATTCACGCAATCGTCGGTGTGAGTGGTTCAGGGAAATCGACGATTCTACGAATCATCGCAGGTCTTGAGTCGACTGACAGCGGCGACGTGAAATGGAATCACCGTTCTTTAATCCCTATCCCTGCGCATAAACGGCGCGTGACGATGCTATCGCAAACGGCTTTATTGTTCCCACATTTGACAGTCGGAGAGAATGTCACGCTCGTGACTCGAGAGCGTTCTCGTAAGCAAGCCGAACATTGGCTACGAGTCGTTCAACTCGGTGACCGATATGATGCCGAGATACACGAACTGTCTGGTGGCGAACAACAACGGGTCAGTCTTGCCCGAGCTTTAGCTGCTGAACCAGAACTACTGTTATTAGATGAACCCTTTACAAACCTTGATCCCAAACTCAAGCTCGACTTGCAGCGTTTTATCCGGGACTTAGTGAAAGAACTCAACTTGACGGCGGTATTGGTCACTCATGATCGGGAAGAAGCGATGCTCATGGCAGACCAGGTGACGCTGATTGATGAAGGCAAGGTGACACGTACGGGGACGGTTGCGGAGTTATACGATACGGCCCCTGGATTCGGTGACTTTGTCATGCTCGATGGAGAACTGCGACCGTTGTCTGAAGTGGAGGTATCCGAAGCGACTGGTGTGTCGGTTCAGTTGATGAAGAAAATTTATCGATTCGGTCAATGTTTCGGGGAATATCAGTTCAAGGATGGACGATCCGTCATGTTACCGACGTGTGAAACGTACCAAACTGGAATGATTTATCGAATTAAACGAAAGGAGGAATAGTATGCTCGATACATACGGAAGTCGTTACGTTCAACCGGTCATCGAGCGTGGAGCGAATCGGTTGCTCAAATGGAATTTCACGCCGAACGAAGTGACAGTACTTGGAGGAATCATCGGAATCTCGACCGGAATCTTTATCTATAATGATATGCACTGGACTGCCGTCATCTTACTGTGGCTATCTGGCTTGTTTGATGTTTTAGATGGGACGATGGCTCGAAAGTCGAAAACGAGTGGGTTTGGAACGGTGCTTGACCTCGTCTTGGACCGATTCGTCGAATTGTCGGTCGTGATTGCCCTTGCCCTTCGTTACCCGGAATATATGCCTATTTTTCTCATTCTGATTGCTTCATTTGTGATCGCCATGACACTGTTCCTAGCTGTCGGTGCGAGTAGTTCAAAGCGCTCAGAGAAGACGTTTTACTATCAGCCAGGAATTATCGAGCGAACAGAGTGCTTCATTTTGTTCACGTTGATGATTCTCTTCCCGAACTGGGTCGGCGGGATTGCTCTTATCTTTTTATTGCTTGAAGTCATGACAATCACACAACGATTCATTGAGGCGCGGAGGATTTTGCGATGAAACCGAAGTTGGTGTTGGCCGGACTTGGACACGGACAGCTAGAAATTCTCGATCGTATTGAGGAGATATGCAAACATTATGATGTTCGCTTCATCGGAGACTGCCAGACGATTTATACAGGTGCGTTTCCACAAGTGATTGCCGGGCTCATGGATTCAGCTACGGTCCGATCACCTCAACTAGAGCCGGTCGCAAAGCGGGTGCTCTCGATTGACCCGATTCAGCAGACGGTTCAAACAGAAAACGGAATGTTTGAATACGATCAACTCGTTTTAGCGACCGGTGCGAAAAGTCGGGGAATCGGCACGCCACTTAAACCGATGTCACAAGCTTTACTCGACCAAATCGAATCGAGTTCACAAGTGACCATCGTCGGAGGCGGGAAGGCCGGCGTAGAATTGGCGTTCACGTGTGCTCGCACAAAAGATGTGACACTGTATGCAAAAGAGATATTACCAGACGTCTCGGTCCATACTAGAAAGCACATCGAGCGATTGTTGGTCAGAACAGGGGTCATGGTCGTCAAACAGGCGTTTCATGCAGACACATCGGAAGGGCTTTTATTGGATGCGACGGGGGTTGTTCCCGTGGAATGGTGGACTGAATCAGGGCTTGCAAAACCTGAGAGTTTTATAGAGGTAGACAAATATTTACGTCATCATCATTTTACAAATATATATGTAACAGGAGATATGGCATCCTCCTTAAATGGAGGCGTCGATGCTGTTAGGTCAGGGCGCTATGTCGGCAAACGGTTACTAGAGGAAACAAGTCGACCATTTCGGAGACGTCAATCGATGAATATATTACTGACGACACCAGGGCGCGCCTTGCTAACATATGGAAAGTTTACATGGCATGGTCGGACTCCATATTATATGAAGCGGTGGATTGACTCGCGGTATGTTCGGCATTACAAGTAGTCGGAGGTTCACGTTATTCGCTTAAAAGATGACCAATCACGTCGTTCGATTCCGATTCAACGAGTACTTGTGGAATCTCGACCGTACGCTGTGGATCAGGGGGGAACGTGACGAGCCAGGCACGTGTTCCTTCAAACCGATCATCGACTAAGTCATAACGATCATCGACTGTAATGGATTGAATCGTAGCCTGTTTCCCGTTTTCATCGGTTGGTAGCCAATTCTTATTTTGTAGATAGGTAACAGCACTTTTTATAATAGCCGTCTCGTCATCAGACGGCATGGATGGTGACGTGGATGGTTGTATGCAGCCGACCAACATCAACATGGTAAAACAGAGTGGAGTGAAAAGGCGTGTAAACGTCATGATTGTTTCCCTTTCTCATTTGGTTATTTCTTACAGTATAATCGAGGATGACAGAGGTGTGTACAAAAAAATCCTGCAGTCGAATGGGCTGCAGGAATCAGGTCATGCTTGGATCGTATCGAGGAAAGAACGGATTTGCATCTCCGTCTTGGCGTTCGCCGAGTGGAGGTGTTCTTGTTTTACCCCGTCTTTATAGTAAAGAAGTGAAGGGATGCCGCGAACTTCTTGTGCATCAGATAGCTCTGGGAGTTCGTCGCGGTCGACGACGTGCCAGTTAAATTGTGGATAGTCTTTGACAAGCTCATCGACATACATGTCCAGACGTTTACAGTCCGGGCACCATGATGTAGTGAAGACCACCATTCCATGATCTTTTGTGGCTTCGTCAAATTGTTGTGATGAATGAATCGGTTGCATAGACAACTCTCCTTTCTTCTATCTATTTTGTCGGGTTTTTAACGGGTCGTCAACAGATTGGCATTCTCGAAACCATTTGAGAATGTGATACACTAATAAAAATAGCATGAGAAGGAAAAGGTGATGGATATGGCGTTACGTCACGCATTGCTCGGGTTATTGACCCATCAGCCTGCGACCGGGTACGCCTTGAACGCGACGTTCAAGGCGCAGATGATTCATTTTTGGAACGCCCATCATACACAGATTTATCGGGAACTGTTAAAGATGGAAGAAGAGGCACTCGTTTCGGCGGAACATGTCTCTCAACAAGAGTTGCCAGACAAAAAAATATACTCCATCACGGATCGAGGACGAGAAGAGTTAATCAATTGGTTACGTCAACCAACGTCGTTCCAACCGAAAATGAAGGATGAAAACCTCCTGCGTGTCAGTCTGCTCCAATTGTTGCCGGTTGAAGAAGCGGTCCGATATATCGAAGAGACAAAGGCACACCATGAGCAGGTCGCACAACAGATTCGTATGTTTCAAGAAGAACATCAATCGGACGAGGATACACTTGGCTATTTGCTGACGAGCGAGTATGCGATCCGAATGATGGAGAACTATGCCGGATGGGCGGATTGGGCGATCGAACAGATTCAAGCACGCAACGAAAAACACGTGACCTGAGCGGATCAGGTCACGTGTTTTGTGTATGGGTGAACCGGTAAACGAGCGAGTAAGCGATCAAGCACTTCATCATCGGTTTTGGTCTCAAATGAACGAATCGTTTCGTTCAATTGCTTGACTGAAGAGGCGCCTGGTAAGACGACGTCACAGAACCGTTTTGCAGCTTCGAGTGCATAGGCTTGAATCGGTGTCGGCATCATCGCCAATTCACTTGCGAGTTCCTCTTTTCGCCACGTCTCAAATCCCTTATCTCCGAGACGAGTCTCCCATTCATCCGTTAATAGGCCTTTGGCAAGAACCCCTCGACCGACGATGGGGATTGAAATGTTGAGCGTCTCTGCCCGGCGGTCGAGTAGGGAATACGGTGTCATGAGAACATCGAGGGCACCGGATTTGACCCAATGGTTGATGACGTTCGGACGAATCGACGAGAGTCCGATTTGTCGGATTAGACCATCTCGTTTTTGTTTTTGTGTCCATTCAATCGTTGCTTCGAGGTCATCCTCGAGCGTGCCGCCATGTATATAATATAAATCCAGATAATCGGTTTTCAATCGCTCGAGCGATCCGTGCAATGCTTCCTCTAAATAGGACGGATCAGGATTCCAACGCATGCCCTCCTCAGTCAATTCGTTGCCACCTTTACTCGCCAAAAATAAGTGTTGTCGCTCTTGACCCAACGTTTCCCCAATCACACGCTCGACAGCTTGTCGTTTATAGACGTCTGCCGTATCGATATGGCGAATCCCCGATTGAATGGCCGTTTCCAGGATATTCTTTGCCTCTTTCTCCCCATGTTTCAAAATCGTCATCGTTCCGAGTCCGAGTTCACTCATTTGGATTCCTCCTTGTTCGAAATGTAGGTTTGACTCATAATCAGAGTATATCGAAAAGTGAGGAGTAATCATATGGAAGAAAAAACGATTGAGCGGGAAGTCATTTATCAAGGCAAAATCTTCGATGTGGAAAAGCATGTCGTTTCCCTTCCGAACGGAAACACGTCTGTACGTGAACTCGTCTATCATAACGGAGCCGTCGCTGTACTCGTCATTGATGAATCGGACAACATCGTCATGGTGGAGCAGTACCGAAAAGCGTTTGAATCGATGTCGCTTGAGATTCCAGCCGGTAAGTTGGAAAAAGGGGAAGAGCCGATGGCGAGTGCCGAGCGCGAGCTCGAAGAGGAGACGGGCTACACGGCGGAATCGCTTGAAAAGATTTTTTCTTTTTTTGTGGCACCTGGGTTCTGCAGTGAGCGGGTCGATGTATATGTCGCAAAAGGGTTATCTGCCGGTGAGATGAATTTAGACGAAGATGAATTTTTAAATGTGAAACGATACTCATTTGATGAAGCCGTCGATTTACTGGAACGAGGCATCATTACCGACGCCAAGACAATTATGGCAATCCAATGGTGGCAATTGTCTAGATTGAAATAATTCTAATCTAAGTACTTATATGATAAACTTACATAGTAATGATTTTAAATTGAAAATTGAGTAAAACTTCGGTATGCTTTCAGTAGTGAACTATGTAAAGAGGGGGCGCCTTATGGAAACGCGAATTGAACGAATTAAACAGCAATTGAGCGCCAAAGGATATAAATTAACACCACAACGTGAATCGACGGTACGTATCTTACTTGAGAATGAGAGTGACCATTTAAGTGCGGAGAACGTCTTCATGCTCGTGAAAAGCATCGCACCAGAAATTGGACTCGCAACGGTTTATCGCACATTAGAATTATTGACAGAGCTCGGCGTGGTCGATAAAGTCAACTTCGGTGACGGAGTTGCACGCTTTGACTTACGTCCAGAAGGGGCGAACCATTCGCACCACCATCTCGTCTGTGTCGAATGCGGCTCGGTCGAGGAAATCATGGAAGACTTGCTCGTCGATGTTGAGAAAAAAGTCGAGAGTAAATACGAATTTTTGATTAAAGACCATCGCTTGACGTTTCACGGTATCTGTAAAGTATGCCAAGCAAAAGGCGTCACACTCGAAGGTCATAAAGCAGTCATCAACGGTTAATGCAGAAAGGACAGACGACCCCAACAGGTCATCTGTCCTTTTTCAATGTGTGATATATCGCTCAAGAATCTTCGAGATCCCATCGTCGTTGTTTGATGTCGTGACCTCACTCGCAATGTCGATCAATGCATCGACGGCATTTCCCATGGCAATCCCAATTCCTGCGTATTCAATGATTGAACGGTCGTTATGACCATCTCCGAAAGCGATGACGTGGTCACGATTGATACACAAGTCCTCGAAGACGTGACGCAGCGCCTTCGCCTTATCAATGCCGAAATCGGTGAATTCATAATACATCGCCGCTGTGAACATACTCGTGACCCGACCTGTGAAAGGACCAGCTAATGCAGTTGCATTCTCTCGTAAGTATGAAGGCTCGCCAGCAACGAGAATCTTATGGACGGGGAAGTCGATAATCTCGATTAAGTTCGGTTCTTCTCGCAATTGGAACTGACCGCCTCTCGATTCATATTCGATGATGTTAATCAATTTTCCATTCACTTCAAGTTGTCCCTCGAAAACGTCGCGCACATACATATACGTATCATCGTTAATCATTGGGATGACCTCGTAGTGCTCTAAGTGCTTTAAGATTGAGCGAACATCCTCGATTTGCATTGCTTGTTCAAAAAGCGTGTCGCCTGTAGAAGCGTCCGTGACACATGCTCCATTAGAAGAGACAATCAACCCGCCGAACTCGTTCAATTTCAACTCTTGTGCATAGCGAATCATCCCTCGCTTTGGACGTCCTGACGCAAGCACCACTTTGACACCTTGCTCTTGCAATGCAAGTAGCGTGCGCTTCGTCTGTTCCGTGATGATTTTCTCGTCATTTAACAGCGTTCCGTCTAAATCAAGTAAAATTGCCTGGATCATGTGTGTTGTCTCCTTCTGTTTAGATTGTCAATTCGATGATGTTGCCTTCCGGATCAAGGATGACGCTTTCGTAATAACCATCACCGGTCGTCCGTGGACCGTCAACGTGTGTGTATCCATCAAGTTGAAAGCGTTCCGTCAAGGCATCTACCGCGTGTTTACTCCCTAGTGAAAAGGCGAGATGTGCATACCCGGCCGATTCTTTCGGATGTTCTTTAAGGTGAGGTCGTCTCATCAGTTCGAGTCGGCAACGTGAACCTCGAAACGTTAAAAAGTACGATTCAAACTGTTTCTTCTCGTTTTCATATTTATCATTTGACTGTGCATCAAAATAGACTTCGTAAAACCTGCGCATGTTTTCGATGTCGTTTACCCAAAGGGCGACATGTTCAATTCTCATATAGAATCCTCCTCTGATGTTCGTCTAATCATTTGATTCAACCGTTCTGTATTGAAGAGCATCCCGGTCATGATTAGAATGATCACAAACGGTAAAAAACGGAGTGAAGTCATAGACACGATTAATCCGAATAACGGGGGGAGAAACGTACTCCCTGAGTAGGCGAATGCCATTTGAAACCCCATCAAACGTTTCGATTGTGCCGAGCCAAACCGATTCGGCGTATCGTGAAGCATACTTGGATAAATCGGAGCCAATCCGAAGCCAATCAGCATCAAGCCGACGAGCATCGTCGCGGAGATTGGGATGAAGAAGAGGATGCTTCCGACAAGGGCGAGTATTTGTCCCATCCGAATCATCTGTTTGTTCGTGAAACGGAACGAGAGGAATCCGCTCACAAACCGTCCAATTGTGATACTACCGTAGTAGATGGACACCCATGCCGCAGCCGTCGCAATGGAAAACTGTTTCATCTGCACAAGATAACTGCTCGTCCATAACCCAATCAACGCTTCGACCCCGCAGTAAAGTAGAAATGTGGCCAATGCATAGGACACTCCGGTCGGTAGCTTGCGATCGAGTGTCGTGACGGCTGTTTCTTGAGGATGTGCAGTGGAATCCTCTTTCTGTTTCCAAAGTGGGAAAGACAACCACAATACGAGAGCTAAACTGAACTGAACGGCGGCGATAATCAAATAGCCGTCACGCCATCCATCCTCTGTTAATACACCCGCCATGACGAGTGGTCCCCCGGTCGCGCCGATTCCCCAAAAGCAGTGTAGCCAGTTCATATGATGTGCTTCGTAATGTTCGGCAACGTAATGATTCAGAGCGGCATCGACGGCACCGGCGCCTAGACCGAGCGGGATGGCGAATACGAATAGCCAACCGATTGAAGGAGCATAGTAGAATCCGAACAGACAGAGCGCTGTGAGTAATGTCGAACCGAACGTGACTTGTTTCGTATCAAAATGTTTCAATAGTTTACCGCTCAGTAGACTCGAAAGAATCGTTCCACCAGCAATCGTCATAAAAATCCATCCGACCATCGATACGGGTGCGGAGAATTCTTGATGCATAAGTGGCCACCCGACACCGATGAGGGCATCCGGAAGACCAAGGCTGATAAATGCGAGATAGATCACGGCCAACAAAACAATCGTCATACGTCACCTCGCGGAATCGTTTCGAGCATCAATTCAATGCCGAGGCGAGCCAGTCCGGAAAAGTAATCCTCTTCCCATTCCCCAATCCGTAGACGAGGAAGGTGACGAGAGGGAAGATATCGTTCGCATGCGCGGTCGATGTGAGACAGATCGTCAGGAATGAGGTCGACGTCTGAAAAGATGAATGTGTGTGGGTTTAGTGTCGCAGCAAATGTAGCGACGAGCCTTCCTAATGCATCGATTTCTTCTTTTTTCAGAACATGTGGTCCATAAGGCTTGTTTTTTATGCGGTCAAAGAAAGTTGCATCATCATAAAGCGGAAGAAATGAAACTTCACCACTAAACCCGGATTGTCCGCGAGCGACATGTCCATCGAGCAAGATACCAGCACCTGGACCATTCTTTCCGAGGCCGAGATAGACGATGGACTGATGTGTTGTGGTCTCATCTCGTATGGAAAATCCATAGACGGCGGCATTCATATCATTTTCAATGACGACCGGAAGTCCAGTTCGTTCCATCAACCAGTTCTTCAAATCTAAATGCGCCAGTGATGGATATTCTGGGGCGAAAACAATTCGACCCGTATCGACTGCAGCGGCGACGCCGACAGAGATGGCACCGATTTTTATTGTGTGCTCATCGAATGTATCGACGAGTTTGCCTAACGTCTCTAAATGCGTGCCTGAGACTAAAGTTACACCTTCTTCAACATTCTGAGTTTGACAGTCAATCAAGCGATAGTGAATCTCGCTCGCTTCGATATATAGGGTCAGGCAACATCGGAATGTTGGATTGTATTTATAACTTTTTGCGGGTTTTTCTCCTCTTGGGGCAAGTTGACCGTGTTCGATGACTTCACCGTGTTCAATCATGTCATCAATCATCTTCTTAACGGTAGGGAATGAAACGTGTGTGGCCTTACTCAACTCGGAAATTGTCGAAACGTTGTGTAGGGCAATTTGCTTTCGGATGTCGACTAGTAATTCATGTTGCGGATCTTTCATCACGATTCAACTCCTATCCACTTTTTAAAATATTTTAATAAGTTATTTGTAGTATAACGTTTCTCATTTGAAGATGCCAGAAAAATAAGAATTCTGAGATGTATTTTTATCACGTAAACGTTCACAAAAAAGTGAAAAAAAAATGAGGTCAGACATCTTCACAACAGTTTACATAAGTGATATGCTGTAAGCGTATTCAGGTGAAACAAGGAAGGAGGAGGGTATGATGCGTTCGCATATCGAGTCATTTCTTCAATACATGACAGTTGAAAAGCGGATGTCCGCGAATACGAGACAGGCGTATGCGAGCGATTTGACGCAGTACGCATCGACCTTGACCCAACTTGGGGTAGAAGAGTGGAATGAAGTGACACGTTCGCATATCGTCAAACATATCGAAGAACTGTCACAGGCGGGGCGTGCCTCGTCCTCATTAAGACGAGCTGTCAGTTCGATCCGGATGTTTCATCATCATCTCAAAATGACCGGAGTCACGACGACCGATCCGTCTCTTTACCTAGAATCTCCAAAAGCAGAAAAGCAACTTCCGGATACATGGTCACAAGCGGAAGTTGAACGTCTGTTGGACAGCGTCCCGACGTCGGACCCGCTCTCGTTACGAGACCGAGCCATGCTTGAATTGCTTTACGGGACAGGGATGCGGGTCAGTGAACTTTTAGGTTTGGATTTGGATGATTTGCAGTTCGAATTGGGGTATCTACAATGTGAAGGGAAAGGCGAGCGCGCACGAATCATTCCGGTATCCTCGGTTGCCCAAAGTTTTGTCGAGCGTTACATCCAACAAGCTCGTAACGGACTTGGCGGCAGAGAGACCGAAGCGCTCTTTTTAAACGGCAGAGGAGGACGGCTCAGTCGCCAAGGATTTTGGAAGATGATCAAACGACGAGCCAAACTTGCTGGAATTGACAAAGAAATCACACCGCACGTACTCCGTCATTCTTTTGCGACACACCTTCTCGAGAACGGTGCGGATTTACGCGCCATTCAACAGATGCTCGGTCATGCGGATTTAGCGACGACGCAAGTGTATACACACGTCAACAAATCACGATTGCATGATGTGTATCGTAAGCATCACCCTCGTGCCTAGACACCGAAAAGGAGGAATTTTTTGTGAAGAATTTTAAACGTATTTTCTTAGTCGTCATGGACTCGGTCGGTATCGGTGAAGCACCAGATGCTGAACAGTTCGGTGACAAAGGGGCCGACACGCTCGGGCATATCGCGCGTGAACATAACGGATTGAACATGCCGAACATGGGTAAACTTGGACTTTCGAACATCAAGCCGATTCAAGGCATCGATGCATCGGATGCACCGAGTGCGTATGGTCGCATGGAAGAAATCTCAGCTGGTAAGGATACGATGACAGGACATTGGGAAATCATGGGTCTTCATATCGATACACCATTCCGTGTATTCGAGGAGTTCCCTGATGACTTGATTCACCGCCTCGAAGAGTTCAGCGGACGTAAAATCATCGGAAACAAACCGGCGTCAGGAACAGAAATTTTGGACGAACTCGGTGAAGAGCATGTCGAGACTGGCGCTCTGATTGTCTATACATCAGCCGACTCAGTCCTTCAAATCGCAGCACACGAGGACATCGTGCCGGTTGATGAGTTGTACCGAATCTGCGAATACGCTCGTGAAATCACACGTGAAGATCCATACATGCTCGGACGAATCATCGCTCGCCCGTTCATCGGGACACCAGGAGCATGGGTCCGTACGGCAAACCGTCACGATTACGCCTTGAAACCATTCGGCAAGACCGTCATGAACACGCTCGAGGAAGCTGGGAAAGACGTCATCGCATTAGGGAAAATCAGCGATATTTACGATGGTGAAGGTGTGACAAAAGCGGTCCGCACGAAATCGAACATGGATGGCATGGACAAATTGGTCGAGTCGCTCGAGGAAGACTTCGAAGGGCTCTGCTTCTTGAATTTAGTTGACTTCGACGCATTATTCGGTCATCGTCGTGACCCGGAAGGCTATGCGGTCGCGCTTGAAGAGTATGACGCTCGCTTACCGGAAGTGATGGAGCGCCTTCGTGAAGATGACTTGCTCATCATCACGGCTGACCACGGAAATGACCCTGTTCATGCCGGTACAGATCACACGCGTGAATACGTTCCGCTCATCGTTCATCACAACGGAGCGAAAGCGGTTGATTTAGGCATTCGTGGTACGTTCGCAGATATCGGTGCGACCGTCGCTGACAACTTTAACGTTGCGGCACCATCAAACGGAAAGAGTTTCTTAAACGAAATTTGAGGAGGCAATATTCATGGTAAATTGGAACGAAACAAAAGCGTTTTTGCAGGTTTTTATGGGCAGTACACCAGAAATCGGACTCATTCTAGGGTCGGGACTTGGAGTCCTCGCGGACGAGATTGAGAACCCGGTAGCGATTCCTTATGAGGAGATTCCACACTTCCCGGTATCGACTGTCGAAGGACATGCGGGTCAACTCGTGTTCGGTGAACTTGAAGGAAAACGAGTCGTCGCCATGCAAGGACGGTTCCACTTCTATGAAGGATACTCGATGGAACAAGTGACGTTCCCGGTTCGTGTCCTCAAATTGATCGGTGTCGAGACTCTTATCGTCACAAACGCGGCAGGAGCATGTAACGAGTCATTCAACCCAGGCGACTTGATGATCATCACAGATCATATCAACTTCTTTGGTACGAGCCCGCTCATCGGGAAGAATGCGAGTGAATTCGGGACTCGTTTCCCTGACATGTCAGAAGCGTACGATAAAGAGCTCGTGAAATTGACAGAACGTGTCGCTTCAGACCTTGGACTTTCTGTACAAAAAGGGGTTTACTTCGGTAACACAGGTCCTACGTACGAAACACCAGCTGAAGTCAAAATGGCCCGTCTTCTCGGTGGCGACGTCGTCGGTATGTCAACCGTTCCAGAAGTCATTGTCGCGCGTCATTCGGATATGCGTGTCCTCGGGATCTCGTGTGTCTCGAACATGGCAGCAGGCATCTTAGATCAACCACTCAACCATGAAGAAGTCATCGAAACGACAGAGCGCGTTCGTCAAGACTTCCTCTCTCTCGTACGTGGCACGATTAAAAGCATGTAAGTAACTTAATTTTAGGAGGACGACAGTTATGCGTATGGTCGATTTGATTTTAAAGAAACGTAACGGTGGAGAATTGAACGAAGAGGAGATTCGCTTCGTTGTCGAAGGTTTCACGAACGAATCAATCCCTGACTATCAGATGTCAGCCTTATCGATGGCCATCTACTTCAATGGGATGACTGAAAACGAGACGGCTGCATTGACGATGGAAATGGTGAAGTCTGGTGATACGATTGACCTTTCCAACATCGAAGGGAAAAAAGTTGATAAGCACTCGACGGGCGGCGTCGGGGACAAAATCAGCTTGATCGTGGCACCACTCGTTGCTTCAATCGGCATCCCCGTTGCGAAGATGAGCGGTCGTGGTCTCGGTCACACGGGTGGTACGATTGATAAGCTCGAATCATTCCCGGGGTTCAACGTTGAATTGACGGAAGAACAATTCACGAAACAAGTAAATGATATCAAAATGTCGATCATCGGTCAGACAGGAAACTTGACGCCTGCCGATAAGCGCTTGTATGCGCTCCGCGACGTTACGGCTACGGTCGAATCGATCCCGCTCATCGCAAGTTCAATCATGTCGAAGAAGATTGCAGCAGGCGCGGACAGTATCGTTCTTGACGTCAAGACAGGTTCTGGTGCGTTCATGAAATCATTTGATGATGCGAAAGCCCTCGCGGAAGAAATGGTCGCAATCGGGAAAAACGTCGGACGTAAGACGGTCGCGGTCATCACAGACATGGACCAACCGCTCGGCTTTGAAATCGGGAACGCGAACGAAGTGAAAGAAGCGATTGAAGTCCTCTCAGGTAAAGAAGTCGAAGATTTGAAAACAATCGCGCTCACAATCGCTGGACATATGGCTGTCCTCGGTGAATTCTATCCAACGTTTGAAGAAGCATATGCCGACCTTGAGAAGCGCATTGCAGATGGACACGCCCTCGAGGTGTTCCGCAAGTTCGTCGAAGCACAAGGTGGCGACGCATCACTCGTCGATGATGTGACGAAATTACCACAAGCTTCATATGAGACGACATTCGTCGCAAAAGAAGCAGGTTATGTCGAGTCGATCATCGCAGACGAAGTAGGTGTTGCGGCGATGCTTCTCGGTGCAGGACGCGCGACAAAAGAAGACAAAATCGACTTTGCGGCAGGCATCACGCTTGAGAAAAAAGTCGGCGACCGTGTCGAGGTAGGCGATGTGATCGCGGTACTCCGTTCGAACATCGAAGACATGTCTTCAGCCATCGAGCGTTTAGACCATGCGTATACGATCGGTGCAACGAAACCAGAGGCCCGTCCACTCGTTCACGCGGTGATTCAATAAGGCAGAACGTCTGTTTCCACAAAAAAGTGGAGACAGACGTGTTTTTTTGATAAGTTTGGTAATGTGAGTGTCAAACAGCAGGATACATATTATGAAAAAGGGGTTGCTTGAAACATGAAAAAAGGTTCTATGAAACTTGAAAATGGAGAAATGATTGAATTTGATTTATTCCACGGTGAAGCACCAATCACGGTCGAAAACTTCGAAAAACTTGCGAACAGCGGGTTTTACAACGGATTGACGTTCCACCGTGTCATCCCTGGTTTCGTCAGCCAAGGTGGTTGCCCACAAGGAACTGGAATGGGTGGCGCAGGCTATACGATTCCTTGTGAGACATCGACATCGTTCCCACACAAACACGAAGCGGGTTCACTCTCAATGGCCCACGCAGGTCGTGACACAGGGTCTTCACAGTTCTTCATCGTCCATGAGCCACAACCGCATTTGGATGGTGTCCATACGGTATTCGGTAAAGTGACATCTGGTCTTGAGCATGCCGTCAAACTTCGTCAAGGTACGAAGATGGCAGAAGTGAAGGTGTGGGACGAGAATTGATTTTTGCCTGAAGGTTATGGCACAATGAACCATGTCTCTCACGTGTTCACGTCGTGAAACTTGAATGACAAAAGGTGGTGAACCCAGCAATGCTGGTCAAATATAAACGTTCTTATGAAAAGACGGCGATGGGTCTACTCGCATTCTCATGCAGTGACAAATCTCCGCTAAGCTTGCTTGAACTCGTCCGATCGTATGACGAGGAGGAGTCGAAGTTCCTCTATTTGTGGAAAGTCGGTGAAGACTTCGTTGGTATCATTGGTATGGAGCAACAAGAAACGACAATGGTCATCGACCATATCGCCTTGTCGCCATCATTCCGCGGCGAGAAACGTTCTTACGAGCTTCTAGACGAGGTAAGAAACGTCCTTCCACTTGATTTGACGCTAACCGGTACAGGCAAGACGGGCGATTTATTGGATAAATGGAATCAATTAGTCGTCTGACGATAAAAACCCCTGCAATCACGACCCTGTGACTGCGGGGGTTTTGCATGTGGTTCAGGAATGGCTAGCGGAATTCCTCGCTCGTTGACGTTCGAGAAGGGCAGATTTCCGTTCCATAATCACTTCGCTCCGGTCACGGTGTAGATGTTTATGAACGAGTTCCTCGAACGCCAGGTCCGTCGATGGAAACGTCGATTTTAGGGATTCGACCGTCACACGGACATCTGATTGCAATGGAAGCGTCGCGCGAAGCGGCCATTCCTCGAGTTGTGCGATGAAGGAGTCGACATCTAGACCGAGTTCATTCAAATAGGGAGAAGCAATGTCAATCTTTCGACGTAAGAGTCGCAAGCTCTTTTTTGCGCCGACTTAATTGTCGCGCCGGAGGTGATAGTGGATGACAGCATATTGGATGAGCGCTGCATAGCCGTGGTGACGGCGTCCGTCTGCCTGCCACGCCTCTTCTAATACCTCATGACATTCGAAATAATCGGCATGACATTCAAAAAGCAACGTATAATGAATAAAAGGGGTCATGAATCAATTTTCTCCTTTCGTGTCCACGGTGTTATAAAACATGTTATACTAAAGCGCAAAAATGTAAAATGGCAGGTGTCTCTATGGAAGCCTATAACGTTAAAATTGATACGTTCGAAGGTCCACTCGACCTGTTGCTCCATTTGATTGGAAAAATGGAGATTGATATCGTCGACATTTCCGTGGCAGAAGTCACTGACCAGTATGTCGGCTATATTCGCACGATGCAAAAATTTGAACTCGATGTGGCCAGTGAATACTTGGTCATGGCGGCGACGTTGCTCCAATTGAAGAGCAAACAATTGTTACCGCCAGTTTCGGTCGAGGATGAAGAGGTTCCAGACTTCAGTGAGGAACCGACGCGTGAAGGTCTCATTCGTCAATTGATTGAATACAAAGCATATAAAGAAGCGGTCGTCTTCATGCGTGAACAAGAAGAACACCGGCTTGAATTGTATACGCGACCGGGTGAAGATTTGACGACTTATATGTCTGAAGAGGTGTCTAAGTATGACGGACCACTCAACTTCTCGGATCTTCTCCACGCCTATTCGAAGATGATTGAACGGAAACGTTGGAAAGAACGACGCAAAAAGACGATCAAGCGGGAAGAGCGTACGCTTGAAGAGCAGATGACGCGTCTTCATGAACACGTATCGTCGACGAGACAAACGTCGTTTTTCGCCTTTTTTGTTGAGCAATCGAACGTCTCGGATCTCGTGGTAACGTTTATGGCACTTCTTGAGCTGATCAAGCTACGGGTCGTCGTAACAAAACAACTCGACCAAGATATTCAAATCTCATTCATTGAACCATCAAAGAAAGGGGATGAAGCGGTTGCTGTCTTATGAGACGATTATTGAAGGATTGCTGTTCGTCGTCGGTGATGAAGGGATGGAAGTACGCGCGCTCGCCGAGACGCTCGATATCTCAGAAGCTGCGGCACGAGAACAGCTCAGTAAGCTAGAGACATCGTTCAAATCATCGAATCGGCCGTTTCAGCTCATGGAATCGGCAGGTGTCTACAAGCTCGTGACCGTGCCGGACGTCTCTCCGTACATTCAAAAATATGTCGGGACGATGGCTGAGCAGGCGCTCTCACGTGCAGCGATGGAGACGCTTGTTATCATCGCCTACAAACAGCCGGTCACACGAGCGGATATCGAAGAGATTCGCGGGGTCAAAGTCGAACGGGTCATCCATACGTTGTTATCGAAAGGATTGATCGAATCGGCTGGTCGTGCGAAGACGATTGGTCGTGCCAAGCTGTATCGTACGACAGAGCACTTCCTCGACCATTTCGGGTTCAACTCGCTCGAAGAATTGCCACCATTAACATTTGAGGATGAACTGACAGACGAAGGCGATTTGTTCTTCGGTCAGGAATCACCGAAGCAAGAAGAGAGATTGGAGAAGGATTAATCATATGGAACGTTTGCAAAAAGTAATCGCACAAGCGGGGGTCGCCTCGCGTCGGAAAGCGGAAGAAATGATTTTGGATGGTCGCGTCCGCGTGAACGGAAAAGTCGTCCGTGAACTCGGGACGAAAGTTGGACCGAAGTCAGAGATTGAAGTCGATGGCGTCAAAATCGAACAAGAAGAACATGTCTACTATTTGCTTTATAAACCGAGTGGCTACGTATCGACGGTCGATGACGACAAAGGACGTAAAGTCATCACAGACCTCGTCCCACCAGGAGCACGTGTATTCCCGGTCGGTCGTCTTGACTACAACACGACGGGTCTCATCATCTTGACGAACGATGGCGAGTTCTCGAACATGATGACACACCCGAAATATAAAATTCAAAAGCGTTATGTGGCAAAAGTGAAGAACATCCCATCTTACTTGGCCATCAAACAGCTTGAGTCTGGTGTCGAACTCGATGACGGATTCAAAACGGGAAGTGCGAAAGTGAAGATGAAGTCTGTAGACCAGAAGAAGAACACAGCCATCCTCGAAATCGTCATCTCGGAAGGTCACAATCGTCAAATCCGTCGGATGGTGGAAGCCATTGGTTCAGAGGTCATCAAACTGAAGCGTGAACAGTTCGGTTTCTTGACGCTCGACGGTCTGAACACGGGCGACTGGCGTGAACTTTCACACAAAGAAATCAGTAAGCTTCGGGAACTTGCGAACCCTACCGTTCCACCGAAACCACGAGGAAAAAAAAAAAAAAAATAACAACAAAAAATCGTCCTGAAATAGGATGATTTTTTTGATTGTGTAGATTGTGTGACAAAAAAAAAAAAAAAGTCTGTTAATGTGCGTTTTTAATGTTTTTTCAGTACAATAGCAACTGAAGGATGGTGTGAAAACGATGACAAAAGATCAACAAAAAGACGACCGGATGGAACAAGCGGTCGCAAAAAAGAAAAAGAGGTCATTTTGGCGGATGATGATCATGACGGTCGTTCTCTTCGCGGGAGCGGTTACGATTATGCAAACATTCGACCAAGCGGGTAACGATGGACGCATCGAGGCGGGCGACGAGGCACCGAACTTCAAGCTCGTCACACTCGACGGTTCGACCTTGTATGAGCGAGATAACTACGAAGGGAAAGGGATGCTCTTGAACTTCTGGGGTACTTTCTGTGAACCGTGTAAGAAAGAGATGCCGGTCGTACAAGAAAACTATGCGACACTTCAAGACATGGGTGTCGATTTTTGGGCCGTGTTCGTCGGAGAGACACCGCTTCGTGTCGATAATTTCATCAACGACCTTGGTGTCGGGCTCGACTATCCGATTTTGATGGATACCCAGAGCGAAGTCGAAGGAGCGTATGGCATTTATAACCTACCCGTCACATTCGTCATCGATGGTGAAGGGAACGTAATTGAAAAGTATGAAGGTGAACTCACGAAAGAGAAATTGATGGAGCTAGCCGAGAAGTCATTGTAAGCGAACGGGGGACGCACAGATGCTAGATATGAAATACGAAGGCGCTGATTTACGGTCGAAGCGTCGTCCGAAATCGATCATTGACCGTGTGTGGAACTTCTTTGCATCGGTCAAAGTGGGGTTGTGGTTAATTGCATTGATTATTGTCGGTTCGGCAATCGGAACAATCTTTCCTCAAGAGATGTACATCCCACAACAATTACCGCCTGAACAATATTATATGGAGGAGTATGGAACACCGGGTTCTATTTATTACGCCCTCGGATTCCATAACCTATACACTTCGTGGTGGTACATCGGTCTGATTGTCATGTTGACGCTCTCACTCGTCGTCGTGTCGATTGACCGTGGGGTTCCGCTCTATAAGGCGCTTAAAAAACAACCGGTCAGACGGACAGAACGTTTTATGAAGGGGCAACGTCTCTTCGGACAAGGTGATGGGACGGAGGCTCAAATTGATGAGATCTCAGTCGCACTTAAAAAGAAACGATATACCGTCAAACGGGACGGCGATGCTCTGTTAGCAGAGAAACACCGGTTTGGTCGTTGGGGTCCGTACGTCAACCACCTCGGACTTGTCATCTTCTTCCTAGGGGCGATGCTGCGAGTGTTCCCTGCATTCCATACGGATACGCTCGAATGGGTGCGTGAAGGCGACACGGTGTCGCTAGAGGCGACTGACGGCGAGTACTACTTACGGAACGACCAGTTCATTCTTGAAATGTACGACCCTGAGAACAATGAAGAGGACGCGAAGTTCGCGGCCGCCATTGAAAAAGCAGGAGCCGTTCCTAAAAATTATGAGACAGAGTTGACGTTATTCAAAAAGACGGGAACGAACGAGGACGGATCGCCGCAACTCGAGCAAGTCGATGTCGGTTCGACGAAAGTCAACCACCCGTTTAAGTTCGATAAATTTGAAGTGTATCAGGAACAATATTCAAGTCGTCCAGAGTTCTTATCGATGTCGTTCATGTTGGCCGATAAAGAAACCGGCGACGAATATGGTCCGTTCAAAGTTGATTTGGAGAATCCGGAAAAGTCTTATGAGCTCGATGGGGTCACCGTCACGTTGAAAGATTTGTATCCAGACTTTGAAGTGAAAGATGGACAACCGAATACGAAATCACCACGTGCACTGAATCCTGCCTTCTTCTTCAACGTTGAATCACCTGAAGGAGAAACGGAGTCGAATTTAATCGGCATTCGTCTGAATGTCGCTGATGAAGAGAACCGCTACGATGTCCAGTTTGCAGGTACAGAGATGGCGAGCACGAGTGGTTTACGTGTGAAGAGTGACTCCACCTATCCGATTTTGATCGTCGGTGCCACGATCTTTATGATCGGTATTGCGATGGGCATGTACTGGCCACACCGTCGCGTTTGGATCCGTCGTCATGAAGAGGGCGTGCTTGTCGCCGGTTTTACGAATAAAAACCCGTCCTCGCTCCGTCGTGAAGTGTCGCCGCTATTAGAACAAACTGGCTTACCGATGTGGGAAGACCAGGCGAGATTCACAGAGAAGTCGGAGAACGAGTCAACAGATGAAAGAGGGGAATCTTGATGGAATGGATTGAATGGAGCAGCCGAATGCTGTTTATCGCGTTCTTCCTGTACGCAATCTCGACGGTTCTCTTTACGATTGCCGTCAGTGGTATGCGTAAAGATCGAAACGTCAACCGTGTTGCCTATGGGAAATACGCCTTTATCTTGGCAATCATCGGCTTTGTCGCTCAAATGACATATTTCTTTATGCGCTGGGCAGGTGTCGGCTATGCGCCGGTATCAAACTTGTACGAATATACGACGTTCTTCGGTATGATGATGGTACTTGGGTTCCTCGTCGTATATGGAATTTATAAAAATGATGTACTCGGCTTGTTCGCGATGCCTGTGGCGTTACTCGTCATCGCCTTCGCTTCAATGTTCTCGAGTGAGGTCGCACCGCTCATCCCGGCACTCAACAGTGTATGGCTGAAAATTCACGTTACGACGGCTGCGCTCGGACAAGGGATTTTGGCCATTAGTTTTGCATCGGGCCTCATTTTCTTATTGAACGAAACATCGATGAAAGAACAGTCTAAGTCACGGACGTGGCTCGAAGTGACGATGTTTGTCCTCATGTGCACGCTCGGCTTCATCATCGTCTCGATGTTATTCAAGGGGATTGGTGCCGGAGGTGTCGTCGAGTTCACGAACGACCGCGGTCAAGCGGAGACGTATGAATATTTCATGCCGATCTTGTTCGTCCCAGAAGGGGCACAACTCGTGTCTGGCGCGAGTGGCTTGTCACTCGAGCTCCCGAACTGGATCAATACACTCAAGTTGAACACGCTCATCTGGTCGGTCATCGGCGGAATTGTAATCTATGTGTTGCTCCGCTTTGTCATCTTGCGTAAACGCGTCGCTGAAGCGCTCCAACCCCTTGCGAAAAAAGTCGATCTCGACCTTGCTGATGAAATCAGCTATCGCTCGGTCGCGATTGGATTACCGGTCTTTATCCTTGGTGGTCTGATCTTTGCGATGATTTGGGCACAGATTGCCTGGAACCGTTTCTGGGGATGGGACCCGAAAGAAGTTTGGGCCCTCATCACGATGCTGATCTATATTTACTACTTGCATATGCGCATTCAGCGTGGCTGGACAGGAACGAAAGCGGCCTGGTTATGTGTCGGTGGATTTGCCATCATCATGTTCAACCTCGTCTTCGTCAACCTGGTCATTGCCGGTCTGCATTCGTATGCCTGACATAAAAGAAGTCACAATTGTGACTTCTTTTTCATTTGGTCCATCAAATCATCGTTGTGAAGCGAAATAATAGAGTGGTATAGTTATGGCAGAGAGTGGAATGTTCACAATTGTGCAACATTCGCTACAACTCGTAATGGGTCTTAGGAGGGTTTCAGGTATGGCTGATAAAACGAAGATTTTAGTAGTCGACGACGAGGAGAGAATTCGCCGACTTTTGAAAATGTACTTAGAACGTGAACAGTATGTGATTGAAGAAGCGGTCAATGGCGAAGAAGCGCTCGCGCTTGCCCTTGATAACGAATACGACGTGATCTTGCTTGATTTGATGATGCCAAAGATGGATGGGGTTGAAGTATGTACAGAACTCCGGAAGACGAAAGCGACTCCGGTCATCATGCTCACGGCGAAAGGTGAAGAAATCGACCGTGTCCAAGGATTCGAAGTCGGGGCGGATGATTATATCGTCAAGCCGTTCAGTCCGCGTGAAGTCGTGCTCCGCGTCAAAGCATTGCTTCGCCGCTCTGGTTCGACGAAGTTCATGCACACGAGTGAGAAGTCGAAGGATTTGATCGTCTTCCCACATCTGACAATCGATAATGATGCACACCGCGTCACGGTGGACGGCGAGGAAATCGCCCTCACACCAAAAGAATATGAGTTATTGTTCTTCCTCGCAAAACAGGTGGATAAAGTCTTTTCACGAGAGCAGTTGTTAAAAGAAGTATGGAACTACGAATTTTTCGGAGACCTTCGGACCGTCGATACGCATGTGAAACGTCTTCGTGAGAAATTGAATCGTGTCTCACCGGACGCGGCGCATATGATCACGACCGTATGGGGTGTCGGGTACAAGTTCGAAGCTGCCAGTGAATGATGATTCGTCGAAACAGCATCGTCACGAAACTGTGGCTGACGATTCTCGTTTTGGTCAGTGTCATCTTATTCATCGTCTCGGTGTTGATGCTTGAATTTTTTAATTCCTTTCATATCGACCAGGAACGAGGCCATCTTGCCAAGCTCGGTGGACAGGTCCAATCGGTTTTGTTGAATGAAGGTGACACGTCCCAGACGATTGATCAAATCATCGAAGTGTACGGGGCTAACTATATCTTAGAGAACGGGACGACCCGATCGAATTTTGGAAATCAAGTGGATGGTTTGATGGTGGAACTTGAACGACAGGATTGGGAAACCTATCAGGCGGTCGGTGAGACGGCCATCGGGAATTTCTCATCTTTTGACGACCAGGCCGCACTAGCGTATCGGACGACCTTCTCCTTATCGACAGGACAGTATACGCTCTACCTGCTCGAACCGCTCGATGCGATCTCGAGTGCGAACGCGGGAGCACGGACCATCATTCTTTGGACCGTCGCTTCGGCCATCATCGTCACGACCGTCTTCGCTTTCTTCTTGTCGACACGAATCACGGCACCGCTCCGAGCGATGCGGGATGCAGTCAATAAGACGGGAGAGGGGCAATTTGATTTGCGTTTGGAGACGAAGACACGGGATGAGATTGGAGAACTCGCTGCTTCTTTCAACGCAATGAGCAGTCAGCTTTCGAAGTATGTGAATGCCCTTGACCGGGAACGGCTGCAACTTGCGTCGATTCTTCGTTCGATGGCAGACGGTGTCATTACACTCGATCGTCATGCGAACGTGATTGTCACGAACCCGCAAGCGAGTCCATTACTTCAAGATGGGCAACCACATGAAGTCGTATTGTCTCTTTATGAGGAAGTGATGGAGGGGACGTCTGAAAAGACGATCGAAGTGAAACAGGATGAGCGGTACTATACACTGACAGTCACACCACTAGTCGGAGAAGACGATTTCGAGGGTGCTGTCGTTGTCATCCGGGATACGTCAGAAAGTCATCGACTCGATAAGATGCGGACCGATTTTGTGGCGAACATTAGCCATGAACTCCGGACACCGCTCGTGACGCTTCAAGGGTATTCAGAGGCAATCATCGATGGCATCACTGAGAGTGACGAGGCGACGAAAGAGTTCGCCTCCATCATCTATGATGAATCGCTCCGCTTGGCAAGACTCGTCAATGATTTGTTGGATTTGGCACGCATCGAATCGGGTAAAGAGACGATGCATTTCACTTCGTTTGATATCGGTGATTTCTTGCCCCGAGTCATGCGAAAGTTCAATCAAATGGCATCTGAAAAAGAGATTCGTTTACAGACCGACGCCCCGCACCGTCTCATCGAGGCGGATGGCGATCGTCTCGAGCAAGTGTTCACCAACTTGATTGGCAATGCTATCGCGCATACCGATTCTGGAGAAATTCGGATTGAGGCCACAGAAGAGACGGACGGGCTACGGATTCAGTTGACGGATACAGGTCATGGAATTCCAAAAGAGGATTTGCCGTTCGTTTTCGAGCGATTCTATAAAGCCGATAAAGCCCGGACCAGTGGTTCGAAGACAGGGACAGGCATCGGACTCGCGATCGTGAAGAATGTGGTCGATGCCCATCACGGAAAAGTGAGCGTATCGAGTACACTCGGGGTCGGAACCACCTTCGAGATTTACTTACCATTTGAACAACCACACAACTCGTAATGGTGACTCGCTTGAGTCACCATTTGTGGCATTTTAAGGGGGGAGTCGAATGAAACGTTATACACGAACGGGCGACAAGGGTGAAACATCATTAATCGGTAGTCGTGTCGAGAAATCCCATCCTCAGATTGAAGCGATGGGTCATCTCGATGAGTTGAATAGTCAGATTGGACTCGCCATCGCGCATCAAGAGGATGAGACGCTCCGAATACAGCTGACGAAGATTCAGCACGACTTGTTCGACCTCGGATCGGAGCTGATGTATGCTGAGGCACCGCCAAAAATGGTCGATTTGTCAATCGTGACGGAACTAGAACGATGGATGGATGAGTGGGAGGAGTCCTGTCCAGAACTTGTGCGCTTCATCCTTCCGGGCGGCAGCGTTGCCGCAGCTAGCTTACATGTGGCTCGTGCCGTCTGTCGACGGGTCGAGCGTGACTTAGCGGCTCTCGGAGTCGCAGACCGGCAATTGCCTTACTTTAACCGCTTGAGTGATTATTTATTTACGGTTGCCCGTTACGCGAACGTCGTGGCAGGGGTGCCGGATCAAGAATATGCGCGCGGCGCTGCCGTGTTTCAACAAAAAAGAAAAAAGGAGTGATCGGCAGATGAAAGGAATCGAACAGTTCCAACATCAATTGCACTACTCGGTCTATCCGACCAAAAAATTTAAAACGACGACTTGTCTCGTGTCATTCGCCGCTCCATTATCGGCGGAGACGGTCGCAGATCGGGCATTGCTCCCGTTCATTATGGAGAAATCGACGGCAACGTATCCATCCATTGAGTTATTTCACACACCGCTAGAGGAGTTGTATGACACAAACTTATATGCTGGTGCATCTAAGATCGGAAAGGAGCACGTCATCCAATTCCAACTCGAAGTCGTCAACGATCATCTTGTCGGAGAAGACGTATTGAGTCAGGCAATCGAGTTACTCGAAGACGTTCTCCTTCGTCCGAACGCATACGATGGGGCGTTCCAGCCACTCATCGTCGAGCAGGAACGTCGATTGCAACGTCAGCGTATCGAATCGGTCTATGATGACAAAATGCGTTTCGCCCAACAGCGTCTACAAGAAATGCTCGGAGGAGAACTTGCGATTCCGTCACTCGGTACGCTTGAGCAACTCGACCATGTCACACCGAAATCATTGTATGCGGCATATCAATCGATGATTCAACATGACCGTGTGGACATCTATGTTGTCGGGGATGTCAATCGTGAGCAAGTCGAACAGGCTTTCAATCCATTGGAATCCCTTGGGACACGTCGACCACGCCTGTTACCAGAAGCGAGTCGAGGAGAGTTCAAGCGTTTGGAAGAACACCAAGACATTAAACAAAGCAAGCTCCATCTCGCTTATTCACTCAATGTCGACCCAAGAACGGAAGCAGCGATTCGTATGCAAGTCGTGAATGGATTGTTCGGAGGATTCCCTCACTCGAAACTGTTCATGAACGTGCGTGAAAAAGAGAGCCTGGCGTACTATGCCGCTTCACAATACAGTTCCCTCAGTCGGAAGTTGTTCGTCTATGCCGGCATCGATGCGACAAAAAAACAAAAAACCGAACAGATCATCGAAGAGCAATTGAACGCTTTACAAGCGGGCGAGTTTGAGGATGAGACGTTGCAACAGACGAAAGAGTTGTTGTTCCATCAACGTCGACAACTTGGAGACAGTCCACGTCAATTGATTGCTTGGATGAGTGGAGCAGACGTTCGTCCGTTCTCGTTAGACGAAGAGATGGCAATCATTGAAAACACGACACGAGATCATGTCGTTGCGCTTGCGAAAGAAATGGAACTCGAAGCGGTTTATTGCTTGAAAGGAGGAGAAGCATGAAATTAGACTTTCCTAACGTCGGAGAGACGTTACATCATCACGTTCTCGACAATGGCCTCTCCGTTTACTTGTTGAAAAAGACTGGATATGAAAAAACATTCGCGACGTTCACGACTAAATATGGATCGATTGACCGACGCTTCAAACTAGAAGACTGGATCGAGGTTCCTGATGGTATCGCACATTTCTTAGAACATAAGATGTTCGAGAAAGAAGATGGTGACGTCTTCCAACAATTCGGTCGTCAAGGAGCGTCAGCGAACGCTTTCACTTCCTTCACACGGACGGCTTATTTGTTCGGTGCCACGTCCAAGATTTCGGAAAACGTACAAACGCTACTTGATTTCGTCCAGACTCCTTATTTTACGAAAGAGTCGGTCGAGAAAGAGAAAGGCATCATCGGTCAAGAAATTCAAATGTATCAAGACAATCCGGGATGGCGCTTGTATTTTGGTTTAATTGAGGCGATGTACGAGACACATCCCGTCAAGATTGATATCGCAGGTACAATCGAATCGATTTCAAAGATCACGGCGGAAGACTTGTACACCTGTCATCAAGCGTTCTATCATCCGAGCAACATGGCATTGTTCGTCGTCGGGAACATCGAACCGGATGAGATGCTTGCGTTGATTCGAGATAACCAAGCAGGTAAATCTTTTGAGACACCACGATTGAGTGCTCGTGAGACAGTATATGAGCCGACCACGGTTCGTCTGTCAGAACGGGTCATCGAGATGGACGTCTCTGTACCGAAAGTCATGATTGGGTATAAGGATGTACCACAAGCTGGGGAAGCAGGTCTGAAGCAAGAATTGACAGTAGAATTGCTCATGCATGCGCTCTTCGACACGACAGCTCCTCTTTATACAGAACTTTATGCTGAAGGATTGATTGACGATGCCTTCTCGTTTGACTATACGTCAGAGGAAACGTTTGCCTTTGCCGCCTTGTCGATGGAGACGTCGGAAGTAGATGCGTTTGTCGGCCGTGTGACGGAGGCGTTAGAACGTCCACTTCAGTTGAGTCAAGAGACGCTCGACCGGAAGAAACGCATGATGCAAGGGCAGTTCTTGAAAGCATTGAACTCACCGGAATTCATCGCAAATCAGTTCTCTCGATATGCACTCAATGATGGGAATTTGTTTGAAATCCCGACTTTGATTGATGCCATCACACTCGACGAACTATACGAAGCATACGAGCGCTTGTTCCGCCATGAACAACGAACGGTATGCATCGTCAAAAAACCATGAAGACATTGATTGTTGGAGCGAGCGGTACCATCGGACGTGCCGTCTCGCTCGCTTTTCGTGAAGATGAACTGATTTTGCATGCGAACGAGGGTAGTGAAAAACTCCGTCATTTGATAGATGAAGAGAATCTTTCGGCAGAAATTCTCCCTTGTGACCTAACAGACCGTGACGCTGTTGAGTCGTGGGTGCAGGATATGCTGGACATCGACCGAATTGTATATGTGGCCGGACATGCGCTCCATGGTCTCGTCGTCGACCAGTCGATGGATGAGCTCGACCGGCTGTACGATGTACATGTTCGGGCAATGATCCGACTCATCCAGTCCGTCGTTGCAAGGAAGCCTTACGATCATCACGTGGATATCGTGATTGTCTCGAGTGTATGGGGAGAGGTCGGTGCGGCGGCTGAGGTGTTTTATTCAACCGTCAAAGCGGCACAGCTCGGCTTCGTCAAGGCGTTCGCACGAGAAGCCGGACCGTTCAATGTTCGAGTCAATGCGGTGACCCCGGGGTGGATTGATACGCCAATGAATGATACGGTAGAAGAGTCGAAACAATCCGTGATCGATGACATTCCACTTGGACGTCTCGGTGCGGCAGAGGACGTGGCCAACACGATCCGTTTCTTGTGCTCACCGGACGCCTCGTATATGACGGGCACGGTGATACGCGTCGACGGCGGTTGGCAATGATCCGATTCATGTAAATAAACCTGTTCTTTTCAATTCTTCTAAAATAATTTAAAATAGGCAAGGTAGCGAACTCGCTCGAAAGGATGGTTGGGGATGGAACATAAATTCGAAGAGTGGTATCTCGAATATGAATTGTGTCAGAATCGACCGGGTATCCTCGGAGACATCGCATCTCTCATGGGGATGCTTCAAATCTCCATCGTCACCATCAATGGGGTCGATTTGCAGCGACGGGGAATGTTGCTCAAAGCACCTGCCGCCGATCATGTGCATCGACTCGAGCATATTTTAAAGCGGATGGAAGCTATTGCCGTCATCAAGTTGCGCCGTCCGAAGTTACGAGACCGGATTGCAATCCGTCACGGTCGTTATATCGACCATGATAGTGATGACAAAAAAACGTTTCGCTTCGTCCGTGAAGATTTGGGCATTCTCGTCGATTTCGTTGCGGAACTGATGAAGGAAGAACGCCATTTGTTAATCGGTGTTCGTGGAAATCCACGCGTCGGAAAGACGGAGTCCATCGTAGCAGCGAGTGTGTGTGCGAACAAACGATGGTTGTTTCTTTCCTCGACACTGATGAAACAGACCGTTCGGACCTCATTATTTGAAGAGGAACGGGAAGGTGATCACGTATACATAATCGATGGTGCCGTCTCTACCCGAACGATGGATGAACGACATCGCCAGCTCATTCGTGAAGTCATGCGGTTGCCGGCCGTGAAAGTCATCGAACACCCTGACCTGTACGTCCGAAACACCGATTGCGTGTATGAAGACTTTGATTATATTATTGAATTGAGAAACAATCCGGATGAGACGATCATCATCCCACAAGAAACGCATCGTGAGTCAGAATGGTTTGAATAATTATGTGAATGGAAGGTGTGGACCCCTGTGACAGAACTAGGGACTTTTTTGAAACAAAATCGTGAGGAGAGCGGATTGACGCTCGACCAAATCCAGCAGACGACGAAGATTCAAAAGCGCTATATCATCGCAATCGAGGAAGGTGATTACAAAAATCTCCCTGGCTCTTTTTATGCACGGGCGTTCATTAAGACGTATGCGGAGTCGCTCGGCCTAGATGTGGATGAATTATACGAGACATATGCAAAAGATTTACCGGTCATCGAGGCACAGCCGTCTGTTCAACTCTCTCGGAAGAAAACGTATTCGAAGGCTTCCGAGTCGACAAGTCGGGTCTCGAGATGGGTTCCGAAAGTTCTCCTCGTTCTCACGGTCTTCTTGCTCATCACCGCGATTTATTTCGCAGTGAGAAGCATCGACTTCGGTGGTCAGGATGCAAGTCCTGCCGAACCGCCAAGTTCTGGTGTCACAGTCGACCAGAATGAGGATGTCCCGGCTGATGAACCGGTCGAGGAGGAACCGACTGAAGAGGAGCCGACCGAAGAAGAACCGCCAGCGGAATCTGGTCCGATTGCGGTGAAGGAGTCGAATGGGGCAGATATCACTTATGAACTCGCGACGAACGAGAAACTGTCGACCGAGATTTATGTGAAGGAGTCACCTGCCTCTTACGTGGGTGTTCGTGATACGTCGTTAGAAGGAGCCTTTCTCGCACCGGAATATCCGAACCAGTCGAAACAGAATCCGATTGTCATTGAAGATGCCGAGACGGACACATTGCGTATTCGAATCGGACTCATCGCAGGCGTTGAGAAAATCGTCGTCAACGGTCGTGAGCTCGAGCTTCAAGAGTCTCCGGTCACACAAAATATTTTTGTAAAGAGAGTCGACGCCGAATAAGTCGACTCTCCTTCTAAGAGGAGGCGTTCTATATGAACCTACCTAACCGATTGACGATGCTACGCGTGGTCTTGATCCCCGTATTCGTCGTCTTACTCGCTGTTGATTTTGATTGGGGAAACATCGCTTTTTTAGGCGCTGATATCCCGATGCACCAATTTATCGCTGGTGTGATTTTTACGATTGCGGCCATTACAGACTGGTTAGACGGACATTTGGCCCGTAAGCATAACTTAGTCACGAACTTTGGTAAATTTATGGACCCGCTCGCAGATAAACTGCTCGTCACGGCGGCCCTTGTGTTGCTCGTTGAGATGGATCTCGTCGCGGCGTGGGTCGTCGTCGTGATTCTATCACGTGAATTTGCGGTTACAGGCTTACGTCTCGTTGCTGCCGATGAAGGGATTGTCGTCGCGGCCGGGAAATCTGGAAAAGCGAAGACGTGGGTGCAGCTCTTTGCCATCATCTTCTTACTGTTCGGTAACCCGATCTTTAGCTATGTCGGGATCCCGTTTGGCGAATGGGCGATGTGGTTGGCGCTCGTACTTACAATTTACTCAGGTGCCGAATATTTCGCACAAAACTATAAGATTATTGTGAAGTCGATGTAAGTCGACAGAGACGAGTTGGTTGATCTAGCTCGTCTTTTTTTTGTTTTTGTTTAGGAAATGAGATGAAACGAGCCGAAATCATTGCGGTAGGAAGCGAGTTGCTCTTAGGGGAAATCGTCAATACGAATGCGAGTTACATATCAGAACAACTGTCGAAGTACGGTGTGCCGGTCTTGTATCATCAAGTTGTCGGGGATAACACGGTACGAATGCGAGAGACGTTTGAAATCGCCCGTCGTCGTTCCGACTTTGTCATCGTCACGGGTGGACTCGGTCCGACGGCGGATGATGTCACAAAGACAGTCCTTTCCGACTTACTAGACCGTCCGATCGTTCGGGATGAGGAAGCGTATGAGACGATTCAACGATTCCTCGTGTCACGAAATCGATTGATGAATGATGGGGACGCTCGCCAAGCCGACGTGCTCAGCGGAGCAGACGTATTACCAAATCCGGTCGGGCTTGCCCCGGGCATGTGGATTGCCGGAGACACGACGTGGTTGCTTTTACCGGGTGTGCCACGTGAAATGAAAGCTTTGGTCGAGGCGACGTTTCCGCAGAAACTATCAGGAGCGACGCTCGTCTCAGAGTCATTACGGTTTTATGAGATTGGAGAATCCGCTCTCGACGATGCCGTGAAGGACTTATTGGACGGCTCGAATCCGACCGTTGCCCCCTATGCCGAGACGGGAGAGGCAAGACTTCGGATCAGTGCTCGAGCGACGGACGAGGTGACCGCGCGTCAGATGATTGAAGAAGTGAAGACTGAGATTATGAAACGGGTCGGTTCGTACTACTTCGGCTCTGACGATGAAACGATCGCATCACATCTTGTCCAATCATTGTCTAGATTGAATCGTACGTTCGCTGTGGCTGAGTCGTTGACCGGCGGCGAGGTACAATCGATGATTACATCAACACCTGGCGCTTCAGTCGTCTTTCTAGGTGGAGTCGTGACCTATTCGGATGAGATAAAAAATAGGTATTTAGGGGTCTCGCTTGATACAATTAAACAGCACTCAGTCGTCTCAAAAGAAGTTGCCTTTGAGATGGTGGACGGATTGTCAAAGACCACCCATGCCGACTATGCCCTCTCTTTCACGGGAGAGGCAGGACCGACATCGAATTCGGGTCGTCCGATCGGTACGGTCTATATCGGAGTGAAGACACCAAACGGAATAGAGGTCATCGAGCGGACGTATCCCCATCAAGAACGGAATATCATCCGCATGCGAGCCGCGAAGGACGGATTATGGGCCATCATTCAAAAAAACAAAAAAGGCGAATAAATGTTCGTAAAAAACTTGTGTATCGTACAGTGTTCACGTATAATAAGAGTATCAATTAAAGGAGGCTCATTTATCTATGAGTGATCGTAAACAAGCGTTAGAAATGGCATTACGCCAGATTGAAAAACAATTCGGTAAAGGCTCAATCATGCGCCTTGGTGAAAATACAGACCAACAAGTATCAGTCATCCCTTCAGGGTCAATCGCCCTCGACGTCGCGCTCGGTGCGGGTGGATATCCACGCGGTCGTGTCATCGAAGTATACGGACCAGAATCTTCAGGTAAGACGACGGTTGCCCTTCATGCGATTGCAGAAGTCCAAAAGCGTGGCGGTCAAGCAGCATTCGTTGATGCCGAGCACGCACTCGATCCGAAGTATGCTAAAAATCTTGGGGTCAACATCGATGAGTTGCTCCTTTCACAGCCGGATACTGGGGAGCAAGCGCTCGAAATCGCTGAAGCGCTCGTTCGCTCGGGAGCAGTTGATATCCTCGTCGTCGACTCGGTTGCGGCACTCGTACCGAAAGCCGAAATCGAAGGGGAAATGGGAGACTCGCACGTCGGTCTTCAAGCTCGTTTGATGTCTCAAGCACTTCGTAAGTTGTCTGGTGCGACGAACAAGTCGAAAACGATTGTCATCTTCATCAACCAAATCCGTGAGAAGATCGGGATCATGTTCGGTAACCCGGAAACGACTCCAGGGGGCCGTGCCTTGAAATTCTACTCTTCTGTACGTCTTGAAGTTCGTCGTGCGGAGACGCTCAAACAAGGTCAAGATATGGTCGGGAACCGTACGAAGATCAAGATTGTAAAAAACAAGATTGCACCTCCGTTCAAAACAGCGGAAGTTGATATTATGTATGGTGAGGGGATCTCGCGTGAAGGGGAACTCATCGATATCGGTGCAGACCTCGACATCGTTCAAAAGAGCGGAGCTTGGTACTCGTTCAATGAAGAACGTCTTGGTCAAGGTCGTGAAAACGCCAAGCAATACATGAAAGAAAATCCAGCAATCGCAGCTGAGGTCGAACAACAGATTCGAGATCACTACGGATTGAATGGAGAAAAAACGGTCACGGTCGAAGGCGAAGACGACGAAGTCCTCTCACTTCTCGATGACGAATAAGCACATCGTCTCACTCGAATTCTTTCGAGTGAGATTTTTTTAGTATAATTTTTTAGGCAATTGGTAGTTCTATCCTGTCCGTGCATTGCATTCTCCCTATTAAATAAGTACAATAAAGTTATGCGCGGGCTTGCCCGTGTATCTCACTTATTAAAAAAATAAAATAACCTTGCGAAAGGGAGGTGAACATGATGGAATGGCTATACTGGCTTATTCTGATCCTCCTTTTGCCGATAGCTTTTGTTGCAGGTTTTTTTGTGCGTAAATCGATCGCCGAAGCGAAGATTCAAGGTGCCGAGACGGAAGCGACTAAGATTGTAGAGCAAGCAAAACAACAATCGGAAGCGATGCAAAAAGAAGCACGGCTTGAAGTAAAAGAAGAGATGATTCAACTTCGTAATGAGACGGAACAAGAATTGCGTGAACGTCGCGAAGAACAGAAAGTGAAAGAGAATCGCCTCGTTCAAAAGGAAGAGCTTCTTGACCGCAAAGCAGACATGCTCGAGCGGAAAGAAGACTCGCTAGATGAACAGGAACGAGGACTCAAAAAACGCAAGCGTGAAGCAGAAATGCTCGAAAGCAAAGTGGAGGAGTTATACGAAGAGGCACGCCGAGAACTTGTACGCGTGGCATCCCTCTCGAAAGATGAAGCACGTACCATCATCATGGACGAAGCGAAGCAGGAAGCGCTTCACGATGCTGCTCTCCTTCAAAAAGAAATAAAGCAAAAAGCAAAACAAGAAGCGGATAAAAAAGCGAAACACCTCTTATCTCTCACGATGCAACGATATGCAGCTGAACATGTCGCCGAGACGACGGTATCCGTTGTCAACTTACCGAGTGATGAGATGAAGGGTCGTATCATCGGGCGCGAAGGACGTAACATCCGGACGCTCGAAACGTTGACTGGGATTGACCTCATCATCGATGACACACCAGAAGCCGTCATCTTGTCAGGGTTCGACCCGATTCGTCGTGAAATCGCGAAGATGACGCTTGAAAAACTCGTTCAAGACGGTCGGATTCACCCGGCTCGAATTGAAGAAATGGTAGAGAAGTCTCGCCGTGAAGTGGATGAACGCATTCGTGAATACGGGGAGGAAGCTACGTTTGAAGCCGGAATTCACGGACTCCATCCAGACCTTGTCAAGACGCTCGGTCGCATGCGTTATCGTACGAGTTATGGTCAGAACGTCTTGTCTCACTCGGTTGAGGTGGCACATCTTGCCGGGATGATGGCAGCCGAACTTGGTGAAGATGTCACGCTCGCGAAACGGGCAGGACTCTTACACGATATCGGGAAAGCAATCGACCACGAAGTCGAAGGTAGTCACGTTGAAATCGGTGTAGAACTCGCGACGAAATACAAAGAACATCCGGTCGTCATCAATTCGATCGCTTCCCACCACGGGGACGTCGAGGCGACATCGACGATTGCTGTACTTGTGGCAGCGGCTGATGCCTTGTCAGCAGCGCGTCCTGGAGCTCGCCAAGAGACACTTGAAAGCTACATCCGTCGTCTTGAGCGACTCGAATCAATCTGTGAGTCGTTCGAAGGTGTCGAGAAATCGTATGCGATTCAAGCAGGACGTGAAGTTCGGATTATCGTTCGCCCTGATGTCGTTGACGATGTCGTCGCCGGTAAGATGGCACGTGATATTTGTAAGCGAATCGAGGACGAACTCGATTATCCTGGACAAATCAAAGTGACGGTCATTCGTGAAACACGTTCCGTCGATTATGCGAAGTAAACGAAGCGGAGAATTTCTCCGCTTTTTCTGTTTGAGGTAGGACTTTATATGAAAATTTTATTTATCGGTGATGTGGTCGGGAAACCAGGTCGTGATATATTGACGAAACAAATCGGACGCTTGAAAGACAAATACAACCCGACGTTCATGCTCGTCAACGGTGAGAATGCAGCAAATGGACGTGGTCTTACGAAAAAGATTTACCAACAGTTTTTGGAGCTCGGCTTTCATGGGGTAACGATGGGAAACCACACGTGGGACAACCGTGACATCTTTGATTGGATCGACGACGCCGACCGGATCGTCCGTCCGGCCAACTATCCGGACGGGACACCTGGGGTTGGCATGATGAAGTTGAAACAAAATGGGAAGAAATTGGCCGTGATCAATGTCATGGGAAATGTCTTCTTGCCGTCTCTTGACTGTCCGTTCCGTACCGTCGACCGTCTCGTCGAAGAAGTGCGCGATGAGGTCGATGCGATTTTTGTGGATGTCCATGCTGAGGCGACAAGCGAGAAAATCGCTATGGGCTATCATCTCGACGGTCGCGCTCAAGCCGTTGTCGGGACACATACACACGTGCAGACAGCGGACGAGCGTGTCCTATCGAACGGCACGGCCTACATTACCGACGTCGGCATGACCGGTCCACTAGACGGGGTACTCGGAATGGATGCGTCGACTGTTTTAAAAAAATTTATGACACAACTCCCAGTTCGGTTTGAAGTTGCCGAGGGACGGGAACAACTTAATGGAGTTTTCATTACAATCGATGATCAGACGAAACGAGCGACAAAAATCGAACGAATACACCTAGATGATCAGACCGTCTGGTTTGATTGAACAACCTACCCGAGGGGGAAACAAGAATGGACGTACTCAAAGTTTCGGCAAAATCGAACCCTAACTCCGTTGCGGGTGCTTTAGCGGGTGTGCTACGTGAAAAAGGAACGTGTGAGATACAGGCGATCGGGGCAGGGGCACTGAATCAGTCCATCAAAGCCGTCGCGATTGCCCGAGGCTTCGTCGCGCCAAGCGGTCTCGATTTGATTTGCATTCCGGCCTTTACTGATATTATGATTGACGGAGAGGAACGTACTGCCATCAAGCTCATCATTGAGCCGCGATGAGCGGTCGGGACATAGGTCCTATTCTTGTGAAGAGGAGCCATCGGCGCGGATGGCTCCTCTTTTTTTGTGTAATTTTTACGTTCTATCTTCTCAGTTTCGTCATTTTATGACAAGATGATAAAGAACGTATCGTTCGATCATTAGAGACAAGAGGGGGACGTTTTCAATGGAACAACTTGTGTCAACCAAAGAGACGGAATCAACGACACCAGTAATGAAAGCGATTCAAAAACACACGGCCGGGTTTGGGGCAAAACTGGTCGACGTACCAGTTCCGACACCAGGACCTGGAGAAGTACTCATTCAAGTCAAAGCGACATCGATTTGCGGGACCGATGTCCACATCTATGAGTGGGATGAATGGTCACAGAGCCGCGTCAAACCACCATACGTATTTGGTCATGAATTTTCGGGGGAAGTCGTGGCGCTCGGAGAAGGGACGAAGCGGATCAAAGTCGGACAGACGGTGTCTGCTGAAACGCATATCGTCTGTCATCAGTGTAAACAATGTTTGCGCGGGCAGTACCACATCTGTAAGAACACAAAAATCATCGGGGTGGACACGCAAGGTTGCTTCGCAGAATACGTCGTCATGCCCGAAGAGAACTTATGGGTGAACCCGGAGTCGATGCCAGCAAAACTGGCATCGATTCAAGAACCGCTCGGGAATGCGGTGCACACGGTGTTGGCGAGTGATGTGTCAGCTAAATCGGTCGCCATCGTCGGTTGTGGCCCAATCGGACTCATGGCGGTCGGTGTCGCCAAAGCAGCAGGGGCGAGTCGTGTCTATGCGATTGACGTCAATCCATATCGCTTACAACTTGCCGAAAAGATGGGGGCTGATGTCGTCATCAACAGTTTAGAGGAGAATCCGCTCGAATTGATTGAACGTGAGACCGACGGGGACGGAATCGATGTCGTCTGCGAGATGAGCGGTCATCCGATTGCCATCGATCAAGCGTTTAAGATGGTCACGGCAGGCGGGGACGTCAACGTCTTGTCACTCCCGGCCCGTCCGGTCGCCATCGATCTCACACGGGACGTCGTCTTTAAAGGGGTCCGCGTCCAAGGGATCACAGGACGTAAGATGTATGAGACGTGGGGCCAGGTCTCGACGATGCTCGCGACGGGTCAGCTGAACGTCGAACCGATCATCACACACGTCTTCAAGCTCGAGGAGTTCGAAAAAGGATTCGAACTCATGCGGGCAGGGAAATGTGGGAAGGTCGTCTTAATACCATAAAGGGGGAAACAACATGGCATTTGAACATATTACAGAAGCAATCAACGAGATGAAAGAACAAGGGACGTTCCGTAAGCTCGTCCCACTCGAATCAGCACAAGGGAATGAAGTGACAATCGATGGAAAGTCACTCGTCCAACTGTCGTCAAATAACTATCTCGGACTTGCGAACCACCCGCGCTTGAAACAGGCAGCCATTGAAGCGGTCGAGCAATACGGCGCAGGAACGGGATCAGTCCGTACGATTGCCGGAACGTTCGAGATGCATGAAGCATTTGAGCGCGAACTCGCGGAGTTCAAACATACGGAGGCCTCACTCGTCTTCCAATCAGGATTCGCGACGAACCTCGGGGTATTGTCTGCACTGCTTGGACCGGAGGATGTCGTCATCAGTGACGCTCTCAACCATGCGTCAATCATCGATGGGATTCGCCTCACGAAAGCGGCTCGACGTATCTATAAACACGTCGACCTCGAAGACTTGGAGAAGGCGTTGAAAGAGACACAAGATTATCGCACACGTCTTGTCGTGACGGACGGTGTGTTCTCGATGGACGGGAACATCGCACCGCTTCCGGCCATCGTCGAACTCGCCGAGAAGTATGACGCTGCGGTCATGGTCGATGATGCTCACGCATCTGGCGTTCTCGGGAAGAACGGTCGCGGAACGGTCAACCACTTCGGTTTGGACGGTCGTGTCGCGCTTCAGGTCGGGACGCTCTCAAAAGCGATCGGTGTCCTCGGTGGCTATGTCGCCTGTTCACAAGATATTCGGGATTACTTGATCCACAAAGGTCGCCCGTTCCTCTTCTCGACATCACATCCACCGGCAGTCGTGGCGGCGAACCGTGAAGCGATCCGTGTGATGAAAGAGGAAGAAGAGCTGTTCGACAAGCTATGGGCGAACACCGAGTTCTTCAAAAACGGTTTACGTGACCTTGGTTTCGATATCGGACATGCGACGACACCGATCACACCGGTCATGCTCGGCGAAGAGACGCTTGCGCATACATTCTCGGACAAGTTGAAAGAGCATGGTGTATTCGCACAGAGTATCGCTTTCCCGACGGTCGAACGCGGGAAAGCCCGTATCCGGACCATCGTCACAGCGGAACATACACGAGATGACCTCGAACGGGCACTCGAAGCGTTTAAAACGGTCGCGGAAGAGTTGAATGTGACACTACACGCATAAATGAGAACTGCAGACGATCTGTCTGCAGTTTTTTGGTGGATTTGTATATGAAATCGAGTATATTCAAATAGGGTATGGATGAAGTAAATCGAAATATAGCGTATTTCTTAATATTTCAATTACCGTATTTTGATTGAATTAGTACATCTCAGAAATGAGGAAAGGCTATGTTTCAGCAAGGGATATTTCAAGTGGGGATGGTGTTAGATCGAGAGACGTTTTCGATCCTGACGATTTCACCACCATTCATAATAAATGTGATATTTAGTGTCCTGATTTTGATTGGCGTCTTGTACTTTCGGAGTGAGAGTTGGAAAGGGAAATTGTGGAACGTTGTACTGATGTGTTACGCGCTCTTATTCATCTTTGTCTATATAGGAGCCTGGTTTGTGAGGCTGAAATACAACCTTACACCGAGTTTCAACGAGTCGTTCGCCCTCGAACCCTTTCCTGGATGGAAGATTTTTTTTCAATTGTTTGAGAACGGTATAGAAGAACCGAATTTGACAGCAAATGCGATTGCGTTTGGTGCGTTGCTGTTCTACTTCAGAAAGTTCAAGGGTAAATATACGTGGATATTAAGGCTTTTCGCAGTGATTCCTGTCAGCTTATTTTTCATCATATATTTTCCGAAAGTCTTTAGTTGGTTATTGCAATAAAAAAGAAGCAAGGCGCAATGCCTTGCTTAAATCATGATTATTCCTCTAAATCCTCGAGCGGCATAATAAGAATCTGCACCATTGTGGTAGACGAAGATGTGATCATAGCGACGGTCGCAGAACAGGGCGCCACCTTTTTGACGAATGGTGTCCGGTGTCTGAATCCAACTTGACGTCTTCAAATCGAATGCACCGAGCGTTTGTAAGTGTCGGTATGTTTCTTCATCGAGAAGGGTTATGCCCATCTGTTCAGATAGGGCGACCGCGCTTCCGGCAGGCTTATTCTTTTTACGTGCCTCAAGAGCTGGTTCGTCATAACAGAGACTTCGTCGACCACTCGGACTCTCGACTGAACAGTCACAAAAAGCGAGGTCTCCGTTAGGGAGACGAATCACGTCTGGTTCTCCGCCGGTCTCTTCCATCAATGCGAGTGAGGTCAACTTATCCTGATCAATTTGAATTCGCTCCAATATGTCTGACCAGACGACGTCAGAATGACGTTCAACGTTTTCAGTGAAACGAGACTCGAGGGTATTAAGTAATTTGTGGGTTTCTTCGTGTGAAAGCTTCGACATGAGAATCACTCCGATCATGTATTTCTTTCAGTATACGACATTATTTAGTTCAATTTACTTCATTCGTTACAAGAAAGGAGAATCTAGTTTGAACTTTGATGAAACAAACGTCGAACATTTACATGTTCAGTCATTTCAGACGATGGATTTGTTCACATTGAAAGATGGCTATTTAAGTCGATTGCCAGTCGGTTCATATCGAGTCACAGATTATTGTGAACTTGACGTGATGGTCACGAGTTCACAATTAGGACGACTTCGGTACATTGATTTGACCTTGCCGTTAGGCGTTTACACAGAGGAACAACTTTTCTTGTTGTATGATCCGTATCGTCGTGAAATCTATTCAACTCAGACACGGATCGATCTCGATGAACGACGCATCTCGACAGTTGATTTTCTAAGTGCTTACAGTCGCGAGTTTCATGACCCTGATTCGTTTTCTCTAAAGAAAGAAAATCTATTTAACCTACCGTCGGATAGCAACTGGAGGGAATTTAGGTTACCAAAAGTGAAGTCGGCAGCGGCATTCTTATCTCAACTATTACATATATTAGATGTCACTTCGTTTCAGACAATTTTGAAGAATAATCGATTTTTATCTGATTTTTCGGAATGGGCAGATCAGACAAAGTGTGAGTACAGTATCGAACATCATGGGAGAAGGATATGGTCGAATGACTATATGGTGACATGCAATCTTTCAAATGTATCTGAAAGTGATCTCCTGCAATTGGTTACAATGATTGAGACAAGAGAAGAATTAGAAGAATTTCGATTTTTGATTGAGATTGAAGGGTGTATACTTTCACTTTTCATTTTAGGAGATGTTAGGCGAGGCTATGGCGTCGGAGTATTTCAATACGAAAGTGACTAAAAGGAGGAGTGACAATGGAGTTTGAGGATCTATTCTTCTATCATGGGATGATTCATGTGTTTGATTTTCAGCATGATTTAGAATCGAGTCGCCTCACCTTTCAAGTGAAATTACTCGATCACCAGAGAAAGCGAAACACGACATTCCGTGAACGAGTCGAAGCGGGCGGCGTTCATTCCCAGCGAGAAGTGATCAATGTAAAACTATGCTTTGAAGACGTCATCTATATGGAGGTCATTCAAGAGTCATTTGCGGATGGAATCATCGATGAACCGTCAGATGAGTTCGAAGGTTCGCAAATCAAACGATTCGAGCAATCCGGATATTTGGATTTCTTGACACGAACGCGTTTCTCGTTTTGGGAAGTGATACATGACGATTCAACAATCTTCACGCACTATCGTATTTGCGGTCTGAACTCAGTTTTAGAAATCATCACGCTTTCGGAACCGACCGTTGCATCTGTGATTTCACTCGGTTGTAATCGAAAGGCGAGTCCAACCGTATATTTCGGTGGAAAGTTCTACACATAAAGGCGCCCTCTCTTTGAGAAGGCGCCTGTTACTTATACAGAAGATGCGGTCAAAATGGACTGTTCGGTCAATCGCCCAATCCAGATTAACGGAAGGGTCAAAAATGCTCCGAGAAGGTAAACCGAATCGATCGGTAGTCCATCCGCAAGAAGACCGAAAAGCAAACTCCCCACACTGAATGCGAGGGCGTATCCCGTTTGTTGCACACTATATACATAGGGAAGTCGCGCAGTCGGGATCTGTTCTTGAATGACGGTATTCGCCTGGATGATGCGCATTTGTGTGGCTGCGCCTTGAATCACTAACGCCAAAATCGCAAACGCGAGATGCTCGGTCACGCCGAACAACAGAGCGGCAACAATGGATAAGACGGCAGTTGACGGTAGCGAGGGTGCTCGACGAGACCGATAAAGATAAGCACTCGCCGCAATCATACTAATCAAAAATGATGCGTTAAGCGTTCCCCACCAGCCTGTATCGACTTGCAGATGTCGCTCGAGATAGACGAGGAGCAACGCTGAAATCCAAAGTGTGCTGACAAATGATTCATACGTCACAAACCAAGTCACACGACGAGCGAATGGTGACGTTCTTACATAAGTAAGACTATCGCGTAAGGTAATCGATTCCTCCGTTCCATCATCGACGATGTCTTCCGTAAGCGATTGATAGAAGTAAATCGTCACAACCGTTGAAAGGCTGAAGAGAACGAGTGAAAGGATTAACGCAATGGCGCTCGATGTGAGAGAGACGAGCATCGTCCCGAGCGGCCACATCGCGAGTTGGATGAACTGATTGGAACCTTGAACGAGGCTGTTCGCTTGTTGACGATTCGTCGTCAATCTTGGGATGAACGACACTTGAATTGGACGTGCGAACCCATCGAGGAATGCAATGAACATGACGAGTGCGAGAACAAGAATCGAATCCGTGAAGAGAACGAGAACAAGGGTGACCGTCTTCATCAGTTGTGACAGGACGAGCGTTTTCCCGAGCGAGAAGCGACTGAGGATGCGGGCGAAAAAGAATCCGCTGAGCGTCATACCGGCAGTCACGGCAATCGGGAAGCTGGCTGCCATCAGAGCGGACCCAGTTTGTTGATACAGCAAGGCAATGAGCGCGACGATGTATAGGACATCGCCAATGTTTGCGAGCCATTGGCTAACGAGCAGTGTGTAAAAGGATTTCATCACAAATCTCCTCCGAATCTATTCAATTTGGTGGGTTGGACGAATCGTTTTTACACATTTTCACCTCTTCATAAAATGATATAAAAATAATTATACAAAATTTGATTAATTCTGTAAACTTATCATATGGGTGAAATTGTCATAATAGAAGAGTGGAATGATTCAACAAGCTTTGATGGTAGTGGGTAAAAAGCAATTGCGTGTCTTACTTTACGAAAATAAATAGAAAAAATAATGAAAGATAAGGATGGGACTATATGCTTGAATATAAACTAAATGACGGTGTCACACTGAGAATGTTCAATACAGACGATGCGGACGAGTTATTCAAGCTGACGATTGCATCGAAGCCTTATTTGCGAGAGTGGCTTGGCTGGCTCGACTATATTGAGACGGTGGAAGACTCGAAGCAGAACATAGAGGGACGAATCAAAGGGTTGATTGAAACGGGCGGGCGCCCAAAATCGTTCGCTTTGATGTATAAAGGAGCACTGGCCGGAACAATTGGATTTAACGAAATCGATCGTGGTATTCAATGTGGCACAATCGGATACTGGCTCGGACAAGAGTTTCAAGGGAAAGGCATCATGAGTCAAGCGCTCGAGACCATCATCGAGTATGGGTTTCAAGATTTGAAACTAAATAAAATTGAGATCCGAGTCGCGACAGAGAATGTGAAGAGTCGGGCACTTCCGGAACGATTCGGCTTTAAGGAAGAAGGGGTCATTCGAGATGCGGAGTGGCTGTATGACCGTTACGTCGATCATGTCGTCTACGGGTTGTTGAAACATGAATTTTTGCAGCTAAACTATCATTCTAAAGCTTTTGATGAGGCTGGACATCGTATGTAAACAACGACGAGACATTTTAAAAGGGGACTACTGAATGACAACCATATATTTTGTCAGACATGCACATTCTACCTATACACCAGACGAATTCGCCAGACCGTTATCTGAGAAAGGAATGCATGATGTTGCTGAAATTACAAACCTTCTAATCGATGAGGGGATCGATATCGTGACTTCGAGTCCATATAAACGAGCCGTTCAAACCGTAAAAGGCATCGCGGATTATCTTGGACAGGACGTTGTAGTGTCGGATGATTTGAGAGAGCGAACCTTGACTTCAGAACCGGCTAAAGACTTTACAAGCGCGATGGAGACCGTTTGGAAAAATCCTGCGTTCGCATGGGAAGGGGGAGAGTCGAACGATCAGGCTCAATCTAGAGGGGTAGAGGCTCTCATATCACTGCTCCGTACGTACGAAGAGAAAAAAGTGGTGCTCGGCACACATGGAAATATTATGGTTCTCATGCTGAATTATTTTGATGCGCGATATGGATATGAATTTTGGAAAGAACTCGACATGCCGGATATCTATAAGGCGACTTTTGAGAACAACACATTGATGAGTGTCGAGAAGTTATATAAACCTCAAGGTTAGAAATCGATTGACTATAGATGGTAAGGATCAAGTTGTCTTCGTACCATTGGATAACCTGAAATCGTACAGACCAAGACCCGCCCTTCACGAGAGGGCGGGTCTTTCGTCTGACTCAAATAACTCAGTTCCAAACTCTTCATACGCCTGTTCATACCGGCGGAGGGAAGATTCCTTATGCATACAGGTGATATTCATCCGCTCGGATGGTGTCATATCGCCAGCATATGTCTTCAACACATGGGCGTTTCGAAGCATCGATGGCGTGACGGAGCGCGCGAGTCCACTTCGTTCGTTCAACTGCCGCATCATTTTCGTAATCATGACGATCGTCAATTGCTTCGGTTGATTCTTCGCATACACCCAGCGGAACGTCATCCGGGCAAAATCGAATGAGACGAAGACCGGGTCTTCTGAATACCAACGTGGTCGTACCGGGGTCGGGATATCAGCCAGGTAATTCATGAGCAACGATTGATCTTCCTGTGACAGCTTCAACGTGAAACGGTTTCCGAGACGATCATACACGTCGAAGGTGTGATCGGCCAGATGCAAGTCGCTCATTCGCAAACGAATGATGTGATGGACACGCAATCCATATTTATAGAAAAGCGTCACAATCAGTTCGTTCCGATTGACGAGATAAGGATGAGCTTGGAGCTGATTCTCACTCAGTCCTCTCGTCGAACGAATCGTTTGAACGAGTCGGTCGAATTCAGATTCGAGTGCGACTTGGTCGACTGTCAACGTATGTGCCGGTTGGGAATAGGCAAGCATCTTTTTACGAAGCGGATTTAAAAATTGGGTCAGGCTATTGATGACCGTGACGATTCTTGCGACGGTCGCCTGTTGATAGTGCTTCTCTTCGATTAAGAAGTCATTCACGAATGTCTTCCACGATTCGAGCGGAACGTCTAACCAGTCCGTCGGTTCGTTCAGTTCGACATTGTGGTCGTGAAAGTATTTATGCACGTCGATCAAGTCGTAGCGATATCGCTTAAGCGTCGAGGGTTGACGACCGCTGGCGCCGAGATGATAGAGGTACGTTTCAATAAATTCCGGGAGCGGGTAGTCTTTTCTTCGTTTCGTCATGGTCGAGCCTCCTTCTTCCTTTATCCTACCACAAACGGACGTTCTCTATACGCTGATTCGTGGTAAGATGGAAGGTGAGACTTTATGGAATGAGGGATTACATGATTGAACGTGAAAAAGTTGTCATCGTCGGTTGTCAGTTGCCTAGTACCGATGATTGGACATATGAACAGTCGATGGGCGAGCTCGTCGAACTCGTGGACACGGCGCAAGGCGAAGTCGTTGCCAGACTCGACCAAAAGCGTCAACAAATCGACCGTCGTACCTTTATCGGGAAAGGGAAAATCGAGGAACTCGCGATGCTCGTCGAACAGTTCGAGCCGGACTTATTGATTTTCAACGCCGAATTGACACCGGCACAGTAGAAAAACATTCGCATCGCCTTGAACGAACCAGATGAGATGAAGTTGATTGACCGCACACAGCTCATCTTGGACATCTTTGCGAGCCGTGCGCAATCGCGCGAAGGGAAATTGCAGGTCGAACTCGCGCAGATGAACTATTTGCTGCCGCGTCTCATCGGTCAAGGCACACAGCTTTCGCGACTCGGTGGTGGAATCGGGACGCGTGGTCCTGGTGAGACGAAACTTGAATCGGATCGTCGTCACATCAAGCGCCGCATCGATGAAATCACGAAACAGCTCGAGGGGACAGTCGCACACCGTGGACGTTACCGAGAACGACGAAAAGAAAACAGGGTATTCCAAGTCGCGCTCGTCGGGTATACGAATGCTGGGAAGTCGACAATCTTTAACCGATTGACCGATGCCGACACGTACGAGCAGGATGAATTGTTTGCGACGCTCGACCCGTTGACGCGCGAGCTCGAACTTCCGCGAGGTGGGAAAGTACTGATCACAGATACGGTCGGCTTCATCCGTGACTTGCCGACGAAACTCGTTGCCGCGTTTCGTTCGACATTAGAAGAAGTTGTCGGTGCCGACTTGATCCTTCATGTCATCGATGCATCGAACCCACATTATCTGAATCAAATCGATACGACGAATGCGGTATTAGAGGAACTCGGTGCGAGTGAGGTGCCTCAGCTCGAGGTATATAATAAGAAAGACCGTCTCACGGAAGACTTCGTCGGCGGACCGTTATTGATCTCGGCAATCGCCTCGGAAGATATCGTGACGTTGACAGGTGCTCTCGAGGATAAGATTGCGGACATTTTGACAAAAGTCCATGTCATTCTCCCGGTGACGGCGTTTGAACACTACCACCCGGCCAAAGAGGCGATGTATCGTCTTGAAGAGAGCTTTTTAGATGACGGTTCTGTCGAATTAGTAGGTTATATGAGAGAAGACACGCGTCTATATGCGACGCTAAAACAATTTGAGGTGTAAGTATGTGGCAAGAAAAGATTGAACATTATGATGCGCTCGCGCCGTTCGTAAAAAAAGCGGAGGCACGGGTCAAACCGTTTTTCGAAAGGATTTACGAGACGGCCGAATTCAACCAGTATCGCGTCCTAGAATCGTTTAAAAAGCATAAAGTGTCGGATTTTCATTTTAATCCGACGACGGGATATGGATATGACGATATCGGTCGAGACACCCTCGAGTCGATTTATGCGGATGTGTTTGGAGCCGAGCTCGCGCTATGTCGACCACAAATCATCTCCGGTACCCATGCAATCGGGATTGCCTTGTTTGGTGTCCTTCTACCAGGTGATGAGCTTCTCTATATCACAGGGAAGCCGTATGACACGCTTGAGGAGATTGTCGGCATTCGTGGCGATGGTCGCGGTTCGTTAAAAGAACTCGGTGTCCATTACGATACTGTCGAATTAAAAGAGGAACGTGAAATCGACATCGACCGCGTCCTCGAACGGATTCGTCCTGAGACGAAACTCGTTGGGATTCAGCGATCGAAAGGGTATGCGAATCGTCGCAGTATTCCAGTCGATGAAATCAAAGTGGCCATCGAACGGATTAAAGCGGAACATCCGCATGTGTATGTGTTCGTGGACAATTGTTACGGTGAGTTTGTCGAGACGATCGAACCGACGCACGTCGGGGCTGACTTGATGGCTGGTTCTCTCATCAAAAACCCAGGCGGTGGATTGGCGAAGACGGGCGGTTATATCGCTGGTACGAAAGAGTTAATTGAACGGTGTTCGTTCCGTATGACGACCCCAGGTATCGGAAGTGAAGCCGGACCATCACTCTACTCGCTTCAAGAGATGTATCAAGGCTTCTATATGGCACCTCATACAGTCGCACAGGCATTAAAAGGGGCCCATTTGACGGCAAGTCTATTGTCTTTGATCGGATTCGAGACAGATCCTCACTATACGACTCTACGAACGGACTTGATTCAGTCGGTGACGTTCCGTGACCGCGACAAGATGATTGCGTTTTGTCAGAGCATCCAAATGGCATCGCCGGTCAATGCCCATGCGTTACCGGTGCCGGCCTATATGCCGGGTTATGAAGATGACGTCATCATGGCAGCTGGGACGTTCATTCAGGGTTCTTCCATCGAGCTGTCTGCCGATGGTCCGCTTCGGGCACCGTACACGGCGTACGTTCAAGGTGGTCTGACGTATGCTCACGTAAAAGTCGCGCTCATGTTGGCGTTGAGCCAATTACACGGTAAAGGATTGGTCGAATTCAATGACCAAAATCAGCCGACACATTTGTAACTAATCTGTCATGTTAACTTTCTTAACATCTATTGACAGGATTGTTGTCATATATTATTCTCACATTGTGAGACAGAAAAGGAGGGGTAAGGATGGCCGATCAATTTCGTCGCTCCAACCCGTTGTTTCCGATTGGAATCGTCCAAGATTTGACGCAACTGACAGGTAGACAGATTCGGTATTACGAAGAACAGGGTCTGATTTCGCCTAGTCGGACGGAATCGAAACGACGACTTTATTCCTTTAATGATGTCGAACGTCTACTCGCAATCAAGGATTACATTGATCAAGGCTTTAACTTGGCGGCGATTCGCCACATGTTAGAGCAAGAAGGTGAAAAAGAAGCGGAAGCATCTGCTCCGGCCGCACCGGTCAGTGAAGCACCGAAGGTTTCGGAAAAAGAGTTACATCATTTGTTGAAAACACAGCTTCAAGAAGCCGGTCGTTTCAATAAAACGTCGCTCATTCAAGGTGAGCTTTCACGTTTCTATCGATAACGCCGCACACATCAACCATTACGCAATGTGAGAGGGGACATTTTACCATGGCCAGAAAAACGTTCACAAAAGAAGACATTAAACGCATCGCACAAGAGGAAGACGTACGCTTTATTCGTCTTCAATTCACGGACATCCTCGGAACAATCAAAAACGTCGAGGTGCCGATCAGCCAATTGGACAAAGCACTTGATAACAAGATGATGTTTGACGGATCGTCAATCGAAGGATTCGTCCGCATCGAGGAATCAGACATGTACTTGTATCCAGACCTCAACACGTGGGTTGTCTTCCCGTGGACAGATGGCAGCGGAAAAGTTGCTCGCTTAATTTGCGATATTTATAACCCAGACGGTACACCATTCAGCGGTGACCCGCGCGGTACACTCAAGCGTAACCTTGAGAAGATGCAAAAACTTGGTTTCACAGCGTTCAACGTTGGACCAGAGCCAGAGTTCTTCTTGTTCAAAAAAGACGCATCAGGTCGTCCGACTCTTGAACTCAACGACCAAGGTGGATACTTCGACTTGGCACCAGTTGACCTCGGTGAGAACTGCCGTAAAGAGATTGTCATCGAACTTGAAAACATGGGCTTTGAAATCGAAGCATCACACCACGAAGTAGCACCAGGACAACACGAAATCGATTTCAAATACGCAGATGCTGTCACGACGGCAGATAACATCCAAACGTTCAAACTCGTCGTTAAGACGATCGCAGCGAAGTATGGTCTTCACGCGACATTCATGCCGAAACCGCTCTTCGGGGTAAACGGTTCAGGGATGCATGCGAACATGTCACTCTTCAAAGGCGACACAAACGTCTTCTACGATCCAAACGGCGACATGGAACTTTCAGATACAGCTCGCGCGTTCACAGCCGGTATCTTGGAGCACGCTCGTGCCTTCACGGCAGTATGTAACCCGACTGTCAACTCATACAAGCGTCTCGTACCAGGCTACGAAGCACCTTGCTATGTTGCATGGAGCGCACGTAACCGTTCGCCACTCGTACGTGTACCAGCGGCACGTGGTCTCTCGACTCGTATCGAAGTACGTTCGGTTGACCCAGCGGCGAACCCGTACCTTGCACTTGCTGCCCTCTTGGCTTCAGGTCTTGACGGGGTCGAAAAAGATTTGAATGCACCTAAACCAATCGATAGCAACATCTACGTGATGGACAAGCCAGAGCGTGTAGCAAACGGAATCGACGATCTCCCGGCGACACTCTTCGACGCACTCGAAGTCCTTCGTGCGGACAAAGTCGTGATGGACTCACTTGGTGAGCATATCGGTGAACACTTCCTCGAGCTGAAAGAAATCGAGTGGGATATGTTCCGTATGCAAGTAACAGAGTGGGAACGCGATCAGTACATGACGCTCTACTAAATACGCGATCAGTACATGACGCTCTACTAAATAGAAGAGATATATTAAAGAGTATGGAGCATCCCTCAATTTGGGTTGCTCCATACTCTTTTTGATAAATCATAATAGCGGAGATATCTTTATGATTCCGGCTCTTCTCTTACCTTCACAGGGACCCAAACCTCGCTATATACGTTGTCATATCCTGTTTCTATTTTGCTAAATGAAATGCTTGGTAAGTCTTGAAGTGCGTATCCCGAAGAAGGTAACCATTCTGCATAGGTTCTTGCCATCGTCTCTTGTAGAGTGTTTGGGAATGGTCCAGTGTTCGGGAAGATTGCCCATAAACTTTTTGGGATTGAATTCACTTCGAGATCGTCATACTTAATTTCTCTTGTCGTGGCGAAACCGATCATATGTGTCAAATAACCTTCTTCTTCTAAGTGACCGTCATCAAAATTGAACGATGCGTTCAAGGCACGATGCGGATATAAATTGCCCAATTCATGCATGTGAGCCCGTTGCTCTTCCGTAATCGACTTCGCTAGTTCCATGATTTCTTCGTTGACTCCCTCGAATTGAATAGGGACACGCTTTGAAACTCCAACGATTTGAAAAGCTTCTTTCTCTTCTAACTTGAACTCCATTGATGTTCCTCCTTTTATATCGATATAAAACGTGAAGCGAGGGAACGACTTTTGAATGTGATTCTTCATGACTTCAGAAGGCAAATGACCAGACCAATCTCGAAACGCTCTGGAAAACCCTTCGACCGATTGATATCCATAGAGATATGCGATTTCTGTTACGCTTGAACCATGAACCAATTTTTCATTTGCGATAGAAAACCGTCGATTTCGTATATAAGTGTGAAGTGTCATTCCTGACATATACGAAAACATCCTCTTAAAATGATGAGCAGATAGTCCGGTGATTTTTGTGATCTCTGAATCTAAGAGTTCTTCCGTTAAGTGCTGTTCGATAAAGTCCATCAGCTCATTTAATGCTTTTACCATCAAGTTCTCCTCCTTCATAGTTTGACCATATCGGATTTCTTCCAACTCATCTCGATAATTTGCGTGCAGGAAAGATCGGGTCGTATTAGTTTAAGCATTTCATTCATAAAATGGATACCCTATAACACGTTATCATTCCAATTAAAACAAAGGACCACCTTCTGTACTTCACGAAGGTGGTCCTTTGTTGGTTAAAACGCTTTTTTGAAAAACGTTGAAGTATAGTCGAGCGTCGTATGCAGTGTCGTTGCAAACACGAGCCCTAAAAAGAAGGACATGCCATGAATGTCCACCCATGAGCGTATTTCCTCTTCGTAAGCCGTGAAGGGCAGAAGCAGCACGAGTGGGAACCCGATATATGCAATCCGAATCACATCACTCAAAGCAGGTAGGTGCGAGAAGAGCGAACGGTGCGGCATGAGCTTTACGTAAGGGAGCCAAATCAGTTTGAGAGGTCCCCATCGATAATAGGCGTCTGATTTCAAATCGAGGTCCGGGGAGAGCCAGAGTGTACCGATGATGGCACCGATGATCAATGAGAACGGAACATCGATTTCAAGAAAAGGCGTGGCAACCGCGAGTGCTCCGGTTGCCACGAGATTCGTACGGGTATGGGTCTTGCCACTAGCCATTAATGAATCGTCCGGTATACACCGATAACCTTCCCTAAAATCGAGACGTTGTCAAAATACATCGCTTCTAACTCGTCGTTCTCCGGTTGAAGGCGGACCTTCGAAGCTTCTTTGTAAATTCGCTTCACGGTCGCTTCGCCTTCTTCCGTCATGGCGACGACAATCTCTCCATTGTCGGCCGTGCTCTGCTGGCGGACGAGCACCCGGTCTCCGTCTAAAATTCCTGCATTGATCATCGAATCCCCAGAGACAGACAACATATATACATTATCTGACCCGACGATATGTGCTGGAAGAGGGAAGTGCTCTTCCACGTTCTCGATGGCGGTGATCGGTGTCCCGGCAGTGACCTTCCCGATGACCGGTACGTACATGACGGACTCTTGCTCTTCTATTGTCGGCATATCTTCAGTCAAAATTTCAATCGCGCGAGGCTTCGTCTTATCTCGACGAATCAATCCACGCTTCTCTAAACGATCTAGATGACCGTGTACGGTCGAACTAGATGCAAGACCGACGGCTTCTCCAATTTCACGAACAGAAGGCGGATAACCTTTTGCCCGTACTTCGTCTTTGATGAAATCAAGAATCTGTTGTTGTCGCGCTGACATTTTTTTCTTTATGTTCACCTCGATATAATCGAATAACCTGCAATCGCATCCTATTCTTTATGTGTCTAGTGTAACACAAGAACACATGAGCGTACAAACATTCGTTCGTTTTTTTGTGTTTTTCGAACACGGGTTCTTGTTTTATGATGAGAACAGATAAACGAACAAACGTTCTAACGAACATATATTCTTATACAGGAGGCAATGTAATCATGAAAGATACACTCAACGGAATCATTTTAGTCGGGATGCTCTTAGTCGGGATGTTCGCTTTTTATTTGGCTGGTGAAATGCGAGGGGAACCAAAAGTTGTGGATCCGGTCGTCACGTCAGAGCGGACAATCGAAGAAGAGGTTGCGTACGTCGAAGCAGAATCACTCGAAGCACAGATCATGGCAGAGCGTGAAGAGCATAACGAACGAAAAATGAAATGGTATGCCGCTGAGTGATCGTTCTTCATTGCGAATCAATCTTAAACTGTGTATCGTAACAAATGAATGCAATGAAAGGGAGTGGTGCGATGCGGGTCGTCATCTATTGCCGGGTATCGACGAACAAGTCTACCCAAGAGACATCACTCAGTCGGCAAGTCGAAGAATTACAGCAGCTGGCTTCGGGATTAGGGGCCGACGTCATAGATGTCATCACAGAGCAAGAGAGCGGTTATGAAGTCAATCGACAAGGGCTACTTGATTTACTGGACCATGTATCCACTTCTCAGCTCGATGCCGTGCTCGTCACGGACGACAGTCGCTTAGGACGAGGGAATGCTAAGATTGCGATCTTGCATACTTTAATGAAGCATGACGTGCGATTGCTGACGATGCAGTCTACGTCGGACTATGTCGTTTCCGATGCAGAGAAGATGGTATTGGAGATTGTCAGTGTTGTCGAAGAATATCAACGAAAAATTCACAATGCGAAAATCTCGCGTGGGATGCGTCGTGCGGTCGCTAACGGATTTAACCCACAGCGCAACATTCAAAATCATGATCAAGGTGGGCGACATCGAATTGAAGTGCCAATCGAAGAGATTATCCAATTGCGTGAACGTGGCTTGACGTTCGCTGAGATTGCGGCGACGCTACGTGGATTTGGCTATGAGGTCTCGAAGGCAACGGTCAATCGACGATATCTTGAGCACCAGTCGGTTGCTGAAACTTGATTCTTCCTCTCTGATTTTGTAAAGTATAAGAACAAATTCACTAGAGAGGGGGCGAGTCATATGTTAGCACCAGGACAATTGGAGCGAATCAATTTCCTCGCCAACAAAGCGAAGACAGAAGGACTGTCTCAAGAAGAAATGAACGAGCAACAAGACTTGCGTCAAGAATATTTGAAGGCGTTTCGTCAATCGTTCAAATCACAAATGATGGGTATGAAAGTCGTCGATCCAGATGGAAATGACGTTACACCAGAGAAGTTGAAAGAAAAAAAAAAACGCTATCGCGGTGAGTGATACCGAATGCACATCCTATTTCGCATAGGATGTGCATTTTTGTTATACACGAACACGCATCAGACGAACGGATTACATGCTATTTCATGCAATAGAAGGAAACGATTTCATCAAATGTGTTATACTAATTAATTAGTTGTGACACACGATTGAGTATGATAAAATATGACGGGTAGAAAACCTTCTTAACACAGAGAGGATGAAATTAGTGGAAACAACTACTAAAGAATTATTAGCGATTAACTCGATTCGGACGCTCTCAATTGATGCAGTCCAAAAAGCGAACTCTGGTCACCCAGGGATGCCAATGGGCGCTGCCCCGATGGCGTTTACACTTTGGACAGATAAAATGCGTCACAACCCGAAAAACCCGAACTGGTTCAACCGTGACCGTTTCGTGCTCTCAGCGGGTCATGGATCGATGCTCTTGTATTCGCTCCTTCACTTGTCTGGCTATGATTTGTCGATGGACGATTTGAAATCATTCCGTCAAATGGACTCGAAGACACCTGGTCACCCTGAGTACCGCCACACGGCTGGGGTAGATGCGACAACGGGCCCACTTGGACAAGGGATTGCGATGGCTGTCGGGATGGCCATGGCAGAGAAACACTTAGAAGCGACTTACAACCGCGACGAGTTCAACGTCGTTGACCACTACACGTTCGGCATTTGCGGTGACGGAGACTTGATGGAAGGTGTATCTGCGGAGGCGGCTTCCCTCGCAGGTCACTTGAAGCTCGGTAAACTCGTCGTTCTTTACGATTCAAACGATATCTCTCTCGATGGCGACCTTCATAAGTCGTTCTCTGAAAGCGTAGAAGACCGTTTCAACGCTTACGGGTGGCAAGTCATTCGTGTCGAAGACGGAACGGACATCGATTCAATCGCAAAAGCGATCGATGCTGCGAAAGCAGAGACGTCGAAGCCGACATTGATCGAAGTCAAGACGGTCATCGGATTCGGTTCACCGAACAAGTCGGGTAAATCGGCATCACACGGTGCGCCACTTGGAGACGCTGAAATCGAATTGACGAAACAGTTCTACAAATGGGAAGGCGAGTCATTCTACGTTCCAAACGAAGTATATGACTTATTCAACGAGAAAGTTGTCGAGCCTGGCGCGAAATATGAGTCAGACTGGAACGAACTCGTTGAAGCGTATAAAGCGGCACACCCTGAGCTCGGAGCACAGTTCGAGCGCGCGATGAACAATGACCTTCCTGAAGGTTGGGATAGCGAGTTGCCGACTTTCGAAATCGGTTCGAAAAAAGCAACACGTCAAACGAGCGGTGAAGTGTTGAACGCAATCGCAAAAGCAGTACCGACACTCTTTGGTGGTTCGGCTGACCTTGCTGGATCGAACAACTCGATGATCAAAGGTGCGGTAGACTTCGATGAAGACCCAGCTGGTCGTAACATCTGGTTCGGTGTTCGTGAGTTCGCGATGGCGGCAGCTGTGAACGGTATGGCCCTTCACGGTGGTGTTCTTCCTTACGGTGCGACGTTCTTCGTCTTCTCGGATTACCTCCGTCCTGCAGTCCGTCTCGCAGCACTTATGGGACTTCCATCGACGTTCATCTTGACGCACGACTCAATCGCAGTCGGTGAAGATGGTCCAACGCACGAGCCGGTCGAACATTTGATGAGCTTCCGCGCGATGCCGAACCTCTCTGTTCTTCGTCCTGCTGACGGCAAAGAAACGATTGCAGCTTGGAAACAAGCGGTGACATCGAAAACGACTCCTTCACTTCTCGTCTTGACTCGTCAAGCGTTACCAGAACTCGAAGGTACATCTATTGAAACGGCAGCAAAAGGAGCTTACGTCGTTGCAGGTGAATCGAAAGATGCAGACGTTCTCTTGCTCGGTACAGGTTCTGAAGTACACGTTCTCGTTGAAGCGCGTGAACAGCTCGCGTCAGAAGGCGTGAAAGCGGCAGTCGTCTCGATGCCATCATGGGAACTCTTCGAAGCGCAATCTGCAGAGTACAAAGAATCTGTCCTTCCATCTTCAGTTACGAAACGTGTATCACTTGAAGCGGGTGCGACACTTGGATGGTACAAATATGTAGGATTCGGTGGTAAGGTACTAGGAATCGACAAGTTCGGAGCATCTGCACCTGGTGACCTCCTCATGAAAGAATACGGCATGTCAGTCGACAACGTCGTCAATGCAGTGAAATCACTTTAATCTCTAGTTAGATTGTTGTGACGGCCAATCGTTTGGCCGTCACTTTTTTTCTGGACGATTAGCGAAGTTGTTCAATTTAGTGTATAGTAAAAAACGATGTTTCATATGGTAGAGGAGGTAAAGCCTTGAGTACATTATTCTGGATTCTTCTTGTCGTGGCAGCACTCATCGGGGGTATCGCGATTGGATTCTTTATCGCGCGTAAATACATGATGAACTACCTTGAACAGAACCCGCCAATCAATGAAGATATGATTCGTACGTTGATGATGCAGATGGGTCAAAAGCCATCACAGAAGAAAGTCAACCAAGTGATGCGCGCCATGAACGTGCAGATGAAAAACGAAAAGAAATCATAATCAATCACGAAAGCACTTCGGTTCCCGAAGTGCTTTTTTGTTTCCTCTTTTTGTTAGACAATCGAACAAACTTTCGCTACGATTAATGAATAATCTTCATCTAAAGACAAAGGGGGGCGTTTCACATTCGTGTATTCAAACAATTATCTTGGTTTTTGCGTCTTGATTGGAAGACGTACGCGCTCGGCATCGTCTTACTGATCTTCGTGGCTGGTCTAGAACTGATTCCACCACGCATCATCGGACGGATTGTCGATGAGATTAACCGTGGTTCGCTTTCGTCCGACACACTCTGGCTGTTATTAGGGGGACTTGCTGCTGTTGGGATTGGAAATTATGTCGCCCGCTTCTTTTGGCGCTATTTTATCTTCGGCGCATCGATTCGTCTAGGAAGAATGCTTCGTAGCCAACTATATCGGCATTTCACAGATCTTGATCAGCGATTTTATAAAAAGTCACGGGTCGGTGATTTGATGGCCCATGCGACAAATGATGTACAAGCCGTATCGATGACGGCCGGTGCGGGGATTTTAACACTCGTCGATAGCGTGACACTTGGGACGTTCGTCATCATCACGATGATTACAACAATCAGCTGGAAATTGACGCTCGTCGCCTTACTACCGTTACCAATCATGGTCGCTTTGACAACGCGATATGGAAAGATGTTACATAGCCGATTCGGGGTCGCCCAAGCGGCATTTTCAGAATTGAATGACAAAGTGCAGGAAAGCGTCAGTGGCGTCCGTGTCTTAAAGTCGACGGGGGAAGTCAATCGGGATGTGGAATCGTTTGAGAACTTATCGAGTGAAGTCATGGCGAAAAACGTACGAGTCGCGAAGATTGATGCCTTATACGACCCGACCATCTTCGGAATTGTCGGATTGTCTTATATCCTTTCGGTCGGGTATGGAGCCGTCTTGATTGAACAAGGCGAATTGACGATTGGACAGATTGTCAGCTTCACAGCTTATTTGGCACTGTTGACATGGCCGATGTTAGCCTTTGGATGGTTGTTCAATATCGTGGAGCGTGGACGCGCGTCTTACGACCGAATTGAGCGAATGCTCGCCGTCAAACCTGAGATTCAAGACGACCGCATGGCTGCGACGACCCTTTCTCATTCAGAGGTGGAGGTCGATATTCGAAACTTCGCCTATGATGAGACCGTTGTGCTCCACAATGTCCATTTTCGGATTGAACGTGGAAAAACAATCGGGATTGTCGGCAGAACAGGTGCAGGGAAGACGACGATTGTCCGTCTATTGACGCGTGAGTATGATGTGAAAGATGGAAAGATTAAAATCGGTGGGATCAACATCCGCCAAGAGAAAAAATCACTTCTGATGGATAAAATTGCGGTAGTTCCACAAGATCATTTCTTGTTCTCGGATTCGATTGCGAACAATATCGCGTTCGGAAGGCCTGAAGCGAGCATGGAAGAAATCATCGAAGCAGCTAAGGTTGCTGAGGTGCATGAAGATATTGTCCGTCTTCCGGAAGGATATGCGACACTCGTCGGTGAACGTGGAGTCACATTATCAGGAGGACAAAAACAACGGATTTCCATCGCGCGGGCGCTCATGACAGCGGCGGATGTATTGATATTAGATGATGCGCTATCTGCGGTCGATGCGAAAACGGAAGAGTCGATTATCGAGCATTTTCGAGTCGGTAATCCAGATCAGGCGCGCGTCATTGTCGCACATCGTCTTTCGGCTGTAGAACACGCTGACGAGATTCTCGTGATTGAGGACGGAAACATCATTCAAAGAGGTCGCCATGAGGCATTGCTTCAAGAGACGGGCTGGTATCGTGAGACATATGATCGTCAGCAACTTGAAGCGATTGTAGAAGGGGGGGGACACGATGAAACATGATGTCCAAGAATGGCAAGTCATCAAGCGCCTGCTCAGTTACGCGAAACGGTACGGAAAACCGCTAAGTGTTGCCTTCGTATTTCTCTTGATTGCGACAGGTGCAAAGTTGGCAGGACCGTTTCTAATCAAAGTGTTTATCGATGAATTCGTCACACCAGGTGTCTACCCGACGAACTGGGTCATCGCTCTTTTTGTTTTTTTTTTTGTGCTTCATTTGTCGGCGATTGTATTTGACTATCTGCAATCCATATCTTTTCAAAAAATCGCCTTAAAAATTGTGCAAAACATTCGGATGGACATCTTCCGTCACGTTATGGGGATGCGACTTGCCTACTTTGACCGCACACCAGCGGGAGTCCTTGTATCGCGTATCACGAATGATACGGAGGCCGTAAAAGAGCTCTATGTCGGGGTGATGAGTACGTTCGTTCAGTCTGCCGTTCAGTTGATTGGGACGTATATCTTCCTCTACATCTTGGAGCCCCCGCTCGCGACGATGGGACTAATCTTGTTGCCTCTCTTCTGGCTTATCATTTGGGCGTATCGTCGTTTCTCGACGAAATATTTCGCGCAAGTGCGGGATTTGTTGTCACAACTCAACGCCCAGTTGAACGAATCCATCAATGGGATGGGCATCATTCAACAATTTCGTCAAGAAGAGCGTCTCATTCGTCAGTTCGAAGAGACGAACGAAGCGCATCAGGAGGCACGATATCGGAACTTAAAACTCGATAGCATGTTACTCCGCCCGATTATCGAATTGCTTCTCGCCTTCTCCATCATCGGTCTGCTCGGTTATTACGGGGTACTCTCGATGAGTGAACAAGTTCAAGTAGGGGTCGTGTATGCTTTCATCAGCTATATTGAACGTATTTTCCGTCCCGTGCTTGATATCATGCAACGATTAAGCGAATTTCAACAAGCCGTCGTATCGGCCGACCGTGTCTTCAAAATTTTAGATACGGATGAACCGGCTCCAGGTAAACAGATGCCTGGTGAAGCACGAATCACTGATGGGGAAGTTCGGTTCGAAAATGTGACATTCAGTTACGACGGAGAAGTTGACGTGTTGAAACAGATTTCTTTCGTTGCTAAACCAGGTGAGACGGTTGCGCTCGTTGGTCATACTGGGAGCGGTAAGAGTTCAATCATCAATTTGTTGACACGTTTTTATCCATATGAATCTGGTCGCATCACGATTGACGGGCAACCGCTCGAACAGTTCGAGGAGCAAGAGCTTCGTCAACAAGTCGGGCTTGTCCTACAAGACCCATTCTTATTTACGGGAACAATCGAAGAGAATTTGAAGCTGTTCAATCCAGTCATCGATTCTGAGCGCGCGCGTGAAGCTGCTGAATTCGTCCAAGCGCATACATTCATTGAAAAGTTGGACGCTGGCTATGGCCATGTCGTCGGAGAGCGTGGAGCGACGTTCTCAAGCGGGGAGCGTCAATTGCTCGCATTTGCCCGTACGGTCGCACGTAATCCAAAAGTGCTTATTCTCGATGAAGCGACGAGCTCGATCGATACCGAAACAGAGGAGCGTGTACAAACCGCGCTCGATCGGATGCGTCGTGGTCGGACGACAATCGCAATCGCCCACCGCCTGTCGACGATTCAAGATGCAGATTTAATTTTGGTCTTGCATCGTGGTGAAATCGTGGAACGCGGCAATCATCAACAGTTATTGAAACAAGACGGACTGTACAAAAAGATGTATGAACTGCAATCCGGACAACGTCTGATGTCTTGATTTGGAAAGGATACCTATTCAGGTGTCCTTTTTCCATGGAAAATTCTCGTCACACAAGGTGACGAGCCGTCAAGTTTCAAGAATGAAGTTGCTCTTTATTATGCTTTGATAGGACATGACGAGTGATTAGAGAGTCAAGTTCTTGGCTTACTGAAATGACTTCGGGTGAGGTCCAAGAATGCTTTGACGCGATTTTATACAGTTCATCACGTTTTTGTTCAATGGCTTGGTGTAGTGTATCTGCTGCGGTGACTGCCACGTTCGTTCCCCCATCATGTAAATTAGAATTTTGTGAACTGGAATATCCAAATCTTAGCACCTCCGTTTACAGATGACAAGTTTCATTTCCATTTCAAAAATTACAAAATGATGTTGCGGTTTGAAAGAAAAGATTCGAGCAATTTAAATAGGTTTTCGCTATAATGGTCGTGAAAGGTGGAAATCGTCATGGAAGTCACATTATGGCTCGCATTTGGGGCGGGCGTCTTATCGTTCTTGTCACCATGTACGCTCCCGTTGTATCCGGTCTTTCTCTCGTATATTACTGGGGTTTCCGTATCTGAGTTAAAAAATGAAGGATTAAAACAGCGTACAGCTTGGTTCCACACATTTTCGTTCTTATTCGGTTTTTCTTTTTTTTTTCTCGTACTAGGATTGTCGACTTCATTGATTGCAGACGTCTTCATCCAATATAAGGACAGTCTACGCATGTTCGGCGCCATTTTGATTTTCGTGTTCGGCGTCTTTTTGGCGGGCTTATGGCAACCGCAATTTATGATGCGTGAAAAGAAAATGGATATCGGCGAACGAAAGAGCGGTTATTTTGGAACCGTTTTAATTGGTATTGGATTTGCGGCAGGCTGGACACCGTGCACAGGTCCAATTTTAGCTGGTGTGATCGCACTAGCCGCCACGAACCCGAGTCAAGGACTCGGCTATATGTTGGCGTATGTCATCGGGTTTGCAATTCCATTTTTGGTAATGGTCGCATTCGTTGGCAAGATCAAATACTTAGCACGCAACAGTGCAAAAGTAGCAAAAGTCGGAGGCTATTTGATGATGGCGTTCGGCGTACTATTATATTTTGACGGAATGAATCGGTTCGCTGCATGGATGAGCGAGCTTGTCGGATTCACCGGATTTTAAGGGGTTGACCGAGATGTCAATGTTATGGGGGTCGACTCTCGTCGCGTTGTTAATGGGTATCGTAGCGAGCTTTGTTCGTGTAAAAGCATCGGCAAAGCCGACGAATGCGAAGAAAATTTTAATTCCACCACTTGCGATGACGACCGGGATGATTCAGTTTTTGATTCCCGCGTTTCGCTTATCATGGGTCGAAGTGGCTGAGGCCCTTGCGGTCGGACTCATCTTCAGTCTGTTTTTGATTAAGACATCCAATTTTAAAAAACGGGACGGCGAAGTGTATCTCTCGCGATCGAAAGCATTTTTTGTGGTCGTTTTCGCACTCCTTGCCATCCGTACAGCAATGAAGGTTTGGGTCGGTCATGAGGTCGATCTATTCTCTACAGGCGGATTGTTCTATTTGATTGCTTGGGGGATGATTGTCCCGTGGCGAATCGCCATGTATCAAAAATATAAACGAATCGCAATCACGTAAAAATGGAGTGGCGTTGAGCCACTCCATTTTTATTTAATCTGCTTTCGTAGCGGCGACTTCTGTCTCCGCGTCGATTCCGGTGTTCGCCTTGACAAGTACGCGTTCATAGTTGCCAGCAACTTCATCTGATTTCGTGACCAGTGTACCAATCACGGCAGCGATGAAACCAAGGGGGATTGATACAATCCCGGGATTGGATAGCGGGAAAAGGGCTTCACCGAGAATAATGGCCGAACCGTCCGGAGCCCACAGGTTCGGACTGAGTGCGACTAGAATCAGTGAGGAGAACAAGCCGACGACCATTCCCCAAATGGCGCCACCTGTATTGAAGCGTCTCCAGAAAATCGTAAAGAGGATAACAGGTAAGTTCGCACTCGCCGCAACGGCGAAAGCGAGCGAGACAAGAAATGCCACGTTCATCGACTGCGCGAAAAAGGCTAGTCCCATTGAGACGAGGGCGACCGCAACTGAAGCGATTCGCGCGGCTTTCACTTGTTCAGTTTCTGTCGCTTCCCCTTTACGAATGATATGTCCGTAGAAGTCATGGGCGAAGGCGGAAGCAGCTGACAGTACGAGTCCAGCGACAACGGCAAGAATTGTCGCGAACGCGATTGCGGCAACGAAAGCGAACAAGAGGTCACCACCGAGCACTTGCGCGAGAAGAGGGGCCGCCATGTTGCCGGCAGGGTTTGCGGCGAGAATGGCATCACGTCCGACGAATGCTGCGGCACCGAATCCTAGGAAAATGGTCAAGATATAAAATGCACCGATGATCCATGTCGCATAGACGACGGATTGCCGAGCAGTCGGTGCATCTTTGACGGTGAAGAAGCGAATCAGAATATGAGGGAGCCCTGCCGTACCGAGCACGAGCGCCATGTTTAATGAAATGGTATCGAGCGGTAGCTTGAACTTGTTCCCAGGGTTCAAGAAGTCACTTCCGAGTGGGGTCGCTTTGCTGACTTCATTAAACATCGTCGTGACGGAGAAATCAAAACGAGCGAACACGAGAAATGAAATGATTGCCGTCCCAATCATCAGAAGTACGGCTTTTGTGATTTGTACCCAAGAAGTGGCCGTCATGCCACCGAAAACGACGTAGACTGTCATTAAGATTCCGACGACGACGACACTTGTCGTATAAGGGATTCCGAGTAACAGTTCAATCAAAGCACCCGCTCCGACGAGTTGCGCAATAAAAAAAAAAATGGAGATGACAATCGCATTCATCGCTGCGACACCACGTACGCGAGGCTTGTTAAAACGTGCCGCAATCATGTCTGCCATCGTATATTTCCCAAGATTTCGCAATGGTTCGGCGACGAGATAGAGGACAACGAGATAGGCAACGAGGAAACCGATTGAATAGAAAAACCCATCGAATCCCGCAAGCGCAATCATACCTGCAATTCCGAGAAACGATGCGGCAGACATATAGTCGCCTGCAATGGCAAGACCGTTTTGAAATCCGGTCAATCCACCATCTGCCGTATAAAAATCGCTGGCAGTTTTTGTTTTTCTTGCTGCAAAGTATGTAATCACTAGCGTGAGTCCGACAATGGCGATAAAGAGGGCGATTGCGGTCCAATTCATGATCTCACCTCGTCTTTCAATTGTTCGACGAGTGCGTCAAAGCGACGGGCACGTCGACTATAAAGTACACAAAGTGTCCAGGTCATAATGAACTGGGAAAAGGCGAACGCCCAAGCCCAAGTGATGTCCCCGTCCCCGATGAGTGGTGTATTCAAGATCGTCGTATAGCTCGTCAGAATCGGGAGTGTGAAATAAAAGATGAGTGAGAAGATGATAGCTGGAACGATGAAGCGATTTTTTTCCTTTTTTATCCGATGAAATGTCTCATGTTCGGTAATCATGTGGGCAGATTGATGGCTTGTCGCTTGTGAAACTTGTGTTACATCATGCATAATAGACCCTCCTTGACTGTAAGATAAATCCATTATGCGTTGTGAAAAACAATTCAGTCATTCCTTTTTTTCGTGTCGAAATGAAAGACGTTATATTAATATTGGTCATACCAATTTACTGTAAGCGTTTTCAATATTGTCTAATTCGTGAACGTTATTTCGATGTAATATAAAGCTCGAGAAAAGGTACTTTTGACCCATTAGGCGAATCGCACAATTCGACAAATAAAAAACTCTATCTGAATGAGATAGAGTCTACTGCTGAAAATAGTGTTCATATGGCGTCCAATCAATCTGTTCTTCGGTTAGCGCTTTCTTTAAGAACTTGTGATCGCGCTTCGGCGTTGCGGCGATGTAACCCTTTACCACAAGTTCGGTCGTCATTTTTTTTGCACGCGATTCAAGCGCGAATTGACCGATTTTACCTGCGATTTTTCGGATCGCGACGTCGCGGAACAACTCGGGTACCGGTGTGACGAGACGATCTAATAGCGTCCGCGTCTCCGGAGTCCAGAGATGACGCGTTCTTTCTATATAATCATCTTCGATGTCAAGTAGGGAACGTCCATCTTCTTTTGGCATTCGTTTTAAAAACTTACGAAACATGAAGTACCCGCCAATCGTCATGAGTCCAATCATGACGAATCCCCAGAATACAATGAAATACATCATCAAGTTTTCTGGCATCGTCTTTCCCCCGTTCTATACATTCACTTGCTTTCATCGTTAGTATACAAAAAAGAATCCATTTGCAAAAGGCGTACGTCCCATTAGGATAGACGAACCGAATTGATTTCGTTAGAATAGATAGCGTTGCTACGAGAATAAGCATGAACTGAGACGAGAAAGGAAAGGTCTATCCTATATGAGCCAATTGAAACAGGAAGTCGAGAGACGTCGGATATTCGGCATTATCTCTCACCCGGATGCGGGGAAAACAACATTAACAGAAAAATTACTTTTGCACGGTGGTGCGATTCGCGAGGCAGGTACGGTCAAGGCGCGCAAAAACTCAAAACACGCAAAATCTGACTGGATGGAAATCGAGAAACAACGTGGGATCTCGGTCACATCGTCTGTCATGCAATTCATCTATCAAGACAAGGTTGTATCGATCATGGATACACCAGGACACAACGACTTCGGTGAAGACACGTATCGAGTGTTGACATCAGTCGATAGCGCGGTCATGGTCATTGATGCTGCGAAAGGGATTGAAACACAGAAGAAAAAACTATTCCAAGTTTGTCGGATGCGTGGGATTCCAATCTTCACATTTATGAACAAGTTGGATCGTCAGGCAAAAGATCCGCTTGAATTGATGGAAGAGCTCGAAGAAGTGTTAGGCATGCCTTCTGTCGCGATTACATGGCCAATCGGAAGTGGAATGCAGTTTGAAGGTGTCTACGACCAAAAAAAAAATGAGGTCCACTTGTTCCGTGGGGAGAAGTCGACACTTCAACTGGGTGAGGACGGAGTGAACGATCCGATTCTCGCCGATCATTTGTCGGAAGAGAACTTGATGAACCTCCGCGATGAGATCGACCTTCTCGATGGAGCGGGGAACGAGATTGATGTCGAGGCGATCCAGAGCGGTAAATTGACACCGGTATTTTTCGGAACAGCGCTCGTCGACTTTGGCGTGACTGCGTTCTTGAATCACTATTTAGAGATGTCTCCGGCTCCTGAGGCACGTAAGTCGAACGTCGGTCCAATCAATCCGACATCAGAAGACTTCAGTGGATTCGTCTTCAAGATTCAGGCGAACATGAATCCGGCACACCGCGATCGCATCGCCTTTGTACGCATCTGTTCAGGTGTGTTTGAGCGTGGGATGGATGTGACGCTCACTCGTACTGGGAAAAAGATAAAATTGAGCCAATCGACACAATTGATGGCGAACGATCGAGAAACAGTCGACCAAGCGTTTGCTGGTGATGTCATCGGGATCTATGATTCTGGGACGTATCAAATTGGAGATACCATCACCACATCGAAGCAGAAGATTGCGTTTGAGGCGCTGCCAACTTTCCCACCGGAATTGTTCATGCGCGTTTCGCCGGTCAACTCGCTCAAGTCGAAACACTTCCACAAAGGGGTAGAACAGCTTGCGCAAGAAGGGGCGATTCAAGTGTATCGCAACGAATATAACGAGATTTATCTTGGCGCGGTCGGACAACTTCAATTCGAGGTATTCGAATATCGTTTAAACAATGAATATGGCGTCGATATTCGAATGGAACCAGTCTCATATAGCGTTGCTCGTTGGGTCAAAGATAAAGAGTTGAAGGCATTGAAACCGTTCCAAGATTCACGGAACATGCTCGTTACAGACCGTTGGGAACGTCCGGTCTTCCTGTTCGCGAACGAGTTCACATATGAACGGTTCGCTGAGCGTCACGCAGATGACTTGACGCTTGTTGAGGCACTTGACGTCAACGAAGAGATCGGTACGGAAGAATAAGATGTAAACACCTCGTTTCTGAGGTGTTTTTTTGTTGTGAAGTAAGTCGTTTTAGTTTTGATAAGTTTTACTTATGACTAATTTGTGACGGAATGTATTTTACGTCACGCTATACTTGTATTATGATAAATATGTGAAAAGTAAGCGATTACGCATTGTCGTGTGGTCGGCGCTTTAAAAAAGGGGGAAATTGCAATGGAACAGACGAATGTTTTAGACGCCTTCGCATCTCGGACAAAGTTCGAAGCGAACGGGCAATCGTATGATTTTTATCGTTTGAAAAAATTGGAAGAAGAAGGATTGACGGACATCAGCCGTCTTCCGTATTCGATTCGCGTTCTTCTTGAATCGGTTCTCCGTCAACAAGACGGGCGTGCCATCACGAAAGAACATGTCGAGAACTTGGCAAAATGGGGCACTGCCGACGTCTCGAAAGACATTGACGTACCGTTCAAACCGGCACGTGTCGTACTTCAAGACTTCACGGGTGTACCGACGGTCGTAGACCTTGCTTCACTTCGTAAAGCGATGGCAGACCTCGGTGGAGACCCGAACAAAATCAACCCAGAAATTCCTGTCGATCTCGTCGTCGACCACTCAGTTCAAGTAGATGCATATGGTTTCGCTGGCGCATTGATGAAAAACATGGACATCGAATTTGAACGTAACGAAGAACGTTATAAGTTCTTACGTTGGGCTCAGACGGCATTTGACAACTATCGTGCCGTACCACCTGCAACGGGGATTGTTCACCAAGTAAACTTGGAGTACTTGGCATCTGTCGTCCTCGAGAAGAATGATGCAGAAGGTACAGTTGCTTATCCAGACTCACTCGTCGGAACGGATTCGCACACAACGATGATCAACGGACTCGGTGTTCTTGGCTGGGGTGTCGGCGGAATCGAGGCGGAAGCAAGCATGCTCGGTCAACCATCATACTTCCCAGTGCCAGACGTCGTCGGTGTCAAAATCATCGGTGAAGTAAACCCTGGTGTGACAGCGACAGATGTGGCGCTCGTCGTGACAGAGATGCTACGTCATGAAAAAGTTGTCGGGAAATTCGTTGAATTCTTCGGACCGTCGCTCCACACGATGCCACTTTCAGACCGTGCGACGATTGCAAACATGGCGCCTGAATATGGTGCGACATGTGGATTCTTCCCGGTCGATACGGAAACATTGAACTACATGCGTACGACTGGTCGCTCTGAAGAGTTGATTTCACTCGTCGAAGAATACTCTAAAGCGAATGATCTCTTCTATACACCAGATCAAGCTGATCCAACGTTCACAAAAGTGTTGACACTCGACTTGTCGAAAGTCCAGCCTTCACTTGCGGGTCCGAAACGTCCACAAGACCGAATCAACCTCTCAGACGTTCAAACATCGTTCATCGATAGCTTGAGTGCTCCTGCAGGAAACAGTGGCTTCGGACTTGACCGTTCTGAACTCGACAAAACGGCGACAGTCAAGTACGAGGACGGCGCAGTCGACATGAGTACGGGAGATGTTGCGATTGCAGCCATCACAAGCTGTACGAACACGTCGAACCCATACGTCATGGTCGGTGCTGGACTCGTTGCGAAGAAAGCCGTTGAACGTGGCTTAACCGTTCCGAAATACGTGAAGACATCACTCGCACCAGGTTCGAAAGTCGTAACGGACTACTTGGATAAGGCTGGTTTGACTTCTTACTTGGACGAACTTGGCTTCAACACGGTCGGATACGGTTGTACGACATGTATCGGAAACTCTGGTCCGCTTGACCGTGAAGTCGAAGATACGATCACAGAAAACGACTTGCTCGTGTCGTCAGTCCTCTCTGGTAACCGTAACTTTGAAGGGCGCGTTCACCCGCTCGTGAAGGCAAACTTCTTGGCATCACCACCGCTCGTCGTCGCTTACGCTCTTGCCGGGTCAGTCAACTTCGACATTATGAATGATTCGTTCGGTACAGACAAAGATGGAAATGAAGTATACTTCAAAGACATCTGGCCATCAAACGATGAAATCAAAATGGTTGTCCAAGACGTCGTATCACCAGAAGCATTCCGTAAAGAGTACGAAACGGTCTTCACTGGTAACGAGCGTTGGAACGCACTCGATGTTCCGGAAGGAAACTTGTATGACTTCTCAGATGAGTCGACATACATCCAAAACCCACCGTTCTTCGAACAACTCGAACCAGAAGCGGGCGAGGTTCATGCATTGAATGGCTTACGTGTCATCGGGAAGTTTGCGGATTCGGTTACGACCGACCACATCTCGCCAGCTGGATCATTCTCGAAGACGACACCAGCCGGTCAATACCTCCTTTCTAAAGGGGTAGAGCCAATCGACTTCAACTCATATGGTTCTCGCCGTGGTAACCATGAAGTCATGATGCGTGGTACGTTCGCAAACATTCGTATCCGCAACCAAGTTGCTCCAGGAACTGAAGGTGGCTTTACGACGTACTGGCCAACTGGTGAAATCATGCCAATGTATGATGCGGCTATGAAGTACAAGGAACAGGGAACAGGTCTTGTTGTCCTTGCAGGAAATGATTACGGAATGGGATCATCTCGTGACTGGGCAGCGAAAGGGACGAATCTTCTTGGAATCCGTGCGGTCATCGCACAAAGTTTCGAGCGGATTCACCGTTCGAACCTTGTCATGATGGGTGTGCTCCCGCTTCAGTTCTTAGACGGGGAATCGGCTGAATCACTCGGATTGACTGGTGAAGAAGCAATTGATATTCAAGTCGATGAGTCTGTACGTCCGCGCGATATTTTGAACGCAAAAGCGACACATGAAAACGGAACGGTGACAGAGTTCAAAGTCATCGCTCGTTTCGACTCTGAAGTTGAAATTGATTACTACCGTCACGGTGGAATCCTGCAAATGGTTCTCCGTAACAAATTGAAATAAGTGCTAGTCCATGACCTTCCTTTAAAAAAAGGAAGGTTTTTTTCATGAATATGCAATTTTAAGGTGAAAGTTTTAAAAGATTCGGGAACAGGAAGACAGGGAGGGGTGCGCTTATGGATAAGAAAGAGAAGCTCGGAAAGAGTTGGTGGAAACGATTAAAACAACAAAAAGAGGTGGAACCGGATCGAGAAATTGATATCACCCTTTCAGAATTGCGTCATGCGATTCACGAATATGAACAGACACTGCCAAAAGGTGTGAATCGCACCGTCCTACTGGATGACTCGCAAGAAATCGACACCAAACGCTTGAAACATCACCTTTCGGGAATCCCGAAACAACGTTTCTTCATGTCAAAAGAGACGTTTCATATCGTACCGGAAGATGAACGCGACGTCATTTATGAAATGGATCAAGTGCAACGGGCACTCGATCTGTATATGGACCAGGAGAAGAAATTACCGTTACAAAAATTTCAGAACGCGCTTCAACTCGATTTGACCTGTTTACGAGAGGGGGGTTATTTAAAAACGTTGCCAAAAAGACCTTACTATGTGGTCGATGAAACATTGATTGTTTCACTGGAGCCCAAAGAAACAACTGGATGACAAGACACCTATCTATTGGACGGTAAACAACACATTTATGTACACATAGGGTTGTGACTTGTTTCAAAAGTATGTTAGGGTGGAAAACGTATATGAAAATAGAAAATTAAATAGGAGTGATTTTATGGAACGAAAAAGCCGTGTGACGACCGTATTCGTCGTATCTGCAATCATAACTGGCTTATTTACGATTTGGGGACTTTTCCCCGAGAGTTTATTAGGTAATGCCAGTCTATTAAACGTGACGAGTACGTTACAAGGCTGGCTCTCAAACGGGATGGGTTGGTTCTATCTCTTGAGCGCCACCGGGTTTTTACTGGTTGCCATCTTTTTAATCTTTTCAAGATATGGTTCGATTCGACTTGGAAAGGATACAGATCGTCCAGAATTTAGTTATTTATCATGGTTTGCCATGTTATTCAGTGCCGGGATGGGAATTGGACTCATCTTCTGGGGAGCGGCTGAACCGTTGCTCCACTTCCACTCACCACCATTCGCTTCCCCTACACCTGAAGGAGATGCACGGACTGCTATGCGTTATGCATTTTTCCATTGGGGTCTCCATCCATGGGCGATTTACGCAATGATTGCGCTCGCCATCGCATATTCGACGTTTAGAAAAGGTCGTCCCGCGACGATTGGGGAGACAATCGGTTCGCTCGTCCATAACCGCTACGAACAACCCGTGAAGCAAACGGTCGATATCCTTGCGGTCATTGCGACTGCATTCGGGGTAGCGACTTCACTTGGTTTTGGTGCTCAGCAAATTGCCGGTGGCCTTCATTACCTCATCCCTGGGGTACCGAACGCTTTCGTGACACAGTTGATCATCATTGCCGTCGTAACGGTGCTCTACATGATCAGTGCTTCGACAGGTCTTGACAAAGGAATTCGAATCTTAAGTAATACGAATATATTCTTGGCAATTGTCCTACTTGTAGCGACGATGTTTGCGGGACCGACAGCTTTCATTTTCGACTTGTTCACACAAACAGTCGGAACTTATTTGCAGCAGCTCCCGAGCATGAGTTTCCGTACAGCCGCATTTGAACCCGTTGAACGTGAATGGGTGAACGGTTGGACCATCTTCTACTGGGCTTGGTGGATTTCTTGGTCACCATTCGTCGGAACGTTTATCGCACGTGTATCGAAAGGGCGTACGATTCGGGAATTTATCATCGGAATCTTACTTGTCCCGACATCATTCGGATTATTATGGTTCTCCGTCTTCGGCGGTTCGGCCATCTGGGCTGATTTGTTCGGAGGATATAGCTTAATTGATCAAGTAAACGAAATCGGTACTGAAGTCGGGCTGTTCGCACTGTTTGAAACGTTCGGTGGTTTTGGGACGCTTCTCAGTGTAATCGCCATCTTCTTGATTTCGACATTCTTTATTACATCGGCCGACTCTGCGACATACGTCCTCGGTATGCTTACATCGAACGGGAAGCTTATCCCGCCGATGGGGATTAAAATGACTTGGGGAATCATCCAATCATCAATCGCAGCCGTATTGTTGTATGCTGGTGGATTAGATGCTCTACAAGCTGTTGCGATTCTCGCAGCCTTCCCATTCATCTTCGTGCTCATCTTTATGATGATTGCCTTATTCAAGGATCTTACCGACGAACCGGATGAACGAGATAAATGGCTAGAGATGCAAAAGAAAGATGAAGATAAACTAGGTTAATTCGAAAGGGTCTCAGATGAGGCCCTTTTTCGGTCAAAAATATTTTGCTTGTCCTTCTCGCTAGTGTAGGATAGTAAGTGAAGAAACGAGGAGGATAGGCTATGAAACAACAGATAAAAAAACGGTTGAGCTGGGTGATATTGGCTGGCATCCTCATTGTCGGGGCATTACTCGCTTATAACTTCTATGTGCTCATGGATTTGAGCGGGGAAGAGGAGGAGCAAGTCGAACCATTCTACTCGAATGTCGTGATCGGATATCAAGAACGCAAACTTCCAAAAGAAGGCGAAGAGCTCGAAGAACGAGAGTATCTTGTCACTTATGATGAGGATGGACATTTTGTATCTGAAGTCGTGACGGGTCCAAATGTTGGCGCGAAAGCTGAATGGGATGGAGAGACCTACTTAGAGTTCAATCCGGACGGGGAAGAAGTTCTTCGACAGGAGACGAACTCCGGAGCAGTCGCACCTCATCCATTCTTGTCACGTGCAACGAACGAACAGATTCGTAAATGGCTCGATGACGGGACGCTCGGTTCAAGTGAAGGCGAAACCGATTTGGTCGGACGTACCGCGCAAGCGTATGTGAAATCAGAATCGGCTGAGACCGTTCCGGAAGAGTGGATTGAAAACTATCCATCGATTTTTAGTGAAGAAGAAAATAAAGAGACTGTCACATATTATGTCGATGCGCACGAACGAATCTTGCTCGCGGCAGAATCGCGGAATAACGGGAAGTTATTCCATTCGATTCGGATGACATCGTTTGAATCAAGATAATCCGATGGGGAGCAGACATGATGTCGGCTCCCTTGTCGTCTGAAAGGGAGAACAAGATGAAACAAATTCAAGTGGAACAAGTTCAAACGGACTTGACGAACTGGGAAGCTGGAGAAAAAGTAAACGAGGCGGCTTTGTTATCTTACGCACATTGGTCTCGTGCGACTCAGCACCAAGAAGAATTAATTCGTTCCTTGCGGCTGCTCGCAACACATCGGCTCAAACAAAAGGAAACGATGGACCCGTTACTCAACCGCTGGGTAAAAGAGTTGGAGGCGATGAACGCACTTCCTCCAGAGCTTCGTCTGTTTCAACTGAATGAGCAGTTGCGTCGTTCGAAACAGGCGCTTCAAATCGACTGGCCAACCTTACGAGAGGCCGATTACGCCTCGATGAAGGTTCAAATCTTAACAGAGTACGAGTCAAAAACGTCAGCGTTGCTCGATCAACTTGACCAACTCCATGATGAGGTGGAGACTGCGAAGTCTGATTTACGTGATTCTGAATGGCGCGGACAATTGGAAAACCTGTTTGAAGCGATCATCGAAGCGATGCAAGAGGTCGCATCTCTTGAAGATGATACCGCCTCCTTGCTCGCATCCATGCAAGGGAACTATTTCAGTCGTGAAGCGTTTCATCGTTTCGGGGAGCGCGTTTCCCTTGTGAAAGAACGACTACACACGATTTGTAAGCTACTACCAGACCGTCCGACCGAGGCACGTTCAAGTGCGATTGAATCACTTGAAGACATGATTGGGCTCGATGACATCAAAGCACGTGTAAAAGCGTGGTATCGCTTCCTTCTTTTCCAAAAAGAACGAGAGAAGGCCGGCTTTTCTTCAAAACATCAACCATCCCTTCATCTCGTCTTTACAGGGAATCCAGGAACCGGGAAGACGACATTAGCAAGACTCATGGCCGAAATTTACTTTGAACTCGGCTTATTAGGACGCCCGGACCTTGTCGAGGCAGACCGTTCGAGCCTTGTCGGTGCCTATGTTGGGCAAACGGAAGAGCAGGTAATGAACAAGGTGAAAGAGGCAGAAGGTGGTGTCTTATTCATCGATGAAGCATACGCATTGAAGCGTCAGGATGCGAGTGGCAGTGATTACGGACAAGCGGCCATCGATACGCTCGTCGCCGCGATGACGAGTGGCGAATATGCTGGCAAGTTCGTCGTCATTCTAGCTGGCTACCCAGAAGAAATGCGTCATTTCCTCTTGGCGAACCCCGGTTTACGCTCACGATTCCCTGAGTCGAATCACTACGAGTTACCGAACTACCGTGACGAAGAATTGGTCACCATCGGGGAGAAAGTGGCACAAGAGAACAATTACGTGCTGACGGAAGAGGCGAAACGATCACTTCTTGCTCGAATCGACAGAGAACGGGTCGACTCGACGTTCGGAAATGCTCGGACTGTCCATAACATTTTACTTGATGCGATGTTTAAGAAGGGTTCCCGCTTCGGTGCAGATGCTCCGTTAGACGAAATGGCGCTCTTGACTGAAGAAGACTTTGATCAGCCAGATGATGAATCGAGTCCGACATCGTTAGATGACCTTGTCGGCATGGAAGATGCAAAAGCACAACTGGCTGAAATTGAAGCGCTCATCAAGATACAGAAGAAACGAAAAGCGCTCGGTTTGAAGACGGCGCCGGTCCAGCTCCATGTGACATTAACCGGAAACAGCGGTACCGGAAAAACGACATTTGCCTATCTGTATGCTCAGATGTTGAAACGGACAGGTTATTTGAAGCGAGGCCATGTCAATGTCGTCAGTCGTGCAGATTTAGTTAGTGGCTATGTGGGACAGACAGCTCAAAAAACGAAAGCGGCGATCCGTGACGCCCTTGGCGGCGTCTTGCTAATTGACGAGGCCTATAGTTTGAACGGCGGGGCGAACGACTATGGCCGGGAGGCAATCGATACACTCGTTGATGAAATGCCGAAACATGGCGAGAATCTTGTCGTCGTCCTTGCCGGTTACGAAGGTCCGATGCGCCGATTAATTGAATCCAACCCTGGTCTTAGTAGCCGAATGAAACGGACGATTCATTTTGCTGACTATACGCAAGAACAGTTAGTAGACATCGCAAAAAACTACGCAAGTCAGTTCGGATATGTGATGGAGGAAGATGCGCTTGAAGCATTAGCTACTCGCTTACAAGACATCAAACATGCGAACGCGCGCACCGCTCTATCTGTTATCGATGAATCGATTGCTCGTCAGTCCTATCGTTTAGTGTCGACGGAGGATGAGAATGTGTCACTCCAGCAATTATTAGTAGTAGATATTAAGAGTAAGTTATAATATACTTTTCTTAGGAAAGAAGGATGATTCAATGCACACGGTTCAAATCCCAGTAAGGTATCAAGAGACGGACATGATGGGCATCGTCTATCATGCCAACTATTTAGTTTATTTAGAGATTGCGCGCACGGAATTGTTACGACAACTAGGTGTCGAGTATAAAGATATGGAAGAAGCGGGATTTGTCTCTCCTGTGACAAATGTATCCATGGACTATAAGCGTAGCGTGACGTATGGTGATACGGTTCATGTTCGTGTATGGGTCGATCAATATTCAAAAATCAGAACGATTTATGGCTATGAGTTGACGAATCAACATGGAGAACTTGTTGGCACAGCGACTACAACGCATGTCGTCGTCAAACGAGGCGACTTCAAACCGATTCGACTTGATCGAGAGTTCCCGAAATGGCATGAAATGTATTTGAACGTCATGAACCCTGTTTAAGAATCTTCTGTCTTCGTACCGTCAGTGTGGTATCATATCTTGACGGTACTTTTTGTTATCTAGTTAGGGGAAGATCGCATGCGTTATCCATCGATTTTGATGGTTTGCGGCGCCTTGACGTTCATGTTAGCCGGTTGTACGACAAACGAGCAAGTTGAACCGAAAGAACCAACAACACAGTCATCAACAGTAGATGAACAAGAGACAGAACCAAATGAACCGACTTTGGATCGTGAAGATGAGACAGTCACCGAGTCACCTTCTGAGGAGGAGACGTCGGACGAGTCTGAACAGCCGACCGAACCAGTAGAGGAAGAACCTGTGGCACCTAGTCAACCGATTGAAACGGATGGTGTGGCCAATTTGGAATTAGATGAATTGATTCTTGTAAACAAGAAAATTGCATTACCCGCCGACTATCAGCCGAGTGATTTGGTAGAGGCGAACATTGATTTTGTCGACTCGACAGTCGGTGAACGTCGAATGTTACGTAAAGAAGCTGCTCAGGCGATTGAAGGTTTAATGAAAGGTGCAAAAGCAGCAGGAATTGATTTGAAAGGGACGAGTGCGTTCCGTTCATACGCCTATCAAGTCAATCTCTTCAATGCTTATGTCGAACGAGATGGCAAAGAGCAAGCCATGAAATATTCCGCACCACCAGGTCATTCTGAACATCAAACAGGACTTGCGATTGACGTATCGAGCGCCTCGGTCAACTATCAACTGACTCAAAGTCTCGGTGAGACGCTTGAAGGAAAATGGCTGGCAGATCATGCTCACGAGTATGGATTTATCATCCGTTACCAAAAAGCCTTTGAGGAAGAAACCGGATATATGTACGAACCATGGCACTTACGCTATATCGGTATTGAGCATGCGAAACAGGTACATGCATTGAATCAGCCATATGATCGCTATATTGCGGAATTTGTGAAATAAGGGGAATTGCGATGCCATATGTGACAGAAATCATGATTATTATTTTAAGTTATTTACTTGGTGCCATTCCGTTTGCCCTCATCATCGGCAAGCTCGGCTATCGCGTAGACGTTCGAGAACATGGGAGCGGCAATCTGGGAACGACGAACACGTTTCGTGTATTAGGAAAGAAGGCAGGAATCCTCGTCTTACTCGGTGACATGGGGAAAGGTCTTGTCGCTGCATTGCTGCCTCTACTGTTCGGAAGCGAGATGAGCCTGCTTCTTGCCGGGATTCCGGCAGTGATTGGACACTCTTATCCTGTCTTTGCGAAATTCAAAGGTGGAAAATCGGTTGCGACGAGCGGTGGTGTTTTGTTGGCAGCCTTCCCATGGTTCTTCTTTGTCGTCGTCGGTACATTTATCGTGACTCTCCTCACCTCGCGCATGGTATCCCTCTCCTCGATGGCTGCCGCCGTGGTGGGACTTGTGACGGCAACGACTTATAGCATCGTGACGAAAGATTGGTTACCCCTGATCGTCATCGTGCCACTCGCATTGTTCATTATTATTAAGCATCGTACCAATTGGCAACGTATACGTGCTGGGAAAGAACCAAAAGTTCCGCTGTTTCAACACAAGCCGAAATCATGACTCATGCAGGTACGTCCGTGAAGGGCGTGCCTTTTTTTGTTTTTTTTTGTTGATTTACACAAAAAAGAAACAAAAACATGTTGGATTTGCTCGTTCTTTACTTTCAATTTACGTTAAATTTACATGCGTTCGTTACACTAGAAAAGGAAAGATTATTGTGGAGGAGGCAGGGACGTGTCTTTAATCGGTGAAGAGCGTAAACAGAAAATTGTAGAATGGATCGAAAGAGAAGGCAAAGTAAAAACAAGCGAGTTAATCGAGCGTTTGAACGTATCGGGGGAATCGATTCGCCGTTATTTAGAAGAATTAAAAAAAGAACATCGAATCAAACGTGTATACGGGGGAGCGGTCCTTCATCAGAGCATGTCCTTTCAGCCTATCGTGATTGCAAACATGGATGGAATTCGTCGGATCGCCTATACCGCATTTCAGTTGATTCCAGATGATACATTATTATATATCGGACACGGGGTCGCGGCAGAGCAAGTGGCTTCTCGGCTACGTGGTCGCAATGTGACGGTCGTGACGCCATCGTTGACGGTGGCGAAGGCGTTGTTTGAACAGCGGGCGAAAGGTGTGCTTGGTGGCGAAATTCAGCTATTAGGTGGTACAATCGACCCGAAACATCTCGTGACGACAGGTGAGCAGGTCCTGGCGCAACTACAGACATATATGTTCGACCTTGCCATTTTGTCCGTCGAAGGGGTCGACGCATCACTAGGTTTAACATGTGACGCTTTCGGCCTCGCCAGTATCACCCAATCGGTGATGTCACAAAGTCGCGAGACGTTCTTACTGACGGACCATACCCAACTAAATCAACAAAAACGGTATCGCGTCTGTGATTTTTCGAAGGTTTTTGCGATTATCTCTGATTTTCCGGAGCCTCAAGATTTCAAAGGCGTCTTAGCCGAACATGGTGTGGACTGGAAGTTCGCACCGTAAAGGGAGCGATTAAATGAATGTAGAAGTGATTGTCACTACACTAACGGAAGCTATTCAGGCTGAGCAACTCGGTGCGAAACGACTCGAACTGATTGCGGATATGGAAAACGGGGGCATCACACCAAGTTTTGGAACGATTCGAAATGTGGTCGAACATGTGTCGATTCCGGTGCATGTGATGATAAGACCCCATACACATTCGTTCCATTTCAATGAGGATGATGTCGAGACTATGCTTGCGGATATCGGTCTATGCCGTGAGCTAGGTGTCGATGGAATCGTATTCGGTGCATTGACACAGGATGGCGCGATTGACGAGCGGATCTTAGGGGAAGTGATCAAGCACAAAGGGGAAATGACGCTCACGTTCCACCGTGCTTTTGATGCATCACGTGATGTCTTTGAAGCGATGGATGTGTTGAATGAATATCCGGAAGTAGATATTCTCCTTACTTCAGGCGGTGCCAAAACTGTACTAGAAGGAATCGAAACCTTGATAGCCTTGAAGGAACAGGCCGAGATGACAATTTTGCCTGGTGCAGGGATCACGGTGGAAACGTTACCGATTCTTCAAGAACGTCTTGACGTAGCGATGGTACACATAGGAAATGGCGTACGAACGAATGGACAGCTCGATGAAGTGAAGTTCAAACAACTTCTTGGATGAGCCAATGCGGAAAACAGTCGGAAGACTGTTTTTTTGCTATAATGTGAGAAAACAATAAATGTAGGTGAATTCATGCAATCTTCCGTTTACAAACAATATGCGCTACGAATGCTATCAGGGAAGTGGGGCATTTCATTACTCGTAGTCTTAACTGTCATGGTCATTCAAGCGATGATCACGACCCGACTTGATCTCTCGGCGAACGACCCCGAAGTTCTTTTGACATCGGTGGCGCTTCTTTACGGGGCGACGGTTCTGCTCGCACCTATCGAGCTCGGGAAAAATTGGGTGTTTCTCCAGGTGGCGAAAGATGAAAAGCCAACGTTCGGATTGTTGATTGAATCGTTCGGTTCACTTAAAGACTATTCACGTGCCGTGGTCTATTATGCGGTATTCTATTTAGGTCTAAACGTTCTGATGCTTTTGCTGATTGTACCTGGTGTCTGGTTCTATTTGACGTATCGCATCGCGCCATTTATCATGCGAGATGAGCCGGACCTATCTACATTCCAGGCGATGCGAAAAAGCCGCCAAATGATGAAAGGGCACAAACAGACGATGTTAAAGCTCTATGCGAGTTTTATCGGATGGTATGCGCTCGTCCTTCTTACTGGAGGCTTAGCTTATATCTTTGTCACACCATATCTTCAAACGGCGATTTCTGGACTCTATTTAGAGTTAAATGCCTCCTATCAAGCAAAACAACCGGTCGGATAACCCGACCGGTTGTTTTATGTTCCGTGCTGATCTGACTTTTTGGGGTTTGGGGCGTCTTCAAAATCTTGTTTTTCCTCTTCCGTCGCATCCGCATGCCACTTTTTTGCTTGCTCTTTGGCAATGGGGATCGCTTTCGTCTCAGAGTAGCCTTGCGCGAGTAATGCGTTCGCGATATCAATGGCTTTCTTTTTTACAAGTGGATCGAAGTTTTTCAGTGATTCTTGATAGTCTTTCATATTCCATGGCACGAAAATCGCCTCCTTCACTCCTACTAATTCCACAAACATCCGGTTTCAAACGTCTTGATGAAGATAATACTCGATCAGTGCTTGCGTGCCATTCTCTCCGTATCCATTCTTTTCAAGAATTGAATAGAGGCGATGTGCGAGCTCGAGACCTGGTAATGTCACTTGTAGATCGTGTGCGCTCTCGATAGCGAGTGTCATGTCTTTGATAAAGTGTTTGATGAAGAAGCCAGGTGCATAATCTTCGGCAATCATGCGTGGAACCAAGTTTTCAAGCGTCCAGCTACCTGCTGCCCCACCACGAATCGTACGAACGAGTGCCTCTGGGTCAATTCCAGCTCGTTTACTGAACGCTAACATTTCGGCATTCCCCATCATGATTCCGGCAATGGCGATTTGGTTGGCAAGTTTCGCATATTGACCGCTTCCTGCGTATCCCATTCGTTCTATCGATTGTCCCATCGCTTCAAATAAAGGCTTCGCTTTATTGAAGGCGAATTCACCCCCACCGACTAAAATCGACAGCGTTCCATTTTTGGCTCCGACATCGCCTCCCGTGACCGGAGCGTCAAGTGGGAGGAGACTCCGCTCAATGGCAGTCTCGGCTATCCGTTCAGCCAGTTTCGGTGAGGACGTCGTCATGTCGATCAATAATGTACCTGGTTCTGCCGAATCAAGAATGTTCCCTTCGCCAAAATAGATGGATTCGACATCGGACGGATAGCCGACAATCGTGATGATGGCATCGGCATCTCGGCAAACGTCCCGTACCGAATCACACCATGTCACACCTTCCTCTAACAATGCGGCTGCCTTCTCTTTCGTCCGTGTGTATGCTTGCACTTCAAATCCGTGTTTCATCAAGTTACGTACCATCGATTGGCCCATGACCCCGAGCCCGATAAATCCGATTGTTTTCATGTGGCTTGTCCCCCTAATAATTGTTGTGAAACGAGTCGCTGATATAGTGCGTTCTCTGTTAAAAGTTGCTCATGTTTCCCGATCCCGCTGATTCGTCCATCTTCTAAGACGACTATCTGGTCGGCATGTCTGACAGTCGAGAGTCGGTGGGCAATCACAAGCGTCGTTCGTCCGACCATCAGGCGGTCTAACGCTTCTTGGACCACGCGTTCTGATTCTGAATCTAGACTTGATGTTGCCTCGTCGAGCAATAGGATCTGTGGATTTCTTAATAACGCACGTGCGATAGCAAGCCGTTGGCGCTGCCCGCCAGACAAACGGATACCTCGCTCACCAATCTCCGTATCGAGCTGTTCTGGCATCGTTTCAATGAATGACCATGCGTTGGCCATCTCACAGGCCACTTTGATTTCATCATCACTCGCTTCATGTTGAAGTCCGTACACAATGTTTGTCCGTACAGATCCCGAAAGGACGGGGGAATCTTGAGCGACATATCCGATGATTTGACGCCAAGTATCACGCCCGTATGTTTGAATCTCTCGATTTCCATATCGAATCGTCCCTGCCGTCGGTGTGTAGAACTGTTCGACAAGTGAGAAAAGTGTCGTTTTCCCTGCACCACTCCGTCCGACGATGGCGGTTGTCGCCCCCGGTGACACTTGAAGTGTCAATCCTTGGATGACGGGTTCAGTGCCATAATGAAAAGCAACGTCTTCGAATGAGAGTGCCGTCTGATGAATCGTTTCTTCATGTGTGCTGTATGGTTCGGGACTGACTTCGAGCAATTCAGCAATCCGTTCCGTAGCTCCACGCGCCTTTTGAAGTCTCGTCAAGAATTCACTCATCGTGATGAGGGGCGTGATGATTTGGAAGAGATAGAGCATGAAGGCGAGTAGTTCGCCCGTTGATAAAGCTCCGGTCGAGACGCGATATGCGCCAAACCCGAGGATGGCAATCAACATCCCGGTCAACGTCACATTGAGAAGGGGGATGAGGATCGCTTGAATTCGTCCTTCTTTCACCCCGTAATCGAACAGTGTCTCGATTTTTGCTTTGCCGGTACTCACTTCCATCTGTTCCGTCGCTTGTGATTTGACAAGTCGAATCTCACCGAGTAGTTCGGCGAAGAAGCCGGAAAGACTTCCGAGTTCTTGTTGTGTCTCTTTTGCGATGATACGTAGCTTTCTTCCGAGCGGTATGACAATGATGAGTGTGGTCGGAACAGAGAACAAGATGACGAGTGTCATTTGCCAATCGAGTGTGAACAAGATGGCGACGGCACCGATGACCGAGACAAGAGAGGTCAACAACCTGACACTTTGTTCGGACAATAACTGTTGAAGCGTCGTCGTATCGTTGTTCAACCGAGACACCAGTTCCCCTGACTTGATACCGTCATAGAATGGAATCGGCAGTTTGACGAGATGGTCCCACAAGGTCGTGCGTAAATTGGCAACGACCCGTTGCCCCACAATATGTAACCAATAAATCGAAACGGCACTCGTGATGACCTGAATCAAAAATGCGATGACGAAATAGATGATCCATTCTGGTGTCAATAAGTCGCTGCTCCACCGGTCGACCACACGTTGCAAAATGAGCGGAATGGCCAGTGAGGCGACGGCTTGAAGGAGCGAGATCAGAATGGCTCCGACAAATAGATTTTTCGGAGGATTCGCGATTTTGAATAATTGAAAAAAAGTTTGCCATGTTGATGATTTCATTTTGAAGTCCTCCTCTCCTCTTACTTTCGCTGTTTCAAAAACGGGTGTCAAGACGTCGAATCATACGAATGACTCATGCTAGAATAGGAAAGAGAGGTGATACGTGATGAAATGGATTCACACGGCCGATTGGCATCTAGGTAAGATCGTCCATGGTCGACATATGACAGAAGATCAACGGAATATCTTATTCCATTCTTTTTTACAAATCGTAGATGAGGAACGACCCGATGCGGTCATCATCGCAGGGGATTTATATGACCGAGCCGTCCCTCCCGTCGAGGCGGTCGATTTACTCGATGAGATGTGGCGAGAGCTCGTCTTGAACCGCGGAATCCCAGTCGTAGCCATCGCAGGAAACCATGATTCGGCAGAACGTCTCGAATATAGTTCGAAGTTATTGAGACAAGTAGGACTTCACATCGTCGGGAAGCTAGACCCGACATCTGGTCCCCTTGATGTAGCAGGAGTCCCATTTTATCCGATTCCATTCCTTGAGCCGGCTCGTGTACGGCATATCCTCGGTATCGACTCGATTCGAACGCATCATGATGCACTGGAGGCGGTCATTGAAGCTTTCGGTATGATCGAAAAAAATGCCGTGACGATTGGCCACAGTTTTGTAGCGGGAGGACTGGAGACGGATTCAGAACGTCAACTATCTGTTGGCACGGCAGGACAGGTCGCCAAAGGGTTATATGAGCCTTTTTCGTATACGGCTTTAGGTCATTTACATAATCGTGATGCGATTCAATCAGAAAGAATTGCATATAGTGGGTCGCTCATGAAATATTCGTTTTCCGAGGTCAATCATGAAAAATCCGTCGACGTTCTGGAATGGAACGGTCAATGGACACGTCGTCGCCGTGCCTTGACACCAGAGCGGGATATGCGACAACTCACCGGAACATTGAACGAACTCCTTGCCCCAACTTATTATCAGCAACAAAAGACAGATGATTACCTTAAAATTGTATTGACCGATGATACGGCGCTTCATGATCCGATGGCGAAACTTCGGACTGTCTATCCGAATATCCTTCATCTTGAATTGGAACTGTTACGTCGCCAGGAGCAGACATCCACGTTTGAACGCGAGACGCTCGAAAGACAGTCAGTAGAAGAGGTATATCTCCAATTTTTTGAGGCCGTTCATGATCGCGCTGCCTCAGATGCCGTGAAGCAAATGATAGAAGAAGGTGATGTCTAATGAGACCGGTTGAATTGATGATTCAAGCATTTGGACCGTATGCAGAACGTGAAACGATTGACTTCACCCAGTTGGTTGGTCGCTCGATGTTTGTCGTCAGCGGTCGGACGGGCGCCGGGAAGACGACCATTTTTGATGCGATGACGTTCGCCCTTTATGGCCGGGCGAGTGGGTCGCTTCGAAATGCTAGTGACTTCAGAAGCCAGTATGCACAACCCGAGTTGAAGACGGAAGTAGATTTTTCGTTCACGATTCGAGGTGACCGCTATCGGATCGTAAGACAGCCGCAACAACCTCATCCAAAAATAAGACGCCAATTCCGCACGAGGCCATCCTCTATGAATGGGAGGACGGTTGGAAGCCGCTGGCGACGAAGGTGAACGAGGTACAAGAACGAATCGAATCGATTTTACAATTATCGTATGAACAGTTCAGTCAAATCTTGTTGCTCCCTCAAAACCAATTTAGACAATTACTCGACTCGAACTCGAATGAAAAACAACAAATCCTCCAATCCATTTTCAAAACTGAGGCATATCGTACGTTTCAGGAGAAGTGGGGTGAACGCTATAGCGCGTATCGAAAACAAGTGGAATGGTCGGTCGAGCGGACGCGACTCAAGTTATTAGAGCTCGAAGATGAAGCAATCGAAGAGGTGTCGACCCAGTCCATCGAGGAGATTCAACGTTGGCTTGACGAGCGTGAAGAATATCTGATGACAACATGTGATACGGCCAAAACCCAGAAACAACTGTATGCGACAGCACTGGAAGAGGCAAGAGAAGCGCTTGAGAAAGCAAAATCACTCGTCACGCTGTTCAAGGAGCGAGAAGAAACCGATCGAGCACTTGCAATCTTTTTAAACGGTGAATCGATTCGAAATGAGACACGTGAACTGCTAACAAATTTAGAGGTGGCGGCAAACATTCGTCCAGTCTTTGAACGGTTACAGGAGTTAGAGCAACTCGTGCGTCGATTGACGATGGAAGAACAGACCTCCTCGACGAAATTAGAGCACTTGCAATCCTCTCAATCAAAGTTAATGAAGCAACAATCAACGATTGAAACGGACAAAGAAGAAGTCATCTCTCTTAAGGAGCGACTTCGGATCGTCGATGAGATGATGCCAAGAATCCAGGAGCGCGCCACACTCGTGACCCTTCGTGACCGATTGATGAATCGTGCAAAAGAATTGGCCATGTTTTCAAAAGAAGTTCGGTTACAAGAACTTCAAGAAAGAGAACGGCGATTGGTCGACAGCATAAAGTCTGAACCTAGCGAACGAGCAGTCGACGCCGAGCGTCATGTCGACCGATTGGTGCATCTGGCATCTCTTGAAACAAAGGCACGTGAGTTATCGAAACAACTCGACGAATGTGAACGAACGGGCAAAGACGTTCAACGACAGTACGTGACCCAACAAGAAGTGGTCACCACGTTTACACAGCAAGAACAATTAATACTAGCGAAACAACTGAGCGAGACGCTTGTAGACGGTGAGCCATGCCCGGTATGCGGTTCTCGTCATCATGATATCCCACAACACGAAGAAACCGTTACGAACATCGCGGAGCGGGATGCGGCCGTGGCACGTCTTGATGATTTGTCCACACGCTTAATCGAAGCGAGGGCGGATTATCGTTCGCTTCATCAACAACTTGAAGCAGTCCGACAAGAACTAGATCAAGCTTCCAAAGACATTCAATTCAATGGCGATGTCACAGAAGAACTCAATAAGTGGCGAACACGTGCAGAGCTATTGCAACGGGAAGAACGAATGCGTCAAGAGAACGAACGGACACTTCGCCAACTGTCAGCAGAAATCCGACAGTTAGAGCAAGAGCGACGTCAACAGTTCGAAGAGCGGGAGCGTGTCGTATCCGAACTTGAAATGACGCAACAAAGTCTGTATGCACTCGGTCAAAGTGAAGAAACGACATTCGATGCGTTGCAGCGCGAGCGAGCCGACCTTGAGCACCGCATCTCGATGTTGATGAAACAAGTCGAAGCGTACGACCTTGAGTTTGAGACGGTGAAAAAAGCACTTTGGAAAGAGGAAGAACGACTGTCATTGATCCGTGAACAGTTGACTGAAGCATCGAAGCAGTATGATGACCAGCAGACCATTTGGGTCAATCAACTAGAAGCATCACATCTGACGCGTGAACGCTATGAATCATACGCCAATCAAATCGACAAGCGGACAATGATTCGTGAACAGTTGCAACGTGAGGAGGAAGAAGGTGTTCGACTCCGACACCATAAACAGATGATTGAAGAAAAACTGAAGAATCAGGAGCGACCAGACCTGCATGAGATGGAGATGAAAGTGAAGGAAGTGGCTGAATGCAGTGAGCAGGCGTCGAAACAGCTGATCACAGCCCAAGATGCCTTGTCTCGACATAGACACGTCATCTCGGAATGGAATACCCTTCGCGAACAGACGGCGCAAGAAGAGCAGAAATTAGAGACGATCAAATTGATTGCGGATACGGGGAAGGGAATCAACCCACAGAAAATGACGTTTGAGACATATGTTCAAACCGCCTTTTTTGATCAGATTTTTCATGCGGCCAACATTCATTTGGATCAGATGACGAGCGGTCAGTTCCGGCTTGAGCGGAAAGTCGAGACGGCGAAAGGGAATGCCAAATCTGGTCTTGAGCTTCTCGTCTTTGATGCCTATACCGGACAATCGCGTCGTGTACAAAATTTATCTGGCGGTGAAGGGTTTAAGGCGTCGTTGTCACTCGCTCTTGGACTTGCGGAGGTGGTCCAACAGCTGAGTGGGGGCATCAGTCTTGAAACGATGCTCATCGATGAAGGATTCGGTACGCTCGATGCCGAATCTCTAGACCAGGCGATTGAATTATTGATGTCTTTACAGGCGACCGGTCGGCTCGTCGGCGTCATCAGTCATGTCCAAGAATTGAAAGACCGTGTCGATGCACGGATTGAAGTGAAAAAATCTAGAAGCGGGTCGTCGATCCAGCTGATTGTGGAGTGATGGTTGTGAAAAAGATGGTGACGAAGTCGAGTCTCATCGAAAAGTTAAAAGAAGCCGGCGTTCGCTCGGGAGAGGCGTTGTTTGTCCATTCGTCGCTCTCAAAACTCGGTTGGGTATGTGGAGGGGCGCAGACCGTCATTGAAGCGATTCAGGAAGTGGTCGGTCCATCTGGGTTGATTATGATGGCGACCCAGACCGGAGACAATTCAGACCCAGCTGAATGGGAAGCGCCACCTGTCCCCGTGGAATGGTGGCAGACGATTCGCGCGGAGATGCCTCCGTACGAAGCTGATAAAACAGCGACACGTGGCATGGGACGTGTGCCGGAACTGTTCCGAAGCTATCCGCACGTATATCGTAGTTCCCATCCGATGTGGTCTGTTGCCGCCTGGGGCGATGGGGCTGAAGCCATCGTGTCCGGTCATACTATCGATGTCGGGTTCGGTCCAGGTTCACCTATCGAGCGAATGATTGAGCGAAACGCACGAATCCTTCACCTTGGGTCTCCGCTCGATGCGACGACACTCTGGCATTATGCCGAGTACGGAATTGACGGTCCGACCAAATCATTCGGTTGTGCTGTTATAGAACGAGGGGAGCGAAAGTGGCGTACATTTGAACATGTCGATGTGAACAGCGATCCGTTTGGCGCAATCGGCGAGAACATCGTCAAACAAAAGGATGTGCGAACATTTTCTATCCATGAAGCGACATGTTATCTCATTCCGTCTAGCACATGGGAACCAGTCCAACATGCGCTCATCGCGCTTCGTAGCTGGTTGAGATAGAGTAAATAGAATCGAGGGGAAGTTACGGATGAATCGTTGGATGAAACTATTGAGTATTGCGGTACTCATCATTTTACTCGTTGCCGGTTTGGCTATCGGAGGAATCTCGGCTCATATTGGGGACCAGTTGACGTCACCGGAGCGGGAAACATTGACATACACCCCGAAATCACTTGGTTTGAAGTACGAGAATGTGACAATCGAATCGGAGGAAGGATATGACTTATACGGATGGTGGATTCCTCATCCTACGCCGCGTGCGACCATCGTCTTTGCCCACGGATATGGGAAGAACCGTGAACAGGAAGATTTACCGTTGAAAGAGTTGATTCCAGAATTTCATGAACAAGGATACCAATTTTTAACGTTCGATTTTCGCGGTTCAGGGATATCAGAGGGTGACCGAGTCACGGTCGGCGCTAAAGAACAATCCGATTTAAAAGCGGCCATCCAATATGCGAAAGGTCGTTCAGAAGGACCGGTTGTCTTATATGGGATTTCAATGGGAGCGGCGACAGCACTCTCTACAGCTGATGATGTCGAAGTTGCTGCAGTCATCGCCGACAGTCCGTTTAGTGATTTACGAAATTATCTCGAGACAAATCTTCCGGTATGGAGTGACTTGCCGAACGTTCCGTTCACGCCCGTCATCATGACTGTGACCCCTTGGTTCACCGGTCTCGATGCCGATGTCGTATCTCCTATTCAGGATATCAAGTTGATTGAGGCTCCTATCTTATTGATCCACAGTAAAGGCGATGATGCGATTCCTGTTTCTGAAAGTGAAAAATTGGCTGAAGCACAAGAACGCGTCGAACTTTGGGTGACTGATAACGAAGGTCATGTCGGATCGTACCAGTCATTCCAGAATGAATATCGTCAACAAATATTCGAGTTTCTAGAACGGTCATTGTAAGCAAAGGGGCGCATTCGACGCCCCTTTTTGATATGATTGCAGACGAGACCAATGAAGGAAGGGTACAACATGGACGTTTTACAAGTATTACAGTTTCTCCTTTTAGGAACGTTAATCGGAATCTTGAGTGGATTCTTTGGAATTGGTGGTGGAATCTTACTGACACCACTTCTCCTTGTCTTCGGGTATGAAGCGAGTGCGGCGATTGCCCTTAGCCTGATGTTGACGCTTGGATCAACGACGGCAGGAACGATCTCGCATATCCGTTTGCGTAACGTGAACGTGTCGCACGCCTTATGGATCGGTGTGTTCGGGATTGTCGGGACCTGGATTGCCACACCGCTTGTCTTTTATTTAGAAGGAGTCGATGGGGCGACACTGATCATCTCACTCGTCTATATCGCATTACTCACATATTTTGCGGTTTCTTTCTTTCGTTCGAAACAGCATGTGGAAGGAAGCGTCGGAACGGACTCTGTACCACGCCTTGGGATCATCGGTGTGTTCGCGGGGTTCATCTCCTCGTTGATGGGAGTAAGCGGTGGATTCGTCTTGACTCCTCTTCAGGTCAAGTTGTTGAACACAGAGATGAAGCGTGCGGTCGGAACGAGTATTACGGCAGCGCTTCTCATCGTCGTATCCGGTGTCATAAGTTACGCGGTGGCGGGTGCTGAAACGAATTATCTGCACGGTCTTGCTCTGATTGCGGGTGCCATGATTGGATCACCATTTGGGGCGAAACAGCTACAACGTTTCAGCTCGCAGCACGTCAAAAAAGCGCTCGGTGGATTTTATATCACGGTCGCCATCAGTGTAGGGTTGAATTTGATAGGGTGGAATACGGCATCACTTGCACTTCTCGTCACATTAGCGCTTCTGTTCATCGTCACCCTTCTCATTCGACCACGCAAAAAATAAACCCCGTCTTCGGACGGGGTTTTAACGTCTAGCAATATGGTCAATGTTTTCTTGAATCTCGCCAACTTTCGCTTTAGCCTCACGGAGTCTTCGCTCAAACGCATCTGTGTCACGTTTCTCATGAGACGACTTATCGATTCCTTGACGCTGCCCTTTGTCAGAGCGTTGGTAAAAGTGGGTCGCTTTCTTTAAGCGTTTTTTAAACGTCGAGTCGCTCATCGGGACACCCCCTTCCATACTACAGTTATTCCACAGATGGAAACGGGTGAAACGTTCGAACCTTTAAGAGGCGAGGGAACGACGGACTTGAACGTTCTGAGAAATTTTCACGGCTAATATGGCAGCAAGTACTGCTTTCAAAGCGTCACCAAACAAGAATGGAATATTTACTTTGAGCGCATCAATGAACGACATACCGAGAACGATCTCGAGTCCGATACTTCCGAGAAAGTAGACGAGCCCTAGACCGAATAAAAAGTTATAGCCAATCAATGCAGGGATGGAGCGATAGCGTTCACTGAACCAGCCAATGAAGAGTGCTGCAATCGGAAAGGCGATTAAATAACCGACAGTTGGTCCTACAAACGGTGCGAGACCTCCTTGACCACTCAGTACTGGAAGTCCAATCAAGCCGAGCAAGAGATACACGATTACTGCCAAAAATCCTTTCCTTGCACCGAATACACCGGCGATGGTCATGATGGCGAGTGTTTGAAGGGTGATTGGAACGGGTCCAATCGGTATTTCGATGAAACCAATACTTGCGATGAGTGCCGCGCCGAAGGCGATTTGAGTCATATCTTGAATCTTCATATGTAAACCCCTTTTCAGTTAACGTTAACAATATAAAAGTTAACATGTTGAGAAGGGGTTGGCAAGAATTATTTCAAGACAGCCCATTTTGACTCAAAGCTGTCTGATATGCCTTCGTTTCAACATAAAGTTCATCCTTGAGTGGATGAAGATGTCGTTGACGGATCCGATAAAATTGATAGGAGACAAGCGCCGCGTTGAATAAGAGGGAGAGTAGACTGACGATAAAGAAGGCTCTCGGGTCATGTGTCGACGGTACGGGAGCTAATCGGTCGGCGAACGCGGGAACTGTCATGACAAACATAATCCATAAAGCCAACGTGTGGGCACGATGTTGTAACCAAGCCCCTTTTTTAATAAAGAATGAAGGAATGGTACATGAAAGGAGCAGAATCAATCCTGCATAAAACGAATGGTCAGAGATACAATTATAAACGTAAGCAAAATTCCATAAATCATAGGCGATGATCCATGGCCAAATCATATCAGGCCAAATCATATCTTTTGATTGATCTTTCGAAATATTGATTCCAATCCATCCGCAGATGGCGATGATGTTCAACAATCCGGCAAAACCGTTCATTAGATTCCAAGGTCCGGACATGACCCAAAGGTGATCGATATAAGCGCCATCGGGAACGTTATAGAAGTATACTTGAAAGTCTCGGATACAGGCTTCTAAAATGTTCAGTGCCAAAATCCCCGGTGGAAAGAATAAGACCCATTTCTTTCGTAATAGCGAGGGGCGGTAACGAATAATCATGAAACCGAGACAGCCGGCGAGTGCAGAATATGTTTTCACCCAGTTGAACCAAGTACCCGTTCCATATTCATTCCCTGGAGCTGCGGTTGTCGGCCAAACAAAAAGGGTCAGTATAGTCGGTACAATGAAGAATAACGTTATTCCTCCCCACTTAGTCGTGCGACTGAATTCATTGAAAGCCATCAAGCTAAACAAGACAAATAACCCAATTCCCCATCCGACGAGATCGATTCGTTCATATAGAATTCCCACTCAAATCTCCTCCTTACATCAGTTAATTGTTCACTATTGAGCAATCAAAATCATACATTCACATATTCGATTCCATCATGATACTTTGGCTCTCTTGAAGCTGATGATGGCCTTATTGTGATGAAGTTGCCACATATGCCAGAAGACATAAGGGACGATGATTACAAAATTAATTACTCCCCATGACTTCAATACTTCCGAGTTGAACCATGTCGAAGAGTTCATGACTTCCGGGAAAATGTCATAGCATGCACGAATCAATAAATGGGCTGCAAGCGTGTAAATACGAGCGGTAATGTAAAGCTCTGGTCGTCCTTTGATGACTGGATACAGTTCTGCCGCAAGCAAGATGCAGAGCGAGCTGGCAAAATAAGTTGGAGATTCTGCATAGACGAAACATGCGTTCCATGACGTGTATATAAAATTCCATGACCCAGTCGTATAGGCTACGAGATCGGCGTATCCTTCTTTCGCAAACTTCCAAAAAGTCGGTGCGAAAGGAATCGTCACACAGAGTAAAAATCCACAGGCGGCATTAAAGTAATTGCCGAGTGTCACATCTTTAATCGTGGCTTCTGCGATATTCAAAAACAAGATGGCATAGAAGAACCATAAAAATTCGTCACGCTTTAAAAAGTTCCAAATCCGTCCTTGTTTGTTCTCGTAAATGGCGATTCGAGAGAAACCAACGATAATCGTCGGTATGATAACGCTTACAATTTTAGCCCAACGAAACCAGCCATCGACATTCCCCATCATCCATAATGGGATGGTCAATAACGAAGCGAGCCAAAAGTAGGCGGACAGTTTATAGTGCTTTCTGAAAAAAACGATGATTCCTAATAATAAACTTAAATAGAGTGGCATCGAGATCACATGCGGCCAAACGTTCATTCCATTCACCTTCTCATTTGAATTTAACAAACATAACGTTTGTTATGTTTTTAGTATAGGTCGATAATCCTGTTTAGTCAATGTGAATTATTTCACAAAATTTAGTCCTGAGCACTCGCATTGGTAGAGCTATGTTATTCTAAAGTGGACTCGAAAGGGGAGAATAATAGTGGACGGTAAAAATAAAATTCTAGATGCAGCCAGAACGGTCATTATTCGAAGTGGGGTGAACGGGGCAACAGTCAGAGCGATTGCAATCGAGGCGAATATGACGACAGGAGCCATCTATCATCATTACAAAAATAAAGAGGATTTATTGTACGATTTAATGAATGAGAGCTTGTCTGTTTCCTCTCAAATCGCCAAAGAAATGACAGACGATGACTATTCAAAAGAACGTATCAAAATGGAGATTGCACGAAATACGGCGGAACGCTTTCATAAAGATGCAGAGAACCGTCTGCAGTATCATTTTGCTCATGAAGTGTTACTGGGGAACATGGAGGCACAACTGAAATTAAAAGACAAATATGCAGAATGGACAAAACAAATCGAACAAATCCTGATTCATTTGTACGGACTAGAAAACACTCGTCTAAACAATGCGTTCAGTTCATGGCTGATTGCGGCAGTCGATGGGGTCGTCTTGCAATATCTACTAGACGTCAATGAAAATTCCATTGATGAGATGATGGAGGTATTCGATCTTCTACTAGAAAAAGGTCTTCCTTCTTTCGTTGAACGTCTGAATGAACAGGATAAATAAATAGACCCGTCACAGATTAACGTGACGGGTTCAAGATGATTAAGAATAGGTCATCGTGCTCATGCATGCCGAAGCTTCTTTCAACTGTTCACGGACGGCATCGAATCCTGTTCCGCCGTAACTGTTTCGACGTGCGACTGCCTCTTCAGGGGTCAAGGCATGATACACATCCTCTTGAATCAATTCAGAGTACGTTTGGAATACCGTGATTGGAAGCTCGCGTAAATACAATCGCTCATCCACGCAATATTTGACGAGTTTTCCAGTCACCTCGTGCGCCTCACGGAACGGTAACCCTTTTGCCGTCAAATAATCGGCGAGTTCGGTCGCATTAGAAAAATCGCGCTCGGTCGCTTGTTTCATGACGTCCGGGTGGAACGTCAGTTCATTCATCATCCCCGCCATGATACTGAGCGAGCCTTGAACGGTCTTGACCGTATCGAACATCCCTTCTTTATCTTCCTGTAAATCTTTATTGTAAGCGAGTGGAAGTCCTTTCATGAGCGTCAACAAGCCCATCAAGTTTCCAATCACTCGACCCGATTTTCCACGGACGAGTTCGGCCATGTCAGGGTTTTTCTTTTGTGGCATCATGCTCGAACCGGTAGAAAACGTATCCGACACTGTAATGAAGCGATACTCTTCGCTTGCCCAAAGAATCAATTCTTCACAGAAGCGGGAGAGGTGCATCATAAGCATCGATGCATTTGAAAGAAACTCGAGTATGAAGTCACGATCGCTAACGGCATCGAGGCTATTCGGGTAAACCCGATTGAATCCAAGTAATTCAGCTGAACGGGAACGGTCAATCGGAAACGTTGTCCCGGCTAAGGCTCCTGCGCCAAGAGGAGACCAATCAATCCGCTTCAAGCTGTCCGTAAACCGCTCCTTATCACGCTCTAGCATCCAGAAATAGGCGAGCAAGTGGTGGGCCAGCGAGATCGGTTGTGCACGTTGGAGGTGCGTATAGCCAGGCATGATTGTCTCTACGTTTTCTGAAGCGTGAGCATGCAATTCACGCTGAAGTGATTCAATCAATTGAATCACTTCTTTCACACGTTCTTTCAAGTAAAGATGCATGTCCGTCGCGACTTGATCGTTTCGGCTACGTGCCGTATGCATCTTCCCTGCAACCGGTCCGATCGCTTCATGAAGTAGAGCTTCTAAGTTCATATGGATATCTTCGTGATACACCTCGAATTTCAATTCATCCGCGAGTGCTTTTTGCTTAATTTGTTGTAATCCATCAAGGATTTGAGTGACTTCTTCCTTTAAGAGGATGCCCTGGTCACCTAACATCGTCACGTGAGCCATGCTACCTTCTAAATCCTCAAGGACGAGTTGAGCATCAAATTCAATCGATGCACCGAATGCATCGACCCAATCGCTCGCCGTCTTCTCGAAACGGCCTCCCCATAATTTACTCATTGACGAACGCTCCCTTTTCCATCAACACCTCTGATTGAACTTTTGTTGGCAGACCCCATAACTTGATGAATCCGACAGCTGCTTGTTGATCGAACGTATCGGCTGACGTATAGGTCGCAAGTTCCTCATCATAAAGAGAAATTGGCGACTTCCGTCCGTCGACGATGGCCTGCCCTTTAAACAATTTCATGCGAACCGTTCCTGTGACGGTCGCTTGAGTCTCATCGATAAACGCAAGAAGTGCTTTTGTGAGCGGTGAATACCAAAGTCCGTTGTATATTGTTTCTGTCAATTTTTGCTCGACAATTGGTTTGAAATGCGCCACTTCACGAACGAGTGTCAAAGCTTCAAGAGCTTTATGCGCAGTGATCAATGTCATGGCGCCAGGTGCCTCATATACCTCACGCGATTTGATACCGACGACCCGGTTCTCGATGTGGTCAATCTTCCCGACACCGTGGGCACCCGCAACGATATTGAGCTCTTTTAAGATATCAGTGAACGATTGGCTCTTCCCATCAATAGCGACCGGAACTCCGTTCTTGAATTCAATTTCAAGAAAAGTCGGTTCATGCGGTGTATCCTCCAGTGCTGCTGTTAACTCGTATGCGCTTGCCGGAGGTGCTGCCCAAGGATCTTCCAAAATGCCGCATTCGATGGCGCGTCCCCAGATGTTCTGATCGATTGAAAATGGCTCTTCTTGAACGATTGGAATAGGGATTTGATGTTTCGCCGCGTACGCGATTTCTTCCTCACGTGACCATTTCCATTCACGAACCGGTGCGACGATTTCGAGTGAAGGATCGAGTGCATGAATGGATACTTCAAAACGCACTTGGTCATTTCCTTTCCCAGTACATCCGTGAGCCACAGCGACGGCGCCTTCGGCTTGTGCGACCTCAACCAATTTCTTCGAGATGAGGGGGCGAGATAGTGCCGAAACGAGTGGGTATACGCCTTCATATAATGTGTGGGCCTGCATCGAATAGCGAGCGAACTCGTTGACGAACTCGTCGACCGCATCGATGACGATAGATTTTTTCGCTCCAACTTTCATCGCTTTTTGCTGAATCTTTTCTAAGTCTTTCCCTTCCCCGACGTTCAAACAGACGGCGATGACATCATAACCTTGTTCGTCCAACCATTTAATCGCAACCGATGTGTCAAGACCACCTGAGTAAGCCAATACGAGTTTTTGTTTCAAAATATGAACACCCCTTGTGAATAATTATTAATCTTTATTTATAAATATACAACTCAGTGTAAGGGATAAGATGTCGTGTGGCAACCCTTTTTTGAAAATAATTTTACCACGAGTGATTTCGTGGTCGTCATTGTTCGATTTTGAGTTGGGGTAACCATTGCGACATATGGTCGCTAACAGGGGAAAGAAGTTCAGGACGAGCAGCTTTTAATGGGACGACTTCATATGGACCGACCGAAGATTTTTGAGCAAAAGTCGGATAGAACATCGGATTTTTCAACTCAAAATTCGATTGATCATCTTCGATTGTCTTGACCACATCAATCCCGATAATGCCCCCCGTGTTTCGCTCATCCCCTTGTTGTCCGGAAAGGAAATTACCGAGCGAGTAGATGACAAAAGTTTGATTGCCATTGACTCCTTCTAGCATGGTCGGAGGTTGCAGCACGTGAGGGTGGTGACCGATGATGATATCGACTCCGAGGTCTGCTAAAGATTGGGCGAGCTCAGTTTGACTCTTATTCGGTAACGGCTCATATTCCGTACCGAAATGGAGGGAGACGACCGTCATGTCAGTCGACTGTTCCGCCTTCTCGATCTCTGGTTGCATCTGTGCAAGGTCGATATAGTTCACATGATAGGGTTGCTTCGGCACGACTCCATTCGTTCCATACGTGTATGCGAGGAAGGAAAAAGAAATATCATTAGCCGTCAACGTACGAATATTCGCTTTGTCCTCATCAGATAGGAAGGAGCCTGTATAAGGCATTCCGATTGCATTCCAATGGTCGATTGAATTTTCAATGGCTCGGACGCCACGGTCGAGCGTATGATTATTCGCTGTCGTGACCAAATCGATTCCTGCCCGTTGTAGGGCATCACCAATTTCATATGGACTGTTAAATGCCGGGTAGCTCGAAAGTCCGATTTCACTCCCGCCAATCATGCTCTCTTGGTTGGCAATTGAAATATTGGCGCGATTCAATATTGGAGAGATCTGGTCGAATGCAGAATCAAATTCATACCCTTCATCAGTACGAGCTGCGTTGTATACCGAATCATGTAGAAGAATATCGCCGATTGCATAGAGGGAGGCCGTCGTGACAATCGGTTCCGGTTCGGCAGGCGGCATTTCTTCAGGTACCTCGACAATCGGTTCTTCGACTTCTTCTGGTATTTCTTGATTCGTTGCCGGAGTCGTACCACAAGCGATTAATAAAACAAAGCTAGACAGGAAGGTAAGACGAGAGACGATCTTGATTGGTTTCATCCCGATTCTCCTTTTCACGACAGATTCGTACAATAACCCTAAAATTCGTCGATAATTAAGAAAAATCCTGCCTAAATAAATAAAGACAGGTCGTTTTTGACCTGTCATGAGATTTATTTGATATGTTCTTTGACCATGTCTTGCATTTGGTCAAACTCACGTTGAATGACCTCATTTGGTGGCGGTGTCACCAAACTCACAATATAAATGGCAAGTGACGACAGGAAGAATGCTGGAATCATTTCATACAATGTCCCAAACGTTCCGAAAAGAGAAGCGGCATAGTTCTTCCATAGAATGACGACAAAGGCTCCAGTCAACATTCCAGCAAGCGCGCCTTGACGCGTCGTTCGTTTCCAAAACAGACTGAACAAGATGAGCGGACCAAATGATGAACCAAACCCTGCCCAAGCATAACCAACAAGGTTTAAGATGGTGTCGTCTGCATCGAGTGCAAGAATAATCGATATGACGGATACGAGAATGACCGTAATCCGACCGACCATGACGAGTTCACGGTCTCCCGCTTCTTTACGGAAGAACTTCTGATAAAAGTCTGTCGTCGCGGCACTCGACGAGACGAGCAATTGAGAGGAGATGGTCGACATGATGGCGGCGAGAAGAGCAGCCAATAATACACCAGTCACCAAATCCGGGAATAATAAGTCAGATAGGTTGATAAAAACGTTCTCCGGATTATCGATGGTGAGGCCTTGTTGTGTGTAATAGGCGAGACCGAATAATCCGGTCGCCATCGCCCCGACAACGGTGAAGACCATCCATGAGATCCCGATTCGACGTGCCGTCTTAATGTCCTCGAGCTTTCCGATTGCCATAAAACGGACGATGATGTGTGGCTGGCCGAAATAGCCGAGCCCCCACGCAAATAGTGAAATGATTCCGATAAGTGATTGCCCCGTCCACGGATCAAGTAACGCTTCATCAATATTTCGTACCGTGTCTAAAGCATTTGATACACCATCAGTTGCCATAATGGCGATGGCAGGTACAAAAATAAGGGCAAACAGCATGATCAATCCTTGAACAAAATCTGTCCAGCTTACTGCTAAAAATCCACCGATGAAAGTGTACAGAATAATGATGGAAGCGAGAATGACGACTCCCGTTACAAATTCAATGTCGAAGACGGCATTGAATAGGCGACCGCCGGCGACGAATCCGCTTGTCGCATAAAGAAAGAAAAAAATTAACGTGACAGCAGCTGAAAATGAACGCAACACACCTTTTGTGTCTTTAAATCGCTTCTCAAAGAAGTCTGGGATTGTGATCGCATCATCCGATATATATGAATAAATGCGCAATCTTGGTGCGACCAATAACCAGTTCAAATAGGCGCCGATCGTCAACCCGATGACAATCCAGCCACTTGAAATCCCTGACGCATACATTGCACCAGGTAATCCCATTAAGAGCCATCCACTCATGTCTGATGCACCGGCAGATAAGGCGGCGACCCCGGGACCAAGCGCCCGACCACCTAACATGTAATCTCCGATACTGCTTGTTCTCCGATACGCGATGATCCCAAGCAAGACCATCAGTGCCATGTACACGACAATGGACACTAAAATTCCGTTCATCAACATCCCCCCGAAAGATAAAAAATATGAAAACGCTTTCAGTGATAGAGTATCACTTTGTCAAAATATTGTCACAACAAGAGGGGGAATGTAAAGATATTTTTGAGAGCTGGTCTTAAGTTATCGGAACGTGCAAGAGGTGAGATGGTCATTGACGAGACCCGTCGCTTGTAGGTGGGCATAGACCGTTGTCGGTCCTAAAAACTTAAAGCCGCGTCGTTTCAGGTCTTTACTCAATCGTTCAGAAAGTTCCGTCGTAGCAGGAACATCTTCAAGACGATTCCATGCATTCAGGATCGGTGCATCGTTGACGAATGACCAGATGTACGAATCAAATGAGCCAAACTCTTCCTGTAGTTTGATGAACTGTTTCGCATTATTGATCGACGCCTCGATTTTTCGTCGATTTCGCACGATTCCGCTATCGGAGAGGAGTCTTTCCACATCCTCATCCGTGNTTTTTTCACGATTCCGCTATCGGAGAGGAGTCTTTCCACATCCTCATCCGTGAAGCTGGCAACTTGCTGCACCTCAAAGTTCGCATAGGCCAATCGATAATTTTCACGTTTTCTTAAGATGGTGATCCAACTGAGTCCTGCTTGCGCACTTTCGAGTGTCAGACATTCAAAGTGCTTCTGATCATCGTGAACGGGCTTTCCCCATTCCTCGTCATGGTAACGGACGTACAATGGATCCGTCCCGCACCAAGGACACCGTACTGTTTCTTCCATTTCAATCAGCTCCTTTCTTTGAGTGTAGCATGTCTTTGCGATTATATATCAAAATGGACGGGTATAGAGGGGAAGAATGGAGGAAGCGACATGAGTGACTGGATGATTTCTGTGATTGAACAGTACGGCTACATAGGGATTGCATTCATGATTTTTATTGAGAATGTGTTTCCACCGATCCCTTCTGAAGTCGTCTTACTCTTTGGTGGTTTTTTTGCTGTGATTACGAATTTGTCCATCACGCTCGTCATCGTGGCATCGACGGTCGGTGCCATATTAGGAGCCGTATTATTATACGGTCTTGGACTCTTGTTTGATGTCGAGCAGATTAAAAAATGGACGAAGAAATATGGAAAGTGGTTACGACTTGATCTGAATGATGTAAAAAAGGCGGATGCCTGGTTCGATCGCTACGGGGGATGGATGGTCTTCTTTGGACGTTTGATGCCGGTCGTCCGAAGCTTGATCTCGATTCCAGCAGGGATGTCGAACATGCCATTCATGAAATTTCTACTGCTCAGTACGGCTGGAACAGCCTTATGGAATACCATTCTCATCCTTATCGGGATGAAAGTCGGTGAGAATTGGCAAGATATCCTCTCATACCTCGATGCCTATTCTTATGCAATCTATGGGCTACTGTTCATCGGCGTCATCATTTATATCGTATGGCGTAAAAAGCGGCGCAACAAACTAGCAAAAGACTAATGCACAAAGTAGGCGGACCCAGCATATGGGTCCGCCAATTTATTCTTCTTTTTTCTCGTCTGGTAAGACTTTCGTGAGGGTTTTCTCCGTTTTTTCTGCCAAGTACTCTGAGAAACGGAACAGAATGATTCCGACAATGGCTGACACAAAAATATAGAGACCGACAAACAAGTTGATGGCACCGTTCGAAAGGGCGGTAAATAAAATAGAGAACTCCCCACGTGGCGCGAGTGAGAACCCGGCTTCATTGGCTTGAACACGCGTCAAGCCATAGATTCTGCCCCCGACACGTCCGACAATCCATTTTGATAATACCCCCCACACAATCAAGACGAAGAAGAGCGTATTCACGATGACACCTTTCTCGAGGTTGATCGAGATACCGAACGAGATGAAAAAGATCGGCAAGAATAAATCTCGGACGGGTACGGTCAAACGTTTCAGCGGTCTCACGTCGTGGATATCTGCGAGCATGATCCCGGCGATGAATGCTCCTAAAATCTCAGATAATCCAAACACCATCCCAATCCCTGCGAAAAAGAGAATGAGTCCGATCAGACCGATACTCGCATCATCTTGTCGCAACAAGTGCTTCGAAAACTTTTGTTGTTTGGATACGAAGCTCGAACCAATGAACAAGAGTACGCCAAATATCAGAAATCCTGCGAACACTTTGCCGATATCGGACATCGCAACCGGTTCTTCTTGAATGATGAAAGGGGCAACCGTCAATAGGAGAGGGGCAAAAATATCCTCAAAGATGAGTAATGCGAGCACAAACTCTTTAATATCTTCATGTTTTTCGGAATGCCGCTCAAGCAGTTTCGCAGAGATGGAGGAGCTCGTCGCATATAAGACGGCCCCGATTAAAAAGGCGCGAGGGAAATCGAGACCAAATGCTAAAGCAATCCCAAACGATACCCCGAATGACAGAATGATATCGAGTATTCCCGCCTTCCATACTTTCCGCATGCGCTTCCAAAGTTCACGTAGTGGAAACTTCAGACCGAGTAGGAAAAATAACAGAATGATTCCGATCTCTCCCGCGACTTTAAAGACTTCATTCCCATCCCAGAAAAACCCGACCCCGACCCCAATTGCGATAAACGCTAAAATACTTGGGAAGAATAATCGTTCAATCAGGAGACTGAGGACAGAGATGAGGGTGAGCGCCAATCCGAGCAACACGATGATGTTTAACCCATCCATACGTCATCTCCTCTCACGACCCCAATTAGCTTTCTATTTGATTCCATTGATACTCCATTCCGACGGATTCAGGTCGTGAGTAATCAAAACCGAACTGTCGATACAATCCATCGGCTGGAATATCTGCGATTAAGCTGATGATGGCCGTCTCATCGGCTTCTTGTAAGATCCATTCCATCAAATGCTCCATGATTAATTTTCCGAGTCCTAGTCCCTGGCATTCTGGATCTACGACGATATCTACTAAATGGAATACCATCCCGCCGTCACCGACGACGCGTCCCATTCCGACAATCTCATCATCTAAGTATAAACAAATACCATACAGTGTATTTTGAAGCCCCTTCACCGTACCTCGATCAGAACGTCGTGGCATCCCTGCCTTCACGCGTAACGCTTGATGTTGTTCTGGAGTCGGTGTTTCGACTTTTACAGTTACTTCATTGACCATACTCAAATCCCCCTCTACACAAGTTGATTTTATTTTCCCGATATATTGAATGAGTAAACCTTGATTTATAAAATCGGCTATCTGCATAATGAGAAAGAGACAGGGGGAATAGTTGATGATCAATGGTCAATCCATCTTACCGGCGATACGGGACATGCGGGATTTGGAGCGGTTTTTATCGAGTGATTTCGAATTAGGGGTGTTATTAGAGATTCATATGAGTCGATTGGACTCCATCTTCAGATTATTGGGGAAACAAAAAAAAAAAGTGTTCATTCATATGGATTTGATTCAAGGTATGAAGGCGGACGAGTATGCGACAGAGTATGTCTGCCAGACGTTCAAACCGTTCGGTATCATCTCGACGAAAGGAAACGTCATCGTCAAAGCAAAGCAAAATGATGTGGTCACTGTACAGCGTCTATTTTTAATTGATTCCACCTCATTAGAGAAAAGTATCAAACACATTGAACGTTCAAAACCGGACTATATCGAAGTCTTACCAGGTATTGTACCCAAGTATATTCAACGTGTGAAGGAGAAGACGGGAATACCCGTTTTCGCAGGTGGGCTGATTGAAACAAAGGAGGAAGTCCAAGCGGCACTTGATGCGGGAGCGAGTGTGATCACGACTTCGAATCGAAAACTATGGTCCGACTAATCGGGATTTGGGTATACAGTCTTTTAGGAGGGATGAATGATGAAAGACGTAATGATTGTAACAGGAGCTAGTCAAGGAATTGGTTATGCGATTGCTCAAGCTTTCGTAAATCAGTATGAAGTAATCGGGTTAGATATTGGAGATGACCCGGACATTAAAGGGTTACGCTTTTATCAAGTAGACCTTGGAGACACGTCTGAACTTAAGCGTGTCTTTGACGATATTCACAACGAATTTGGTCGAGCCCATGTTTTGATCAACAATGGAGGAATCGCTTCGCTGGTCAAGCCGATTGATGAGCTTGAGATTGACACGTTCAAACGAGTCATCGATGTCAATTTAGTCGGGACATTTAGTTGTGCGAAATACTTTTTAGAACTGAATCAAGATGAGTCATATGGAAGAATCGTTAACATGGCCTCGACACGTGCTTTCCAGAACGAACCGCATTGGGATGCATATGGTGCATCTAAAGGAGGCATCGTCGGCTTGACCCATTCACTTGCCGTCTCATTAGGCGACCGCCCTGTGACGGTGAATGCGATCAGTCCAGGATGGATTCATACGTCTGATGAGTCGTTAAGTGAGATTGATCATGAACAACATCCTTCGGGACGTGTCGGTGAACCAGAAGATATCGTCCGCGCTGTGAGATACTTGATCGATCGTCAAAACAGTTTTGTGAACGGGCATAATCTTGTCGTCGATGGAGGAATAACAAAAAAAATGATTTATGAAGAATAATGTGACCATATACCTAAATTCGGGATGTTTTTAGGTTATATGTACCTAATTCCGGGTAATGAATAGGAGAGTTTTTATCCGGAAGAAGGAGGATGGCGACATGAACCCGCTCGTAGAAGAGGCGTTACGTTTTTCGTCTATTCGTCACGGAGGACAGTTCCGAAAAGGTTCATCCATACCATATTTGTCACACCCATTCTCGGTCGCCATGCTTCTTGAGTCCGATCATCAAGCACCGGTGGTCGTGGCGGCAGGGTTACTCCATGATTTGATTGAGGACACGAAGACGGACCCACAAGAAATCTTATCAAAATTCGGATCTGACGTGCACAGGCTCGTTCTCGCGGTCTCGGAAAAAAATCGTGACGAGTCGTGGGAACAACGAAAACGACTGACACTTCAGCAGGTGAAATCACTTCAATTTGATGAAGTCGCACTTCTCGTGGCGGATAAGCTACATAATCTCCGTTCCATCCGTTATGATCTTGAGATGGAAGGGATGAAGGTGTGGCAACGTTTTAAACGACCGCTGCGAGACCAATCATGGTATTATCATGAATTACTATCAACATTTGAACCGTTTCGGAGTTCGACAGACCTAATCGGTTTGTATGAACAAGAACTCCATCTATTGTTTTACGGCGAGAAAAATTCAAAAGATCGAAAAGTGGCAAGGCTCCTTGAATCGATGCTGACCCATTTCGTCGAAGACGAATGGTTGCAAGAATCGGCACCACTATGTCAAACGGCATATGAGTTAAGGGAGATTGTTGCGCGAGAGACGAGTGATGAGGCGGAGATTTCATGCTTCCGACAACGACTTCACGAAGCAGGTTTGACCACGCCATTGCCACCTGAGAAACTCGCAGGGATGCAAGAACTCGCGTATCGGACGGCTCTCGAACCACAGCAGCTTCTCGCACTCATGCGCCGCTCGATTGTCAATTAGTTCTCTTCATGATATAGTCAAAAGGAAGATAAAAAGGGGAGTAGCGACCACAATCGTGGTCGATGGGTCGTCATTACAGTGCGTGCGCACTCGGTCCATCGAGCTTTTACAAGTCCGCAAGACCTTTTTATGGGCGTTTTTGTCGTCCATAAAAAGGTCTTTTTTGTTTACCCAAGGAGGAGAAAAAATGGTATTTGTTTATTTCTTACTGGCCGCGGCCATCACGGTCTATGCCGCCATCAAATTGTCGACGTACGCCGACGTCATGAGTACGAAGTCGAAAATGGGGGGATTGATCGTTGGTACGGTGTTACTAGCCGGAGCTACGTCATTACCAGAAGTGACCACAAGTGTTTCAGCTGTCTTAATCAATAATCCAGATATCGCCATTGGGAATATGCTTGGTTCAAACTTGTTCAATATTTTTATATTAGCAATGTTTGATTTATATTTCCGCCAAAAACGTCTTTTTAATGGCGCTGACAGAGAGCACCTCTATACTGCGATGCTTGGACTGGCATTGACCTTAGTTACTATGCTTGCCCTGATTTTACGAATTGACTTTACTATTCTTGGTATCGGGATTGATGCCTTGCTTATCGCAGTGTTATATGCGATTGGGATTTACTGGATTGGAAAGATGCCGAAAGAAGTATCTAGTGCAGCAACGCTTGAAGTTTCGGACACTTCGAATGATCATGCTCTAGCAGAATTGCAGAACCCGATTACACTCCGACATGCAATTGTAGGGTTCGGAATTGCTGCGATTGTGATTATGGCAGCTGGTACTGCGTTGTCTATTACGGGCGACCAGATTGCAGTCGTCACAGGTCTCGGATCGAGTTTTGTTGGAAGTTTCTTGATTGCCGCAACAACTTCCTTACCTGAGGCAGTAGCCGTTTTTATGGCACTCAAGTTAAAGAATGTAAACTTAGCATTTGGTTCAATTCTAGGAAGCAATATCTTCAACATGTTGATTATAGCGATGTCTGATGTGTTTTACCGGAATGGTTCAATTTTAGCTGATGTTTCATCATCTCACCTTGTCACTTCGGTTGGTATCACGATTTTATCGATTATCGTTATGTACAGTATTCTACGTAAGCAAGTGACTAAATCATTCAAATATGTTCTTCCATCACTTATGATTGTGATTGTCTACTTTGTTTCGTCTTACTTGATCTTTATCGGGTGAACTCACGCATCAGCCTTAGGGCTGATGTTTTTTTAATTGGGATTGCGAATTCATTGCTTCGGGTATAGAGGAATTGAAGGAGGGGTGGCGATGCAGATGCATGAAGTGGAAACACGCCAAGCGTATTCGATTTTGATTCCGGCCTATAACCCTGATGAGGCACTCGTCACACTCGTGGAGAAGTTGAGGGCGAGTGGGTTTTCGAACATCATTGTGGTCAATGACGGTAGTGACGAATCGTCGGTAGGCACATTTGATAAGATTGCATCATTTGTCGACCAAGTGTTAACGCACGAACAGAATCAAGGGAAGGGAGCAGCAATCAAGACGGGGTTACGGTATGTGGTGGACACATATCCGGATAAAACGGGGGTCATCACGGTCGATGCCGACGGGCAGCACTTGCCGCAAGATGTCGTCAACGTCTATGAGGAAGGGTTGAATAAACCACATCATCTCATCATGGGATGTCGAGATTTTAGCGGAGATGCGATTCCGTTCCGGAGCCGATTCGGCAATCAGGCGACACGGCTCGTGATGTTGATAGGGAGCGGGCTGAAGTTAAAAGACACGCAGACGGGACTTCGAGCCATCCCGATGCGATATGCGCGACAACTGATTGACATTCCGGGAAATAGATATGAGTTCGAGATGAATATGCTCACGTTCACGAAACGATTGCAGGTCCCGATTCAACAAACGACCATCCAGACCGTATATGAGAATGAAAATGATTCATCCCATTTTAGACCGATTCTCGACTCGATTTTAATTTATCGGATGTTTTTGATGTATTCGTTATCCTCTGTCGCCTCGTTCCTTGTCGACGTAGGGATGTATGCGCTCTTTATTTATTTATTATCCCCATACTTCGATACGGCTCACGTCGTCATCGCGACGGTCATCGCTCGAATCATTTCCTCTCTCTTCAATTATCTCGTTAATCGAAAAGTAGTCTTCGATTCGAAGGCGCGGCGGTCTCTTCCGAAATATTTTAGTCTCGTCGTGCTTCAAATGGTCGTTTCAGCACTCCTTGTTTATCTCTTGTTTCTCTTGCTCAGACAAGGCGAGGTCATCCTAAAAGTAATCGTCGATAGTTTTCTCTTTTTCGTCTTTTTTTATGTGCAGAAGAGATGGATTTTCAAAAAATAACCGGTCATGATTTCATGACCGGTTTAATATGCGAGCGTTCCTGTTTTCACGGACGTATAGCGATGTAATTCTTTTGGGCTTGTGATGCCGGTTTTTTGCATCATTTTTCGCATAAGTAGCGCGCATACGCGAGCATCTTCCGCAGCATCATGATGAATAAACGGCACGTTCAAGTGTTCTGCCATCGTGTTCAACTTATGGTTCGGGAGTCCTGGATACAGTTTACGTGACAGTTTGACGGTGCAACCGTATTCGATTGTAGGGAAATCGAATAGATCATATTTCACAATCGCCTTTCTCAAGGCACCCATGTCAAATGAAGCGTTATGTGCGATGACGAGGTCCACTTCCCGTAAAATCGGGTAAAGAGAGGAAAGTACTTCCGGTAATGCCGGTGCATCCCACACGTCACTCGGACGAATGCCATGGACGCGGATGTTACCCATATCAAAGTCTTCCTCCGGATTGACGAGTCGCTGGTCGGTTTCGACCACATCACCATTTTGAAGGATGCTCCATCCGACAGAACAGATGCTGCGACTATCACGGTTAGCGGTCTCCACGTCAAGTGCGAGAATGGTATGGTTCATAGTTTACCTTCTTTCGTAAGCAATAAAAAAAGTCTAACAGAAAGTTAGACGAATGTCGTGCTTAAGCGGCAACAAGTGTTCGGCAAGCTTCCGCACAACGCTCACATGCTTTGGCACAGGCTTGACAATGGTCGTGCTGATGTCGTCCGCATTCAACCGCACACGTATCACAGACTTGGGCGCATAAAGCAACGATTGGTTTTGAAAAGGCTGAATCTGTTTCTAAGGCATTTAAAGCTAAAGTACAAATGTCTGAGCATTCTCGAGTCAGGCGGATGCATTCGGTGAACATGTGTAAATCCTCTTCTTGCAAACTTTTTGAGAAGCAGTGTTTGCATGCGCGCATGCATTCGATCACGCTCGACAATGTTTCTTCTACAGATGTACGTTCCATCAAAATTCCCCCTTATATGAAAAAGTCTAACTATCATTACCCGTTCAGAAAGAGGTTGAATCGCACCATACCAATAAAAAAGCCACACCTCATTCGAGATGTGACCAATTAATGGAGCATAGGGGGCTCGAACCCCTGACCTCTACGCTGCCAGCGTAGCGCTCTCCCAGCTGAGCTAATGCCCCGTTCGAAATCATTATATCATCGTAGTATTCGACATGGCAATTCCCTTTTTGATTTTTGTTTTATAAAATTGGAGACGTGGGAATTTCATGTTAGACGTTATATTAAGAAAGCAGGTGTGCTTCATGGAAATGATTCTTTTGGCACTCTTACCGGCACTCATGTGGGGAAGCATTCCACTCATCGTGTCGAAAGTAGGAGGAAAACCGATTCAGCAGTTAATCGGAACGACCATCGGGGCGATGATCATGGCAACAGTGATTGCCCTCGTCTTCCGACCGGAGTTCACGACACTCGCCATCGTGACCGGGTTTATCTCAGGGGCGTTCTGGGCGCTCGGTCAATATTTGCAGTTCCAATCGTTCCAAATCTTAAGCGTCTCCAAAGCGATGCCAATCAGCACGGGGATGCAACTCGTTGGGACGTCTCTCTTTGGGGTCATCGTACTCGGGGACTGGCAGACATCGACGGAGCTATGGTTAGGGTTTTCAGCGCTCGTCTTGATTATCATCGGAGCGACTATGACTTCTTACCAACAGAAGAAAGATCAGGACAGTGCCGGTGCGTTGAAAAAGGGTTTACTCGTCCTATTCGTTTCGAGTATTGGTTACGTCACGTATGCCGTCTTGACGAACTACTTTGAAGTAGAAGGGATCACCGCGATTCTTCCACAATCCGTGGGGATGTTCATCGCGGCACTTCTGTTCAGTCTTCGTGAAAAGGACGTCAAGAAATTCGATCCACGCACATTCAAAAACATCTTGGCGGGGATCGCCTGGGGAATCGGGAACTTCGGACTTTTCGTTTCAAGCGGAGAAGTGGGGATTGCGACTTCGTTCGCCTTATCCCAATTGAACGTCGTCGTGGCGACACTTGGTGGGATCTATCTCTTGAAAGAAGAGAAGACGACAAAAGAACGCGTCTTTGTTTTCATGGGAATCGGGTTGATTGTCGTCGCTGGATTTATGCTTGGGATTGCCAAGAGTTAAGTTTCAATTATGAAATGAAAAGAACCTTGAATGAACTCGATTTTGAGTGCCATTCAAGGTTTTTGTTTTGAGTATCTTTCAATCGTTGAAATGAGAGCAGGAGAAGATGTGATCGATAGGGAAGTAATCTCATATTGCGTTCGTCATATAGGACGGGCAGCACATTCGTGATTGATCAAAAATTGTAGAATAAAGGGGAAACGAATCATGGAATCAAATGTCGTGACGATATCAACGCTCGTCGATGCACCAATCGAGAGAGTCTGGAAATTCTGGACAGAACCTGAACATATCAAACAATGGAATCATGCGTCTGACGATTGGCATACGATTGAGGCGGAGAACGACTTACGGGTCGGCGGGAAGTTTCGTAGTCGGATGGAAGCAAAAGATCAGAGCATGGGCTTTGATTTTGAAGGGGTATATGAGGAAGTTGAAGAAAATGAGCTTATTCAGTATCGTCTGGAGGATGAACGGAGAGTCAGAATTTCATTTGCTTCAGAAGGGGATCAGACGAAAGTGGTCGAGGTGTTTGATGCGGAGTCGATGAATCCGGTTGAAATGCAACGACAAGGCTGGCAGGCGATCCTCGACAATTTCACTCGATATGCGAATGGGAAGAGTGTATAAAAGATAAACGGAAGGTTTGAACAGCAGGTCCCTTTTCAATGAAAGTGGACGCTGCTGTTTGTCATGTTAGGCTAAATGATTGTCTAGGTTTTTTTAGCTTGAAGAGACGAATATAAATAAAAGGTGCTGGCAATATGTATGACTACACGTTACTAGAGAGACTCCTATTCCGATTTCCTTCCTTCGATCATCAGAAAATGAAATCAGCGTTAGAACGGAAAACGGTATTGATTACTGGAGCGAGCTCAGGAATCGGGCAGGCGTTCGCTTATTTACTAACGGATACAACCGCGCATCTGATTCTCGTTGCCCGTAGAGAAGCAGACATGAACGTCATGAAGTCTGAAATCGAGAAGGGATCAGCCACAGTGACCGTGTTCCCGGCAGATCTTCGAATTGAAGAGGAACGGAATGGTTTGCTGGCGTATCTCCATCAACTACCGGACGGATTGGATGTTCTCGTCAGCAATGCTGGAATCTCCATCAATCGTCCCATCACTGAGTCACTCGATCGATACCATGACTTCACTCGGACGATGGCAATCAATTATTTTGCCCCGGTACAATTGATGCTATCGCTTATTCCGGTGCTCGAAAAGAAGAACGGGCAGATCGTCAATGTGTCGACCATCAATGTGTTACTTCATCCTTTTCCTCACTGGGCGGCCTATCAGGCATCAAAAGCCGCGTTCGATACGTGGTTTCGCTCTGCGGGTCCGGAACTCACAATCAAAAATATTTCCACGACGGCTCTATATCTACCGCTAGTAAAAACACCGATGATTAAACAAACTCTAGCTTATCAGCATTCTCCTGCCATGTCACCGGTACATGTGGCGGAACTGATTGGACATGCCCTGTATACGAAACGACCAGTATATAAGCCGTGGTGGTTGTTCCTCGGTCAAGTAGCGTCTCTTGTTTTCAGAAGACCGATAGACTGGATGGTCCCTACATTACTTAAGAGAAAGGAGCGTGACAATAAGAATGGTTAAGTTATTGAAAGTCTTGTCGCAGCTCCATTTTCTATCACCATCAAACCTAGTCCGTCTATTCGTCGCAATCCGTCAAAACGGAATCAACTTGATGCTTCTTTTTACATTGACGGAAAAAGCAGGGAGTCAAAATACGGCTTTAGTGGACAGTCGAGAAACAGTGACGTATCAAGAGCTAAAGACACGATGTGAACACCTTGCTCATCATTTGGCTGATCAATATGGGGTTAAAAAGAAAAAAAAAGTGGCGTTTCTTTGTAAGAACCACGCGTCTTTCGTACAAGGGATGTTTGCGGCCTCACGACTTGGTGCTGACATCTACATGCTTCATTGTTCGATGAGTCAACTGCAGTTCAACCGGCTTGTAGAAGAACAACCATTCGATCTCTTGATTTACGATGAGATGTTCGAAGAATTGATAGAGAACTCATCTTACGAACGTTCGACACTTGTCAGCTATTATCGCGATAAAGATTCAATCAACCGTTTATCGAGGTCGAAGCGACCTCATAAAGAAAAACTACCGGCCGCCTCGAGCGGGAAAATCGTGCTGTTGACCGTCGGTACTACGGGTAGTCCGAAACAAGTGACTCATAAACCATCCCTCTTTCACTTTCTAGCTCCATTCACGGCTTTATTGAACCAGTTGCAGTTGCCGTCATTCAACACTGCCTATATTGCCACCCCGATTTACCATGGCTACGGCATCGCCATCCTTTTATCTTTTCTAGCGCTAGGGAAACAGGTCGTCATTCAAGAGAGCTTTGATGTGCAGAGAGCCTGTGACCTCATTCGGCGACACAAGGTAGAAGTGGTCACGGTCGTCCCGCTCATGATCCATAAAATGTTACGACACGATCCAACATCACTTTATTCTCTCGCTTGTATTGCTTCCGGTGGTGCGAAGCTTCATCCCGTTTTAGTCCGTGAAGTACATAACGAGTTGGGGAACGTCTTATACAATCTATATGGAACATCGGAAGCGGGCTTGAATCTGATCGCCACACCAGAAGATTTACAGTATGATGCGAACACACTCGGGAGAAGGATTCCGGGAGGGGACTTAAAGGTAGTGAAAGATGGAATGGAAGTCGAGGCAGGCGCCATCGGGGAATTTTGCATACGAAATAAGTGGTCCATGCAAAACCAGAAAAACCGCTGGATTCAAACGGGTGATGTCGGATACCGGGATGAGAACGGCTATTATTTTTTGTGTTTTTTTACAGACGACTTGATCATCTCGGCAGGAAACAATATTTATCCTGGGGAAGTCGAGACGGTTTTGCGCGACCATCCGAATGTCGAGGACGCCGCCGTCATCGGGATAGAGGATATGTACGCGGGTCACATTTTGAAGGCATATGTACAGTTATATGATGAAAAAATGACAGAAGAAGGGTTGGTGAGCTGGTTGCGCGAACAAGTGACAACATACCAGGTTCCTAGAGAAATCGTGTTTGTGAAGGAGTTGCCTTATACAGAGGTTGGAAAGCTAGACAGGAAACGACTTGAGGTGATCAAGTATGTTGAAGTGTGGAACTATAAGTAGCATATAAAGGAATGAAGAGACATACATAGTTTATTAGGGAGCACATTTTTCTAAAGCCTTCTTATGAATACGAAGGGTTGTTTGTTGTAGTCTAATGAAATTAGCTTCTTTAAGTAATGAAGGACTGAATTATGTTTTCGAAAAGACTAAAGTGTCTCTTCGTTCTGATTTATTGTCATAATGCAAAATATAATGTAAGTCACCAAAAACTGGAGTATACTCAATAAAGTCATTAACGGAAAAGCCCAATTGCTTTGCTTCCTCACTAACTAAGAACTGTATTATTCATTTTGAATAGAACTTAAACAACCTAAAGAAGTGATTTGGTCATATTTATTGAAAATTGACAGATGAGTAAACCATTCTTCTTAGACTCAAATAAAAAACCATCTACTATGTTAAAGTAGATGGAAAAATTCAATATTGCGTGGAGTCGATATCGATATGATTGTTCGTTATAGTACGATTTAATTGGTGGAGATATAGTTTCGTTTTTAAAAAAACGATGAACGAAAATCCGAACAACAAGTAGAGTGGTGACCGGTACGCGAGCATACCGAGTGCTGTGAACAACAAGAGCGCGAGCGCGACAATATAGCCGTATCGTATGATGCTGAATAAAGCTAATTTCAAGGCATCCATCGTCTTCATCTCGTAGTGCGTCAAAATGGGAAACAGGAATAACGACAGGGAGATGAAGACAAATCCAATCACGAACAGACCTGCGAAGAGAATCGTCTGCCCTGTATGGATTTGCCGAATAAGTAAAAAGTCGATCAATAAGACGAATACAAACAATGTCCAGGCTATACCGAGCTTATAATGACGGCGCACTCCTTCATTAAAGAAGCGGAAGTAGGCGCGGAACACGCTGTAATCTTGGTTGATTGACCATTGTCTTGTGACGGCATGTAAAGCGTACAAGGCCGGGAACAACGTGATGACAGGCAGAATGCTCAGTAAGAAGACCACGTTCAGTTGCACCAGGCTGGTGACAAATTCGAGCGCTTGGAATAGCTTGTTGTGTTCATGTTTTAAATTCATGAGGACCTCCAAGAAGTTAGCAGAGAATCAGCCTAATTTAGATTCGAGACGGTTATAGGGTGCAGTCGAGTTGCGGACGATCAATTCGGGTTCATACGTATGTGACGGTGGCATCTCTTTTTTCTCGACGGCCGCGATAATCCACTCGGCTGCGGCACGACCCAATTCTTGCTTCGGGTGGATGATCGAAGTCAGTTTAACCTCTGTCGCGACGGCAAGCACCGAGTCGTCATATCCGACGAGTGAGACGTCTTGCGGGACAGAGAGGCGTAGATTTCTCAACTGGTCCAACACATTAAGGGCGAGTTGGTCGTTATAACAGACGATTGCACTCGGCCGTTCGTCCGCGTTCTCAAACACTTGATGAATCACGTCATAAAAAGAGGGCACAAGTTCTTCTGTCGTATACGTTATAATTAATTCTGGCTCTAGGGGGAGATTGTATTCCCGGAACGCGCGTATAAAGCCGCGCATCCGATGGACCCCTTGAAGGTCATCTGTTTTGAAAAGTCCCATGATGCGCTCATGGCCAAGTTTGATGAGATGTTCGGCAGCCAAGAACCCACCCTTCTCGTCATCCATGATCAAATAAGGGGGCGTCAACTGCGAATAGTATTGGTTAATCATCAAATAAGGCGTATGCTGTTGTTCGAGTTCTAAATAATATTTGATGTTCGGATTGTAGCTACTGCTCTTCGTCGGCTCGACTATCAACCCATCAATTTGACGATCTAACATCATCTCGAGGCACTGCCGTTCTTTCTCGACGTTGTTATCCGTACAAGATAAGGTCAACGTGTATCCTTTTGAAGCCAAGTGGGATTCAATCCCCCGGATGATGGACGGGAAGATATAATCAGACATGTAGGTCGTGATGACTCCGATGTTTTTACCATTGCCTAAACGTTCGATCGTCTGGGGAGTCGAGGTCGGAAGGACCGGGGAACAATACGTGCCCGAGCCTTGTTCACGGTAAAGATAACCTTCGTTCACTAGTTCTCCTACAGCTTGTCGAATCGTATGACGGCTCACTCCAAATGATTGGACCAATTCATTTTCAGAAGGAATTTTTTCACCGGGTCTTACCGTTCCATCTTTTATCCATTCAAGAATATGATCTTTGACCATATTGTACTTTGTGCGTTGTGCCATCTGGCGTCCCTGCTTTCTCTCATGTACGTCGAACAACTCATACGTACAAGATATGATCTTACTTCCATATTAACAAACAAATGTACCATTTACTATGAATAAGCAAAAAAATCATCTGAATCTTCTATGAATATGTACGGATGAAATATAAAAATACATAAAAATCGAATTGACATGTCCGAACGTGTGTAATAGACTCGAATTGTACAGAAAACGCTTTCATTACCAATTATATTGGTTTATTGGCTAGTAAATGTATAGTGTCGTGTGGGCTTCATTATACAGTTTGCTTTTTTATTTAACTCAACATGTACGTACATCTTTATCATGCTTTGCACATGAATATAAATTGATGGAGGAATTCACAATGAATCGTAAAACGAAAAAAATGTTTGCGTTGACGATGTCAGCACTGATGACAACTTCTTTAGCGCTCGCCGGCTGTTCGGGAGACGAGGCAGGCGCGGATGGAAAAGTTGAACTGACATTTATGTTCCGTGGAAATCCAGAAGAGTTAAAAGCCTACCAAGCAACGGTAAAACGTTTTGAAGAAGCCAACAAAGATGTAAAAGTGACGATGGTCCAGACGGCGCCGGATCAGTACGACACGAAACTCAAATCGGCCATCGCAGGTCGCAAAATCCCAGACGTCTTCTTCTATAATCCTGCCCAAGTGAAGGCCTATGTAAACTCGGGCGTGCTACTCGATATCACTGAAGCGGTTGAAACTTCAGAAGACGTCAAGTTGGACGACATTTGGGAGAAGGGTGTCGACAAATATCGTTTCGATGGGAAGACGCTCGGAGAAGGCGCGATTTACGGGCTACCGAAAGACTTAGGTCCGTTCGCACTCGGCTACAACAAGACGATGTTCGAAGATGCGGGCATCCCGCTTCCGGATAAAGACAAACCATATACATGGGACGAGTTCGTGGACGTGGCCAAACAGTTGACGAAAGACACGAACGGTGACGGGAAGATGGATCAGTACGGCACTGGCTTCAACGTGAACTGGGCCCTTCAACCGTTCGTTTGGAGTAATGGAGCGGACTGGATCAATGAAGATGGTACGAAAGTGACAATCGATGATCCGAAGTTCATCGAAGCGTTGCAATTCTTCGTCGATCAACAGTTGAAACACGGAATCACACCGTCAATCGGCGAAACACAGACGCTCGACACGTACCAACGTTGGCTGAAAGGACAGCTCGCCTTCTTCCCGGTCGGACCGTGGGATATGGCGGCATTTAAAGAACAGTTGAAATTCGAGTACGACTTACTCCCATGGCCAGCTGGTTCTACCGGTAAAGCGTCGGGATGGGTCGGATCGCTCGGGATTGGCGTCGGGTCGACGACGAAACATAAAGAGGAAGCGGCAGAGTTGGCCATGTACTTGTCTGCAGACCAAGAAGGGCAACAAGCGCTCGTAGACGCGCAAGTCCAATTGCCGAACAGTATGGAAATCGCAGACAACTGGGCGGCTGATACGTCGATCAAACCAGAAAACAAACAAGAGTTCCTTGATTTGATCAACGATTATGGCCGCGGCTTCCCGGCTGAGAAAACATACACGGCAGAATGGTACGACGAGTTCTTCAAAAACATCCAGCCTGTCCTCGATGGTAAAACATCGGTCGAAGACTATGTGAAGACGGCGCAGCCGAAGATGCAGAAGTTGCTCGATGCGGCGATCGAACAAGAGAAACAGGCGAACTGATCAGAGAGTCGAAACGGGGGTGGCGAAGTTCGCCACCCGCGTCTCTGACGTTGAAAGGATGGAAGAACAATGAAAACAAAATCGATTTCCAAGTTATATCGAACTGAACAGCGGTACGCCTACTTGTTCGTTGCGGCACCGGTCATTGGGTTCTTCCTCTTCGCGTTCGTACCGTTGATGTATTCCGTTTACGGCGCCTTCACGAATTGGAACGGGCTTGGTCAAATGAAATTTATTGGGTTTGAGAACTTCGTCAATTTGTTCCAAGATGAATATTTTTATAAATCGATGTACAACACGCTCTTCATGATGATTGGGATTCCGATCGGCATCGTCCTCGCGCTGCTGCTCGCCCTCGCGTTGAATCGAAAGATTTTTGGGACGGATACGTTCCGCGTGATTTACTACATTCCCGTCATCTCGTCGATTGCCGCCGTCTCGATTTTGTGGCAATGGGCGTACAACGGGGACTATGGATTGGTCAACCAATTCTTGGCGTTGATCGGCATCGACGGGCCGAACTGGCTCCAAAACACCGATACCGTCAAACCCGCGCTCATTCTCATGGCGATTTGGAAAGGGCTTGGCTACACGATGCTCCTTTATTTGGCGGCGCTCCAAAGTGTCCCGAAATCATTTTATGAAGCAGCGAAACTCGATGGAGCCAACGCGTGGCAAAGCTTTTGGCACATCACGCTCCCGATGGTCAAACCGGTCACGTTCTTCATCATCGTGACGAACATCATCGGTGGGGCGCAAATCTTCACAGAAATCAACGTCATGACACCAACCGGGGGTCCGGAGTACTCGTCTGCCTCTGCGGTCTTCTACATTTGACAAAAATCGTTCGGGAACTTCCAACTCGGTTACGCTTCGGCGATGGCGCTCGTCCTCGGGCTCTTCATTTTCATCGTCACGTTGCTCCAATTCCGGATGAATAAAAAATCATCGTTCGATCTTGATTGAGCGATTCGCGTATAGGAAAGGAGAATGACCATGCAATTAGCTCTCTCACGGAAAAAAGAGAACGTGGAAACGATGTCGGTGAAGAAGAAGGACCGGATCACGGATTTCTTCATCTTTATCTTCCTGTCCATCGGAGCGGTCGTCATGATCGCGCCGCTGCTCTGGATGGTATCGACGTCGTTAAAATCAAAAGAGGATGTGTTTGCACTCCCGCCGGTATGGATCCCGACCGATATTTCGTTTAGCAAGTACACGGAAATTTGGAGCATGGGCCCGCTGTTGTCGGGGATATCGAACAGTTTGATCGTCGCATTATCCGTCACGATTGTCGGGACGTTCACGTCGAGTTTGGCGGCGTTCGCCTTCGCGAAGTTGAACTTCAGAGGCAAGAATAAAATCTTTCTCCTTTTGTTCGCTTCTGTCATGATCCCGTACCCGGTGCTCATGATTCCCCAGTTCATGATGTTCTCGAGCATCGGCTGGGTGGATACGCTGTTACCGTTGATCGTGCCGGGACTGTTCGGGAATATTTTCATGATTTTCTTCTTGCGCCAATTTTTGAACAGCTTTCCGAACTCGATTATCGAAGCGGCCAAGATTGATGGCTGCTCGTACTTCCAAATCTTCTATAAGATTATCTTTCCATTGATCAAGCCGGCCGTGGCCGCGCAATTGATTCTTTGGTTCATGGCAATCTGGAACGACTATCTCGGACCGATTCTGTATTTGAACTCGCCGGAGAAACAGACGCTTCAACTTGTCATCGCGAACTTTAACGCATCGTATGCAATTCAAAGTGATTATCCGTTAATCATGGCCGCGTCCGTCGTGGCGTTACTCCCGATGTTAATCGTCTTCATGATCTTCCAAAAACAGATCATCGAGTCGATTGCGATTTCTGGTGTGAAGGGCTGAGGTGTGACAGGACAAAGGCACCCGTCTTTTTAAGGCGGGTGCCTTTTTGATGGAGAAAGGAGATTGACATAAAAAAAATGATGGTCTGGATGGCGTTGCTCATCGTCGCGGTCGGAGGTGTTTTCTTCTGGCAGACGACGAGTGCATCAATCGATGAGTTGGCACTCCCGAAAGCGCCGTTTGAACAAAAGGTGGAAGACGTGACGCCAGACGTGCTCAACAAAGAGAGCGAGTGGACGACGAACTTCACGCATGACGGGGCAATCTTTAAAGATGGTGACACGTACTACGTTTTCTCGACGGATTACATGGTGGGTAGTCCTCCGACGCCCGGCATTCAAATTCGTAAATCGACCGATCTCATTCACTGGGAGTTCGTCGGCCGTGTGTTCGATCAAGTGTCTGAAGAGGCGTTCGCTTGGGCCGGTGGGAATACGTTCTGGGCCCCGGCGATCACAAAAATCGGAGATCGGTTCCACTTGTACTATTCCGTATCAGGGGTCGGGAGCCGCACGTCGTACATCGGGCTAGCGACCGCGTCAACGATCGAAGGGCCTTGGGAAGACGAGGGCGCCGTCGTGACGTCGAAAGACGGGGACGGGGGTGTCGCCAACGCGATTGACCCTCATGTGACGCAAGATGCGTCAGGTAAATGGTGGATGACGTATGGGTCGTACTTTGGGGGAATCTTTTTGACGGAGATTGATCCAGGCACCGGGAAGCGAGTGGACGAATCGTCAGAAGGAACGCTGCTCGCCAAACGGAAAGACATGTCGATGGGCATCGAAGGACCGGAAATCTTATATAACGATGAGACAGGTTATTACTACTTGATGGTGTCGTATGGTTGGTTAGAAGATACGTACAACGTCCGAATCGGTCGCTCGAAGTCAATCGCGGGACCGTACGTCGACTCGCGTGGTCGCGACTTACGGGACGAATCGGATGAGTCATTTGATACGGGCGTGAAAATCGTGGGTCCGTATCGTTTCGAAGGAGATGACGGATACGTCGGGACCGGACACTCGGCATTCTTACAAGACGGGACTGATACGTTCGTGTTGCATCAGGCGCGACCGAGTGAAGACATCTACTGGTCACAGTTGCACGTCCGAAAAGTGTATTGGACGAAAGACGGTTGGCCGGTCGTCTCGCCCGAGCGCTATGCAGGCGAAGGAGACGTCGAGGTCGACGACGCCCATCTGGTCGGGGACTGGGACGTCATCACGTTCCCGCGATTCGACGATGGGCAGCAAGCCTGGAGCACGTTGACGTTGAAACGAGGCGGGAAGCTCGAAAACGGGGACGGGTCTTGGCGATTGAACGGCTCGGTCCTCGAGGTCGAAGTCGGGCAAGAGACGTATGAGACGCAAGTCGGAGCGGCTTGGGACTGGGAGAATTGGCAACCGACGATCATCTTCACAGGTCTGAGCGAGGACGGCACCGCCGTATGGGACAAAAAACGATAAAAGGAGAAACGAGTACATGCAAAAGCTGAACGGTCTGAAACGAGAAGAACGTTATGTGTTAGAACGATTGACAGACGAAACGATGTGGGGCACACACAACGCCCACGATCCGGCGTCAATCAAAGTCGGGGATTGGTATTACGTGTTCTCGACGGACGCCGCCCACGGACATCACATCAACGGCGGGATTCAAGTGCGTCGCTCACTTGACTTGATCCATTGGGAATACGTTGGCTTGGCGCTTGGAGAACTTCCGCACGAGGCTGTGGAATGGACGGGGGCGCCAGGGCTTTGGGCGCCGGAAGTCGTGTTCATGAGTGGTCGCTATGTCATGTACTATGCGGCTTCACAATTTGGACAGACGCAGTCGTATATCGGTGTCGCCAGTGCGGAAACGATAGACGGACCGTGGCAGGATCACGGGCTCGTCGTGAAGAGCGAGGCGGGGACATCGGGGCCGAATGCGATCGATCCGAATATCACGTTCGATGCGCAAGGAGAACCGTGGCTCGTCTACGGCAGCTTCTTCGGGGGGGTGTATGTGTTCCCGGTCGATCCGGAAACGGGAAAGAAACGCCCGGGGAGTGAGGAGACGTTGATTGCGAAACGTCACCAAAGCGTTGAAGGGGCAATCGAGGGACCGTATATCGTCTATCGGGAGGCGGATCGCCATTATTACTTGTTCGTCTCGTACGACTCCTTGTTCAAGGACTATCACATCCGTGTGGCCCGCTCGACTTCGATCACCGGACCATACGTCGATTTTGATGGGAACGTCATGACCGACCTCGAGATCGACCCGCAACAAGTTGGCATGAAGATTCTAGGGGGCTATCGGTTCGGGGCTGGGGAAGGTTGGGTTGGTCCTGGTCATAACTCCGTCTTGCAGGACGGCGACAAGGATTATCTCGTCCATCACGTCAGAGGTGAGCAAGACCCGCACTGGCACGAACTGCATATTCGGAAAATCATCTGGACGGAATCGGGCTGGCCGCTCGTGTCTCCGCAACGATATGCCGGGGAAGAAGAGCGGTCCATCGAGATGGAAGAGCTCGTCGGGGAGTGGGAGTGGATCTACATGGACCGGACGAAACATGGCGTCCTGCCTTCGAGTAAGATTGAACTTCTAGGTGACGGGGGGACGTTCGTGACAGAGGACGGCGAACGAGGGCGTTATGAGAAGCTGACGGATACGACCATCAAACTCTACGGTCCTGAAGGGATCACTTGGCATGTGTTACCGGGCTGGGACTGGGAGAATTGGCGAGAGACGCTCGTGTTCGCGGGATTGTCTGACCAAGGGCGAGTCTTTATCGGCAAACAACTGTAAATATCCGTACAACTTATCGCATTCTCTTTAAAGATGCGTGTCACAGTTTTTTCAGAACTAATGCAAAAATGTTCGAATAAAATACTGAAAACAGTTGATTAATTTAAAATAGTTGATACAATCAAGGTGTAAGTTATACGTACAACTTGATTGTATCTTTTTGTTTTTTTTTCGAATCAGGCACGGTATTTGAATAGTTGTACGGATGAAAAGATAGGAGTGCCCACACACTTTATTTTTTTCATCCTTTTTGTAAGCGCATTCTTTTAAAGGTAGGGTGATGAATATGGCCAACTATACAATCGGCGTCGACTACGGGACGCAATCAGGACGTGCGGTCCTCGTCGACGTAGCGACAGGCCGAGAAGTGGCGACCGCGGTCAAACCGTACACACATGGCGTCATGGATGAATATTTACCGGACGGGGTGACCCGTCTCGAGCATGATTGGGCGCTCCAACATCCACAAGACTATTTAGAAGTGTTAGAACTCACCATCCCGGCCGTCGTCAAAGAGGCGGGGATCACGGCTGACCAAGTCGTAGGACTCGGTATCGATTTCACAGCCTGCACGATCTTACCGATTGACGAACACTTGAACCCGCTTTGTTTCCGCGAGGAACATCAGCAAAACCCGCACAGCTACGTGAAGCTTTGGAAGCATCACGCCGCGCAAGACGAGGCGGACGAGTTGAACCGCATCGCGGCCGAACGGGGCGAAGCGTTCTTGAAACGATACGGCGGGAAAATCTCATCGGAGTGGATGATCCCGAAAGTGTGGCAAATCCTGAACGAAGCGCCGGCCATTTATGAAGCGGCGGACCAGATTCTAGAAGCGACGGATTGGGTCGTCTCCCAGATGACAGGTCGCGTCGTTCGGAACAGTTGCACAGCTGGATATAAAGCCATTTGGCATAAACAAGGCGGTTACCCGTCGAACGAATTCTTTAAAGCGCTCGACCCACGGCTAGAGAACGTTGTCGAAGAGAAACTAACGCGCGACATCGCGCCAATCGGGTCCAAGGCGGGTGAACTGACAGAGGCGTTCGCCGCGCGGATCGGACTCCTTCCAGGCACGGCCGTCGCGGTCGCGAACGTCGACGCCCACGTGGCGGTACCGGCTGTCGGAATCGCCGAACCTGGCAAGATGCTGATGGTCATGGGCACATCGACGTGCCATATCTTGCTCGGTGAAGACGAACAAGTCGTCCCAGGCATGTGCGGTGTCGTCGAAGACGGCGTCATCCCAGGATTGATGGGCTATGAAGCTGGCCAATCGTGTGTCGGGGACCATTTTGAATGGTTCACCGAGACGTGTGTCCCAGGACATTATGTCGAAGAGGCCGCCTTGAAAGGTATCGGCATCCATCAGTTGTTGACGGAGAAAGCAGCCCGGCAACGTGTTGGGGAGAGCGGTCTCGTCGCCCTCGACTGGTGGAACGGGAACCGATCGACGCTCGTCGATACGAATTTGACGGGTGTCCTACTCGGAGCGACATTGCTCACGAAACCAGAAGACATTTACCGGGCATTGATTGAAGCGACAGCGTATGGGACGCGGACGATTGTGGAAGCGTTCCGGAACAGCGGTGTCCCTGTGCATGAAGTATATGCGGCCGGCGGAATCGCCGAGAAGAACGCCCTCATGATGCAAATCTATGCGGACGTGTTGAACATGGAAATCAAAATCTCCGCCTCCTCGCAAACGCCTGCCCTCGGGTCGGCCATGTTCGGAGCGGTGGCGGCTGGTGCGGAGCGAGGCGGTTACGCCACGATCACGGAAGCGGCAGCGAAGATGGGCCGTGTCAAAGAAGAGACGTACAAGCCGATCCCGGAAAACGTCGCGACATATGATGCTCTGTTCGCCGAATACACGAAACTATACGACTACTTCGGTCGCGGTGAAAACGATGTGATGAAACGCTTGAAAAAAATCAAAGCCGACGCGTCACGCGTTAAGGAGGAGCCGGTATGGTAAGCCGTCATTTGAAGGAAGCCGTGCTCGAAGCGAACTTGGCCCTCCCGCAACACGGCTTGGTCACGTTCACATGGGGCAACGTCAGTGGCATCGACCGTAACGCCGGATTGGTCGTCATCAAGCCGAGCGGTGTCCCTTACGAACGATTGACCGTGGAAGACATGGTCGTCGTCGATTTGGAAGGTAACGTCGTCGAAGGCGAGCTTCGTCCCTCATCAGACACACCGACCCATCTCGCGCTCTACCGGTCTCTCCCAGAGATTGGCGGGGTCGTGCATACCCATTCGCCATGGGCGACGAGCTGGGCACAGGCGAAGCGGGCGATTCCGGCGTTCGGAACGACACACGCCGATTACTTTTATGGAGAGATTCCGTGCACTCGAGAATTGACAGACGAAGAGATCGCGACGGCGTATGAGCTCGAGACCGGACACATCATTTTAGAGACACTCGACGAGTTAATGCTCGAAGCGGTCGCCGTTCCCGGCGTGCTCGTGGCCAACCACGCACCGTTCTGCTGGGGCAAAGACGCGAATGAGGCGGTCCACAATGCGGTCGTCCTCGAGGAAGTCGCCAAGATGGGACTTCATGCCTTGAACTTGAACCCTGGCCTGACACCGATTAAACAGAGCATCTTAGATAAACACTATTTGCGAAAACATGGGGCGAACGCATACTACGGCAAAAAATGACCGGAACTTCGCCCTCACATTAGGGGGACTTTGGATGTTGACAGCAAAAACATATGAATTTTGGTTCGTGACAGGAAGCCAAATGCTTTACGGCGAAGACGTGCTTCGACAAGTGGAGGATCATTCAAAAGAGATGGTGGCCGGACTCGATGCGGCCGACGTCTTTAGCGACCGGATCGTCTTCAAAGGTGTCGTCAAAAATACAGAAGAGATCCGTCAGATGATGCTTCAGGCGAATGCGGACGACTCATGTGCAGGCGTGATCACCTGGATGCACACGTTCTCGCCATCGAAGATGTGGATCAGTGGCATGCGCGTCCTACAAAAACCGTTGCTCCATTTCGGTACACAGTTCAACCGTGACATCCCTTGGGATGCAATCGATATGGACTTCATGAACTTGAACCAATCGGCGCACGGCGACCGGGAACACGGCTTCATCACGAGCCGGATGAACGTCAAACGCAAAGTGCTCGTCGGGCACTGGGAAGACGAGACGACGCGCGGCAAGATGGCGAGCTGGATGAAAGTCGCTCATGCGTTGGCCGAAAGCAAAGTGCTAAAAGTGGCTCGCTTCGGTGACAACATGCGCAACGTCGCCGTGACGGAAGGCGATAAAGTAGAAGCGCAGATCCGCCTTGGTTGGACGGTGGACGGATATGGTGTCGGTGATCTCGTCGTATATATGGACGCCGTGACCGACACAGATCTCGATGCGCTGATGGACGAATACGCGTCTCGTTACGAGCTGATGAACAAAGGGATGGCAGAAGAGGAGTTCTTCGACTCGGTCCGTTACCAGGGTCGCATCGAACTCGGTATGAAAGCCTTCCTCGAGGCAGGCGGCTATACCGCCTTCACGACGACGTTCGAAGATTTGCACGGCATGAAGCAGTTGCCGGGTCTCGCCGTCCAACGCTTGATGGAGCAAGGCTATGGCTTTGCCGGAGAAGGTGACTGGAAGACCGCGGCGTTGGTCCGTCTCATGAAAATCATGGCGAACAACGAGCGGACCTCTTTCATGGAAGACTACACGTACCACTTCGAGCCGGGCAACGAGATGGTGCTTGGCGCCCACATGTTGGAGATTTGTCCGACGATTGCGGTCGATCAACCAAGAATCGAAGTCCATCCGCTCGGTATCGGCGACAGGGAAGCACCGGCCCGAATTGTCTTTGAAGGACAGAGCGGCAAGGCGTTGAACGCGAGTATCATTGATCTCGGCCATCGCTTCCGTCTTCTCGTCAACACGGTCGAAGGCATTCAGCCGGAAGAGGCGATGCCGAACTTGCCGGTCGCACGCGTTCTTTGGAAAACAGAACCTTCGATGGCGCAAGCGGTCGAAAACTGGATTCAAGCCGGTGGGGCGCACCACACCTGTTATTCGTATGAAGTGACGACCGACCAACTGCGGGACTTTGCGGAACTGCTCGACGTTGAAATCGCGGTCATCGACGCCAAGACGGAGACGGTCCAATTCAACAACGAACTACGGTGGAACGAACTTTACTATCGACCATAATCTAAAGGGCCACTTTGTTGGCCCTTCTTCATGGAGGAGATACAATGAACAACCAACTCATCAAACCGACGCACGTGACGACAGGGACGACACAGCTCATCGTCAATGCCGACTTAACCAAGGGGACGATCAGCAAGCACATTTATGGTCACTTCGCCGAGCATTTGGGTCGCTGTATTTATGAAGGGCTCTGGGTCGGTCCTGAGTCGCCGATTCCAAACACGGATGGTATTCGCAACGACGTGCTCGCCGCCTTGAAAAAATTGAACATTCCGGTCCTTCGTTGGCCGGGCGGCTGTTTTGCCGACGAATACCACTGGAAGGACGGGGTCGGTCCGAACGAGAACCGAAAACGGATGGTCAACACGCATTGGGGCGGGGTCGTCGAAAACAACCACTTCGGCACCCATGAATTCATGCGCCTCTGTGAATTGCTCGAGTGTGAACCGTACATCTGTGGGAACGTTGGAAGCGGGACGGTGCAAGAGATGTCGGAATGGGTAGAGTACATGACGTTCGGTGGCGAGTCACCGATGTCGAACTGGAGACAAGAGAACGGCCGGACCGAGCCGTGGGAACTCACGTACTTCGGCGTCGGGAATGAGAACTGGGGCTGCGGCGGCAACATGCGCCCGGAATATTATGCGGACCTGTATCGCCGCTACCAGACGTACGTCCGCAACTATGACGGCAATAAACTCTATAAAATCGCCGGTGGGGCGAACATCGACGACTATAAATGGACAGAGGTCCTGATGCGGGAAGCAGGGACGATGATGGACGGGCTCAGCCTCCATTACTACACGATCCCAGGTGACTTCTGGTTGGGCAAAGGCTCGGCTCTCGATTTCACGGAGGACGAATGGTTCATCACGTTGAAACGCGCCCTCCATATGGACGAGTTGATCACGAAACACGGCCAGATCATGGACCAGTATGACCCAGAAAAACGTGTCGGCTTGATCGTCGACGAGTGGGGCACTTGGTTCGATGTGGAGCCGGGGACGAACCCAGGTTTCTTGTATCAACAAAACTCGATTCGGGATGCACTCGTAGCTGCGGTCCACTTCAACATCTTCCATAACCATAACGACCGCGTTCATATGGCGAACATCGCTCAAATGGTCAACGTGTTGCAGGCGATGATTTTGACAGAAGGAGACCGATTCATCCTCACGCCGACCTACCATGTGTTCGAGATGTACAGCGTCCACCAAGACGCCGAACGCGTCGAACTCGCCGCGCACACACGCAACTATATGGCCAAAGATGAAGCCATTCCGGCCGTGAACGCCACTGCTTCGCGAAATGCGGAAGGTGTGCTCCACATCAGCCTCTGCCAACTCGACCACGAGCAAGGCGATACGGTCGAAATCGATTTGCGGGGAATCGGCACCGTCTCTGGCGTGTCGGCCCGGATTTTGACGGCAGACCATTTGAACGCCCATAACACGTTCGAACAGCCTGACCTCGTCTCACCACAGGACCATGATGTGACAGTCACGGAAGACAGCAAGCTCGTCCTCGATGTGCCGGCGATGAGCGTCATCACCATCGCGGTCCGCTGAGATGACAGTGGCGGAGACGCGGCGATGTCGGACCTGTACACCGCAAGCGACAGACCAAGACTGGCTGTTGACCATCGATGCGGAAGTCATGGAGCAGGTGTCGGATACGGAATACGAGGCACGCCTCACCCATTGCGCGGCTTGCCCGTTCCAGCAACAAGATACTTGCTTGAAATGTGGGTGTTACGTCTCGTATCGGGCACGACTCGCGACGAAGCACTGCCCAGTGAACGTTTGGTAAAAAGGAGTGGATGTCATGAAGCGGCAACTAGAAACAGCGATTGACGAGTCGACGATCACGCTCGAGAACGATGTGTATCGATTGAACATATTGACTTACGGAGCGACGTTGCAAGAATTTTCGATTCAGGACGACGGCTGGAAAAATATCGTCTTGTCGTACGACACAGTCGAGGCGTACATGCAGGACACGTATTATTTGGGTGCGACGATCGGACGGGTCGCCGGACGGATCGACCAGAGTACGTTCGACCTGGATGGTGTGACGTATCACGTGCCCGCAAATGAAGGTGTCCATCACCTTCACGGCGGAGAAGGATTGCACCGTCACGTCTGGACGGTCGAACAGAGAACATCCGACCGTGTGACACTTCATTACGTCAGCCCGGACGGAGAGAACGGATATCCCGGGACACTCGACGTCCGCGCCACGTTCGAACTGGTCGACCACGGCGTCACCATCACATACGAGGCGACCTCTGATCAAGATACGGTGTGTGATTTGACGAACCATACGTATTTCAACTTGAGCGGAGGTGAGCGGGACATCTTGAACCATGAGCTCACGTTGTCCGCCGACACGTTCGCTGAGCTGCGGGATGATTTGATTCCGACGGGTCGCTTGCTTGAAGTCGATCAGACAGCGTTTGATTTCCGGTCTGGTCGTGTCTTGGCGGACGGCCTCGAGTCAACCCATCCACAAAACGAATTGGTCAACGGTTATGACCATCCGTTCGTCTTCGCGGAGCGACGGGAAGCGAGACTCTATGAGCGAGCGTCACAGCGAGAGTTGACGATCTCGACGACGGCCCCCGCCATCGTCCTCTATTCGGGCAATCAGATGAACGAGACGACTTCATTGCGTGAAGGGACGTCGAGACGTCACTACGGCGTCTGTTTGGAACCGCAACACCTCCCAGATGCGGTTCACCACGAGACGTTCCCGTCGATTCGCTTGAAGGCAGGAAACACGTACCGTTGGCAAACGACGTACCGCGTCGAGACAGGAGTCAGCCGATGAACCTCGAACAGATTAACGAACACGTTCAAGCTTGTGATTGCGGGAACCCCCATCACGCAATCACGATTGAACGGATGGTCGCGTCTGAACATGTTTGGGTCGAATTGGCTGCGTTCGTCCACGAAAAAGAGTGGAGCCGTCTCCTTGTCGTCGCCGACACGAATACCGAACGCGTCGGGTTTCTCCCGCTACGAGAAGCCTTGATGGACATCGGAGTTGATGTGTCGCTCGTCTCGCTCCAAGCGGATGAGCAAGGCGACGTGTTGGCGGAGGAGCGCTCGGTCGTACAAGTATTGCTTCAACAAGATGAAACCGTCGACGCGCTCATTGCGCTAGGGGCCGGCACGATTCATGACGTCACCCGGTTCTGTGCGGCCAAAACGAAAGTACCGTTCATCTCGGTGCCGACCGCTCCGTCAGTGGACGGCTTCACGTCGAAAGGGGCCCCTCTCATTGTGAGAGGCAAGAAAATCACGTACCAGCTCGTGTACCCGATTGCCGTGTTCGTCCCGAGTCAGGTGATTCGAAAGGCGCCGGACGTGTTGATTGCGGCCGGGGTCGGCGATATGCTCGGGAAATACACGTCCTTGTTGGACTGGCGGTTCGGAGCATTTGACGGCGGTGAGCCGTTTTGTCCGGTCGCCGCATCGTTGACGGAACAGGCGTTACAATCGTGTGTGGACGCCTTGCCTGCCATCTATAAACGAGACGCGGACGGGTTGGATCAACTGATGGAGTCGCTGTTGTTGTCCGGAGTCGCCATGTTGATTTTCGGTCATTCGCATCCAGCTTCCGGTGGTGAGCATCACTTGTCCCACTATTGGGAGATGGACTTTATCGCCAACCATCGTCCGGCGGTCCTCCATGGAACGAAAGTCGCCATCGCCACGATGGAACTCATCGATTCCTATAAAACAATGATGCTCGAACGGCCCGACACGCCAGACGCGCTACGGGCATGGGCCGAGCAGATGCCGACAAGCCAAGAGCTCGAACACATCTTCCACGCGTTACAGTCACCGCTGCGGCCGGACGAGATCGGGGTCTCCTCGCTCTTATTAGCGAGTAGCAAGCGAGAGGCGTACCGTTTGAGAGAACGACACACACTGTTAAAACATATGAGTTTGAACCGAACACAATCTGAGGTAGGGGAGCGTTCTTTATGAGAGAGACGATCACAAATCCGCTAGTGGAACAACGAGCGGACCCATGGATCATGCGCCATACAGATGGCTATTATTACTTCACGGCCTCGTTGCCAGACTTCACGGGCATCCCGCTCCGTCGGGCGAAGACGCTCGCGGCTTTGACCGAGGCCGACGAACGAGTCGTCTGGACTAAACGTGAGACGGGTATCATGAGTGCGAACATTTGGGCCCCGGAATTACATCACATCCAAGGGAAATGGTACCTCTATTTTGCGGCCGCGCGAGAAGATCACGTCTTCGATCATCGGATGTATGTGCTCGAGAACAGCTCGGCGAATCCGCTAGAAGGGGAATGGATTGAAAAAGGACAGATCCGGACTTGGTGCGAATCGTTCGCGCTTGATGCGACGACGTTCGAGCACGAGGGACGCCTCTATTATGTGTGGGCCCAAAAAGACCCGTCCATCGATGGCAACTCGAACCTCTACATCTCGGAGATGGCGAACCCGTGGACGCTCACGGGGCCACAGACGATGATTGCGACGCCGGAGTATGACTGGGAGAAGGTCGGTTTCCTCGTGAACGAAGGCCCGGCCGTATTGAAGCGAAATGGTCACATCTATATCACGTTCTCTGCGAGTGCGACGGACCATCACTACTGCATGGGCCTCCTGCGCGCTGAGGGGACGAGCAATCTATTGGACGCGGCGAGTTGGACGAAACATCCGGAACCGGTCTTCGGAACCGATGAAGCGGCCAGTCAATTCGGACCGGGTCACAACAGTTTTACGATGCTAGATGACGGGACGGACATGCTCGTCTATCATGCCCGTAACTATAAAGAAATTGTCGGGGACCCGCTCTGGGACCCGAACCGACATACGCGTGTCCAACCGTTCATGTGGGATGAAGTCGGCCCAGTGTTCGGCCGACCGATTCGTGACGAGGAGGCTGTACGATGAAGCAAGTAGAAGATCGACATTTGATAGTAGAACAGCGGGCCGACCCGTGGGTATATTTGCATACGGATGGCTACTACTACTTCACGGCCTCGGTGCCTGAGTATGACTTGATTGAGCTACGCCGCGCCAAGTCGCTTCAAGCGCTTCGGACGGCCGATCCGGTGACCGCATGGGTGAAACACGAGACGGGTCCGATGAGCGACTTGATTTGGGCGCCTGAACTGCACCACATTCATGGCAAGTGGTATCTCTATTTTGCGGCCGCGAAATCGCGGGACATCGTCAACGGTCTGTTCGATCATCGCATGTTCGTGTTAGAGAACGAATCAACGAATCCGCTCGAAGGAGAGTGGATCAAAAAAGGGCAGGTCCAGACCGAATGGGATTCGTTTGCCCTTGACGCGACCGTGTTTGAGCATAAAGGGACTCACTATTTGGTGTGGGCCCAAAAAGACCCGTCTATCGACGGAAACTCAAATGTATACATCGCCGAGCTCGAAAACCCATGGACGATTAAATTGCCACAAGTCATGTTGACGAAGCCTGAGTATGACTGGGAGACTCGTGGTTTCCTCGTCAATGAGGGGGCCGCCGTGTTGAAGCGGAACGGCCACATCTTCATCACGTATTCGGCGAGTGCGACCGATGAGAACTACTGCATGGGCATGTTGTGCGCCTCGGATGACGCTGACTTGTTGAACCCGGCATCGTGGTCGAAATCGTTCCGGCCTGTGTTCCAGACGAATGCCGACGTGAATCAATTCGGGCCGGGTCACAATAGCTTTACCGTGAATGAGAAGGGAGAAGATGTCCTGATCTATCATGCTCGGACGTATACAGAAATTGAAGGGGATCCCCTCTACGACCCGAACCGTCATGCGCGCGCACAAGTGTTCACGTGGAATGAAGAAGGGCGCCCGGAGTTTGGGTCTCCTCAATGAGAAATAAAACCATTTAAGTGATTGATGCCATATCTTATCATTCAGAGAATATATGCACAAAGCAGGTTGATAAACATAATTTTTAACCAATATAAATGATGTTTAAGTAAGTGTGATTGCCGGCCAATAGATACATTTGTCGACAATTTTACTTACTTGTTTGAGGAGAAATTGGAGATGTTCCCAGATTTTTTCCGGACTCTCAAGGTAGCTGTCGAGCTCTTGTCCTATTTAGTCCGATAGTGTTTCGAGATTGGCTCTCCGTTCTTCGTTCGTCTTCATCTTGGCCATCGCATCAGATTCCTTCATTTAGCAAGTCAGTGACAGACTTGTAGTATCCGTAAATTAGTTCAGTTCACATTCGAGTTGTGGCGATGATTCTGGGATGTCGAGTAACAGCCATGTCCGTTCGAAATTGATGGGAAGCAAGACTATCTCGCAATACGAAATATCATTTAATAGATGATGGTCAGATACGGATATCCGGATGTTGTACAGTTTTCCATAGATAAGAACCGTGACGGTTTTCGGCTGAAGCGTCAGCAGTTGTCCCATCGTCAACGGACGGACGAGTGGTCACATAAGATTCATCTGCTCTCATAAGTTAGTGTGTCCTTCTATTGCTTTTGGTACTCAATGGGTTCCCGCACGACACTTGCTTATTGATTAAGTCATCGACATGATGGGAAATTTGTGTACTGATTGAGCGTCGGACCGAATTTTTGATGGATTCACTCTTCTCATTCATCTGTTGCTCTTTCGCCAGTTTACGCATCTAAAAGAGTATAACGTTGCCGAACGAGTTGACGTCCAGCGGAGGATATTCTGATTCTCTTGCGCAAACTTGAAGGTGTCGCGGACGGCGAAACGCTTTGCATATACGCAATTGAAGATTGATGATTGCTTTATATTATTTCAGCCGATTTCAAATGAAAAGAGGGTGGCCGATTCATTCAGCCACCCTTCAGTCTGTTCATTCACTTGATCCAGTCAGTTCTCCCGTCCCGAACGTCGCGCTGAACGCACGGCACCAGATGACGACGGTGTTGTACTCTTCTAGATTCACATCCTTAGGGATCAAATAGTTTTGATTCCCGATGTTTCCTTTTAAGGCCCCTAGACTGACGCCTTCGGTCGTCTCCTGTCCTGGTTTCGTCAAATAGACGAATAAATCAGGACCGTTTGTCGTCTCAAATTCTTCAAATCGGAGGTACGTCCCGTCTTCTGCCTCGACCGAGCGGATTGTGCCGGTCGTCTTATAATTTTTCTCCCCGTCCATGAACACACCCGCTACTTCGGTTGGACTCGGTTGTGCTTCCGGTGTGTCGGACGTCTCTTGATCTGATTCCTCTTCCTCTGGAGCTGGTGATTCGACTGCTGTCGGCGGCAATCCTTCATCGACCGTCTCGGTTAAGAATAGTGGGGAGATGAGCCACCAGGCAACAGCGATTACGGCTACGCCAATCACACCGATGATGAGTTTCGTGCTTGTTTTCATATATGAGTCCTCCTTTTCGGATGTATGAACCGTTATTTCCCATTTCCCGATTAATGTGCTAATTAAAAGACGCGAATGCTAGCATTCGCGTCTGATGACCGTTATACAGTTTCCGTCCAGTTTTCCTCGATGAACTCGTCGCGTCCCGAGATGGCCCGGTCTTCCTTATAATGCTTCGGATTCTTTTTATGATAATCCTGATGGTAGTCTTCTGCAGCGAAGAACGTCGTCGCCGGAATGATTTTCGTGACAATCGGAGCCGTGAAACGACCACTTGCCGCCAACACATCGCGACTCGCCTCAGCCGCGATTCGTTGTTCTTCCGTGTGATAGAAGATGGCTGGGGCATACTGAGGTCCCCGGTCTTGGAATTGACCACCATCGTCCGTCGGGTCTGTCTGAATCCAATACAGCTCAAGAAGACGTTCATACGAGAATAATGCTGGATCATATGTGATTTGAACGACCTCGAAGTGCCCCGTCGTCCCGGTTTTCACTTGTTCATACGTCGGATTGTCGACCTGTCCGCCCATATAGCCGGATACGATGCCTTCGATCCCTGGTAATTCTTCAAATGGTGTCACCATGCACCAAAAACAGCCGCCTGCGAATGTTGCTTTTTCCATACTGTCGTTCCCTCCAAATCGTCATTCAACAAAAAAGCGCTCACGTCGGATGACATGAGCGCTTTCGTCATATCGTCCAAGGTTTCCCTTGCTGGTCGTAGCACCTTGCCTAAGGCAGGTTGCTGTGAAGTCGCGGAGCCAGATCTCTCGTTCACTCTTGATATCGATATGTAGTTGGTGAGAGCATCATACCACCCTCAAAATACATTCGTCAATGATTCGGTTTTCGTTTCAACTGAAAAACCGTCAAGACGATGATGAACCCGATCAACCCGATGGAAATGAGTGGACCATACGGCACATTCTCCCCGTATATCTGTAGGAAAAATAGACCGAATACGGCAAGCAACACAAAGACATAGGAGCGAGTCATTGGGACCTCCAGTTTTTTCTTTTTTTTTTCAAGAACACATCGACTTGGCGATACGAAAAGGAAATCAGACGTAGAGCACGAATAAAGGGAGAGAGGTAAAGGAGGAATGCATGATGGAACAAATCCAATTACATGAACTGACGATTGAGCGTGCGCATCGTGGGTATAAAGAAGGAGAATTCACGGCGAGAGACGTGACCGCCTACTATTTAGGACGGATTGCGACGTATAATGAACGGCTTCACGCCGTCATTCAAGTCAATCCGGACGCCCTGTTCGAGGCAGAGGCAGCAGACAGGGCCTACCGAAAAGGAGTACGCAAACCGCTACTCGGCATTCCCGTCTTAATCAAAGACAATATCGAGACGAACGGTCTGATGCGAACGACAGCGGGCGCTGCCGCGATGCGACATCATTTCGCCGCTCGAGATGCCGAGCTCGTCAAACGCTTGCGGGTTGACGGGGCCATCATCTTGGGGAAAGCGAACCTGTCCGAGTGGGCGAACTTTTTAACGGAAGATATGCCGAACGGCTGGAGTGCCGTCGGTGGACAGACGATGAACCCATACGGCGACAAGTTAGATGTAGGGGGATCAAGCTCAGGGTCGGCTTCAGCGGTCGCGGCAAACCTCACGCTTCTCGCAGTCGGGTCTGAGACGAGCGGTTCAATCGTCCATCCGAGTGTCCATAACAGCATCGTCGGGATCAAGCCGACCGTCGGATTGATCAGTCGCTCCGGTATCATCCCGATCTCACGTTCTCAAGATACGGCGGGACCGATGGCGCGTACGCTTCGTGATGCGGTTATCGCCTTACAATCGATGTGCGGGGAAGATGAATCGGATCCGGCAACTCTCGAGACACCGGTCGGTCCCCCATACGTGACATGTCTCGATGTGAGGCAAGCGGTCGGGATGCGTGTCGGGTTCGTCAAACCAGACATTTCAGAAGAAGAAGTCGGATTGTATGAAGGGGCGCTCCGATTGCTACGGCAAGCCGAGGTCGAACTCGTCGAGGTCACGCTGCCGAAGCATGAGGCGCTAGAGCAGGCGGACATCCTGTTCGACGAATTCAAGCTCGGGGTCGAGGCGTATCTTGCCAATACGACCGTGCCGTTTAAGACACTTTCCGACTTGATCGAGTGGAACGCGGAACATCCTGAATCGATTCCGCACGGCCAGACCATCTTTGAAGAAGCGAACGCTAAATCTGGAAAACTGACTGAATCGAACTATCTCAACCGTCGCATCGAGGATGTCCGACTCGCGAAAACGGAAGGGATTGATGCATTGCTTGCGTCGCATAAACTGGACGCACTCGTCTTGCCACATGACATGAACTATGACATGGCTGCAAAAGCGGGTCATCCGACGATTACAATACCCTATAAACGAAAAGAGAGCGGTGCCCCATTCGGTCTCTCGTTCACGGGGACGAGCTATGCGGAGCGTGATTTGATCCGAGTCGCATATGCGTTCGAACAGTTCGTCACACGACCGACGCCTCCAGATTATTCGTAAGTTGCACCCGTCTCTCACGTCCGCTACAATGGTACGTATGCGGATTAGAGAAAGGACAGATTACAATGAAATCATCTATATACGGGTTGACGTTCGATCAACTCACAAACGAGTGTACGGAAGCGGGATACGGTGCTTTCCACGCACGTCAAGTTTGGGACTCGCTCTACATCGACCGGGTCAAATCGATGGACGACCTCAATGTACGTGATGAGGTGCGTGATTACTTAACAGAGAAATATGTCATCTCAACACAAGAACTGTTCGTCAAACAAGAAGCGGGCGACGGGACGGTCAAATTCTTACTTAAATTACATGACGGGCACTACATCGAGACGGTGCTCATGCGTCACAAATACGGACGTTCGGTCTGTGTGACGACTCAGGTCGGTTGTAACATCGGCTGTAGCTTCTGTGCGAGCGGCTTGTTGAAAAAGACACGTGACTTGACGGCGGGTGAGGTCGTCGAGCAGATCATGACCGTCCAACACTTCCTCGATGAAGAGGGTGAAGGGGACCGCGTCAGCCATATCGTCGTTATGGGAATCGGTGAACCGTTCGATAACTTCGACAACTTGGTCGACTTCTTGCTTGTCGTCAAAGATGAGCGTGGACTTGCGATTGCTCCGCGTAAAATCAACGTGTCGACGAGTGGTCTCGCGGATAAGATCTACAAGTTCGCAGACCTCGACTTACGCATCAACTTGGCGCTCTCTCTACATGCGCCAAACGATGAATTACGTACTCGCATCATGAAAATCAACCGGGCGTTCCCGCTTGATAAACTCATGCCGTCGATTCGCTATTACGTCGAGAAGACGAATAAACGAATCACATTCGAGTATATCCTGCTCTCGAAAGTGAACGATTTGCCGGAACATGCGGAAGAACTCGCCGACTTGATCGAAGACATCAAAGACAAGTCGTACGTCAACTTGATTCCATATAACCCGGTCAACGAGCACATCCAATATGAGCGAAGCACGCCTGAGGACATCATGGCGTTCTACGATATCTTGAAAAAACGTGGCGTCAACACTGGTGTCCGTCTCGAGCACGGGACAGACATCGATGCGGCATGTGGACAACTCCGCAGTAAGCATATGAACGTCGAAGGCGCGAAGAAAAAAATGGCCTCTCCGGGAAATTGAACTGAACCCTGAATGATAGACACTTGATAAAAAGTGCTCATTCAGGGTTTTTGACGTTTCCCTTTTTGGTGGAGCACGGTCGTGGCAAGTCGATTCGTTTCGAATTGATCTAACGATAGATGGTGGAGAAGACAATTTGTTCCGGCGACTAGCTCGCTCGCAGCTTCCCGATGTTCGCCCGGCGCGTCTTGTCGTCGAGCTTCGTCGTTGCGTCACAATTGGCCTTCGACTTCTCGTAGCGGCCCCGTCTTGAGATGGACCGGATGGACATTCCGAGCTCCAGATAGGTCTCTACTTCACACGTTTTATTGTGGTAAGGTGGTGTGGCTCATGAGATTTCCTACGTCTGAATATTTGTGTGATAACTTCATTCGACAAAAGGAAAGCGTCAAGGTTTTTTGTGTTTTTTTTTGAGTGTTGCACTTAATTTTATAATTCATCATAAGTAAAACCTAACCCCACCACATGGCAACGACAAAGAATGACCAACTAACAGCAAACGGTGCCGAAATAAATCCAATCATGATAAATCCCTGATACTGTATATAGTTAGAGTCTTTTATCTTAAAAACTATACGAAACATCAAGAACATGATGAAACTTAACAAATATAATATCCATCCTAAGATGGTCAACCCTGTAAGATAGTAAATCGGATAGGTATCAACAACGTGATCACTTAAAAAGTAGGCGATCCCTTGACCAAAAACACACAATATTGTTGCTGTTAGAAGGCTGATAACCAATAACAAGTAAGGCTTCTTCATTCACTTTCCTCCTTTATGTTTCTTCCTATTTTTTACCCGATACAGTATGAAATCTAGAGTTAGACCGTAAAACAAGCCGATTGTCACTCGAAGAAGATAGCCTCCCCACAAAATTTCGTCAGCTGATTCATCAAATATAAAACTTCGAAATGTTTCACTGTAAACCATATGATATAGGATTGGATCTAATCCGAAGAAAAAGAATAATAGGCCTTTATCATCCTGGTCGGTAAAATTCAAATAACAAACAAATATAGAGACTAACAAAAAAAAAAAACTAAATGTTTTAATCATTTTCATGGAAATACCCCTTCTCATTTCAGTATGTACTGCTTTAGTGTAATTTTACACCATAGTTGTAATTTTACCAATGCCAAATATTATGAAAAACCTTTTGTATAATCACTAACAATTTTCCATAATGATGATCTAATTCATCTCAATGGCACTTTCATTAGACAATCAGTAATTTATGAAGAATAAGTGTTTATCTCTGTATTTTGGTTAAGAAAGATAACATTCATTCCTATTCAATTTATAAAATGAGAAACTAGATATTTTCTTGTAAGTAGATAATTTTCAATTGGTATTGTGAGCGGTTCAGAGCGCCGAAGATTCACCATTGTCGTAAAACATCAATCTATATGACTGCGAAGGATACGTGATAAATGACTAGCCTTCTTTGCTTTGTGACACTCCTATACAGAATTGTTTTCAGCAACGAACACAAACAGCGGAATATAAAAGAGATGACCCCGGAGCAATACCGGAGCCATCTGATTGCCGAATAGAATTCGAGTTACTCAGTCCATAAAACTGGGCTCGTTTAAACGAAAAGGCCGTTCGTTTACCGTTTTTGCCCGACATATTGAATCACAGCAGATTCGCCGTGATGAAGCGTGCCTTCTTCTCGCCAGACGACCGTCTCATGTAAGACGAGCGGTACGAAATCGTCCTCTAGTTGGTGGAACATCTCTTCGGTGTAAAGAAGTGAGGCGTCGTTTGGTCCACCTGTCCCGTAAGCGAGTTGATGTGTAGAGTAGACTTCACTCAGGAACAAACCTTCAGGTTGAAGCGTTTGTTGGATACCCGTGAACACCTTTTCTCTGACATGTGGAGGAAAGTGGCCAAAGATACAGATGACCATGTCATACGCCTCGTTTGGCCAATCGGCTTCATTCAAGTCGATCTGTTTCGTCTGAATGGATACGTTTCGTGACGTCGCCAAGCGTTTCGCTTTGTCGATCCCTGCTATAGAAACGTCCCATATCTCGACTTCAAAGCCGAGCGTGGCGAGCCACACCGCGTTTCGACCTTCGCCCTCCGCGATGGCCAATACACGTTTTCTTTCAGGTTGATGAGACGTGACCCATTTCCGTAAGAACTCGTTTGGCTCTGTCCCATACACATAATCTTCCGAACTAAATCGTTCATCCCATTTAGACAAGCCTTTCACATCCTCTCTGCTTTGACTATAGCAAACTGAACGGACGACAATCAAAATCCGTCACGATTTTCTGGATTCATGCATAGTCCCGATGCGAGAGGGGAATAGATTTCTGAACTAATGGATAGAGTGGAGGCTAAGTGATGGAGAAAGTAGATGCGTCGTTGTGGATTCGTGTACGGAATACGCTTGGTGAAGGTCCGTGTTGGGATGCCGAGCTGAAGCGATTCTATTGGGTGGATATCGAAGGTCATACGTTATGGTGGTATGACGAACGTGAAGATGAAATCTCGTCCTTTGAAGTCGGAAAACAGGTCGGTTTCGTTATTCCAAAAGTGACGGATGGGGTTGTCCTCGGCTTGAAGGACGGCATTTATGAATGGGATGAGATCAATCGGGACTTGAAGAAGATTGTCGAGTTGGATGATCCGGACGGTCAATTGCGGTTTAATGACGGAAAAGCCGATCCATACGGTCGAATCTTCGCCGGAACGCTTCATCTCGAAGACAAAGAGAATCAAGCGACATTGTATCGTATCGATCGGGATGGTACGACGACGACACTCATGAATGAGCTCACACTTTCGAACGGGTTGACGTGGTCTCCTGACCATTCCGTTTTTTATCATATCGATACACCGACTGAAACGATTCGCCAATATGATTTTGATTTGAAGGCGGGTACGTTATCAAATGGAAAGGTCGTCATCGATTTCGCAGACGAGGATGGCTTCCCAGATGGTATGACATCAGATACGGAAGGGTGTTTATGGATCGCGCATTACGCTGGAGGTAAAGTATCTCGCTGGAATCCATCAACCGGTGAAAAACTGTTAGAAGTTCACGTTCCGGCACCGAATGTTACATCATGCGCCTTTATCGGGGATGGACTCAATCGATTGGCCATCACGACGGCTCGTGAGGGGATGGATGAGGAAGCGTTAGCCGAATATCCGGATGCTGGATCGGTATTTATCATCGATACAGAGGTGAAAGGGATGCCGCTTTATCGCTTTGGGCGTTGAGGAGGACATGCAATGGTGAAACGACTGTTAGTTCGAGCGGGTATTGGGTTGGCAGTTGCGGCAGCGGTCAAGATGGGGATTCAAAAGTTGCAAGAAAATCGATCGCGGGAAGAAGATCATTCTTATCTCGACCCGAAATGGGACGAGGTGCCGAGTGTCGATTCTGACAAGGACGAGGATGAGGTCGGGTTGACGCAACTCGACTCCATCTATCGAGCGGAGTGGCAAGCGAACGCCTATCCTCGCTCGGAAGCAGAACGAAAAGCGTTGGAAGAATAAGAGTATGTTTTTCAAAACACGTCCATATGGCGTGTTTTTTTGTTGTTAAAAAAGATAAGTCGTTTCAATATATAAAAAGTAATCATTACGATTTAATGGAGGATTATCATGAAACGAATTCCAATTACAGTACTCTCGGGTTATCTTGGTAGCGGTAAGACGACACTGCTCAACCACATCTTACATAACCGGGAAAATAAAAAATATGCGGTCATCGTGAACGATATGAGTGAGTTGAATATCGATGAGAAATTGATTGAACAGGGTGGTTTCTCCCGTACCGATGAAAAATTAGTCGAACTCTCGAACGGGTGCATCTGTTGTACCCTCCGCGAGGATTTGCTGACAGCGGTCTATGAGTTGACAAAGGATCGCGACCTCGATGGCATCATCATCGAGTCTTCTGGTATCTCTGAACCGATTCCCGTTGCGCAGACATTCACGTATGCCGATGATACGCTCGGAATCGATTTGACGAGCCGTGTCTATATCGATGCGATGGTCACTGTCGTCGATGCGTATCGTTTCTTCAAAGATTTCAATTCTGGTGAATCGCTCATGGAACGTCAACAAGCCGTCGATACAGGAGATGTCCGTGAAGTCGTCGACCTACTCGTCGATCAAGTCGAATTTGCGGATATCATCGTGTTGAATAAGGCAGACCGGGTGTCTGAAGCGGAACTGCAGGAGATGAAAGGGCTACTTAAGACACTCAACCCGAGCGCCCGATTATTGACTTCAACGTACTCCGACGTTGCGTTAGACGATCTACTCGATGTCCAGTTGTTCGATTTCGATCAGGCGATGCGTGCGGCGGGATGGATTCAAGAACTTGAGGCAGAAGAACATACGCCGGAAACGGAAGAGTATGGCATCAGCTCGTTCGTCTACCGTCGTCGTCGACCGTTCCACCCTGAGCGTTTGATGAATTGGATGGAGCATTACCCTGAAGAAATCGTCCGCGCCAAAGGCTTCTTGTGGATCGCGTCACGGAACGACCTTGCCTGTCTCTTCTCCCAGGCCGGATACGCATCGACGCTCGAACATGCCGGTCGTTGGTTAGCGACCCTTCCCGAGAGTGAACGAGAGGCCATGTTCTCCTCAGAACCGGAACTGCGCGAGGACTACATCGAGCCGTACGGAGACCGACAGAACGAATTGGTCCTTATCGGTCAACGGATGGACCGGGATGCGGTCGAGCAATCACTTGACGCCTGTTTGTTGACGGATGAGGAGATGGTAGCGGAGTGGGATTCGTTCCATGACCCACTTCCTGGTACTGGCCAACTCGTCACCTATTCAGATTGACCGTTTACAAACTGACGAAACATCGCTATACTGTGACTGCATAAGTAACCGCATATCAATGACTGCACTAGGGGTGCTTCGGCTGAGATGTGAGCATGGCTCCGATCCCTTATAACTCGATCCAGGTAATACTGGCGTGAGGAAGTGCGGCACTTTCTCTATGCAAGTTTGTATAGATTTTGTTGCTGCATTCTCATGAATGCGGCTTTTTTTATGCAAATTCATATAGAGGGGGAGACAAGATGAATGAATCATGTGGCACGAGTCCGATTGTCGGATTTCGCTTCACGCTTAGCCCGATGACAGATGACTTTGTCGGGACGATCAAAGGGGCATTGAAAGGAACGAATATGACGGGTGTGTGGCGACATACGGATGACGTGTCGACCGTGATCCGAGGTCGCGCCGAGCACGTGTTCGACGTCGCACGGACCGTCTTAAGCCTGGCTTCGGAGGAAGGACGCCATGTCTCGATGAGCGGAACCTTCTCTGTCGGATGTCCGGGAGATTCGGCAGGGGATGAGGTGCTCGAGGCACCACCACAACCACTGAATGGAATTTCAAGAGAACAGTATGTCTCGTCACAGTTCGCGCTTTATCCGATGGGGGCGGAGAACTATATGGATCTCATCTATGATGAAATCGAGCAAGCGAAACAGGCGGGTGTCTATAATGACTCCATGCACTACGCGTCAGGCATTCATGGGAACTTGGATGATGTGTTTTCGTATTATGAGGCGGCGTTCAATCGGACACGCGAGAAGAATCGACACGTCGTTATGACGGTGACGTTCAGTGTGAACAGTCCGTCACATGGAGGACGACATGCTTAAATCGTGGAAATTGAAAGAGGTCGTTCTCGTCTCCGTATTGTCTGTCGTCTTTGCCGTCGTCTACTTACTGTTCGTCCATATAGGGAACTTATGGGCGGGATTGATCGGGCCGATCGCCTATGAATGGATTTTCGGTATCTGGTTCATCGTGTCGATCATCTCGGCGTACATCATCCGGAAGCCGGGTGTTGCCTTCATCTCGGAAGTGATGGCAGCGACGATTGAGATGTTGATTGGAAATGCGATCGGACCACGTATCATCTTGGTCGGCATCGTCCAAGGTCTTGGGGCTGAAGCTGTCTTTGCGATGACAGGCTATCGTCGATATGAGCTATGGGTTCTCATGCTAGCTGGATTTGGCTCGGCCGTTACGAGTTTCGTGTATACCTACTTCATGAGCGGATTTGCGATGCTTGAACCAGGATATGTGGCGACGATGTTCGGGCTGCGCGCGGTCAGCGGCATGGTCATCGCAGGAATCGGTGGGAAGTTGCTCAGTGACCTGTTGCTCAAGACGGGGTCGCTTCGTGGCTATGCGATCGCTCGGAGTGGGAACGTCCATGGTTGAGACAGAATCGCTTTCATTCCGATTCCCCGAAAGTCTGGACACCATCTTAAAAGATGTGTCACTATCCATAAAACCTGGACGCACGATTTTGACAGGAGCGAGCGGAAGCGGGAAGTCGACCCTGCTCGCGCTGTTAAATCGTCTCTATCCAGAGAATTGTGATGGGATCCTGGAAGGCAGACTCGAACTACTGGGACGCTCACACGACGACTACGCACCAGGCGAGATCAATCAGCGGGTCGGGACGGTATTCCAAGACCCGGACACGCAGTTCGTGATGGAACGGGTGGAAGAGGAACTCGTCTTCACACTCGAAAATTTGCAGACGCCGGTCGAGGTCATCGATCAGCGCGTGACGGAGATTCTCGAGTCACTCCAACTGACCGATTACCGAAATCGTCACATCGATTCCTTGTCAGGAGGGGAGAAACAGCGGATCGCCGTCGCTTGCGCCATGGTCGGACAACCGGAATGGTTGCTTCTCGATGAGCCGTTGACACACCTTGATCCAGTGACCGCGAATCGATTTGTCGACTGGCTCGATCACTTGGACAACGTGAACGTCATCGTTGTCGAACATCGCGCGCACTTGTGGGGAGACTTTTTTGTTTTTTTTTTCGAACTCGACCAAGGACGGATTGTACGGAACGAACCGTTTCAAGCAGTCGATGATTTTACATTCAACCCGTCGCCTGCGCCACGACAAGCAGTCGAGCATTACGTGGTCGACGAGGTGGAGCGTGACTCATTTCGATTAAAAGGGGTGACCCTAAAAGCTCGGATCGGGGAAGTGATTGCCATATTAGGACCAAATGGGAGTGGAAAGTCGATGTTTTTACGAAGTTTGACGGAGTCTGATCGCCGGGTCGGACTCGTCCCCCAATCTCCGGAACACTTATTTTTCATGAACTCGGTCGAGCAAGAGCTACAGTTTGGTCATGAGGAATCGATTGATGTCGTATTGTATGAGCTAACCCTCGAGGACAAACGAGTCCTCCATCCATTGTCACTCAGTCATGGACAGAAGCGACGACTCGCCGTCGGGATTCAGTTACTCTCAAACAAACAGTTGCTTGCCTTCGATGAACCGACGGCAGGTCAGGATGAGCCGTCACTCCATGCACTAGAGATTTTGATGAAGCGACATGCGGCAAAGGGACAGACGATCTTGTTCGTGACCCATGACTTATCGTTCGCCAATATCGCCCATACGTTCTATTTGATGAAGGATGGGGAACTCTCAGGACCATTCGGGGATGAGCTTTGGGGGGACACGGAGAGACTTCGTCATTATCGACTAGCGGGAGGACGGCAACGATGTCACTCCATGATATGAATCCGACGATCAAGTTTGGGACGATGACGATCATCATGTTCGGGCTGGCCTTGTTTTATAACCCGTGGACCCCGCTCGTCATCATTGTCGGTACGTTGACGATTCAATTACTGGCGACGGACGTTTCATGGAAGAAGTGGAGCCTGTTTTTGATTCCTTTTCTCGTCACGGCACTCGGGACGTTTTGGACGACGCTCGTGTTTGGGAAGGAGCTGGGGGGAGAGACGTGGGTAACCCTTCTCGGTCAAGACATTTCAAAAGAAGAGGCACGTATCGCCATGTCTCTTAGTCTACGTGTGTTGGCATTCACCGTACTGTCGCTCCTCTTTATGTTGACGACCGATTCGAAACGTTTCGTCATGAGTTTGATGCAACAGGCGAGGCTTTCGCCGACGATTGCCTATAGCGCGCTCGTTGGATTCCGCTTCCTTCCGTTGATGCAACGGGAGATGTATCAGCTTCAATACGCGCATCGTCTTCGCGGCGTTCCGCTCGATACGAAATGGGAACGGATTCGACATGTACCGAAACTCCTTCTTCCACTGTTGGCAGGTTCAATCCGACGGGCGGAACGGGTCGCCTTCTCCATGGAGGCGAGAGGTTTCACAAGTGGAAAACGGACCGTCTATGAGCGGATTGACATCAAACCGTCGGATTACATGTGGTCCGGTATATTCTTCATACTGTTCGGTCTTTCCATTTGGATTGGCATATGAAAAGACGACTCACGGAGAGTCGTCTTTTTTCGTTTCTTTCACGATGCGAAACTTCGGTTTGACCGATTCGTTGTTGAACGCCTCGAGAACGGTATTCTCGTTTGCCATTCGAATCTGTTGTGGCTCGCCTTTTGCTGTCGTACCGATGCAATACATGTTCGCTTCATAATCCGCAAAGAGCGATTTGTAAGATGTCGCGTGGTGCATCAAGCGACCTGGAGACCCCCAACCGACGATGATCATCCCGCCGCTTGCTTCTACCTCTTGTAACGTCTCTTCGACGTAATGGTAGTTCGTCTCATCGAGTTGAGACTCCACGTATGGAAGGTTGTCATTGATGGCGAGTGTCGGGACGAGACTGATGACCCGCATTTCTCGAATCGGTTGTGACAAATGATTTTGCATCAACATATAAGCACGCTGTGTCGTCGTGCCGGACAAAAAGGCATCGCTCATCCGCGGCGAGTAAATGATGACGGCACAGATGACGCCATCCTCCACATCGGTGAACTCATACGTTCGCATATAGCGTTTCGTTTTATCTTCATTGAAGATTGATTTGACGCGGATGGTTACTTCTTCTACATGCGTGTTCATTTCCATTCCTCACTTTTTCATGTAAGCATCAGCCGAGCGATTTAAACCACTCGACATATCGAATCGTGTAATAAGCAACTCGTTGACTAAGCGTATCACGCTCATCAGGCATGAACGTCACGCTTGATTCATAGTTCTCGAAGTACGTCATGACATCATTGACATATTGCTCACTTCGATTGTATTCGAAGATAGCGTTTCGGACGGATGTGACTGAATCTGTCTTTTTTCTATTTTTTTCACTTAAATAATACGCCGCCGTGTGCGCAGAATCAACTAGACTGTGTGGGTCAGCTTTTCCATCGCCGTTCCCGTCGCGACCGAGTCCGCCATACTGTTCAATCAAGGCAAGGTCCGTCAAATCCACTTCGTCTTCTGGGACATCGCCTTTTTGGTCATCGGTATCATATTCCCAACCGAGCCAAGTACGGGGCATGAATTGAAAAGGTCCGATCGCGCCGACAGACGAACGCATCGACGAACTGTGTGAGAAGATGGTCTCTACACGGTGAACGGCAGCCAGTAGGCGCCAGTCCACGTCATATGTTTCAGCAGCGTCTTGATAGACGGCCAGATGCGTGTTCGGAACACCGTTCTCTCCATAATAGGTTCGATACAATCCATTGTTCACTTTATCATGTTGACCGAGCCAGCCGACTGCCCCGAGCAAAAGCACGAGCACAATAATGAAACCGGTCAGTCGCAGCATCATACGTTTCAAGATACCGCCTCCTAGCTTTTAGACAATACCCGAATAGTGTAGCATATAGCTAAGAGGAAGGACAGGAGTGGATATGGATGCTTGAACGTTTGATTTTTACAGCCATTATCGGCTACATGCTGATCGTTCAAATCTTCAATGCCAAATTGATTCGTCCCTTGATTGAAACGAGAGGACGGGCATGGGTATATGAACAAACCGTGAAATCGGCATGGGGGCTGACCTTGTTGATTGTTGCCCTCATCTTTTTATTTCAAGTACCGCCATCAAAAGTCGGATTGACGTTCGGACCAGAAGCGGGGAACGAACAGGCATGGCAAGTCTTTTACTTGTCATGCATCCTGGTCACCGTGGCGCTCGTCTTTTATCTGTTGGTAAAAACTTCAGCACGTCTCCGAAATGTGTTACGCCCTTACTATGAGCTCGATTTAGAGAAGCTGCTCCTCCCTCGGACAAAACCTGAGGAACAAGCGTGGGGTGCCGTCTCGGTCACTGCAGGCGTGACCGAGGAATTCATTTTCAGAGGAGTCCTGCTATACACGATCTCCCTCTATATAGAGGTCCCGGATGTGACTCTCGCCTTAATCGGGGGCGCCCTTTTCGGTGTGGCCCATGCCTATCAAGGGATAAAGGGAGTCTTCACGACAGGGATCGTTGGATTCGGACTAGGTATCCTATATTTAGGGATGGGTGTCCTTTGGCCGGTCATGGTGTTACATGTGCTACTTGATTTGATTGCCGGTCCAATCCATGTCGATGCAAAAAGCGAGTGACCGCCTCCTCATACGCAGGAGCGTCCTTGATCATGCAATCGGTATGTTCTGCGCCATCAATCAATACCAAGTCGTTCTTCCGGTTCAATGCATTCATTTCGACCGACATCCACGTCGGGACGAAATCATCTTTTGAACCATGTACGAATAGGATTGGGGTCGTCGTTTCCGTGACGGCCTTTTTCGGTTGGACTTGTCTCATCGTGAACCCGGCACGAGACCAAAGGAAATAGTCGATTCCCGGTAAAATGAGCTCGGCTGGGATATGGTGTAACTCTTTCAATTGATAACGCATCAATTGTTTCATATCGTCAAATGGACATTCTGCGATGACGAAGTCGACTTTCGTGAGCGGAGTCGTCTGCAAGACGGTGGCCGCTCCCATCGAGACGCCGTGAAGCCCGACTTGATCGACTGTTTCCTCTGTCTTCAACCAGTCCACCCAGTCGATCATATCGACTTTTTCATGGAAACCATATGAGGCATAAATTCCTTCGGACTCCCCATGTGAACGTAAATCGACGGCAAGCAGGTTAAAGCCAAGACGGTGGAACATGGCGAGGTGAGGGGCCATGAAACTATGTGATGCGGTATATCCATGTACGAACACAATCCATTTTGTTGACCCCTCATTCCGATAGATACGCCCGTAGAGGCGGTACTCATCACGAGATTGAATCGAGACATGCTCGAACGGTACGTCATGATAAAAGTTGCGATCTTCGTCCGTATATGGAGCGAGTAACATCTCCGGAGTCTTTCGTTTGCCCCGCGTCATTCGTTTGAAGGCATAGTAGCTGACCGCGTAGTAGCCTGTGAAAAGTGATGCCAATCCAATTTTCCATTTTCGTTGCATTAATACCGACTCCTTTCAACGTTATTGTACCCGAAACGAATCGATACGGTCCTGTTTTCTTACATAAGGAGAGGGCATACAGAACATAATCATGTGAATATCAGGAATCAAGGCACATGGAAAGACATGATTTTGAACGATACGATGGAGTGACAACAGCAGGAGGGTGGGGATATCTATATGGAGAGGTCAGAGATCTATCGAATGATACAAATGGTGTTGAGCGACAGAAAGGGGATGCTTGAACGGGGAGTAACGTTCTCGTGGACGATTGAAGGAGATGAACGAATCATCGGACTCGTATTTGATGTTATTCTCGACGGTTATTTTCTATATAACCAAACAAGCCTCCTCACCGAGGTACAAGAGATTGCGCGTCTAGTCGAATGTCGACCAGAGGAAATCGTTCGCGCACTCTCCTGTCTTTCGGGGATTCGACTCGAATCGAATCATATCATCGAACGATTGATGAGTATCGAAGAGGCGACCATTTCAGAGAACGGATCAATCCTTGTTGCCATTCGCCTTGGAGGATGGCTCACTCATCAATTGCATCAAATTGGTCGTGATGCCCTTCTTCCTTGTTGAGCTCGGTCAAGGTACCGTCAATCACACGAAGGACGCGATCACACACATCGAGCATGCGTTCATCATGTGTGATGACGACGACACGTCTCCCTTCTTCATGTGCTTGTTTGGCCAATAACTCCATCACACGTCGTCCATTCTCATAATCAAGACTCGCCGTCGGTTCATCTGCCAAAATGAGTTGCGGGGAGTTGATCAAGGCACGTGCGACGGCGACACGTTGCTTTTCACCTCCCGACAATGTCGACGGGAGATGATGCAGGCGGTGTCCTAAGCCGAGGTCGGTCAATAGTTGTTTCGCATCCATCTGTCTCTTCTCCTGAATCAGCTCAAGTTGCTCGAGCACTGTCAAGTAGGGAATCAGGTGGGCCTGCTGAAACACGAACCCGACTTCATGTAGACGTAACAGACGACGTTGTTCCTCATCTAATTCGAATACGTCCCGTTCGTTCATCAAAAATGCTCCTTGATCTGGTTTTCGCAATAGACCGAGGATGTATAACAATGTACTCTTCCCGCTACCACTCGGACCGACGATGGCAACGCATTCCCCTGGCGATACATGTAACTCGATGTCATTCAATACGAGCTGACCGTCAAACTGATGTGATACATGGCTTAACCTCATGATGCTTTTCCTCCTATGATTTCAATTGCGTCGACTTGACGTAGTTTCCATAACGGTAACAACGCGCCAAGAACAGATAAGAAAATGAACATGGACCCGAATAGCGCGACATGACCGAAGTCGACGAGAAACGGTAACGATGATGGAATCAACGCATCGACGACGTACATGAACCCGATCGATGTGGCGACTGCGGCAGATACGATGACGATGACCTGAAAGAGCAGTGCCCGTCCGATGATTCGAGGAGAGAGACCGATTGCCTTCAGAATTCCGAGTTCAGGTAACTTTTGAAGCGTGAACAAATAAAAGAATGCGGTCAAAATAAATGTTCCGATCACGAGTAGAAAAGCACGCATCATCGTGAATGTGCTTTGCTCGGCACTATATCCAGGAACCGACTCAATCAAATCTTGTTGACTCATGACGAGCGGATTGGACATCGTGGATTCCGTTCCAATCTCAGCCGATACATATGGACGTTGTTCGGAGTAATCCAAATAATCGAACCACGTCTCGTTCGTCGTGTAAATCACCGGTCCATGACTGTAGCGTCCAGGCGCCTCACCGGCGATCGTAAAACGATATTCGGACGCAAAGTCGGTCAACGTGTCACCTGTTCCAAGCTGTTCTGAAAGACTTGGGTCAAACAAGACTTCACCTGTTTCTAGATAAGTACCTGGGCCAATATTACTTCCACTTGGAAGGGCGAATAGCGTGACCTCTTCTTTTTTTCCATCAATTGTGACCGTGAGCTGTCGGACGCTCATCGTTTCGTTTGAAGTATCCGCTGTGACGTCTATAAACGATCGTGTCAATTGACCTTCTGAGTCCGGATCAAGTTGATACGTAGTAGCATTCAATTCGTGCAAGGCAGAACCGTTATCATATGCGAGACCGTCTGCTAGCCCTGTGATGAGTGTCGTCAACATGACAATCAATAATGTGATCACGAACAACATGGAAAACTTTCTTTTCTGTCTCCACATCTCTTTCCAACCTAACTAAAAAAAAAAACCTCCTTCAAGTGCTGATGAAGGAAGTGTACGTAATCAATATGAACAGAATATGAACGACATCAAAAATGTAAATGAACCGTGGTGCCGGTTCCGAGGTTTGACTCGACTGTGATGTTTCCGCCATGTAGGTCGATGATATCTGAGGTGATGGCAAGACCGAGACCTGTCCCTTGAGTCGTTCGAGCCGTGTCCCCGCGATAGAAGCGGTCGAACAGGTGCTCTTTTGTCTCGTCGTCCATCCCAACCCCTTCATCCGTAACCGAGATGACGATACCTGGGTCGACGGTACAGGTGATGTGGATTGTGCCTCCATCATGTGAAGCATGAACGGCGTTCATCAATACATTGTTCCAAACTTGTGCGAGTAGAACCGGGTCACTCTTCAAGACTACGTCTTGTGGGATGTCGGTAACGACGGCGATCCCTTTTTGATCAAGATTTAAAGCGTTCGTTTGAATGACTTCGGATACCGATTGAAGCACATTCACGTTTGTCTCGAGAATCGGGGGATTTTCATCCAATCGTGATAAAAGCAGCAGTTGCTTCGTCAATTGGGATAGACGCTTCGTCTCCTGTTCGATGACACGCGCATATTCTCTTGATTCACCTTCCGTACCGTCAGCTAATTTTTCTGCATAGCCACCTAGGGAGGTCAAAGGAGATTGAAATTCATGGGAGACATTCGAAACGAATCGTCGCTGTCTCGCTTCGGTACGATCGATCTCATTTGACATGTTTTGAAATTGTCGTGCCAATGTTCCGATTTCATCTTGACGCTCGACGGGGAGATGTTCCGGAGCTTTACGCATGGCGACGGATGTGGTCGCATTCGTGAGCGTCTGTAACGGGCGGACCAGGGACCTTGTCGAGATGGCAATCAAGCCAAATGCCAAGAGGGTAACGAGTGCGAAAAATAGACCGACGAACAGATGTAACTCGCGGATTTGGGCACTCAAATCCGGACGAATAAAGATGACGTCCCCGTTTTCAAGTGTAAATCCATATGTGTTCGTCAGTTCGTTATCGAACAATCCGAGCAAGAAGAGATGAAACGGAAAGTCACGCATTCCCTGATATGGAGCCCCGTTCCGAACGGATTGAATCACTGTGTCAGAGATAGTCTCATCCCGAAAGGCACCGCCAAAACGTCGACGTTCGTCAGTCGCATCCACGACGACCAGTTGATATCCGGTCGCAGCTAAGAAAGTATAGAAGGCATCATAGTCTAAATCGGTATGGTTCTCGACATACGACTCCGCTATTTTGGCGACCCGTTCCGTCTTCTCGCTATAGGAAGGTTGCCACCACTTGTAATAAGCTACATTGCTGATCAACAGGGAGATGGCTCCGGATAGAAGTAAAATCAAGAACATCGTGACGATGATTCGCGTGTAGAGTGTCTTCATCCGTTCACCTCGAGCGAATATCCGACACCTCGTACGGTTCGAATTGTCAGAGCAGGGTGATCGAACCGATTACGAAGTCGCTTGATATGAACATCAACTGTTCGCTCATCCCCCTCGAAATCAAATCCCCATACCAAATCAATTAACTCCTCACGACGATACACTCTTCCCGGAAAAGAGGCGAGTTGAAATAATAGTTCAAACTCTTTTTTAGGGAGATAGAACAGCTGACCCTCAAGCGTCACCTCGTATTCTCTTAAATCGAGTCGAAGAGGACCGGCTTGAATTTGTGAAGCGGCAGAACGTTGATAACGTCGCGAGACGGCTTGCAATCGAAAGAGTAACTCCTCAGGGATGAACGGTTTGGTCACATAGTCGTCTGCCCCATGAACGAATCCTTGACGCTTATCCTCCCATTCATCGAGAGCGGTTAGTAAAATGACGGGAATATCGAGAGTCGCCTTGATTCGTCGACACAATTCACGACCGTCAAGCCCTGGGAGCATGATGTCGACAATCGCGGCATCGATTGGTTGCATCGTGAAACGTTCTTCGCCTGTGTTCCCGTCGGTCGCTGTCAACACCTCATGACCCGCATCCTCGAACGTTTCTTTCACAAGGCGTAAAATGGAGGGGTCGTCTTCTACGATGAGTATACGCATAGCGGTCGTTCCTTTCCTAAATAGGTTCGACACGAAACGAGGTGACCCATGCGGAGTCACCTCGAATCGTATCAGCTTTATTGCTTCGTCATCTCTTGATGAAGGGCACGGAGGGCGCGGATGAACGCATCCTTAAAGTATTTGTCTTCTTGTGTCTCTAATGTTTGGATGGCCTTTTGGTCACCGTTACTCGCTTTGACGAGAAGATTCACGACTGTTCCCCAGCGTTTCACATGTTCTGGACGAGGGTGGTTCAACGCGGTCGTCAGCGTGAACCAATACGGTTGATCGCGTCGCTGCAACGTGGCAATCATCCGTTTGGCAAGGAGCGATTCTTCTTCAGAAGGGATTGTTGCCGTGGCGAACCAACCGAGCATCGAAGCGCTCATCGATTCAAGTTCTTGTTTCATTGCAGGTTCGATTGGCATCCGTCCGAAGTCTGTCACGTTGACAAATACCAATCGGTCTTTCGGGTCAATATGTGTGATCCATCCTGACACTGACTTCAGCTTTTCACGTTCTTTTGACTGGGCTTTACACGTATACCCTTGAAGTTTTCCGATGTAGATGCGGAATTGTCCACGGTCGACATGTTTGTCCACCTTGAACTCGATTTCTTGTCCTGCTTGAAACGGTTGATTCCGTTTATTCAACGTCTGACCCTTTTTCAATTCGTGTCGCTTGGAAATATGACGCAATGCTTCTTGTTCAGTCCGATCATCCAATGTCCAAAGGTTGTGAGGGGTCACGTTTTTAAAACGATGACGCCGGACGTAGATGTATTGGTCGAGTGCGTCGATCGCGTCTGCGGAAGTGGCAGTTCCATTCAAATAGTCATCAGCGATATCACGTAAGGTGAGGGATTCGAGACGATCGATATGTCCTGAATAGGGAACGCTTCCGACAACAAATAACGCGGTCGCAATCAACTCACTTTCTCGAGGGGTCAGCGGTCGTTTGGCCATGGTGCACTTCCTCTCTTAATTCATATGATTAGTATAACAAAAACAGTTAGAATGTTGTGAACTCAACTGCGATTTGGAAAAAAATGAGGAATGGACAGGATTCCCACCATTTATCTCGAATAATGACTTGTAGAGAATCGGATGTAGGAATGAAAAAGTGAGGTGAGGCAATGAAGCTCTCCATCGAATCTGGGGATTATGTCGTATTGATTGAAATCAATAAAGAAGTACTCAAATGTGCATCCCTTGAGGAAGCCGATCAGGCAGATCGTCTGCGATATGAACTCGTTGGTCGGATGAGCGAACGCTTGCCAGCAGAAGTCATCGTTCCGTCGATCATCGATTACATTCGCTTCGGAAGCGGATATATCGGAGATCGCATCGTCTGGGACGCTGAAACGGAGTCTTTTTTTTGCCAGCAGTTTGAGACCATTGACGGGTCTCCACTTGGAGAGGACCTCGAAGGATTCCGTCCCGACCCAAGCCGGGTGGAACTGGCGCGCTACTATACGTACTTGACGATTGGACGAATTGTCGAGTTTGATATGCTGCACCCGGATGAGCCGAGCTATTGGTAAACTTAGCGACAACTTTTTATTCAAAAAAAGGGAAATCTAATCCAAAGTTTGAGATAATGGAGTCACTTTATCAGTTTGGAATGGAGCGGAAGGAATGAAAAAGATTGCCCTTTTGACAGCGATTGCCCTTTTACTGCCGGTCGGAGTAGATGCAGCACAGCCGGTCATCCTTAAGAAACATGGTTACGTCGTCTCAGAACCACAAGTCACGAGCCAATATTATGTGAAGCAAATCGGTATGGATTTGGCCTGGAATAAGACGAGAGGCGCAACTGATATCGTTGTGGCGCTGATTGACTCGTCAGCTGACCGTAACCATACGGATTTGAAGAACGTTCCTCGTGTCGTCAATTCCATGAAAGGTCCATACACTGCGGATATTCATGGCACACATACCGCTGGGATTATGGCCGGGAAACATAACCGTTTTGGGATCGCCGGACTCGCGCCGAACGTCCGCTATCACTTTTATAATGTGTTCTACGGGGTGAATTCAGATAAAACAGACTCTTGGACGGTCGCCAATGCAGTGGATACGGCTGTAGCGAAAGGGGCGAACATCATCAACCTCTCGCTTGGAGGGGATGATTATGATAGTCGTTTGGCCACATCGATTAAACGGGCAAGGGCGAAAGGGGTCATTATCGTCGCATCATCTGGAAATGATCGAAAACAGACGATCAATTTTCCTGCAAACATGAAAGAGGTAATCGCGGTCGGTGCAATCGATTCTAGACATCGTCTCGCGAGCTTTAGCAATATGGACGATCGCGTCAAAATCGTGGCGCCAGGTGTGAACATCCTCTCTCTAGGAATCAACAACCGCTTTGTCTTTATGGACGGGACCTCGATGGCGGCACCGATGGTCACGGCGAGCCTCGCGCTCGTCAAATCGATCAATCCTTATTTGACACCTGGTGAGATCGACCAGTTGATTGCGAAGATGCCAAAAGCCTCCAGAAAGTCTTATACGGAATTGAATGCGATGAAACTGCTAGAGGCAACGGCTCGCCCTATTCACATCTCTGCCCCTTCGGTGTGGAAGAGTCGATACGTGAATGATGTTAAGTTGAGTGTCATGAACCATTCGAACTTAAAGTCCTCGTTCACACTGTATCAAGGGAACAAGAAAGTCAAGACGCTCACACCAAATCGGTCGTTCACGATGTATTCGAGCGGGGATTGGTTACCGAGCGGACAATATCGCATCGTCGGTCAAGTCACGGATGGAAAACATAAGCGATACACGAGCCGAACGATTGATTATGTCAACACGTTGAAGACGGCAGTGTCTGTAAAGGTATCGGAAGAAGGGACGTTCTCGATTCACACGACACGAAAAGGCACGGTCACGGTACTTGATTCAAATGGGAAGGTCTTGTACGAAGCCCTCCACATCGCCGGGACATTCCCGGTAAGAGGGAATACGACACAGAAGCTGACGGTCATCCTTAAACCGACGGACCTTCGCGAAAAAGTGGTGACGACATCTTTTGAGCCACCAATCATCGAAGACGAGCCTCCGGTCACAGAGACCTTGTAAGATAAAAAGCCGCCTACTCCTAACGGAGAGACGGCTTTTTCTATTTAATCGATGGTGATGGCTTCTCCACACCAACGGATACTCGCTTCTAATACGTTCCCTTGGTCATCAATATGCTCGAAACTGAGTTTCCCATCTCGGATGATTTCGCAAAGACCGACTCGGACACGGTCGCTCCAAGCGCGACGCGTCTCATTCGTTTCATCGAACACTGGAATGGCGTCCGGGAAGCGCTCCTCGAGATGTGCTAAATTGTGATGGTCAAAATGATAAGGTCGTTTCGAGAGTTCGTTCGGTGCCTTGATGTCGAACGGTTCAAACCCTCGGACGAGACGATTATTTCGGTAGAAGGCGAACACGCCGTTGTTCGGGTGGAGCACTTTAATGTCATCGATTTCTATTACATAAGTCAGACGTTGAATCCAACCGTTTTTTGTTTTCTTTTTCATCAAAATCCCTCCTTATTCAATGAACACGCCTTATTTTAGCGCTGACTGAACGTAAAATCAAGTTTCGAATTTAAGTTGTCAACCGTTCAAATTTCAGCTACAATGGTTGAAGTGACTATGAAGTCTGGACAATCGCGGGACACAAGTCTTGAGGAAAGTCCATGCTCGCACAGCCTGTGATGGCTGTAGTGATCGTGCTACACGAAACGATAAGTGTAGGCAACGCAAGTTGACGGCAGAAGAAACACCTAAGTCCTCGGATATGGTGTCCGCTTCTTGAAAGTGCCACAGTGACGGAGTCTGATCGGAAACGTTCAGAGTGGAACGAGGTAAACCCCACGAGCGAGAAACCCAAACTATGGTAGGGGAACTTCCAGACCGGAATCGAACGGGACGGAGGGCGCCGATGTGCGCAGATAGATGATTGTCACTCCATCGTGCCAGGGAGACCGCTATGAGCACCGGAGTACAGAACATGGCTTACAGGACAACATAGTCTCAACTGACAACGACAAGGAGTTCAAGCACATATACTTGAGCTCCTTTTTTCTTGATTTTTTTACAACTTACAAAATGACTGAAAGATATTTATGTAGAAGGAAGGCGATTTAGATGGCAAAACGCAAACTGATTGCGACGGCAGCGATGGGAATCGAGGCACTTGTGGCAAAAGAAGTAAGGGATTTAGGATACACGTGCGAAGTCGAGAACGGACGGATTTATATCGATGCGGAAATGGAAGACATCCCACGTCTGAACATGTGGTTGCGGACAGCAGACCGGGTCAAACTCGTCGTTGCCGAGTTCAAGGCGACAACGTTTACAGAATTGTTTGACGGGGTCGTAGCGTTACCATGGACCGACCTCATGCCGTGGGACGCGGCGTTCACGGTCGACGGACGCTCGGTCAAATCAAAGCTGTTCTCGATTCGTGACTGTCAGAAAATCACGGAGAAGGCGATCGTTGAAGCGATGCAACGCGGCTATCGTAAAGAGGGAGAATGGTTGCCGAAGTCAGGCGCGAAATTCCCAATCGAAGTCGCTCTTTTGAAAGATGTGGCGACCATCACGATCGATACGTCCGGTCCACTTCACCGTCGAGGCTACCGTGAGCTTCATTCGCAAGCTCCACTCAAAGAGACGATGGCAGCGGCGATGATTCAATTGACAAACTGGCGTCCGGACATGCCGTTTTATGACGTATTTACAGGTTCAGGGACGCTCGCCATCGAAGCGGCGATGATTGGACGAAATATCGCGCCGGGTATCAACCGTGAATACTTCGCACAGGATTGGACATGCATCCCGAAAAAAGCCTGGTATGCGGCAATCAATGAAGCGAATGAGAAGGCGGAGTGGGATAAACCGTTAAAAATCTATGGAATCGACCTCGATCCGCGGATGGTGAAACTTGCAAAAGACAATGCGGAACTCGCTGATGTTCGTGATGCAATCACGTTCGTCCATAGTGACGCAGCCGCACTGAAGCCGAAAGAAGAGTACGGGGTCATCATCGGAAACCCACCTTATGGGGAACGACTTCAGTCAGAAGAAGAAATTATCGACTTGTACGAGCGAATCGGAGAGCAATATGCGAAATACCCTGGTTACAGCGTCTACATGTTGACGAGTTATGAAGACTTCGAGAAGGCATACGGGCGCCCGGCGACGAAGCGTCGGAAGCTGTACAACGGAAATATCGAGACGCAATATTACCAATACTTCGGAAAGCGCCGTCCACGTCCGGACCGTGACGCGAAACCGAAATCAGAATAATGAATCGATGACCGTTCAACTGAGCGGTCATTTTCTGTTTTATTAGAGCAAACGCACTTGTTTCATCATCCGTCTAACAGGTTATACATAACATATGTATAATTAGAGGGGGACAGATGATGGAAAAGTATACCGTCGAATATCAGTTACATGTGAAAGAACAAAACACTCGGACGGTCGAGGTAGAAATGGACCGTGTGCCGGACTTAAATAATCAAGAAGAATTACATGCGGCTTACCAGATTGTATCTGACGCGATTCGTGAACCGATCACAAGTTTTGAGATTGTATCTATTACGTGAGCCCGAGGCAATCGCTTCGGGCTTTCTACATAATATTGGAGGAGTGAGCAAATGAATATTTTAGTAGTGGGCATCGGGGATGTCGCCAAAAAAGCATATCTACCTGTATATGCCGGATTAAAGGACGTTGATGTGTATCTCGTCTCAAGGAATGAACAGAAGTTACACGATATCATCTCGACCTTTCGTTTCAAAGGAGGGTACTCAGACCTACACGCCGTGCCGATGACAGAAATCGATGCGGTCATGATTCATTCGACGACAGCTGTTCATTATGAGCAAGCCGAGTATTGTCTACGGCAAGGAAAGCATGTCTTCATCGACAAACCGATCACGTTCACTCTTGGAGAGACGGAACGACTCGTCGCGCTTGCTAAAGAGAAAGGCGTCCATCTCGTCACAGGCTTCAATCGCCGATTTGCCACGGCTACAAAGGCACTTAAACAAGTAAAAGAAAAAAATATGGTCTTCATTCAAAAGAACAGAACGTATAAACCGGCATCGCTTCGTGAATTTGTGATCGAGGATTTCGTGCATGTCGTCGATACGCTCCGTTATTTGACCGACCTTCAGCCTGTCGAACGTTTACGTGTCACACCTCGATTTGAAGGGGATGTGCTGAAACAAGTGATGATTCATTTCAAGGCAGGGGGAATCGAGGCAATCGGTTGGATGAACCGAGACAACGGTTGCACCGAAGAAGTGATGGAAGTCATGTCACCGACCGTGAAGCGGGTCACGCGTGATGTGGAGCGGATTACAGACTATGGACGAGACGGTGTGAAGGAATGGTCACTCGACCCATGGGAGTCGAATTTGAAACGTCGAGGGTTTATCGACCTTGTGGAAGACTTCTTACGTTTACTTCGTGGGGAACCGAACGCCTCCGTTGTCGCGGAAGACAGTCTCGAGACACATCGTCTCTGTGAAGAGATTCTAAAGGAAGTGCGGTGAACATACTGTTTCCGTCATATTCAGACCGGGTAAAAACCCGATAAAAGGAGGCGATTTCGTTGGATATTCGTGAACTGATTATGCAAATCAATGACTATTTATGGTCGTACCTTCTCATCTTCGTATTGATTGCAGGAGGTCTTTATTTTACGATTCGGATGGGGTTCGTTCAATTTCGAATGTTACCGGAAATGTTTAAACTCTTATTCGTGAAAGGAATCAAGCATGAGAAAGGACAGGTCTCATCTTTCCAAGCGTTCGCCATCGGAACGGCTGCCCGTGTCGGTACGGGGAACATCGCCGGCGTATCGACGGCCATTGCCTTAGGAGGTCCCGGGGCAGTATTTTGGATGTGGCTCATCGCCTTGATCGGAGCAGCTTCGGCGTTTGTTGAAAGTACGCTCGCCCAGGTGTATAAAGTGCATGACGGCAAGGCGTGGCGCGGTGGTCCGGCGTACTATATTGAGCGGGCTCTCGGTGCACGCTGGTTAGGCATCGTATTTGCCATTTTGATTACGTTCGCGTTCGGTTTTGCGTTTAACTCCGTCCAGGCGAATACAATCGCACTCTCCGTGAATAACGTATTTGAGATCGATACGGTCTGGGTCGGCATCATCTTGTCCGTTGTCACCGCTATCGTCATCTTCGGTGGGATTCGTTCCATCTCGACCTTATCGGGAATCATTGTACCAATCATGGCGGGCGGTTATATCTTACTCGCCATTTGGGTCGTCCTTACGAATCTTGATGTCGTGCCACAGGTGTTCTCCGCCATCTTCTCTGAAGGTGTCCTCGGTTTCCAACAGTTGTTCGGTGGTGCGGTCGGTGCAGCCGTCCTCCAAGGAATTCGACGTGGTCTCTTCTCGAACGAGGCAGGTATGGGGTCTGCCCCGAACGCCGCAGCTACCGCTGAGGTGAGTCACCCGGTCAAGCAAGGATTGATTCAATCGCTTAGCGTATTCGTCGACACCTTGTTCATCTGTACCGCAACGGCGATGATTGTCCTCATTTCAGGAGTGGAAGGCTCTGAAGCTTTCCAAGGGATTGAGCTTGCCCAAGAGGCGCTTCTCGTTGAAATCGGACCGATTGCGACGACTCTCATGACTGTCGCCATCTTACTTTTTGCTTTTTGTTCGATTTTGGCCAATTATTATTATGGAGAGACGAACATCGAGTTCATATCTGAGAAGAAGCGATATTTGATAATCTATCGGATTGCTGTTGTCGGGATGGTCATGTTCGGGTCGGTGCGATCTGCGGGACTCGTCTGGTCGATTGCCGACATCTTTATGGGCTTGATGGCACTCGTCAACATGTATGCGATTTTCCGATTGAGTAAAGTTGCCAAGACGCTCCTCGACGACTATATGGTCCAAAAGAAAGAAGGAAGAGACCCGGAATTCTTTAAAGATGGTGTCGAACTTCCTGGTAAAGAACATATTGAAGCGTGGGAAACAAAGAAAGAAGAAATTAGTTGAAGGATCATCAATCAATGGGACGTCCCTGGCAAACAGGGGCTTCCTCTTCATTTTGAACTTATTATTTCAAATACCGCATTATATTATAAAAAGAAAGTAGAGAGTATCGATGAAACAAGTATTTTTGACAATCGTCAAGCGATTTTTTACAGAACGTTTTTTTGATCAAGCGTCCATGTTAGCCTATTATTTCATTTTATCTACGTTCCCGTTCTTATTATTCGTATTAGGTATTGTTGGATTTTTACCGTTTACGAGTGGCGATGTGATTCAAGCGTTATCACTCATCATGCCTGAAGCCAGTTACAAGCTATTAGAAGGGAACATTGAAGCCGTATTCGACAACTCCAAATTGAAATTGGCATCATTCAGTATCTTACCAGCACTCTGGATCTCATCGATGGCCGTACAATCTCTCGTGCGGGCATTGAACGATGCCTACCGGGCTGTTCGTAATAAAGCCTTTTGGAGGGGCGTCTTACAGGATATCGCCATCACCTTGGCGCTCATGTTTGTGTTGCCATTTTCATTGCTCGTCCCTGTGATTGAGACGGCACTTCGAGAAATCTCTTCATACGTGTTGTTCATCGATGAGATTGTCACGACATATGCGCAGATTTGGTTTTACTTCAGATGGATCATCGGAACAGGTCTTCTATTCACTGTATTCGTATTTGTATATAAGTGGTTGCCAAGTGTGTCCGGAACATTTAAAAATAGTTGGGCCGGAGCCGCTTTTGCAACAGTAGGGATTCTGCTTGTCTCGAACGTGTTTAGTTACTATTCACAATTCGCAAACTACGAGCAGTTTTATGGTCAACTCGGTGCGTTCATCGTCTTATTGATTTGGTTCTATCTCGCTGCCTCTGTCATCTTGCTTGGTGGGCTGTTGAATGCGACGTTAATCGAGAGGAAAGAAAAACTTCGTTAGACGTGTAATTGCTAGTTATCATTCGAAAGAATAGGGAATGGTATCGTAAGGTCACATCATCAAAGCGGAGGTGGGAAACATGGATATGCAACGGCTCGTACACAATCGTCGTTTCATCGATCAATCATTGTTTTACCTCGCCTTACATCTATGGAAATGGATCCTCCTGTTACCTGTCTTGTTCTATTTAGACGTATCGTTCCGACATTCGCCATTCTCTGAGTACTTGATTGTCAGTATCATCTTGTATCTCATGTTTCGTGTGATTCAATATGTGATAGCTAGCCGAGCTTCTCTCATGGAATTAGTAGAGTTCGCGTATGGGGTGCTATCACTTGTTCTCGTCTTCTCGTTCATGATGGAAATCGGCGCGCCACCGATCGCTGTCGCAATAGTTGGAGCTGCATACTTGAGCCATCCGATGCTTTCTCTACATCACTATCAAAACTTTTCAGAGCGCAAATGGTTAAACAAACAGTTTCAATTATTTAGCCCGATGCTTCGCCAGGGTGAGGTACCGGTTCATGTCCTCGTGTTGACGGAAGATGAAATTGTGATTACTGTAGAAAGTGGAAAAGAGTTTACGTACCGTCATATTTACTGGGGCGGTTTTTATGTAGAAAATCCTTCCTAAAAGGTGGTTACTCAGTTGTTTAGTGGATTTGATAATGTGATTGTCATCGTATTCTGGATTGCAACATTCATTGCTTTCTTTAAAGGCGCCTATGATATGTGGCGTGAATACCGAACGTCGAAAGAAAAATCAGTATTGTACTTTTTAATCGTATTGATTATCACATGGTTTTGGTTCAATCCATACGAATTGGTTGCATTGCATCCCTTCGTACTAATGGCGTACTATTGGAACCGAAATCGGTGGATGCGAAACGCAATGTTCGTATTGGTTCTCGTACCGTTTGTGATTCGTGTCTGGTTAATCGCAGCATCGATGTAAAACACAAAAACTCGGTCCCTTTATAGGGAACCGAGTTTTTGTGTGAATCGTTACTCTTTCTTCGCAGCTGCCAATTCAGCTTCCATTTCACCGAATTCACGGTTGATGCGTTTTTGTTCTTTCTTTCTAGTAAAGTTACTGACAAGCACGATTGCCAACATACTTAAGAAGAAGCCAGGTACCATTTCATAAAGGACTGTCGAAAGTCCAGTGACGATCCAGAGAATGACGGTAATGGCACCGACGAGGATACCAGCGAGGGCACCTTGACGCGTCATCTTGCTCCAGTAAAGTGACAAGAGGATTGCTGGTCCAAATGCAGAACCGAATCCAGCCCATGCATATCCGACGAGTGTGAGGATTGTACTTGATGGGTTGAGTGACATGAGCGTCGCTACAACTCCTACTAGCAAGACACCAACACGTCCGGCAAGGACCATCGTCTTCTCACTTGCATCTTTGTTGAAGAATTTACGATAGAAGTCTTCTGTCAATGCAGATGATGTGACGAGCAATTGCGACGATACCGTCGACATGACCGCAGCAAGGATAGCTGCCAATAAGAAACCAGTGATGAACGGGTGGAACAAGACTTCAGAAAATTGAATGAAGACTGTTTCCGGGTCCCCGAGTGGATTTCCTTGTCCTCGGAAATAAGCGATTCCGACGAACCCTGTCATGACGGCACCGATGATAGATACTGTCATCCAGCTCATCCCGATACGACGAGCCGTTTTCAATGATTTCACATCACGGATTGCCATAAAGCGAACAATGATGTGTGGCTGACCGAAGTAACCAAGTCCCCAAGCGAGGAGACCGATAATCCCGAGTGTCGTCGTCCCTTTAAAGAGGTCGAACAAATCGGCATTGATTGTCGTTGCAGAGTTGACAGCAGTGTCTACTCCACCGATATCTGTTAAAGCGACGAATGGTACGAGCACGAGCGCCAAGAACATGATGACACCTTGTGCGAAGTCCGTCCAACTAACTGCCGTGAATCCACCGAAGAGGGTGTATAAGATGACGACACTAATTGTGACAATGACACCTGTCTGATAATTTAATCCGAATGAGCTTTCAAACAACTTCCCGCCGGATACAAGTCCAGCTGACGTGTAGAACGTGAAGAAGATGATGATGACGGATGCAGAAAGGATCCGTAGCCAGTTCGAGTGATCTCGGAACCGATTCTCTAAGAAGTCTGGAATCGTAATCGAATCGTTCGCCATCTCTGTGAAGACGCGAAGTCGTGGAGCAACTAACAAGTAGTTCAAGTAAGCTCCGATGACCAATCCAACGGCTAACCAAATTGCTGATAGTCCAGTTGCATACATTGCACCCGGTAGTCCCATTAACATCCAACCACTCATATCCGAAGCTCCGGCTGACATGGCTGTAACGCCTGGCCCCATTTTACGGCCACCTAACATATAATCTGATGAATCGGTCGTTCGTTTATACGCAACATATCCGATAAGAAGCATCATCACGAGATAAAGCGCGATTGATACCCATTCTTGCCATAGCATTGAATTACCTCCTATTAAGTTAAAAGATCTATTTAATCAACTCGTTCGCGATTGTGTGAAGACATCACACAGTTAAAAACAAAAGTTGAAAATGCGAACTTGTGCTTTACCTTACAGAACCTTTGAAATGATTGCAAACTGACACTTTTTCATAAAAACTTCTCTAAAGCCCATTATACCAACGGATGGAGGCTAAAATTTTCAGATAAAAAGTTTAAATATTCTGAATATTTGAAATGCTGAGGACTTTCCTGTGTAACATGAATGTAATATTTATGGGAAAATTTTCAGAAAACATATTTTTAATCATAAGAAAAAGAGCATCTTTGAATGCTCTTTACTTCTTTATTTGAATGCTATTTCTTCAACGAGTCGCATCGTCGGGAATGTTTGTCCAGACTTCGCCTGCATCGTAACCAAGATATAAGTTTCGGTATTATGTTTCATGATGAATACCATGGTATATCCGGATTCGTCCGTATAACCCGTCTTCGTGGCGGTCACAAACTTGGAGTAGTTGACACTTCGTTCATTAACCGATGAACCGAGGTGATACCACCAACGACGTTTGCCGTTACCGTCTTTATCTTTAAATTCGGCTTTAAATTCATAAGTCCCGGCAATTTCAATCAACTCCGGGTATGTACTGAATGCGAAGGCGATTTTAGCCATGTCGTTCGCCGTCGTATAATGATTCGGATCCGAGTAGCCATGCGCATTTACGAAATGCGTTCCAGTCAATCCTAAAACCTTTGCTCGATCATTCATCAATTGAACGAAGGCCTCGGTCGACCCGCTCGTGTATTCCGCAAGGCTGTTCGCAGCATCGTTTCCGGATTCAAGTAGCGTGGCGTAAAGTGCTTGACGAACTGTCAATGTATCCCCGATGGCAAGATGCGCGATATGGCTGTCCCATGGAATATCGAGTGTCGACTGTTGAATCGTAATGATTGGTTGGTCGAGTTCATTCGCTGCAGATGCCTTCTCATAAGCAAGCAGTGCCGTCATCAATTTGGTCGTACTGGCTGGAAACACACGATCATTGGCGTTTTTATCGATTAATATCTCTTGTTTGGTCACATTGACGAAAGTTAGTGCACCAACAGAGATTTCCTCATCCGAAATCATCTTCGTCTCACTCGGACTCCATGAACCCATGTCGATATCCGGGAAAAGCGGACCTGTCTTCAGCGGTTCAGCTTTTGGTGTGGACGCTTCTGCTAATGTCGGTGCTTCTTTATCTTGTTTAAATCCGACCAACGTCGGGATCAGTGCGATGATTCCGAGTAAAACGACCGCGGCAATCATTCTTCGCATGATGTACGTTCTTCTTCGGTGTCTCCTTCTACGGGTCAACAAAAGTCCCTCCTTTTTTGGTTACTCTTTAAACATAATAGAAAACGCTCTTTTTTTTCGCTAATATAATAAAGAACTAGGTCAATGATTGATCGGCGATGAAAGAACTGCGTTTCGGGTATAAGAGTAAAGATGTCACTTTTAGAGAGGAGGATGCATCATGCATCGTTATCCGTTCACGAACTCCATTTGGCGTCAACATGATACTGGGACGCCGTACCCATCCCTTTCCGTTTCGGAATCGACCGAAGTCGTCGTCATCGGGGCAGGGATTGCGGGACTCGTCTGCGCCTATGAACTCCAAAAGCGAGGGAAACAAGTGACGCTTCTAGAAGCGTTAGAGATTGGACATGGGACGACGGGACATACGACGGCAAAATGTTCGGTTCAACATGGGACGATTTATCAAAAGTTGATTCGTCATTTTGATGAGTCCATCGCTCGTTTATATTACGAGTTCAACTCAGAAGCGCTCATCTATCAAAAAAAACAAATTGAAGAAGGGTTTGACTGCGATTACGCGAATGAACAATCGTTTCTTTACTCTAGGGAACCGAACGAAGAACTTACTAAAGAACTGGATGCGTATCGTCGTTTGAAGATTGACGGAGGAGAAGCGACGGAAGAAGTGAGAAAGGCTCTCCCGTTCTCGATCGAGCAGGCGTTGGTGATCCATGACCAAGCTCAATTCCATCCCGTGAAATACTTACGTGAATTAGCGGAACGTTTTGTTCGTCTCGGAGGAAAGATTTATGAAAATTCTAGAGCGATGGAAGTGAGTCAGGGACCACGTCCAGTAGTCACTACATCTAACGGTAGAAGGGTACAGGGAAATCAAGTCGTGATTGCGACCCACTATCCATTCAATGACCTGCGCGGGTTGTACGTGTCGAAGTTTTCAATAAAAAAATCGTATATCGTTGCCTGCGAAGTGGAGAGTCGACCACTCAGAGGGATGTATTTAGAGGTTGGACAGCAAAATCGCTCGTTTCGATCCTATAGTGAAAACAAAAAAAGCTATTTACTAGTTGGAGGTGAGGGGCATACCGCTGGGCAAGTCACAGATACGCGTCTACGATATGATCGATTGGAGAATGACGCACAGGCACATTTTGGAACGCATCGGGCATCTCATAGGTGGTCGTCCCAAGATCTTATCACCTTAGATGGACTTCCTTACGTAGGGCAAATGTTCAAGAGAGAACCAGATCTCTTTGTGGCGACTGGATTTTCGAAATGGGGGATGACGAACGGAATCGCTGCCGGCACCTTGCTCGCGGACCAACTCACAGGTCATGCGAACCGATTCGTTGAGCTGGTCTCACCGCTCCGTCAAACGGTTAAACCTAGTGATATCAGTGCATTTCTCAAAACAAACTTAGATACTGCCGCTCAATTCACGAAAGGGACAGTAAATCGGATGCTTGAACGAAAAGATGTACAAGACCTGCAGCTAGATGAGGGAGGGGTCGTACAAATTGATGGGAAGACCAAGGGCGTTTATCGAGATTTGGATAACCAGTGCCATGTCGTCAACCTGACCTGTACGCACCTCGGTTGTACAGTGAAATGGAACAATGCCGAGCGGTCATGGGATTGTCCATGCCACGGCTCTCGTTTCGATGCAAAAGGGGCTGTATTAGAGGGTCCTGCCACAAAACCACTTTCCTACAGTAAGCGAGAAGATTTGTAAACTGGTGTAGGCAAAGGTTGACAGCTATAATAAAGTAGAAAGAGAACAGAATAACACATAGGGGTGAAAGACAGATGGAAGTAACAAAAGAATGGCGTGAACATTTTAAACAACTGCGTGCCTTCGATGAAGCAATCTCTCTCTTATATTGGGACATGCGTACACAAATGCCGGAACAGTCGGCACCGCTCCGGGCAGAGACAATCGGTTATTTGTCGACCGAGGCATTCAAACGACAGACGAGCGATTCGTTCGCTTCATTACTGGAACGGATGGCGGATGAAGAGGGTCTATCTGACGTCGAGGCGCGGTCACTTGAAGTCGCGAAGACGCAATACGAACGAAATGCCAAGATTCCGCATGATGAGTATCAAGCTTACGTAACGCTCGTCTCAGAAGCTGAGACGGCGTGGGAAAAAGCGAAAGATCAGGATGATTGGGAAGCTTTCGCTCCATACCTTAAAAAGATTATCGGATTCCAGCAAAAATTTGCGGAATATTTCGGTTATGAGAAACATCCGTACGATGCATTGCTCTATGATTTCGAACCGGGCATGACGGTCGAGCTCTTAGACGAATTGTTCGCCTCGCTCCGAGACGAACTAGTTCCTCTTATTCAGCAGCTACCAAAAGAATCACTCTCTATGGACTGGTCGATGCCGGCGGATGTTCAAGAAACCATTTGTCATGACTGGATGAATGTCGTCGCTTACGACTTATCACGTGGTCGATTGGATGCGACAGTGCATCCGTTCGAAATCACCATCAATCGCCGCGACGTCCGGATTACGACGAAGTATGATGAAGCAGATTTCAGAAATGCACTGTTCGGTACGATGCATGAAGCGGGGCACGCGACGTATGAGCAGCAAATCGACCCGATGCTCGATGAACTCGGACTAGGTGGCGGTGCTTCGATGGGGATTCATGAGTCCCAGTCGCTCTTCTTTGAGAACTTCATCGGACGAAGCGAAGCGTTCTTGCATCGCGTCTATCCGAAACTACAATCGCTTCATCCTGCATACGCTGCGATCGACTTCGACACTTTCTATCGAGGTGTGAATGAAGCGAAACCATCTCTTATTCGGATCGAGGCTGACGAATTGACATACAGTCTACACATCATCATCCGCTATGAGCTCGAGAAGGCACTTATCCAAGGGACGTTGTCCGTCGATGAGCTTCCTGCGGCATGGAATGAAAAGTATAAAGAATATCTCGGACTCGATGTTCCGTCAAATGCCAAAGGAGTCCTTCAAGACGTCCATTGGGCAGGCGGTTCATTCGGATACTTCCCAAGCTATGCCCTCGGGTTGATTTATGCGGCCCAGTTGACGGAAACGTTGAAATCAGCCCTTCCGGAATTTGAGACGTTGATTGCAGAAGGTGAAATCGAACCAATCAAAGTGTGGCTACAGGAGAACGTTCATCAATATGGAAAACGTCTCACACCGAACGAACTCATTCAACAAGTGACAGGTCAAGCCATTTCGGTCCAACCACTCGTTCGATATTTGACCAAAAAATATCAGACAGTTGCCAAATGAAACGATTTGCACATCGTGGCGTGATGGCACATCGACCGGAGAATACGATGTCGGCATTCAAGCTCGCACTCGAGGCCGGGGCAGACGGAATCGAGACGGATGTTCACATGACAAAGGACGGTGTCCTCGTTCTCATCCATGACGAGACGCTCGAGCGGACGACTGACGGAAGAGGACAAGTTTCACTCTATACCTATGATGAGCTCAGACAGTTTAATGCTGGAGTACGTCATGGTCTAGAAGAATACATCCCTACGCTCGAGGAGCTGTTCGACCTTGTGAATGATGAATCGGTCATTTTGAACTTAGAGGTGAAGACGGATGTCCTACGATATGAAGGAATTGAATCTCGCATCATCGATACGATCGAGTCCGCCGGGATTCATGCGTCCCGCATCCTCTTTTCCTCATTCAATCACGAAACCATTCACCGATTGAAACAGATGCGACCGGATATCGAGGCGGCTATTCTGCTTGCACAGCCGCTTTATGACATTTCAGGATATCTTCGATTAGTCGGAGCGGATTCGGTCCATCCGCACATCGATCGCATCACAGACGAAGAAGTACGCTCCTTGCAACATCGAGGGATTCCAATCAGACCATATACGATTAAAACACAACACCAACTGGAGCGTTGTTTAGCGCTTCAAGTCGATGCCGTCTTTGTCAATGATATCGAATGGGCAAACAAAACCACTTAGTCGCAGACTGAGTGGTTTTATATTTGGGTGGAAGGGAACTACATTTTATGTAAAGGTAGCGCTTTCGTCCGTTAGCATATTGGAGCACATTCAGGGCATAGTGTCCCCTTTACGTCATTGTCGGATTGTCTTAAGTTTAAGATGTCACCGAGCTACATAGCAATCAGATGTAGCACACCATGTAGCACTGCATCACATTTGTTGTATGCAAGTCGTGGGTTACCAAAGACCAAAAGGAGGAAATTTCACATGAAGAAGTTGATGTCTTTACTGGGTACTCTAGCACTGGCTTTCGCTTTCGTCTTACCGGTTAGCGCGGATGGACATGAAAATGCGATGGTCCGTGTGCTACATGCTTCACCTGATGCACCGGCAGTTGACGTGTACGTGGATGGGGAAGTCGCGGTCGAGGGAGCAGAATTCAAGGATCTCACAGACTACTTGACACTTCCTGCAGGGGATTACAACGTTGAAATCAAGCCGGCAGGTGACGCTGAAACAGTCGTCGTCGCAGCAGACCTCTCAATCGAGGCAGGCAAGTTCTATACAGCCGCTGCGATCGGTCAACTTGAAAACATCGAAATCGCTGCAATGGAAGACGATGCAAACTTTGAAGATGGTAAATCGAAAGTTCGTGTCGCTCACTTCGCACCAGATGCACCAGCGGTTGATGTCGCACCTAAAGGTGGCGACCCACTCTTCTCAAACCTCGAGTTCAAAGCAGTAAGTGATTACGGCACACTCGATGCTGGAACGTATGACCTTGAAGTACGCCCGGCTGGAGCGACTGACGTCGTCAAAGCACTTGACGGTGTCGCACTCGAAGGTGGCAAAAACTATACAGCATTCGCAATCGGACTCCTTGAAGGAGAACCAGCGTTTGAAGTCCTTCTCGCCGCTGATGGTGGGGAAATGGCAATGGCTCCTGAAACAGGACAAGGTGGTCTTGCTCAAACAGCTTCAATGAACTGGTTGCTCGCAGCAGCAGTGGTTGGAGCGGCAGCAGCTGGATTCTACGTCTTTCGTCGTCAGAAGCAAGACGCTTAAACTGATTTTCTTAGGAACAATCACATTTCTCGTATGGAGCGCTCAAGCGGAAGCTCCTGACAAACCGTTCGTGATGCCAACTGCTGAATTTGCCGAACCGCAGGTCTTGACCTCGAAGCAGGTAGATCGACAAACGTTTCATTCGAACAGTTTCGTCCCTGCCCGGCTGATCATTCCTTCAATCGATGTTGATACATCGATTGAAGCGGTCGGGAAGGATGAGGCCGGAAGAATGGACACACCGTCTGACGTGAATCAAGTCGGTTGGTATCAATACGGAGCCAAAGCAGGCGCAACGGGGAATGTCGTCCTATCGGGTCATCTCGATGACCTGAATGGTCCAGCTATCTTTGCGAATCTGGATCAACTTCCGATCGGAGAACTGGTGACGCTCCAACGGAAAGACCAAGTCGCAACGTATGAAGTGGTCAGTGTGAAACAGTATCGCCTCGATCAAGTGCCGCTCGCTTCCATTTTTGCGGCGACTCTTTCAAAGCGGATTCAATTGATCACTTGTGCAGGACCGTATGACGAGAATCTAGGGTATCGGGACCGGATCGTGGTCACGGCACACCTGATTGAAACGTAAAGATGAAGAGATGCTGACCGATGGGTCGCATCTCTTTTTTTCGCAAAAAATAGCCCTTCACCTTTACGGTGAAGGGCTATAGTCGGATTAAGCATCCATACGATCTAATAATTTTGAAAGTAAAATAAGTTCGTCATCTGAAAAATCAGTGAAGACATCCATCAAATATTCAATCTTCATGCTCTCTAATGTCTCAAACAACTCACGACCTTCATCCGTTGCCTGAAGTTCAACGACACGGCGGTCACGCTCGCTGCGTTCGCGAGAAATCAACCCTTTTTTCGTCAACTCTTCGGCAAGCGCAGTGATCATAGAAGCTGAAAATTGAAACTCATTTGACAGAGCAGAGGCGATTTGAGGACTCTGTTGACAAAGAGAACGTAGAATGAAGAATTCATTGCGGGTTAAATACTGTGAGAACATCGAACGGAGATTTTTTTTCACTCCACGATAGTTCATCCGGATTCCACGTTCAGCGTCTGCGACGAGCTGTCGACGTGAAGCGGTCTGTACGGGTGTTGTCATCCTCGAAACTACCTCCTAGCGATAATATTATTCATATATACTTCAGAACATAGAAACATTCTACATTAAAAACATGTTGTCTGTAAAGTTATAGGGGCTCGTCTTTTGCTCGAATTTGCTGAATGATGTCTTCATAATGTTTCAAGTCAGGATAGAACCGTCTAAAGAAAAATTCAATCTGCGGATCGTCGCCTTCCGCTAACAGTTTAGCGAGAACGGCATAGACGACACCCATGCCTTGTCTCGGTAACAGAGAAGATGGCAACAAGGTTGCGCATTGGACGGCTTGAGTATAGTAAGTCGAAAGTGTGTCATTCAAATCTTTGAACGTACGGATATCGGCGTAATGGAACATTCTCGTCAACTCGACGATGGCAGAGAGATCCGTCTCGAGTAGCCATTCGCTCTGGAAGATCGCGTTGTCTAGTTTCTCGACCGTTTGATCATTCGCAATATAATAGTTGAGATTATCTCGGGTAATGGCCACTTTTTCAGGAGAGTCAAGAATCTGTTCGACTGTTTCTTGTTCGAATGTTCGCAACTGTTTTCGAATGTTCACGAACTCGGAGTCGGCAATCTCCAATAGACCAGCGACCCGGCTGAAACTTCTTTTGATTTCAGGAGGAACGGCATTCGGATTTTTGTAACCGAGGTCGTGTTCAATCTCGGCCCAGGCGTGTTGTAGGATCGAGCGGACTTGAATTTCCGCCTCTTTTTCTGCAAAACGGCGATATTCACCGAGAGCAAGTCGCTTTTCACTTAATTCCACGACATAATGGACAGACAGATATCCGAACTCATTGGAGTCGAGCAACGTCGACTTATCGATGGACTGTTCACGGTCGATGGTGAATTCATCTTCTAAAATTTGCGCAACGGCGCGTACGTCGTCATGAAAGTATGTCACGATCCGTATCCCGGCCAAGTCTTGTACGTCACGTAAGGAACGATATTGATAAGGCTTGCGTGAGAGTTTGGCATATAGACTGTCCGCTTCTTTGGCACGGGCGACGATTGAATGGAACTGGATGCCGGCTTCTGTCAACAATTCACTGAGGAGCGCTTTCAGCTTTGTGGCAAACGCTTCATAATCTTCTTTCTCGTTCAAATATTCAAGCATGATTGTATTTAAGTCTTGTTTTGGCACAGAACTCACTCCTTTTCTCTATCCATAGTATAGCATCACACGTCAGAAACGATATGATAGCATGTATAGGGAATGAAATAGAAAGAGGTGGGATGGATGCATACATTCCGTTCAGGTGAGAGAGAGAAAGTCGAAATTATCGCTGGATTATTACAACAAGCCGGATATCGCATATCTCGTATCCACACTGTCGATTCCCAGTTCGTAGTGACCGCTCGATTAGAGGGTAGGACTCAAAGGGAAGGGGAGTACGATCGAATCGAGGGAATCGTGCAACATTTCGACATCGAAGAATGGATCACGAACGAAGAAATGGATTGATTGTATGTTTATCACCTCATTTTTCGGGAATAACAAAAACAGTGAATTATATGACTGTGAACGTTTAGGAGGATGGGGCATGTTAGAGACAAGAGTAGTGAATGATATGACGACGGTGGACCATGAAGTGAATGAGATGGTGTCAGGCGGATGTGTGAACGAGCACATCTACTTGTTCGCCAAAGATGAGGAATTGACCGTTCGATTGGCAGCAGAGGCTGGTGTACAACCATACCGAATCCCAGAGAAAGGGATGTTCGAGTCGTTGCTTTCGAAATTCACGAGCAATTCAGAAGATCGCATGGAACAGATGGAGAGTCTTGGACTCACAAAAGAGATGGTAGATTCACTCGAACGTGAAATCAAAGGCGGTAAAATCGTACTTGTTTGCGATAAATAAAAAATGGACCGGAAAAATCGGTCCATTTTTTATTTTGCTTTGTAATAGGCATTCACGATGCGACGTAACGATTGATGATCGAGACGGAGCGGAGCGAATCCGGCATCCTGAAGCAATTGTTTCGTGTTGTCGTCACGGAATCTAATGTCCCGATTCAAATACGGATTAAATACTTTTACCATATCATTGAACGTCTGTTCGACTGAGCTTAGTGTCGATGTGGGCGTTTCCGTGATCGTTAAATGCGGGAATGCTAGGGACTCTTTCATATAGTCGAGCATTGTTTCATTTTTTGGAGGTTTTTCGTTCGTCACGTTATAGATTGTACCCGCCTTCGCGTGCTCGATGGCAGCGAGTAGTACATCCGCTACATAATCGACAGGGACAAGGTTAGAAGTGCCCGTCGCAGAGCCGATCAATCGAATCGATTCGAAGTCATGGCCACGACGTTCCAGTTTCCGTTTAAATAGCTCGAGCGCGCGCATGTATCCATACATCGTAAACTTCGAGTCGGCCTCTCCCGTCTTCGAGTCTCCGACGATGATGGCCGGTCGGAAGATTGAGACGTCAAGCTCATCCCGTGACTCCCAGACCGCCTGCTCGGCGTGTGCCTTGCTCTCTTCATAAGGATTTAAAAAAGACTGAGACACATCGTACAGTGTTTCCCCGCCAACTTCTTTAGCGCCGAGCGTGTAAGCCGTACTCAAAAAGAAAAAGCGATGGCAGTCAATTAACTTAGTTAATCGAAGGGCCTCTTTCGTTCCGGTTAAATTGGTCTCGAACAATTCATCACGTAATTCTTCATCGAATTTGACGAGTGCAGCCATGTGTAGAAATAAATCAATTTTCCCTTTATGTGTCTCGATGAACTCTTCATTGGCCCCGAGCGCATGTGACGTCAAGTCGCCTGGTAACACTTCAATCGACTTTTGTTCTTCAGCGGTGAATTGTGCCTGTACCTTCTCCGGTGTTCGCGCCAACATACAGACGCGATGCCCCCGTTGAATCAATTCTTTGGCGAGTCGCCCTCCTAAAAATCCGGTTCCACCAGTCATAAAAATATACAATCGCGTTCTCCCTCTCTGTGACATTCTTTACCCATCATATCAACTCTTGTCGCATGTAGCCACTTTGCCTTTCCTGAAATTCCATGTTTAGAAAAAATCGAACTCGGTTATGAACTATAGAGAAGCGTACGAACGGTGCGTAAAGACAGCTTGCCTGTCAAATCCATTGAAGTGAGGTTTTAACGAATCATGGCAAATCTATTCGGAACAGACAAGGATGACGCAAAAAAGAAGCAACAAGATATTGAGAAAACGGTACAAGAGAAAAATATCACCCAAATCCATCTATATTTCTCAGATGTTCTCGGTGATTTAAAACTCTTGACGCTTTCGGCAAAATTGTTGCCTGAAGTCTTTGAGGGAAAAACGATGTTTGATGGTTCTTCAATCAACGGGTTCTCTTCCATCAAAAACTCAGACTTATTCTTGAGACCGGATTTAGATCGTCCACGGTATGAGAAAGACGGCGAGGAAAATATTTTGGCATTCTTCTGTGACGTATGCACTCCGGAGGGAGAGCGATATGAATACGACCCACGTAATGTATTGAAGGATGCACTCGAACGTGCAGCACGTGATGGCTACTCGGTATTCGTCGGGGCAGAGCCGGAATTCTTCATCTTTGACGAGAACGGAGAATTTTATGACGAGGCCGGATATTTCTCGACACGTTCAGAGGATAAAGGATATGAAGTGCGACAGCACATCGCGAACCGTCTAAGTGGTGTCGGGTTCAACATTGAGGCTGTTCACCATGAAGTCGCTCCTGCGCAACATGAGATTGGCATCAAGTACGATGACGCACTCCATACAGCGGATAACATTCAGTTTTTTAAAGAAATCGTCAAGATTGCGGCGAAGGAGAAAGGGGCATCCGTCTCATTCTTGCCAAAACCGTTGCGTGATGTGAACGGTTCTGGAATGCACTTGAACATCTCTGTCTGGAAGAATGATGAGTCCGGAAATCCGACGACCAACGCGTTCGACGAAGTCGATGCGGATTACGGATTGTCGAAAACGGCGCGTCATTTCATCGAGGGAATCTTGAAGCATGCCCGTGCCACAGCAATCTTCACGAATCCACTACCTGAATCATACGAGCGTCTCGTTCCTGGATTCGAGGCACCTGTCAATATATGCTGGAGCCCATCGAACCGCAGTTCGATGATTCGAATTCCGGCTTCCCGTGGAAGTGCGACTCGTGTAGAGGTCCGAAACCCTGATCCGAGTGCGAACCCATATTTGGCACTTGCCGCGCTCATTTATGCCGGACTTGAAGGAATCGAGCAACAGCTCGTTCCGTCTTCTCCGAACGAGGACGACTTGTTCGAGTATTCAGCGAAGCAAATCGAGAGCCAAGGCATCGCATCACTGCCTGCGACATTCCATGAATCGATTCAGTCACTGAAACAAGACAACTTCCATGACTACTTTAACCACAATATGATTGATCGCTACTTGTCACTCATTCAAGTGCGAAAATAAAAATGACGCCAGCCGATTAAATCGGCTGACGTTTTTTGATGATTAATGGATACCACGCATATACACTTTGATTTTCGGTGCAAGTGCGAACAGAATCAAGCTTAAGATGATGGCGACGCCACCAATCACGCCGAAGTAGAGCATCTCGTTCTCAGGTGTGTAGAACTTGACCAGCTGTGCGTTGATCCCTTGCGCCGCAGCGTTCGATAAGAACCAGAGCGACATCGTTTGAGCGGAGAAGGCAGCTGGTGCGAGTTTAGTCGTTGCCGACAACCCGACCGGTGACAAACTTAGTTCTCCCAGAACGACGATGAAATAACTTAAGACGAGCCAGAGTGGGCTGACGAGGGCATCCGGACCACTGAAGTATGCTGGGAGCAGGATGACCAAGAAACTGATTCCGGCAAATAAGATCCCGAAAGCAAACTTCGTCGGAATGCTCGGTTCGCGGTCACCAAGTCGGACCCATAACCAAGCGAAGACCGGTGCCAGTAAGATGATGAACAGTGGGTTCAGTGATTGGAACCATGCTGGTGACAACGTGAATCCAAAGAACTCTAAGTCAGTCCGTGTATCAGCATAGCTCGCCAAAATCGTTGCACCCTGCTCTTGGATCGCCCAGAACATGACGGAGGCGATGAAGAGCGGAATGTAGGCGATGATTCGCGAGCGCTCGACCTCAGTCGTTTTCGGACTACGATACATGATGATGAAGTAAATCGTCGGAATCGCGATACCGAACACCCCGACGAGTGAGATGAACGTATTGATCGTGAACCATCCGAGTGGAATCAAAATCGCAAGCAAAATGGCAATTCCGATGGTAACAATGCTGACGATTTTTATCGTTTTCTTTTTCTCATCAGGCTTCAACGGATTCGGTACATACGAACCAGCTAAGCCGAGGTTCGTTTTTCGTGTCAATACGAAGACGACGAGTCCAACGAACATCCCGATTGCCGCGAGCGCAAAGCCCCAGTGGAATCCATAGTCTTTTTGCACTTGACCTACGATGAGTGGTGAAATGAATGCCCCTAAGTTGATACCCATGTAGAAGATACTGAATCCAGCGTCACGACGGCGATCCGTCTCGCTGTACATGTCTCCGACGATACTTGATACGTTTGGTTTCAATAATCCGGTACCAATGACGATCAACGCCATGGAGATGAACAAGAAGACGACACTACCTGGAATCGAGAGGACGATGTGTCCGAGCATGATGAACACACCACCGTAGAATACCGCGCGAGACGTCCCGAAAATCCGGTCTGCAAGCCATCCCCCAATGACCCCAGACATATAAACGAGCGCGCCATAGACGGACATGATTGAGAGTGCGACGTTTCGGTCTAGACCGAGTCCTCCCTCAGAGACTTCATAGTACATATAGAATACGAGGATGGCCCGCATGCCATAGTACGAGAAACGTTCCCAAAACTCAGTGAAGAATAAAGTGAACAACCCTTTCGGTTGTCCGAAGAAGCCTTTTTGTGGAACACTGTCCACGATTGTCTGTTTATCGATCCTTTCCATGAAAGATCCCTCCTTAACCGTTTTATCATAAAAAGGATTATTATGATTGTAAAGTGAATTGAATGATAATTTCAAATTTTAATAAAGATGAAAAGAATGAAAAGACCACACTTCCGAAATCAGAGAGTGTGGTCAATGAGCGGTTAAGCCGTCTTTTGCTTTGCTTCCGTCGCTTGGACATGACGTCCGAGCTGCCAATAGATGATGCCTGATAAACAACTCGCTCCACCGATGAGGATCAAAGCGATGTGTCCGGCACGATTGTCAAAAAAGACACTTGCGATGATTGGTGCCGTGACACCGCCGATCAGCCATTGGATACTCGCTGCGCCGTTATAGGCACCACGCATATTCTCCGGTGCGATCAAGGCGATGAATGTCTGCTGAACAGGGGACATGATCATCTCACCTAACGTATAAAACGCATATACGGCGAGTAAGATCCCGACGAGTGGCACGTAAGGGGTATCGAGTGCGAACAAGGCTCTAGGCACAATCGCAAGCAAGATCATACCGATACCAAATACGGTCGCTCCTGCTAACATGACCTTACCGAACGGCTTGTTCCCGAGTTTTGAAGCAATCGGGAACTGGAAAAGAACTACCATGATTCCATTCAGTGCTAACAGATACGGAAATGGGTTCTGTTGTGCGGTATACGTCGGGAGCGATTCTTTTAAAAAGAGTGGTAGCATGCTCTCGACGACGGAGAATCCCATTGATATGAATATACCCGCAAAGATGAAGACGAGAAACACGCGATCGTTATAAAAGACGCGCAACACTTCCCGGTTGCTTGGAGTCTCATCTTCCGTAAACTCGGGCAACGACTCATGTATGAACGTGCCGAGCGCAATCGCATATAGTCCAAAGACGAATGCCGCCGCAAAGAAGATGAGCTCGCGGTCGATGAACAGCACCGCACTACCAAGAAGTGGACCGAATGCAGCGCCGATGTTATGTCCCATCCGTAAAAGTCCGAACGCTTCGTTCATATGCTCTGGCTCCGTGACATCGGCGACCATCGCGCTTGCGGCAGGGTGGAAGAGCGAGTTCGTCAGTCCGAGCATCGCGTTCAATAAAAGAAGCGGCCAGAACGAGTCGGCGAACGCAAATCCGATGAGGGCAAGTGCGTCCCCAATGATTGCGATCATCATGATTGGTTTTCGACCATACAGGTCTGCTAGACGTCCTCCGATCATCGAACCGAGGAGCGCCATGATTGGGCCAGTCGCCATGATGATTCCGACTTGAAGGTAGCTATCTAACTGGTCACTATAGTAGAGAACAAGGAATGGGGCAATCATGAACATCATAATTCCCGTAATCGTTTCCCCTAAAAAACGAATCCAAATGTTGCGGTCGAGCCGCTTGAGTGATTGAAACATACAGGTCACCTGCTTTATTTAATTTTAGACACAAAAGGGACGTCATATGCATGAAGGCATACGACGTCCCACGTTGTTTATGCATGCCTCGATAGGCAGGCGTCTTAGATATGAATCAATCGAAGAGGTGCCTGCCAATCAGTATGAACTTGAGTGAATGGTTTCGAAGATACTACTGACATGGGAACCTCTCCTTTCTGTTAATTGTGTTCTTCTCCTCAACTGTATGACACATTTCCTCAATGTGTCAACAAATTTATGAGGTGAATCAAAGTAATTCGTTTAGATTTTTTCGGTTCATTCTATAATCGATGAGGCGAGACAAGACGACTTGAATCATGGCCGTGATCGGCACGCTCACGAACATCCCGATGAGGCCGAACAGGCTTCCTCCGATGATAATCGATGTGATGACCCAAAATGGTGTGATGCCGACACTATCTCCGAGAATCTTCGGTCCGAGCCACAATCCGTCAAACTGCTGTAACAAGAAGATGAACAAGAGTACCAATACGGCGGTGAACGGATCATAGAAATAGGTGATGATAAACGCTGGGATCATCCCGAGTAGCGGTCCGACGTAGGGGATGAAGTTTAAGACGCCGACGATGACTCCGAGAAGTAGGGCATATGGGGCCCCGATGATCAAGAGTCCAATGACTGCTAGCACTCCAATGATCAGACAGTCGAGTGACTTTCCGATAATATATCGTTTGAAGATATAATCCATCTCTTGAAAAATGTCGATTGTCGTCTTTGCAGTGCCGACAGGTAAAAGCGCATAGAGAAGACGCTTGAACATACGGGCAAAGACTTCTTTGTCCTTTAAGAGATAGATGGAGATCACAATTCCGATCAAGAAGTTAATCAGGGTCATCGTGAAGCTGGAGACGTAACTGACGGATGAAAGTACAGCCGTCTCGACCCAACCTGAGTATCGTGCTTCGAATTGAGCAAAATCAATTGCTTTGGCGATGGTCGCATTATAATCTTTCAAATAATTGTTCACTTCTCCAAGAAATGCATCAATTTGTCGAATGTAGACCGGTAGTTCTTCAATCAACGATGCGAGACTTGAGTAAATCCGCGGGAACAACGTAACGACCGAAATCGCCAAGAGGCCGATGAACGTGATATAGACGATGAGTAATCCTTGATACCGTTTCAAATGGAACCGTTCTTCAATGTAAGAGAGTACGGTATTGAGTAACAAGGCGATGGCGATCCCCATAATGACGGGGGTCAGTAACTGAAACGTGTATTGTAAGACACGTGAGATGGTATCTGGTTCACTGATGACACGCCATAAGACGAGTAAAATCAGTCCGATTACACTCAGTTTCCAAATAAGTTGACGATTAAGCTCCAATGCTCTATCCCCTCATACAAATATAATTTTTCTACTCTTTTACTATGAATGTTTTTTGAAAAGGATTCAATAGATGTTCACCTTGAAAAAAAAGTTTGACACCGTTGGGAATGTCTGGTTAACTTAGGGACATACAAAAATTACATAACGAATGACACTTTCTATCAAGAGAAGCGGAGGGACTGGCCCGATGAAGCTTCAGCAACAGATTGCAAAATACTGTGCTAATTCCAGCAAGGTGACCTTGAGAGATGGAAAGGTGGTTGACTACATACGTCTGTATCGAGCACCCCTTTCCTCAGAAAGGGGTGTTTTTTCGTATTAGTTTGATCCATCATGTCAGACAGACGTTCCAAGTTATTAAAATCGTTACCGACACAACACTTTGTCGGATTAGCAGAAGAAGTCGCGGCAGTCGAGGCGAGTGGCAAGACCGTCATCCGACTCGGACAAGGCACACCCGACTTACCGACACCAGCTCCAATTTGTGAAGCGCTTGAACGAGCATTGACAGACCCGACGACCCATCAATACGGACCGTTCCGAGGACAGACTCGACTAAAAGAAGCCGTGGCCGCATTCTATCAACGTGAATACGGAGTCGACCTCGACCCAGCAAAAGAAGTTGCGATTTTGATTGGCAGCAAATCGGGTCTCATCACTTTGCCTCAGTGTCTTCTTGAGCCGGGTGAAGGCATCTTGCTCCCGAACCCTGGCTATCCCGATTATATCTCGGGAGCGCGTCTCGCCGGAGCGGACATCATCGATTTGACGTTGAAGGAAGAGCACGGCTATCTCCCGGATTACGCCACGCTCGATCCGCTTCATGCACGACTTATGTATTTGAACTACCCGAGCAATCCGACCGGCGCTGTCGCGACGCCAGCCTTCTTTGAGGAGACGGTTGAATTCGCCACAAACCATAATCTGATGGTCGTACATGACTTCGCCTATGGAAGTATTGGCTTTGATGGGCATGTCCCGCCAAGTTTTCTCCAAGCCGAAGGGGCGAAAGAAATTGGGATTGAGGTATATACGATGTCGAAGGCGTTCAACATGTCGGGATGGCGTGTCGCGTTCGCAGTCGGGAACGCAGATATCATCGAGGCGATCAATACGTACCAAGATCATGTCCACGTATCCGTGTTTTCTGCCATTCAAGAGGCGGCCATCGTGGCGTTAGAATCGCCGCGTGACTTACGTGACAATCTAGCCTCACTTTACGAAACAAGACGAAACCGATTGATTGACGGGTTACGCCGGGCAGGGTGGGAGATTGAGGCACCGAAAGGTTCTTTCTTTGTATGGGCGAGAGTACCTGAAGGCGATGCAAAATCATTCTCGACGAAGTTACTTCAAGAGGCTGGCGTCGCCGTCACACCGGGCTACTTCTTTGGAACGGAGGGGGAGCACCACATCCGGTTTGGCCTCGTATCATCTGAACAGAAGATTGATGAAGCGGTAGAACGGATTGAAAGACTGTTTGCAGCCTACGAGGAGGTCCATCAATGATTCGACAAGCGGTGCTGGAATACGACCATTCGAACGATGCACTCAATAAACTTTATTCTTTGATTGGGAATCGGGAGGCACTCGTTTTGAAAGGAATTAACGGATACGATGAAGCGGTTCGCGTGTCCCCTCGTCTAGCAGAAGTTCCGAATGTACGATTCAACGGGGAATGTTCAGACGAAGAACTCAAACGATTAAAAGCGTATCGACCTGACGTATGGATTGCCGTCGGTGGCGGTAAATTGATTGATACGGCGAAGCGGATTGCATTTACCCAGTCGGTCCCGCTCATCGTCGTTCCAACACTTGTGTCAAACTGTGCCGCCTTCACCCCGCTCAGCGTGATCTATGGAGAAGACGGTACATATTTACGATATGATACGTTCCCCGTCGTCATCGAGCGCGTCATCGTGGACACACGATTGTTACGTGACTCACCTTATGACTATTTCAGAGCCGGTGTGATTGATACGGTCGCGAAGTGGTTCGAAGCCCGATATATTAGCGGAACAACATCAAGGGACGCAGGGATTCAGTCGGGGCTTTCGCTTGCGGCACAGTGTGGAGCGTTGATGGATTTGTCCATTCGTGAAGATGACTTCCGCCGTTATGACACGGACATCCGATATATCGTTGATCATGTCCTCGCCATCGGAGGTGCCGTCGGTGGGTTCGGCGATGCCGGCACTCGTGTCGCCGTCGCCCATGCAGTGCATAATGCGCTCAGTCGTTTTGATTCGACGCATCACTGGTTGCACGGGGATAAAGTAGGCTTTGGGCTGATCGTTCAAGAACAATTGGCTTCATCCAAAGACGCCTCATTCCTCGAGAATTGGCTACACGCCATCGCTGCTCCAACGTCACTCGAACAACTTGGCATTCGCTTTGATCAAGTCGATGAATTGGTCGACTATGTCATCGAAGAAATGTCGATTCAAGGCATACGCAAAATCGAAGATGCTGAACGATTAAAAGATTTTTTCAGAAATCTTCAAGAAACGGTTTACAAATAATTCTTTTATCAGTAATATAATAACAAAATAATAGAACCGATTGCTTATCAAGAGTGGTGGAGGGACTGGCCCGATGAAACCCGGCAACCAGATCAGAAATGATCATGGTGCTAATTCCAACAGACGAGACGTCTGGGAGATGAGCGTGTCCGACTTTCACGTGTCGTGCCCGCCGCTCTTTTTGAGTAGCGGGTTTTTCATTTGGAGGAGGAATCATTCATGAACATTAAACAAAAAACAATTTTGGCAGGTACATCTATCCTTGCGGCCATCGCACTCTCAGCGTGCGGACAATCCGAGGCGAGCGAGACGCTAAGCACGAAAGAGCTAACGATCGGCGTGACTGGTGGACCACACGAGCAAATCGCCGAGAAAGTACAGGAGCTCGCAAAAGAAGATGGGCTCGAAATCGATATCAAAGTATTTAATGATTACAACACCCCGAACACCGCTCTCGACGAAGGAAGTCTCGACGTGAACAGCTATCAGACGCTCTCGTTCCTCGAACAACAAAAATCGGACAAGGGATATAAGATTGACGACGTCTTCAAGACGGTCGCTTTCCCGATGGGGCTCTATTCAGAGAAGTTGACGGATATCAAGGACTTAAAGGAAGGCGATAAAGTAGCCGTCCCGAATGACCCGGCGAACGAGCTCCGTGCGCTACGATTATACGAAACGGCCGGACTCATCACGTTAAAAGAAGGATTGACGGATAAAGCGACGAAGCGCGACATTGCTGAGAATCCGCTCAACCTCGAATTCATTGAACTTGAAGCATCCCAACTGCCGACGCAACTCCCGGAAGTGGCACTCGCGGCCATCAACACGAACTTCGCGATGGGAGCGGGTCTATCCATTAATGAAGATGCCCTCTTCCATGAAGATACGGTCGACAACCCATATCCGAACTACGTCGTCGTCCGTTCGGCCAATAAAGAAGATGAAGTCGTAAAGACACTGAAGTCTTACTATCATTCAGATGAAGTACGTGCCTTCATCGAAGAAGAATTCAATGGTTCGGTCGTGCCGGCATTCTAAGGAGGGGTCTTATGATTGAACTGAAACAAATCACCAAGGAGTTCAAGGTCAACGGAGACACGATCACGGCACTCGATGATGTCTCCCTCACGATTGAGAGAGGGGAAATCTTCGGAATCATCGGGCGAAGTGGTGCCGGTAAGAGTACGCTCATCCGGATGATCAATCTTTTGGAGCGTCCCACATCAGGCGTAGTCGAGATTGAAGGACAAGATATTACACTAAAAAAAAAAAAAGGGTTGTCGACGTTACGTCAGCGAATCGGTATGATCTTTCAGCACTACAACTTGCTGAAAACCGCGACCGTCGAAGAGAATGTCGCCATCCCGCTTCGTCTCGAAGGTCTGGAAAAACAGGTCATCCGCGAACGGGTCGACCGCTATCTCCAAATCGTCGGACTGAGCGAACATCGGAACCATTACCCTGAACAATTGTCGGGTGGACAGAAACAACGTGTCGCCATTGCGCGAGCGCTCGCCCACGAGCCTGATATTCTACTCAGTGATGAAGCGACAAGTGCACTCGACCCTGAGACGACCGAGTCGATTTTAGAGTTGCTGCTCGAAATCAATCGCGAGCTCGGATTGACGATTTTCTTGATCACACATGAGATGGAAGTCATCGAACGAATCTGTGACCGGGTCGCCGTCATCGATCGTGGCCAAATCGTTGAACAAGGACACGTACTAGACGTCTTCTCCAATCCGTCACACGAGACGACCCAGAAGTTTCTTAAGACAAACCTCGACGTGCCGGAAGAAGTCGTCTCAGAACTCCAGACCCGGGGAACGCTCGTCCACTTGTCGTTCATCGGCAGTCAGACGGAACAAGCAGTCCTGGCACAATTGACCAAGCGGTTCGGCATCCTACCGAACATCATTGGAGGCGGGATTAAAAAGTTAAAGGCGGGTCTTGTCGGAAACTTGCTCGTTCATCTCGATGGAGATCATGATCAAACGGAACTAGCCGTCCGTTATTTGAAGACGAGCGGCGTACATGTGAGGGAGGTGTCAAACCATGCAACAGTTTTGGACAGACTGGGGTGATTTAATATGGACGGGAACGGTTCAAACGTTGACGATGACGAGCATCGCGCTTTTGATCTCGACCTTGATCGGATTGCCGCTCGGGACGTTGCTCGTTTTGACGAGACCGAATGGCAGACTCGCAAACCGATTCGTCTATGGTGGCTTGTCGAGCGTTATCAACGTCATCCGTTCCATCCCGTTCATCATTCTGTTGTTCTTCATCTTACCGTTCACACGGTTCATCATGGGGACGACAATCGGCGTGCAGGGCGTCTTGCTCCCCTTGATCGTCTTCACCGCTCCGTATATCGCTCGACTCATGGAGTCTGCACTACTCGAAGTCGACCGCGGGGTCATCGAGGCGTATGAGGCAATGGGAATCTCGACGAGAAAAATCATCTGGTATGTCCTCATTCGAGAAGCTCGGTCTTCCATCGTTCTCGGATTGACGATTGCGACGATTGGGTTGATTGGAGCGACGGCCATGGCCGGACTCGTCGGAGCAGGTGGGCTAGGTGATATCGCCTATCAATACGGACATCTCCGTTTCGAACCGGAAGTCATGTACGTGACCATTTTCGTCCTCATCCTCCTCGTTCAATCCATCCAATCCTTCGGGAATCGACTGGCGGCAAAATTAAAAAAGGCATAAAAAGAATCGTGTCGCGAAAGCGACACGATTTATGCGTTATGGAGCAGACGTTTCAGTTCGGCGATGCGGTCATGTCTCGGGATGAACGTCCGAATCTCTTTCTCACTGAAACCGACCTGGATGCGATGATGATCGAAGACGATCGGACTTTTCAGGATTTGAGGATTCGAGGCGACGAAGCTATATAGCTCACGAATCGACATCTCGTCAAGTTTCTCTGCCGCTTGTTTATAGACACTCTTTTGGACCGACAACAAATCGGTCGTCCCATTTTCCGTCAGGCTCAACATCTCTTTGAATTCTCCGAAGGATAAACCTTGGTCTGTCAATTTCTTTTCGATGAAGGGAATTTTTTGTTCCCGTTTCCAATCAATCGTTTTTCTGGAAGAACTGCAGCTTGTATGCGTGAATACCGTGACCGTCACGACAACCACTTCTCCTTTACATCAGTTTGGTTCTAACTATTATCTCCTTTTATACGTTCGAGTTCGTGATTATGTTTCAAATCACATACAGTTTCTTTTTGATTGAGGATCACTTCGTTCGGGTACAGATTCCATGAGTAACCACATAAGGAGGAATGAAGATGTTTGACTATACCGTACAATCCGACCGTACCGTGGATGATGTTGTCGTTCGTCTCGGAGAAGCATTGAAAGAAGAATCATTCGGGGTGCTGTGGGACTTTGATTTGAGTGAGACGCTTGAGAAAAAGGGACAGGGGATTGATGGGAAGTATCGCATCTTAGAAGTATGCAATCCGAAGGCGGCAAAAGAAGTGCTGTCGAAACAGTTAGAAGGGGGCTATTTCCTTCCATGTAAAATCGCGGTGTTCAAAAAAGAAGACCATACCCAAATTGGTATGCCGAGACCGACTGAATTAATTCGCCTCATCGATGACGAATCGTTACAAGCCGTCGCGTTAGACGTCGAGTCCCGATTGCAACGTGCCATCGACCAAAGTAAATGATTGTTCTACCATCCGCTCATGAAACGTGAGCGGATTTTTTTCGTATAGGATAGTTAGATAATGGTAAAATTGGATGATGAGATTATAGGAGGGGATATTTTGTACAAAAGAGGAATCATGATGTTACTTAGTGCTTCATTTTTAAGCGCTTGTGGGGCATCTAATATAGAAGTCATTCAACTAGATTACATAGAGGATCAATGGAACGTGGAAAGCTATTCAAAAGAAGGAGAGATGATTAAAGTTCATGAGTCAAAAGAAGTATTGGCTGCATGCGAAGGGGAGCGTGCAACCGAATTAAAGGGTGACATCACGGTATATCAAACGGCGATTGCAGAGAGAACCGAGCCTGTTTCAGCAATGACCCCATATACGATGAAAGTCGTGACGTACTTAGAAGGTGACGAACGGTATGCCGTATGTCGTGAAAGCTACACCAATCAACTGATGGCGGAAGCGATTGACTCGTTTCCAGACTTTGTGAATACAAGTGACGGAATTCGACTTCCACGACTCCCTCGTATTCATCAGACATCTTCTGCGTTACAAGACAAGTTGGTGGAAGCAGAAGGATTGGATTTTGACGGGAATTCCATCACCTCGTTCCCGCATACGTTACTGGAAATCGAACCGGCGCTCTACGGCGAACTTGAAATGAAACTCGGTGGCAAGGTGATTCGTTATCCGATTGCGCAGTTCGAGCCGCGAGGATTTGAGATGCCGAATCAACAGATTGCCATCGGATATGATAAAAAGACGTTTCGTCCATATATTCTCTACTCGTTTGACGGTCAATTTTTCATGCCTCTTCCGATTGAGTTCGATGAGTTAGAGGACCCGGAGTCAAAAGAGAATACGGTCTTTTCCGAGTTAGAGATCAAGACTGTCGCGACAGCTCGTGAACTGAACGAAGAAGAGGAAACTCCGTTCTATACTTTCTCGTATCTGAAAAACGGGAAACATGTGACCGAAACGATGACGATTCGATTCGCACCTGGCTTGTTTCTAAAAGAAGGAGAAGAACCAGATCCGATGTTTGAGGATTGGTTGCCTGTTGAAGAAGCCGGGCCAAAGGTCATCGTCCATCGCAAACCATACGATGGAGGGGCGATGGAATTCGCAGAGTATAGTGAGGCCACGAAAGAGGAAGCGAAAGAATTGTTCGACATCATCAATGAGGCAGACCCCGTCGATCGCCGCGGAGAAGATTCAGAATATCGATATTTGACTTTAACAGACGGTTGGAAGGGTCAAGAGTTCGAAATCAGCTATCAAAAACGTTCGAAAAAAATTGATATCTATTTAACGGACCCGCTCCGCGATCAAACATTTAAATTATCGAGCGAAGGAGCGGAATCGTTCTTAGACATATTTCCGCGCCTAAGGGAAACATTATGAAGCGAATCCTTATATTCATTTGCTGTATTGGTTTGATGACAGGTTGTGATGATGAACAGATGGATGTCGTAAAGCTAGATTACATATCGGAGCATTGGAATGTGAAAGATCTTCAATCAGGTCATATGGATGCCAAGTCGGTGAAGTGGACTCCTGATTTACTCGATACGTGTTCCGGGAATGCAATTTCACGAATCGAAGAGGACGTCACCGTCTATCGCTCGTATGAATTGAATCGAAAATTCGATGATGCACATAAAATCGTGATGTATATGGAAGGAAATCAACCATACGCTGTTTGCTATGACAGTGCTTCTGAACAAATCAGGGCGGAAGAGATAGATGAATTCCCTTACTTCGTTCATACGGAAGAAGGGACCGACATCTTGAGTACGCCAACGATTCGCACGGGTACACATGAAGAATTGAAACAAATGGAACAGAAAGACCAAGGTCATTACTATCCTATGCCCGTCCGTCTCCTCGAGGGGACGATGATTCATGTGACACCCTCATTATATGGCCAAATCGATTTAACGATTGGAGATCAACAAGGACTGTTCCCCATTTCACATTTAGAGCCATTTAGTGCCCAATCGGAAGAAGTAGGAATCGCGCTTGGGTATGACGAACAATCGAAAGAAGCGTATTTTTATTATGAGAAAGAAGATGGATTGACGACCATACTTCCTTTAGTCGTGTGGAATGAAAAAGAACATAAACACATGTCGATTCAATTCGAAGGGCTACAAGTAGAACAGGTACTTCGGGAAGACATTCTTAAACCTGGTGTCAAGACGCCTCTCTACACGTTCTCCTTCATTGAAGATGGGAAACGTGTGAATGAGGAGATCAGTTTAACTTATTTGAATGGTGAATTTTCGACACATGATCCTGTTCAAAACGCTAGCCATTCAAATGGTCCATTCGTTTATGTTCATGAGAAGCCATTAAACGGTGCGCTCGATATTCAGTACCCAAACGTGCTAATGGCTGAAGAGAACGACATATCAGATCTGATGAATGCGATTGATGACGCAATACCTGTCAAACGTGCTGGAGATGTGACTGACTATTCGCGTCTCACGATCATCGATGGTTGGGGTGCTCAAGAATTTCAGTTAAGTTTCAAGGAACGAAACAAAAAAATCGATGTCTATCTGACGGACCCGCTCCGCGATCAAACATTCAAATTATCAAGCAAAGGAGCGGAACGGTTCTTGGATCTATTTCCGGAGGTGAAAGAGTCATGATGAAACGAATGCTATTGATGTTAAGCACAGTCGGGATTTTGTCGGGTTGTGCTGGAGAACAGATGGATGTCGTAAAGTTGGACTATATGCCTGAGCAATGGAACGTGGGCGATTTGTATTCGAATCAGATGGATGCCGAGTCGGAGACGTGGTCGACTGCAATTCTCGGCGCTTGTACGGGTGAACCGCTCACTCAGATCGAGGGGGATGTAACGGTTTTCAATTCATATGCGGTGAATCGGAAAGTCATGATATCAGATTATGATCCGAGCTCATATAAATTGGTGACTTTCTTGAAAGGAAAAGAAAACTACACCATTTGCTATGATGGAGACTATTCCAACATGAAATTAGGGAAGATTGATGAACTACCGGACTTCCTCGATTTATCAGCGGGTATCAAAGTCCCGAGCGTCCCGAAGATGAAAGCGGGTACGAAAGAGGAAGAACACGTCGCAGAACAGAGTGACCCATCCGAGTACCTTGGGATGCCCATCAACCTGTTCGAAGACACGATGATTCATTTGACCTCTCCTTTGAATGGCGCGATTGCGTTAACAGTAGGTGAACAGGAAGGAATCTTTCCCATCTCGACCATTGAACCATATAATGCGCAAATGGGAACCGCAAAGATTGCACTCGGATATAATGACAAATTGAAAGCCGCTCACTTTTACTTCGAAACTACGAACGGTACGACATCTATTCAACCTTTCCTTGTATGGGATGAGAAAGACGGCGCACATGTCCCCATCCAGTTCGAAGGATTACAAGTCGAACGGGTCCTCCAGACGGATACATTAGAGCCGGGGGTTAAGACACCTCTTTACATATTCTCATACAAAAAAAATGGGAAGCGTGTGAAAGAAGAAGTCAGCTTGACGTACACGAAGGGCGAGTTTGCCACGAAAGATTCCATTAAAGAATCCACTGAAGCAGGACTCATTGCAAATCCTTCCGTTCCGCGAGGTCCGTTTTTCTTTCTCCATAAAAAACCGTTAGATGCGGAGGCCACATTGAATTATCCGGATACATTGCGTGCGGCTGGCATCGACATGTCTGATTTGATGAACGCATTTAAGGAGGCAGAACCGGTGGATCGAGCTGGAGAAGTGGGGGACTATCCCCTTCTCACCATCATAGATGGATGGAAAGGGCAAGAATTTCAGTTAAGCTTCCAGAAACGGTAAAAAAAAGTAGATGTCTATGTGACGGATGAAACACGAAACCAAACGTTCAAACTGAGCAGTGCAGGGGCGGAAACGTTTTTCTCCTATTTCCCTGATTTAGATGAGTGAAAGGCGCCCCTCGGCGTCTTTTTATTTGGTAAATACTTCAAACCCAAGATATTGACCTTCTGTATAAAAAGAGAGTAATGGAATGTTATGGGATACGTTACACTGAAATTCACGATTTAGTACGAACATCCTAAGAATAAGAAAGGTTGCTATCTATAATGAGTACTTTGAACCAAAAAGGAATTCAATCTGCAGACGTTTTTCAATCCTTTGTAACGAATATGGCGATGATTCGATTCGACCGTCAACGCCGGGTCGTCGATGTGAACGATACGTTTGCGAAAGCAATGAAATATAGACGCGAGGAGATGATTGGCATGCAGCATCACTTGTTCTGCCCTTCTTCCTTTGTCAATAGTCCAGAGTATTCGGCATTTTGGGAGAAATTATGGAATGGTTTCAGTTTCTCGGATAAAGTGGAGCGTGAGAATGCAAAAGGGGAAACCATTTGGCTCGAGGCGACGTATATGCCGATTTTTGAAGGAGATGATGTCATCGGTGTCGTCAAGATCGCATCGGACATCACCGCACGGCAACAAGTGATTGAGGATTATGCGTATCGCTTTAAATCGATGACCGATGTGCTCGACGAACGGGCAAAGACAGGCATGCAAGACACGAAAGTATTGAATGAAACGATTGAAAAGCTTGCAAAAGATGCCGCGGACAACCTCCATGCCCTTCAGAACTTGCGTCGTCAAGCCGATGACATCGCGAAAATTGCCTCGTCGATCAAAGAGATTGCGGCACAAACGAATCTATTGTCCCTGAATGCTGCCATCGAAGCGGCACGAGCAGGTGAACACGGGCTTGGATTTAATGTGGTTGCGACTGAGGTCCGCAACCTCTCCCGTATGGTTGAACGTGCGGTCATCGACGTCAACTCGAACACGGAAGGGATGAACGTCGAGCTTCGGAAAATTGTAGAAGGTGTCACTGCGTCCAATCAAGAGATTCAGTTAAGTGCAAAAACGATGGAACAGACGATGGAGCGATTCCATACGTTCGAGCAGGCAGCAGCCGAGTTACATGATACGGCCGACACATTTACATCCAACCTGTGAACCGATTGACCCTACACGGGGTCAGTCGGTTTTTTTGAGTCGTAACGTATGTCCGTGTCGTTTCAACCAATCTTTCGCTGTAGCGGTATTCGGATAGATCGTTTGTAACGTGCTCCAAAAAGAAGGGGAGTGATCGAAGTGAACGAGATGCACCCATTCGTGAGCGATGACGTAGTCCATCATCTCTTTTGGCGCCAGCATGAGGCGAACATTAATGGAGATGGTTCCATTCGAACTACATGATCCCCAGCGTGTCTTTTGGTGACCGATACGAATCTTTTTCGCTTTAACGCCTAAGATCTTTTCATAAATTGGTGCCCGCTCGATCGCATAGTGTAAGGCACGTTCACGAAGCCAAATCTCATACTGTTTCCAGAGTGTAGCGTCGTCCCATGCTTCCGGAACCCAAAAAGACGTGCCGTCATGCCGAAGCGTCCGCCCGCTGTCTCTTCTGACCGGGTAATGCTCTCCGTGAAGCACAAGTCCGCGATCAAGAACGGACATCTGTTGAGGAAGATTCTGCAACGTCTCACGAATCCATGTGTCGTGCTCTTCTAGTGCGCGGTCGACGAGACGTTTTGGTAATCGAGCCGGGACTCGGAGTTCGATTCCTTCCGGTGTGACATAAAAGGCAGCTCTTTTTCTTCGTTTGTTTCGAATGACGGTAACACGCATTGATGTGCCTCCTTTCTTATCTCGATAGAGTATAACGAAGTCGGCAAAAAACTGCCATGCTTTTTTTGGCACGTAGTCGAATCAACTTTGATACAGTAAGAGTAGGAGGGATGAACATGAAATCAATTTTACAACAACAACTTGAACGTAAAGGTACGAATTCAGTGAAGTGGGATGGGTTGGAGCGATGGTTCCATTTGTCAGAAGATATGTTACCGCTATGGGTAGCGGATATCGACATCCGTACTGCACCGTCCATCTCCGAGGCGCTCGCTATAAAAGCCGCTCAAGGGGAATTCGGGTATACATTGTTCGCAGCTGAAGCGCAAACAGCGGTGAGCGATTGGTACGGCCGACGTCACGATTTAATTGTTGACCCGAACCATGTGTTATTCTCTAGCGGTGTCGTGCCTGCTTTGACGCATATCGTCGAGGCGTTGACTGAAGTCGGAGATGGCGTCGTCATCCAGTCACCTGTCTATCCACCATTCCACGAACTCGTTGTCGGTTCCAAGCGACAAGTGTTCGATGCCCCGTTGAAAAAAATTGACGAGCGCTACGAGATGGATTTTGTCGCACTCGAGGAAGCGATGAAACAAGCGAAACTCTTCCTACTCTGTTCCCCACATAATCCAGTTGGGCGTGTCTGGACGAGAGCGGAACTAGAAAAGGTCGTAGCACTCGCGGATCAATATGAGGTGATTGTCGTCGCTGACGAGATTCATGCAGATTTGACATTCCCGTCTCATAAACATACCGCAATCGGCACACTCGACTCGCGTATCATCACGGTAAGTGCGCCCTCAAAAGCATTTAACATCGCCGGATTATTTGCGTCCTACATCATTTGTCCGGTCGATGAGTGGCGGAAGCAAATCACGAAAGTACAGAACAAACATCATGTGCTCCCGACACCGTTCGCGAACACGGCTATCATCGCCGCGTATACCGATAACCGCGCGGAACGTTGGCTCGACCAGTTGCGAGAAGAATTGGAGCAACAAATGAATGACGTGATCGATTCCATCGAATCAAACCTTCCGATGCTCCATACGAGCCGTCCGGAAGCGAGTTATCTGCTTTGGCTCGATTTCTCGGAGTTACCGATGTCTGCCGAGGAGCGGAAGTCATGGCTTCATCATGAGGTTCGGATCTTCTTGTCACCGGGTGGTCCGTTCGGTCCTCAAGGTGAAGCGTTCGAACGGATGAATATCGGGACTCGTCGTGAACTGTTGGACGAGGCGATTCATCGGCTGAGCGCGCAAATGAAGCGAAAAGCGTTTGTGTAAAACGAGAATCGGGAAAAATTCACAATGAGATGATGAAAGAAAGTGAGTGGATGGGATGGAGACGATCAACTGGAAGAAAAAGATGGAGGAACAGTTAAGGCGTAGCGGCTTCACCTTGCAAGTCGAAAACATGTCCAATATCCGCTTGACTGAGATTCTTGCGAGTTCTTCTCCATTGATCTCTTATCCGCTCCGAGTCCGTTTATATGAGCGGATGGGTTGGCTCATGTGTACGGTCGATTCGCCAACGCTCGATCGGAATGAAGACCATCCGTTATTTGAACGAATGGTGACCGCCGTCTTTGAACGGATTGTGCGTCACCTTTATAACGGATATGGTTTTCATATCTTGACGTTTATCGGGGATACGGGAAATTACATCGCCCCGAAAGATTCGGAGACAGGGGAGGTCGTGCGTCTCGTCGCCCACCTTTGGAATGACCGGTCGTACATTCACCTTGACACCTTTGAAGAGTATCCAGCCTTATACGTGACGCCGCCATGGGCACATCAAGCCTATGCCATCGAAAGCACAGAGGATGAGTGGGTTATATACGCAGGGAGAGGGGGGAGGCCGTCGACCGATTATCGTGCGGACGGTGTCGAATTGAAACCTCATCGTCTATCGGATGGTGAGCTCTTCTTCCCGGTGGATCGGATTTCGAAAGAGAAAGGAACCCTCGCCCTGGCCGAATGGCTTCGACTCGAAAGGCGAGAAGTCGAGGACTTTATGATGTCCTTCATGCAGACAATCCGGAAGTTCGATCCGTCGTTTGGATTCGCATGGGGTGGGACCGAAACCTTTTTTCATGGTGTATCGGTTGAACCGTACGCGCAGGTGCTCAGGCTCGAAAGTGGGAAACGTCGCTATCGCGTCATGAACAATACGGCAAAACGACTATTTGCCGCCTCGGACGACCCGAACGAGTGTCTGAAGGAAGTGAGTCGAACACTAGGGACAATCACGCTCCCTGAACGGCGTGTCTCAGCCCTCGGTCAATTGATCATGGGGATCTGGCAACAGTTTGAGACCGATGAAGAGACGTACATTCAAGAAGTCGCGTTTCGTGACATCTCCAAATTCCAAATGGAAGAAAAGATTGGACATGCTCTCGCGAATCAACAACGGATTCGCTGGATCGACAAGAATCATCCGCATCAGGATGTGATTGAATATGCTCATCTTCGTATCACGTTCCCGAAACGACCACCTGGGCTTGTTACAGTCGAACCCGCTGAATCCGGACAAGAGAGAGGTGCTTTATGAGAATCGTTGATGCACGAGCCATGCCAATCGATCATGAAGATGTGATCGCCATTACCCCTTCCTCTGTCTACTATCGCGAGAAGATGGATCGAACGACATTCTCGCTCTATCGCTTTGACGAAGAGGACGGTGTGATCACACAATTGAACCGAAGGGAGTACGCGGATTATGGTTATCCCAAGCTTTTCGTCGATGGAGACATCGTCTACTTTATAAATGAGGTTCCAGACGGTGAAGGGGTAGTCAAGACAGAATTGATTGCCTTCTCTTACAAGTCAGGCACCGAAGAAGTTGTCACGACGTTTGAGAAGCGTGGGAATAGCACATTGTTCTGGGTATTGGATCATCGTTACTTCCTCTTTTTGACGGCTTTTTAATCATCGGATGAAGCATGGCTTTATGACCGGGTGACCAATCAACGGGAGCGTATTCGAGATGAGCGCCTCGTCGGTAAGACGGAACGATTCCGAGAATTATATTTGTTTACGACCACATTCGCTGGTGCTCCATACATCGTCTGTAACGCAAGACTCGATGAGTTTGACTATTATAATGCACTCGATGATGGGCGCATCTCTCCTGACGACCCGATTGACCATTCCGAGGCACTATTGATTTGCCCACTTGAAGAGGCAGTCGAGGCGATATGGGATCATCGGGACGAATTGCCATTCGATGATGTCCTTCGTCTTCAAGGGGAAGGGGACACGGTTCAATATCTCGGAGAAAATGAAGGGACGCTTCGATTCTCCGCTTTTGTTGACTCGTTAAATAAGGAAGTCATCTATGATTTGACGGCTCCCGATGTCTTGCATGAAGTATCGGTCGTCGATTGGGGTGCCTATGAACCGATTGATTTCACATACGATGATATTAGTTCGACGATTTTCATCAAAGTCGATGAGACTGATATGCACTCAGAAGTCATCGACCTAGCAACCGGTGCGCGTTATATCGACGTGGAACCGTTCGAACGCGTCATCGGTCACCGCTATCTCGTCCATGAATATTCGGAAGGGCTAACGAGCGGTGTCGTGATCTTCGATTTAGAATCGGAAGAACGTCTCACTTATGACAATGCCTATTTTATGGTCATCGATGATGCCATATTGATATTGTCAATGTCTAGCATATAAATATAACCACCACCCATCATATAGGTGGTGGTTATATTTGGTTATATAGTTTACATAACATATTATTGTAAACCTGATATTGCGTGTTTTTTCCGTTCGTCTCCGATATGGGCATAGACTTGTGTCGTTGCTACAGATTCATGTCCGAGAAGCTGCTGAATCGTGAGCACATCGACCCCACCCATCGCGAGACGTGAGGCGAAGGTGTGACGCAACTTATGCGGCGTCACCTGCTTATAGCTCAAGAACGGAAGGTAATGCTTCAAACGGTCAATATGACCTTTCAACATATGTTGAACCGTTCGTACAGCGATTCGATTTCCCTTCTCATTTTGGAACACCGCACCTTCGCTCGACGCGTGGCGATATTCAGAGAGGAGCGGAAGAAGTGGCTTTGCAATTGGGATCAATCGTTCCTTGTTCCCTTTACCGATGACCCGAATCGTCCCGGTCTCGAGATTGATATCGGACCAATTGAGTCCGACAAGCTCGGATACGCGCATACCTGTTAGTCCGAGTAACTGTATGATTAAAAAATCACGTGCACGATTCAGTTCGTACCAACTCGACTCGCGATTCGTCATGCCGACGTTGCTACGTACAAGCGTCGAGAAATCGAGCCATTCCGATTCCGTCAAATAAACGGGATTCCGTTTGCCGCGCTTCGGACGTTCCACGGTTTGAAAGGGATTCACCGTCGCTTGATTGGTCTCGATTAAGTAATTGAAGAGTGACTGTAACGTTGAGAGCTTCCGATTGATGACGCTTGGAGCGTTTTCGAGATCGAGGGCAAGATAAGTCGCATACGCTTCTGCACCGGCATGGTCAATCTCTGTGAATGATGCCAAGTCAATCGTTTCAGACTCTAACTCGGTACCGCTCACGCGCTCGACCCAACGAAAGAAATCTAAAACATCATACACATAGCGTTGGGCCGTCTGTTTGGAGTAGTGCTTTGCTGCAAAAAAATGAAAAAACTGTTGGATGAATGCGGGTAGTCGGTGCAACCCGTTCAACTCGAAGCGTTTCGTCGTCGTCGGTGTCTGCCGCTGTCCAAGTTGACCGAAAATACTCATGGAATGCCCCTTTCTTCATGTGGTTCTCACTTGATTCTTTCCGTTGCGCTTCCCTTCACGAAGGAAGTCATCTGCCTCTTTTATAATCTCTTCTACCGTATCGTGACCAGTACGAACCGCAAGTCCGAATGTCATTGTGACCTGAAGTCTTTCCCCTGCGTAATAGAGAGGGATTGATTCGATTTGCTGTCTCAATTGTTCGGCGATTGTAAGGAAGTTATCGCATGGACTCGAAAAGAAAATCAGGAATTCCTCGCCTCCCCATCGGACTACAATGCCGTCGACGTCGGATAGGATGCTGGCGACTTGTTGTAGCACCCGGTCCCCACAATCATGTCCGTAAGTCTCGTTAAATGATTTGAATCGATCAATGTCACCGAGGACGAGTGCGTATGGAATGCCTTCATGAGCGGCTTTGTCGATTGCTTTGGAAACCTGTTCATGCCCGACTTTTCGGTTCAATAGTCCGGTCAATCCATCCGTCGAGGCGAGAATTTGCAACCGCTCATTAGATTGTTCGAGTTCATCTGTCACTTCGACAACGGCTGACTCAAAGACAAAGGAGAGCCCTGCAATCATCATCACGGTCGATAGGATACAAAAGAGTCCGAGCGCTTGTTCTATCTGTATCGGTAAGGTCTCGATGCCGTCAGATACATAGATGAATAGAAGGCTATAAATCAGCATGGCAATGGCCGTGGTGAAGATGCGTTGGCCTCTTGATACGCTTGGCATGAAAAAGACACCGTATGCCATCATGAGGATAAAATAATGCATGTTGATCTCCCAGCCGAGTATAACGGTCGAGATGACGGCGTTGTAAACGACTTCGATAAAAAGTCCGGCAAAGAAAATTCCGTACCACCTTTTATGTACAAAATAGAATGAAATCGTGTAGTAGATCACACTCAAGCCATTTGATAGGAATAAGAGAGTCAAATCCAGACGATAAAACAAGATGCAAAATAGGAAGTGAACCAACCAGGCGATAACGTTGCCGTAAAAAGTAATACGTTCATTATATAGTGTTCCTCGACGAGTTTCATAGGTTGTTCCCATCGCACACCTCCTTTCTTTTAGTATAACGAAACAATGAACAAATTTATATAAATGTCCGAAAAACGGATTCAAAAAACGCTCTTATCTCGTATGTATTATTGCGTGAAATAGATATTTCACGCAATGTACATGAATTGCGTGATTGTATCTCAATCGAGTGGTTAATCGACCGATTGATTTTATAGCAAAATAAATGGTAGACAATAATTTGTTATGTAAACCATATTGGTTTGTCTTGAAATTGTAATGTTGAGTCATTATACCTTATGATGAAAATAAGACTTGAAACAGGAAGGAAGGTAACGTTACACTGTAAACGTAAACCAAAGGGGGATTTTGGATGGATGATCAGCGTTTGAAGCAACTTTTGTCTGAAGCGAAGACCATCGCGGTCGTCGGTGTGTCCGACAACCCGAACAAGACGGCCAACCAGATTGCGGAGTATTTGCTTCGTGTCGGGTATACCGTCATCCCTGTCAACCCGATGCTCGAGGAGTGGAACGGCCGTAAGGCGTATCCGTCCGTCGAGAGCATCCCGGGTAGAATCGATATCGTCGACGTGTTCCGTCGCAGCGAATTTTTAGCGGGCGTCGCGGAAGATGCGGTACGACATGGGGATGTCGGGCTCGTCTTCAACCAGCTCGGTCTCTCAAGTGCTGAGGCGGAGCAAATCGTGCGTGACGCCGGGCTCGATTATATCGAGAACCGCTGCCTGTACGTGGAGCATGCTCGTCTACTCGGATAAGACCTACCTCCTTGGTAGGTCTCCTTTTTTTCAGCGATGGCTGACAAGGGAGGCTTGCCAGAATCGATGAACAGCTATACAATAAAAAAGAAAAACGAACGTGTGTTCGAAATTGAGGTGACTGCTATGTCAACAGATCTATTTAATTACAATGAAGACGCCATCCAGGTGCTCGAAGGACTCACGGCCGTGCGGAAACGACCGGGGATGTACATCGGGTCAACCGACCATCGCGGACTTCACCATCTCGTCTATGAGATCGTCGACAACGCAATCGATGAGGCGCTCGCCGGGTTCGGCGGTCAAATCGATGTGACGATTCATAAGGACGATGCCATCACGGTCCGTGACCACGGCCGCGGGATGCCGACAGGAATGCACGCCTCTGGAAAGCCTACCCCAGAAGTCATTTTTACGGTCCTTCACGCTGGAGGAAAGTTCGGACAAGGCGGATACAAGACGTCTGGTGGACTCCACGGCGTCGGTGCTTCGGTCGTCAACGCCCTATCAAGCAAGGTCGTCGTGACGATTTATCGTGACGGAAAAGTGTTCGAACAGACCTTTGCAGACGGCGGTGTGCCTCAAACGACACTGATTGAGACAGGCAAGACACGCCAAACCGGCACGAGTGTCTATTTCAAACCGGATGCGACCATCTTCTCAACGACGACGTATAACTATGACACGCTCGCCGAACGCCTCCGTGAATCGGCTTTCCTCTTAAAAGGATTGACGATCACGCTCACTGATGAGCGTACGGAGAAGCAAGAGACGTTCCATTACGAGGAAGGGATTGCCGAGTTCGTCCAATACTTGAACGACGATAAGGCGACACTCCACCCAATCGTCTATTTCGAAGGGGTCGAGAATGAGATCGAGATCGAACTCGCGTTTCAGTTCACGGACGCCTATTCCGAAAATGTGCTCTCGTTCGTCAACAACGTCCGGACACGCGATGGTGGAACGCACGAGGTCGGTGCCAAGACGGCGATGACCCGAATCATGAACGAATATGCACGGAAGAACGGTTTACTCAAAGAGAAAGATAAAAATCTCGACGGCGGCGACGTCCGTGAGGGACTCACGCTCATCGTGTCGGTCCGGATCCCGGAGGAATTCCTCCAGTTCGAGGGGCAGACGAAGTCGAAACTCGGGTCACCGGAGGCACGTGCGAGCGCTGACAGCGTCATGGCGAAACAGTTGACGATCTTCCTAGAAGAGAACCCTCAGATGGCAACGATGCTCATCAAGAAGGCGATTCGTGCGGCACAGGCTCGCGAGGCGGCCCGCAAGGCACGGGAAGAGGCCCGTAACGGGAAGAAAAAGAAACGTTCGAGCATCTTGAACGGAAAATTGACGCCTGCGACGTCAAAGAATGCAGCTAAGAACGAGCTCTTTCTCGTCGAGGGTGACTCGGCCGGTGGTTCAGCCAAACAAGGGCGGGACCGTACGTTCCAGGCTATCCTGCCGTTGCGCGGGAAGGTCATCAACTCGGAGAAGTCGAAACTCCAGGACATCATGAAAAACGAAGAGATCAACACGATCATCCATGCAATCGGCGCCGGGGTCGGTCACGATTTTGATTTGGACGACTGCAACTTCGACAAGGTCATCATCATGACGGATGCCGACACGGACGGTGCACACATCCAGGTGCTCCTCCTCACGTTCTTCTTCCGTTATATGCGACCGCTCGTCGAGGCAGGCCGCGTGTTCGTTGCCTTGCCACCGCTCTATCGCATCTCAAAAGGGAAGGGCAAGTCCGAACAGTTCGACTATGCCTGGGACGAAGAGGCACTCGAGAAGCTCGTCAAAGTGTATAAGAAAGGCTATATCCTCCAACGCTACAAAGGTCTTGGCGAGATGAACGCGGACCAGTTATGGGAGACGACGATGAACCCGGACACTCGTACACTCATCCGTGTCACAGTCGACGATGCGGCCGTTGCGGATAAGCGTGTGTCTGTCCTGATGGGCGACAATGTCACGCACCGTCGTGAATGGATTGAGGAGAACGTCGCCTTCGGACTCCAAGAAGATGATTCGATCATCGCCAATGAACATGTGACTAAAGCGATTGAGGAAGTGATGTAACGATGTCGACGATTCAACACATTTTAAACCTATCTCTCGAACAGGTCGTTGGAGACCGGTTCGGGCGTTACTCAAAATATATCATCCAAGACCGTGCCTTACCGGACGCACGTGACGGACTCAAGCCTGTACAGCGCAGGATTCTATATGCGATGCACCACGAGGGGAATACGAACGATAAGCCCTATCGGAAGTCTGCGAAGACGGTCGGGAACGTCATCGGGAACTATCACCCGCACGGTGACTCGTCCGTCTATGAGGCGATGGTACGTCTCTCACAAGATTGGAAACTCCGGTATCCGCTCATCGACATGCATGGGAACAACGGATCGATGGATGGTGACCCGGCGGCGGCCATGCGTTACACGGAAGCCCGTCTCTCGAAGATTGCGGGTGTCATGTTGACGTCAATCGCGAAGAATACGGTCGATTACACGCCGAACTTTGACGATTCAACGGAAGAACCGCTCGTCTTGCCGTCGCTCCTCCCGAACCTGCTCATGAACGGAACGACAGGGATTTCAGCCGGTTATGCGACGGAGATCCCACCGCATAACTTGACAGAAGTCCTCAACCTTGCCATCGCACGTTTGAAAGGTCAGGTCGATACCGCTAAAGATGCACTCGAGTATGTCACGGGTCCTGACTTCCCGACCGGGGGGACGGTCATGGGTAAAGACGGTATCCTAAAGGCGTTCGAGACCGGTAAAGGGAAGGTCATCATCCGGGCGAAGTCCGAGATTGAGCAATTAAAAGGTGGCCGTGAACAGATCACGATCACAGAACTTCCGTATGAAGTGAATAAGGCGAACCTCGTCAAAAAGATGGAAGAGCTCCGCCTCGATAAAAAGGTTGAAGGCGTCGCAGAAGTCCGTGACGAAACAGATCGGACGGGACTTCGAGTCGTCATCGAATTGAAGAAAGAGGCCGACGCAGAAGGTGTGCTTCACTTCTTTTTGAAGCATACGGACTTGCAACTCGCCTATAACTATAATATGGTCTCCATCGTGAACCGGACGCCGAAGCAGATGGGAATCATCCCGATCATCGATGCTTACTTGAAGCATGTCGAAGAGGTCGTGACGCGCAGGACGACGTTCGAGCTCGAGCAGGCGAAGAAACGCGCTGAAATCGTCGATGCCTTAGAACAAGCCATCTCGGTCCTCGATGAGACACTTGAATTGATCCGTTCCGCCAAAGACAAGGCGGACGCGAAGAAGAAACTGATGGAGCGGTTCTCATTCACGGAACGACAAGCCGAAGCCGTCGTCATGCTCCAATTGTATCGACTCACGAATACGGACATCGTCGAGTTGCAAAAAGAGGCAAAGGCGCTCCAAAAAGAGATTGCCCGCCTCTCAAACATCCTCGACGTGGACGCGACAAAACGGAAGTTGATCGTGAAAGAACTTACGGCATTGCGTGACGAGTTCGGAGATGACCGTCGTTCGGTCATCGAGTCGGAAGTTGAGGAATTAAAACTGAAGACGGAAGTTATGATTGCTGTCGAAGAGACGATGGTATTCGTCAGCCGTGACGGGTACGTCAAACGTGCCTCGATGCGTTCGTATGGAGCGTCGAGTGACGTTTTACCGGAGATGAAAGAAAAGGATCGTCCACTCCTTACGACACAAGCCATGACGACGGACCACTTGCTCGTCTGGACGAACAAGGGCAGCTACCTCCTCATCCCGATCCATCAGATTCCAGAATCGAAGTGGAAGGATGCCGGACAACACGTGGCCAACCTCGTTCCGATTGAAGGGGAACAGGTTATCTCGGCAGACGTCGTCTCGACGTTTGATACGGACGCCCATTGCCTCTTCGTGACGAAAGACGGGATGGTCAAACGTACACCGTTACGCGACTACGACGCGCAGCGGAAATCGAAACCACTCATGGCCTTGAAGCTGAAAGGTGACGACGAGGTCGTCTTCGCCGGGATCAGTGACGGTCCAGGGCAGTTGTTCCTTGTTTCAGAGCGTGGATACGGGCTCTGGTTCAAAGAGGATGATGTCCCTGTCGTCGGACAGCGGGCAGCCGGTGTGAAGGCGATGAACCTGAAAGACGGTGACCTCGTCGCCGATGCCTTCTCCTTCTTCACGCCACCATTATTCGTTCTCGTGACGCAACGGGGAGCGGTCAAGAAGATGAAGCTCGAGGACCAGTTCGACTGTACGAACCGCAACCTTCGGGGGACGATGCTCATTCGTGAGGTCAAATCAAAACCGCACCAAATCCGTCGTGTGCTTCCGGTGCATGGGGATGAGACGCTTCATATCGTCGGAAAAGAAAAAGCAAAACAAGTAAAGACAAAAACCCTTACGCTACTCGATCGCTATGCCAACGGCTCGTTCGTCTTTGACGAAGACTCGTTCGGTGAAATCGAGGACGTGTATCTCGATTAATCAAAAGACCTGTGATTTGGCTGATTCGCCGTTCACAGGTCTTTTTGTCGTAGCCATGTCTCTAGATCGTGTTGTTGTCGTCGATGGTGCCGCGTGTGCATCTCGATGAGGTTGAACCATTCTCTCGCATTCAGCCAGCCGAACCCACCGTGAAGCGTCTTTCGATTGTCATCTGCATCGTTCAAACGGGATTCCAACGTATCCATCTTTGAGATTAAGATGGTCATGCGTTCTCGCAATCGATCTTTCGAGTCAGTATTGTTCGGTGGTTGATTCATCTCAGGTGGGAGCTCGATTTTTATCGGTGGAAAGTCTCCCCGTTCGAACAACTTTTCTCCAAAAGACGTTTTCTCTCCACCGAGTTCACCCTCACCACGTAGGCAGCGGTCGGCCTCTTCTAAATACTCCTCTGCGACCAAAATGAGATGGTCAAACATTTGGCCTATGGACCAGATGCTCGGGGCATGCTTGTATCGCAAGTCGGACATGGTATAACGTGCGAGATCTTTTCTGAATCTGATTAATTCATAGCGTATCCTCAACATCTCACCTCCATTTTCTTTTAGTATACGTGATTGAAAACTGATGTCAGAGAATGTGAGTTATGAAAAGGAAGAATGCATCAATTTGCCGAAAAAGACATGTAGGACAAAAGATAGGGGGATCTATATGTCTCAATGGCTGACGTGGGCGAAACGGATTCAGGCGCTGTCTCAGGCCGGTCTGACGTTCACGCGTGATCAATATGATCGAGAACGGTACGAAGAGTTACAAGAAATCGTAAGAGAGATGTATGAACGGCACTCGGACTTATCGAACGAGGCCATCTTACAACTCGTTCATGTAAACGGTTATCCGACTCCGAAACTTGATGTGCGAGGCGTCATCTTCAAAGATGACCGAATCCTGCTCGTGAAGGAGCGGTCAGATGGGTTGTGGACCTTACCCGGCGGTTTCTGTGAAGTGAATCGCTCTCCTGCCTCGAATATCATCAAAGAAGTAGAGGAAGAGGCTGGCCTGGATGTGATTCCAGTACGGTTGCTCGCCTTGTTCGATATGCATGAACATCCACACCCACCTCTCTCGGAGCATTATTACAAACTTTTCATCGAGTGTGCACTGATTGGTGACGGGGAGGGGGGCGCCGGCGTGGAGACGAGTGACGTCGGTTTCTTTGAACGAGACGATTTACCTGATCTCTCCCTTGCCCGCAATACGATCGAACAGATTCATATGTGCTTTGACGCACATTGGCAAGAAGAAGACTGGACCACTTTATTCGACTAGGAGGCTCAATGATGCAAGTAAGACGATATGGACATATCCATCAACTGACCTTTTACGCTCCCGTACTGCCAATCAACGTTCAACTGTTTGAGCATGAGCTCGGACTCGTCTTGATCGACACGGCGCTGAAGCGGAACGCGACCGATATCCTGTCGTATATCGCCGAACTCGACAAGCCACTCCTCGCGATATTGTTAACGCATGCTCATGGGGATCATATCGGTGGGGTAGACGCGATCAAAGCAGAACATCCGCTCGCTGAACTCTTCATCTCCCGACGTGATGCCCGCCTCTTATCGGGAGATTGGTCGCTAGAGGAAGAAGAGCAGAACAAGATTCGTGGTTCTTTGCCGACGATTCGTTCTACACCGGATGCGGTACTAGATATTGGTGAGCGGTTATTCGGTTTACGTGTCCTAGATGCAGCGGGTCATACACCAGGGTCGATTGCGTACTATGACGAGGTAAATCGGGTATTATTTGCAGGTGACGCTTTTCAAACTCAGGGAGGGGCAGCGGTGGCGGGAGATGTTCGGCCGTTATTCCCATTACCAGGACTCGCGACATGGAATCGGTCCGTTGCCGTCGAGAGCGCGGAGCGCCTAGTGGACTTGTCACCACTCCTTACCTTCGTAGGGCATGGTCCGCCACTCAAAGGGACACACCGGCTCTATTTGGCGTTGAAACGGGCGAAACGGAAGCAGGCGAGAAAGTTTATCCGTTAACGGGAGGGTTGCACCATGCAGCTGAAAGAAGTTGCCATTCATCAATTTGAGCAAGCCCAACAGATGCTCGAGATTCAACGTAACGCTTATGCGGTCGAAGCGGAACTGCTCGGGTTTGACGAAATCCCAGCGCGCTATGAGACGATTGATGTCATTCAAAACTTACCAGGCACGAGTTATGGCTTATATATCGAGGAGCGGTTGATTGGGTTTGTAACGGTGGAAGCATCTGAGAAAACTGTTGAAATCACGAAACTATGTATCGACCCGACATACTTTCGGGCGAGACTGGCGACGACGTTACTCGAACACATATTGAGCATTCACAAAGGAAAGTTGATTTACGTGCATACGGGCAAGCATAACGGACCGGCGAAGCGTCTGTATACGAAACTTGGATTTGAACCGAGTGCCGAATTCGAACCAGAACATGGCGTCACATTGATCCGGTATACGCATACGTCTTAAATTCAAATCTCATCTCACTATCATAAGCATACTAAGATAATGAGATGAGATATTATTTTTACTGATAATATATGTTATGTAAACTAATAAAAAATAGAGCGATTTTTTCTTTTTTTTAAAGTTCCCTATTCCTTAAAAATCTTGTACCAGTACAAGGTCAACTCTATTTGTGGATTCGCGTATTGTTTGATCGAGTCGACGCCTCCGAGTTGAAATCCCTCTTTTCTATAAAAGCGACATGCAATCAAGTTATCGTTCTGCGCTTCAAGCGATAAGCCGATCAGCCGTTTTTCTTTTGCCTTCTGTTCGGCTGTTTCAAGCAAAAGCTTTCCGATTCCACGCTTACGATATGTTTGACGGATCGCGATATTTTCAATGTATGCAAAGCGACTCCAATCCTTCACGAGTCGGATTTGTCCGACACATTCATCAGCTTCCATCGCTATAAAGACGATTCGATTGTCATGTTCGATATACTGCGTCCAATCAATCCGGTCTTCTGGAAATGAGGTTTCTTTCGTCACGACATCTAGCTCTTCAACATAAGACCATTGACCATTTATGTAACTGGGAACTATCCGTCCGATGATTGGAAAAGGATCATTTGCATCATTCACAATGTGAACATGCGCCTCATCTAGGGCTCTGATTCGAATCATACTCATCCGCTCCGCCTCCTCTATCGCGTATTAGTTCTTCATTCATCTCATTTTACTTTCCAGAATGTAATATAAGGCTCATCGATTCTGTCTCAATTTAATTTTACTTCTGTATCATTGTTGTGAATTTAGCATTCACCGGAATGATAACGCTTTATGAATAAACGTTTCAAATTTTAAATTCACCTGTTTAAACTATGTTTCACAGTTGCTAGACCGCTGAAGTCATGCTATTTTTAGACAGATGAACCATCTTAAGGAGGAATTCTTGTGAAACGAACGACTAAAGGTTTGGCAGCAACTTTATTTTTTGCAATCCCTCTTGCCGCTTGTGGTGATGATAGCACGAATCAAGCAGATACGACACGCTGGGAAGAGATTCAAGAAGAAGGCACATTGACGGTCGGAACTGCCGGCACCCTCTACCCCGCTTCTTTCCGTGAAGAAGAGAGCGATACGTTAACAGGTTTCGATGTCGAACTCATGAAAGAAGTCGCCAAACGCCTTGATCTCGAAATCGAGTTCAAAGAAATGGCATTTGACAACATGTTAACGAGTGTTCAGAACGGTCAAATCGACATCGCTGCAAATGATATCTCGGTAACAGAAGACCGTAAAGAGAAGTTCGCCTTTTCAAAACCGTATAAATACACTTACGGGACTGCTATCGTTCGCAAGAGCGACCTCTCTGGAATTGAATCACTCGAGGATTTGAAAGGCAAGAAAGCCGCTGGTGAGGCGACGACTGTCTTCATGGATGTGGCTCGAAAGTATGGAGCAGAAGAAGTCATCTATGACAACGCCACGAACGACCAGTACTTGCGCGACGTTTCAACGGGACGGACCGATGTCATCTTGAACGACTATTATCTTCAAACGTTGGCACTTGCATTCTTCCCTGAGTTCGATATCACGATTCATCCGGATATCGCCTATAACCCGCAAGAAGTAGCATTTTTGATGGATAAAGAAAATGACGAGCTCCAGGAGAACATCGATCGTGTACTAGATGAAATGCTTGAAGATGGTACAGTCAAAGAACTATCTGAGCAATTCTATAATGGTGCCGATGTTTCGGTAGAACCTGACGTAGACGCAACAATCGTCGAAACGAAGTAATGTTGGCATGTCGTTCTCAGATGTCAAATGGGACGCCATCTTTGACGTAGACCTGGCGATCCAATCGTTTCCTTACCTGTTGGGCGGGTTACCGAATACGCTTTGGATCTCGTTCATCAGCATGTTTTTTGGTCTCCTGCTTGGTCTTTTGCTGGCGCTCGGGAAGTTGTCTCCGACACGACTCCTTCGCTATCCGTCGACTTTCTATATCTCGTTCATGCGTGGAGTCCCCATCTTGATCATTCTGTTCATCCTCTATTCGGGATTCCCGTTCATCGGAATCGAGTTCGCCGCTTTGACGGCAGCCATTCTCGGATTTAGTCTGAATTCTGCCGCCTATATCGCTGAGATCATCCGCTCCTCGATTCGTGCGGTTGATGACGGACAGGTTGAGGCGGCTCGTTCACTCGGGATGGGGAAATGGTTGACATTGAAGGGAGTCGTCCTACCGCAGGCGACACGGATTGCCCTTCCGCCGCTCTCGAACGTTTTTCTCGATCTGATTAAAGCGAGTTCGCTCGCTGCGATGATCACGGTACCTGAGATATTTAACAAGGCCAAGATTGTCGGTGGACGAGAGTTCGACTACATGACAGTGTATATCGTCGTGGCGTTGATCTACTGGGCAATCTGTACGTTCATGTCCTTTTTCCAAGAATGGCTCGAACGTCATTTTGAACGATACTTGGATTCTCCAAAACGTTGACTGACTGGCTTATGCCGGTCGGTCTTTTTTAGTGAAATGGATTTTTGATACATCTCCTGAACCGATTATGCTATGATTTTCTTAATTATCAGAAAAATATAGGGGGATTTTGAATGAACCATCCATGGGTTTCACATTTGAATGATCAAGTCATTGGTCAATCGAAAGCCATCAAGCTCGCTTCGATTGCATTACTATCAGGAGGTCACGTTTTACTCGAGGACCGTCCCGGTACTGGGAAGACTACACTTGCCCGTAGTTTGGCAAGTTCGATATCAGCGACATTTCAGCGTGTACAGTGTACCCCGGATACATTGCCAAGTGATATTTTAGGAATGGAGTTATTCAATCCGACGACCGGAGCGTTCGAACGTCGGACGGGTCCGATTTTCACATCGATTCTACTTGTCGATGAGATTAACCGGACGACGCCACGTACACAATCTGCGTTGCTTGAGGCGATGCAGGAACGTCAAGTGACACTCGGGGAAGTGTCGCTTAAGCTACCGGAACCATTCTTTATGATTGCCACTCAAAACCCATTCGATGGACAAGGGACGTTTCCGCTCCCGCAGGCTCAATTGGACCGTTTCTTATTCAAATTGACACTCGCTCCCCTCTCGCGAGATTCCGAACGACGACTGATTCGCAATGAGCACCTCGCTTCAGAATCTTTCTCTCTGCAACAGGACGAATTGTTGAAGATGCAACAAGAGGTACGAGATGTCCGATTCCACGAGGCGATGGAGGATTACTTACTGGATTTGATGGAGTCACTTCGTCATCATCGTGACATCGAGGTTGGACCAAGTCCACGTGCGACGCTCGCGTATACGATGGCGGCTCGGGCTCATGCCTATATGGAAGGACGCGACTATGTCTCACCAGAAGATATTCGGGCACTCGCGCTTCCGATTTTAGGGCATCGAATCGTCTTGACGGTCGAAGCGTCGCTGAAGACGAAGCCGTCAAAGTTGATCAAATCTGTACTCGAGACCATCCCGGTCCCCTCAGAGGTGTAAGATGCAGTTAGTCAGCCCACGCTATCTCGAGTCCGGCTATATGTGGCTCCTGTTCGTCGTCGGGGTCTTCACGGCACTTTATGGGAACGTCTTGATTGCCAGTCTATTGATTGGATTCAGTCTCTATGCACTGGTCATGCCATCTTTTATGTTTCGATTGGCAGAACAAATCCATGTCGACCTCACTGAGGAGATGAAACTCTTTCCGAATGACGAGGCCGTCTATGTCTTGAAACTTGTGTCGACGGCAAAAGTCCCGCTTGGCGTTGTCCGCCTATCCGGCTATTTGCATCCCACCGTGGAATCAGAAGGACATGCGTTTTGGCGGCAGGAGAACTTTGTCGAGACGAATGCGACTGTCGACTTCACAATCCCGCTCCATGCGAAGAAGCGAGGTCCTATCCGCCTTGAGGCTATCGGGATGGAAATTCGGGATCCGTTACGCATGTTCTCGCTCTATAAAGAGGACTCACTCCCACGCATCGGCTATGTCTTCCCAGAGTTTTCGCCCTATCCGATTCCGAAACGTCCCCCTACTCTCCCAGGTGAGGAGATGGTTCGTCATAGTGCCTATCGTGACCCGGAGACGTTCCAATCGGTCACTCCATATCATGGGCAACCGATGCGACAGCTATATTGGTCTGCCTATGCGAAGACGGGCGAACTGCTGGCCCGTACCGAGCAACCGGTACAAGCAAATGAATATGTCATCGTCCTCGACTTGTTGACGAAGGATGGGCGTGCCCTCACCTATCAGATGGAGCGCCTCATCTCGCAAGCTGCCGCATTATGCCGTGATTTCGAGAAAGAAAATGCGAGTTACGGTCTGATTGTCCCGACGCTTACGAAGGATGGAATCACGTATGACCTTCAACCGGGAAGTGGTGAGGTACATTTTCGGAAGATTATGACGACGTTCGCTTGTCTGTCCGAGAGTGATTTTCCGCTTGCTCGCTCCTTGTTTGAACGAAAGGTCGCCAAATACAGTGGGAATCAGTCGATTCTCCGCTTGGGGGGTGACGGTCAATGAGAAGGTTATGGTGGGTCTTCGCAGCATTTTACATCGGGCACGTGTTTCCATTGCTCTTCTTATTGACACTTCGTCTCCCTCGGAATACACAACTGATTGTACAGACGTTCCTGAGCGTCGGTGCCCTTTATTTCTCTTATGAGATGAGCATCATGCTTTTGATATTCACATACGTTCATGCCTTCATACGGACGTTGGATTGGACGGACCGTTACGCGATGGCGAGCGTATTGTTTTTGGTGGCGGACTGGTTATTCCCCCCGGCATCGCAATCGCTCGCGATGGTGCTCTTTCCGTTCATCTTTTTGATTTGGCATCGAAACCTGTATTACCGTCGCGACTACAAGCGGATGGTGACGATGTTGACCGTCGGCCTAGGCATCGGGCTGATTGTCTCTCTTATCATTCGTACGATTAAAGAGCTATTGTTTGGTAATGTCGTCGCCTGGATCACTCCTTTCTTTTTGTGGATTGGTAGCTGGTTTGATGGAATCGTACTCGACCCGAATGATCGCGTAAACCGCTTCCTCGTACCGGATAACCCGAACCTAGATGCGGAGACAGTGGCGCAAGAGACATTGCTCGCGTCCGCATCGAATAACTCGCTGTTCTATATTGGAGTGTTTGTAATGATCTTGCTTCTTGGGGTAGGATTGTTCTTCTACTTGCAGAAGCGAAAAGACATCCAGGAAGATGGAATGATTCCTAGGAGTATTCACCACCCGACACTCTCAGATAAGCGGATCGTCCGCTCGCCTCGCCAGATTCGCCTTCTTGAGACGGGACGAAAGTTAGAACAGCATCACCCACGTCATCGAGAGGAGACGGTGGCTGATTGGTTGCAGCGAATCGAGTTCACGGACCACAGGCTTTATGCAGATTGGTTAGAGGCCGCAGAGTATGGTGACAAGGAAGCGCCACAAGCAATCAGTGATTCATTCGAACGACTCGTTGAACAAGTGAATAAACGCTAAAAAACATCCGGCAGAGGAGTTCCTTCTGACCGGATGTTTTTCATTATAAAATTGGACTGAGAAGGCGGGACACGCTCTCTTTGAAGCGAATCCAACGTGTCCTCGATTCATATCGTTCGATCGTTAACCGCTCAGCGCGTGCCTCGTCTCGCTCGAACGCATCGATGACGGACTGAGCGACGTCTTTGTCGAAGACGAGCGCTGAAATTTCAAAGTTGAGGCGGAAACTTCGGGCGTCGATGTTCGTCGTCCCAATTGATGCGACTTCTCCGTCAATGACGAGTGTTTTCGCATGAAGGAATCCTTCCTCATACGTGAACACTTCTGCCCCGTAACGTACGAGCTCCGCAGCGTTCGCATAGGTCGCCCAGTAGACAAACATATGGTCGGGCTTGTTCGGGATCATCAGTTTGATCTTAGTACCCGCCATCAGGGCGATTCGACAGGCATCAAGAAAACTTGCATCCGGGATGAAGTAGGGAGTCTGGATATAGATACATTCTTTCGACTGGGTGATCATTTTGACGAGCATATTCTTTAAATGCTCCGTCGACGAGTTTGGACCCGATGTCACGATTTGAACCGGGGACGCATGACGAGCAATCCCTTCGATTGGCCAAACAAAGTCGTCTTTCTGTGCCTTCGTTCGTGTCGGGACAGAGCGATTCCAATCCAGGATGAATCGTTCGAGCAATTCCTTAACGGCGTCGCCTGAAATTCGTAAGTGAACATCTCGCCAATAACCGAAATGCTCATCCTTTCCGAGATACTCATCCCCGACGTTGAAGCCGCCGATATAACCAAGTTCTCCGTCAACGACGCAGAGCTTTCGGTGATTTCGATTATTGACGCGGAAGTTGATACCGAGTTTGGACGGAAAGAACGATTTGACTTCCCCACCGTGGGCCAGCAGGTCCTTAAAGTGTTTGTGCCTCAGTCCCCTCGAGCCTACCGCATCGTAGAGGAGTCGGACACGTAATCCTTGTTTTGCCTTTTCGGTCAATAAGCGAATTAACGATTGACCCAGCGCATCGTTTTGGATGATGTAATATTGAATGTTCACTTCTTTCGTCGCCTGTTCGATATCTCGAAACAGTCGATCAAACTTCTCTTTTCCGTCGTGAAGTACGTCGATATCGTTCTGGAAAGACATCATCGCATTCGTCGATACGAGATTCAATCGTGCGAGTCGTCGGTGCTTCAATAGAAGTGGATGATTGAACGGTGCCATGGATTGGTCCAATTGGTCAAGTTGCTCCGCCACATGATGATGATACGCTTCACGTTTCTCTTCTTCGACTTCATAAAAGTTTTGAGATTTGATCAATCGACCGAAGAAGATGTAGACGAAGAATCCGATGAGAGGCAAGAAGAAGAGGACGAGTAACCACGCCCAAGTCGTTCCAATGTCACGCCTTTCAAAAAAGATAATGGTGATTGCAAACGTGAGGTTAAGCAATAAGATGAGCCAAGTCATGATGACGATAATGAGTCCGATAGTCACTTCCATGGTATCCCTCCCTTTCTTTCAATTCTTACCCGAAATCAAACAATCTTAGCAAATGTTTTTCCTGATTTGGGTATACATTAATGAAGAAGTGAAGAATCGGGGGGAAGCTTATGGAAGACATGATGATTGGGTTCAGCTTACTTGTCCTCATCGGTGCACTTTCGCAGTTACTCGCTTGGCGATTTGACTTTCCAGCCATCTTGATTATGACGGTTGCAGGGATTCTAGTCGGACCGATTTTCGGTTGGTTGGAGCCGGATCGGATACTCGGTGAGCTTTATAGCCCACTCATCTCCATCGCGGTGGCGCTCATCCTGTTTGAAGGAAGCCTCAGTCTCGAATTCAGGGAGATTGACGATTTGCGGAGATCAATCTTTCGTCTCGTCACGGTCGGGGTATTCGTTTCTTTTATCTTGACCTCGATTTTGCTCATCATGGTTGGAGATTTTCATTGGTTGCCAGCATTTACGCTCGGTGCCATCTTTGTCGTGACCGGACCGACCGTCATCATTCCGTTACTTCGACAAGCTAACTTGTCCGCACGCCCAGCTAAAGTCTTGAAATGGGAAGGGATCATCGTCGATCCTCTTGGCGCCTTGATTGGACTCTTTGTCGTTCGAGTGGGATTCATCTTCTATCAAAACGACGGGCTCGCGAGCCACTTGCCATTTTTTTGTTTTTGTTTCGTCGCGGTCGCCTTTGGGATTGCCGTTGGACATCTATTAATTCGTTTGTTCGGGAATGAGAAAGTCCCTGAATATTTAAGAACAACCCTCACGTTCTCTGGGGTCCTCCTCGTATATTCAATCAGTGAATGGGTCATGAGCGAGGTCGGGCTATTGGCTGTAACGGCAATGGGATTGACGATGGCAAATTCAAAGCATGGACATATGCATATTCTGAAACAGCTTCGTGAGTTTAAAGAGAACATTTCGATTTTACTGGTTTCGACAGTCTTTATCATTCTGACGGCAAGTTTGACACGTGATAGTTTACTCGCCATTTTCGATTGGCCTCTCCTCTTGTCGATTCTCGGAATCTTATTTTTTGTCCGACCGATCTCGGTGCAGACGTCGCTCCTCGGTTCTCCACTATCCGCTCAAGAACGGGCACTCATCAGCTGGATTGCCCCTCGAGGTATTGTTGCGATGACGGTGACCGGTTTCTTTGCACAAGAGATTGCCGAACTGGGAATTGAAGATGCGGAACGGATGTTGCCAATCACACTCGGTTTAGTCGTAACGTCTGTCGCCCTACATGGATTGACGATTAAACCACTCGCGAAGCGACTCGGACTGACGAAAGTGAAGAATCCTTGGGAGAAGGTAAAGACAAAAAAAAGACACCGCCCAATGGCAGTGTCTTTGATCAGCTTGAATTAGTTCAAGACTTTGATTGTGATTGATTGGCGACCGAAAGCAAGTGCTTGCTCTTGTGTCGGCATCAAGATATCGATTTTGTTTCCTTTGATGGCACCACCAGTGTCTCCTGCGATGGCTTCTCCGTATCCTTCAACCCATACTTTAGAGCCGAGCGGAATGACAGAAGGGTCAACCGCGATGACTTTTTGGTTCGGGTTCTAACGAACGTCGATTCCTGTCGCTGTGATACCAGAACATCCTGCACAATATGGTGTATAAGCTGTCGCTTCAACTGTCATTGTCTGACCTGAAGCCGGAGCTTGGGTTTGCGTTGTAGACGATGCAGTTTTTGTTACAGGTTCTGATGTCGATGTCTTCGGTGCTGTTGTCTTCGCATCGTTCGCTACAGATGCAGCGGCTGCACCTTTCACGGCGAACTCTTGCCCAGGGAAAATAAGATCTGAATCAAGACCGTTCCAAGTCATCAATTGATTGACAGAGATCCCGTGGTTCAATGCGATACGATAAAGTGTATCACCTGATTTAACTGTATACGTTTTAGATGCAGTAGAAGCTTGTGATTTTGCTTCTGCCTTTCCAAGTTTCAAGACTTGGTTCGGATAAATCATATTTGAGTTTAAGCCGTTCGCTTGTTTGATGTCGTTTACAGAGACGTTGTTGTTCACGGCGATACGATAGAGTGTATCTCCAGACTGAACTGTGTGTGTTGATGCTGCCGAAGCTGGAGCAGCGACTCCTAAACTAAGGCCAGCGAGTGCCGTTAGTGTCAATAGTGGTTTTTTCATAAGAATTTTCCTCCCTTTTCTAACGCCCCCTTACTGTAACACCTGTATATTTCACAGCGATTACAGGACGATATGAGAGTGTTATCAGTTCATTTACAGAACAATTCACGAGGATGAGAGGTTTCTGAAAATTGTTTCAATCTATTGAAACGGCTTCACAGAGCCAATTTAAGATATACTATAGAGAGAAAAAAGGAGGTTTTGGTCTTTGGAACTATTACTGCTATATTACATTGTGACTAATTTACTAGCGTTTGTGTCATATTTTGTCGATAAACGACGGTCTCGCATTGGGGCTTGGCGTATTTCTGAGCGGACATTGTTGACGATGGCATGGATCGGTGGAGCGTTCGGTGCCTATTTGGCGATGCGCGTCTTTCGTCATAAGACGCTAAAACCGAAATTCCGAATCGGAGTGCCTGTTGCAATTCTCGTGCATGCTGCGTTTACCGGTTGGCTGATTTTTTAAACTCTTATATAGAAGAAACTCGATTGTATCTTTTAATGAACGATGATTAAAAATGTCAGATTCGTCCCAGTTCATGCTCATTTCAAAGTGTTTCTCCGTGAACAATCGAAATGAAATGTCGGGAAATTTCCGAAACGAGGAGGATGGCTCTTTTGAAGAGTATCGAGATGATTCGTCACGGATCATTGACATTAAAGGTGACTGATCACTTCACTGTTCTTTTTTGCAAGTCTTTTATGTCCGTGATTCGAGTGAACGGAGTAAGCCTCACCCTTCATCCAAGAGAAGCCGTTCTCTTGGCACGAGGATAAAGTGTCATGGTTGAGAAAATCGAGGAAGCGTCACCAATGAGGTTACTCGAATTTGATCCGACTGCTTTGTTCCATCCCGAGTTGGCGAAGCGATATGTGACGCCATATCTAAATACTGAAAAGTCCATACATATGATAAAACCGGAACGAGGTCATCAATCTATTATTCAGACGATTGAACGGGCCGTTCAACATTTATCTGCGGACGGTCCACTCGCATTGATGGATGCGACACTTCAATGTACAGTCATCTGGCGCTACTGGATTCAGCAAGAGACTGAAACGATGAAGAATGAGAACAAACGGGAAAGTCTTCGTCATATGCTTGCTTATGTCGACGCTCATATAGAGGACAGACCGACATTAGCCCAAATCGCTCATGCGGGCAGTGTGAGTCGAAGTGAGTGCTCTCGTTTGTTTTTATTCTTTGGAGACACATCTCCTATTGCGTATGTACAGATGAAGCGAATGGAGCGGGCCGCCACTTTATTAGAAGATTTGACGGAAGGTATCGCAGACATCGCCAATCGCCTGAGCTACTCAAGTGTCAGTCACTTCGTACAGACATTCAAAGCACATCATGCAATCACCCCGCTCGCCTATCGAAAACAATACCAAAAGAAAAGAGCCGAATAACCGGCTCTTTTCTTTTATCTTGCGGTCCACCCACCATCGGCTTTCAAAACATCTCCATTCACGAAGCTCGAATCATCCGATGCTAAAAAGAGGGCGACGTTCGCGATTTGCTCTGGTTCTCCCATCGGGGCTTCCCCCGCCCCTTGAATGGCGCGCATCCCAAGTTCGCTCGGTGCTGTGATGGTTGACCCAATATTCGTATTGACGCCACCCGGTGCGATGGCGTTTGCTCGAATCTTACCGAGCGTGCCATGTGTCGCCGCGATGTTCTTCGTCAATCCGATTAACGCATGTTTTGAGGCCACATACGCTGCACCACCTCGTGTACCGAATAATCCTCCGACCGATGCATTGTTGATGATGACGCCACCCCGGTTCTGCTTCTCCATCACTTGGATGGCGGCACGTGAAAGTTTCATCGGTCCGGTCAAATTGACGCCAAGGACACGGTCCCATAATTCATCCGTCACTTCTCCCACCGTCATGAAGTTGTCCATGATTCCCGCGTTATTGACGAGAATGTCGACCGAGCCGAACGTTTCTTTCGCCGCATCGACGAGTTTGTCAATATCCGTTTGATTCGTCACGTTACCAGCAATGCCAAGAACTTCCCCACCCGCTGCTTTGATTTCATCAACTACCGCCTGCACAGCATCTTCATTCAAGTCGAAGGCGACGACTCGTGCGCCTTCTTCCGCAAACAGTTTGGCGATGGCCCGCCCCATGCCTGAACCTGCGCCAGTGACAATTGCCGTTTTTCCTGAAAGCTTCATTCCTCATTCCTCCTTTGAAAGGTCAGAACGTATACGATGTGTGATGACAGTAATCTGCCTGTCACTATGTTATACCCACATTTGGTTGCGAGCCTCCTGAGAAACATGGCGATTTTTCTTCAATTGACTCCCAGCAATCTTTATACTTGAATGGAAAGCACTCCATTATATAAAGGAGAGATGACGTGAGACAATTCCATGCAACCGTCCATGGTCGAGGTGAACCTGTACTTTTCCTTCCCGGTGGAGGATTCACTGGGTCACAAGGCCAATTATTTGCCGAAGCATTACATAACGATTTCGAAGTTCACCTGTTAGATCTACCTGGATTTGGTGAAAGTGAGGGACTACATACATTCGCCACGTCCAAAGTACTCGCGGACTGGGTCGAGACGTATCGAATCTCACGACACCTTGAATCGGTTCGACTAATCGGTCATTCGATGGGAGGTGCCATCGCCCTGGCTTATGCAGTCCATTATCCAGACCAAGTCAGGCATTTGATACTTCTCGACCAAGGACATAAACCGAACGCTATGCTACCATATCGGGAATATGGCATCTTCGGATTCGCCTTACCGCTTTTACGTCTACTGTATCACCATTCACCACGACGCCTCTTGAACTGGATTGAAACGAAAGTGAATAAGAATGACCCCACGTTTTCTGAAGAGCGGTTCCAACTGTTCTGTCGACGAATCGGGGTCGAGCCGACGTTATCGATTCGTTCAGCTGTCGAGCAATCGGCCCGTCTTTCGACCGGTGGCTTACACTTGTTGTTTGGTTATGATGGATTGGATTTTAAGGACTTGTTACGACGCGTCCAAGTCCCGACGCACCTGTATTATGCGGATTTCACGGGAATTGATTTGAAGGAGGCGAAGCGAACGCTCCATCATGTCAAACGAGCGGAACGACTGCTTCATCCTTCTGTACAATTGATTGCCGTACCAGGTGGACACTTCGTTCAATGGAGCCGTCATTTCTCGATGGAAAACGTTGAGCGGTTCTTACATACATAAAACAAGACAGCGGAGAGGTTTCCGCTGTCTTGTTCGTCATGATGCCCAGTCGTGGCGCTTTAGCCATTCGTGAAGTTGATGCTGTAGCTCAGGATGGAGCGGTTCACTGAGTTGTGAACGATATTGTTTTTTCACGTCCAAAATACTCATCTCACCATCGAAATGTTTCAACATATGGTCCATGTCCTTAATCTTTTGTACCTCGATATGCTCTACGTGAAGTGCAGCGAGCTCATCTAGATGCTCGACGTCCGTTTGAACGTCCCGGTCTCCTGTCAGTGCGAGCGTCGGAATGTTCAATTGAACCAATCGTTCTCGAAGTGACACGTCTGTGTGTGCAAGATGCTCCCGTAACCATTTGGCAGGGAACTTCATCAGCTGGATCCGCATCGTATCCTGATCCGTTGCTGTGACGCGCTCGAACAGTTTTTGTTGTTTTTTTACGACCGACTTCTCATTCAAGCTAAAGCGAAGCAGTTTACCCTTGATCCCTTTCGTACGTTTCACTTCATCGAGTAAGGCATGCGCCTGTTCCTGCATGCTCGTCTTCAAGGCGACACCGGCACCAGACAACAGGATGAGACCAGAAACGGATTCACGTTCTGCTGCGAGTGTCGCGACGATACATCCTTCGCTATGGCCGAGCAATAAAACGTCTTGTGAGACATGGTCATGAGATTTCAGATAACGGACGACCGCCGACACGTCATCAACGAGTCCTGTCAGACCGACGCTATGTCGATTGCCACCACTCTTGCCAATCCCCCGTTTGTCATAGCGTAATGTGATGAATCCTTGGATCGTCAGCCATTCTGCTAAGTCTTTATACAAGTTTGACTTGAAGCCGGTACCGTTTCCGTCACGGTCCAATCCTCCCGTCCCTCCGATGAGGACGATGGCTGGAAAGGACGACCGTTCCTGATCGGGTGTCGTTATGGTGGCAGCAATGGTTGTTTCCCCTTGAATCAACACATTTTCTTGTTTATACATCATCCATCTCCTCCTTTTCTTCTACCGGCATGAACGCGTAGGAGAATTTCCGCAACGTACGTTCTTCAGATGGTTCATGCTCGAGCACTCCCTCTAAGAGATCGTAGAGACCTCTTAGGAATCGATCACTCTCGGCATCAGACAGATAAAGTGGGATACTCCGAAAGCCGACCTTGTCTCCTTGAAGGTCGATTTTGTCCCGCTTTAAATAGTCTCCGAAATCCATGAGCAGTGACATCGCGAACGTGTAACATATTTTATATAGTTGTTCACGATCTTCCTCTTCGACGACTTGATTGACAGCGGTCAATGGATTGTTTTGAATCGCGTACACTTTTTCATACACTCCACGTACTTTGTTCTCACTTGCGACAGATAAAATCTCGTCTTGTACCATCTTGTTGATATGGCGATAGAGGCTCGCTTGGGGCACATCGGGAAGCAACTTTGCCAACTCTCCGGTCGTCACTTGCTCGTTCATGAGAACGTGCTGAAAAATTTTCATGCGAATCGGGTTTAACAGACTTTTTAAAACGTCTTGATTCATCATCTTCACCTCATTATTATCATATTTGATAATATTATTACTTATGATAATATCATGCGTCCGAATATGTGTCTATGTCCATATAAAAAGCCGCCCTCATTGGCGGCTATATACATGTTCTTATCTCTCACAGGCGATTCCATCTTTGTCGCGATCACGTGCTTTGTTCGCGTCATATAGTGCTTTACTTACATATGGCGTGTAACGTGTCTTACCACCTTTATTTTTCGTCGTCTTTTACTTGGCTACACCACCTTTATACGTTTTGTTTAACTCTGTACAGTTTTTAAATGTCTTGACCGCTGCATCTACTGATTTTGTCGGTGTTGAAGACAATCCGATGACTAGAATGAATGTTGAAAGTGCTAGCATGACTTTTTTCATGAAATCCCTCCTCTTAGATGGTATATCGGGTAATTTTGTGTGAGTTGAATCATTCTCAAAACAACATAAAAAATCCTTCTCATTTTATATAGAAAACAAAAAGGATATGATTCATTATTTCTTTTCAACGACACCTCGGACAATCGCGAAGAATACCCGGTTCGGAAGATAACGCTTGAGGGCAATCAAAAGGCCCGCTTGTTTACCTGCTGGATAACGGAGTCGTTTCTTCCGTTCGGTCGCGGCTCGCCAAATCGTCTCAGCGACAACGTCTGGACCTTCGGCGTTCGCACCAGCGGCATTCGTGTTATGGAGCGCAACCTCTGTGTAGCCATCATATACATCGAGCGGTTGGTCACGGACGAGTTCTTGGGAACGACCGTAAAAGTCTGTCTTAATCGGTCCCGGCTCAATCAATTTCATGTCGATATTGAAAGGTGCCAACTCGAACTGGAGCGATTCGATGAATCCTTCAATCGCCCATTTTGAACTGTGATACAAGCTGTAAATTGGGAATGTGATCTGTCCACCGACGGAGGAGACGGTCACGATCCGTCCGCTCCGCTGTTTACGAAAGTATGGCAGTGCTGTCCGGATCACATTCATGACCCCGAATACGTTCGTATCAAATTGCCGTTGAATCTGTTCGGGAGAGGCTTCCTCGAAAATCCCTACCGCTCCATACCCAGCATTGTTCAACAACACATCCATCGTTCCGTGATCCGAGACGATTTGTTTAAATGCCTCTCGGATACTCGTCTCGTTCGTCACATCTAGCTGATAGAGAGACACCCCTTTTAGGTGAGACAGTTCTTGATGATCTTCAGGTCTTCGCATCGTAGCGGCGACATGCCAGCCTCGTTTGCTGAACAGTTCGACCGTCGCTCGGCCAATTCCGCTCGATGCTCCTGTGATGACAATCGTTTGTTTTTGGTTCATATTCATTCCCCTTTAATGTTTATATGTTTAAACTTTTAAACTCATTGGTGAAAAAGAAGCCTTTCTCCCTGTTTCCAAAAAGAAAGGTCAAAGGATGCATTCGTCTTCTATCGCTCGTGTCAGTGCCTTCAGCAGTCCGACCGCATTCTCGAGCGTCAGGAAGTAAAAGTTCTCTGTCCCGACTTTCTCTGATGAGACGATGCCCGCTTGTCGAAGTAGTTTGAGATGATGCGAGATGGCCGGTCGAGACAACTCAATCTTCTCATCAATCTGATTGACGTTTAAGCGTTCATGTTTGGCGATCTCGACGATGATGCGTTGACGATTGACGTCGGCTAATACTTGGAACAATGGAATCGCATCTTCAAATAAAGATAACGAGACTTCGGGTGTGGCATCTGGTTGTTTCATATTCATCACTCCGTTTAAAAGTTTAAACGTTTAATCCTGTACTAAGAATACTAGGTGATCCGCCTTCTGTCAACGAAGTTGTTCGTACACTTCACGTAGAATGCTTGCAATCATGTGTCTCGAGTCATAATCCCGCTTGGAGATTTTGACGAGCGGCGATGGTTCGGGGAAGAGCTGGGCATTGATGTCGTCAATGTTGTAGCCCGCTGCAGTTTTTGTTATCACGTTATCAGTCAAACGTTCTAGATAATCGAGCTTTTTGGTCAGTTTTTCCCTTCCCTGTTTGAGATGCCCGGCGTGTTGGCAATAAACTTCCTCGAAATTAAGACTCAGAACACGTTTGAGAGAACGAATCTGTTCAGGTACCGACTCCTCCGGAATCATCACCTTCGGATAAGGATGGACGAACAAATCACCCGAGAACAGCCGACCGTTCTCCTCGTCGTATAAGACGACGTGATTCGGTTCATGACCAGGTGTATGGATTACCTGATAAGTATGATGTTCTGATGTGATCTGATTGTCATAATAGGCAATCGGCTGAAACGGTTCGGGGTCTCCTGAAAAGCGTGCCCGATAATCTGGGATGTCTAGCCCCGTCCGGCACATGTCCCTGGCGGATTCTCGTATGTAAATTGGGACACCGTATGTCCGTTCAAGCCAGGCTGCCGTTCCGATATGGTCTTCATGGGGGTGCGTGATGCTGACAAGATCGATTGGAACCGACTCATAAAACGGTTGAAGTTCGGGTAGCATCGTGCGTGTTCCCGTATCGATGAGCATCCCGTCGATATAATACACATACATCGACATCTCGAATGGACCGTTCTTTACGTTGGCACAAACAGCCGTCACCGGTCCATAGTTCTTTATTTGCATCATGCGTCCCTCCAATTTTTCACTTTTCTTCATTATATCGAAAAAGAGCAAAGACCTGCAGACATTTCACAGTTCTTTGCTCATCTTATTTAGAGATTCTCTCCGTTCGTCGCGATGACTCGCTTATACCAGTCGAAGGAGTCCTTTTTCATCCGCTCCTTCGATCCGTTCCCTTCATTGTCACGGTCGACATAAATCATCCCGTATCGCTTCTTCATTTCTCCCGTCGTGAACGAGACGATGTCGATGATGCCCCAAGGTGTGTACCCGATCAAATCGACCCCGTCATAGAGGACGGCTTGCTTCAATTGTTCGATATGTGCCTTCAAATAATCGATTCTTGCCGCGTCATGAATCTTCCCGTCGACAATCTCATCGACGGCACCAAATCCATTCTCGACGATGAAGAGCGGGATTTGGTATCGATCATAGAGTCGGTTGAGCACATAACGGAGTCCGACCGGGTCAATCGCCCAGCCCCAGTCACTCGACTGGATATACGGATTCTCGACCCCATTCGGCAGACCACCGTTGACGATATCGCCGCTGTTGTCCGCGACGACGTCACTCTTCACAGTCGTCGACATATAATAGCTGAAACCGAGATAATCGACCTTTCCGTTCTGTAGGATTTCTTCGTCCCCTTCAAGGATTGGGATGTTATACCCTTCCCGCTCGAACTCGTTCAATGCGTAGCTCGGATAGAAGCCTCGTACTTGTACGTCCGGGAAGAAATAGCGTTGACGCATCATCTCTTCGGCGAGCATGACGTCATCTGGGTTTGATGAATACGGATAAATCGGTACGTGAGAGACCATCGCTCCAATCTCGAAGTCAGGATTGATGGCTTTCCCTTTAGCGACGGCGAGAGCGCTCGCAATCAGTTCATGGTGCCCAGTCTGATACATGACTTCGCGGGCGTTCTCCCCTTCTTCTAAGAGGACTCCAGAATTCGTCCATAAGAAGAGTGGATTGTTGACGTCCATCTTATTGTTGATTTCGTTAAACGTCATCCAGTACTTGACCTTGTCTCTGTAACGGTCGAAGCAGACCTCCGCGAAGCGGACGAAGTGGTCGACGACGGCACGATTTCGGAAGCCACCGTATTCACGGGCAAGATGGAGCGGCATCTCGAAATGCGAGAGCGTGATGATCGGCTCGATATCGTACTTTAACAGCTCGTCGAACAAGTCGTCATAAAATTGAAGACCTGCTTCGTTCGGTTCTGCGTCATCCCCGTTCGGGAAGATGCGACTCCACCCAATCGAGGTACGCAAGCATTTCAATCCCATCTCAGCGAAAAGCGCCACATCTTCTTTGTAACGATGATAGAAATCAATCGCCTCATGGTTCGGATAGAACTCGTTCGGCTCGACCTTGTCTGTGATGCGGCGAGCGACGCCGTGTGCGCCTGCTGTCAAGACATCGACGACGCTCGGCCCTTTTCCGTCAGCGTCCCAGCCGCCCTCGAATTGATGGGCGGCGAGTGCGCCTCCCCATAGAAAATCGTTCGGTAATGTCTTCATTGTAAGTCCTCCTTCACATGAATCGTACACGTCAAGTATAATTGTACCGGTACAATTATACAAGGTCGGTACATTGAATTACTTTTGTTTTATTCATGATATAATAGAACCAGTGACGAAAAAGTGAGGAATGACCATGCTAAAATACCAACAAATCGCGAATGAAATCGAACAATACATCCACGAACAAAACTTAAAACAAGGCGATAAGCTCCCTGTCCTTGAGCAGATGATGAATCAATATGGAGTGAGCAAGAGCACTATCACGAAAGCTTTAGAGCTGCTCGAACGAAAGGGTGTCATTTTTCAACTGCGAGGAAGCGGCATTTTCGTCAGACGACATAATCGACCTGGCTATATGAGCCTCTTCTCGACCCAAGGTTTCAAGAGCAATCTCGGAGACCGTGTCTTGACATCTGATGTGATTGATGTGTCTGTCGTGAAGCCAGACTCGACGGTTGCAGAGAATCTCGGGATTGACGTGTCGGACGATGTATATCGGGTCGAACGGGTAAGGTATGTGGATGGAGAGGTGCTCTGTCACGAGGAATCCTATTATGTGAAAGCTATCGTCCCCTATTTGAATCGCGAAATTGTGGCAGACTCTATTTTCGATTATGTCCAAAGCGCGCTCGGCGTCACGATTGGATTTTCTGACATGTATCTACAGGTCGGGCGATTGACGGAAAGTGAAGCGGAACACCTCGGATTGCAAGAGAATGATCCGACACTTCGCATCGAGACGATCTTCCATCTCACGAATGGGAAACCATTTGACTATTCCCGCATCACCTATCATTACACACATTCACAGTTCGTCATTCAGGCGAACGGGCCCTATATGTAAAGACAACCCCTCATGCGCGCATGAGGGGTTGTTTAATCATTTACTATGCCTCTTTTTAGTCCGTCGATACGTCCAATATCCGAATGGCAACATCGCTAACACCGCAATGCCAATCAATCGATTGGTGCTCGATGTTGGCTTGTTTGACTCTTCCTCATCCGAATAGCCATCCGCTCCATCCATCATCCCTTCTTCGGCATTCCCTTCAATACTTTCATGCTCTTCAATCAATAAGGTTTGAAACGCCTCAGTTGAAATCGCATCTCCGCTAATCATCTGTTTTGAATTAGATGTCAACGCTGTCAACATGTCCCCATCATAATCAAACCACGCCGATTCTTCTGTGTACTTCACGAGATCGCCTTTAACGTTCATCAACGCTTTCGGAGTTTCTTTGTCAGAACCGAACGTTGAGAACGCATATGTATTTGCGGATTGTTCATACGTTCCGATCACGTTGACCGGTTCATCATCTTGAAAGACGGTCGCCACAAATTCTTTTATTGGGACGAACGTACACGTTTCCCCCGTTTTGTAGCAAGAGGATGACGGAATATACGTCTCCAACAACGGACCGAACGTGATGTTCTCGCTGTCGTTCATATGATAGTAGGTCGGGTCATCTCCCTGGATATGATCCACAACAATGTCATAAAAATGTTCATCCGCAAAACGTTCCGCCGAAGATTCGGTCATCTCGGCTGATACGGTTGTCGTACTCGCAAGTAGTCCGATACAACATATGAATAAGCTCGTCATTCGTTGCATGTGTTTCTCCTTTCATCATCCTGAAGATTTCAAAAACATCGCGTAATTGATGTGAATCAATTCGGCATGCGGTTGCTTGTGACGACTGACATATGACGTGAATCGTGATGACGCGACAAATGCATTTGATTCATGGATCATCGCCAGTCGTACGAGAATCAGGCGTAATTGTTTTCGTCCTTCTCCAAGTACAATATGGTCGATTTGCTTGTGTTTGTCGAGTCGGTTGATCAAGAGCTCTACTTTGCAGTCTTCTTTGATTAAATATGAGACCCAATACGCCGTCTGTTGAATCAAGTCTTCATATTGCGCATGGAGCCCATTGCCGAGCGGCCCGCTCAAATCGAGAGAGATCGTGAACGTGTCGAGGTTTTGTCGCTCGTAGACTTTTGCCTGGACATGGCCGGTCTTTGAAGTGGCGACCCAGTCAATCTGTTTGGCCGGCTCTTTCTCATATCGTTTCGCGCTTTGAATCATCAAAGGGTCTTTCAGCGGAGAATGTTTGACGATGCGGTCACCCATCCGAATCATGCGCGATTCGGATATCGGCGATTTCGTGATGGCGGGCAACACGATCCATGAGGGAAGCGTTATCCCCTCATCCGTGAAGAAGAGGGTTCCCAAGTGAAACGGTAAGGTGACACGCATGACACATGTATGAATCGAAGCGGGTCCTCGCTTCACAACAGAGACGGACACATGATGAATGTCTTCTTCAATCCGTGAATCATATGCGCCTGACCCGTTCTCGAAAGACATCCGTTCATCCCCCTCCAATCGAATCGATAGCGGGACGCCGAGGGCAATGATTCGCTCATACCCATCAATGTGAATGACACATGTCGTCTTATCGTCGATGAACAAGAGGTCTTCTTTCTGCCGGATGGAAAATGAGACTTCGTTTGAAAGTGTTCGAATAATTCGTTTCCGGATGAACATGACGATTAATAATGCTCCGCATACATAAGCGATGGGCCATATATAAGGCATCCACATGGTGAGGAGGCCGAGACTGACATAAGCCGGCCAAAGTTGGTCTTGTAAGATGGATGGTGTACTGATTTCGACCTGTCGCATCGTTACACCTTTTCGACGGGGACAGTTACGGATTCGAGTACGTCCACCAACACTTGTCGCTTCGTCGATTTGATATTCCCTTCAAGGGTGAGGGTCAATCGGTGCGAGAGGACATGTGGCGCAACGGCTTGAACATCTTCAGGCGTGACAAACTGACGATCGTTCAAGTACGCATAAGCTTGTGAGGCCTTGACGAGCGCTAGCGTCGCCCGTGGACTCGCCCCGACTTCGACTAACGGATGTTGCCTCGTCTCTTGGATGAGTGCGAGCAAATACGTGACGACATCTTCATGAATCCGAATATTCTCGACTTCTTCTTGTGCTTCTAAAAAAGCTTCATTCGTCATCAAGGCATGCACTGTCTGTCTCGTCTTTGAAATCGTCTGCAAAATCAAGTTCCGCTCTTCGTCTGCCCCTGGATATCCGACTTGAAGGGACATGAGGAAGCGGTCGAGTTGGGCGTCCGGTAGCGTGAACGTTCCCGCCGACTCGATCGGGTTTTGCGTCGCGATGACGAAGAATGGTTTCGGTAGTTGATAGGTGACACCACCGATAGAAACTTGGCGTTCTTCCATCGCTTCAAGCAAGGCGGATTGCGTTCTCGGAACGGCGCGGTTCACTTCATCAATGAGTAAAATATTCGTGAAGATCGGTCCGGTGCGGTTCTCGAACGTCTGGGTCTGCATATTGAAGAAGTCTGAACCGATGATATCAGAAGGCAGCAGGTCGGCTGTGAATTGAATTCGGGCGAAGTCTGCATCAAAGCTTTTGGCGATGCTTTTCGCAAGTAACGTCTTCCCCGTCCCAGGCACATCCTCTAGCAAGATATGGCCGTTCGCCAATAGGGCTGTGCAACATAATTTTGTGATTTCCGGTTTACCGAGGTAAATGCGGTCTAATTGGTCCAATACGTGTCGGATGGTCATGAGTTCGACTCCTTTTGTGTGCGTAGTAGGTATTCATCAAGTTGTTGGGTGAACGCTCGCTCACGTTGTGGTGAGATGTTTCCATCATCATAACGTGTCTGTAAATAGGTAAGTAGGGATGCATCGAGTTCGATTCGTTTCGCCCAAGTCGACAACGTCTCATACGGGCGACGACGTTTATATGGAGGTAACGCTGCTTCGAATTGAATCAACTGTTGTCGAATAGCCGATGCTGGTAATGGATGAACCGTTCGATTTATCTGCATCGACGCGTTGTCAGAAGTCACTAGCGAGTGATCCTCGATATCTAACTCTCCCTCCTCGCTTTGTTTCTTCGAGGGGCGTCGTTTTTTCCAGAGCCATCATCCGAGCAAGATAAGCAGTCCGGTAATCATGTATGGGAGGTAGGAAACACTGTTCGACTCCTCTGATGTGGGATTGCCGTAAGAAGGAAATTGGTCCTTGATCCGCTCTTTCGGTGTACCACCTGAACCCTCTTCTGAATCAATCATTGCTCCGTCTGGACCGTTCCCTTCTGGTTCTTCATATGGCGCATCCCCACACCAAAAGTCGACATCCGTCACTTCGAAAATCCCTAAAAATTTTCGTTTGTCATGACAGTCGGTGACCCAACTTGTAATCTCGCTCCCTGAGATATCTAATGATTGGTAGTAACGGTATCCCAGTTGACCGGAATAAGAGATAAGGGCGACAAGTAGTAAGGAGAATAGGATCCCTGACACAAAAATCGTTTTGGCTTGTTTCATTGGCGTTTCCGTTTATGTAGATTCGGTTTCATCTCAAGTGACGGCTCCTCCCATAGTCTAAATCCTTTTTTTGGAAATCGGATTAAATGGATTATACCATGAACTTTTACGGAATATTCAGTTGTTTTTAGACAAATAAAAATGCCCGTTCATTGAACGAGCATCCACACTTCTCTACCTTCACCCTCTTCATCGAATATCCACTCTTCAAATCCATACACGCGGATATCCTGGTCACTCCGAACGCCCCATTGGTTTATAAACGTTCTTACATAAGGGATTGGAATCCATTTTTGGTGGGGTTTATCACGCCGCATGAAAATTTGTAACACCTCTTCATTTTGAAACACGAGAATCTCAGAGTTCCACAATGTAGGGAAATCCAGTAACACGACAATTCGCATTTGTTCATCCACACGCCGTTTCGCTAGACGTGTCGCCTCATCGAACAGAGTATGAATGATTGTCTGTTTGATTCGGGCACTATGTTGAATATCAAGTAAAAAGGTTTGTCCGACCGGAATCTTGGCATACCAATAACCATCATGAAACTCAGTTGGCAGGCCATGATGATTTTCTTGCATATTGCGCTGAAGACGACTTAATTTTCGTTTTAGACCACGCACTTTCCGATGTCTCATTTCAGGATGGACTCGACTTGCTTCATATGGTGTCGGTCATGCTCGATAAACTCCCCGATGATTACATGTAACGAGTAGGGGGCACCTTGATGCGGATCATGCGAGACACCATTCGCTGTCGTTTTGTAAGTCAGCGCTTCTTCACTTAAGGACTCGAGCATGGTGATGAGTGCTCGTCGACTTTGTAGTGATTCCTTCAATACGACTTCACCCGATAACTTCTCCGCCCTTTTCGTCGCTCGCGCGTTGAAAGAGTCAAAGTCAGGAAAGATCATCCCTTCCCCGTTCTTCACCGATGGGATGATGACATTCAAAAGATGGTTGTCCCAATGGGCGACATGTAAAACGATTTGCTTGATGGACCACTTCTCCGAGTTTATCTGTTCATTCCAATCGGATTCACTCAGCTTTCCTAACGAATCGAGCCATTCTGTGTACGATGCGAATTCTTTAATAACTTGCATCCAATCCCCTCCCCGTTCTTTTCAAATTACTGCGATTATAGCACGAACGACTCTTTTTAAAATCAAAAAACGGCACCGTTCGTTATGAACGATGCCGCGCGTGTCTCTATAACCAGACTGGTAATGAGAAGAAAACTAAGAACAATACGGTCAAGACACCGACGACCGGACTGAGCGACCGATAGCCCTTCTTGAACAAGACGATCATCGTGTAGGCGATGAATCCGAGCCCGATGCCATCGACGATGGAATACGTGAACGGAATCATGATGATGACAAGAATTGCTGGGAAGGCATGTTCCCAGTTATCGAGCGGCAAATGCTTCACGTTCTGGAACATCATCATTCCGATGATGATAAGAACCGGTGCGATCGCCGTCACAGGAATGATTGCAAAGAGCGGTAGCAATAAGAGCGATACCACATACAATCCAGACGTGACGAACGAAGCAATCCCGCCTCTTGCCCCGACAGATATCCCGGCAGCCACTTCGACCGTCGAGACCGTCGGGCTGGACCCGAACATGGCCCCTGCCATCGTCGAGAGACCTTGCGCGACGAGACCTTTCGGCGCCTCTTCTTCTTTGCCGATTGCCCGTGTCTGATTCTGAATCAAGCTGATGTTTTCAATCAACAAGACGAGCGTCAGCACACCGACCGCGACGAAGAAGAGTGGAGATGTCGAATCGGCGAACGAGATGTTTCCAAATACCGTGCCGAACGACTCGAAGAACGGTGTCAACGCGAAGCTTCCCGTCCAATCGAGTGTTCCCATCACGGCACTTAGTCCGACACCGAAACCGATCGTCCAAAGGAAGCTGCTCGGCCCCATCTTCAAGAACAGTAAGATGGCGACGAAGAGTGACAGGAATGCGACTTGGACGTCACGCTCCCCGAGATCACCGATGTGAAGCAATGCCCCACCCCCGCCTGAGACGATCCCTGCCGCCTCGAGCCCGATCAAGATGAGGAAAAGGCCGAGACCGACCGTCAATCCGTCATGAATGATCGGTGGAAACGCATTCGCCAATTTCCTCGCCACTTTGGTCACCGTCAATAGTACGACGAGTACACCTGAGACGAATGAGACCGCGAGCGCACTTTGCCAGCTCAACCCCATCTGTAGGACGAGCGTGTACGTGAAGAGCGCATTAATCCCCATTCCCGGTAACAAGAGAAGCGGTAGATTGAAGAATCCCGCAATCAACGTCCCGATGATGCTTGTCAAAATCGCTCCGACGAGCGCCCCCTCGAACGGGAGTCCGGCTTGTGTCAAAATTGCCGCATGCACGGCCGGGATGTATGCTGTCGCCAGAAAGTTCAGCACGCCCCCGTATGTTTCTGTTTTCCATTCTGTTTGTTTTGCCATAGGAATCAATCCTTTATTGGCACCCTCACCCACCCGTGTATACACACGGGATTGATTATATCCTGTCAGACATCTAACAAGCAAGAGTGATTCGACTCAATTCCTTCTTTGGACCCATTCATGAGACCGATTCCATCAAAAGATTCATTTTATAAAACAGGAACGTTTGTTCTTGTTTTCGGCGCATTTTTGCGAACAAATCTGTTATAATGAAGAAGCAGGTTAACGCAGCAATAGTGGGGTCAGCCGCCAAGTCCACAATGGAGGAAGGCGGTGGTGCGGATGGAACAACTTTGGACCTGGGTTGGGGATTATGTCATGATCCCAATCCTCGCTCCGATCATCGTTCACTTGGTGATTCACCGAACATCCGATCGTGCAACGTCTAAAAGCACAAAAAAATGACCCCCTCGGTGCAATGAGATGGGTCACTTTCTGATTCACTAACCATTGTGGCGGCTGGGACCACTCTTAAAGTGGTAGCCTGTAAGCCAGAGGTCGGTGTGTCCAGCACCGGTCTCTTTCTACTTGCATCATACCATACTTTATCCGCGTTTTCAGTAAGAGAAACATCATTTGATATGAAAATCACAAGAAACTGAATCGAGAAAGAGGGATTCTTGTTCAAGAATCCCTCTTTTTCCATAATTATAATCCTACTTTATCGACACCATATGTTGCTTCCTCTGTCGTAAACCCTTCGAACTCCAATTGCTCGATTAGACCACTTCTTGAGAATCCGCTTAAATCTAAATAGCTTTGAGCTTTATCAGCAGCTTGCTCTTTCCAATCTACTTTAATATTTTCTACCGCAAACGAAGCTTCTTCAGTGGAAAATCCTTCAAACTCTAGTTGATCGATTAATCCACTTTTTGAAAAAGCTGTGAATTGTAGATAACTTTCAGCTTTACGAATCGCATTTTCTTGTGCTACTGAAAGTGCAGGTTCCGCAGGTTCTTCTACTTCCGCAGGTTCTGTCACCTCTTCAGTTTGTTCTTCTGTTGTAGTCGCTTCAACAGTTGAAGCTTCATCGACCGTATTTTCTTCTTCGGTCGTTTCAACAGAAGACGGTTCTGAAGTCGGTGTTTCCTCCTCACCGCCAGAAACTCCAATCAATACAATTACTGCTAATACCCAAACCCACCATTTCTTATAAAAAGGTTTTTTAACTTTTTCCTTAGACATATAATTTCATCTCCTAAAAATATAATCTCTTTTTTACTTTATTGTAATAAACGTAACATAAGAAGATAATTTTGGGAATATATTTTTTAAGAATAATGTAATTTATTTATATTTATATCGGACTAAATCCAAAATTTAAACGTTTAAGTATAAAATATACCATATAAGTTTAGGGAGGAAGTGAAACAAAAAACACCCGACCAAATGGTCGGGTTAATGAGAGTAACGTGAGAACCAGACGAGCATCGCGTCCGCATCTTCTTTCGGAATATCATCGATGGTCTCAACAGATAAGAATCCTCCACGTGTCGAGAATTGCACCGTACATAGTCCAAAACGACGTTGCAAGAGCGATTGCTTCACTTGAATCTGTTCGATCCGTGGTTTGTCTGTCAAAAATGATTGGACGTTGAATGCTCCAGTGCGTAACTGGATGAATTGATCCGTGCGGACATATTTTGTGGTGATGTAACTGAGGACGCGTCCCCCGATGATGATGACCCACAAGAGCATGAGCCACCAGGCGTAATCTCGGAAGAAGTAAAGGACGATCCCTGATATGATAATCCCGAACCAGCTGATTCGGAGTAGCTTGATTCCTAAGGCACGTCTCGGTAATCGATGAAGTTCGTCCGACCATGTGAAGTGCGTGAAATGTTCACGGAGCACCCGCATCGCCCGGTCACGACGAACGAACGGGAGAATCGTCGAGGATTCATCTTTCAATTCATCCATCGTCCCTGCTGCGACGAGTTCGACCCCGACGATGTGGAACCAGCGACGAATGAACGTCTCTTTGATGCGAATCGCTTGAATCTTCTCATATGGAATTTCTTTCGCGCTTCGATTCAACAATCCCTTCTCGACACGAATGCGTTCCCCTCTCCGCTCAAGTCGGAAGTTCCCATACTTCAAGAAGTTGATGACCATGCCAATCACGATCGATAGCATCAACACTCCGATGACAAGAAGACCGATGGCGATGATGGACGCATGGACGACATAATCTTCGACCTGGTTGAATGCCCCATCCAAGTTAATGAAATCATCGATTGATGAGATGATGGTCGAGGCGACCGGGAAGATGGCGAAGACAGAGAGCGACGTGATGGATGCCAATACGATTTCACGCGTGGACAAGGCATATAACAGACGGCTTGGTAACGGCTCTGTCTGTTCGGTTGCAACCTTTTCCTCTTCAGTGTCGCCTTCGGTTTGTGTATTCTGTTTACGATGACGGACTTGCTCAAGGATTTCTTCAAGTCGTTTGGCTTCGGTCGGAAAGACACCTGCCAGTTTGAAAGAGGCATCGTCACTGTTGGCATTCGTATCAAACGTCAATTCGACCACACCAAGCAATCGATAAAGGAACGGGCTGTTCGAATGGACACTTTGAATCTTATAGAGCGGAAGCGACTTCTCTTTTTTCAACCAGTTCCCTTCAATGACATAGACGGTTTTTTCGTCCTTTGTATAACGAAAGTTTAACCACCCAAAGAATTTCTGCACAATGTCGAGCAATAGGAAAAGTAAGATCCCGACTCGGATGATGATACCGAATGTCGAGTCCCAGTCGTTGTTGAGCACGAAGAGTAAGACGATTGGAATGGCGAACGACTTGATGACTTCGAGAATACGCAGCACCAAAACGCGACTTGGAAGTCGATGCCATGTTAACGCGGTCTCGGTCATACGACATCCTCCTCTTCGATACGTGCATAGATGGCGATTTGTTCGCGGAGTGTCTTGGCGAATGACTCTTCGATTGCATAGATGTCATGAGATCCAGCAGCTGTTCCGATGGTGATGGTCTGTAACCCATATTTACGAAGAAGCGGACCTTGTGCAGCATGGACATACTGCACTTTTGTCATTGGGATGAGCACATCGTGTGTCGTGATGATCCCATGATGAATCCGAATCTCGAGCGGCTGGACATCATATGTGAAACGTTCTTGTTTCCACTTTTGGAACCAGATGATATCAACCAAGCTATAGACCACATCGATTACGAGTAGTACGATAAAGCCAATTTGTAGCCAAGTCGGCCAGTTAAACCAGTATGCGGCAGCAACAAGCGCTCCCGTGACGAGAAGTCCAATGATATAAAAAATCGCACTTGATAGCCGGAAGACAGCACGTGCCTCGGTTGGAAGTGTGCCGCTGATTCGTTGTGGTGTGACACCTTCTTCTGGTGTCGGTGTTGTTTCTGACATGGTGAATCCCCCTATCGTTCATATGTATCTGTCTTTATTGTATACGCAGTTCTTCTCAAAAAGTTTCAGGATTCGGTCGGGAATTTATACAATCGCTCATATACCTCTTCGAAAATTGCCTGATCCTCTTTTTCGAAAGCCTTTTTCAATCGTTGAATGGCCTCTAATCCTTCCGCTTTCAAGTCATCCGTTAACTTTCCTGTTAGTTTAATGGAAGTGAAGGCACCAGCGACGATGACTTGGTCGCATGTATAGGCATACTCATACGTGGCCCAGTCTTCTGGTGCATATACATCTCGATTGATCCAACTTTCGATTAGGGCGTAGGCATAAGATAAATAGCAAAGGTCGCTGTCTTTTCGTATCAACTCTTCATACATATCCAACGCATCGGCTCCAGCATCATTTCCGAACGGTGCATATTCTTCCGTACAATCCACATAAAAGTCATCATTGAAAAATGCCTGATACTCCGGATGTGAGGTCAGAAAACTCGGTCCTACTTCCGGGTCATTCACATAAATATGGTTGTCCCAATCGAAAAGAGATTCAACATATCCTTTTTTCAATTTTTTTCGAATGAGTTTCTCCACCTCGTTCATACATTCCAACTCGGATTCAAAAGACTTTACTTGTACCTTTCCGATGGTCCCAATTTTTCCGTATTTTTCAGCAAACTCATCACCTTCAACAATGATGTTCCAATACTTCGTAACCTGCTTAAACGATCTTTTGATCATTCAGATTCCATCCCGTCTCAAAATTTTATGGAGTAAGATCATTGTACCTCGGATCGGATGAATAAAAAAAAACGAACCTTCTCAGCGGTTCGTTTCCCTTATCATTTCGTAACTTCTCGCGAGTATGATCATAGATGATAACTTTACTTCGGCTCGTAGCGGAATCGTCCGATTTTTTCGTTCGCTTTCGCATAGAGTGTCTCTAGTGAAAATCGACTCGGTCGAGAAAGTTCTTTGGCGTAAACGGCTTCAATGGTTTTGTCGACATAGCTATTTTCTTCTTGAAGATATTCCATAAGTAACATTTTATAGTCTTCAGAAGTCGCGTCTTTATGTTTCAAACCATCCAGTTCATCAAGATAAACATCATTTTCTGCTTTAAATCCTTCTAGCTCTTTGACTGCCCCGGTCACATCAACATTATCCATCGGTAAACTTGATAACATTAGCATTTTTATCTGATGATTCTGAGCATCCGCGAGAATGGTTCCTGCATCAAAAGAGATAACCGGTCGAGGATCAACTTCTTCTGTGGAGGATATCGAATCGCAACCAATCAACGATATCATTATTATTGTCATCAGGATGAATGTTACTAAGATCCTTTTCATGTTCATCCCTCCTGCAAAAATCAAATCATAAAGTCAACATTCACAATGATTTATCTAGACTAACATAATTTACGTTTATTACCAAATGTATCGTTAGAAATTTATTGCTTTATAATCGGGACTCATCCTTAGTAATCGACTGATGATCAATTAAACATCGCTACAAAAAAACCATGAAGGCACACACGATTCTGTGTACTCATTCATGGCCCAATGACATGTTGGTCTTAATTTTCTTGACGGTTTCGTTCTTTAATCCTCGAAGAACCACTTCTTACGTGGTTCCACTTTTAAGTTGTCCCCATGTTTCTTCATTTCAGTGACAAGATAGCGTTCGAGTTCATTCATTGCCTTGACCCAGTCAGTCATCGTCGCCACGAGTGGCACGACAATGAGAATGAGTTCTTCCTCTTCTTCTCGCATGCGCTCAATCATCAGTTTCGCAAAGTCAAAGTTCTCATGGATGAGATCCTCTTCCCGGTCGATGAGATGCTCGTTCTCAAGCTCGTAGGCTGAAAATAATCGTTCATGTCGACGCAACAAGTGACGAATGTGGCGATACAGCTCTTCGCTCAATTGGGGAGGTAGTTGTTCAATCGTATGAAAATCATGATCGAGTTTCTCGATGACGTGGAGCGCGGCACGGTTCGTCTCAATCATTTTAGACTTCAGGACAGCTCGACGGAAGATCGGTGTCTTCTTCTCAAGCCATCGATTCGCTTTAATTTCTTCTTCAAAATAGGCGTACGTTTGTTTTGAGTCGCTATGCAACTTCTTCGTCTCAGGTAATGATTCGAATGAGGAGCGCCCACCCTCTGTTTCCGCAAATAACCGCGCGATTCGAACAACCATTTGAAATGTGTCGGTGATTTGTGCTTCGAGTTTCCGTTCATATCGCGGGGGGAACAGGAGCGCATTCACAATCAACGCGACCGTAATTCCCATCATGATGAGTAGATAACGCTCGCCTGCAAACACCCACACCGGCATATCCGACTGGCTCGCCCCTTCCATGATGAGAATCGTCGTCAAGATGACGGTCCGTGTCGTCGATTCTAAATTTAAAAAGAGAAGGATGGAGATGGCAATGATGATGACGAATCCGATCGCAATCGGTGTCGGATTCGGAGTGAGTAGCAAGGAACCGACCGCAAGCAATGCTCCAATCAAGTTCCCTTTCATCTCTTCAATCAAGCGAAGCCCAGTCTGATAAACTGACGGCAGGAGCGCGAGTGACGCAGCGAGTGCCGGAACGACGATTTGTTGGAATTGAAATGCCTCAGCAATCAGTAGGACGATTGCGACCGATAGCCCAGTCTTAATAGTTCTAGCCCCAAATTTCATGTAATGGTGCCTTCCTCTCTTACACCTGTCATATGTATTTTTTGTTTTTTTCTTCAATTCTAAAACGTACCATATTCTTTTCAAGGGGAAATGAACCATTTCAGGCAGTTTTGTGAACGCTTCCGTGTTATGATGGCGTTGGATATTTCTTTCATCTTGATGGGGAGGGGTTTACTTGTCAACAATTGCTTTATTTGGCGGAAGTGGCCGTACAGGGGAACGGATACTTGAACGTTTATTGAATCAAGGACATGACGTCAAACTTTTAACAAGACATTCGATGGATTCTAAGGATGGTATCAACCAAATCATCGGAGACGCGACGGACCAAGCAGCAGTACTAGAAACGGTTCGATCTGCAGACGTCGTTATCTCGGCGTTAGGGACGGACAAACAAAACGTATTGTCTACATTCACACCACTCGTGATCGAAGCGATGAAACAATTTAACGTAACACGCATCATCACGGTCGGGACCGCCGGCATCTTACAGGCGCATGATAGCGACAACTATCGCTTTGAAACGAAAGAATCGAAGCGTACGATGACAACCGCAGCCGAAGATCATGCCCGCGCTTATGAGTTATTACGGGATTCAGGTTTAGCCTTCACGATCATCTGTCCGACTCAACTGATCGATGAGCAATCTACCGGTGAAATCATTGTGTCAAAAGAGGTATTGGGGACGAAACATTCAGGTCCAATTTCGAGAGATGACGTTGCCGATTTGGTGATGGCTTGTTTAACGGACGATGACTATGTCGGACACCGTGTCGGCATCACGACGGAATCATAATTAGGGGATGGGAAACATGCACGAACAACAAGAACAATTGGCACGACTCGCTTTAACGTTTGAACAAGAGGAGATGACGGACGCTGCACGACTCGCCCGTACCGCCCTACAAAAAGTAACAAATGAAGAAGTATGGATTGCCGTCTGTGGTCACTTCTCAGCCGGAAAGTCGACATTGCTCAATGACTGGCTAGAGGAAGGGTTCCTTCCGACAAGTCCGATTCCGACGAGTGCCAACATCGTCACATTACGGGGTGGCGAATCAGCGGCAGCCGTCGCAATCAATGATACGGATTGGATTTCATTAGATCCTTCTTCCCTATCAAACATCAGTGACTATTGCAAAGTGGAAGAAATCAAGGAAGTCGAGTATACCATCGATCGATTCCCGTTTGGCGAACACGTCGTCTTGATGGATACGCCAGGGATTGATTCGACGGATGAACGTCATCGCCAAGCGACAGAACGTTCGCTCTTCTTGGCCGATCATCTGTTCTTCATGATGGACTACAACCATGTGCAATCGGAACAAAACATCGGGCTGATGAAACAATTTAGCCGGGAAGGACGTCCCTACTCCATCATCATCAACCAAATCGACAAGCATGATGAGCGTGAACTCTCTTTCGTGGAGTTCAAAGCGTCATTGACGAAAGCGTTCCGACATCATGACATCGTCCCAAATGACACATTCTACATTTCACTTCGTGATGGGCAACATCCGCATAACGAAGTCGAGCGCTTGCGGTCATATGTACGTCAAGTCATCGACGAGGCAAAACAGCAACAAGTCGAGCATGCGGATGCATTGATTCATACGCTAGTCCGCCGCAACGAAACATCGATTCAATCGATGTTGGACCAATTGCCAACCTATGAAAAGAGCCCGAAGGAAATGCAATCTCGTCTACATCGTCTTAAAAAGAAACGGGCATGGTGGACCTCATTCCGTCGTGAGTTCTTTAAACACCAAACACCGATCGTTCAAAGTGCGCCGATCATGACTTATGAGTTCCGTGAGTTGTTGCGGTCCTATCTCGAGAGTTGTGCCCCGTCCTTCAAGGTCGGTCTCTTATTCTCAAAAGAGAAGACGAAGCAAGAACGAGCTCGTCGTGAGGAAGTGGCAGTCAAAGAGTTCAATCGTCTGATTGATATGAACTTACGTCCACATCTCGTGAAGTACGCGGAAGACATCATCCGAGATTTGAAACTTCCAGAGACTCTCCTGCCGAAAGGCGATGTCCTCCCGATTGCACCAAGCTCACTCATCACCGAACAAGTGAAATCCGGTGCATCCCTAAGTGGTGATACGGTGTTGCAGTTCAGTCGTGACATCGAGACGGCCCTCGCGACATGGGTAACAAAAGTATCTGAACCTTGGGTCCACTCGACGGATACGTACATGAAAGCGGAAGTCGATTTGCGCTTGGAACAATTTACGACTGAAGAGGAAGCGTTGTATGAAGCGCTCGATACGGAAGCGTTACGGATTCGTCTTTCGAACCGTCTGAATGCTATCGGTCAATATGAAGCGTTGCAACTTGATTCAAATCAGTTAGATCAGTTGGCCGTTCGAAACTATGTCGACGCGACGTACCTTCCTGAAAAACAGTCGAATGTTGTTGAATCAGAGGTTGCATCGACGTCGATTTTAGATGATGATCAGGACTTGTTTGATTTTAATTTTTCTTATGAAAATGCGGTATGTGAAATATTAGAGAATCATCCATTGTTCCGCTCCCGTGTCTCGACATTACGTAAGAAAATCGAGCGCGCGAAGCATGAGCAATATACGTTCGCCATCTTCGGAGCATTTTCGGCTGGAAAGTCCTCGACTCTCAATGCGCTATTCGGTGAGACGGTATTACCGACGTCCCCTAACCCGTTGACGGCATCCATCACAAAGATCGTCCCGCCGAACGGACGGACGAATCGAAGGGCATCGATCACCTTCAAATCACACGATGAACTCGAAGAAGAGTTACAAGGTTATGGGACTTCCCTCACCTCGCTCGATGTCGACCACCCGTTCGTCAATGCGGTAAAAGCGGCACCGCTCGATTATCTCGGACAAACGGAAATCGTCGACTATGACACGTTCTGCGCGTTCGTCGCAAAAAAAAAAAAAAGCTGTATCGTGAAAGAAATCGAACTATATCTCGACTCTCCTTGGGCACGGCGTGGCATCGTCTTCGTCGATACGCCAGGTGCCGATTCGCAGTTCAATCGTCATAGCGAGGTACAGTTCGGCTACATGCGTGACGCGGACGCCGTCTTGTTCGTCACGTATTATAATCATGCGTTCACGGAAGCGGACCGGGAGCTCGTCATTCAGCTCGGACGGGTCCAAGGGACGGGAGACCACGAGATGTTCTTCCTCGTGAACGCCTCTGATCTTGCGACAGATGACGAGGAGCGGGATGCAGTCACAAGCTATGTCTCACAACAGTTGACCGCGCTCGGTGTCCGCAGACCAAGCGTTCTCCCCATTTCAAGCCGAAACGCCATGCATGGGGATGACGAAGGATTCGATCGATTCGTCTCGACACTTGAACGCTATGTCGACAAAGACCTTCGTCTCGCCAACGCAATGCGTATACAGGAAGAAACGACAGCGCTACTCGCTGCATTTGATCGTGTTTTGAATGAAGCGAAAGAAGACGCGTCGGCGAAAGAACATCGTCGCCAGCAGTTAATCGCTTTACTCGAGAACCCACCGGCACTCGATGTGTCAGCACTCATCGATTTGTTTGACCGGGAAGCGAAAGAACTCCTCGCCCACCTCGAGACGCGTTCGCTCCTCCGCCTCTCGGACTTCGTCAAGGAAACGTTCCATCCGGTCGAGGTCGATGGATCAAGGAAGAGCTTGGAGCGTGCCCTCGGACGGACACTCGATAAGTATGCCTATGACATCCAGCAAGAGCTCCAAGTGTTCCAATATCGGTTGGAGCGATACGTTAAACGCGAGTTCGTCGCCTTGGTCGAACGGTTGACAGAACGTCAAGCGTCTCTCCTTCCGACGCTTGAATTCGACCGAGAACTCGACGTGGCATGGCTACGAGAGGCTGTCGAACCGATTCATCTCGAGACATCACCTTATCAGTCGGTATTGAAGCGCTATAAGAATGCGAGTCAATTTTTCGAGGGAGACGGACGGACGCAACTGAAGGATGAGTTGACCTCACTTCTTAGGGATATGATTCGGTCGCGTCTTGAAACGATTCATACGAAGCAAATCGAACGGGCCAACACGGAAATCAGTAAAGCTGAAGTCGAGATTGAACGAGAGTGGTCGACTCAATTGAAAGAACTTGCCGATGCAGAGCTCAGCATGTTGACGGACAACCATTCCTTTGATGAGATGCATGAACGTCTCGAATCGCTCAGAAAGGAAACGGTATGAACACATTACTGCTCATCGGACTCATTCCCGCTGTCGTTATGACGATTTTTCTGGGGCTGTTTCTGAGATATCTCTATTTGAACAAAGAATAACGGGAACGGTCCTCGATGCGCACATGACATCGAGGACCGTTTTAACTAAATCAGGCGAGAATTCTCCCTCCTCTAAGCGTCTCGGGGCGAAGCCCGGCGTAGGTGGGAGATGAATCGCCCGGTCCAACAGTTTTCTCTCCCTATGACAGATGTTACGAACAAAAGTTCGGGATTCCGTCAGATTCTCCCTCCCCCTCCGTGGGTATCGGATGAGGAGGACACATCACGATCTGCTGGAGGGAGGAGGGACGGACATGCTGAAAGGCTACACATATAGGCTCCATCCGACGCCGGCACAGGCCGATTTCTTGGTCCGTATGATCGGCTGCGCCCGGTTCATCTACAACAAGCTGCTCGAGGACCGGATCGCCATCCGCGAGGAGGCGAAGGCGGGGAGCGGAACGAGACGGAAACCGGCGACACCCGCCTCCTACAAGCCCCTGTTCCCATTCCTCGCCGAGGCGGACAGCCTCGCGCTCGCGAACGCGAAGCTGAACCTCGACACGGCGTTCGCGAAGTTCTTCGCCGGGACGGGCGGCTTCCCGGTGTTCAAATCGAAACGGCGGTCGCGCGCCTCCTACACGACGAACAACCAGCATGGCACGATCCGCATCGAGGCGGGCAAGGTCCGTCTGCCGAAGGTCGGGTTCGTGCGGTTCACCCAACATCGTCCGTTCGAGGGAATCATTAAGTCGGCGACGGTCTCGATGACGAGGAC
>NZ_MRSV01000001.1:1878292-1878500 GCF_001909285.1 Exiguobacterium profundum
GACTCATCCGGAAGTCCGAAGCGAAGGTCAAGAAGGCGCAGCGCGCTTTGTCACGCTAGAAGATCGGGAGTAAGAATCGTGAAAAAGCCAAGTTACTTCTGGCAAAGAAACACGAAAAGATCGCGAACCAACGCCAGGACTTCCTTCACAAGCTGTCGAGACGGATCGTTGACGAGAACCAAGTCATCGTCGTGGAGACATTGAAGTC
>NZ_MRSV01000001.1:1878555-2464625 GCF_001909285.1 Exiguobacterium profundum
TACGGACGGACGCTCATCAAGGCAGACCCCTGGTACGCATCGACGCAGATCTGTTCCACTTGCGGAGTAAAAGGCGAGAAGAAGACGATGGATGTTCGTGAATGGACGTGTACTCATTGTGGTGAGTACCATGACCGTGACATCAACGCGAGCCTCAACCTATTGATGTTGGCCGACTGACAACCATTCAGGGCAGGGACTGCCCGACGAGCTTGGTAAACAACCGTGGCTGGTAAGAGCACGGTCTTCCCAAGAAGCTCCCCCTTCAATTTGTGAAGCAAATAAGTGGCGAGTAGTTCACGTTTGTATTTATTTGTCTGCTGGATAGACCACGCCAAGCTGTGTTCGAACGTTCGTCATCACATCAGCAAGACGAATCATGTCATTTGCTGAATGTACAACTGTTTCCGAAGCACTAGCTTCGATCGCACGAACGAACGCTTCGATCTCATAGGACATCGGAGCATTCTGTGATTCTGATACGATTTCTGACGTGCCATCTCGCAACTCTAGACGGACTTCATCGCACGTCGCGATATCGTCGATGATGATGCGTCCCTTTTCCCCAATGATCTCTGAAGGCGTCGATGTCGCATGAATCTTTGAATGCATGATGATGACATCCAAATCGTCATAAGAGAGAATGACCGTTCCGCTCCCGTCCACTCCCGATTCCAGCTTCACACCGCTCGCCTGGATCTCATTAGGTTGACCGAACAGTTTTAAAGCAGGACCAAGAAGATACACACCAAGGTCCATCAACGAACCGTTCGAGAAAGCAGGATTGAACGTATTCGGGTTCTCCCCTTGTTTATAGAGGTCGTACCGTGAAGAATACTGTGATTTATTGAAGACGGCCCGACGCACCGGCGCGATTTGCTTCATCGCCTCTTGTATCCGTTCGAGGTTCGGCATGTACAAGTTTCGTAATGCCTCAAGTAAGACGACCTCGTTCTCCTTCGCGACTTCAATCATGCGGGTGACTTCCTGGACGTTCGAGGCGAGTGGTTTTTCACAGAGGACTTGCTTCCCATGCTGCATGAACAAGATGCTCTGTTCGGCGTGAAGTGAATTCGGGCTCGCAATATAGATGGCATCGATGACATCACTCTTCGCCATCTCTTCAAGTGACGTGAACGTATGTAAAATGGAGTGATTTTCTGCGTATTTTTTAACACGTGATTCCGTGCGCGAGTAAAGTGCTGTCACTTCTACGTCATCCAACTGATTGATTGTTTCAATAAACCAGTCTGTGATGAAGTTTGTACCGATGATGCCGAAACGGATCATGTGAATTCCTCATTTCTGTTCTTTCAGTTTTTTGATGAGTAAAATTTCATCCAATAAAGGAATCTTATCATATCCGACATGTGGGATTGTCGCTTTCAGTTTTCTTGCCCGCGTCACCGCATCATGAATGATTCGTTCTAGACGATAGCCACGACGTTGATAAAAGCCAAGCGCTCTCAAATTATCATTGGTTGTGATGACGATTAATTGCTTAACTCCGTTCTGCATACCAATTTCTTCAACAGCATGGAGTAAGTGAGAGCCGATCCCACTATTCTCTATCAGACTATCAAGAGATATGATTTCTACTTCTTCATCCCGAATAACATACGTAACAAGACCGTGAATTTGATTTGTATTCATGTAGACAAATCCTTCGAGCTCTGCACAATCGTATGTTCCCGAAGAAACGACCATTTGAGTTGAACCCCAATGTTTAAAAAAAAAATTGCGAATATCTTCTTGCATACTAGTATTGATTGGTACGATCACTTAGTTCATCCCTGTCTATATATGATTAAAAATACGGTATTTGAAATATATCGCAAGCTAATATACTCTCTTATTATTGGTTTCATTCTGAAAGACTTCGGCACGTCTCCTCTCTTTAAACGGCCAACGATAAATCTTTTCCTCATTTCCGACATAGGCTACACCGTTTTCAATAGTCAACGAGGGACAGTCAAGGAGATGACGTGGCATCGGATAAGAGTCAATCCGTCCGTCCACTTGGACATGAACGAGACGACCGTCGATTGAAGAGATGACCCACACCCCCTTCTCTGATGCACACATCACGTCACAATCATGAAGGACCGGGGCCTTTCTGATCTCTTGATTATAGCGAAAACGTACGGCTCCCTCTGTTGATAAGCAGACGAGTGCCTCGGTCGAGACCCCTTCTCCAAAGATACCCTCGTCCCCATACCCGATCCAGATTCCCGTTTCATTTATAACGACTACTGCAATCGCGTTACCTGCGTGAAATGAATGTTTGATGTCTCCGTCTGCATCTAACACCCACGCATTGATTGGTTCTCCTTCTAACGTAAACGCCCAAATGAACAAGTGATTCTCGTCAATGATTCGAATACCTGCCACATATTCATGCCGTTTGAAGGCTATAGTCAACCCATTCCAATGGATGTAGAATTGATGATTGGACTTGACCAAACGAGCGGAACCCATCGGCTTCCGCGTATCGGAATCAATCATCTCTATTTCATCGTTCATACACAATCACCCCTTACCGTCTTCCGATCGCTTGGAATGTAATGCCTCTCGAAACTGTCTAGATTCTTCATCACTCACCACTTCGTCTATATATCTCGATTTCCAATAAGGCGAAAGCTCCAACTCGTCCACACCGATTCGCTTGAACCAATCTAACACCGTCTCATTCGGTTGATGTCTTGAGGCAATCGGCAAGTCCAGATTGAACTGGATGAGCGCATTCCGAATCGCATTATCGGTCCATTGAACCTCTTTGGATTCCACAAATCTATTTGCTTTAGCCTTACGCCTTCTTCGTTTTACGGTGCCACTCGAGAAATCAATGGTCGAGACGACACGCTTTCTTTTCCGTAGCAAGCCGAGCGTCAAAATCAGGAGAACAATCAAACCCCCAATAAGGAACCATAACCAGTATGAATTTCCCGACTCGGTTACTGTCCCTCCTGTTTCGAACGTATAGACTAAAAAATCATTCTTCAAGAATTGAAAATCCTTATCATCTTTCAAACGAAACTTCCCTCCATATTCATCACTGCTGGTTCCGTCCTCTCCAGACAAGAGAAGCACGATTCCACCTTTTGTCGGGTCGTGAAACCATTCCCAAAATAAACGAGCCAGATAGATAAATCCAGTCACCAACACCAAACTGCCGAGCATCATCATCAATAATCGGGTTGTAAATCGCATCGTAACCTCCATCACATATTATGTATGATCGTATCATGTATGATAAGAGATTGTCAGAAAAATCCAAACGAAAAGACCGAGAACTCTCGGTCCGCTGTTTTACAAAATTGCTTCTGCGAGTAATCTGTCGAACTTACGTACATCCACTTTTTTGTTTAGTTTTATCTTAATTGTACCGGCACGAGTGAACAGTTGGACTTCTGAGTTCAAGTCGAACATTCCTCCCGCATTCTCCGTCGAGTACATATTAATCGAGTCGTACGGAAGCGAGTAGACTTCAATCTTCTTCCCCGTGAGCCCTTGAGCGTCACGGACAATCAGGCGTTTGTTCGTGAAGACGGCGACGTCACGTACCGTCTTGTAGGCAGCGACGGCCCGCTCCCCATCGATGAATGACTCCGTGATGTTACTTGGCACCTCACACTCTGAATAAAACGTCCACGACAAATCACCAATCGGGTTTCCCATATTGATTCCTCCCTGAATAAATGACATGTACTACCACCTATATTCCACATTTTTCGTTTGATTTGACCGCGAATGGGAAGATAATGTATAGCATGTTGATTGTAGAGGAGGACGTCGTCATGATTGCGCAGCAAATCATCACATTACTACTGATTGGCTATTTCATTTATTTGATTGATTCCAAACGAAATTATTTCCCTGTTCCGGTCATCTTGGTATTGATCGGAATAGCGCTCTCATATATCGCTTTTTTTGATTCTTTTTTCATTTCAAAAGATATGATCTTCGAGGTGTTCCTACCGGCACTTCTGTTTACATCGGCTTATCAGTTCAAATACAAAGATTTGAAAGACAATATCGGGATCATCACGATATTGAGTACGGTCGGTCTTGTCTTGACTGCCATCTTGATGGGATATGGCACGTTTTGGATCAGTGAGTTGTTTACACCACTCAGTTTGACCGCCTCTTTCTTATTGGCGTCCATCTTGATTCCGACCGACCCTGTTTCTGTGACCGCGATTTTAAATCGGAGTAAAGGAGAGAAGCGGATTGCGGACGTCGTCGAAGGTGAATCGATGGTGAACGACGGGACGAGTGTCGTCATCTTCACGATTTTTCTTAGTATGTTCGCAACGGGAGAGCGGTTCTCCACGCTTAGCTTTTTAAGTGAATTTTTGATAGTGTCTGCTGGAGGAATCGGGATCGGCTTCGTCTTTGGATTTGTACTTAAAAAATTGATGATTGTCAGTTTTAAAAAGCATGAACTCGTCATGTTGACGATCGTCATCGCGTACGGGGCTTTCTATCTTGCCGACGCGCTGGAAGTATCGGGTGTCCTTGCGACCGTGACAGCAGGCATGATGCTCTCCCATGAGCTTGGCATGAAAGAAAATTATGAATCGGTCCAGCGTCACTTGGATGGATTTTGGGATATTGTGATTCCCATGCTACTCGCTCTCTTGTTCTTGTTGATTGGAATCGAAGCGACCAGCTACCTGTCTATATCGCTCTGGACGTTCGCAGCCCTATTATTCTTCCTTTCCATCCTGACCCGGTTCATCGTTGTCGGCGGTCTCGTCTATTCCGTCCCTGTATGGCGAAAGGAATTTAAAGACGATTTGACAGCGACTTCTCTCCTTACTTGGTCCGGGATTAAAGGAACAATGTCGATTGCCCTCGTCCTCTGGCTAGAGGCAGAGAACATTGACGGATCGAGCGAAATGATTTCTCTCGCGTTTGCCGTCATCCTCCTCTCTCTTGTCTTACAGAGTATTGGTGTTTATCCGCTCACTACCTATTTAACGAATAAAGATGACACGTGAAAAAATCCTTCTTCGGGAGGATTTTTTTATTCGGGAATTGACATCGACTACTTTAAGTGTAAAATTACACTTGTAATATACTAGGAGGTGATCTGTTGGAAAACACTTCAACACCATCCGCTGCCATCTCTACTGGGATCGTGACCGTCGCGCTTGCACTCGTCGCTTCATTTCTTACCCCATCATTTTTGAAAGTCGGAATCATCTGGGATATGGTCGCTTTCTTAGTGATTGGGATTGCGACATTCAGTTTTACATACCATTATTATCAATCAAAACGGTTGTCCTATTGGCAATACATTTGCTGTTATGTCATCGTCTGTCTCTTTTTATTCACCGTGTTTCTCGGAATCTCATGGTTACTGATTTTCATAAGCTCGGCGATGCTCTGAGTCGAACAAACAGGAAGGAAGAACCGATTATGAAAAAATCCGAATTTATTGAACAAGTCTCTCGAAAAATGAAATTGATTCGTATCGAATCTCAGTATTCACAGGAAGAGATGGCGAACTTACTCGGTATTTCAAAAAAAACGCTCATCCAAATCGAGAAGGAGCGGAATGAAGCGAGTTGGTCGACGATTGTGACGCTATGCGCCTTATTTAACGAAAGTGAGATTCTCATACACTTGATTGGTGACGACCCCGTCGAATTCGTCAAACTGATTGCGACCGAGAACACTTATGAGCCGAAAGAAAAAACACTCGGCGGACGCGTCTTTTGGCATGCAATCGAGTCAGGTCCACATTACACCCTTCAACAAAATATCATCAGCGGACATTATCGGATCATCGATCTCAACCATGTGAGGTGGTACAGCACGTTTGATGCAGAGGATGCCGAACAGGTAAGGTCGAAGTTGGAACATCAACGAGAGGGATTAAATAAATAAAAAACGTAAAGATTTAATGATAGCTTTAATCCTCATCATCTTTACAATCACTTATTTTTGGTACGTTCTAAGCGTGACAAGTGGCACGATTGGATTCATCGGCACAATCATTTTACTCGTCCTCTCGTCGATTTTTACCACACGCTTGATTCAATCATACGTTCCACTTACTTTGATGATATTCGTCCTAATGATTGTGATTTCTTTCCTTGTACTTTGCTGCTTGTTGATCATTTTATTTTATGTTGTGGCTCTTTACCAGATGAATCATCTATAACGAATTGGAGGTTTTCACATGCGATTTTATGTCGGTTCAAGCTTTTCAAATATCGAAGAAATACGGTTCATGCGTAATGAGCTGATTGCGCTCGGTCACACCCATACATATGATTGGACTCAAAACGAACGCGCCACATCAATTGATGCATTACGCTCGATTGGCGAAGATGAGGTTTCTGGAATTCAATCAGCGGACTTTGTCGTCATCCTATTGCCTGGAGGTAAAGGCGCACATGTTGAACTCGGGATTGCTATCGGGATGAATAAACACGTTTTCCTATACGATTTGGGTGATCAGATGATGAATATGAAGGAGACGAGCACGTTTTATCATGTGAATGCGGTGCAACGCTTGGAGGGACCGTTCAACGCCCTCCCCTACCAAATTCAAGATCGATTGAAGCTCTCTAATCACGTTTGAGCTGATGCCCTTTATTCTCACGGAATCGAGCCGGGGTGCATCCTACCCATTCCGTGAAATGCTTGTTCAGTTGAGCCGAACTATTGAATCCGACTTCTTGGCTGATTGCGAGTAGTGTAAGATCCGAATAGCGAAGGAGCGACTTCGCATGAATCAGGCGTTGTCTCGTGATGTATTGATACGGCGTCTGACCGATTCGCTCTCGAAAGTTCCGTATGAACTGATACTTACTTTGATGGACGATTCGACTTAATTCCTCAATGCGAAGCTCTGTATGATAAGAATCATGAATGACACGTAAAACCGGTACAAATAAGTCTTCAGCATCTAAAAAAGTGTGGATGAGGTGACTCTGAATGAACGTCATCACATCATCTGTAAGATCAATCTCTAAAAATCCTCGACTTGACCACTCCCCTAACAGTCTTCTTATCGACATGACCGCTATGGAAGGAAACATTGGATTGACCCTGTTTTCAAACCCGTTCAATAGACTCGCAATAAACCGAAAACTCACATAAGTTGTTTCAGTTGAATCAGCGAATAGTCGATAGGACTGATTCGGTTGAACCACAATCGATTCGCTGTCTTGGAGACGATATTCGAATGCATCCACCTCAATCCCAATTTTCCCTTCCAACACGAGCACCCAGACGATGTCTTCTTTGCTCTTTTCTCTTTCTGTCGTCCAATCCCCACCAGAAGAGACGTAACGTATGGCGACGTCAGGCAGTGTAAGTAATTGTTCCATATACCCCTCCAGATTATTGCGCAAAAATCGAGCAATATAGTGCACGATGATTCACTTCAAATCACGCATACTGTTCATAACAGTCAAGTGGCCACTTCACTGACCTTATGAAAAGATGGTGATTCACATGTTTCAATCGCTTCATCCTAACCTAAAAGTTAGACTTGGCTTGAACTTCTTTCAAAAGCTGACTCAAACCGCCGTATTTCCTTTTTTGACGATTTATTTCGTTCGCCAGTTCGGTGCGACGGAGACCGGACCGCTCATTGTCTTGACGATGATTGCCTCATTCATCACAAGTCTCTTTGGAGGCCAACTGTCCGATCGTTACGGAAGAAAACGAATTCTCTTCATCGGAGAAATACTACGTTTCGCATGTTATATCGGAATGGCAATCGCAGGTTCTCATGTAATTGACAGTGCCACCTTATTATTTATCTTCTTCTTTTTAAGTCATCTTTTGAGTAGTGCCATCACGCCAGCAAACGAAGCCATCCTAATCGACGATAGCCGACCGGAGCAACGAAAATATTTATACACACTCAGTTACTGGATCATGAATGGGTCCATCGTCATCGGTAGCCTAATCGGCGGCTTTTTCTTTGAGCAGTATCTCTTATCACTGTTAGTATCGACAGCCTTCCTCTCATTCGGATGTGTCTTCTTCATTTACTTGAAACTCGAAGACCACTATCAACCTGTACGAACAAAATCACGGAAGACCACTCGTATGTGGACAGGATATGAAACGGTCATAAAGAACCGACTTTTTTTGTTTTACCTTATCGCAGGTATTTTGACGTTGTCGTTAGAGTTGCAGCTTACGCATTATCTCGCGATTCACTTTGCTGAGACGTTACAAGTTGTCCCGTTATTCCATTTCTCACTAGATGGGACGAGTGTTCTCGGACTGCTTCGAGCGGAGAATACGATTCTCGTGTTACTGCTCGGTCTAGTTTTGATGCGTTGGACCCAATCAATCTCTGAACGTGCGCTACTTTACACGGGTGTCACACTATTCAGTCTTGGATTCGCCATCTTACCGGTTTCAAATGATTTTTCAATGCTATTTCTCGCTACGGCTTGTTTCACGTTCGGAGAGCTGCTATATGTCCCCATTCATCAAGCCATGTTAGCTCGACTCATAGAAGACCATCTGCGCAGTCAATACTTGGCCGTGAACGGTCTCCGCTACAGAGGTGCGCTTCTCATTGGAGCAATCAGCGTTTCGGCTTATAATGTCGTGTCACCCGGTTGGATGGCCATCACTTATATTTGCTTTGGAATATTGGCAATCTTCTTCTATCGTTCAATCTTGAAAGAACTGGATAAGTGCCAACCTTTAGAATTGAAGAAAGCGTCCTAGATCACAATCATAGTTTAGTATCTTGAAGGGGATATACATCTATCTACCAAAAACGTTTCCAATATTTGCACAATGTGCTATCCTTAAAAAAATGATCTGATAAACGCGATGAAGAGAAGAGTAAATCCATGAATCTTTCGTAGAGAGCCCCGCCGGTGAAAAAGGGTAAAGAAGATGGATCGAAACAAGACTCCGAGCAGCGCCATGGAACTCACCCCGAGGGATATGGCGACGGGCACTCCCGTTATAGAGTTGAGGTATAGTCCGACTCGTTCGGCAGTACCAAACAAGGTTCGTACGGTGACGTGCGGACGAACAGGGGTGGCACCACGATGAGAATCTCGTCCCCAAGACTTCGTTCTTGGAGGTGGGATTTTTTTGCGTTCCGAAAGTGATTAAAAAATAGAAGGAGTGATTGACTTGAACTCGTTTCAAAAAACCTCTACGCTACTGCTCGTCAGTGTCGGAATCTCAAATCTCGGTGCTTGGGTATACTTTATCGCGCTCAACCTGATTGTCCTCGAGATGACGGGATCTCCATTCGCCGTCTCGATTCTCTATGTATTAGTCCCACTCGCTTCAATCACGGCGAACCTTTGGTCAGGTAGCCTGATTGACCGGGTCGATACGAGACGACTGATGATGTTGCTGGATGTCCTGCGCGCATGTCTCGTATTCAGCTTGGGCTGGATCGATTCTTTATGGTTCATCTATGGAGTCGTCTTCATCCTGAATCTGATGAGTTCATTATTCGAATCATCAAGCCTGGTCTACATGACGCAACTCGTACCTGCCTCGAACCGTCAAAAGTTCAATGCGATGAAAAACTTTGTACAGTCATCCGGTTTCATTTTAGGTCCGACGATTGCGGGTCTACTCTTTCTAGTCGGGAGCCCGACATTTGCGATTTTTGTGAACGCCTTCGCACTCATTGGATCGGTCGGTATGCTGATGCTCCTCCCATCTCACCTTCGAACGAATGCGCCTGTTGAACCACTCTCTATGCGGATGATCATTGACGATTGGAAGGTTGTCATCCGATTCGCTTCGAATGCCAGATATGTGATGCTCATTTATGGCTTGTTCTGCGTAATGACCATCTTCATGTCTGGACTCGACTCGTTGGAAGCGTCATTCGCGACCCAAGTCCTTCACTTATCTGAGAGCCGCTACGGATTTCTCGTCAGTATTGCTGGAATCGGGATTATTGCAGGGTCTCTCATTAATTCAAGATGGAGTCACCTCTTATCCTTATCGTTTTGTATCGGATTCGGGGGCATCATGACACCAGTCGGCTATCTTCTTTTCGCAAGTTCATCGTCATTCATGATGGCCTCAGTTGGATTTTTTGTCCTGACATTCGCGCTTGCCTTTGCAAATACCGGATTTTTATCATTCTATCAGCACCATGTCCCGGTCGAAATCATGGGTCGGTTCTCTGGCGTTATCAATGTGGGAGAATCAGTACTCGTCATCCTACTCACGTTCGGGATTGGACTCCTTGCCGAAATAGTTGGGATTCGCCCGGTCTATCTCGCATTCTCCATTCTCTTCTTCCTCATCGGTTGTTATACGATGTACGTCATGCGCGACCGTTCGAAACGGAACTATTTCACTTACAATCAAATTGAAGAAGCATCTTAATATATTTTCCGGTCGCTTATATGCGACCGGCTTGTTCTAATCGATGAATCGCTTCATTGATTTTTCATCATACACTCCACCGTTTAATTAGCTCAAGATCTTCTGGAAATGCAAGTTCCAATCGCTCCAATTCATGAATCGACCACCAATTGACTTCATCGATGTCCGAGTCGATAGTTGCGGTCGCCAACCGCTCCTTACACGTTTCCAAGAAATAATGTGTCTCGACCTGAAAGTTTGATATGATGGCTCGTTTGATATGTAGTCGTTGATCAACAGAAATGCGATAGCCCGTCTCTTCTAACACTTCGCGCCGACAACACTGTTCCGGAGTTTCTCCGTCTTCTAAACCGCCTGATGGTAAACTCCATTGTTGTACGTCACGATTCTTTACGAACAAGACTTTCTTTTCTTCGTTGATACATAAAGCAGCTGATCCAATCCACTGTTTCATAGTCTTAATACTCCTTTTTCATTTTTCTGCTTGCAGGTGACGTTACGTCACCCGATATGATGGGGCTACAACCACATAAGGAGGAAATACGATGTTGAATCAAATGCAAAAGAAAACAACTCCCATTTGGACATGGAACCAGTTCGCAATTACGATGGTTCTTCTATTCGGAGTGACGCCCCTACTTATCGAGCGACACTTACACAACTTTCTAGAACAGTCATGGGGAAACACCCTCTATTCAGGAACAAGTATTGGTCTTTTGTTGGCCATAATATTTATGACTGTCCTCTATCTCGTCGCAATACGTCCTCAAACCCTATCGCTGGAAACGTTAGGACTTCGCCGTTTTCCATTGAAAGATTCGGGCATCATCTTTCTATGGACAATTGTGCTAATTGTACTCAGTATCATCATCGTCATAGTCCAATCATATTTCGGTATCGGTACGTCGAATACAAAAACAGAGAGTTTACAAAGTGACTTGTCGATTATCTCCATACTGATTGCATTTGGATCTGCGGCTATCGTTTCACCGATCTATGAAGAAATCTTTTATCGTGGATTCTTATACCGCTTTTTTCAAGAACTATTTGGGGTTGGGATCGGGATGATCATAAGTGCTGGAATATTCACTCTCGCTCATTTACCGACGACAAACACGTTACTCGTCAATTTTGTATCGGGACTAGTGTTCGCTTGGGTATATGAACGGACCAACTCTATCTATTCCAGCATGCTCATCCATGGCACCTTTAATGGGCTAGCCGTTCTATTGACTGCATTGGCATGAGGGAATCAGTCTGCTATCTCTTGATATAGTGAATCAATATAGGCAAGAATCGATGCATCGATTGGATACAGTCCTAATTCATTCGATGCATCAGTTGATTTTCGAATCTTCCAAAATGATTCAATCAATTGTTGATTGTCTCCAAATGTCTCGTCTGTTAACCAAGTCAAATCTTCTTTAAGAATTTGGGCTTCTTTTGAGGAAGGGGCGACCCCACGTTCGATTAGAATTTCGGTTCTTCGAATCAAGTTGATCCACTTTTTCGTATCATTTTCACCGTCTTCTAATTTAGGTAAACTTGATTGCAATGAATCAGACTCTTCTTCCGTAAAATAGTCCGTCCATTGTTTCCGGTCATTTGATTTAGCTTGAATAGTTTGCAGTTTCGTCCAATCGATTTTTTCATTTTCTTTCTTCATGGATTGAAGGAGCGTGACAGTATGGTTTCTGGCCTGCTTCAATTCCTCTAACTTTTCTTCTAACGAGGACAGATGGGCGGACAAGATGCTTGTAAGAGATTCCTCATCTAAGATTCTCCGAATCTCATCGAGCGGGACGGTCATCGATTTTAAAAGCATGATTTTTTGAAGCCGAAACATTTCGTCGTCACTATAAAATCGTTTCTGTACATCGTTCGTATACGAGGGGGTGACCAAATTGATTTGGTCATAGTATCGAAGCGTACGCACAGACACGTTCAGTTTTCTTGCGACCTCTCCCGTTGAATAGTGTCTAGCCAACGTGTAGCCCTCCTTATAATACGTTATGTGTATGTCCTTAGTAGCTGTCCGATCAATCCTTCGAGTTGATGAACCCCTTCATTCCGATTTGATAAACAAATGAAACTTTTTGGAGAATTTTTCTCCATCACGAGTATGCTTTGAAACCCGATTCCCCAACCGAATGAAAATCCTTTACTCGGCTCTTTCGGATTTACAAATAGACCATGTCCTACTTCGGCATTTGTAGATGAAGGTGTGAATAAAACCCTTTTTGACTCCTTATTCAAGAAACCTTCTGTCGTAATTGCGTTGACGAGCGTCGCTAAATCGGAAGCCGTTGTCCAAAGTCCACTCACTGCAGGGTAAGGATAATAACATGCCTGTGGAGAGACGACTGACCCGTTTGGCTCAATCCCGTCTATGCCATACTGCTCTACCGTCTCTAAGTCATACGAACTCGAGTTCATATCGAGCGGTGCAAAGATGTATTCAGTCATGATTTTTTCAATTGTATTAGACATGCATTGCTCAATCGCATGTTGGAGTAAACAGTAACCTGAATCTGAATAGTGGAACGTCCCAACTTCCTGTGACTGGATAAACACCGGTCGCTCATAATAAGGTGTGTTACCCAATATTATCTCTTCCATCGAAGGGATCTCTGTACATTGTTCCATCGTCCCGAACTGATCAGGCAAATCGATTATGCCAGCCTCATGTTGGATGAGCTGTCGTATCGTGATTTGTGAAGGAATCCCATTTTCATCATTCAACGTGAAGGAAGAGAAATAATCATTGATTTCCGAGTCTAAATTTAACTTCTGATCTTCAACGAGCTTCAAAATGAGAATCACCGTAACAAATTTACTAATCGAACAGGCGGCGAACATCCTGCCTTCATAAGAGACGTCTCCCAATTGAAATGCGGACAACTCCCTTCTTTCAGTGATAGTTGCCAAATCTAAATTTGATACATGGTGCTTCTCCATCCATTCGCTAATCGTTTCTCGAGTGAACATTTAAGTCATCCTTTCGTGTACCAATCAATCGATAGTCGTCTTGGTTCTGCATAGCATCGTGAACACCTTTCACAATCTCGTCGTGTGTCAACCAACGGACAGATGCCAACTCATGCATTTCACCTAATTGGACTTGCCGATACAGCTGTTGGTCATTGAGACATAGACACGCCTTCTCATATTCCGTATTCGCCCGGCTACCTAAAATATGTATCACCTCTGCAGTTTCCGAATGATTCAAAATGAGTTGCATCGCTTTCCCTGAGCCTCGGTGCACCCACGCGATGACTCGATCAAATGGACCGTTTTTTTGCACTGCTTTCTGTAGTGCGATTGAAAGTAGTTCCTCATCGCAATAATCAACAATCAGCGGATGACACGTTTCAGGATTTCTTTGTACGACGCTTGCCATTTTTTCTTTATTTCGTCCAATGACCGTGACATTATGTTCGATTGCCAGATAAGATGCGAGTCCTGCCAACATCCCCGTCCCTCCGACGAGCAATATATGTTTTCGATTCATGCTATCACCTCTTTTTCCATTATACACCAATCATTCGTACTTCTTTTTCTAAAGAAGTTTTCGCAAACATTCACGTCTTTTCAAAAATAAGCCTTTTAAAATAGAATGAATCACTTATAATGAATCAAGTGTTCAAATCGGTTTGAACAATCACTATTTCGGAAAATGGATAATAGTGTTATCATTGCAATTTATTTCTTTTAAGAGGAGGATACCTATGAGACACTGGACAACGATGTCCATACAACTAATCGCACTCATCGTTGTATCGTTGACATGTAGTATTCTACTTTCCTCTGTGCTGATCCTGAATCATCTACCCGTTTGGTGGATGATCTGTATTCCGATTCTTTATCTTTCAACTTTGCTCATTCACCGAGCGTCTGGTGTACTCATTCTGTTAGGATTCGCTGCTTACTTTTTAATCACGATGCCTGTGTATGAGACTGCCGCTACTGCGCAACTATATATTTTATTACTATTAGCGATTTTGACGGGGTTGTCTTACTGGCTCCAAGTCAAGCTTTTTCATGCCCAGTTTGCACTAAAGGTTGCGGAAGCGAGAGTCAGTCAGTTAATTGCGGTCGACCCAGAGACCGGTTTTGATAACCGTGATCGTTTTTTGATGGATATAGAGGCTGAACGGGATCGGTTGATTCGCCACGGTGAAACGTTCGTGGTGTCATTCATCACACTGCCCATTCTCGATCATTTTGAAAAACAGTATGGTTCATCCGAATATGAATGGTTCTTATACTATTTTAGTGACGAACTTCACGAAGCGACTCGACGAACGGACAAGAAGTATCGGGTTGCGCAAGACACATTCGCCATGATTTTCCCTCGAACTTCAATCGAAAATGCACAAATTGTACATGAACGAATCAGACCACTACTACTAGATTATTCACGTCAGAACGGTGATTCGCTCACTGTTGAATGCTCAGACCAATCGTTTGAGGTGAACTTGGAGAACGCAGTCATACGATTAGAAGAAATTCATCGGTATGTCGAATCTAAAGACTAAAAAATGAGTTCAATTGTGAACTCATTTTTTGATGGAGTGAATATGAATCTCGTGTTTCTCATCCATTTCGACGATGTATCGTTGATCAAGTACCATCTGAATTGGACTCGGAATCGACAGTTTTGGTGAAAACAGCCACACACGACCTGGAGGAACTAATAAAATGTATGTCTCGCTATTCGGTGCGCCTAAAAAGTTCAGATGACGCTCATCGATTGGGTTACCGTCTCGGCGGTGGATCTCGATGTTTGAAAGTTCTTGTGCGACATGTAGCGGATCTTCCACAGTCAAACTCATCTCGCCAATTCCAAGAAATTCATTCAACGAAAAGGACTCGATGTTACTTTCTGGATTAATCGAATGTCGAGCAATCAACTCGACGACATTCTCGTCCGTATCGTAAAAATAAAGCGATGATGCATCGATTCCTTCAAAATAGATTTCGTCCTCCCCGTCTTCAGTTAAAAGCGGGACACGTGACATCAGCCATTCTTTCGCTTCTTTGAATCGATTAGCCGGAATATTGATAGCGAAATGGTATTGTCGCTCTTGCTCCGTTTTAGCCTCTTGAAATACCAACGCATCTTCACCTAGATTGATTCGAAAACTGGTCAGGTCTTCTTCACTGACTGATAATCCAAGTCGTTCCGTATAGAAACGTTTCATTTCGTCAAGTCGGTTCGTGTAGAGTATCGTTTCTGTGATTCTCATGATTTCTTCCCTCGCATTCCTTATCACTATTCTTAATTCTTTCATTTGATCATTCGCTTGTACTTTTTATATTCTGTCCAACTCATATCCATCCCTAACAGCTCGTTACAAACATCCCTCTGCCAAGTGTGTGGATTGAAACCAATCACTGGCTTTGACTTTTCACCTGAATCATCAAAAGTCAGAACCAATTGAGCCACACTTTTTTCCATATAGGTTTTAGCCAATCTCTGATTAAACCGGCTGTAATGCTCACCTAAAGAAAAGGTTGGCTGCACTGCCCACGGACATCGCTCGATTGCCATTTGAAGATACTCGCGCTCTTTATGTCGTAGCACTTTTGACATGCTTAGACAAATCAATGCAGAAATTTCAGGTGTTGCTGCTTCGATCAATCGATTCGCCACCTCAATGACTTCCTCATCCATCTCGAAATCATTCCATCCTATATCATATAACGCCAAGGCAAAATAGAAGGGTTTATCTGGATGGTATGAAAAAGCTGTTCGGCAAAACGCGTTCACTCGATCATAATCTTCAATCCGATCCAACCGTACATAACCAATAAGCAGATCCCAGCGATATGAATCGGTCGGATCAAGTAGCACATAGTCAATTAACAGCTGCTCGATGTCCGGAGTGTCGCGCATGAATTATCCAAGTTCTTTGAATTGTTTGTCGTGAACAAGTAACTCGATTCGCTCCAACATCTTCTGCTGAATCGAAGTGAGCACTTGATTTCCTGTGTACAAATCGAAAATCAAAGATGACTTCAATTGATTCACCCTGATCTCCTCCTTTATCCATTACGTTCAATGAGTCGGAATATATCATCGACCCGCAACCTGGTGATACCATTACGTTGCTCCATTGCAAGAGGATGATTCGTTGGTTCGAGTTCAATCAATGGACGTATTCCGACTGCACGCATATGTACATTTGTCTTTAGATTGATGGTATCTGGATAGATAGGAAGTTCCGTCGATAGCCAGCCGAACATCGAATCGAGGTCAATACGCGTTGGTTCATCCCATAAATCGATGACTTTGAAAAAGTTATTCGGACTGAGTGATACCCAGACATTCCAGATGAAAGGATCGTCTTCTCCAATGATTGGAATTTCGAGGCATCCGTTGATAAAGAAATGAGCTTCATCGAGGACGCATAATCATCTGTCAAGACGACGCGTTTCTTCATCTCCCGTTTCGACAGCCCTTCTAATAATGCTGGCATGATCGATCCAAAGCCCACTGTATGTTCTTTACTCGTGCCACATATCGAGCAGTTGCAATCACTCTTGTGTTTTCGTTTGAAAAGGTATCTCATAAGTACTCACTTTCTGATTTAAGATTAATTAATGGTATGTGAAATAAACCCATTCATTTTACACGTATTTCATTTTTTACAGGAAATTACGGTTTGTTAGACGAATGTCGTAACTCTTGAATCAGTTTCTAACACTCGCGTCCGCGTATCATTTTTCGATAAAAACTCTTCTTCTCCATTTTCATCAAAGCAATATGCGATCGGAATCGAGATTCCACAATTTCGATACGATCCATCCGCGTGACTCGTTCCGATAATCATCGCTTTTCGTTCCATCGCAATTTTTCTCGCTTCTTCCGTCCACTCCGTGAATTGTTCCTCACTAAACATCCCGACCCCGATTGGATTGAATATGATTGATAGATGCTCATGACCCTTCAATCCTTCAACCCCCATAAAAATCTCCCTGCACAGTAAATATCCGTATTCTTCTGCTCCATCTGTGGCACTTGATGGCATGAACAAGCCCACATTTTCAGGCGTTTTCCATCGCGTTAACAACGTCTCGCCATTCTTATTTACAATGAGGACCCGGTCTCTATTCGTGTCATCTCGATACCCTAAAACAATCGTTGTGTTGAATTGGATCGCTAAATCACTTAGCTCATCCAATGCTCTATATGTACAATATCCCTCTGGATAGAGAATCAAGTCCACTGTAGGGTTCGACTCAATCTCTCCCTTCAGTTGCATAAGATCTTGTTCCATCTTCGGTTGTCCAATCAATATATTCATGTCTACTCGCCCGCTCTCATTGATTCGTCTAGTCGGTGAATCCATTCATATGTAAGTGAGGTTCTCGACCAAACCTCACGATAAAATATGATATTTCTCTCTATACTACCATCTATCATCTGATTGATTCTTCCTTGATTCTCACAATCACATTCCCAACCTTTGTCCCTTGATCGACGTATCGGTGTGCCTCGACAATCTCATCTAGCGAATAAACTGAATCAATGACTGGTTGTAGCTCTCCTGCTTCAAATAATTCGTTCAAGAACATCAAATCCTCTTTTCGTTCGCTCGCCGGTCCCTGTCCCGCGACGGAACTGAACGCACTATTCTCTGCCACATGTTTTTTGGCTAGGCGTTTATCAATTTTCCCCGAAGCATCAAAGACGGCATCATACGTACCCAATTCACGGTCATACCCTTCTCTCGAATAGTCCACGACTACATCTGCCCCGAGCCGCTTCACGAGCTCGATGTTGCGTTCATGGCATACCGCAGTCACATGAACGCCGTAGTGCTTCGCAATCTGTACGGCAGTCGAACCGACAGCACCCGCTCCACCATAAATGAGAACGTTCGTCGCTCGCTCGATACGTGCCTTCCGTAAAAAATGTAATGCAGTCGTCCCACCAAATGGTAGCGCCGCTGCCTCGATAAAGCTGGCATGCGCGGGCATCTGAAACACACATTTCGATTCGTTCACACATGCAAACTCCGCATAACCACCAAAACGCATCCCAGTGAGGGCATAGACGTTGTCTCCGACCTGAAAGTTTTTCACACTGTTTCCTGTTTCTACGACGGTACCTGCCAACACGACACCGAGAATCGGTTGACGTGGCGCCTTAAACCCAACAACTAATCGAATCGGTAGTTTTCCTAATGCTGGAACGTCTAGTGCGCGGAGGCGTTGGTCTCCCGAGTGGACGGCCGATGCATGGACTTGAATCAGTAACTCATTGCTTTTCGGCTTCGGTTGATGCACTTCTTGAATGACGAGTACTTCCGGTGGCCCATACGCGGTACAAATCGCAGCTTTCATATCGATTCACTCCATTCATGAATTGTCACCTCAATCTGTTATACACGTTCCCTCAAACAAGACCGTTCAGTCCATTCGACATAGAAAAACCGGATCATATCATACGATATCATCCGGTTCCTTCCTTAATGACACAGTCGAATCAACAAGGGTGAACGGATTCGAAAGGGAAGCAGCTGCCGCTTCCGATTGTGCTAGACTTGCCTCGGTCACCACCGGTTCTTGACGTCTGAGCTTAAATGCTCGCTCGAGACGGCTCGTCAACAAGTTGAAAATAAAGATGAGCGCAGCAAGTGACATGGCCGGGACGAGAAATAGATGATTCGTCATCCATGTCATCGCAGTGAACTGTCTGAAATAATACCCGAACATCGAAGACCATTCATAAACGGTCGGCATGATCCCTTCATGTAACATGACCGTTCCTCCGAAGAAAATCCCAAACAGTGAGAGATGAATGAGCAACATGAGCGTCTGAACAAACTGTTGCATGAAGACGATCACGAGGGTTGGGACGAGATGCGGGAAAAGGTGCAATCTCACACGATGCCAGACACTGCCACCAAGCGTCTGAGCCACGATCATGAACTCTTGTTGAAGCAATTGTCGAATCTCTGTGATGAGATATAACGTGACGGCAGGTAATCCGAGAACGACTAAGACGATTAGTTCAATCTTTACTCGATCCCATAATGGAGGCACCTGTGTCGAATCATAGAAGGTCAGTGTTCCTACCAACATCATCAATGCGATCAATGATATCGGTAGAATCAAAAAGCCGTCCAATAGCGTTTTAAAGAATTGATTTAAGCGAGCTCCCCTGAAAGCAAGAGGGATGCCAATCAATAGACCGATGACCATCCGTCCGAATGCGACGAGCGCACAGATGCCAACGGTCCACTTAAATCCTTCCACGAGCATTTGGAATAAATCATATCCAGCATTGTCCGTCCCGAGCCATTGATATTTTGACGGTTCTAATGGTGGTATTCCAATGAGTCTCCCTTCATCAGAGTAGAGCATGAGGGTTTGATCAACATTCCCATCACGAAACACGGTATTTCCAAAACTCATCAACAATAGCCCCGCTACGATAACAAAGCAGAAGATGAAAATCGGGTCACGTATTAATACTCGGCGCATCAAATCCCTCCTTTCCATGCATTCGGAATAATCCATTCAATCAGTAAATCAAATAAAAAAATCGGGATATAGATGACGAATAAGATAACCAGTAAGATTTCCATCTGCGGGTTGTAGACGGCGAATCGAAATAACCCTTGAACGTTAAATAAGTATTCGACAATCAAAAGTGTCGATAAGATGGTAATGATGTTCGAACGGAAAAAGAGGTAAAACCGATAGATGATATTTGGTAATAAGTGTTTCCAAAACAGTCCACTCGGTCGAATCCCTTTCGCTTGTGCGAGTTCGAGATACGGAATGGCTTCTTGTTCATGAATATGAATTGTCAACCATTTGATAAAGAAGAATAATGTCGTCAGCGTCAATGTGACGATTGGGAGAAACCGTATATACTCTGCGAATCCTCCGGCAACTTCAATGCGATCGAACCCTGTCGATTTATGGATTGTAATCGCAAGAAATTGAGAAAAAATTAACCAGAATAAATCTGGTACCATCTCGAGCGTCTGACTCGTTTGGTGTAAAACGGTACGAACGCGTCTCCCGCTCCGATAGTAGAAGTACGCATACATTAATCCTAGCGAGGTCGATACCGCGAGTGCCGTGGTAAAAATGATGACCGATTCTTTGACGAGCGGTCCAAGTGCCGGCAAGAGTGGCAAGTAACGTTGCGCGGTGATGTTGTAATATGTAATGTCCTCTAGTTTCTGTAATTGGTCCATCTGTTGTTGAATGCCGTTCCAATAATTCGTCAGACTAAAATCCGTCTGAACGACGAGCGACGGTAGCGCACTAATCGCAATCAAGATGAAAAATGCGATTATCAGATGAACTGATTTCCGAGCAATATACGTCATAGTTCTATCTCCTTTTGAATGCAAATCTCTCAATCAAAAGTGTGAAAGGATGTCCGGTTGATTGTTCATTTTCTAAAGGGAATAATATCCAAAGACACTTTCCACTGATTCTAGCATATTTATTATGTAAATAGAAACAATTTTCTGAAATTTATCTGGGTTATTTTGTATGATACAATGTATAGATAGAAATATTTAGGGGGTTAAAGGATGTGGATTATTTTTGGATTGGCTGCGATCGGGGCGACGCTCATCAATTTGACCGTATTTATGATGGAGAAGGACTATAAGCTGCCGATGGCGATTGCCCTATCATTAGTTGCTCTCACGTTATGCGCCGAATATAGCTTGCTCAACATGTGGGTCGAAGCAAAAGACTGGGCTGCCATAATGGATGTCGTACCTGGTATGTCGCGTGCGCTATGGTTCTTGACGGTTGTGGCAATCTTTTTGAATATCCTTCCGATCTTTTTAGAGAGAAAACGAAACAAGATGAAGGAATCGAAATGATCGGTATGGCGTTCAAGAAATTCCGGTCATTTAGTGAATGACAATGAATCATAAACTTATTGCGATTCTCGCTAATCCATTTGGTGTTTTCATTTTTGTCGTTTTTTCACTGTCTTTGATATGGCAGGCCATACTCCGTCTCTTATCGTCTCAGCACATCTTGTTCATAACCAATTTAGTCGGAGGACTGGGTTTTATCGTCATGATGTTGCTTTTATGGCATACGTACAGGAGTCAATCATAGTAAAACGTGTTCGAAGCTATAAAATTAGCTTTGAACACGTTTTGTTTTTGAGTTTCACGCAATCAATCATCTGAACGAGTTGAATATAATAGCTCACCGTCAAGTGATCGCAACTCATAATCGATTCCTGATTGCATCTGCTTTGTCATTATTGCGCGACACGTAAACACATATCCTGGACCATATGCAACGTCCGGAATTTCCTTGAAGCCGTATGACCGCTCTCCGAACCATAGCGTCACGTTCGATGAACCCTTCGATGATCGGTCATCGACGACATAACATTCTCCCGTCTCGACGATGTGATTCGTCGTCATGCGGTCGTACGTTTCCATGCCTGCCATTCCAAGTACAAGAAACGAACAAAACATTGCGAGACAAGCTTGTCCTAGTTTGACTCGATTCCGAGTCTTTCGCCACTCTCTCCAATAGATGACAAGAGATCCTAGACACAATAATCCAATCAACCAAGTAAGTACAATTTCCAACAACCGAATCACCTCGTTTTACAATACGACTTTCTTCAAAAAAGGATTCGTGTCCCCTCACAAAAAAACTCGACACATGTTTAAGGTAATTCATACTCCAATTTTCGCTTTTGCCAAGCGACAAGGAGGATACTGATGATGACGAGTAGGAACCAGGACGACAGTTTTCCTAAATCAACGATGGCCCAACCGTTCAATTGGTCCGGATACGCCCAGCCGTTGTAGAACGTGACAATATTTTCAGCGAGCCAGATAAAGCAGGCAATCAAGAAGAATGACAGGACGACCGGCATCTCAAATCGTCGATCGTCGAGTTTATACGAGACAACCGAGCGACCGAACGCCAAAAAGATGAATGCGATCAACAGCCACCGTAGGTCTAACCAAACATGGTGCCAAAAAAAGTTGAAGTAAATGGCGATGCCAAGTCCGAAGGCGATGATTGGGTGCGGCATCTTCGTAAATCGTAAATCGAGACGACGCCATGCCTGGACGACGTAACTACCAACGCTCGCATACATAAATCCGGCATAGAGCGGGACGCCCCACACTTTTGTGAACGCCTCATCCGGATAACTCCATGACCCCATCTGCACCTTGAATAATTCAAGTCCAAGACCGATGACATGGAACCAGCTGATGACCTTCACTTCTTCCATCGTCTCGAGCCCCGTCTTCACAAGGACGACTTGAACGAACAAACACCAGATGAGTAAAACGTCATATCGTGGGAGTGGTAACTCTACAAACTTTGTGACGGCAAGCGCTCCGAAGATAGCGACCGGAAAGATACAACTAAGTGCCTGTTCGTAAGCGAAGATAAAGAGATAACGTATACGTCCCATCCGTTGTCCTACCTTTCGATGTATTCATATAAAAATGAGGATTCGCCATCATAAAACCGCGGGTCAAAGACGCCGAGCCGTTCTTCGTTTGCTACGATGACGACGAACGGCGACCATTTGGTCAATGTGCGCGCCTCATGATTCGCTTCAAACAATGGTTCAAGACTCGCCTTTTCGGCACTCGTCAATTCGTATTGCAAGGTCGCTTCTTGATATATCGAATCTTGAAAGAGCGATACGTCCTCGTCAGTCTTCGTAATGACCGTGAACTGAGTCGGGATAAATGAAGCCGAGAGCGCCACTTCGTCATATTCCTTTGAATAAGACTGATATAAATAGGCGCCCTGCGCACTTTGAAGCGCGACATAAAGAACGAGGGCAGCCCATGCATACCGATACGTCTTATAACGGACTTCTTGTTTACGTGCGACGAGCCAGGCGACCAAGAAGATTCCCCAATAGACAAAATCGACAATCGGGATCACACCGAATGTGATCCTCACGTCCGAGATCGGTTCGAAATACCCTGTCCCCCATGCATTGAACAAATCGGATGTATTGTGTACGAAGACAGACAATAATGCCCACCAAAAATAGCGGATGTCCGTCACTCGAAAGAGAAGGCGAACCAGTATGTAGATGAGCAGTGCAAAGAGTGGAACGAGGAAGATCGAGTGAGTGATGCCGCGATGCCACATCTGATACATGCCTTCTGTGTCCCATAGCCGTGAAATTACATCACTGTCAGGGATTTGGCTCCCGACGAGTGTCGTGACGAATAAGGCTCGTTTTTCATGTTGTTGTAAATCACGCTTATCGGCTGCACCATATAACGTCAAACCGAATAACGTATGTGTAATCGTATCCACGTTCTACCTCCATAGCGAAAGAGACATCTCCCAATCCTGGACGATGTCTCTTCCTATTAGTTCTCTTTATCCATTTTCATGGCGCGTCTTGCGACGATCGTTACGAAAATGACAGCGACAATCGGAATGATCAATGGCATCCAATTCAACATCCGCCTGTCCCCCTTCATCTAGTGTCGCAAGCAGTATAGCACATCTGCTTACTCGATGGAGGAATGAATGCTTGTATGTTCATAAGTAATTGCCATCTTCTCAATCGTTGCTTTCATATGATCACGAAGCGTGAGTGGTTCAACCACTTCTACTTGTGAACCCAAAGATAGCAACCAGTAAATAAATCCGTCAGAAACGGCCGCATCGAAACGGATGAGGAATCGTTCTCCATGTTCAGAAACAGAAACGTCTTCCCCTAACTTGTCAAAGATGACCGGGAGAACGCGTTCGTCGACGGACAAAACGATTTGTTCATCAGATCCGTTATACATATTGAATGATTTTTGATAGTAATTATCAGGTAAATGATGCTTCGGACGAATGGTGCCATCTTCCACAATCTCCGAATTGACGATGCGGTCAACCCGGTAGTTCCGCACCTCTCCGATTGATTCGTCGATCCCGATCAAGTAGTACTGCTCGTGATTCCAATGCAAATCGATTGGATTAACGACGTATCGCTCTCCGTCACGGCGGAGCGGGAACGTTCGTTTCGTCACATCAAATCCGACGACGTCTGTATATTGGAACGAGATAGCTTTTCGTTCATGAATGGCCCGTTGGATACGATCGATATGGTAAGGAATGTGTCCGTGTTTTTTCTTCGGCGTCTTGATGATCGATTGTAGCGTCTTCGCTTCAGGGATACTCGTCAGCATTTGAAGTTTCTCTACAATTTCCTCGGTCACGTCTTCCGAGATAAATTTCGCTGCGACAATCGCATCGACCATCATCCGGAGTTCATGAATCTCAAATAAGCGGGCCGAATGCCAATACTTTTTAGCGAGACCATTCTTCTCCAATTCATCCTGCACTTCAAACCCCGAATTATTCAGTGCCTGGATATCGTCTTTCACCGATTTTTTTGCTAACTTATAAGTATCTCCTATCGTTGACAAGTACTCGAGCAAATCTTCTAGTGTCTTTGGATTCGCTTCGTCCGTGTAACGTTCGAAGAAACGTCGAACTTCAAGTAACCGCTCTCGGTTATTCACGGTTCTATCCCCTTTCGTCTCTCTGTCTAAATTATGTATAAACAGACATTATCATTTTATTTCCACGAAATAAAGGTATTTTCCATTACAAAACGTTTAAGGAGGCGCCATCTAAGTTGAAATATTATGCACACGTCGACGGCTCAAAAATCGAATATATAGACCGCGGTCACGGTCCCGTCATCGTACTGATCCATGGGACCCAGTCATCGAGTTTAGAACCATACCATGTGGACCAACTCGTTTTATCCGGTTTCCGGGTCATTGTCCCATCTAGACCCGGATATGGAGAAACACCATACTCTTTTTCAGCATCTCTTCAATTGTTTGCATCCCGACTCTCTCACTTGATGCAAATGCTAGATATTGATCGATATCATGTCTATGGCATCTCTGCCGGAGGACCGACCGCGATCGAGCTCGCTTCACAGAATCAGTGTGTCCTTAGTTTGACCCTCGCTGCCGCCGTGACGAGTGTCGTTGATTTCCCGTATCGGGACACGGTCAGCCGAAATGTCGTCCAACCCGCATTTATCGCACTTCAATACATCATGAAACAGTTTATTGCTCGTGCCATTCATAAACATCCATTCGAAGCGACGGCCCGTATGATTCAATCGACAAGCGTGTTGGCACTCGAGACGATTCGAGAAGAGGTGTCTCCTTATGATATTTTCCTCCTGAAACGCGTCGCGAATCAGATGGCGTTTGGACTTGGCGCACAGTTCGATTTGAAACAACGTGTCTCGAGTGAGGTGTTACTCGGTGTGTCGTGCCCAACCTATATCATTCACTCGAAAAACGACAAAGCAGTTCCTGTTCGACATGCCCATTACGCGAAGCGCTTGATCCCACATGCGCAGCTTACGATTCTGAACAGTCCCGGTCACTTGATTTGGGTCGGACGGCAAGCAAGAAAATCAGAGCGACAAATCGAACGATTTATCCGTTTTAACTCCTAAAGCATCTCAAAAAGAGGTGCTTTTTTACGCCTCTAATCCGAGGGCAACAATCAATTGATTCGTTGTATGTTCCGGGATTCTCCAGATAACGTCTGTTCGTTCAAATTCTGTGATCACACTTGGATGGTCCGGTTGTCCGAGCCAAAGCTGATAGCGCTCTTGCTCTCCACCTTTAAATTGTACGATGAGGTCAAAATCGGGTGCTACTTCGATTTCGATGTCTTCGATTACTTCTGAACTTCGTAGCATTTCCGCGAACACTCTCACTTGATCCAACGAGTGGAACTCTAGTGCTATTTTTTCATTAAATGTACCCAGTCCTACCGATTCTGCCACCACCACACGTTCAACTTCTTCATTCTCAATTTCTCCCACTGGATCTCCGAATGGTGCGGTAATCGTTCGAATCGCCTCAACCCACTTCATCATTTTTTCTTTTTTTTTTCCTCTTTCTTCTCTATCTCAATACGTAGATCCAATCAAAACGGTTTCAAAATATGGAAATAAAAAAAGCCAAGCATTCGCTCAGCTTTTTCACTCATTCATACTTCCAACCGACTACGCTTGCATTGTCCCCGACATAGCGAACTCGTTTCTCTTCATCGTTTGGGAAAATGCGAAGCGTGGCCACAGCGTCACCATCGTTGACGAAACACTCGACACTCGATGAGTCGACATACAGCCGAAGGGATGTGACGTTGATCACCTTGGTCCGAGTCGTCCCGAACTCGGTTGCGAACGGTTCACCTGCATTCGTCCGGTCGATGGTCAATTCGGATGTTTCTTTCTCGTACCGAATCACAAGCGACTCATCTTCTGTCTTCAACAGTTCAAGTTTGAAGTCTTCCCCAGAAGTCGACAGTTCCAATTCATAACGTTCAGGAGTGACCATGTCGATCAGCGTACTCGATTCTTTAATAAACTGGTCTTGTCGTAGTTGCTTCATTTCTGGGACAGGTCGTTGTTTCAATACACCATCTTCCACTGATAGTTCACGTGGCAGTGTTAACGCATGTGCCCAGCCGTACCGGTCTGTCGGATATTCGATTTCCGGTAGGCCCATCCAACCGACTAGAATACGACGCCCGTCATGCTCCGTCGATTGCGGTGCATAAAAGTCAAACCCGAAGTCGAGCTCTTCAAACGACTCATGTTTGAAGACGAGTGTCTCCAAATCAAGCGTGCCTGTGACATATCCAGATTGGTAGATGTTGTGGTAGCGATGACCTTCCGGCTCAATCCCTTGCGGAGAAAAAATGAGCACGTGTTTTCCTTCAATTTCAAAGACGTCAGGACACTCCCACATGTAACCGAATGGGGCGAGCCCCGTCTTCACTTCACCTAAAAATGTCCAATCATTTAAGTCGGTTGAACGATATAAGACTACACAACCTGTCTCATCTGTGCGCTGCGCCCCGACAATCGCATAATATGTGCCATCTGCTTCCCATACCTTTGGATCTCGGAAGTGTTCCGTATAGCCTGCCGGGATATCCGGGATGGCCACGTTGCGGCGCTCGATTATCCCTTCACGCAGTACACCGATGATTTGCGAGGCGTGACGCGTCCAATCGTCCGTACGATGATTCCCTGTATACATCACGTGAAGGGTGTCGTCTACAACGAAACCACTTCCAGAATAGGCACCGTGGGAATCTTCTTTCGTTTCAGGGACTAACGCCACCCCGCGGTCGGTCCAATGGACAAGATCTTTCGAACTGACATGATACCAATGTTTGAGACCGTGAACTGGCCCGAGCGGGAACCATTGATAGAATAGATGGTACTCTCCATCGTAATATGAGAAGCCGTTCGGGTCATTGAGGAGGCCCGTCGGCGGCTGGATATGGTACCCAAACCGCCACGGGGATGCGGCCGTCTTTGCACGGAGCACCTCCATCTCGAGGGCGCTCACGTCACGGAGTGAACGATAACGTTCGGCCTTCGTCCAATTCATAGTGTCACTTCCTTTTTCGTTACGCGGCTTGTTTGACCGCTTCTTTTTTTGCTTGTTTTTTCGCAAGGATGAATGTCAATCCGAATGTCACGGCAAAGGCGATGGCCATACCAATGATATACGAGATGATCGAACCCGGTGCGATTGAGATAATTCCTGGTAATCCGGCAGCACCGAGCGCTACTGCCAATACGTCGTTTCCAACGATGAATGCAGACGCAACGGCTGAACCAACGATGGCTGCGATGAATGGATAACGAAGTTTTAAGTTGACCCCGAACATGGCAGGCTCTGTGATCCCAAGTAATGCAGAGATTCCTGATGCTGAGGCGACACCTTTCATCTTCTTATCAGCAGTCAAGAAGAAGACGGCAAGGGTAGCTGCCCCTTGTGCGACGTTTGACATTGCAGCGATTGGGAAGATGAACGATCCCCCTGTTTCAGCGATATCGGCGAGAAGCTGTGTCTCAATTGCGATGAAGCTATGGTGCATCCCCGTGATAACGATTGGAGCGTAGAGAAGACCCATGATCAAGCCACCGACGAACCCGAGTGAATCGTACGTCCATACTAATCCATCAATGATCAAGTTCCCTGCTTCGCGTGTGATTGGACCCACGAAGGCGAACGTGATGAATGCTGTGAAGAGAAGTGAGAGCAATGGCGTGAGCAAAATATCAAGTGATGCCGGCATGAACTTCCGAATGTTGATTTCAAGTTTCGATAAAATGTACGTCGAGACGAGGACTGGTAAGACTTGTCCTTGGTATCCTAACTTCTCAATCTCAAGCCCAAAGATGTTCCAAACCGGAATCTCCTCAACGCTTGCCTGAGCGTATGCATTGATCAAGTCCGGGTGAACCATGATCATCCCGAGAGCTGCACCGAGATATGGGTTACCACCGAACCGCTTGGCTGCGGAGAACCCTATGAGTACAGGTAGGAAGACGAAGGCGGCGTTTGCGAACGTATTGATCATCGCTGCTATGTCTGCCATGCCTGGATACTGGTCAATCAATGAACGTCCTTCAAAAAACAAATCCGGTGCTGTCAATAGGTTGTTGATCCCCATCAAGAGACCTCCGGCGACGATGGCCGGAATGATTGGGACAAAGATATCTGATAACATTTTGACGAATTGCTGGAGCGGGTTCATCTTTTTCGCTCCGTTTTACTTCACGTCTGTCGTTGACATGTCTCCAAGACCTGTCAATTGTGAAAATTCGGCATAAACCTTGTTGACCGTACCTTGTCCGATGATGATTTGGTATTGTCCTCCTGTCGAGAACGTTCCTTTGACGACGTCAAGTTGTTCGAGTGCTTTCTCATCGACCTTTGACTCATCGCTCAATACGAGACGAAGACGAGTCGCACAATGCGCCGCTGCCGCAACGTTCTCTTTACCGCCGATTGCCTCTAATATCGATGCTGCTTCTTTTTTGTAATCTTTTTTCATTTCCCTCCTAACGTTTCATTCACAAGTTGTCGTGATGGAATGGCTGGAATGGCGCCATAAGCTGTACATGTTAATGCACCCGTTACGTTCGCATATTCAATGTCAGAACGTAAGCGCTCCGGGTCAAACCCGAGTGTTGCCAACCGATATAAGTAAGCTCCGACGAACGCATCTCCCGCTCCCGTCGAATCGATACTGTCGATTGAGATTGAAGGAACGATTTCATGATGCGTGCTTGTCGCAATCAACGTCCCACGAGACCCTAGTGTAATGGCAATCTGTTTTGCACCTAATTCAAGCAGTGCACGAACAGCGTCTTCTAGTTGTTCTTCTCCGGTTAACAAGTGCGCTTCTTCTTCGCTCAATTTAATGAAGTCCGATTCCGCGATGAAGTGTCTCGCATCTTGTTTAAATTGCTCGAGATCCGTGATCAATGCATCCCGATAGTTCGGGTCGAACGAGATAAACAAGCCATCCCGCTTTGCAAATTGCAATAACTTAAAGTACGCGTCTTTCAATTTTCCATCAAGTAGTGCTGTCGCCGAGCCGAAATGAATGATGTCTCCTGACTCGATCACCGATAAGTCGATCGACTCGAAGACATACTCCCCGTCACTTCCGCGACGGAATGTGAAGTCCCGCTCTCCGTCCTCTTGAATCGATACGAATGCGAATGTCGTATCTCCAGACTCCACAAGGTTTTCTGTTCGGACGCCGTTCTCGACCAACGTCTGTTTCAAGAAGAGACCAAACGGGTCATCTCCAACCTGTCCGAGGAAACTGGATTGTCCCCCGTGCTTACTGACGACTGCCGCGACATTCGCAGGTGCGCCCCCTGCTTTTTTGACGAACGTGTCCCGTTCACGAGATCGCTAGACGCATCCTCGCATACCCAGTCAATCAACAATTCGCCGATACAATGTACGGTGTTCATATCGTCCACCTCCAAAAATCATATGAGTTCTTTATACGATTGGTACCGGTTCCATTTTAGAATAAAAAATGTTGCGGAACCGGTTCCGCAACACAAATGTAAACGATTTAATTCAACTTGTCAACGCTTTCGCGCACTTTTAATTAAAAAATTGTGAACGTTTTCATTGGGACGTGTTCACCGTGTAAGAGCTGTAGCATCATGTCGGCAGCTTTCGCACCAGTTCGGCGATAAGGAAGGTGTACCGTCGTGATGGATGGATGCAGGACTTCCGTGAAATCATATCCTCCAAATCCACTGACAGAGACATCTCTTGGGACAGAGACCCCTTGATTCGCTAATCCTTTCAAGACGCCTAACGCAATGTTGTCGGTCGCACAAACAATCAACGAAACAGTGCCGACATCATTCGCCAACTGTTCACCGATTGGAATGGCGTCCTCAATCTTAAACGTCGTTTGAATGACTTTGACATTTGCCTCCGATTCTTGAAACGCCTTCAAAAATCCGTCACGGCGTGCTTGACCGACCGCGATATCCGATTCATACACCCCGACATAGACAACGTTTCGATGCCCCCACTCCGTGAATCGTGTACCGAGCGCATATGCCGCTTCATGGTCCGGATAGACGAGACTATGCACATTGTCATGTTGTTGTCCAATCAATAAGACCGGGATTTGAATCGCCTCAATCGCCTCAAGGTGGCGTTCCGTGACCGTCGTCCCAAGCCAGATGATCCCGGCGACTTTTTGTTTGGCCAAATTGTATAGCTGTTCGATTTCTCGTTCCGTCTGTTGTGCTGTATTGACGACGAGCATTTGATATCCTCGTTCCGTGAGCTGTTCATCAATCCCCATCATCGTCCGTGAGGCGGCATACGAATCGAGCCGTGGAACGATGACCCCAATCATCTTCGTCTGTTTCGACTTGAGACTTTGCGCGAACTGATTCGGCTCATAGTTCGTATCTCGAATGACCCGGTCGAGTTTTTCCCTTGTTGCCTTTCCGACCGATCCACCGTTCAGATAGCGTGAGACCGTACTTTTGGCGACACCAGCGAGCTCCGCAATGTCTTTAATGGTGACTTGCTTCATCCTTACCCCTCCATATGAAAAAAGCTGACGTGCGAGACGCCGTCAGCTTAATGGTTTACCACATATCGTTTCTTAAAATTTAAATAATACAGACCGTTCCGCTTTTCGAACCCGTTCTGAATAAGAACATGATGCATCTCTTGTTGATGTGGGCTCGTCGGTGGGATGCCAGCCCGGACTGTTTGTCCATCCATCAATTTTGAGTCCAGTAAGGCAAGACGCACACCTTCTGTCGCATATCCTTTGTTTTTGTACGCATCGAACACCATCAGGTCGAGTTGGTATACGCGGGCAAGCTTGAGTAACAAGACTTTACCGACCAGTTTGTCATCGACCATCAAGTCGTAATAGAAGTCTTCTCCATAACTATGCTCTTCTGCGTGATAAAGTTGCTCCGCCCCCATTTCCTCGAGGATCCCTTTTAACTCTTCAGCAGAAACGCCATATGCACTTTCTCCGTATTTTTGAAAGTGTTCATATTCAATCTCATCAATCTGGCGAATAGGTTGACGCACGATGTTCATCCCGTGCCCTCCTTAACTAGTAGTTCAATATCTGTCTGCGCTTATTATAAACGAATCCCTTCATGAAGCGCAAAAGATAACCGAACATCAAACCGGTTCGATATGAATATGCACCGAATCGACCGCATGCTCTTCATCTAGTTTCCGTTCGATATCGTCACACAATTCATGGGCCGCGTCCACAGTCAAATCGCCATCGACTGCAATCGTCACATCGAGCATCACGTGATTCCCAAGATGACGCCCTTTGATTTCCCGAACTTCTTTCACACGCTCAAATTGTTCAATCGTCTCCTCATAGGACTCGACGAGGTGCGGAGGGAACCCGTCAGAAAGCTGATGGGTGGCATCTAAAAAGATTTGGATCGCTGTCCGGATGATCATGCCGGCAATCACAATTGCTAAGACCGTGTCCATCCAGGGCAGTTGGAAATAAGCAAATAGCACACCAAGTGTGGCTCCGACTGAAATCATCGCATCGGCCAAGTTGTCTTTCGCCGCCGCTTTAAGTGCCAATGACTTTGTTTTTCTCGCGAGGTTCAAGTTGAACCGATACACCCCGAACATGACGAGCGCACTGACGAAGGCGACGACCGCTGCCAACGGGTTCGGTTCGGTATACTCGCCCCCAATTAAGTTCGATAGACTGTTTAAGAAGACGAAAATACCGACCGCAATCATGATTAATGAAGCGATGAGAGCAGAGATTGTCTCCATTTTCGCATGACCATATTTATGCTCGGCATCCCGTGGCAATGCAGCCACCCGAATGCCAATATAGACCGCGACCGATGCGATAATATCCGTCGTATTGTTGAATCCATCGGCTAGGACCGCTTCAGATTCAAATAAGTACCCGAAGAATACTTTTAGTATAGATAAGATCAAATATGCCGTAATCGACACAATCGCTCCTTTGAGCGCTTTTGGTGGATGATTTGTCGTTTCCATCCGCCCACCTCCTTATTAGCTCAGTTAGTATAGCAGGTGAACTTCGTGTGGGGATAGAGAAACAATGTTTCTTACAGCCAAAATAAATGGAATATATTCCCGGTAGTTTCGTTTAACTAATTTTATGGTAAAGTAAACAGGAAGAGACCTTAGGGTTAAACCGCAAAAAGAGGTGAAACAGATGTTTACAGAACGTGATGGGATTAAATTACGATTGGAACAAATTGACAGATTGTTAATCGATTTGAATCGCGAGGCAAAGCAATTGATGGCACGTCTCCGCGAATTAGATGCTTCTGGCGAAAATCCGCACGAAGTATCTCTGAAACCTGAAGAACGTGATACGTTGAAGTCGTCAATCGATGAAACGCTTGAAGCGCTTCAAAGCCGTTCAAAACGTCCGATGAACGTGAACGATGAGAAGAAGAAAGAACTCGCTTCTCATAAAGCACTTATCGATGAATTATCAGACTTACTCAGTAAGAAAAAATGAGACGCAACTGCGTCTCATTTTTTATGAAGGAGCCCGGATTATGTATATTGTCACTACTTGTTTGCGCCCTACAGATGATGTCTTGTCTCGAGCGCATACGCATGCCACAGAATACAAGATGAAATTTGTCGACCGACGCAAACTTTCCATTGATGAGTTGAAGAAACGTCATCAACAAGGTGTACTTATCTTTGATAAACGACGTGTCGAGTTCACACCTTTGCATAGTACAGAGCCGTTCTTTTTTCACCCATCGTTCTCCGTCTTTCGGGTAAAGCAACTGAGCCGAGGTGGATCAGATCCACTCATTAATGCCATGCAAGCAAATCCAGGTGATCATGTTCTAGATTGTACACTCGGACTCGGCTCGGACAGTATCGTCATGAGCCATGTCGTCGGTTCAACCGGTAAAGTAATTGGCCTTGAGAGTCAATTCATTACGGCACAGCTCGTCCGGGAAGGCATGTCCGTATGGGTCGAAAAAGATGAGCAGGTCAATGAGGCGATGCGACGCATTGAGGTCGTTCACTCCAACTCTCTCGACTATTTAAAAACGTGTGCGGATAATTCGTTTGATTGTATTTACTTTGATCCGATGTTTGAAAAGACGATTTCAGAATCGGTTCATCTGAACCCACTTCGCACAATCGCCGACACCTCCCCTCTCACGCAAGAATTGATTACCGAAGCAACACGAGTAGCTATGAAACGAATTGTCTTGAAGGCGCATTTTGAGAGCGATACCTTTGAACGGTACGGTTTCACTCACATAAAACGTAAAACGTCGAAGTTCCATTACGGATATATCGACCTAGAGTCTAAGTCTATTTAGTCAAATTGAACTAAATAGGTCTTTAGACTCCTTTTTTGTTTTTTATTTTCTGAATATTGACATTAATCAGACACAAAGAGTACATTTACAACAAGCTCACACATTTTCCCATTATTTTTTAACAGGAGGTTCACAAAAAAAAAAAAACGTTCCATCCGTCGAACGACACTCGCGGCTCTCATGACATCTGCCATGACAGTCAGTATCGTTCCGGCAGCTGGTGCTGCACCCCTCTCGGTTGCACCATCGGTTCCGACAACGAGCGAGCTCGCTCCGTTCGACCACAACATCATCGATGAAGAGCGTCTCGCGAAAGCTCTCGAGAAACGTGGCGTCATCAAAAAAGGATTGTCCGCATCTGAACGCATGAAAGCAGTCGATGCGTATATCGCGAAAAAGCAAGGTGAAGCGAAAGATCCACATAAGCACGACGACAAAGTGAACGAGAAGGCTTCGAAAGCAAAAGAGAAGATACATACTCAATTCGAAAAGGAATCAAAACGAATTCTTGATAAAGAAAAAAAAGGGCAAGGGAATTACCGTAAAGGGAAACCGAACGGTCAAGTAAAAGTATCTCCTGCCCAGCAATCTGCATACAACGGTTCGGTACGTGAAGATAAAGTCCTCGTTCTCCTCGTCGAGTACAGCGACTTCAAACACAATAACATCATCCAAGAGCCGGGCTATATGTACAGCGATAACTTCAGTAAAGAACATTACGAAAAGTATATGTTCGGTGATCAACAATTTGAACTCTTTAACGGTGAAAAGGTCCAAACGTTCAAACAATACTATGAAGAACAATCAGGCGGCAGTTATACGGTCGATGGTGAGGTTTCGGAGTGGCTGACCGTTCCGGGAACCGCGAAAGACTATGGAGCTGACAAAGGTGATGGCGGACATGATAACGTCGGACCGGGACCTCGTCAACTCGTCAAAGATGCGTTGAATGCTGCGGTCGCATCTGGAATCGATTTGAAAGAACATGACCAATACGATCTATACGATTTGGATGGAGACGGTGACTTCAATGAGCCGGACGGTCTCGTTGACCACTTGATGATCATCCACGCTGGGACTGGCCAAGAAGCTGGTGGCGGTGCGCTCGGTGACGATGCGGTATGGTCACATCGCTGGGTTCTTGATGGTGTTTACCCAGTAGCCAATACAGAAGCTGCAGTTCCTTACTGGGGCGGAAAAATGGCTGCATATGATTACACGATTCAACCTGAAGATGGTGCGGTCGGCGTTTTCGCACACGAGTTCGGACATGACCTCGGTCTTCCAGATGAGTACGATACGCAGTACACAGGTCAAGGCGAACCGGTACAATCATGGTCGATCATGAGTGGCGGTAGCTGGGCTGGTAAAGTGGCTGGTACGGAGCCAACAAGCTTCTCACCACAAAACAAAGAATACTTCCAAAAAATCATGGGTGGAAACTGGGCAAACATCACAGAAGTCGACCTTGAAGACATCAACTCTCAAGGGTTCGTCGCACAACTCGACCAATCTGTGACGAAATCAAACAATCCAGGCATTGTCAAAGTCAACCTTCCTGATAAGAAGATTAAAGGAATCGAACCAGCTTATGGCGATCGCTACTATTACTCGACAAAAGGTGACGACATCCATACTGAGATGGCAACACCAGCTGTGAAACTCGGTGCGGACGGAGTCCTCGCATTCGATTCATTCTATGAAGTCGAATCGGACTATGATTACTTGTACATCAAAGCCCTTAGCGGTGGTCAAGAAGTCGTTCTCGATGTATTCGGTGACGACGTCAACGGTGCAAACGAAGCGGGCTACCCTGCTGAGACGACGAACGGTGCATGGGTCAACAAATCATACGACCTCTCACAATTCGCTGGACAAGATGTTCAAATCGTCTTTGAATACGTGACAGACGGCGGTGTCGCCATGAAAGGCTTCGCAGTCGACAACTTGTCAATCAAATCAGAATCAGCAACACTCTTCGCAGATGATGCGGAAGGCGCTGAAGCCGTGACGCTTGATGGATTCGTCTCTTCAGACGGATACGATTCAAAACCACACTATTACTACCTCGAATGGCGTAACCACGCTGGGTCGGATATGGGTCTTCTCAACGGCCGCGGCGTGAAATACAACACAGGTCTCGTCGTGTGGTACGGTGATGACTCGTACACAGACAACTGGGTCGGTGTCCACCCTGGTGAAGGGTTCCTCGGTGTCGTCGATTCACATCCTGAAGCGCTCATCGGTAACTTGAACGGTCAACAAACAGTCGCAGGTAGTACACGTTACCAAATTGCTGATGCGGCGTTCAGTCTCGATAAGACGCTCGCTTGGTATATTGATTCACCGAGTCGTGGCGTGTATGATTACAAAGCACAGCCTGGCGTGAAGCAGTTCAATGATGCAAACTCTTACATCAACTCGCTCATTCCAGATGCAGGACGCAAACTTCCGCAATACGGTCTCGTCATTGACGTAGTCGGTGAAGCGAAAGACAACTCTGCAGGTGCCGTTTGGATCCGTACAAAATAAACATGTAACATTCGACCTCCAGTCTTCCTTTATCGAAGATTGGAGGTCTTATTATTCTAAAAAAGCTTGAAAACGACGAATAATCTGTGTAACATAGTTGGTGTAACGCCTCTGTAGGTTAGTGGCAGACCTCAGCAATGGTAATGCTGCAGCACGAGTTCGATTCTCGTCGGAGGCATCAGAAATATCGCTTAACGAAGCGGTTTAGAGCACTTCCTGTTTATGACAGGAGGTGCTTTCTTTTTGGTGTGGCACAGAAATGGCACAGTTTTCGTTTTTTTCATGTCTCTTCCTACGATTTGTAGAATCGTTTTTTATTTTGTCGAACGATTGCACTTCACAGGGTATTTCCACTAGCACTTTTTTGATATACAATAAGGTTTTATAATTTACAGTGTTTACTTAAGTGGACCCTCTCCCTCCCCCCTCACCTTGACATCATTTCCGTTCCTCTATAAACTTGAAAAGTTGAAATCATTGAATAGTTAGAGGAAGGAGCATGATTCATGCTAAACGAATGGTTATGGATTCCTTCTGCCATCCTTACACTCGGACTACTCGTCCTCAGTTACAAGTTATTCGGACGAGTCGGCTTATATGCTTGGATTGCAATGGCTTCGGTCGTTGCAAACATCCAAGTCACGCAACAGATTGTAATTGGCGGATACATTTTCACGCTCGGTAACATCGTTTACGGTTCGCTCTACTTGGCAACCGATATTTTGAACGAAAAACATGGGCGAACGGCTGCCCGTAAAGGCGTATGGCTCGGATTTTTCATCTTGATCGTCTCAACGGTACTCATGCAATACGCACTGTTATATGAGCCGTTTGAAGAGGCACTGTTCATGCACGAAAGCTTCGAGGCACTCTTCTCGATGCTGCCATTGATCACACTCGGTAGCCTTGCTGCCTATTTGGTCTCTCAATTGTTCGATGTCTTCGTCTATTCGAAGATTCGCGCAAAAACTGGCGAGAAGAAGCTTTGGCTTCGTACGACAGGTTCGACCGTCTTATCTCAACTGATTGATACGTTCACGTTCTGCATCATCGCATTCTGGGGAATGGAATGGGACATTTGGTGGAATATCTTTATCACGACATACGTGGCGAAGTTTGTGATCGCGTGGATGGCGACACCGTTTATGTATTACGCAAAACGAACAAATCCACAAGACGAAACCGAACAGGATGCAGCATAAAGAAAAGCCGTAACTTCAACATGAAGTTACGGCTTTTCTTATAGTCGTTCAATCTGGATACGCACAGCATACGGACGAGCTTCTTCAATCGACGCCGACTCTCGACAGACGGTAATCGCTTTGAATGCATCAATCGCAACCGCCTCGATGGTATGATCGTTCGTTTCGACTTCAAGAATGGTATAAGCAGGTAAGCGCTCGAGTTTAACCCACTCCCCGTTACGTTTTTTTTCATAGTTGACTGGTGTTTGAATCGAGTAACGTCGGAGTAAATCATGTACATTCATCTGATCTCCTCCCTATTCAAATCGTACAATCATTATAGAAAACGCTTTCACATTTGTAAAGCGAGTACACTATAATTTTATACAATCTTCCACTTCATTTTAAATTCAATTTTGCCGATAAAAGAAGTAAAGAAATGGGGTGAATTGATGCGTTATCGCCGACAGGAGACGTTCCGCTATATCCTACCGAATCCCCGTACCATCCCTTATCGACTTGTATAGAAAGAAAAAGAACTCTATGATGGGGAAGGATTGCTTCTCAATGTAAGTTCTCATGGATTAAAATTGCGATCGGACTACCTCTTCCCGCTCTCTGATGATTTACAGGTCCATTTTCTTTTCGACCTCGTTCCGACGCTTCAACCGATCGAACTCATGGGACATGTCAGACACCGTGGCCAAACAGGCTCGCTGTATGATTATGGGATCATGCTTGATGTGAAGGCTGACGAAACTCAGCAACTCGTCACGATGATTAAAACGTATGCACGTGAAAATAAATGAGAACATGCGTCAGGCATCTTCTCATTTTTTCGTGTCTTTTAAAGAGGGTATACTACAACTATCAATCATTGACGAGGTGTTCGTATGACAAGAAAATTCTTATTGATTCCTTGGGGACTGGCAATTGCATTCGCCGTCATCGGTCCAAATGTCCCGTTTGACGGACGCTTTCTTCTCGATTTTGTGACTTATAATACCGATGCGTACGAAGGCTATTCTCTATCGCTCTTTAGTATCTTAGGGGTGTTTCCCCTGGCGATGTTTCCACTTCTTTGGTCAGAAGTGAATCAGCTCAAACCGAATCCACTCATCGCCGCTGTCACCAGTTTTTTCGTTGGGGGATTTCTACTCGCTCCTTATTTGGCTTTTGCGAGACAGTCACCTTATCCGACCCCGGTCAAACCGCTGCCGACCCGTATCCTCGGCGTTGTGCTTTTACTGGTGACAATCGGGTTGTTCATCGCTGCAGCCAATACCGGAAATGTTGCTGAATACTGGTCATATGTGGAGAACAATCAATTTGTTCGAACGATGACCGTTGATTTCTTCTTGTTGGCATTCATTCAAATCACGTTAATGAATCGGGACGCGAAACGCTATAAAATGAGTTTATGGCCGCTCCCTTACATCCCGTTGTTCGGTCTCATTTTTTGGCTCATGTTTCGTCATCAAAAACCGTTCAACGAAGCACCTCCAAAGCGTGAACGGGCTGAAATGAAACATTGAGCACCCATTTTTCATCAAAAATTGCTATACTAGAAATTAGTTTTTAATGAAGGAGACCATCACATGCGTTATTTCCAAGTCACTTCTTACGTGACTGTCAAGAATGAAGAGCTCGAATTCAATGAATATGTAAAAGTTCCAAACCAAAAAGTCGATCAATTTTTGAAAGACACATTGGAACTAGATTTATACGATGACCAAGTGACATTGCGCGAATGTGTTGTCGAAAAAGGGAAATGGGAATGCCCAGTCGGTGATTTTGTCATCACGGAGCATATGAACGAGAAGACATTCAATCGGCTACAAAACAGCCGCTCTGTAAAGTCAACATCATAAACCAACTCAAAAAGATCCTGCTAGCTCATTGTGCTAGCAGGATCTTTTGACTGTTACACGATTTATTCGTTAGATTCTTCCTCTGGATCAGGGTCAGGATGCTGTGTCGGAGCCGGTTTTTTCGCCGGATCCGACTCGTCATCCGGTAGCGGATCCGGGTGAACCCCTGGTTGTGATTCGTCACGCTTCATCGTATCCCTCCTTCATGTTTACTCCACTTGTTTATCCTTTTTTCACATGAATGAAACGTATCAGTGTATATTCCGGTTGCCGATGACACGTCTGGAGATCGCCTTTTCAATTTCAACGATGATAAAGACGACGGCACCAAATGCAACAGGATAAATCCAATCTTCCCACGTTAATGGAGCGGTACCGAATAACGTATGCATAAACGGTACGTACGTGATGAACAATTGTAGGGCAATGAGTAAAGCTGATACGAGAAACGCAATCTTATTGTCAAAGAAATGACGGTTGAATGCTGGTGCCAACTCCGTACGACAGTTATACAAGTGGAAGAGCTGGGCCATGACGATGGCATTCAAGGTGATGGTTTGTAATTTCTCGGTCGAGTAGTCGAAATCCCCCAGCATATAGTTGATCCATAAACTACCGCCCCCGATAATAATTGAAACGAAGGTGACGCGGAAAATATAGTATCGGCTGAGTAGCGGCACATTGGCCGGACGTGGCGGTCGTTTCATCGTACTCTCTTCGAGTGGTTCGAAAGCGATTGCTAAGGAGAGGGTAATCGCGACAACCATGTTGACCCATAAAATCTGCACAGGACTGAGCGGTGCAGCCGCTCCGAGCAAGATACTCATTGCCACAAGCAACGCTTGACCTCCGTTTGTCGGAAGCAAGAAGAGAATGGTTTTCTTCAGGTTATCGTACACCCGTCGTCCTTCTCGTACGGCGTTATAGATCGTTTTGAAGTTGTCATCGACAAGAACCATCTGAGATGCTTCTTTCGCTACTTCCGTCCCTTTAATCCCCATTGCCACACCAATGTCAGCACGTTTTAAGGCAGGTGCGTCGTTCACACCATCTCCTGTCATCGATGTAATCAGTCCGTTCTCTTGCAATCCTTTGACGAGACGAAGCTTGTCGTTAGGGCTGGTCCGTGCGAATACATCGTTATGAACGGAAGCCTCTTTGATTTCTTCATCTGTCATATCTGTCAATTCACGACCTTCGAGGGCGCCTTCCACTTCCATGCCCAGTTCTTTTGCAATCGCGACAGCGGTATCTTTATGATCACCCGTGATCATTTTAATTCGGATTCCAGCATCACGACACGCGGCAACCGCATCGATGGCCTCTTGTCGAGGTGGGTCGACGATTCCAAATAAGCCGAGGAAAGTCAGACCATCTTCAACATCCTCATGGTCGATTGACGCTTTTGAACTGTCGACACGTTTTAGACCAGCACCGAGAACGCGTTGACCGCGGTCGGCAATCTCTTTTCGTTTTTCATCCCAATAGTCTTGTTTAAAGTCTTCAGACGACGCCATATCAAAGAGTCGGTCCGGCGCCCCTTTGAAAAAAATCATTCGCTCCCCTTTGTAATCGACGAGCGTCGCCATGTATTTATATTCAGAATCGAACGGAATCTTCGAGATAACTTTTAAACGTTCAATTGGGCGTTCAGCTTTCTCAGCGACCGTCAACAGACAAGCCTCTGTCGGATCGCCGTTGATGACCCAGTCGCCGTCTTCTTCATTCAACTGAGAATCGTTACACGTCTTCCCGACGGTTAACAGGTCAATCATGGATTCATCATCATCCAAGTCAAACGGTTGACCATTCAATTCGAGATCTCCATTCGGAGCATATCCGCTACCCGAGACTTCGATATCATGGTTCGCTGTCACGATTTGTTTGACCGTCATCTCATTCTTCGTCAACGTACCCGTCTTATCCGTACAAATGACAGATACAGCACCAAGCGTTTCGACAGATGGTAAACTTCGAACAATCGCTTTTTGTTCAGCCATATTCCGGACACCAAGTGCCAAAATGATAGAGATGACGGCAGGCAACCCTTCAGGAATCGCCGCAACGGCAAGACCGATTGTCGTCAGCATCAATTCGACCGGCTCATAATCTCGTAAAAAGTAACCGAACGCATAAATCACGACGGAGATGATTAAGATGGCGATGGACACCGTTTGACCAAACTTTGTTGTTTGACGAATCAGAGGGGTTTTGACGGTCTGGACTTCTGAGATTGAAGCGTTGATTTGACCGAGTTCCGTACCTTCACCGATGGCCGTCACGATGGCTTTGGCACTTCCCGTCGCGACACTCGTGCCCGAGTACACCATGTTTTTTCGGTCAGCTTACACCGCGTCTTCTTTCACGACGTCCGATTTTTTCTCGACAGTCGTCGCTTCTCCGGTTAACGCCGATTCCTCAACCTTAAATTTTTCAGCTTGAACGACACGGGCATCGGCCGGCACTTTATCTCCGGCAGCAAGTACAAGGACATCCCCCACGACCAGGTCACTTGAATCAATCTCAGATTGCTTGCCGTTTCGAACGATGGTCGCCTTTGTTTCTAATAATTTTTTGATTCTTTTTAGCGCTTCTTCTGCCTTATTTTCTTGAAGGTATCCGACGACGCCGATAATCGTGACGACTAAAACGATGACGATCGTATCGATGTACTCCCCTAAGAATCCTGTGACGACGGCAGCCGCTAATAAGACGTACACGAGAACATCATTGAATTGTCTTAGAAATTTTATAATTTCAGGGGTTTTCTCTTTCTCCGGCAATACGTTTTTGCCGAATTCGTCTTGACGACTTGTGACACTTTCTGTTGTAAGACCTGATTCAAGATCAGTCTCCACATGGGTTCGCACCTCATCTACTTCGAGCGCATGCCACGGTCTGTCTTCGTTCTGCATGATTCATCCTCCTCGACCAATACTTTTTGAAAAGTCTTTCCCCTATCTGTTCCCAATCTCATGCGGCTCGACACGTGCAAACTTGTAGAATTGATGTCATTTTTCAAAGAAAACTCTTTCTTGATTTGGAATTTCTAATTGTAACCGGTATCATTGTTCAATTTTAATTTTTCTTTTGAATATGGCTTTACAGAAGTCTTTCTATGCATGAATATAGAATAAATTATGAATAAATAGAGATAGAAAGAAGGAAGAGTTTATGGTCATTATTCAAGGAATCGCACTTTTACTGCTCATCCTCGCCTTGTTCACATTATTTAGTTACAAGGCGCCTTTTGGAATGAAGGCGATGGGAGCATTGGCCGGTGCTGCAATCGCGAGTTTCCTCGTCGAAGCGTTCAACGCGTACGCAATCGGCGGATTGCTGCCACTTCCTCTTTATGAAGAAGTAGGTCAAGCGGCTGGCGCTTTGTCAGGTCCTGCCGCTGCGGCTCTTGTCGCCATCGCACTTGGAATCAACCCCGTCTATAGTTTGATGATCGGGTTGTCTGTATCGGGATTCGGAATCCTTCCTGGCTTTTTTGCAGGATATTTTTTGGCTTTGGCTGGCACTCGAATCAATCGCTATCTGCCGACCGGCGTCGATATGATTTTTTACGTCATCGTGATGGCACCGCTCGCCCGTCTCGTCGCGACAGGGGTAGACCCACTCGTGACAAACACACTTGAACAGATTGGAGCTGTCATCGAACTGGCAGCAACACAAAATCCGGTTGTCATGGGTCTCGTCTTAGGAGGGATCGTCACGGTCGTATCGACGTCGCCTCTCAGTTCGATGGCCTTGACGGCGATGCTTGGTTTGACAGGTGTACCGATGGCAATTGCCGCGCTTGCGTTGACTGCGTCCATTTCAATGAATTACTTGTTATTCCGTCAATTGAAAATCGGAACAAAGAAAGATCAGCTTTCTGTCGCCATCGAACCGTTGACGCAAGCTGATCTCATTTCCGCTAACCCAATTCCAATTTACAGTGTCAACTTTGTCGGTGGAGCCATCGCCGGGTTGATTGTCGCCATGACCGGTATGATCAACGATGCACCGGGTTCGGCAGCCGGGATTCCGGGACTTCTTGTCATGTATGGTTTCAACGATTGGCAAACAGTCACCTTCACAGCCGTTGTACTGTTCATCCTCGGAATCGGTTTTGGCTTGATCGGAAGTCGTTTGTTCAAAAATTTCCCGATTGTCCGTCATACGGAAAAAGTCGAATCGACAGAAGAAGATGCAGCCTAATCAAAAAATCGATGCACGTTCGAACGAATTGTTCGGCGGCATCGATTTTTTATTATGACTCGTATGATTGTTCTTACAATAGAAAAGTGTCGACACGTTCACAAAGAAATCATCGCACGTTCTTTCCAATTGTGAATTGATCACCGTTGAGTAAAAAAAAAAAAAAGCGTGTCAATCTACCGTGATGACAGTTCCTGTCTCACTGGATTGACGAGCAAGTTCAATCAAGCGGGTTGTCAATGTTGCATCCTTTAAAGAAACGACTGGTTGTCGTATCTCATAACTATGGGCTAACTGTTGATAATACGACAAATAGCTCCCTTTCTCGATTTGAATCGATGCAACCTCTTCTTTCGATAATACGCCAGTCTCTAATAAATCACTTTCTAACTTGCCATGCTTCAGAGCCTCTTCTTGAGGATCAAGTCCATATTTCACGAAACTTCCATGCGTGCCGTGCACTTCAAACCGAGGTGTTTCTCCAGCGATGAACGGGTTCGAACGAAGGTATACTCGCTTTTCACCATAATAGAATGTCAGATGGAACCCATCATCGGATTGTCCGCCATCCCGTTGAATCATCACATCTGCTTGAATACGATCTGGCTTTCCAAACAAGGCGAGAGTTTGATCAATCAGATGACTTCCTAAGTCGAATAAAATACCTGAACCGGGTCCTGCATTTTCACGCCACCGGTCACGTACATTCGGACGGAAACGATCAAATCGAGATTCAACCACCTTCCAGTCTCCTATTTCATTCGAATCAAGTAACGACTTAACTGTCAAGAAGTCTCCGTCGTAACGACGGTTTTGATAAACGTTGACGATGCCCTTCGATTTCGCTTCAAGTTCCATCAACTCATATCCTTCTTCCGTTGTCAGAAATGCTGGTTTTTCTACGAGCACATCTTTTCCTGCCTCGAGACAGGCAACAATCATCTCTTTATGTAAATGCGACGGTGTCGTGATGACATATAGAGAAGCATCCGATTGAAGCGCCTCGTCTAATGTCGTATATACCGTGGCATCAGGTAATTCAGCCTGCACTTGTTCCGGGCGCGATGACACGACCCCACTCACTTCAAATGAATCGATGGCCTTTAAGAACGGCAAATGGAACGTGTTTGCCGAGAATCCGAATCCTACCAAAATGGTTCTAATCATATAAACCCCTCCTTTTCGCTTTCGTTATTATATCAAAAAAAGGGTCTAATGACCCTTATGCACTCATGCTCTCATCTAATCTGTACTCGAACGTATTGTACCCGTTTCGTGAATCGACAAAGACGAAACCGAAACGTGGATAGTAATCATTTAAAAATTCATTGTCAGCGACACAATCAAGACGAATTGGTTCCTCTTCATCGGCTTCCTCTAAGACATGCTCCATGAGTTGCTGTCCGACACCTTGCCCTTTTAGTTTTTCGCTGACGACTATTCGATGGATATATTGTCCACGCTCACTGTCGTCCCATAAGTCATCATCCCACTCATCTGGAGGTAACAATGCGATTGAAGCTAAAATTTGTTGGTCATCTTCAAAGACATATACACTGCCTTCAGCAATGTCAGTGCGCACACGCTTTACGAGGTCCTGTTCCAAATATTCGGTCCATTGGTCGCTTCCTTGTTCATTTAGCGCTACGGCTCGTTGTTCGATTAGGTTCGCGATGTGTTTAGCATCGCGCTTCGTCGCGAGTCGAATCATAACGTCCTCCTTTAGTCATACAGTATTTGAAATACAAATATAACGGAGAACAACATGCCTTTCAACCATCTTGCTCACTCGTGAAAATCAAACGGAGTGACGTCTCCATCGTTCAATTGATAACTATACGTCAACGTTGCATTGAGGCTATGCGATACAGAACAATATCGCTCAACGGACAACTCGATGGCACGCCGAACTCGTTCTTCCGATAACTCGCCTTTCAGGATATACAAGATGTGAATGGCTGTAAAGCGTTTCGGATGATCGGTCGCCCGCACCCCATCGATTTTCATTTCGAATGCTTCAATTGGCTGGCGCATCTTATGCAGAATCGACACGATATCGATTCCTGTACAGGATGCGGTCGCGTGAAGCAACATTTCTGTCGGACGAGGGCCTGTATCGAGCCCACCGACATCATCCGCCGCATCAAGGATTACCGTGTGTCCTGATGGCGTATGTGTTTCAAACGCCATCCCTTTCTTCCATACGACTTCCATGTTCATCATCTTCTCCCCCTATTTCATTTGATAGCATCCTATTCCCTCATTTGATGTATGATTAAGCTATGAATCGATTATAAAGGGGTGTATGTCGTTGGATTGGTCTATGATTTTCAGTTGGGGACTTTATATCGTCCTCGGGTTAAACATGTTGTTCGCACTCGCCGTCATCTTCGCCGAAAGACGTGACGTCGGCGCGACCTGGGCCTGGCTTCTTGTCCTGTTTTTCTTACCAGTGCTCGGCTTTATCGTCTATCTCTTCCTAGGGCGACAACTTAAGAAGGATAACTTCTATAATTTAAGTGTAGAAGAACGTTCCTTCCATTCGCTTCAAGTCGAAGCGCAACTTGAACAAATTCATACGCGCCAAACCCAGCTCGCGCAGCCGCTGTTTGAAAAGTATGACCAACTGCTTCAAATGAACTTACGATCTTCTAAATCGTTGATCAGTGTACATAACCGTTCCCTCATCTTGCACGACGGCGAACAAAAGTTCAAAGCGTTGATGGATGACATTCGCTCGGCCGAGACGGAGATCAATATTCAATATTACATCATCCAGCGTGACGCTCTCGGTCAGGCACTGTTGAAAGAGTTGATCGAGCGTGCGAAAGCCGGTGTCAAAGTTCGACTCCTCTACGATGCGGTCGGCTCACGTAGTCTTCGGAACTCGGACTTTAAAGAGTTGATTGCGAACGATGGCGAGGTGCGTGTCTTCTTCCCACCAACACTCGGGATTATCAACTTCAAGTTGAACAACCGAAATCACCGAAAGGTCGTCATCATCGATGGGAAAATCGGCTATGTCGGTGGATTCAATGTCGGTACCGAGTATTTAGGTTTAGTCGAAAAATTTGGCTATTGGCGTGACACGCACCTGCGTGTCGAAGGAGATGTCGTTTACAATTTACAACACCGATTCATATTGGACTGGAATTATTCTGGTCACCGTAAACATGATCCTGAAAATGCCTTCTGCTTTGCGCGACATGACATTAAAGAAAATTCTCCGATGCAAATCGTCACGAGTGGACCAAACTCGGATACGGAACATTTGAAGAATATGATGATCAAGATGATCATGTCCGCCAAACGACGGGTCGTCATTCAAACGCCATACTTCATTCCAGACACGAGTTTTATGGACGCTTGCAAAATGGCACTCCATTCTGGCGTTCAGATGGATATCATGATCCCTGGAAAACCGGACCATCCATTCGTCATGTGGGCGTCCCTCTCGTTCCTTGGGGAACTCCTCGACTACGGGGCAAACGTCTATCTGTATGATGAAGGGTTTCTCCACGCGAAGACGCTCGTCGTCGATGATGAGATCGCGACCGTCGGGACGACAAATTTGGACGCTCGAAGCTTCCGTCTCAATTTTGAAGTGAACGCACTCATCTATGATGAGCGGGTCGCCCTCGAACTCGTTTCTTTATTCGAGACCGATACGGCGGTCAGTCGCACCTATACAGTGGAAGATTATGAATCTCGTAAATGGACGGTACGCGCCCGTGAAGGGGTGTCACGCCTTCTTAGTCCGATCCTATAAAAAAACATGAGGCAGAGCGCTCCGCTCTGCCTCATTGTCGTTTACAGTTTGAACCGCGAAACGAGGTCTTGTAACTCCTCGGCCATGGTCGCGAGTGCTTTTGCTGACTGTGATACTTCTTCAATCGATCTCAATTGATCATCGGTCGTCGCCGCCACTTGCTTCGAGACGCTCGAATTCTCATCGGCGATGTCGGCGATTTGTGATGCCGTCGCTGCCACTTCCTGAACGTTCGCCGCAATCTCCTCGACGGTTGCGGTCACGTCTTCAATCCGTGGTGTCATCGCGACTGTCCGCTCCTTGATTTTCTCGAAACGGTCTGCCGTCATCTCAGATGACGCCAACCCGGCTTTCGTATGAGTAGATACTTCCTGCATCAACTGTACAGACTGTTCCGTCTCATGCTTGATTCGATCAATCAACGCCGCAATTTGTTTCGTCGACTGTTGTGACTGTTCTGCTAGTTTACGCACCTCGCTCGCAACGACCGCGAATCCTTTGCCGTTCTCACCCGCACGTGCCGCTTCAATGGCAGCGTTCAATGCTAACAGGTTCGTCTGTTCAGCGATTCCATTGATGACCGTGACGATTTCTCCAATTTCGTTAGAGCGATGTGCCAATGAGTGAATGACGCCCTCGAATGTCACGACAGACGCATCGATCGCCTGCATCTGCTTCACGTTCTCTTTCACGGTCGTCGAACCGTCTTCCGCTTCATTTGAGGTTTCGCGTGAAAGTTCAGACACGTCCATTGAACTCTCTGAGATTCGCATGATGCCCGATGTGATCGCTTGGAGCGATGTCGCATTGTCGTCAAGTTGTCGCTTCGAGCCATCGGCACTGACTGCCATTTGATCAACTGCACGGGCAATCTGTTCTGATGAGGCGGTATTGTGTGCCGAGTTGGCCATCAATTCTTGAGACGAGGCGGCAACTTGACTGATTGAATCATCTAGACGGAGTAACACTAGGCGAAGTGAATCGCTCATTTCATTAAAACTCTCTGAGACAAGCCCGATTTCGTCGTTCGATAAGACGGTAATCGGCTCCGTCAAATCTCCTGATTTGATTCGTTCTGCTCCTTCTGTCAATAAACGCAACGGACGCAAGATTGAACGGAGAACGAAGTAGAGAAGAATGGCTGCAATCCCGAACATTCCGATGATGACGAATCCAGTCGTCCAAAGAATGCCGACCGTCTCGTCTTGAATCTCACCGTCATATAACGTACCGGCAATCTTCCATCCGGTGATTGGGTTCGTCACGAATGCTTTCTCCACACCTTCCCCATTCTCCGATACAGACAGAGTCCCTTCTTCCTTGGCAAAGAGCGAATCTGTCCAAGATTCATCAATCTTTTCACCGACAGCCGTCGACGGATGAATGACGACTTGTTCTGCCTGGTCGAAGATGGCAACGTATCCTTCTTTCCCGATTTGAATGGTGGATGCCACTTCAGCGATATCGTTCACATCGACGTCAACGGCGACCACACCACTACCGTCTGAAGTCTTCTTCGAAACCGTGATCATCATTTTTTGAGAGGCGGTATCGACGTACGGATTCGTGATGGCAACATCTTGTCCACTTGCTTCAGCCGCTTCATACCATGGACGAGTGCGTGGGTCATATCCTTCTGGCAATTCTTGTTCAGGATAGATCGTCATCGTGCCTTCTGCTGAAGCAAAGTAAATGTTCGTCACTTTTGGATGTGTCTCCAAATACTCGGTAAACTTCTCCGCTAACGCTTGATTCGCTTCTCCCTCTTCATAAATGGAACTATCAATCCGATTCGCAAAAAACGAGATGTCCGTTTGAATCGGTTCGATGAGGTTCGTGACCTCATTGTTCATCCGGTCTACCCCCGAATTGGCGGACTGGATCATTTGAGACTCGATTTTACCTTTCGCCTGCGAATAGGCGACGATTCCAATCAATGTGGCTGGAATAATCAATAATAGAACGGATAAGACAATCAATTTTTGTTTTTTTTTAATCGTGCGCTTCTGTTTCATAAAACATCTCCTAACCCGAATAAAATGTTCAAGCGAGTTCGATGAGTCGAATCCCCCTTGGGTTATTCATCATATCGGTCAAAAGTCATCAAATCTGAAGAATTGATTGAATTATTCGAAAATTATTTTTCGCAAACTGAAATGGAGTTTCACCGTTGTGTTCGATTGAACAAATCATACTATTCGTATTTAGTTAAAATTTGAGTTACCATATCGGAAAAGGGGGTCAAATGATGAATTCATTATTGGAAGAAATCAAATCCTATAAAAATCAGTTCAAACAAAATGCACCTGCCGAGAAGCAACGATTGATGGCTCAGGCGACACAAGAATTGAGAGACTCCGGAATTGCGTCAGGGTTAACAGTCGGGGATCAAGCGCCGATGTTTGAATTGCCTCAAGCGGATGGGACAGCAGTCGATTTGAAAACACTGCTTGAAAATGGACCTGTCATCGTCACATTTTACCGTGGTGGATGGTGTCCATATTGTAACCTCGAACTCCGCGCTTACCAGCGCGAATTGGCAATGATTCAAAAAAAAGGAGCGACTCTTGTCGCCATCAGTCCTGAGACGCCGGATTATTCCCTTTCGACGAAAGAGAAGAACGAACTTGATTTTTACGTGCTGAGTGATGTCGGCAATAATGTCGCACGTCAATTCGATCTCGTGTTTGACATGCCGGATTACTTGATTGACATTTATAAAGCCTCGGGATTAAATGTCGATGCACATAATGGGAACGAGGATTGGCAGTTGCCGAAACCGGCCACGTTCATCATCCAATCCGATGGGACGATTTCGTTCAGTGATGTGCCTTCTGACTATACAGAACGTATCGACCCTAAAACGGTTATTGAAAAATTGTAAAAAAAGGAGATGACACGCGTCATCTCCTTTTCTATTCACTTATTCCGTTTATTGTCTTACAAACTCCTCGTGTAACATCGCGTACACCATGCTATCGGTCCATTCATTCTTATTCCAATAGTCTTTCAAGAAATGAGCTTCTTTTCTCATTCCAACCCGTTCACATAAATTCTGGGAAGCTACATTTCTGGCGTCGAGATTAGCTTGTACCCGATGTAGATTGAGCTTCGCAAACAACTCCCCTAGCAATCCGCTCACTGCCTCCGTCGCATATCCTTTTTCTGAATGTGAATCAGAAAAACAATACCCGATCTCTACCGTATCTTTCATACCCGTGTACCAAACCGTGAGATCCCCAATTACTTCATCTTGATGTACGACTGCTAGATTCAACGTACTAGTCTCGGTAAGAGTAGAATTCGTTAGTTTTTTAGCAAATATTTCATTCCTGTTTTCAGACGTCCATGGCTCATGCAAAAGATATCTGCATATTTCTGGTTTTCTATACATTTTGAATGTAGCTTCCAAGTCTTTCTCCATAAATGGTCTGATTTCTAGACGCTCAGTGGTAAATTTCACGTCGACTCCTCCCTTACATTTGATTGCAATCTCCCCATGAAACTCTCCTGCGGTTCACGACCTATGAGGACATGATAAATTGCTCCACTCGCTTGAGAAGTGTTTCAAGTAGCCGAAGTGACTGGTATGTGTTACCTGTGTACTCGAAACTATGATTCATCTGCTCAACAATCTCGAGTTCAGTCAATGTTAGTTGTTCGAAATGCTGGATTCGTTCTAGTACATAATGTTGGTCCGCCGTGCCCATGAGAATGAGCTGTTTTCCTTTAGAACTTTTTGTTCAATTCAGTATAGAAGAGATTGGTTAATTGAACAACAGTATTCCATTTTGATTCAAAGAGACATTTCTTAGTACTCTTTGTAAGACTGATTGAACATAAATGATTTCTTGATCAATATCTATCACTTTTTCTGCCCCTTTAAAGAATTATTATCTATTAATCATTTTGAAAGGATGATTTGAATACCGTTCGGATCAGTTGAACTGATCGTACAATCACTCATCAGGTTTACATGCGTCAACTGTGTGTGATCCGATTCAGTTGCTACGATTTGCGGGACAGGACAATTGAATAATTGTTGCAAAACCTCTTCAAGACCTGCCGTTTTCGTTTCAATATTTAATTGGTGGATGCGACTCTCAGAACGTGATTGAATAGCATCGAAATGGTCCTGAAGTTCGATTCGAAATCCGTATGGTGTATGGATGAACGTTCTTCGTTCATTTGACTGAACCGTCAATCCTATTTCCTCTGCTCGTTCTAACACATCCACTTTTTCCTCTTCAGTTACTAAAAAACCAATATGATCAAACATCACTTTCTTTCCGTAACCGAATGTGATATTCGTCGCTCCCCGCTTCATTTCTATGATTCTAAACTGAATAGATTGGTCCCTAAAGTCGTCCCAATCGAGAGGTGGGGCAAAAGATTCGAATTCTCCATCTTTCTTTCCGATTCGTTGGGACACTTGAAATCCTAGACTCGCATAAAATTTCTCCGTTTCTTCGACATGTGGTGTCCATAGATGATAATGGAATAGCATATTCTCTCTCCTTTATTGAATCAATTATGTACATTCTTTATTTTTTAACCACTCTTCGTACGGAATCACATTAGCAGTTTCATCTGCGTTTGTTCCTATCAACGTGATGAGTTCAAGCGAATTTCCGTCCGGGTCTTCAAAGTAGATGGCCGCATGCTCGTACGGGGCATTCGGAAGGACGAGTGGTTGCTGTTCAGGTGTCATCTTGAACGCAGTACGAATTTCAATTCCCTGATCCTCAAGCCATGCTTTAATCGCATCCAAATCCTGCTCCTCGATTCGAAAAGCGATGTGTCGGATTGATGGATGATACGTTAAATCGACTCGATCAGATTTCCATAGCCCAATCCAGCTCTCCCCTTTCATAATCCACAGGAAAGCCAATTTCTCATTTTGGAATGCCAACTCTAATCCTAATTTCTCATAAAATCGAATTGATTCAGTTAAATCACTCACCGGCAAGTGCGCCTCGTATATTCCTTTAATCATTCACCGTATCCTCGTTTCTACATTTATATTCATCCATATTTGTCCTTACTAGACATAGATTTATTGACAAGTTCCCATTGTAAAATTATTATAGATAATTCCATTATAGAACTAGAGAGGATGGAACGGTGAAAATATCCCGTGGGAATTTACGTTGTTGGCTGCAAAGCTGAATCAATCTTGAATGAAAAAATCGGTTAAAGCTCATACATTAGACACAAAAAAAGACCGTAGATCATTCTACAGTCTCAAAGCTTAGGCTCCCATGATGGAGTCATGACGGGTCGTTTCCCATCCATACGCCACTTCTCGAAGCATCAATTCACCAAACTCTCGATCTTTTTGGTCGATGATCTGCCCTTGTTTTCGCTCATAAAATGTACGGAACGGATTCATCTCAAGTGCCCAGATCAAGAGCCCTGCCTCACACATCGATTGCACGGCATGTTCAAGGAGAGCGGACCCGATTCCGTTCCCTTGATGGTTCTCTAAAATATAAATGGCATATACTTCATTCGTGTGGTCTGGGTACTCTCCTGTCCGTTCTTCTCCGTATAGGATGAAGCCCACAATCTCGTCCTCGACAATCGCCACAAAGCCGGCTACTTCTTGCCGACGAAGGGCGGTCCGCAAACGTTCTGCCCATTCGATGGAACCGGACGAAACTTTCAATAAATACTCAGTCGGCACGATTCCCCGATAGGTCGTACGCCATCCGTTCACACGCACTCTCGCAATCCCATACACATCATCTGGTTTGGCGACCCGAATGTCCAATGTGACCCCCTCCTCACCCGAAGCTTTACAAATAGTTTACCACAAATCCCCAACTTACAATCCGAGATTATGTGAAAATTGAACGGACATCCACAACAAAAAAGACGTCACCTTTAGATAAAGGAAACGTCTTTTCTCACGTTATGCAACTTCTTTAGATTGGACTGGTGTAGATGTTGTTAACGGTTTTTTCAAGAACGAGAGGAGCAATGCTCCGACCACAGCACCTGCCAAGATGGCGAGTGCATAGAGGCCCATACTTACCGCGACGTTTCCAGCTCCTTCAAGAAGTGGGAAGACGAAGATTCCTCCGTGTGGCGCAGGTAATTGAATCGTGAAGAATGCGGATAAACCGCCTGCGATGGCAGAACCGAGAATCGCTGATGGAAGAACGCGAATCGGGTCCGCAGCTGCGAATGGGATTGCCGCTTCCGTGATGAACGAAGCTCCCATAATATATGCTGTTTTTCCTGCTTCGCGCTCTTGTTTCGAGAACTTTTGACGAGCGAAGACAGTTGATGCGAGTGCGACGAGGAGTGGTGGTACCATCCCTCCAGCCATGACGGCTGCCATGACTTCTTGGTTACCCGCTGTGAGTGCTGCCGTTCCGAAGACGTATGCTGTCTTGTTGATCGGACCACCCATATCGACTGCCATCATCCCACCGACGATGACTCCTAAAAGGATAGCGTTTGCGCCGCTCATACTGTTCAACGTATCCATCAACCATGTCATAAGTGCAGCAATCGGTTCATTGACGACGAGCAACATGACCATACCTGAGATAAATGATCCAAGTAAAGGATATAAGAGGACCGGTTTGATTCCTTCAAGTGAAGCTGGCAACTTCGCAAGTGCCTTTTTCAAGAAGAGGTCGACATAACCTGCCAAGAAACCAGCGATGAGACCACCGAGGAATCCGGCGTTCCCTTGACTTGCAAGTACCCCTGCCACGAGACCTGGTGCGAGACCTGGGCGATCGGCAATCGACATCGCGATGAAACCGGCGAGAATCGGAACGAGGAAGCCGAATGCAGCTCCACCGATCGTCATCAACTGTGCTGCAAATTCATTGTAAGACGGGTCATCCGGGTTAGCAGAGTTGATGCCCCAGAAGAAGCTGATGGCAATCAAGAGACCACCTGCGACAACGAGTGGAAGCATCGCAGATACCCCGCTCATCAAGTGTTTGTACACGCCTGTACGTTGCTCTTTCGAAGCGCCACCTGATGTTTTCGAAGCCTCATATACCGGCGCATCTTGTTTCACCGCACGATTGATGAGTTCTTCAGGTTTCCGAATCCCTTGTGCGACCGGAACTTCGATGACTCGTTTACCAGCGAAACGATCCATTTCAACAGCTTTGTCCGCTGCGACGATGATCGCTGTTGCCCGGTCGATATCCGCACGTGTCAATTCATTTTTTACGCCAGTCGATCCGTTCGTTTCGACTTTAATATCGACGCCCATCGCTTCCGCTTTTTGTTTCAAGCTTTCTGCCGCCATATACGTATGAGCGATGCCTGTCGGGCAAGCCGTGACCGCCAAAATGAACGGTGCATCTTCATTCGTCGGTTTGACGACTTCTGGCTTCGCTTCTGCCAATTCTTTTTCTTCGATGGCACGGATGACATCGCTTTCAGAAGTTGCTGCATAGAGACGTTCTTGGAATGCAGGGTCCATCAAGTAAACTGAAAGTTTAGAAAGTGTTTCAAGGTGTTCATTATTCGCATTTTCTCCTGCCGCAATCATGAAGAAGAGGCGACTCGGTTGTCCATCTAACGCTTCGTAGTCGACGCCTTCCGAGCGACCGAACGCGATTGCTGGCGTTTTGACCGCACTCGTCTTCGCGTGAGGGATGGCAATCCCTTCTCCAAGGCCAGTCGTGCTCTCGCTTTCACGTTTTAGAATCGCATCGCGATAACCGTTGCGGTCCGATAGCTTACCAGCGCGATCGAGGACATCGACAAGTTCTTCGATGACCTCACGCTTAGAATTCGCGCTTAGATTCAATTGAATCGTGTCGCGTTGGAGCAAGTCCGTGATTTTCATGTTGTTTCCTCCATTCGTTTCAGTGGTGTGAGTTGTACTTGATCGATCAAGCGATCAATCTCTTGCTTTGAACATAAGCCGAACGTATAAGCAGATGCGCTCCCTGTCGTGACCGCGTATCGAAATGCTTCTTGTTCACCTTTTTCTTTCACATTTGCGACAAATCCGGCGACGAGTGAGTCTCCTGCACCAACCGAGTTCACGAGTTTCCCGACCGGTGTGTTCGCTGTGACGGCTCCGTCCTTGTTAACGAGTAGCGCCCCGTCTCCCGCAAAGGAGATGATAACGTTTTTCGCCCCGCGTTTGACGAGCTGTTCGGCATAAGGTAGAGCTTGTTCAAACGTTTCAATCTCGGTATCAAACAATTCACCTAATTCATGGTGATTCGGTTTGATCATGAGTGGTTCAAGCGTGAGCACTTCGAGCATGGCGTCTTTCGTTGTATCGACGACAAATTCAGCACCTTTTTCGCGAATCGATTCGGCAATGGTCCGATATAGCGAGTCTGGTAGGTTGCTCGGGATACTACCCGCGAGGACGACAATATCACCTTCTTGAACTTGGTCGAACTTGGCCTTCAACTGTTCGAGCTCACCATCCGTGATATTCGGTCCGCTCGCATTCAATTCTGTTTCCTCTTTCGCTCGAATCTTGACGTTGATCCGGGTGTTCCCGTTCACCTCTACGAAATCGGTGTGTACACCGTGATCGACAAGTGACTTTTTAATGAAGTCACCGGTCGTCCCACCGATGAAACCAAGTGCCTTCGTTTCTTGTGCATATTCCCGAAGAACGATGGAGACGTTGATTCCTTTACCGCCTGCGCGCTCCGTCGTCTCTTCGATTCGGTTCACTTCTCCTAGATGTACTTCAGGTAATGTTACGTAGTAATCAATAGAAGGGTTGAGTGTTAACGTGTAAATCATTTCGCATTCACCACCTTTGTGATTGTTTGGATGGAACTCATTGACTCACTGCTTGACGTGATCAACTGTGCGGCATCTAACGTCGCGACTCGGCTGAACGTTCGTTTCCCGATCTTCGATGCGTCCGCGAGTACGAACGAGGTTTGTGCCAATTCGATTGCCGTTTTTTTGACAAGCGCTTCTTCTGGGTCCGGGGTCGTGTAACCCGCTTCAAGGTCGATTCCATTCATTCCGAGAAAGGCGAGGTCGACACGATAATTCATCATGCTCTCGCGTGCGTTATACCCAACCAATGCCTGGGTGGAACGCTTTAATTCTCCGCCAATCACAAACGTCTTAATATCAAGATCAAATAATTCATTCGCAATCGGTAGACTGTTTGTGACGACGACAATCTTTTTCCCTTCTAATAACGGAACCATCGCCTGAGTGGTTGTACCGGCATCTAAATAAATCGACATCCCGTCTTCGATGAACGTTGCGGCCTTCCGTGCAATCGCAACTTTTTCATCTACGAACCGGTCTCGCTTTTCTTCAAATGTTGGTTCCTCATCTGGAGTCGCAATGAGCGTTGCGCCTCCGTGAACCCTTGCCAGATACCCTTCCGCTTCGAGGTCCGTCAAATCTCGACGAATCGTCGACTCGGATGAATCCGTTAAATCAACCAATTCTTTTAATTTGACGACCTTCTGTTCAGATAAGCGTTGCAAAATCAACTGATGTCGTTGTTTCGTTAACATCTTGTTCCCTCCATACGTCTAATATAAAGCGTTTTCATTATAAAAACAACTAAAATCATTCAAAAACATTCAGTTTCATTCAATTTGTCACAATTATAACATAAAAAACGGTCAATATATGACCGTTTTTCGAGTTTATGACTGTTTTTTTAACCATTCATCCAATTCTTGAACGAGTTTTGGATGAATCGGCGCATCTATTGCTTCTCGATACTCTTTGTGCAGCATGAGAAGCGAATGGGGTGACTCCCGTGTCACGAGAAGATGATTCATATCATCAATGATCGATGAGGTGACCTCCCCTTTTGTTTGAATCATATGGACGTGCTCTGGTGGGACTTGCACATCACGCCCCCCGGTAATCGCAAGAACCGGGACGGTCACATGCTCCAATCGCTCTCGGACGTCATAGGATGCATGTTCTCGAATCCATTTCGCATTTACGACTTGACCTCGATATTTGAAAGACGAGACGTTCGTCCGTAAAGAACGCTCTAACAAATCGTCCTGTCGCTGCCTAACTTTTTTGGCAACGCCCGTCAACCGGTAGAAGAGACCTTTTATCCCTTTCACATGTTCGATGTCTTTAGCGAGTGCATCTGCTTGGTATAAGAACATCTGCTTGGACGATTCATGGAAACCGGAAAGTAAGATGAGTCCATCAGCCTTCGTCTCAAGTTGAACGGCAGGAGCAAGAACGGCCCCTTCACTATGACCAAGTAGATATAAGCGATTCACATCAGCCAGTTGTCGAATGGTGCGCACGACAAGAATCGCATCGTTAATCAAATCATGTAAACCGACTTTATTGAAGTCCCCATCGGACTTGCCAATCCCTTGTTTGTCATATCGGAACACGTTGTATCCGCGGTCGTACAACGCTTCTGCCAACTTGGCATACGTATTAAAACCGACACCACCCATATTGCCGTCACGGTCACTCGGCCCACTTCCGCTCAACATGACGATTGTCGCCCGGGGCTCCTCATGGGAAAGAAAAGTTCCTGCAATCGTTCCGTATGCTGTCGTAATCGTCATCTCTTGTTTCATCGTATCGCCTCCATTACTATCATACCCGAAACTGTCATACAAAAAAATACGTCGCCGTCAAATGAGACGGCGACATCTATGAGGTCAGTGAGTTAGCCAATCGTGTAACCAATCAACCGCATCCGTTAACCCACCTTCCGACAGGCGTTCGAACGTATCCTTCTCGGTGAACACATGCCAACTTCCTTCTAATGAGTCACTCAACATCAGATAAGGAATTCCCGCTTCATCGTAAGCGTCACCCGGTGAACTTGCCAACGAGCGCACTTCTAAATCAGAGAATGGCGCCTGTTCTAGTACTGGGTAGGATTTCATTCCTTTGGTCCGAACGTATAACGGACCGTCACCAGTCCCAAGAATATCGAGCATGACGACCGTTTTCACTTTTGCTTTTTGTCTCGTTAGCCTTTCAAGGAAATCGTCACTCGCTTCTCTGGAGTCACCGTTTCCATTCAAAAAGACATATCGAATCGTATAGTACGGTGTTTCGTTGTCCATCATCTGTATGAGGTGGTATAAGACCGAAGAGGGACCGACGGAAGACAAATAATGGGCCCCGTGCCAGGAAGAATCGAGTCGTGACATGAGAACAATCTCTTGATCCGTCTTGCCTTTTTGGACAAATTCTACATACGGGATTTCTTCATTATAGGGCTTGACTTGAATCGTTTCCCCGTCCTTCAGTTGTTCAGCTGTATCCAAGTCTACCCCTGTACCATTTAACGGCATATAGGATGACGTGAAAACGAAACCCGTCTCATATGGGTCGTCTTCAAAAGGGGTGATCAGGTATCCTGCAGCTCCCTTAGATGCGAGCTCTGACAAGTACGCGTTCGCTTCCTGGTCATTCAAAACCTCACCTGCGTAATCGACGGTATACGCATCCTCGATGCTGTCATATGAAAACTTTGTTGTCGGTAAGACGACCACTTTCTCTTTCACGTCCGGAATGTCTTGTCCCCACGTCATATGTAGAATCGTACCTTTGAACGGTTGATCAAACGTCATCGATGAAAACCCCTCATACATTTCGTCCCCCATTTCAATCTCAGTCCAGCCGGTTATCCGTTCTGTGTAAAGGAGGTTTCGGTCCATGTCGATGGGTAATTCGGTTCCGAATGATTCAAAAAAGTCGGCACTCTCCCAACTATCCGCATTTCGATCGACTGATGAAATATATTCAGCGGTCTCGAGCGGCGTCGGATGGATTGGATTGAAGAAAAGAAAAACTGTCGCGATTGAACGCAACAAACTAATCAATATGAACATTACACGATCCCCATTCATCAATAAATTACTATATATACCATTTTTATTATATACAGCTATTTATCGTCTGACTATTCAATTTTTTATCAATTTAAATATAATTTTAGAATCCGAATATCATATTCCGATCACAAGAAAAGCCCGTTCGAGTTGAACGGGCCCACTTGTAAATGTTGATCCTTATACGCCTTCGTATGCTGCGTACATGATTTCTTTTAATTCTTCAACGAGCGGCATTTTCGGGTTCGCCGTTGTACATTGGTCTTCGAATGCGTCGACCGCCATCTTGTCAATCTTCGCATCAAGTTCTGCTTTCTTGATGCCTTGCGCCTTGAACGAAAGTTTGATGTTCAAGCGTTGACCGAGCTCGATGATCGCTTGGACGAGTGACTCGACACCTTCAGCTGTCGTGCTTGCTGGAAGACCGAGGTAACGTGCGATTTCTGCGTAACGTTCGTCAGCGATGAATGACTCATATTTCGGGAACGCCGCAAGTTTCGATGGGCGTGTCGCGTTGTAACGGATGACGTGTGGCATGAGGATTGCGTTCGTACGACCGTGTGGTACGTGGAACTCCCCACCGATTTTGTGAGCGATCGAGTGGTTGATACCGAGGAACGCGTTCGCAAATGCCATACCCGCCATCGTTGAAGCATTGTGTACTTTCTGACGAGCTTCAGCGTCGCTACCGTTTTCATACGCTTTTGGTAGATAGTCGAAAATCATCTTAATGGCGCGGAGGCAAAGTCCGTCTGTGTAATCATTCGCCATGACAGAAACATATGCTTCGATTGCGTGTGTCATGACGTCCATTCCTGTATCAGCCGTGATTGAAGCTGGGACGGTCATGACGAACTCTGGGTCGACGATGGCGACATCTGGTGTGATTGCATAGTCAGCAATCGGATACTTCACGTTACGTTTTTTGTCAGTTTTTACAGTGAACGGTGTCACTTCAGAACCTGTACCAGACGTTGTCGGGATGGCGATAAACATTGACTTGTTACCTAATGTCGGGAACTTGTACGTCCGTTTACGGATATCCATGAATTTCTGGCGTAGGTTAGAGAATTTCTCTTCTGGACGTTCGTAGAAAAGCCACATGCCTTTCGCAGCATCCATCGGTGAACCACCACCAAGTGCGATAATCATGTCTGGTTGGAAGTGACGCATCGCTTCGGCACCGCTCATGACTGTTTCAACAGATGGATCAGGCTCGACCTGGTCAAAGATGCGGTACTCGACGCCAGCAGGCAAGTTTTTGATGACTTTGTCAGCGAATCCGAGTTTGACCATCATTTCATCTGTGACGATCATCGCCCGTTTCTTCGTTGTGAGCGATTGAAGGTATTGTACTGAGTTTTTCTCGAAATAGATTTTTTCAGGTATTTTGAACCATTGCATATTCACGCGACGTCTCGCCACCTTTTTCACGTTGAGTAGATGTTTCGCCGTCACGTTTTCTGAGACGGAGTTTTTACCATAAGACCCACAACCGAGCGTGAGGGATGGTGTCATTTCGTTGTAAAGGTCACCGATTCCACCGTGTGCTGAAGGCGAGTTGACGATGATACGGCAAGCTTTCATACGGAGACCGAATTCAAGGATGGCATCGTCATCTGTTGAGTGGATGACCGCTGTGTGACCGAGACCACCAATCTCAAGCATTTTTTCAGCGATTGCGAATCCTTCTTCACGTGATTGAACTTTATACGCACCGAGAACCGGGCTTAATTTTTCGTGAGAGAGTAGTTCTGTTGCGCCAACTGTTTCGAGTTCTGCAATCAAGATTTTCGTATCAGCCGGTACTTTGAGACCTGCCTGTTCAGCGATCCATGCTGCCGGCTTCCCGACGATTTCAGGGTTGACCGCACATGTATCTGTCCGAATGACGAGCGTTTCAAGTTTTGCTTTTTCTTCTGGTGAGCAGAAGTAGCAACCGAGTGACGTCATCTCTGCTTTCACTTCTTCATATACTTCTTGATCGACGATGATCGCTTGTTCAGAAGCACAGATCATACCGTTGTCGAACGTTTTTGAAAGGATGACGTCTGAGATGGCGCGTTTCACTTTTGCAGTCTTATCGATATATGCTGGTACGTTACCAGGTCCGACACCGAGAGCCGGTTTACCAGTCGAGTAAGCGGATTTGACCATTGCCGCCCCACCCGTCGCAAGGACCATAGCCACGCCAGGGTGGTTCATGAGTGCTTTCGTCGCATCGAGTGATGGAACTTCAACCCATTGAATCAAGTTTTCAGGAGCACCTGCCGCCACTGCTGCGTCACGAAGGACACGGGCCGCTTCACTTGAACATTGTTGCGCTGATGGATGGAACGCGAAGATGATCGGGTTACGTGTCTTGATGGCGATGATTGCTTTGAACATCGTTGTCGATGTCGGATTTGTGACCGGTGTGACACCAGCGACGACACCAACTGGCTCCGCGATGTATGTGATTCCGTTTTGAACGTCATCTTCAAGGACGCCGACCGTTTTCTCACCACGGAGTGAGTTATAGATATATTCTGTCGCAAAGATGTTTTTGATCATCTTGTCTTCAAAGACACCGCGACCTGTTTCTGTATGTGCTAATTTCGCGAGTGCGACGTGTTGCTCAAGTCCTGCAAGCGCCATCGCCTGTACGATATGGTCGATTTTCTCCTGGTCGAACGTCATCAACGTATCGAGTGCTTTATGCGCACTGGCTACGAGCGTGTCCACCATTTGTTCTGCCGTTGTTTCCACTTTTGCTTTCTCTTTGACTGCCATGTTAGGTTCCTCCTCATAAGTGAGAGCTTTTAATGAACATATTGACTTGATGGAAGCACATTATGATGACTGTTTTTTAGAGATTGTGCTTTCCTTCACATTCATAGAATACAATGTTTTTCAGGTTTTGTGGGTGACAACAATGTGAACTCTTTCACAATATTTTTTTATTTATTTTTGATAGCTCTTGATTTTTGTTTGCGTCCTCAGTAAAATCGAATGCGTTTTCATGAAAATATATCAAACCTTTAATGTAAACGCTTACATATTTTGTGTCGATTCAATCTCTACTATGATGTATCAATCATCACATCAACCCGTTTTTAGGTTCAACTTCACCTAACTCGTGTATAATGAAAATAGAACCTAACTAGGAAGTGAATCTATTATGCCGAAACAAGATGCAGCGGACCAGTTTGTCAAACTGATTCCTTTAATTCGTCGTAAATTGTTACGTCGATCTGATTTTCCTCAAATTCCAAACCTGAACTTCTCTCATTTCCATCTATTGATGTTGATTGAGGACGAGGGGGCTGTCACGAATGGACGAATCAGTGAGACACTCTCCATCGCGCCACCGAACGTTACCCCGCTCATCACGAAATTATTGAACGAAGGGTATATTACGCGGGTGCCAGACGAGCGGGATCGCCGCGTGATTTGGAATCAACTGACCGAGAAAGGTGAACGGATCTTACTTGAGCGCAGAGACTCATTCCGTAGACTATTCGAGGAACGTCTCGCCTTTTTGAATGAGGACGAAACTGACCGACTCATTGAGAGTTTGAAGACACTTACAGAGATTGTCGAGAAGATGGACAAAGGTGACGAGTAAAACTTTTCTCGTCAATTCCCACAACTTCTTATATAATCTGTAATGAATCTACGTACAAATGGAAAGAGAGATGACATGTAATGGGTCGTAAATGGAACAACATTAAAGAGAAGAAGGCGTCAAAAGATGCGAACACGAGTCGCGTCTATGCGAAGTTCGGTCGCGAGATTTATGTGGCCGCCCGTCAAGGGGAACCTGATCCTGAGTTGAACCAGTCATTAAAATTCGTTGTGGAGCGTGCGAAGACGTATAACGTGCCCCGGGCAATCATCGATCGTGCCATCGACAAAGCCAAAGGTGGCGATGAGGAAAATTTCGATGAGCTTCGATATGAAGGGTTTGGTCCGAATGGTTCGATGGTCATCGTCGATACATTGACGAATAACGTCAACCGTACGGCTTCAGAAGTTCGTGCCGCGTTCGGTAAAAACGGAGGCAACATGGGAGTCAGTGGCTCGGTCGCATATATGTTCGATGCAACTGCCGTCATCGGTGTCAATGAAATGTCGGCAGATGACGTCCTCGAACTCATGATGGAACATGACCTTGATGTGCGTGATGTTATCGAGGAAGACGAGACGGTCATCGTCTATGCCGAGCCAGAAGCGTTCCACGCCGTTCAAACTGCATTCAAGGCTGCCGGTGTAGAAGAGTTTGCCGTTGCGGAATTGACGATGCTCCCGCAGAACGAAGTGTCACTCGATGACGCTTCGCAAGAACAGTTTGAAAAACTAATCGATGTGCTCGAAGACTTGGAAGATGTGCGCCAAGTGTATCATAACGTCGAGATGTAACACTTAAGCGATAACTTTCACGAGTTATCGCTTTTTTTCTTTTTCGATTTGACAAGGGTCACATCATATGTTAAATTTCAAAAAGTCTTTATCATATTAAAGTGATACCAAGAGAAAGAAAACGCGAAAGGTGTTGGATCGATATGAACGCAGTATTACTTGCAGTCATCGTCTTATTTGCGCTCGCCATCAGCCGAGTGCACATTGTATTATCATTAATCTTAGCGGCGCTTGTCGGAGGGCTTGTTGGAGGACTTGGGTTCAACGATACGTTGACCGCCTTCAGTGACGGTCTTGGTGGTGGAGCGAGCATCGCACTCAGCTACGCACTCCTCGGTGCATTCGCTGTCGGGTTATCTAAAACTGGGCTTCCGGACGTCTTAGCTGGAAAATTGATTTCAATGTCAGGTCGTGACGTGTCAGGAAAACGTGTGATGGTTGTCAAAGCATTCCTGTTGTCACTCATCTTATTGTTATCCATCAGCTCTCAAAACGTGCTTCCGATACACATCGCCTTTATCCCGATTGTGATTCCGCCGTTACTCGTGCTGTTCAATGAGTTGAATGTAGACCGTCGTCTCGTAGCGACCATTTTGACGTTCGGTCTTGTGACACCATATATGCTGTTACCTGTCGGGTTTGGTGGGATCTACTTGAATGAGATTCTCATCGCGAATGTCGAAGCGAACGGATTGACTGTCGGAGACGTCAACATCATCTCAATCATGGGAATCCCGGCATTGGGGATGGTCGTCGGATTGATAGCTGCGTTCATTCACTACCGTAAACCGAGAACGTATGAAACGATCGCACTCGGACCAACTGATTATGAAGTACGTCAAATGAGTGGTTTGAAGATGATCATGACACTCGCAGTCGTTCTCATCGTGTTGATTGTTCAGTTGCAGACCGAGTCGATGATCGCCTCTGCGGTGACTGGTCTGATCTTACTCTCAATCTTCCGCCTGATTCCATGGTCTGAGGCAGATGATATCTTCACAAGCGGCATGCGCATGATGGCATTCATCGGGTTCGTCATGATCGCTGCAAGTGGATTCGCTGCCGTCATCCGCGAGACAGGTGCGATCGAACCACTCGTCAACGGAGCGAGCGATTTAATGGGTGACTCTAAACTCATTGCCGCTCTCGTCATGTTGCTCGTCGGCCTTGTCATCACGCTCGGAATCGGTTCAAGTTTCTCGACCGTTCCAATCATTGCTGCGATTTTCGTCCCGCTCTGTGTACAATACGGGTTCTCAGTCGAGGCGACCATCGCCATCATCGGGACTGCAGGAGCGCTTGGGGACGCAGGTAGCCCAGCGAGTGACTCGACACTCGGACCTACGAGTGGATTGAACGCTGACGGTCAACACGATCACTTGCGTGAAACGGTTTGGCCAACGTTCTTACACTACAATATTCCACTCATCATCTTCGGTGTGATTGCCGCGATGGTGCTTTGATCATTTTTTCCGTCGTGATTAAATGGTTGCTAATAAAATGAGGATGAGAATAAACCAGATTCCCGTATACATGAGGATTTCGGTGAACATAAAATTCCTCCTAAACAAAAGATAAGGAGCGACGGCTGTCGCTCCTTTTTATGATGAGGTTTTTAATTCGGTCTTGCAAGTATCGAGATACGCATCGACGACCTCTGCCACTTCTCGACCTTCCCGAATCGCCCATACGATCAAGCTTTGCCCTCGCTTGGCATCCCCAGCGACAAAAACGTTTTCCGTTGCCGTCTGGAAATCTTTCGTCTTCTCGACGCCGATTTTCCGCAACTCATGCTCCGGTCGCTCAAATCCGATGGCGACGAGGACGAGGTCCGCCGGATATGTCTCCATCGAATCCTCTTCCACGAAGAACGTCGCTTGACCATCGGGATTGACCACTTTCGTCATCCGTTCCGTCTCGATTCCGATGACACGCCCCTCTCTCGTAACGATTTGGTTGGAACGAATCAAATACGTTCTTGGGTCCTTTTCATAGACCGCAAGCGATTCGGCATACGCATAATCCGTCGTATCCGTATCCGGTTGAAGTGGCCATGGTCGCTCAGGAGCCCTAAACAATCCTTTCGAAGGGTGCTTCCCAAACTGGATGACAGATTTCGCTCCTTGACGAATCGCGGTCGCCACACAGTCGGCCCCTGTATCACCACCTCCGATGACGATGACGTCTTTGCCTTTGGCATCATGTCCTGGTGATCGAGTCAATCCTTTCCGTTCGTACATGGATGCCGTCAAATAGTCCATCGCCATTTCAACACCACGTGCATCATCGCCATCAATCCCGAGCGTGCGCTGTTTCTGAGCTCCTGTAGCGAAGATCACCGCATCGTATTGGTTCCGAAGCGCCTCGACTGTCACATCCGTACCGACCTCTATGTTCGTCTGGATGACAATCCCCTCTTGTTCGAGTAACCGAATACGGCGCCTCACGACGTCCTTATCCAGTTTCATGTTCGGGATTCCGTACATGAGTAGCCCTCCCGGTTCATCCGCCTTCTCGATGATGGTGACGGAATGTCCGAGCTGGTTCAGTTGGTCAGCAGCCGCTAATCCAGCCGGCCCACTTCCGATGATGGCGATGGTCATCCCGGTTCTTCGATGGACAGGTCTTGGTTTCACCCATCCTTCTTCAAATGCCCGATCGATGATGGTTCGTTCAATCGATTTGATGGCAACCGGATCTTCACTGATTCCGAGTGTACAAGACCCCTCACATGGTGCGGGACAAACTCTCCCCGTGAACTCTGGGAAGTTATTCGTCTCCATCAATCGGTGATACGCTCCCATCCAGTCCGATTTTGTCACAAGCTTGTTCCACTCCGGGATATAGTTGTGAATCGGACACCCAATCGTCTCCTGTCCAATCATATCCCCGACATGACAGAATGGAGTGCCACAGTCCATACAACGTGCTGCTTGCTGTTTGACCGATTCGTCATCCATTCGCGTCGTATATTCCTCATAATCCTTCACTCGTTCATCCACCTGACGTTCCGGTAATGTGGAACGTGGAATGTTTAAAAAGTTATGGTTCATGCGTTACCCCCCTCAGTCACAACCCGGAACAATTCAAGCGCTCGGTCTGCTTCACTCAACTCCGGTCGATTCGCCTCGATTCGACGCATGACGTCCAATACATTCGCATAATCTCGTGGAACGACCTTTACAAAGCGAGAGCGAGCTTGTACGAACGACTCTAAAATGGTCCGTGCTTTGACACTGTCTGTATGAAACTGATGCGCCTCAAGAAGTGCATAAATTTGTTCCACGTCTTCATCGTTCAATTCTTTTATAACGGAGACGAGCTCCTCGTTGACGAGTCGATCGTACGCTTGATTCCCATAAATATATGCGATGCCACCTGACATGCCGGCTGCGAAGTTCCGTCCGACGTCACCGAGGACGAGAACTGTTCCCCCGGTCATATACTCACATCCATGATCGCCGACTCCTTCGACGACTGCCGTCGCCCCAGAATTTCGAACGGCAAAACGCTCGCCGACATGACCGTTAAAGAAGGCCTGTCCGCTCGTCGCTCCGTACAAGCAGACGTTACCGGCAATCATTTGTTTACTTTCATCAAACGGCGCATGTTTTTCAGCGATCAATGCTAATTTTCCACCGCTCAAGCCTTTCCCAATATAGTCATTGGCATCACCGATGACGGAAATGGTGATCCCTCGTGGTAAAAATGCTCCTAGGCTTTGTCCGGCTGATCCACTGAGGCGAAGCGAAATGGTATCATCCGCTAAACCGACCTGACCGTGAACTTTCGTCACTTCAAACCCTAACTGTGTTCCGACGGCGCGATCGGTGTTTCGGATGCGACCAACGAAGAATGTCGGCTGCAACGAGTTGATTGACCGAGAGACTGCCGGAATCAATTTCCGGTGATCATAGGAACGATATGCCGGGTGAGCGAGTTCTTCACGTTCAGGAAGTGGTGTCGGCATCGAGAGCATCGGTGCTAAATCTAACCGTTTTGCTTTCGGATGACTCGTCTTCCATTCACTCTCTTCAAGAAGATCCGTTCGACCAATCACTTCATCAAGTGAGGTCATACCGAGTGACGCTAAAATTTCCCGTACTTCTTCGGCCAAGAACGTCATCAAGTTGACGACATGTTCTGGTTTCCCCATAAATTTCTGACGAAGCACCGGGTCTTGTGTCGCCACACCGACCGGACATGTATCTAAATGACATGCGCGCATCATAATACATCCAAGGACGACGAGCGGTGCTGTCGCAAACGCAAACTCTTCCGCCCCGAAGATGGCAGCTAGGACGATATCTCGTCCCGTCATGAGCTTTCCGTCTGTCTCAAGTGTTACTCTCCCCCGCAACCCGTTCAACGCGAGCGTTTGATGCGTCTCTAAGAGACCAAGTTCCCAAGGAAGACCTGTGTGCTTGATTGATGTTTTTGGAGAAGCACCGGTCCCACCATCATATCCACTGATGACAATCGTATCCGCGTTCGCTTTCGCCACACCCGCTGCGATTGTCCCGACGCCTGACTTCGAGACAAGTTTGACACTGATTTTCGCCTTCGGGTTCACATGCTTTAAGTCAAAGATGAGTTGGGCCAAGTCCTCAATCGAATAAATGTCGTGATGTGGAGGCGGTGAAATGAGCCCAACACCTGGAACGGATCCGCGTACTTCGGCGACCCATGGGTACACCTTATTTCCGGGAAGTTGACCACCCTCACCCGGTTTTGCCCCTTGCGCCATCTTGATTTGAATCTCATCGGCATGGTACAGATATTCTGCCGTCACCCCGAATCGCCCGCTCGCGACTTGCTTGATGCGGCTGATGCGTTCGTTCCCAAACTCATCCGGGACGAAGCGTGCTCGGTCTTCCCCACCTTCGCCCGAGTTACTTTTCGCACCAATCTGATTCATGGCGATAGCGAGGGTTTCATGCGCCTCTTTCGACAAGGACCCGAATGACATTGCTCCCGTCTTGAAACGGCGAACGATCGACGTGATTGGTTCCACTTCTTCGAGTGGCACAGGACGTTGCGTTTTAAATGCAAACAACTGTCGAATGAACTGTCCTGATGAATCATGTAGCTTCACATAAGCGTCATAATATTTTCGTTCCTTCTCACGACATGCACGTTGCAACAAATGAATCGTCTTCGGATTAAATGCATGTTCTTCCCCATCTGCACGCCATTGGAAATCACTTCCCGCTTCGAGCGGCCGATTCGTCGCATAGGCGGACGTATGGAGTGTTTTCGCCTCGTCTTCTAGCTCTTTAAATCCGATCCCAGACAGTTGGGACGTGGTTCCCCTGAAATGCGTTTCAATCAAATCACGGTCTAGTCCGACGGCTTCAAAAATTTGAGCCCCGCGATAACTTTGAATGGTCGAGATACCCATTTTCGACATGATTTTGACGATGCCTTCGACGACTGCTTTTTGATACGAGCGTATGGCCTCTTCAAATGAATGCGCGATTTGTTCACGTTCGACTAAATCTCGAATGGTCGCATAGGCCACGTAAGGGTACACCGCATCTGCCCCATACCCAATCAAGGTCGCTGCTTGATGCACTTCTCGTACCTCACCGCTCTCACAAACAAGACTACAGCTCGATCGCAAGTTCTCTCGAATCAAGTGTTGATGAACTGCACTCAGTACGAGGAGAGACGGCATCGCAATCTGTTCGCGATCGATGAGCCGGTCAGATAGAACAATCACATTTGCTCCATTCCGAACCATCTCACTGACTTGTCGCAAAAGTGACTCAAGAGATGTCTCTAAATCATCCATGAACGTCGTATCGACTCGTTCGACCTTGAGCCTCTCGTCAAGTTGCTTGAGGGCCGCCCCATCAATCATCGGATGATCTAACCACACACGTTTCGCATGACCTCGTCCGGTATGGACCGGATCTCCTTGCGGACCAATCCAAGTAAATGTAGCCGTTACAATTTTCTCCCGCAACGCGTCAATCGGTGGGTTGGTCACTTGTGCGAAGTGTTGTTTGAAATAATGGAACAAGGAACGGGGTCGTGTCGAGAGCACCGCGATTGGTTGGTCATGTCCCATCGAGCCGATTGGATCTTTCTCATCTTTGATTAACGGAACCATATACTGTTCAATGTCTTCTTTCGTATATCCAAACGCACGTTGCACACGCTCGAGTTCAGGCAGTTCTTCTTCATCGACCCCTCGATCCTCAAGAATCATCATCTGCCTAAGCCATTTGTGATAAGGCTCTGACTTCGCAATCGTCTCTTTGATCTCATGATCTGGTATCAATCGCTTTTCAATCAAGTCGATCAATAACAACTGTCCTGGTCTTAAACGCTGTTTTGATTTAACGTTCTCTGCGTCAACCGGAATGACTCCTGTTTCAGATGAGAGAATCAATTCCCCGTCCAATGTTTCGACATAACGCATCGGACGTAAGCCGTTACGATCTAAAATTGCCCCGATTTGCCTTCCATCCGTGAAGACGACTCCAGTCGGTCCATCCCACGGCTCCATGATGGATGAATGATACTGATAAAAGTCGCGCTTGAACGGTTCCATCTGTCCTTCGACAAATGGTTCAGGAATCAACATCATCGCCGTGTGGGCAATCGAGCGACCCGTTCGTGTGAAGAATTCAAAAGCGTTATCGAGCATGGACGAGTCGCTTCCATCCTCTTGAAGCACAGGGAACAAGTGTTGAACGTCTTCAAATAAGTCTGTTGACGTGACCCCTTCCCGCGCTCGCATCGCATCGATATTTCCGCGAAGCGTGTTGATTTCCCCGTTATGGACTATCATTCGGTTCGGATGTGCTCGTTCCCAAGAAGGGAACGTATTCGTCGAGAAACGAGAATGAACGATGCCGAACGTACTCTTGTAATGAGGGGATTGCAAGTCCAAATAAAATGCTGCGATTTGATTTGGCGTCAACATCCCTTTATACACAATCGTTCTCGTTGAAAGGCTTGCGATATATAGGGGTAATGATTCGACCTTTTCGATTTTTCGACGAAGTTCATAGAAGACGCGTTCATTCGCGTCCTCATCTAGGAATGGACATGAGATGAACCATTGATAGATCACCGGTTGTGTGACCTGTGCATGTTCACCGATTTGCATCGGGTCGACAGGTACTTCGCGCCATTCAATCGTCGAACAATCAAGTTCATCCGCCATCCGTTCCATCAAAGTGATCTTTTCGTGAAGCTGATTCTCAGACGGCTGAAAAAAAACCATTCCGACAGCGTAACGACCGAGTGACGGAAGGTTCATGGTTTGCGTAAACAATTCGTGTGGAATTTCAGTCATGATACCAGCCCCATCACCAGCATCGATGACACCTTGTCCTCCTCGGTGCTCTAAATTACATAACATGGAGAGCGATTTTTGGACGTTTTTATGTTTCTTTAGCCCATGTAAATTGACGTAAAGTCCAATCCCACACGCATCTTTCTCAAATTTTGAGTCATACAAACCAACTCGACTCATATCATCGACCCCTTTCACTCACAGTTTCGTAATTAACATTTTGTTCTAAATATTCTGAAAAATCAAGTGAGTTGCATGCATTTTTGCATAACAGTTATCTCAAAGAGTGCTATTGAAAGCGTATACATAACTGTTATCAATGGATTTATCGTTTTTAGTTATGTTCAATAAAGAATAAATATCCATAAATATTATTTATTTATAGGTTCTTCAGAACGCAAAAAAAGGATATCCTGAAGATACCCTTTTCTTGATTATTGTTCTACTGTTTTACGCGTATGATGCAAAAACGATTTCGGACGTTTCCACAAAATCAAACCGATATACCCAATCGCTAGCAATGCAAGGGCGCTGACAATCACAACATAGAGTGTGCCTTCTTCGATTCTAGCCAAGATTCCGATATACGCCCATACGAATACGAGTGGGTAGATGAAATCATGATGCCACCACATAAAGAGTAGGGCAAGGACTACACCGACCATCAGCATAAGTGAGGTCCAGGCAAGTTCATCAAGACCTAACAGCGACGTGATCTGTTCCGTCTTCATCACAACGAACGTGTTGACGATGGTCGCGACTGATACCCAGCCGATGTAGATGGAGAACGGGAACCGATCGAGCCAACTCGTAGACGTTCGAAAAGCGATGTAATACAACCAGCACAGCGTCGCCAGGAACAACACCATGATGACAAGTGAGACGACGAACCATTCGTTCGTGAATGCCAATAACCATAAACCATTCAACACGCAAGAGACTAAAAATCCAGCCTTCATTCGCTCGGCTTGAAGATTCGCCGTCGTCCCTTTCTTCAACTGGAGCACCAGCCAGACAAGAAGCGCGACATAGATGACACCCCAAATTGAGAAAGCGTATCCTGCCGGCTTAAAGTAGATATCGATGCGGTCCGAAACCGCTGCATTGTCGCCGCTCGCGAAGTAGTTGATGACGACGGTCGCTAAAAAAGCGACCCAGTTTACAATCGGCCATTTTGATAAGTCCATAAGCACGATCTTCTAAATGAAGATCAAACACCTCCTTTTGTAACATAATATTCAATACCCGCATCCATGTGACTCTACACGTATAAAGGGGCTCGCATATGCGAACCCCTTCTCAATTAAAAGTCGATTTCGTCTGGATCTGGTCCGAGACGTTCCCCTGTCGCCACTTGATCGATTTTCGCCAAATCGTCCGCATCGAGTGAGAAGTCGAATACATCAAAGTTCTCACGGATTCGATGTGGTGTCACCGATTTCGGTAACGCGACATGACCAGACTCAAGATGCCAACGGAGAACTATCTGTGCCGGCGTCTTCCCATGTTTTTCTGCAATCTAAAAAAAAGCAGGGATGTCTAAAAACTTTCCTTGCATGAGTGGACTCCATGCCTCGATTTGAATCCCTTCATCTTGGCAGTAATCCAACAAATCCGGTTGCGGGAGTTGTGGATGAAGTTCAACTTGATTGATGAGTGGCGCCATCAGACCGGCTTCTTTCAATGTTTCTAAGTGGTGTTCTTTAAAGTTGGATACACCGATTGCTTTGATTTTTCCGTTTTTTTTTAAATCGATGAGATCTTTCCACGCATCGACGAACCCATCTACCGGCCAATGCAACAGACAAAGGTCCAAATAATCTGTCTGGAGTCGTTTTAACGAGTCTTCGAATGCCTCTTTCGTTTTGCCTTCACGAATGTCATCATTCCAAATCTTCGACGTGATGAACAATTCAGAGCGGTCTACACCTGAGAGATGAATTCCCTTCGCAACGCCCTCTTCATTTTTATAGATTGCAGCCGTATCGATGTGACGATAGCCTGTTTTGATGGCTTCAACGACAGCAGCTGGTGCCTCGGTTTCATTATCGACCTTCCAGACACCAAAGCCGATCATCGGAATTTCGACCTTATTTCGTAATGTTGCGTAAAGCATCTCATTCATCCCCTTTTCATTCTAACGAGCTGATTGTATCATACCCGAGAATTTATTTCGGAAAACTAAATCGTCAAATCTTTTCGGGTGAATCGGATGAACGAGAGTGCTGAAAAGATGGTCAGGAGAGCGAGTAACCAGATGAAATGGATTCCCCAATATTCCTCACGCATGATGGCACCGGCGTCAAAGAGAGAGAAGAATGAGAGGTTTGACATCCAATCGAATTGATCGCTCACTCCTTGGATGATGTTCACCATGAGAAAGAACGTGAATATCCCGCCCGTCACCATATAGGATTTACTACTATCATCGAACAGACTCGCAATCACATAAGCGGCTACGCCTAGGACGAGCAACATGAGCGCTCCATTCAATTGAAGCATCCACAATACCGCATAGTCGATTTGTAAATCGAACAGAAGGTCCGCTGCCATTAAACTCAACCCATTTAGACCGACAAATAGCCCGACTGCCACAATCAACACAACAAAGCTTGACATCACATACGTGACTCGAGAAATCGGGGCCGCCATATACAGCATGATTTCTCCAGAATCGACCGGTTTGGCCAACAGTTTCGAGGCGAAAGTCAATGCGAATAAAACTGCGAGGACGTAAAAAATCAAGCCATAATAGTTACTCGACAATAGATTGAGGACGTTGTCCATCGCCATCGACGCATCGATTTGGAAGACATCGAGAAGCTCAGGTGGCAACGACTCTAATTTTGCCTCAATCAATCCTGTTTCTTGAATAGATGGGAAGATTGCGGCTAAGAAAAAGAGATATATGCTAGTCCCGACTGAATATCCTAGAATCCAACTGCGATTCTGTTTCAACATGGAGCAAATTAACATGTCACGTCGCCTCCCCGTAATACTGCATGAATAGATGTTCGAGCTCGTCTGTGCCACTTGTCAGTGATTGAACCTGAAACTCCGCCAATGTTCGGATGAGGTGGTTCAGCTCTATCGGTGTCGAGATGGTGACCTCAACATGCATGCCGTCCCGTTCACCAGAATCGGCCGCGAATCGAACGGCTTCCGCTTCCGTTGAAAATTCGACTCGGTACCGTTTCACGCTATGTTGTCGTAATTGTTCCATGTCCTCTTCGATGATGATGCGTCCATCTTTAATCAACGCGGCACGGTCGCACGTCCGTTCCATCTCAGGGAAATGGTGAGAACTCATGAGAATCGCTTTCCCAGATTGCTTTTCTTCAATTAACCAATCGATTAGACGATCTTGCATGAGCGGGTCTAATCCGCTCGTCGGTTCATCCAATATATAGACGGGCACATCTTTCATGAAACAGGTTATGATGGCGAGTTTTTGCTTCATTCCCTTTGACATCTTCCGTACTTTCGTCGCCTCATCGAATGAAAACCGTTCACGTAATTGCCGTTCACGATCCGAATTCGTTTTGTGCAAATGGCGCGTCAATCGAATGATTTCTTCTCCCGTCATGTTCTGGGGATAATTGATTTCTCCTGGCAAATAGCCGACACTCCGTTTCACTTGCTCCGTCTCCTGCCAACAGTCGAATCCGTTGATGGTCGCCTTGCCTTCACTCGGCTTCAAAAGACCCATCAAATGTCGAATCGTTGTGGATTTCCCAGCGCCGTTCGGTCCGATGAATCCGAAAATTGTACCTGGTGATACATGTAGTGAAACGTCAAAAATACCATGTGTGGCATCAAATCGTTTCGTCAATCGCTGAATCCGAATCATCTCGAACCCTCCTTTTTTGTATTTTTTTTACGATATGATTACAAAACTAGTATATCACGTTCTTTTTTGAAATGGATATGGTATATTGATTACAAAACTAGAGAGAGGAGCGCTTAAATCAATGGATGGATTTGCGAAACGCACCGAAGAAAAACAACAAGCGATCTTACGTGCCGCCTATGACTTGATGACAGAGAAGCAATCCCGATTCACAATCAGTGAGTTAGCGAGTCGAGCGCACGTCTCCCCCGTATCTATCTATAATTACTTTGGGTCAAAAGACCAGGTTATCGTGCAAGTCCTAAAGCAGATGACAGAAGAGCAGATGAGTTGGATTGAACATGCGATTGAATCGAACGCTCCATTCGATGCGTTACTCGTCGAGATCCTAACACGAAAAATCCAGTCAGCGGTTCTCTTTGACGAGACCATCACAGCAATGATTCAACAAGACCCGAACTGGGAACAGCTTGCGACTCGAGGATATACTGCTTTCGCCCGGTTGATTGAATACGGGAAGGCCCAAGGGTCAATTGATTCGACGTTATCCACTTCTTCTTATTTACGCTATGTACAATTCATGCAACAGGCTATCCTGTCCGATCCTCAGTTTTCAATCGAGAATATGAAGGAAACGATGGAAGTCTACTTTCATTTCTTTTTGAATGGAGTCATGAAACGCTAAAAGGTGACTGTCTCAAGCAAGCAGACAGTCACCTTTTTTATGTGTGATAGATAAAGTCTTCAATTGGATAGAGCGATAGATCCACTTCCGCGTCTCCTGTCAGAACGAGGTCACTCAACACTTTTCCGATGAACGGGCCGACCGTCAAACCGGATGATCCCAGACCGTTGGCGACCAACAGTTTTTTTGCCCCAGGTTCCCTTCCGAGTACGGGAATTGAATTCGGTGTGACCGGACGGAAGCCGACTTTCGTCCCCACGAGTTCTGCCTCGGAAAGTCCAGGTGCCGACTCCAAACCTTTCGTCAGTACTTCGTGTACTCCGATTGCAGTCGGACGAACGTCGAACGCTTTTCCTTTCTCATGTGTCGAACCGATGACCACTTTCCCGTCGTCAAATCCGAGTAAATAGCGGCGTCGTGGCGGCATGACGACCGGCCAGTCAGATGCATCTGTATCCTTCAACTGGACGTGGACGAGCTGGGCCTTTTCCCCTTCGACTCGTACCGTATATCCAAGAGGCTGTAACAGTTCCGGTAACCAAGCACCCGTCGCAAGGATGATTTCATCCGCTTCATATCTCACTCCGTCACACTCCACACCAATCTCATCTCCGCTCGTCAACCGTGCTGAACCGTTGACAAATGTGACGCCACGCTTGATAGCGACTCTCTCAAGTGCAGCGCGAAAGCGTCCGCCGTCGACTCTAGCCCCTCCTGTCACGAAGAGTGCATCGTATTCATCGGATAACGGTGGGAAACGATGTTGTGCCTCTTCAGCAGTCAGTCGTTCGAGTTCACCGATTTCTGGCGCTTCTTCTCGACGAAGCAACGTTCGCTCCATCATCTGGTCGAGCTTTGTTTCTTCATGGAGCGCAAGCGTCCCGACACGTTTGTATCCGGTATCCGTCTCCCCTTCAGCCTCCAGCTCTTTGACGACCTTAGGATAATAGCTTGCTCCGCCTTTCGCCAGTGCATACCAAGCTTTGTTGCGTCGCTGCGCAATCCACGGACATACGATTCCTGCCGCGGCATCCGTTGCTCTTCCTTCTTCTTTCCGGTCAATGACCGTTACATCCGCTTTACCAGCTAAATGATAGGCAGCCGAAACACCGACGATCCCTGACCCGATAATCACTATTTTCTTCATCATAAATCTGTCTTGCGCAGACAGATGGACACATCCTTTCGTAAAAAAATCATCGACCCAACGGATCGATGATTGATTCTTATTCTCTCATCGCTAGACGATAAAGTAAATCTAACAACTCGATGTAGAGCCACACGAGCGTGACGATTAATCCGAATGCCGCGACCCATTCCAACTGTTTCGGAGCCCGAGCTTCGACTTGACTTGCGATAAAGTCAAAATCCAAGACGAGAGCGAGTGAAGCGACGATGACAATCACGAATTGAACACCGATCGCAAGTGGGCTTGAACCGGTCATGAATGCCAAGCCTGAACCGAACAAACTCATCACGAGTTGCACGAGATATAACAACATGACTGTGAACATGGCTGCCATGACACCGGCTTTAAACTTCTGTGTCACTTTGACAAGCCCTGTCGTATAGACAAACCACATCGCAAAGGCGACGACAAACGTCGTTAATACGGCACGTCCCACAATACCAGGGACCATCGCTTCAAAGAAATACGAAATCGATCCGACGAAGACACCCTCGATAATCCCGTATAGGGGTGCGACGATCGGAGCCGTATTTGGTTTAAACGTGATGAGCAAAGCAAAGATAAAGCCGAGGATGAGTGACCCGATCATGAGCGGGAACAAGAGCCCTTCTCCAATCGTCGGGACGACAAGCCATGTCGTACCGGCTGCCGCTGTCACGAGTAAAAGCAAGGTGAACACTTTAGACCATGTTCCTGCTTTCGTCATCGGTTCGGCACTGTAAGCTGAGGACTGCATTGATTTACGAAGTAATGGATTCGATTTTAAGTTCAACGTTGAATAGCTCCTTTATTGTTCAGTTACTGTTTTGCGAACACGTCGATGAACGCGCGCATATAATCTGGTAAGTCTGGCGGACGACGACTTGAGACGATATGTCCGTCGACGACGACCGGCTCATCATGCCAAATCGCTCCCGCATTTTCCATGTCATCTTTGATTCCAGGCGTGCTCGTCACGTTCACCCCGTCTAGAATGTTCGCAGAAATCAACACCCAACCGGCGTGACAGATTTGACCGATTGGTCGTTTTTGTTCATCCATATAACGGACGAATCCTTTCACCGAATCGAAACGGCGCAATAAGTCAGGAGACCATCCGCCTGGCACGAGGATCGCATCGAACGATGTAATGTCCACATCATCAAACGCCACGTCAGATTTTGCTGGCACACCGTATTTACCGATATATGCGTGATCGGCCTTCTCCCCTGCGAGGATCACGTGCGCCCCTTCTTCACGAAGGCGATGTACCGGGTACCAAAGCTCTAAATCCTCGAAGTCATTACTGACAAGTTGAAGGACTTTCTTCCCTTGTAATTTCATCAAACCCCTCCTTTTATTCATTCCCCATTATACCCGAAACCGCTAGTCACGAAAACGAAGAATCATGATTGTTTTTTCTTTATATGGATTCATCCTGATTCACGACACTATATCTTGTGTTTCCTTCCCACAATTGATACCTTTAGTGGTAGGAGATTGAGAAGGAGGAACATAACGTATGAAACAATATCATGACTTATGTCGACACATCCTCGACCATGGTGTCGTAAAAGAAGACCGGACCGGGACCGGGACAACGAGTGTATTTGGTTACCAAATGCGTTTCAATCTGCAAGAAGGATTCCCCCTTATCACGACGAAGAAATTACATATTCGTTCCATCATTCACGAACTATTATGGTTCATCTCAGGAGAGACGAACGTCCGATACCTTCAAGATAACGGGGTCCGCATTTGGAACGAATGGGCAGACGAAGAAGGCAATCTTGGTCCAGTATACGGTTCACAGTGGCGTTCTTTCCCACGCCCGGACGGTTCTTCTGTCGATCAGTTGGCTCAAGTGATTGACCAAATCAAGACGAACCCAGATTCAAGAAGGTTGATCGTCTCGGCATGGAACCCAGGACAGCTAGAGGAGATGGCCCTGCCGCCGTGTCACCTATTGTTCCAATTCTATGTCGCTGACGGAAAGCTTTCGTGTCAATTGTATCAACGGAGCGCTGATACGTTTTTAGGGGTACCGTTCAATATCGCCTCATACGCACTACTCACGCATATGGTCGCACACGTGACCGGACTCGAAGTCGGCGACTTTGTCCATACCCTTGGTGATGCACACATCTACCACAACCATCTCGAACAAGTGGAACTTCAGTTGTCGCGTGACCCACGTCCGCTACCAAAACTCAACATTGTCCGAGACGTCCCTTCAATCGAATCATTCCGTTTTGAAGACTTCGAAATTCTAGGATATGATCCGCATCCGCACATCAAAGGAGAAGTGAGCGTATGATTTCACATGTCGTCGCATATGGATTAGGTCGTGAAATCGGAAAAGATAATGACTTATTATGGCGTTTGCCAGATGACTTGAAACATTTCAAGACCATCACGTCTGGCGGAACGGTCGTGATGGGAAGAAAGACGTTTGAGTCCATCGGTAAAGCGTTACCGAACCGACGCAATATCGTCGTCACATCAGATGTTTCCTTTTCAGCAGATCAAGTCGAAGTCTGGCATGATTTAGACCGTCTCGTCGAAATGAGTCAAGATGAAGAATGGTTTGTCATCGGTGGCGCCACGTTATATGAGCAGACGATGCTGATGACGAGCCGGATCTATGCAACGGAGGTCGCTGCATCGTTCGAGGCCGATACGTATTATCCCGAACGGATTGGGGAATGGTCAATTACGAGTACAATCGACCACCCGCAAGACGAAACACATGCATATGCCTTTTCATTCAAACAATACGACAAAACAGACATCGCATCATGATGTCTGTTTTTTAGTCTGGCAATTTTTCCAGCCACTGTTCAATTTTTCTCGTGATGACTTCGTCTTGTTCTCCATCCGCATAATCGTCATAGATTGCTCCGAGTTCAGACGCCGTTCGTTTCGATACAGCAAGAATGTGACTATATTTGCCTCGTTGCTCTTTCACAGCAGACAACGTCCCTCTCGCTTCTTGTGCACGCGTATCATCCAAGACGAACATCTCGATATTGTCATTACAAGAATACGCCTCGTAAGGACGGTATACGACTTCATATCGGCGGTGCTCTTTCGGGAGTCGATCAGCGAGCGATGTATAAGTATTGGCAGACATCGTCACATAGGCGATTCGCTTCTCCTCACGAACAGCAGAAGTGTATCGGACGACACGATTTCGTCCATCTCGTTTCGCCTTATAAAGCGCCTCATCTGCGTAGGCACACCACTCTCCAAGTGTATAGCCTGTCTGGCAGACTCGGGTGTATCCAATCGACACCGTCACCTGATGGTCGTATGGAAACTCCATCTCTTCGATACGTGTTCGGACTCGCTCGAGTACCGATTCGACGATTGCACGGTCTGAGACGTTCAAGAGGATTAAAAATTCTTCGCCTCCGTATCGGATGAGCTCATCACTAGAGCGAATAGCATGACGGATTTCTTCAGAAACGCGATGAAGAACGTCATCGCCATACGAGTGACCAAACGTATCATTCAATTGTTTGAAGTGATCGATATCGAGAAGTGCGACAGCAAAACTCTCACCAGACCGCTCCAATCTCGAGATGAACCGAGAAAAGGTCGCCTTTAAATACTTACGGTTGAAAGCACCCGTTAATTCATCCACGAGTAACGCTTTTGATACGAGACGTGATTTTTCGATATGTAGTCCGAGACGCACCAATCGTTCCTCCATCGGCACCCACGATTCCCAATAATCGTCGAATCCGTATGAATAGGCCGCAAGACGATAATGTTCATTCGTTCCGATGACAATAAGTGGAACATAGAGCTTTCTCATCTTGCTCACGAAAGATTGGATATCTCGCTCTTTAAATTGTGGCCATAATTCAACGTCCATGATGATGGCTTTCGGCACATCCTCATAATCGTATTCGACGGCCTCTTCTAGTGTCTGCAAAAATACCGGACGTGCTCCGAGCTTCTCGACGCGCGACTTGTAACGACTAAATGTAGAAAAGCTTGCGGATAAGATGAGGACAAGATCCTCATCCTCCTGTTCAATCCCTAAGACGGTATGGATATAGCGTTTCACAGGAGAGATCAAGGTCAAAGCTTCCGCATGTGTGAGGACGCTTGGCAACTCCTTCGCGTCAGACTCGACACGACTAAAGATTTCTAACAAATGCATCAATCGTCGTTGCCGAACTTCCTTCTTCATCCAATCGAGTAGAAACTCGATATCGCTTTTTGGAATTTGTTTCGACTCCGATATCTTTTTCAAAATCATATGTATACGCTCAGTGAGTTGACCTTGCTCCATTCCCGTCCCCCCTATGTTCGTACTCCCCGAATTCTCTTATGTTTCGATTATGCGACTTCTCAGGATGAAATACAACTATTTCCTTATTTTTTTCTATTGTTTTACATATTACTAGGACTTATGCCCTAAAAAAGACATACTAAAAGCGGTCTTGCGACCGCCTTGTGTTATTTTTTCATTTTTTTTTTCGGTGACGTCATCTCTTCCGGACGAATCCATTGATCAAATTGTTCTTCAGTCAATAAACCGGTTTCTAAGGCTGCTTCTTTTAAAGAAGTACCATTTTTATGTGCCAATTTCGCAATTTTTGTTTCTTTTTCGTATCCGATATGCGGGTTGAGTGCTGTAACGAGCATGAGTGACTGCTCCACATTATGTGAGATCACTTCATGATTCGGCTCGATTCCGACAGCGCAGTGATCATTGAAAGAATGTAAGCTGTCCGTCAATAGACGACAAGTCTGTAGGAAATTATACATAATGACTGGTTTGAAGACGTTCAATTCAAAGTTCCCTTGACTCGCCCCAAAACCGATTGTCGCATCATTTCCGAGTACTTGTGCGGCAACCATCGTGAGCGCCTCACTTTGAGTCGGGTTAACTTTACCCGGCATGATTGAACTTCCTGGTTCATTCTCCGGAATAGTGATTTCTCCGATTCCTGCACGTGGTCCAGAAGCCAACCAACGCACGTCGTTCGCAATCTTCATCGCGTCCATCGCTAAGGCTTTTAATGCACCATGTGTGAAGACGAGTTGATCGTGACTCGTGAGGGCGTGGAACTTGTTGACGGCTGTCACAAACGGTTTACCCGTCTCTTCTGAAATTTTCTTAGCTACAACTTCACCGAACTCAGGGTGTGCATTGATCCCAGTTCCGACGGCCGTTCCTCCAAGTGCAAGCTCCGTGAGTGGCTCAATCGTGCGCTCGATCATCTGTTTTGACAATTCAAGCATCCGGACCCACCCACTGATTTCTTGACCGAGTGTGACCGGCGTCGCGTCTTGAAGGTGCGTCCGACCAATTTTGACGATATCCATAAATGCCTCAGCTTTTTGTGAAAGAGTTTGATAAAGCGAGTCGATTGCTGGAAGGACATCATCTTGTACGGAAAGGATGGCGGCGATGTGCATCGCAGTTGGATACGTATCATTCGAGCTTTGCGATTTGTTGACGTCATCATTCGGATGAATCGTGATAGATGCTCCGCGAGCCTGTAACTTTTCATTCGCAAGATGCGCAATGACTTCGTTGACGTTCATGTTTGACTGCGTGCCCGACCCTGTCTGCCAGACGACAAGCGGGAATTCTGCGTCATGTTGCCCTGCTAAAATCTCATCAGCCACCTCTGCGATGATCGCTGCTTTCTCTTCCTCGAGTACACCGAGTTCAGCGTTTGCTAAAGCGGCACCTTTTTTCAAAATGGCTAATGCGTATACGATTTCAAGTGGCATCTTCTCTGCACCAATTTTAAAGTTTTCAAGACTACGTTGCGTTTGTGCTCCCCATTTCGCCGTAGCTGGAACTTTAATTTCCCCCATTGTGTCCCGTTCGATCCGATAATCCATGTATAATTCCCCCTCTATAGTTGACTACGCTTTCATTTTAGCGAAAAACCATCTAAAAAGAAATGACTCCGTCAAAAAAGCGACCAAGAATGATCTCGGTCGCTTAATTCATTCCATTCAATGCGTCACGTGCAATCACATCCGCTCGATTCTCCGCTCGTGGGACCCATTTCAAGAACACGGTCGGCAATTCATCGTAGGCAATCAGTGCTTTCAGAAATAAAGGCTTCGCCGATGCATCTTTCATGAAACGTTGCTCTAATGCGCGAACAATCACTTCAGCGTCGGAATACAGCATGAATGAGGTTTCACCTTTTAATGCATGAGCTTGTTCCAGTGCATAAGCACATGCAGCCAATTCCGCATGAACGCTTGTCAATCCTTGCATGCGACGTTTAAACGTCGATACCGTACCGTCGGACGACTTGATCCACACACCGATTCCGTTATCTCCAGTCGTCTGATTGGTGGCCGCGTCAAAATAGATGTGAACCAAACCGGTACGCCTCCCAATCTGTATTGACAGGAGCATGGATATCAATCTGAGACAGTCGTTTCGATAAGAGGGCGATTTCTTCATGGCCGTCTAGTTTTTTGTTTTTTTTTTGATGGGGCGCTTCAAGTGTTTCATTTTGAACATGCACATAAAGCGTCTCAATCGTATCGTAATGCTGAATCAAAATCGTCGCCGTCTTCGGACCAATGCCACGCACCCCCGGGATGTTATCCGAAGAGTCTCCCTGCAATGCCTTCACGTCGACAAACTGATGTGGTTTCACCCCGTACATCATTTCAAAAGAAGCTTCATTGACAAGCTGCTCCTCACCTTTTTTCGGCATGATTTGAAACACGTTCGGAGACAACAACTGAAGTAAATCGCGGTCTGAAGAATAGAGGTACGATTCTCCTGGAAAAGCTGTCGCGACGGCGCCCATCAAATCATCGGCCTCATATCCCGTCAACTCGGATTGTAAGATGCCTCGTTCATCCAAAGCAGCCCTTAATTTCAAATAGTCTTCAAAGAGCGGCTCCGGAAGTCCGTTACGCGTTGCTTTATATTCAGGATACAGCGCGTAGCGGTGGGTGGACTCTCGTGTCCCGTCCCAAAAGAAAGCGATATGGGAAAAGTCTGTCGTCCAGGAATCCACCTTCCGAAGCAATCCTTTTACCGTCACTTCCGGATCTTGTGCTCGTCTTCGCTCCGTTGCAAAATAATAACGTGACAATAAATTAAATCCGTCAACTAGAATAAGCTTCATCTTGCTCCACCTCACATGCTTTTAATCCCCGTGCCAGTGCATCTTGGTCTAGTTCCTTCCCAATCCAAACAAATACGGAACGATCCCCTTCATGCATCTCATTTGCAAAAGTTGCGCCCATCAACTGATTCGTCGCTTGAATGACAAACTTGCGCTCCTCATCCTGTAAGCGGACAATCGCCTTCATCCGATACATCGCATCCTCATAGTGCATCAACACTTCACGAACGTAACGGGTCACGCGCTCTCGAGACAACGGACGCTCGGCACTCAACGTGATCGCACGAAGGGAAGAGACCGATTCACTCGTCTCTGTCAGTTGGCTCAACTTTTGTTCATCGACACGTGACAGTTGGAACGTATTCTCAAGTAATTCGTAATCGCCTTTTGTTTGAATCGTCTCTACAATCCTCACCGTCGGATTGAGTTGCTCGATTCGGCGGCGTGCTTGATTGAGTTCATCCGTCGACACTAAATCGGTTTTATTTAACAAGATGAGATCAGCATAAGCGATTTGATGAATCCCTTCTTTGAACAGTTCACGATCCATTTGACTGGCATCCACAACCGTCAAGATGGCATTCATTTTGAAGTGTTGTCGCAAATATTCATCATAGTAAATCGTCTGAATGATCGGTGCGGGATCCGCGACACCGGTAGTCTCGATGATGACCCGGTCGAATGTTTCTTGCTTTGCAGCCAATTGATAGAACGTCTTACTCAAATCATTTTGGATAGAACAGCAAATACATCCGTTTGAGAGTTCGATTTGCTCTTGGTCCATCTTGACGATCAATTGTTCATCGATATTTATCGCGCCAAGCTCGTTGACGATCAGACAAATTTTTTCATCCGTCGTCGCGAGTAAGCGGTTCATATACGTTGTCTTGCCTGCTCCTAAAAATCCGGTCACTAATTGTACGGGAATCATGATACCACCCTTTTCTTACAAATCTTCGTGCGCGCGAGCCCATTTCTCATAACGCGCATCCAATAAATCAATCAAGTGAAGCATCCAAGCCTCCGTCGTCATCGGGAGGACACTCGATCCCCACTCACGTTTCCCATGATGTGATAAAATCATGTGCCAGATTCGATGGTGGACATCCAATGGCAGTCGCGTCGACATCTGGCGTAACGTTTCTTCAAACAATAGCCCACCGTATGGCATATGCCCGATTAGTGTGCCCATCGGGTTGATGGAGATGCCGGTCGTTTCACTTGTGCCCTCAACAGGAGATAACTTCTCAAAACGATTCGGACTAGATAACAGATGACTGTATTCATATATTTTTCCGATGTCGTGGAAGAGGATTCCAAGTGCGAGTTCATCCCAATTCAACGGTTCTTTCCGCTCGGCCATCGCTTCACAGGCGGCATACAGCGATTCAAACGTTCCTTTATATGCCTGTTCGATTTTAACACCGTTCATCGTATTCCAAAGGTCGACTTTGTGCAACTGCTCCGCTTCTTTGATTACACGAAACACCATCGCCAAATAGTCATCTTGCTCTTGAATCCGATAGCCGAGACGAAGCATACACACGGTATGCTTTAATAGACCTCCCACATAGTTATGATGGTGGTAGAGTGCCGCTGGCGATAGTACGAAATCATCCCAAACGAAATCAAGGAGGCCATAGGCGAGCTGTTGATAGGTCGGTGACAACGTATCAATCAAACTGAACAATTCATCCGCAAACTGCTCCATCGTCTCATCCCCTGGCAAGCCTGGTAATAACGAGATTGCCTCATCTTTTGAGATAGGATGGACGCGGTCAATCGTAATCGATTTTGCGCCATCCGGTTTTGGATAGACATCGATTTTCCCTGATAGCTCGATGACACCCGACTCGTAGATTGGAAGCAGTTCACTTTCATTTCCACGGAGCCAATGTTTGGCACGCATCATCCCGTTCGCCGTTGTGACACTTAGTTGAAGCCATTTCGCACCATTCTTCCCTTCTCTAACCTCGACTGTACTGACGAGCGCTTTTGTTTGGACAGGGGCCCCATCGGCTAACTGGTCTAAACGTTCCTTTGATTTGTCTATTTGTGGTATTTGAAACCGATCATGGTTCATCGATGAACCGATGACCGGATCAATTTGTTGATAATAGTTCATAATCATTCCCTCCTCGCATCTTATGACATTGTATCGTGTTTCCGTCTATTAGGCGAACATACTTTCTAGTAGGGTGACGATTTTGCCATCATTATATTGAAAGCGCTTACGATTATTGATACGATAAAGGTAGTTCGATAAAGGGGGAAACGATAATGATTTCATTAATCGATACGTATGAACGTTTCATCGCCTCGGGGGAAGCGACACGTTATGCACAAGAGCAACAATCCATTGAACATATTCTGCAAGCGTCAACTTGTCCGGTAGGGATGCAGGACTTAGAACAGTCACTCACGCATCTTTCCGGTAATCCATATGCCAAAGATGCATCACTCGACAAAATCGTCGAGCATGAGATGAAAGGGGCTATGGCGGCGCTTGAGCTTTCCGGTTATCCTCTTCAGACGCCGTTAGCGAAGGCGGTTATCCTGTCTGCTTTCGCTCGAACGAACCGACTCAATATTGATAAACTAAAAGAACTGAGCCACGCCGATCTTCTCGTCCGAATCCAATCAGCAGAGCGTGCTTGGAAGCGAACATACGCATTGTTACACCGTTCAACGCCGACTCAGATTTGTGGTCAAATGGATTCGCTCCTCGGTGGATGCGCTATCCAACGCGTTCTTGAGGCAATCAAACAACCCGGAACGACAAAAACGGCATAAGAAAAGGAGCGGTCCCCGGGCCGCTCCTTTTCTTATGCTCATCCTTCTGTTACTTCAACTGCATCCGGCTCATATAGTGTTACATTACGTGCCGGAGAGAATGTCGAAATCGCATGCTTATAGATCAATTGTTGACGACCTTCCGACTCGACGATGACAGTAAAGTTATCAAATGACTTGATGACACCTCGAATTTGAAACCCGCTTACTAAAAATACGGTCGTTGGTACCATTTCTTTTCGAAGTAGATTCAAAAAATGGTCTTGAATGTTGTAGCTCGCTTTCATGCTGGATTCCCCCTAGTCTTTATCTCTTTAAAATAATCGGAATAAAAAAAAAAACCCCTCTACATCATCATAAATATTTTTATATGATAGTTCAAATGATTTTCGACCCATATCCACCCAAATTCCATCAAATTGATGACGGAACCAAGTTAATTGCCGTTTCGCGAACTGTCTTGTGTGCTGTTTAAGCAAGTCGGTCGCTTTCTCTTTCGACATCTTTCCATCGATAAAGGGAATCATTTCCTTATATCCGATGGCCCGCATCGCCTGCGTATCACGATATCCTTGTGCCAAAAGTCGTTTGACTTCTTCGACAAGTCCTGCTTCCATCATCGCATCGACGCGTTGATTGATTCGGTCGTATAATATCTCACGATCTGCGTGGAGGACGAACAATCGATAATCATAATGTTCGGATGGCGTACTGTCTGTTGTCTGTGTATCACCTTGCATCGCCACCTCGAGCGCCCGTACGACGCGACGCACGTTATTTGGATGAATCGTAGCCGCACGCTCTGGGTCAAGTTGGACCAATCGTTGATGTAGCGCTTCACGCCCTTCGACTTCTGCAAACCGTTCGAGTTCAGCCCGCAGTGCTTCATCGACAGGTTGCTCCACAAATTCATAATCATATAAGATCGAGCGAATGTATAGCCCCGTCCCACCGACGATAATCGGTAACTTGCCACGGGCATAAATATCATCGATGGCGGCACGCGCCAATTGTTGGAACATCGCGACACTCATAGCATCATCAGGGTCACAAATATCAATCAAATGATGCGGGATCCCTTCGGCCTCTTCTTTCGTCACTTTTGCTGAACCGATGTCCATGCCCCGGTACACTTGAACCGAATCACCCGAGACGATCTCGCCGTCGAACGCTTTTGCTAGTTCGATGCCCGTCTTCGTTTTGCCAACAGCGGTCGGCCCGACGATGACGACGACAGGTATTTTTTTCATACATCTCACTCCTCAATTAAAAACCCGTCTCTTCAAGAGACGGGCCATCAAATTCTTCTTTTTATTCTATCATCAAATACGACGGCAAACAGCATCCAACCACATAAAAGTAATCCGAGTAATAACACGAGACCATCACTCATCTGCTTTCGCCTCCTTTAGCTTCCTCATTCCCACTTTTCACATTTCAGACACAAAATAACTGTAAAAAAGCACACTCAATAAAGAGTGCGCATTTCAAAGTCATCATTCAAATCAAATACTCAGTCATCATCTTTTAACCTCTGAACCAATCCCAAAAATGAGCACCTTGGGCGACAATCAAATAGTCGAACCAGCGTCTATAATCCACCGGAAGTTTTTCGGTGTCATTTGCGTACGTTAAAAATTCCCCAATCCAAATGTAGTTCTCATTTTCGCCTAAGACCTCGCAAACAATCCATTCCCCATCTCTCCCGACACCGACGGGGATGAATTGTTCAGGGCACTCCCATATTTCACGATATTCGATGATTTCATCCACACTAAAGAGTCGAATCCCTCCACCATATGTCGGATGGACAAATAGTTCAACACCATTATGACTCTTTAAAAATTGGATAACGTCATTTGGCATCATTTGCTTCAATCGCTTGATTTCAACTTCCGTCGCGGGCTCACTGAATGAAAAGTGTAACGTGTCCACATATCCCTCTTCATTTTGAATTTCGATTCGATTATTTACAAGCCTACTTTTCAACGCTTCAAGTGCAATCATCAACTCAACCCCACTTTTTGAGAATTAACGACATTCGTACCGTATCTTTCATTTCCACTTTTCTAAGTATTGCATATATCGACCTTTCAGCGTTCAATAAAAAAGGACATCGGGCACGACTTGATCGCGTCCGATGTCCTCGAATCGTTTTTTAATTCTTCATGAAGCAATTTCTATCGTCTGTTTCGTACGTTTGACAGAAACGATGAAGTACAGGATTGCCGTACCGCTCGCCGCCCACCAAACCATGTCATACCATCCGTTCATCAGTCCAGCCATCCCAGCCATCGCCGGGACAATCAGCGTCAACCATGATAATACGAGGGCGACACGTGCTGTGATGGCCTCATTCGGTTTTTCGAGTCCCATTCCAAAGAAGAACAACGCCCAAAGGAATGACCAGAAGAACCACGTCAACGCTCCCATCGGATCACTTTCTGCAATCGCCATCACACCGTAAAAAGCAGCTGCAATCGAAACGAATAATGAGAACCAGCCAACGCCACGTCCGTCTAAATTCAAAATAAACGTCACCCCTACATATAAATAAGTGAACGCAAATAGATAGATACTCGCATGACCGAATTGCTCTTCTGGACTCGCCCCAATCAATAACCATGTGGCGATAAACGTTTGTAAGAGTCCCGTAAACAAAATAAAAAATCCTGCGCTCTTGCTATCCACTTTCCCGAGAAGAACGAGACTATTTAAAAACAGTGCGACGCCACCGAATAGTAAACTTACATTACCCACACTCATTACCCCTTTGTACAGATGTCTGACCTTTAATCTACTGTATCACTTTAGCTTGAATTCGCTTTCAGTGCAAGGGGATTTTTACGTGTTCACGAGAACGCCACGCCTTACTCATTCTCAAGGGTTTGGATGGCCTCGTCGATTCGCTCTTGTTCCTCATCCGTGAAAGTCGGATATTGTGGATCAATGCGTTCAAGAACTTCAATCATGACTGACGAAATAATAAAACGACTATACCACTCATCATCTGCCGGCAATACATACCAGGGTGAGACTTCCGTTGATGTGTGCGACAACATCTCGGCAAAGATTCCTTGATATTCTTCCCAATGCTGCCGCTCTTCGATGTCACTGAAGGAGAATTCCCAATTCTTTTTCGGATCTTTTAATCGTTCAAGCAAACGGTCTCGTTGTTTATCTTTAGATACATTGAAAAAGAACTTGATGACTTCGAATCCGTTTTCCTGTAAATAGCGTTCATAATCGTTGATTTGACGATATCGCATCTGCCAGACCTCTTCCTGGTCCATTTCCTCCGGAAGTACTTCGTCCCCCAACAAATCATGTACACGTGGTGCAATGACCTCTTCATAATGAGATCGGTTCAAAATCCCGACCTGGCCTCTTTCAGGTAATAAGTCATGCATTCGCCACAGATAGTCGTGCTTTTTTTCTGTATCATAAGGTTTTTGAAACGCATTCGTCTTCAGTCCTTGGGCGTTCAAATTTGAAAAGATATAGCTGATTGCCTCATCTTTTCCACCCGCATCAAGCGCCTGTAAAACGACAATAATCCCTTTCTTACTCTCGGCATACAATCGCCAATGTAGCTCTTTCAATCGCTCGACACTGTTCGGGATGAGTTCAGTCGTCAAGGTGTCATCCTCCGGTTTGTCTGAAACAGTCGTTGGAATATCATCTAATTGAATCTTTCTGTTTGGTGATACAATAAATTCCTTCGTGTTCATACTCGTTCTCCTTTTCGCTCGACGTTCAACTTTGATTTACCCAAAAACTGCATAAGAAAATCTCTTCCGAAAATTTCGGAAGAGATGTTGAGAACTTAGTAGATTCCGACAGCGTCAAATGATTTCGCAGCTGATACCGCTTGCGGACTTGTCGCACCGTAAAGGTCTTTCGCAGATTGTACGACCGCTTGACGAAGGCTTGAGAAGTTAGACGTTGGTGTCAAGTAAACATTGAGGGCACGGTAATAGATATCCCCCATCGCCATGACTCCTACTCCTTGCACCGATACGCCGTAGTGCGATCCACCGTTACCTAAGAGGTATGCCGCTTTGTTGACGATACCTGAGTTGATGTGAACCCCACCATTGTCTTGTGTGCCTGTGTAACGTTTCGAGTAGTGATCTGGGTCACCGTATGCAGCCGGGTTCGCCATCGAACGAAGTCCGTCGCCCGCTACACCAGGTGTGTAGATGTCTTCCCCTACCAACCAGTCGAAGTTTGTGCCGACGCTATATTCCGCCACTGTACCTAAGATATCCGATACTGCTTCATTGATCGCCCCGGACTCGTTTTGATAGATTAATCCTGCCGTGTACTCCGTGACCGCGTGAGTCAATTCGTGAGCGACTACGTCAAGCGCACCTGAAAGATACGTGAACGTTTGACCGTCACCGTCTCCGTATACCATCTTACTTCCGTCCCAGAACGCATTGTTGTAGCTACGGCTATAGTGAACCGTTGAGTTCAATGCAGCTCCGGCGTTGTCATAGCTGTTCCGTCCGTAAGTGTTTTTGTAGAAATCATATGTCTTTGTCGCGTTGACGTGTGCAGAGACAGCGGCACGGTCATAAGTCGTGTTCAAGACGTTATCCACGTCAGCCCATAGCGAACCTGGGAGTGTCGTACGGTTTTTCGCATCGTTCGTATAGATTCCCTTCCCACGCGTTGAATCTTGGAGATAATAGTAAGATCCGCTCTTCGTTGTCTTGAACGTTTGGCTGTAGCCGAGAACATCGATTCCCGTTCCCGTATAAGTCGTACCTGTCACACCGTTCGTCGGTCTTGCGTGAGCCAACTGGTCGAATTTATTGAGTACCTCACCCGTCCCCGCATCGATGAAGTATGTCCAACGGGATGGCTCTTCCGCTTCAAGGATCGTTCCGGTCACTTGATATGCATAGACCGACTTGTCACCTTTTGGATAGACAATCAATTCTGCTTCCGGTTCGAGCTCGTAGGCCCCTTTATGACCGACAAGCTTTTTGTAACTCGCAATGGCTTTCTTTTCAGTTAACTTGATTGACTTATGTAGATTTTTGACCGTTTTTTCATCATCCACGACTGTCTTCAATTGACCCGCTTCATCTACGACACCGACTACCACACCACCGAATACGGGTACGCCATCAACTGTCTGTTGGAGTTTAACCACTTTCCCGACTTTGTCTGATTTCGACTCGATCGTCTTGAACTCACCCTTTGATTTGACATACTCTTTTACAATGGTTGTCGGCGCACTTTCTGATGGTTTCGTCAGAGTGCCTGACTTCAATTCTGCCGCACCGACCAATTGTGGGACGAGCAAGACGCCTGCGATTAGTGATGTAGAAACAACTTTTTTCATGTGTTTTCCTCCTTTGTGATGATTCTTACTTTACACACTTTCCCACAAAGGCTGTATCCATCTTTTTAATTATTTTGATAATTCATAATATTGAGTATTTAGAACCATTCATTCTATTTACGACCTAATTTTATCCAAAAAAATTCGTGCTCCTTTAGGAAAGGAGCACGAATAATTAATAAACATCTTTTTGGGTAAAGTGGTAAAACGCATACGCCAAGGCGACCATCGACCAAATGAGAATGACGAGTAGCGAAAACGGTAACGTCATCCCATCAATCGGAGGAGCCTGCCCTTCCAAATAGGTATGAAGACCGAAGTTGACGTTCACCAGGTATTTCGAGCTATCCCAGTTTGAGCCAAGCGATGTCAAGAGTGGCCCCGAGATGAGGACAGCCATCATGATTCCGATTCCAGTCGCCGTATTTTTCACCAAGACAGAAATCATGAGAGAAATTGTCCCGACCGCAGCCACGACGAGCCATGAAAGACCCATCGACATAAGCAGGTACTCCCACATCGGCAACGTATGCACAAAGTCGGTCGAGAAGGTTCCGGTCGGCGAAGCTTGGAAACCGGTCAAAATCGGAGCATTCCATCCGTCCCAGCCGAGAACGATGCCGGATATGGCGTAACTGACGACGGCGGTCACAAATATTAAAATCGATGTATAAAGGAGCGTCGTCAGCCATTTGGCGAGCAAGATCTTATATCGCCGGACCGGTCGCGATAACAACGTCTTGATCGTTCCATCATTATGTTCTCCGCTCACGATATCTGCCATCAATACAATAATGAACAGCGGTAGGACAAGCGTAGTTCCTTGGGAGAAGAAGACGCGCATAAACGTCGGAGCTCCCGGATAATTCGGATTGATATCATTATCAAGATAATACTGATTCTGTTGGACTTGGAACTCAAGAATCTGCCGAAACTCGTCTTGAACGTTCGCGGAGGCGAGTCGGTTTTGTGTATCAATGATCTCTTGCTGGAGATCGACACGCCAATCAATCGTTCCTTGTTCTTCGCGTTGTTTCTCGATTTGACGATAGTTCGCATACGTGAACATCGAAACAAGCACGATCAGGATGATGGAGACGACCATCAATCTGCGCTTCCGATGAATCTTGAGCACTTCATTACGAATGAGACCGAGCATCGATGGATTAGGCAATGTGATCACCGCCTGTCAACGTGATGAAGAGGTCCTCTAACGTTTGGACTCGGCGCTCGAGTCCGAACACCTCGACATCTCTTTCCATCAAATATCGATTCAACTTCGCCGTCTCTTCCACGTTCATGGAAATACGAATCGTTCGTTCGTCCACCACGTCCGCTTGGTCGATTCCTTCGTACCCTTGAACGATCGGCAATACTTCGAAGCTATTCGTCACATGTAAGTCGACCGTTGACGCGAGTTCTTCAATCAAAGCATGGACCGTCCCCACCTTGACAATCTTGCCTCGCGACATGATGGCGACTCGGTCCGCTAATAGCTCAATTTCAGCTAGGATGTGGCTCGACACAAGAACACTCAGCCCAGTTTCTTCAACGAGACGACGGATGAAAAGTCGTAAATCCCGAATCCCCATCGGATCGAGCCCGTTCGTCGGCTCATCCAAGATGAGCACCCGTGGATTGTTTAATAACGCTTGGGCAATCCCGAGCCGCTGACGCATCCCGAGAGAGTACGTCTTCACTTTATCATCGATTCGAGCAGTCAAATCGACGAGGTCAATGACTTCTTGGATTCGCTTATCATCGACGCCAGGTAACATGCGTGCGAACGCTTCTAAGTTCTCACGTCCGGATAGAAACTTATACAGCTCTGGATTCTCGACGATTGCGCCGATTTGATTCATCGCTTGGACGAATTGTTTGTCGACACGATACCCACAAATCGATACATTTCCTTTCGTCGGTTTGATCAAGCCAACAATCATTCGAATCGTCGTCGTCTTCCCGGCGCCGTTCGGCCCTAAAAATCCGAAGACCTCACCCGGGTAGACGTCTAACGAAATGTTATCGATAATCGTCTTTTTCCCAATCACTTTAGTTAGTTGATGTAGCTTTAACGTCGGTTCCATTGTCTCACCTCTTTCTTTATTCTATCGGACAAAAGCGAATCTGTCCTATTCGAACATTCACATAGGGCACATCCATTTATATTTGATATGATGTTTATATAGAAAGCGAGGTCAGCCCATGAAACAGTCGAAATGGTATGCATTTTTAAGTGGCGCCGTTCTTTTAACGGGAATCGCCGTCTACGGTCTATGGATCGGCTATCAAGATATCGTCAATCCGCCGGAGCGAACACTTTCCGTCTCCGAAGATGAACGTCCTGAGCCAGAAGGAGACGTCTACGTCGCATTAGGCGATTCGTTGACACGCGGTGTGGGGTCAACATCAGGCGCAGGATATGTACAGCCTGTCAGCACTGCTCTTGAAGAAGAAGGCGTACGTACGCAAAACCTTGCCGTGTCTGGGGCACGAACAGAAGATTTACTCACACAACTCGAGCAACCTGAAGTGCGTCGAACGATTGAGAACGCACGATATATCACGTTGACCATCGGTGGAAACGATTTGTTCAACCGTGGGGAAAACGTCGATAACTTCGAATCCGTCGATATTCAACAAGTGGTCACGGATGCGAAGACGAATTTAGAAACGATTTTCACTGAAATTCGATCACTCAACGATTCAGCAACCATCGTGTATATCGGTCTATACAATCCGTTTCAAAATGATGAGAATGGACAAGCATTCAATCAGCTCATCCTCGATTGGAACGCATCCGCGAAACAATTGGCGAATGCGCAGAATATCGATGTGATCGACCCGTTCGCCTACATCTCTGACTTATCAAGAGACCTTGCGACCGACCAGTTCCACCCGAGTGACCGTACGTATGAGAAATTCGCGAATGATGTACTCTTCGTTCTCGAATGAACAAAATCCTCGTCAGCTTGACGAGGATTTTTTACTTCTCATATCGAACGATCCACTGTTCCCCTTGTTTCATCATGCCCGTCCCGACCCAACCGGCTTGGAGCAACTCAACTTGTCGCTCACGATTTTCCATCGGTACATCTTGCACAACTGATGTGGGATGCCACGAACGATGCATCTCTTTGTAAAAAATATAGCGGAGTTTCCCGCCATACTTTTCTTTCAACGCCCCGATTCTGAGTCCGAGCGTGAACTTGTCTTTCATGCTTGGAATATTGAAGGGTGCGACCGTCGCACAGACGACATCGAATCGATCATCCGATTCCACTTGTGCCATCAACAGTTTGCCTAAATGTGTCTGTAGTCCATATCCACGGAAGTCTGGATGGACGTTCGTCACTTCCTGATACAGGACACGTTCAAGCGAATCCTCCGGCCATCCGATATCCCGCCCTAGATGTTCCGCATCGATCGGTGGGATGAGCATCGCTCGGAACGCGATGATCCGACCATCTGATTTTGCCCCAATCAACGTCTGGTCATTCAATAGTTTCGTGAACTCCTCGATGGATAGCGATTGATAATGTTCTGGTTCAGTCAATGCCTGAATGACCGCATCTTGGACGGACAACAGTTCCGGTAAATCAGACAAGCCTAGAACGCAAACATAAAGGGAAAGGTCTTTGATCTCACCTTTCCACATGCGATTCTTCTCCAATCACGTAAGAATCCGTCGTCAATTCACGCAACACGTCCTCATCGACGTCAATACCGAGTCCCGGACGATTGTTCAGCGAGATGATTGGTAAATCATATAATAAGTTTCCGACATCTTTCCCGAATCGGAGCGGGCCCGTCAACTCGACCGTCTTCACGATTTTACTCGAGAAAGCGACGTGGAATCCTGCACTCGATGCAATAGAGGATTCGACCATGGAACCGATCTGGCATTCGATTCCGGACATTTCCGCCATATGGACCAACTTTCTCGCTGGATAGATGCCACCACACTTCATCAGCTTGATGTTCGCTTTATGGGCTGCTTGCATCATCGTCAAGCGTCTCATATCGTGAACGTCTTTCAGCCCTTCATCCATCATGAGCGGGACGGAAATTTTTTGTTTCATTTTTAGCATGCCTTCAAAATCATCCGCCTTGACCGGTTGTTCGACCCAATCGATGCCATACGGTTCGAGTAGACGCATGGCTTGAACCGTATTGGCCGCGTTGACCCACCCTTGGTTAACATCGACTCGAATCGGCACGTCATTTCCTACCGCTTCCCGTACCGCCTTGACACGCGCCACATCCGTTTGCACATCGACTCCGACCTTCATCTTCACTGCCGTATAGCCTCGTTTCATTTGTTCGAGTGCCTCTTGTGCCATATGGTTCGGCTCTCCGATACTCAAGACGTGCGTGACTGGGAATGACTCATGGTACCGACCGCCAATCCATTCGTAGATGGGTTGATTCAGCTTTTTCCCGATCACATCATGACAGGCGATATCGAGTGCTGCTTTGGCAGCCGGAACACCACGAATCGCACGGTCCATCTCGTCATGAATATGCTCTAAGTGCATCGGATTTTTTCCGATTAGGTGCGGAGCCAATAGATGACGGAGGACGCTGACCGTGCTCTCAGCGGACTCACCCGTCACATGCTCATCCGCCACGGCTTCTCCATATCCGACAAGTCCACATGCGGTCGTCATTTTGACGATGACAGATGGCATATCATCATAACGGTGATAACTGACGATGAATGGTACCTTCAATGGAAAGCGAACCGAGAAAATTTCTATTTTTTGAATATTCTTGTTCATCACTCCTTTACTTCAACTGCTCTTTCCTCTATATTGTCGTTATATAGTCGCTAAATTGCAAGGGGGATTTTCAATGTCCATCCATATCGCCGTTGTCGGCTCACCATCGTTTATACAACAGGTACGGAACGGTTCTTCTTTACCCGATGTTCGAATCGAGGGATTTCCTTATGATGACCCGCGTGAAGCGAAGGACATCGCTACGAAACTCCTATTTTTTGACGGAGTGTTCTTCTCCGGTTCATTCCCTTATACGTATGCGACGGAGGAAGCGACCCTTCCATTTGCCCATCACGTCGTTCAAGATGATGTCGTGTTGTTGACGTCACTTTTATACGTGACATTGACACAACAGCTCCGAATCGAAGAGCTCTCCATCGATCTCGTTGATGCGTCACGACTTGAATCAATTTTAGCATCGTTTCCAAGCCACATGTCGCCACCGCAAGTGAAAGAACTTAGTCCGTATATGAATTTCGAAGAGTTGATTTCGTTTCATGAGCAACTTCAACGAAATGGGACGACTCGATTCGCCTTGACGAGTGTCGAGCGAGTTCATCGACACTTAGTGGAAAATGGTTTTGCTAGCCAACTCATGATGGAGCCGGAAGAGAGAATTCTCCACCACTTCCATGATTTTATTCAACAGATTCGATTGAACAAATCAGACCAGTCACAACTCGCCGTGCTCTTCTACTCGGATGCCAGTGAAGATACGCTCAACCATGTGACAACACATCATTATTTCGGTGGTAAATTGATGGAGACCACTCAAGACGGTATCGTCCTATTATCGAGTAAAGGAAAGATTGACTCCGCCATGTCAAACGGTTTCATCTTGTCAGAGAACATTTCTGGTCATGTAGGGATCGGGTATGGTTCCGATTATCAACGCGCCGTTGAGCATGCCGAACTTGCCCTTCATACGACAAACAATGCCGCTATTCGCATCGTCGACGATTCAAAACGAATGACGTTCAGCGATCAACCGGCACCGATTCATTTCCGCGTCACGCAAACGCGTGTCTATGACATGATGAAACAGACGGGTATGAGTCCGATTAATATCGAAAAGCTCATTCATTTTTCAATGGACCATCTCGAGTTTACAGCGAAAGAGCTGACCGACCATTTAAATGTGACACGTCGCACGACAGAGCGACTCATCAAAAAATTGGTTGATGCAAAACTTGTTCATCGGATTGGCGAAGAGATGAGCTACAGCCAAGGTCGTCCGCGTACCGTCTATAAATTTCAATTCCCGGTCGATTGACGACCGGGAATCGTTTTATTGAGCCGCTTGTTCCGCGACAGGTTCTTCCTGTTGGATGACTGCCATGCGCTCAATCGTATATCCCGTAAAGGCATATACAATCGAGATGACTGGTACGATGAAGTTCAAGACGGCGTAAGGCGCGTATTCGAATGCCCCAACCCCGAGCGTACCGAGAATGAATACCCCACACGTATTCCACGGGATGAACACCGATGTCAATGTTCCACCGTCCTCGAGGGCACGAGATAAGTTTTTCGACTGTAGTCCCATTTTTTCATATGCTCTAGCAAACATTCTCGACGGGACGACGATTGAGATGTACTGCTCCGAACACGTCGCATTCGTTGCAATCCCAGCTAAAATCGTTGAAGCAATCAACGAACCTGCCGTTTTCGCCAATTTCAAAATTTGGTTCATAATAGATTGTAGCATTCCCGAATATTCTAAAATCCCCCCGAACGTCATCGCGACGATGGTCATCGAGACCGTGTACATCATCGCATCAAGACCACCTCTACTGAAGAGGTTATCGACCAGTTCATTTCCCGTCTCGATGACATAACCACTCTGAAGAGCGCCTACGCTGTCAGCGAGCGTTCCACCTTGAATGAACACTTGAGCCAAGAAGCCCAGTGCAATCCCGACGACGAGCGCCGGAATCGCTGGCACCTTCTTTGCAACGAGCAAAATGACAGCTAGTGGGACGATGAGTAACCATGGTGAGATGACAAAACTATCTTCAAGAATGTTAAGCGTCTGTGTGATCTCTGAAGAGTCCGTCGTCGAATCTGCGAACCGTCTACCTAGCCAAGCGTATACCCCTAGCGCGATGATAAGTCCTGGAATCGTCGTATATAACATGTGCCGGATATGTACGAATAAATTAGTATGAGTCAAGCCGGCCGCCAAGTTTGTCGTGTCTGACAATGGTGACATCTTGTCCCCAAAATATGCACCAGAGATGACAGCCCCCGCTACCATCGGCGCTGGTATCCCCATACTCAGCCCGATGCCCATCCCCGCTACTCCAATCGTCCCCATCGTCGACCATGAACTCCCGATTGAGAGCGCGACGACCGCACAGATGAGACAAATCGTTAACAAAAAGTATGCCGGTGAGATGATCTTCAGTCCGAAATAGATCATCGTGGCAACAATTCCTCCACCGATCCATGCCCCAATCGTCAACCCGACCAAAATGATGATGACGACTGCCGGTAAGGCGAGACGAATCCCTTTATACATCATCTCTTCAATCTCTTTCCACTTGAACCCGTGACGCCAGGCGACGATTGAAGCGACTGCCGTTCCGACGATGAGCGGAATGTGAGGACCTTGACCGAGCTTAACGATCGAGATGAGCATGACGACGATCATCACCCCGAGTGGCATGAGCGCCCACCCTAACTTCATGTCTTGCTTGTTCCCCGTTGTTTCCATCTAATTTCCTCCCCTATAGCGAAAATTCAGAATTGTCGTTATATTGTCGCTAATAACGTTATGATAGCGCTTACACTTATGTGATGCAATAAAAAAATGAGTGGACAGACATCTGTCTATCACACTCATTCTGAATTATGTTGCTGCAATTCGGAGCGCATCCGCAAGTAGGCGTGCCCCATCTTCTAACGCGTCATGGTCAAACGTCATATGCGGATGATGAAGGCCTGGACCTAAATCAGCGCCGATTCCAATCATCGTCGCATCAAGTGACGGTTTCTCGACGGTATAGAAATGAAAATCATCGCTACCTGACGTGACAATTCTCTCGACGAGAGCCGACTGATCGAAGCGTTGCTCAATCGCCTGCTTCGCAATCTGACTTGACTGTTCCCCAACGACCGCTCCCGGTGTGAAGTCTTGCCACTCCCATTCCAGTTTCACACGATGAAGCTGCCCGACATGGAGTAGCATGTCTTCGACACGATTTCGCAGTTCGAGCAATTCCTCATTTTGTTGAGCACGGACATCAATCGAGAACGTCGCATTTCCTGGAATGATGTTCATGTTGTCACTTCCAGCATGGACTTTTGTCAACTTGACGGAGTGTGGCTCAAACGGTGACAAGTAAATGCTTTTGAGCATGTGTTGAATCGTGAAGATGACATCGAGTGCATTCTGCCCTTGATGTGGTCTCGCTCCATGGGCATCATCTCCAAGCACTTCTCCTTTTAGGAAGAAGGCAGCCCCATGTTGAATTGCCGCCGCGTATTGCCCCTTTTTCAATTTTTTTTTCGGACGCAAATGAATCCCGAACAGTTGCGTCACGTCTTCGAGCGCACCTCGTTCGATCATGGCGAGCGAACCGTTTCCTTGCTCTTCGGCAGGTTGGAAGATGAAACGGATTCGCTTTTGTAACGCTTCGTCTTTCAACTGTTCGAGCGCACCGAGCACCATACTGATGTTCGCGTCGTGCCCACATGAATGGTTCGCTCGAAACGTACCGTCCACTTGTTGCCATAACGCGTCGATATCGGCTCGGACCGCAATCACCTCTTCTCCCGATCCAATCTCCGCGATTACTCCGGTCACGTCCTCAAACGTTCGATGGGGAATCGACCAGTCTGATAAGATGGATGCGATTGTTCGAGTCGTCTCGACTTCTTTCCAACTGATTTCTGGATGAGCATGAAAATGTTCAAACCACTTGAGTACGTTTGTCATATGTATCTCCACACCTTTAGATTTTTTTGACACCTTTTATAAGAATCCATTGAAGCGGGAGTCGTCCCCATGTAACCCATTTCGGAATGACTTTCCCACCGATTCTAGAAGGTTTGACCGCCATGTTGATATTGGCTGGGAAGACGGCGATAAAGAATGCCGGTAGCGTTTTCTTTACGAACGTCGTCCCCTTGTTCAGTAAGAGCATCGCCCCGAAGACGACTTCAACGACTCCGCTTAGTTGCACCATCAAGCGGCGGAACGGCCAAGATTTCGGAATAATAGACATGAACGCCTTCTCTTTGACAAAATGTAATACCCCTGCCCCGAAGAGTAACACCCCATATAAATTTCGTACCATAACTCATCCTCCTTTTGTATAAGCATAGCAAAAAAGGCGGGCATATTGCCCACCTTTTACAATGCAGAACCGTTCGCATTTTGAATCTCGACTTGAACCGTCTCCGTTTTTCCGTCCCGGATATATTCGATGTCGACCGTTCCGTCTGTATCTCGAATCAATTCACTACGGAGATCAATGAACGAGCTGACGTCTTTGTCATTAATTTTTACGATGACGTCACGTGCCTTAAGACCCGCTTTCGCAGCTGAACTATTTTGTTGCACTTCCACGATGATCGTTCCGGCAGTCACCGATTCAGGTAAGTTGATTTGTTCCGTCAAGTAACCTGGAGGGAACTCTGATACGTCACGAAGTGAGACGCCGAGTGACGGATGATTCACTTCTCCCGTCTGTTCAATTTGATTGATGAGCGGCAACGCGATGTCGACCGGGATTGAGAATCCGACCCCTTCAACTTCTGCTGTCGCAATTTTCATCGAGTTGATCCCGACGAGTTGTCCTTCTTCGTTGATTAACGCACCACCTGAGTTACCTGGGTTGATGGCCGCATCCGTTTGAATAACCTCGGCGTTGAAGTCGGCCTGTCCGTTCTCATCTGTATCGACCGGTACGAGACGTGACGTCGATGAGACGACACCGCGCGTCACGGAGTTCTCGAATTGTCCGAGCGGATTCCCGATGGCGATGACCGTTTGTCCCGGTTTCAACTCACTCGATTTCCCGATTGAAATAACGGCCGGTACCTTATCAGCGTCTACTTTTAAGACGGCCAAGTCATACGTCGCGTCACTTCCCATGAGTGTCGCTTCCGCAGTCGTCCCGTCATTGAAAGTGACCGTCAATTTATCAGCCCCGTTGACGACATGATGGTTCGTCGCGATATATGCTGAGTCGCCTTCTTTTTTATAGATGACGCCCGATCCGACTCCAGCCTCGACCGCTTCACTCGAGAATCCGCTTTGGGCGAAGTTGTTTACAGTCACGACGGCCGGTTGAGCGGTCGCGACGGCATTTGTGACCGAAGAATCGGATACGTTCGATGACGTTTGGACCGGAGTCCCTTGCGAGGTCACGTTCGTGTCACTCACACTCGTCGCGGGTTGGTCGATGAACGGATATGCGATTGCGCCCGTCAACAACGCTCCGATGACTCCACCGACAAGTCCCGGGAACATACGGCTGACGAATGACGGTTTTGATTGTGTTCGTACTTTTGTCTCTTCTCGGTTGGATGAACCGAGTTCTGTATCTAACCAATCTTTTTGTTGCTCTGATTCATGTAATTGATCGTGTTCATTTGATTGATCGTGACGATCCATAATGATTCATCTCCTCTGTGTTATCTTCTACCCTTACTATAACGAAGAGGAACACTCATTTATAAAATGATAAATGAATTACAAGATTCTTCACATTTTACGTCATTTCATTCAGACAATCACATTTCTTAACGTACCGAGACCTTCAATCGTCACTTCGACCGTGTCTCCCGTTTGTAGATACGTCGGTGGCGTCATCCCGTGCCCAACTCCGGCTGGTGTACCCGTCGCGATGACGTCGCCCGCTTCGAGCGTCATGCCTTTCGACAGTGTACGAATGAGTTCATCAATCGGACGAATCATATCGGCTGTCGTCCCATCTTGACGCGTCTCCCCATTGACACTTGTTTTGATTTGGAGAGGGAACTGGAGCTCGTCCGGTGTGACGACGAACGGTCCCATCGGACAAAACGTATCGAACGACTTGCCACGGAAGAATTGGACATGTTCTTTTTGCACGTCTCGAGCCGTCACATCGTTTAGAATGGTGTAACCGAAAATGTGCTCCTCGACCGCTTCGATGTCTCGTCCAGACTTGCCGATGATGACGGCGAGCTCACCTTCATAGTCAAGTTTGTCCGTCAATTCAGGATGACGCTCAATGACCGCTTCCGGACCGACGACCGAGGTCGGTGCTTTCGTGAAGATGACGAGTTTCCCTGCTCCTGCTGTATCCATCTCTTTCACGTGTTCTTCGTAGTTCTTGCCGATACAAATCACGTTTTTCAATGGACGGTACGGGGCGAGTAGTTTCACATCCGTCATTCGGTATGAGGGCGCCACGTCCAAATCGATATCTGGTTCGAACTCACGCGCGATCACTTCTAATAAATTTGTCGTATGTACTTGATTGCTGACATCGTAGACGAAATCGCCTTTGACAATCCCCACTCGTTGCTCTTCTTGCATCTCAAAACTACACCATTTCATTGAAAACTCCCCCTTTTTCAACAAAAAACAAAAAATCGAGACATCTCTGCCTCGATTATACTTTATTCAAAAAGATGATTCGTTGATTACTCGATCCTCGAAAACGAAGTCCCATATCTCGTAGCGACTGCTCGTAACGACCGTCGACGAGCACATCGGCGTAGTCCAACACGGTTTGAATCGCTTCGTCATGCATCGCTTCCAACTGTTCGAGCGTATAACCCGTATACACCCACACATTTTTACCGAGCGACTTACATGCCGTGACGAGTTTTGCTAACGCTGACGATTGAAGAAACGGTTCGCCTCCAGATATGGTCACCCCGTCCCAACCACTAAGCTTGACGCGCTGAACAAGTTCCTCTACTTCGACATCCTCACCCCCGGTTGGATTCCACGAGGAAGGATTGTGACACCCTTTACAGTGATGTGGACAGCCAGCAGTAAAGATGACCGTCCGAATCCCCGGTCCGTCAACGACGGATTCTTCAACGACGGATAGAATGCGCATCGTGTTTCACCCTCGCCCGCTCTTCTTCTCGCTTCGCCGTATTCCAACGGTCCATCGTCCCGACCAAATAACCGGTGATGCGGCGGATTCGTTCAATGTTTGTATCCTCGCCACACGTCGGACAGGCATCGTCAATCAGTCCTTCTAACCCACAATTTCCGCAACGATCGACCGGATGATTGATGGAACCGTAGCCGATATCATGCTGTCGCATCAAGCGGACAATCGATTCCACCGCTTCCGCATTGTGGGCAAGTGACCCATCGACTTCGACATATGAAATATGTCCCGCGTCACACAATGCGTGATACGGTGCCTCGATTCGGATTTTCTCACGAATTGATACAGACTGATAGACCGGCACGTGGAATGAATTTGTATAAAAGGCACGATTAGTGACACCTTCAATCATCCCAAACGTTTCCTGGTCTCGCGTCACAAATTTACCTGACAATCCTTCTGCCGGTGTCGCGAGCAACGAAAAGTTCAAGTCGTACGTTTCGGCTGCCGCACGCATGCGATTGGCCAAATGCGTGACGATGTCAAGACCGAGTCGCTCCGCTTCACGCGACTCAGCATGTGTACCTCCCGTCAACACCTTCAACGTTTCAGCGAGTCCGATGAAACCGAGTGAAAGCGTTCCTTGTTTCAATACGTCTCGGACTTCATCATGAATATGTAACTGCTCACTTCCACGCCAGACACCTTGTGTGTAGAGGAAACGAAATTCTTCAGCGCGACGCGTACATTGATATTCGAAACGCTCGACCAACTGTTCGATCCCGATGTCGACATATCGGTTGAGAATGCTGTAAAAATCCGAGATCGACTCCGAGACAAGTGCCATCTTCACCAAGTTGAGTGTGGAAAAGGAAAGATTGCCACGACCGATCGACGTCTCTTCTCCGTGTCGGTTTCCCATGACCCGAGTGCGGCAACCCATATACGCCACTTCAGATGCATGTGTCCCATCATAGTAAGCGGCATTGAACGGGGCATCGATGAAGGAAAAATTCGGAAATAGCCGTTTTCCTGTGACCCGACACGCTTCACGGAAAAGATCGACGTTCGGATCGTCCTCCCGAAAGTTGATTCCTTCCTTCACTTTAAAGATTTGAATAGGAAAAATCGGAGTCTCCCCGTTCCCTAACCCACGTTCCGTGGCACGAAGTAGCTCTCGAATGAGGATACGTCCCCACTTTGATGTGTCCGTTCCATAATTGATCGAAACGAAAGGCACTTGCCCACCACCTCGTGAGTGCATCGAGTTCGCATTGTGGATGAACGCCTCACACGCCTGATACGTCGCCGAAATCGTCTCTTCTTCCGCGAGTGTCTCCAATTGCGTTTCTTCCCAGTCAACGGGTAAGGATTGGAGTCGGCTCAGTTGACGCTCATATGTCTTCTCGACATACGGTGCCAAGTCGATGTCAAACATCGGGAACGCCTGCCCCCCGTGTTGCATATTTTGATTCGCTTGAAGGATGATCGATGCGAGTGCCATGGCGGAGCGAATGTCCTTTGGTGACCTGATTGTTCCATGCCCCGTATGGAATCCATCTTTTAATAATTGACCGAGTGGAATTTGACAACATGTCGTCGAGCCTGTGATGTAATAGTCGGCGTCGTGCACGTATAAATAGTTATCAGTGACGGCCTGTTTTGGTCGCTCCGACATCAAATACGTCTGCGATAGTTCTTTCGACACTTCCGAAGAGAGTCGTGCTAGTTTCCCGAGCGGGGATTTACCGTCCACGTTCGCATTCTCTTGTACTAAGTCTTGATCTGGTAAGATGCAGACGTCCTCATACAACTGCAGTAATTTCAAAACCCATCACCTCACTATATATGGATTCAAAACAATATTAATCGTTTTATAAATCCTATATATAGATTATGGCATGTGTTTTTCTCGATGGTTTCGAGTCGATATTGTGACAGTTTACTTGTGGCATACGATAAAAAAGAGCCTCGTCTTCGATAAGACAAGGCTCTACGTTATATGTGACAAACATCATTTATTTAACCGCTTTTACAACTTTTAATTCGACTTCTTCCTCTAATTCTTGTGCTTCACGGAGACCCTTCGAGTTGAGCCACGTATAGATGGCTCCCATGAAGAGCGCTCCACCGATAATGTTACCGAACGTTGCAGGAATCAAGTTGTGAATTGCACCTGCCATGCTGATCGTCTCCGGGTGTGGGACGACGAGCGTCAAGGCGAACAAGACGAAGTTGGCGATGACGTGGTCGAATCCTGAAGCGAAGAAGACCGCGACAAGGAAAATCATCGAGAAGATTTGAGCGAACTCATTTTTCTTTTTTTTCGTTAAGAAAATAGCGAGACAGACCATCCAGTTACAGAAGATGGCGCGGAAGAAAATTTCGACCGTCGTATGGTGCATTTTCCCCTCAACAACGGAGAACAACCAGTTGTTCATCCCGAGTTCTTGGATGACGCCAGTCGGTGCAAGTAGTAACGCAAATAGGATTCCCCCGAGTGCGTTCCCGACGAAGCAGAGCAACCAGACGAGCATCGTATCACTAAGCGTCGTATAACCGCGAAGTGTCGACGTTGTGAAATACATCGTATTCCCCGTGAACAATTCCGCTCCCCCATAGATAATCATGACGAGCGCGATCCCGAACGAGAAGCCCCCAATGAGTGTCGTGAACGGAGATTCCGCTAAATACATACCGTTGACGACTTTCAACGTGAAGATTGAAGCAAAGCCGATAAAGATCCCGGCTAACATTGCCCGTAAAAAGTATTCCATTGGACGATAATGAATCATTTGCGAGGAAGCCTGTGCTTTTTTCCGTAATTTTTCGAGTGCATGGATTTCCATTGATGCCATGTCACAAACCCTTCTTTCTGAATAATTAAATAGGAAAGTATCAGTTCGAATATGTGAAATCATTAACAATATAAACTGTACAGTCTCTGTTGGCAATCCTGTCTTGCATGAATTGACAGAGTGTTCACATCGTAATCGTTTACATATGGCGGATTTGTGAAAAAAAAAAAAGTGCTCCGATTTCTCGAAGCACTTGTGTAACTCTTATTCTTTATCCTCAGACGATTCTTCAGCTTCTTCCGATGAAGCTTCTGATGCTTCCTCTTGAGTTGAACCTTCTTCCGACTCTTCCTCTTCAACTTCTGCAACCGGCTCATTCACAGAGGCGATGTGCATATCTGGTTCCGAGACGATCGTGTACGATTTGTCTTCTGGAAGATCCGCTACGGTCACCGAATCACCGATTCCAAGCTCTGACACATCGAGTTCGATGCGTTCAGGGATGTTGGCCGGTGTCGCAGCGACCGTCACTTTATAAAGTGACTGGGCAAGATATCCGCCTTCTTTGACGCCTTTCGCGTCGCCAACAAGGACGATATCCGCTTCAACTTCTGTCTCTTCATCCATCTTCACGGCCATGAATTCGACGTGCTGATAGAAGTTTGTGAACGGGTCCGTTTCCGATCCGTGCACGAGCGTGTTGATTTTATTTCCATCGTAATGGAGTTCAATCAAGGCATTGTCACCGTGGTCTCGAAGAATTTTACGAAGGTCCATCTCGTCAAATACGATTGGAGTGCTGTCTACTTTGTAGCCGTAGACGACGCCTAACGCTTTTCCTTCCTTACGCAACTTCGTGCGCAGTGACCGTGGGCGTAATTCTCGTTTTGATACTTGAAGTTTGTTCGTCATTTTCTTTTCCTCCTACATGGATATACATTTCATGTCGACATCTTGAGGGTGAGGCAGTGAAAAAGCCACCTCTCAACCTCGATGCGTTGAGTGACATGTGTATAGTTTTCCCATGAGGACGGCTGAATAAACGTTACATCGTGTTAAAACAAGGTAACAAGACGATTACATGACGCGTTTAAATAACTTCTCAAGCTCATACGTGCTCCATTTCACGAGAATCGGTCGCCCGTGCGGACACGTAAACGGAGACGTCGTACGACTCAAATCATCAATCAATTGTCGCATCATCTCCATATTGAGTGGATGATTCGCTTTGATCGATCGTTTACACGCCATGAGGATTGATGCTTCTTCGCGATATTTCGCGATGTCGATTGACCGCTGTTGAATGGCCATCTCCACCAGATCACGAATCGTGCCCTCTAAGTCATGTTGCGGATACCATGTCGGAATCTCACGGACAAGGAACGTGTTACCCCCAAACGGCTCTAACGTGATGCCTGCATCCGCTAGAAGCGGGAGCACTTCTTCGATAGCGAGCGTCTCTTCTTGCGTGAACTCTAACGTCAGCGGAATCAACAGAAGCTGATACTCTTTTTCCGGACGTCCTAACTGCTCATAAAACAACTCATACTTGATGCGTTCCTGAGCGGCATGTTGGTCCATCACGTACATCCCGTCTTCCGCTCCACAGATGATATAACTCGAATGCAGTTGCCCGATGACGTCTAGTGCCGGTAAACGCTCCGACTGACGTACAGACTCCTCGACCTGTTCTGGTTCGATCATCTCTGCCTCCGGCTCATGAACGAGCGGAGCCGGGTTCCACTGGGATGGTGACGTGAGCGTCTCCTTCCGTTCTCTCGGAATCGGATAGTTCCACTCGACCGAATCTGCCTGTTTAGGTTGGGGCTCCATCGAAAAGTCGAGTTTCGACTGTTCAGAAGGTGTCACACGTTTCGGCTTCGGTTCTTGTTTCACAGACGGAATGAGACGTTGTTCCCGGAGTGTCAATTGAACGGTCTCTCGGATGAGCTGGCATAGTTCTTTTTCTTTCGACAAACGCACTTCACGTTTCGTCGGATGGACGTTCACGTCAATCAACATCGGGTCCATCTTCACTTCGAGCACGGCAATCGGATAACGACCGATCGGTAAGAGCGTATGGTAGCCTTCAAGCACGCTTTGGGTCAGTGCAAAGTTCTTGATGCTTCGACCGTTTAAGATGAGAGTCACGTACTGTTTGTTCGAACGGGTCACTTCCGGTCGCACGAGATGGGCGCTCAGCGTATAATCGTTCGTCTTGCTCGACGCCGTGACGATTTGTGCAGCGACTTGGCGACCATAGATGGCAAGCATCACTTGTTTCAAGTCTCCATTCCCGTTCGTACGCAACAATTCTTTCTCTTCATGAAAGACCGTGAATCGAATCTCCGGATGAGACAGCGCTAAACGGTTCAACGTATCGGTAATGCTCGCAAGTTCCGTTGCTGACGTCTTCAAATATTTGAGACGGGCCGGTGTGTTGAAGAAGAGCTGGCTAACCGCGATCTCAGTCCCGATGTTCGTAGCTGCCGGATTTGTCGCCTTGACGACTCCACCTTCAAGCGTCATCTCAAAGCCATCCTCCTCCGCTCGCTTTGATTTCAACAAGACGTGACTGACCGACGCGATCGAGGCGAGCGCCTCACCACGGAAGCCGAGCGTCCGAATGCGGAACAAGTCGTGCTCGTCCCGGATTTTACTCGTCGCATGTCGTAAGAAGGCTCGGGCGGCGTCTTCTTCATGGAACCCATGCCCGTTATCTCGCACTTTGATTAGACGGATGCCCGCCTCTTGTAAGTCGACGTCTACTTTCGTCGCTCCCGCGTCAATCGCATTTTCGACTAATTCTTTCACGACGGAAGCAGGTCGCTCGACGACCTCCCCGGCTGCGATTCGGTTCGCGAGCTGTTCAGGTAACTCTCGAATGATTCCCATCGACTCACCCTTTCTTTGCGGTCTGTTGCAGTTCATACAGCGCCTGCATCGCTTCGATTGGATTCATTGCCAATAAATCGAGTTTGAGTAGCTGTTCTCGAACAGCGTCAGTTGACTCGAACAACGACAACTGGCTGACTTCTTCCACTGGGAGTGGAACAGCCTCCTCGTTTAAAACAGGTTTCGTCGCCTCCGACTCGAGTTCTGACAGAATCGTTCGGGCCCGGTCGATCAACGAATCCGGAAGTTCGGCCAATTCTGCCACATGAATCCCATATGATTTGTCTGCACGTCCTGGATGTACTTCATGCAAGAACACGACACGCCCATCCCGTTCAATCGCCCGGACATGAACATTCTCAAGTGTCGGAATCGAATCTTCGAGCACCGTCAATTCATGATAGTGCGTCGAGAAGAGTGTCTTCGCGCCGATTGATGAAGCGATATATTCCACAATTGCCTGTGCGAGCGCCATTCCGTCATACGTCGACGTCCCGCGACCGATTTCATCTAATAAAATCAAACTATGTTCCGTCGCCTCAGTGACAGCTTGGCGCGTCTCGGTCATCTCGACCATGAACGTCGACTGTCCGCTCACCAAATCGTCCGCCGCACCGATTCGTGTAAAGATACGGTCAAAGAGCGGAAGTTCCGCCGCTTCTGCCGGGACGAATGAACCGATTTGATGAAGGATCGCGATCAAGGCAAATTGACGCATGTACGTCGATTTACCGGACATGTTCGGACCCGTGATGAGTAACATTTGACGTGTGTCGTCAAGCGTCAAGTCATTGGCGACATATTCGCCTCGCGGCAAGACCGTCTCAATGACAGGGTGACGCCCACGTTCAATTTGGACGTGAGATGTCGTAACTGGGCGAACGTATTCCCGCTTCTCCGCCACAACGGCAAGAGCGAGGAGCACATCTAATTCACTGAGTGAACGGGCCAATTGTTGAAGGTCCTTCGTATACGTCTTCACTTCTTCTCGGAGCGCGACAAACAAGTCATATTCGAGCGTACAGCTCTTCTCTTCCGCACCTAAGATGAGGGCTTCCTTCTCTTTCAGTTCTGGCGTGATGTAACGTTCCGCATTCGTCAACGTCTGTTTCCGCTCATAACGTCCTTCTTCAAGCAACTTCGCATTCGCTTTCGTCACTTCCAAGTAGTAACCAAATACGCGGTTATACCCGACCTTTAACGATTTGATGCCGGTCGCGATGCGTTCCTGTTGTTCGAGGTTGGCAATCCACGATTTTCCGTTCGCTTTCGCTTCTAACAGTTCATCGAGCTCATCCGAATAACCATGACGAATCATCCCGCCCTCTTTCGTCGAAATCGGAGGTGAATCGACAAGGGCAGCCCGGAGCTGTTCACTCAATGTCTCGAACGAGTCAAGATTCTGTTCGATTTGATGCAAGCGATCGGCTTTCACCGTTTGTAAGAGTGACCGGACGGCTGGCATCCGTTCAAGTGTGTCGCGTAGTTGGACGAGATCTCGCGCATTCGCCGTCCCGTACCCGACTTTTGCGACAAGGCGTTCGATATCGTAGACTCGCTTCAGCTCTTCTTGTAGTTGATCGCGCAACATGAAGTCGTCCACCAAGTTCTCGACGGCATCCTGTCGCTCTTTAATGCCTTGCTCTGTATAGAGTGGCTGTTCGAGCCAACGCTTCAACAAACGACCGCCCATCGCCGTCGTCGTCTCATCAAGGAGTGAAAGGAGTGACCCTTTCCGTTCCCCTGAACGAGCCGAACGGAACAACTCAAGATTTCGGGCCGTATTGGCGTCAAGTTGCATGTGCTGTTCAACTTCATAGGCGACAGCTGGTTGCAAGTGATCGAGCGAACGTTTCTGTGTTTTCGTGAGATAGGCGAACAACAACTCAAACGCCGAACGCTGTGCCTCATCTTTCGCACCTTGTGCGAGTGGACTCTCCCGCTTGTCCACTTGAATCGAGAGAGGAATGCCGGTCTGTTTTAACAAGTCAGCGAGTCGTTCATCCTCGACGATGACCTCGTTCGGAAGCAATCCTTCGATTTCTCGTAAGACGGCTTCTTCTGACGAGAGCGTCGTCAGCCACGATTCCCCCGTCGTCACGTCACCTCGAGCAATTCCGAATCGGCCTGCGACGTCCGAGATGGCGACGAGATATCGGTTCTCTTTTTCACTAAGTGACGCCATATATGTACCTGGCGTGATCACTTGGATGACTTCCCGTTTCACGAGCCCTTTCGTCGCCTTCGGATCCTCCGTTTGTTCACAGATGGCGACGTTAAAACCTTTTTCGATCAACTGTTCGATGTAGATTGCCGCGGAATGGTGCGGGACGCCGCACATTGGAATCGGATGCTCGGCCTGTTTCCCATTTTTAGAAGTAAGCGTGAGCTCTAACTCTTTCGCGACAATTTGCGCATCTTCAAAAAACAACTCGTAAAAGTCGCCGAGTCGATAGAATAAAAACGCGTCCGGATAGTCGGCCTTGATGGAGAAATATTGTTTCATCATTGGTGTTTGATGGACTTCTTGCATGTTGATTCACCTCTAGAAAGTACAACAGCTGACCATCGGCCAGCTGTGTCGTTTTAGTATCCGCAGCCGCCGCGTGCTTGTTCAGCCGCCATGCCGCTCCCTGTCTTTCCTGCAAGGACGTCACCGTCCGTCGATTCGATGATACGGTCCGTCACGGAGTTCGCGAGCGTCACCGTCACGTATTGAAGCAAATCGTTCACTTCGACTTGAGTTTCCTGGAACGCTTGAACGACCGGAATTGAATCGAGTTCTTCCATCGCTTTATCAATCTTTTGCTCGACTTTCGCAAGTGCTTCCGTCTTGCCATAGTGCTTACAGTTGACGGCTTCTTTTTGTAAGAACTTGATTCGTTTAATCAAAGTCTGTACGCGGTCACTTCCGTTTACTTTCGCTTCCGCTTCTTTGAAGCGCGCCACTTCTGGTGTTTGTGCTAATACATCTGCCAATTCTCTTGCTTTTGCAATTACTTGTTGATCGGTCACCATTGTAAACCCCTTTATGTCTATAATGTAATCGTGCTCAAAAGCACGTGAATGTTCTTTCTCATTCTAACATGAACGATTCCGAAACGGTACTAGCGGGATTCGTTGATTCACGTAACATATCGACATGTGGAATACTATCTTCTTGATACACATCACTCGTCCGTTTGAAGCCAAACGAGGCATAAAAAGGTTCCACATACGTCTGCGCTTGCAGGTATAACGTCTCATGTCCAAAATCTTTGATTGCCGCATCCATCAAGAGGCGGGAATACCCTTTCCCTCGATGCGTCGCTTTCGTGACGACACGTCCGATGGCGACCGGAGATGCTTCCGTCAATACGCGAAGGGCGGAGACAATCTCTCCACCTTCTTCAATCCAATAATGGATGGCTGATACGTCCTTTCCATCCACCTCTTGGTACGGACAGTTCTGTTCGACCACGAATATCTCAGTTCGTAATGCCAGTAAGCGATACAATTCCATCGTTGTCAGTTCATCAAACGCTTTTTTCTTTTTTTTTATCCCCCTAATCAATCGTCACCCCGAGTGCCCGGGCGACATGTAATCCGCTCGTCATCGCGCCAATCGTCCCCGCTCCTGGAAATACGGTATCCCCGCACACAAAAAAGTTCGGCAAGTCGGTGCGATAACTCGCAGCGCGAAAGAGCGCCTGGCTAGGAGTCTGCGCATAACCTCCGACTGCCCCATGCGGTCGCTTCGTATACTTCACCCATGCCCCGGGTGCACCAGGAAGAAGTAGTGACGACTCGCGGTCCCAAGCGGGAAAAGCAGTTGCGACGACGTCGACGAGACGATTGGTCCAATCTTGCTCTAGTTTCTCATATGCCGCCCGGTCTTTCCAATGTTGCCATTCTGATAAATCGATATGTGTGGATACCGTGATGGTCCGTTCCGGTTTTTCTGTGCGCTTCACGTCATCCGGCGCGGACATGGAAATGAACGCATGCCTACTCGGTAATCGCTCGTGATAGATTTGTTGAAACAGGGGTTTCTGTCGACACACATCCTCAGGCAAGACGAGGTACAGACTGAACGTGCCCCATTGTGACTGCTTCAATTGTCTGCGATACTGTCGTTTGAAGCGTCGTTGTTCTTGTCCTCTCAGAAGCTCGCTCGTCCGTTCAATCGGGATGGCGGAAACAATGACATCGACCAGTTCAAGTCGTCCTCTTCGATCGGTGATGAGCCATCCATCCGTCACTCGTTCGATGGATTGGACGTCTCTCCCTAATTTCGTCTCCCCACCAAACGTCCGAACGGCGCGCTCTAACGCATGAGCCAATTGATACAGTCCACCTTCCACATAGTACGCTCCTTCGTGATAGACTGACAGCGCCACTGCACCGAGTAAATGACTCGCTTCTTTCGCACCGGTTTGCAAACTGTCGAGCAGAACGCCATCGATAAATCGCTCGAACATTGTACCGCTTAGTCCATGACGGACCAACGTGTCGCCGAGTGGACGCTGGAGTTTCATTAGCGCTGTGATTTGATTCGGCCGGAATCCTTTTAGTGCATAGATCATATCCGAGACCGTGCAAAGTGGAAGAGCGGGCAACTGCTGAAACAACGGACGAATCTTCTCAAAATCGCCCCACACTTCACGATAGAATGCATGAATCGCCTGACTGTTCTCAGGGAAAGTGCGACTAAGCTCTTCGAGTAGATGTTTGCGGTCGCGATAGTAAGTGACGGTGACGTCAGGCAGTTGAATGTCCATCACCTCGTCCAGTAACGTCACCTCGACCGATTCGCCCAATTTCTGAAGAACCCGCTGATGGACCCCTCCTCGTTCGAATCCCATACCGAGCGTTGCCCCTGCAGGAAACAAATAGTCACCCCGTTGAAACTTGCCGGCACACCCACCCCATTCACGCGATGCTTCTAATACAATCACATCATGCTCTTTCTGCTGCGCGAGCGCAGCTGCAGTCAAACCCGCAACGCCTCCACCTATGACCCCGATTTTCATGTACATCCCTCCTCTTTATATCATACCTGCTCCTTTACAAAATTGAAGAAATGAATCGGTTTTTGAGATTAGGGTTGTCTTTTAAAGGGTTCCCATTCTCTTATGCAGAAATAGTTTACAGTCTGAAAAGGTAAGGTGATGAAAATGCGTAGTCGTGTCATGGTTTATTTATTGATTCCTATCCTCATCTTTATTGGTATACTGATTACCCCACCTTCCGAGGAATCGCTCAAGCTCGCGACGATGACCGTCGTCAGCATCCAGGAGATGATTCCTTACGAAAAAGAGTATACGGCACAGAAAGTGCTAGAAGAACGATCAATGGACGACAAATCAGCCACCATCGAAGAATGGCGTCTCGAACAAGGGGCTAGAACGTCTTATAGTTATGTGCTCAGACTGAGAGGATTTGAGCATGTGACACAGATTGATGCAGGGGCAGCCAACACGAGATCGGACGGCTATTACGCGATGCAGGCCCATAGCCCGATTTTTGAGACGGATAAACCGGTATCGACAGACTATCCGATTGTCGTGTTCAGTTCGGAACAACGTCTTGTTATCGGACAGATGGATGTCCGGGTCATTTACGAAGAGGACGGTCAATTGAAGAAATGGATTGTATTGGAGGATGAATAAGAGTAGATGAGCAGCTTAACGATTGATAGCAATCTAAATATGAAACGCATCATGATCATCGGTTCTGGTGGTGCGGGGAAATCCACACTCGCCCGTCAACTAGGTGAACGATTACATCTCGATGTCTATCATTTGGACGCTCTCATGTGGAGACCGGGATGGGTGATGGCACCGAGAGAAGAACGAATCGACATCCAACAACAACTCGTGAAGAAGGATGAATGGATTATCGATGGAAATTTCGGGAATACCCTTGATTTACGACTACAGGCAGCGGACACTGTCATTTTAATCGATCTTCCACGCATCGTCTGTATATATCGCGTCCTCAAGCGAGTTGTCCGATATCGTGGTACGACACGACCTGATATGGGTGCATCCTGTGAGGAAAAACTCGATTTCGCATTTCTGAAGTGGGTTTGGAATTTTCCTGACATTCAAAAGCCAGAGATGGTCAAACGAATCAAACAATATTCTCACGAGAAACAGATCATCGTCTTAAAATCTCGGAAAGATGTTGAAAACTTCATTCATCAAATGAAAAGGCAGGAGTTTCTATGAACCCTATCCTTCACAAAATCGGTACCATTTTCATTCCGGTAAGTGATATTCAAAAAGCGCGTGACTGGTATTGTGATTTATTTGATCTTTCAACAAAAGGAGAGATCTTATTCGACCATTTATATGTCATTCCATTAGAGGGTACGAACCTCGTTTTAGATAGTAAAATCTACTCAAAAGAGAACATCATCCAGACACCGCTGTTTCACTTAAATACGCACGATATTCATCAAGCTTATTCTTATATGACTCAACACGACATTGAGGTCATCACACCCATCGAGCACGAACATTGGTTCAATTTTAAAGATCTTGATGGAAATGTCATCATGGTATGCAAATGCTAACATCGGATCAAACCTTTAACTAACTTTATCAGGTTATTCAGGTCGATTGTATCGAAGACTATCTTAAGGAAATGAGCCATTTTAACAAGTAAATCAAGTTGTATAAGTAATAAGATTTGCTCCTACTTAGATGTGAGGTGATCATCTGTTTTTTCTTCTTATTTCTGGAACACCTGGATCAGGAAAATCCACATTGGCTAAGCGTATCATCCAACACGTACCCGCAGTCATCATCGATCATGATGTTTCAAAGACCGCCCTACTCCATACGCTTCATATTGGCAACTTCTCGGATGGAGAAATCGGGAAGATGGCTTATGATGTCGATTGGTCGCTCGTCGAGTATCACCTATCACTTGGACAAAACGTCATTCTCGACAGTCCTTGTCTCTATGATGAAATGCTCGATAAAGGGATAGCGATTGCCACCAATTACGGAGCGACTTATCGTTATATCGAGTGTCGTCATGAAGATTACAAAGAAATTAACGCACGACTTCGAAACCGTGTCAGACGACCTAGTCAAATTGATCAAATTTCGTATGAGAATTGGTCTAAGATGAATGAACACTGCAAAAGGCCTACTAACCATCCATACTTACAAACCTATACGATGGACAATCGGGAACTTCCGATTGAGCGAATTATGTCGTATCTTTTGGAAAACTAAGAAGAGAACGCTTTCATATAGGGAGTGTTTCTTTTTTTATTAATTTTTGTATATTTTTTCTTTACAATTAATAATCATACATATACACTTAGTCTCATCTACAACAGGGAGGCATTATACAAAAAAGAAAAAATGGTTATTAGCAGGAACACTTATGATGAGCGCAGTATTACTCGGTGCATGTAGTCAAGAGACAGAAGGTGAAGCGACAGAAAAAAAAACGCTCGTCATGGGGACGAGCGCCGATTACTTCCCATATGAATTCGTTGATACGGCAAACGGGGATGCGATTGTCGGATTCGATATTGAAATCGCAGAGACGATTACAGAACGTCTCGGTTACGAATTGAAGATTGAAGATATGGACTTCGGTAGCTTACTCGGAGCCTTGAACAGCGGGCGTGTCGACTTCGTCATGGCCGGGATGACGCCAACAGAAGAGCGTAAAGAGAATGCGGACTTCTCAGACATCTATCTATCCGCGACAAACTTGATCATGACAAAAGACGAGTCCCTTCAGGCAATCGAAGATTTGTCTGGTAAGAAAATCGGTGTCCAAACGGCTTCGATTCAAGAAAATATCGCTAAAGAACAAGCACCAAACGCTGAACTCGTATCGTTGAACAAGATCCCTGAAATCGTTCAAGAGTTGAACACAGGTCGAATCGATGCAATGGTCATCGAAGACACGGTGGCACAAAAGTATTTGGACCAAGATGACAGCTTCTATACATTCGCTTTGAAAGAGGATGGCGAAAAAGGATCAGCTGCTGCCTTCAAATTAGATGATGAGTTACGCGACCAGTTCAACGAAGAGTTGAATAAAATGATGGAGTCAGGTGAAATCGATGAATTGGTGAAAAAATGGTTCTCGATGGAGCCAACTGAATGAGACAAATCGAGCTTCCGATCTATCCCGTCGTTTATCCGACGGGACATCGGTTAAACCAAAATGAAAGTCAGTTCCCGTTACCTGACCGCATCAAGAATCAGCTTGATTCGTTGACGTATCATGACTTACACGAGTATCCAGTCGAACCAATCAATGAGTTGTTCGAACGCTACGCTACATACGCCGGCGTCACACCTGAGCAATTACTCGTCGGTTGTGGGAGTGATGAGATGATCCATGTCGTGACGCAAGCGTTGCTCGCACCACATGATATCGTCTTATCTCCGGCACCTGACTTTTCGATGTATCCCATCTTCACGACCATTGCACACGGTCATCATGTTCAAGCCGTTGATTTATCGTATGAGGGAATTCTAGAGGCGATTGAGACGCATCATCCAAAGCTTCTTCTCCTTTCGAATCCGAACAATCCAACTGGGAAGCTATGGACCGTAGAAGAGTTGACGCATCTCGCCTCACTCGTGCCATATATCGTGGTGGATGAGGCGTATATGGACTTCACACCAGATGCGAGCATGATTCCGTTCATTGCGAACCATCCAAATCTCATCGTCCTTCGCACGATGTCAAAAGCTTTTGGATTGGCAAACGTACGAATTGGATTCATGGTGACAAACACCGAACTCGCACACTATTTCCGTCAATTCATCCCACCATTTAATATCAGCGGGGTGAGTGCAAAAATTTGCAACATCTTCTTAAAAGATGCGACTTATCTTCAAGAATCAATCAAATGGCATGACCAGATGCGGCAAAAGTGGGCACTAGCCTTTGAATCCATCGGTCATGTCCTCCCTGCATCGACAAACTTCTTGTATATCGAGTTAGAACAACCTGAAGCAGTGTGGGCCCATTTGACCGACTTGAACATACACACGTCGAAACAACCTACGGGGATTCGGGTGACGATTGGTGATGAGACGGCGCTTCATCTTGCATATACAGCTATTCAGAAATACAAGCAATCAAGTCATGTCAAAAACTCCTGAACCACGCGTTCAGGAGTTTTTGTCAGTAGATCGTCTTGATCACACGTGCCGGATTTCCTCCGACGACTGTTCGAGATGGCACATCTTTTGTGACGACCGCACCGGATGCGACGACGGCCTCATCCCCAATCGTCACACCGGGATTGATAATCGCCCCTCCACCGATCCACACGCGGTCGCCGATGGTCACCGGCTTCCCGAACTCATATCCTGAGATCCGATCGATCGGATCGATCGGATGTGTCGCCGTATAAATATGTACACCCGGTGCGAGCATGCAGTCATCCCCAAACGTGATGGGACAGATGTCTAGGAAGACACAGTCAAAATTCGCATAGAATCGATCTCCTAAGTGGATGTTATACCCATAATCACATTTGAAGTTCGGCTCGATATAATACGACCCTTTCGTCGATCCGAGTAACGCACCAAGAATCTCTTTTCGTCCTTCCAAATCATCGATTCCAGAACGATTGAATTGTTCAGTTAATCTCCGGGCATGCTTCCGATCTGCAACGAGCGTTTCATCACCAGCTAAATACAGTTCACCACGAATCATCTTTTCTTTTTCCGACATCATAATCCCTCCTTAAAATTAGTATAGAGGATTTTTCAAGGGTTTAGGGAATAGAGACAAGGATGAGCAGAAGGAGGCAGATCACATGAAACGAATACTGGAATGTCGAGCAAGTGATTTTATCACGTTTAATCGTCAAGATTTAATCGATTCGATTCGAAAAGCAGAAGGTCGAACGGTCATGGCCGAGGTCATCCCGACGGTGCAGCCGTTGTATCCAGAAGTGACAAACGCAGAACTAGCACGAGCATTCGGTGTCGACTTGATTTTATTGAACATGATCGATGTGTTTCATCCTTACATTAAAGGACTTGAAAGTCATGCATTATTCGGGGAGATGCCGGGTGATGAGATGAGCGATCATCCGATTCTCGAACTAAAACGACTGATTGGATTGCCAGTTGGAGTCAACTTGGAACCTGTTGATTTTTCAGAGAAGTCTTCCGAGATGAATGAAGTAAAACGAGGCAGACTCGCTTCAATCGAAGCGTTCCAAAAAGCATCGGAGCTCGGGTTTGACTTCGTCTGTTTGACAGGCAATCCGAATACCGGGGTCACGAATGAAGCAATCGAACAAGCAATCATCCAAGCACGTCGTGAATTCGCAGGGGTCATCATTGCCGGGAAAATGCATCAAGCCGGTGCAGGCAATGTGTTAGACCGCGACGCGTATATCCGCTTCGTCGAAGCTGGCGCAGATATCATCCTCCTTCCGGCTCCAGGCACTGTACCTGGCGTCCGTGAAGAATCGTTTCACGAACTCGTTCAGGAATTGCAAGTGCTCGGCGCTCTCACGTTAGCGGCGATTGGAACGTCACAAGAAGGCGCAGATGTCGAGACCGTTCGGGAGATCGCACTCTCTTCAAAACGAGGCGGAGCGGATATCGTGCATATAGGTGACGCCGGACTGTCCGGAATTGCCGTACCAGAGAACATTCAGGCACTGTCCATTGCGATTCGCGGACGACGCCATACGTACATTCGCATGGCCGCCTCGGTCAATCGGTAACACAAAAGAGGAAGGAGCGCGTCTCCTTCCTCTTTCATTTACCATTCCGTGACGTCTCGACGTGGTTTCGCCGGTGTGGTAGTACCGTGACGCTTGGCGAGTAAAGCTTCCACATCCTCTAAACGAACACCTTTGGCTGCTAACAAGACGAGTAAGTGATACAGAAGGTCGGCTGACTCTTCAACCAAGTCTTCATCCGTCATAGCAGCAATGACGACCTCAAACGCTTCTTCCCCGAACTTTTTCGCGATTTTTTCAACGCCTTGTTCCAATAAATAAGTCGTATACGAACCTTCTTTCGGTTCATTTTTTCTTTTTTGAATCAATTGTTCCAATTCATGAATCATACGTTCACCTCCGTAAAGAAACAGCTTCGATTACCGGTATGACACGTCGGGCCATTCGCATGAACACGAACGAGAAGCGCATCCTGGTCACAGTCGATGTGGATGCTGACGACGTCCAGTGTATTTCCGCTCGTCTCCCCTTTCATCCAAAGCCGACCTTTTGAACGAGACCAGAACGTGACGACCCGTTCACGAAGCGTCTGTCGGATTGCCTCATCATTCATATATCCGAGCATGAGGACCGCCCCGTCGTCGTCTGAGACGATGATGGCGGGAATCAGTCCATTTTCGTCGAAACGAACCGCATCGGCAAGTTGTGACTCGTGCATACGTGCTTCACCTCTTCTACTGTCGTTTTTCGGTCATGTAAGATGGATGCAAGTAATGCGGCATCGACTTTCTCAAGCGCTTCGACTACGTGCTCGGCATTGCCTGCCCCACCGGATGCGATAATCGGAATGTCGACGACTTCACGAAGTTGTTCTAAAATCGCAAGGTCATAACCGCTCTGCTTTCCATCTTGGTTCATGGACGTGACAAGAAGTTCACCCGCCCCGAGCGCGGCCACTTGTTTCGCCCATTCGACCGCCAACAGGTCCGTTTTCTGTTTTCCACCATATGTGTACACATAATATTCGCCATCTTCAAACTTTACGTCGATTGCGACGACGATACATTGCGAACCGAAACGATCGGCCGCTTCACGAATGAGACTTGGGGATTCTACAGCGAGCGTGTTCAACGATACTTTATCTGCCCCTGCTTTTAATAGTGACGAGATATCCTCGAGTGAACGAATCCCGCCACCGACCGTCAGCGGGATGAATACTTTCCGCGCCACCGCACTGACGACATCGAGCATCGTCTGGCGACGTTCCGTACTTGCCGTGATATCGAGAAAGACAAGTTCATCGGCTCCGGACTCATCGTAATATTTCGCGATTTCGACCGGATCACCGATGTCTCGTAGTTGTACGAACTCAATCCCTTTGACGACACGACCTTCTTTCACGTCAAGACATGGAATAATTCTGCGTTTAAGCATAACGCGCCTCCCATTCAATCAGTTCTTCGATACTCACCTTACCGGACAGGAGTGCTTTCCCGACGACAGCCTCATCAATTTTCGCCATCTTCAGCTCCTTCACGTCCTCTTCAGTCGTCACACCGCCTGAGGCGATCAATGTGACGTTGACGATTTGACGTAACGCCTTCATGCGAGAAACGTTCGGTCCATTCAGTTTCCCATCGGATCCGATATCGGTATATAGAATCGTCTCGATCCCCCGTTTGACAAGGTCTTGTGCGACCGAGATGTCATCGAGTTTTGTCGCTTCCTGCCATCCGTTAATGGCGACCTTCCCGTCATAGGCATCGAGTGCAACAGCGATTCGTTTGCCATACTTTTCAATCGCCTTGTCTAGAAAGTCAGGATCCGTAAACGCCTTCGTCCCTAAAAGGACGCGATCCGCACCGGTTTCCATCACAGCATCAAGTGCGGCTTCTGAACGAATTCCTCCTCCTGTTTGGACAAGGAACCCTAGAGACTTCGCATAGCGGACAACGTCTAAATGACGCGGTTCACCTGCCTTGGCCCCTTCTAAATCAATCAAGTGAATCATCGGGACCTTCCCTTGCCACGCTTTTAATAATTCATACGGATCTCCGTATTGTTCTTCCGTAGAAAAATCACCTTCCGTCAAACGGACGATCTTGCCTCCAATCAAATCAATGGCGGGTAGTAATCTCACGCTCGACCGCCTCCTTCCATTCTTGAAGTAAGCTGAGACCAAATGTCCCGCTCTTTTCCGGGTGGAACTGCATGCCCGTCACGAGCCCTTTTTGAACGATTTTCGGAACTTTCTCACCCATATAATCAGCTGCCGCCACGATGTAATCGTCGGCCGTCACGGCATGGTAAGAGTGGACAAAATAGACATCCTCATCGCGAAGGATCGAGTTCCATCCGACGTGTGGGAGACGCTTCGCTCGCATCCGTTCGACCGTTCCCGGAATCAACCCGAGACCTTTTGTCGGCATACCTTCCGTGCTCGAATCAAACAAGAGCTGCATCCCAAGACAGATCCCTAAAAATGGCTTTTCCGTCGCCATCTGTTGCAATAGTGGGATAAGACCCGTCTGTTCGAGCGATTGCATCGCTTGCGGGAAGGCACCGACCCCAGGAAGTAAAACGGCATCCGCCTCTTCAATTTGATTTGCATCGTTCGTGATCACGACGTAGCAACCGATGGCTTGTAATGCACGTTCGACGTTAAATACGTTTCCCATACCATAATCGATGACCGCTACTTTCATCCTTCGATCCATCCTTTCGTAGAAGGGAGACGGTTCGTCCCATCGCTAGAGACCGCTTCGGCAAGCGCTCGTCCGAACGCTTTGAACAACCCTTCAATCATGTGATGTGAGTTCGACCCGTACAGAACAGAAAGGTGCAGTGTGAGTCGACCATTCATGGCAACGGCACGAAAAAATTCCTCAGCGAGTTCGGTATCAAAATCACCAAGCTTCGGATTGCGAATATCCGCTTGATAGACGAGAAATGGGCGTCCTGACACATCAATGACCGCTCGCGCTAGCGTCTCATCCATTGGCATGTAACTCGACCCGTAGCGGCGAATTCCGACTTTATCCCCGAGTGACTTGGAGATGAGCTGACCGAGTGCGATCCCGACATCCTCGACCGTATGGTGGGCATCGACCCACGTATCGCCTTCGACTTTCACGTCTAAATCCATCTGACTGTGAAAAGCGAGCAACGTCAACATGTGATCGAAGAAGCCGACCCCCGTTTGAATGGAGCTTTCACCCGTTCCGTCTAGATTTAATCGAATGTCAATTTTCGTTTCTTTCGTTTCACGTTTTAGTTCAGCTGTTCTCAACAGAATTCACCTCTTCAATCGTTTGTCGGATCAAGGCATACGCCTCGTCTGTCCCTGCACTGACACGTAGTCCATCGGGAAAAGCACGTACATGGACCCCTTTATCAAGGAAGCGGGATGCCCATCCTTCACTATCATCCGTTTTGACATAAATGAAGTTGGCACGGCTCGGTAAAATCTCACCGACTGGTCGTAACAACTCCGTTAACTTCTCACGTTGCGCCGTATGGAACTGAATCGACTCTTGAATATAAGATTCATCTCGTAAGACGACGTTGGCGACAGCGGCACTGAGTCCACTGACATTGAATGGCGAACGGAAGCGGTCAATCTGTTCGATGATTTCTTCAGATGCAATCATGAAACCAATCCGGAGGTTCGCTAGACCGAACGCCTTCGATAACGTCCGTAAGATGATGACGTTCGGATATTCGTTCAAGCGAGACACAAATGAGTTCTTCATTGTGAAATCAATATACGCTTCATCCACGACGAGGTACGGTACACGTGTCGCAATGTCAGACAATTCGTCTAATGTCCACATCTTTCCGGTCGGGTTATTCGGATTCGAAATCAAGACGAGTTTAGGGTCTGTTGTTCGAATGACTTCAGCCAACGTCTCGTAACGCAAACCCTGTTCGTCCGGTTGTGTGAAATGCCCTCTGGCAATTTGTGTATAGATGCCATACATCGAAAAGTCTGGGGCCGGTGCGACCACACGGTCTTCCGTATCCAAAATCGCCTGACTCAAGATGGCCAATAGCTCATCGCTCCCGCTGCCGACCATGAGTTGAGTCGGCTCGACTCCCGCATAGTCAGCATAGCTCGCTTTTAAAGCGAGCAATTCTTCGACTGGGTAACGGCTGAGTGCCTCGAGTGATACGTCTCGAATAGCTCGTTCGAGACGTTCTGGTAACGGATATTGGCTTTCATTTTGATTGAGCGCATATCCCGAAGCGGCATGAGGTACATAGCGTGGGATATTTTGATAATTTCGTCTCATATGTCCTCCATCCGAACAGCCATCGCACGGGCGTGTCCTTCTAATTGTTCTTGTTTGGCGATTCGAATCGCTGCCTTTGTAATCGTCTCATCAAGTTCTGTCATCTCAAGGAACGTCTGACGGCGATAAAAATCATCGACCGATAGTCCACTAGAGAAGCGGGCCGTCCCGCTCGTCGGCAAGACGTGGTTCGGTCCAGCGATATAGTCTCCAAATGCTTCGGCTGCCTCATGTCCGAGGAAGAACGAACCACCGTGACGGATTGCCCGCATCAACGCCTCAGGATCTTTGACGGCCAACTGGACGTGCTCCGCGGCCATCGTATTCGCGTACTCGATCGCATCCTCGATTGTCCGGTACAAGACGCCGCCACGCTTCAACGATTCTCTCGCAATGTCTTGGCGTGGTAATAGCACTAATTGTCGCTCAAGTTCTTGCTCGATTTGATCGCGGAGTGTTTCTGACGTGACAAGCGCAATCGCAGTCGCCTCGACGTCGTGTTCCGCTTGTGCGAGCAGGTCGGCGGCAACCCACTTCGGGTTCGCCGTCTCATCGGCAATGATCAACACTTCGGATGGTCCGGCGACGGAGTCGATACCGACGATGTGTGAGACGAGAGCCTTCGCCGTCGCGACATATGCATTTCCTGGGCCGACAATCTTGTCAACTTGACGAATCGTTTCTGTCCCGTATGCGAGTGCTGCCACGGCTTGGGCCCCACCGACCAGAAAACATTCATCGGCACCTGCAATTTTTGCTGCAATCAATAGGGAAATGTCAATCCCATCTGCTTTTGGTGGGGTGACCATGACGACTCGTTTGACGCCAGCAACTTTCGCCGGAATGATGTTCATGAGGACGCTCGACGGATAGACGGCAGTCCCCCCCGGTACATAAACCCCTACCGAATCAAGTGGCATATAGCGTCTCCCAAGTCGGAACATCGTATCTTCGAACACATCGTCTTGTCGGACTTGACGCGCATGAAATGCACGAATCCGTTCCGCTGCTAATGTCAGCGCCTCTGTCAATTCAGCATATGCGACTGGCGGATTAAAGCGGGCCAAATCGACCGATTCGATTCGGTCGACCCCGTCGAATTGTTTCGTCCACTCAAGCAGCGCTTCGTCTCCGCGGGCCTCGATCGATTCCACGATCGGTTTCACGGCTTCGACCCAAGCTTCGCGCCTTGAGCGATTCGTTTCTTTACTCATGCGTTCTCCTCCTGACTCATCTTTCGAATCCAGGCCTTCAATTCGTCAGGCTGTTCTGCTAAAGCTGTCTCACTCGTGATGAATTTTGCATTGATTGAAAAAATCGTCTCGTATTCTTCCAAGTCGTTTGCAGCCAACGTCGCGCCTGTCTCGACGATGTCGACGATGCAATCAGCGAGTCCCGTTAACGGAGCCAGTTCGACCGACCCGTTCAACGCAATGACTTCTACGTTTTGTCGCTTCGATGCAAAGTGTGATATGGCGATATTCGGATATTTACTCGCCACTTTCAATTTCTTTGTGCCGTTGCGTCGAACTTTTGGACCACAGACGGCCATTCGACAGCGACCGAACGGTAAATCGACGACTTCGAGTACGCCTGGCGTTTTTTCTCGTAAAATATCACCGCCGACAATGCCAACATCTGCCGCTCCATGCATCACATATTTATAGACATCGTCCCCTTTGACGAAAATGAATTCATGATCTCCTGCTTGTACCGTCAACTCACGTCCCCGCTTCTCCGGCCATACGGGTAAGTCACGTTCGACAAAAAATTGACGGGCTGCTTTTTCAATCTTACTTTTCGCGACCGCTACTTTCATTTGATCACCCCATCTAACTGTTCTAAATCGAGCGACATGCCGAACGCTCGTCTCGAGTGTCCAAAATGTCCATACAGTGAATCATAACGTCCTCCTGAAAGGACACGCTTGCCTTCAACACTTCCCGTCACGGTCAATCCTGAATAGTAATCAAAGTCTCCCGTTTGACCGAAATCGTAAGACACCTCTAATCCGATAGTACGTAAGTGTTGCACCGCATCGTCCACTTCACCGATGGCTTCTTTTAAAGACTCTGGTGCCTCAGACCGTAATTCTTCGAGTGCAGAATTCCCGATTAAAAAGGGCAGCTTCGCAATCAACGGATAGCGATACGTCTCTGCTAATTCACGTAATGATTCTAAGTTTCGAAGTGCTAAGATTTTTCGGAATGTCTGTTCCTGAATCCCTGTCTCTTTCGCGATGAGCGAGATGACGGCTGCTGACCCAATTTTGATGGTCAAACGTTCGGTAGGCAGGACTCCTTCCGTCATATCGAGAAAGGACTCAATCAGATGACTGTCCTTCTCTTCGCCATCGACCCATTCGAGTCCAAGCTGTTGCCGTTCATGGGGTTGCCCGGAATGTTTGACCGTCCGACGATAGACGGCACCAGCGTAAGCGACACGCATCGGTTCATGACCTTCTGCTAACTTTCTTGCGATTTGTAGTGTATAGTCAGGGCGCATGACGAGAAGTTCCCCGTCGTTCCCGAACAATCGATAATAGGCTGACTCGTCAAAGAGCGCTAAATTTTGATAATGTGAATAGTATTCGAGAAGCGGTGGATCGATGACTGCGTAGCCGCTCGACTCTGCCTTCTCTAAAAATGACAACATCCATCGTTTTGGACGGATGACATCTCCTGATTGAAGTTCATACCAGCCTTCTGGAATCGAACCTTTTGAATTTGACCAAATCATCATAACCACCCTTTATCTTGTTATCACTTTACCAAACTAAAGTATTGTGTTAAATTTATCAAACAGATAAACACCTGTCAACCAAATGAACTGAAAAGGACGTGTAATCGATGTTTAACTTTACCCACGATGGCCATGTGCATACCCCTTTTTGTCCACACGGTACAAATGACCCGATTGAACACTATATTCAAGTCGGGATCGAAAAAGGCCTGCAAACGATGACGTTCACAGAACATGCGCCTTTCCCCCCATCGTTCACCGACCCGGTCCCGAATCAAGACTCGGCGATGTCGATTGATCTACTTCCAGAATACCTCGATACGTTGCATCAGATGAAACAGCAGTATCAAGCGGTTATCGACATTAAAGTTGGATTAGAAGTCGACTTATTGCCTCATTTAGAGAAAGAGACCATTGCCTTACTCAAGCCTTTCGCACCATTGATTGATGAAGTCATTTTATCGCAGCATTTCCTATATAGAGATGGCGCCTATATGCCGATTGATTATTCTGCCGAGACGTTTGATGAACTCATCAAAGCGTTTGGCTCATTCGAGAGCGTAATGAGAGCTTATTATGAGTCGATTGAACAGGGTCTCTCATTTTCGTGGGAAGACATCCGTGTCGCTCGTATCGGACACCTCGATCTCCCGATAAAGTATCAAAGAAACTATGAATGGGACCGCTCAAAAGTAAAAGAGGAAGAAATACGTCTGTTACAGATGATTGCCGACCGGGGATTCGGACTTGACTTCAACACGGCCGGACTCAGAAAACCGGATTGTGGGGTACCTTACGTCGCCGGACTTGCAAAATCCGCGAACGACCTGCACATCCCGTTCACGATGGGTTCGGATGCGCACCTCGCTCAAGATGTGGCGGCTGGATTCGACTTCATTGAACAAAAAAAAGCCACGTTCCTATGAACGTGGCTTTTTGACAGCGATCTAGCTATCTAGATCCCCATGCTTATGGTTGACAACGATATGGCGTTCCATTTCTTCATCTGTAAACATCATACCATAACGAATAAAAGATGCAATAAAAAATTGGGTGAAATGGTTCACCCAATTGAGATCACATTGCCGCATATAATGTTTTCAAGTCGTTTGTCGCTTCCTCGTCCATTTGAATGGCCACGAGTTCAACGTATTGGAGCGCTGGATCTTGATCTTTCGACAATGAGACAATCTCAGCAGCCGCCTTATCTAATGCCAACAAGATTCCTGATACACCAAGCGTCGGATAGTATCGAAGGAGTGCACGAACATGTTTAATCTCTGATACTTCATTTCCGTTAATGGTTAATGATTTGACGGCAAGCTCCTTGTGCATGCCAATCGCAAATTTATCTTCCCACACTTCTTCGAGTGTGATCAACGCCTCTACTTCATATGCACCATCTGTAAAGCGAACGAGTTTTTCCATGTGTAAATTCCCCTCTCTTGAATCTACTTTTATTATATAAGAGATTTTAAAGTGTATATTGTGAAATATTGAACATTGTGTGTAAAGTTTGTCTCACCTCATTTTGAACAAAAAAAAAGGCCCCTCCGAGGAGGGGCGAATAATGGAAGAGTAAAACACCATTGGCAGTACATTAATAATATATCATCTAATGAAAACGTTTACAATGTATTTTTGTACATTTTTTCAAGTGGTATATGTAACACTTCAATCCCGCTTTCACGCATCAATTCTAACCCATCCCCATGCTCATAACCGACAGCATAAACGACTCGCGCGACGCGTGCCGCAATTAAGGCGAGTGAACAGGCATGACATGGTGAATGCGTGACATACGCCGTCGCACCAAATGCATTCGTTGAATCGGCAGCGAGTTTTCCAATCGCGTTGATTTCCGCATGGATTTCATGTTGCTTCGACCAGTGATGGTGATCATATGGGTCTGTACACTTGATATATGTCACACCATCTCGGATGAGTCGTGCCGGTTCGTTGATCATATCGAGATCCGTCGATGCAACATAGTCGGCATGCTTATAGAACCCATCTTCTTGCTTGATATAGATTTCATTACAGTTCGTATGACCAGATGGTGTACCATTCAGGCCAATTGAAATCGGTTTTTCTTTTTTTTTTATGACACAGGCTACACTCTTCGATGCACACTTCGAGTGCCGCTCGGCCATCATATCAGCGAATAATAACCACGTCTCATCCCACAATCGTTGCTTCTCCACTCAAGTCCCTCCTCGTAGAAAAAGAAAGTCTGATTGCTCAGACTTCCCCCTTAGTATCCAGTGTCCTTTGGTAGTTCTTTATTTTTCGAAGCGATCTCGATGACCTTCTCCTTCAATTCGTGCTCCATGCGGTCAAGTTCGCGCTCTGCGTCACGACGTTTTTGCTTCCCTTTTTGCTGGATGCGTAACGTTTCATCTAACGTAGAGAGTAAGTTCTCGTGAGCGACTTTCAGTGATTCAACAGAGACAATCCCTTTTTCATTTTCTTGAGCGATTTCAATCGATGAATCTTTGAGCATCTTCGAGTTCTGCTCAAGCAGTTGATTTGTTGTCTTCGTCACGTCCTGCTGCATACGAAGTGCCGTTTTCTGGCGCGTCAAGCTGAGTGCAAGAACGACTTGGTTTTTCCAAAGCGGAATCGTGTTGACGACCGCTGACTCGATCTTTTCAGCAAGGATTTGGTTATTCTGCTGAATGACTCGAATTTGAGGTGCCATTTGAAGGCTGATGGTACGACTCAATTTTAAATCGTGCAACTTTTTCTCAAAACGGTCCGCTAATTGAATCATATCGTTCAATTGTTGAAGCTTCGATTGATCTTTAGAAATTTCTACTTCTTGACGTAACGGGGCAATCTCGTGTTCCCGTACATGGTCAAGTTTTGTCTCACCCGCGGCGATATAGACGTTCAACTCTTCGAAATATCGCTTGTTCTTATCATACATTTGATCGAGCATCGTGATGTCTTTCATGAGACCGAACTTCGCACGATCGAGGTTATGAATGACCTCTTCCAAATAGACGTTCATTTTTTCGAACTGATTCTTATAGTTTTCAGCCTTCTTCTTCGCACGACCGATGAGCGGAATGTTATCCATGAAACTCTTTTTCTCCGGTTGATGCATATCTGGGTCCATCTTACGGACGTTTTGCATCAAGTCAGACAACAGTTTACCGGCATCGCCGCCATCTTTCATCCGCACTTCCGTCAAAATTTGATCAGAGAATTGGGAAAGTTCGCGCTGGACATTCGACCCGAACAACATAACAGAGTCTGTCTTCTTAATATCAATGGATTCAGCCAATCGTGTGATGCGCTCGCGATGCTCTTGAGGCACGTCTGGTTTCGCTTGAATGGCTGGCACTTCATGTGACTGTGTAACGGATGACCATTCGACAGATGGATCACTGAACCCCTCCGTCTCCGTTTTTGTTTTTGTATCAGAAGTCAGTTCTTCTTCCGGCCATGACTGCCAGTTCGTTTCATTCGATGAAGTCATGTTTCTTTCTCCCTTCCGGCTGATCAGACAAGACGCGCTCCATCATGATCAGTTCACGTTCAAAGTCTACGGCGTCATCTTCAAGGAGACGTCCGCGTTGTTCTTTAAATTTATCGACAATTAGTCGCATATTTGTGATTAATTGTTCCCGAGTCTCTTCTTGAATGACGACTCGTTTTCCTTCAAGCTCTTTAAATTTCAAGACGACCGAGACGAGGGAATCTAAATAGAATGTGAACAGGTCTCGAACATGCTTTGCGTCTTGTGGATTTTCGAATAATTCTTCGAACAATTCGTGCGCTTCTTTCGAGACGGCCTTCATTTCACGCCTCACTTCTACATCTTTAATATCTGGAAGAACACGGTCGATTTGTTGTAACTTCTCATATCCTTGCTCAATCGTCCGTTGCAAAAATTGAAGCTCTAAATCGTCTGTCGCCTCGAACTGTCGCGTAGGCATCGGCTCTTCGATCGGTTTTAAAATCCTCGATCCAGAAAACGATTCTTCCTCATCGAGTAACAGTTTCTTCTTAGCACGTTTTGCCACCGTTGTCGGTGTACGTTGACGATGTTTGCGCTTGTTCGTCGACCATACTTCATTCAAGACGAGCGCCCCTACAATAATGAATAACCAGGAGAAATCGAATACGTTAATGGCAAAGTATATGACTGCCCCTGTCAGGGCCCATTTCATCCATGTTTTCATTCTTTTCACCTCATCTCATGTTACTTCTATTGTACATTACGAAACCATTCAACAAAAGTTTCGTCATCCCTATCATTTTAGCATAATAAAATTCGTCGATACCTCCGTCCACAGGTGTAGAATCAACTACCTATATCGACTACTTTCCCGTTGCGAGACGAAAAAAACCGTAGACTCATAGAGTCTACAGTTCGTTTGTTACGTGGTCATCCATGTTGAAACCATAACAATCGCGACAGTTACAGGAATGACATAGCGAATGAGTGCATGCCAGATTGGGTACAGCTTCACACCAGGTTTTGATGTTTCGATTTCATCCTTTAAGACGCGTTGGTCAACGACGTAACCGACAAAGATGGAAGTCAAGAGTGCACCCGTCGGCATTAAAATATAGCTGACGAGATAGTCCATCGTATCGAAGAACGTCCGACCGTTCCAAATCTGTACATCACTTAAGAGTCCGAATGACAGCGCGGATGGTACTCCCACGATGAAGACGAGAAGAGCGGCTGTCACCGTCACTTTCTTTTTCGTCCATGATGATTTCTTTTCATTTAGACGATCGGTCACACCTGCGACGACGACTTCTAACATGGCAATCGATGATGTGATCGATGCGAAAGCGAACAATAGGAAGAACAAGACCATGAAGAATCCACCGAGCGGTACTTGATTGAAGACTGCCGGTAGAACGACGAAGAGTAACGCCGGACCTTCAGCCGGATCAAGACCTGATGCAAAGACTGCCGGGAAGATGGCTAGACCTGCTAAAAGTGAAACCGCAATGTTCAACAAGACAATCATGTTAGCCGACCGGTTCAATGTTCCTTTCATCTTTATATAGGACGCATATGTCAGCATCGCTGCCACCCCTAACGATAAGGAGAAGAACGCCTGTCCGAGGGCAAACAATACCGATTCGCCAGTCAATGCAGAAAAGTCAGGCTGTAAGAAGAAACGAACGCCTTCCATCGCTCCGTCAAGCGTCAACGAGCGGACCACGAGAACTAAGAAACTGATGAACAAGAGTGGCATCAAAATTTTACTCATTCGTTCAATCCCTGCTTCAACGCCACGTAAGACAATTAAGAGTGTGATTAAGAGGAACAAGAATTGTCCGAGTACGGCAATTTCAGGTGTCGATACGACGTTCCCGAACACCTCACCAAATTCGTCAGCCGAACGTCCACTGAGCGTCCCACTTAAACCGAGTCCAATATAGATGAGGACCCATCCTCCAATGACACTATAGAAGGAAAGTAACAAGAAACAAGCAAGGACACCTAAGTAGCCGATAATGGTCCAACGGCCATGCCCTAACTGTTTGAAAGCAAGAAGCGCAGTCTTTTGAGTCGAACGTCCGACAATGAATTCTCCAATCAATAATGGCAGACCAAGTAATAATGTGAACGCCAAAAACATGAGTAAAAAGGCACCGCCCCCGCTCGTTCCGGTGACATATGGAAATTTCCAGATTGCACCTAAACCGATTGCTGACCCTGCGGCAGCTAGTATGAATCCAATTTTTGAGGCGAATGAATTTTGCGCCATGTTTACCCCTACTTCCTCTTTTTCTTTTTTTTTTCATAATAATAGTGAAATACTAACACGGTTCCAAGATGAGGACAAAAAAAAAACAGAGAAAAGTCTGAATACTTTTCTCTGTTGATGCTTTATGGCGTTAAAAACGTGAGGGCCCGCTCTCGAATCCGTATCGTCAAGTGATCGGTTTCGAAATGTTCACCATCGATATCAATGATTTGAGGTTCGTTTAACTCGACTTCAACATGTGAAGCCTGAAAGTGATTCCACTCCGCCGATTTTTGATCAAGACTTAGTTGCTGGGCTAACAATTGACGAATCATCGGGAATCCGATTGCCGAGCTGTGTACCACTTCTAAGAGCCCGTCCGAAAACGATTGCGTCTCCAGTTTCGTCGGTACGGTCCCAAGATAGCTCCCGTTTCCTACATATAGAAAACTGACATCCCCTTCATAGAGCATCTCATCCCCACGTCGCAATCGAATTTTGAACGGGTCGGCTTCACGAAATTGGCGGATGGTCGCTAAAAAGTAGCCAATCGAACCTAACGATTCTTTCTCATTCGGATCGATTTGACGTGATGTGTCTGCAATCAATCCGACTCCGACGAAATTGAGGGCATACATCTCATCAACTTGAATGACGTCTACATGCTGTTCATGATGTGATTTGATGACACTTGCCGCTTGTGTTGGTTGAATCGGCAGTTCAAGTGCCCTAGCGAAATCATTGCACGTCCCGGCAGGAATGATGCCGACTGTCGGACGCTCGTCGCGCTCTAAGGTCATCAACCCATTCACTACTTCATTTAGCGTACCATCACCGCCAATGACAATCAGATGGTCGAACGGTTTACTTTCTTTCGCGAATCGAAGCGCATCCCCAATTTCCGATGTTTTCTTGATGATGATTTCTTCATAGAGCGACTCAATCGTTCCGATGACCTCTCCGAGCATCGTTTCGCTCGTGCCGGACTTCGGATTCGAAATAATCAAAGCTCTCATAGTAACCCTTCCTGTTCTAAGAAGTCTTTCGCTACATCGTATGCGCGTTCATTTCCGTACGCGACACGTCGATTCAATTCAGACATCTGTTCGTCTGTGATTTTACCTGCGAGCTGATTGAGCGCATCCTCGATTTCTGGATACTCTTCAAGTGTCTCCTCTTTCATAAGCGGTGCTCCTTGATAAGGCGGGAAGAATTGTCGGTCGTCTTCTAAAACGACGAGGTCGTTCTCGGCGATATCAGGGTCCGTCGCATAAGCGTCGACTAGATTGACATCACCTCGTGCGATGGCGCGATAGCGCAATTTTTGCTCCATTGAGACGACAGACGGGAAATCAAGCCCATACTCGTTTTGAAGTCCTGGATAACCGTCTTCACGGTCGGTGAATTCAAGTGTAAACCCGGCTTGAATATCAGACTGTACGTTTCGTAAATCTGAAATAGCCGTAATGTCTTCCGCCTCGGCATAGTCACGTGGAATCGCGAGCGCATACGTATTATTAAACTGCATCGGTTCGAGCATCACGTATCCTTCTTCTGCCAGTGCCTCTCTCGCTTGTTCGTAAACTTCACCGGCATCGTTTGATTCAGGTGTCTCTTTGACGAGACTCGCCAGTGCCGTACCTGTAAACTCCGGATAAATATCAACGTCTCCAGATTGGAGTGCGCCCCATACGAATGTCGTCTCCCCGAAGTTCGGTTTCACAGATACAGTCAAATCTGTTTCTTCTTCAATCAACAACTTATACATATTCATTAGGATTTCCGGCTCTGGACCAAGTTTACCGGCAACGACAAGGTCTGTTTCTTGCGAACGACCGAACGCGAGCGGTGTGACGATGACCAAGGCGAGGACAGTAGAAACAGCAATCAATTTAGCCTTGTTTCGAGTCGCTGTCGCACCTTCCATCTGACGCAACAAGAAGTCAAATAAGAGTGCCAAAATCGCGGCCGGGATGGCACCTAGTAAAATTAAGTAATTGTCATTCCGGTTAATCCCGAGCAAGATCAGCGTACCGAGTCCACCTGCTCCGACTAAAGCAGCGAGCGTCGCCGTACCGACAATCAGAACCATCGCGGTCCGGATACCAGCCATGATGACCGGTAAAGCAAGCGGGAGTTCAACTTTCATCAAACTTTGATTCGGCTTCATTCCACAAGCTCGAGCGGCTTCAAGCAACGATTTATCCACTTCGTTTAAACCGGTGAACGTGTTTCGTAAAATAGGTAGGAGCGCATATAAGACAAGCGCAATAATAGCAGGTAATGCCCCGATTCCAACGAGCGGAATCATCAAACCAAGTAAGGCAAGCGACGGAATCGTTTGAATAATCGCAGTGACACCAATGGCGGTTTCGGCGATTTTCTTACGGCGCGTCAGCCAGATTCCCAATGGTACGGCAATCAATACGGCAATCAAAAGCGATACGACAGAGAGCTGCAAGTGCTCAATCAGTGCCTCGACAAGCTGTCCTTGTCTATTTTGGAACGTCTCAAGCATCTAGCTCACCTCTTCCACGTTGTGTAAATTCTAAGACGAACGGATCTTCACTCGCCAATATTTCTTCTGGTGTACCGACTAGTATGAGTTCCCCATCACGCATTAACGCGATGCGATCACCAAGCTTCATCGCTTCTTGCATGTCGTGTGTGACAAACAAGATCGTTTTGCCAAGTTCGTCATTCAAGCGCTTAATATCATCTTGCAATTGACCACGGCTGATCGGATCAAGCGCAGAAAAGGGTTCGTCCATGAGGATGACGTCCGGGTCTGCAGCTAAAGCACGCAACACGCCTACGCGCTGCTGTTGACCTCCTGATAATTCTGCTGGCTTTTTCGAGCGAAGTTTCGGATCGAGACCGGCAATCTTCATCAATTCGGTCACACGGTCTTTCGTTCGTTCTTTTTTCCATTTTTTTAGCTCAGGTACGACAGAGATATTTTCTTCCACTGTTAAGTGAGGGAATAATGCAATCTGTTGGAGTACATAACCGATGTTTCGACGTAACTCAAAAATATCGAATTGATAGATTTCTTTTCCATCAATTAAAATTTTTCCGTCCGTATGATCAATTAATCGATTGACCATTTTCATCGTCGTTGTCTTGCCACAACCTGAAGGTCCGATCAATACGAAGATTTCTCCTCTATTTACTGTTAAGCTTAATTCTTTGACGGCTAACGTCCCGTCTTCATAACGTTTTGATACATCACGAAACTCAATCAACCTGATCCCTCCTCAACTATTTCCAAAATGGAAATTCAAATACTAATTTGCCCGTTTCTCTACTTTGTAAAACAAAAAAAGGCTCTCCTAATTGGAGAACCTGATTTTTAGTATAGCGTTACTTCAATATGTCGACGCCCCCATTGGATCGCGTCCTGTTTTGAATCGACGAGTAAATCGACGATATGTCCTTTTATTCTACCACCTGTATCAAGGGCAATCGCATCACCGACACCTTGGATGTGGACTTTTGACCCTAAAGGAATGATGGCTGGGTCGACGGCGATAATTCGCATTCCGTTATAATAAATCGAATCAGTCACATCATGACCCGTGGCCGTTAATACACGACCGCCGTACGCCTTGTTATCCGCAACATCATTTGAATAAGCGGTCGATTCGACTGTAATGACTTTTTTAGATGTAGATACTGGTGTTGCACTGACTGATTGAGTGGCAGAAGCCGACGTTTTTGCAGCTGTTGCCTGTTCCGCTGCTTTTCGCTCTTCCTCCGCTTTTCGTTCTGCTTTAAGTTTCGCAAGTCTTGCTTTCTCTGCTTCTTCTTTTGCTTTCTCTTCCGCAAGACGTTCTGCTTCGATCCGTTTCTCTTCTGCGATGCGTTTTTCTTCAGCAAGTTTCTTTTGGCGGGCGATTTCTTTTTGTCGTTTTTCTTCAATTGCTTGGCGTTCTAGTTCAAGCGGGTTTTGTACGATTTTCTGTTCTGTCCCGATTCCGATCTGTGCAGCATCTGCCTGATCGATGAATGTGAACAACCCCATTATCGTAGCTCCAATGACGATCATATATTTTAATAATTTCATCGTAGTAAGGTCATCACCTTTCTCGTTATGTAACGAACAGATGTTAATTTACCACGAGAAGTCCCGTCAAAGTAGTGATTTTATCGAAGTGAAACATTCCTGACATAAGACAAAAAAATCGGTTACAGATTGTAATAATTGAAATAAACGTTGATATTCCATGGGTTCACAAAAAAATTACAGATTCGTTACAATCAATCGTGTAACAAACCTGTAATCTTCCTGTCATGATTAACGCTTATTCATTTGGCTCAATTTCATACGTTCTGAGCATACCCCACGGTGCGACATCAACTTGAACCGTGAACGATTGCTTACCTTTTATCGCATCCATCTCATCTTCCGACACACGATACGAACCCATTTCTTCTATATAAAGAAGACGATCATAATAGTTTGCCCGAATGCCACCCAAAAACGGTTTCGACTCAATCCGATCGAGGACAGCATATCCATCTTCCCCTTCTTTAAAGGAAACATATACCGTTCCGGTTTCGACATCTTGTCGTCCTTTGAAGGCATCATATTCGAGATAGATGGAATCCCCAAAATAAGGGTCATACGGTTCGAACGAAGACCCTTTAAACGTGTACGTCTCCCCGACCCACGATATGGCATAGACAAGAATCACAAAGACGATGGCAATCAAGACTTGAGCAACCGGGACAAGCCAAACAGAAAATCGTTTCATGTCGTCACATCCCCTCTCGTTCGATTACGCCACCATAGTGCGAGTGACAACGCAAAGACGATTAACGCACCAATCAAGAAGAAGAGTGAGATGTCGAGCCGATCCCACACGTAGATGAAGTAAATTGTCATTTGAACGATTAAGAAATAGATGAAGGCGAAAATTGTCGGTCGTCGTGTCACGTCTTGGCGAATCAAGTAAGCAAGTGCAATCACTTCGATGATGATTGCCAGTAAAACTCCTGAATCTTCAAAGAGTGCAAATGGGATAACTGCCAGCAGACTTACCCACAGAAGATCATTCCGTCTATGAATCAAATAGACGGCAACGAGTGCAACCGACAAGAGTGTCGCTTCAATGACGGAAGGCGGTCTTTGAGAGAGCCAACTCTCTGTCACATTAATTAAATAACCAATTGATAGAACGGCCGCAATGAAGAGATACGTTGCTTGCCAAACTGCTTGTTTTCGATAGAACAAGAGCAATGCATGCAAGATGACGAGTGACCAAAGCGGCCACAGTCTTCCTTCATAATCGATATACTGACCGAAAATATTAAGAAGACCATAAAAGGTCAGCCATGCGAACGTGCGATCCAACGATTCATCAACGAAATGGAACCACGCCCATGTGACGATCAGTCCAAAAGCGATTAACGTCAGACCGATCCCTTCGAAACTGTTAGTGACGGCCATAAATGCGGTAATCGCAGAGAGGATGGAGAAGAAAACATGCTCATACAAGACGCGATGAAGTACGGCCATCGCAAAGATGATCCAGAACAATAGAGTCAATTGGCCAGACAGATTATACGTCGTGAAGATGACCGCCATGGTCGCGATAAAGAAAACGAACCCTAGTACACGTAACAGCGTGACATATCTTGGTGTTTTCAAGCGAACCCGCTCGGCAAAGACATAGAATCCAACCATAAAAAGAAGAAACAAACCGATTTTCAAAAGGTCGGGAATCGCTTGCCAGTTAGCTGCGACGAAACTGAATAGGCTAAGAGCCAACAAGATGGATCCGACAATGACCAAAACGGGCGGCTTGTGGTTATGTTGCTCACTAGCCGCCCGTCGTTTATGTTCATAGTCGACTAGTCTTAACCCCGTCGCTTCATCCAATAAACCCGCCTCTTGCCATTCACGTACTTTTTTGTCAATGTTCACCTGAATCATCCCTTTCAGAAAAAGGTCAGCTGGCGCGTTCAATCAATTCCAATTCTGATTTTAGTAAAACTTGTTTCTCGAACTCGAGTCCGAGCTGTTGAAACTCTTCCATAATCGAGACGTCACCGATCACAGTATTGGTCAGTACGGCGGTCACTTCAGCGACCCATCCTTCACGAGTCGACTTCACGATATCACCTACGAGGAATTCTTCAGACACACCCATTCACTTCCAATCTAAATTTGTTTCTATCATTATAACGAAATTATAACCGTTTGAATACGTTTTCTTTTATCCGTTTAATAAATTGTGTCAAGAATTTTCCAGTAAGTCCCCAAATGATGTAGTCTTCATGCTCATAAAAAGGTTCTCTCATTTTAATTACCCGTTTTTCGTACGCTTTTTCATTCGCCAATCGATCAAGTGGAATATTTTGATCCGGACTCATCGTCCATTCCATTTCTCCGTGGAATGGATCAATCATGAGTAATGTGGAAATCGGTACGGTAAACAAATGATCGACCTCATCCGTCCCTTCTACACTTGGTACTTCCGATAGGATTCCGACAAACGGATAAATCAATTGGCGATGCGGCGTAGCAAGCGGTCGCAATTTGCCTACGACCTCTACTTTATCTGCAGAAACCTCTAACTCTTCACAAGTTTCTCGTATTGCTGCTTCAACGGGCGTCTCTCCTTTTTCGAGTCTTCCTCCTGGAAATGATATCTCCCCAGGCTGCTGTCGCATCGTGTGAGCTCGTACTTCAAACACGACGTGCCAATCCTGATCAATCTGAACGAGTGGGATTAACACTGCAGCTGTTTGTTCATAATCTTCATCCATTGTAAAACTATCTCGAATCTGTTCTTCTGTGATCCATGGCTGCACAATGTTCACTCACCTTCCATCATCGAATATCATATACCGCTCTATACCCTACTTTTCGTTTAGTCGCTGCCAATGTCGGAAATATCATTATTAATGATAGGAGTTGATCAGCGTGGACGAACAAGTAGATGTATTGATTGTCGGCGCCGGGCCAACCGGCCTGACGCTCGGACTCACTTTAGCTAGATATGGCGTATCTTTTCAAATCATTGATCGTAAGACGACCCCGTCGGATAATTCACGAGCTATCGGGATCCAGCCGCGGACCATCGAAGTGTTTTCTCGTTTGGATGTTGCACAAGAAGTGCTAGAACGTGCCCGAACAATTGAACGGGGGAATCTATATTTTTCGGGACAGTTGACAGCCAAACTTGAATTCTCCAAACTCGTGACCCCATATCCGTTCGTGACGTTATTACGTCAAAATGAAACCGAAGACATATTAGAACGTGCTCTACAAAAACATGGTCATGTTGTGAAGCGCGGTGAAACGTTGTCATCCATCACCCAGTACCCATCCCGTACCATCGCACATTTGACCGCTACAGACGGGCGAACTCGTGCTGTTGAAGCGAAATACGTTGTCGCCGCCGATGGAGCCAACAGTTCGGTTCGTCGGATGCTCGCCCTTCCGTTTAGTGGTAAATCGTTCAAAGAGGCTTGGGTGCTAGCCGATTTGAAGGCTGATTGGCCGATATCCCGTGAAGAGGTTCATATCTTTTTCTCGGATCTTTGAGTGCTCGAAGTCTTCCCGCTCACGGATGAAACGATTCGCATCACAGGAAACTTGAGAACGGATGAATCATTCCAAGAATCGGACCTTCAAGAATTGGTGGAACAACGCAGTCATATGCCGGTCCATATTCGCGACGTTGAATGGTTCTCCTTATTCCGCGTGCATAATCGCATGGTCGATACGTTCATTCACAACCGCATCATTCTCATGGGGGATGCGGCACATATTAACTCCCCGGTCGGTGGACAAGGGATGAACACTGGGATTGCAGATGCCTTCAACTTAGGTTGGAAACTATGGTTGCATCTCAAAACTGGCGCTCCCCATCACGTTGTGTCCACTTATCGGGACGAGCGGGAGCACGTAGCCCGTAACGTGCTACAGACGACGAATATCGCTACGGAGATGTTACAGACGACACTTCCGATGCTCTTACCGTTCCAAGCAATCGGTGCCGATGTCTTCACACGTGTCAATCTCATCAACCAAAAAATCACCGAACGGATCTCTCAACTTCATTTGTCGTATCCGAATGCGCTACGATTACCGTTTCGTCGCGTCGCGGAAGGAAAAATTTTTCCGGAGACAGAGATTTTACGAACGGATGACGGATTTCGGACTAAAATATCGGAAATCGCGGACGGACGGTTTCAAGTGCTTGTATTTGACGATGGGAAACGTGATTTGTCATCCATCTATGACTATTTGAACGAGAACCAACCGTTCATTCAAACCATCACCTTATCTAAGACGAGTCGCCCGTTCTTTGATCAAGGGAACGAACTTGCCAAATCTCTCTTTATGAAACGTGGCATACTAGTCATTCGCCCAGACGGTTATTTGTTGCATAAGCAACATCACGTTCGCCTAAAGCCGTTACAGGACAAGTTAGCTGTCTGGCTGCCTTCCTCTTAAACGTGTATAAATGGAGAGCCCCACCGAAATGGTGAAGCTCTCCATGTCATTACTCTTCAACGTTTACATACAAAATCCCTGGTTTCGAGAGCGTCAAATCATAAAACGCTTCAAACGCCTCGATGTCCTCTAGTTTTCGAAAATCGATTTGATCTGTCTCTTCATTTGGAATGGCCACGATGATACCTTCCTCTGTCGATTTGATCATGCCCGTTTGTCCGTTATGAATTCGAATATAGAGTACTTGCTGATTTTCTAGTAGTGAGATTGCCTCTCGTCTCGATTGAATCGGTTTTTTCATTTTTTTCCTCTTTTCCATTTCAGTATACCGTTCGCTCCATATTGCTTTCAACTCGCCACACCATTAAACTTGTGTAAAGAAGGGGTTGAAGGCATTGGAAACATTATTGATCATCGCACTCGCCATTTTGTTTGTCATCTTGGTCACGATTCGAACAATTCGCAACTTGAAGTGGGTTCGTTTCGGTGAAGCATTCGGGAAACAAGGTGAAGAACTCTTAGGTGATTATCATTACTTGACCGAGCGGGGCATCACCTGTCGTGTGGAACAAGGACTTCCGACCGGCAAGTTATTAAAACCGCTCGCAAAAAATTTGGACGATCGCGTTGCACTGTTCGTACACCGAGATGATGCAGCAAAAGCAAGAGAACTTTTAAAATAAGAAGAAGGCCGAATGATTGGTATTCGGCCTTCTTCTTATTTATGTACTTGTCGCTCAGAACAATAATAGGCGATTTGTTTGACGAGCGGCTCTGTCAACGTCTCAAGGTTCGTTTTACTAATCACCTGATCCACCAGAGCGAATGAATCTCCACAATTCGCCTTAATTCGTTCTAACTTCAATCGTTCCGTTTCCGGGAAGATTAAAAACGAATAGACGGGAATTGCTTGATTACATTCTTTTTTTAATCGTTTTCGCACTTGTTTGGTCATCCGTTCTAATTCCGTGACAGGATGAGGATAAACCTGTTTCCACCCCATCGAGGTCTCGGTTCGACATTCCCGGTTCGTCATATGGACGGAGGCTGGAGTTCGATTTAATTGAATCAAGAAGACGCCTTTAGGTCCGACGAGCACGTAATGAACGAGATCATCCCCTAATTTGACTTGTTCAATCATCATCCAATCAAATCGGCATGTTTGTCTGATGTTTTCGACGAGACGATCTGTATAGCAGGTTGGTGCTTTCATCACTTCTTCTTTCACACGAAACAGCTTTTTTGTTTTTTTTTTGACTGGTTGTTTCTCCGTGGCCGTTAACACTTGTAACATAGACTCCACCCCCTATTCATTATTCGCTTGGACCGACTTGCTTTCCAAAGACCGCTTTTTCGAGATTTGATATACGGCGTAACATGTCATAATTTGACGCAACCGGTTGTGCTGGTTTAACTGGTTCCGACGCAGGCGCAGGTTCCCGTCGCAACGAGTCGTTTTCTTTTTGAAGACGCTCGATTTCTTTCGCCATTTTTTCATAATCGCGAATGACGACATCTAAAAATTGATCGACTTCTTCTTGTGAATAACCACGTAACGCCGTCTTGAATTCTTGTTTATAAATCGCTTCTGCTGTTAATTCCGTTTGCATCATATCACTCCCATTGTTGTTCCCATTGTTTTTCTTCTTCAATTACTCGTAAATCTTCTTGTGTGATTAGGAAAACTTCCATGTTCGGCTTCCGCCGAGCCCCATCGACTAAAAAGCGGGGACTTCCTTCCGTTTCTTCGTCATACAAGGTGATCAATCCTTCTGCTTTATCTAAAAAGAATGCCGTTTTTGCGCGTAGTTTACTCGGGTCTTCGTATGGACGCTGTGTCAGCGGTTCAAAAAAGTCTGCCTCGAGTTGCAGTTGCACAAATAGTTCTTGTTCGAATGGTTTATAGCGCTCGTCCATATTTAAGAATGGAGGAAACACGGCAATTTTAATCGGATAGGTTTCTCTTAACTCTAACAATACTTGTCCAGCCCACAATTCACAACCATTCGTTCCACTTAATATGAACCATTCAGCACCTAATTCGATGACTTCAAGTATCTTTTTCCGATAAGCTTCTTGAATGATTTCAATTCCTGGATGATCCGCTTTGAAAATGCCGAGTTCATGAGGACGATATCCTGTGACGGCTACTACTTTCATGTTTGCTTCCTTTCTAGGCGAGCTCGTCGATGCTCCAATTCAATTTTCTCACGGTCGATAGTTTGACGTAGCACTGTTCGCTTTTGTTCGAGTAGCTTCATGGCTCGCTCCGTGTAATCAATCGCCAAAGCGATGTCTTTTTGTTTATGTTTTGCATACTTGGCGAGTTCGACATACCCTTCAATCGTATGAAGCGACTCAAATAGCGGAATGGCCTCCTCGAATCGTCCAGCTCGTTTTAATATCATCGCTTGCCGCATGATGGAACGCTTCGATGGACTCGAGAGTTGCTCAAACTCCCTCAGCGCTTGATCTTGTTCGCCAAGGTCATGTAACCAGTGAGCACGTTCCTCTCCAAAATCAGTTACCGGGGTCGTAACGAGTTGACTGAGACGTGTATACAAAGAGACAAGGCTTAAACAGTCCGCATGATGGTGTTCGAGGACCGGGAGCAATATTTCAGGATTCCGCTCTTTGACATATTGAAAATAGTGCATCGGCGCCAAGAATCCAGGAAGGTCGTCCGTTCGTTCATGACCGAAGTATGCTTCGACTGCTTTTAATGATACCGATTCAAGCCTCGGTTTTAACAATCGTCTTGCAGCGTGAAGTAAATCGACATGACCCACTGAAGGTAATTGTTTCACCCTGGATTTAACGAATGTATGTCTCGTCTTGATTTGGGGCCAATCAAATGATTTCCCGTTATAGGTAACGAAACGAACCTCATCTCCGATATCCTGCAAGAAATGATAGTAAAAGGCGGTTTCAAACGCCGGATGAGGTAACACGTATTGAATCATTTCAAGGTGTCCTTCTTGAATCCTAGCAAATCCAATCAAAAAGATTGATGTTCCTGAACCGCGTAACCCGGTCGTTTCCGTATCCATGAACAGGACTTGGTCGGGCTCTAAGTCGACGACGAAAAACGGGTGCTCGGTTTGACACATCATCTTTCTTGCTTCTCCAAACTTGAAGTCGTGATACACCTCGTCAAGCGGATATGTCTTTCGAATCCGGACACACCATTCCCCCTCAAACGTTAAAATCTCGCCCCCATGATCCTTCCACTTTTGTTGCTCCACTTCGTCAGGGCTCGTGACCTTAGCTTTTGGGCCAGGTTCGTTCGTTTTGATTAATCTAGATAGTTTAGCTTTCATATCGTTCCTTTCAATGCTTGCAACTGACGGATGACTTGCTGTTTGAAATCACCGTATCCAATCATGCCGACACAACGGGGGCATCCGCTCTCACATGGACAGTCGGATACCGTCCGTTCTGCCGCTTCAAGCACCATGTCTGCATCTTTATAGAGTGCCTCACTGAGACCGATGCCTCCTGGATACCGGTCGTACAAATAAACGGTCGGCTTACTCGTATGCGTCGACTTCATCTGAATCGTAGTGAATAAATCGAGCGTGTCACACATGAGATAAAGTGGCGCAAGTCGCCTCATCAAATCGCTGACCGCTTCAAGTTGATCTTCGAGGTCCGCCTCCGAATAGGCGAATCGCTCATCTAACGTGAACCATGTAGCTGTCGTATGCAACTCTCGCTCCGGTAGATGAATCGGACCCGACCCTATGTTCTCATGCGTCCCGAATTTTATTTTCTTGAACAAGGTGGCCATCGCGATGACCGATACCTCACCAAACGTCTTCGCTCCGTCTGACTTGTTCTCTTCGAGTACTTTCAGTTCAACTGCTAAATTCGCATCCGTATAGTAGTCAACGTCAACCCGGCGGACATATGCTTTCTTCTCCTCAAAATCGAGTTTTTCGACTTGGTACTGTTCGGCTCCATGCAAATAAATCGCTTCATCATGTAACAACGTCATGGCACTGAACGTGTCCATTTCACCGATAACTTGATGCTTCGCCGTCTGATCGACGATGACGACATTCTCTTGATCACTCGTCCGAAGCGAGATGTCATGGGCCGGGAACGAATCCGTCATCCAATAGTACCTATCGGCCCGTTCGTGTAAGACGTGAGCATCCGTCAAAAACTCTAATATATCTTCCGTGTCGACTGTTCCGAACCGCTCTCCCTTTTGAAACGGCAACTCAAAAGCGGCACATTTGATGTGGTCTACTAGAATAATCAAGTTATTCGGGTCAAGACGTGCCGCTTCCGGTGAGCGATTTAAAATCATGTCCGGCTGTTCGACGACGAGTTGGTCGAGTGATGACGAGGATGCGACAAATACAACGAGTGACTCTGAATGCCGACGACCGGCGCGCCCAGCCTGTTGCCATAACGAAGCGACTGTCCCTGGATATCCATTTAAGACGCATGCTTGAAGTTGACCGATATCGACACCGAGCTCTAACGCGTTTGTCGAAACGACCGCTTTGATTTCCCCGTTCCGCAACCGTCGTTCGATTTCTCGGCGTTCAGATGGAAGATAGCCGCCACGGTAACCGACAATAGACTTTGGTCCGAGCTCCCGCCGTGTTAGTTCCTGCAAATAGGTCAATAGCACCTCGACACGTACGCGCGACCGCGCAAATACAATCGTTTGTATGTTCGCTTCCACGAGCCTCGAGGCGATTCGTTTCGTCTCGAGCGTTGCGCTACGACGAATTCCGAGTGCTTCATTGACGACAGGCGGATTATAGAAGACAAGGTGTTTCTTGCCTTGAGGTGCCCCGTTTCGATCGATTAATACGACTTCTTCTTCCGTCAATAGCTCGGCAAGTTCAAGCGGATTCGCGATGGTCGCCGATGTCATGATCCATTTTGGGTGACTACCATAATAGGCGCAGATTCGTTTTAAACGTCGAAACACGTTCGCCACGTGACTGCCAAACACGCCGCGATACGTATGGAGTTCGTCGACGACGATGTATTCTAAGTTCTCAAATAGACGAATCCATTTCGTATGATGAGGTAAGATGCCGGAATGTAACATATCGGGATTCGTGATAACGATATTGCCCGCATCGCGAACTTTCGTTCGTGCCGCAGGTGATGTGTCGCCATCATAAGTGAAGCATCGCAAATTCCCTTCAAGAGCTTCGATCATCTCCATCAAGTCACTGTTTTGATCTTGCGCGAGTGCTTTTGTCGGGTAAAGATAAAGCGCACGTGCTGTAGGTTTTTCAATCATCTTGGATAGGACGGGTAAGTTATAACACAGTGTTTTTCCTGATGCCTTAGGTGTTACGATGACCGTCGAATGGCCAGCCGCCGTTTGTTTCACAGCCTCGGCTTGATGCGTATACAGCTGTTCAATTCCACGATTCTTAAGTACATTCACCAATTGTTCAGGCACCTGCTTTGGAATTGGGGCATATTGGGCTGGACGTGCATCGACCGTGTGCCAATGACGTACGTGGTTTGAAAAACCAGGATCATCTCTTAATTCTTTTATGATTTCTTCGACAGAGCGAGATTTTCGCATCTAGTCACCTTCTTTCATTACGCATTCGAAGGTGCAAGGTCCGCTACGACTTGTCGGATTTGATGAATCCGTTCATCTCGTACCACTCTCGATACAGCGGGCATCTGAAAGATGGCCATGTCTTTAAATGTAGCAGCGACATGCTCATTTTCTTCTTCGAGACGGAAGAGCGCATCTGAAAACAGACGTTGCGTCGACCGTCCGAACAAGACGATGGTATGTAGTTTCGTACATTTCGAATGAACCGCTAAAAGATGTTTGACGTAGCGTTGCACCGTTTTATAATAATCTTCGTTTGTTGAAATGAGTTGACGGTTGCCACGAAGAAGTTCTGGATAATAGGATTCGTCGCCTGTGAACATGGTCTCGACTCCGATTCGTTTCAAGTAAGCATGTCCGATTGCTTCGGCGACGGTTTGGTCCTGGATGAGACGCCCAAACGGTATGGACTCTTTTAAGAGCACATGTGAAAGCTTTAACCCGAGATGTCCACCGAGAGGCACGCCGAAATCATCGTCTTGCAGTCGATCCATGACAAGTAATACTTTCATCTTGCGTTTTAAAGAGAGTTGAACCATGTGTCACCATCCTGTTCCCTTTCTTTTCATTATAACAAAGTCAAACGAAAAACAGGGCGCACAATGTCGCCCTGCTCTCCTTAGTTATTCCCATTGTTTGAATTACTGTTTCCACGATTCGTGTCTGACGATTCACCATTGGATTGTCCCTCTAACGGAGTTCCTGAATCATCTCCGTCAGTTGGTTCGTCTGTACCTTCGCCAGAACCTTCATCCGTAGCCGGTTCATCAGGAGTTTGTTCGTCGGTGGTATCTTCGCCGTTTCCGTCTCCGTTACCATTCCCGTTTCCGTTATCATTCCCGTTCCCGTTATTTTCGTCTGATGGTTCATCTTCGGAATTCCCCTCATCAGTAGGGTTTTCCTCTTCTTCCGTCGGTTCCTCTTTCGGTTCAATCGAATAGCTCGCTTGTGCCGGTGCCGATTGCTGTTCTCCCGTCAACGGGTTCGTCGCATTTGCGACAATAGTAAACGTTGTGTCTCCTTCGGCCAAGTTTGCAATATTCACACTCGTCTCCCCGGTCGTTCCGACGACTTGCTCACTTCCATCGGCTGACTTTTGTGTCACCGTGAACGTGATATCCGTATAACCATCGGCTTGTGCACCATCGAAATCGTATGACCATGAGACAGAACCGGTTTGACCTTCTTCATCGTAGTTAACACTTGCCCCAGTCGGAGCAACCAACTTCTCAGGTTGAAGATCTTTTGGTTTTGTTCCTTTTACATAAAGCTCATTGCCAAGTGACAAGACTGAGTCTGGACGCTGGAATCGATCCGGTTGTCCCGTCGCATTCGTCACTTGTTGCATCATATATTCGAAATAGTATTGGGCATAGTCAGGATCGAACGAAGCGACTGTCGAATCTTTCGTTTTTCCTGTCCTTTCTGAGATCGAGTAATCCGTAGAATAACCAGTAAACCATTTATCTTTCGGATTTGTAGAGTTAGGCTCGTTCGTCGTACCCGTTTTACCTGCTACGTCCCATGGGAATGCGCCAGGTACATAAGTTCCACCTTCAGCACTCACAACATCACGAAGCATGTCTGTCAACATATACGCTGTATAATCTTCCATCGCTTGCTTGGCTTTAATCGGTGAATTAATACTTGAACCATCATTGAATTCAATTTTTTGAATCAAGTGCGGTTTTGTATACATCCCATTCGCACCAAGTGTTGCATAAGCTGCAGCCATCTGTGTCGTGCTCGCTTCTGCCGTACCTAAAGCATTAGATTCGTTGAGTTCATCGCCAGAATATGAAGGTTCGATTCCTACATTTTTAACGAACGATTCGATTGCTTCTTGTCCATACTCATCCCGCACTTCTTGGAAAGCACGAACTGCTGGCGTGTTCGCTGAAATTTTCAAGTATTGGCGCATCGTATTTGGTCCACGGAAACCTGAATAATAGTTATTCGGACTATATGTGCCATCTAATTTAGCGTCAAGCAACACTTTACCTGTCGACCACTGCCCATTTTCAATTCCAGGACAAAAAAAAAAAAATGGTTTAGCTGTCGATCCGATTTGATACTTCTCATTTGAGTAGTCACGATATGTGGTATCACCTTGCTTCGCCTGTTGACTGTCTACGATAGCGACAATTTCACCGGTCTTTGTATTCAAGACGGTTGCACCCATTCGTAAATCTTCAGGGAAACTACTTGTTTGTAAATTAACATTATTCGATTTAATATCACTGTTGATTTTTGTGTGTTTCTCTTTGTTGATTGACGTATAAACTTTCAAACCAGTCCCGTAAATATCTGACTGTTCAAGACCATAGTCCTCTTCTAACTCATTCAATACACGAGAGTAAATCGCACGTGTGAACGCTTCTTCTTCCGTCTCTTCACCTGGTGAGATGACGTCAGCAATGGCAACATCGAGTGCCTCATTGTATTGTTCCTCAGAAATATGTCCGTCACGTTTCATTGCAGACAAGACTTGCTCTTGACGGTAGCGAGTCAACTCCTGATCACCGTTGATTGGATCGTAGGCACTTGGACGTTGCGGGAGACCTGCGAGAATCGCGGCCTCTTGATAATTGACCTCAGAGACCGGCTTATTGAAGTAACGTTTCGATGCGGTTTGCACACCGTATCCGCCACTACCGTAATAGTTTTTGTTCAAGTACATCTCTAAAATCTGTTCTTTCGTATACTCACGCTCGAGTTTGAGTGCGAGCCATTGTTCTTGAAGCTTACGCTTCAACTTCTTATCTGTCGAAAGGAACGACTGCTTGACCAATTGTTGAGTGATGGTCGATCCACCTTCTGCACCGAAACCCTCTGTCAAGTTGGCAACGACGGCTCCGCCGATTCGACGTAAGTCAATCCCGTTATGCTCATAGAAACGACGGTCTTCAATGGACACGACCGCTTGTTGCATCACTTCAGAGATGTCGTCGATGGAGACATACTCTCGAATCTGACCCGCCCCTTCGAGCGGTTCTCCTTCAGCCGAAAGCAACTGAATCGGATACGTATCGACAAGTTTGTCTTCATCTAGTTCTGGTGCCGTCGCAATGGCATATACCGTATATGCGCCGAATGCGATTACCGCAGCAATAAATAACATGAAACCTAATAAAAAGATGCGTTTCCACATCGGTTTCTTACTTTTCGTCTTTGGTTGTTTCCCAGTTTTTTTGCGTTTTTTCTTCGTCGAATCTTGTCGACGTGCGACCCTACTTCGCTCCATTCATGGTTCACTCCTTCTATTCAATCGAGCCATTGATCGAGCACCGTCAAATAATCAATCGACGGCAAGGCTCTCGTCGGAACTTCAATCGCTTCCTTTTCGATAAAGCTGAGCGGAATCGATTTGCGCCCCGTTAACCGTTGTTCCCACCACTGAACAAGTTGCTCGGTGGTCAATACATATTGCGTATTATAGCGACTAAAGCGGATGATGACAAAACAAATCCCTCCATGACGTTCACACTCACGCATGTGGGCGATTTGGTGGTCATGAAAATTGCCGAGCGGAAACGATGTCTTATTATTCGTTTCTTTCGCTTCAAAGTCAATGTACCTACCACGATAAACACCGTTGTAATCGGTCGTAGATGCCTGTTTGAAATAGGCTTCCGTTACTTTGGCGGCACTTCGCTTCGGATAGTCGACTTTGACGATTTGGAGAGGGGTTGGTTTTTTGTGGATGACTGCTCGTTGATGAATCCGATAAAACTCATTCGTTTCATTTAACAGCGTCTCCAAGTTCATTCCGCGATTCGCATAGGTTTGAGAATTCGATGATTGCTTCGAAATTCCTTCCCCCTTTGTTGTCTTTGTCACGTTTGCCTTTTTACCGTTTGGATAATGGAACAATGTCGTCACCCCATACATACATATTAACAGGTCGGTCCACTCGTTCCTTCCGTCTCAGGTCTGATTGTCGACTTCTGTCGGTCGACACTTGTGTGGAATTACCGCAACACATATCGTACCAAACTCCCGTATGTTAAACTAGTATGTAAGCGATTGTGTATCCAAATTGAAAAGCTCTCGTTATGTATGATTCGATTGCTTTTCTATGATAATAGCACTTCTACTGTTTATCCAAGATGACACACCGATAAACCTCATTGATGTCATTAAAAAAAAAATGTGCAATATCTGTGCAATAGATTGACCAAATTATCATTTGGAAATAAAATAGGGTGCTTAAAGACGCTACTGTTAAGCCGTTTTGGAGGGATTGGATGGAAAGTGGAAAGAAGTATGTCATGTTCGTCGACGAAACAGGCACACCGAAGGGAAATACGCAATTTAACTTGACTGGCGTGCTGATGGAATATAAGTATTCAATCGATGCAGACGAGACTGGATTACCGTGTGAATTGAAACGACGTCTTCAGGCGTTCAAACGAGATGTGTTCAAAACGGAGCATATCCCACTTCATTTAAAAGAAATTTTAAAAGCGGAACATCCTTACGGAAAAGAAGATGGGATCACGATTGATATGTTGCGCGACTTTTGGGATAAACTCCCTGAATTTTTGCGAGGAATCTACTGTACAATCGTCAGTGTCGAGGTCGATAAACAAAAGCTTCATGACTTTTATTCGACGCCAAAAGATCCGTATGTCGTCGCATTCGCTCACCTGATGAAGTCATTCTATGCGTTTTTAGAAGAAACAGAGGCAGTAAGTGCCCGTGTCGTCCTAGAATCCCGAGACGATTATCAGAACTTACTGATACAAAAAGCATTCTTTGATATTTTCAACTCAGGTACCGTTCATTTAGACGTCGAAAAGAGCCGTCAAAAAATTAAAGGCTTCATCTTCTCTGAGAAGCAGAACACGATGTATCAATCTGGCTTAGAAATCGCTGACCTCGTCTGTCTACCACTTTCTCGCGTTCGTCGTGGCGTGATTGAAGTGAAACCACGGTTCGTCCATTATGGGGACGAGAACCGAATCTTTAAAGCCATTAAGGACAAAATTTACATCCGTAAAGAAAGTCCGGACCAAGATTTCCGAAACTGGGGCTTCAAAAAAGTGCCAATAAAAAAAAAACGTCGCGAATGGAGCGACCATCCTTGGAATCATTAAGCAAAAACGCATCGACACCTTTCGTGTCGATGCGTTTTTTATGTGGTGACTTTCTGTGACTTCATTCGTTTCTTTCCTTCACGGCACATATGCAACAGTGGGCATGCCTCACAGCCTGGGCGTTGTGCCTTGCAATGATATCGTCCGAAGAAGATGAATTGATGATGAAGTTGTGACCATTCCTCGCGTGGAAACTTTTTCATTAATGTATCCTCGACTTGTCGAACATTGTCTTTCCAGCGACAAATACCGAGACGCTTGGAAACTCGTTCCACATGTGTGTCAACCGCAAACGCCGGTTCATGGAATGCAACAGAAAGGACGACGTTTGCTGTTTTACGACCGACTCCGGGGAGCGCCTCTAACGATGCTCGGTCAGAAGGGACAATCCCCCCATGCTCGTTCACAATTTTTTCTGAGAGTGCTTTTACATTCTTCGCTTTGTTACGGTACAGACCAATCCGTTTAATCAATGCCTCAATCTCAGACACGTCAGCCGCAGCCATCGCCTCGACAGTCGGAAACGCTTCAAACAATCCTGGTGTCACCTTGTTGACGAGCGCATCCGTCGCTTGTGCGGAGAGCGCGACCGCGACGACCAATTCAAAGGGATTTTGATGCGTCAACTCGCAATGAGCGTCTGGGAACATCTGCTTCATCGTATCTGACACTTCCTGTAATTGTGCTCGCGTCAACATCACTTATTCCTCCGTTGATATTCCACGACATCCTCGAGCGATTCGACATGATGGTCTTGCCAAACGCGCAGGATTTTGTCCATGTATTTGAAGTTTCGCACGTTTCGAAGTTTCGCTTCACGAAGTGCGGCCATGATGAGTTCTTCGCTGAAGCCATCTTCCGTCATCCAGCCGACAATTTGTTCAATCTCGAACGGGGTGATCGTTCCAAATTCCCGCTCAAACGTATGAATGATATTCTCATTCAGTGTCTGCTGTGGCGCAACTTTCTCTTCCCCTTGTAACGCTTCGAAAAGTGGCAATAGGCTATATCGCTCGCCATCACTTGAAGCGTCAATCGCGATCAACTCTTTTTGCAACAGACCAAGTAGCACTGAGCGCGCCTCATTCTCTGAAACATTCAATCGTTTCCCTAGCTCACTCGGGAGCGGCATGACGATGCCTTCTCCAGTCATTTCTAGAAGATGGACGATCAGACTGAACTCGACGGGTGACAAATCGAGGCGTCTCGCATCGGTGAACAGCTTTCGTGGAATGACGACCGGACTTTGCTCGAATAATTGAATCAATTGATGTGCATCCATGTCGCACTTCCTTTCTAAGACACATTAATCGGGGAGGACATGGTGTCTTCCCCGATTAATCGTTAAGGGTGAATTCGGTTTAAAAGACGTGGGAACGGGATCGCTTCACGGATGTGCTCGATTCCACTGATCCATGCGACCGTACGCTCGAGACCAAGTCCGAAACCAGAGTGTGGGACCGAACCGTATTGACGAAGTTCAAGGTACCAATCATACGCATCCGTTTCGTCAAGACCTTCCTTGATGATCTCTTCTTTTAGACGATCGTAGTCGTCCTCACGTTGAGATCCCCCGATGATTTCACCATATCCTTCTGGTGCAATCAAGTCCGCACACAGAACAAGTTCTGGATTCTCAGGGTCTACTTTCATGTAGAACGGTTTGATTTCTTTTGGCCAATGCGTGATGAATACCGGCTGATCATGTGCGTTGGCAATCGCCGTCTCGTGCGGTGCACCGAAATCATCACCGTATTCGATGTCGTCGAATCCTTCTGCCTTCAAGAACTTGATGGCATCTTCGTAACGAACACGAGGGAACGGCGCTTGTACTTGTGCCAATTTCTCAAGGTCACGTCCAAGCAGTTCCAGTTCATTTTTACAGTTCGCAAGTGCTGCCTGTGCAATGTATGAGACGTATTGCTCTTGAATCTCAAGGTTCATGTCATGATCGACGAATGCCATCTCCGGCTCAATCATCCAGAACTCAATCAAGTGGCGACGTGTTTTTGTTTTTTTTGCACGGAACGTTGGACCGAACGAGAATACTTTTCCGAGGGCCATCGCCGCTGCTTCCATATACAATTGACCCGTCTGAGAAAGGTAGGCTGATTGACCGAAATAATCTGTTTCGAACAATTCTGTCGTCCCTTCCGGAGCACTGCTCGTAAGGATTGGCGGATCGATTTTGACAAATCCTTCTTTGTTGAAGAATTCATATGTCGCACGAATGATTTCGTTACGAACTTTCATAATCGCGTGTTGGCGACGTGAACGGAGCCATAAGTGACGGTTGTCCATCAAGAATTCCGTTCCGTGTTCTTTCGGTGTGATTGGATAATCAATCGATTCCGCAATCACTTCTAAATCTGTCACTTCCAATTCAAATCCGAGTGGTGTACGTCCGCCATCAGATTTGACATTCCCTGTGACCCAAACCGAAGTTTCTTGAGTAATCCCTTTGGCTAACGTAAATAACTCTTCCGCCACGTCAGCTTTTACAACGACTGCTTGAGCAAAACCGCTTCCATCACGTAATTGAAGGAAAGCAATCTTACCACTTGAACGTTTATTGGCAATCCAGGCCCCTACACGGACCGATTGGCCTTCATAATCTTTAAATTGGTTAATCGAAATAGTTGTCATATTCTTTTCCATCCTTTCGCTTATCGAGCGTGCTCCGTAACGAATTCTTCTACTCGATCGAGCGCTTCTAATACGCGTTTTAATTCAGTTGCATAGGATAATCGTACGTAATCGTCTTGTCCGAAGCCCGAACCAGGCACAAGTGCCACGTTTGCTTCTTCAAGAACAGCTTCACACCAAGCATCGACGGTGTCATAGCCACTTTCTGTGGCCGCGACCTTCGCATTGGCATATAAGTAAAATGCACCTTGTGGCTTCAAACAAGTGATGCCAGGGATTTTGACGAGACGGTCGTAGACGATTTCAAGTCGTTCCTCGAACGATTGACGCATCATTTCCACATCTTCTTGTGGTCCATTGTACGCTTCTACCGCAGCCGCTTGTGCGACAGATGTCGGGTTTGATGTCGAGTGTGAGGCCAAGTTCGTCATCGCGCCGATGATTTTTGCATCACCAACGGCATACCCGATTCGCCAACCTGTCATCGCGTGAGATTTCGAGACCCCATTGATGATGATTGTCCGCTCACGCATATTCGGAAGGGTCGCAATCGATACGAACGACGCATCACCGTAAATCAATTTTTCATAAATTTCATCGCTAACGACGAGAAGATTGTGTCGAAGAACGACATCGGCGAGTGCCTGTAGCTCCTCTTTCGTATAAATCATTCCCGTCGGATTAGATGGGCTGTTCAAAATGACGGCCTTTGTACGAGCTGTAATCGCGTTCTCTAGTTGCGTTGGCGTCAATTTAAATGATGTCTCTTCATTCGTGTCGACCAAGACAGGTTCTCCGTCCGCCAATTTGATTTGTTCCGGGTAACTGACCCAGTATGGGGCTGGGACAATCACTTCGTCCCCTTCATCTAAAATAGCTTGGAACAGAGCGTATAGGGCATGTTTCGCACCTGAAGCAACCATCACCTCGTTGCGTTCGAACGACAATCCACTATCGCGTTTCGTCTTTTCAATGATGGCATCCTTCAACGCGACTGTCCCGCCAGATGGCGTGTATTTTGTGTCTCCATCTCGAGCGGCTTGACAAGCAGCGTCGATGATTCGTTCTGGTGTGTTGAAATCAGGTTCACCCGCGCCGAGACCAATGACATCTTTGCCTGAAGCTTTCAGTGCCTTCGCCTTAGCTGTAATCGCTAAGGTAGTCGATGGTGTGAGTTGTTTTACACGTTTCGCTAATAGATGTTCCATCATAATCCCCCTCTAATTCATTACATTTGATCGGTCAATTGGACCCGTCGAATAAATTCTCCGGTCTGAAGCGTATAGTACGAATACGTATAAGACGCATCCGCTTTCGTGACCACTTCGATGAGTGCCCGTTCGTCAAAACCAACCTTACAGCTGACCAGTTGTCCGCCTGTCTCCTCAACCGACTTCGAACAGACGTCAGTAGCGTCCACTTCACCGATTTCTCGTTGCTCGATCTCCAGCTTTTTATCCAATGGGACAAACCAAATGGACTTCCCGTCTACTTCTGGGAAGACGACATATGCCTCTGTCCCATTGAACAGTTCTCCCTGACCCACTCTCGCGTCTGGAGATTCTTCAGTCAATCGTACCATCGCCGTTTCGACGAGCTTTTCTTTTTGATTCTCTGTATGACCGATGGTGAATCGATACATCACGCTAAAGACAAGGACGACACCAATCAGTGCCGCCAGTAATGAGACGATCCATTTTGCCTTTCTGGTCATTCTGTACGATAGATGGTGAAGACCATCTCTTCCTTCTTCGGATCATTCACTTTCTTCTCAAGTGACAAACCGAACATTAAATCCTGACTCTTTAAGGTCCGATTCAATAAGTCGACAATTTTGTAGACGTCCGCAGTCGGTTCGATGCGCACGCTCGCCAGCGTCTCAATATTCGAGTTCATATTGACTCCTCCTCAAAAAACACTATACGTATCATTATAAAACGATAATATCGTGATGCCTAGCGTTATCTGTCATTTCGTGCCGCAGACTTTTCCTTCTCGTCTAAGAACAACTCTAACTCGGATAACGACGTTTCAAGCGTTCCTTCAATCCGGTCAACTTTAGGCAAGCTGTTGATGAACTGTTTGCCGTAACGTGTCGTCTCCACACGTCGGTCGAACACGAAGACGGCACCATAATCTCCTTTCGATCGAATCAATCGACCGACACCTTGTTTGAAGCGAATAACCGCTTGGGGCAGGGATAACTCAAAGAATGGTGACTTACCCGTCGCTTCAATTTTCTCAGAACGTGCTTGCATGATCGGCTGATCGGGCGGTGCGAAGGGAAGTCTTACAATGACAAGGCATGTCAACGCCTCCCCTGGAATATCGACACCTTCCCAAAAGCTTGCTGTCCCAAAGAGAATCGACTGTTCCATCCGTTTGAACTGTTTCGTCAAGCGGCTACGCGAGCCGCCGCTCACACCCTGTGCGAGAAGTGTATAAGACGGGTCAAGATGGTCTTTGACTTGTTCGTAAGTGAGTCGAAGCAATTCGTTCGATGTGAACAAGACGAGCATCCTCCCTTTCGTCACGTTCGCAATTTGGACAATCGACTGGGCCGTCTGGTCGACGAACTGAGGAAGCGGCACTTCATTGATCAATGGGAAGTCCGACGGTACAAACAGTTTGGCCTGGTCTTTGAAGTTGAATGGTGACGGTAAGACGACTCTTCGGACCGGTTCTCCTTCTAATCCAAGGCGTCGTTCCATAAAGCTGAACTTCCCTGAGACCGTCATCGTCGCCGATGTTAAAATCGTTGGTCGCTTCTTAAACAGACGTTCGTGTAACAACGGTCCGATTTCGACGGGCTGCGTGTATACCGAGGTCAATTTCCGATTCCCTAAATTCAGTTCGACCCAGCTGACCGCATCATCGTCGCGCGTCAACATCGTCTCATAGATGACACTCTCGAGTTCACGCACGTCTCCAATCAACGTTTTTAAGTCACCAAGAAGTGCGCGTTGTTTGAATGTCATATGTTCTTTACGCTCATCGAGCAGTCGATGGAGGTGTCGGAGTGACGTCCGCAACGTCCTCAGTTTGTCCTCGAGTCGATTGGCCACTTCTCGAATTGGTCTAAACGTTGCACCTTCCCGCTCGAAACGAACCGTTTGTCGAGGTTCTTTTTTCTTACCTATCGATTGAAGGGACGTCAGAAGGTCTTCGAGTTCTTCCTCGACCCTTGCAAGAGCCGAATCAATTTGTTGACTGAATGCCTCCGCTTCTTCGGTTACGGATGTCAAATCGGCTAGCTGAATGATGCGAGAATGGAATTTGCCATCTGCTCCGTAGCCGAACCATTTGAAGAGGCGGTCAAATTGAATCGCATCAAATGTCACACCGAAATGATGAGAGGCCACTTCCTCGACTTGATGAGCCTCGTCTAATACGAGAGGTGTGTCCGTCGGTAAAATGCCTGCCTGATGCTGTAAATCCGAGAACAGTAAAGCATGATTGGTCACAATCAGGTCCGCTTCTTTCGAGCGCAACACGGCTTTCGTGAAAAAGTCACGGCTATACCATGGGTCGAATCGACCAAAATCATTAGAAGCATCTGCTTGAATCAAACGCTTGAATGAAGCAGGACCTTGTGTCGCAGATCCCGGGAATGAGAGTTCCTCTAAATCTCCGGTCTCGGTTTCTGTGAGCCAGACGAGTACCATCGCTTTACACATCGATGCCAAAAGACCGTCATTTGATTCGTCGAGCACCATCTCGAACTTACGCAAATCGATATAATTGCGTCTCCCTTTCAACAACGTGAATTCGATCTCAGGAAAAATCTGACGAAGAACAGGTAAGTCTCGATTTAACAACTGTTCTTGCAATTGAATGGTATGCGTACTAATGACGACCGGGCGTTTCGTCTCGAGGGCATGGTGTGCACTCGGAATCAAGTACGCAAGCGTCTTACCCGTTCCCGTACCCGCCTCGACTAATAATGTTTCCTCATCGTCTAACGCTTTATAGACGTGACGCATCATTTCGAATTGACTCTGTCTCGGTTCAAACTGCTCAAACAGTGAAGGGAGTGTCTCTTCGATCGTCCGCAAAAGGAACGGCTCGAACGGTTCACGTTCTGTCGTCGGGACGAAGGCATCCACCGGTCGCCTTAACGCAATTTTGCGGTGGATATCAAAACGTGTTTCGTCGTCTGGACGAATCCCGACCTCAAGGATCATCTCATCGAGTAACGGTTCGATATGACTCGTCCATGACTCAGATAACTCTCGAAGTCGTTTCAGCGTCACCATCGGTAAATTGCGTAAACGGTCGAGCATCCGAATGAAGAGCTCTGCCGTCGCCTCTGCATCACTGAGTGCCCGATGTGCGTCTGTATGTACGAGGTCAAACGTATCCGATAGCGCTTCTAACGCATGGCTCTCTAAAGTCGGATACAAGATACGAGCCAATTCGACAGTATCAATGGCTCTCCCTTGAAACGCAAGATAACCCGCTTGTTCAAGACTCTCATTTAAAAAAGTTAAATCAAATGCGACGTTATGCGCGACAAACACCCGTCCATCTAGCATTTTCCAAATGTCGGGAATCACATCTTCAAATGTAGGTGCGTCACTTACATCTTCGTCACTAATCGTTGTCAATTGCGTAATAAAAGGTGGGATTGGTCGACTCGGTCGAATCAAGGTGCTGTAGCGCTCTATCACTTCACCCTCTTGTACGACGACCGCCGCAAACTCAATCAATTCATCTCCGGACTTAACGGAATGACCCGTAGTCTCTAAATCCACAATCACATACGTGTCCATAACATCCATCCCATCTTTGGCACGCTCGTGCTTTCTGTCTGTCTCATCTTACCATAGAACAAATAACGAAAAAACGGGGATGCCTCTGCCGACATCCCCGAATTCTTTACAAAATTGTATGAGCAATCTCTTCGTAAAGAAGTTGATCGACCTCATTTTGTTCGTTCAACACAGCTACTTTCGGACGATGCGTTTTTGCCTCTTTCGCTGTCATTTGACCGTAAGCCATGATGATGACAACATCACCGACCTGGAAATGACGTGCTGCCGCTCCGTTCAAACAAATCACGCCTGAACCGCGTTCCCCTTTGATGACATACGTTTCGATGCGAGCACCATTATGGTTGTTCGTAATGTGTACATGTTCATTCTCCATGATACCCACCGCATCCATCAAATCCTCATCGATTGTAATCGAACCGACGTAGTGTAAGTTTGCTTCTGTCACTGTTGCTTTATGAAGCTTTGCGTGCATAAATGTACGAATCATTGGATTCATCCCTTCTTCCAAATCACATTATCAATCAATCGGGCCCGTTCAAACTGAATGGCCACCGCTAACAAGAGTTCGGTCGAGTCGCTCGAGACGGCACCGAGCGTCGGGTAATCGACAAGCTCGACGTAATCGATTTGACTGTTCGGAATCTCGTTCAAACGTTCAGTCAGCTGTCGTTTTACTTCATCAACTTGTTGACCTGTATCGAGTGCTTCTCGCGCCATCGTCAATGCGCTGAAAATCCGACTCGCCTCTACCGTTTCGACATCTGACAAATAGACGTTTCGAGAAGATTTGGCTAGTCCTGTCTCCTCACGAATAATCGGGCAGCGTCGAATCTCGACTGGAACGAAATAATCTCGGACGTATCCTTCGATGAGTGCCACTTGTTGAGCATCCTTCAGACCGAAATAAGCACGTGTCGGTTGAACAAGGTTAAATAATTTTGAAACGATTGTCAACACACCATCAAAATGACCGGGACGACTCGCCCCACATAATACGTCCGCCCCGTGATGGACGGTCACACGCGCCATGTCAAGTGGATACATCGTCTCCGTCGTCGGATAGAACAAGACATCGACTCCCGCATCACGTGCCAACTTCTCATCCCGTTCAAAGTCGCGGGGGTAACGGTCGAGGTCTTCATTCGGTCCGAACTGTGTCGGATTGACAAAAATACTCATGACAACGACGTCATTTTCCCGTCGCGCGTTTTCAACGAGGCTCATATGTCCTTCATGCAAATATCCCATCGTCGGCACGAAGCCAATCGTTTGATTCGTTGGTAAGGCAATACGTAATTCTTCGACGGTCGATACAATCTTCATCCTTTTCCTCCATACAATGAGTCGAGTAACGACTCATCCATTGTGAACGTATGACGTTCTAACGGGAAGTGACCGTTCTTCGTCTCTTCGACATAAGAACGGATAGCATCCGTCGCCACTTCATTCACGTCTGCATACGCTTGGACAAATTTAGGGAGACGGTCCACCCCATATTTCAATACGTCATGATAGACGAGCACTTGGCCGTCGACATCTGCACCTGCACCGATTCCGATGACAGGAATCGTCAATTCTTCTGCGATCCGTTTTGCCAATTGGTGAGGGATACACTCAAGGACGAGCATCTTCGCGCCAGCACGTTCCGCAGCCAAGCTATCTTGAAGGAGTGTCTCGGCAGCCTCTAGGGACTTCCCTTGTACTTTATATCCTTCTAGGACGCCAACCGATTGAGGGGTCAACCCTAGATGGGCGACACATGGCATGCCGACTTGTGTCAAGCGGTCAATCGTATGAAGCACGTCACCGGCCCCTTCTAGTTTGATGGCATCCGCACGGCCTTCTTGGAATAAACGCGATGCTGCCTGTAACGTCCGATCGAAGTCTCCGTGATATGACGCAAACGGCATATCTACCACAACGAACGTATTTTGTGCTCCGCGGCGTACCGCTTTCGAATGATGGAGCATGTCCTCCATCGTCACCGGAATCGTCGAATCATAACCAAGTACGACCATCCCAAGTGAATCACCTACTAATATCAAATCGACACCGGCCGATTCGGCAAGTTTGGCTGACGGATAATCATATGCCGTCAACATGACGAGCTTTTCTTGCTCGTTCATTTTTTTTAACATTGTAGTCATCGTGTGCATCTGTTTCTCCTCCTTAACGTGGAGACAGGAAAGAATAAACGCCTTCTTACACAGATGGCAAGAAGGCGCACGAAAAACAAATTCATGGTTTTCATGAGTTAGTGTCCTTCTGTCCCTGTCATAATGATCAAGGCAGACAACTGAATGTGACAGTCTGCAAGCGCGGTACACTTCAAGAATTGATAGCGTCCGACACATTAAGTATAGTCGATGGTCTCGCTTTCATCAATCATTCCACACTGCAATCTCAGCAGAATAGACCGGTTCGACCGTTCCATCCACTTCGAGTAGCAGTGCCCCTTCCTCCGAGATGCCTCGCATGACACCTGTTCGCGATGTCCGGGACACACTCAAGGTGATCGACTCATTTAAATAGGCGGCATGTTTCATCCAGTTCAAGCGAACCGGTGCAAATCCTACGTCAAGGAATCGGTCGTATTCGGTCTCGAGTTCTGCCAATAGTTCTGCCAATAACTCACTGCGATGATACCTCGTCCCGGTCTCTAAATAAAGGGAGGTCGCCCGGTGCGCCAACTCAGTCGGAATGTCATCGCCGTTGACATTCATTCCGAACCCTAAAATGACGGCTTGAATGCGGTCCCCTTCCGTTTGCATTTCCGTCAAAATGCCTCCGATTTTCTTGCCATTTAACAGTAAATCGTTAGGCCATTTGATTGTCACGTCAAGGTCCCGCGCATTCAACGCTTTCGCAAACGCACTTGCCGCCATCAAGGTCAGCTTTGATGCGTCGCGAATGGGTAATTCCGGTCTTAAAATCACACTTGCCGCGATATTGACGTGCTTCGGATTGTGCCAGTTACGACCGAGTTGTCCGCGACCGGCCGTCTGTTCCTCGCTCATGACGAGCGTCCCCTCTGGCACGTGTTGTTGCGCCAGCTCATGGGCGATTCGTTGTGTCGTGTCGATTTGGTCAAACGCATGGACGATTTGACCGAACCGTCCCTTCCGATATGACGCAAACGCTGGTTCATCGAATCGGTCACTTTGCTCAAGCAATTGGTATCCTTTTCTTGGGATCGTATGAATCGCATAACCGTCTTGCTTAAGCGTTTCGATATGTTTCCAAATAGCGGTACGTGAAATATTTAATTGACGGGCCAATTCTTGGCCACTCCATACTTCACCATCTTGTAATAGCGTCAGAACACGCCCGCGCGTTGAAGCCATCGTTTCGCCTCCTCTTTCAATACTGTCTCATGGTTCGGTAACTCGTTTAAGATGACGCGTCGTTCGAGGTCGTCTAACAGATGCTTGATCGCTTCCCCTCGTGCCCCGAGCGCTAAGGCGTCCCGGCCGTCAAATTTCAACTCTTTTCGTGACGTCATCGGGAGCGACTGTTTCAGTTCACGGCTACGGTCTTTCTCCCCGTTCATCCGGAAATAAGTGGAGAGCGTCTGTTCATCCGTCGAATAAATCGTCATCCGGTCAAGTCCCGTCTCACAGAGCAGTGCAAGCGTACGCGCCTCCCGTTTGATCGCGTTCGACCGTTTCCATGGCGATAGCCAGCTGTCATCCTGTGCATGATAGAGAAAGAGTGCCCATCCGCTGACCGCGTTCACAGGTATCCGAGCGTCCTCTTGGACACGCTGCATCAGTTCGGTCGTCACGTTCGGTAAATAGCGATGAATGCCGAGCTCGACCATTTCACCTAGCGCTTTCTTGTAAGCAGGTCCCGTCAACAGTTTCTCAAATTCGATCGCGATACGCTCCATCGCAATTTGTTCGAGCTTATGACCGAGCCCGCTCGCTGCTTCCCGCAACTCGTCATGTAAGGTGAAGTCGAGTTGTGACATGAAGCGAAGCGCACGCATGATGCGTAGCGCGTCCTCTCCAAACCGTTCAAACGGACTGCCGACTGTTCGGATGATTCGTTCTTCTAGATCATGTTGACCATCGAATAAATCGACCACTCGTCCATCATGGAACGCCATCGCGTTCATCGTGAAGTCCCTTCGTAATAAATCCTCTTCAAGCGATACCCCGAGTGCGACATGGTCCGGTCGTCTCGAATCCGAATACGATCCTTCCGAACGGAACGTCGTCACTTCGAACGGATGGTGGTCAATAATGACCGTGACAGTCCCATGTTCGATACCGGTCGGAACCGACTTCGGGAACAACGCCATCACCTCTTCCGGGAAGAGGGACGTCGCCAAATCGATATCATCGGGCAGACTCCCGAGCACATAATCCCGAACAGCACCACCGACGATATACGCCTCGCCACCATGCTGTTCGATCGTGTCAATGATTTGTTTTGCGTATTCCCATTCCGTCATGATGTCACCACCTGTTCATACAAGCGTTCATATTCGGTCACGATATCTTGTGAGGCGAAGCGCCGAGATTTCACCAATCCGTTTTGTCGGAACCGTTCTCGTAGCTCACGATCGGTCAAGAGCCGCTCTATCGCAGAGGCGGCCTGGCTCGCATCCCCTTTAGGAACGACGAAACCATCCTCACCGTCCGTGATCACTTCCGGCAGCCCACCCGCATCGCTCACGACAGAGGGCACACCCGTCGCCATCGCCTCGAGCGCCACGAGACCGAACGCCTCCTTGTCTGATAACAGGACGTGAACGTCGCTGATTGCAAGAAGTGCGGCGACTTGTTCTTGTTTCCCGGCAAAGATGACCTGCTCTTCAAGCCCCATCTCCGTCACGAGTCGACGCATCGCACCCATAAGCGGACCATCTCCGACGAGCAATAGTTTCTTATTCGGCACATCCATCTGATCGAACGCCTCCAGGACGAGGTCGACGCGTTTGACAGGACGGAAGTTTGAAATGTGGATGGCGACCCGGTCCTCATCCGACAAGCCGTACCGTTCCCGTAATGTCGGGTCGAATTGAGGCGTATACACCGATTCATCGATGAAGTTATGGATGACTTGGATCGGCAAATCACTGGCAATCCGCTCTTCTGTCTCCCGTTTCAAACTATGAGAGACCGCCGTGATCGCGTTCGATTGACGCAGCCCGTATAGAATGGCCGGTTTCAGTTCCTCGTCCTCACCGAGTACGGTGATATCGGTACCATGTAACGTCGACACGATCGGGGTCTTCACACCCGCCATCTCACGACCAAGCGCAGCACAAACGGCATGCGGTACGGCATAGTGTGCATGGATGACATCGAGACCGAACGATTGGATGACACTCGCAATCTTCGCTGACAATGTCATATCATACGGCGGATAACGAAAGACGGAATATTGATTGATTTCGACTTGATGGAACGTAATATTTGGGTGATAGGCGTTCAAACGAAACGGCATGCTGCTCGTGATAAAATGGACATCATGCCCACGGTCCGCAAGCTTCATCCCGAGCTCTGTCGCTAAAATCCCAGAGCCTCCGACAGATGGATAACAAAGAATCCCAATCCGATACGTCATGCGAGTTCACCTGCCTGTTTTACGACATATGGTCGAACGCGCTTCAACCCTTCCGCATAGGCGACTCCAATCAAGCTCCCAAAATGGCGTTCACGGGCGATGACCCGTTCCACATATGCATCGGTGAGCGGTGTCTTTACTCCATCGACCGGAGTGAACTGACTCGCGTAACATTGAAGCGCCCGTGTCTTCACTTCGATCGTGTCACTAATATCCACGCACACATCCGGTTCGACGTGAGCATTGATCATATATTGGTACACACTTTCAGGACGATATGCCTCGAGTTCGGGTAAGTACTTTCGGATCCCGGCATTAAACAGCGCCTCTGTCACGAGATGGGCGCAGGCTGCATGGTCAGGATGGCGGTCGACCTCATATGGATAGAGCAAGTGGGTTGGGCGCTCACGGCGAATCAAGGAGACGATTGCCTCGAGCTGCTCTTCTCCCCCGTCAATCCCTCGGTCTTTAAATCCTAGATTGATTCGACGGACACTAAGCACGTCATCAGCCGCACTTGCCTCCTGTCGTCTCGTTTCTACATCACCATTTGAAGAAAGTTCCGCTCTCGTCAAATCGACGTATACGACCTCAGTCTTCTCTTTCGTCCATTGGGCGGTCATGCCGGCGATCCCGATTTCGATATCGTCCGGATGTGCCCCGATGGCTACTACTTTCATCTACATCACCTCTTCTTTGAAAAGTATAGCCGACTCGTTTCTGAATGTCATATGTTCAGGGTAGTCAATCGAACTGTTTTTCGAGTACTCTTTCTAAGGGGAGGTGAACCTGATGACGGTACAATTACCGATTCGTGTTCGAAATATTATTTTTATCTTAATAGGTTCTTTTATTTTTGCATTCGGCGTTTATCACTTCAACGTCCAAAATAATTTGGCCGAGGGTGGGTTCACCGGGATCACATTGATTCTCCGCGGACTATTTGATATCTCACCTTCTGTCACGAACTTGGCATTAAACATCCCGCTCTTTTTCATGAGTTACTAGTTGTTAGGTCGCACGACCTTCATCTATACGCTCATCGGGACGTTTTCCTTTTCACTTTGGTACGCACTCATCGCCAAGTATTCGACGCTCGTCATCGACTTGACGGACGATATGGTGCTCGCAAGTCTGTTCGCCGGGCTCTTCATCGGGGTCGGTCTTGGCATCATCTTCAACAATGGCGGGACGACGGGCGGCGTCGATATCATCGCACGACTCGTACAACGCTATTTCGGATGGTCGATTGGGAAGACGTTTCTCATCTTTGACTTCTTTGTCATCGTCCTCAGTTTGACATACCTCGACATTCGTGAGGCGATGTACACGCTTCTCGCCGTCTATATCGGGGCACGCGTCATCGACTCGATGCAAGAAGGAACGTATGCCGGTAAAGCGGCGATGATCATCAGTGACCATCGGACTGCAATTGCGGATGGTATTCATGCGACGATGAACCGCGGCACGACCCGTCTGCTCGCGAAAGGCGGTTATTCGAACCGAGAACTCGAGGTCTTATATGTCGTCGTCGGCCGTAACGAAGTGAACCGTTTGAAGACAATCGTCAAACAAATCGACCCGCATGCGTTCGTCACGTTCCATCACGTGTATGAAGTCGGAGGCGAAGGGTTTACGTTCGATGAAAATCGGATGCCTTTGAAATAAGCAAAAAAATCGCCTCGTTCACAGGGATGAACGGGCGATTTTTTATGGTTCGATGTGGAGCACTTCGACTTGAATCGTACCTCCTGGCGTTTCGATTTGAATTGTTTGACCAATTGTCGCACCCATCAAACGACGACCGAGTGGCGATGTCACGGATATGCTTCCTCGTTCTATATCCGCTTCTGCCTCACTCACGATTCGATAGCGCTCGGTCTCTTCTTGTTGCATTTCCCGAATCACGACCTGATTTCCGAACGTCACGACTTCCGAACGTTCCGATATAACGATGATCGCGTCATCAAGGAGGTGATTCAGTTCTAAAATATCCGCCTCGATCCGTTCATATTCATGTACCGCTTCACGATAGGTAACGTCTTCACGGAAATCACAAAATTTTCGAGCCGTCCGTATCCGTTTACGCGCATCCGTTCGCTCTTTTTTTAGCTTCACAAGTCGATTTGTCAATTGGTGATGACCTGTCTCTGTCAGTTGCGGTTTCATTGACAACAATTCCTTTCGTCAAGAAATTAAAAAATCCCGCCTACCGACGGGATTCCATTCAATCCTATTCATCACGCGGCATAAAGACGATGAGTGCCAAGCGAATAAGTTCGGCAACCGCAACGAGCGTTGCAGCGACGTAAGTCCAAGCCGCGGCATTCAACACTTTACGTGCACCTGTCTCTTCTGTCGCCGTCACGATTCCGTGAGACGTCAATTGCGCCATCGCTCGTTTCGATGCATCGAACTCGACCGGTAACGTGATCAACTGGAACACGACCGCCCCGAGCATCATGATGACACCGAGTTGAGCCAACCCGAGTGCCCCGAATAAGAATCCTCCGAGTAACAATGGGAACGACAAGTTCGACGTGATGTTGACGACCGGAACAAGGCTGTGGCGGACGCGCATCATCTTATAGTCTGTCGCATCTTGAATGACGTGACCGATCTCGTGCGCAGCAATCGCGGCAGACGAGATTGTCGACCCTTGATACACTTCGCGAGACAAACGAACGACTTTATTGACCGGGTCATAGTGGTCGCTCATGAGTCCGTCGACCATTTCGATTCTCACGTTGTGCACACCGTTTTGTTTCATGATGAAATCAGCGACTTGTGCACCTGTGACACCGCTTTGGAGCGGTTGTTTCAAAAACTGCTTATACGTACTTTTCACTCGCATCTGGGCCCATAGGGGGATGAGCATGATCAGTGCAAGATAGAAAATATAGCCACCTAATGACATTTTCTATTTCACCTCTGCATGTATTTGATAATTTGATTTTACATTCTTATGACCTTATTTTCAAGCGATGGACGTAGGACGAAGGCATATCCAAAAAAAAAACATAATCCTGTCAACCAAAAGGAGCCGTAGCCGATCCACATGATGTGTTCTGCCAGTGACGGATAACGTGGCCATTGACCGAGTACATAATCGACGACGTCATTATGAATTACCCAAATCAGCGTACATACAAACGAGGTGACCGTCCATTTCATGAATGGCGCGTAGATGAGCGCTTGTAAGGCCATTGCACCGTGAGAGACCATCAACATGACGGCCATCAAGATGGTCAAGGTCGGCGCATCCGGTGGTAACGTGCCCAAATACATGATGTTCATAATCACGGCCCAGACCCCGTATTTAATCAACGTGATGAAGGCCAGCGTCTCGAACAACGGGGAGCGCTTGTTAGCTAACCAAAGTCCGAGGACAATCGTAAAGAAGAATGATGCTGTCGGACTATCCGGTACGAACAGCCAATAGATGTACGGTGTGTCACGTAATTGAGGCTCGTACCAGATATACCCGTAAATCGTCCCTCCCAAGTTGATGATCAATAGAATAGTCAATACAATCCGATGCATCAAGAACGGTTTTAAAAACATGGGGTTCATTGTCTCAATCCTTTTTCTTCAGTTTTCTTCAGTTTATCGTATGCGTCGTGCAGAAGTAAAAAAGTGTAGCCCGATATTCAGGCTACACTTGATGACTTACTTGTTATTTTCGCCGCCTTCACCGTATGAAGCGATGAACTCAGACATGGCTTGGAGATCTTCATCTGAACCATCCCACTGACCAGCTGGCATCGTACCGACACCGTTGACCGCGATTTCCGCGATTTCTTCAGCCGTATACTGTGTGCCGACGAGTGCTGGAGCCGCTGCTCCACCTTCTAGGTTTTGACCGTGACAGTTGACGCAAGATTGAGCTGAATAAATCTCATATCCTGGAGCCGCTGTATCGATTTCAGGACCTTCACCCGGAATTTGAAGCTCACCTTGTGCATGAACTTGATCCCAGTGTGTCGTTTGAACAGATTCCCAAGTCAAGTAGAAGACCGAGAGAATTCCAAGTAACATGAAACTGATCGCGACTGGACGTTTCGCCGGTCGACGCTCGAGACCTTGGTCAAGCCATGGTGCAACGAGAAGTGCCGTGAACGCCAAGCCTGGAATAATGACTGTACCAAGTAAGATCCAGTCCCCAGCAGCGAATTGATATTTGAGTAATTGATACAAGAACAAGAAATACCAGTCCGGCAACGGAATGTATGACGTGTTCGTTGGATCGGCGATATTTTGAAGCGGTGGTGCTTCGACAATTGTCAAAGCAATGAATCCGATCAAGAAGACCGATCCTACCATCCACTCTTTAAGCAAGAAGTTCGGCCAGAACGCCTCTGTGCGTCCTGGGTATTCTGAATAGTCTTTTGCAATGTTTTGTTTCCGATTCGAGATTCCTACTCGAGAGTCGGTTACAAATTTCATCCCTTTACCGCGATGCATATCGTTTCTCCTCCTTTTTCTCCTCTTATCGGCTTATAGCGGTCCAGAAACCCCTTGTTTACGAATCATCAAGAAGTGGGCTCCCAACAGTCCGAACAATGCCGCCGGTAAGAAGAAGACGTGAATTGCGAAGAATCGTGCGAGTGTGCTCGCCCCGACAATCTCACCACCAGCGAGAAGTGTCTTCGCAATACCACCGATAACCGGTACACTTTCAGCGATTTGAAGCGTAACTTTCGTTGCGAACAATGCCTTCATGTCCCATGGAAGCAAGTATCCCGTGAGTCCGAGCGCCAAGACGACGAAGAACAAGAGAACACCAACGACCCAGTTGAGCTCACGTGGCTTCTTATACGATCCCGTGAAGAACACGCGGAGCGTATGTAAGAATAACATGACGATCGCTACAGATGCGCCCCAATGGTGCATCCCACGAACGATTTGTCCGTGTGCGATCTCATTTTGCAAATAATACACCGACGCGTGCGCGTTGATGATATCTGGTACGTAATACATCGTCAAGAACATCCCTGAAAGGATCTGGATGACGATTGTAAAGAACGTCAAACCGCCAAAACAATAGACAAATGCAGAGAAGTGATGAGCAGGGTTGACGTGTTCCGGTACTTCATGGTCTGCGATATCGCGCCAGAGCGGTGTGATGTCTACGCGTTCATCGACCCAGTCATAAATTTTTTGTAACATCGGCTAGTTCCCCCTCTCATTACTGAGCGACTGGACTACCTAAATATAGGAAGCCGTCTTTTTCTTTTTTTTTTTAACGTGCAAGTGGTGCTGTCGGCGGTGTACCTGGAATGTTCGTTCCATCTTTTTCGTAACGTCCCAAGTGACACGGACAGAAGAATTCTTGTGGACGAGTCGGATCACCAGCGAATGCTACCTGACAGCCAAGGTGTGTACAAATCGGAGAAAGTGCGATGATCTCGCCACTATCTGTTTTGTAAACCCATGCTGAAAGCGTTTCTTCAAATTCATACCAAGCATCTTGTGTTTGTTTCTTAAAGTCGACACGTTGCGGCTCAGTCGTGATGTCATCAAGACTCATTACTTTTACTTTGTCGCCTGCACCAGTTTTTTTCAAAACCGGTTCGATCGCAAAGTTGACCATCGGACTGATCAATGTTGCCGCCATAAAGCCACCTACTCCAGTCAGTGTGTACGTTAAGAACTGACGGCGCGTGACTTTTGACCCATTTTGAGCCATTTCGTTCCCCCCTCATTCGTGTGCATAACCCCATAATTCTTTATGCATTCTTCACAAAAATTTCTCACTCAACAAAATAGTATATCAATAAAACCTCTACGTCAACCGCTTCATGTCGCCATCCAACGGCTCGAAAGTTCCGTGATGACTTGTGTCGCAAAATTCTGGACCATCGTGTGCGCTTGATCGCTTGACATCGATCCAAGCGCGAGCGGCGGTACGAACAAAATCGGCAAATCAAATGTTTTGAAACGGACGTCTGACGCGATAAACAATACGTGAGAAAATCCGGATGAATTTGCTTTCGCCACCACATCCTGCGCCAACTTCACACCAGCTTCCACATCGGTGTAACTGATGGTCGGGCTGAGCATCGTTCGACCAGATAATTGACGTTCTGTCTCGGCCGTGACGGCATGAATCACTTCATAGCTTTCGGCTTTGCGAACCATATCCTCACCAAACGCCAATTCTGCGAGCGGAACGATGAGCGTATCGACGTATTGTCGTTCGGCAATCGAGCGGAGTGCCCCTTGACTATCGAACCTCATCTTTTCCCTCCTCTCCTTCATATCTCATCATGTCTATTGTAGCGTACATGACTTCGCTCACCTTTAAAAGTTATGAACGAACTGTGAAATAATTGTGTATTCCTACGTAATTAATATACCAAAAAACAAGCGCCTACCGGAACGGAAGCGCTTGTTTTTTTCAAAATAATTTAGATGCTCGCACTTGATGAAGTTGAGTCGTCAGATTGCGGAATAAATTCTCGTCTCGTCGGTCGAGCGCTTTATCGATTTCAATCAGCAATCGTTCTTCTTCAAATTGAGCAACCGATGCTTGAATGACCGTTTGAGCAGAAGACGAGACTTCATCTCTCACTTCTGCCACTGGTTCAAACGGATTCTGTTCGACGATGTCGACCCAGTTCTCATCAATCATCATACCTTGAAAATTTAACTCTACATAGATTGGCCCATCGTGTAGACGGATGTCATGATAAGCCTTCTCAGGATTCATGGTCACAAGGTCTCCCCGTCGGTATCGAAACGGTTCACCGTCAAACCCGTACGCTGTCATCACGAGACTACGTGGTGAGACCGAAGCGTTTGTCACGAAATGAACGTTGCCAAGCTTTTCAGGATGTCTTAACCAATAGTCAAGAATCCACTTTGCTTCACGTTTCCGAAGCGTATGATGAGCGACGAATCGCTTCAAAAAATTACGTTTCCGCTCGACCATCTGACCTCATTCCCTTCCCTTATTCATTCTACGTCATCAGACAATTGTTCGAGCTGTTCTTCGAGCAATTGGCGATCATCGAGATCGACCACCAATGCAAGCGATTGCTCGACCACACGTCGCGCATCTTGTCTACGACCTTCCTCTATCAACAGTGTAGCCCATTCCGTCACAAATGACACGTCCTCTTTCATCATCGGCTCAATTGAGGCATACAGACTGACCGCTTCGTCGTACGCTTCGAGCTCATATTTCGCCTTCGCCTTGTACCATGTCATGAGCGGCGACGTCGTATGATCTTCGAGTGCATCGATGGTTTCGAGAACATCATCGAATTCTCCTGCTTCAAATAAAATCGACAAGAGCAATTCGGTCGCTTGTAACGACTCTGGATTTAACACGAGCGCCTCACGTAGTTCTTTAATGGCACCGTCCCGATTTCCGAGTTTGAGAAGCAGCCTTGCTTTAACGTGCCGCAGTTCATCATTATAATCGTCGCGCGTGATGCCTTGATTGACAATCTCAATGGCCTCTTCCGTTTGCCCGATTGCATCGAGTGCCTCGGTATAAGGCAAGTAGAGCGACGTGAAGTCTGGGTCCATCGCCTGAAGCTCTTTGAACTGCTTGATCGCAACTTCCTCACGTCCGATCCGATGAGCCGTCATCGCATGACCGAAGACGGTGTTCAAATCGCGATGTGTGGCCCGCTCGTATTCCTCGAGCGCCTCTTCAAACGATCCGACCATCGTGAGGGCCTCCGCGTAATCCGCTTGATAGTCGATTTCAGCCGGCAACTTCATCTTCGGAAGACGCGCATAAAGTGGAATGGCTTGTTCAAATGAACCGGTCGAGGCATACAATTCAGCCAATCCATAGATGAGTAAAGGTTCATCCGGATTTTTCTCGAGCGCCTCCATCAGTTTCTTCACTGCCACTTCATCCAATCCTTGCGATTGATACAGGTCAGCGAGGAGGACGAGGCTCCTCACTTGCGTATCTGCGTCATCCGATTTGATTTTTTCAAGCACGGCAATCGCTTCCTCTTCACGGTCACTATCTAAATACGCTTCCGCCAGTGATAAGGCGACATTCGGGTCTCCCTCATAGTCGACGTATAGCTTTGAGAGAACAGCTGTCGCCCGGTCGGCAAGACCTAACTCTAAATAGAGGTCGGCGATGGCTAAACGGTCATCATCCGACCCTTTCTTCTCAAGTTCTTCTAGATGCATGAGTGCATGTTCCGTCTCACCTGACTCAAGCATCTCGATTATATGTGTTAAAGCTGATTCATCTAGCATGGTTCGTCCTCCTGGGCTTCGGTTTGTCGTTATTCTATCTTACGTTGAACCCGTTGTAAATCTTCACGGAATCGAGGATAACTGACATCGGATGCCTCGATCCCCTCGATGTGAACGGCTTCATCGGTCATGAGTGACGCAATCTGTAACATCATGGACAAGCGATGGTCTCCGTAAGTCGAGACATCTCCTCCATGAAGGCGACTCGGATTGACGTTGAATCCGTCCTCAGTGCCGACGATGTCCACACCTAACTTCCGTAGTTCCGAGACGACCACGTCAATCCGGTCAGTTTCTTTCACGCGCAGTTCCGCTGCGTCTTTCACGATGGACGGTGAATTCGCTTGAGATGCGACGAGTGCGAACAGTGGTAATTCATCAATCTGTGAAGGAATTAAATCCTTTTCGACGACTGTGCCGGTTAGCTCACTCGTCGTGACCGTGACGTCTCCGACTCGTTCTTCACCGACCAATCGTTCGTTCGAAATGACGACATTCGCACCCATCCGTTCGAGCGTACGTAAAAATCCAATCCGTGTCTCATTCAAACAGACGTCCTTCGTCATAACTGAACTATCTGCCACCATGGCCGCCCCTGCCCAGAAAAATGCAGCCGATGACGGGTCTGCCGGTACGTCGACCGTACATCCTGTCAATGACGAGGGTTCGACACGGATGACGCGTAACCCTTCCTCGTTTACAATCGATAGCTTCGCACCAAACAGGGGCAACATGCGCTCGGTATGGTCACGTGACAACATCGGTTCTCGAACAATCGTTGTACCCGAGGCATGTAAGCCCGCGAGCAGGACGGCCGACTTCACTTGGGCGCTTGCGACCGGTAACGTATAGTCAATGGATCGAAGCGTCGTTCCTTCGATGACGAGAGGCGCCATATCCCCTGTCACGTGTGCGCCCATGTTTCGTAAAGGCTCAGTAACGCGTCGCATCGGACGCCGGGATAACGATTCATCGCCTACGAGTTCAAACGACCCATTATAGCTGGACAAGAGACCGATCAGTAGGCGCATCGTCGTACCTGAATTCCCACAGTCTAGACGTGCCGAGCGCGGAGACGCAGTCCCCTTAATGACTAGTTCGTCTTGCAGTTCTGTCACGTCGGCTCCAAGTGATCGAATCACCTCGAGCGTCGAACGACAATCGGCACCGAGGAGTGGATTCCGCACGTGCGTCGTCCCGTTCGCCATCATCCCGAATAACAGTGCCCGATGTGTGATGGATTTATCACTCGGTACACGGATAGAACCGTTTAAACTCATCGTTCCCACCATCCTTTCATCTGTTCAAACGTATGTCGAAGATGTTCGAGCTGTACCGACTCCACAGTGATCGTTTCACGAAGTAACACAAAACGAATTACACCATGTCGGTTCTTTTTATCCAGCATCATTTTTTCCACGTAGTGTTCGAATGGTTGCCAATCGATTGGCGTGACGTCGTTCGAACGCATCCAATTGAACAATCGCTTCGCTCGAACTTCATCTCCTGACACGAGGAAAGCGAACACCATCCCATGTAAAACCGCTTCCCCATGTGGGATACGATAGGCTTCCACCGATTCAAGGGCATGACCGAACGTATGCCCGAAGTTAAGCCAAGCACGAATGCCTTGTTCTCGCTCGTCCGTCTCGACAATGGTTTGTTTCACTCGAATCCCACGGGCAAGCCACGACACCCAATCCAATCGCTCATTCTCGTTCAAGTCCAAAAACAAGTCGTCCTCGAAAGAAGATTCGAGGACGTAACGTGATAAGTACGCATGTTTCAATAACTCACCGAGACCGCTTCGCACTTCCTGGACGGGCAAGGTATTCAGTCGACTGACGTTGTAATAGACGCCTGACGGTTGATAGAATGAACCGATTGCATTTTTCGCAAAGGGTTGATTGACTGCCACTTTGCCTCCGACAGCCGAATCGTGAGCCAAAATCGTCGTTGGCACTTGTATGTATGGAACGCCTCGCATGTAGACACTTGCTAGAAAACCAGCCAAGTCGCCGATCATTCCACCGCCAAAGGCGACAATCAGTGTTTGGCGGTCACATCCGTGGCGCAACCCTTCTGCGACAAGCTGCTCGAGCTGAGATAGCGATTTCGACGCATCACCTGCTTCGACGACGGACGAAACGACGTGGGAATGGGTCAGATTCAACGTAGAACGGAACGACTCTCCGTAAAGAGACTCGACATGTTTATCCGTAACGACCCATAGCATCGAATAACTGGACCAATCAACTGAATCGATCCAACGATCCTGATTGTCCAAGACGACTTCGTATGGGGTCGATGCTGAGATTGAAATCGTTACCATACTCGCAACTCCTCCCGATACTCATCGACCCGATGTTTGATTCGTTCCATCGTGTCGTGCCCGAACGTCTCACAAACTTCCTTCGCGACTTCAAATGCGATGACTGCCTCAACGACGAGGGAAGCGGCAGGCACAGCGCACGAGTCACTCCGCTCGATTTGAGCTAAAAACGCCTCTTTCGTATCGATATCGACCGATTGTAAGGGTTTATAGAGCGTAGGAATGGGTTTCATGACGGCTGAACAAAGGATTGGCATCCCCGTAGTCATGCCCCCCTCAAATCCACCGAGATGGTTACTGAGTCGCGTATACCCATCATCCCCGTATGCGATCGGGTCCATCACTTCAGAACCCGGACGATACGCCATTTCAAACCCTTCACCGAATTCAACACCTTTAAATGCGTTGACACTCATGACCGCTTGTGCGATTTTCGCATCCAGTTTACGGTCATACTGCACATACGAGCCAAGTCCCGGTACAACACCATGTACTTCTGTACACACGATTCCACCAATCGAGTCTCCATTTGCCTTGGCCTCATCGATTCGACGCATCATCCGCAACGCGGCCTCTTCATCTAACGTACGTACCGGTGAGGCATCAACGACCGCTTGTGCTTCTTGAAGCGAATCAAATGTGCACGACTCCGCCCGTTCCCCACCAATCACTTTGACATAACTAAAGAGGGATACCCCGATTTGTTGAAGGAGTTGCTTACAGAAAGCCCCGACCGCTACACGAGCCGCTGTTTCTCGTGCGCTTGAGCGCTCCAATACGTCACGTAAGTCTCGATGGTCGTATTTCATCCCACCGACCAGGTCAGCATGTCCAGGTCTCGGTCGAGAGACGCGGCGTTTCACTTCGATATCGCTCTCAATCGGTTCAGCCTGCATGACGTGTTTCCAATGCGTATGGTCTTTATTCTCAATCCAAAATGTGATGGGTGCACCTGTGGTCACGCCATGCCGTATGCCCGAGCGAACTTCTACCTGGTCGGACTCGATTTGCATGCGGCGCCCTCTACCGTAACCCGATTGACGTTTTTTTAACTCTGCATTGATTTGAGAAATATCTATAGAGAGTCCGGCCGGGGCCCCTTCAATGATGACCGTCAGACCGGGACCATGTGATTCACCAGCTGTCAAATAACGCATCCGTTCACCTCATCCATCCATTTTTTCATAAAAGATACTTTGCTTCATTGCATAGCCGTAACGTTTCGGTTGGAAAATTTGTTCCGTCCCACCGACAAATAGCATCCCACCTGGACGTAACGCCCGTTGGAACGACGTATATACCTTCTCTTTCGCCTCTTCAGTGAAGTAAATCAAGACATTTCGACAGACGATCAAATCAAAATTGCGTTCGTACACATCCGCTAACAAGTTATGCTTTTTAAACGTCACCAGCTGCTTGATTTCATCTGAAATATAATAGTCGTCGCCACGACGGGTAAAGTAGCGTTTCTGAAACTCCTCAGGCAAATCGATGAGCGCCCGTTCATGGTACTTTCCTTGCTTCGCTTTTTCGATGACGATTTCATCTAAGTCCGTAGCCATAATTGAAAATTGAGATGGGGCAAGATGTTTCGACAACAACATGGCAAGTGAGTATGGCTCTTCTCCGGTTGAACAGGCAGCACTCCATACGCGAAGCTTCCCTTGACTCGAGCGAATCAGATGCGGGAGGATATCCTCTTCAAGCTGTTGCCAACGAATCGGGTTGCGATAAAATTCACTCACATTGATTGTCATCCGGTCGAGAAACTCTTCATAAAGTTGACGATCTGTATCCATCGCCTTCAAATACTCTAAAAACGATGCATACCCCTTCTTTTCGCGTAGTGCGACCATACGGCGCTTCATCTGCGCCTCTTTATATAAGTTCAAGTCAATACCCGACTTGATATAAAACTTTTTTACAAAGATGGCATAATCATTCATCACCAATTTCAACCTCAATTCTTTCTCATTTCCGCATTCTTGTGACCTCAGGCGATTCAAAGAAAAACAAAAAGGGACAGGTTTCCCCGTCCCTCGAAAAGTCATGAAACGTGTGAAGCCACTTCAGCGAACCAAAGTGAGAGTTCACGTTCCGCGCTATCCACACTATCAGAACCATGAATCACGTTTTGTGACATCGTCGATGCAAAATCACCGCGAATGGTTCCTGGTTGAGCATCCACTGGTTTCGTCTTCCCGATCATTAAACGAGAGACGGCCACGATGTCTTCCCCTTCCCATTCCATCGCAACGACAGGACCAGAAGTCAAAAACTCGACCAATTCACCAAAGAACGGCTTTTCTTTATGCTCTGCGTAGTGTGCCTCTGCGACCTCAACTGACGGTGTCACCATTTCGAGACGGTTCAACGTATATCCTTTGTTTTCGAAGCGTGAGATGATTTCCCCAATCAATCCACGTTTTACCCCATCAGGTTTAACCATTAAAAATGTCTTTTCCATTCCCCAAATCCCCCTAAGTCTATAAATGTGTACGTTGTACGTATTTAGTGTACACGGTCCAACACATTTTTGAAAGGGTTTACATGGGGCATTTACCATTTGCGTTTCCCAATATATTGCGCAATTTCAATTAACGACCGCTTGTCTGGAACATCCGGCAACCCGTCTAGTCGGCGGATGGCACGGTTGACGTAACGATCAATCGTCCGTTGACTGCGTTCTAACGTTCCGTTTCGTTGCACTTCCCGGACGAGAGATTTCGTCACTTCCGTATCCGTCGAGGCGTTCACTTGACGGAGGCGTTCATAAAAGTCGGAATCCTCAGATGAATATAGGAGCGGTAACGTTTTATGACCGTGCTTCAAATCTTCCCCGACCGGTTTACCGAGCTGAAAACTCTTAGCGGTAAAATCAAGCAAGTCATCCGTCATTTGAAAAGCCATACCGATGTCATATCCAAACAGACTTAATTGCCTCACGATTTGTGGAGACGCTCCAGAGATGACAGCTCCTGCCGCACAACTCGTTTCAATCAACAGAGCGGTCTTTCGCGCAATCCGATCTAAATAGCGCTTCGGTGATTGCCCCCACTCAAATTGATCTTGGATTTGATTGATTTCACCGACACAGATTCGTTCCATCGTATCTGCCATGATGCGCATCACTTCTGGTGAATCAATTTCGGATACGAGACGAATCGCTTCTCCGAATAACGTATTCCCTGTATACATCGCTACTGTTTCATCATATCGTTCCATCACGGTTGGTTTGCCACGACGGAGCATCGCGTCGTCGATGACATCGTCATGGACGAGTGATGCCATATGAATCAACTCAAGACTTGAGGCAACTTTCGTCAAACGGATATCTTTCGTCTCACCGAACCCGGCGCTCAGTAAGACGAAGGCGGGTCGGATGCGCTTGCCACCAGCATCGAGTAATTGGCGCGATGCCGATTCAATGACAGGGTGGTCCGTCCTGACTCGAGTAGATAAGAATTGATCGATTTGATCAATCTCTCGGTTCATATGACGATAAAGTCGCTTCAAAGACATGGTTCACCACTTCTTTCCTAGATGCATGGCACATGCACCTCCGGAGAATGTCTTCACTTCGACTTGTTCAAACCCGGCATCTTCGAACATCCGCTTGAGAGTCAAACGGTCTGGGAACTGATCGGTCGACTCCTGCAACCACTTATACTGATCGTATGAACCGGCAAATACCTTACCGAAAAGCGGCATGACCGTTCCAAAGTAAAAACGGTACAACTCTTTAAAAAGCGGTGCTGTCGGTTGGCTCGTTTCGAGACAAACGACTGTTCCACCTGGTTTCAAGACGCGGTGCATTTCACGCAAGACCGTCATGTAGTCTGGAACGTTTCGGAGTCCAAATCCGATTGTGACATAGTCAAAGGAGTTGTCACCAAACGGAAGAGCCATCGCATTTCCATGAAGCAATTCGATGTTCGGCCAAGATTTGACCTTTTCCTCTCCCACTTTTAGCATGTTCTCTGAAAAATCGAGTCCTTTCACAACACCCGTGTTTCCAGCAGCATCTGCCAATTGAATCGTCCAGTCAGCCGTCCCGCAACAAACGTCTAAACATTTAGCCCCCGGAAAGACGTTCATTTTTTTCATTGTTGTCCGTCGCCACCATTTATGAAGTCGGAAGCTGATAATCGAGTTCATCGTATCGTAGCTCGGAGAAATGGACTGAAATACTTCGTATACTTTTTGCTCTTTTTTTATCGGTTGCAACGCGTAACATCCTTTCCGTTCTAAGCGACCGCATGCGCGAGCAACTTCGTGAGTTGCTCTTTTTGGTCTTGTTTAAGCGCTGTCGCTTTCATTTCAATCATTCGTTTCCCGCTCGTTGTCAAATAAGGTTGTTCAATCAGTTCGGAAAGTGTTTGAATCAATCCGACGTTCGCTTCGAGCCAAACGTTCATTGAAACGTTCTTCTCAAGCAATAAGGTGCACTTCGCCGCATTGACCCGCTGTACAGACTGACCGAATCGATCACTGTATGATGATGGAAAGTCCGTCAAGATTTTATAAAACTGAGCCGATGCAAAGTCCCCGGCGAGCACTTTTAATTGGCGTGCCAAAGACCCCTTCGGGCTGCTGTTTACTTGGTCGTGTAAATCAAGCGCTTGATGTGCGAAATAGGTTGCCATCACGAGTTGTCGATGCTCAATCGATTCCAAATCAATCATCTCGACCATCCAACGAAGCAATAACATGTCGACGGCTGGTACAACCTCGTGTTTCGTCAAATAGGGATGATTCATACGTGTTTCGATTTGACGAGCAAGGTCTGTGACAACGAATTCATTTGTCAACTGTTCCATGCTATCCCCCCTCGTCCACTTCATTGTCATTCTGACATAGTATAGCACATTTTTGTCACATTCACGTCATTCGAACTCGTAAACCCAACAAAAAAAGCCGCCTTTCGGCGACTTATGTATTGCAGATTACTTGACCGCATCTTTGAGCGCTTTACCTGCTTTGAATGCAGGAACTTTGCTCGCTGGGATTTCGATATCTTCTTTTGTACGTGGGTTACGACCTTTACGGGCAGCACGCTCACGAACTTCAAAAGTACCAAAACCGATCAATTGAATTTTCTCACCGTTTTGGAGTGCTTCAGTGATTGATTCAAACGTAGCTTCTACGATTTTCGTTGCTTCTTTTTTAGAAACATCGGCTTTCTCAGTAACAGCTTGGATCAATTCAGTTTTGTTCATCACGATTCACCTCCTCTCACAGGGAGTTTACGGGATTAATCATATCGTACAAACGTTGATATGACAACATTTTTTGTTTTTTTTTTCGACATTCACTGTCAAAACAGGTTCAGTTGTTAAAAAAAACGACTTCTCCTTGTTCATCAATTGTGTATCCTTGCGAATAAGCTGGGGCGAATGGAGCATCTTTATAGAGCAAATAACGAATATCTTCGCCAATTTCCGGCGACTCATCCGTCTTTTGAAGCGCTTCCTTCACATCTTCTCGATAGTCTACAAACAGTTGGCCCGTGCCATCCACATAGATCGGAAGTTCACGATCCGAATAAGGACTTGGAATGAACGGCTCTTCTGTGACAAAGATTTTATCATAATCGAGCGTGAACTGATTCTTACCTAATGATCCGTCAAATGGGAACTTGCCTTCTTTTGCCCGAAATGCGTTGATGTTCGTTTGAAGTTGTTGCAACCGCTCAGACACACGCAAGTCGATCAGCTTCACGGTCGGTTCCGTCTCGACATCGACGAGGATATATTGGAACAACCCGCCACCTTCGAAACTATTCGCCGGTGGGTCCGCTAAATAGCCAGGCACGAGACGAGCGAATTCAACTGGGTAACGCTCCATGAGAGGCGTTTCTGCTGGTTTCGTTTTGATTGGCAATACCCCAGATTGCTCACGATAGGCATCGACCGCACTTTGTACCGTATTCAATTGATCTTCGTACGGGATATTGTTGGCCCGCTCTGATTCAGGAAACATACACCCTGCTAACAGTGTCGTCAAAACCAGACTGATAGCGACAATCTTTTTTTTCTTTTCGTTTATCCTCCAGTCGGTCCTGAGACGACGACAAAAATCATGATTACAGTCCCAAATAAGAAAATGATGAAAGCAATCAGTCTGACGAGCGTGGCGAACCAACCGCTCAGTTTCGTATGACTGAGTGCGACCATTAATGCAGCGATGGCGAAAGCTCCGATCCCTGCGAATGATATCCACATTTTGATGAGTGACGGTGTCACGTCTATCCCCCTACTTTCTCTATGTTCTCCAGACTTCAAGAAAAACAAAAAAAAGCGAGGAACTGAACGAAAACGTCAGCTCCTCTCTCAATCTGTCTATTCTTCAAAATGAAAAACTTGTTCCATCTCGTGTTTTTGCGGGCGTCTCATCAATTTTTTCACTTCATCATGAGGACTCTTCCCTTCAAACAACACGTTATAGAGAGCCTCTGTGATCGGCATCTCCACACCCGCTTCTTTGGCGAGGGAATGGGCTGCTTCACAGGCACGGACGCCTTCGACGACCATTCCCATGTTCCCGAGAACGTCTTCTAATTTTTCACCACGACCGATGGCGTTACCAGCTCGCCAGTTACGGCTATGTTGTGACGTCGCCGTCACAATCAAGTCTCCGATCCCTGTCAATCCTGAGAACGAGGCAGGGTTCGCTCCAAGCTTCACGCCAAGTCGAGCAATTTCGACAATCCCACGAGTCATGAGGGCAGCTTTCGCGTTGTCCCCATAACCAAGCCCATCCGTCATACCCGCCGCTAGGGCGATGATATTTTTCAGTGCTCCATCGTACTCGGCTCCAACGACATCAGAATTCAAGTACACGCGGAACTGATCGTTTGTGAGGAGCTCCTGCACTTCATCCGCGACATCAAGGTCGGCACATGCGATTGTGATGGTCGTCGGTTTACGGACCGCAACCTCTTCAGCATGAGTTGGTCCAGTTAATACACCGATTGCCCGACGCTTAGAAGGATCGATTTCTTCGGCGATGATTTCTGAAAGGCGCTTATGCGTTTTTGGTTCGATCCCCTTTGCGGCATGAACGATGGTGACAGGTTCCGTCAACAATGTGTTCAATTCCTTTGAGACAGGACGAATCGCCGAACTCGGGACGACGAGAAAGACGATACTTCGACCATCTAACGCTTCTTTCAAGTTCGTCGTCGCACGAATTGATTCAGGTAATGGCGCGTCTTTCAAATAAAACGAGTTCGTATGTGACGAATTGATTTCATCCACATGTTCTTGTTCACGTCCATAGAGCAGGACATCATGGCCATTATCCGCTAACACGAGCGAGATGGCCGTTCCCCAGCTCCCCGCTCCGATGACAGCTACGTTTGCCATAAGTGGCACCCCCGTTATTAGTTTTTCTGACGAGCCACGATGTGAATCGGTGTCCCGGTGAAGTCAAATGCTTTACGGATTTGATTCTCTAAATAACGTTTATACGAAAAATGCAACAACTCAGGATCGTTGACAAACAAGACGAACGTCGGCGGCTCGATGGCCACTTGAGTTGCGTAGTTGATCTTCAATCGTTGTCCTTTATCCGTCGGTGTCGGGTTCATCGCGACTGCATCGACGATGACATCGTTCAATACGCTCGTCGAGATACGACGGCGATGTGTTTCTGCCACTTGTTTGATGACAGGCAACAATGTCTGCAAGCGTTTTGACGTGAGCGCTGATAAGAAGACAACCGGCGCATAGTCGAGGAATAAGAATTCTTGACGAATCTTCTCTTCCATCTTCTTCATCGTCTTATCATCTTTTTCGACGGCATTCCATTTATTGACGACGATGACAATCGCCTTCCCGGCTTCATGCGCGAGACCTGCGACACGCTTGTCCTGCTCGATGATTCCTTCTTCCCCGTCGAGGACGACGAGAACCACGTTCGAGCGTTCAATCGCCTTTTGTGCGCGCATGACACTATAACGCTCTGTCGATTCATATACTTTTCCGCGTTTACGCATACCTGCCGTATCGATGATGACGTACTCTTGTCCGTCACGTGTGAACGGTGTATCAATCGCATCGCGAGTCGTACCTGCAATGTTTGAAACGATGACACGCTCTTCACCGAGGATTGAGTTCGTCAAGCTTGATTTCCCTACGTTCGGGCGACCGATCAATGAGAACTGAATCACGTCTTCGTTGTATTCGTACTCGTCTTTTTCTGGAGCGAGTTCAAATACTTGGTCTAACAAGTCACCGAGTCCTAACCCGTGCGTACCCGAAATCGGGAACGGATCTCCGAATCCGAGGGAATAAAACTCATACATGAGATCTCGCATTTCAAAGTTATCGACTTTGTTGACGGCAAGAACGATCGGTTTATTCGAACGGAACAACAAGTTCGCAACCTCTTCATCAGCCGCCGTGATCCCTTCACGTCCATTCACCATGAAGATGATGACGTCTGCTTCATCGATGGCGAGTTCCGCCTGATGACGCATTTGAACGAGCAACGGCTCGTCCCCTACTTCGATCCCACCTGTATCGATTAAATGGAACTTACGGTTGAGCCACTCTCCTGTTCCGTAAATACGGTCACGTGTGACACCCGGTTTATCATCGACGATCGAGACACGATCACCGATGATACGGTTAAAAATTGTGGATTTTCCGATATTCGGACGGCCAACGATGGCCACTACTGGAATTCCCATAACAACACCTCACTAACTTTCTATCAAAATTTCATCATTTCATCATTTCGAAACGCAACTTACCTATCATATCACAGGCAAAATTAAGTGACCATACAAAAAGAAGCGGGAGCATGACTCCCGCTTGAACGATCATCTTATTTAGAGTCGTCCGAAGAATCATCACCTGTCAATTCTGAGACAGAGAATCCTCCTTGGTCGCTATATTCATCAAGTAACGCTTGATCATCATCTTGACGAGTCGGTTCAGATGATTCGAGCGCACGCATCGACAATGAGATTTTCTTATCATCGAGATGAACATCTAGCACCTTCACCTTCACTTCTTGGCCTTCTGACAAGACTTCAGACGGCGTCGCGATGTGACGGTTCGCAATTTGCGAGATGTGAAGCAGACCTTCCACTTGTGGTGCGACTTCGACAAACGCACCGAACGTCACGAGACGTTTGACAGTTCCTTCGATGACATCTCCCGGCTGGATCTTCCCTTCAATGGTTTCCCACGGACCAGGTTGTGTCTCTTTAATGGAAAGTTTCACTTTTTCATTATCTAATTCGAGCCCGAGCACTTTCACTTTCACGCGGTCGCCTTCAGTTACGACGTCGCTCGGCTTCTCGACGCGGCTATGTGCCATTTCCGAGATGTGAACGAGACCGTCCACGCCACCGATATCGACGAACGCCCCAAAATCAGTTAATCGTTGGACTGTTCCTTCGATTACTTGTCCGACTTCAAGCGATTCGAGCGTTTCTGATTTCTTCGCGCTCATCTCTTCTTCGACAACTGCTTTATGTGACAAGATGACGCGATTTTTTTCGCGGTCTTTCTCGACGACTTTTACGGTAATTGGGTTATTCAAGTATGACGAGAAGTCTTCGACGAAGTGACTTTCGACAAGGGATGCAGGGATAAATCCACGGATTCCAATATCGACGACAAGACCACCTTTGACCTTATCTTTCACCATCACTTCAAACACTTCACCTGATTCGAATTTTTCAACGATGCGATCCCATGCTGCTTCGGCATCGACGTCTTTTTTCGAAACGACTACTTCTTCGTCCGTGACCTTTTTCACTTTGACACGAATCTCGTCGTTCACTTGGAGTGATTCGTTTAAATCGTCTAGATGCATGCTTGATACTTCGCTAATTGGCAAAATCGCTTCGGTTTTATAACCGATATCGATCAGCGCTTGCTTATCCTCGATTTTGACGACTGTTCCGGTCACAATTTGACCACGATTAATTTCAAAATCAGGCATATCTTTCATTTCTTCGACCATTCCAACACTACCCCCTCACGATGAGTACAAAAAGGAGCGCCAAAGGCGCTTACACCTAGTATAAATCTCTTATAATTCCGAGAATTTGTCAAGGCGTTATGAAGATTGTACCTCTATTGAAAGAAGTTTAAACCTCAATTCCACAATCCGTTTTTTACTTCGTTTACGAGTGCTTCAAGTAGAGTTCGGAAATCGTATCCATGATCAAGTCGGCCGCTTCTTGCGCACTCGCCTTACGTGCTTTCAATTCTGACAAGTCGATCGGCTTCCCGATAACAACACGGAGTTTTGCGCGAAACTTATACTTGCCAATGATGGCAATCGGTAAAATGTGTGCATCCGAACGCATCGCAAAAAAACCGACACCGGCTTGCGCCTTTCCAAGCGTACCGTCTTTTGAACGCGTTCCTTCCGGAAAGATAGAGATGACTTCATCCTCTTTCAACTTTTGAAGCACGACACGAAGCGCTTGTCGGTCACCTTCCCCACGAGATACTGGAATCTGACCTGCACGCTTCAAAATATGCTTCAGTACCGGGACACTAAAAAGTTCTTTCTTCGCAAAAAATCGGAGCGGACGCTGCTTTGGAATCGCACATGCGAGAAGCACCGGGTCCCAATTTGACTGATGGTTCGAACAGACAAGGATCGACCCGTCCATCGGAACATTCTCCCGACCGATGAATTCGACCTGAAACGAGAAGCGTTGAATGACGTTCACGACGCCTCTCGCCAATCGATACATGCCGAACGGTCCATTGTTTAATGGCTTGCTCATGCTTTCACCTCTTCAATTAATCGTTCAATTGCTTGAACCACTCCGTCAATGGACAACGTCGTCGTATCGAGGAAATGGGCATCTTCAGCTTGACGGAGAGGTGCCACTTCACGCTCAGAATCGCGTTTGTCACGAAGCGCAATCTCTTCGATCAGTTGTTCATAGTCGCTCGGGATGCCTTTCGAGATATTTTCTTCATGGCGACGACGGGCACGTTCTTCGACCGAAGCGGTCATAAACACTTTTAAATCGGCATTCGGCAAGACATGTGTTCCGATATCGCGGCCGTCCATGACGACACCGCCTTCTTTAGCCAAATCACGTTGAAGGTCCATCAAGGCATCACGCACTTCAGGTTGACGTGCGACGAAACTGACGTTATTCGTCACTTCACTCGAGCGAATGACAGACGTCACTTCTTCCTCACCGTCAAATACGCGTTGTCCCTCTTCCGATGGGACGAGTCGTAATGACATGTCCTCGATCATCTGAGCAAGTGCTGGTCCATCTTCGAGCGCAATCCCTTCGTTCAAGGCGCGATACGTTACCGCCCGATAGATTGCACCTGTATCGATGTACACATACCCTAATTGTTTCGCAAGCGACTTGGCAATCGTACTTTTCCCAGCACCCGCTGGTCCGTCTAAAGCAATTTGTAATGATTTTTTCATACAAAACGGGTATCGAGTGTTCCCGATACCCTCCTCCTCTCGGTCAATAATCCCGAGAACATCATAACAGTTTTTTATCTTGAAGAAAATACAGACCCTGTCCGCTTTCGCGCTTCAAGCTGAACACGGAAGCAGTATCGTAAAATCGTCTCTTGGTCACGAGGGGTCAAATCTTCAAATGCCAGAGACAGTTCTTCTTTCACTTCCTGTTTATGTATGCGCACAAGACGGCTCTTAAGACGGAAGTTCTGGGGCGAGCCATGCTCATCCTCAATTCGAAACACGACAATCAGGGACTCATCTACTTCGATTGGAGCGCGGTTGGCGATGATTTTCATCCCCCCAGCAGATATGTCAAGAGATGTTGTTTCGAACGATTCGAAACTTTCCTCATCGGTTGCAAGAACGGTCACGTCAATCATTTCTGGAACACGTAAATATTCACGACGCTGAATCCGTTTGATTTTTTTCTCATCTGGCAAATTGAACGCATAGCGTAATGTCATTTGGGCATCGCTGATTCGCTTCACGACTTTCGTGTCGAATGCGAACAGCTGATTGTCTCCTTGGAAGAAAAAGACCCGCATGGCCTCCTCTTCATGTAAAAAAAATGTTTTGAGCGTCATCATGTCACTCGGCGACTCAATCCATACGACTTGATCGGTTATGGCTGCAATTTTCGTTTTCCCCTCTGCACGCCCTTCCACTTCGATTCTCAGTTCTTGACCTTCTTTTAACATACTGATTCTTCCCCTTTATTTAAATTGTCGACGATTGGACAAGTTTGCCGCTCGCACGAGTAAAAGTGCCACGGTCCATAAAATGACGATATAAAGCACGGCAGGAAGCTTTTGATTCGGTTCGAGTATCAAAATCAAATCAAACGTTCCGTGGATGACCGTCGCAGAAAAGATTGCCATGAACAGCCAGAGCCGTTCTCGAATCGAATGCTTCGCTCGTCCTAAGCAGTACCCCATCACGACCGCGAACAAAGCGTGCCCGCTCACAGGCAGGATTGCTCGCCAAATCGCAATTTCTAATGAATCGTACACCCATAAGTATAAAAAATTCTCTAAAGTCGCAAAGCCTAATGAGCAGGCGACCGCATAGAGAATCCCGTCGTAGTAATCATCAAAGACTTTATGTATATATATTGTATAATAAATCATAAACCATTTAAAAAACTCTTCAAGCAGGGCAGTGGCGACATACGCCTGCCAAAACGGTCCAGTAAGCACTCCCTCTTCAACGAACGCATATTGGATAAACATGATCGGGAACACGAGAACGGCTCCGGCCACGAAAGAACGAATCACATATCCGAGCGGTTCTGCCTCCAACTCATGGCGTAGATAGAAGTAGGAAAGAAGGGCGAGCCCAGGTGCAACCGCAGACAAGGCGATTGCGATCATGATGCATCTCTCCTTTCTCTCCCTAGCATACACTGAATTGTCTGAAAGAAAAAGTAGAGAACGCCTAGAAAATGGAAATCTTCATAAAAATAATTAGGAGGACACTTATGAATCATTTATTACTGATCCACACCGGCGGTACTATCGCCATGTCACAATCCGGCACAGGACACGTCGAACCGAGCGATGTCAATCCAATCGACGCCACCCTTCCGAAAGCGACGGATATTGCTCACATTACAACAAAGCACTTTTCAAATATCCCGTCACCTCACATGACTCCAGAGAAGATGCTTGAATTGGCACAGTTCATCCAACGTGAACTGACACAAGACACGTATGACGGAGTCGTCATCACGCACGGTACCGATACATTAGAAGAGACGGCTTACTTCTTACAAATCACGCTCGGTGCGCCTGTCCCAATCGTGTTGACAGGAGCGATGCGGTCCTCGAACGAGGTCGGTTCGGACGGAGAATTTAATTTGATCACAGCGCTTCGCGTCGCAAAAAGCGAAGCGGCTCGTGGAAAAGGCGTGCTTGTCGTTTTCAACGGTGAGATTCATTCGGCATTCAACGTGACCAAAACGCACACGTCTTCAGTCGACACATTCAAGTCTGTGCACTTCGGTAACGTGGGTATGGTCACAAAGGACCATGTACTCATCTATAGTCAACCAGCAACGAGACAACCGAAAATGATTCTGTCCATCTCAAAACGTGTAGCCGTGTTGAAAGTCGTCGCAGGAATGGAACCAGATTTACTTGAATCTGTAATCACGCTTGGGTACGACGGACTCGTCCTTGAAGTGTTAGGGCAAGGAAACGTTCCGCCGACCCTCTTGTCCGCACTAGAACATTTAGTCAAAGAGATTCCCGTCGTGATTGTCAGCCGTTGCTTCAACGGAATCGTTCAAGATGTTTACGGTTACGACGGGGGTGGCAAACAACTGAAAGAGATGGGTGTCATTTTTTCAAACGGATTGAATTCACAAAAAGCTCGTTTACGACTCCTCGTCGAACTCGAGTCCGGCTCATCCCAGTCAGTCATGGAACATAGCTTTAGCTTCCAGCAATAACCTTGCGCAACTGCGCCCCCTTCCCTACAATGAGCAAAGAGGTGATATTCAGTGAACAAACAAGCGATTATTGTAGGTGCCGGGCCATGCGGTCTCTCGGCCGCCATCGAACTGGAGAAGATCGGAGTCTCTTGTACGGTGATTGAGCGCGGAAATATCGTCGACGCCATCTATCGGTATCCGACGCATCAAACGTTCTTCTCTTCCGCGAGCTTGCTCGAGATCGGAGACATTCCGTTCATATGTAAGGATTTGAAGCCACGTCGTCAAGATGCACTCGTCTATTATCGAGAAGTCGTCACACGTACCGGTTTAAACGTCCACCCGTTCGAAACGGTCGAGTCGGTCGATAAAAAAAGTGACCGATTCGTTGTGACATCAAGACATGAACGACGTGGCGAAACCATTCGCGAAGCGGACTATGTGATTTTAGCAACAGGCTATTATGGACGTCCTCGTCTGCTTGACGTACCTGGCGAAACGTTGCCGCACGTCCATCACTATTTCAACGAGGCACATCCTTATTATCGACAACACGTCACGATCATCGGCGGGAATAATTCCGCTGTCGATGCGGCAATCGAACTCGAAAAGGCTGGTGCCTTTGTGACGGTACTCTATCGAGGCGATTCGTATAGCCCTTCCGTCAAACCATGGGTTCTTCCAAACTTCGATTCACTCGTCCGTCATGAGAAAGTTCGAATGGAGTTTGAGGCGACAATCGAACGCATCACCGATGATGGCGTCTACTACCGGCAACACGGTGAAGAGAAGCATGTCTATGCAGATCATGTCTTCGCGATGACCGGTTATCAGCCCGACCACCATCTGTTCGAGAATGCAGGCATTGTGATCGATGAAGAGAGTGGTGTCCCGACATACGATGAAGAAACGTTTGAAACAAATGTCGAACACCTCTTCATTGCGGGCGTGGTCGCAGCCGGAAACGATGCGAACAAGATCTTCATTGAGAACGGTAGATTCCACGGCAAGGCGATTGCCGATACGATTGCGAACCGCATTAACGTATAAAAAAGTTCGGTCAACTTGAGTTGACCGAACTTTTTTTAATTAGACCCAGCCACGGAAACGTGAGGCTTCCGCCATTTTGCGTACACCGACCATGTAGGCGGCGAGACGCATATCGACTTTACGGGCTGAAGATGTATTGTATACCGTATTGAACGAGTGAACGAGTACTTTTTCAAGTTTTTCCTCAACTTCTTCTTCCGTCCAATAGTAACCTTGGTTGTTTTGTACCCATTCGAAGTACGAAACCGTGACCCCACCACTTGACGCCAACACGTCCGGCACGAGGAGAATTCCACGTTCAGTCAAAATTTTCGTTGCTTCGTTCGTCGTCGGACCGTTGGCTGCCTCGACCACAATCGATGCTTTAATCGCGTCCGCATTGTCTTCTGTAATTTGATTCTCAATCGCAGCTGGGACTAAAATATCACAATCGAGCTCTAACATTTCTTTGTTCGAGATCGTGTTTTTAAATAATGTCGAAATCGTACCGAATGAATCGCGACGATCTAACAAATACGGGATATCGAGACCATTCTCATCATGGATAGCTCCGTAAGCGTCACTGACCGCAATCACTTTCGCCCCTGCATCGTACATGAATTTAGAAAGGAAACTTCCCGCGTTCCCGAATCCTTGGACGACGACCCGCGCACCTTTCAATTCGATTCCGCGACGAAGTGCCGCTTCACGAATCATGATGGCCACTCCTTTTGCCGTCGCTGTCTCACGACCATGCGACCCGCCAAGAACGAGCGGTTTTCCTGTGATGAATCCAGGTGAGTTGAATTCATCGATGCGACTGTATTCATCCATCATCCATGCCATGATTTGTGAGTTTGTGAACACGTCCGGAGCCGGGATATCTTTTGTAGGTCCAACAATTTGACTGATGGCACGGACATATCCGCGACTCAAACGTTCGATTTCACGGAAACTCATCTCGCGTGGGTCACAGACGATTCCGCCTTTCCCACCACCGTAAGGCAAGTCTACGATTCCTGCTTTTAGACTCATCCATACTGATAATGCTTTGACTTCTACTTCCGTTACGCTCGGGTGGAACCGAATTCCCCCTTTAGTCGGTCCGACCGCATCATTATGTTGAGCGCGATAGCCTGTGAAGATCTTCGTTGAGCCATCGTCCATGCGAACAGGGATCCGAACGGTCAGCATGCGAAGCGGTTCTTTTAATAACTCGTACATCTCATCTGGATAGCCGAGTTTATCTAAAGCTTCGTGAATTACCTCTTGTGTCGATTCCAAGATGTTTTTTCGTTTTTGTTGACCTTTTTCTTGATCCGTAATCATGAAGGTTTCCTCCCCTAAATTGTCAATTCTCCCCCAAGAATTAACCTCGTATTCGTTTAAAAGTATAGCTGATACGCGTTCAATTTGAAAGGGCTTTTCAAAAATAATGAAAGCGTTTTCTTGATGGATGGCGTAATCCAGATGTCTTACTTCGCTACGCGCTCAAGTGCGAGCTCGATAAAGCGTTCCAAAAGCTCACCGTACGAGATTCCGACTGTCTTGGCACTATCCGGAAACAGGCTAAGCGGCGTCATGCCCGGCAGAGTATTCGTCTCTAGAATGTAGGCTTTTCCCTCTTCTGAAACGAGGAAGTCAGAGCGCGAATATCCTGAACAACCGAGCGCGCGATGCGCAAGGACTGCCGCCTGTTGAACCTCCACTGTCAGCTCGACCGAGATTTCAGCCGGACAGACATGAATCGAACCACCTTCCGTATACTTCGATTCATAGTCGTAAAATTCATTTTTTGGAATGATTTCAATGACAGGAAGAGCCTCTTCTTTCCCAAAGTTCCCGATGACGGGAACTGTCAGCTCTTTCCCTTTGATGTACTGCTCGACAAGTACCGCTGAATCACAAGCAAACGCCTTTTCAATTCCTTCACGTAACATCGTTTCGTCCATTGCAATCGTCAGACCATTCGATGATCCTTCTTGCGCTGGTTTGACGACACATGGGAACTCCATTCCCCACTCAGCGACTTTTGCATCGATTGATTCCCGTGACTCGATTAAGACGTCACGAGCGACTCGGATACCGGATGCCGCGAAGATGATTTTTGCTCTCGCTTTATCCATCGCCAGAGCAGATGCCAACACACCTGATCCCGTATAAGGAATTCCAGCCATTTCTAATAACGATTGCACACGACCATCTTCACCATACTTCCCGTGCAACGCACTGACGACGACGTCGACATCCAATGTTAACAGCTCGTTCGCCCGTTTCGGATGAAAGTCAATGGCCGTGACCTCATGACCACGTTCCGTCAACGCTTCTATCATCCCTTGCCCGCTCGTGAGAGATACCTCTCGTTCTCCTGACACTCCACCATATAAAACAGCGACTTTCATTCCAATCTCTCCTTCAACTAGCTACTGAAAATTCAAGTCTAATCATAACACGGACACCCTAAAAACAATAGGAACAGAAAAGTAAAAAAGCCGTACTCATGCGAATGCATCGTACAGCTCTTTCACGGCTTGTTCAGTTTGAATCGTCTTTCCGTATTCCATCATGACGTACGGACTGACCGTAGTCGTCTTGCCGTACTCGGACAAAATGGCCGCGAGTCGTTCTTCTACCTGCGAAGGAAGAACCTCAACGAAGTGAAGGTAGTAATGACCATTGTAATGATAAAGCGTGCCACCCTGCTCGGTTTCATGTATATGCGGGAAAAGACGAATCGAAGCGTTGATCACATCTTCAATGTCCTCGAACTGATAAATCAAATGATGGATTACATCAATCGTTAATCGAATCTCGACCTGCTCGACATCGAGCTCAGCAATCGCTTCACCTTTTTGAACATCGATGACGAGCCCATCGCGAGGGAACATTGTCACATTCAAATCAACCGCTCCTTGCGGTGAAAATCCGTACTCACTTTCTGCTGTTTCAAGTAGTTCTTTCCACAGCTGCTGACCGTTTTCCCCCACGATCGTATCGATGGCGATTCCACGTAACGAGAGCTCATTCGCAGTCACATATACACGAAGATGTTCTTTTGTTTGTTTTTCAAATCTCATTCGAAAACCTCCAGTGAATAGTCAATCCTAATCATAAGCTACTCCCGTTTTCATCCCGTGTCAAATAGTTGATAACCATTTTGTCCACTCTTCAGGAGTGTCGCCAAGAAATGACCCATTGAATCGACCTCTCTCCAGACTGACCGCATATCCACCGGCACCGATTTTTAAGTCAGGATGCTCGTTTTGAATATAATCCATCGCCTCTAACAAGTTCGGAATATGCTCAGTCAACGTACATGCGAAGATGAGACAAGAAGTGTCGATATCATGTAACGCTTTACTCAAATCTTCTTTCGGGAAACCCGCTCCCAAAAAGATGACGTCGTATCCATGTTGACGCAAATAGAGCGTGACAAACAATAATCCGATCTCATGCATCTCCTCAGGTGCACAGACACACGTGATACGTGGCAGGAACGGGTTCATCGGCATTTGAAGGGACAACGTCGAAAGTCGCGCTCGTAAAAATGCCGTGGCGAAATGCTCGTGGGCGATGGTAATCGAGCCATTCTCCCATCGTGAACCGATTTCCATGAGCAGTGGTCCAATTACATCCTTTGTCACTTTTTCAAAACTGATCTTATTAAACGCACGGTTGATCAAATCATGGGCTGTCCGCTCATCAAATGAGAGCAACGCATGGAGTAGCCCGTCTTTCAACTCCTCATCGTACAGTTTGATCGTTGTCGGTTCTGGCTCAGGCGCTTGATGAAGTTGTTGAATGGCTTGTGAGACAGAAAGCCCTTCTTTCTGCTTGTCCACGACCCATTTGATTTTTTCAACATCCTGATCTGAATACAGGCGGTGACCGGATTCTGTTCGGCTCGGCACGATAAACTGATAGCGACGTTCCCAAGCGCGAATCGTCGTCGGATTGACGCCTGTCAAGGTCGCCACGGTCTTGATGGAGTATTTCGGCATCTCCGCCCTCCTCTCTTACTCGTTCTTATGATATAAGTATATCCTCAACGCAAGAGGTTTACCCCTTTTATTGTGCAATCGAGAATTTTTTAAGAATAAAAAAAGATGCGAACTCTGTTCGCACCTCGTTTAAAATATGGCGTGTCGCCCGATATATATGAAAATGAGAATAATCGCTAGCATGGCGAAGGTTAATGTCATCGCCAACGGGCGCTTCATCCAGTTATCATTTAACTTCCTCTTCCGTTCGCCCTCTTGCCTCTCAGCTCGAGACGGCAACGTGTCCGCCAATTGCTCGCGTAAAGAATCCGCCTGATTCCGATGTCGCAACGTATGCCCTCCTTTACCTTTTTTATCATTTTACTATGATATTATTCAAAGGAAAAGATTTGCGTCAACCGAATTTTCCATTCTGTCACATTTTTTCGGACTATTTGCGGTGTATCCGGGAACGGAATCGGCCCACAAACATCACAGCATTCTTCTTGGTCGACCGTTTGTTCGGAGAAATAACGGAGCAAGTAATCGCGTCGGCATGTTCGGATGAGGGCATAATCCATCATTTGCCCGAGTTGACGATACCGATCTCGCTTTCTTTCTTTTACCCAATCGAGGGCTTCTTGAAGCGAACGTTCTGTCAACAATTGCTTCAGCAGGAGAAACTTCGGGTCTTCTTCGTTCATCCGTAACAACCTTGGTAGTTGCGCGAGCGACGTCCCGTTCTCACGTTCAAAGTAGGCTAGTCGCATGTCCTCGTCTTTCGGGTACTGTCCGTCGATTAAAAATTGTTGGATGCGTTCGTCGCCATCAGCATATAGAAGGACCGCGAATGCGGGTTGTCCGTCACGCCCCGCTCGTCCGATTTCCTGCATGTATGCCTCAACTGTTGCCGGCAACTGAAAATGAACGACAGAACGGACGTTGTCTTTGTTCACACCCATCCCGAACGCACTCGTGCATACCATGACCGACACTTCGTCCCGTAAAAACTGGGACTGCACGAGTCGCCTGTCTTCCGTAGACATGCCTCCATGGTAAAACAATGCATCCTCTAGCTCAAAGGCTAACGCCTCTGCCTCGCGACGGGTCGCCGTGTAAACGACTGCAGGTTTGGGAATCGCTTGAATCAACTCTTTCAATCGCTCAAGTTTCTTCTCCTTTTCCAACCGTTCAACCAACAATCGGATTTCCGGACGATTGGCAGAGTGGACGAATTGTTCAGGTGAGAACAGTGCCAGCTTTTCAATGATGTCCTGTTTCACGCCTTCTGGCGCCGTCGCCGTGACCGCCATACACTGGGGGCTCCCAATCTGTTTTCGCAACTCACCTAAACGCGCATACTCAGGACGGAACTCATGCCCCCATTGTGAGATACAGTGCGCCTCGTCAATGACGAGCATTTGAATTTTCACATTCGCCAGAGCACGCGTTACATAAGGAACGGCCAATTGTTCGGGTGAAAGATATAAAAAACGGTAACGTTTCAAATGGTTGATGATGTCCTGCTTCTCTTCAGCCGATTCCATCGACGTCAAACGAGCGACACCACGCTCTCCCCGTTCTCGTATATGAAGCATCTGGTCCTCAATGAGTGAGAGTAACGGCGAAACAATCACCGTGAGCCCTTGATTTTTAATATAAGAAGGGAGTTGGAACGTCAGCGATTTCCCCGCCCCCGTCGGCATGACGGCCAATACATCCTGCCCTTCGATCACGGCATGTATGATGTCGTGTTGCCCAGGACGAAACGATTCATACCCGAACACTCGTTTTAATGTCGCTTCATACAAAACTCTCACCTCGTTTCAGTCTGGCGAAGACGAGTCGAATTTGAAAATAACTGACACGCCCCATTTTCTCAAATATCGGTTTCAAAGCCCAGCTATCCGGATGCCGCAACTCTTCAATCGTGACCACATCCTCCATCGGTACAAATTGTTCGAGCGGGAAGACTTCTAAATACATCGCCATCTCGACGACATGGTCTTCAATCGTACTCGTACGTAAACACCGTTTCGCTTGAACCTGTTGGAACGTGTACCCCTTTAAGAACAATTCATATGACTCACGTGCTGAATAAGTCATCCGGTCCGTCGATAAGCCGTACGTAAACCCCCGTAGTTTGGCATCATCCGGCAAGACCATCAACAGTTCGTTCCATCCGGCCAAAAAATACAAACGAGCCGTTTCGGCATCAACATGAAGCAGGCTGGCGATTTGTTCATATGTCAAACCCGTCTCAAACGCTCCTGTGAATCGATAGACGACGGCCGTCGCATACGGGTCCCCGATTTGTTCAAGTGCTTGTTCAATCTCTTGATGAAACGTTCGCATGAGCGCTTTCCAATCCCGATCAAGATGTAACAACTGCTTGACCCATTGCTCTGCTGGACGATCGGCTTGTACAGGATAAAATGTACGGGCGTGTTCTTTTGACATGAACGTCTGCACGAACAAACTCAAGCGTTTCCATGTGGTCGCGTTATAATCACGGCGTTCCCCGCCCAACCGCTTGAATAGTTGCTCAACCGATTCAGGTGAAGCTAGTAATTCTCCCGCCTCTGTCAATCTAAATCGTTTACGATCGAGCCATCCTCGTTTTTCAAGTTGTTTTAGCACAGACTCGTATGAATAAGCCGTCTGCGGAAACTGTCCAAAAAGAGGCTCCAACTCGTAAAAAAATGCGTCCTGTAGCGTTGTGGCCGAACGCTTTCCATTCAGGACATGGTAGAGACTTCGCTCACTCCGTTCTCCATTTAATCGTTTAATGGCCAGCAGTAGAACTCCATCCGCTAAATGAACCAAATCGTCACTTCCTTAAAAAAATCATTATCCTACCAAAAAGACGCTCGTTTCCTCATTGAAATAATTGGGTATGTAGACTACAATTACTCATAGTCAGTAGAATGATTTCTAAGAGAAACGAACCGTTTGGAGGGTTATTATCATGGCAAAATTTACAATCGTCGATAAAGATACATGTATCGCATGCGGAGCTTGCGGCGCGGCAGCACCAGATATTTACGATTATGATGATGAAGGTCTTGCGTTCAACTTAATGGATGACAACACAGGTACTGTTGAAATCCCAGATGAGTTATACGAAGACATGATGGATGCATTCGAGGGTTGTCCGACAGACTCGATCAAAGTAGCGGACGAGTCGTTCGACGGAGACGCTTTAAAATTCGAATAATCGTGAAAGACATATCGGTCCTCTGACCGATATGTCTTTTTTTATGTTTCTCGCATGTAACCTAGTCTAATCATGACATCTCTAGGCAAGTATATCAAAAAAGGTTGTTTGGCTTAAGCACCAAACAACCTGGATGAAATGGACATATGTCCTATCTCGAATTAACGTTTCCCTTTAATATATGGGATACCGACCGACTTCGGCGCATCCGCACGACCAACGAGTCCAGCGAGAGCAAGAATCGTGAGCGCGTATGGCGCAATCAAGAGCAAGAGCTGCGGCACGTTGTTGATGACCGGTAAGTTGCTTCCGATAATCGAAAGGGCTTGAGCGAATCCAAAGAATAATCCGGCACCAAGCGCACCGAGCGGATTCCATTTACCGAAAATCATTGCGGCAATCGCCAAGAACCCTTGACCAACGATTGTCGTTCCACTGAAGTTCGTAGTGACCGTTACAGCATAGACCGCTCCGGCAAGACCACCAAACGCACCAGATAGCATGACGCCCATGAAGCGCATTTTCGTGACGTTGATTCCCATCGTATCAGCGGCCATCGGATGTTCACCGACCGAACGAAGACGAAGTCCAAACGGTGTCTTGAAGATGACGAACCAGACGACGAACGCCAAGGCGATTGCAACGAACGACGTGTACTGAACGTTAATAAAGAACATCTTTAACACGGGAATATCTGATAAGAAGGGTACATTCTCTTTTGCGATCCGGTACTCGATAAAGTCCGTCTGTCCTTTGTTGTAAAGAACACGCACGACGAAGATGGCGAGACCGATGGCGAGCATGTTGATGGCCACCCCGAGAACCGTCTGGTCCGCACGCCAAAGGATGGCAGGAACAGCCAAGAAGAGGGAGAACAATGCACCGACTACCATGGCAACAAGTAAGGCAATCCATGGACTAGAGGCTCCGACACCTAAATCAGTCAAGGTGAGCGTCGTGATGATTCCTGTCGCGGCACCGATGACCATGATTCCTTCAAGGGCGATGTTGACGACACCAGAACGTTCACTAAAGATTCCACCAAGTGCTGCGATAATGAGTGGAGTCGCATAGGCAAGCGCAACCGGAACGACGATATAAAGGACTTCTAAGAAGTTCATTTTTTCTCCACTCTTTTCTTACGATTTCCTTTAAGTTTCTCAATGGCATAGTTAATCGCATATCCAGACGCTACAAAGATGACGATGGCTGCGATGATAACTTTGACGAGCTCTGACGGTACGTTCGCACCAAGTTGCATCGCCAATCCGCCGATATTCAACCCTGCGAAGAGAATCGCTGCTAGAATGACCCCAATCGCGGTGTTCGCACCGAGTAGGGCGACGGCAATCCCATCAAATCCGACACCAGTGAACGATGCCGAGAGGGTCATACTGCCGAACGTTCCAAGACCTTCCATCGCTCCAGCGAGACCAGCGAACATACCGGAGATGACGAACGATAGCACGATGTTACGGTTGACGCTCATCCCTGCATACTGTGACGCATGTTTGTTAAACCCGACGGCACGTAACTCATAACCGAGTGTCGTACGTTGAAGGATGTAGTAGTACACGATTGCTGCAAGCACAGCGACAAGCACACCCCAGTGAAGACGTGAATACGTCGTCAACTCTTGGAGCCATGGCGAAGCAAGTGACGCTGAATCGTTGATTGACTCCGTACGCTCGTTCGTTACGCCGATGACGTTACGTAAAATCGCGTTTGTCGTGTATAAGGCAATATAGTTCATCATGATAGACGTAATGACTTCATGAACATAAAACTTCGCTTTCAAGAACCCAGGAACGAACGCCCAAATTGCTGCTGCAACCATTGCCGCTAGAAGTGCGAGCGGTAAATGGATAAACATCGGCAAGTCGAAGTTAATTCCTACATAGACGGCTGCGACCCACCCAATTAACACTTGTCCTTCTACCCCGATGTTGAATAGCCCTGTACGGAAGGCGAACGCAACCGCAAGACCTGAGAAAATAAGTGGGGCTGCAGCACGCAATGTTTCACCGACGGCATACGGACTACCGAACATGCCCTCAAATAACGAGATAAACCCTTGAACCGGGTCGTATCCACCAATCAACATGACGATAGCACCGACGAGTAGTCCTAAAATGATGGATAGGAATGGAATGAGAAGTTGGTTTAAACTTAATTTTTTCATTCTGTTTCGTCCCCTCTCTTACCGCCGGCCATCAAGAAGCCTAGCTCTTGCTCCGTCGTCTCTTTCGGATCACGAATCCCTACAATTTTTCCTTCGTAGTTAACAGCGATACGGTCGGATACGTGTAAAATCTCATCAAGTTCAAACGAGATGAGTAAGACGGCGCGTCCTTTTTCACGTTCTTTAATAAGCTGCTCGTGAATAAATTCAATCGCACCTACGTCAAGACCACGAGTCGGTTGAGCGGCGATGAGTAAATCTGGTGAGCGATCGACTTCACGTGCAATGATTGCTTTCTGTTGGTTCCCTCCCGAGAGAGCACGCGCTGGAACATCAATTGATGGAGTTCGGACGTCAAACTTCTCAATCAACGCCTTCGCCTTCTCAGCCACAGCTTTATAGTTCATGAGACCTCGTTTCGAGAACGGTTCTTTATAGTACGTTTGAAGTACCATGTTGTCACGAATCGAGTAGTCAAGAACAAGTCCGTGTTTATGACGATCTTGCGGGATGTGTCCGATCCCTGCCTCGGTCATCTTACGCGGCGTGTGTCCGGTGACATCTTTTCCGTTGAGCAACACTTTACCAGACTCCGGCTTTTTCAAACCTGAAATGGCTTCAATCAACTCCGTCTGACCATTCCCGTCAATCCCGGCAATTCCAAGTACTTCTCCAGCACGAATCTGTAAATCCAATCCTTCAACGACTTTCAAACCGCGACCATCTTTGACGACGAGGTTTTGAACGTCCAGAACGACTTGTTGTGGATCGGCTTTCGAATATTCTGCATCAAAGTTTACTTCGCGACCAACCATCATTTCAGCTAAACTGTCTTCATTTACCGTCTCGTCGACCTCTACCGTTCCAATGTAGCGTCCACGACGAATGACAGTACAGCGGTCCGCAACTTGCATGATTTCCTTCAGCTTGTGCGTAATCAAGATGATCGACTTACCTTCAGCAATCAGACGTTTCATAATTTGGATAAGTTCTTGAATCTCTTGTGGTGTCAACACTGCCGTCGGTTCATAAAAAATCAGAATATCTGCTCCACGATAGAGCGTCTTCAAGATTTCAACACGTTGTTGCATGCCGACTGAAATATCTTCAATCTTCGCATCCGGATCAATTCTAAGTCCGTATTGCTCCGAAATCTCCATGACCTTCTTCCGAGCAGTGGCGCGATCGATTGTGATGCCACTCTTTGGCTCAAGACCAAGAATGATATTTTCAGTGACCGTGAATTTTTCAACCAACATAAAGTGTTGATGGACCATTCCGATCCCAAGTTCGTTGGCGATGTTCGGATTTTCAATATTCACTTTCTTTCCGTGTACGCGAATCTCTCCGCCTTCAGGCTGATAGAGACCAAACAACACGTTCATGAGCGTCGATTTCCCGGCCCCGTTTTCTCCTAAAAGTGCATGGATTTCTCCTTTACGCAATTGGAGCGTGATATTGTCGTTCGCAACGAACGTACCGAACTCTTTTCGAATATTTAGCATTTCAATTACATATTCCAAGGAAGTTCACCCCTAACTTTAAGTAAAGGGAGACCACATGGGTCCCCCCTCAACTCAAACAAATTATTTTACGTTTTTCATGAACTCTTCGAACTCAGCGTCAGTTGCTGGTGCAACAACATCACCATCGATGATTTGTTGACGATACTCATCAACTTTAGTGAGCACGTCTGCAGCAACGTTTTCTTCAGAAGTTGGTGCGATTCCTACACCTTCATCTTTAAGTGAGAATTCAACCACTTCACCAGCTGGGAACTTACCGTCCATTGCCATTTTCGACACTTCGAGTGTCGCTGTATCTACACGTTTAACCATTGACGTAAGAGTAACGTTCTCTGGAAGACCTTCTTCGTACTGGTCACGGTCAACCCCGATGACCCAAACTTCTTCACCGTTTTTCTTACGGTTTTTCGCTTCAGTTTATACACCTACACCTGTACCACCAGCTGCATGATAGATGATATCAGATCCTGATCCATACATACCTGACGCAATTGCAGTTCCTTTTTCAGCTGAGTTGAAGTCTTCAGCATATTTTACGTCGATTGTCGCATCAGGGTTTACAGCCATGACACCAGCTTTAAATCCATTTTCAAACTTCTTGATCAAGTCTGATTCTACTCCACCGATGAAACCAACTTTATCAGTCGTCGTTGTAAGACCAGCTACTACACCTACGAGGAATGAACCTTCTTGTTCCTTAAACGTGATTGAAGCAACGTTCGGTGCATCTACAACCGAGTCAACGATTGCAAAGTTGTTATCAGGGAATTGTTCTGCAACTTTTCCGATATCCTCTGCCATCAAGAAACCGATTCCGTAGATCAAATCAAATTGATCACGTGCCAATTGTTGCAAGTTAGGCTGATAGTCTGCTTGTTTTGCTGATTGAAGATATTTGTATCCTTCGTTTTCAGTTAAGCTATTTTCTTCCCCAAACTTTTTCAAACCTTCTTAAGCTGATTGGTTGAATGACTTGTCATCAACACCACCAGTATCCGTGACCATTGCAACTTTGAAGTCGCTACCTTCTCCGCCTTCACCGTTTGAAGATGAGCCTTCGTTGTCATCTCCACCGCATGCTGCGAGTACTGTAGAGAGTGTGAGTCCTGCTGCTAAAGCTGAGAGAATCGTTTTCTTTTTGTTCATCTTTTTCGTGTTTCCCCTTTCGGTTCATAACAATTTTTGTTGTCTTGTTATCAGTAGTCTTTACACCGGTATAAGAAAGCGCTTTCACGCTATTCCCCAAAAATAACTCTTCCGTCCAGAAACTGCTCGTTTAAACTCGTTTACGTACGACATGGAAGTCGAATCGATCAGCACGGAAAAAGTTGGCCGAATCGAGTAATGGTAAATCACTCTCATCATAATGCAATTGTTTTAAAGCGAGTAACGGTTGGTCCGTCTGAAGTTGTGACGAGATTTCAGCGCTGACACTCGGTTCGATGTGCGTGATCGCATAAGCGACTCGACGTCCTACCTCTTTTTCGAGAGAATCTAACAAAGATTTCCCTTCAGTCAATGCCTCAGGATTCGAGACGAGATGGGCCGGCACTTTATCGACACAATACACAACCGGTGTGTCGTCCGCATATCGAATTCGTACAATTCGATAAATCGGTGAGTTCGGCTCAATCTTGAGACGCTCGGCTTCTCTCTCTGTTGCCAACACTTTCTCGGCCACCAATACTTTCGTTCCTGGTGTCATCTTTGCTCGTGTGATCATGTCAGTGACACTGAACAATTCCTCAATTCCTGACGTGAATGGCGGTTTAGAACTGATAAATGTTCCTACCCCATGCTTTCGCACGACAAATTTCTCATCTTCGAGAATCCGGAGCGCTTCGCGAAGTGTCGCTCGACTGACTCCAAGTTGCTTCGAAAGTTCAAATTCTGAAGGTAACTTCTCCCCTTCACGATAGACACCAGCGTCGATATCTTGCTTAATTTTCTCAATCACTCGAAGATAGAGCAATCGATGATCGAGCTTAATCGACATTGGCCTCACCACCTTTAATTTACTTACCAGTGCTCAGACATCTGACGTATGAATGTCCTTGCCAATATTAAGTATAGGGATTCGAGAATTAGAACGCAATAGTTTTTGTTCGGAATCAGGGAAATATTTTTTCGGAACATGCCGAACCGTACCTTTGAGTCCAATTTACTCATTTTCATCCCCATTGAAAAACTTTTGTAAAATGTAAACGTTATTAAAAAATGTAAGCGTTTCAGTGGTTTTTAAAAGTATGTACTAATTCAGTATATAGGACATATGTGCTATATTACATTTATATTATAGCGAACATCTAAGGATAGAGCGAATATTTCTATATCGTATAAATAGCATTAAAAAACGAACGATTATATATACTGATATATAATCGTTCGTTTTTTTATTATTCTGTTTGCTCTTGAATGAGTACTTTCCTCGGTTTCGAACCTTCTGATGGACCGACATACCCGGCTTCCTCAAGTGAGTCAATCAAACGGGCGGCACGATTATACCCGATTCGGAATCTGCGTTGAATCATCGAAGTTGATGCCGTTTCTTGTGTCATGACGAATTGCACGACTTCTCCGAACAATGAATCATCCGAATCAATCGTCGTCACTTCCTCTTCTTTTGGCATCATCGCTTCCACATATTGCGCACGTTGTTGCGCGATGACATGATTGACGACCGTCTCGACTTCTTGATCGGAGACGAATGCACCTTGTACACGGACCGGCTTGTTCATTCCGTTTGCAAGCATCAACATGTCACCGCGTCCAAGCAACTTTTCCGCTCCGCCACCATCAAGGATGGTCCTTGAATCGGTTTGAGAAGAGACGGCAAAGGCGATGCGGGACGGAATGTTCGCCTTGATGACTCCTGTGATGACGTCGACAGATGGGCGCTGTGTCGCGAGGACCATATGAATACCAGCAGCTCTTGCCATTTGTGCAAGTCGCATGATAGCATCTTCGACATCATTTGATGCCACCATCATCAAGTCCGCCAATTCATCGACGATTACGACGATGAACGGTAAACGTTTCGCATCCTCGTCATCCGACTGATCGACGAGTTCATTGTAACCTTCGATATTGCGAACTCCATATCGACTAAACAGTTCATACCGCCGTTCCATTTCTGCGACGACCTGCTTCAGTGCCTGGGCGGCTTTTTTCGGATCCGTGACGACCGGTGTCAACAGGTGTGGCACTCCGTTATAGACGTTCAACTCGACCATCTTCGGATCAATCATCATGAGTCGGACCTCATCCGGACGAGAACGCATCAAGAGTGACACGATCATGCCGTTGATACAGACAGATTTACCTGATCCGGTCGATCCTGCAACAAGCAAATGCGGCATTTTATTGAGAGAGATCCCAACCGTCTCGCCACTGATACTCCGACCGAGTGCGACGAGCAACTTCGAGTCATCTTGTTTCACCGGCTCCGCTTCCAGTACTTCACGTAAGCATACCGGTGCGACCTCCTGGTTCGGCACTTCAATACCAATAGCGGCTTTACCCGGAATCGGAGCTTCAATCCGAATATCTTTTGCAGCGAGCGCCAATGCCAAATCATCACTTAATGAGGTGATGCGACTGACTTTCACACCGATATCCGGTTGTAGTTCATATTTTGTGACGGTTGGACCAAGGTGAATCTTTAACACTTTGACACCGACCCCGAATGACTTAAGCGTCTTTACAAGTTTGGATGCATTTTCTTTCAATCGTGCATTCTCACCAGACAAATCCGTAATGACGGGCTCTTTCAAATTCGAGAATGGCGGAAGCTCGTATGTATCCGAGACATCTTGGGCCGCAGTCATCATCATCTCCTCGGTCGTGATTGTGGAATCGACTTCCGAAGAATCCGTTCGAGGTTGATCTTCCGTCTCTCTTTTTTCTGCTACGACTTTCTCACTAAATCCGACGATTGGAATGTCTTGCATCGTGACCACGTCTGACTCTACTTCCGGGTCCGATTGCGCTTCCGTTAATTTTGGACGAGGTGAGGCCTTGCGCGTTCGTTTCGCCTCTTGCTGCTTCTCCACTTTCGGTCTGGCTCGCCATTCGTTTCTGACTGCTGTGACGGATTCCTGCATGCGATGAAAGAGTGTCCCCCAAATAGTCGGGGCATAAAACGAGACACCGACGAGGAAGCAGACGATCCCTAAAAAGACAATCCCGAAGTCTGAGAATAAATATTGGTTCAAGTTATAGAAAGTGGCATTGATGCCGCCCCTTGCCTCTCCCCAAAGTAAGTCCCCGAATAGTAAGAATGAGGCGAGCATTGCGAATAATCCCGCTCGTCGCATCGGTTTCATCGGAGTGAGAAGAATCCATAACCACACAGCCATCATCAAGTAAGTGAGCGCACCCCATCCTCCAAAAAGATAGACGGATAAATCAGATAACTGTTTACCGATCCACCCTAAATCAAAAAAGGCAAATACGAATGCGACGATGGCGAGGACAAAGAAGCCCCACCCATATGTACGTGGCGCAATCGGTTGTTTTTTACGGTTCCTCGTATTTCGCGTCGCTGGGCGCTTTCGCTTTACGGGAGTCTTTCTTGTTTTTTGAGCCACATTTGTTCCTCCTAAAAAAAGAAGGCAAAAGTCAGATGACTTTTGCCTCACTCTCATTCCATTAAATCTCCATGATGATCGGCAAGATCATCGGACGACGTTTCGTCTGCTCGAATAAGAAGACGCTAAGTCGCTCGCGGATATTTGATTTCAATTCGGTCCAATCACTGCCAGCCTGCAGACTCTTTTCAATCTGTTTCGTGACAATACGGTTTGCCTCTGAAATCATTTCCTCCGATTCGCGCATGTACACGAAACCACGTGAGATGAGTTCAGGTCCTGAAATCAATTTCTTCTGTTTCCGATTCAACGTAACCACGCAGAGGACAACTCCATCTTGTGACAACAAACGACGGTCCCGTAAGACGATGTTTCCAACGTCCCCAACACCGATTCCGTCAATCAAGACGTTACCTGCAGGGACTTTTCGGCTCATGCGGGCTTTTCGACCTGTGAACTCAACGACGTCACCTTTTTCAACGATGAAGATGTTGTTCGGTTTGACACCCACTTGTTCTGCGAGTTTCGAGTGTGCCATCTGCATACGATATTCGCCGTGAATCGGTAAGAAGTACTTCGGTTTGACAAGGTTGAGCATCAACTTCAATTCTTCCGCTGAACCGTGTCCAGATACGTGGACTTTTCGCTGATTATAAATGACGTTCGCACCCGAACGGAACAATAAGTCAATCGTTTTAGAAACCGACTTCTCATTCCCTGGAATCGGTGTCGCCGCAATGACGACCGTGTCATTCAATCGAATGTTGACTTGCTTGTGGGCATTACGTGCCATGCGAGTCAACGCCGCCATCGGCTCCCCTTGCGAACCTGTTGTTAAAATGACGACCTTGTTATCCGGTAGACGGTTAACTTGGGACAACTCAACGAGAGTCTTCGCCTTGAAGCGCAAGTAGTTTAATTTTTGCGCAACTTCGACGATGTTGACCATACTACGACCGACGACCGCGACTTTACGATCATTCGCTTCTGCTGCTGCAAATACTTGTTGCAAGCGATGGACGTTCGAGGCGAATGATGCCACGATAACCCGACCTTCCGCTTGATAGATGACATCGTTCAATTCAGCTCCGACGATTGACTCTGAACCGGTTTGCCCCGGTCGCTCGGCGTTCGTCGAGTCGGAAAGAAGTGCAAGTACACCACGTTGTCCGATTGCCGCTAACTTATTGAAGTCGGATTGTTTACCATCGACAGGCGTGTAATCAAACTTGAAATCTCCGGTATGGACGATCGCACCTTGAGACGTTTGAATACAGACGCCGACACAGTCGGGAATCGAGTGATTGACGCGGAAAAACGTGATGAAATGATCAGCGATAGTCAATTTCGTTTTGGCATCAATCATGCGAAGGTCGACTTCTTTCAACAAACCGGCCTCTTTTAATTTCAATTCAATCAACCCGAGGGTCAATTTCGTCCCGTATACTGGGACGTGCTTCAAGTCGCGTAGGACGTAGCTGAGTCCACCGATATGGTCTTCGTGACCATGGGTGATGAAAATCGCCCGTACACGATCTTTATTTTCTTTTAAGTATGTGATGTCTGGGATGACGATATCAATCCCGAGCATCTCATCGCCTGGAAACATTAGACCGGCATCGATGACGAAGATGTCGTCGTCTAGTTCCACGACGTACATGTTCTTCCCGATTTCGCCTACGCCTCCAAGCGCAAAGACGCTAATATTCTCTGTCTTCTTTTTTGACACTAATTAAAACCTCCTAAATGATTCATATTCTGTTTCGTCCCCTTATCGCTACTGAATATTGTAGCGGAAAACGGCTTCATTGCCAACATTTCCGTCTAATCTAATAGAGGTTTTAGTGCATCAGCAAGCGGTGCCGTCTCTTTTTCGTCAGGTCTTTTCCCTGCAACAAGTTGACGAATCGACAAGCCGAAGTCCATTTGGAGGTGAGGATAGTCCGGGAATGAGTTCCATTCTCCGCCCCATTCAAAGCCGAGCGCCTTTCCTAACTCCCCTAGTTCTTGCCAGTCAGGAATGTCATTCCGATTACGATCCGTATTCAGGTCATAGTCGGTCTTGTTGTTATGGATGATAACGAAATCGACAGCAAGACCGTAGTTATGATAGCTCTGACCCGCCTTCGCATTGGTCACTACTTGCCCGGGTTCAGACCGCCCTTGCGCATAAAGCGCATTCTGTTCCTTGGCAGAACGGTATCCTGAAGTGAGGCGCACTTCAAGGTCTAGACAAGAATGGGCTAATCGAATGAACGATTCTCCTCGATTGGCGACTAACGGATGCAACCGGTCAAAATCAATCTTCGTCCTTGCCAAGATCGCATCCTCTTTCTCCACGTCCCGCACACACATATCCGCTTCGAACGTCGGCTCGTCTACCCAAGGCACCGGTTCCGGTTGCATATAAAAGTAAGCGAGCGTAATGCCAATCAGAAAGGCGATCATTGCAAGAGATAACACGCCTGTCCACCTCATCTTCTTAACCGTTTACGCAGTCCTTTTAAGAGTGGCAATCCTTTTTCGAGAGCCATATACAAAGGACGATTCAAGACGAGGTCGAATTCCCCGACCTTTTCAATCATGTCGCTTCCCCATCCCGATTTGAATGCGTATAGACCAGCATACTCATCATCCGGGTCCGTACTTCCTGATACCCCGCCGAAATCGTATCGCTCGGCGCCACTCTCTTTGGCCGCCTGCATCATCGTCCACTGCATCAAGTGGTTCGGCATAAATTCACGGAATTCATTTGACGAGGCTCCGTATAAGTAATAAGAGCGCCGTCCTGCGAGTGTCAACAGACCACCTGATAAGACGAGCCCGTTCGGATAGGTCTGATCAAGTTCGACCAGCTCAGGGAGGGCTTGCTCCGCTTTCTGAATTTGCGCTTCCGTCTGTTCCTTGCGGTTCAAAAGACTGTTACGCTTCTTCTCAATCGTTTCTTTCTCAAGACCCCGTTCAATCTTCGCCAACTCTTTCTTCGCTTTTTCTAGCGTTGTCTGTTGCTGTTCGAGTGCGATTTTCGGTTCGAGGGTTGTCAAGAAGAGACGGGCATCGTTCGGTTGCAGACAATCGTATAGGTTCTCAAAATAATCGAGCCCTCGCGTAGCGAATCCGTCACGTTCCCCTGTTACTTTCATCAAATCGGCGAACGTTTTGAGTCCGTCACGACCGACCTCCTTGCAAACAATTCCCTTTTTCTCCGCGAGGCGGACGTTGTAGCGGAACTTATGATGGAATTTCGCAAAAATATCTTTCTCACTCGGGCGCAAATCCGTTTCCATGGTAAAACGAGGTTGGGCGTAATCAAATCCACCGCCATATCCCTTATGTTTAAACCCGATGGCAGCCATTTCGGTCAATAGCCCTGGCATCTCATCGCGATCAATGTTTGGATCGATTTTTACGACGATGGCTTTATGTGCCACCGCGACACGTGTTGCTTCTTTCACGAGCGCCTGCAGCGATGCCAAATCTTCGTAGTCCACGACAAATCCGCGTGGGGCATAACACAATGTGTATGGTAATTTCGGGACACGTTTAAACAAAAGTAAAGCGACACCGGACGTCACGCCGTCTCGCGCAACCGCGACACGTTCTGAAGTCCAGCCATTTTGGCGCTTCACATCTCCCCAACTCGATAGTTGCAACAAATCTCCACGGACGTGTGTTTTGACGAAGTCGTCATGTTCTTTTTCTGTCAACGTAATTGGTTGTACTGCCATAAATCATGCTTCCTCCGTATTCAAAATGGTCGCTCGTACAATCGCCTCTTCGTCGAGCGGCAATTTTTCATTTCCGATAATTTGGTACTTTTCGTGCCCTTTCCCTGCTAGCACGATGATGTTGTCCGGTTTCGCTAAACGGGCCGCATAACGGACCGCTTCTTCTCGATCCCCGATTTCAACAAAGTTGTCATGGGTCATCCCGGCCGCAATCCCTTTTGTAATGGACTCATACGCTTCGAATCGTGGATCATCTGTCGTGATGATGACGGTACCGGCATAAGACGAAGCCATCTCGCCCATTGCCGGACGTTTTGTGACGTCACGGTTTCCACCTGTAACAAACAAAAAAATAATCTTTTCTTTTGGTACGCCGACGAGCGACTTCAGACACTGTTCGATGCCATCCGGTGTATGAGCATAGTCCGCATATACGTTGTAACCTGGGACGTCTAAACGTTGCATCCGTCCCTTGGCCGGATGAATCATCTCAAGTGCTTTTGCAATTCGCTCAAGCGAGTAACCGGCAGCGAGAAGACAACCCGTCGCCAACAATAGATTGTACACGTTGAAACGACCGATGAACTGGACCGTTACCGGAAGTTTTGCGCCTTGGTAATTCAATGTAAAGCTGGTCTGAGACAACGTCTGTTCAATGTCCGTTGCCATCAAGTCTGCTTGCGCATCAATCCCATATGTTATTACTTTCGCACCGGTCATCGTCTCATAAAGAGGCGTTTGTGCATCGTCCGCGTTCAAGACGGCTACTTTTCCACGTGAGGCCATTTGACCGAGTTGAGCGAACAATAACCCTTTTGCACGTGCATAGTTTTCAAACGTTCCATGAAAATCTAGGTGATCGTGTGTCAAGTTCGTGAAGCCCACGATGTCAAAATCAGTTCCGATGACACGTCCGAGCTCAAGACCATGTGAGGACACTTCCATCATCACGTCCGTCACGCCCTCATCACGCATTTGTGCCAACAACTGTTGAAGTTCTGAACTTTGAGGCGTCGTATTTTTACTTGGAACGATTTTATCGTTGATGCGTACTTCAACGGTCCCAATCAAACCGGTCGAATGACCGAGGACATCGAGGACGTCTCGTAAAATCGTCGTCGTCGTCGTTTTCCCATTCGTTCCCGTGATCCCGAACAGTCGCATCTGTTCAGATGGATACGCATAAAAGGCCGAAGCCAACAACCCGATTGAACGCGAGCTGTCACGCACAATCAAGTTTGGCACTGACAGGTCGAGCGGTCGTTCGCTAACGACTGCCACCGCGCCTCGCGCTACCGCTTGTGCCGCATATTCATGCCCATCGACCGTATAGCCTTTGATGGCGACAAACAGCGTTCCCGGCACAACTTCTCGCGAGTCCGTCGTCACATGCGTCACGACGATGCCTTCTAGATTTGGTTGATTAATTAGTTGTATCGTCTTCACTAAATCCGTTAAGTTCAAGTCTTTCCCTTCTTTCACCTGTATCCTATCCAAACTAAAGAATACCTCTTAATCAGTGTAGAGAACTTACAATTCGGTTTCAAGTCACGCTTCGTTTGGGAGGACATATGACTTCGCCGGGCGATGGTTCAACACCTCACGAATCAATGCATTGACCTCATCGCGTTCAATCCGTTCTACTTTCTCAATCACTTGTTCAATCGGCTCGACTTCGTCGAGCAATAGCAAGTTCCGTCCGTTCCGGTTCATGCGGGCACTCGAACTTTCATTCCCGAGGGCGATCGACCCTTTCAATTGTCGCTTGCCTTTGTCTACTTCCTCAGCAGTCAAACCTTCTGCGACAAGTCGCTTCATCTCTCTCTCAAGGATGACTTCGACTTGTTCTAACGTATCCGGTGACGTACCGACATAAATGGTAAACGTACCGTGATCGGAAAACGTCGTGTAGTAAGAGTAAATGGAATAAGCTAACCCTTCTTCTTCACGGATGGACTGGAATAAACGCGAAGACATCGTCGCGCCGATTGCGTTGTTCATCAATGCCAAGTGAGGCAAACGGTCATCCGTCGCGGGAATCGCTTCGTAGTTCCAGCAGAGGTGGGCTTGCTCCGTTTCTTTTTGTTTCGACAATGTGTCATGGAACAGTTCCGGTTGATTGATTTCTTTCGACGATTCCCTAGAAGGGATGTGAGCAAACCTACGTTTTACCGCCTCAATCAATTCTTCAGAAACATGACCTGCAATCGAGACGACAATTTGCTCGGCCGTATACTGTTCCTGTAAGTATTCGACGAGCTGGTCACGTGTCAATCGATTGACACTCTCCTCCGTCCCTAAAATAGGTTGAGCGAGGATATCGTCACGATACGCCGCAATGGCCAATAGTTCATGAACGAGATCTTCCGGCGTGTCCTCATACATTTTAATTTCTTCCACAACGACACGCTTTTCTTTTTCCAACTCCTGTGCATCGAGCACCGACTCAAACAGCATATCTGTCAGTACGTCGAGCGCCATGATCGCGTGTTCATCGAGCGTCTTCACATAAAAGCATGTATGGTCTTTCGAGGTGAATGCGTTGACGCTTCCACCGAGCTCATAAAAAAAGGAAGCAATCTCTTTTGCGCTTTTTGATGCGGTGTCCTTGAACAGCATATGTTCAATCAAATGGCTGATGCCGATGTTCTCAAAAGTTTCTGTACGTGTTCCGGCTTTAATGAATACCCCGGTTGAGGTGCTGAGTGAACCATCGATTGGTTCGATGATGATTCGAACACCGTTCTCTAGTGTCATCCATTCCATATTCTCACTCCTATGAAAAAGGCCATCGCACCAAGACGATGGCCAGAATAATTAATTTGTCGAGCGCGGTGGACGACGGTCCCCGTCACGACGTGGCGGACGGCTTTCGCGAGGTGGACGGCTTTCACGTGCTGCCTTCCGTTTCGCTTCGTATGCCTCACGCTCTTCAGGAGACAATCCTTCTAAGATGAGCGCTTTTCGTGATGCGTTGACACGACCTTTGTCATCGATTTCAGTGACTTTGACTTGAATCGAATCGCCAAGCTTCACAACATCCTCGACGTTTGCGACACGCTCAAGGCTGAATTCGGATACGTGTACGAGTGCATCTTTCCCTTTGAATAACTCGACGAATGCGCCGAATTTCTCGATGCGACGTACGGTAGCATCGTATACTTCACCGACGACGACTTCACGGACAATGTCACCGATCATAGACATGGCAAGATCGATTCCTTCTTGGTCCGTCGAGGCGATGAAGACCGTACCATCTTGTTCGATGTCGATCTTGACGCCCGTTTGGTCGATAATGCTGTTGATCATCTTCCCACCTGGTCCGATGACGTCGCGGATTTTATCCGGATTGATTGTCATCGTCACAATCTTCGGTGCGTATTTCGACAATTGTGTACGTGGTGTATCCAACGTCTCAAGCATGTGGTCAAGAATGTGCAAACGACCGACACGTGCCTGTTCAAGCGCTTCTTCTAGAATTTCACGCGTGATTCCGGCAATCTTGATATCCATTTGAAGGGCAGTGATCCCGTCTTTCGTTCCAGCTACTTTGAAGTCCATATCCCCAAGGTGGTCTTCAAGTCCTTGAATATCTGTCAAGACCGTGTAATGCTCACCTTCCATGATAAGACCCATGGCAATCCCAGCGACTGGCGCTTTGATTGGCACACCTGCATCCATCAATGCGAGTGTCGACCCACAAATCGAAGCTTGTGAACTTGAACCGTTTGATTCGAGTACTTCTGAAACGAGACGAATCGTATACGGGAAGTCTGCTTCTTTCGGAATAATTGGAAGAAGTGCACGTTCACCGAGTGCCCCGTGACCGATTTCACGACGACCTGGTGCACGGACAGGACGTGCTTCACCGACTGAGAACGGCGGGAAGTTATAGTGGTGCATGAAGCGTTTGTTCTCTTCTAGACCGATTCCGTCGATGATTTGCGCATCACCGATGACACCGAGAGTCGCGACCGACATGACCTGTGTTTGACCACGTGTGAAGAGACCGACACCGTGTGCGCGTGGGAGTAATCCGACTTCTGACGCGAGCGGACGAATCACGTCTGGACGACGTCCGTCTGGGCGGACTTTTTCGACCGTGATCAAACGACGGACTTCATCTTTGACGAACTTGTTCAAAATCCCTGAAACTTCACCGAGTTTCGATGGCTCGTCAGCAAGACGTTCTTCATACATCGCAACATATTTCGCAATCACTTCGTTGATGGCTTCGTCACGAGCATGTTTCTCTTCCACTTGAACCGCTTCTACGATTTCAGGACGAGCTGCTTCGAGTTCAGCAGTAAGCGCCTCATCGTATTTCGAGACCGTGTATTCGAATTTAGGTTTTCCGACGGCTTCTACGATTTCTTGTTGGAATGCGATCAAACGCTTGATTTCTTCATGTCCAAACAAGATCGACTCGAGCATGATGTCCTCAGGCACTTCGTTCGCACCTGCTTCAACCATGTTGATGGCTGTCGATGTCCCTGCAACTTGAAGTTCAAGGTCCGTTTTCTCCAACTGAGCCGTCGTCGGGTTGATGACGAATTCACCGTCTACACGTCCAACTGTCACGCCAGCGATTGGACCGTCAAACGGTACATCTGAAATCGAGAGCGCGATCGATGTTCCTAGCATACCCGCCATTTCAGCCGAGCAATCCGGGTCGTTTGACATGACGTAAATCATGACTTGAATGTCATGACGGAATCCGTCTGGGAAGAGCGGACGAATCGGGCGATCGATGAGACGTGATGTCAAAATCGCGTTTTCACCCGGGCGACCTTCACGGCGAAGGAAACCACCTGGGATTTTACCGACCGAGTAAAGTTTCTCCTCATAGTTGACCGTCAATGGGAAGAAGTCTAAATCCTTTGGTGCTTTTGAAGCCGTCACTGTCGCAAGGACAACCGTATCTCCATAACGCACGAGTGCCGAGCCGTTTGCTTGCTTCGCAAGTTGGCCGACCTCTACAGACAGTGGGCGTCCGCCCCACTCTGTAGAGAATACTTGTTTCGTACCTAACATGTACATTCTCCTCTCAAACCTTATCTAGTTTATTATGTAACTCATTCCAACGAATGTCTAATCATTTTCCTTAAAAAAGAAGAAACGGACTAGGACGTTGTCCCAGCCCGTTAAACAGTCTCAATCGATTAACGACGGAGACCGAGGCGTTGAATCAATTCACGGTAACGTGTAACGTCCTTGTTACGAAGGTACGTAAGCAAGTTACGACGACGTCCAACCATTTTCAAGAGACCGCGACGTGAGTGGTGGTCTTTCTTGTGTGTACGAAGGTGGTCGTTCAATGTGTTGATTTGTTCAGTCAACACAGCCACTTGTACTTCCGGTGAACCTGTGTCACCTTGTTTTGTCGCGAATTCCGCGATAATTTCGTTTTTACGTTCTTTTGAGAGTGCCATTGCCTCTCCACCTCCATTTAATGAAAAATTGCCGCGTTGCCGAGCCGACGTTGGTGAATCGACCAGCCAAGCGAAGCGGTGTACTTTGCGTACTTGACAAGGATAGCGTACCCACTCTTGAAAGTCAAGATAGGATTGAACGAGCTGCCACCTCATCTTCTTTTAGTTGAGCGACCAATGCATCCAACCCATCGAACGCGCGTTCATTCCGAATATATTGGATCCACTCGATTTCGATGACTTGTCCATATAAATCCTCGGAGAAGTCGAAGAGATGGCTCTCAACAGAGACCGATCCCGTCTCATAAAACGTCGGACGACGTCCAACATTCGTCATCGCGTGGAACATCCGTCCGTCCGGTAGCGTGACTCGAGTCGCGTATACGCCCAATCGTGGCATGACGTACGAAGCGTCCATCAACACGTTCGCAGTCGGGAAACCGATTGTACGCCCTCTCGCATCACCGTGAATGACTTCGCCACAGATCACGTATGGCGTACCGAGGAGTTCATGTGCGGCATCGACCTGTCCCTCTGCCAAGAGTTTACGGATGCGGGTAGATGACACTTTTTCCCCATCCATCGTCTGCTCTGTGACGACAGACGTCGTGAATTGGTCACGCGCATGGTACGGAAGTGTCTCCATCGTCCCTTCTCCAAACTTTCCATACGAGTAATCAAAACCAGCTGTCACGTGCACGGCTCCGGCACCGATCAAATAATCATCGACAAACTGTTGCGGGGACAAATTGGCCAATTCTTTTGTGAATGTCAAGACGAGGCAACGCTCTACCCCGAGCGCTTCGATGCGCTTCAGTTTCCGGGACAGCGGTGTAATATAGCGGACCGCATCCGGTTTATTGGAGAGTACTTGTTTCGGATGAGGATCGAACGTGACGACCGTCACCGGCAGGTTGTGCTCCGCTGCCACCCGTTTGGCATGATTGATTACAGCTTGATGCCCTTTATGAACACCGTCGAAGAAACCGAGTACCATAATGGATGGATACACGTCGGGTGTTTCTGGATAAGTGAGATGTTTTGTTTCCATACTGTCAAATTCCCCCTTAGTCGATAGCCAACATGACCTCGACTGTAGCGTCTGTCGTTCCTTCTTGTCTTCGATATAAAGCAAGAGGGATTCCTTCTTCATTATAGACAGTAAATAACTCAAATTCGAGCGAAACGCCGTTCAGCTTCCCGCCGTTGCGAATATAACGTTCCCGATTCTTTGGAATGGTGATCATTGGCCAGCGTTTGATCACATCTTCGAGAGGAATGACATGCGCCATTCGCTCCTCGACCGTTTCAAGTGTTTGAAGCGTTCCGAGTGTTACCGCGGTCGCTTCATCAAACGTTCCTGAGCTCGTCCGTCTGAGTTCGCTCATATGGGCAGGGTAACCGAGTTTCTCCCCAATCTGAACGGCGAGCGTTCGAATATACGTCCCTTTCCCACAGTCGATTTCCATTCGGAATCGACAGACATCCGCTTCGAATATCAATTCACTCGTCCGCTCCAGACGATGAATCTCGACCGTCCGCCGAGGTCGTTCGACGGTCTGCCCTTTCCGAGCATACTCGTACAACTTCTTCCCATTTACTTTGACCGCCGAGTAGTACGGCGGGATTTGTTCAATCCTCCCTGTCAATTGGCGCATCGCCTCGTCAATCTGGGTTGCATCCAAATCGTTCGGTGTGACTGACTTCTGCGCGACGACCTCGCCATGCGCGTCCTCGGTCATCGTGGCGGTACCAATCGTCACCTCGGCCACATAACGCTTCCCTTCATCTGTGATAAAACGTGACAGCTTCGTGGCGCGCCCTAAACAGATGGGCAATACGCCTGTCACTTCCGGGTCAAGCGTACCTGTGTGACCGATCTTTTTCGTCTGGAACAATTTTCGTAATTTAAATACGCAGTCATGACTCGTCATGCCAGCATCTTTATCGAGTACGAGCACTCCGTTCGGTTCCAATTTCATCCCTCCATATAAAAAAAGGGAGAACGACGTCTCCCCTTTCAAATTATTGATCTTTGTTCAAATCACGAATCAACGAATCGATATGGCTACCATATGCGACTGAAGAATCATATTCAAACGAGATCTCTGGTGTTTTACGAAGACGGATGCGATTCCCGATTTCGCGACGGATAAACCCTTTCGCCTTATCGAGACCAGCTTGCGTTTCTGCTTTCACATCTTCCTCATCACCAAGCACCGTATAATAGACTGTTGCTTGCTGTAAGTCACCTGTCACATCAACGCTCGTAATCGTAGCGTTTTTTGTACGCGGTTCACTGACTTCCCGTAACAAGACATCTGTTATTTCTTTACGCATTTGCTCGGCAACACGTTGGGCACGAATTTTCATACGTGATCCCTCCTCACATTATTTACGTTCGACTTCTTTCATGACGAACGCTTCAATGACATCGTCTACTTTGATGTCATCAAATTTCTCTACTTTAATCCCACACTCATAACCAGTCGCAACTTCTTTCACGTCATCTTTGAAACGACGAAGCGTATCGAGTTTACCTTCGTAAATCACGATTCCGTTACGAATGACACGGACACCGGCGTCACGTGTGATTTTACCTTCTGTCACATAACAACCTGCAATCGCACCGACTTTCGAAACTTTGAAGACGTCACGGACTTCGACTTGACCTGTGATTTCTTCCACGAACTCTGGGTCAAGCATCCCTTTCATCGCGCTCTCGATTTCTTCGATTGCATTGTAGATGATGCGGTGGAGACGCATTTCAACGTTCTCTTGTTCCGCCATCGAACGTGCGTTTCCATCAGGACGGACGTTGAATCCGATGATGACAGCATTCGCAGCTGAAGCGAGGATGACGTCACCTTCCGTGATTGCACCGACACCTTGGTGAACGATGTTAACTTTGACGCCTTCGACATCAATCTTGCGGAGTGAACCAGCCAATGCTTCGGCTGACCCTTGAACGTCTGCTTTGATGATGACGTTCAAGTCTTTCACTTCACCTTCTTGAATGCGGCTGAACAAATCATCAAGACTTACTTTCGCCGACTCACGACGCTGTGACTCAAGGTAACGTTGGTAACGTTTTTCCCCGATTGCACGTGCTTTCTTCTCATCTTCGAAGACGATGAACTGGTCACCCGCTTGTGGAACGTCGTTCAAACCAGTGATTTCAATCGGTGTAGATGGTCCGACTTGTTTCACACGGCGACCGATATCGTTGACCATCGCACGGACACGACCGAACGTGCTACCGACGACGATTGAATCTCCGATTCGAAGTGTACCGTGTTGAACGAGAAGTGTCGCGACCGGTCCACGTCCTTTGTCGAGTTTCGCCTCGATGACTGAACCACGAGCTGGCATGTCTGGTGTCGATTTATATTCTTCGACTTCAGAAACGAGGAGAATCATCTCGAGCAATTCATCGATCCCTTCGCCTTTGATGGCAGAAATCGGAACGAAGATTGTTTCGCCACCCCACTCTTCAGGGATGAGACCGAACTCTGTCAACTCTTGTTTGACACGGTCAGGGTTTGCCCCTTCTTTGTCCATTTTGTTGACTGCCACGATGATTGGAACGTTCGCTGCCTTGGCGTGCGAGATTGCTTCCTCTGTTTGTGGCATGACGCCATCGTCAGCCGCAACGACGATGATCGCGATATCTGTCACTTCGGCACCGCGGGCGCGCATCGTTGTGAAGGCTGCGTGACCTGGTGTATCGAGGAATGTGATTTTCTTATCGTTGACTTCAACTTGGTAAGCACCGATGTGCTGCGTGATTCCGCCCGCTTCTCCTGCGACGACTTTCGTGTTACGAATCGAGTCAAGAAGTGTCGTTTTCCCGTGGTCGACGTGACCCATGATGGTAACGACAGCTGGACGTTCTTCAAGGTCATATTGTGAGAAGTCGATCTCAACTGTTTCAAAGTCTGTCTCATCGACAACAACTTCTTTTTCAACCTCAAAGCCGAATTCTGCAGCGAGTAATTCAACCGTTTCATCATCAAGCGTTTGGTTGATGGTTGCCATGACACCGAGACCCATCAACTTCATGATGATTTCGTTTGGCTTTTTGTTCATTTTTGAAGCAAGGTCAGACACGCTGAGTACATCGTCATACTTGATGACGTTGCCCATCTCTGCCTCTTGCGCGAGACGCGCTGCTTTACGCTGACTTGTCTTCGAGTTTGGATCGGCTTCTTGTGGCACAGCCGCTTTTACCGGCTTGCCTTTGCCTTTCCCTTTTCCACGTTTTTTATTGCGTGGGTCGTTGTTTCGGTTGTCGTTACGATTTTGTCCACCGCGATTATTTTGACCGCCACGGTTCTGTTGTCCCGCTTGTGGACGTGGCGATTGTGCTTCTTTTTTCTCTTGCTTCGGCTCATTCGATGTTGACGTCGCTTTCGCTTCCGCTTGTTTTTCAGCACGATATTTTTCAGGATTGAACACACGGTCCAATTGTTTTACCGTTTCCTCATCGAGGACGGCCATATGGTTTTTCACCGGTTTGTTCAATTTTTCTAATTGAGTTATGACTTGTTTACTCGTTACATTCTGTTCTTTTGCAAATTCATAGACGCGTTTTCCCAAAGCATCCACCTCCGTTAATAGTTAAGAGAGAAGTTGCTTAAGCTTGTTCGCAAATCCGGATTCTGTCACCGATACGACGACACGCATGTCTTTACCGAGTGCGGCCCCGATTGTATAGCGATCGCTCACTTCAATCAATGGCACTTGATAAGACGCACATTTGTCAGTGACTCGTTTTTTCGTCGAGGCTCCTGCATCTCCGGCTAGAATGACGAGCTTGGCACGACCCGCTCGTACATCCTTTAATACAAACTCTTCTCCCATCGTTACTTTCCTCGCTCGAGCAGCAAGGCCTAACAATGATTCCCACTGGCTCATGATTCGCCACCTGCGACAGCTTTCAACTGTTCATACAAGTCGTCGCTCGTCTTTACTTTCAAGTGATGGTCGAGCGTCCGTTTTTTCTCTTCTTTTCGGACGACTTCGATATCTTTTGATAAGTATGCGCCACGACCGTTCACTTTACCCGTCTGATCGATGACCACGTCACCTTCAGGCGTCCGAACGACACGAATCAATTCTTTTTTCGGGAGCATTTCTTGTGTGACCACACACTTACGCAAAGGAAGTTTCTTTTGCTTCATGCTCATTCCTCTTCTTTCACCGCAGTCGTTTCAACTGTAGCATCTGATAAGTCTTGTTCTACTTCATTTTGAACAATTTCTGGTTCTGATTCAACTTTTTCAGCAAACGTATCGAACAAATCAAGTGCTTCGGCATCCGTTTCACTCTTGATATCGATTTTCCATCCTGTCAATTTCGCAGCGAGACGGGCGTTTTGACCACGTTTCCCGATCGCGAGTGACAATTGATAGTCCGGTACGACGACTGTCGTCGATTTTGCTGGCTCGTTGACATATACCGCAACGACCTGAGCCGGGCTGAGTGCGTTACGAACGAACTCTTTCGGGTCTTCAGACCAACGGACGATATCAATTTTCTCGCCGTTCAATTCGTCGACGATCGTTTGAACACGTTGTCCTTTCGGTCCGACACAAGCGCCGACTGGGTCGACGATATCCGAATGTACAGCGATTTTCGAACGGTCACCCGCTTCGCGTGATACTGACATCACGTCCACTGTTCCGTTTGAAATCTCTGGAACTTCGAGTTCGAACAAACGGCGCAAAAGTCCCGGATGCGTACGCGAAACTTGAATCGCTGCACCTGAACCTTTCGTCGTTGAATCTACTTTTGTCACGTATACTTTGATGCGATCATGAATTTGGTATGACTCGTTCGGCATCTGTTCATTCGGTGTCAATACAGCTTCAATGTTGTTTTCGAGACCGATATAAAGGTTGCGTGGGTCAAAACGCTCCACGATCCCTGTCATGATTTCATCTTCTTTGTCAGCGAAGTGGTTGTAGATGCGTTCGCGTTCCGCTTCACGCATCTTCTGTGTGACGACTTGTTTTGCCGTCATCGCCGCGACACGTCCGAAATCACTCGGTGTGACTTCTTCTTTATGGAAATCGCCGAGCTCATAGTTCGGATCGATTTCATGTGCTTCTTCGAGTGAGAGCTGTTGGTCCGGTTGCGTGAGGCGCTCTACGACTTCTAACAAAGCGTAGACACGGATATCCCCCGTCACCTGATCAAACTCGACTTTCACGTGCTCGTTCGGGTTCGCCACGTTGCGGCGATACGCAGATATGAGCGCTTGTTCGAGTGCATCGATAATGATATTTTTGTCGATTCCTTTTTCTTTGGCAATCTGATCGATTGTAGTGAGTAATTGTGGACCCATCTTCTTCCCTCTCCTTAACTAAACGTGACCGCTAAGCGGGCTTGTGCAATTTTGTCAACCGGTAGCGATACCGCTTTTTTTCTTTTTTTGATGCGTGTCTCGATCACGACCGTTTCCCCATCATATGCCGTCAAAATTCCTTCAAACTCTTTGGCACCATCGATCGGAGCGAACGTTTTCATGTAGACATTTTTGCCTACCGCACGTTCAAAATCGCTCGGCTTTTTCAGCGGACGCTCCGCACCAGGACTCGAGACATCAAGATAATAAGCCTGTTCAATCGGATCGGTTTCGTTTAGTTTTTCCGAGAGCTGTTCATTGATATTGACGCAATCGTCCAAATCGACGCCCCCCGGCTTATCGATATAGACGCGCAAGAACCAGTCTGGACCTTCTTTAACAAATTCCACATCGACCAATTCCATGTTTTCTCGTTCTACGATCGGCAACGCAATCGATTCAACGACTTCTGTTATTTTGGACACTCTCATCCCTCCTTCTGGCTTTTACATACAAGAAAGGAGTAGGGTTCCCTACTCCTTTCCGTCGTAGTATCCAACTTTGTTCGATACTAATATATCATATTTTCCCGATAAATCGCAACTTACACCCCAAAATCAAAGAATGAGAGTTGGTTCTCATCAGGCAGACCTTCGAGACATTTCATCGTATCGAGTGTCTCGATGACCGTTTTCGAAAGTTTCGCACGTTTCCGCAAATCTTCTTTCGAAAGGAACTGTCCTTCTTCCCTTGCTTCAACAATCGCTTTTGCCGCATTCGTTCCCAGTCCATCGACCGCGTTGAAAGGTGGAATCAGCGTATTGTCTTCAATCAAGAACTCTGTCGCACTCGACCGATACAAGTCGATGTTTTGGAACTTCATTCCCCGCTCGAGCATTTCGAGCGCAAGTTCGAGGACCGTGTGTAGCCCTTTATCCTTCGCTGTCGCATCGAACCCTTTTTCTCGAATATTTGACATCGCCTTACGAACGGCCTGGGGACCTTTGATCATCGCGGATAAGTCAAAATCTCCCGCTCGAACGGTAAAGTACGTCGCGTAGTACAGAATCGGATGATGTACTTTAAAGTATGCAATCCGGACCGCCATTAACACGTAGGCAGTCGCGTGTGCTTTCGGGAACATGTACTTGATTTTCTTACAAGACGAGATATACCATTCCGGCACGTCATTCTCTCGCATCTCGGACTCCATCTCTTCCGTAAGCCCTTTCCCTTTCCGGACGGATTCCATGATTTTAAAGGCGAATGACGGTTCGAGGCCCGCGTAAATCAGATAGACCATGATGTCATCTCGACAACCAATCACATCCTTCAGTTCGCACGTCCCGTTATAAATCAATTCGTTCGCGTTCCCGAGCCAGACGTCTGTTCCGTGGGATAGACCGGAAATTTGAACGAGCTCCGAGAACGTCGACGGTTTTGTCTCTTCAAGCATCTGACGAACGAATTTCGTCCCGAATTCTGGAATCCCGAGCGTCCCGGTTTTCGATTCAATCTGTTCTGGTGTCACCCCAAGCACTTCTGGTGAAGAAAAAATCTTCATGACTGTCGGGTCATCTGTCGGAATCGTCTTTGGATCGATACCAGACAAATCCTGTAACATCCGGATGACGGTCGGGTCATCATGCCCGAGAATATCAAGTTTCAATAAGTTGTCATGGATGGAGTGGAAGTCGAAGTGAGTCGTCTTCCATTCAGACGAATTGTCATCCGCCGGATATTGAATCGGGGAGATATCCGCGATGTCCATATAGTCCGGTACGACGATGATACCCCCTGGGTGTTGCCCCGTCGTCCTTTTTACACCGGTGACCCCAGAAACGAGACGGTCGACTTCGGCGTTCCGATAAATCTTATCGTTCTCGGTCGCATAGCCTTTCACGTATCCATAAGCCGTTTTGTCGGCAATCGTGCCGATTGTCCCGGCACGATAGACGTATTCTTCTCCGAACAGTACTTTTGTATAGGCGTGGGCATGCGGTTGATATTCACCTGAGAAGTTCAAGTCGATATCCGGTACTTTGTCCCCTTTGAAACCAAGGAATGTCTCGAACGGAATATCATGACCGTCTTTTTTGTACTTTTTTCCGCACTCCGGACACTCCTTGTCTGGCAAGTCATACCCCGAACCGACTGATCCATCATTAAAGAAATGTGAGTGCTGACAGTTCGGACAGACGTAGTGAGGCGGTAGCGGGTTGACTTCGGTGATTTCCGTCATCGTTGCGACGAGACTCGACCCGACCGACCCCCGCGAACCGACCAGATATCCATCATCGAGTGATTTTTTAACGAGTTTATGCGAAATCAAATAAATGACGGCGAACCCGTGACCGATAATCGATTTGAGCTCTTTCTCAAGACGCGCCTCCACGATTTCAGGCAACTCGTCTCCATAGATGGAGCGAGCCATGTCGTAGCTCATATTCCGAACCTCATCATCTGCCCCTTCAATTTTAGGTGTGTACAAATCATCCGGGATGATTTGAATGGACTCAATCTGATCAGCGATTGCATTCGGATTCGTGATGACGATTTCACGCGCTAAATCGACACCTAAAAACTTGAACTCTTCCATCATTTCTTTTGTCGTCCGGAAGTGCGCATGTGGTAATTCCTTACGCGTATTGATGAAGTTTGCCCCACCTTGTGTACGAATCAAGATTTCGCGATAAGACCGGTCCGACCGATCTAGATAGTGCACATTCCCTGTCGCACAAACCGGTAACTCGGCCTTCTCGGCGACACGAATGATGCGCTTAATGATTTCGCGGAGTTCTAATTCATTCGTCACAATCTCTTTATCAATCAAATGGTGGTAGAGTGCCGGGGGATGAATCTCGATAAAGTCATAAAATGACATCATCTTCTCGAGTTCATCATCCGACTTGTTCAAGGCGGCGTCAAAAATCTCCCCGTTATCACAAGCCGAACCAATCAATAATCCTTCTCGCCGTTTCACAAGCTCGGAACGTGGCATGCGTGCCATCCGATACAAGTAATCGATGTGAGATAAGGAGATGAGCTCGTATAAATGACGAAGTCCTGGCTTTTTGTTTTTCGCGTAGATGGTCGCATGGAACGGACGAATCTTCGACACGTCACTGCCGACTTTCGCGTTCAACGAGCGATGTGTCGTCATTTCGAACATCTGCTTAGCGAGATCGAGTAACTTCATGAGCAAATACGCCGTTGCTTCCGCATCGTAAATGGCACGGTGATGTTGTGTCAGTTCGATATCGAATCGCTTCGCGAGTGTATTGAGTCGATGATTCTTCAACGTCGGCATCAACGTTCGAGCAAGTTCGAGCGTGTCGATGACCGGGTAATCGTCCGGTTCATGCCCACCACTACGGAGTGTCGCCTCGAGGAAGCCCATGTCGAATGACGCGTTATGGGCAACGAGAATGCTGTCGCCACACCACTCGACGAACTGTTTCGTGATCACTTCCGGGTCCGGTTGACCTTGAACCATGTCATCCGTGATCCCTGTCAATTCGATGGTGGTCGCTGACAAGGCATGTTTCGGGTCGGCGAACGCTTCAAACCGGTCAATGATTTCTCCGTCCTTGATTTTAACCCCAGCGAGTTCGATGATTTTATTGTAGACGGCAGAAAGTCCCGTTGTCTCGACGTCGAAGACGACGTATGTCGCATCATCCAATGCCACATCGGTCGCATGATAAGCGACAGGGACACCATCGTTGACGACGTTCGCCTCGACTCCGTATAACACTTTGATATCATTTTTCTTCCCGGCTTAATAGGCTTCCGGGAACGCCTGAACTCCAGCATGGTCGGTAATGGCAATGGCACGGTGTCCCCATTTTGCGGCACGAGCGACGAGCGACGAGACATTTGTGACGGCATCCATTTGGCTCATCTGCGTATGCGCGTGAAGTTCGACGCGTTTCTCACCTTCCCATTCGTCACGTGGTGGTTCTACTTTTACTTCTTGAAGTTGAGATGCCATCATACATAGTTCGCGCATAAACGAATCATCTTCAACCCGACCGGCCGTTTGAATCCACATCCCTTTTTTGACGGCACTTAGCATACGGTCGTCATCGTCATCGCGTGCAAATACCTTCACAATCAATGAGTCTGTGTAATCCGTCATCTTGAACGTGAATAGTTTCTTACCACTCTTCAACTCTTTGCGCTCTGCTGAGAAGACGAGTCCACGAATCGCGACACGTCGTTCTTCCTCGATAATCGTCTTGATTGGGACAATCTCATCTTTAATGAGCGCACCCATCCGGATTTCTGTAATCGGTTCGTCGTTCGTTTCTGTTGCCTTGGCGAATTGGGCAGCCAGTGCCATTTTCGCTTGTTCGATATCTTCTTGAACGACCTGTTCGCGAAGGGCTTGATTTGCCTCAGCGTCTTCCGAAAATTGAGCCTGACACGGTTTTTTTGTGAACCCTTAGGCACTATAGAGCGCCTGTACTTCTTGACAGAGCTCTTTGTCCACATAACTCGCCTCAGGTGCGGAACGCACCGGAATCATAAGTTTGTTCTGCTCGAATCGTGGCGAAACGGAGCCGAAATAACTGCGCATCGCGCCAGATACTTGGCTCAACTCGCTGACGATTCGTGGCCAATAGTCGATATAGTCTTGCTCGCTCCCACCCGCTACTGTCGAGAATCGAGCGTACACCTCATCCGCAAACGTTGCATAACGGCTTTCTAGTCGACTCATGAACAATTGATGCACGTCGTATGGCAATACTGCTGGAAATGAAAAATAGAACGTCCACGTCCGTCGCTTCTTATTGACGACGAGTCGTGAGAGTTCGGCCTGATCAAACAGGTCCGTCTCGGTCGTGATCCCAAGGTCACTTAATAATAATTGCATCTTTTGATTTGCTTCCACGGGTCCGTCTTTCCCCCTTTATGCCAATTCGACAAATGAAGGTGACCGCTTCCGCTGTCACCTTCATCCATTAATGAACTTCGCTAAATTTTGAAGCGATGACTTCTTTCAATTCACCGATTGATGTTTCAATCACTTCACCTGTTGCACGTACTTTCACTTCAACGATGCCTTCGCCAGCTTTTTTCCCGACGTTCACGCGAATCGGGAGTCCGATCAAATCTGCATCGGCAAACTTGACGCCCGCACGTTCTTTCCGGTCATCGAACAAGATATCGTATGTTTGACCGAGCTCTTCATAAAGACGGTTCGCCAACTCGACTTGCGTCTCATCTTTTGCGTTGATTGCAATCAAATGGAGATCGAACGGCGCTACGTTACGTGGCCAAATGATTCCACGGTCGTCGTGATGTTGTTCGACGATGGCTGAAAGTGTGCGTGACACCCCAATGCCGTAGCAACCCATGATGAGTGGTTCGGCACGACCCTCTTCGTTGAGGAATGTCGCACCCATCGCTTCTGAATATCGTGTTCCGAGTTTAAATACTTGTCCCACTTCAATCCCACGAGCAAAACGAACCGGACCGGACTCATCCGGTGCCAAATCGCCTTCGACAACGAAACGTAAATCGTGGTATGTCATCTCGGCAAGGTCGCGCGCAGCATTTACACCCGTATAGTGTGTGTTCGCCTCGTTAGCACCACAGACAGCATCCACTAAGTATTTGACCGCATAGTCGGCAACGACTTTGACCGGAGCGTTAATCGGTCCGAGTGTACCTGGTGCACAGTTGAACAACTCAACGATTTTCGCTTCTTCTTCAAGTTGAATGTCGAGTCCACCGAGTGCGTTCTTCACTTTGACTTCATTCGCTTCGTGGTCGCCACGAACGATTGCCATGACAGTTTCGCCATCCACGTTAAACAAGACAGATTTGATTGTCGTCTTCGGATCCACATTCAAGAATGCCGCCACGTCCTCAATCGTACGATTTTCTTCCGTGTTCACTTTTTCGAGGGGATTTACGTCAGCTTGTTGCATCTCATAACGGTCGAGCGTTTCGGCCATCTCGATGTTCGCCGCATAGTTCGACGTGTCCGTGTAGACAATTGTATCTTCACCAATATCCGCAAGCGCTTGGAATTCATGCGTGTCTTTCCCGCCGATTGCCCCAGAGTCTGCGACGACCGGACGATACTTCAGTCCTGTACGGTCGAAGATACGTGAGTAGGCATTATACATGTTGGTATATTCTTCATCTAAGTCTTCTTGTGTCGCGTGGAATGAATAGGCGTCTTTCATCAAGAATTCGCGTCCGCGCAGCAATCCAAAACGTGGTCGACGCTCATCACGATACTTCGTTTGAATCTGGTACAAGTTCATCGGTAGTTTTTTATACGAGTTGAGCTCGTCTCGGACGATCGATGTAATCAATTCTTCGTGTGTCGCACCGAGTGCGAAGCGACGGTCATGACGGTCCGTCAAGCGCATCAACTCAGGACCGTAAATACCCCATCGTCCTGTCTCTTCCCAAAGTTCTGCCGGTTGGATGGCAGGCATCAATAGCTCTTGAGCTCCGGCACGATTCATCTCTTCACGGATGATCGTTTGGATGTTGTGTAACACTTTATGTCCGAGTGGAAGATAAGAATAAATTCCTGCCGCATTTTGACGGATGAATCCTCCACGGACGAGGAGTTGATGGCTGACCGCTTCCGCGTCAGCCGGCACTTCTCTCAATGTAGGCATGAGCAATCTAGATTGTTTCATACAGTTCAACGTTTCCCTTCTCTACAAACAGCTTATTTAAAGAATGATTGAATGTCGTTCCAAGTGACAATCAACATTAAAATCATCAAGAGTGCGAATCCGATAAAGTGGACGAATCCTTCCTTTTTCGGATCGATTTGACGTCCGCGTACCGCTTCGAACAAGAGGAAAATCAAACGTCCTCCGTCTAACGCTGGCAATGGGAGCAAGTTGAAGATGGCAAGGTTGACGGAGAGAAGCGCTGTCCAATTCAACAGCATGATCAAACCGCTCGCCGCTACTTCATCTGTCATCCGTACAATCCCGACCGGACCTGCTAGTTGATCGACACCGACTTGTCCTGTCACCAAATCACCGACCGCAGAGAAGATCAGCGTCGACATCGTCCATGTCGTTTCCGCCCCCGTCGTCACGGCTTTGACCGGTGATCGTTCGAGCGCGTTCGTGACACCAAGAATCCCGACCGTCTCTCCGTTTTGTTCGACTGCTTGTGGTGTAAGGGTGACAGTTGCTTCCTCTCCATCACGGACATACGTGACTTCCGTAGGGGTGTCCGCGCGGTCTTCTAAAGCAGATCGCAAGTCGAGCCAATCGGTAATCGGCTCGCCTTCAATCGAGACGATTTCATCCCCACTCATCAAACCAGCCTCATCAGCGGCTGAATCCGGTTGAACCGTACCAATTTGACCATCGTTCGTTGGGGTTCCTTGAACGAGCCCAACAATGATGAGCAAGATGAACGCCAAGACAAAGTTCATCGCCGGACCGGCTGCGATGGCCAAGACACGCTTCCAAACCGACTGGGCCCCAAACGTTCGATCATACGGTGCAATTTGAATTTCCATCCCTTGGTCGACAAGGAGTGTGTCTCGCTCTAATGAATAGACCCGCACTTCCTCATCGATGAGAAGTTGAACTTTCAACTCATGTGTCGAATCGAACTTATCGACGGTTCCGACGACATGGACATCTGTAGCCGTGTCCGGTTGGAAGTAGACACGATCGACCGTCCCCTGTTCAGTGAGACGAAGTCCGACATGCTGACCCGCTCGGACTTCAATCGGTTCAAAATCTTCTCCGGCCATTTTGACGTAGCCACCGATTGGTAAAAGACGAATGGTATAGAGCGTTTCATTTTTACGGAATGAAACAATTTTTGGACCGAATTCGATTGCAAACTCGTGACAGAGAATGCCTGCCCGTTTCGCCATGACGAGGTGTCCCCATTCGTGTACCGAAATGAGAACGCCAAACATCAAAACGATGGCGATAAAAGTCGTCATGATTTATTCCCCACCTTCAATTCCTTGCTGAATCTGTTGACGTACTGCTTGGTCAACTTCTAGAATTTGCGCGAGCGTCGGCTCGGCAATGACCTCATGTCGAGCCATCGCTTCTTCGACGAGTCGTTCAATCTCTAAAAACGTGATCTGACCGTTCAAGAATAGGTCCACTGCCACTTCATTGGCTGCATTCAAGACGGTCGGCATGGAACCACCGGCTCTTCCTGCTTCGAACGCTAACCGGAGTGCCGGGTAACGATTGAAATCAGCCTCTTCAAAATGCAGCTTTCCGATTTCCTTCAAGTTTAACCGCTTATTCCCCTCGATTTCAAGCCGCTTCGGTCCCGATAGCGCATAAAGGATCGGACCGCGCATATCCGGGTTTCCAAGCTGGGCCATCACGGCAGCATCTTTAAATTCGACCATCGAATGAATAATCGATTCTCGATGCAAGATGACTTCAATATCATTATAATCGATATCGAACAGCCAGTGTGCCTCGATGACTTCTAAGCCTTTGTTGAACATCGTCGCCGAATCGATTGTGATTTTTGCTCCCATTGTCCAGTTCGGATGATTCAGTGCGTCTTCAACAGTCACATCAGCCAGCTCATCACGTGAACGATCACGGAAACTACCGCCTGAAGCCGTTAGAATAATCTTTGATACATCTTCTCTTCGTTCCCCGTTCAAACATTGATAAATCGCGGAGTGTTCACTGTCGACAGGCAATAGGTTGACCCCATGTTCTTTCACGGCCGCTTTGACAAGATGTCCTGCGGTAACGAGTGTTTCCTTGTTGGCGAGTGCAATATCTTTCCCTGCTTGAATCGCCGCAAGCGTCGGTTCGAGTCCAACTGCTCCAACGACTGCCGTCACGACGATGTCAGCCCGTTCTGCCGTTGCACACTCCTTCAGCCCCTCCGGTCCAATAAAATAGAGAGGTTCATATGTAAGACGTGGCTTCAACTGCTCGAGTACTTCGATACTCGTTGCCGACACATATTTTGGTCTAAGTCGATTGATCCATTCCGTGGCGACATCGACGTTCGTTCCGAACGCATACGCCTCAAGTTCAAACAGGTCGGGGTGCTGTTCGATGACGTCACAAGTTTGAACGCCAATCGAACCAGTCCCACCAATTAAGCTAATTCGCTTCATTTCGACACTCCTTTTTAAAGCAGATTAAACACCCAAATGACGGTAAAGACCGCAATCATACTATCAAACCGGTCTAAAATGCCACCATGTCCTGGTAACAGGTGACCCGAATCTTTGACTCCATACTGGCGCTTATAAGCAGACTGCACCAAATCTCCGAGCTGTCCGACTACCGCCACGACAATCGCTAAAATGACGACCTCAATTATCGGCAAGATCGGATTAATCCAGACGAAGATGATACCGAGTACAATCGCAGACACAATGCCCCCAATCGCCCCTTCAATCGTCTTGTTCGGACTAATCGATGGCCATAATTTGGCTTTCCCGAATGCCTTTCCGGTAAAATATGCTCCCGAGTCCGTCGCCCAAATCATAAACAAGATTAGCAACACTTTCGATAGACCGTCCTCAGAGAGCCGGACTAACGCAAAACTAGAGAAACCGACGACCAAATAGACCGCTGAGACGAAGTAAAAACTAGCGTCATCATACGTGAATCGATTTTTCGTGACCATTTTCCAAAACAGCAACAACACGAGCCCTAAGACGAGCCATTGTTCAATCGAGAACGGAAGTTCATCCGTGACAACCTGATTCTCAATCAATAATAAGAGGAATGGGAACGCCACGAGGAGCGCTGTGACCAAGAACGGAAACGCCAACAGCTTATGCTGTCGCATCAACGTGAATTCACTCAATCCGATGAGTGCTAAAATCCCCATCAATGAAACAAATGCATTTCCTCCAAGCGCAATTACCGTGATGAAGATGGCTCCTGCCCATAGTCCTGTAATAATACGTGTCTTCATGTTACACCCCACCAAAACGTCGCGTGCGCGCGTTGTATGATTCAATCGCTTCTACAAAATGCTCACGCTTAAATTCCGGCCACAATACTTCTGTGAAATGAAGTTCAGCATATGCGCTTTGCCATAATAAAAAGTTAGAGAGTCGTTGTTCCCCGCTCGTCCGAATAACGAGATCCACGTCTTGAACGTGTGTCATGAGTCGTTCACCAATCATACGGTCATCGATATCGTCTGGCTGAACCAAACCGGACTGAACGTCTCCTGCAATGCTGCGCATCGCTTGAACGAGCTCATCCCGTCCCCCATAGTTGAGTGCGAAGACAAGATTCAACCCTGTGTTCGCAACGGTCCGTTCTCTCGCCTCGTTAACGGCTTCTCGTGTCTCTCGTGGGAGTTTCGACGTATCTCCCGCAACGAGCACTCGTACATTCTGTTCGTGGAGTTCTTTCAAATCGGTCTCCAAAAACTGTTTCGGCAGTTTCATCAAGAATGAGACTTCCTCTTCCGGACGAGTCCAATTCTCTGTAGAGAACGCATAAAGCGTCAGAGACCGAATCCCGAGTTCTTGTGCTGTTCGTACCGCTTCCCGGATGGACTTCATCCCTTCCCGGTGACCCATGATGCGAGGGAGACCACGTTTTTTGGCCCAGCGTCCATTTCCATCCATAATGATGGCTACGTTCTCAGGAACACTTAACTCCGCCTCGATTTTCGTTTTAGGATTCACCCATTTAAACATTCTGTTATCCTCCTGATTGTATGAAAGAAGGACCCTCTCAGAAAAAGGGTCCCCACACAGCTTTTTGGTATACCACTTCCGTGATTACACTTCCATGATTTCTTTTTCTTTAATTTTTGCAGATTCATCAATCTTCTTGATATACGAATCCGTCAACGTTTGAACGTCATCTGCATATCCGCGGAGATCGTCTTCTGTTAACTCGCCATCTTTCTCGAGTTTCTTCAAGTTTTCATTTGCGTCACGACGAACATTACGGACAGCGACTTTCGCTTCTTCTGCGTATTTTTTCGTGACTTTAACTAATTCTTTACGACGTTCTTCCGTCAATGCAGGAATCGCCAAACGAATGACCGTACCGTCAGATGATGGAGACAAGCCGAGGTCTGCCTTTTGAATCGCTTTCTCTACTTCAGAAACCATTGACTTATCCCATGGTTGAATCAAAAGTAGGCGCGCTTCTGGTGTATTGATGTTTGCCACTTGATTGAGTGGTGTTGGGACACCATAGTAATCAACTTGGACAGGATCCAAAATCGATGCGCTGGCACGGCCAGTGCGAAGCGTTCCAAAATCACGTTTAAGTGAAGAATGCGCTTTTTCCATTTTTTCTTCAGCTTTTTTCAATACTTCTTTGACACTCATGAATTGACTCCTCCTACTACCGTCCCGATATGTTCCCCGAGAACGACACGTTTAATGTTACCTTCTTCAAGCAATGAGAATACAATCAATGGAATGTGGTTGTCCATACAAAGTGACGTTGCTGTCGAGTCCATGACTTGAAGTCCATCCTTTAAGACGTCAAGATAAGACAACGTATCGTACTTCACTGCCGTCGCGTCCAATTTCGGATCAGCTGAATAGACGCCGTCCACATTGTTTTTACCCATTAAGATGACATCAGCTTCGATTTCAGCCGCACGGAGGGCAGCTGTCGTGTCCGTTGAGAAATATGGGTTTCCTGTGCCGGCCGCAAAGATAACGACGCGTCCTTTTTCAAGATGACGCATTGCGCGACGACGAATGTATGGTTCAGCAACTTGTCGCATTTCAATTGATGTTTGGACGCGCGTTTGGACACCGTACGTTTCAAGGCTATCTTGAAGAGCAAGTGAGTTCAATACAGTTGCGAGCATACCCATGTAATCTGCGTTTGCCCGATCCATCCCGAGTTCACTACCCGTCTTTCCACGCCAAATGTTTCCGGCACCTACAACAACGGCGACTTCTACACCCATCTCGATCAATTCTTTAATTTGACTTGAGATTGAGTTTACAATGTTAGGGTCGATCCCGTAACCTTGATCTCCAGCGAGCGCTTCTCCACTCAATTTTAACACAATTCGTTTATATTTCGGTTCCATAACTTTGCCTCCTCTTGCTTGAAAAAAGGGAACACGCTCCCTTAACGAACTAACTCAAGGTTATACAGACGTGTTCCCATTTTTAGTTGCATCACTGATTGTGACACAGATTATTTTTTAAGTTGTTTTATAACTTCTTCAGCAAAGTTCTCTTCACGTTTCTCCATACCTTCTCCTACTTCGAAGCGTACGAACGAGTTGATTTTTCCGCCTTTTGTTTCTACGTACTTACCAACTTTGAAGTCGCTGTCTTTTACGAACGTTTGGTCAACGAGGCAGATTTCCTCGAAGTACTTGTTCATACGACCAGCAATCATCTTCTCAACGATGTTAGCAGGCTTGCCTTCGTTAAGTGCTTGCTCAGTCAAGACTTTCTTCTCGCGGTCGATTTCTTCAGCTGATACTTCATCGCGTGTCGCGTAAAGTGGACGTGCTGCAGCAACGTGCATTGCAACGTCTTTAGCAACTGTTTCGTCAGATGTGCCGTCGATTACAACGACTGACCCGATGCGACCACCCATGTGGAGGTACGTACCGAATACTGCATCGTCAGCTTTTTCAAGAACAGCTACACGACGGAGTGAGATTTTCTCTCCGATTGTCGAAGCTTCTTCTTGAATGTACGTTTCAAGTGTTTTACCTGCTTCGTACTCAGCCGCGAGTGCAGCTTCTGCAGTTGTTGCGCCTGATGCGAGTACTGCTTTTGCTACGTTGTTTACGAGTGTTTGGAACTTCTCGTTCTTCGCAACGAAGTCTGTTTCTGAGTTGATTTCGACGAGCACAGCTTTGTTGCCTTCAACTGCTACTGCTGTCAAACCTTCAGCGGCGATACGATCACCTTTTGCTGCTGCTTTAGCGATTCCTTTTTCGCGAAGGATGTCGATTGCTGCTTGCATGTCACCGTCTGTTTCAACGAGTGCTTTTTTGCAATCAAGCATTCCTGCTCCTGTTTTTTCACGAAGTTCTTTTACCATTGCTGCTGTAACTGCCATCGGAAATTCCTCCTTGTAAAACTAACGAATTTTAAGAAAAAGCACAGGGCTTTTTGATTACATGTCCTAAAAAAAGGTGATAAAAGGCTTTCCCTTTATCACCTATTGTCTCACTGATTACTCAGCTTCTGTAGCTTCAGCTTCTGTCGCTACAGCTTCTTCAGCAACTTCTTCTTCACCTTGCTTCGCTTCGATGATTGCATCTGCCATCTTAGAAGTGAGCAATTTAACTGCACGAATTGCATCGTCGTTCGCTGGGATTACGTAGTCGATTTCGTCTGGGTCACAGTTTGTGTCGACAATCGCAACGATTGGGATGTTCAATTTGTGAGCTTCCGCAATTGCGATACGCTCTTTACGTGGGTCAACGATGAAGAGGGCGTCAGGCACACCAGGCATATCCTTGATTCCGCCGAGGAACTTCTCAAGACGAGTCATTTCTTTCTTCAAGATGATGACTTCTTTCTTAGGAAGTACTTCGAACGTGCCGTCTTCTTCCATTTTTTCGAGTTGCTTCAAGCGGTTGATACGCTTTTTGATTGTTTTGAAGTTAGTGAGTGTTCCACCCAACCAACGCTCGTTAATGAAGAACATTCCAGAACGGATTGCTTCCTCTTTGATTGTATCTTGAGCTTGTTTTTTCGTACCAACGAAGAGGACGTTTCCGCCTTCTGCCGCGAGTTCACGAACAAAGTTGTAAGCTTCGTCTACTTTTTTGACCGTCTTTTGAAGGTCGATGATGTAGATCCCGTTACGCTCTGTGAAGATGTATTTCGCCATTTTTGGGTTCCAACGGCGTGTTTGGTGACCGAAGTGTACACCAGCTTCAAGCAATTGCTTCATTGAAATTACTGCCATGATAAATTTCCTCCTTGTGGTTTAAAAAAGTCCTCCGCCTCGTTCATTGTTGTATTCCGACCTTTCGGCACCGAGGAATATCATCCCGAGACGTGTGTGATGTGTTTAACACCGAGAATTACTATAGCATATGTCACGAAATCCGGCAACTCTCACTTTTTACGAAGTTTCGCATAAAGCGCAAGCTCGCCCTCGCCTTTTCCGAGGATACGGGCAGCGTCCCGCACGGAATGTCGCAACAAGACATCGTCCACGTCGATTGACGCGGACGGGGTCGTCTCTTCTGTCGCCTCTACGACCGTTTGGACGGACTCATTGACAGGGAGCGATGAAGCTTCTTCCTGTTGAACCACGTTCGAACGTTCAACGGGTTCTTGAACAACGAGGTCGTTCATCGACTCCATGAATGAAAGAAGCAACGTTTCGGTCTCTTGCTTCTCTCGTTCGAGCCGTTCGACTCGTTCCTGAAGCGCTTGGACTTGTCGGTAGCCGAATAAAAAACCGTAAGCAACCAAACAAGCTGTGATCACATATACAATATACACTTGTTCATCTCCTTACGATGTCTTTTCTTCTAAATAGGACCGACCGAGCGCGTGTTTTAATGTCTTCAACGCTTTGGAATGAATTTGCGAAATCCGTGATGTTGACAGTTCGAGCACTTCCCCAATCTCCGTCAACGTCAGTTCGTCAAAGTAAAACAAAGAGACGACGAGTCGTTCTTTTTCGGATAAATGGTCGACTTCTGCTGCCAGCACATCAATCAATTCGCGTTGCAACAACGTATCTTCTGGCTTTTCAGAATCCGGGTCGAAATACGTGACAGACATGACTTTTCCTTCTTCTTGCAACGTCACGGCCTCATCAATCGACAACATATTGGCAAAGTACCCTTCCGCCATCGTTCGTTCGATTTCTGCAATCGGTAAGTCGCATGCCGAAGCTAACTCGCTCTTCGTTGGAGCACGATGTAACGACTGTTCAAGCTGTTCCGCCACCTGATCGATTTTTTTTTCTTTTTCTCGAACCGACCGAGGTAACCAATCCACTTTTCGTAAACCGTCGATAATGGCTCCACGAATCCGAAACGCAGCATACGTATCAAATTTATTATTGTGCTCTGGATCATATTTCATAAGGGCATCGTACAATCCCATGTAACCCAAACTTTTCAATTCGTCGCGTTCGACGCTCTTTGGAAGCGTCACGATCATCCGTTGTACGTGGTAGTGGATGAGAAACTCGTAATGTGCTAGTAATTCGTTTGCTGTATCCATATCACGGTCCATATTCCAGCGATCCCACAACTGTGTAAGATGAGTCGTCATGTCGATCCCCCCTTATAGTTCTTTCGTACCCACGCTCACCGTCCGAATCGATAAGACAGATGTTGCGACATCAAACTCGATTGTCCGCCCGTTATGTCCGCCACAATCTTCTGCCACGAGCGGAATACGATGGACTTTTAATGCTTGGCGGATGGCCTCGGCGTTTCGCTCACCGATTCGCATCGCCTCGTTCTCATATTTAAACTGAAACATCTGAGCGCCGCCTGCCATCTTTGCTTGAAGCCGTGTGGCCCCTTCTCGTTTCAATGAATGCACGAGTGTATCAATGGCTGTATCTGCGTATTTTCCTACTTCAATCGTCTGGTTCTTACGAGCAATCGTCGAGTCCGGCAACATGACATGTGCCATCGCTGCCAATTGGAGGCGGGTGTCATATAAAATGACACCCACACATGACCCGAGTCCGGCTGTACGTAACCGATTTGGTGCGGTCGTCTGCTTCCATTCGGCAATGCCGATTTTTAATACATCAGCCATTGCCAAGCAACCGTTCTTGAATCCGTTTGAGCGACCCATGTGTTGGTAGGAACAACACATGTCCTGCACTTACTTTTTGATCAATCATAAATGTCGTGTCGATATAGAGCGCCGCGTCTTCCTCAGGTTGTACAGACGTGACGACAAATTCAACAATCGAACCTGCCATATCGATGGCCGTTGCCGGCACTTGAATCATAATCGGTGTCTGTAACCAGTCACCTAGCGCTCGCGCATAAGCACCGCTCATAATATTCCCGACCTCTTCCCAAGCCGATTGGCCGAGCTCATCAAAAGAATCAAATGAATATGGCATCCCAATCAAGGTCGAAACCATTTGCTCGGCATCTTCCACGGCGAACAAAATGAGGATCATTCCACGAATATCACCATCTAATTCCAACAAGACCGAGGCAACATGTCGTTCCGGACCGCCGACTCGCTCTGGTAAATAGGTGATCGGTTCCATTTCGGCAGAAGACACGGTAATGTTCACCGGTTTCGAAAGCATTGCCGACAAGGCAGTCGCTGCATGTCCAGACCCTATATTTCCCAGTTCCTTTAACAGGTCTTGTTCAAACTCACTCAGCATACTGTTCCTCAAACAACGCATTCGCATCGAGTAAAGAGAAGAGTTTATCTTCTCCTTTTGCGATGGCTGTCAGATGTGCCGAGAGCATATCGCGGCTCGATTCCGGAATCGGTTCGATTCGTACTTCGTCGCTTTCCACGACCTCATTCGCACGGTCGACGATAAATCCGGCATCTCCTTGATTCAACGAGGCGATCAGGATGCGTGTCTCATCCGTTGGTTCGATTTCTTCGTAGCCGAGTCGCAAGCGAAGGTCGATGACCGGCGTGACGACACCACGAAGGTTGATGACCCCTTTCACATGTGACGGTGCGTTCGGCACTCGTGTGATCGGCTGAAGTCGCTCGATTGAACGGACCGACTGTACGTCGATCCCATACGTATTTTCTTCAAGTGAAAAGACTACCCATTTCTGTTCCATCAATATTCCTCCTTAAAAGAGATCGTTACTATCTACGATAAGGGCGACGCGACCGTCACCAAGAATGGTCGCACCAGAGATAGCTGGAATCCCTTCAAGATACGTACCGAGCGGTTTCATGACAATTTCTTGTTGACCGATCAAATCGTTGACGACGACGCCGACGAGTTTGTTGCCTTTTCGAACGACGACGACCGGGAATTGCGACTTCGTCTCTGATTCGATGCCAAACATTTCTTTCATGTAGACGAGTGGGACCAGTTGACCACGGAAGTCGAAGACTCGCTCACGGTGTGCTGTCAAAATGTCCGCTTCATCAAGTAATGTCGTCTCAAGGATCGATGTCAATGGAATCGCATACGATTCCTCTCCCACTTGAACGAGCATCGCCGAGATGATAGAGAGGGTGAGCGGTAAGCTGACCTGGAACTTCGTGCCTTGTCCCCCAACCGTCTCTAGAGAAACGACCCCACCGAGTGACTCGATTTTATTTTTGACGACATCCAGTCCGACACCGCGTCCTGACAAGTCAGTGACCACGTCTGCCGTCGAGAAGCCCGGAGCAAAGATCAGCATCGCCAATTCGTTCTCAGACATCGTCGTCGCTTCTTCATCTGTGATCACGCCGCGCTCCAACGCTTTCGAACGAACCTTGTCGACGTTGATGCCGGCACCATCGTCCTCGATTTCAATGAAGACTCGGTTTCCGCCGTGATACGCACGGAGTGCAAGCATGCCCTGCTCCGGTTTTCCGGCTTGAAGACGTACTTCCGGACGTTCGATGCCGTGATCGATGGCGTTACGGATCAAGTGGACGAGCGGATCGCCAATTTCATCGATGACCGTGCGATCGAGTTCTGTTTCAGCACCTGAAATGTCCAACTGGACTTTTTTATGAATCTCTTTTGCGACCGAACGCACCATTCGTGGGAAGCGATTGAACACTTGTTCGATTGGCATCATCCGGAGGGTCAAGACGAGTGATTGTAACTCGTTCGTTCCCCGCTTGATTTTTTCGACCGTTTCATTCAATTCTGGTTGACCGACTTCGTCCGCCAGGCGCTCAAGGCGTCCACGGTCGATAATGAACTCTTCAAACAAGTTCATCAGACGATCAATTCGTTCTAAGTTGACGCGAATCGTTTTTGCTTGTGTTTTAGCGGCTACTTGCTCTTTCGTATCTTTCGCTTCTTCCTTGTCCGAGGTAGCTTGAACGACAGGTTCAGGTGCAATCGTCTCCGCTGTCACAGCGACTTCTGGCTCACTGACCGCTGTTTCTGTAAACGCATTGACTTCGACGCGCTCCACTTCCGATACTTGAGCGATGGCATGTTCAATCACTTCTGCCGTCTCTTGTGACAAGAATAAGACGTCGAACGACAAGTCAAATTGCTCTTGTTCGATTTCTTCTGTCTCCGGATGTGTGCTGACGACCTCACCTAGTTCTTGAAGGCGATCGAATACCATATACGCACGGGCCGCTTTCAAGACGACCGCGTCAGACAGTTTGACTGTGATTTGATACGCCTCAAAGCCTGTCTGTTTGGCTTGCTCGATGACCGAGTTCGTATATAAATCAATCTCAAACGTGCTCGTCTCTGAAGTTTTTTCGACTGCGACTTCTTTCCCACCGATGAAGGATTGGAATGCGGCGACCGTTTCTGATACATCCACGTTTGCGCCTTGTCCTCCGCTTTCGATGTCCGCAATCATGTCTTCCATCTGTTCCATGGCGATGAACATCGTATCCAACAAGAGTTGGTTACTTTCCTTTTTCCCGCCACGTTCGAGGTCGAGCGCGCTCTCCATCTCATGTGTCAAGTTGGCAACGCGTTCGTACCCCATCGTCGAAGACATCCCTTTTAGCGTGTGTGCCGACCGGAAGATCTCCTGTACAACATCCGCCCCACCCGATTGTTCTAATTTAAGTAACTGTGTGTTGATCGATTGGATATGTTCTTGGGATTCATCTAAAAACAACCCTAAGTATTCATTCACGTCCATCTCATTTGCCTCCCTGTCGTTATACTCGGTTCCACTGTTTTCGTAAGTTCCCCATCAAACGGTCCATCAAGTGACGTGGTTTCGGAGGCGTACCCGTAAGCGTTGTCAAAATTCGTTCGAGGCGCCAGCTAATATCACTCTTTCGGTTGTATTGATAAAACGGGACTTGGGCGATGACTGCCTTTCTGACAGATGAGTCGTCTGGTAGAAAGCCAAGGAATCGAATCGTTTTATTTAAAAACTGTTTACATGCGACTTCCATCCGTTCGAAACATTGAAGGGCTTCCTCACCGGACTGGGCTCGGTTAACGATGACGCCAAGCGGTAAGTCCGGGTACTGATGGTGCACCAGTTTCGTATATGCATAACCGTCCATTAGCGAGGTAGGTTCTGGAGTCAAAATCAAGAACATCTCATCGCAACCCGCGATGAATTGGAGTGAAGTGTCCGTCGCTCCAGCCCCCATATCGAACAGGACATAATCATATTCGGTCAATACTTCGAGTTCTCGCATGAGAAATTGCATGTCATCATCTGAGAGATGGACGAGTTGATCCTGCCCACTCCCTCCATGTAATATATCGACACCATATACATTTTTCTGAACAGCTGCAGCCAATGGAATACGAGCTTTGACGGTCTCGATCATCGTTCTGGACTTCATGGCATTCATCAAGATGTGCACATTGGCCATTCCGATGTCAAAGTCGACAATCAACACTCGTTTTCCGAGTTCAGCTAGGGCGATGGCCGTGTTTACACAGACGTTCGTCTTTCCGACCCCACCTTTCCCACTAGCAAAGGCGATTGTCGTCGGATGGGCAGCATTGATAGCTCTTAGACGCCTTGCTTGGTCCATCTTGCCCACCCTTCTTTCTCAAACAGTCGTTTCGTCAGTGCGTCCGCATGCCCCCGAATCAGATCGTCCGGCACTTCTTGGCCGTCTGTCATCCAGGCGACCGGAAGACCGCTCTTTTTCACCATGCGGTACATCGCGTGGATATCACTTGTCTCGTCCGCCTTCGTAAAAATGAGTGAGCTAAGAGGCAATGACTCGAATTGCGAATAGATCATATCCATGTCCTTCGTTTTGGATGTCAAACTCAAAACGAGCGAAAGGCTTGTTTCAGTGAAGTCGTGATGTTCATGAAACTGTTCGACGTAAGCCGGATCGCGGAAATTTCGTCCCGCCGTGTCGATTAGCACGATGTCTTTACGAGCAAACAATTGCTTGGCACGCTTGAAGTCATGAAAGTCATATGCCACTTCCACCGGAATACTCATGATTTCAGCATACGTCTTCAACTGTTCGATGGCAGCGATTCGGTACGTGTCGGTCGTGATCAATCCGACCGTTTTGCCTTCCGTCAGTTTAAAGTGCGCCGCAAGTTTGGCGAGTGTGGTCGTCTTGCCGACCCCCGTCGGTCCAACGACCATAACATATCGTTTAGCTTCAGGCGGTTCAATGAACGACGATTTGACTTGTTCGTAAACGAAACGTTCAGCTTCTTCTACAGATTTTGTCGTGTAGTATAGTTCGTTCAGCGTTTCCTCCCACGACTCATCCGCAAAGGATTCAGTCGAGAGCAGCGATTCGACGTGTTGCAACGAGGCGTGTAGTCTCGGTCCCGCTCCTCCGATCACACGTGGTGGCGTCTGCGTCACGACAGGTGGTGTTGGTGCTGTCCGAACAGGGACAGGCTGTCGTGGCTTTGTGACGACTTGCTCTTTTTCGAGGGCTGCGATGACCTCCACTTGCTTTGACGCAAAGAGACCGAACCATCCTGTCTTCACTTGTCGTGAGTTGAGGATGACCGCTTCGTCTCCGAGCTCTTGTTTCACTTTCGCCATCGCATCAGCCATGGTCTTCGCCGTAAACTTTTTAATCTGCATGTTAAATCACCCCAATACTTTTCACTTCGACGGAACTGAGTAATTCGTTATAAGCCAATACCGGCACATCTGGATAATACCGTTCGAGTAATTGACGAACGAACAGACGAATCGTTGGGGAACATAAAATCACAGCCGATGCCCCATATCGTTCAAACATTGACAGTTGTTCGCCAGTGCGCTCGATAATCTCTCGAGCTTGCTCTGGGTCGAGCGCCAAATAGTTCCCGAACTCCGTTTTCTGAACCGCATCTTGCACCGTCTGTTCCGTCTGTCCGCCGAGTGTCACGACGTAAAGGGGACCTTCAGGTGGTTTGACTTGATCGGTCAATTGACGGGACAAGCCTTGACGGCAATACTCTCCTAAGATTTCCGCATCTTTCGTCACTTTTCCGTAGTCTGCCATCGTCTCGAACAGAAGCGGCAAGTTTCGAATGGAAACACTTTCTTGGAGTAAGTGGCGCAACACTTTCTGAATTTCGCCAATCGAAAGGACTGACGGCGTCACGTCCTCTACGAGAACCGGATGCGTCTCTTTCAGGTGCTCGACGAGTTGTTTCGTCTCTTCCCGACCGAGTAAATCTGCCGCATGTTTCTTCAACGTCTCGGTCAAGTGAGTCGCGACAACAGAAGGCGGATCAACGACGGTATACCCGCTCATTTCTGCCCGAGTTCGTGTTTCTTCATCAATCCAAAGGGCAGGAAGACCGAATGCTGGTTCCGTTGTTTCAATTCCATATACCTCAGGGTCTTCGATGCCCGGGCTCATCGCCAAGTAATGATCCAGCAATAGCTCTCCCTCTGCAACGACGTTCCCTTTGACTTTGATTCGGTATGCGTTCGGTGATAACTGCAAGTGATCGCGAATCCGGACCGTCGGTAAGATGAAGCCAAGCTCGAGTGCGAGTTGACGACGAATCATGACAACGCGGTCTAACAAGTCACCGCCTTGAGACTCATCAGCAAGCGGAATCAAGCCATATCCGAATTCAAATTCAATCGAGTCAATCTGCAACAGCGAGACGACTGATTCTGTCGGCGCTGTCGATGGTTCCTCTTCGAGCATCGGCTCTTCCATTGCCTGACGGATATTTCGACGCATCGTGTAGGCGCCGAAGAATGCCGTTCCGGCAATGATCATCGTCACAGGAAGTAGGGGCGGTGATACAAAACCAAGCATGAAGACAATCGACCCGGCGATATAAAGGAGTGATGGGTTTTGACCGAGCTGGTCGATTACGTCTTCCCCTAAGTTTCCATCCGAGACGGCACGGGTCACGATGATCCCGGTCGCGGTCGAAATCAAAAGTGCTGGGATTTGACTGACCAAGCCATCCCCGATTGTCATGAGTGAGAACGTTTGGAACGCTTCTCCAACTGGTAATCCCATTTGAACGACACCGATGATAATCCCGAAGATCAAGTTGATCGTAACGATGATAATACCAGCGATGGCATCTCCTTTAACGAACTTCGATGCCCCGTCCATTGATCCATAGAAGTCCGCCTCGCTTTGAATTTTACGGCGACGCATCTGGGCTTCTTTGTCGTCAATTAAACCAGAGTTCAAATCGGCATCGATGGCCATCTGTTTCCCCGGCATCGCATCGAGTGTGAAGCGAGCAGATACTTCCGATACACGCTCTGCTCCTTTCGTGATGACGACGAATTGAATGATGACAAGAATCAGAAAGACGACAAATCCGACAAGGACATTTCCACCGATGACGAAATCACCGAACGTCTCGATGACTTCCCCACCATAACCTTTAGATAGAATCGAACGGGTCGTCGATACGTTCAAACCAAGACGAAACAACGTCACAATCAATAAGAGAGAAGGGAATACGGAGAAGTCAAGTGCTTCCCGGGCATTCATCGCCACAAGTAGAATCATGATGGCGATCAAAATATTTACGATGATTAAAAAGTCTAATAAAAACCCCGGTAGCGGGATGATCAGCATGATGACAATCATCAACACACCAATCAAAATTGCAAAGTCTTTCGCTTTTACTGCCAACACATACTCCTCCTCAAGACGGTTGCTTCATTTGATAGACGAATGCCAGTACTTCCGCAATGGCTTGATAAAACGATTCGTCTACCACCTCACCGATGTCGATTTGCGCATAGAGCGCTCGCGCGAGTGGTTTATTTTCAACAATGGCCACGTCATGTTCTTTTGCGACATCTCGAATATGAAAGGCGACCCGGTCGACCCCTTTGGCGACCACGAGCGGCGCAAAATCTTTCGTGTCATCATATCGAATGACGACCGCGTAATGGGTCGGGTTCGTGATGACGACATCGGCATTCGGTATCTCTTGCATCATCCGTCGCATCGCCATTTCCCGTTGTTGCTGTTTGATTTTAGATTTGATGAGTGGGTCACCTTCCGTATTTTTGTACTCATTTTTTATATCTTGCTTAGACATTCGGATCGATTTCTCGAAATCAAATCGTTGGTAGAATAAATCGAGTAGTGCAAGTGCGAGCAAGGCGACACTTACCCAAAGACCAAGTTCGATTGTGATACTCGCGAGTGCGACAATCGATTCACGAACTTGTTCGACGGCCATCCGAGACAGTTCTTTCTGATTTTTCCAAAGGACAGCGACAGCGGTTGTCAGGATGATTAACAATTTGAATAAGGACTTTAAAAATTCGACGACCGCTTTCATACTGACGATGCGTTTGACCCCCTTGATCGGGTCGATCCGCTCAAGCTTTGGTTGAATGGCTTCTAAAGAAAATAACGTTCCGATTTGTAGGTAATTGATGAGAATCCCAAACACGACGGCGACGATAAAGAACGGAGCCAAAATCAAACCGACACGGAGCATTAAGTCGACGATCATATCCGACATGCCGCCCGTCACGTTAAACAATAAATACTCTGGGCTGAGTAAATCGCTGATTAAAGAAAGCAATTGCTGCCCAATCACGGGACCGAAAAAAGATAACATGAGAAACATCGCAAAAAGTGCGAACGCTCCAGTCAAATCGGCTGACTTGGCGACCTGCCCCTTCTTTCGGGAGTCTTCCCGTTTACGTGGCGTCGCTTTTTCTGTCTTTTCACCTGCAAAAAACTGTAGATTGACCGATAAAGGATATAGAGGCTTCTTCATGAGGCGTCTCCTAATATGAGCATAAAGTCGTGCATCACTTCTTGTAATAGCGGGATGAACTGGCTGATTCCTGTCAATGTCAGTCCCATCAATAAAACCATGACGGCAAAACCAGCGATAAGTTTAAATGAAAATCCGATGGCAAAGATATTGAATTGCGGTGCTGACTTCGCTAAAAAACCGAGAGCTAAGTCCACAAGCAGTAAGGAAGCCATCATCGGCAACGCTAATTGCAACGCGACCATCATTGTCATCGTGACGACTTTTACAGCCATCATCAATGAAGCTTCAGTAAAATTGATCATCGGTTGGCCAGGCGGATAGATTTGAAAGCTATAATAAATGCCGTCAATCAGCAGAAGATGCAGGTTGCTCGTCAACAAAATGAATAGCGTAAAAATATAATAAAATCGTCCAATCAATGGTGATTGACCGCCAAACATCGGATCATATGCGGATGCCATCGCTAATCCGAGCTGTAAATCGATGACCCCACCGGCAATTTGCGGTGCAAAAAATAGGATGTTGATCAACAGTCCGAGTAAAAGTCCGATCATGACTTCATAGACGACTTGCAGGACAAACGCATTGGTCATTTGAATTGGCTCGGTCAATGTGAACATTGCATAGTATGCTAAAAACGCACTGAACGCGACGCGGTGCATGACCGGTAATTGTCTCGTCGAGAACAACGGGACACTGACAAAAAAGCCAGACAGTCGCGCGAACGTTAATCCATACATACTGATGAAGTCGACTGCATTCATTTCGAAGCAACCTCGACCATCAACTCAAAAATCAAACGCGTGAACCCTTCAATCTGTTGAAGCATCCACGGTCCAAAAATGACGAGACCGATGAAGACCGAGATAATTTTCGGAACGAACGATAACGTTTGTTCTTGAATTTGAGTCGTGGCCTGTAAAATCGAGATCACGAGACCGACGATCAGTGAGATGAGTAGAAGTGGCATTGATATTTTTAATAAGGTCCACACACTCTCTGTCGCCAAATAGATGACCATTTCTTGTGTCATGTCCGTTCCCCCTACATACTTCTAAGCAATGATTCCACAATCAAGTGCCAGCCATCGACCAATACAAACAATAATAATTTAAACGGCAGTGCAATCATGACTGGAGGAAGCATCATCATCCCCATCGACATGAGGACACTCGCGACTACCATATCAATGATTAAAAACGGTAAGAAAATCATGAAGCCGATTTGGAAAGCGGTCTTCAACTCACTGATCGCATAAGCAGGAACCAAAGCGAGGAGAGGTACATCATCTAGTGTCTCCGGCTGCTCGTAATTCCCATACTTTAAGAACAGTTGTAAATCTTCTTGTCTTGTATATTTCGACATGAACTCTTTCATCGTCCCACTTGCCTCATCGAACGCCTCATTTTGTGAGATCTTGTCATCGAGGTATGGTTTTAATGCGTTCTCATTTAAGTCAGAGAGAACTGGAGACATGACGAACAGTGTGATGAACAGTGCCAATCCGACAATCAATTGGTTCGGTGGCGTTTGCTGTGTACCGAGCGCCGGTCGAATGAATGACAAGACGACCACGACACGGGTAAAGCAAGTCATCAAGATTAAAAAGGATGGTGCGAGCGTCAGCAATGTTAACAAAATCAATAGCTTGATGGATGTCGATGTACTGTCCGGTGTTTCTAAATTGATCAATTGCTCAAACGTTGTCATGATTTCTTCCTCACTTCTTCTAGCTGAGCGAGTTGTTTCTTAAAGGTGTCTAAAAATGCATTCGAATTAGACGTTCGGAGTGACAAGGTTTCCGTTTGCTCTTCCTCCATCGTGTCCGCATCAAGTCGATCGATCAGTTGAATCGAATCGCCGACACCGAGTACATATACCTGGTCACCGAGCTTCACGAGCTGAACAGAGCGGTCTTTCCCAAGAGGGACGCCTCCGAGATGTTTCATATGTTGAGTCGCTTTCACGCCTTGTGTTTTGGAACCGAGCCAACGCATCAAAACGATAAATCCGCCGACCACGACCACGAGACTTAACACGACTTTCACGCCATTGCCAATGGTTGACGCTGTCGTTGGAACGTTACTTTCCTGTTCATCTGTCTGTTGTTGCTCGAATTGTTGGTCTACGGTGGCGGCCTCAACCGTGGTTGGACCGAAGAGCCCAACCACGAGAAGAATAATCAACCACCATTTCTTCATTGTGCGACCGTTTTAGAAACTGCTTCGATGACACGCTCTGCATTGAAAGGCTTGACGATAAAGTCTTTTGCACCAGCTTGAATGGCATCGATGACCATCGCTTGTTGTCCCATCGCTGAACACATGATGATTTTCGCATTCGAGTCGAAGCTACGAATTTCTTTCAATGCTGCGAGTCCATCCATCTCAGGCATCGTGATGTCAAGTGTGACGAGATCCGGTGTGAGTTCACGATATTTCGCGACAGCGTCCGCTCCGTTTTCCGCCTCACCTACTACGTCGTACCCGTTCTTTGTCAAAATGTCCTTAATCATCATACGCATGAACGCTGCGTCATCTACTACTAATACTTTTGCACTCATTCTAAATTCCTCCTTAAACGATTCCGATCCGCTCATGCGGTTGAATAATTTCTGTTACACGTACCCCAAAGTTTTCTTCAATGACGACGACTTCTCCTCTAGCGATTCGCTGTTGGTTGACATAAATGTCTACCGGCTCACCTGCTAATTTGTCGAGTTCAATGATGGAGCCTTGTGATAACTCAAGTACTTCCCGAACGGATTTTTTCTTTTTTTTTAACTCTACTGTCACGTTTAACGGGACATCATACAGCAACCCAAGATTCGCTGGGGCCGTTTCTTGTGACGCCGGTGATTGGAGTGGCATGAATTCCGCCTGGCTCACAGCTACTTCCGGCATAGATTTTTGCTTGTTTGGTTGTGGGGCAACGGACTGTGCTGTTTGTTGTGCTTGTGGCTGTGGTTTCGGTGCTTCCGCTCTCGGCTGCTCTTTTACCGGTTCTGATGCCGCTTGGACCTCTCCAGTCGCTTTCATCAACTCGTCGACTAACTGCTTTCCAAACTGAATTGGTGCAATCTGGACAATCGTTGAATCAATCAACGTGCCTACTTTGAGATTGAACTCAATGAGTACCATCGTCTCCCATAGTTCAAGGCGATCGATGATTGTCTGATTCTTTGTTGCATCAAACACTTCGACAAGAGGTGGCGAGATGTCAATTTTCTTCGAAAATACCGTCGATAAAGACGTTGCTGCCGCACCCATCATTTGATTCATCGCTTCTTGAACAGCTGATAAACGAATCTCATCAAGGCTCTCCGGATCAACATTCTCTCCACTTCCACCTAACATGAGGTCAGAGATGATTGCCGCATCTTCGCGAGTCAATACGAGAACATTTTCCCCTTGGATTCCTTCTGTATAGCCAACTCGAAGTGCCACGTGAGGAGTGGGATAGCGTTCGCGTAACGCTTCAATTCTCACTTCACTGACAACCGGTGTCGTAATTTCCACTTTCTGTTGTAATAATGTTGACAAGGCTGTTGCCGAGTTCCCGAATGAAATATTCCCAATTTCTCCGAGTGCGTCGCTCTCCATCGAATCTAAATGTTCTTCTTTTGCTTCGACTTCTGGCGTCGGCGTATTGTCGCTTGTCCCACGTAATAACGCATCAATTTCATCTTGTGACAGCATCTCACTCATTGCTCTTCCTCCTTCACACGGTGAAGCACTTGAACCGCCATTCGCTTCCCGCTCACACCGACTTGCCCTTTAAATACTTTATTTTCCCCCACCATGACGGACAGAGGTTCTTTTGCTAATTGATCGAGTGCCAAACAATCTCCGACTTCTAGATGCAACAAATCTCCAAACGTGATTGTCGTCCCACCGAGTAAGGATACAACTTCGACTGTCGAGTTCATCAATTGAGCTTTAAGTGGCTCTTTACTCGATTGACTTGCATTCCGTCGATTCGCTTCTTGCATCCAATAATGACTCGATAGTTTGGACAATACCGGTTCGATTGTCACGAATGGAAGACAAACGTTGATGGTTCCGCTCACTTCACCAATCGTCACACCAATCGAAATCAAGACGACCGTTTCGTTTGGTGAAACGAGTTGCAGGAACTGCGGATTCACTTCAACAGCTGACATTTCTGCTTTAATCTCAGCAATCGATTCCCAAGCATCTCCATAAGTCGAAAAGGCTCGTTTGTACAATTGCGTCAAAATCCGCATCTCAATTTCGGTGAACGATTCGATTTTATCCATCTCGACACCAGGACCTCCGAGTAACCGGTCTAGCATCGCGTATGAGATGTTCGGATTGACTTCGATGATGAATCGTCCGTTTAACGGTGGCGCCTCAATCAAGTTGATCATCGTCATGCTCGGAATGGAATGAATGAATTCATCGTACGGTAATTGTTCGACCGAGTTGACCGAAAACTGAACATATGTGCGAAGTTGAGAAAAAAAAAATGTCGTGAGCATACGCGTGAAATGTTCGTGAATCCGAGTTAAGCTGCGAATTTGGTCTTTTGAAAATCGAACGGCTCGCTTGAAGTCGTATTGTCGAACTTTCTTCTCTTCCTCTTGCGCGAGAAAGGAGTCCGCTTCGACATCCCCACTGCTTAAAGCAGATAGTAAGGCATCAATTTCTTGTTGAGACAGTACTTCTCCCATGATGCCACCTCACTGAATAATTTTCTTCGTCATATAGACGCGTTGGACTTCACCTTCTTCAAGCAGTCCGTTAAGTTGTTCTCGTAATGTTTGTTCGAACTTTTGCATATCTTCTTTTGTTGCCAATTGGGCTTTCGTCATCCCGGATAAATCACCCAAAATGACGTTGTGAACTTGGAACTTGCGTAGTTCTAAATTCTCTTTCGTTTCAGCCGAATCTGTGACAATCGTAAATTGAACGTTAATGAAACGCTCATCTTGAATGTTGGTCGTCATGTCATCAGTCATGAAACTCCGTTCTGCCAACTCTTCAGCTGTGACAGGTTTCGTTTTAGCAGTGACGTTATCACCAAAGACATATTTGTAAGTCATGAATCCGGCACCGCCCATGACGAGCAGGACGACAAGCAGGATGATTACGACTTTTAGGCCGCCACCTTTTTTCTTTTCTTCTTCACTCATCTTCTTCACCTCTTGTGAACATCGTTCCGACTAAACCGATTGAGCGGTAAAAGGCTTCAGTTCGTTCAATGATTTGATCTTTCGTTTCTTTTACGAGATACGTTTTGCCATTAAACAATTGGATGATCGTGTCGGGCTCTGCCTTCACCGTTTCGATGAGCAAAGCGTTCAGCACGAACTCCTCACCGCGAAATGCCGTGACGCGAATCATCAGCGTTTCAAGTTGACGAGCTCTTGAAGGATCTCGTCCGATGTTGTGATAATGCGTGTGTTCGCCTGGAATCCACGCTGTGCCACGATCATTTCTGTGAACTCTTCTGAAAGGTCAACGTTTGACATTTCGAGTGCGCCTGAGACAAGTTCACCACGACCGTCAGAACCTGGTACGCCAAACTGTGGAGCACCGGAGTTTTGCGATTGTACGAAGTTGTTGGCACCGACTTTTGATAAACCGGCGTTGTTCGAGAAGTTCGACGTCACGATATACCCAGCGATTTGTAATTCACCCGCACCATCAACAAAACTAACTTGTCCGTCTTTACTGATTGAAAGTGAACGAGCATCTGTTGGGATTTTAATTCGTCCATACTCAGGTGCTTTTGCAGTAGTATCATCCGCTGCATAGAATGCCAAATCTGCTCCTGGTCCAGTGAAGTCCCCTGCAACTGGAGTCGCAGCCACTCCTGGAGTTCCAGATGCTGGCAAAGTACTAGTCCGTGATCCAATGAGATACGTACCGTCGCCCGTCACCAAGTTTCCTTGATTGTCCGTATAGAAGTTCCCTGCTCGAGTGTATTGGATTTGACCATTGACCATCGTCGCATAGAATCCTTCCCCTGAAATCCCGACATCAAGGGCACGTCCCGTGTTTTGCATTGCGCCTTGGTTATATACGTTATCGACCGTCGCCATGGTGCCCCCGAGACCGACTTCCTTCGGGTTAATACCACCTGTTGTCGCATTCCCAGCCGACGCACTCCCGACTTGCTGGCTAACGAGATCTTTAAAGGTAACGCGCCCTTTTTTATAACCAAACGTATTGACGTTGGCGATGTTGTTCCCGACGACGTCTAGCTTCGATTGGAAGTTCTTCAATCCACTGATTCCTGAGTACATTGCTCTTAACATAATGCATTCCTCCTATGCTTATTTGATCGATGTGATATCGTACACGCTGACGGATGTTCCGTCTTCAAGATCGGCCATATATCCGGTTAAGTCGTTACGAGAAATGGAAACGACACGACCTGTGCCTTTCGTCGTCTCTTCACTCGTTTCGGTTGTAAAGTTGATTGTTTTCCCAATCATGCTACTGTATTCAGAAATCGAAGACATGTGACGGTCAACGAGAACAGAATCGAGTTGTTTCGAAATCGTTTGCATTTGTTCGAGCGATGAGAACTGTGCCATTTGTGCGATGAATTCTTTATCTTCCATCGGTGACATCGGGTCCTGGTTCGCGATTTGAGCGAGAAGCAACTTCATAAACATGTCTTTATCGTATTGATTTGTCGCTTTTGGGAGCGACTGATCTGGCAATGTATAATCATTCGTCTTCGGTTGGATGCTCGTCATCTTCAGACCCTCCTTTAGGCTGTTCTTGTGGTTGTTCTTGTTCCGGTTGCTCGGAACCATCTGACAAGGCTGATTTTGAATCGAGCGCTTGCTGTGTCAAGTTGACCTCGATCCGAACGTTTTGCGAATGGGGTGTCAACGTTTGTTGCAACTGTTGAACCTGTGACTGGATCAGTTGCTTCGCCTCTTGATTGCTGGCAAACATCTTGACGACAAGTTCTCCATTCTTCCGCTCTAGCTTGACGACGAGTTCCCCTAACTGCTCCGGATACAATCTTACAGTGAAGACTTTTGAACCATCCGCCCCACTTTTGAACGGTGCCTTTTGCAAAGCCGCTTCAATCCGAGCTTGTAAATTTTCAGGAAGGGATCCTTTCGAAGCATACATGACCGTGTCCACGTCAATCTGTGGTCTTGACCAGTTCATCCCTTTCGGCATCCAGTCTACGTTATTTGGCTGTAGCGCTGGTTTTGCGATTTTTACGGTTTCAACATTTGGCAAGACGGGAACTTCTTTTAATGTACCTTCGATTGGTCCTTTATACTGTGTGATGATCCGTTGCATCGTTTGAACCTGTTTGGCAAGTTCTTGGTTTGGAACTTGTTGAGTCAGTGCAATGTTGGTCGTCTGAGCATTTCCCTCTATTTGCTTCGTAGTATGGACTTTCGGCGTAGTCGTTGTCTGTACAATCGCCGGTAAAACCGAAGACGGGATTTCAGTCTCAGGCGAAGGATTAGACAATTGACCGAGTAAACTTACATATGCATCCATAAACGTCCGATACGCATCTTGTGGCAGTGATTTTAGCCACTTCAATGTATCAGGCTTTTGAAACCATGTTTCGAGTTCCTGTGCCACTTTTTCCAAATCGACTAATCCTTCAGGAAGCACACCTTCTTCAAGTTGAGGAAGTTCTGCCTGCTCCCCTGAGCCTTGCATTGGGGCAAGCATCGCAGAAAGGAGGCTTAAAAATCCACCTGCTCCCTGTGATTCTCCCTCCACTGCTCCAGTACGAGCCATCGATCCTTGAATGGCTTGCATCAATAAAGCGATATTCAATGTTGGCCCTCCCTTCTTGTGTTCATTGGAGAAGCTGCGTCACAACCGCAGCCTGTTGCGCATTCATTCGTCCTAAGATGTCTGCCTGTTGCTTAGGTGATAGCTCCTTCAACAGCTCAGCAACTTGAGGGCTTTCGAGTTCACCCATAATAGCTGCCGCCTGTTTGGCTGACATTTCTTCATAAACGCTGGCGACATCAGATGAGGTCTCCTCTTCTTTTGACGCTGCCTCTAGTTCCGAGACGAGTCGATCTCGTTCACGAATCAAATCGGTGATTTCTTCTTGTCTAGCCTTTACTTCGTTCGTCAATTCAACATTTTCGTTGCGAAGTTTTTCAATCTCACTGTTCGCCGCTTTTAATCGGTTCGCTGCGTCCGAATCGATTCCCGTCACATTCACCTGCGTCTCCGTTTTTTTTGATTTTTCCGTTTTCTCGTCCTCGTTCATTTCTAATAAGGGAACGGATAAGAGCGGACGGTCCATCGCATAGTTCATGACGACAATCCCACCGACTAAGATGAAGATTGCTGGAATGAGGACCAACGCCACAATCATTTGCTTGCCTCGTTTATTGTTCTCTTTTGCCATGCTACTTCCCTTTCCCATGATGAATCACAGCAAGTTCATCCATCATTTGTTGCTCTGTAAGTTTAGCTACCGTCATCTCTTGCATGCTGACCTTTTCATGGAGCGTCACGTATTTCTTTTCTTCCACCACTTTACCGAGCAATCGTTCTTGCGACGCATGATAGCGATTGCGGGCCTGTTGTACGACGAGCTGTTGCGTTTCGATTTGACGTTTCACTTGCTCTCGCGTCTTTTCTCGATACTGCGACATGAGAAGGTCGATGTTTCCAGATTGTTCGTCTTGGTGTTTGATGAGCGACTCATACATGAGAAGAAGGTCATATAGCTTCTCCATCTCTGTCTCAAGTCTTGCCTTAAATCCTCTGACTTCTATGGCGGCATCTTCTTTTTCATGTTCCGTTATCGGCATGATTCGTTCTAATATGAGTCTATTCATGATTCACCTCGTGCAATATGTGACAAGTGGGTCATCGTCTGTTCGAAAGCAGCATCTTCTTCGATCGATTGTTTCAAAAACGTCAACAAGTATGGATATTTCTCCACAGCGGTATCAATTGAAGGATTGGTGCCTTTTTTATACGCTCCGATATTGATTAAATCTTCCGCGTCAATATAGGTCGCGAGCCAACTGCGGAACGTTTGAGCTGCATCTCTGTGTGAAGGGGAAGCGATTTGGTTCATGACCCGACTGATGGATTTCAGTACATGGATTGCCGGGAATTGCCCACGGTTTGCGAGCGCCCGGTCCATCACAAAGTGTCCGTCTAAAATCCCCCGCACCGCGTCGGCAATCGGTTCATTCATATCATCCCCGTCGACGAGGACCGTATAGAACGCAGTGATTGAACCTGTCGCCGCTGTTCCACTTCGCTCTAATAGTTGAGGTAACATGGCGAATACGGATGGGGTGTACCCTTTCGATGTTGGGGGTTCGCCCGTCGCAAGACCAATCTCACGCTGTGCCATCGCAAAACGTGTCACCGAGTCCATCATCAAGACCACTTCTTTCCCTTGGTCCCGGAAGTACTCGGCAATCGCGGTCGCCGTGTAAGCTCCCTTCAACCGGACAAGCGGGGGTTGGTCGCTTGTCGCTACAATCACGACGGAACGAGCCATGCCTTCTGGTCCGAGTTCTTTTTCGATGAACTCTTTTACTTCCCGACCCCGTTCTCCAATCAAGGCGATGACGTTAATATCTGCCGAAGATCGTTTGGCAATCATCCCGAGCAAGGTCGACTTCCCTACACCGGAACCAGCAAACAAACCGACCCGTTGTCCTTTTCCTACAGTCAACAGTCCATCAATCATGCGTACACCGGTCGACAGCGCATCTAAAATCCTTGGTCGATTCAAAGGATTCGGAGGTTTACGTTGAACGTCATAACGCTTACCGGTCACAAGACGCTCACCTGAAAGTGGACGTCCCAAACCATCGAGCACTTGACCGATCAACTCTTCCCCTACAGGAACTTGAAGCATTTTTCCCGTTCCCTTTACAAGACACCCTGGCGCAATTTGCGTAGTTTCACCGTATGGCATGAGCAGAACACGCTCTTCATTGAATCCGACAACCTCTGCTTCAACCGTTTCATTCGACGGAAGGACAATCAAACAGCGTTCTCCGACAAATGCACTCGGCCCATTCGACTCAATCATCAATCCGATGACACGGCAAACTCGACCAATTTTTCGTGTGAACTTGCCGTCCGAAGACTGCTTGATTGAGTCAAGAACCTGCTCAATAAGCACCATCCGCTAAAACCTCCTCGATTTTAGCTTGAATCCGTTCGAAACTATACGTTAAATCGACTTCATTCCCACGATGTGGCGACTCGATTCGGACTGCCGTTTCATCCAATGATCCGTCCCCACGATATTTCAAAGGGGGTGTCTCTTCTGTCCGCCACATCGCTTCGAATTGCTGAATCGAGGCAAGACGTGTCGGATGAACAAAGATTGTGATTGCTTCGGCATCGATCCAATGTGACATTTGATCACGGATCATCGTCGCAAAGAGTTCTTCATCTTTCCGAACAAGTTCCGTTGTCACATGTGCACTGACCGAGATTGCCAGCTCAATGAGTTGTTCTTCCGCTTGTCTCCATTTTTCTTCAAATATGAGTTCAAGTTCGGTCGAAACGGAATTTAATCGTGTGGTGATGTCCTCGAACTCAGCCAATCCGTCCTGTCTACCTTGAAGGAGACCTTCCTGATACCCTTCTGAACGCGCCTCCTCGAACACCTGTTGTTTCAACCGCTCCAACTGTTCGACTTCGGTCAACTGAAACTGTTGAAAAGCTTCTTCGTCCTGCTTCAACTTCTCATAGCGCGACTGAATGACATCGTGATGATTGATTCCGTCATTCGGTTCTATAATGGGTGTTTCTAAGCGCTTGGATTCAATCCGTTGCGGAATATTCGATGTTGCACGTTGGCGTTTGATCACATTAGACAACGATGTCATCTCCTCCACCTCGACTGATTACAATCTCACCGACGTCCTCTAGGCGACGAATGATTCCGACGATTCGGCTCTGTGCCTCTTCGACGTCACGCAACCGTACCGGTCCCATGAATTCCATATCTTCTTTGAACGTTTCGACCATACGTTGTGACATGTTTTTGAAGATAATTTGTTTGACTTCCTCCGAAGAGACCTTGAGCGCAAGTAACAAGTCGTCGTTCGCCACTTCGCGAATGATTCGTTGAATCGCACGAGAATCGAGCGTAACGATATCTTCGAAGACGAACATCCGCTTTTTGATTTCTTCTTCAAGCTCCGGGTCTTCGATTTCGAGCGCATCGAGAATGGTACGTTCGGTCGTCCGGTCTACACCGTTCAAGACTTCGACGACTGCTTCGATTCCACCAGATTGGGCATAATCTTGCATATCCGTCTGCGACAAGTTCTTCTCAAGGATTTGTTCCACTTCATGGATGACGTCTGGATTGAGTCGATCCATCGTCGCAATCCGTTTTGCGACTTCCGATTGAATCTCAGGTGGAAGTTCCGAGAGGATTTGCCCTGACTTGACGGGTTCTAAATGCGCTAAGATTAACGCAATCGTCTGTGGGTGCTCGTTTTGGATAAAGTTCAATAACTGTTTCGGGTCTGCTTTTCGTGCAAACTCGAACGGTCTGACCTGTAAGGTGGAAGTCAGACGATGAATCAATGCCATCGCCTTGTCTTCACCAACTGCTTTTTCAAGGACAGTTTTCGCAAACCCGATTCCACCCTGAGTGATATAACTTTGTGCCATGGCGAGTTCATGGAACTCACCGAGAATACTATCCTTTTCTTCCGGGGACACTTTTTTTAACGCTGAAATTTGAAGCGTCAGTTGTTCCATCTCTTCTTCTGAAAGATGTTTGTAGACGTTCGCTGCCACTTCAGGTCCCAGGGAAATCATGAGCATCGCTGCTTTTTCGCGATTCGTTTGTTTTGCATAGTTCACGTTACTCACTCCTCAGACATCCAAGTACGAAGCAGTTTAGCAAACTCTTCTGGATTACTTTCAGCTAATTTTTCTAACTGTTTCTTCTTCACTGCACCTTCGCCTCGCTCTTCGAGGTCTAGGTCAGGTACTTCATCTTCATATGGAACTTCCCATTCGTTCGTCTCTTCCACAACCTCTTGCTTCCGTCTACGCATCGCGAAGAAGATCAAGGCAAGAATTACGATTGCACCCGCCGCTGCCGCATACATCCACCAAGGTGTCGGTTGCTCTGTTGCTGCAACCTCTTCCACTTCAGCGAACGGTCTCGACACGACGACAACTTTCTGTTCGAGTTCAGCATCCGTGATGGCTTCATCCGTCTTCGCTAACGACGTCCGAATAATGGAATACATCATCGTCTCGAGGTCGCCTTCTAACTGCGGATCGATACTTGTTGCGCCATCTGGTGGTTCAACGATGAGTTGGACTCCGAGGTCACGAATCGTATATGGTGCGTTTTGAATCTGCTTCGTGATGCGGTTGACCTCGTAATTGATGATTTCATGATTCTTTTCACTTTCTTCTGTGCCATCGCCAGTCGCTGCCGGGAAGTTGATTGTGTCGTTCTCACCAGTTCCCGTCGCTTCTGTCGCCGTACCTGTTCCGCCAGTGTATGCTTCAGCAATCCGCTCGGCAGACGTGACGATGCCTTCCATGTTTTCTTCATCGACCGGCGTGACAAGATTCTGTTCTTCAGCCGTTTGTGTCGTGTCGATGTCTGCTGTGACGGAAACGAGTACGCTCCGTTCGCCGAGTAGAACCGAGAGCATCTGTTGGATTTGTTGACGTACGTCTTTTTCGACTTTTCTCTTCAACGCCAATGGATCTGACGAGGAACCTCCAGCAACAACAGTCTGGTCGAGATCATAATACGTGAAGTATTGGTCCATAATTGAAATGTTTTCCGGTTTCAAGTTCGGGACACTCTTACTAATCAAATGATAGAGACCTTTTACTGTGTTTGGTTCTAAATTCGTCCCCGCTCCGATGTTCAAGACGATGGACGCGGTAGGCTCACCTTGATCTTCTGCCAAGAAGACAGACTTCTCAGGAAGTGAGATGATTACTTTCGCTTGATTGATTCCTTCAATCTGTGTGATGAGTCGCTCTAGCTCCGTCTGCATCGCACTACGTTCGATGACAGCCATCTCACGGTCTGTCGTTCCGAACCCTGCGTTTTCGCTGAAGAAACTATAATCAATCGAGCCGGACTTTGGAATTCCGGCAGCAGCCAAACTCACTTTCAACTGATCGACCATTTCAGTCGGCACATACACGCTCACACCGTTCGAAGTCGCCTTGATTTCCGACTGTACCCCGTCTGCTGTCAACTTCTCTGTCACTTCGCCCGCTTCTTGAGCAGACAAGTTTGTATAGAGAGGTGCCATGTTTGGCCTTGAAAGGAAGAATGTGAGTATGATGGCCGCGATTAGTATGACCGCGATCGAGATGCCCCATACGAGTTTACGTTTCGCTGGCATCGCCTTTAATGCACCGGTCATGGATTTGAATCGTTCTTTTAATTGTTCATTCATCGCAACTTGTCATCCTCTACAATTAAACTTGCATTCGCATCATTTCTTGATAGGCCTCAACAGCCTTGTTCCTCACCTCGATGGCAAGTTGCATCGCAATCGACGACTCTTCACTTTGAATCATCACCTGATGAAGGTCAGCTTTCCCGACCGCCAAATCTTTACGGGCTTGACTAGTCGCTTGTTGTGTCTCATTCAATGCGTTCATCGCTTCATTCAAGTATGACCCAAATTGAGATGGGTTCGTTTTATTCAGTGATGGCGTGAGTTCTGGGCTCATCAATTGAATTGGATTAATTTGCATCCGTTAACACTCCTTATCCTTTACCAATCTCCATCGCTTTTACGAGCATCGCCTTCGAGGCGTTCATCGCTGCAATGTTTGCTTCGTACGAACGAGTCGCACCCATCAAATCGACCATTTCTTTCAAGAGATCGACGTTCGGCATTTGTACGTACCCTCGCTCATCCGCATCGGGATGATTCGGGTTATAAGCCAATTTATACGGTGCATCGTCTTCGATGATTTGAGATACCTGCACCCCTCCATTAACGGCATCCATTTGTTTCCGGAATGGCGCTTCTTGCAACACGGTCATCTTTCGTGTGTATGGTTGCCACTCTCCGTCCACGAGTCTCCCGCGAGTCGTCTGAGCGTTTGCGATGTTCGCCGACACGGTATCCATTCGTAGCCGTTGTGACGTCAACGCTGAAGCTGAAATATGAAAACTATCAAACATTCCCATTGATTAACGACCTCCCCGAATAACAGATTTTAATCCCCCGAGCCTACGATTCAATTGCTCCATCATCGCCTCATACTGGAGTTGGTTTCGTGCCAGCTCACTCATTTCATAATCCAAGTCGACGTTGTTGCCATCACTCCTCATGGCGCCACCAGCTCGATCGATGACCTTCGACTGGGTCGAGTCACTCGGACGACCACCTTGCAGCTTGAGTCGCATCTCACTCTGAAGCGTCTGCTCAAACACAGCCTGTTTGGCTTTGAAATTCGGCGTATCAATGTTTGAAAGGTTATGACTGATGACCTTTTGGTTAAGGACTGAATGGTTGATGGCTTGCTTTAGTAATTGATAGTCACTACCAATCCAATTCACGGCGTTCACTCACTTTCATATAATGACTACTAAATATACCTCATTTGGAAAATCTACTATTTCATTGAAACAAATCTGTAACAGTTCTGAAAGATATTTTTTAAAACATAGTTAAATGGCTTAATATCTTTTTGTCGAAATCTCGTCAAAAGGTGAAAATAATTACTTTTGTACTAAAAAAAACCGCCTCCTTATCAAGGAAAGCGGTTTTTTAGGAATAAAGTCCCTTTTAAAAGTGTTTTCAATGGAAATTACACATCGAAAGTTGTATTTCAGTTTGATTTCAGTTTTTGCAATTCAAACAAGAAGTTGTCATTTAATATCTTGATATATGTTCCTTTCATTCCTAAAGAACGTGATTCAATGACCCCTGCACTTTCTAATTTCCGAAGTGCGTTGACGATGACCGAACGCGTGATTCCCACTCTGTCGGCAATTTTGGAAGCAACTAGTAATCCTTCGTTTCCACCAAGCTCTTCGAAGATATGTTCGATTGCCTCAAGCTCTGAATACGATAACGAGTTAATCGCCATCTGGACGACCGCTTTCTTGCGTGCCGACGTTTCTGCTTCCGCAGCCTTCTCACGAAGGATCTCCATTCCAACTACAGTTGCAGAGTACTCCGCTAGAACGAGGTCATCTTCTGTGAATTCATTCGCCAATCGACCGAGTACGAGCGTACCTAAACGTTCTCCTCCACCGATGATTGGAACAATCGTCGTCATGGAGTTGAGGAATAGATCGTGGTTCTCGACTGGGAACGCTGTATATTCACTATCGATATCGATGTTCGCTGTCGTTTCTTTCACATTGAACAAGTTCGAAGCATATGGCTCCGGGAACTGTCGATCGACTAAGAATGCTTTCATCCGGTCATTCTCAATCTGTTGTTTGATTGCAAAACCGAGAAGTCGTCCCCGACGGCTCACGATAAACGTGTTGGACTCAAGAACTTCACGCATTTTGTCCGCCATTTCTTTAAAGTCAACGTGCGCACTTGCCTCTTGTTGAAGCATTGTGTTTAATTGGCGTGTTTTTTCTAGTAAGTTCATATTCTCTATTTCCTCCCTGTATGTGCATACAGAATCTTATAATATATATTGGCTCAAATCACGATCGTCGGCGATGGAACCGACTTTTGCTTGTACGTAAGCGGGTGTGATTTCTACGGTTGTTTGTGGCATATCTGCCGCTTCAAATGATAAATCTTCTAAAACGCGCTCCATTATAGTATAGAGGCGACGTGCACCGATGTCATCGGTCTCACGATTGACATGTGTCGCAATTTTCGCAATTTCTTCAATGGCCTCATGCGTGAAACGGACCGTGATTTCTTCAGATTCTAACAAGGCCGTATATTGTTTAATGAGTGCCTGCGACGGTTCCGTCAAAATCTTGACGAAGTCTTCTTCCGTCAAGCTGCTCAATTCAACACGAATTGGGAAGCGTCCTTGTAGCTCTGGAATCAGGTCAGACGGCTTAGCCATATGGAATGCACCGGCCGCGATGAAAAGAACATGATCCGTTTTAACCGGTCCATACTTCGTGACGACCGTAGATCCTTCTACAATCGGAAGAATGTCACGCTGCACCCCTTCACGGGATACTCCGGCGTGATCTTGTGATTTTGTGGCGATCTTATCGATTTCATCCACGAAGATGATACCCATCTGTTCACTGCGCCGCACGGCTTCATCGTGGACTTCGTTCAAGTCCAGCAAGTTCTCTGCTTCTTCAGCAATGAGAAGCGGTCTTGCTTCACGAACCGTCAGCTTACGTTGTTTCCGTTTCTTTGGAACGATTTGACCGAGCATATCCTGAAGATTCGACAAACCTTCCATCCCTTGACCCTGAAACAAATCCATCGTCTGCTTTTCTTCTAATTCCACTTCAATCACGCGTTCTTCGAGTTCACCGAGTTCGAGCAAGCGTCGAAGTTGCGAACGGTCATTATTGGATGTGTCCGACGTGGTTTCTGGCTGTTGTGTCTGTCCGCCGAACAACGCTTCGAACGGATTCGATGCAGTAGGTGTCGCTTTTGCTTTTCCTTGTAGCGCATCTAAAAGGCGTTCCGTCGCCGCACGTTCCGCTGGCTCCTTCACATCTTCTTTTTTCTCTTCTTTTACAAGACGAACCGATGCCTCAACGAGATCACGTACCATCGATTCAACGTCACGACCGACGTAACCAACTTCCGTAAATTTCGTTGCTTCTACCTTCACAAACGGTGCACCGACAAGCTTAGCTAACCGTCGAGCAATTTCGGTCTTTCCGACCCCGGTCGGTCCGATCATCAAAATATTTTTTGGTGTAACCTCATCGCGAAGGTCTGCACTTAACTTTTGACGACGATAGCGATTTCGTAGAGCAATCGAAACTGCTCGCTTGGCATCCTTTTGTCCGATTACAAAACGGTCTAACTCCGTTACGATTTGTCTAGGTGTCAACTCTCGGTTCATTCAGCAGCGCCTCCAATCGTTTCTACAATGACTTGATCATTTGTATACACGCAAAGCTCACCAGCGATTTCAAGAGCGGCACGCGCGATTTCTTCAGCAGACTTTTCAGCAGAATGGCGTACGAGTGCGCGACCTGCCGCTAAGGCATAGTTCCCACCGGATCCGATTGCAAGAATTCCATCGTCCGGCTCAATCACTTCTCCATTCCCAGAGACGAGCAAAAGATGATCGGCATCCATCACAATCAATAGTGCCTCGAGTTGACGCAACATCTTATCCCCACGCCATTCTTTCGCAAGTTCTACCGCTGCTCGCGGCAAGTTACCGTTATACATTTCAAGTTTCGATTCAAACTTTTCAAACAATGTGAAAGCATCGGCTACGCTACCTGCAAAACCGGCAACGACTTTCCCGCCATAAAGGCGTCTGACTTTCTTCGCCTTGTTTTTCATGATGACGGCATTCCCGAATGTGACTTGGCCATCTCCACTCATCGCACATTGGCCATTGTGTCGAACTACAAAAATCGTTGTTGCATGAAACATATCGTAACCTCCTACTTTCTTGGATGTGTCGCTTGATAAATCGACCGAAGTCGTTCGGTCGATACATGGGTATACCGCCCGGTCGTCGACAAGGACTCATGCCCAAGCAACTCTTGGACGGCACGCAAGTCCGCTCCCCGTTCTAACAAGTCCGTCGCAAAGCTGTGTCGCAACGAGTGCGGGGTAAGTGGTTTATGTACCCCACTGTCTTTTCTCAAACGTTTCATGACATAGCGGATTTGGTCTGTTGTCATCCGATTCCCTTTTTGACTCAAAAATAATGCGGTTTCTGTCGGGAGCCCGACACCTTTGCGTAGTTCGATATAACGCTGCAAAGCATGTACGGCATATTGTCCGATTGGGACATATCGTTCTTTCTTCCCTTTTCCCATCACATGGACAAAGGATAAAACCTCATCGAACGAGGAAAGGTTCATCCCACACAGTTCTGCGACGCGGATTCCCGTCCCATAGAGCACTTCTACGATGGCGACGTCCCTCGCCTGTAAAAAAGGATCTTCCTGCCTCGAGGCAGTCTCCAACAGTTGCTCGACTTCCGTCGGGACGGCAAAGGTCGGCAAGGACTGTCTCTTTTTCGGTGAGTTTTGGTCGTGGAACAACGGTTCTCCACCTTGTTCTCTTGCCATAAACTTCCCGAATTGCTTGAAACAAGATACTTTTTGGGACACCGTAGACGCGGCCAATTGTTTCTCATAAAGGACATATAAATAACGCCGCGCCGTCTGAGCATCGTAGGGATCTTGATGCGTCGATTGGCAATATGCGGCGTACTGGTCGAGCGTTTGCTCGTAAGAGCGTTTCGTATGAGGAGACAGTCGACGTTCAATTTGGCAGTAGCGTAAAAAGGATTGTCGATCCTCTAAAAATCCCATTTTATCGCCTCCTCGATGACTCGTAAAAACGCATGTTCTCGTCAAATCGAAATTAGCATAGCATACAGAATGTAAGGTGACAATAGATAGCCGTTCAATAATCTGAAAATTTTCAAAGTATGAAACAAAATACACAATTGAAATTTTACTTCAAAACAAAAAAACCAAAAAATGGCTCTCCTGTTCAAAGATCTTTATACTGTTGTATCGTTTCTAACGCACGGTTCGCGTAACGCTCGTACCGTTCTTGTTTCTTCATCTTTTTCGGAGCGTCTTCTAGTGATGGTACCAATCCGAAGTTTGCATTCATCGGTTGGAAATGCTTCCCGTCGGCTGTCGTGATATAATGCGCCATCGAACCAAGCATCGTCTCACGCGGGAGAACGACGAGTTCTTCACCTGCGATCATCTTCGCCGCATTGATTCCAGCTAGAAGCCCGGACGCTGCCGACTCCACATATCCTTCTACCCCTGTCATCTGACCGGCGAAGAAGAGCGTGTCACGTGTACGCGCCTGATACGTCGGCTTGAGTAAGCTCGGTGAGTTGATGAACGTGTTACGGTGCATGACACCGTAACGGACGATGTCCGCATTCTCGAGTCCCGGGATGAGACGGATGATGCGCTTCTGTTCGCCCCACTTCAAATGTGTTTGGAAGCCTACCAAGTTATACAGTGTGCCCGCCGAGTTGTCTTGACGAAGCTGAACGACGGCATATGGACGTTTTCCTGTCTTCGGGTCTTCTAATCCGACCGGCTTCATCGGTCCGAAAAGAAGCGTCTTTTTCCCACGCTCGGCCATGACTTCAAACGGCATGCATCCTTCAAAGTAAATCTCTTTTTCAAACTCTTTTAGCGGAACGACTTCTGCCTTGATCAGCTCTTCGTAAAAAACGTCAAACTCTTCTTCTGTCATCGGACAGTTCAAGTAAGCGGCTTCACCTTTGTCGTAACGCGACTTCAAATAGACTTTATCCCGATCAATCGTATCACCATCTAGAATTGGTGCTGCCGCGTCATAGAAGTAGAGATAATCTTCTCCTGTGAATGCCTTGAGTGATGCAGAGAGGTCAGGGGAGGTCAAAGGGCCAGTCGCCACGATGACGATCCCTTCAGGAATCTCTTTGAGCTCTTCGTTGTGCACTGTGACATTCTCGTGGTTCTTTAGCTTCTCGGTGATGAATCCGGCAAACTCATGACGATCGACGGCAAGGGCACCCCCAGCAGGTACACTTGCCGTGTCCGCCGCCTTTAAGATGAGCGAGTCAAGCGTACGCATTTCTTCTTTCAAGACACCTACGGCATTTTGAAGACCGTTCGCACGTAGCGAGTTCGAACAGACGAGTTCTGCAAATTGATCCGTGTGGTGCGCCGGTGTTTGACGAACCGGTCTCATTTCATACAAATCTACTTGAATACCGCGCTTAGCGAGTTGCCAAGCCGCTTCGGAGCCGGCCAATCCAGCTCCGATTACAGTTACACGTTGTTGCAACATTAATCCTCCTCTTGCTGATGTACCTCGGTGTGGGTACAGTTCGTACATTGATATTTCACGCCGTCTTTAATTTTTTTCTCGACCATCTAACTGTCGCATACTGGACACGGTTTCGCAACCGGTTTATCCCATGAGACGAATTCACATTCCGGATAGTTCGAGCAACCATAGAATAGACGACCTTTTTTACTACGACGTTCTACGATTTGTCCATCCTTACAGTTCGGACACGGGACACCGATTTCGACTTGTACCGGTTTCGTGTTCGTACAGTTCGGGAAGTTCGAGCACGCCATGAACTTGCCGTAGCGTCCCATCTTGATGACCATTGGTGACCCACAGACTTCACAATCAATTCCGGCAGGTTCATCTTTCACTTCGATTTTCTCGATTTCTTCTTCAGCACGCTTCAATCGTTTCTCGAAAGAACGATAAATCGGAGCGACGACTTCCGTCCACTCGACTTCCTTATGCTCGATCGAATCAAGAAGGGTCTCCATGTCGGCCGTGAACTGGACCGTGATGAAGTCGTTGAAATACTCATCAATCATCTCGATGACGAGTTCTCCAAGTTCAGTCGGTAAAAACTTTTTCTCTTCGAGAACGACATAACCGCGTCGTTGGATCGTGTCGAGTGTCGGCGCGTACGTCGACGGACGACCAATCCCGAGTTCTTCCATCGCTCGAACGAGTCGCGCCTCTGTATAACGAGGTGGCGGTTGTGTGAAGTGTTGTTTCGGCTCAATCGTTTCAAACGTCACGGTATCATCCACTTCGAGAGGTGGCAATAATCCTTCCTTCTCTTGGTTCGTGTCCTCAATGTCATCGTCTTTCGACTCGATATACACTTTCATGAAACCAGGGAATTTGACTGTCGACCCGTTCGCACGGAAAATCATCCCGTTCGACTCGACGTCGATTTTGACCGTATCAAGAACAGCTGGCGCCATTTGGCTCGCAATCAATCGTTCCCAAATCAACTTATACAGTCGCAACTGGTCACGTGACAGATATGGCTTCAAGGAAGCTGGGTCGCGCAATGCTGAAGTCGGACGAATCGCTTCGTGCGCGTCTTGGGCATTCGCTGATTTCTTTTCTTTTTGTTTCTGTGAGGCGACATACTCTTCACCGAATGTCGATTCGATATATTCCTTCGCCTCCGTCTTCGCCAAATCAGAGATACGTGTCGAGTCGGTACGCATATACGTAATCAAACCGACTGTACCCTCTTTTTTACCGAGATCTTTTCCTTCATATAATTGCTGCGCGAGCATCATTGTCTTCTTCGCACGGAAATTCAATTTACGGGCAGCATCCTGCTGCAATGAACTTGTCGTGAACGGTAGCGAAGCGTTCCGCTTCCGTTCTTTCTTCGTTACATCAATGACTTTAAACGTATCATCGATGGTATCGAGGACAGATTGCGCGTCTTCTTCAGACTTCAATTCCATCTTCTTCCCATCTTTTCCGTAAAATGAAGTCTCGAACGTTTCCCCATCATGATTTAAATCAAGTTTAATCGTCCAATACTCTTCCGGGTCGAACGCGTTAATTTCGCGCTCACGGTCGATAATCATCTTCACGGCTACCGATTGAACTCGCCCTGCAGACAATCCTTTTTTGTTTTTTTTTCATAATAATGGGCTCATCCCGTATCCGACAAGACGATCTAAAATACGTCGGGCTTGTTGTGCATCGACAAGATCGTGATTGATCTTACGTGGATGTTTAAACGATTCTTTAATCGCATCTTTCGTAATTTCGTTAAAGACGACACGACATTCTGTCGTTTCATCGACACCGAGTGCGCGTGCTAAATGCCAAGCAATCGCTTCCCCTTCTCTATCGGGGTCGGCCGCGAGAAAGATTTTTGTCGCTTTTTTCGCTGCTGTCTTCAATTCTTTCAATACCGGTCCTTTACCACGGATGGTAATATACTTCGGTTCAAAGTCGTGTTCGACGTCTACACCGAGTTGACTTTTAGGCAAGTCAATCACGTGCCCCATCGAAGCTTTGACCATATAATTCGGACCTAAATAACGTTTAATTGTTTTTGCTTTCGCAGGTGATTCGACGATCACCAGATATTTTGCCATACATCTGCTCCCCTTTTAGAGGTCATTTAAATCCCTACCATAATATTCATGTTCTCACTGGTTTGTCAACGTACAATCTTGAGATCTCGAATAATTTGATCGGAATTCGTCAATGGAATCGCACCTTCTTCAATCAACCGGTTCGGTCCCTCCGCGAGTGGATCAAGGGGTGAACCTGGCACCGCAAATACCGTTTTCCCTTGCTCTAGAGCATGTCCGACCGTATTCATCGTCCCACTCTTTCGTCTCGCCTGTATAACGACCAACGCATCGCCAAGACCACTGACCAAACGATTTCTTTCCAAAAATTGAAATTTTTGAATCGGCGTGTTTGGTACATATTCACTAAGTAAGACTCCCTCTTGTGGAATCTGTAAAAGCATGTCCCGGTTCGCCTCCGGATAGAGCCGGTTCAGTCCAGCTCCCAGTACCGCCACGGTCGGTCGACGAGCGCGAAGGGCATGGGCGTGGACGAGCCCGTCGATTCCGAGGGCGCCACCTGAAACAGATACAGTTTCTTCTATTAAAGAGTGATAGTGATTCACGAGCGATTGACTGATACGATTCAACTCACGACTTCCGACCATCGCAGTCGTTCTTTCTTGTAGTACCTCTAAATCTCCATGATAAAACAAGCAATATGGTGGGTTGGGGATGTCGAGTAACCGTTTCGGAAACAAGTCGTCTTCCCATGTGACGAAATGTTTATACGACTCCGATGCGTGCCAGGCTCGTTCAGCCCGTCTCCAGACATGTTCAGAAAATTGTGTGCGATGTGCTCCGAGTGTCCCGTTTAAATAATGATGCACAAACTCAACTGGCATTCGTGCTGCAGCAAACCGAGCTATTGTTTGATTCATCACAAACTCTCCTTTAAAAAAATGAGGGATGCAAGCATCCCTCAAGATTCTCATGTCGTCGGTTGACCCGTGACACATGCTTCGTATAATCCTTGCTGTTTCAAGACACGAATCAACGTTTCACCGATAACCGCTGGTGTTTCAGCGACTTCGATTCCATTCGCGTTCAATGTCTTGATCTTCTCAGCAGCCGTCCCTTTACCACCTGAGATGATTGCGCCCGCATGTCCCATGCGCTTGCCTTCAGGAGCCGTCTGGCCGCCGATGAAACCGATGACTGGTTTCGTCATGTTGGCTTTTACCCATTCAGCTGCCTCTTCTTCAGCCGTTCCACCGATTTCCCCGATCATGATGACCGCTTTCGTGTCCTCATCTTCGTTGAACGCTTTAAGCGTATCGATGAAGTTCGTTCCGTTGACCGGGTCTCCCCCGATTCCAACAGCTGTCGATTGTCCGATACCTGCTGTCGTCAACTGATGAACCGCCTCATACGTGAGCGTCCCAGAACGTGATACGATTCCGACGTGCCCTTTCGTATGAATGTAGCCAGGCATGATGCCAAGTTTCGCTTCTCCAGGTGTGATGATACCAGGACAGTTCGGTCCGATTAAACGAGCCGGTTTGTCCTCGAGATAGCGCTTCACTTGAATCATGTCCACAACTGGGATTCCTTCTGTGATACAGATGATGAGCTCGATGCCGCTGTCTGCCGCTTCCATGATTGAATCCGCTGCGAAAGCAGGTGGAACATAGATGATCGATGCATTGGCACCAGTTGCTTCGACCGCTTCAGAGACGGTGTTGAAGACTGGAACGTTGTCGAGGACCGTCGTGCCACCTTTACCAGGTGTGACACCACCGACTAATTTCGTGTTATATGCGAGCATCTGTTCACCGTGGAACAGACCTTGCTTCCCTGTAATCCCTTGAATGATTACTTTCGTATCTTTATCCGCCCAAATACTCATGTCGTTTCCCCCTTATCGAACAAGTGCTGCGATTTTTTCTGCTTCGTCAGCCATCGAGCTGGCCGTCGTGATCGCAAGTCCAGATTCATCGAGAATGCGCTTCCCGGCATCAACGTTCGTTCCTTCTAAGCGAACGACGAGTGGTAAGTCGAGTCCGATTTCTTTCGTCGCAGCGACAATCCCCTCTGCGATGATGTCACATTTCATGATCCCACCGAAAATGTTAACGAAGATCCCTTTGACCTGGTCATCAGACAAAATCAACTTGAATGCTTCTGTTACTTTTTCTTTCGTCTTACCGCCACCTACGTCGAGGAAATTAGCGGGTTCAGCGCCGTAATGTTTGATGATATCCATCGTTGCCATCGCAAGACCGGCACCGTTGACGAGACAACCGATGTTTCCGTCGAGTGCGATGTAGCTGAGGTCGTGTTTTGACGCTTCTACTTCACGTGGGTCTTCTTCCGTCGTATCACGAAGAGCAAGGACGTCCGAGTGACGATAGAGCGCGTTGCTATCGAAGTTCAACTTCGCATCGAGCGCAATGACGTTACCGTCTTTCGTCGTGACGAGCGGGTTGATTTCCGCGATTGTGCAATCTGTCTCGACGTACACTTTATACAGCTTCATGACCATGTCACTGAACTTATTGACAAGTTTCGTCGGGACTTCCATTTTGAATGCGAGACGACGCGCCTGGAATGGACGTAAGCCAACGACCGGGTCGACGATCTCTTTATGAATCTTCTCTGGTGTATGTTCAGCGACTTCTTCGATGTCCATTCCACCTTCAGATGAACCCATGATGACAATTCGGCCGATCGAACGGTCAAGCACGAGTCCTAAGTAAAATTCTTGGTCAATCGCAGAACCTTCTTCGATATAGAGACGCTGGACAACTTTTCCTTCCGGACCTGTTTGGTGTGTCACGAGCGTTTTCCCGAGAATCTCTGAAGCATATTGCTTCACTTCTTCATCTGTCTTCGCAAGTTTAACACCACCCGCTTTACCGCGGCCACCTGCGTGGATTTGAGCTTTTACTACCTTCACTTCACCTTCAAGCTTCGCAGCAGCTGCAACAGCTTCTTCAACAGTAAAGGCCGGATAACCCGTCGGAACGGCTACCCCAAACTCTCTTAACAATTCTTTCGCCTGATACTCATGGATATTCATATGTTTTCCCCCTTAGTCCCCTTTAATATCGGCACGTCTATTGTAACGAAAAACTGAAAGCGCTGTCTATCGTTCTTGCTTTAAGTTTTCATCTTTTTTTCACATATATCCCTAGACAAATCAAATTTTATCCTGTTCCATCTGATAAAGAAACACAAAAAGTTCGGCAATGACTTGATAGACGTCCTCTGGAATCTGCTCTTCAATGTTCAAGGCCGACAGTAACGAGAGGAGCGCTGGGTCTTCATGGATAGGAATGCCGTTCGCTAAAGCAACTTCAAGCATCCGCTCGGCCACGATACCCGTTCCTTTTGCTACGACATGGGGCGCATCCATCGACTGCTCATAGGAGAGCGCCATCGCTTTCTTCTGGTCTTTCATATTTGGAGGTCCACCTTTCCGAGCGGTGCAAACGTTGCCGGAACGTGTTCACGCTTCGCTTCATACGAAAATGAAGACAGTTCGAATGACACCTTTTTTAAACCTTCTTTCAAAAGTGGTTCGTATGTACGGACGTATGGAGCCAAATCGTGTTGCTCATTGAATACACGTACGGACACGTAACGCTTTTGAATCAACACATCAATCCCGGTCTCACCATATCGCGGCGTTTCAAGAAACAAGACGATCCGCGCATGATCCGGGTCCATCGTCTCTCGTTTCGGGGCCTCTAGACGAAGTTGAACGTTTTCAAACGGACCCAATTGCGGTATGTGAAATGCTTGAGCGACGAACGGCGGGCTTTGGCTCGCGTTGAACGCTTCCTGCGCACGCACGAACTGCTCGAACTTCGGCTCACCTTTCGCTTTGAATAGCTCCCCGACGAGCGCTTTTACATCCTGACCTGCGCCGCTTTCTAACGCGGTTTTGCCGGCCGCCTTCACGGAGTCCGGCGTCAGCATCGGTTCTCGCATCAGGCGTCCGAGCTGTTCTCCTAACGCCTGCAGAGGCGACTTGGCTGCCATGAGCGATTCTGTCGCTTGCGTGACGACCTTCAAGACGAGCTTCGGTTCAACGTCCGTGACGACCAGCTTATACGTGACGTTCTCTTTCACGTTCGCATTGACACCGACCCGGAAAATCCCTTGGGGTAGTTGCATAACCGCCTCGTTGCCAGGTAAGAGCTGCAACACCTTTCCAACGACTGTGTTCCCTAGTAATAGCGGGCGTGACGTCTGTTCCGTCACTTTGAACGGCATCACCCCTTGATGATCGATCCGCAACGCGACCACTCCTTTCACATATGCTTGATGGGGGCAAACGTACGGCGATGAATCGGAGTCACCCCAAGGCGTCTTAACCCTTCTAAATGAGCCTCTGTTCCATATCCTGCGTTTTTCGCAAATCTTTATCCAGGATACGTCAAATCATATTCTTCCATCATCCGGTCCCTTACCACCTTAGCGACGACACTTGCCGCGGCTATCGACACACTGAGCGTGTCCCCTTTAATCAATGACTGTTGAGGGATGTCGAGCTCGAGTTTCATGGCGTCAATCAATAGGGCGTCTACTTCTCCGACTTGATGAATCGCCTCTGTCATCGCTAGTTTCGTCGATTCGTATATATTGATGACATCAATCGTCTTCGGCTCGACGATGCCGACACCGACCTCCGCGACCTCGATGATGTGTGCGTATGCTGCATCCCTCGCCGTTTTGGACATTTTTTTCGAATCATTCAATCCCGCGAGATAGAACCCATCCGGTAACAAGACTGCCGCAGCCACGACCGGTCCCGCGAGCGGTCCCCGTCCGACCTCATCGACTCCGACAATTCGAGTGAAGCCTCGCGCCTTCCATTCATGTTCATACGTCATGCGACGTTCGAAATCGACCTGTAACGCCCGTTCTCGCTCGAATTGACGCTGTTTTTGCCGAAGCAACGTTTGCACGCCCGCTCGAGGGTCTCGTGACAAGGTCGGGAAGATTTGTACCCATTCTTCATATCGGATGTCCTCTAGTTGTTGTTTAATCTGTTGAATCGTCACGGTCTTCCTCCTATTCAAAAAAGCCCTGTGTGCACAGGGCTTTACGCCATTTCGTGATCAGCCGGTGTTTCAAGCGAGATCCGTCCGATTTTTTCATGTCGTAGTTCATTCAAAAGTAGTTCGCTCGCTTTTTCGAAATCGTCTTAACCGCCACTGATGAGACCACGCTTTTTCCCGATCAACTCAAGGAGCTCAACGCTGTCCTCGGGTAACGTTTCAAGTTTGAATCGTTCCTTTAATTGTTCAGGATAACGAGCATGCAACTCGCGAACCGTATACAAGGCGATATCATCCAAGTTGAGAATCTCGTCTTTGATAGCGCCGGTCGCGGCTAGACGATATCCGACAAGTTGGTCCTCAAATTTCGGCCAGAGAATCCCCGGCGTGTCCAACAGCTCCATCTCGCCGCCTTTCATCTTGATCCACTGTTGACGCTTCGTCACACCAGGACGGTCGCCCGTGATGGCGATGTTTCGTCCGGCGAGACGGTTGATGAGCGTCGACTTCCCGACGTTCGGGATTCCGATGATGAGCGCACGGATCGGTCCGGGGTTCCGCCCCTTCTCACGCATCCGGTCATGCTTTTCTTTCATCAACTTCTGAGCACCCGTGATGAGCTGTTTCAAGCCTTTGCTATGTTTCGCGTCGACAGCGACAACCTCGACTTCTTCGCGTTTCAAGGCACGTAACCACGCCTCCGTCACGACGGGGTCGGCCATGTCTGCTTTGTTCAAGACGATGAGACGGGGTTTTCCCGCTGTAATCTCATCGACCATCGGGTTGCGACTCGACTGAGGCACTCGTGCATCTACGAGTTCGATGACGACATCGATTAGCTTTAATTTTTCAGTTACTTGTCTTCTTGCTTTGGCCATGTGGCCAGGAAACCATTGAATTGCCAAAAAAGCACCACCTTAATCTTCTACCGTGCCAACATCATCGAGTGGCCAGAAGATGAAGTTCGTCTTGCCGACAATCTCCTCTTTCGACACAAATCCGATCTCACGGCTGTCTTTCGAGTTTTGACGATTGTCTCCCATGACGAAGTATGATTCCTCTGGAACGACCGACTCACCCGTCACTTGTTCGAGTGTGAAGTTCTCCGTCAACGGGAACCCGTTCATCTGGGCACGAAACTCGTCTAAATACGGCTCTTCTACCGCTTCACCATTAATATAAAGCACATCATCTCGATATTCGAGCGTGTCGCCTGGGATGGCGATGACACGTTTAATATAGTCTTTTGATTCAGTCGCATGGAATACGACGATATCACCTCGGTCTAGCTCCCCAACATAGTTCGAAATTTTACTGACGATCATCCGATCCGCATTGTGGAGTGTCGGCATCATCGACTCTCCTTCAACGATGACAGGAACGAAGATGAACGTCCGGATGACGAACGCGATGACAAGAGCGACCACGATGGCTTTTAGCCAACTAAACACTTCTTTCAACTTCACTCACTCCTCTATCCATTTGAACTTATTGTACTAGAAAAAAAGAAGCTTGTCGCAAGCGACAAGCTTAATTCCCATCTTAACGACGGATTTCTTTAATACGTGCTGCTTTACCGCGAAGGTTACGGAGGTAGTAAAGTTTCGCACGGCGAACTTTACCGTAGCGTACGACTTCGATTTGTGCAACGCGTGGTGAGTGAAGCGGGAATGCACGCTCAACACCTACGCCGTAAGAAATCTTACGGACTGTGAATGTTTCGCTGATGCCGCCACCTTTACGCTTGATTACAACACCTTCGAAGATCTGGATACGCTCACGCGTTCCCTCTACAACTTTAACGTGGACACGTACTGTGTCACCAGGACGGAAAGCAGGTACGTCCGATTTGAATTGTTCTTCTGTGATTTCACGGAACAGTTTTTGTGTGTTCATGAATCATATCTCCTTTTTCTTCAATGTTCATATCTTCATATGCCCAAGCATCCAATAGCGGAACATCGGTAATCGATGGGTTTAACCCACATGCTCAAACATAGCATATATTTCTCAATCGCGCAACGATTGCAGAAACTTTTTATCGACATCCGTCAACTCGACATGTTCGAGCAAATCCGGACGTCGTCGATACGTGCGTTCGAGCGATTGCTCTCGGCGCCATGCCTCGATCCGGGCGTGATTTCCCGACAAGAGCACTTCCGGCACGGTCAATCCACGAAAATCAGCCGGTCGTGTATAGTGAGGGTATTCCAAGAGACCAGTCGAGAACGAGTCATCTTCATGGCTCGCCTGATCGCCAAGTACATCCGGAATGAGCCTTACGGTCGCATCAATCATGACCATCGTCGCGAGCTCTCCACCTGTCAAAACGAAATCACCGATCGACACCTCGTCGGTCGCCAGTTCATCATGGATCCGTTGGTCGAACCCTTCATAATGTCCACACAGAAAGACCAGATGTTCCTCCTTGGCCCATTCTTCGGCCATTCGTTGATTGAACGGTTTTCCGGTAGGCGTCGTGAGAATGACCCTTGGGCTCTTCGCCTCAAGGGAATGAAATGCATCAAAGATCGGCTGCGGCGTGAGCAACATGCCCGCTCCACCGCCGTACGGATAATCATCGACTTTATGATGCTTGTTCGTTGAAAAGTCCCGAAAGTTGAGGAACGACATCTCCACCTGTCCGAGCGCCTTCGCTCGACCGACGATGGAGTGATCGAGCGCATGAAACATCTCCGGGAACAACGTCAATACATCAATCTTCATCGTCAATCATTCCAGGGATCGGCGTGATGACGACACGCTTCGAATCGACATCAATCTCTTGAACGACCGATTCGATATAAGGGATGAGCGCGTCCGACTTTCCTGGTCGTTTGATGACCCATACGTCGTTCGCTCCATTCGTTTCAAAGATGTCGTCGACGACACCAATAACTTCCCCATCCACAACAGCCTCACAGCCGATGATTTCATGATAATAAAATTCGTGTTCGTCCAAGTCGTGGACGTGTTCGGCGTGGACATATAGTTTCAGCCCTTTATATTTTTCAATGAGATTGATATTGTCAAACCCTTTGAATGTGACGAGGTGAAACTGCTTATGAGGACGATACGTCGTGATCGTCATTTCCTGTTTCGTTCCGTCGACATCAAGAAACAACGTGTTTCCTTTTTTAAATCTTTTTTCTGGAAAGTCTGTCGCCGCCAAAATCTTCACTTCCCCTTTCAGGCCGTGCGTATTGGCGATTTTCCCTACATATAACCAGTCCATCTTTTTCCCTCCTCAACAAAATAGGCCGACCTCAGAAAAGGTCGGCCACATCATTACTTCGCGTTTTTCGCGTTGTGGTATTTCTCCATGATCCCTGCTTTAGAGAACAAGTTGCGTACTGTGTCAGATGGCTTCGCGCCGTCTGCCAACCATTTGAGAGCGAGTTCTTCGTTGATGCGAACTTCTGCTTCTGGTTTTGCAACCGGGTTGTAGTGACCAACTTGCTCGATGAAGCGACCGTCACGTGGTGAACGTGAGTCTGCTACAACGATACGGTAGAAAGGTGATTTTTTTGCGCCTATGCGCTTAAGACGAATTTTAACTGCCATGGTAATATACCTCCATCATGTGTTTAAGAATTGACAACTTTTATAGTATACAGCTTTTTCGTTCTATTTACAAAAGATTTTGTTAGAAGAATGGAAGGCCGAGACCTTTTTTCTTTTCTTTCATTTGTCCTGACATTTGTTTCATCATCTTCTTCATGTCATCGAACTGTTTGATGAGACGGTTCACTTCTTGAATCGAGCGACCGCTCCCTTTTGAGATCCGCTTACGACGACTCGCGTTGAGCACTTCCGGATTGGCGCGCTCATGTTTCGTCATCGAGCGAATGATCGCTTCGACGTGATCGAGTTGTTTCTCGTCGATTTGGACGTTCTTCAACCCTTTCATCTTACCTGCACCAGGTAACATCGAAAGTAATTCATCAATTGGTCCCATGTTTTTCACTTGGGCCAACTGTTCAATGAAATCATCGAACGTGAATGACGCGTCACGAATTTTGCTTTCAAGCTCCTTCGCTGCGTCTTGGTCCATCTGTGTCTCGGCTTTTTCAATGAGCGAGAGCACGTCCCCCATTCCGAGGATCCGTGACGCCATGCGTTCCGGGTGGAATGGTTCGAGGGCATCCAACTTTTCTCCGAGACCGACGAATTTAATCGGCGCTCCCGTGACTGCCTTAATCGAAAGGGCTGCCCCACCTCGTGTATCTCCGTCGAGCTTTGTGAGCACGACCCCGGTGATTCCGAGTTTCTCATTGAAACTGTCGGCCACATTGACCGCATCTTGACCCGTCATCGAATCGACGACGAGGAAGATCTCATTTGGTTTGGCAATCGTCTTCACATTTTCGAGCTCGCCCATAAGCGTCTCATCGATATGAAGGCGACCGGCCGTATCGATCAACACGAAATCGTGATGATTTGTTTTTGCGTACTCGAGTGCCTTCGTCACAATCTCTTCCGGCTTCACTTGATCACCAAGTGAGAAGACTGGTAAATCGAGTTGTTTTCCGAGTGTCTCGAGCTGCTTGATTGCCGCAGGACGGTAGATGTCCGCCGCGACGAGAAGTGGACTTCGGTTATGCTTTTTGCGAATCAAGTTCGCTAGCTTCCCGGTCGTTGTCGTTTTCCCTGCCCCTTGCAGACCGACCATCATGACGACTGTCGGTGGTTTCTGACTGAATGAGATTGGGACGACATCGCTTCCCATCAAGTTCGACAACTCTTCGTGAACGATTTTGACGACTTGTTGACCTGGCGTCAATGATTTCATGACATCCTGACCAACCGCGCGTTCCTTCACGTCATTGACGAATTGCTTGACGACTTTAAAGTTGACGTCGGCTTCGAGGAGGGCGAGGCGAACCTCACGCATCATCTCTTTGACATCGGCCTCCGAGATTTTCCCTTTACCGCGCATTTTTGAAAGTGTCGTTTGCAATCGTTCTGATAATCCTTCAAATGCCATGCTTCAGCCCCCTACTCTAAATTCTCAAGCGCAGAAATCGTGGCGCTCACGTCATCGGTGAGCTCGACTTGACGTTTGAGGGTCTGAAGAAGTTGCTGGCGCTGTTCGAACTTTTCGAATAGGGCTAGCTTTTCCTCGTACTGTTCAAGCATCGTTTCTGTGCGCTTTATGTTATCGTAGACCGCTTGACGGCTGACTTCAAACTCTTCCGCAATCTCTCCGAGCGAGTAGTCATCTAGGTAATAAAGAGACATATAGTTGCGCTGTTTCGGTGTGAGGAGCGCTTGATAGAAATCGATGAGATAGTTCATGCGATTCGTTTTTTCGAGCGTCATACCTTTCACCTCCACATGTTAAGTGAAATCCCTTTACAACTACCTATAGTACAGCCGTGCCTACTACTTGTCAAGTTTTTTTCTTAACATTAAAACTTAGGCGAGGTCCTCGTTTGTGTCCTCTTTTTCCATCGAGGCATCCTGTGTCTTGTCCTCAAAAACATCGCCGAACAGTCCAAGGACGAACTGTTCTGGATCAAACTCCTGTAAATCGTCAATCTTCTCTCCAAGTCCGACATACTTGACCGGGATATCGAGTTCGTTCCGAATCGCTAGGACGATTCCGCCTTTGGCCGTCCCATCGAGCTTCGTTAAGACGATTCCGCTCACGTTCGTCGCTTCTTTGAACGCTTTCGCTTGAACCATGGCGTTTTGACCCGTCGTCGCGTCTAATGCGAGTAACACTTCGTGCGGTCCGTTCGGAACTTCCCGCTCAATGACTCGTTTTACTTTTTCAAGTTCTTTCATTAGATTGACCTTATTTTGGAGACGTCCCGCCGTATCACAAATCAAGACGTCCATGTGACGAGACTTGGCGGCTTGAACGGCGTCAAAGACGACGGCAGCCGGGTCAGACCCTTCCGTTTGACGAATGACGGGAACCCCGACACGTTCTCCCCATACTTGAAGTTGCTCGATGGCGCCGGCACGGAACGTATCCCCTGCCGCGAGCATGACGGAACGCCCTTCAGATTTCAACTGGTGCGCCAGCTTGCCGATGGTCGTCGTCTTTCCGACACCATTGACGCCGACAAACAAGATGACCGTAAGTCCGTCTTGCATATTCAGTTCACGGTCCGATTCATCCTCTTGGAGGCGGTTCGCCACGACTTCGACGAGTGCGTCACGCACCGCGACCGGGTCCTTCAGATTACGTCGCTTCACTTCTTCTTTCAAATCTTCGACGAGATCCATCGTCGTCGTGACGCCGACATCCGCTTGAATGAGTAAATCTTCGAGTTCATCGAAGAAATCTTCATCCACTTCGCGGAAGCGATAGACGAGGTCGTTGACGGCACTTGCAAAGCCGTCACGCGTCTTCGTCAACCCCTCTGTAAACTTTTGTGACACCTCTTGGGTAGATGTCGTCAACTTCTCTTTTAATTTCTTGAAAAAGCTCAACGTGATTCCTCCATCTCTTCATCCATTTCAACGACACGTTTTGCTTCAGACAGTTCGACCGATAATACCTCGGATACCCCGTTCTGTTGCATCGTGACGCCATATAGTGTATCCGCCGCTTCCATCGTCCCTTTACGGTGCGTGATGATGACGAACTGCGTATCGATTGACAACGTCCGAATGTATTCTCCGAAACGATGCACGTTCGCCTCGTCAAGGGCCGCCTCGACCTCATCGAGAACACAAAACGGTACCGGACGCGTCTTCAAAATCGCAAACAATAAAGCGATGGCCGTCAGCGCACGCTCTCCACCAGATAACAGACTGAGTGTCTGTAACTTTTTACCCGGTGGTTTGGCGACGATTTCGATTCCTGTGTTCAACAAATCCGATTCGTCTACCAATTTCAAATCCGCTTCCCCGCCACCAAAAAGCTCGGTGAACGTCTGTTTGAAATGCGCCCGGACGCTCGTATACGTCTCTTTGAAGAGGCGTGTCACTTCGCGGTCCATCTCGGCGATGATCTCATATAAATCTTCTTTTGCACTGACGAGGTCATCCCGCTGTTCAGACAGGAACGTGAACCGTTCGTGGACACTATCAAACTCTTCGATCGCATTTAGATTGACCGGTCCGATTTCTTCGATTTGACGAACGAGCAACTTAAACTCCTCTTTCGCCTCTTCTAACGGGATTTCGAGTGCCGGCAATAGTTCTGCGACGAGTCCGTTCTCTTCTAACACATCGAGCTTCCATTGTCGTTTCAGCTCGAACTCTTGTTTCGCCGTTTCAAGTTTTCGAACGACAGCTTCAGCTTGACGTCTTGCCTCCGTTGCCTGATCGACCCGTTGACGTATGATCCGATACGCCTCTTCGTTCGTCTTGAGTGTTGTTGACGCTCCTTGAAGCCGCTCTTGAATTTCTTTGAAATCCAGTTTGGCAGTAGCAAGCGTCGCCTCGAGTTCTGCAGATGACACGACTTCTCCACTCTCGAGCCGCGTCAATTCACGCTCCATCTGATCGCTACGTTCCTGCAAACGACTTTGGTCGGTCATCAGACGGTCCAATTCATATTGGACCCGCTCTTCTTCGAGCGTGTGCCGCTGAAGATCGAGCTCGTTTTGACGCAGCAACGATTCCAGTTGACCCGTGCTCTCAGCACTTTTCGCCTGCTCTGCCCGAAGCGATTCGAGGCGTGAACGAATGTCAGCTTGGGCGCGGTCCGTGTCGGCCAATTCAATCGTCAATCGCTCTAATTCAGCAGTCGAGGTCTCGATCGTCCGCTCATAGCGCATCATTTCATGATCGAACAGTTCCAGTTGTGACTTGGCATCGAGGGAGGCACGTTCCGCAGTACGGTAGGCCGATTCGACTTCACGGAGGCTCGTTTCAACGGAACGTTTCTCATCCCGAAGTTCAGACAACTGCTGCGTAATGTCCTCCAACTGTTCTGTGTACTCTTGAAGACGTGTTTTTTGCTCATGCAACATGGCGAGGCCTTGAGTGAGACCATGTTTCAAATCATCTAATTCGCGCGACTGAGTGAACAGGGCCACGCCTTGCTTGCGACTACCACCCGTCATGGATCCGCCAACGTTGACGATATCCCCTTCTAACGTGACGACACGGAAACGATATCCCGTCGATTGGGCGATACGGTTCGCGACTTCAAGTGTCTCCGCCACAAGCACGGAACCGAGCAACGACTTTTTCAACGTCTCGTATGATGCATCTGTTTCGACGAGTTCCGACGCCACACCGACAAATCCGTTCATCGAGTCGAGTCGATCTAACACCTCACTCGGCACGAATCTCGGTTTGATCGTCGTCAACGGCAAGAATGTCGCTCGTCCTGCGTTGGCTTTTCGTAATTTGTCAATTTCACGGCGTCCCACCGTCTCATCTTGTACGACCACATGCTGCTGTGTCTGCCCAAGTGCCGTTTCGATGGCCGCTTCATACGAAGGACGGACACGGATCAGTTCCGCGACAGCACCAAGGACACCTGATGAACGGTCTTTTAAGACGAATTTGACCGCATGGAAATAGCCTTCATACGATTGCTTCATCCGTTCGAGCATCTCGATTCGGTCTTCCGTCTTCTGACGGCGGCGTTCGAGGTCGTAGAAAGACGATTCGGCTCGTGTACGTTTTTCACGAATTGCCGTCTCTTCGTCCCGAAGTTGCGTCTCTTTTTGACTCAGTTTTTCAAAGCGACTTTGTACCGCTTCATACTGCTCTCGAGTCGCCAAAAGTGTCGCTTCCTGTGAGGAACGATCATCGAGACGATGTTTGTTCTCGCGTAGAAGGCGTTCTTTCGACTCGACGGCGACATCGATATCCCGTTGTTCCCGCTTTTGTTGGTTACCGATTGTCGCTTTCGTTGTCGCGAGTTCGAACGCCTCACTTTGTAACGCTTCGATTTCAGCATTGAAATCACGAGAGGCGGCTTTCAACTGTTGTTGAAGTGACTCTCTCGTCGCAGTCGTTTGTTTCAACGTGTTTCCTTTTTGGTCAATTTTTTCATGAACGACCTTCAATCGCGCTTCAAGCTCGGTCATCTCTGCACGTACTTCTTCACGTTGTCGGATGAGTCGTTCTTTCATCTCGGCACCGTGTTCTTCTTGTGCTTTTGCGAGCTTGATGTCACCCGTCAAACGCTCGACATAGGTCGAATGCTCCCGTTCTTTTTGGTTCAGCTCTGTCAATTCTTCGCGTAACTCGGCGAGCTTCACTTCGAGCCCGCTACGTTCCTCCGTGAGGTCACGTAACGAACGGTCACAGTCAGATAACTGTTGAACAGATTCCACGTGACGTGCGGACACTTGCTCAATCTCCTGTTGGAGCAACTGAATTTCTGCGCCCATGATTCCTGTTTCGAGTTCATCATGTCTCGCTTTGGCGACTTTGTACTCCCGAGCGAGCGCCGCTTGTTCACGGAGCGGTTCGACTCGGTCCGCCAACTCGAATAAAATGTCATCGACCCGGGACAAGTTTAATTCGGTGTCCTGTAACTTGCGTTCAGCCTGTTTTTTCCGCTGACGTTATTTCAATACACCGGCTGCCTCTTCGATGACGGCACGTCGATCTTCCGGTTTCCCAGAAATGACTTGTTCGACCCGCCCTTGACCGATGATGGCGAATGCATCTCGTGAAAGACCTGTATCCATAAATAAATCAATCACATCTTTTAACCGACATGGTTTTTTATTCATAATATAGTCGCTGTCCCCACTTCGGGTCACGCGACGGGTCACACTCACTTCTTCATATGGGAGACGCAACTGTTCGTCTCGATTATCGAGAACGAGGGTGACCTCGGCGACATTTCGGTGATTCTCTCCTTCACTTCCGGCAAAGATGACATCTTCCATCTTGGCACCACGAAGTGATTTGGCCGACTGTTCTCCGAGTACCCAGCGAACAGCGTCCGATATATTGGATTTCCCGCTCCCGTTCGGCCCTACTACAGCCGTGACGCCGGGACGGAAATCTAATTCAATTCGCTTGGCAAATGATTTAAAGCCAGCGAGTTCGATTCGTTTTAAGTGCATCGTGACCATCCTATCCGCAGTAAGCATTCATCTGTATATTTTACCACAGTTAACAGTTCGTCAAAATGCCCGAATCATGCTATTCTAAAAAGAACTGTAGAAAGGGGAATACAGATGACGAATGAACAGATGATTGAAGCCATTTTGGATAAAATGAACATTATTAACCGCGGTGCGATCAAAGCGGAAGAATATAATGCGGCTGATCCGTCAGCGGTGAAAGAGATTTACGAGTACGTGATGACACGCTCTTCGCTCTCTTTGTCGGAAGTCGATGGTATCGTCGAAGAACTCGGTCAATTGACATGAAAAGGAGTGGACCCCCAAGCGGTCCACTCCTTTCGTTTATAAATCTGCGTAGCGCCGATTAAAGGCAATAAGCGCTTCTTTTGCAGCCAATTGCTCGGCTTCTTTTTTCGAACGTCCTACCCCTTCACCGACGATGTCGTCGCTGAGGCGTGCATGTGCGACGAATTCCCGGCTATGCGCCGGCCCACGTTCCTCAATGATCTCATACGATACAGGTCCGAGCCCTTCCCGTTGGACGCTCTCCTGTAACTGGCTTTTGAAATCGGTCTGTTCTTCGAATACTCCCGCTAAGACTTTCGGAAAAACCGCTTCGGCGAGGAATCGTTCGACGGCCTCAATTCCTTGGTCCAAATAAAGAGCACCGATATAGGATTCGAACACATCGGCAAGCAGTGCCGGACGTTTTCGTCCACCGGTTAACTCTTCACCTTTCCCAAGCAAGATGAAGTCAGAGAAAGCATAAGCTTCCGCAAAATTCACGAGTGACGGTTCGCATACGATCGCCGCTCGTAATTTCGTCAATTCCCCCTCGGAGCGCTCCGGATAAGTCTCATAAAGGAAGCGAGATACGGTCAGTTCTAAAACAGCATCCCCTAAAAATTCTAAACGTTCATTGTCTTTTCGTAACCCGCGTTGCTCATTCACATAAGATGAGTGTGTGAACGCCTGCATCAACAAGTCGTGATTCGAAAATTGAACGTTCAACCGTTCTTCCAATGATTTAAATAGTTCCAAGATGCGTGCTCGTTCCATCTCCTGACGCCGACGCCGTTGCGCCGACCCTTGACGGTCAAACCGTCGTTTGTCTTTTGTCATAGTTCCCTCCATGAATAAGCACAAGCCCACCGCCCGGAACCGAGCGGTGGGATGGCTTGATTACAATTTTGTTTCGATGTAAGCCACTACGTCGCCAACAGTCGCAAGCTTCTCAGCGTCTTCGTCTTCGATCGTGATGTCGAATTTGTCTTCGAGGTCCATCACCATTTCCATTACTTCAAGTGAATCCGCACCAAGGTCATCCTTGAACGATTTGTCTGCTGTGATCTCAGATACGTCTTTCCCGAGTTTCTCAGCAACTGCTTCTTGTACGTCTACTAAAATTTGTTCTTTTGTCATGATAAAATCCCTCCAAAGGTAAGTATATTAAATGTCAGTCTGTTGGTAAAGTTCTCTTTTACGCCATCGTCATGCCGCCATCGACGGCAATCGTCTGTCCGGTCACATAAGCGGCTTGTTCCGAAGCGAGGAAGGAGACAAGGTTCGCCACATCCTCCACCTGTCCGAAACGGTTGAACGGAATCTGCTCGAGTGTAGCCTCTCGTTGCGCATCTGTCAAGGCATCGGTCATATCCGTTTGAATGAACCCTGGACAGACGGCATTGACAGTCACGTGACGTCCCGCGAGTTCGCGCGCCACTGATTTTGTCAATCCGATCAACCCTGCTTTTGCAGCCGCATAGTTCGCTTGTCCTGCATTGCCGGTAATCCCGACAACCGAGGCGATGTTGATAATTCGACCTGCTTTCGACTTGAGCAAAGGTCTCGTGACGGCTTGCGATGTCAGAAAGGCGCCTTTCAAGTTCGTCGACAGCACATCTTCGAAATCGGCTTCTTTCATTCGCATGAGTAACCCGTCACGCGTGATCCCTGCATTGTTGACGAGACAATCGACGCGTCCGAACGTATCGACTGTCGTCTTGACGAGCGCTTTGACATCGTCAGCATTGGATACATCTGCTTTCACGGCGATGGCTTCGCCGCCTGCATCCGTGATCATGGCCACGACATCATTCGCCTTTTGTTCACTACCCGAGTAGTTCACGACGACCCGAAAGCCGTCTTCCCCTAAACGTTTCGCGATGGCCGCCCCGATTCCCCGGGACGCCCCTGTCACGATCGCCACTTGATCATGCACGTACTTCTCCTCCTAACGAGGCGACTTCTTCCAACGTGGTCGCCTTTTGAATCGAAACGTTCGAGTCGATTCGTTTAATCAATCCTGAAAGCGGTGAAGATGGGCCGAACTCGATGAACGTGTCTACGCCGTCTGCAATCGCCTTGCGCACACATTCTTCAAAACGGACAGACGAATACAGTTGTTTCGTCAATAACGCCTTCAACTGTTCAGGGTCACGATGTACCGCCGCGTCCACGTTCGAAATCAAGTCGATGGAAGCCGATTTAAATGGCGACGAGGCAAGAACGTCTTGGAAACGTGTTGCTGCCGGCATCATGTAGGAACTATGGAACGCTCCAGATACGTTTAACGGCAATACCCGCTTCGCACCGGCAGCCTTCAATTCCACGCTTGCTTGTTCGACCGCGTCGACATGCCCTGAAATCACGAATTGACCAGGACAATTCAAGTTGGCGATTTGAACTAAATTCCCACTCGCACTGATTTTTTCAGTGATTTTAAGCGCTTCTTGAAGATCGGTCATCCCGACGACTGCTGCCATCGTTCCATCCTTCACTTCAGACATCAACTGTCCACGCGCCCGGACGAGAACGGTCGCTTCTTCAATATCGATGACACCCGCACTGACGAGCGCCGCATATTCACCGACACTATGCCCGATGACGACATCTGGTGCCGCACCGCTCTTCGCATAGGCTTGCGCGAGGAGCGAAGCGTGCGCCACGATGGCCGGCTGTGCAATTTCCGTTTCTTGTAGGTCTTCCTTCGACCCGGATGACATGACTTCAAGAAGGTCAAATCCGAGTCGACGTCCGATTGCTTGAAGCGTTTCAGGATGATCTAAAAAGGTTTGTCCCATCCCAACGGCTTGGGAACCTTGCCCTGGAAACACCCATGCTACTTTCCCCATATCTTCACCTGCTTTCGCTTAGTCTATCGCTTTGGCACGCTTGATTTTTTCAACGACATCGTGATCTACCATGATTTTCGCCTGTTTCAACGCACTCATGATGGCGAGTGCATCGCTCGACCCATGCGCCTTGATGACCGGTGCATTGATCCCGAATAATCCGGCTCCCCCGTGTTCGCGATAATCCAACGTTTCTTTTAATCGTCTCAATTTCGGTTTTAAGATGAGAGCGGCGAGTTTGGATACAAGGTCACTCGTGAATTGTTCTTTCATCATCTTCATGAGCATCGAAGAGGAGCCCTCCACACCCTTTAACAAGATGTTTCCGGCAAATCCTTCGGTCACGATGACATCCACATCACCTGACATCGCTTCACGCGCCTCGACATTCCCAACAAAATGGACAGGTGCCTGTTCAAGGAGGGGGAACGCTTCTTTTGTCAGCGCATTTCCTTTACCGGCTTCCGTCCCGATATTGAGAAGAGCGACACGCGGTGTCTTGATGCCACGGACATGTTCCGCATACAGCGAACCCATAATCGCATAATCCACGAGGTGTTCAGCTTTTGCATCCGGATTCGCTCCGACATCCAGTACGACGACACCACTACCAGTATATGTAGGGAACGTCGGAGATAATGCCGGACGCTCGATTCCTGGGATTCGCCCGATGATGAAAAGAGACGCCGCCATCAATGCGCCGGTATTCCCGGCAGACACGAGAGCATCCGCTTTTCCTTCTTTGACAAGCTGAGCTGCCACGACGAGCGAGCTATCCTTTTTACGGCGCACCGCCCGTACCGGTTCGTCTTCACCTGTGATGATTTCACTGGCTGGGACAACCGTCACACGAGGATCATCAAGACCGTATGAGGCAATTTTCACCTCATCACCAACTAAAAAGAGTTCCATCGGTTCATTCGGATATTGCGCGATGAACCGTTTCACACCTTCTACAATCGCCTTCGGTGCGTGATCGCCACCCATTGCATCAATCGCTAACTTCATGCTTGCTCCTCCTCACCACGTCGGTAAATCGTGAAGTCGCCATCAAAGACGCACTCCTCACCGACATAACTTTCAACTGTGACGTCCGTTCTCCCGTCCCCTCTTAGTTTCATCACACGAGCCTTGGCAACGACTCGCTCTCCAAGATGGACTTGGCGACTGAAGCGAATATCCGCTTTAGTGGTCAACGCCAATTCATCATTGATGAGCGCCACCGCTAACGAGTTGGCTTGCGCGAACAAGACATGTCCACGGGCAATCTCGTTGCGGCTAAAGACGTGTTCTTTTTCTATATCGAGGACTGAGATCGCCGAGTCATCTAGCTTCAAGTCAATCATATCACCGATGACCTCGCTCATTGAAAGCGATTTGACTTCATCGAGATGTTCGGAAGCCACATGTTTGATCCGTTCCCTCACTTCCGGAATTTTTAATTCCATCCGGTCGAGTCGAATCGTCTGGATGCTGACAGAAAACTGTTTTGACAGTTCTTCGTCTTTGATGAACGGGTTATGCTCAATCGTTTCTTGTAACAAGCGTTGCCGCTCTTTCTTAGGTACCCGCATTCAGTTCCCTCCTAAACTAATCGCTAAAGAACTTAATACCTGGTACTAATAGCAGTATATATTCTTTAGTCGTCATTTTCAAGTACTATTCTAACCTTTCCCCAACGAGAAGGTCGAGTTGTTTCAAATAGCCACGTAATCCTTCATATTGGGCGTCATGCCAAAAGGCGTCGCTTCCAAGAAGTTTCACGGCATCTTGCATGGCCACTTCCATCACTTTCAAATCGAGAACAGGATCGGCGACTCGGAAACTTGGGAGACCACTTTGTGCGGTCCCGAAGAAATCACCAGCCCCACGTAACTCTAAATCTTTCTCCGCCAATACGAACCCATCGTTCGTCTCCGTCATCGTTTTCAGTCGAACTTTCCCGACATCTGACTTTGGGTCCCCGACGAGGATACAGAACGATTGATGCGCACCACGACCGACACGCCCTCTCAACTGGTGTAATTGCGCGAGACCGAAACGTTCGGCATCATGAATGATGATTAGAGAGGCGTTCGGGACGTTCACCCCTACCTCGACGACTGTTGTGGAGACGAGAATCTGTGTCGCATTATCTGCGAATGATTTCATAATCTCGTCTTTTTCTGTACTCGTTAGCTTTCCATGCATCAGGCCAACGCCATAGTTCGAGAAGCGTTCTTTCAATAGCTCATACAGTGCCGTCGCACTCTCCACTTCTAATGTATCCGACTCCTCGATGAGAGGTGCAATCACATACGCTTGACGGCCGAGTGCGAGTTCCCGATCGACCATTGCATGCACACGATCGATTTGATCATGTTTCGCCCAATACGTTTCAATCGGCTTTCGTCCTTTTGGCATCTCATCAATCGTGGAGACATCCATCTCTCCGAACGCACTGATGGCAAGCGTCCTCGGAATCGGCGTCGCGGTCATATATAATACGTCGGCGAATTCGGCCTTGTCTCGTAGCTTCTTCCGCTGTTCGACACCAAACCGGTGCTGTTCGTCCGTGATCGCCAAATGTAGATTCGAAAATTCGACCGGTCCTTGGATGAGCGCGTGCGTCCCGACGATGATGTCGACGTTACCCGATCGAATTGCCGTCAGAAGCGCTTCGCGCGCCTTCCCTTTCACTGAGCTCGTCAGGAGGGCAATCGTGATGCCAAACGGTTCAAATAATTCCTGTAACGATGTCGCATGTTGTTCGGCAAGGATTTCTGTTGGCACCATCAAGGCCCCTTGATACCCTGCCGTTACAGTCGCATACAAGGCAATCGCGGCAACGACGGTCTTCCCGCTCCCGACATCCCCTTGTAACAATCGGTTCATCCGTTCTGGTTTTTCAAGGTCAGATACGATTTCACGGATGACCCGTGTCTGGGCTCCTGTTAACGGGAATGCGAGCCGTTTGACGAATTCATTCAATTGATGCTTATCGAGGTGAAGGGCCCGACCGTTTCCTGACCGCTCCATTTTACGAAACGCCTGTAATTTTAACTGATACATGAGACACTCTTCATAGACATAGCTTCGTCTCGCCAGTTTATAGGTCTCAACCGTATCCGGGAAATGCATCCCACGAAGCATCGTCATCCGGTCAACTAATCGATATCGGTCGCGAATAGTATGCGGGACCTGTTCGGGCAGATCGTTCACCTGCTCAAAAGCGAGTTTAACGATTCGACTGAAATTCTTTTGTGTCAGTCCGGCACGCAATGAATAAATCGGTTGCAGTCCGCCTGACGGGGCACCAAATTCAAGGTCGGTCGCGCTGATCGTCATCCGGTTCATGTCCCATTTCCCTTTGACCGTCACCGTCTCCCCAATCACCAATTTTTCTTTATAGAAGGCACGGTTGAACATCGTCACTTGGACGGCGTATCGGTCTTCGAGTAACAACCGGAACTGGAGACGATTTTTCCCTTTACTATAGTAACGAACGAGCGGTTCGCCTTGGACTGTCCCGCTCCATTTGACGAGGTCGCCGTGCACAGCCGTCGTCACCGTCCCACTATTATAATTCTCATAACGAAACGGGACGTGCTCAAGCACGTCCTCGATTCGAACAAGTCCCATCACTTCTAACTTTTTGGCCATCTCTGGCCCGACCCCTTTCAGCGTCGTCAGTTGATCATTGTTTTGCATCTTCTTTCGCTCCAAATATATTTCGTTCGAGGCGACGAGCCGTCGGTGTATTGGCAAGTCCACCTTTAGCGGTTTCTTTTAAGGCCGTCGGCATCATTTGGCCCACTTCATGCATCGCCGAGATGACCTCGTCACAAGGAATACGTGAGGTAATCCCCGCGAGCGCCATATCTGCTGCGACAATAGCGTTGGCACCGCCCATGGCGTTTCGCTTGACGCATGGAACTTCCACCAGCCCCGCCACAGGATCACAGACGAGACCGAGCATATTTTTTAGGGCTATCGCAAATGCCGTAGCCGACTGGTCCGGTGTCCCGCCAGCTGCTTCAACGATGGCCGCGGCTGCCATGCCCGTCGCCGACCCGACCTCGGCCTGACATCCACCAGCCGCCCCTGAAATCGAGGCGTTGTTCGCCACAACGAATCCGAACGCACCTGACGTGAACAAGTAACGGATCATCGCGTCGCGGTCCATTTCAAGGCGATCTTTTACCGCAAACAATGTTCCCGGTACGACGCCCGCGCTCCCCGCTGTCGGTGTCGCACAGATTCGTCCCATCGCCGCGTTCACTTCGTTCGTCCCGATCGCTTTCGACACCGCATCTAAAATGAGATCCCCAGCGAGCGACTTGCCCGAACGAATATACTCTTGCATGAGTACGGCATCATTACCCGTCAATCCCGTAACCGACGTGACACCTTGGAGTGCACGTTCGACCGCTTCTTCCATCACCTCAAGATTTCGGTCCATCATCCCGATGATGTCCTCGCGACTGGCGCGTCTGACGTGCATCTCTTGCTCAATCATCACTTCAGAAATCGGGATATTCCGTTCTGTTGCAATCGTCACTAATTCCTCTACTGATTTAAACATCACACATTCTCCTCATTCCCCAAAAATAGCTATCCGTTCGATTTGCGGTAACCGTTCCAGCTCTGCTAACACTTCCGCAGGAATGGTCTCATCAATCTCAATCGCCATCAACGCCTGCATCCCTTTTTCATGGCGGCTCACTTCCATATGACCAATGTTTAATTGGTGATTCGCCAACACACCGGTCACAGCCGCGATGGCTCCGAATCGATCATGGTGCAAGACGACGAGTGCAGGCCCCCCACCTGTCAGTTTCAACGGGAATCCGTTCAGTTCGGTAATTTCAATCGTTCCCCCGCCGATTGAGATCCCGACAATCTCAAATGTGCCCAATTCATCTTCGAGTAAGACCCGGGCCGTATTCGGGTGATCCGTCAACAGATCACTCGTCTCAAAAATGACCTCGATCCCTTTTTCACGGGCGATTTCTAACGCTTGTGGGATTCTCAGATCGAATGTATCGAATCCCATGATTCCACCGACGATGGCCACATCCGTACCGTGTCCCCGATACGTGTCAGCAAACGACCCATAAAATGTGATGTGCGCGGTACGCGGCGTTCTCCCGAACAACTTACCAGCCATCAAGCCGATGCGGGCAGCACCTGCTGTATGCGAACTCGACGGTCCGACCATGACCGGGCCAATAATGTCAAACACACTACGATATTTCATCAATTTTTCCCCCTTTCAAAAATCCCTACCTTCATTATACAGAAGGTAGGGATTCGAAACAGCTTATTCCACACTAAAAATATAAGAGTAAAGCGGTTGTTTACCGTCGTGAACTTCAATTTCAATCTCGTCGTTCACCGATTCGATATATGACGTCAACGCTTCTACGTCCGATGCAGAAGAGCCTTCTCCTGTTAAGATCGTGACGATTTCGTCGTCTGCGTCGATGAGCGCATCGACTAATCGTTTAGCCGCTTCTAAGCTCGATGGAGACGAAGAAACGATTTTCTTCTCAGCAATCGCCATGTGCTCATCTTTTTTGATTTCTATTCCATCGATGCTCGTATCACGAACAGCGTACGTTACTTGACCGGACTTCACTGTCGCCGCTGCCGCTTTCATCGCTTGTTCATTCATCTCGACATCCGCTTCAGGATTGAATGCGATGGCTGCCGCAAGACCTTGTGGGACGGTCTTCGTCGGAATGACCGACACGCCGCACGGTGCGACAGACGCCGCTTGTTCAGCCGCCATGATGATGTTGGAGTTGTTCGGGAAGATGAAGACGTGTTCCGCATGTGCCGATTCAATCGCCTTGACGATATCTTCCGTCGACGGGTTCATCGTCTGACCACCTTCGATGACGTGGGCCGCCCCGAGTGAACGGAACAGTTCGCTGACGCCTTCACCCATTGCGACCGTTACGATGGCAAATGGTGCTTTCGGCTTCTCCGCTTGTTGAACACCGTGTTGGTTGGCACCGTGTTCTTCTTCAAGAATCGTCGAGTGTTGTTGACGCATGTTCTCAATTTTGACTGCGACAAGTTCACCGAAGCGCTGACCTTTCGTGATGACCTCACCTGGCGTCTCGACGTGAACGTGGACTTTCAAGAGCTCCTCGTCCGCGACGACAAGAAGAGAGTCCCCGAGTTCAGACAACTCGTTTCGGAATGCATCTTCGTTGAACGGTGCATCTTTCAACTTGTCCTCTTGGAAACGGACCATGATTTCCGTACAGTAACCGAATTCGATATCTTCTGTTGACATGAATCCTTGCGCCGCATGCGCATGGTGTTCTGCTTCAATCAATGCATCCATCACCGGAGTATGTGGTTTTTCGAGTTCTTTTCCTTCAAGACTCGCAAGGAATCCTTCGTAAATGACGAGAAGTCCTTGACCACCTGAGTCGACGACCCCGACTTCTTTTAACACCGGTAACAAGTCCGGTGTACGGTCTAACGAAGCTTTTGCTTCGACGATGACACGTTTCATGAACTCTGTGAAATCACTTGTCGACTCAGACGCAAGGAGCGCTTCATCAGCCGCTTCACGAGCAACCGTTAAAATCGTTCCTTCAACCGGTTTCATAACCGCCTTGTATGCCGTGTCGACACCGCGTTTGAGCGCTTCTGCAAAATCAACTGTCGTGAGTTCCGTCTTACCTTCAACGGCTTTCCCGAAGCCGCGGAACAATTGGCTTAAAATAACGCCTGAGTTTCCACGTGCTCCCATCAGGAGTCCACGAGCGAACTTTGATGATACCTCTGCGATATCAGATGAGTTCATGGCTGCTACTTCTTTCGCACCTGACGTCATCGTCAAGTTCATGTTCGTTCCCGTGTCTCCGTCTGGAACCGGGAAGACGTTAAGCGAATCTACATAATCTGCGTTTTGGCTCAAGTTGGCCGCTCCGTTTGCGATCATGTTTGAGAGCGCCACGCCATCTAAACGATTTAAACCCACACCAAATCCTCCTCCGTTTTCGTCAGTCATTCGTCAGACGAACGCCTTGAACGAATATATTTACCGACGAAACGTTTAATCCTAAAGTTTCTCCGAGCGTATATTTCACTCGGCTTTGCACGTTGTATGCGACTTCAGATACTTTCGTCCCGTAGCTTACAATGATGTGCATGTCGATATGTACGTCCTCATCCTCTTGACGTACGACGACACCACGCGCGTAATTTTCACGTTTTAACAATTCAGCAATGCCGTCTTTCAATTGTGCCTGTGAAGCCATGCCGACCACACCGAAGCATTCCATCGCCGCACCACCTGCGAGTGTCGCGATGACGTCACTTGTGATGTCAATATTGCCATATGTTGTCTTCATTTCAATTGCCATATGGAGTAGCCTCCTTTATTCGGAATGATTCCTAATGTACATTCTACAATAAGTACCTAGTTATTAAAAGAACCTGCTCCAGAATCTCGGTCAATTAACGCGATAACCTCATTCATTATTCAAATCCTTGAGAGTAATGTCAAGTTTTTTTCTTGTCATTGTATGATTTTCTAGTTGCATCGGGAAAAAAGCCGTGCTAATATAAACGAGTGTCTATTAGGACGAACCCACATAAAAAAGGAGGGGAAACGCATGGCACGTAAATGCTACGTAACAGGTAAATCACCTAAATCAGGTAACAACCGTTCGCACGCACTCAACAAGACAAAACGTACTTGGGGTGTAAACGTACAAAAAGTTCGTATTCTCGTTGACGGTAAACCGAAACGCGTTTGGGTTTCAGCTCGCGCACTTAAATCAGGTCTCGTTGAACGCGTATAATACTTATACACGAACGAATAAATCCCAGCGGCATTCGCCGATGGGATTTTTTTTTGTTTATTTTTTGACGAGCATAACGAGGGCCATTCCTTCATGAACCGTCAACAAGGCAAGCTCTTCGCTCCATTCATTTGAAATGGTCAACGCTTGCGCGCTATGGACCGGATGACGCTCGAGTGGATATTTGACCCCATCAATTGAAATCGTAGCGGTTTTCCAAGGCATGAAAGACAAGTAATGTTCATCTAGTTTTTTAATCTCATAACTTCCTGGCCGAGCGAAAAAAATCGTTTGACCCGTCCCATGAAGAACCATCCCCGGATACGATTCGAGTAGACCGACGTTCGCGAACGTCATATCAACTCGACCACCGAGTGCCCCGTACACGTCCATCTGGGTCGCCCCTTGATCGATTGCCAACTGAAGCGCAATCTCGAGGTCGGTCACATCCTTTTCAGATGGATAACGTAGCGCTTCCTCAGGAGGTGTTCCGACAAACGAATCAAAGTCCCCGACCACGACGTCGACATCAATCCCTTCATCTAATAATCTCTGATATCCGCCATCGACACCGATGACAAAATCGGCATCACGCGGTAAGTCCGGAATAGGTTCCGGACTCGCCGCGACGATCAAGATGTTCATTGACGAATGTCCCGTGTCGCGACACGCGTGAATCGCGGAGCTGTCGTGAAGAGTAAGACTAATACGATGGCTGAGATGACAAACGACGGAACCATATAAGTTGCGTTATAGCCAAGTGAATAAGCCACGACCGGACCCTCCGCATACTCAGCGAAAAAGACAATCCCTGAGATGACGTGAGCCGCATAACGCAACGCCGACCCGATCAATGCGCCGAGCACCAAATAGGTAGCGAGCGTCTTCGTCGCGCCTTGACCAGCGGTCTGTTTCACACGTCCGGCAAAGACACCGGCCACGCCGACAAGTCCGTACGCAACCGTATAATCGAGCAAGAACTGAACTGGCGTAAAGATATAGGCTCCGAACAAGAGTTGAAGCGTCCCGACGAGCGCACCAGTCGCAAGTCCCCCTTTCAATCCGTGACGAAACGCCATCACAAAGATCGGGAGCATCGCCAGACTGATTGATCCCCCTTGTGGCAAACGATATGGGATGAGTAAATCAAAAACTAGCCCAAGCGCTGCGAACAATGAAATTTCGATGAGTGCTTGTAATTTAAAACGTGATTTCATCTTTCTTCCTCCTTTATTGTGTGAACGACAAAAAGCAGCATGACGTAAACGCCATGCTGCTTGGATTCGCAACGTGCATTTTCGCCACATCCCTACGTCCGTGTGAACGGAACAGGTTCAAAGGGTTAGCGTATGCCTCTCAGCCACATCATGTGACACCCCTTGCGACTCTATCTTGTTGTTCTACCGTCGATTATACACGAGATGCGCCACGAATGCTATCGATGGCTGCTTTATAATCCGGTTGATTGTAAATGGCCGAACCGGCAACTAGGACATCTGCCCCTGCATCAATGCAACGTTTCGCCGTCTCTTCGTTGACACCACCATCAATCTCAATTTCAAAATCGAGCTGACGGTCTTTGCGAAGCTGACTGAGCGCCGAGATTTTCGGTACGACGGATTCAATGAACGCTTGTCCACCAAACCCTGGATTGACGGTCATGAGCAATACCATATCGACATCTTGAAGGATATGTTCAATCGTAGAGAGCGGTGTGTGCGGGTTCAAGACGACCCCACATTTCGCCCCTGCCGCTTTGATTTGCTGCAAGACTCGATGTAAATGGTTCGTTGCTTCCACGTGAACAGTCACAATGTCTGCCCCCGCCTTGACGAAATCTTCGACATAGCGTTCCGGTTGATCAATCATCAAATGCACATCGAGAACCATGTCTGATTTTTTGCGCAATTTTGCGAGGACTGGTAGTCCAATCGAGATGTTCGGCACGAACTGCCCATCCATCACGTCAAAATGGATATAATCCGCCCCCGCATCTTGAACGGCTTTCACTTCAGCCTCCAAATTGGCAAAGTCGGCTGCTAAAATTGATGGTGCGATTTTAATCATCTGTCAATACCTCCGTTTACGATCGTTTAACTCCTCCATAAAGGTAACATAATTCTCATAACGAGTTGAAGCAATTTTGCCATCTTCTAAGGCTTGTTTAATGGCACAGCCCGGTTCATTGATATGGACGCATCCCCGGAACTTGCAATCGTCGTGACGTTCCACAAATTCTGGGAAGCACCATCTTAGTTCATCCGCCTCGAGTTCTTGAGGAAACTCGAGACTAGAAAATCCTGGCGTATCCGCCACAAGCCCGTCGGCCAATTGAATGAGCGTGACGTGACGCGTCGTATGTTTCCCACGACCGAGTGATTTGGAAATTTTCCCTGTGGCCAATTCGAGTTCAGGCGCGACTGCGTTTAAAAGCGAACTCTTCCCGACACCTGTTTGACCGGCAAACACGCTCGTCTTCTCTTTGAAGAGTCCCCGTACTTGATCGACCCCATCCGAAAGCTCCGTCGACGTTTCAATCACGTCATATCCGATGGCACGATAGCGGGCGACCGCTTCTTGAATCGGTCCGGTCTCTTCTTCACTGAGTAGGTCCATCTTCGTTAACACGATGATTGGATGAATCTGTTTGGATTCGATCAATACGAGGAATCGGTCAAGCAAATGATAAGAAAACGCCGGTTCTTTCACAGAAAAAAGTAGAAATGCCTGATCGATGTTGGCGATTGGTGGGCGGACGAGATGGTTTTGACGTTCCTCCACCTCTAAAATATAGCCTGTCCCATCTTCTTGATCTTGAATGACAACGTCATCGCCGACGACAGGTGAGATGTTTCGTTTCCGAAAATTCCCTCTCGCCCGACACCGAATCTCTTGATTCGACTCGGTCATCACATCATAAAACCCGCCTTGTAAACGAATAATCGTTCCTTTCAATATGACTACCTCCCTTAAAAAAGAGGTGACGACACCGTCACCTCTTTATTGTGCCTCTTTGGCCTGTGCATATGTGACTGAATCCGTTCGGACGATCTCACCATCGACTTCAATCGTTGCGGTCCCGACTTCGTCCGGAGCAATGACGAGCGTATACGAGTATGTTGTCGTCTCTGTGATTTTATCCCGTAACACTTCAATTTCACCACGCGCATCGACCGTACGAATCACGACCTCCACGGCTTTCGGTTTCTTGTCTTTTTCCGGTTGCTCGACTTCGACGCTCACTTCACGTTCGATGGAGACGTCCGTCGGTTCAACCCCTTCCGATACGATGACCGTAAGTTCCGTTCCCGGATCGACTGCCGTACCCGCCGTTGGAAGTTGACGGATGATTTGACCTTTAGGAACACTTGTCGAAAACTCATCCCGTCTCACGATTTTTAACTTGTTTTGATCGGCATAAGTCGATGCCTCGTCAAACGTATATCCCGCGAGATTCGACAGTTCGACTTTGTTGCTTCCTGTCGACACGACGAGCGTCACCGTCACTTCTGAAGGAACGACCTCCTCGCCTGGGTCGAGCGATTGCGAAATCACATCTCCGCTAGCGACTGTTTCCGAAGCTTCTGTTTTGATTTCAAGGTCACTGAACGCCAAATCTTTTAACATGCGTTCAGCTGCTGTTTGGGACAATCCTTCCACATTTGGCATTTCGACGGTTTCTTTCCCGGCCGAAACGACGATGGTCACCGTCGTGCCTCGTTTTGGTTTACGCCCTTCTTGTGGGTTTTGCGAAATGACCTCGCCTTCTTCGACGTCATCGCTCGCCCGCTCCGTCACTTCGACGACGAAATCGGCATTCTCAAGTTCAGACGTGGCATCTCCGATACTCATTCCAACGACATCCGGAACGACGGCTCGTGACATTTCATCGGCGACCACGTATGCCGCAATGCTCCCCCCAATCAGGAGCAACACGAGTAAAATCCAAATCCACCATTTGCGTTTCTTCTTTTTGACCGGAGTCACCGCTTCAGGTTCTTGCTCGCTAGACGCTGTGACCGGGGTCTGAACCGGTGTCTCTGGTTTTTCTTCAGGCATGACCGGAGCCATGACGAGCGTTTGATCGAACTCATCCTGACTGGCCGGAACACGTCTCGGCTCATTGGCGCGTTCACGGCTTAATGCCGTCATGCAGTCTTTCTTAAAGGCTGCGACCGAAACATGACGGGCACCTGGTGACTTCGACAATGCTTGCATGACGCAGTTTTCGAGTGCCTGTGGAATATTCGGATTCAAGTCCATCGGTCGAATCGGGTCATCTTGCAAATGTTGAAGCGCAACGGCGACCGGTGTCTCGCCAATGAACGGGACACGACCTGTCAACAATTCGTACAGTACGGCACCGAGCGAATAAATATCTGACTTTTCATCAGCAAATTTACCGCGTGCTTGCTCAGGTGAGAAATAATGGACCGAGCCCAGCACAGACATCGTATGCGTCAACGTCGCATTCGACATCGCCACGGCAATCCCAAAATCAGTCACCTTCACGTTACCGTGCTGATCAATCATCATGTTCTGCGGCTTGATATCACGGTGAATGATTCGATTCGCATGGGCATGGTCAATCGCATCACAAATCTGTCCCATGATGCGTAGCGCTTCATCGACAGATATGTATTCCTCTTGCAAGTATTGTTTTAACGTCACCCCATCGACGTGTTCCATGACGATATAGTACAAATCTTCTTCATCGCCGACGTCATAGATCGCCACGATGTTTGGATGGTTCAGACTCGTAGCCGCATGGGCTTCTCGCTCGAACCGACGTATAAATTGTTCGTTATGTGAGAATTCAGATCGCAACACCTTGATGGCGACGGTTCGGTTTAAGATCTCGTCATGAGCCCGGTAGACATTTGCCATGCCTCCGCTGCCGATTTGTTGTTCGATCCGATAACGATCGTTGATTCGTTCTCCGCTTCGCATCGGATTCATCCTCTCTTTCTATCTGTGAATTGAACGAGGGCGACCGTGATATTGTCGCTCCCTCCCAATTGATTGGCTTCTGCAATGAGTTGCTCCGCTTTTTGTTCGGCGGATGCCGTTTGTTGTAATACGTGTTGAATCGCCACATCGGTCATGTGTGTCGTCAATCCATCCGTACAAATTAAAATCACATCAAACTCAGGGTCAGCGAGCACTTGCACGTCAGGTTCGACTTGTTCGCTTGAACCGATTGCCCGGGTGATGACATTTCGTTTCGGATGAACCCGCATCTCTTCTTCCGTCAATTCACCGAGTTGTTTGAGCACATTGACGTAAGAATGGTCCTCCGTAAGACGTCTTAACTCATTCGCCTGGAGCGCATAGACGCGACTATCTCCGATATGGACGATGACCACCGTCTCTTCATTCCAACAAACAGCTGCCACAGTCGTTCCCATCATGACAAGATTGGACTGCTTCGCAAATTGCAACACTTGATCGTTCGCCAAATCGATGTGGTGGCGGAACCATCGTTCGATTTCGACAGGGGTTGTCGGGAGAGACGGGAACGCCCGTCTAAATTCTTCAATCACGATTTGACTCGCAACCTCTCCCGCTGCATGCCCACCCATTCCGTCTGCAACCAGGGCAATCCCGGTTATGGCATCACCTAAGATTAAAACTGCATCTTCATTTTGTGTGCGTACTTGTCCACGATCTGTTCGAAATGCTAATTCCATCTTTCTGATTACCTCGTTTCTTGTTCGCGCTCCTTCGCTCGAAGCTGTCCACAAGCGGCATCGATGTCCGACCCTTGCTCGCGACGGATTGTCACATTCACATTGCGGTCTTTGAGCACTTTTTCGAAGGCAAATATTTGAGCTCGCGGTGTCCGTACATAGTCACGTTCGAGTACATGGTTGACGGGAATCAAGTTGACGTGACATTTGATTCCTTTTAACAGGTCTGCCAAGAGATGGGCATATTCTTCCGTATCGTTGACACCACCAAAGAGTCCATATTCAAACGTGATGCGACGTCCGCTCTTCTCTGTGTAATAACGGACCGCATCCATCAACTTGTCCAAGTCAAAGGCACGGTTGATCGGCATGAGCTTGGTACGCAATTCCGTCGTCGGTGCGTGAAGTGAAATGGCGAAGTTGATTCGCATACCTTCATCGGCAAACTTGTAAATCTTCGGAACAATCCCACTCGTCGATACCGTGATGTGTCGTGCTCCGATGTTGAGTCCATTGTCATGGTTGACAGTACGTAAGAAACGCATTAACTCATCGTAGTTATCGAACGGTTCGCCGATTCCCATGACGACGATAGAGTCGACGCGCTCTCCTGTCGCGTCTAATGCACGTTGTACGTCGAGCACTTGAGCTGTGATTTCCCCGGCTTCTAAGTTTCGTTTCAAGCCGCCGAGTGTCGAGGCACAGAACGTACATCCGATCCGGCAACCGACTTGTGTCGTGACACAAATCGAGTTTCCGTATTCGTGACGCATGAGTACCGTTTCAATTGAGTACCCGTCCTGAAGTTCAAACAAGAACTTGATTGTGCCGTCTTGGGATTCCTGCTTGACCAATTCTTTTAACGTCGTCAATTGGAACGATGCCTCTAATTTGTCGCGAAGCGCTTTCGGAACGTTGGTCATATCATCAAAAGTCGTGACCCGTTTGACATACATCCAATCATATAATTGTTTCGCACGGAATGCCTTTTCTCCTGCCTCGATCACCCATGCCTCAAGTTCTGGAAACGTCAACGAATAGAGTGACGGTTTTGCGCCTACGAGTGGATTCTTTTCTACTGCTTTTGGATTCATGTTTTATACCTCTTTCTTAAATGCGGCGATATAGAAGCCGTCGGTCCCGAATGTCGTCGGTAATAATTTTAGTTCAGCACGGTCCGATTCCATCATCGGACGAACAGATTGTGGGAGACGACCTTTGAGCGTTTCGTCCCACATCAACCCTTTCAACAGAATATAGTCAGCCTGCGTCTCATTTTCAGACGGGTCGATTGTACATGTCGAGTAAACTAGCGTACCACCTGGTTTGAGCAGTGGCAATACGGCATCAATGATTTGTCTTTGTATCTTTGGTAAGTTTTCGAGTTGAGCTTTGTCCTTCGTCCATTTAATATCCGGCTTTCGACGAATGACGCCAAGGCCCGAACAAGGGACATCTAAAAGAATCCGGTCAAAACTTTCTTCTTCAAACCGTTCACCTGCTAAACGAGCATCAAGGGCAAGTGCGGTCACTCCATTGATGTGTAGACGTTTGGCTTGTTGATCAATCAATTTTGCTTTATGTGGATGAAGGTCAAGCGCGGTGAGCGATCCACCTTGCATTCGCTCTGCCGTATGCATCGCCTTGCCGCCTGGCGCGGCACATGCGTCTAGGATGACATCGTCTTTCGACACGTTGAGTGCATCCGCGACAATCATGGAGCTCTCATCTTGAATCGATAGAAGACCTTCCTCGATAAACGGGGTCGCATGAACATTGCCAGACTCTACGACAAGTCCATCAGCAGATAGTTCAGAACGTGACGTCATGACGCCAGCGTCAGCCAACCGGTTCATCATCTCATCCACTGAAATACGCTTTCGGTTGACCCGAATCGTAACAGGAGCAGGTTCATTGTTTAATCGGCAAATCGCTTCTGCCGTTTCCACACCATATAACTCAATCCAATCTGATACGAGCCATTCCGGATGACTGTGCTCGATGGCGATTCGTTCTGCATCGGTCAAGCCACTAAAGTCCGGAAACCCTTCCCGAAGCACATTTCGTAACACCCCGTTTACGAATTTGCTCGTTCCGAGGTGATGACCTCGTTTTTTCTTGATTTCTACCGCCTCGTGTAGGACGGCCCGGTCGGGTACTTTATCAAGATAGAAGAGTTGATAAACGCTCATCCGAAGAAGCGGGAGGACAAACTTGTCTAGCTTCTTCGGCGAACGGATGCGGTCTTTCAAAATATAATCGAGCGTCCCTTTGCGACTGAGCGTCCCATATACGAGTTCGGTATAGAGACCGACATCTTTTGGGGCAACTTTTTTTTGTTTCAATGTATCATTGACGGCAATCGTCGAATACGCGCCGCCTTGTTCAATTTTCATCAGCGTATCAAGCGCTGCTTCACGTACGTTCATGAGTTCCTCCTAATCGGTCGCCAATCCGTAGCTTTTGTCCGGCGCCACGCATGAAGGTTGCACCATCCATCCGTTTCTTACCTGCGGGTTGCAAATCGGTCACTTTGATTGCTACGTCGTTCCCTGTCGCCACGACAAATCCGTCTTCTTCCAGACGAATGACTTCTCCCGACTGTCCCGTTCCTGTCGTTTTTTCTCCCATTTTCAATTTCACTCGTTCGCCTTCAAGCGTTGAATAGGCCGTCGGGAATGGATTCATTCCTCGAATATGGTTGTAGATGGACTCGCCATGCTTCGTCCAATCAATCTGTTCACGCTCACGGCTGATGTTCGGAGCAAACGTCACGTCTCGCTCGTCTTGAGGCACCGCCTCAATCCACCCTTCCAAGAAGGCCGGAAGCGTACGGATGAGAAGATCGCTTCCTGCTACAGCCAGTTTATCAAATAAAGACCCGACTGTATCCGTCTCTTCAATAGGTACGATGGTATTGGCAATCATGTCCCCTGCATCTAACTTGTCGACCATGTACATGATCGTCACACCTGTCTCCGACTCCCCATCAAGAATGGCTTGATGGATCGGGGCACCTCCGCGATATTTCGGAAGGAGGGAGGCATGTACGTTGATGGCTCCGTGAGGCGGGGCTTCTAGTAAGGCGGTCGGCACGATTTGTCCGTACGCCGCCGTCACAATCAAATCAGGCTTCAGCTCTAAAATTTCTGCATAGTCTGTGCGCACTTTTTCAGGCTGCAACACGGGAATACCGTGACGAAGCGCACACTCTTTTACTGGAGTCGGCTTAAGTTCACGTTTTCGCCCGACCGGTTTATCCGGTTGCGATACGACACCTACGACATTGTATCCTTCTTCAAGCAGTCGCTCAAGTACCGATACGGCGAACGTCGGCGTCCCCATGAAGACGATGCGTTTGTCTTTTCCAGGGTTCGGGACGGCGAGCTTGTCTGTGAACAAGACGCCATCCAAATGATCCATCTCATGTTGAATCGCACGAGCGAAAAAGCCGCTCGCTTGAATCGTATGTGTCCGCCCTTTCAAATCTTGATTCTTGACGACGATCGACTCGTGTCGTTCCACGAATCCGAATTCGCCTGGGATGCTCAAACATCCCTCTAGTCCAACTTCTCGACCGGATGTTTCAATGATTTCCGGGTTGATCAAGACGAGCGGTCCCGTCTCATCATCGGTATGGACGACCGCGAGCCGCTGGTTCAAATTGACTTGCGGTGCCGCGACACCAACTCCGTCATACTCATACATCGTATCAAACAATCGGTCGACAGTCTGACGCAATTTTTTATCAAACTTTTTCACCGGTTCGCACGTTACGCGCAAAATGTCATTAGGTACTTCTACTACTTTATACATGTCTCTCCACCTCACATGAATACGTATGGGTTCACATCGATACTCATTTGATATTCTTTCTTGCTGATTGCTTTGGCTCTCGCTTGCTGTAATCGTGCCAGCTCCACATAGAGTGCTTCGGGTTGTTTTGTTTTAATGAATACTTGATAACGATAGGCGTTCTTCAACTTCGATAACGGCGCGGGCATCGGTCCATTCAGGCGGCTGTTCTCCACGTGCGCTTGTAAAAAGTCTGATGCGAACAATTCTGCCTCTGCCTTGGCGACAAGGGGATTTTCCGCCGAAAACGTGACGAGCGTCAAAAACCAGTAAGGCGGATGGTTCCCGACTTGTCTGAGTCCCATCTCTTTGAAAAAAAATGTCTCATAATCATGTTCACTCGCAGTCTCGATCACATAATGGTCCGGGTTATACGTTTGAACGAACGCCTCACCCGGAAGTTTTCCGCGCCCGGCTCTTCCTGCCACTTGGGTGACGAGTTGGAAGGTGCGTTCGGTCGCCCGAAAATCAGGCATCCCGAGTGTCGCATCCGCCGCGAGTACCCCGACGAGTGTGACGTTTGGGAAATCGAGCCCCTTGGCAATCATCTGCGTGCCAAGTAAGATGTCGGCCTCCCCTTCTTCGAAACGACGCAACAACTGCTCATGTGAACCTTTTCGAGACGTCGTATCCTGGTCCATTCGGATGATGCGCGCTTCTGGAATCCTGTTCAACAGTTCCGTCTCGATTTTTTGTGTGCCCGACCCGAACTGTTTGATTTTCTTACTATTGCAGGATGGACACGTCGACGGCATACTGACCTCATAACCGCAGTAGTGACACTTCAACCGATCTCCATATTGATGATATGTCAAATTGACGGCACAATGCGGACATGTCATGCCTTCCCCGCAGTCCCGGCACATGACGAACGTCGTGAATCCACGACGGTTCAATAAAATGACGCACTGCTCTTTTTTCTCGATCCGGTCGAGAATCCCTTGGAACAATTCTTCCGAGAACATCGTCGTATTGCCTTTCGCCAATTCACGTCGCATATCGATAATGTGGACCGGTGGCATCTCTCCACCATACCGTTCTTTCAAATGCAAATAGTGATAGACGCCTTTTTGTGCCCGAGTTTACGATTCAAGTGAAGGGGTCGCACTGCCCAACACGACGGGACACCCATGATAGCGGGACCGCCAGATGGCAACATCGCGCGCATGATAACGAGGATTTTCCTCTTGCTTGTACGTCGTCTCGTGCTCTTCATCTAAGATGATGAGACCGAGTCGGTCGAGCGGGGCAAAGATTGCAGAACGGGCACCAACGACGACGTCGACTTCATTTCGTTTAATCTTACGCCACTCGTCGTACTTCTCACCTTTAGACAGAGCGCTATGCAACACGGCGACCCGATCGCCGAAACGACGTTTGAAGCGTTTGACCATCATCGGAGTCAAACTGATTTCGGGAACGAGTAAGATGGCTTGTTTCCCTTCATCGATGACTTGTCCGATTGATTCTAAATAGACTTCGGTCTTCCCGCTTCCCGTCACACCGTGGACGAGTAACGTCTCACCCGCGTCAGCCTCATGAATGGCCCGAACCGCGTTGGCTTGACTGTCGTTCAATTGAACCGATTCCTCGACTTGCTCGATTGTCGCGTACGGGTCACGATTCAACTCGACCTCGGTCAATCGAACCGCTCCGAGTTCCGCAAGTTTCTGCAGTTGTGGGCGAGTCAGCCCAATTTGGCGAAGTGCCGACCAATACATGCGTGGGGTCTCCTCAAGTTGGCGGACCGCTTCTAGTTGTTTTTTCGCACGTTTCGAGACGACTGTCGCATCGAGGAGTTCGACGACGACGTCTGTCTTAACGGTCTTCTTTTCTTTTAAGACGGGTGCTAAGGTCAGCTCCCCTTTTTTAGCGAGTCCTAGAATGACTGACTGAACTTCTTTCGGATACTCCGATAAATGCGTTCCGAGACGGACCCCATCAGGGACTTGTCCTTCTTTGATTTCTTTGTCATAACTGACCTTGAGCGCGGCCGGAAGCATCGCAAGCAAGGCGGATGAACGAAAGCAAAGTGTCGTCTCTTTCACATGGATGGATAAAGCGAGCAGTTCGTCAGTGAGTGAAGATTCCTCATCTAACAGCGCTTCTAACGGTTTCAATCCTTCCCTCGTCCCATCTGACGTACCAACAACGATTCCGAGGAGACGTCGTGAGCCGAATGGGACGGAGACGCGCATGCCCGGTTCAATCAATGCTTCAAATTGTTCAGGTACTTCATAATCAAACGGACGGTCAATCGTGATCACCGGTGCATCGACATGTACATGTGCAATCATTGGACCGCTTCCTTAAAATGTGTGAGCAACTCGAACGCCAACGCTTTCTTCGATTGTTTCGGAAGTCTAAGTGACGTCCCGTCAGCTTGGAACAAGACGACTTCATTGTCGTCCGCCCCGAATCCGACGTCACTGCCAGACACATCGTTCGCCACAAGGTAATCGACGTTTTTTCGCTTCATTTTAGCTGCCGCGTGCTCCTCGAGTCGTTCCGTCTCAGCAGCAAATCCGACCAACACTTGATGGGTCTTCTTTTCACCGAGTGATTTTAAAATGTCTGTCGTTTCTTCAAGTTCAATCGTAAGTGGACCGTGGACTTTTTTATTTTTTTTCGAATGAATCGTTTTTGGACGATAATCCGCAACTGCCGCTGATTTCACGACGAGGTCTGAATCCTCAAAACGGCTTGTCACTTCGCGCAGCATCTCCTCACTTGACTTGACGGGAACCGCTGTCACGCCTTCCGGGACAGGAACTTGGAGCGGCCCGTGGACGAGCGTGACACGGGCACCCATGTCCCGAGCCACCTCAGCGAGTGCGACGCCCATTTTCCCTGACGAATCATTGGATAAGTAACGGACGGGGTCGATGCGTTCGACAGTCGGGCCAGCCGTGATCAAGACATCTTTTCCAAGATATAGTTTCGGAACGAATTGGCTTTCGATGATGCGAACTAAGTCTTCCGGTTCAGGCAGACGTCCCCCGCCAATCCATCCGCAAGCCAAGTTGCCGACACCGGGTTCAATCAACTGATAGCCGTATGATTTTAACGTCTCGATGTTCCGCTGAGTGGCAGGATGTTCGAGCATGTTCACATTCATCGCCGGTGAGATGATGACCGGGCATTTCGCAGCCAAAACGGACGTCGTAATGAAGTCATCCGCAATCCCGTTCGCCAATTTTGCGATCGTATTTGCCGTCGCCGGAGCCACGACAATCAAATCGCTCGAGTCGACGACATCGATATGAGCAATCTTTGTCGGGTCATGCTCTTCGAAAACGTCCGTATAGACCGGGTTGCGACTGAGCGCCTGGAAGGTCGTCTGACCTACGAATTGTTCCGCCGATTTCGTCATCGCGACGCGAACATTCGCTCCGGCTTGAACCAATTTCGATGTGAGCGCACACGCCTTGTAGGCGGCGATGCCACCACTCACACATAATAAAATAGTACGATCCTTCACCATTCCCAAACTCCCCCTTATAGACAATGAGACCCAAGTCGCAAACGACTTGGGTCACACTTCATCCGTTGTTTTTTTCGTTCACGATGATTGTCGTATCACCCGAAAATAGTTCTTCTAACGCTTGACCGACCGGCTTATATGATTTTGGCTCGGCGACTTTCGGTGCTTTTCCATCTTGAATCTGACGCGCCCGTTTTGCAGCGACCGTAACGATCGTGTATTTTGACGGGATAGTACGTTGTAAGGCATCAATCGAAGGGTATAACATTAAATGACCTCCATCATGGCTTTTTTATAGAGTGTTTCAACACGTTCACGTTTACAATGCTCGGCTGTCACGATCGCTTTAATTCGATCGATGGCTTTGTCGACCTCGTCGTTCGTGACGACATAATCGTAGGCGTCCATCAACTCGATTTCTTCACGCGCGACGAGCAGGCGTTGCTTAATGACTTCTTCTGACTCCGTGCCTCGTCCGATGAGACGATTGCGAAGTTCTTGAAGACTTGGTGGTGCCAAGAATAAAAAGACGGCTTCTGGGAGAAGTTCCTTCACTTGGAACGCCCCTTGCACCTCAATTTCAAGAATGACATCTTGGCCGCTTTCGAGCGTTTCACGCACCCACTCTACAGGCGTCCCGTAATAGTTACCGACAAATTCGGCATGTTCAAGCAGTTCTTTTTGTTCGATCATCCGTTCGAACTCTTCTCTCGATTTGAAGAAGTAATGCACTCCTTCAACTTCCCCTTCACGTGGTTTTCGGGTCGTCGCCGACACCGAATATTGAAGGTTGTTGTCCTCTTCCTCGCGAAGAGCACGGCAAACGGTCCCTTTTCCGACACCGCTCGGTCCAGACAAAACGATTAATAATCCTCGTTCTTTAAAATTCACTGCAAGCCCTCCATCTTCTAACATCACATTTAATTATAATAGCAGTCAATCAATTGTCCCGGCAAGAAGAAGTTCGGATTTCCTACTCCATCGTACCATATTTTCTGTTTTTCTGATAACGTAGAGACAGAAAATGAACAAAGGTGATGAGATCATTGGCTTATGATGGATTAATGACATATCGTGTCGTACAAGAATTACAATCGCTCGTCGGAGGGCGAATCAACAAGGTACATCAACCGTATTCGCTCGATTTGATGCTTCAAATTCGCTCGAATCGTAAGAACGCGCAACTCTTGATATCAGCAAACGCGATGTATGCCCGTCTTCAGTTGACGGATACACCGATTAAAAACCCACAAGAACCGCCGATGTTTTGCATGATGCTCCGCAAACATGTGGAAGGTGGATTCATCACGGCGGTCGAACAAATCGGAAGGGACCGTGTCATCGTCATATCGGTCCGCTCTCGTAACGAGCTCGGCGATGAAGAATCGAAGAAAGTATACATCGAATTGATGGGGCGCCACTCGAACGTCGTCTTGACGACGGAAGAAGGCAAAATATTAGATGCAATCAAGCATCTACCTCCTTCTCAAAACACGTATCGGACCATCATGCCGGGTAGTGACTATCTCCTTCCTCCGGAACAACATAAGTTCGATCCATTGACCGAGATGACAGAAGGATTGAAACGAATCGATTGGAATGCCGGCAAGCTCGATAAACAGATAGTCTCCACGTTCGCCGGTGTCAGTCCGCAAATCGCACAGGAAGTGGTTCATCTCGCAAAAACGCCGAATCGAGATTCCTTACAGCAAGCATTTGAGAACGTCCTTCGTCAACTCGATGGTCCCTACGTTTTCCAACAACTTGCGAATGGTAAAGAACGATTCGCTCCGATTGCATTGACAGCCGGGGACATCGAAACCGAGGAAACGTATGAATCGAGTAAAGAAGTGCTCGACCGTTTCTACTATGAAAAAGCGAACCGTGACCGTGTGAGACAACAAGCGCACGATGTCGAACGTCTCCTTAAATCAGAACTCGAAAAGAATCAATTAAAACGGCGTCGTCTCTTAGACGACATGAAGGCGACGGAGCGGGCGGATGAGTTACAAAAATACGGCGAGCTGTTGACGACGTATCTATTCCAACTCGAAAAAGGGATGCGCGTCGCCGAAGTCGTCGATTATTATGACGAGAACGGTGCAATCCTCTCCATTCCGCTCGACCCACTCAAAACACCGAATGAGAATGCGCAGCAATACTATAAGAAATACAACAAACTAAAAGTAGCCAAAGTCGAAGTGAAGAAACAGATGGAGTTGAACGATGCAGAAATCGAATATTTAGAGACGCTCATCGCCCAACTCGACGTCGCTTCCCCGTCAGACCTTCTTGAGATTCGCGAGGAACTTGCAGAAGAAGGCTACATCCGTCAAAAACGTCAAAAGAAAAAAGTGAATCCGAAAATTTCGCTTGAAGCGTACACGTCCTCGACCGGAACAGAATTCTTTGTCGGGAAGAACAATACGCAAAACGACCATCTGACGTTCAAGTTCGCACGACGTGATGAGATTTGGCTTCATGTCAAAGATATTCCTGGGTCTCACGTGATTATCCGCTCGACGGAACCAGACGAGACGACATTACTAGAAGCCGCATCAGTCGCCGCCTACTTCTCGAAGGCACGTGCATCAAGTGGCGTACCTGTCGATTACACACGCGCCCGTTTCGTGAAAAAACCGAGCGGTGCGAAACCGGGATTTGTCATCTATACAGATCAACAGACCGTCTACGTGACTCCGAATGAGCAATTGATGAAGTCATTGAAACAATCGTAAACATGAAGACCCGTCATGATCATGGCGGGTCTTCTACGTATAGAGTTCAGATTTTCGGATCATGCTTAAACGCCTCGAGCTGTTCATGATAGTCGAGCAAATGCCCGTGTAAAATTTCTGAAACGGATAAATCTTCATGTGGAAGTTTGAAGAGCGAATAGGGCTTGTCACATGTATAGAGAATGTCGTGATGATGCGCTAGTAAATATAAAAATTCTGACTCAAATGCCTGACGCTCTTCCTCGCTCATCAACAGGAAAGCTTCTCGATGCTCGGCGAGGCTCTCTAGCAACAAGACCAGCTTGTCTTCAAGGTGAATCAACAAACGGTATTGTTTGATCGTCATATATTTCAATTTGACGTTCGTCACTTTCATGTCCTCTTGGAGCATCATATGAAGCTCCTGATGGCCAAGGATGCGGGCTCGCGTTTCTAGCAGCTCTGCCGGGGAACCGACGAGTTCTCGCCAGTGATGGAACAAGTAAGAAGAAGTCTTACGTACCTCGTTCAATAACCGGTCCTCATAACGAGGAGGCATGAACGCGTAATTGACACCGAGTGAAACAAATACACCAACCGCCGTTAATAGAGAACGGGTCCACGCATAATGGAAGAAGTCCGATGTAGGACTTTCGAGCATCATGACGATGGCAAATGCCGCATACGTCGACATGTGGGTTTTATCGAACGTCGTGTTAAGCGTGAGCGAAACGATGACGGCTAATCCAATCGAGAGCGGATTGACACCGAACAAATAGACGATGAAGAGCCCGCACATAAGACCGACGACCGTTCCGAATATGCGACTGAATACGATTTTAGACGATCGCTTGACGGTCGGTTGCATCGCCACAACTGCTGCGATGGCTCCCATCCCTGAATAAATCCCGAAGATATACCACGAGATGGCAACGGTGATGGCGACGGCAATTCCAGTTTTTAACGTACGTAACCCGATTTTCGGGATGTATCGTTGTCCATTCATTTGAGTTCGACCTTTCCTGTCTCAGAAATCAGTTCCACCACCGGTCGATTCGATGTCGACAATTGATACACACCCGGTTCGACTTCTTCGTAACGGTCGCTACTCGAGACTTTTCCGGTCGTCGTCACGTTCACTTGTCCTGTCGCATGTTTCGGCGCGTAACTAAGCGTCCCAGCTTCCGTTTGGATGGTCATCGCTTGATTGACGACAACATCGCTGACGGTCGCATGACGATAAGAGCGAATGTCACCGTTCACAAGTCGTGCCGATTCGATAGTCGTATCGCTTTTCGATTCAATCCGTAGACGATCACTATCAATCTGTTTCAAATTGACGGCATTCACATCCATAACAATCGTCTTCGCATTCAATCCTTGTCCTGTCACCTGCTCCGCTCCCAGATGAACCGATGTCATCGAGCTCGGCAAAGCGACTTTAATTTTGTAGCGCGACGGTTCATCGCTCGCTCGACTTCCGAAATAGCTGAACCATCCATATCGCTCGACGACGTAGATGGTATCCCCGACTGACTTGACTTTGATGCGGCGTTCTTTCGAATTAGTCTGCATCACTTCAATCTGTACCTTTTCATTTGGACTACGAACGAATTCCACATTCCCATGGTCTGTTTCGAGTCGCAATTTCTTCATTTGATATCGGTCTTCATACTGGTCTCCTAGCGCTAATAAATGGCTGAACACAAATAAATTCACTAAAAAGAGCGCTGGGATGATTATCAAGACGAGACCGAAGGCGACTTTACGATGTTTTGGAATTGCACGAAATCGTGCGTTCCATGTCTTCTCTTTGCTTCTTGAATACGCCATATGCCTCTCCTTTTCGAATCACTTCCGTTATTTTACCATGAAGTATGACATATGCCGAATCGAAAAAGAATCCGCCCGAAGGTGGATTCTTAAGAGGTGACGAGGTCGCTCCAGGCACGAGGATCTTCTTGCCAGTCGCGAAGCGAATCGAGCTCCGAACGGTTTAGAACGCCCGTACTCTCTGCCACTTCAATCAATTCTGAGAACGTTGTCAACGATGTTGCCGTCAGATCTGCATCGCTTAGATTCTTCTGAAGAACCGGTAATCCGTACGAGAAGATGGCTTGAATCCCAATGACGTCACCACCCGCCTGACGAATCGCCTTCGCCGCATCGATACTCGACATCCCGGTCGACAATAAATCCTCGATGACGAGTACTCGAGCGCCTGCCTCGAGTCTTCCTTCAATTTGATTGCCTTTCCCATGCCCTTTTGCATTCGAACGGACATAAATGAATGGAAGCCCGAGTCGGTCAGCGAGCAATGCCCCGTGAGGGATACCTGCCGTGGCCGTCCCTGCGATCACATCGACATCGGTCGGATTCACTGACTTCACCAATCCATCGACGATGACTTGACGCACTTTCGGATAACTGAGTGTGAGTCGATTGTCGCAGTAGATCGGACTCTTCAATCCGCTCGACCATGTATACGGCTCAGTCGGTGATAGTGTGACGGCTTCAATCTGTAAAAGTGCCTCAGCGATTTGTTTCATTCATTTGTCCCCATTCCTTCATAAATTGGTCGTACATGGCCATCGGATCAGTCGCACGTGTAATCGGTCGGCCGACGACAATTGAGTGAACGCCCGCCAATCTCGCTTCCTGTGGCGTCGCGATACGGACTTGATCATCCTCGGTTGCACCGAGTCGGATGCCAGGTGTGACCGTCATGAACGTGTTCCCTAGTTTTTGATGAATCGTTTTCGCTTCTTGAACGGATGCGACTACTCCGTCAAGTCCTGCCTGCTTCGCAAGTGTCGCTTGTCTGAGAACGGCTAGATCGAGTCGTCCAGCAATCCCGAGCTCTGTCTGCATCATTCGTTCATCTGTCGACGTCAACTGTGTGACCCCGATCAATCGAGTCGTATCGTTTGCCTGACGTAACCCGTCTAACGCATAACGCATCATCTTTTCGCCGCCTAATGTGTGGACATTCGTCACAGCCACCCCGAGCTTTCCGATTTGTCGCATCGTACGGCGTGCCGTCTCCGGGATATCGTGTACTTTCACATCTAGAAAGACCGGATAACCCTCGTCGACCAATTCTTCGACAAAGCGTGCGCCTTCCCGATAAAAGAGTTCCATCCCGACTTTGACAGCCGGTCGGTTTGAAAATCGTTTTAACAAATGAAACGCTTCGTCCCGCGTTTCAACGTCAAGGGCGAGATACAAGTTGCGCATAGGCCTTCCCCCTCACATCCAAAATATGTTCGATTCCGAGTGAATCAAGTCGTGCCGGTAACGCTTCAATGATTTCCTGACAGACGTATGGATTTTCAAAGTTCGCCGTCCCGACGGCAACGGCAGAAGCCCCCGCGTAAATAAACTCGAGCACATCGTCGACCGTCCGAACCCCGCCCATGGCGATGATAGGAATGTCGACCGCTTGTGCGACTTCATACACCATCCGGACCGCTACCGGTTTGATGGCTGGACCGGATAACCCACCGATTCGGTTCGCTAAAATCGGTCGACCTGTCTCGATATTGATTCGCATCCCTACGAGTGTGTTGATCATCGTCAAGCCGTCCGCCCCGGCTGCTTCGACGGCTCGCGCCATGTCGGTGATTGACGTGACGTTCGGAGACAGTTTGACATAGACCGGCTTACTTGAAGCCGCTTTGACGAGTCGTGTAAGTTCTGCGGCCATCACCGGGTCCGTCCCAAACTGCATGCCTCCACATTTCACGTTCGGACACGAGATGTTCAATTCAATGGCTTTAATCGTCGGGTCGGCACTGATTCGACGGGCGACTTCCACGTATTCATCTGGCGTCGAACCGGCAACGTTGGCGATGATTTCCGTGTCGAACGTCGAGAGAAATGGTAACTTTTCTTCGATGATCGCATCGACTCCCGGATTTTGAAGACCGATCGCGTTGAGCATACCCTGTGCCGTTTCGGCAACACGTGGGGTCGGATTACCGAATCTCGACTCCTCCGTCGCTGCCTTGATCATGATGCCTCCCAAAATCGAGAGGTCGTACAACTTCGCGAATTCCTCCCCAAATCCGAAACATCCGGAAGCCGGAATGATTGGATTTTTTAAACGAAGACCTGGTAACTCGACATTCAATCTCATAACAGCACCTCTTCCACATTGAATACCGGACCGTCACTACAGACTTTCACATAGCCGTCCGGCGCTTGACAGACACAGGCAAAACAAGCACCTATGCCACAACCCATCCGATTCTCGATCGAGAGATATCGTTCAGGAATTGGTGAAGCGGCGACTGCTTTTAACATCGCTTCCGGACCACAACTGAACAACACATCGGCTTGGATGCGTGCGAGGGGGCCAGTGACGAAGCCAAGCTCCCCGTGAGTACCGTCTACTGTCGTGATGATCGTCTCACCAAGTTCACGAAAGGCTTCTTCATAAAAGACGCTTTCTTTTGAATCAAACCCGAGAATTGCAATCGTTTCAATCCCCATCTCATGTAGTCGACGTCTGACGTAGTAAAGCGGTGGGACCCCAATCCCACCTCCGACCAGGACGACTCGCTTTCCATGTTGCGCCAGTAGAAAACCGTTCCCGAGCGGACCAAGGACGTCTAGCGTGTCCCCCACTCGTTTCCCTGCCAGCTCAGTTGTCCCTTCCCCAATCACTTTGTATAAGAAGGTGATTTCGTCCCCCTCGACGTTCGCCACCGATAACGGCCGACGTAACAGACCGGACGTCTTGATGTGAAAGAACGTCCCAGGGGCGACCTCCACCCCAGGGCAACGTACTTTCATTTCCATCGTCGCTTTGGCGATTTGCCGGTTGCTCACAATCGTCACGTCATGTCTCATACCATCACCCCGAACGTTGTGAATGCCGGGATGCTGACCGTCTGGAACGACAGGCTTTCAATGACTTGTAACAAGGCTTCGACCGTATCGAGCGAGGTCAGGCAAAGCGTGCCCTGTTCGGCGGCCGTTCTTCGAATCAAGAACCCGTCTTTCGTGACGAGTGCGTCGCGGCTCGTCGTATTGATGATCAAGTCGACGTCTCCACGCTCGATCACACTGAGCATCGTCTCACCGTCTTCTTGAATTTTCCCGACTCGACGAACACGCATCTGTTCCACTTCAAGACTATCAGCCGTCCCACTCGTTGCCATGAGGCGGAAACCGAGGCGGTCAAATCGTTTCGCCAAGGCGATGGCCTCGTCTTTGTCATGGTCGGCAATCGTCATGAGCACGTTCCCTTTCAAGGCGATGTTCATCCCTGCTGCAACGAGCCCTTTATAGAGCGCTTTTTCGAGCGTCCTTTCTGTCGCCATGACCTCTCCTGTCGACTTCATCTCGGGACCGAGCGATGGGTCTACCTCTTTCAATTTCGCGAACGAGAAGACCGGTACTTTGACCGAAATACTGTCCGACTCAGGATGAATGCCTGTCCCAAGACCTAGTTCTTTCAAACTCGTCCCAAGAATCGTTTGTGTTGCAATCCGTGCGACCGGTAACCCCGTCACTTTCGAGATGAATGGGACCGTCCGACTCGCACGTGGGTTTACCTCGATCACATACAGGTCATCCGCATAGACAAACTGGATGTTGAGAAGGCCTTTGATGCGGAACGCTTTCGCTAACTTGATTGTATAATCGACGACTTTTTGTTTCTGTTTTTCACTGAGTCGTTGAGGCGGATAGACGGCAATGGAATCGCCTGAGTGTACGCCGGCACGTTCGATATGCTCCATGATCCCTGGGATGTAGACGTCCGTCCCGTCACAGATGGCATCGACTTCAATCTCAATTCCTGTCAAGTAGCGATCGATGAGAACCGGTCGATCTTTCGAGGCGATGACCGCATGTCGCATGTACCGCTCGAGCTCTGACTGTTCATACACGATTTCCATCGCCCGTCCACCGAGGACGTACGATGGTCGAACGAGTACCGGATAGCCGAGCTCATTCGCACATGTGACGGCCTCTTCCACGTTTGTCGCAGTCTTTCCTGGTGGTTGAGCTAATCGTTCCGCTGACAATGTGGCTTCGAACGCCTTTCGGTCTTCGGCACGGTCGATATCTTCCAGCGTCGTCCCAAGAATTTTCACGCCGTTCGCTTCTAACGATGCCGCCAAGTTAATGGCAGTCTGTCCACCGAATTGGACGATGACACCTAACGGGTTTTCGTTCTCGATGACCTCTAATACGTCTTCTGTCGTCAAAGGTTCGAAGTACAATCGATCGGAGATGGAGAAGTCTGTCGAGACCGTTTCCGGGTTGTTGTTGATGATGATGGCTTCATATCCTGCATCTCGAATCGTTTCGATTGAGTGAACGGTCGCATAGTCGAACTCGACACCTTGTCCGATTCGAATCGGACCTGATCCAAGGACGAGGATGGACTCCCGGTCTGTCTTCACCGCTTCGTTCTCCACTTCATATGTCCCATAAAAGTATGGTGTCTCAGAAGCAAACTCGGCCGCACACGTATCGACCATCTTATAGACGGGACGAATGCTCCATTCTTTCCGTTTCGTGCGAACCGCTTCTGTATCCATCGACAGCATACGGGCGATTGCCACATCACTGAACCCTAGACGTTTCACATCCAGTAGACGTTCTGACGTCAACGGCTCCTTGATCAGTTGTTGCTCTGCCTGCCAGATCCGGTTCAATTTCTGTAAGTAGAATCGATCGATTTTTGTTTTTTTTTTTAGCGTTTCTACCGTGTATCCGCGACGAAGGGCCTCATAGACGATGAACAAACGCTCGTCTGTCGGATGAATGAGTCCATTCTCGAGATGTTCTGTGTCTAATGCTTGAAGTTGTGGAAGGTGGAGTTCTTCCATACCCAGTTCAAGCGAGCGAACCGCTTTTAGCAGAGCCTCTTCTAAATTCCGACCGATGGCCATGACCTCACCCGTTGCCTTCATTTGTGTGCCTAAGCGGCGATCCGCGGACTCAAACTTATCGAAGGCGAAGCGTGGGATTTTAGCGACGACGTAATCGAGCGCCGGTTCGAACGAGGCGTAGCTCGTCTCTGTGACCGGGTTTTTTAGTTCTGACAACTTGTAACCGACAGCGACTTTCGCAGCAAGCTTGGCAATCGGATAGCCTGTCGCTTTTGATGCGAGCGCTGAGCTCCGTGAAACACGTGGATTCACTTCGATGACATAGTACGTGAAACTGTCTGGGTCGAGTGCGAATTGGATGTTACACCCACCCTCAATACCGAGTGCCCGAATGATATCGAGCGAGACGCTGCGTAACATCTGATAATCCCGATCTGATAGCGTCTGCGTAGGGGCGAATACGATCGAGTCACCGGTGTGGACTCCAACCGGGTCAAAGTTTTCCATCGCACAGACAATGATGGCTTGGTCACTCGAGTCACGCATGACCTCGAACTCGACTTCTTTCATCCCGGCAATCGATTTCTCCAACAAGACTTGCGTAACAGGACTCGCCTTTAATCCAGATTCAACGATTTGCTCGAACGATTCCCGGTCATGGGCAATCCCGCCACCAGTTCCCCCGAGCGTGTACGCAGGTCGGATGATGATCGGGTATCCGATCCGTTCCGCAAATCCCCAGGCAGACTCGAGCGTATGGACAATCTCACTTTCAGGTACGCCGTGACCGAGTTCGAACATCAAGTTACGGAACTGTTCCCGGTCCTCCGCCTGAACGATCGCAGACAATTTTGTTCCAAGAAGTTCCACGCCACAATCCCGCAGGACGCCCCGTTTGTCGAGTTCAAAAGCCAAGTTCAAACCCGTCTGCCCGCCAAGCGTGGCAAGGAGTGCATCCGGACGTTCCTGCCGGATGATTCGCTCGACGAATTCTGGTTCGAGCGGTTCGATATAGACACGGTCCGCCGTCGTCGGATCTGTCATGATGGTGGCCGGATTCGAGTTGACGAGGATGACTTCGTAGCCTTCTTCTTTCAAGGCAAGACATGCCTGTGTACCAGCATAATCAAACTCCGCTGCTTGTCCGATTACAATCGGTCCTGATCCGATTACGAGGATTTTCTGAATATCTGGTCGTTTTGGCATGTCAAATTCCCACTTTCTGTTTGTTTTCTTGTACGAGTTGCATGAATCGGTCAAATAAGTCGTTGGCGTCGAACGGTCCCGGTGCTGCCTCCGGATGATACTGTACCGAGAAGGTCGGGTGATGGAGATGTCTTACCCCTTCGATCGTTCCGTCATTGACCGCACGGTGTGTGACGATGAGCGGTGTATCGAGCAGTGACGTTTCCTCAACCGCATATCCATGGTTTTGAGAGGTGATGGTCACGGCACCGGTCTCAAGCTCGAGCACCGGATGATTCGCGCCACGATGTCCGAACGGAAGCTTGAATGTGTTCGCACCGTTTGCGAGAGCAATCAGTTGGTGACCGAGACAAATCCCGAACATCGGTGTCGTCGGCATCAGTTGCTCGATGAGCGGCAGTGCCGTCGGAACGTCTTTAGGATCTCCTGGTCCATTTGACAACATGATGCCGTCCGGCTCATACCGTAATACGTCCTCTGCTGTCACATCGTGCGGGAAGACGACGACCTCACAATCTCGTTTCATCAACTCGCGCATGATTCCAAGCTTTGCCCCGAAGTCGATCAAAGCAATGCGAGGGCCGGTTCCCGTACTCACATATGTCCGCTTCGTCGATACGCGTGCGACTTGATCGTTCGGCGATTCTTCATCAAAGCGGACCCGTACCTCGTCCCACGTCAACTCTCCATCGATGAGGACACCGCGCATGACTCCTTTCGCTCGTAAATGACGTGTCAACATCCGTGTATCGATATCCGAGAGCCCCGGAATGCCGAAGCGGGTGAGTGTCGCATCGAGTGTCGCCGTTGAACGGAAGTTCGAAGGCGTATCGCATACTTCTTTTACAATCAACGCTTTTGCCATCGGAATCGTCGTTTCAAAATCCTCACGATTGATGCCATAGTTCCCGATCAATGGGTTCGTCAATACAATCATTTGGTCGCAGTATGATGGATCCGATAAGATTTCTTGGTATCCTGTCATTCCTGTCTGGAAAACGACTTCCCCCATCGTATCAGCCGGTGCCCCAAATCCTTTACCGATAAATTTCATTCCATCTTCAAGCCATAATGTTCGTTTCATCAAATCGCCCCTTATATACAATTTCGCCACCGACCATCGTCATGACCGGCCATCCGACAAGCTCTTTCCCTGCGAACGGTGTATTCTTTCCTTTTGAGTAAAATGTCGTAGGATCGACCGTCCGAGACGTTTTCGTGTCGATGAGAATCAGGTCCGCATCCGCTCCAACTTTCAGGTCCCCTCTTGATAAACCAAATACGTCGCTCGGACGTTTCGTCATCCAGTCGAGCAACTGATGCTCCTCCATGACGCCAGTTTTTACAAACGTCGTGTACAGAAGTGGAAGGGCCGTCTCGAAACCGGTAATCCCAAACGGAGCCCGCTCTATCCCTTGTGCTTTTTCTTCTACTGTATGGGGGGCATGGTCCGTTGCGATCATATCGATCGTCCCGTCAAACAATCCCTCAAGGAGGGCCTGTCGATCATCCTCGTTTCGTAGCGGTGGGTTCATCTTGAAGTTTGCATCGAGTCCAGGGATATCGTCCTCGCTCAAGACGAGATGATGCGGCGTCACTTCAGCGGTCACGTGGATGCCGGCTCGTTTCGCATCCCGAATGACACGAACCGATTGGCGGGATGAGACGTGACAGACATGATAATGACACCCTGTCTCTTCAGCAATCAAAACGTCGCGAGCGATATGGATGCTTTCCGCAAGGCTCGGAATTCCTTGAATGCCATGCGCCTCACTGAATTTGCCCTCGTGGACCGACCCGGCCTTTAACGTATTGTCCTCACAGTGGGCGACGACCGCTTTGTTCAATCGTTTCGCTTCACGCATGGCTTGTCGCATCATCGCCGCCGATTGGACACCGACCCCATCATCCGTGAAGGCGAAAGCATCTGCGAGCGATTCCATGTCGACCTGTTCTTCCCCGAGTTGTCGTTTCGTGATGGCGGCGTAAGGTAATACACGTACGACCGCATCTTGTTCGATTTTTTGAAGGAGGACGTCCATTGTTTCGCGATTGTCAGGAACCGGTCTCGTGTTCGGCATCGAGCAGATGGTCGTAAATCCGCCTGCCGCTGCCGCCATCGTTCCTGTCTGAATCGTCTCTTTCGCCTCGCCCCCTGGTTCACGCAAGTGGACGTGGACATCGACGAGTCCTGGTGCGAGCAGATAGCCTGATGCATCGAGGACTTCTTGTCCCTCGGTCTCCCCTTTATAGTCGAGTGATTTTATCTTTCCGTCTTTCACTTGAATGGATGTCGTACGCTTCGTTCCCTTGTCATACCATGTCGCGTTTTGAAGTATCATTGTTGTCCTCCTAATGCTCGATTTAAGATGCTCATCCGGGCATACACCCCATTCTTCATTTGCGGGAAGATGCGTGACCGTTCATGCTCGATCAGACTTCCCGCAATCTCCACATCCCGATTGACCGGAGCCGGGTGCATGATGATGGCGCCTGCCTTCATTCGCTCGACGCGTTCGACCGTCAAACCGAACTGTGTGTGATACTCTTCTTTCGAGAAGACGTCTCCCATGATATGGCGCTCGTGTTGTACACGGAGCAACATGATGACGTCACATTCGCCTATGATGTCATCGAGTTCTTTTCGCTCTAGCCCCATCGAATCGTCCCACCAAGAGGCAGGACTACAACCGACCACGTTTGCTCCGAGGCGCTTCAAGACGCTTGCGTTTGAGCGAGCGACCCGACTATGGACGAGGTCACCACAGATGGCGACGTTCAATCCTTGGAACGTTCCGAACTCTTCAAAGATGGTAACGAGGTCGAGCAACGATTGAGATGGATGTTCCCCGCTCCCGTCCCCTCCGTTCAACACCGGGATATTCAACTTTTCGATGAGTTCGTGATAATAGCCCGCTTCCGGATGTCGAATGACGAGTGCATCCACACCGATGGCTTCGAGCGTTTTACACGTATCGTATAGCGTCTCGCCTTTCGTGACCGATGACGTCGTCACATCGAACGGAATCTCCTGCATGTTCAAGTGGCGTTCGGCCATTTGAAACGAGTTTTTCGTACGTGTCGAGTTTTCAAAGAACAGGTTCGCTACGGTCTTCCCGTCAAACAGTGGAGGAAGATCTCCTTGCTTGTAGCGCAATGATTCTTCAATCATGCCCATGATCTCTTCAAGGGAAAGTGTGTCCAAACTGACGAAGTGTTTGACCGGTTTCACGTTTGTTTGCATCGTATTCATGTTCGTCTCCTCCTTTTATTAGAGGCAAAGAGAAAAGGCGTCTCTTCACCGATGTGAAGGGACGCCTTTATCTGGGCAGGGTACACCCAAATAAACGAGCCTTCACTTTGCCGACCTCACGGGATCGAATTAAAAGTTACTTGCTTGTTTCGTTTCTTCAGTTGTGCTGACTTCGACTGCTGTGTCGTCTTCTTCATGCGGTAAGATGGCGTTCAACAAAATGCCGACGACCGTCGCGAGTGCCATGCCTTGTACCGGGAAGCTCCCGATTTGAACCATCGCACCTCCGAGTCCGATGACGAGGATGACCGACGAGATGATCAAGTTGCGTTTTTCTGCCAAGTCGACTTTGCTCTCCACCATCGTCCGTAATCCGTTCGAGGCGATGACACCGAACAAGAGGATCGAGATTCCACCTTTGACCGGGTTCGGGATGGTCGAGATGAACGCTTCGATATGACCGAGGAATCCGAAGCTGATGGCCATGAGTGCTGCGCCAGCGATGACGTAGACACTGTAGACTCGTGTGATGGCCATGACGCCGTTGTTCTCACCGTAAGTCGTACATGGTGGTCCACCGAGTGCAGAGGCGACGGCTTTTCCCACTCCGTCTCCAAGTAGCGTGCGATGGAGACCTGGATCTTTCATCGTTTCTCGTCCGATAATTTTTGACGTGACCATCTGATCTCCGATGTGCTCCGTCATCGTGACGAGTGCGACCGGAACGATGGCGAGAAGGGCACCGACTTGCCACATCGGCATGTAGTTGACGAACACCATCGTGAAGTCAGGAAGTTGGAACAGGCTGGCTTGTTGAATCGGCGAATAATCGATGATGCCGAATGCCGCTGCGACTGCGTATCCTCCCACGATTCCAAAGAGGATTGGGACCGCTCCCCAAACACCTTTCAGTTTCGTCATGGCAAGCATCGTGATTCCAAGTGTAAGCAGGGCAATCGTCATGAACGTCCCGTTATAGGCACCATCTTGATTCATCGACATGTCGATGGCGACCGGTGCGAGCGAGAGTCCGATGACCATGATGACCGGTCCGACGACGACCGGTGGGAGCAGTCGGAGCAACCAGTTGACGCCTGTCTTATAGATAATCAAGGAGACGACACCGTACACAGACCCGGCGACGATTCCGCCGAAGAGTGCGGCTTCGACACCCCATTGCTGGCTGACCGCTATGATCGGGGCGATGTAGGCAAAACTTGAACCTAAGTATGTTGGGACTTTGAAGCGGGTAATCGCTAAGAATGAGAGCGTGGCCACACCGGAAGCGACGAGGGCGACCGATGTATTTAATCCTGTCAAAATCGGGACTAAAATCGTCGCTCCGAACATGGCGAAGACGTGTTGAAGGCTGAATAATAGCCATTGTGGAAAGTGAGCTGGACGCTCGTGGATGTGTAGAACAGGTTGTTTCATATTGAATTCTCCTTCCTGGCCTCTCTGGACCACCTTAAAGGTATGAGTTTATTGCTGATGGATCGTGACTTCATCCGCCGTGTCGACTTCACTGAGTCTCACAACGACTTGCTCGGACTTGGACGTCGGAACGTTCTTTCCGATAAAATCTGGTCGAATCGGGAGTTCCCGATGGCCTCGGTCAATCAAGACAGCAAGTTGGATGTAATCCGGACGACCATGGTCGACAAGCGCGTCCATTGCGGCACGAACTGTACGACCTGTGTAAAGGACATCATCGACGAGGACGACGGTCTTTCCATTGATATCATGGGGTAGTTCCGTCGCTTTGACTTCAGGGTCTAACGACTTCTTCGATAGATCGTCGCGATACAAGGTGATGTCGAGATTGCCGAGTGCGACCGGCTTGCCTTCAATCTCCTCGATTCGGCGAGCGAGTCGGTCAGCGAGCGTCTCACCTCTCGTCTTGATTCCGACGAGGACGACGTCATCGATTCCTTTGTTTCGCTCGATGATTTCGTGTGCGATTCGGGTCAAAGCACGACGGATTGCTGACTCATCTAAAATGACTGATTGTTTCACGTGATTCCTCCTTCCAAGCTTCACTAAAAAAGAAGACTCCCTCATCCGGCTGGAAAGGGAGTCTTCATCAAAAACGGCATACGAATGCCGGGGTTGAATTGACGTACATGTGACCGCGGTCACAATCCTTTCACAGCCTCTCTGGACTGGGTTTAAAGGTGTTATGCTTCCTAGACTATAAATCGGAACGTGACAGAAGTCAACGAGTTTTCTCGATTTTATCTAATTTTGCGAGTTCCGCATTAAAGTCTTCTGGTAATGGTGCCTCAAACTCCATCCATTCTTTCGTACGTGGATGGTGGAATCCGAGTGTTGCCGCATGGAGCGCTTGACCGGCCAAATCAATCGTGCGGCGTGGACCATATTTCGGGTCACCGGCGAGCGGATGACCGATATAACGCATATGAACGCGAATCTGATGCGTGCGTCCAGTCTCTAATTTACACTCCACGAGCGTGAAGTCTTTATAACGTTCGAGTAAACGGAAGTGCGTCACGGCTTCTTTTGCGTTCCGGTCCGTCACGGTCATTCGCTGACGATCATTCGTATCGCGACCAATCGGTGCTTCAATCGTTCCAAGTTCGTGGACGAGTTCGCCATGGACGAGCGCGATATACTCGCGTTTGATGGTCTTGTCCTTCAACTGGCTCGCCAGCGATTCATGGGCCAAGTCATTTTTGGCGACCATTAGAAGACCCGTCGTGTCCTTATCAATCCGATGGACGATTCCTGGACGTTTGACACCGTTGATACCCGAGAGGTCATCACAATGATAAAGTAGCGCATTGACGAGCGTCCCTGACGTGTGTCCGGCTGCAGGGTGAACGACCATCCCGCGTGCCTTGTTGACGACGATGACGTCCTCGTCTTCAAAGACGATCTCGAGCGGGATGTCTTCAGGCAACACTTCGAGTTCGACCGCTTCCGGCACGTTCACTTCCACTTCATCCCCCACTTGAAGCTTGTAGTTCGCTTTCACGGCACTACCGTTGACGAGGAGGGCTCCCGTCTTGATCCATTCCTGTACTTGAGAGCGTGACCATTCACCACGGTCACTGACCCACTTATCAATCCTTGCCTTTTCATCGGCGACAAAAGTATACGATTCCATTACGATTGTCCCCTTTCTTTGTTTAATTTTTCTTCAAATAAAATCCCGATGACCATCAAGATGACACCAAACGTGAGTGCCATATCAGCCACGTTAAAAATCGGGAAGTTGTATCCGAACGGATACGTATCGACAAAGTCGACGACTTCGCCACGGAACAAGCGATCAATAAAGTTACCGATGGCACCGGCCAACAGTAATCCGACACTATATCCGAGGAGTTGATAGCCGTTCACCTCTTTGTGCAAGAAGTAAACGAGTCCGGCAACGACGAGTATGGTGATGATAAAGAAGAACGCCATCTGTCCTTCTAACATCCCCCAAGCCGCTCCTTTATTGCGGTAGGACGTCCAGTATAACAAGTTCGGGATGACTTCAATCGATTGACCAATTGTCATCGTTTGAACGACTACCCATTTTGTGAGTTGATCGATCAAAATCAAGATGAGCGCCAATCCATAATATCGTTTCATATGCGTCTCCTTTCAAGCCGTTAAGAAACCGGAGTGGGGACGCCACTCCGGTTCGTCTTAACCGATTACTGATGCACAGCGTGGGCAAAGCTCTGGATGCTCTTCGTTTTGTCCAAGCTCTGTCGAGTATGTCCAACAACGTGCACAAGCGGCTCCATCCGCTTTCATGACTGTGATTTTCGTCGTCGCATAATCGACGTCTGCCGTCTCAGCCCACTCCACTTGCGATACTTGAAGCAGTTGGCTGACATTGTCGATCGTGTTCAACAAGTCGGCAGTCTCTGCTTTTGGTGCGAGAATCAACTTCGCTTCGAGCGGTTTCCCGATCAACTTTTCTCCACGTGCGATTTCAATCGCTTTGAGGACGTCGTCGCGGAAGACGAGGAACTTCGACCACTTCTCGAGTAATGCCGTTTCGTCTCCTGTGAGCGCGCTCACTTCTTCTAAATCCGTCAAGAAGATGCTTGCTTCTGACTTTCCAGGCACTTCTTTCCATGCCTCATCGGCAGTGTGTGGAAGGATTGGAGCCAATAGTTTCGTCAAGAGGACGACGGCATCGTACATGACCGTCTGAACGGCACGACGACGGAGATCGTCTTCACGTTCGATATATAGGATATCTTTTGTGAAGTCGAGGTAGAACGATGACAACTCGTTGACACAGAAGTTATGAACGAGGTGATACACGGCCATAAAGTCAAACTCATCATATGCTTTGACAACTTTTGTCTGCAATTGTTTGAGCTTCGTCGCCATGAAGCGGTCCGCTTCCGGCATATCGTCGAATGCGACACGCATCGATGGCTCGAACCCGTTCAAGTTCCCGAGTAAGAAGCGAATCGTGTTACGCATCTTCCGGTAAACTTCTGACACCTGTTTGAAGTTATCGTGTGACGCACGTACGTCCGACTGGTAATCGACGGATGCGACCCAAAGGCGTACGATCTCTGCGCCATACTGCTTCACAAGATCGTTCGGTGCAATCGTGTTACCGAGCGATTTCGACATTTTGCGTCCGTCCCCATCGAGGACGAATCCGTGACTCAAGACATTCCGGTACGGTGCTTTCCCAGTCGTCGCAACGGCCGTCGAGAGTGACGAGTTGAACCAACCACGATATTGGTCCGATCCTTCAAGGTAAAGGTCAGCCGGACGACGAAGGTTTTCGCGTTCTTCTAATACACCAGCGTGTGAAGAACCTGAATCGAACCAGACGTCCATGATGTCGAGCTCTTTACGGAATTCACCGTTCGGACTGTTCGGGTGAGTGAACCCTGCAGGGAGAAGGTCTTTCGCTTCACGCTCATACCAAACGTTTGAACCGTGCTCACGGAATAAGTTGGCGATATGGTCGATTGTCTCGTTCGTGATGATTTCCGTTCCATCTTCCGCATAGAAGATTGGGATTGGAACTCCCCAGGCACGCTGACGGCTGATGACCCAATCTCCACGGTCACGGACCATGTTGTAGAGACGTGTCATTCCCCATTCAGGGACCCAGTTCACTTCCTCGATCTCACGGAGCATGTCTTCACGGAAATCTTTGATGGACGCGAACCATTGTGGTGTCGCACGGAAGATGACCGGCTTCTTCGTACGCCAGTCATGCGGGTACGAGTGTTTGATGAACTTCAAGTTGAGCAAGTAGCCGTTCTCTTCAAGCTTCATACCAATTTGTTTGTTCGCATCTTCGTAGAAGAGACCTTCGAAACCAGGGGCTTCGTCTGTCATATAGCCACGGTCATCCACCGGGCAAAGGACGTCTAATCCGTAAGCCTGTCCGACGCGATAGTCATCTTCCCCGTGTCCAGGTGCTGTGTGTACAAGTCCAGTCGCATCCGCAGTGACGTGGTCGCCAAGGATGACGAGTGACGTCCGGTCATACAATGGATGTTGGGCCGTCATGTACTCGAAGTCACGTCCGTTCCAAGACCCACTCACTGTGTAATCCGTCCATCCGAGCGCTGCCGTCACTTCTTCAACGAGCGTTTCCGCGACGATATAGCCTTTTCCTTCATGTTCGATACGCGTGTAAGTCAACTCATCACTTACCGCGATTCCAAGGTTCGCCGGGATTGTCCAAGGCGTCGTCGTCCAGATGACGAAGTGATCGTCTGACGTCAACGTATCTTTACCGTCCACGACACGGAACGCCACGTAGATAGCCGGTGATTTTTTATCGTAATATTCAATCTCTGCTTCCGCGAGTGCCGACTCGGAAGATGGTGACCAGTAAACCGGTTTTTTCCCTTTGTTGATATAACCCTTCTCAGCCATCGACCCGAACAAACGAATCTGTGCCGCTTCGTATTCAGGAAGGAGCGTGATGTATGGGTTCTCAAAGTCTGCGAGAAGACCGAGACGTTTGAATTGTTCGCGTTGCGAGTTCACTTGCTCCATCGCATACTCTGCACACTTTTCACGGAATTCCGCGACTGTCATTTCCTTACGATTGACGCCTGCTTTTTGAAGGGCGTTCTCGATTGGAAGACCGTGCGTGTCCCATCCTGGAATCATTGGAGACTGATAGCCGTTCATCCCTTTGAAACGAACGATGATGTCTTTCAATACTTTGTTCATCGCGTGTCCCATGTGGATGTCACCGTTCGCATATGGAGGTCCATCATGTAAGATATATTGTGGTTTCCCAGCATTTTTTTCTTGTACCTTGTTGTAAAGGTCCATATCTTCCCATTCTGTTTGCATCGCTGGCTCGCGCTTTGGTAAATTCCCACGCATCGCGAATTCTGTGTTTGGCATTAATAGCGTGTCTTTGTAGTTCATCGAAACTCCTCCATCAACATTTTTTAGAAAACAAAAAAAACCAACCCATCCCTGATAGGGACGAGTTGGTTGACTCGCGGTACCACCCTACTAGTCTCATCATCATGAGACCGCTCTCGGTAACCGATAACGAGGTCAGGCGGTCACGCTTACTTCAGTTCAGCGTGACGACTCATAGGGGATACCGATTCAAGTCTTTCTCCTAGGCTCTCACCGTCCCTAAGTCGCTTCGTAGGTATGACTCGATCGACGCGTCCTACTCAACGTGTTGATCATTTATCCGTGTTGTTCTTCATTACGTGTGACTTCGTCGTCATTATACGCAAGTTCTGTTCTATCGTCAAGAACCGTCTGCACAGGCGGTTCCCCGACAATCGTTTCCCATTCCGTACTGTTGAGAAGTTCCATTTGCGCATCGACGAGGACGCGGAAGCGTGTCCGATACAACTCTACTTTCTTGAGCATTTGAACGACTTCTCGTTCAGCAAGTTGCTCTTTGCGCGCCGCTTCCTCTTCACGAGCGAACGCTTCACGTTCCGCTTGTTTCAAGATGAGACTCGCTTCTTTTTGAGCATTGTTCTTCACTTCTTCCGCCGCTTCCTGCGCGACGATAATCGATTTGTTCAACGTATCTTCCATCGAGGAGAAGTAGTCAATGCGGGCTTGCATATCGTTGACAAGTTCTTCATACCGTCGATTCTCACGAATCAATAGTTCAAACTCTTTAATGATTTGATCTAAAAATTCATTGACCTCATCGATGTCGTACCCACGAAAACGGGAAGAGAATTCTTTATTATGAATATCAATCGGTGTCAACGCCATTCGACTTTCCTCCTAATTTCAACGTATGGTGCCATACTGGATTTTAATTTTTTCACGTTTGGTCGATCCGAGAATCTCCATCAATTTGATGCGACCATATCCACGGACGGATAGTAGATCATCCGGTTCAAGGATGAAGCTCGCGTCTTCAATGACTTTATGATTCACTTTACAGTCGCCATGTTTGACGAGCGCCTGCGCTTTTTGCCGAGAGTTTTTAAGCACCTCGCTTGCGACCGTATCAAATCGTAAGGAAGAGACGATGCCGAACCCTTCGATCCATTCGGTCGCAGGGACGACAAGAACCTCGTCTTTTGGCACGGAAGAAATGCGAACTCTCGCTTTTCCGACACGTTCAAGATTCATTTCAATGAACCCGACCGCTTCACGCGTCGTCGCAAATTGTACAATCTCATCGTCAAGAACGACATCTCCGAACTTTTGACGTTTCAGTCCAGCGTTCAGCAATGTTCCTGTCACTTGTCGATGCGTCAAGTCCACGAATTTTGTTGGGTACTCGATTCGACGGATCTCAATCTCAAAATCATCTGGATTGAGTTCATAGTAATCCGGCGCTAAAATCAGACGACGTCGTTCCGCGCCTTCAAATCCGCCATCATCATGAATGACAAGTTGTTTACCGACGAGTTGTTTGACGATTTGCTGTTCACGTGGGTCTAGAAAATCCGTCAATTTCAACACATAGCTATTCTCCACTTGTTGTACCCAGTCGAGCACTTGTTCAACGAACGCGCGTTCACTTGGTCGATAATGGTCATAGACGCTCATACGTCACCCAAAGATCGCAGCGATTCCGGCTTGGGCCATACGAAGCACGAACAGCGCAACGATTGGGGAGATATCAAGCATACCACCAATCGGTGGGATGATCCGGCGAAACGGCGCCAAGAACGGTTCACACAAAAACGATAAGATTTGACCAAATTTAGATTCGCGTGCGTTCGGGAACCATGATAATAAGATATAGCCGATGAGGACCCAACTATAGATGCCAAGTAGATCGCTCAACGTGTTGCCTAAGGCAGGGATTACGTTTTCCATTCAGTTACCACCCTTTACTGTGAAGTTCATCCTCCGAGATCAAGTTTGAGATTGAACCAGTCAATTCGACGTTGTTCGGAGTACACAGAATCGTGTTATGTCCAATCGAAGTCATCGATCCCTCAAGGGCGTATACGACACCTGAGAGGAAGTTGACGACTTGACGCGATTGCTCTTTTGACATGCGCTGAAGGTTGACGATGACAGCACGGTTTTCTTTCAAATGATCGCTAATGTCTTGCGCCTCAGCGAACACACGCGGCTCAGCCAATACGACTTTTGAACGGTCTTTCTTTTTCGAATTTATTTCCACGAGATTATTCGCTGATTTTGGACGATCATCCTGTCTGACGACAGATGTTTCGGTTGTAGAAGGAGCTGCTGCATTTGCCACAGTATACTCTTCTTCTTCATATGTGCTGTTCGGATCTTCTTCGAGTCCAAAGAAATCTTTCATTTTGTTTTTGATTGACATAACGGATTCCTCCTTAAGATATATTATTGCACAAGTACGGTACCAATACGAACAAACGATGCGCCTTCTTCAATCGCGATTGGATAATCGTTTGACATCCCCATCGACAGCTCCGTGCATGGTGCGTGGTCATACGCATTTGCCTTCACTTCATCACGTAGATGACGGAGACGGCGGAACGTTTCACGAAGGACGGAATCTTCTTCAGTGAACGGTGCCATCGTCATCAGCCCGATGATTCGAATATGAGGATACTGTTTACAGTTCTCGATGAAGGGCACGACTTCCTCTATTTCAAGACCATGTTTTGAATCTTCTCCTGACGTGTTCACTTGAACGAAACAATCGATTGTCCCGTTCGCGCGCTTGTCAATCTCTGCTGCGAGAGACAACCGGTCTAGAGAGTGGATGGCCGCGACGTAATCAATGATTTGTCTCACTTTTCGTGTCTGTAACGTACCGATAAAATGAAATCTTGCATCCTTCGGCATCCCTTCAACTTTCTCGAGCAGTGAATCCGGGCGGTTTTCTCCGAAATCACGAATTCCTTCTGCGTAGAGAGCGTTGGCCACATCTACGCCTACGGATTTCGTGACAGCGATGAGTGTCGGCTCAACTTCTTGAACGTGTGATGAAATGATGGATTGAACTTGTTTTACATTATCTGAAATACTCACGATTTCCGCTCCTTGACAATGACTGCCGCAAACCGACGTTTCGTCTCTCCATCTCGATAGGAGAAAAACGGGCTGTCCGCGCCAGTTGTTAAATTCGATTGCATGACCTCAGTGTCATGTTCTTTTGCCAATACTTCATTGACGGTTTGGAGGGACAAGAGCGCGTGCTCACCCGACTCGTTTCGCACTGACCGTTCATATGCAATCGGCGAAACATCCCGGACGGCCTGGAGAACACGACCATCGACCTCATAGTCACTTCCTGAGATGGAGGGACCGACGAGCATGTCTACATCGGTCGCCTCGATTCCTTGCTCAGCAAACGTCTGCATCATGGTCTTAACGATGTTTCCGACCGTTCCCTTCCACCCGGCATGAGCGATGCCGATGACCCCATGATCTTTCGCACAGAAGAAGAGCGGTACACAATCAGCAAAGACGAGGGCTAACGGTAACGCGTCTTCGGTTGTGAGAAGCCCATCTGTTTTCGGAATCGCCTCTTCATATCGGAATGCCCCCTTACCTTTGTCCGACGAATCGACGACTTGGACAGTCGTACCATGTACTTGATCCGCCCACACGGAGTCCTCTAACGAGAGCCCGGCTTGTTGAAAGAACTGTTGCCGATTTTCGACGACTCGGTCAATTTCATCGCCCACATGTAATCCGACGTTTCCAGCATTGTGTCCGTCCGTTCGTGTCGTCGCGTAAGCATGATAACGGTTTGTTTCGGTTTCCCAAGTATGTAGCAGTTGCATCGGTCTCTCCTTTTAGAAAAAGGGATGCCGAGTACCGGCACCCCTAGTTGTTTAGTTACGGCGTTGTCTCACAAACGCAGGGATGTTGATCGTCTCGTCTGGGACGTCTCCTCCATACACTGGGCGATGGAAGTTCCCTTCGTCTTGTTGAGCCGCTTCATTTGCTTTTGGTTGGGGTTCCTTGTTCTCAACCTCAGGCTGTTTTTTCGTCTGCTGAAGGAACGGGTTCGTTCCTTGTGCTTCTTCAGCGAATTCAGTTGCGATCACGGTAACGATGATTTCATCGTTCAAGTTTTCGTTGATGACCGAACCGAAGATCAAGTTCACTTCTTCATCAGCCGCACTTTGAACGATTTGAGCCGCCTCCGTCACTTCAAACAAGCTAAGGCTAAGTCCACCAGTGATGTTCATCAAGACACCTTTCGCTCCTTCGATTGAAGATTCGAGAAGTGGTGACGAAATTGCTTTCTTCGCTGCTTCAACGGCACGGTTTTCACCTGTCGCGACACCGACACCCATAAGGGCAGACCCTTTCTCCGTCATGATCGTTTTCACGTCCGCGAAGTCGAGGTTAATGAGACCCGGGATGGCGATCAAGTCTGTGATTCCCTGTACACCTTGACGAAGGACGTTATCCGCTTCACGGAACGCTTCGATCATCGGTGTGTTGCGTTCCACGATTTCAAGAAGCTTATCGTTCGGAATCACAATGAGGGTATCTACTTTTTCTTTGAACGCTTGAATACCGTGCTGTGCGTGTTGCATACGTTTCCGTCCTTCAAACATGAACGGTTTTGTCACGACACCGACCGTGAGTGCGCCGATTTCTTTTGAAATCTCGGCGATGACCGGAGCAGCACCTGTTCCCGTTCCGCCACCCATTCCAGCTGTGACGAATACCATATCTGCACCGTCAAGTGCTTCAATCAACTGTTCACGGCTTTCTTCAGCCGCCTTTTTACCGATATCCGGGTTCGCACCTGCACCGAGACCGCGTGTCAATTTTGCACCAAGTTGAAGCTTCACGTCGGCTTTCGACATGTTCAACGCTTGTGCATCCGTGTTGACTGCGATGAACTCGACTCCTTGTACCCCATGTTCAATCATGCGGTTAACGGCGTTTGACCCGCCGCCACCGACTCCAATTACTTTAATTTTTGCTACGGCGTCAATCGCCTCATCAAAGTACATCATTCAGGTATCCCCCTACGTATTTTCCAAGTTGTATTACATCGTCAGCTTAAACGCCAAATAATTTTTCCATCAAACGTCTAAATCCTTTTTTCGTTTTTTTTTCGCTCTCGTATTCGTTCTCTCCTACATGAATATCGGTCGCTTCCGGCTTCGTGTGAAGTGTTTCCTGGCGAACTTCCGGTTTTTCAAGTTGAGATTTCGAAACGTGATGATCACTCATCAAGACATATTTCAATACACCGACGGCTGTCGCGTATTTTGGATGTCTGACACCAATCGACGACGGTTGATACAATCTCGTCTTTTGGCCCATAATGCGAGTCGCCAACTCCTGAATACCCGGTAGAGCAGCTGCCCCACCGCAAAGTAAGTATCCGCCATTCAGCATCGGAACACCTACTTTTTGTACTTTTTTCAACATTAGGGTAAACATTTCCTCTATTCTCGCTTCTAAAACGTAGCTAATTTCTGACTGTGGTTCGAACGCCACTTCCCCATTGATGTTCGTGTAGGAGAAACCTTCTGTCTCATCAGCCATTTCTTCAAGAGCGAGACCATATTCTTCTTTCGCCACTTTGGCGTCTTGATATTTACAATTGAGTTTATAGACCAAGTCTCTTGTCATATGATCTCCACCGACCGGGAGGATATACGAGTAGACGAGATCTCCCCGATAAAATACGGAGACCGTCGTCTTTTCATGTCCGACATCGACGAGCCCGATTCCTAAATCGATTTCATCTACAGAAGCTGCACTCATGCCGAGTGCAAGGTTTCCTAGAATAAAACCTTCGAGTTGTAATCCAGCCCGTTCAATCGAACGACGAATACTATGTAAAATGGTCTTCGACCCGGTCACCATTTTCCCATGCATCTCAAGTCGATAGCCTAACATACCCCGTGGATCGACAACACCTGTTTGTTGATCAACCGTGAATGAAGATGGGATCACATCGATGACACTCATCTCGTCCGGTAATCGCATTACTTGTGCCGAGTTGATGACTTCCATAACGTCTGCGTCGGTAATTTCTTGATCTTCCCGCTTCACGGATGCAATTCCGTGACATGGGGCAATTTGGATATGCTCTCCTTCGATGGCAACGTATACAGATCGAATTTGATCACCTAGCGATGTCTCAGCATGCTCAACGGCCTGTTTGATCGCTTGGACTGTTTTATCGATGTCTACGACAGCGCCACGTTTTACACCCGCAGACGGTGCACACCCTTCTGCCAAAATATTAAGCGTTCCGCCGAGCAATTCACCGACGACGAGCTTAATCTCTGACGTTCCAATATCTAATGCGGCCACATAACCATTCGCTTCCAAAAGGGAAACACCTCCGCTCTATAATTTTCCTGTTCCAATTGCCTGACACGTATACAGATATCCAAAAAAATTGTTGGTTTCGACAAGATATCTCACGTCTAAGTTTACAACAAATAAGATAGTGAGAAAAGGTAGAATCCTACAATTTAAGCGGTTTCGCGTTATCAATTCGTTTACAAACGACAAAAAAACAGCCCTTATGTGTCTAAGGACTGTAATATAACTGATTATTCATTCGTTTTCTCGTATGGAACAAAGTAATACCCACCATCCATGACGACGGTCCCACGCTCACCTTTCGGGATGTTTTCATAAATTTCTCCGTACTTCGATACGGTCTCACTTAACTTCAATGTCGGTGTGAGTAACGTATTGCCGTCGTTCATAAAAATCTCGTATCGCGTCGGCTCATCTTTTCGTTTTGATAAAATCACTTCTGACATACGGGCCCGAGTCGCATCATCCACCCGTTCGAGTTCACTTGCAATCTTTTCAAGTTCTGCTTCCGTGTTGAACTCTCGCAAGAGCGGTCCGTCCTTTAGCTTTTGCGGATCGGTGATGGCTCCGGTCGGATGGAGTGAACCGTCGGCTAACACGACGACATCTCCTTTTTCGGCTTTCGCATAAGCAATCATTTTCTCTTCTGTCACAGAGATATGAACCTTGTTATACCAAGAACGATCGATCTCTACCCGTTTGATACCAGGCAACTTTTCCATCTGTTCACTCATCTTGTTTGGGGAAAGACTGACAAACTTCGTCGATGAATCGAGCTCCATATCCTGAAACACGTACGTTTCTTCTAACCAGTATAGACCCGATACCTTCACTTCTTTCACGTTCGACATCGAAGTCTGCATGTAGACCACGAGTAAGATGAGAATTCCAAACAGTGAGAGTACAGAGAACATCCGACGGTTCGCTTTTTTACGCCGTTGTTTTTTCATGTATGGAATACGGTCTTCGAGACTGCGTACCGTTTGTTGGCTTGGTTCCATCGGGTTCTACTCCTTTATTGAATGACTTCTTCTACCAGGTCGGCCAATGCATCTGACGCGTTCGGGAAACCGAGCGCACGCGATGCGTTCGCCATCTCTTCACGCTGTTCGAGTGCTTGACGAATCGTCTCTACGAGCGAAACACCCGTCAATGCTTCTTCTTTGACAAGGAGGGCCGCCCCGTTCTCGACGAGGGCCGAAGCATTTTTCTTTTTTTGGTCAGCTGTCACGTACGGACTTGGGACCAAAATGCTCGGTAAGCCAAGTGCGGTCAATTCTGAAATCGTTGAAGCGCCAGCTCGTGAGATGACGAGTGACGTACAAGCGAGTAGAGATGGCATATCGTACACGTACGGATGAATGTGTACATTGTCAGAGGATGGTGCCTGTTTCGACACCGCATCGAAATGCACTTTCCCTGTGACGTAAAGGACGTTGATCGGCAATTCTGAGAGCGCTGGGATTGCTTCCACGACCGCTCGGTTAATGGCCTCGGCTCCGCGGCTTCCACCATAAACCAAGACAATCGGACGGTCATCTAAACGATACTGTTCGCGGATAGACGCCTCATCGACTTCCGTCTGCAATACTTCGCTACCACGCGGGTTTCCAATCAAGCGAACGTTCGCGCCCGGAAAATGGACATCCGATCCTTTGAACGAGAGGGCGACCCGATCGGCTTTCTTCGATAAGAATTTGTTTGTTAATCCCGGGATACTGTTTTGTTCATGCAGAATCGTGGGAATCCCAAGCTGTTGTGCCGTATAAACGACGGGACCGGATACGAAACCACCCGTGCCAATCACGACGTCCGGCTTAAACGCCGCCATGTCTTTCTTCAATGCCCGAACGGCTTTCAAAAACCAGTAGGCGGTCTTCAGATTCTCGAGTGAAAGCGAACGCTTCAGACCTGCGATTTGAATCGACTTGAACGGGACACCGGCTCGCGGTACGAGATCGGCTTCTAATCCATTCTCCGTTCCAATGTATTGTACCTGTAAATCCGGGTGACGTTTTTGTAGCGTTTCAATCAATGCGAGTGCCGGATAAATATGACCACCGGTACCACCACCAGAAATCATGATTTTCATCGGTTCGCCTCCTCATATGAACGGACGAGTTGAACGAACTGCTCGCCTCGTTCTTCAAACGTTTTAAATTGATCCCAGCTAGCACAGGCGGGTGAGAGTAAGATGACGTCTCCCGTCTCGGATTTCTCAAACGCGAGCGGAACGGCGTCTGCCAACGTCTCGACCGTGAATGATGGAATCTGTTGGGACTCGCCGAGCTCTTTAAATCGTTCAGCCGTCTCACCATACGCGACGACAGTTTTTACTTTTGAGAGAGCAGAGGCGAGCGAAGATAAGTCCGCACCGCGTTCGAGACCACCACAAAGCCAAACGATTGGGGCGTCAAACCCCCGTAACGCCGCTTCCGCTGCTACGTTGTTCGTCGCTTTCGAATCATTGTAAACAGCACGTCCAAGCACATCACCGAGACTCTCGGTCCGATGCGCAACGCCACCGAAGTTTCGTAACACACGTTCGATATGCGTACGTGGAATAGCAAATGGTTCCACTAAGAGTAGTGCAGCCAATACATTTTCCACGTTGTGCGCCCCACCTAGTGCCAACTCATTTACTTGCATGATTTTTTCACCACGAACTGTGACCCATCCATCGACGACAGAAGCATCACCACGGTCAAAGCTGAACGTAGTTGGTTCAATCTCTCCCGGGACGCGTTTCATCACTTCCGGATCCGTCACTTTCACGACGATTTGGTCTGCATTCTTCATTTGACGGAACAGGTTTCCTTTTGCATCCGCATACGCATCAAAATCCCCATGATAGTCCAGATGGGCTTCCGATAGATTGAGTAGTGCCGCCGAGCGGGGATGGAATGACTCAATCCCCATCAATTGAAAACTCGACAATTCAATCACAATCAAATCGCCCATCTTCGCCTGAGATGCCACTTCAATCGCCGGGAATCCGATGTTTCCCGCAAGATGCACCGGACGTTCCCCACCTTTGAGCAATTCATAGACGAGTGTCGTGGTCGTCGTTTTCCCATTTGAGCCGGTGATGGCAACAAATTCCGCCTCCGTTGCCAAATAAGCAAGTTCCACTTCGGTATAGATTGGGATGTTTCGAGACATCGCTTCTTGAAGCAATGGAATCTGATACGGGATGCCTGGATTTTTGACAATCAACTCTGTCTCATTCAACAGAGCGAGGGGATGTTCGTTAAATACCGATTGAATCCCAAGCGCCTGAATTTTTTCCTGTTCGTCTTCCGGAGGGATATTCCCCGTATTGATCGTCACATCTGCTCCTGCATGATGCAGATATGTCGCCGCTGCAATGCCGCTCTTCGCAGCACCGAGGACAAGAACTTTTTTACCGTGCCATTGCTTTTCCATCTGTCTCACCCTTTTACATGAGTAGTAATGATAAACCTGCTGTAATTAAACTGATGCCTCCGAACGTGAGTACGATGCGCCATTCTGACCACCCGACCATTTCGAAGTGGTGATGGATCGGACTCATCTTGAAGAGTCGTTTCCCCGTCGTTTTAAACGAGATGACTTGCAAGATGACGCTCAATGTCTCGATGACGAAAATGATTCCGACAAAGACGAGAAGCAATTCGAGCTTCAACATCAAAGCGAGTCCAGCGACGGCTCCGCCTAGTGCGAGCGAACCGGTGTCACCCATGAAGATTTTAGCCGGATACTTATTGAAGACTAGGAACCCGATCAAGGCACCGACGACCGCAAACGCGAACCAAGCAATCCCAAGTTCATCTTGTGTAAGGGCGTAAATCCCAAAGAATGTGAACGTCGGGATGGCCGAGAAGGAGACGAGTCCGTCTAATCCATCTGTCAAGTTGACGGCGTTTGAGAATCCAACGAGCCAGAAGATGACGATGGCGATATAGAACCATCCTGTATCGAATGAAATCGACGTGAATGGAATCGAGATCGATGTATCGAGGTCTCCCCCGAGTGACAAGAACCATGCAAACAATACCGATACCACGATTTGACCAATCAACTTCTGAAGGGACGTCAATCCGAGGTTTCGTTTGTTGACGACTTTGATGTAGTCATCTAAGAAACCGATGACACCAAATGCCATCGTAACGAATAGAAGAGACCCGAATCCAGCGACCGCTTCGCCAAAAATGACGGATACGATGAATCCGACAAGGATGGCGAGCAGGATGACGATCCCACCCATCGTCGGTGTACCTGACTTCTTCTGGTGCCAACCTGGACCTTCATCACGAATCTCTTGTCCGAACTTTAATTGACGCAATGCTGGGATGGCTCGCGGCATCACGATCAAGACACTTAATAATGAACTGATTAATACGATTAAACTAATTAACATGTTGCTACCTCACTACTCTATTTATTGAACAAGACGCTCAAGCGCCAGTCCTCGAGATGCCTTTAACAATACCACAGTATCCGGTCGTTGATAATGATGAAGGAGCGCCTTCGCTTCCTCAACCGTCGGGACCATTTTAACGCTCACTCGTGAATCTTGAATCCCATCCGCGATCCATTTTGCCTTGTCTCCGACGAGAATACAATCGGTCACGGGAGATGTCACCGCGCCACCGACTTGTTCGTGTTGCAGTTGTTCATCCATTCCTAACTCGTACATATCTCCAAGGACGAGCACACGCTTCGAGAATCCTTCAAGCGACTTGACCGTCTCAATCGCTGCAATCATCGACGTCGGACTTGCGTTGTAGGCATCGTTAATGAGGTGAGCTTCGCCGAACATCTGTTTTTCCATCCGCATCGATGTCAACTTGATTCGGTCTAGGCCACGTTGAATCATCGCATGATCGAGACCGAACGCAAGTCCACACGCGATTGCATAGGCTGCGTTTCGAATCTGATGGGCACCGAGCACCTTTAGTTCATACAAGTCACCGTTGTATTTAAAGATCGATGCGTCAAATGTCGTTTCGATCACTTCAATTTTCCCATCCGCCGTTTCATCGTATCCGACGCGATAGCCTTGACCGGAAAGAAGTGGCTCATCCGCATCGACGATCAAGCGACCGTCTGCTTTGAGACCGGCCTTGATCTCAAGTTTCGCCTTGGCGATACCTGTCCGTCCGCCGACTTGTTCACCGTGGGACTCCCCGATATTCGTCACAAACGCCACATCAGGCTTGGCGAGTTTTGACAGCGTCTCGATTTGACCGAATCCGTTCATTCCCATCTCTAGGACGGCTACTTCCGTATCCCGTGGCATTCTGAGAACGGTAAGTGGCAAGCCGACGTCCGAGTTGAAGTTACCGGCCGTCTTATGCGTCTTGAACTTCTCCTCGAGCACGACAGCGACCATGTCTTTTGTCGACGTCTTCCCATTCGAGCCTGTAATGGCGACGACGAGCGGATTGATTTCTTCTAAATATCGCGCCGCTGCCGTTTGCAATGCCTCAATCGTCGATTTCACAGGGATGACAACCAGGTTGTCTGGTTGAGGACGACCTTCTTCCCAGAACGTGACAATCGCACCCTTTTCAACGGCCGCCTCGATGTAATCATGACCGTCGACTCGCGCCCCAACGATTGGGACGAAGAGGCCCGCCTCGTTTGCATCTCTTGAATCTGTGGCGACCCGTTCGACGAGACGTTCGTCATTTAGATCCATGCCAAACCATGATGCCAATTTTTGAACTGTCATTTGTTCCATACAAACTTCCTCCTCTTACATAGGAAAAGAGAGCCGCAGCCCTCTTCATCTCGTGCGTTAATTCGACGGGGTCTCCAATTTCACTTTCAAGGAGGCACCTGTTTTGACCGGTTTCCCTTTGCCAATCGATTGCGATGTGACAAATCCGGTACCGTCGATTTCTAAATTTAATTGATATAGGGTCGCTAAACGTTTTACGTCACGCAACGACCAACCTTTTAATGTAGGCATCGTAAACGACTCGCTCGTTTTTAGCAACAATCGTTCACCGACGACATAAGATTGTCCTTTCACAGGACTCTGCGCAATCACTTCGTCTCCATCACCTAACACGATCGGATTGAAGGAATTCTCCGTCGATGCGTTCACTGCCTCTTCACGGTTTTGACCGATATACGAAGACGTTGTCTTCGTCGAGGCTTCGACTGCTTTTTCTTGTTTTTCAGGCTCGACACTCCGGTAACGTAATGCGACATCCATCACGTCTTTGAAAAGTGGCGCCATGATTCGTGGCCCGGTCGTAGACGAGTCACTGTTCGGTCTGTCCACCGCGATATACATGACAAGTTCCGGATCGTCTTCCGGAGCCATCCCGACGAACGAGTGAATATACTGTCCACTCAAATATTTTCCGTTCTCGGCGATTTGAGCGGTACCGGTCTTTCCGACGACGCGATAGTTGTCTAACGCATACAGTTGCCCGGTTCCCACATCGCTATTGACGACACCGTCGAGCGCTTCACGTGTCTTTTTGGCTGTCTCTTCCGTGATCGGTTGACCGACTTCTTTCGGATTGGTCGTCCGAATGGTTTCGCCGGTCTCGCTGTTGACGATTTTCTTGATGAGGTGCGGTTGCTTCATCGTCCCATCCGTTGCGATGGCCGATGTCGCTTGCAAAATTTGCATCGGTGTCACCGCTGTCGATTGTCCCCATGCCGTAATCAAGACGTTCATCGGACTTTCGAAATCGAATTGACTATTGACCTCTCCAGGCAAATCGATTCCTGTCCGTTGATCAAACTTGAAAGCTTTAAAGTAATCTTCATATCGACTGAGACCAAGTCGTTCGTTCGCTAAAATCGAGAATGCGACGTTCGACGAATGCCAGACGCCTTCTACCATAGGAATGGTACCCCATCCCGTAATGTTGTAATCATTGAAGACCGTCTTGCCATATTTGTATGAACCGGATTCATACAGCTCATTCGGATTGTACACGCCTTCGTTGATGGCTGCCGCGAGCGTAAAGATCTTCATCGTCGATCCAGGTTCGAATCGAGACGAAACAGAGAAGTTACTGTACGAAGAAATCTCGCGTGTGTTCGGATCAAACGATGGTCGGTCCGATAGTGCGATGATCTCTCCCGTTTTCGGGTCCATGATGATGGCCGTCGCATGTTTCGGCTCATACTCCTCATACAACTCATTCATCTTCGTTTCGAGCAACTGTTGGATTCTGTGGTCGATTGTCAATTGGACGTCCGCCCCGTCTTCCGGTTCAATCTTCAACTGCTCGTCACTCGATATGAGTTCACGACCTGCCAAATCTTTCTCAAATCGATACAGACCGTACGATTCACTTAAAATATCATTCAGAGACTTTTCAATCCCTAATTCACCGACGAGTTCGATACGACCGTTCTGGTCAATTTTCTGAGCATATCCGATTACCGAGGAAGCAAATACTTTGTTCGGGTAATAGCGCTTCGGTTCCTCGACAAACGTGATGCCGTTTAGGTCGAATGCTTCGATCTCTTCTTTTTGTTTTTTTGTCAAGTCACGACCGGGAACACCGAACTCGATCTGTCCAAGGTCGGCATTTTGTTCAAGCCGTTTCAATAAATCGGCTTCTGTCATAGGCAGCACGGTCGACAATTGCTTCGCCGCTTCGGCGAACTCATCAGGCATAAGCGTCTTCCCTTTGACCCGCTCACCACCGAGTTTCAAAACGGCAACGAGCCGGTATGATGGAATGTTGATGGCAATCGGTTGACCGAAGCGATCATACACCTCGCCCCGTTCCGCTTCTAACGTACTAACCGCTTTCCACCGTTGCTCTTCCGCGAATGCGAGCATGTTCTCCCCTTTGTACGTATGGGTGACGGATAAATAAAGGAACCATCCGACAAAAAATAAAAAGAGCGGGGTGAAGCAGACAATCGCTACCCACGCCACTCTTTTTTTATTCTTTTTTAAAGAATTCATCAATCAATCACCTTGACATTCTTTTCATTGAATTTCATTCCGAGCTTCTCGGCAATCGCATAAATTCTTTCGGGCGAGCTTAATTGGGCGATTTCATACTTTAGTTCTTCGTTTTCTTTTGCAACCCCGTCGACCTGCTGATTGACGGTTGCTGTATCACGCATAATATTATACGCTTCATTGTGCTTCGACACCGTGATGCCACCGAACATGACCACTGAACCAATCATCACTGGATACAGGATCGATTCAAACAAGGTCAACGTGCGTCGTTTTGGAGCAGGTATTGGTCGTTCTTGCGGAATCGGATTTCGATTCGGTGTTACTTGAGGCTGCAACGCCTTACGGGCAGCTTCTGGCATCAGGTATCCCTCCTACACTCTCGGTTATTTTTGTTTTTCTTTCACTCTCAACTTAGCAGAGCGTGAACGACGGTTATCTTCAAGTTCTCCCTCACTCGCCACGATCGGCTTACGCGTGATGAGTTTGAGTTCCGGTTCAAATTCTTTCGGAATGACCGGCAACCCCGGTGGTAATGGTGGATGCTGGCTTCGCTCTTTGAACACTTGTTTACAAATGCGGTCTTCTAACGAATGGAACGTGATGACACAGATGCGTCCATTCAATGCAAGTAAATCAATCGCATCTTGAACGGCGCGGTCGAATACGTTCAACTCGTCATTGACGGCGATTCGAATCGCTTGGAACGTCCGCTTCGCCGGGTGTCCGCCTTTTCGTCTAGCTGGTGCAGGAATCGCTTCTTTAATCAAGTCGACAAGCTCGAATGTCGTCTCAATCGGTTTATCGGCACGGGCTTGCTCAATCTTTCGTGCGATTTGCTTTGAAAACTTTTCCTCCCCGTATGTAAAGAAAATACGAGCAAGTTCTCCGAACGACCATTCGTTCACAACATGATAGGCTGAAAAGTCCCGTGACCGGTCCATTCTCATATCGAGCGGTGCGTCATAGTTGTAACTGAACCCGCGCTCCGCCTCATCTAGCTGTGGCGAAGAAACGCCTAGGTCGAATAGTACACCGTCCACTTTTGTCACACCACGTTGGGCAAGTTCTTCCTTCAAGTGAACGAAATTGCTCTTTATAAACGTCACACGGCCTTCATAAGGAGCCAATCGCTCTTTCGCATGTGCGAGCGCGACGTCATCTTGGTCGAACGCATATAGTTGACCCGTCGTTAGACGCTTTGCGATTTCTTCACTATGACCCGCTCCACCTAACGTACAATCGACATATACCCCATCTGGTTTGATGTTCAATCCCTCAATGGACTCCATTTTTAAAACCGTTTTATGCTCAAACATTCAAAAAACCCTCTCAACCTACATATTTCAACTGTTTTATTACACTTACTTTATCATAAAAATGTCAAGGTCCGTACAGGTTTTTAGTGAAAAGAGGAAAAAAAAAGGTAACAACAAAAAAAAGCTCTCGACAAATGTCAAGAGCTCTCAAAAAAAGATTATACATAGAACAAACATCGCTCCGTATCAGATTGTTCATAAACCTGTTTCAATCGTTTGAACACGTCTAGTCCGTGACGATTTAATATCGGAACCATCGAGATGATGCGCTCTTGAGGGGCATCCATCGGGAACAGCCGGGTCGACAGATGAATCCTTCGTGCATTCAAGCGATATTGTTCTCGCTTCGATTCAGCACGCATCTCATCCGCCAATCGCTCGAGCACATGTCTCGACTTCGCCTCAAATCGTCTTCCTTGTTTCCCTGCCTCATGACTGACGGCCTCTGTGAGCGTCCGATACGCATATAGCTTTTCTTCAAACGCTTCATCGTCAAATGCATGATCCGGGAGCGGTCGCTTCATATACTGCTCCAATGTCACGCTTTCTTGACGAAGCTTCTTCTCATCATTTCTTGACACGATCAACCCACCAAGACGTGGCAAGAGAAGCGGCATCTTCCATCTCATCTCGTGGAAGAGCGGTCGAAGCTGGAGCCAGTAGGCAATTTCACCGGGACCTGCCACATACCCAACAGTCGGGAACAGGAAATCCTGCATGAGCGGACGGGAGACCACGTTATTTGAGAAACGTTCCGGATGCGCCTCTATCTCTGTGAGCAGTTCGTCTTCAGTGAAGCGATGTCCTCGCTTTGTCGTGAACACCCCATCGACCTTCGTGAGCAGCTCTCGTGTCCCATCGTGATAAAACAGATGGGCCGCGTCTCTGTTCAAGTCGACCGATGGCATCCCTTCTTCATATGCATGACCGAGCGCTTCATGGAGCTTGTCATGATGCTCGATGAGACTTCGGAACATCGGTCGTTCGAGAGCCCGTACGTCTTTCGCGTGCGGGTCAAACAATAAAAAGTCAGATCCGACGAATCGCCGCATCATTCCACCGAAAAAGTGAGCGAACGAACGACTCACTTGAATGAGGTCAATCAGCTCATGATACAAATGTGAAGTATACGGTGTCTCTGTTTCGTTCAGTAGAAGACGTTGCGCCATTTGAACAAGTTCGAGCTTTACCCGTTCGAACTCTAAGTCCCCTATCGATGCTTTTCCTGCAAGCGGTAACGATGACAAGGCATCTTTTTTCAACGTCCTTGAAAACGCCTGTGTCGTGAAGACATGGTTGATTTCAGCAAAGTCATGATCTTCCGTCGCCATCCAGAAGACAGGAAGGACCGGTTTCCCTAATTTCGCTTCAGCCTGTTTCGCCCGTTTGATGACCGCTAACAGTTTGTATACGGCAAACAAAGGTCCTCCATATACGCCGACCTGTTGCCCCGTCACCATCACGTACGCTTTTCGCTGAGCGAGTAACTCCAGATTCGCTTCCAACTCTTCCGAAAGTTCCCCGAACTGTTCTTGTTGTCCCTTTATTATCTCGACGAGCTCCGACAGATGCTCATAGGTGCGCCCTGAGACCTCCTCGGCACGTTTTTCGATTTCATTCATCCCTCGATAATCGAGCCAGCGACCATATTCATGATCGATTTGAATCATCGGTGATGTGGATGCATATAGAGCATCAAATGCTTCTACCTTCACGTATAACAACTTCCTTTCAATCAATCAACGAATCATGCCTTGGGCTACACCGATTGCGAATAAAATGGCGTGGGTCGGAACAAGTAGCAAGAAGAGTAACCGCCAACCATGGACGAACATCTTCGTGAACAACACTTCCTCATAACGAATCCGCTGCCAAATCGCGTTGATGGGGAAAATCGCACAGCAGGCTGCGAGCAATAATAGCAACATATCCGTCCCGACGATGGCCTCAAGTAAAATACTGCAAGCGTAAAACCAAAGGATGACCCCGGCATCGCATGCGAGTTTGAATGAGTTGATTGATTTCGGCATAATTTTTCTAAGTATCATATACACCATAAACCATAAGATGAGTGGAAATGAAACGATATACACTAACACGATGCGCTCGCTCCTAGAATCAGTTTATGTAATAGCGGAATGACAGTGAGAGAAATCTGCATCTGTTCGGCTTTCTCAATCACCGGTTTCAAAATCGCATCCACCTCTGTCGGCCGACCTTCTTCAAGATCGCGCAACATCGAGGAGCGATTCTGTGCGGTACGTTCGATAATCGTCTCGATGTAGGAAAATGAGACTTGCTGCGCAAACAAAGGCACCAACTCATCGTAAATCGATTGTGCGATTTCGCGATATGGTGAGCCGGCGAGGGCTCCATTCGGGACCCGGCATAATGCCGTGATGGGATTGATGATGGCATTAGCAAACAATTTTTCAATGACGACTTGTTCAATATCTTCTTCCCACACGATGTGAAGTGGGCTCTCTTGAAATGATAGAGGATGGAGCCCCGACGTACTTCCAATTCGAATCCGTCCGAGTCCACGATGCTCAACCTCATGACCACGCTTCGTCACCCCATGCTCGACGACACCTAAATGAAACCCTCGACGTTTCGCATATTCCAGATGGGCAATCCCATTCGAACAAATAAAGACGGGCACCTTACCCGAGAGTCGGGCCGTCGCTTCCTCGACTTGATGGGCTTTCGTTAAGACAAAAAAAAGATCCTCGTCCGTTTCCTGAAGCGTCTGACTTGACCGTAACGACACACGTGCCGTCCCTTCCGTCACACCGATACGTGTGATGAAAAGTGGATCAGATGACCCGCTTCTTCCGTAGAGCGTCACGTCGTAATCGTCTGCGAGCACAGATGCCAACAATAATCCGACCGCTCCGTTTCCGATGATACCAATTCGTTTGATGGAGTTCATCATGGCCCTCCTCCTATTCGAACTATTTTCGCACAAAAAGTTTACCACATCTTTTCACCATGACCCAAAAATGACAAAAAAAAAAGGAGTAACCTGAGAACAGGTCACTCCTTCAAGCATTATTTGCTTGTTACTTCTTTACCGTTGTAATGTCCGCAAGATTTGCAAACACGGTGTGAAAGTTTCATTTCGCCACAGTTCGGGCACTCGTTCATACCAGGTACGTTGAGTTTGAAGTGAGTACGACGAAGACGTTTGCGAGTTTTCGACGTTCTACGGAATGGTACTGCCATCGTTGTCCACCTCCTTGATAAGTTAACCTTCCTCGTTCTCTTTTTTCGAGAACAGTTCGGCTAGTCCCGCGAAACGCGGGTCAATTTTTGTTTTTTTTTCGGGCTGTTCGTCAGTGAGCGTCCAGCCTTCTCCTTCAACCTGAGTTTTGTCTGTTTCGTTCCCATAAACTTGCATCGGGACGTCTAACATGATGAGCTCTTTTACAATCGGTACAAGACTGATTGTATTTCCTTCTGGCAAATTCACGTCATCGAATTGCTCCGTATAACGCCCATTCTCCAAAAAGAAAGGCTCGAGCGATTCAATATCGAATTCATAAGTGACATCTTCTAACGTTCGCGCATCTGGCAACGTCAGGTCACCTTGAATCTTCAGATTGAATGTAACTTGATTAGATGTGAACGATGCATCCCCGTGCACATGCACCGGGCGAATCGAACGGATATCCGGATGGAGCTGAGTTAGCTCTGGTAGTTCTACCATCTCATCGATTGTAAAACCGTCACCCTGGTTTCGGAGCTTAAGTAGCTGTGCAATAGACCATTTCATCCGAATCACCTCAATTGCAACAATATGAATTATAGATAGGCCAACTTGTTTTGTCAATGTTTTTTCTTTATTTTATAATCAGTTGACGACGGCGCTTTGCCAAAGCGTACTTACTCATCTTACACCAATCCATACGACAATGCAAAGGAGTAAATCATGCAAAAGACGGCCATTATTGCAGAGTACAACCCGTTTCACAACGGGCACTATTATCAAGCGCAAACTGCACGTCACGAAACCGGAGCTGATGTCATGATTGCCATCATGAGTGCCCAGTTCACTCAACGGGGCGAACCCGCCTCGTTCGACAAGTGGAAACGGGCTAAGGCTGCCGTCGAGAGCGGTGCGATCGATCTTGTCATCGAGCTACCGACCCAATATGGGGTCCAACGCGCCGACCGTTTCGCTAAAGCCTCCGTCTCGATTGCTGAACAGCTCCGTTGCCAGACGCTATCGTTCGGGAGTGAGAGCGGGGATATAGATGCAATCCTCCATGCAGCCCGTTCACATGTCGAAGAGACGTCACGTTACAAAGAGGCGCTTCAAGAAGCATTACATGAAGGACACTCGTCCGCTCAAGCTTCGAGTCGAGCTTTCCGGACCGTTTATCCCTCATTTGATTTGACGCGACCAAACAACATTTTGGGCTATCATTACGCCAAAGCAGCAAAGATGATTCAGTTACATACAGTCAAACGGCTCGGGGCTGATTATCATGATCCTTCATTAATGGACGTCATGTCGGCAACGGGTATTCGGGCTCATTACCTAGACACCGGTGAAGTTCGTGCCGTTCCGGCATCGACTGAAGCGATGTTTCGGACACAACCGATGACACATTGGGAACACTATTGGCCCGTCTTACAATTCAAACTGAGAACCTTGCCACTCCACACATTGACGGAGCTCGTAGGAATTGATGCTTCTCTCGCACCTCGTCTTAAGCAGGCGGGAGTCGAGCCTTCATTCGAACGTGCACTTGCTGTCGTGTCAACACGTCGCTACACGCGTACCGCCATTCAGCGGGCGTTCGTCGCCGTACTGCTTCACTGGTTAAAAGTCGAGGCACCGACACGCTTTGATGAAGTCCCTTACGTGAGACCGCTCGCCTTCAACGATCTCGGACGACATGCGTTACGAGATGTGAAGGAAGACGTACAACTCGTCAGTAAGTTCGATGCCCGGCTCGATTTTGAAGCTCGTGTCACCGAAGCATATCGACTCCCGCTTCAAGATGATGCATTGATCGAGCACCGGCAACGCCCTCAGTTCATCTCTTCTAAATAACGAATCGCATCCTCGACCGTCTTTACAGGGACGACTTCAATGTCACTGTTTAGGCGGTCTCGTGATTCCAGCGCCTCTTCATAATTTGAACCGGCCGGCACAAAGAAGACTTCCGCTCTTTCCTCGTCGGCGGCGACAATTTTCTGCCATGCACCTCCGATAGGTCCGACATTCCCTTCCTCATCGACCGTTCCGGTTCCGGCAATCCGTTTTCCATTTGCCAAGTCACCTGGCGTCAATTGATCATAAATTTCTAACGTGAACATCAATCCTGCAGATGGACCGCCGACATTCGTCAAAGCGACATCGACTTCAGGATCAGCCGTGATTTCTTGAACGGGAAGTGGTTCATAGATTCCAATTCCGACACGATCCCCGCTTTGATCGATCGGCTGAATGAGCGTTTGCACGACACGTTCTTCGCCGTCTCGTTCAATCGTCAACTCCACTTCATTGCCCGCCTCAAATTCCGATATGCGATTCAAAAAGTCGACGCGAGTGGCAAAGGACATCCCATCGATGGCCGTGATGACATCACCCGGCTTCAACACATTGGCCGCAAGGGACCCAGGAATCGGAGCAGATACATAAATTCCCTCGAAATCAACCGTCACGTCTTGATCTGCTAATTGATAGGCGTATTGGATTGCTGCTTGTTGAGAAGAGTCCATCAATAATTGTTGGCGACGTTCATAGTCTGCCTCACTCTCCCCATCGTATAAATAACGACTGGATAAATTCGCTTCCGTGAACGGGGTTACCCAACTTTCAACTAACCAAAACGGAGTCGCACGGCGTTGGGAGATTGTCACCATCATCAGTTCCCCATCCTCTTTTTCGCCACCTTGGACGGTCAGGAACTCTTCAATTGAGGTCGCCGCTCCGGGTGAAGAGATATAGTAAGGAAGTGGGACGAACAGGAAGAGAAGCACTGTAACGAGTAGACCGAGACCGATTTTTAACGATTTCATTGTCCCGAACTCACTTGATACTTTTTACGCAAGGCAATTTCAACCTGTTCCGGTACGAGTTCACTGACCGATGCACCATATTTCGCCACTTCTTTGACAATCGACGAGCTGAGGAACGAATATTGACTATTCGTCATCATGAACAACGTCTCGACGTTCTCATTCAACTTTTTGTTAATTGATTCGATTTGAAGCTCGTATTCGAAATCTGAGACTGCACGGAGCCCACGGACGATCGTCGCCGCTTCCCGCTCTGCGGCATACTCGACAAGCAATCCCCCGAACGCGTCAGCCGACACGTTTGGCAGATGTGTCGTCACATCTCGAATCAGTCCAAGTCTTTCCTCCACATCAAATAATGGGGCTTTGCTTGAATTTTCAAGGACAGCCACGATGACTTCGTCAAAAATGGCCGCCGCTCGTTCAATAATATCTAGATGTCCGTTTGTGATTGGGTCAAAGCTACCCGGACAAATCGCAATCCGTTTCATCGTGTCACTCCTCCGATGCGTACTCATAGAAACTGATGGTGATGACATCTGAGTATCGCTGTTCTTTAATTCGTTCAAATCGTCCCACCCGCTCCGGTAATGTCACGTCACTACCGTGTTCACAGACGACTACGCCGATATCGATCAACAAATCTGATTCATCGATCAGCTGTAAGAACGCCACGTGTTCTTCCGCATGATAAGGAGGATCCATAAAGATGAGCTTGAATTGTTCCTGTTGAACCTTGAGTTGTTCGAGTACCGCCTTGGCGTCTTGACGATATACTCTCCCTTTTACTTCATAATGGGTCGCTCGCAAGTTCTCTTGAATCGTTTGGACGGCTTTCGGTTGACGATCGACAAAAATAGCTTCGTCACAACCTCGTGATAACGCCTCGATTCCGAGCCCACCGCTGCCCGCGTAAAGGTCTAGTGCTTTCCCGCCTGAAAAATAAGGTCCGATAATGTTGAATAACGATTCCTTCACTTTATCGGTCGTCGGCCGTGTCGCCGTTCCTGGGACCGCTTTTAAACGGGTCCCTTTTCGTTCTCCAGATATGACACGCATGTCTTTCCCTCCAGCAGAAAAGATGAAGGTGATGCCACCTTCATCTTTTTGTTTATTTCGATTTTGTCTCGTACGTTTCGGAAATGAATGGGCGTTCGCTTCGAACGACCGCTTCCACAAACGGCAATGTTTTCACTTGTTCGAGTACGGCTTCATGACCTTCGAGGTCAGTATAAAGAAACGCATACTTTTCTCGTTTTGAGACAAAGTAAAGATTCGCATAACGTCTTAACGCTTTCACTTGTTTTAAGGAATTCACGTATACGACGAAGCCAATCCGTTCATTCAACTTAGACGGCGCATCCACAACTTCCGCCTCCTCCGCAGCTACCTCCACCAGAACATCCACCTTCATCAAAGAATGGATTACCGGTCGGGACCTTGATTTTAGGAGAGACTGAATGAGCCAATAGTTCACTCACTTCCCCTAACAACTTATCCAAGCTTCGTTCCGCTTTTTTGAACGCAGTTATTTCCGGCTGAACATCGAGACGACGTTTGATGAGATGCATCTCTTTTTTGATGCGGTTTTGGTCCGGATGATGCTTTCCGAATCGCTGGACATACTCATAGTCCTCTTTCATCTTCAAGAACTCACGCTCGATTTCCTTTGCTTCTTGTGATGCGAGACGTGCCGCTTTCGTTTGAATATATGTTTGAAACGATTCGCTTGCTTCAATCAAATCGGTCAATTCTTCTGTTTGATCGAGCAGGGCAATCGTCTGTTCAGTGATTATCATACCCCTCACCCTTTCTGCCATGATTTTACCACAATTGTTTCCCTATGTAAGCAATCCACACTATAATTGAAGTTGACCGAAAGGCGTTCCATGTAGAAAGGAAGTGAACAGACGCAACCTATGCGTCTACGTATGAAAAAAGTTTCTTTTAATATGATCCGATCGGCCGGGATCAAGACGGATTATGCGAAACCCGAATATTATTTCGATCAGCTCGATAAGGTTCGCGCTGCCGACCTCGTCCTGTTCCCTGAGTATTGGATGGTCAATTCCATCATCTACGGGATGAATAAAGCAATCTTCCCATCACCTGCGACTTATCACCTCGGGCACGACAAGATCGAGATGACGCGCGCCTTTAAAGCGACATATCCGCACCGGATTCCGAAGACATTGATTTATGGAAAGAACCCATACACGATTGAACGCGTGTTGGAAGAATTCCACTACCCGTTCGTCGCCAAAAAAGCCAAATCCTCAATGGGTCAAGGGGTATGGTTAATCAAAAATGACCAAGACTGGTTAGAATACGTCGAGAATCATGATACGTTCTATGTCCAAGAGTTCATCCCGAATGATCGCGACTTACGCATCATCGTGATTGGAGAAGAGGTAGTCGGTGCCTATTGGCGTGTCAGCGAGGCTTTTTTAAACAATGTCGCTCAAGGGGCTAACTTCTCGTACGAAGACATCCCGGAAGACGTCATCAAAGAAGTTCAATCGATTGCCAACACGTTATCTATCAATCACGCAGCGTTTGACGTTATCGTGACGGAAGAAGGATTTTACATTTTGGAATTCAACGTCTTTTTCGGATCAGAAGGACTGCTACCTCTTGGCGTGAAACTCCCTCAAAAAATCGAGGAATACTTAAATTCACTCGGCTGATTAATCGTTCATCTTTTTTTCACAATTTGAACACACGTTATTCCAAGAACGTTTTTGAATATGGTATGATGACATATGAGGTTTATTCGAAAAGGGGGATTATGATGAAATTTGAGCAGTTCCACATCGAGGGAAAAGAAATCCGTTTTGGTTTGCTCGAGACGATCATGGATCATCATCATTTCATCCGTGAAGGTGCTTGGGATTACGAGCGTGCCACGTATGACATGAAATATGAGAAACAATCGACTGGCGAAACATTCTATCTTCGCTTACCTGTATACGCGATCGAAGGTCAAATCGAAGATCGTCACGCTGTTGTCAAAATGCTTACACCGATTTTAGGAAAGCATTATTATCCACACGGTGTTGAATACGATGAAGTCTTCCCAGAAGAAATCGTCCGCGACTGTGAGCGCCGTCTAAAAGCACTCGCAGAAACATTAGAAGTCAAACCCCTTGCATAAGCGAAGGGGTTTTTCTTATGGGCGAGTTAAACGTTGTTAGGCAACTTACGCCGACAAGTCCTTTGATTCGATGATCACGCAACCTTTACTCTTATAATACATAATCATATCTTCTAGTTTTTTCAAATCGTTTCTCGTAATGCAATCCGACAAGACGCTAACCGCATAGTCAGATTTCCGCAGATTGTAGCAAGTCGACTTCACACAGGCGGTCGCATCAGCCCCAGTGATATAAAACGTATCGATGTGATGCTTGGCAATGAACGTCACAAACGCTTCGCTCGTCAAGGCGTTGCCCTTGTACTTTGTGAACACGTGGTCGGACGCGAGCTTCAAATCTGGTGCTAATTCCGCTCCTCGCGTTCCTGTTTTCAACGTTCTCGTCCCTGCTGATAAATTCTCATGACGGATATAGACAATATGTAACTTCTTTTCGACCGCCCAATCAATCGCTTTATTGATGTTGTCGATGATTGCTTTGTAATTTTTCGTGATGTCTTTTTGAATGTCAATAACGACTAAGGCTTGGTTCTGCATAATTAGTCCTCCTCCATTTCTAAAAAAGCGAACGTTAGTTCGACTCCGCTATTTAGTATAGCAAAGTTCGCTTCTGGAAGATATAGTCATAAGAAACGTAGCGTCGAGCATATAAAAAAGGAGGCCCTTTACGGGTCCTCCCTTATATCATGCCGCAATGACGGTCAATGTCACATCGACTTGACCGAGCAATAAATCGAATTGGTCTCGAACATAGCGGTACAATCGCTCTGCCTCGACGAGTGTTAATGGTGCAATGATTTGATAATCATAGTGGTCTTTCGAGCGAGAGACGACTTTCACTTCTTTCAAGCCGAATTCGATTGCGCTACACGCGATCAAATCTTCAATCGCCCGTTCCGCAATCGTCACGTCTCCGTATGAATAGTCATTCCCAATCACAGCCATCGTATCGTTCATGGTGATCACTCCTTTTCATTCGCGAGCACTTTAACGTCCTCCATGATAGATTCGATATCGACCGGTTCATCCCCTGCCGTCGCCATCTGCGCGACAGCACGGACATCATGATGGCGGTCGATGACGTACATCGTCGTCGCATGCGTCACGAGTCCGCTGTTCGCCTTCGAATAATAGAACTGTAGCTGACGTGTGATTCGGTCAATGTCTACCTGGTCTCCCGTCAACATCTTCCATCCAGTCGGCTCTGCTTGGAATGCTTCCCCGTAATTTTTCAGAACGGGCACGGTGTCCACCTCCGGGTCAACCGTGATCGCGACGAGTTCTACGTCCGAGCCGTATAAGTTCTCTTTTTTCATTTTTTTTTCGAGTTTCATAAAATCACGTAACGTGAGCGGACAAATATCTGGACAGTTCGTATAGAAGAACGTCACAATCTTCACTTTTCCGTTGTCGGAATTATAGGTCTCTTCATTTAATGCGTTCGTTAATGTGAACGGGGTTGGCTCTTGAATGACGGGTAGGTCGTCTTGATTGAAGAAAACAAAATACACGGCTACTCCGATGACGACAAGCGTCAAGACGGTCAAACCGACCGTCAAATAGCTATTCCGTTTCATACAGCTCTCCCTCTCTATGGATCATCCTCCGATTATCGCGCGGAATACGTTCGTCGTTTCACCTGGGTCATATGCCACATAGAGAAGAATGTAAACCGTCACCCCCGTAATGGCCGTGAAGAACCAGACGACTGACGCTTTTGGACCGATTTTCCGGTGCTTCTCGATTTTGTTTTTATAACCGAGATAGAGCGTAATCAATCCGAGGATACCACCTGTGGTTGCGAGAAGAATATGGAAAATCATAAAACCAAGATAGAACGGCTTCACTGAATCCGGTCCCCCAAATGCCGTGTTACCGACAAAAATGGTACGCGAGACGTAAAGGATAAAGAACGTCGTCGCTGCAATCGCTGCGGCCGTCATCACCTTTTTATGTTTTTCGATGTTGCTTCGGTCTTTTGCGATAATCACCCATCCGATGGCGACAAGAATCGCACTGATGACGATGAATGACACACTAATTAAGGCAAGATAGTTCATCAATGTTTCCCCTTTATGTTCTGTTTAATTTTTTTCATTTGTTTCTTGCGGAGTAAATGACATGCCTTCATCAAGAGCAAGTGACTTCGTCCGACGCACCCAGCCGAAGAACGTCCAGCCGAAGAAGAAGCCGTACACGATCTCTTGACCGAGTTTCATGAGGACCCCACCGAAACGTTGATCTTCGAGCGCACTGTTCGTCGCTCCCATCAACGCCTCTAAATCAATTCCGGAAACGTCACCATTCGGGAGACAGTATCCAAGGACCGTCGCAAACGTCTGTGGGTCCGTGTATGCATTATAGAGCGTCGTTTGACTAAAGATGATGAGCGCACAGGCAGGTGTCAGTAAGACCCCGTTGGCGATAATGTACACCATTCGTTTCAAATCGGACATGCCTTCCTCTTCGTCTGAAACGAGTGGAACGATGACCGGATACCACATCGTCAAACTAAAGACGACAAGGGCACCGTGGAAAATACGGTGAACGCCGTAGTTCGTCAAGACGTAGTCGAATACGACCGGCATATGGTAAATCGAGAACAATGCGTTGAATAAAATGAGCGCGATCAGTGGCTTCGTCAAAAACTTGAACATCGGCCCAATCCATTTGAAGCTAAGTACTTTTTCAAACACCCTTTACGGTAGACCGTAAACGACGAGTGCCGGTGCCAAAATATAGACGAGCACCATTTGGAACATATGCACCGATAAAATGATATGTGCCATGACATCGATTGGACTTCCAAAACCGATGTAATACAAGACAATCGCAAACAACATACTAAACTTTTGTAATAACGTGGTCGAGGCATATCCTCGCTTCGCCATTCTCTCTGTCACGACGGCGTATAACACATAAATCCCGACCATGAGCAATCCGAACAGCGGACTCCATAACGTGAGCCAATCAAATTGATTGAGCAGCTCCGACGTATTCCAGAGCATCCGTTCACCCCTTTTCTTTCTCTCCCTAACCTTTGAAACCGTTCACTTCAAGATTACTATTCATTCATTTTTGAAATAAAGGAAAAAGGACCGAATCATCCGTGTTTCCACAGATGTTCAATCCTTTGTCACAATTACCAAATGAGTAAGCGGAGTGCAGCGACCGTGATGATGGCAACAAATATACCTAGCCACATCATGCCAACGATCCACGTGTTCCCACGGTTATTCATATGCATGAAGATATATAACTGTAGGAAGACTTGGATGACCGCCAAGATGATTAAAAAACCACCTGCTGCCCACACCGGCATCAATTCCGCATAGACGGCGCCGAATGCCACGAATGTGAGTAAAATCATCATCGCGAAACTGATTAGTTGAAGCTGATACTCACGTTTCGACTCTGCTTTTACTTCAAGCTCTAACTGCTTGTGAGATTCGTTCATTACTCGTTTTTCCTTTTTTGTTCACCATCCCTAAGAGGTAGACGATTGAGAAGATGAAGACCCAAACAACGTCGATAAAGTGCCAATATAGACTCGATACATAAAACTTTGGTGCATTGTATACATCAATCGGACGGTTCCAGTTACGAATCAAGAGCGTCGTGATCCAAAGAAGACCGAACGTTACGTGCGCGCCGTGGAAACCAACCAACGTATAGAAGGCTGAACCGAATGCGCTCGACGTGAACGTGTGACCGATGTGGTAGTAGTGAATGAACTCGTAAATCTCAGCACCAAGGAATCCGGCACCAAGAAGGAGCGTCACAATCAACCAAAGCTTCATACGCCCTGGATTGTTTGCCTTCATGTTCATCATCGCAAGGACACTTGTAAGTGAACTTGTGAGGAGGAGCATCGTCATGATGAAGACGAGCTCCATTTCGAAAATGTTATACGAACGTAATTCCTCTGGCGCACCAGAGTTCAAGAGACCAACGTATGTTCCAAAGAGCGAGGCGAAGAGGACTGTCTCTCCACCAAGGAAGAACCAGAAGGCCACATATTTATTTTTCCCTTCCAGTGTTGCTTTCTCTGGATTGGCCGGGATACCGGTCACTGGGTGTTTTTCAACTGCATGTGCCATTTATTGTTCTCCTTTCTCACGAATCGCTTTCAAGTCTGCTTCGACTTGTGACTTCGGAATGTAGTAGCCGTGATCGTCAATCCAAGAACGTAGGAACATCGAGACGAACGTCATCGCTAATCCAAATCCAATCAATGACCAACCGACGACCGTGTTATCCATCTGGAAGATGGCACCGAGTCCTGCGATAAAGAGGCCGAGTGACATGAAGAACGGAATGAGCGAGTTATTCGGCATGTGAATGTCCGAAACTTCCTCAGCGACTGACACGCGTTTGTTGCCTGCCATTTTCTCGAGCCAGAACGTATCAAGTCCTTTGACGAGTGGTGTTTGTGCAAAGTTGTACTCTGGAGTCGGAACAGGAAGTGTCCACTCAAGCGTACGTCCGTCTCCCCAGTGGTCTGGTTTGACGCGGTCTTTTGACAAGAAGGCTTTCACAACAGCGATGAGCAAGACAATCGTTGACACACCCATGAAGAATGCACCGATTGTCGAGAGCATGTTGAGTGTATCCCAACCTTGACCATCGAGGTATGTGAAGACTCGACGTGGCATACCGAACAATCCGAGGAAGTGTTGCGGGAAGAACGTCAAGTGGAACCCGATAAAGAACAACCAGAACTGCCAGTATCCAAGCTTTTCAGAAAGGGCTTTTCCGAACATGAGTGGGAACCAGTAGTAAAGTCCTGCGAAGAGACCGTATACAACCCCACCTACGATAACGTAGTGGAAGTGAGCGACAACGAAGTAGCTGTCGTGGTACTGATAGTCAGCCGGTGCGACTGAAAGCATAACCCCTGTCATCCCACCAACGAGGAATGAAGGAATGAACGCGACAGAGTAAAGCATGGCCACGTTGAATTTAATTTGACCGCCCCACAGTGTGAAGAGCCAGTTAAAGATTTTAACACCAGTTGGTACGGCAATCGCCATCGTTGCAACAGCGAAGATCGAGTTGGCAACTGGACCAAGACCGACTGTGAACATGTGGTGAACCCAAACCATGAATCCAAGGAAACCGATAAGCATTGTCGCGAAGACCATCGTCGTGTAACCGAAGAGACGTTTACGCGCAAATGTCGGAATGATTTCCGAGAAAATACCGAATGCCGGTAAGATCAAGATGTATACTTCCGGGTGACCGAAGATCCAGAAAAGGTGTTCCCAGATGACAACGTTCCCGCCAAGTGCCGGGTCAAAATAAGCAGCTCCGAAGAGTCGCTCGAACATCAACATGAACAATCCGACCGTAAGTGGTGGGAATGCGAAGACGATCAATGCCGATGCAACGAAAGTCGTCCATGTGAAGAGTGGCATACGCATTAGTTTCATTCCTGGCGCACGCATGTTCAAGATGGTAACGAGGAAGTTAATCCCGGCCATCAATGAACCGAAACCTGAAATCTGAAGACCGAGAGCGTAGAAGTCTACCCCTGTCGCTTCCGGTTGTGTTGAAAGTGGAGCGTAAGCCGTCCACCCTGCGTTTGGTGCTGCTCCGAAGAACCAGCTCAAGTTAAGCATGACTCCACCGAAGAAAAAAAAACAAAAACCTAATGAGTTAATGAATGGGAACGCAACGTCGCGTGCCCCGATTTGAAGTGGTACGACGGCGTTCATAAAACCGAATAGCATCGGCATGGCCGCTAGGAAGATCATCGTCGTCCCGTGCATCGTAATCAACTGGTTAAATGTCTCACCGCTGACGAAATCGTTCATTGGTTTGACGAGTTGCCAACGAATCAGTAATGCTTCAATTCCACCGAGAAGGAGGAAGAAGATTCCTGAGAACAAATACAAAATACCGATTTTTTTGTTTTTAACCGTCGTAATCCAATCCATGATGCCATTGTATTTACGCGATTGCTGCATTGCAGTGGTCTGTGCCACGTGAAATCCCCCTTTTCCCGTTAGTCAATCTTCTGCTCATACAAGAAGTCAACGAGTGCATCTAATTCTTCGTTGCTGATTTGACCTTCATTGAATCCTGGCATAAGAGCCCCTTGTTTCTTCTCTTGCGGGTCACGGATCCACTCTTTCAAGTTGTCCTCGTTGTTTTCGAGGTAACCTGCGAGCCATTCACGATCACCGAAGTTCGTTAAACTTGGTGCCACTTTACCGCCGCCGTGACAGCTCAAGCAGCTTTCGACATACACTTGCTCACCTGTAGTCAAGTTTGTGTTGTCTGCGACGAGATTCTCACCGTTCTCGTCTTGCTTAGCTTTCATGTCAGCGAGCCATTGATCATATTCTTCTTGCTCGAGCGCGATGACTTTAAAGTCCATAAGGGCATGTGACGGACCGCAAAGCTCAGCACATTTCCCGTAGTAAGTACCTGGTTCATTTGCATGTAACCACATTTCGTTATCAAGTCCTGGGTTCGTATCTGTCTTACCAGATAAAGCCGGTACCCAGAATGAGTGAATGACATCTTTAGACGTCAAGTTGATGCCGACTCGTTTTCCGACTGGAATGACGAGCTCTTGCCCTGTCACAACACCTGCTTCTGGATATTCAAATTCCCACCAGTACAAGTTAGCTGTAACGTTGATTTCTTCTTCTTTTTTCTTTTTTTTTTCTTTCGCGAGTTCGACAGTCGTCGTGATTGTCGGAACAGCGAGAATGATGAGAAGGATAATCGGAACGACTGTCCAAATCATCTCGAGTGTACTGCTACCTTCAACTTGCTTCGGAATCGATTCATCTTTCCGACGGAACTTCATGAGCACGTACACGTAAATGACCGATACGATGATGAGTACGAAGAGCATGATCGCCAAACTGATGAGAATGATGCGGAGCTGAAGCTCAGCCCCTTCTCCCATCGGCTTCAATGCAGACAATCCCTCTTGACCGCAACCTGATAACAGGACTGCGAACATCATCATCGGGACGATGCCAAACAGAAGCTTCTTAAATGATTTCACAACAATCCCCACTTTCTCCCAAAATGATGTGTAATGGTTTTCTATATAGTGAGTGCGATCACCAGAGTGCTGTCAAAATCAGCGCGATAATCCACACGACTAAATAAATTAATGAATAGAAGAACATTTTGTTTGCCCACTTGATTTCGTCCTCGGCGTTGAATCCTTTCAATCCGAGATACAACCAGTAGCCCCCTAAACCGGCTGCGACTGTCAAGTAAACAAGACCATAGTGCATAAATAAGAGCGATGCCGGAATCAGCGTCGCAATCCACCAGATGATTTGCCGTTTCGTAATGGCAAATCCGTTCACGACCGGAAGCATCGGAATGCCTGCCGCTCGATACTCTTCCGTCCGTCGCATGGCGAGCGCCAGGAAGTGAGGTGGTTGCCATAAGAACATGACAAGGAACATGAGCCACGCATCAATATGAAGTGCCGGATCTAGTGCTGCCCAACCGATGAGCGGTGGAACGGCTCCCGAAATACTACCGACGACTGTATTGAGCGTACTCGTACGCTTCAGCCACATCGTATAAATCACGACATAAAAAAATGCCCCGATTAAACCGAATACTGCGGCGACGTACGATACAAGGAGCAATAGTAGTGTTCCGATTGCAAGTTGTGTCAATCCAAGGAGTAAAATCTTCTCTCCTGAAATCTTGCCGGTTACACTCGGTCGATTGTCCGTACGATCCATTAAGTAATCGATATCTCGGTCCACAAAGTTGTTTAGGTAACAACTCCCCGAAATCACGAGTGCGCTTCCTAACATCGTTAATAAGAGCTGTGGCCAAACTTCAAACAAGTAAAGGACTGGCGTATCGCTCTGGTACGTCGCTGCCACGAAGAATCCTGCAAACACCAACAACAGGTTGGCGCGAACAATTCCCATTTTCGCTAAGGCGACGTAATCTCGGAATGACGTTGATTCTGTATACTCTACATCTACCGTCATCCCTGGGTTGACTTTTGTCATACTGACCCCCCCACATAATCACGAAATCCTCGCATTCTCTTCACAGAAAAAACACAATATGAACAAAATACACTTAACTCTCTACAAAGATACCATATTTTTTTATAAAATTGCCCTTTATGCTTGTAAAATAGCGAGTTTTTTGTGTCAATAGTGTGATATTTGTCACACCTTATGTGCTTTACTAATATTAGAATAACGTTTTTGATAACGATTGCAAGCTTTTCCATTTCGTTTTTTGAACAGAAAGCCGTATAATAAGTATGGCGAAAAAAATATAAATAAACAAGGTACATTTTTTAACGGATTTCGATTAGAAGCAGGTGGTATTACATGCATAAAAAACTCGCGTTTTTCTCAGGTTTTTTCACCCTCGGGATGATGCTTGTCCTCATCATGGGTGGAACCGTGACGAAGACGGATTCAGGAGATGGTTGTGGGACGGACTGGCCACTCTGTCATGGAAAATTAATCCCAACCAATCCCAGTGTTGAAACGATGATTGAATACAGTCACCGGGTAGTCTCCGGTATTGAAGGTCTTCTCATCATTGCGCTCGCTATTTGGACGTTCATCGCGGTCAAACATCGGGTCGATGTGAAAATCTTTGCGTTTCTCGCATTTATCTTTATGCTCATCCAATCAATCATTGGAGCGGGCGCGGTCATTTGGCAACAGTCGGATGCCATCCTGGCCCTTCATTTTGGAATTTCTCTCGTGTCGTTCGCATCGTTACTCATTTTGACGATTCTGTTATTCGAAGGTGACCGGGAACATCAAGTCGTATCGAGACGATTAAGATCTCATCTTTACGGTCTTTCAATTTATACGATGATCGTCGTGTACACAGGAGCCTACGTCCGTCACCTCGGTGCTACATACGCATGTGTCGGTTGGCCGATTTGTGAGCAGAACGTCTGGACGTTCGAGTCGTATGTGCAGATGGGACATCGCATCATGGCGGGTATTCTCGTTTTGTACACGTTGTATGTACTCTATCTTGCCCGAAAAGAAATGAACCGATTGATTGAGCGCGGTATGTGGGCGTCTCTTTTCTTCATCCTACTTCAAGTCGGTACAGGTGCTTGGATCGTTCTTGGGGGACACGCGACTTACGTTCCGCTCCTTCACGCATTCTTGATCACATGCTACTTCGGTATCCTGTCATACCTCTCTTATCACGCGTATCGGTCGACAGCGCGACAAGACGGGGCACAATTGAAAAACATGAACGGATAACCAAACTAAAAAGCGCCGCGGCGCTTTTTAGTTTACAATGCTTTAAATCGTTCGAGGGCACGCTCTCTCGCTTCTTTATGATCGACGATTGGCATGGCATAGTTGTCTCGCTCTGACGGGTCCGGAAAGTGAATCGATTTATCTGTTATATGTTTCAGCTCCGGCACATACTTCCGGATGAACGTCCCATCAGGGTCAAATCGCTCGGATTGCGTCGTCGGATTGAAAATACGGAAATACGGAACAGCGTCCGTCCCGACTGAGGCCGCCCATTGCCATCCCCCGATATTCGACGCTGCCTCATAATCGATCAGCTTTTGCTCGAAATACCGTTCCCCTTTTCGCCAATCGAGAAGGAGATGTTTCGATAGGAAAGATGCGACAATCATGCGTAGGCGGTTGTGCATCCACCCGGTCTCGTTCAACTGACGCATCGCCGCGTCGACGATTGGATACCCCGTTTCCCCGTTACACCACTTTTCGAACTGCTTTTCATTGTCCTCCCATTCAAGTGACTTGTATTTATCATTGAACGGTTGATCTTTCAATCCGTGGAACTTTGACATGACCATGTAATAAAATTCACGCCATAACAGCTCATCGTAATACGTGTCACGCCCCTTTGATCGTCTCGCCGACAACACTTGTTCGGTGATGGTGCGAATCGACAACACACCTGTCCGTAAATAAGGAGATAGTCGACTCGTCCCGGCGATGCTCGGAATGTCACGCTTCTCGTCATAATCGACCATGCGATCATTGACGAAGTGGGTCAATCGTTTCTTCGCTTCCGTTTCCCCTAGCCCTTTCCATTCACGATTACATCGTTTGAATAGATCTTTCAGTTCACTCGGTTGTTCATTCTTTGAACGGATGTACTGAGATAAACGATCGACATCAACCTCATACGGTGCGGGCGGCTGTTCGGCATACGCCGCTTTTTTGAACGGGGTTAAAACTTTATAGGGATCGCCACTTTTTGTACGGAACGCATCGGGATGAAACAGGTGACGATCCAGAAGTCGCACAACTTTTACTTCTTCACCAAGTGCTTCAATCACACGGTCATCCCGCTGTTTGAACGGTTCCACGTACTCCGCATTAAAATAGAGCACATCCATCTCCCCGAGCTGTTTCACGAACGCATCCTCCGTCTCTGCGACAAGGACGCGAAGCCCTAACCCTTTCGCATCTAAATCATACATGAACGCTCGCATCGTCGAGAAGAAATAGTCATGCCGTACCTCGAACGGGTCACAGTATTTCGGATTCAACCAAAAGACGAAATCTAGGTCATCGCCTTCCTCCATATCTTTCAATACACGGTGTAACATATGATTATCGGTCAGTCTAAAATCCGAACGAAACCAACATACTCGTCTCATGATCTCCACTCCCATCTACAAAAAAGAAGCATAGCGCGCTATGCTTCTTTTGATTATACAAATTCAATCAACAAGTCGTCACTTTGTATTGTGTCGCCTTCTTTAATATGAATGGCCTTAATCTCACCATCTTGTGCCGCTTGAATCGTCGTTTCCATCTTCATCGCTTCTGTGACGAGTAACTGCTCCCCACGATGAACTCGACTTCCTGGTTCGACCAATACTTTCAAGACAGACCCCGGCATCGATGCACCGACTTGTTTGGCGTTCGAACGATCGACTTTCGGACGGCTTGTCGTTGCCGATTTGACATTGACATCTTTAATCTCGATTTCACGTGGTACCCCGTTCATCTCATACGAGACGAGACGGATGCCATCTTCATTCGCTGCACTCACTTGTACGAGCTTGATGATTAACGTTTTTCCAGTCTCGATTTCAACTTGGATTGTCTCACCGACGTTTAATCCGTAGAAGAATGTCAACGTGTCGAGCACTGAGACGTCCCCGTATGTCGTTGTATGTTTGATATAGTCTTCGTACACTTTCGGATAAAGCGCATGAGCAAGAAGTTCAAAGTCCGTCACCGGTCGCTCGAATTTTTCGAATAGTTCTTGGCGTGCCGATTCAAAGTCATACGGTTTGATCAATTTACCAGGACGAACGTTTAATGGCTCTTCCCCTTTCAAGATGACTTGTTGCACATCTTTCGGGAATCCACCTGGAGGCGTTCCTAATTCACCACGCATCATTTCGACGACCGAGTCTGGGAAGTCCAACTGATGTCCTCGTGTCATCACATCTTCTTCCGTCAAGTTATGCTGGACCATGAAGAGCGCCATATCACCGACAACTTTAGATGACGGCGTCACCTTGACAATGTCCCCGAACAACATGTTGACTCGGGCATACATCGCCTTGACTTCTGCCCAGCGGTCTCCAAGTCCGACCGCTTTCGCCTGCTGTTGGAGGTTTGAATATTGCCCACCTGGCATCTCGTGTTCGTACACGGATGGATTCGATGCACGCATATCACTTTCAAACGGTTCATAGTTGTGACGCACGTCTTGCCAGTAGTCACTGATGATTTCATATTGTTTCGGGTCGACTTTCGGCTGACGTTCGTGGTGGTTGAGCGCATAAACCAAACTTCCACCTGAAGGCTGTGATGTCATCCCTGACATCGAACTCGCGGCAACGTCAACGATATCGACACCGGCATCTGTCGCGCGAGCATATGTGAAGATCCCGTTACCGGAAGCATCGTGTGTATGCAAGTGGATTGGTAAGTCCACGGCGTCCTTTAATGCCGATACGAGTGCATAGGCTGATTCCGGCTTCAATAGACCTGCCATATCCTTGATTGCCAAGATATGCGCACCACTCGCCTCAAGTTTCTTCGCGAGGTCGATATAATACGGAAGATGGTACTTCGGACGGTTACCATCATACAAGTCTCCCGTATAACAGATGGCTGCCTCTGCCACTTTCCCAGTTGGAAGCGTCGCATCGATTGCCAATTGAATCGACTCAAGGTTGTTGAGACTATCAAAGATTCGGAACACGTCGACTCCGGCATATGCCGCTTCGTGTACGAATTTCTCGATGACGTTGTCTGCATAGTTTTTATATCCGACCGCATTCGCACCGCGTAGCAACATTTGAATTAGGACGTTCGGCATCTTCTCACGAAGCTTCATGAGACGTACCCATGGGTCTTCGGATAAGAATCGGTAGGCGACGTCGAACGTCGCTCCGCCCCATGCCTCGACCGAGAACAATTCTGGCATGAGTTTGCTTGTCGGTTCGGCGATATTTAGAATATCCTGTGTGCGCATGCGCGTCGCGAGCAACGATTGATGCGCATCTCGCATCGTCGTATCCGTCAACAACAGTTCCGGTTGACGTTTGATCCAGTCGGCGAGGCCGTCCGGTCCAAGCTCTGTAAGAATTTGTTTCGTCCCTGGCTTCGCTTCTGCCGGGAGGTCGTGCGGGATTCGCACCGAACGGCTGATCGGCTTGTCTTTCAGACCAACACCTGGGAATCCATTCACTGTCACATCCCCGATATAGTTCAGCAGTTTCGTCCCGCGGTCTTTTCGTTTCGGGAAGACGAACAGTTCTGGCGTCTCATCGATGAATGACGTGTTGTAATCTCCACTGATAAAGTTCGGGTGCTTCATGACGTTAATCAAGAACGGAATGTTCGTCTTGATTCCACGAATCCGGAACTCGTTCAAGTTTCGAACCATCTTCGAGGCCGCTTGTTCGAATGTCATGCCATGTGTGGACAATTTCACGAGAAGTGAATCGTAGTACGGTGAAATCTCTGCACCGACATACGCATTCCCACCGTCAAGACGAACACCAAAGCCACCCGGAGAACGGTAAGCCATGATTTTCCCTGTGTCCGGCATGAAGTTATTGCCTGGGTCTTCAGACGTAACACGTGATTGGATTGCATAACCGAGAAGTTTAATCTCTTCCTGTTTCGGCATTTGAATCATATCGCCGTGGAGCGACTCACCTTGCGCGATCATCAATTGCGTTTGAACGATGTCAAAGCCCGTCACCATCTCTGTGATCGTATGTTCCACTTGAATGCGCGGGTTGACTTCGATGAAGTAGAACGACTCATCCTCTGTCACCAAGAACTCGACTGTACCGGCGTTGACGTATCCGACGTGTCGCATGAGTTGGACCGCCGCATCACAAATCGCTTGGCGCGATGCATCAGACAATGTCACACACGGCGCCACTTCGACAACTTTTTGGTGACGGCGCTGAACCGAACAGTCACGCTCGAATAAGTGAACGATGTGACCGTGCTCATCCCCAAGAATTTGCACCTCGATGTGTTTCGGACGTTCGACGAGTTTTTCTATGTACACTTCGTCAGAACCGAACGCCTGCTTTGCTTCTGACTTTGCACGTTCAATCAAATCTTTCATTTCCGCTTCTGTTCGAATGACACGCATTCCGCGTCCTCCGCCACCCATCGAAGCTTTGACCATGAGCGGGAATCCGTGCTCGTTCGCAAATGCTTCAGCATCTTCATATGATGTGAGCGGTCCATCCGAACCCGGGATGACAGGAAGACCCGCAGCAATCGCACTCTGACGTGCTCGTACTTTATCCCCGAACGCATGTAAATGTGACTCATGCGGTCCGACAAAGATGATTCCCTCTTCACGGCAACGTCGTGCGAGTTCAATGTTCTCTGAAAGGAAACCATACCCTGGGTGAATCGCATCACTGTCTGACTCCTTAGCGATTCGAATCACGTCTTCGATATCGAGGTACGCATCGATCGGTTTTTTGTCTACACCTATCAAGTAGGCTTCATCAGCTTTAAAGCGATGTAAGGAGCCGCTATCTTCTTGCGAATAGACAGCTACCGTTCGAATGCCTAACTCTGTCGCCGCGCGAAATACGCGAATGGCAATTTCCCCACGGTTTGCAACAAGTAACTTTTTAATTGGTTTCAAATGAAATCCCCCCGTTAATGAAGTTTGTTCGTTTCCTTACCTGACAACGTGAAGCGATGAGCGTTGAACGTTTTCTTCTGACTTCACCCGAATTTCTTCTCGTCGTGTCGCTTCTCGATGACGGTTACGCATCGAGATACTACTGAGCACCCCGAGAACACCCATCATCATGATGAGCGATGTTCCTCCATAACTGACCAGTGGCAAGGTTACGCCTGTCCCTGGAAACCAACCGGACATCGCACCGATGTTGATGGCCGTCTGGATAATGATTTGTGATGCAATCCCAAACGATACGAACATCGCAAAGTGACTATCCGCATGATTGGCGATATGGATCGCGCGAAAGGCGATGAAGAAGAGTAGGACTAAAACCGTCAATACACCGAGGAATCCTAACTCCTCCGCAATGATCGACATGATATAGTCGGTTTCTGGTTCTGGCAAATATCCATACTTTTGAAAACTGTTCCCAAGTCCGACTCCAGTCAATCCACCATGTACAATTGAGATAATCGACATGAGCAATTGGTGTCCATATCCTTCCGGGTCCATGAACGGGTTGAACACGACTTCAATCCGACTTCGTTGATTCTCCGAAAAGATGGTCGTGAACAATACGAATACAGTACCAACCCCAGCTAAAATCCCTGGAATCAAAATTCGAAGCGGCGCCCCGACACCGAACCACATGAGCAACATGATGGAACCGAGGACGAATAGCCCCCCCATATCCGGCTGTCCATTGATTGCGATCGCATAAAACGAAAAGTAAAAGAGGACAGGCACTAAAAAGAAGGCGCCGATTTGTGCACGCAACCCTTTTTTCGTGATATTTGCCCGCGCCAATCGACCAGGGAGTCCTTTCAACTCATTATTCCATAGTTCATGGTAGTAGTTCGCAAGCAGTATGATGAGAACGAACTTCGCAATCTCGACCGGTTGCATGGTCATTCCTCCGATGATGAGCCAAGCTCTCGCCCCATTCAATGGAGGCATCGCCCACGTGACAAACAGCAAGATGACAGAGAGCGCATAAAGACCGAGGCGAATGCCTTTTTTCCGAAACATTTCATATCGGAACAATGTCGCAATCAAATAGACAAAGATTCCAATGCCAACGTAGACGAGCTGGCGATAGAATAAACTACTATTCGCGTAATCCCCACGATTCCAAACACTCGCACTATAAATCATGATGGAGCTTAGCCCGACGAGCAAGAGCACTGACAAAAACAACGCAAAATCAAAATACCGAAACCGTGTTTTCATGTATTCACTTCCTTATGTAAAACAATCCGACAACCCTTAAAAAAAAATACTCAAACAGCGCCACTTGCACAGTTTGAGTATAAGGTTCATAATTCTGAAGCTTCTGCCAAGGCAGATAACTTTTGTTCCAATGAATCGAGCAGTCCTTTACCTTCAATGTCTGAAATGAGTCCAAGACGAACCGCAAAATCAATTTGGCGCGATAGTCCAAACATATGTGTATCAAGCACCTCTTCATAAAGCGGGCACTTCGGCATTTTTAGGTTTTCTAACTGCACTTCAATCAGACAACGGATTTTTTCAGCATCCGCCTCGAGTAATTGAAGCGCTTGCTCCCGTTGGATTGCAGCCAAATTTGTCGCCACTACGACCCCTCCTCCGTACGATGACAGACTGTTTGTCATAACTCAACTGTACATTATCTTTCATCATAATTCAATGTACAGTATGAATGAACGCGACATTCTTCCTCTTTTCCATTTTACGAGAAAGAGCGCTATAATGAAACGTGTAATGTGTATGAAGGGGGATATAAGCATGATTTTTCCACTTGATTGAGCGGTTCGCCACAGTCTGACGATTGACCCGACCGTATGGATTTTTGACGAACGAAAACGAAAGATTGAAGATTTGGACTCGGTGACGGAGAATGACCGTGAGGCATACTATGCGAAAATGGGGAAAGCATGGGATGACGGATTGTCACAAGGAACTCGAATCGACCACAACAAACCGATGTCACGACAAGACAAGGATGCAGCATTACGCGACTCGTTCGCCATGCCGCTCGCGCCTTTTTTAAACAATGCCGAACCGATTGAGCTCGCGACACATGTCCGTTTTTACGGGGAGACCATATTGACTCTATCGCTCAGCGAGGCATCGAGCGTATATTTACAATTTTCAAAAGATGGAAAAGTACTTACTGACGGACCTGTCTATGTATTGTATGAGGATCAGGTCATTCGCCAAGTCAATCATATCACCGTATTAAGCAATCAATGAGAAGGGTCACACCTTCTCTTTTTTTGTTTTTTTTATTTCACAAAGTGTAGTATATAGAGTGTTGACTACAAATTGAATAAGAAAGGTCGTGACGCTTACGATACCTCTATGGAAACGAAATTTAATGGTTGTTTGGATCGGTAGCTTCTTGACCGCCGCGTCGATGAGTCTCGTCCTTCCATTCCTCCCATTGTTCATCGAACAACTCGGGGTAAAGGATCCGGACCACGTCGTCACTTGGTCTGCGATCGCCTTCGGCGCCACGTTCCTCGTGGCCGCCATCGTCTCTCCGATGTGGGGACGCTTGGCTGACCGAAAAGGAAGAAAGCTGATGCTCATCCGAGCCAGTCTTGGGATGGCCATCGTCATGTTCCTCATCAGCTTCGTCCAAGACGTATATCAACTCGTCGGGTTGCGTTTACTCATGGGGGCCGTGTCTGGATTTATTTCAGCCGGCATCACGTTGGTCGCATCTCAAACACCAAAAGAGAAAAGTGGCTGGGCGCTCGGTACCCTGTCAACCGGTGGAATCACTGGTGGTCTACTCGGTCCCCTCATCGGCGGACTGCTCGCAGACTGGATTGGGCTTCGATCCGTTTTTCTCTTTACCGGAAGTGCACTCTTCCTGACGTTCCTCATCACGCTTTGGTTCGTAAAAGAAGATTTTGTCCCAGTGAAACGCGAAGAACTCGCGTCGATGAAATCGATTTTTGCCTCACTGCTACATCCACAGTTGATTGTCGGTCTGTTTGTGACAACGTTCCTCATTCAGTTCTCGACACAATCTATCGGACCACTCTTGACATTATACGTACGTGAATTGAATCCGAACACTACCGCGCTCGCCTTCATGGCAGGGATTGTCGCCTCTGCTCCGGGACTGGCCGCTCTCGTTTCGGCGCAGCGTCTCGGACGGTTATCGGACAGACACGGAGCAGAGCGCATCTTGTTTTGGGCACTGCTCCTCTATAGCCTCTTCTTGATTCCGCAAGCATTCGTTACCTCAACGACTCAACTCATCTTGTTGCGTTTCGGAATCGGGTTCGCAACGGCCGCCTTGATGCCGTCCGTTCAATCGCTACTGCGCCAGCATACGCCGGTCTCTGCGACAGGGCGCATCTTTTCATACAATCAGTCCGCTCAGTTCATGGGGAATCTACTCGGACCGCTATTTGGATCCCAAATCGTGGCACACTTCGGATTTTCTGCCCTGTTCATCCTCACGGGATTGATTATGATCTCAAATGCCTTTTTAGAACGGACGAACGTCCAGTCACTACAACTCGATACAAAATAACGCCGAGCACGAAGCTCGGCGTTATTTGTGTATATCGCTTATAGTAAATCAGCCGCCAATCGTGCAAGGGATGAACGTTCCCCTTTCACGAGTTGCACGTGTCCGAAGACGTTTTGTCCTTTGAAGCGTTCCACCGCGTACGTCAAGCCGTTCGAGTATTCATCCAAATACGGATGGTCGATCTGATACGGGTCACCGACGAGAACGATTTTCGAGTTCTCTCCAACGCGAGTAAGAATCGTTTTGATTTCATGCTTCGTTAAGTTCTGCGCCTCATCGATGATGATGAACTGGTCCGGCATACTTCTACCTCGAATATAGGTGAGCGCCTCGAGCTGAATCGATTTCATACCGGCTAGAATATTGCCGAGCTCGTCTTTTGAATTCGCATTGAATAAAAATTCTAGGTTATCATAAATCGGTTGCATCCATGGGCGAAGCTTCTCTTCCATCTCCCCAGGCAAATAACCGATATCATTCCCCATCGGCACGACCGGACGAGCGACGACGAGCTTATTGTAACGCTGTTCATCCTCGACGAGCGAGAGCCCTGCTGCTAGGGCAAGGAGCGTCTTCCCGGTACCGGCTTTCCCAAGTAAGGTGACAAACGGAATGTCATCTCGAAGCAACAGGTCGAGGGCCATCCGCTGTTGAACGTTTCGCGGATGAATTCCCCAAATATGATCTGCATCGAGTGCCAGCGGTCGTAAAATCGGTTGAAGCGAATCGACCACAGCAAGCGCACTCGCTTTCGACACATTACTTTTCAAGACGACGAATGAATTCGGATATAGCACTTGTTTCGTCAAGGCCGTCGTCGGCAATTGACGAACTTTATAAAATTCATCGATGAGCGACTGATCGACTTCAATCTCTCGATAGCCGGCGTATAAGTCCGTCGTATCAACGATATGATCTGTCAGATAGTCTTCTGCATCAATTCCAATGGCGTCCGCTTTGACACGGACCAATATATCTTTTGAGACGACGACGACCTTTCGACCTGCGTCATGCTCGAATTGTTTCATTAACTTTAAGGCAACGAGTAGGATACGGTTATCGTTTGTCATGACATCGAACGGAATATCGACCTGGTGTTCATGACCGATTTCGACAAACAGACGTCCTCCGTTTTCAAGCGGGACCCCGTCATGGAGTTTTCCCGATGTTCGGAGCTGGTCGAGGACACGTGACGTTTCACGGGCGTTCCGCCCGACCTCATCCATGTTTCGTTTCTTTCCATCTAACTCTTCTAGGACGATGGCTGGAATGACCACGTCGTGTTCTTCAAATTGAAATAAGGATAGCGGATCATGTAGGAGTACGTTCGTATCGAGTACATACGTTTTTTTCATAGACTTTGCCGCCCCTCGAATATAGGATGGTATTCAAGAATGAAGACTTTCTTTCACTTCACGGTCAAGCTTTTCCGCCGCACGAATATCGTATGTTTTCGTGATTTCGGGCTGTGCGTAAGCTGCTCCATAAAACGAGATGTTCCTCACTTCTTCGACATGTCCTTCAAAAAAACGAAGATGAAGGCTTGGTTTGACCGCCGGGTCGAACTCTCGAATTGATGAGAGTAAAACATGATAAGACTGACCATCTTCGATAAAGATGAGGCCAGCCGTCTTTTCAGTCGTCAAGATGGTCACGATATGGGAATTTCTCGTTAATGCGAACCGGACCGTGACAGCATCTAACGCTTGCACCCAACTGATGGCATGGCTGATCGGCCAACGCTTCGCCTCGTCAAAACCAACGAGAAATGTTAACGGCATGTCATTCAACAAGCGCTCTTGCGCAGCTGTCAGTTCAAACGTTGCCTTGCTCGCCATTCAACTCCCCTCCTTTTCACCGGGTATGGTTGTACCATTCTCCCTTACCGGTTCAATTCCCTGCTTTTAACGGTTGAAATCATGCTATACTCATCGTATAGAGGAAGGTGAAAAGATGCGTGTAAAATGTTCTCTTTGCGATAAAGTCGAGACGATCGACTCATGGTCGTTTGAAGCAAAACGCTTGCGTAACAAACCGGCGAAAACGTATATGTGTCAAGAGTGTCAGGAGCGAATCAGCGAACGAACGGCTGAACGCGCCGCATCTGGACAATTCAAGTTATATCCTACATTTCGACAAAAACGAAACTGGTAATGCAAACGGGCGCCTCCGAAGAGACGCCCGTATTTTTTATGATTTTTCCGCATCTTGACGACGATTCCACCAGAGGCGGCCACGATAAATGGCTAACACGATTGCCATGACGGCAAGCACTTCCGGGATTGGCCATGTGAAAAAGACGAGTGCCATCGTACCTGCTCCAAGTGAAAGGAGAATATAGACGATGAGCGACTTCCACCATGCCAATTGTTTCGCAAAACCAAGTTTAAAGACAAGGATTGTCAGTAAGATGACCGTGACAACGAGTGCATTGAACCCAACGGAAAAGTCGTTCGGGTCACTGCCGACACCTAGCATCGAAGCGATCCACGGAACGTCAATTTGTGTGATATCGATTGTTTGAGAAGCTTTCAAGACAAAGAGTCCCCCTTTATTTCATACACATCCATTCTACACTATTCCATGCAAAAGGGAACGCCGAAGCGTCCCCTTTCTTATAACTTATTCTTTACCAAGTTTACGACGCTTGTCTGCTTTCTCGCGTTCGTTCTTGTTCAAGATTTTCTTACGGAGACGGATCGACTCCGGTGTAATTTCACAGTACTCGTCATCGTTCAAGAACGTGAGTGACTCTTCAAGTGAGAAGACGCGCGGACGTTTCAAGACTTGTGTCGAGTCTTTTGCAGAAGCACGCATGTTCGTCAATTGTTTCCCTTTAACAGCGTTAATGGCAAGGTCAACATCACGGTTACATTCCCCGATGATCATTCCTTCATACACATCTGTACCTGGCTCGATAAAGATTGTCCCACGGTCTTCAAGGGCACCGATTGAGTAGGCCGTCGACTTCCCGTTTTCGATACAAACCATAACACCGCTACGACGACCACCGATATCAGCAGCGATATATGGACGGTACTCTTCGAACGTATGGTTCAAGATTCCGTATCCACGTGTCGCTGACAAGAATTCGTTACGGTAACCGATAAGACCACGTGATGGCACGAGGAATTCCATACGTGTCTGACCGTTGTCATTCGTGTTCATGTTCGCAAGCTCACCTTTACGGAGACCAATCGATTCCATGACTGAACCTGTGTACTCTTCAGGTACGTCGATGATGACACGCTCGAACGGCTCAACTTTTGTGCCGCTTTCGTCTTCGCGGATGATAACTTGTGGTTTCGATACTTGGAGCTCGTAACCTTCACGACGCATGTTTTCAATCAAGATCCCGAGGTGAAGCTCACCGCGTCCTGATACGATCCATTGGTCTGGTGAATCTGTGTTTTCGACACGGAGTGAAACGTCCGTCTCGAGTTGTTTCATCAAACGCTCTTCGATTTTACGTGCCGTCACGAAATCGCCTTCACGTCCTGCGAATGGAGAGTTGTTTGTCATGAAACGCATTTGAAGCGTTGGCTCATCGATGCGAAGGAGCGGAAGTGGCTCTTCTTTACCGACTGGCGTTACCGTTTCACCGACGTTGATATCTTCCATCCCGGCGATAGCGATCAAGTCACCTGCTTTTGCTTCTTCGATTTCGACGCGCTTGAGGCCGAAGTAACCGAACAATTTCGTGACACGAAGTTGCTTCACCGTACCGTCTGTCTTACAAAGCGATACTTGCTCACCGACTTTGATTTTCCCACGGAAGACGCGACCTACGCCGATACGGCCGAGGTAGTTGTCATAGTCGAGCATCGTCACTTGGAATTGAAGTGGCTCGTCTGAGTTGTCCACTGGAGCCGGCGTGTTTTCGAGAATCGTGTCGAGCACGTGAGTGATTGTATCTTCTTGTTTTTCTGGGTCAGGATCGAACGAACTTGAACCGCTGACTGCTGATGTATAGACGACAGGGAATTCAAGTTGATCTTCATCTGCGCCAAGGTCGATCAAGAGATCAACAACTTCATCGACAACGTCGAGTGGACGAACCATCGGCTTATCGATTTTGTTGACGACGACAATCGGACGAAGTCCTTGGTCGAGTGCTTTTTTCAATACGAATCGAGTTTGTGGCATACAGCCTTCACGCGCATCGACAACAAGAATAACGCCGTCTACCATACGCATGATTCGCTCAACTTCTCCACCGAAGTCTGCGTGACCTGGTGTATCTACGATGTTGATGCGAGTCTCTTTATAATCGATTGCTGTGTTTTTTGCGAGAATCTTAATTCCGCGCTCACGCTCGATATCGTTCGAGTCCATCGCGCGTTCTGCGACTGCCTCGTTCGTCCGGAAAGTACCAGACTGTTTCAATAATTCATCGACTAACGTTGTTTTACCGTGGTCAACGTGCGCGATGATGGCTACGTTACGAAGGTTTGTTCTTACGTTCATGTAGTTATTCCTCTCTTATTTAAAAAATTTCAACTTTTCTTCAACTTTAAGAGTATAGCACACGTCACAGTACCTTTGTCGAGTGGAATCGACTGTGAACGTTTTCATCTCGTGTTTTTTATCATACAATAGGGAAGAGAAGAGAAAATAAGGAGGAACCTCCATGCAGCTAATGTTTGTATTGATCGCAACGGCCGTTGTCGCAGGATTCGTCGGCATTGGAATCGGGGTGGCCGAGGGAAGCGCCGCCATTATCTTGGGCAGCCTCGTGTTAAGTGGCGTAGCGACATACTTTGGTATTCAATTGCGTCGCCGCATTCTTTCAGACCATCAATCATAAAAAAAGGGTTACTCCGGTATCATTTCGGAGTAACCCTTTTACTTGCGTTTATAGCGGACGTGTCAAGCAGATGCGGTCGCGTAAAATGAGCCCATCTTCTTCGATGTCATCGTACCCGTGATTACGAAAATAATCGCGGTCCACCGAATCGAATCGGAATCCAGCTTGTTGGTAAAAGCGCAGTTGCATGATGCTTGAATTCCCTGTACAGACGAGCAGTTCTTTTCCACCAATCAAGGCAGCCCGCTTCACTGCGTCTTGTAACATGCGTTGACCGATTGTTTGGTTTTGGCGTTCCGGTTTCACTGCGATATTGACGAGTTCAACCCGCTCGTCTCCGTGTGAGACGAGCATATATGCACCGACAATCTCACCACCGAGTAACGCTTTGTACGTACGCCCTTCCTCGAATTGTTCCCGGACCATCGTTTCATTCGGATTCGCCAAGACGAGTAGATCGCGGATTTCTTCATACGAATCATGTTCCACGATGTGTAAGTCAGGTTTTGCTTCAGCCGTGACCCCTTTTGCGATGACGTAATGTTTGATGACGTCATTTACAAATGAGTCACTCCCTGCCAGGACAGATGTTTTTCCGTCATAGCGAATCGGCTCACCATATAAGGAAACGACACGTCCCCCTACTTCTTCTACGAGTAATTTGCCAGCAGCATAATCCCATGGCATATTGCGCATTGTGATGTAGCCGTCCACGCGACCGGCGGCAAGCCAGGCTAATTCAAGCGATGCAGCACCATGGGCTCGCGTCCCAATCGAGTCTCGTACAATCGGAGCGAGTATTTCCGGGGCAATCTGGTGGTTCGGCGTGACCCACGTCGCATTCATACTTAAAAATGCGTCTCGGACATGATGTTCATGAAGAGTCGTCAATGTCCGACCATTCAACGTCGCCCCGTATCCTTTCCGTGCCATGAACATCTCATCCGCCATGACGTCATAGACGAATCCATATTCCACGACTCCATCTATCATGATCGCGATAGAGATGGCAAACATACGTTTTTGATGAATAAATTTTAACGTCCCATCAATCGGGTCGACAAACCAGACGGTACCAGTCAATTGTTCTGGCTGATTTGTCGTCCCTTCTTCCCCCATAATCTGATGTTCCGGAAATGTTTGTTGGATTCGACGGACAATCAATTGTTCCACCGCTCGGTCGATTTCAGTGACCAAGTCCCCTTTTCCCGTCTTTCGTTCCACTTCATAACTTTGATCAATCTCGCGACGAATCAGTTCTCCCGCTTGTTTGATTAAGTCGACTGCAAACCATTCTATCATCTGTGATCACCTCAACTGTATTGTACCAAACAAAAACCAGTATCCGCTCGGAATACTGGTTGAATGTGTGTGTAATGGTTAGGCTTCGAGACGCAATAATTCTTGGCGGTACTTCTCTAACCGATGCTTGCTAGCCTGAACTGTAGCATCATCTTGTGACGCCATCGCATCGAAGAGGGTTGCCAATTCATAATCAATCTCTAAGCGCAGCACCGGGATCCGTTTTTCTGCGTCTTTTCTTTTGAATGCCTCAATCACTTGTTTCATAAGATGCCACACTCCTTTTGTTGGGCTACAAGTTACGGTTTAGTGAGTTGAATTGAGTATATCAGATAAAATTCGAAAAAGAAAGAGAATTGTCTGACTATTTTGAATTTTTTATCTTAATGTATATATTCCCAATTCCGAGGTCCCTAAACCTGATTTGGTGTTAATGAACTGTACCCGATTTATAGGAAAAAAAAAAAAAAAGCATGCCTGAATTTGCTCGGGCATGCTCGGTCTTACAGTTTAATCATTTTACTCGAGGACTTCATTGCCGCCTGAACCGTACGATATGTGGAATAGCCCGTCTGCTCGTCGTGAACCGCGTTCAGTTGTTTCTCCTCCGACTTAGATGTTACGATTTGCTTGAAGGCACGATAGGAATCGAAAAAAACCTCTCGTTCGACTCCACCTTCATTGGCTTGTGCGACAACGTTATAAAACTCGACGACTTCAATCAATTCGTCTGTCGTCCAATCCGGATTGATCGGATAGTTAATTTGCATATTGTTTCACCTCGACACCCATTGTAACAAAAAAAAAAACTATTGCAAGTTGAGCCAGAAATCTCTATAGTTTTTTTGTTTTTTTTTTTTTTAAAAACAACATATATCATAACGATCCTATTCATCTTATAAATAAACTGATTCAAGGGGGATTTACGATTGAAATTAAAAGGTGCTATTCAGCTCGAAACGCCACTATTTGACACGTTGCTTGAACATGTCGACTCAAACCCGATTGCGTTCCACATTCCTGGTCATAAAAGCGGAAAAGGGATGGACCCAGAGTTTCGTGACTTTATTGGTGAAAACGCCCTAAAAATTGATTTGATTAACATTGCCCCACTCGATGACCTCCATCATCCAAAAGCGGCAATCGCTGAAGCGGAACGCTTGGCGGCAGAGGCGTTCCGTGCTGACGAGACCTTTTTCTCTGTCCAGGGAACATCGAGTGCCATCATGGCGATGATCATGGGTGTCGTTGGCCAGAATGAAAAAATCATTGTGCCACGGAACGTCCATAAATCCGTCATGTCCGCGCTCGTCTTAACGGGTGCTCATCCGGTCTTCATCCACCCGGAATTTGACGAAACATACGGCATCGCCCACGGAATCACAGCTAGTGCCGTAGAACGCGCACTTGAACTTCACCCGGACACAAAAGCCGTTCTCGTCATTAATCCGACTTATTTCGGTGTCGCAGGTGATTTAGAGCGTATCGTGTCTGTCGCTCATGAGCAAGACGTTCCTGTACTTGTCGATGAGGCACACGGCGTTCATCTCCCTTTTCACGATAAACTCCCACTCTCGGCGATGCAAGCGGGAGCAGATGTGGCGGCGACGAGTGTACACAAGCTTGGTGGTTCAATGACAGGCAGTTCGATTTTGAACGTACGCCGCGGTCTCGTCTCGCCAGAACGAATTCATGCGATGCTTTCCATGATTACAACGACTTCGACGTCCTACTTGCTCCTCGCTTCTCTCGACGCGGCACGTCGACAGTTAGCGACAAAGGGACACATGATGAATGAACGTGCACTTGAGCTTGCGAGAACGGCTCGTACAGCAATCAACCACATGCCGAACTTGTCGGTATACGGTCATGCCGAATTGCATTCTGAATCGACATACGCGCTCGACGAAACGAAAGTACTCGTATCCGTGCGCGAACTTGGAATAACAGGATTTGAAGTCGAGAAATTTCTTCGGGACAAACACCGTATCGAAGTCGAGATGTCCGATTTATTGAATGTGCTCTTTATCGTCACATCAGCGGATGATGAGTCCACGATTCAAGCATTGATTGAAGCGATGCGAGACGTCGTCTCCGTTTATCAGAAGTCTGGTAACGATTCACTATCGATCATGCTCCCAGAGATTCCACCTCTTGCGCTCAGCCCTCGTGATGCGTTTTATGAAGAGACGGAAACGATTCCTCTCGAAAACGCAGTCGGCCGTATTTCAGCGGAATTCATTATGGTGTATCCGCCAGGGATTCCGATCATCATTCCAGGTGAATTGATTACGACTTCGACACTCGAGTACATTATGGCCAACATTGAAGCGGGCCTTCCGGTTCAAGGTCTTGAAGATGAGTCACTGCAAATGATTAAAGTCATCCAACAAACAAAAGCGATTCGCTAAATAAAAAATGAGCCGGTCATCGTGACCGGCTCATTTTTTATGTCATCTCAGAAAAGGTGGCTGTAGATGATCGAATTGCTTCCCCTAGTGCCTATTATAAGAAAACGCTTACATTTTTTCAAGTATCATTTTCTTCAGATGCTTGTGTTTTTTCGACCAAGCTAAGTCGTAAAAATTCGGCGACGTGTTCCGTGTCGTTCAAGTTAATGCCAAGCATCGGATACAATTGACGTGGCTCTTCTAGCGCATGCAAATCAAGAAGGGCCGATTGACCCGTTTGCATACAGACGACTAACACCTTGCCCATGAATTGCTGTGTATAGACGAAACCAAAATCATAACGAGCGGCTTCTGTTTCAATACCGGTAAATCGGACACGACTCGTCTCGGATACGGTGTATAATAACTCCTCATCGAATGCCATCAGGATTCCCTCCCTTCTCTCTTCACATGTATTTTCCTTTATACTACTAGTATGAAACCTAAGGAGAGAATGACAATGAAGATTGATTATGCAACGGAGTTAAACGTAGAAACTCTTGTCCAGTTCATGCACGACCTATGGCCAGATGCCCCTATTGAAGAATTACGAATGGAAGTCAAACTCGGTCTCGCCTAAAAAAAGATGCATTATTTCATCGCATCAAATGAACATGGGGAGGCAGTTGGTTTTTGTCAGCTCAGTTTCCGACATGACTACGTGCCAGGTTCTAGCACGTCACCGACCGCCTATATGGAAGGAATCTATGTCATTGAATCAGAGCGTCATCGAGGTGTTGCCTCTCGTTTGGTCGATGCTGCGTCGACCTTCGCGGCGCGTCATGGTTGTATCGAACTGGCATCAGATACCGAGCTTGAAAACGAGGATAGTCAACGCTTTCACGAGAAAATTGGATTCAAGGAAGTCGAGCGTGTCGTCACCTACATGAAAAAGCTCTCTCACGAAAAGTGAGAGAGCTTTTATGAGTATTCTTATTTTACGACGTGGATTGGCATACCCATTGCGATTTCAGCAGCTTCCATTGCCATCTCACCGAGTGATGGGTGAGCGTGGATTGTAAGTGCGATATCTTCAGCAGTCATACCAGCCTCGATTGCAAGACCAAGCTCAGCAATCATATCTGAAGCGCCAGTACCCGCGATTTGAGCACCGATCAAGAGACCGTCCTCTTTGCGTGTGATGAGCTTCATGAAGCCGTCCGGCTCGTCAAGTGCAAGTGCACGACCGTTCGCTGCGAATGGGAATTTCGAAACTGTGATTTCGAGTCCTTCTTCTTTTGCGAGTGGCTCTGTGTAACCAACCGTTGCGAGCTCAGGATCTGTGAAGACGACTGCAGGGATTGCAGAGTAGTCGAGGTAAGCTGGCTTACCTGCTGCTGCTTCCGCTGCGATTTTCGCTTCGTAAGATGCTTTGTGTGCAAGTGGTGGTCCAGGAACGATATCACCGATTGCATAGATGTTTTCGTTCGATGTTTTACACTGGTCATCGATTTCGATGATTCCGCGGTCGCTGATTTTAACGTCCGCGTTCTCAAGACCGATGTCACCTGTGTTTGGACGACGACCAACTGTGACGAGGACATAGTCCGCTTCAACAGATTGTTCTTCACCGTTTACTTCAAACTTAACGGTTACGCCGTCTTCCGTTTCTTCAACACCTTTAGCAAGTGCATTCGTGTGGATTGTGACGTTCCCTTTTTGCTTTTTTTTCTTCTTAACGATTTGCGTCATTTGTGGTTCGAAACCAGACAAGATGTCGCTAGCGCCCTCTACAACGACAACTTCTGTATCGAAGTTAGCGTATGCAGTACCGAGCTCCATACCGATGTATCCACCGCCGATAACGACGAGTTTCTTCGGTACTTCAGGAAGTGCCAAAGCGCCAGTTGAAGAAAGGACGCGTTTAGACCATTTGAACGATGGAATCTCGATTGGTGTAGAACCAGTCGCGACAATCGCTTTTTTAAATTTGTAAGGAGTTGAGCTGTCTTCAGTGATGACACGAACTGTGTCTTCAGACGCGAAGAACGCTTCACCTTGAACGATCTCGATTTTGTTTCCTTTGAGGAGACCTTTAACACCGCCAGTCAATTTGTTAACGACTGACTGTTTCCAATCTTGAACTTTTGTGAAGTCCACTGACACGTTGTCAGACGTGATTCCCATTGAATCATGACCTTTAGCGTGTTGGAAGTTGTGTCCTGCTGTGATCAACGCTTTCGATGGGATACATCCGACGTTCAAGCAGACACCACCGAAGTTGCCTTTCTCAACGATAGTTACTTTCATTCCGAGCTGTGCGCCACGGATTGCGGCAACGTATCCACCAGGACCGGCACCGATGACAAGCAAATCAGTTTCTTGTGCGAATTCTCCTACTACCATGTTCTTATCCCTCCATCATTAGAAGTGCTGGGTCTTCGAGCAAGCGTTTCACCATGTTAAGAGCGTTTTGTGCAGTCGCACCGTCGATGAGGCGGTGGTCAAAGCTGAATGAAAGTGCAAGTACTGGCGCAGCAACGATTTCACCGTTCTTCACGACAGCTTTCTCAGCGATACGGCCGATACCGAGAATCGCAACTTCTGGGTGGTTGATGACAGGTGTGAACCATTGTCCACCAGCTGAACCGATGTTTGTGATTGTGATCGATCCGCCTTTCATGTCTTCCCCAGCGAGCTTACCTTCACGAGCTTTACCTGCAAGTTCGTTAATGTTTGTAGCAAGTGCATAGATTGATTTACGGTCTGCATCTTTTACGACTGGTACAACGAGTCCGTTGTCCGTGTCAGCTGCAATCCCGATGTTGTAGTAGTTTTTGTAGACGATTTCTTCGTTCACGTCATCGATTGAAGCGTTGATTGTTGGGAATGCTTTCGCTGCAGCAGTCAATGCTTTCACGACGAATGGCAAGTACGTGAGTTTCACGCCTTGGTCAGCCGCGACTTGTTTGAAATCTTTACGGAGTGCAACGAGTTTTGTAACGTCGACTTCGTCCATGAGTGTAACGTGTGGTGCAGTGTGTTTCGAGTTAACCATAGCTTTCGAGATGGCTTTACGGATTCCACGGATTTTCTCACGTGTTTCAAGTTCAGGAGTCGCTGACTCGTAAGGCTTGATTTCCGTTTTCGCAGCAGCTGCTGGTGCTACAGATTCTGTTTTCTCTGTTGTAGCTTCTGCAGACGGTGCTTCGCCGTTCGCGAATGCATCGATGTCTTCTTTCAATACACGGCCGTTGTCGCCAGAACCGTTTACTTCACGGATGTCGACACCTTTTTCACGTGCATATTTACGGACAGATGGCATAGCGATAACACGCTCAGATTTGTGAAGTTGAACGTCGCGTGGCGCGTCTTCTTTCACATCTTCTTTTACGTCTTCTGTCTTCTCTTCTGCTTTCGGTTGTTCAGGTGTTTCTTCTTCACCTGCTGGTGCATCGCCTTCGATGTCAAACGTAATGAGGACGTCGCCGACTACTGCAACTGTACCTTCAGAAACTTTAACTTCTTTGACTGTACCGTCGACTGGAGCTGGGATTTCAACGACTGCTTTGTCGTTTTGTACTTCTAAAAGAACATCGTCCTCTTTGACCGTATCCCCTGCTTTTACGAACCACTTGACGATTTCACCTTCGTGAATACCTTCACCGATATCTGGTAATTTAAATTCAAATACTGCCACTGGTTTTTCCTCCCATCATTTCATCATGTAAACACGACAAGGGAGACAATTCTCCCTCATCGTTTATTCGACACGATCTTAGAAGTTCACAACTTCCTTAACTTTTGCAACGACATCTTTATGGTCAGGTAACCACATGTCTTCACCTTGTGCGAATGCGAAGACTGTGTCTGGTGCAGTTACTCGAAGAACTGGTGCTTCGAGGTGAAGAATTGCGCGCTCTTGAATTTCAGTTACAACGTTCGCTGCGATACCTGCTTGACGTTGTGCTTCTTGAACGACGATCGCACGACCTGTTTTCTTAACAGACTCTACGATTGTGTCGATATCAAGCGGGCTCACTGTCATGAGGTCGATTACTTCAACGTTGATGTTTTCTTTTTCAAGTTCTTTCGCTGCTTTAAGTGAAGTATGCACCATCGCACCGTAAGTGATGATTGAAACGTCTGTACCTTCACGTTTCACATCTGCTTTACCGAGTTCGATTGTGTAATCACCTTCAGGTACTTCGCCACGGAATGAACGATACAATTTCATGTGCTCGAGGAACACGACTGGGTCGTTGTCACGGATTGACGCGATCAACAAACCTTTTGCATCGTAAGGAGTTGATGGAATAACAACTTTAAGACCAGGTGTCTGAGCCATCAAGCCTTCAAGGCTGTCCGCGTGAAGCTCAGGTGTCTTAACTCCACCACCGAATGGTGAACGGATTGTGATTGGTTGGCTGTAAGCGCCGCCTGAACGGTAACGCATACGTGCCATTTGAGCTGCGATTGAGTCGAAAACTTCGAATACGAATCCGAAGAATTGAACTTCCATAATCGGACGGAATCCAGTAAGACCTAGACCGATCGCAAGACCACCAATCCCTGATTCAGCGAGTGGCGTGTCGAAGACACGGTCTTCGCCGAGCTCGTCTTGGAGACCTTCCGTCGCGCGGAATACCCCACCGTTTTTACCAACGTCTTCTCCGAAAAGAAGTACTTTCTCGTCGCGTTTCATTTCAACGCGCATCGCATCAGTAATCGCTTGGATCATTGTCATTTGAGCCATAACTTACTTCGACTCCTTTGCAGTATATTCTTCAAGCTGTTCTTTCAAGTTTGAAGGAAGTTCTTCGAACATGTTGTTGATGAAGTCCGAAACTTTTTGTTTTTGTTCTTTGTCTGCTTGGCTGATTGCTTCTTTCACGTCAGCTTTCGCTTGCTCGATCACTTCGTTCTCCATGTCTTCGTTCCAGAGTTTCTTGTTCTCAAGGAAGAGACGGAAACGTACGAGTGGATCTTTTTCTTGATACTCTGTGTCGAGTTCTTTTGTACGGTAACGTGTTGGGTCATCCCCAGCGAGCGTATGTGGTCCGTAACGGTAAGTGAGTGACTCGATAAGTGTCGGTGTTCCCTCGAGTGCGTCGACGCGAGCTTGTTGAGTCGCTGCGAGCACTGCAAGAACGTCCATTCCATCTACTTGAATTCCGTTGATTCCAGCTGCAACAGCTTTTTGCGCGATCGTTTTAGCTGCAGTTTGCTTTTCAACAGGAGTTGAGATAGCGAAACGGTTGTTTTGAACGACGAAGATTGCTGGTGATTTGAATGCACCTGCAAAGTTCAATCCTTCGTAGAAGTCACCTTGTGATGAGCCACCGTCACCTGTGTAAGTAATGGCGACATTTTTGTTGCCGTTGCGTTTGAGGCCCATTGCCACACCCGCAGTTTGAATGATTTGTGCACCGATGATGATTTGTGGCATCAATACGTTGACACCTTCAGGGATGCGGTTTCCTGCCACGTGTCCACGTGAGAACAAGAACGCTTGATAAAGCGGAAGTCCGTGGAATACGAGCTGTGGGATATCACGGTATCCTGGAAGGATCCAGTCCTCTTTGTCGAGCGCGTATTGCGTCCCGATCATCGTCGCCTCTTGACCTGCCACTGGCGCGTAGAATCCTAAGCGACCTTGACGGTTAAGTGAGATGGCGCGTTGGTCCCAGATTCGAGTATAGACCATGCGGCGCATGAGTTCCTGAAGTTGCTCGTCCGTTAGGTCAGGCATTGCGTCTTGGTTGACGACCTCACCCTTCTCGTCGAGAATACGGAACGTTTGGAAGTTTTCTTCCACGTTTTGAAGTACCTGAACGTTGTTCATTCGTTTCACCTCATCCTTTCAACTATGAGACAATTGTCTTTTTTGTGATCAATCACTATCTCAAATCTTACGTGTATCTGTCCAAAAAAGCAATCTGTATTAACGTGATTCAGAAAAGTTATCCTCTCCTGACGTTTCCTTGTTAGTATAAAACGGGTTGTTTCAAAAAAACAAAAAATATGCTTACCGAAATAAAACGCTTACATTCAAGGGATATGACATCCTTTTCACCACTGTATTATTTTCATTTCACCTTCTGTACCATCCACATTCCTTCCTGTTTAAATATGATATAATCAATCATATAAGTTCGATAGAAAGGAAGTTGTGTATGTTAACCATGAAAGATGTCATCCGCGAAGGAGACGAGCGACTTCGCGCGCGTTCAGCCGAAGTTTCGATTCCGCCAACAACAGAAGATTTGGCGTTACTCGACGAGATGGAGACGTTTCTTGTCAATAGTCAAGACCCAGAGATGAGCGAGAAATACGAGTTACGAGGTGGTGTCGGAATCGCCGCACCTCAACTCGGTGTAAATCGCCGTTTCTTCACAGTATTGCTACAAGAAGAGGAAGAGACGTTTAAACTCTCCATCTTCAATCCTAAAATTACAAGTCATTCCGTCGAACAGACATTTTTGAATGGCGGCTAAGGCTGTCTATCGGTCGATCGCGTGGTCAAAGGAAATGTACCTCGTTTTCGTCGAATCACGTTAGAAGGGTTCGATCGCGACGGGAAGCCGATTAAGCTTCGTCTGCGCGGAATGCGCGCTGTCGTATGTCAGCACGAGCTCGATCATTTAGACGGGATCATGTTCTATGACCGGATCAATATGTCGAACCCGTTAGAAACATACGGCGAACCGATTTAACATGTTTAGTTCGAGAAAAAGGGCACTGTTGTTACTATTCCCATTTTTATTTCTTTTAATCGGTGGATGTGTGCGAATCAATTATGATGCGACCGTCCACTATGACCAATCTGTTTCGCTTGAAACGACTTACGCGTTCCGTGATCATCCAGTCATGAAATTGCTCAATCTCAGACTCGACTGGGATACGTGGAAAGAGCAAGCAGAAGCGAACGGATATGAGACGGAAGATTATTCGAGTCCTGATGACTACGAAGGCATGGTCTTAAAGAAGACATTTAAAAATGTGGACGAGTTGCAACAGATTAAAGAGGAATGGAAAACGGGACCAGCCGGTATTTTAGTCCCTCCGGATATTCAGTTCGACATCGAACAACAGGAAGGCATTTGGTTTGATTCATATACACTCCAAACCAATCTCGACCTCCGACTCGATCGGGTCGACTTACCCGGTGTTGAACTAACCGGCTCCCCCAAAAAATTGGCTGAACGATATATCCGCCAAGCCGACATTCGCTTTAACTTGACTGTTCCGACCGGCGTATTCGTTGAGGATGGAACTGGCCTAGACCTCCGTTCTATGAAACATGTCGAGTGGCAAGTCTACGGCGGTCGGCAAAATAACGTGAAGCTCGTTGCCCATGTACCGAACGTCAACGCTTGGATCGTGACGGGAATCGTTTTGATTGCAGCGGCCGTATTGACTTACTTCATTTGGCGCAAATATCGTCGGAATGTTGGCAACCCAAAAGAGACATCCATTCGTTCACGTCTTCTCGGACTGTTGATTGTCTCACTTTCACTCGCTCTCATCATCGTCACCTTCCGACAAGAGTTGACAAACGAGCGTCAATCCGAGGCGATACGTCAAGCTTCTCAAACGAATGAGTTCATCCCTACGTTTGCAGTTCATGGACTACTCGGGACAGACCGGACGTTTCTCCGCTTCTCTCAAGCGATGGAACAAAGTGGTCAAGCGACTGATGGGGCGCTTTGTACCGTGACTGTCAAAGGCAAGACCGACTGTGAAATATATGATTTTAGTTCAACTCGTCCGATTGTCCGAATCGAGTTCGAAGATGCAGAGGCTTCTTTAAACAATCAGACAAAGTGGTTGAATGCAGCCATTGAAACATATAAAAAAACGAGAAATCGATCATTCGATCGGATGTATATCATTGGCCATAGCATGGGTGGCGTAGCCGCTGCCAACTATATCCTGAATCAAGAGACATACATTGTCGATAAGTTTGTGACGTTCGATAGCCCGTTCGGCGGGACGCGCCTTGCAAACTTCGGTTTATCTGCCAGTAACTTCGGCATTAATACCGGAAGCCCTGCCATCCGTGATTTGTCTCCTAACTCAGACGGACTGCAAGCCTTCCAGTCTAAACTCGAGACATGGCCGAGGTCCGTTCAGGTACTCTCCTTCTCTGGACGTGGTGGCGAATTCAATTTGATTGAGCCGGCAAGTTCGCTGTTACTTGAAGAGTATACGAATAACATTCAGACAGAAACTGTGCCGTACGACCATTTCTCGCTTCACCGTAAAAGTGACGTCTTGAAAGAGACCGGGAAATTCTTATATGAATACACGAATGAGTTTAATCCAATCGAGACGAACTAACGTCAAAACAGCTATCCCCAAACTTTGAGGATAGCTGTTTTTTAATAGGTCATCGTCCATGTGACTTTTTGGAGCCAATACATCATATACTTTCCGAGCGGGAGATCCGTTTGAATCTCATCATATGCTACCGTATACGCGCCGTTCTCATTGTTCCATAGACGATTAAAATACTCGTCCACCTCATCAAAGAAGGCTGTATCCACTTCTCCTGTCACTTCGACGTCTGCCTCTAGGTTGTAATCGTTCATGTTACGGGTCGTATAGTTCCCCGATCCTAAGACAACGGTTTTCTCCTCACCATCCACATAGAGGATTTTTGGATGATATTGTTCCTTACCGACATCATACCAGCGAATCTCGATATGCTCCGGGTTGACGGTGTTCAGTTCTGCCGTCACCGGTAAGTTCGGTAACCCTGATTTCGATCGACCGAACGCATTCGTGTTCGGATCGAGGATCAAGTTCACAGTCACCCCGCGCCCTGCGGCATCCTCGATTGCTTGAATGATATTCCGGTCTGCCAAATAAAACATTCCAATCCAAATGGTATCTCCATCGTCCGCCCCATTCATTGCATCGAGCACTGACTCTTGAATTTTCCCTTCGGTGACGTAACGAATCTCCATTGGTGCCTCGCTCGGCGCATTTTCAATCTTCGACAACGCTTCATCATCAGGGAATCGGCGTGCATCTCCTTTCGAGAACGTCGCGACCGCTTGCTCACCTTCAACGATTTCTTTTAAAATCGGTCCTTTTAAACGGACACCGACATTCGAGTGGTATCCGCTAGCGTCATGTGGATTGGCGGATAGTACAAATCCCTCATTTTCAGTGACCATCACCTTCCGATGGTTCGCTTTGATGTTGAGCAACCTCAAATAAGCACGAACCGTAATGTCCGGTGCCGAAGAGGCCATCGGATTCGGCAACCAGCCGGATTGACTATCACCGAACCATTGAAGCGCCATTCGATAAAACGTGGAGTAAAGAATATTTGGGTCACGAAGTTCGTCGAGATTTGTGTACACGACTTCTACCCCTGCCTCCTCCAGTACATCGAAGTGGTCGGAAACGTGCCCGTTATAAGTCGTATTGATATCGTCTGTAATAAAAACGACTTTCAAGTCCGGATATCGCTCCATTTGCTCAAGTAATGCCGATGACAGGCGCGATGTGATGTCCGGATATTGTCGGTCTTCATTCGAATAAGGATTGAATAAGAAAAAGTCCATGACGATGTATTCCTTTGCCTCACGTATTGCTCGTTCAACTTCACTAAATATCTCTTGTTCGACAATCTCCGTATCTTCCCCTTGATAGGTCAAATCGTGGAGAAAATCGATTTGGTCATCTGTGATGAGATATGGTTCAGATTGTCTCGACACGCCTTCAGGTAATGGTTTGACTTGATGATATACGAGCGTGATGAGAAAAATGACCGCTACGATTGCAGCTCCCCATTTCAGCCACCCTTTCTTCCCCTTTTTCTTCGCCATAAGCTCCCCCTCCTCATTTGCTGGTGAAAAAAACGAGCCGTAGTCTCCTACAGCCCGTCAAATCATACTTCCATAATAATCGGCAGGACCATCGGGTGTCTCCGCGTCTTTTGGGCCAAATAAGGTGTGAGGGTGTCTGAGACGAGTTGTTTCATCTCCGACCACTTCATCTGCTTATTGGACAATCCTTGTTCGACGGTTTTCTTCAACAATCGTTCGCCGTCACGAATCAGACTACCTGATTCACGCATATAGACGAATCCACGTGAGATGATATCTGGTCCTGAGACGAGTTTGCGCGTCTTGCCATCGATGCTGATGACGACGACAACGAGTCCATCTTCAGACAGAATTCGGCGATCCCTTAATACTATATTCCCGATATCACCAATTCCATTCCCATCGATATACACAGCGTTCGCAGAAATTTTGCCAGTGACCGCAGCCGACTCCGAGTCGACAGCAAGCACTTCACCATTATCCATAACGAAACTGTTCTCTTTCGGGATTCCTACCGATTCAGCAAGCTCAGCATGCTTTTTCAACATGCGGTACTCACCGTGAATCGGCATGAAGAATTTTGGATTCAACAGACGAATCATCAATAACTGCTCTTGTTGCGAACCATGACCTGATGTATGAATGTTCGTCAACTTACCGTAGACAACATCCGCTCCCGCTTTATACAACTGGTCAATCGTCTTCCCGACGGAGATGGCATTTCCTGGGATTGGAGAAGAAGAAAAGATGACCGTATCCCCAGGAATGATTGACACTTGACGATGGGTACCATTCGCAATACGGCTGAGTGCTGCCATCGGTTCTCCTTGCGAGCCGGTACAAAGAATCGCGATTTCATTCGGGTCGTAGTGACGCATTTGATTCGCCTCAATGATCATCCCTTTCGGAACGTTGATGAAACCGAGTTCTTGTCCAATCGTCATGACTTTCTCCATCGAACGACCGAAAATCATGAGATGGCGACCTGTCTCGGCACACGCATCGACCACTTGTTGCAAGCGATAGATGTTCGATGCGAATGTTGCAAAGATGATTCGACCATCCGCTTTCCGGAACGTTTCACTAATCGTCCCACCGACAACGCTCTCACTCATCGTGAAGCCTTCCACTTCTGCATTTGTCGAATCGGACAAGAGACAAAGCACGCCTTCTTTTCCGATTTCCGCCATCTTGGCGAGGTCTGCCGGCTCACCTACCGGAGTGAAGTCGAACTTGAAGTCACCCGTATGGACGATGTTCCCTTGTGGCGTCTTGACGACGACACCGAGTGAGTTCGGAATCGAGTGCGTCGTGCGGAAGAACGAGATGCTCGTCTTGCGGAACTTGATGAGTGAATCCTCATCAATCTCATGGAGTTCCGCCTCACGAAGCAACCCATGCTCCTCAAGTTTAACTTTAATCAATCCGAGCGCGAGCTTCGTCGCGTAAATCGGCAATTGCACTTGCTTCAATAAGAATGGAATTCCCCCGATGTGGTCTTCGTGACCGTGAGTGATGAATACCCCTTTTACTTTGTCCTTGTTTTTAATCAGGTACGAGTAATCAGGAATCACATAGTCGATTCCAAGCAAGTCATCCTCTGGGAACATGATTCCCGCATCGATGACGATGATTTCATCTTGGAATTGAACAACATATGTGTTCTTCCCGATTTCTCCGAGTCCGCCCAATGCGAACACGGCTGTTTGGTGGTTCTTAACAAACTTCATTTAATCTCTCCTTACTTCAATTATTAATACATCTATGTGAAACATAAGTGATTCTCGAATATGCCCGTAAGATTCTTTTTTCATTATAGCTCATATCATGACAATATTTCACTAACGATGTGATATTCGTGGTAGTTTCCCTATTTCGTGTTATCCTTTTAGTGGGTTCAGAAAACATATTTTTTAGATAAAGAGAAAGAATGGTGAATCAAATGGAAGATCAAAAGGTTGTTTTCTTCGACATTGACGGCACGCTTTTACATGAAGGTAGTTATATACCGCCTTCCACGATTTCAGCAATTCAGGCATTGCGAGAAAACGGCGTCGAGACATTCATCGCGACGGGACGAGGACCGGCCATGCTATCCGATATCCCAGAACGTGTCGGGATTGATAGTCTTGTTTGCTATAATGGTCAGATTGTCGTGCATAAAGGTGAAATCGTCTATCGTAACACGCTTTCAAAAGATGCACTCGGCCGATTGACGACGCACGCCGCTTCAAATGATCATACTCTCGTCTATTTGGGACAAGACCGTGGTGGTGCTTCAAGACCGAATGATGCCATCGTCAAACAATCGCTCGGTGAACTCGACATGCCGATTCCTTCATTCGAACCGAACTTCCATACAAAAGAAGATGTGTATCAGACGTTACTGTATTGCACGCCTGAAGACGAGCATCATTATATCAACGCCTACCGTGAGTTCGATTTTATCCGTTGGCATCCTCATGCAATGGACGTGATCAACAAAGGGGCCAGTAAGGCAGATGGCATCCGTCACTTTATTGAGACCAATGGCTACCGTCTTGAGAATACGTACGCTTTCGGAGATGCGTTGAACGACTTGGCCATGCTTCAGTATGTAGGTACTGGAATCGCCATGGGCAATGGTCGCACCGAAACGAAAGACGTGGCGGATTTTGTCACGAAATCCATCCTTGAAGATGGAATCGAGTACGGCTTGAAAGCGATGAAACTCATTTAAAAAAGACCTCTTGGAGTCAAACCGTCGAGTTGATCAATCGATTCAACGATCGCGGTATCGCTCCAAAGGTCTTTTTCTTTTATCTCGAACGAAGTGTACGCTCTAGTCTATCCAAATCGGTATCCTTCCCGATGATAATCAAAATATCTTCCGATAAAATCATCTCATCCGCTTGAGGAGAAATCAGGACATCGTCATCGCGACGAATCGCCACGATGTTCACCCCGTACTTCGCCCGCAAGTCCAAATCGATGAGTGATTTGTTAGATAACTTGTCCGATGCTTTTATTTCGACAATCGAATGTTCATTCGATAATTCGAGGTAGTCGAGGATACTTTGGCTCATCAATCCATTCGCAATTCGAACGCCCATGTCACGCTCCGGGTGGACGATATTGTCTGCCCCAATTCGACGAAGTACTTTTTCATGGTAATCGTTCGTTGCTTTCACCGTGATGATTTGAACACCAAGTTCCTTTAAAATCAACGTCGTCAAAATAGAAGCTTGAATATTCTCCCCGATGGCGACGATGACATGTTCAAAGTTACGAATCCCCAAACTCTTCAACACATTTTCATCTGTTGTATCGGCGATCACGGCATGGGTTGCCAATCCCATAAACTCATTGACACGCTCCTCATCTGAATCGATGGCGAGGACGTCATATCCATTTGAAGACAATTCACGGACGATCGACCCACCAAATCGTCCCAATCCGATGACTGCAAATTCACCTGTCATGATGCTACATCCCTTTCCTACACATGTTCACTTCTTGATTCTTCGTTCAGTGTAACTGATTCCACTTCAAAACTCTATACAAAATACAAAACGGGATTCCCTTTAAATAAAGGAAATCCCGTTCTCGCCATTATGCTTTTCCACTCGAGCGTTTCCCTCGTACGTAGTCGTTGTCAAACAAGAACAAACGGAGCAAGAGGTAGAGTGCCGGAACGAGTAGGAGCAATCCTAAGATGAACACGATGACAAGCGCCACCGCCATCGACTCGTTGACGACACTTCCATTAATGTCGATGTACGGATACAGGATGTAAGGTAAGTGAGAATATCCGTATCCGAACCATGCCATGAAGAACTGTCCCATGACCATCAAGAAGGCAATCCCGTAATTTCGTTTCATATACACGAAGGAGACGGCGATGACGAAGAACAAGAAGCTCATCGCAAACCACCACCAGTTCCCTCCTAGGATGCTTTCGTAATGCCACGCAGCTTGCGACTTCAATCCAAAGAAGACGAGACCCGATGCGATAATCGTCGGGACGCTCCAGAATAGAGCCCATTTCCGAACGAGTTCGACGGCATTTTGGTCACGTGCCTTGTCCGCGTAGAACAAGAGGAACATGGCACTAATATAGAGGACGGAGACAATCGCCAAGATGACGACCGTCCAGGAGTAGAAGTTGGTGAACAACTTCGCTCCGTCAAAGAAGACCCCGTTCTCTGTTTCCGTGATGAAACCTCCTTGGCTGACCGTCAGTACCGTCGACATCGAAGCTGGGATGAGTAATCCCGTCGCTCCATAAAGGAACATATAGAGCGTGCTTTCCTTTGAGCCATAGTTAGCGAACGCATAAAAACTACCACGAATCGCAAGCAGAATTAACACGACAGACGCCGGAACGAGCAATGCCGTACCATAGTAATAAGCGGTGTCCGGAAAGAATCCGACAATCCCGACAAAGAAGAAAACGAAGAATACGTTCGTCACTTCCCATGTCGGTGACAAATACCGTTTGACGAGTCGGTTCACTAAGTGATCACGTTTCGTATAGCGGCTATAGAAAGCGAAGAAGCCTGCACCGAAGTCAATCGATGCGACGATGAGATAGCCGTATAGGAACGTCCATAAGACGGCAATCCCTAATTCTTGAATTTGCATGTCATACCCTCCGATCACACTTCATCCGCAAACATCGCTTCACCACGATGCTCGGATTGTTTTAGTTCTTTCCCTACCGGATTCTCTTTGAACAGGCGTGATAGGACAACCACAGTCACTGTTCCGAGTACCGCGTAGAGGATCGCGAAAGCGACAAGCATCCAACCGACGTTCGCTGAAGTCGTAGCTGCCTCACTCGTACGCATTAACTCATATAACGCCCAAGGTTGACGACCGAATTCAGCGAAGAACCACCCAAACTCAATCGCTGCCATGGCTAGCGGTCCACCGGCTGCAATCGCAAAGAGCATCGGCTTGCTGAACTGGTTCAAACGTTTAATATAGCGGCCGAGTACAAACAGGAAGGAGATGAGTGCGAGAAGCATCCCAATTCCGACCATCGCATCAAATAGATAGTGAACGAAGAGCGGCGGTTGATCTTCTTTCGCAAACTCATTGAGACCCGTCACCTCGTAGTTCGGGACTCCACCTGCAAGAATAGAGAGCGCGTAAGGAATCTTCAAGGCGCCTCGGACTTCATAGCCACCTTGACCATCATCTTCTAACCATCCCCCCAAAATCAATTCAGCCTCGGAGGAGGTTTCGAAATGCCATTCTGCCGCGGCTAATTTATCTGGTTGATACTGAGCCAAATATTTACCTGAGAAGTCACCGACGAGCGCTGTCGCAATCGCAAAGATCAAAGCGACCGTCATCGTCAGACGGAGACCTTTCTTGTGATATTCAATCGACATCTTGTCGAGTTGATTTCGACGTTGACGTAACAACTGAACGGCTGCAATCGCAGCTAGAATGAACGCGGATGTTAAAATAGCTGAAGTCAACACGTGTGCCATTTTAGTCGGCATGGCCGGACTGAACATCGCCTCGAGTGGGCTGACATTTGCCAATCGACCATCGACAATATCAAACCCTACAGGCTGGTTCATAAAACTGTTTACCGTTGTGATAAAGAACCCTGAGAACAATGCACCGACTGCAACCGGTATCCCGAGAAGCATGTGGTGCCACGGATTTTTAAATCGATCCCACGTGTACAAGTAAATACCAAGGAAAATCGCTTCAAAGAAAAAGGCGAACGTTTCCATGAAAAGCGGGAGCGCAATCGTTTGACCCGCAACGCGCATCAAATTCGGCCAGAGAAGTGAAAGCTGCAGACCGATGGCCGTACCTGTCACAACCCCAACTGCTACCGTCACGACATAGCCACGCGACCAACGGCGAGCCATGAGCGTGTATTTCGGGTCTTTTTTACGTATTCCTAAAAATTCTGCCAATAAAATTAAAAGTGGAACCCCGACGCCGAGTGTGGCAAAAATCACATGAAAACCTAATGTGAGTGCCGTCAATGCTCGACTCATCAGGACAGGATCTTGAAACATCTATTGATTACCTCCTATCTCTCTCTATCGCTTCGAACCCATGTATGAAACGACAATCACAGATGAATACCCTTCGATACTTACATCATAATGATTTTATATTGCGCTGTAATGTCTCAATGCTCGAGTTCGCAAAATGTTCACATTTGAGCAATCGCCACAAAATCGTCGCTTTACATGAATAAATGTTTCCCTTTTTCACCCTCGTTCACTCCTTTTCGGGCACACTAAAAGCGGACTCAATCGAGACCGCTTCGTGTTATTGAATCATGACATTACGGAAGTAGTGGTCGAATAAATCGATGGCTACTTCAATCGAACGTTCATCCGGGTTGAGTGTCGATTGATGAAGTCCTGATCCCATATCGTTTACGCCTAACCAAACCATGAATCCAGGGACCTGTTTCAACATATATCCAAAATCTTCACCCGTCATGGCAGGGACACACGTTTTATAAGAATAGCCGACCTCTTCCACCGCTTCCTCGAATTGATAGAGGTAACGTTCGTCATTGACGACCTCATGATAGCGATTACCAAATTCAAGGTCAATCTGAACGTTATACGTCATCTCGACACCGGCAATGATTTGACGAATCCGGCTTTCAAGCACGACCATTTCTTTGTCGGACAATGCACGGACCGTCCCATCCAATTTGGCCGTATCAGCGATGATATTTTCTTTCGTTCCTGCTGCGACTTTTCCGATACTGACGACCGCACTTCCCATCGGGTCAATGTTCCGTGACACAATCGTTTGCAGTTGCATGATGAGGGCGGCCTGAACGATAACAGCGTCAATCCCTGCGTGAGGGAAAGCACCATGCCCCCCTTTTCCATGAATGGTGATATGAAGCTCTCGCGCACTCGCAAACAACACGCCCGGTCTTGAAGCGACCATGCCGACAGGATATTCAGGCGCGACATGCAAGCCGAACAGTGCATCCGGCCGGAAGTGATAGAACAATTCTGATTTCGCCATCGGTTCGGCTCCTCCCGGGCCCTCTTCGGCCGGTTGGAAAAAGACGACAAGGTGATGGTTAAGCGGTTCCTCGACCGCTCGTTTAATTAACCCAAGCGCGATCGACATGTGCACATCATGTCCGCATGCATGCATCATTCCTTCGTGAATCGATGCGAATTCTAGCCCCGTCTCTTCCGTGATGGGCAGTCCATCCATATCGGCTCGATATCCAATCGTCTTCTCACCGACGAGACCATCTACCCGGACGAAAAGACCTGTTCGCCAGTGTGTGATGTGAACACGTGGTGAATCGAGCGATCGAATCAATTGCTCAAGTGTCGCTTGTGTTTTGAACTCTTCATATCCGGCTTCCGGAATTAAATGCAGCTGTCTTCTCGCTTCAATTGCCCAATTCATCATTCAGTCTCCTTCGTAATTTCTTCAACGATCTTCCAAAACGCTTGAACTTGCGCCAACTCCAACATCGATTCTGTCGAAAGCATCCATGTGTCCCGTACGAGTGGCACACCACCCGACGACGTCAATGGGATCTTATTCATCTCATTCACATCTTTGATGGTCGATTCAGGGAGAATCGCGAACCCGATTCCGTGTAACGCCATCTGTTTGCATGTCTCGATTTGATCGACGACCAGCGTCGTCAGAGGTGGACTCGAAAACCGTTCCTGCCACCACTCTAATATTTCCTGGTAATAAGTCGAGTCACTCTTGAATTGAATAAACGAGCGCTCATTGTTTTTTAGTTGGGAGAGGTCGGTCATTTTTAGATCGACCAAATGCAAGGAATCGGAGAACAACTTCATCCGTTCTCCTCGCCAATCAGGATTCCCTCGAATGATTCCGATATGAAAATTCTCTTCGAGCATATAACGCATCATTTCGCTCGACCATCCGGTGACCAATTTGACACGGACAGACGGATAGCGTTCGACGAACGTCTTCAATACCTTGGGTAACCAATATTGTCCCATGATGGAGGCGACGGCAATTTTCAACGTCCCGTACACTTCCCCTTGGTTGGCAGTCAGTTCACCCCTCAGTTCTTGTTCTTCGCTGTACATCTTTTTGGCGAACTCGATGATTTTCTCACCATCTGGCGTCAATGCGAGCCCTCTTGTGGAGCGAACGAAAATCTTCTTTCCCCACTGATGTTCGATGGTCACGAGCCGTTGACTGAGCGCTGGTTGTGAGACAAACAACCGCTCGGCTGCTTTCCGCATATTCAATTCTTCCGCAAGAATAATTAACACTTCTACTTCCGAAACTTGCATCACGTCACCTGTTTCTCTATCGTTTGAAAGATTGTATACTGAATAAGTATTTGTTTCAATGTATCATATCATGTTTAATCATCAATTTGATTGTTAGGAGGAAATCTGATGCAACGTCATCATTTCGCCTTTATCGTTGCGACCGTCGCGACGCTCGGCAGCCTTTATTTTTCAGAGATCATGCTCTTTTTACCTTGTAAGTTGTGTTGGTTCCAACGCATCTTTATGTATCCACTAGCCATCTACTACTTGACTATCATGTTGACTGCACGAGACGTCAACCGTTTGTTCGTAGGGATTATGGCCGGTGCCGGATGGTGTATCAGTCTGTATCACGTTATTTTAGAACGTATCCCGAACGGTGAAGCCTTCTGTACGAACGACTGCCTGATTCGTTGGGTCAACTATTTTGGATTCATCACCATCCCACTCCTCAGTTTTATCGCCTTTACCTGCATCCTGATCGTTCAGTTCGTCCCGCTTAAGAAAGCGTGAGACAACAAAGGAGAAGCTGTCTCGAGACAGCTCCTCCTTTTTTCATTGCCACCATTCGTCGTACAACGAGGCAGGCATGTGATGCTTGTGGCGTGAACGTTTGAAAATTGTCTCGATTCGCTCGGCGATTGTTGGGTCGATTGTCTTCCCTTCCAAATAGTCGTCAAGCTGATCATACGTCATACCGAGTGCGACTTCGTCAGGAAGTCCAGGGCGACCATCTTCAAGGTCAGCCGTCGGCACCTTATAAATCACACGCTCATGCGCTTCAAGTTCATGGAGAAGTGCTTTCCCTTGACGTTTGTTCAAACCGGTCAACGGTGTGAGGTCACAAGCTCCGTCACCGTGTTTTGTATAAAATCCTGTCACATATTCCGCAGCATGATCCGTTCCGACCACAAGGGCACCGAATGTTGCCGCGATATCGTATTGTGCCTTCATCCGCTCACGTGCCTTCGTGTTCCCTTTATGGAAGTCACTCAATTCGAGACCCGTTGCACGGTTAAACGCTTCAACGGATGCGTCAACAGCAGGCTTAATGTTGACAGTGAACGATTTGTCCGGACGAATGAACTCAAGCGCAAGTTGCGCGTCATGCTCATCGTGTTGCTCACCATATGGCAATCTGATCGCATAAAATGTATACTCGCCACCCGTTTCTTCACGAAGCTCTTCCATGGCGAGTTGACATAGCTTTCCGGCAAGGCTTGAGTCTTGCCCACCTGAGATACCTAGGACGAGTCCTTTCGCACCGGCTCGTTTCACATATGCTTTCAAAAAGTCGATGCGTTGACGAATTTCTTCTTTCGGGTTGATGGTCGGTTTGACATGTGTTGATTCAATGATATGTTGTTGCATGGATTGCCCTCCCACTATGCTCTCATTTTGCTTTATTGTCTGATAATCCTTATACCCCGTCAACTAGCGTCTCAAAAAGAAAGACGGAAACAACAGTTTCCGCCATGGCTTTATTGAACTTTAAATGATGTGACCTCTCCACCGATTGGTGTCATTTCTAAGAACAACGGTTGATCTTTCGCCGGTGCTTCATCGAGCAATACCCCAAACGTGAAGCCACCGCCGGTCACTTCGGCTGCGCCTTGAGCGTAAATATTATGTCCGTCTGACACAGACCACTCGAACTCGACTTCATCCGTATACCCGCTCACTTGAATCATCGTGTCATTCAAATCAATTTGTACATCACTGAACGCACCGTCCGATTGCGGCTCTGTTGCTGGTGTTTCTTCCGGTGTTTCTGATGTACCTTCATCCGGAGTTTCTGTTGCAGCAGATTCAACCGTGAACGTCGTCTCATCTGTCACAGCAATTTCAGGTGCCCCATCAACTTGACCGAGCCCAATCACTTCGACCGAATATTCGCCAGCCTCTAATTCATCTAACAGGAAGACCTCATCGAAGATCTTTTGTTCATCCGCTGCCCACTTTTCTTCGATAATCGATTCCGTGAACATAAATTCGCTACCATAATCAAACACGATTTTGTCACCTTGTTTGATAATCAACTGATAGCGCTGTGACGTATTGAATGTCACATCCACGGCTTCCTCATTTGGGTTCGTCATTTTGATTGTTGCTGATAATGCTTGGGCTACTGAATCGTATGCCATTTCCGTGTCGAGCGTCAATGGAGCCGGTGGTTCAGACGAATCACTGTTTACTTGACTCGGTTTCGCCTCTTCTTTCCCACATCCCGCTACGACTAATAAGATTGCCGTCACTACGGCGAGCAACCAAGTTTTCTTCATGGATCCCACTCTCCTCAACAAAATAAAAAACGTCTATAGCACTAGTGTATACAATGTGCAGACGTTTGTAATGATTTCCCTTATATTATTTACCTTTTTTACGAAACTTTAGTTTGTTCCATGTATTGTTGCCAACCGGTCATGAACAATGAATCTGCGATATCGAGATCAGACCGGACTTGAGCCGTGACAGAGAACGTCTCACTGTGCATCGATTCAAACGTGACGACCATCGTTTCTCCTACTACTTCCTTATAAGCTACAAGTTCAGGCGTTTCTGCAAACAATATCATAAGTATGGCTCCTTTGTTCATCTGTGATAAATCTAGTGTACCAATCTGAAACCAAGATATATGTCCTATCGTTCGACAGCACAACAATGACATTTTACCTATTGTCGAAACGTTTACATCAATTGTTAGTCAATTGGGGAAATGTGCATGTGTTTTTGTGAAAAAAAGGAGCAATCCGCAATGCAGATGCTCCTCTTTACCTTAAATTGTAAATCAAAATGATTCGACACATGTCGAACGAAACCTCATTTCGAGCGGTTCGAAATTTGTTGCCATACCGTCCCGAGTGCTGTCTCGCCGCTCGTGATCCGCTCTTTCGCAAGTCGCGCTTGTAAAGAGACCTCGAACTCGCGATCTTCCTCCGCGATTGACAAGGCAGGTACAGCACGTTCATCTCCACAATCGAATAAGAAACGAGCCGCTCGCCAACGTACGAGTTTGTTTTTATCTTTCAGCGCCTCAATCATTGAAGGTTGTGACTGAGGTAATGCCCAATCGGAGACCGTATCCCCAGCTGTTCGTCGTACAATAGGAGAAGCGTCCACTAAAGCTTGTTCAATATATGTGACATATTCCTCACGTCGTTCTTCAAACATCCCGATCATGACGACCGCTTGTCGACGAATTGCCATCACGGAATCTTCCAAGGCACGACGGAAATAGGGCATATTCTCATGATGGATTTCGAGTTCATCCAGGAATGCCATCCGATCTTTCCAATTTTCCGACTGCAAATGGTTCGCGTTTGCCTCAAAATCTGCTTCACGACCAAACGCACGGGCCACGATCCGTTCGATGCGCTCTTCAGGATACGCCGCTTCCAATTCTTCTTGCGCGATGACACTGACTTCATCCAATTCACCATAGCGTGGGGCTTGCTCTACCCAACGACGGTCTTGAATGACATTCTTCACTTGTGCTTGAACTTCCATCGCTGCATCGACAAATCGTTTCGACAGCCCGATTCGTTTTTCTTCGTCCCCTTTGACGAGTTTTAATTGCATCGGTACATCGAGCACGAACTGGACGGATACATGGACTGGTTCATAGTCCGTATCCATCTTTGTGGATTCGACTTCCTCAACTTGTTCCCCGAACGCCCGTCGGATTTCATTCATGACGTCATGCCAATCATGTTTCGGATGTCGCTCGACAGCGAGAAAATCAGACACGGCGTAAACGGATTTGACGCCTCGAAGCCCAATGATTTCTTGAATGATGGCTGGGGCATCTGTACTCGCTTTATCGTACGTTATGCCTCTCCCTTCGAACGGAGGGTCCACAATGATTTTCAAGTTATTCGGACTTGGTGTCGGTTCGATTGCTACTAGTTTCATCCTCATCACCTCACTTTTCATCGTGACGAAAATGACAAAAAAACGCAAGCGAGTCGCTTGCGTTCGATCAATCCTCTATTTTACTTAAAACAACGCGATAAACTGTTGGAGTGAATACGTCGTCCCATCCACAGTAAATGTGTCGTCCTCTGAAATCGGTTCAAGGAAGAAACGTTTTTCACCATCTTCTTTCACGTAACCAAAAATATGATTGGATTGATAGAACAATTCAACAATCGTCATTCGTCCAAATGTCATCCCATCGTTCATTACCGCCCGATCACCTAATTCGCCGCCATTGTACAGTTCGATGTAAGTTTCCATTTTGGTGTCGCTCCTCTTGTGTTTGTTTTCACAATTCCTTTCTATCAAACAACATGAGCGACTTCAAGTTAATTTTTTGTGTTACGCTTCCAAAATTCTATCCATTTACGATATTCCGATAATGTTTTGTTAATTTGATTAATCGACTTCTCATCGTGCAACCCACTATCACCAATCTTTTCTTTACAATGCGTGATGAAAATTTCATTTCCCGGTAAAACATTTGCACGATTTGTGGCAAATACTTGTCGGAGATGGATTTGGCATCTGGCGGTTCCAAGTATGCCAGGCGAGGCCCCGGCGATCATGACCGGTTTATCCCGAAGTGGCGTCCCTGGCTCGAGCGAAAGCCAGTCGATCGCATTCTTTAGGACGCCCGGGATGCTATGGTTATATTCGGGGGTGACAATCAATAATCCATCAGCTTCCCGAACGACTTGCTTCAAAGTAGCCACAACCTCTGGTTCATCTGGATCAATCAAATCATCATTGAACAGTGGAAGTTCGATGGAGACGACTTCAATGTCGAAATCATCTTGAGCCAGTTCAATGATCGAATGCAAAAGAGCGGTATTAAAAGATTTCTTTCGAAGACTTCCTGACATAGCGATTAACTTATACTTTTCCATGATCCACCTCCTGCATCCATTCGTTCATGATTTTTGCTTCTTCTTCAGGGGATTCCATCATCCCCATATGACTGAACGGAACGATTGCTTTAGTATGTCGTGACGCACCTAAAAACGCCCGCTCCTCATTCATATTCGGGTCTTTTGAGCCGTAAATGAATAGGCCGGGGAGGTCAGTCGTTTCGACGGTGTCCACTTCGTCTTCACGATCCCGGATCGCCTGTTGCGCCTTCACGATTCCCTCGACCGTCATCTCATATCCGATTGCAATCGCTTGTTGAACGAGCGCCGGGTCGGAATCACTTGAGAAGACATTTGGAATCATTCCGTCAATAAACGGCTCGACCCCTTCTTCGATGACTTGATGAATGGCACCGTTTCGCTTCTCCCGCGCCGCTTCTGTATCCGCGGCAGCCGTCGAGTGAATCAATACAAATCCTGATATTTCTGTTCCATAGCGACGCACGAGGTTAGTCGTCACGTAGCCTCCGAAAGAATGCCCACATACAAGGGGACGCTCAAGGCCTCGAAGACGAATTTCTTCGATGACCCAGTCCGCAAAATGATCCATCGTTTCCGGCCCCACGTCCGTCCCAGCATGACCGGGTAATGTGAGCGTGTGGACTTCGGCATTCAATAACGGTTCCAATTGTTCAAAGTACTTTGGAGAACCGCACAACCCATGTAACAATACGAGTGCTTTCATATCATCGAGTGCTCCTTTTCTTCCCATTCTGTTTTGAGTAGCCGATACATAGTCAAATCCATGAATCGACCATGGCTATATGCATAATCTTGTAGAAGTCCCTCTTCAATAAATCCCAATTTTTGAACGAGTCGATTCGACCCTTCATTCCCTGGTGCGACCAACGCAGAGATTCGATGAAACTTGAATTCTTCAAAACCGTATTGAATGACAGCTGAAGCGGCTTCGAAAGCCACCCCTTGTCTCCAATAGTGAGGGGAAACCTCAAACCCGATTTCGGCGCGATAATATTGGGGCGTCCAATTATGGAATCCAATCGTTCCAACCAATTCATTCGTCATCCGATCGCATATCGCCCAGCGAATGGCCTTCCCTTGCTGAAATTGATCTTTAAAGTAAGCGATCACGTTCTTCGCCTCATAGACGGCAAGCAACGGGTCCGACCCATAATATCGCATCACTTCCTCAGTGGATAGAATGGTATATAGTGCTCTAGCATCACGCGGTTCTAGCTCTCGCAGGATAAACCGGGGCGTAGCGAGCTCAGGAAAACTCCGTTTTAATCCCCACATGTGGAACCCGCCTTTCCTATTCGTTTCCTCAATTATACTTCTATTTTCCCAAATGTATCGAACTCAACCCTCTGGTACCGTCTCAAGATGGCGGAAAGCATGTGTTTTTGCTACTATAATCGTAGTATGTCAAACTGAGGGGATACCATATGTCAAAACAACTCTTTTATTTGAAGCAAGACCGGGACGTCCAACGCTTCACACTCCATGGTGTGACGTTGGCGGATGTAACAGAAGCGCTTTCCGTGACGAGACCGATGATTATTTGTCGAACGGATATCAAAGGGATGAGACAATCCTCGAGGTCGCGTTTTCGTTATATTGAAGCGCATGAACTATCTTCGTTCTCGTCTAAGTATTTGAATAACCAAACAACATTCACAGCGATCGATTTTCCGGACTACAACACGCTCGAAACTCTGTCCGATCATGAAATTGCAGAAATCTTGTTTTTAAGTCATATGGAACGCGGAATCAAGAAGCCGTTCTTGGATTCGCTCGATAATGAGATTGTGTTCTTCAATGAAGCAAACGATCGACATAGCAGTCTTTATATTCGCGATTGGTCGACAATCAATCGTTTCGTTCAAAACATGTTGCAAAGTAAGCTTGATCGTGATATTCGTAACATCAGTTTTGTTCCGATTCCACTTCCTGTCATTGATGAATTACTCGAGTTGGCACCTCAAGGTCTGATCATCGATTTCGATCATACGAAACGCAGTTTGTTCAATCGCCAAATCGTCATCTCATTCTATGTAGCGGGTCGCTATGAAGACATGTCCGTTCTTGAAGAGGACTTCGATGCGAAGAAAGAATCCATCGCCTTAAAAGGACAGTTGTTGTATCGCCGTCGTACATGGCAGATTGAGCGATTATAAGGTCATACATGTAACCAATGGATGCGAACCTCTGAAAACGGGGTTCTTTTTTGTTATTTTCAGACCGATTGTTTCAACCTTATTCCTATGCTAGACAGGGTTGAACGCTATTCTTAAAAATTGATAACAAATTGTCTTAATTTTTTGTTAAATTAACACTTTTCTTTTTCGAACGAGGCGTTATACTAGGAATAACCTTCTGGAGGAATGGAAGGCAATATAGAGAAAGCGAGGTGAAAATCTATTCATCACGCGATGGATAGATACACGAAATGGAACAACTGAAAGTACAAGGAGTCTCATCGTTCACCAAGTTTGCGACGAATGGAAAAATGCTGAAACTTAAAGATGCTCACGCAGGAGAACAGCGCATTTCCCTACAGGATGCGACGGATATTCAAGTCTCTCTGCTCGACGAAGACCATTCGCGCTTCACTATATTTGGTCACGCTCACCCTTTGGTGGAGCTGATCCTTCCTCACAATTCTTGTGAAGTCCTCTATGCTTGGTTACTACACAAGATGAAACGACAAAAAATAAAACTCGCTTCGAACGCGTAAAAAAATGAGGTCTTGTCTCCATATGGGAGAAAGACCTCATTTTTCACATTATGAGAACAATGAAACGAGCCAACTGACTAGAATGCCCACAATAGCAAAGTCAGAGTCTCCAAACGTCGTACTTTCAAAACCTAAGTTCCCTAATAGCGGAAGTAACAAAGCCGGTAAGAAACTAATCAGAATTCCGTTAGCAATCGATCCAAGAATCGCTCCTCGACGTCCACCCGTAGCGTTCCCGAATACTCCCGCTGTCGCTCCTGTAAAGAAGTGAGGTACGAGACCCGGGACGATGACCGCCAAACCAAACAACGGTAATAGAAACATCGAAAATAATCCAGCGGCAAAACTTGCAAGAAATCCAATAATGACAGCGTTTGGTGCAAACGGGAAAACTGTCGGACAATCGAGCGCAGGTTTTGCGTTCGGAACCATCTTATCAGCAATCCCTTTAAAGGCAGGTACGATTTCGGCAATCAACATGCGAACCCCCGCAAGTACGATATACACGCCCGCTGCAAAAGTAATGGCTTGGATGATAGAGAAGACGATATAGTTCGACCCATCTGATAATTCTGTCTCAATGAACGCAGGACCGGCAAAGATTGCGACGACCACGAAGAGTAAGGTCATCGTCAACGAAACTGCTACCGACGTATCACGTAAAAAACCAAGTTGTTTCGGTACTTGAATCTGCTCGGTTGAATGCTCTTTGTTTCCCGCATATTTTCCGATTGTCCCTGAAACAAAGTATCCGAGTGACCCGAAATGTCCAACTGCAAAATCGTCAGAGCCAGTAATTTGACGTACAAAAGGTTGAAGGAGTGCCGGGAATAAGACCATACAGAGTCCTAGCAATACCGATCCGACGATGATCAATAACGTACCATCGAGTCCTGATACGGATAAAATTGCTGCTAGTAAGCTTGCCATAAATAACGTATGGTGACCTGTCAAGAAGATGTATTTAAATGGCGTGATACGTGCGAGCACGATATTCATAACCATACCGAACACCATGATCATTGCTGTTTCGACACCAAACGCATCTTGCGCAACCGCAACGATCGCTTCGTTGTTCGGAATGACCCCTCGGATACTGAACGCTTCGTCGAACATCTGTCCGAATATGTCGAGTGCCGCAATAATGACGCCGGCACCCGCCCCGATAATCACAAACCCCATGATTGTCTTCAATGTACCAGAGACGATTGAAGCAATATCTTTCTTCTGTAGAACGAGCCCAATCAAAGCGAACAGTCCAACCAATATGGCAGGTGTCCCCAATATATCTCGCATAATCAAATCAAGCATGAGCGTTCCCCCCTAATAAAATTTCATATATCTTAAACTTTTCCATCTAGTTTTGATTTAATTTCTTCAATATTCATCACGTTCTCGAGTGCGACGATTTCTTTTGAACCATCATCTAACGTTCCGATGATATCCTGAGCTCCGAGATAAATATCTGCTGGTTCAGTTCGTGCCGTCGCCAGGTCTGTATGAGAGACATCCGCCTCTTTCCCCATTTGTTCGAGTGCTTTTTTTACGTTCAATTCCATGATAAAGCTCGAGCCTAATCCATTACCGCATACCACTAAAATCTTTTTCATTATTCTTCCTCCTCTGAATAGCGATTGAGTACCTCAACAATATCGTCTACTGTGTCTGCTTCTAAAAGAAGTGACACGTCCTGTTCATTTCCTAATAGCTCGGTCAACTGTGCAAGGGCTTTTAAATGAGTCGTTTGATCGATTGCCGCTAGGACAAAGAAAGCACGAACCGGTTTCTCTCCAGGAAAGAATACAGGTTTTGTTAACTTCAGCACACTCATCCCAAGGTGATTTACACCATCTTCCGGCCTCGCATGAGGGATTGCAATTTGTGGCATGAGCACGATATAAGGACCATGTTCTATGACGTTCTCAATCATCGTCTCAACATAACGAGATTCGATTGTTCCATTATCAACAAGTGGTTTGGCCGCGAGACGAATGGACTCCTGCCAATCCGATACTTGATCGTCAAGTTGGATTTCTTTTTTTGTTACGAGTTGATTTAGCACGGGTTGTCCCCCTTTCCATTCATCTTTCATCGGTTCATCTTGTAGCAGATGTTTCAATTCTTTTCTTAGTTGCGCTTCTTGATGGATTGTTGCATATTTCTTCACCACTTCGAGAATATCTGCGACTTCCATTCGGGCGACGCTCCCATTTGCGATGAAGCGCTGTTGGATTTGGCGCTTTAAGGCAAGCTGTTCTAGCCTTGTCGGTAGTGTCGGAACAAGCGTCACGTGTGCTTGTTGTTGAACCGCTAGCGGCAATGGCACCGTCGTAAAAATCAAATCGACAAGCGGTGCAAACTCCAAGACATCCCGTTGCGAAATTGGTGGCAGAAATACAAAGTCAGGAAATTGATTTTTCAAAATGTGATCGAGCATATGCGAAACGCTAATCCCGCTTGGACATACGACAATCGCTTTCATTTTTTCATCTAGATGTTGCCCCTGTTGATGAAGATGGGCCGCAAAATGAAGAGTGAAATACATGACTTCTGAACTTGGAATTTTCGTCTGAATTTGGTCTCGAATCGGGTCGAGAGAGCGGTCGACAATTACATTTAGTACACGGTGCTCCTTCATCACATATCGTTCCAATTCATCTGACGGCATAATTTCGGTATGGACACGATTGAGCGTCGCTTTCGCATGGAGGACTAGTTTTTCACATAACGCTTCGCGTTCGATTACACGTGTACAACTCAAACCTTCAAAGCGCTCAATCACCTCAATCATGATAGACGCAAGATTTTGCTGTACCAGCTCATCCATTTCTTCCGACACTTTTGAACCACCTTGAATTAACATCATCAATGTCTCCCACAGCTGTGGAACATCTTCAAAATTGTCTCGGATTGATGCATCGACTTTTTCTGTCAACCAGGAATCGTCATCTTGAACATATGCGTCAGGTGATAACCTAGACCCAATCATCAGAAAATATGCTAATTTTTCACGATGGCTTTCAACAAACTGAAACTGATTCAAGTTTTCAAAATGTTCAATCTGTCCGATCCGTTCCATAAACTCAACTTGCCAAGAATCGAAACATAAATCGAGTAATTGAGCGAACGTTGACTTCTCAAGCAATTGTTCAATTGTTCGGTACACGTATAATGCGACCGTTTGGAGATGACCGTTGAACCGATATCCTTCTTTCCTTGTATAAGAAAAATCAATCCCGAATTGGGCCGCCTGCTTTTTAACGGTGTTCAAACTTTCTTGGACCGTATACTTGGAAACATCTAATAGGTGCTGAAAATGAAAACTGGATAGAAATTCGACTTGGGTCATCGCGAATAGCGTGATGACAAGCTCTCGTTCTTCTTCTGACCAGACTAATTCGGCGCGCTCGACTTGCTCGATTAGCGCCTCTGTCACGGTCAATTCTATTTTTGTTCCGTCCATCTTCAAATTCGATAGTCCGTTTCCGACGAGCCATTCTTGTATACGTTCCAATTCATATTCGACTGTCCGTCGAGAATATGGAAGCATCATGGTCAAGGTGTCTAGTGTCATTTGCTTTTCATGCAAGATGACATTCAAGATTCGTTTGCTTTTTTCATTCAGTTGCATAGTAGAGGCCTCCTACACCTGTAGTATAAAACGAAATCAATCACAAAATGTAAGCGGTTACGACTGACTTTTGGGAACTTCGCCCACAAACTTCTGTCTCTTCATGAATGCATAAAAAAAGAGACGAGTGAATCTTTATATTCATTCGTCTCTTGCCATTATGAATTCGCAGTGACCGGGTTTCTGCGATAAATCGTCACGCCACCATGCTTGGCCTCTCCTACTACTTGAAAGAGCCAGCCTTTCTCAATCAAAATGGTTCGAACGGATAAAAAATCTTCGCGTGGCACGTTCACTTCATCCACTTGTTCGTCCAATAATTGTTGAAATGTCATTTCCCAATCAGTCATGTTGATTCTCCTTACGTAAGTCTTCATCATGCATCCATTCAAATAGACGACGTCCTGATTCTAAGCGGTCCGCCTTATCCAACAATGCTGTCGGGACGATCCGCGTCGCCTCAATCGACTCATCTCCGGCAAAAACGACTGATTCATTCGTCATCTGTTCAATATACTGAAGCGCGAACAATAAAATCGATTTTTCTGTTTCCAATCCGCTTTCCCGTATCACAACATCAAATGACTCATCTCGTTTATTGTCCACTAGTAACGTCCGCCCCCCGTCGAGTAGAGCCAAAGACGGCACAGCATCGACATGAAAAACTTCATATGAACGATAGGTGTGCTCATCACACAGTAAAAGGGGAACAAAACGACGTCGACCCGTCCATTTCTTTAACTGGAACAAAATTTTCATCGAGGTGAACCATGTCGCCCCTTCTCTATCTTTTTCCACTAATATCGTGGGAACTGATGCATCATCAGCTTCTTTCTTTCGAACGAATAACCATTTTGCTACATCTACCACAACGATCAAACCGTTCTCCTCCTTATGATCCATTCAGACAATGCAATCATCGTCAACGCAACGAGCCAACCGCCAAGCACATCACTAAAGTAATGAACGTTTAAGATGACACGGCTGAGCGAGACCGCAAGGACGAGGCACAAGAGAATGAAGATGACGACTCTCGACTGTTTCTTTCGATACAGTACATAAGCTGTCAATCCATATAGTGCAAGCGATCCTGAGGCATGTCCGCTCGGAAAACTGTATGTCGTTGCATCGAGTGATGCATCAATGAGCGGTCGGTCGATTCCGTAGACTAGCTTCAGCACTTGAGTAAACAGAAGTGTCCCGATTCCGACGAGCGCTAGGCGCCACGCTTCGATACGGTCCCCACGCCAATACCAGAACAACAATCCTAATATGGAGAGTCCCACAATGACTTGTGCACTCCCGAGCTCTGTCACGTAGGCAAACACTCGATCCGGTAGCGGCTGTAACCATTCATATACGAATGTGTTCATCGGATCGACCGCCCCTAAAACGACAAACACCGACACGATCACATATGCGACCGTCCCGGTGATGACCACCATCTGCGGTGTCCACTTCATCAATACAACCCTTTTCTTTCACGCATCTCTTCTTCTCCGAAATCGACCATATCTCGTAACCGGTGCGCCAATCGTCCTGAAGCGTTGGCAGCGATGGCACCGACGAGATCGTCCATGAACGTATGCACTTGCCCATCATCCATCTTCGTGTCGAGTTGTTTGATGATACCGATTTTTGCCTTGTCTAAGTATCCGAAAGTCGTAACGGCAATCGAACCATATGTGTTGACGGCACCGATCGCAATCGTCTCGTCCACTCCAAATAAACCTTCGTCTGAGGCGATAATCGACAGAAGCGGTTCAGATAATTGCCCTTTTTCAGCCAACATATCGAGCTCTGATCCCACGAGAATCGCATGTTGTAGTTCACGTTTATCAAGAACCGCCTCGACAGAATCCATACAATCTTTTAGAGAAAGATGCGGCGAATAGGGTGCCTGCATCTGGTATACGATTTCAGCAATCGATTCAATTGTGACCCCGCGTTCGAGCAAACGAGCACGAGCCGCTTCTCGGACATCACGTGAGTGTGGTACGTGTTTCATAATAGGCGCAGGATCGAAATCCCGCTTCACATCCCTTCGTTCAGAGAGTCATCGTCTCTCTATATGATATAACCATTATACTGAAAAATTGAAAAAAGACGAACCCTGCTTTGACTTCCCACATTAAATCGGTCATCATTAACATGTAGGTTAAACGATTAAAGGGGGAAGAGGAATGAAGATTGGGGTAGTCTTATTTCCGTCTAAACAAGTGCAAGATTTTGCGAACTCTTATCGAAAACGCTATGACACAAAATATGCGTTGATTTCACCTCACGTGACCATTAAAGAGCGGACAGAGGTGTCAGAAGAAGACTTGCCGAAAGTACTCGAGTACTTGCAACAAGTTGCGGATTCGACTAAACCGATTCAGTTAAAAGTCGATGGCGTTCGGTCTTTCGCACCGACGAACAATGTCTTGTATTTAAAAGTGTTACCGACACGTGATTTGTCGACTCTTCAGCAACGACTGCATGAAGGTGTGCTCAACCAAACACCGAAATATGAATTCTTGCCGCACATCACGATTGGTCAAGATTTGACCGATGCCGAGCTGTTCGACGTCCTCGAACGTATGCGTATGGAGCAGGTTCATTTCGAAGAGACGATCACTCGTATGGCCGTCATGTATGAACTCGAAAATGAAACATGGAACGTCTATGAGACGTTCCGTTTCCGAGGCTAACCTTATATGCTCCGGTCGACATAGCGACCGGGGTTTTTTTCTTGCTCTTCTTCAAGCCATTCTTCACGTCGAGGTCGGATTCGTTGGACACGTTTGATTCGTGTCACCGGTTCGATGCTTGCTCGACCTGATGGCTGGACTTGTCGGTTGACGTATTGTACGACAGTAAAATCAATCTGATAGGGACCCATGATCTGACCTCCTTCATAGGTCCTTACCCGATTTATTCACGAGGTAATACAAAAATGGCGCATCACTGCGCCATTCCCCAAACTTATAAAATATGGTATCCGCTATCTACGTGAATGACTTCGCCGGTCACGCCACTTCCCATCCCCGAGAGGAGGAAGAGGCCTGTCGAAGCTACTTCTTCCGCCGAAACGTTTCGACGCAATGGCGCCTTCTGTTCAAGCTCAGAAAGGATACTGTTGAAATCACCAACCCCTTTGGCTGACAATGTACGAATCGGCCCCGCCGAGATAGCATTGACACGCACACCATGTGGACCGTATTCGTTCGCCAAATACTTGACGCTCGAATCAAGTGCCGCTTTGGCGACACCCATCAAGTTGTAGTTCGGAACGACACGCTCGCCGCCGAGGTAAGTGAGTGTGATCACCGAGGCGTCTTGTGCGAAGTAAGGCTTCGCCGCTTTCACAACTGCCGTCAAACTATATGCTGAGATGTCTAATGCCTGCGCGAACTGACCACGTGTCATTTCTGAGAACTCACCGCGCAATGCTTCTTTGTCAGCAAATGCGATCGAATGCGCGATTCCTTGAATCTCGCCAGCTTGTTCGTGAATCGAACGGAATGTTGAATCAATCGCTTCGTCATTCGTCACATCACACTCAAGTAGAATCGCTTCTTGTTTCAACTCACTTGCGAGTGACTCGAGACCCGATTTGAATCGTTCTGCCGCATACGTTAACACGAGCTTCGCCCCTGCCTCATCAAGCGTTTTGGCAATCGCCCATGCAATCGAGCGCTTGTTGGCAATCCCCATGACGACGTACGTTTTATTCGTTAATGTTGGATAAATTGACATCATAAACTCCCCTTTTTAGTACCTGGTGATAATATCTGTTCTCAGATTACAGAAAGGTTTCTGTTTTGTCAACCGACTCGTTACGTATTGCGATTTTTTTAAGTTGCGGTAAGATAAAATACGTATAGAAAGGGTGATTCGACTCCATTATGAACCGTATACAATCATATTTTAAAAGTTTAGATACGACACTGTTGACCATCGTCTTCCTATTGATGATCATCAGTCTCGGTGCAATCTATACCGCTCAACCGATGTTGCCAACGCGACTTCAACATATCAACTTCGCTCTTGAACAAGGCATTCGTTATGTCATCGGCTTTTTTGCAATGTTCGCGATCATGACGATTGAATATGAGCAACTCCGGAAAATCCATTGGTACTTATACGCATTCGGTCTACTTCTGCTCGTCGGTCTGATTCCGTTACGTGACACGTCGCTCGTACCGAACATTAACGGGGCGTATGGTTGGTATAACGTGCCTGGATTCAGTTTCCAGCCAGCCGAATTCATGAAGCTCTTTTTATTGATTTCCATGTCGACCATCGTCTATGAGCACAATAAACGTTACGGATCGTCACAACTCGATACATGGCTTCTCGTGAAACTGGTACTAATCGCCATCCCGCCGCTCGGGCTGATTGTGACACAACCGGACTTAGGGACCGGGCTCGTTCTGATGACGATGCTCGGCGCCATCATCATCGTCTCGGGAATCGGTTGGAAGTGGCTTCTTGGTCTCTTCAGCGCTGCGGCTTTGACCATCGGCACATTCATGTATCTGTTCTTTGCCCATTTCGAAGTCTTACAAGCATTCGTACCTGGACACGCCCTCAACCGCTTCCAGGCCTGGATTTATCCTTACGAATATTCAGATGATCTGGCATTCCAATTAATCAAATCGCTACAGGCGATTGGTTCTGGACAGATGTTCGGAGCAGGATACGGCCAGGGTCTCGTCTATTTACCGGAATCTCAAACGGACTTCATATTTGCTGTTATCGCAGAACACTATGGGTTCATTGGCGCAGCTCTCGTGATCATCGTCTTCTTCTTATTCCTCTATCGGATGATTCACATTGCGTTAGAGTCTAGTAGCGCGTTCGGAAGTTATATCGTCACCGGTGTTATCGCCATGTTCACGTTCCAAGTGTTCCAAAACATCGGTATGACAATCGGTGTCTTGCCGATCACTGGACTTACCCTCCCGTTCGTCAGTTACGGGGGAACAGGGATTATCATGAACATGATTGCCATCGGTCTCGTCATGAACGTGGCCTCTAAATCAAAAACCTATATGTTTGATGATGATTGACAAAATCCCTCAAGGTTTTACCTTGAGGGATTTCTTTATATAGTTCGAAAATCTTCCGGAATTGGCGCCTCAATCTGAATCTCATCCCCTGTCATCGGATGAATGAATCGCGCAGACGCGCTGTGAAGGGCGTGACGGGGCATACGAGTCGTTCCCCCATACATGGAGTCCCCAATGAGCGGATGACCAATATGGCGCAAATGCACGCGAATTTGATGGGTCCGTCCCGTCTCGAGTCGAATCGTCAATAACGAGCCGCTCTCAAATGGCTGACACGCGAGGATATGCGTGATGGCGCGTTGTCCCTCAGTTGTCACGACTCGCTCCATAATCGAGTTCTCGGCACGCCCAATCGGTGCATCAATCGTTTGTGGTGTCACTTCTTCTTCGACCAATGCCTTATACGTACGTACCAATCCATTCGCTTTCTGAAGTTCACTAAATCGATGATGAATAAATCCATACTTTGCAAACAAGACGACACCGCTCGTGTCGCGATCGAGCCGATTGATCACGTGAATCGCAGATGACAGACCGATGCGTTGATAATAGCCGAGTACAGCGTTCGCAAGTGTATCGGTCGGATGTAGTCGTGATGGAATCGTGGCAATCCCTGCCGGTTTATCGACCGCCAACAGCGTATCATCTTCATACAGAATTCGAATAGGACGATCTGAGGCGACCATGTCGAGTGAAGGGGCTTCAAGCGGGAATCGCACCATCACTTCATCCCCTGGTTCGAGTTCATGTCTTACGGTGCGGTGCATGCCATTCACTTCAATATCCCCTTCATGCTTCACGAGTGTGAGCATCTTTCGAGAAATCCCCATATCTTGCATTAAAAAGTCGCGAAGTGGGACGGCTTTCTCCACAACGCGACGAATCGTAAACCCTTGCATTCGTTACTTCCCTTCCTCGATGAACGATTCGCGAACTCGGCGCCAGAATGGGAAGGGCCGGAAGCGAGCGAACGTCACTTTTTCTTTTGCGACCGCACATCGAATCGAGACGACATCCGACCAGGACAACGCTTCTTGATGGTCAAACGCCAATTCAAATTCGGTTTTCGTGTGCGGTTTGATTTTCACTTGATGGTGTTTTGGTAAGAGAAGCGGTGCACCGATCGTTCGATACACTAGGTTGTTGATTGAAGCCATCTCAGTCACTTGAATGGCTTCAATCGATGGGTGAACGATTGCTCCACCGAGTGCCTTATTGTAGGCGGTCGAACCCGATGGTGTCGATATACATAATCCATCTCCACGAAACGTTTCAAAGTAGTCGTCTCGAATCGATAAATCACAGACGAGCGTGCGCTTGTAGTTCTTAATCGTGCAATCATTCATCGCCAGTCGACGATCAGTCACCCCGTTCTCATAGTCAATGAGCACCTCAACGAGCGGATAGGAGACCGGCTCGAACGATTCGCTCGTGATCATCTCGGTCAGTTCATCCAACTCCTCCGGTTGCCAATCGGCATAAAATCCGAGATGCCCGGTATGAATCCCGACAAGTAGCGTTTCATCGAGTCGGTCGATGTATTTATGAAACGCCTGTAACATCGTCCCGTCCCCTCCGACCGATACTACGATTCGGGGCTGTTCCGATAATGTATGCCCGGCGGCTTGAAGTTTTTCAGTCAGTTCCTGAGCGATCTCCGCTGATCGCGTATCTCCCCTCGATACAATCGCAAACTGCATATCGGTTTCCCCCTAGTCTTCGTCCGTTTTCACGTTCATCTCTTTATCCCGAAACACTTGCTGGGCGTCCTGAATTTCAACGCGGAGTTGGCTCATCTCGGCATCGAGTAAAAAGGCCGCCTCGGCTGCACGTCTCAATCGTTCCTGCACTTCAAGAGGCATGTCACCATCATATTTATAATTCAATGAGTGCTCAATCGTGGCCCAGAAATTCATCGCAAGCGTGCGGATTTGCACTTCAACGAGCGTAGGGATTTCACCGTGAATCGTCTGAACCGGGTACTCGATGATGACATGATATGATCGATAGCCCGAGTCTTTCTGATGGGTAATGTAATTGCGTTCTTCCACTATTTTAAAATCTGTTCGACGATGTAGCAAATCCAAGACGTGAACGATATCATCGACAAATTGACACATGATTCGTAATCCCGCTATATCCTGCATATCCGTCGCCAATTCATGGTCAGCGATATTTTTTCGTTTCGCTTTCTCGAGAATGCTCCCGACCGGCTTCACTCGACCTGTGACAAATTCAATCGGAGAATGGTCATTTTGGGACTTGAATTGCTTTCGAACGGCTTTCAATTTGACTTTCAACTCGTCTACCGCGATTTGATACGGTACTAAAAACTGATCCCAGTTCACTGATTGCATACGCTGTCACCACTTTCGTTCTTTTCCGGAAAAAACGCGTCCTTTCCGTATGTATCCGTTTGTATGGTATCATAAACGAACAATTGTTCATAGAATGGAGCGATGATTCATGACCCAAGAAGTGGAAATTGAATTTAAATCAATGTTGACGAAAGACGAGTATGAGACACTCCTACGTGCCTATCAGCTTGATGACCAAGTTCGTTGGCAGGCGAATGATTATTTCGACACCCCTTCCTTTCAGCTAAAAGCGAACGGGGCAGCACTTCGCATTCGCGAGAAGAAACATGGTCAAGTGCTGACGTTAAAGCAACCCAACGAGGTCGGCTTACTTGAGACACACGCCACAATTACAGAAGATGAGGCTGAGGATTTGTTTAAGTATGGAATCATTCATGACGAGCAAATGAAGCAGGCATTGGCTCCGTTTCAGCTAAATGCACCGCTTGAGCATCTCGGTCGACTCGAGACGAACCGGGCAGAGCTCCAGACAGAAGACGGTCTCCTCGTTTTGGACGAAAGCCATTATTTGGAGACGACCGACTATGAAATAGAATTTGAAGTGACGAATGAAGAAGAGGGAAAACGTGCGTTCGAAGGACTTCTTGAAAAACATGGTCTCCCCTATCGTCCCGCTAAAAATAAAATCGTCCGATTCATGGAATTAAAAATAAGTCGGTTGGAAGGTTGAGCAGATACATTGCCAACCTTTTTTTTTCGTTGCTACAATGAGTTTACAAAGTTAAATGAGTTTTTTGACGAGAGGAGGCGACACAAATGGAACTTGAACAATGTAATGGGTCATCCTGTTCACTGGAAGAAACTCCTATTCAAGTAACGTATAAGCCATTGGAGTTATTCTATTTCATGGACATCTCAAGTCCTGAGAACTTTCATGTGATGACACTGATCAAAAAGTTAGAGATTGAATACGGACACGTGATTCGTTTTCGAATGGTCTCTACCGTTCCTAGCTGTGTTGGCGGATGTCAGGAAGAAGTTCGCCTTCTCACCATGATCAAAGCGCTGGAATTACAAGGGAAACGTCATGCGATGCGCTTCTTGCGTCATTTGCATGTGAATGATCTATTCTCTGGTGAACAACTTGGTTCAATCGATTTATGGGAAATCGCACGTTCTTTCGAAGAGTATGGCCTTGATTTAAGTGAACTCGAAGCCGATCTTCAATCGAACCAGCTCTTGAATGCACTAGCTGTCGACCATCAAGTGTTGAAAGATTGGGAGATTGAGTTATTGCCCGCACTCACATTCGTGACGCGCGATGAAGCATTGAAGATTGAAGGGGTTTATCCGTACGACGTCTATCAATCGGTCATGACTGAATTGTTAGGTTATGCACCGAGCCGTTCGACCGATTGGGATGTAGCCAAAGTGTTGGCACGCTATGATGCGTCGACCATAACAGAGCTATCGTACATTCTAGACTTGGATAAGACGGTGATTGAACGCGAATTGAAGAAACTCTCCCTACAACAGCGTTGCCGTCCTGTGCCAGGATGTAGCGGTGAAGCGTGGGCTCAAACGAAATAAAAAAGAACCCCATGGCCGGGGAGCCATGGGGTTTTTGACGTCTCAAGCGGGGACAAGAGACATCGAACCTTGAGGCCCGGGGAAGGCCTACAAGATGGGAGAAAGTTTACGGTCAATAAAGGGGTTTGTGATTGATTTCACACTTATAATATACCTAGTGCAGAATCATCTGACAACCTCTTTGTGCATATTGTCACATATTGTTCACGAGAACAATAATGATTCCATTTCATCAAGAACCGCTTCGAACTGATCGAGCGCTTTTAATACCGGCTCCTTCGTCGTCATATCGACGCCAGCCGCCTTCAACACCTCGATCGGATAGTCACTAGAACCCGCCTTCAAGAAGTTATCGATATAACGACGCACGGCTGGCTCCCCTTCTTCCATGATCTGTTGTGACAGTGCAGCAGATGCCGAAATCCCTGTCGCATATTGATAGACGTAGTAGTTGTAATAGAAGTGTGGGATGCGCGCCCACTCATATGAAATCTCTTCATCGATGACAATCTCGTCTCCGAAGTAACGTTTGTTCAACTCGAGGTATGTTTCATTTAAGTACTCCGGAGTGAGCGATACGCCTTCTTGAGCAGCTTGATGAATCATGTGTTCGAATTCAGCGAACATCGTTTGACGGAACAATGTTCCACGGAACGTTTCAAGCTGATTGTTCAACAAGTAGAGACGTTCTTCTTTCGCTGTTCTCGTTTTCAACAAATGGTCATTCAACAAAGCTTCGTTCGTCGTCGATGCCACTTCTGCAACGAAGATCGAGTAATCGCCATACGGATATGGTTGCGATGCGCGCGTGTAATGACTATGCACCGAGTGTCCGAACTCGTGTGCGAGCGTGAACAAGTTGTTGACGTTATCTTGCCAGTTCATCAGGATGAACGGTTGCGTATCGTATGCTCCCGAGGAGTAAGCACCGCTACGCTTACCGCGTGTCTCTCGAACGTCGACCCAACGCGAATCGAGACCGTCTTTGACGATTTGGACGTACTCTTCTCCGAGTGGTGCCAAACCATCTACCATCCATTGTTTCGCTTCTTCATACGATACTTTCATTTCGACATCTTTGACGAGTGGTGTGTAGAGGTCATACATATGCAACTCATCTAAGCCGAGCGCTCGCTTACGCAACGCGACATAACGATGTAACAAGTCGAGTCGTTCGTTTACAGCTTCTACAAGCCCATCGTATACAGACTCCGGAATCGCATTATGATGGAGCGCGGACTGTCTTGCACTTTCAAACTTACGGACAGTCGCATAGAAGTTATCTTTCTTCACACTTCCAGATAATGTTGAGGCGAACGTATTCAAATATTGCGCGTACGTCCCGTACATCGCTTTAAATGCCCCTTCGCGAACGCTTCGGTCAGCCGATTCAAGGAACGTGATATATCGACCGTGCGTCAACTCAACTTCTTCCCCTTTTTCATTTTTCACTTTCGGGAATTTTAAATCTGCGTTGTTGAGCATACCGAACGTCGAGCTCGATTGACCGAGCACATCTCCGGCTTGTGCCAAAATCGATTCTTCCGCCTCCGTCAACACGTGTGGACGCTCTAGTGCCAACTCATCGAATGCATGACGATAAACGCGAAGTGACTCATTCTGCTCCATGAAGGCTTCAATCTGATTCTCATCAATCGAGAGCAACTCAGGTGTCATAAACGCGAGTTGTGCTGAAACTTGAGACGCAAGTGAGCCGGCACGATCATTCAATGCTTGATAATGGCTATTCGCCGTGTCTTCGTCATAGCGCATATGAGCATACGTATATAGCTTATGTAACTGACGTGAGAGATCGTCCCGAAGTTGCAACGCTTCGTGCAACGTTTCCGCCGACTCCCCAAGGCGTCCTTTAAATCCAATCAATGCCGGCACTTTCTCTTTTAACGCTTGAAAATCCGATTCCCAAGCCTCGTCATTGCTGTAGATGGTTTCTAAGTTCCATGTTTCTTCCACTGGAACTTGCTGTCTAGTCAATACCTCTGACATACGTCCACTTCCTTTTCGATGATTAAGTCGATTGTAAAATCAATCGCTGAAGTCCTTGAAACAAACGTGTATCGTGATGTCTGGCCTCCTCGTAATGCTTTGGATGCGGCCATGACCTGACATCACAGGATAGACGACTCGCATTCAAGAGTTGTTTCCATTGTACATGAAATGACTGGGAAAAGTCGCTTGTCGGTGTCACTCCAAATTGTCGACATGTTTTTTGAATACTCCATTCCACGGAATCGCGCGGTGACTCGTAGCGATTCAAATAATGCACGGTCTGAAAATCAATCGGATGTACACGGATTCCCCAAAGCGATGAAAGCGGAAGGTAACAGGCGGTCGGTAATAATCCGGGTAACAGACCAAGTGGATAGAGCCGATTCAATATGAGCCGTCGATTTAGCGGAGACGGATAAATCGGCGACATGCGTTTACGACGAATCATCTCTATCCATTCAAAAGCATCGAACCGATAATAGGCTTCGTACGGTGACGTGTTCACTGAAGATGAGATTTCCCAGTTTCCGATTCCATACTTGATCGAAATCGGAAATCCATTGAAGCGTAACAATCTCCCATTTTTCACCGTCAACAACCGATGTCGCTGAAAAAGTTCTAGACGCATCCATGGTTGAAACGATTGATTGTTTCTCAAATCGAGACCGCTCGCAATCCAAACCACATCAAACCCCGCTCGTCGATAATCATTCGTTCGTTCGGCGTATTCTCCAGGTCGTAAAGGAGACGCCTGAATTTCGAACACGGTGTGCTGCCCGTCCATGTTCGTGAGGATGTCAGCCCGACGATTCTTAATCGTCACTTCTTGCTCGACAGGATAGCCATTCTCTTGAAGCCACTGGCATATTGCCCATTTATCCTGATGATGCATGACCGATTCAGCTCTCCCACAGGTGTGGATATGCGCAAAATGCAGCCGTTTCTTCACACCTTGCTTCACAATCAACATTTCTTGACAAGTCGGGCATCGAAAAGGAGCAAGTTGCTCTGCTTGCATCCGATTTAATGTAAAGGAATCAACGATATCCCCTTCCCGATCGATTGCAAACCGCATCTTGCTCCCTCCTCATAGCAGTGGTGAAAACATTCTGGCTAATGATTCAACGAGTTTGATAAAGAATGACCGTTTCGCGAACTCTTCTAATACGAGTTCGTGTGACCCTTCGAAATCATCATATAAGTCTTGTTTCAGTTGATGGACTGAGTTCGTGTTATAGAGGAGCGCATTGACCTCGAAGTTCAAATGAAAGCTCCGAAAATCCATGTTCGCCGTCCCAATCGTGGCTAATCCATCATCCACCACGATGACTTTTGAATGCATGAATCCCTTCTCATATAGATAGATCTTTACACCGGCGAGTAACAGTTCTTCATAATAGGACCGACTCGCGTAGAAAACGATTTTATGGTCGGGATAACTCGGTAAGACGATGCGGACATCAATTCCTGATAATGATGCCGTCTTTAAGGCACTCATTATGTCTTCATCCGGAATCAAGTAAGGTGACGAAATGTAGACAGATTTTTTTGCAGCATTGATGAGTGAAAAGTAAATGGATTTCATCGTCTCATAAGGTTCATCCGGTCCACTCGCAACGATTTGAACCCCTCCGCTCGCACTTCTTACCGTCTCAAGCGGCTCTAGATAGAACGGTGTGAATAGGCGTTCCCCGGTCATGTAATACCAATCTTGCAAGAAAATCAGTTGCAGTTCAGATACCCCTTCTCCTCTGACATACAGATGAGTGTCGCGCCAAAATCCGAACTTAGAGTGCTCACCCAAGTACTCATCCCCTACATTCAAGCCACCTGTGAATGCCTCGGTACCATCGATGACCACGATTTTTCGGTGGTTTCGATAGTTCGTCTTACTCGAAACGAGTGGCAATACAACTGGAAAGAATGCCTGGACTTGGACACCGGCTTGCTTCATCTCTTCAAAGAACGTGCCACTCGTATGAATGGACCCGACCGCATCGTACAAAAACCGGACTTCGACCCCCGCCTTCGCCTTTTCAATCAAGATTCGCTGTATTTCCCGAGAAATACGATCTTCCCGAAAAATATAATACTCTAGATGGATGTGTCGGGACGCTCCTTTCAGAGCCGGCAATAACTTCGAGAATTTTTCACGGCCGTTCGTCAAGATTTGGGTATACGTATTCGATGAAACAGGTAATTGGTTCAACGAAGAAGTAAGATGCATCAGCTTCTCATAATCGTCGTGGGCGAACATAAGAGACGGCGACAACGTCATCGCTTTCTGACGATAGGCCAAGTATGTCTCTTCATCAAGCATCGCTTTTTCTTTGAACATACGTTTACGTCGATAGTTCTGGCCGAATACAAAGTATGCAAATAATCCGATGACTGGAAAACCAATCATGACGATTGCCCAAATGAGCGTACGTTGTGGATTTCGATTTTCAAGTAAGATGACGAGTAATATACTGAACGTTGTCAAAAAGACGAGAATCGAGAACAATCCAATTACTTGTGAGCTCCAGTAATACGATAATATCGCAATGAGTCCTGCGAGCAAAATGAGGGAAAAGAGTACTTGTATGCGTCGCAACATATTATAAGCTGACCTCGTTTCTGTCATGTATTATCATTAATTATACATCGTAACGTCATCTTTTTGAGGGGAGCGAATGAATTATGGGGACTTTTCTGATCACAGGTGCGACAAGCGGGATTGGTCGCGCCGTCGCTTTACAGTTGACTGCTAAGGGGCACCGAGTCATCGGGATCGGTCGGGATGAAACAAGAGGCACCTCTCTCGAGTCTGATTCAAATGGACAAGCCACATTCATTCGATGTGACCTTGCTTCGACAGAGGACATCGACCATCTTTTCTCTCAGTTGAAAGAGCAAGGTGTGACCTTGAACGGATTATTTAATAACGCCGCTACTTTTGGTAGACCGGGCACACCTGAACGTTTGACACATGAGTCGTATAACGAGGTATTCGATGTCAACTTGTATGCGCTGAACACCGTCACACAACGTGCCATTCCCCTATTTGACCAAGGAGCGAGTGTCGTCAACAATGCCGCCATCGTTGGGCACGTCAAGTTTCCACCGATGCTCGCGCACTATGCCGCTTCAAAGGCGGCCGTAATAGCCTTAACTAAAACGTTCGCACACCGAATGAAAGGAAAAGTAAGATTCAATGCCGTTTGTTTTGGACCGATTGACACACCGCTCAGTCACAAGCTATATGGGGGTGAAGCAAAGTTCAAAGAGGCGATGACCCACCATTTCCGGGGACATGCCGCACATCCTGAGGAAGTGGCGCCGGTCGTAGAATTTTTATTGACTGATGCTTCAACTTACATTAACGGCCAAGCCATCACAGTCGATGGCGGATATACATTGTCTTGAACAGAGACCACCTCTTCTTTAGAACAGGTGGTCTCTACTCATGTCGTCATCTTTTTAGCCCGATTCATCTTATTGCGCAAATAGTTCTGTTCTTTCGCATGAAGACGATCCCAATCAATCACATCCGCAAAATATTGAATCATGTCCTCAAATGTCGAATCGAGTGTTTCATGTGCTTGGAGGCGCGCCATTCGAATCGCCTCGAACACGGACCCCATCACAAAGATATCTCGGCTCGCATAAGTCTGCATCGGCGATAGCGATTCAAATAGAATCGTCTCAAGCGTTTTTCGTTTCACATGCCAGTCAGACTTCCCGTTCGAATACAAAAAATCACCTTCTGGTAATTCACAAAGTTCTCTTAAAATATCCCCGATGTAATGAATCGCATGAATTGCCGTGTTCGGATCATTGATTCCTGGAGAGATTCCTCTTAGCGCAATCTCACTCAATTTTTCAACCGCAAATGACGGGTCTTGCATCGAAGAACGAACTTCGCCAATCTCAAACAACTCGATGTCCGGCACATCCTCACCCTTCCAGAATCCGAGTAAATCACCTTTGGCTACAAACTCCCCAACAGCTACAATAGACTCGAAATCCGTTGAATAATCTCCTTGCTTCTCTCTTAAAAACAAACGAATATAACCCGTTCGCGGAGCTCGTACCGCTTGACCTTCGAACGAATGGACAGATCGAGGCAGGACGAGATGAACCTCATCCGACTCAATTGCCTTTTTTTGCTCGCTGATGACAGAGAGCGCTTCTTTATGTAACGCGGATAATAGACGTTCCGCCTGAATCGAAACACTGATCGTCTGGATGAACTTGACGAATGCCCAAATCGAACCAATGACTAAGAGCACACTGATCCCGGACGACAACACGACCCCTTCATCTGCCGTACGGACGAGGAATAAGTTCGAAATTCCATAAACCGTCGTCATGATGAAAAGACCGAGCGTATGCTTGGCCGACGTGTTCGTCAAAAAGTTATTGATTGTCCGGGGAGAAAACTGAGAGGAATACGTTGTCAATACGACCAGAATCGTGGAAAAACTGAACGTCATCATCGTCATCAGGCTCGTAAATGTCGAAGACAACACAGACGCCGCTGAGTCCAGATCTAAATAAATAAAGTCTGGTAATAAATCACGAAAGAAATCCCCAAACATTTGGGTTAATGCCGTTAATACGATGCCACCCATTCCGTATAAAAATGGGACAAACCATGCACTGTCATCAAGTAGTAATCGAATTCGTCTCACCATACCAACACCTCTTTACCGTCGATTTGAAAAAATCGCCTGTCCAACTGAACAGGCGATGTGTCATTAGAAATAGTGACGCACTTTCGCAAAGACGTCGCCATCGAGAATGAGTTTTCCATACTCTTCAAGCATCGGTTGCGTCTGTGTGCTGAATGTTAAATACTCTGCTAAAAGACTGAGTGCATTCTCTTCGTCTTCCGGTTCCATTTCATCCGGGAAATCAATCCACAAGTAGTAACGGTCCTGATAGTGGTATAGTTTCAAATCAAGATCGCTGAACATGTCTCCTGCGCGTTTACTCAGCGAAATGATTGCCTCGAAATCATTTGTTTCCATCGCGAGTGGTGCCCAAGCATCTGCCTCGGCTTCAAGTTCATCCAACTCACTCAATTGGTCGAGTACCGATTGTTGATCCCGTGCCTCATCGATTGCTGATCGAAGAAGCGAACCGAGTTCAGAATCGTCTTCCGTGTCCATTACATTTTTCGCGATTGTTACAGTCACTTCTAGACCTTTTTCAAAAGCTTGTACTTGAATCCATAGTGGACCATCAAACGAGATGTCTTCACGTTCGTGAGCCTCGTCCATCATTTGCCAGAACAGCTGCTCGCCTCGTTCTCGATTGTACCAAATTTCATCACGAGCAAAACCACGTTTCTCGATATCCACATATGTGATGAAAAATTTGACGGTATTATCATTGATGCGCTCAATTTTCACGATTGTCCACTCCCTTCTCACCTCGCTCCCAATTCACATAAGGAGGAGAGGGGAAATTGTCTTGTTATCTTTGTACCCTTTTTAACATCGTTCAATCTAGATGAAGGGTTATAACTTTATTTTATAGGAAATAATCGATAATAAAAAGCACACTGCTTAAACAGTATGCTCTCATTCATTCACAAGTCGCTGGGCTTCCTGTAATTGGAACGTCCGAACTTTACGTGGCAAGAATCGACGAATCTCATCTTCGTTATATCCGACCTGTAAACGTTTCTCATCAATCAGAATCGGACGACGTAAAAGACCTGGATATTCTTGAATCAAATCGTAAAGCTGTTGAAGAGATAACGCATCAACAGACACATCGATTTTAGAAAAGACTTTCGAGCGAGTCGAAATGATTTCATCCGTCCCGTCTTCTGTCATACGTAAAATTTGTTTAATCTCATTCAATGAGAGCGGTTCTGAAAATATGTTTCGTTCTGTAAACGGGATATCATGTTCTTCGAGCCAAGCCCGTGCCTTTCGGCAAGATGTACAGCTTGGAGACGTATAAAGTGTGACCATTTTTCTTCCTCCCTGATCGAGTATGCGTCCATCTTTTTAAGTGACTCTATTTGTATACCCAAATTCGCATCCACTTAATTATAGTAATTCTTATTTATCAAAACTTCAATGATATTCTTTATCAATCAGATATGAAAAGAGGGCGCATTCGTTGAATGCGACCTTGAACGACCTAACTTAAGACGCAGGGATTCGAGAAACCGGTTGAGACACCGTCTCTTTCCCTGGCTTGACTTGTAAGTCTTTCAGCTTTTTCTTCAATACTTCTTTCAAAAGTCTCTTTTTCTCTCGCAGAACTTTGTCACGTTCTTTCATGGCCTCTCACCCCCATACAGCGTAAGGAACCGACCGAGCATTACCGATTCTGAAAATCTTGAAGTTGCACTATATCTACATTTAAATTATAGCACACTCGTTTGTGAAATGTGAATCATTCTTACACGTTCATCTCAAATTTACACAGATATCATTTGCAATGAATTGAAGAAACCTGTATAGTTTATAGAAATAACCTTTTTATTTTAAAGGAGGAGAGCGATGATGAGAATCACTTTAGAAACGATTATGAAACATCCGGTTACCCAAAAATATTTAACTCGATCTGGCTTAAAACATGCGGTCGACGTCTGTGAACGCGCTCTCGAAATGGCAACGAAACGTGGTCTTGATACAGATTTGGCGACGAAAGCTGCGCTTCTTCATGATATCGGACACTATGAATGGTATACAGAAGGTAAATGGAATTATGATTTGTATCGTCAGAACGATATCCATGCGATTAAGGGGGCCGAACGTGCCCACAAATTATTGATTCGTTTAGGGGAAGATCCAGCCCGAGCAAAAGAGATTTCTGTCATGATTCTCTTGCACACGGATTCCTACCTACCACCGAGTCGTATTCAACGAACTCCACTTCAACAGCTCGTCCATGACGCGGACACGTATGTGGAGCAGCCAGGCGGTCTTCATCATTACGAGACAATGGAAATTGAAGATGCGTTAGCTCGCGTCCGTCTAATCGACGCCATCGTGGAACGTCTTTCTAATTTACCACGCATCTCGAACGGATAATCAGTCACCTACTTTAATAGGTGATTTTTTTGTGCAAAAAAATCCTGACTCAATAAATGAGTCAGGATTGATTTCGTTATACGAGTTGCGCTTTATACGCTTCGTACTCTTCGTCTGTGAGCGAGACATAGTGCCCCGGCTCAACTTCGCGAAGTGGCGGGATACTTGAATCTTCATCTGAACGTCCGACTGGACCTTTCGATGTCGATTCATATACGATCCGTTTACGTGTACGCTCATGCTCCGGGTCTGGAAGCGGAATCGCTGAAAGGAGCGATTTCGTATAGGCATGAATTGGGTTCTCATAAAGGCGATCTGCTGTTGCAAGCTCTACGAGGTGACCTTGATACATAACACCGATACGGTCAGAGATGTATTTAACCATCGACAAATCGTGAGCGATGAACAAATACGTCAAATCGCGATCGCGTTGCAATTCTTTCATCAAGTTGACGACCTGCGCTTGAATCGAAACGTCAAGTGCAGAAATCGGCTCATCGGCGATGATGAAGTCCGGTTCAACCGCAAGAGCACGGGCAATCCCGATACGCTGACGCTGACCACCTGAGAATTCATGTGGATAACGGCTCGCGTGCTCTTTCGTCAAACCAACTGTTTCAAGAAGGTCATATACGCGGTTCATGCGGTCTTCTTTCGTCTTCGCAAGACCGTGAATATCGATTCCTTCTGCGATGATATCGGCGACTGTCATACGCGGATTGAGCGAAGCGTATGGATCTTGGAAAATCATTTGCATCGCACGGTTGAATTTCAATTTGTCTGCCTTCGATTTTTTTTCGTGGACGTTTTCGCCTTTGAACACGACATCGCCATCCGTCGCGTCGTAGAGACCGATAATCGTACGTCCTGTCGTTGACTTCCCACAACCAGACTCACCTACGAGTCCAAGCACTTCACCTTTGTAAATATCAAATGAAATCCCGTCGACCGCTTTGACAACGCGGCCACGACCAATTTTAAAGTGCTGCTTCAGGTTTTTTACCTCGAGTAATTTCTCGCGTTCCATTATTCAGCACCACCTTTCGTAAACGATTTTGCGAACGCACTGTCTGGACGATATTTGAGAGCGAGTTCACGAATCGCGCGTGGCGGGTTCACCGCTGGCGCTTGCGGATGTAACAACCAACTCGAAGCGAAGTGTGTATCACTTACTTGGAACATCGGTGGCTCTTTCTCAAAATCAATCTTCATCGCGTATGGATTACGCGGTGCGAATGCATCCCCTTTTGGAGGATCGAGCAAGTTTGGAGGCGTACCCGGGATTGCCGGTAACGCTTCATTGCGGTCATCTGTCGGACGCGGCATCGAACCGAGAAGTCCCCATGTGTATGGGTGACGTGGCTCATAGAAAATCTCATCAACCGTTCCTTTTTCAACGAGACGTCCCGCATACATAACAGCAACACGGTCAGCCATGTTCGCAACAACACCAAGGTCGTGCGTGATGAAGATAATCGCTGTGCCGGTCTTTTGCTGAATGTCTTTTAACAGTTCAAGAATCTGCGCTTGAATCGTTACGTCGAGTGCTGTTGTCGGTTCATCGGCAATCAACACTTTTGGGTTACATGCGAGTGCGATCGCAATAACGATCCGTTGTCGCATCCCACCAGAAAGTTGGTGTGGATACTGTTTCAAGCGTGCTTCAGGGTTTGGAATCCCTACAAGTGTCAACAGTTCGAGCGTACGTTTCTTCGCATCCTCACCCGTTAACCCTTGGTGCTGTTTCAACCCTTCTGCGATTTGCTTGTAAATCGTCATCGTCGGGTTGAGCGATGTCATCGGGTCTTGGAAAATCATTGCGATGTCGCGACCACGAATTTTAAGCATTTCTTTTTCCGAAAGTTTCGCCAAGTCTTTTCCTTCGAACATGATTTCTCCGTTCGTGATTTCACCTGGAGGGTTCGGAATGAGACGCATAATTGCCTTCGAAGTAACGGATTTACCTGAACCCGATTCTCCTACGATGGCGAGCGTCTCGCCTTTTTTCAAATCAAACGAAACACCACGAACAGCCTGAACTGTTCCTGCATATGTGTGGAACGAGACCTCTAAGTCTCGGACTGATAAAATCGTTTCCATGCACGAGTCCCCCTCTTTCTTTTTTATTTACGCATTTTCGGATCGAACGCATCACGCAAGCCATCGGCAAGCAAGTTGAAGCTGACCATGAGCAAGACGATGATGATAGACGGGATAATAAGAAGGAACGGGAAAGTTCGTAGTTCTTTGTATCCATCGTTGATCAACGTACCAAGTGATGCCTGTGGTGGTTGAAGCCCGATTCCGATAAAGCTGAGGAATGCCTCGAAGAAGATGGCAGATGGAATCGTGAACATGAGTGTGATGATAATGGCACCCAATGTGTTCGGAATTAAATGTTTGAAAATCAAGCGTCCACTTGAAGCACCGAGTGTACGAGCTGCCAAGACGAACTCTTGGTTTTTGAGTTTGAGAATCTGACCTCGAACGAGTCGACTCATCCCAATCCAACCGGTGATGGCCATGGCAAGGATGATGGTGAAGACACCTGGGTCAAAGATCAAGATGAACAAGATGATCAAAATCAAGTTAGGTACACCTGTCAAGATTTCAACAATACGTTGCATGATGTTATCCGTACGTCCACCGAAGTAAGCTGAAATACCACCGTATGCAACTCCAATGATTGTATCGATGATGGCTGCGACTAAACCGATAAAGAGAGAGATTCGTGTCCCTTCCCAAATCCGCGACCAAAGATCACGACCGAGATAATCGGTACCAAACCAGAAGTTTTCTTCTACATTCTTCTGTTCGTAGAAGTCGATTTCACGACCTCCAAGTGTTGCCAACCCATCAAATCCAGCCCATTCAAGTCCAGTGACTTTAGGCGGTAGTTTTGCTTGCGAGATGTTCTGTTCGTATGCATCTCGGCTTGAGAGCATCGGTCCAAACAAAGCGAGTGCAACGAGAATTAAAATAATCGAGAGCGAGATGATAGCCGCCTTGTTTTTCTTTAGGCGCATCCATGCATCTTGCCAAAAGTTCAAACTTTTTCCGGCAATCCGCTCACCAAGCTGTTCATTCATTTCAACTGGTGTGAACATGTCTTGGTCGAACTGTTCGTAATTCTTTTTGTTTTCAATCATCAGTTATTCCCCCCAAGACGAATACGTGGGTCCACAACCCCATAGAGCAAGTCGACAAGTAAAATGATAATAATGAAGAGGGCCGAGAAGAAGAGTGTCGTGCCCATGATGACAGAGTAATCATTCAACGTGATTGACGTAACGAACAATTCTCCAAGACCAGGTACTGCGAAAATTTTCTCGATAACGAATGTACCCGTTAAAAGTCCAGCTGTCATCGGTCCAAGAATCGTGATCGCTGGGATCATCGCGTTACGTACCATGTGTTTCCATACGATGGCGTTACCCGTCAACCCTTTCGCTTTCGCGAGCGTGACATAGTCTTGTCCGGTTACTTCTAACATCTCGGTTCGGACGAAACGGGCAATTGCTGCCGTAACCCCGAGCGATAACGAGATGGTTGGTAAGATCGTATGAGCTGGAGATTCCCAGAATGCTACCGGAAGCAACTGTAATTTAACTCCAACATAGTACTGAAGGAGGGCTGCAAAGACGAATGATGGGACGGAAATCCCGATTACCGATACGAACATTGAACCATAGTCAATTGCCGTATTGTGACGAATCGCCGCAACAACACCCAACAATACACCTAATAGAGTTCCAAGTACTAATGCCTGAACCCCTAATTGTGCCGATGGACCAATTCGTTCCATAATCAACTCAGTTACTGGACGGTTAGCCGTACGGAACGATACGCCAAGGTCACCTTGTAGCATGTTTCCAATGTACGTCGCATAGCGGACCGGAAGCGGATCATTGAGTCCGTAGCGGTCATTCAACAATTGAATTTGTGATTCTGTCAGTTTTTCCTGGTTCTGATAAGGCGAACCTGGGAGCAGGTCCATCAGGAAGAACGTGAACGTGGCAATCAAGAAGAACGTGATGAGGCCGTAAGTCAGCCGTTGTAGGATATAACGTCCCATGAATAAAAACCCCCTGTTTTGTCTAATTCTTTCTACTACTTGCACCAACAGCTTCACTATGACATATGACCTATTTTTCAAATTCACAAAATGAAAGGAATTTTCTGAAAGAATAGCTTATACGTCATCTCAAGGCTCTTAGTACAGCGACTGAAAATAAAGAAAATTCTTTTCAGAGATTATTCTGAATTTTCACTGTTACTACATTATACTTTACCAACAAAACATTTGAACAGTATTTTCTCATACTTCGCTAGAATTTTTTAGAAAATTGGGGACATGCGGTTAGCATGCCCCCTCCTTCCATTACTTAATATCAACGTATTTGTACTGGTAATCAGCACCAAATAATTGACGGTTGAAGTTCTCGACGTTTGGACGGATCAAGTATGCCACACCAGCTTGGTAGATAGGCATGATTGCTTGATCTTGTTCAATCAAGAGGGCTTCAGCTTCTTTGAACAAGTCGTAACGTGCATCGATGCTTGTTTCAGCAGATGCTTCATCAATCAACTTGTCATACTCAGATGACGAGTAGTTGATGTCGTTTTGTCCATTGTCTGAAGTGAAGATACCAAGGTTCGTAAGCGGATCTTGGTAGTCAGGTCCCCAAAGTGCGAATGACATTTGGTAGTCCCCTTTTGCTTCACGCTCAAGTTTGTTGTTGAAAGGTTGTTGTGCGATCTCAACCGTTACGTTCGGCAAGTTCGACTCGATTTGACCTTTCATGTACTCAGAGATTTGTTTCGATACTTCACTGTCGAACGAGAGGAGTTCGATTGTTGTTGCTTCTCCACCGGTTACTTCTTCCCAAAGTGAAGCAGCTTCTTCAGTGTTTGTTTTGAAGTATTCCACGCCTTCTGTATAATCCGTTCCGTCTTCATACTTGATGAAGTCTTTCGGGATGAATGACGTCGTTGCTACTGAACCGTTGTTCAAGAGCTGATCGATAATTCCTGATGGGTCGACTGCACGTGCGATTGCTTTACGTGCATTTACATCAGAGAAAAGTTCATCTTCATGGTTAAACTTGAAGTAACCAACTGCAGAACGAAGACCTGTGTTGTAATCTTCATCCTCTTGGAATGCTGCGACTTGCTCTGATGCGAGACCAGCATAGTCGACATCGCCCGCTTCATACAAGTTGACGACTGTAGATGTTTCTTTAACAACTTTCACATCAACAGAGTCGAGAGCAACATTTTCTGCATCCCAATATGATTCGTTTTTCGTTAAGACATAGCCTTGTTCACGATCCCATTTAGTCCATGTGAACGGTCCGTTATAAAGAAGGTTTTCAGGACCAGTCGTGAAGTCTTCACCTTTTTCTGTAGCGAATGCTTCGTTGATCGGAGTGAATGTACCGAACGAAGTAAGTGAAAGGAATGATGGGTCTGGACGCTCGAGTGTAACTTCGAGTGTCTTCTCATCGATTGCTTTTACGCCAAGCTCTTCTTTTGGTGTGTCACCAGTGTTGATTGCTTCAGCGTTTTTAACTGTGTTCATGATGTATGCGTACTGTGAGCCTGTTGCAGGATCAACAGCTCGTTGCCAAGCGTAAACAAAGTCGTTTGCTGTGACCGGTTCCCCGTTTGACCATTCAGCATCACGAAGTTTGAACGTGTAAACCGTTTCGTCTTCGTTTACTTCTGGTTCGCCTTCAGCAAGTGCCGGGACGGCATTTCCATCTTTATCAAGACGGTAAAGACCTTCCATTGTGTTGGCGATCAAGTTGAATGCGACCGCGTCTGTAGCAAGAGCCGGATCGGCTGTTGTGATATCTGACGTATCCGTCAAACGAAGAACTTTCTCTCCGTTTGAAGAAGAACCGCCGCCATCAGAGTCTCCGCCTGTCGAACAAGCTGCGAGAACTGAACCGAGTGCCAAGATGATTGTCATCATGAGCAAAATCGATTTTTTCTTCATTGCGATTTCCCCTTTCGTTTTAAAAAACTAGCCGATCGTCGAATAAACATCTTACTTTTTCTTTAATTTTCTGAATATTTCATAAAGTATTCGACGAAAGAACGTTAGGGCTATTGTAAGAAATTTTTAATATAACTGTCAACTATTGAATAAAACGCTCTCATTTGATTTAACATTCTTACTCGCTTTCTGCCCCACCTTCCTAGTATCATAGAAGAAACACGGAATGTTGATGCATTCCCTCTAACGCTCGAAAGGAGATTACATCGTTGAAAAAGTTTCGAAATATATTGATTGTTTGGGGGATTGTCACACTTTTCTATACGGTGTGGTCAATTTTTTCCTATTTCCGAACTGAGTCCTTCACGTTTCATTTGAGTGGCGGCTTGTTCGTTTCAGGTATTCTGATATTTGCCATCGGGATGTTCTCCCATATGAGTGCAACAGGTCTATTTGACGGAATCATGTACGGATTTAAGCGTAATCGACGTGCAAAGTTGAAAGAAATTGACGCGGACTATGAAGAAGATGAGGAAGAAGAACCGGAAGATCGACAACTCCGTAAACAATCGGCTTGGAACTGGGTGTATATCGGAGTTGGAAGTATCGCTCTCTCATTTCTCGTCGCTTTGATTTAATCTTTTCGTCACTTGAATCCTGTGCTAAACTAAATGCAGAATAAGAACACTTGGATGAAGACAAGTAATTCAATTCCCCTTTTCCTCAGAGAGTCTACGGTGCTGTGAGTAGATGAAAAGTTATTGAATGAATGGACTTCGGAGTGGCTCGCCTGAACAAAAAGTATGGGGAGACGGTTCACGCCCGTTAACGCGTTCAAGTGGCATAGTATATGCAAATTTGGGTGGCACCGCGGTTATTCGTCCCGATTTATTCGGGAGGACGACTGCGGTTTTTTATATTTTTCGGAGGTGTATTCACATGGCAACGATTTTTTCAGGAATCAAACCGACCGGCGTCGTGACGCTCGGGAACTACCTTGGCGCGATGAAACAATTCGTCGACCTACAAGACGACAACAATGCCTATTATTGTATCGTCGATTTACATTCAATTACTGTTCAACTCGACCGTGTCGAGCTCATGAACAACACGCGAAAATTAGCAGCACTTTATCTCGCGTCCGGTCTCGACCCGGAAAAAGCGACGATTTTCGTACAGTCTGAAGTAAAAGCACACGCTCAACTCGGTTGGATGCTAACTTGTATCGCCGGCATGGGTGAGCTCGGTCGTATGACGCAGTATAAAGACAAGTCGCAAGGCAGCGAGAATGTAGGCGCAGGGTTGTTCGTCTACCCGACGCTCATGGCTTCTGATATTTTGTTATACAATACGGAACTCGTTCCAGTCGGAGACGACCAAAAGCAACACATCGAACTTACTCGTGACTTGGCGGAACGCTTTAACAAACGTTATTACGAGACATTCACTATGCCGGAACCACTCATTCAAAAAGAAGGCGCTCGGATCATGTCTCTCACGAATCCCGTGAAGAAGATGTCTAAATCGGATACGAATGCCAAAGGATATATCTCGATGCTCGACGAGCCGAATGTCATCCGTAAGAAGATTAAGAGTGCCGTCACAGACTCGAGTGGTGTCATCTCATTCGATCGGGAGAACAAACCAGGGATTTCAAACTTGTTAGAAATTTATTCACTCTCTACCGGCACTTCAATTGATGACCTCGTCAAGCAATATGAGAATTCGAACTACGGAACATTTAAACAGGATGTGGCAGAAGCGGTCGTTGCCCTGCTTGAACCAATTCAAACGCGTTATCACGAGTTGATTGATTCACCAGAACTCGATGAAATCCTTGATGCCGGTCGCGTGAAGGCTGAAGCCGTCGCGAACAAGAATCTCGCAAAAATCGAGAAAGCGATGGGTCTCAGTCGCAAGCGTGCCAAAGTGAAAAAATAAATGATGTTAAAAAGAACGCTCAGCTGAGCGTTCTTTTTTGTATCAAATATCTACATAAAAAGAGAGACAGGCGTCCCTGTCTCTCTTCGTAAAGATGATTTGATTATTCTTTTCCTTCGATTGAAGCCCACTTGTAAGAGTAGTCCGCACCAAATGCGTGCTCAACGATATCCTTAACATATGGCTTCGTGAGGCGAGCCGATCCACGTTGGTAAACTGGCGAGATTGCGTTCTCTTCAAGAACGATTTTCTCTGCAGCTTGAAGGTCAGCCCAACGCTGTTCAGCATCTGTGCTTGATTTCGCAGATTCGATCAACTTATCGAATTCTTCATTCGACCACTTACCACGGTTGTATGGTCCGTCAGTGACGAAGAGGTCAACGAATGTCATTGGATCTTGGTAGTCAGGTCCCCATCCAGCGAATGTGAACTCGAACTCACCTTTGTTCTCAAGGTCAAGTTTGTTGTTGAACGGTTGTTGCTTGATTGATACCGAAATGCCTGGAAGGTTCTTCTCAAGTTCACCTTTGATGAACTCACCGATTTGCTTCGCAGACTCTGAGTCATAGTTGAGGAGCTCAAGCTCAACTTTGTCTGTTCCGAGCTCTTTAAGCCCTTCTTCCCAAAGTTTTTGAGCTTCTTCCACATTGTATCCACCGATATCGCCGTTCGCTTCACGGAAATCTTTGCCGTCAGGACCTGTTACGAAATCTTTTGGTACGAGGTAGTTCGCAGGAATCGAACCGTTCGCAAGAAGCGTCTCTGAGATTGCTGTTTTATCATACGCTTTGTCAATCGCGTTACGGATTTTTTGGTTGTTAAGTTCTTCCACAGCTGTGTTGAACTGGAGGTAGAAGAGTGTTGGTTCAACGACAGTTGAGAACTCTTCGCTGTCTTGATACTGGGCTACGAGCTCAGAAGTCAAGCCTGTGCGGTCAACGTCACCGTTTTCATACAAGTTAACACCCGTTGAAACTTCTTTAACGACTTTAACGTTGATTTCTTCAAGTTTAACTGTGTCAGCATCCCAATAGTCTTCGTTCTTGACCATCTTCCAGCCTTGCTCGCGCTCCCAGCTGTCGAGTTTGAACGGTCCGTTGTAGAGAGTCGTCTCTGCAGATGTACCGAAGTTCTCGCCTTGCTCTTTATCGAATGACTCGAGTTTTGGCATGAATACGCCGAAGCTAGTCAATCCGAGGAAGTAGTCAGCTGGTGCTGTCAATTTAACTTCAAGTGTTTGATCGTCGATTGCTTTAACGCCTACAGCATCGCGCTCGCCTTCACCTGTGTTGTACGCTTCTGCGCCTTCGATGATTGACATAACGTATGCATATTGTGATGCGTTATCTGGGTTGAGTACTTCTTTCCAAGCGTATTCGAAGTCATTCGCTGTGACAGGCTCCCCGTTTGACCAAGTCGCGCCTTCACGGATTTTGAACGTGTACGTTTTCCCGTCTTCTGAAACGTCGTGAGATTCAGCCATCCCCTCAGTCGGGTTGTCTTCTTCGTCCATGCGGTAGAGACCTTCGTTAACGTTGTTCAATACGTTGAACGATACAGCATCTGTTGCGAGTGTCGGGTTAAGTGAAGGAATATCTGAAGAATCGAGCAAGTTGAGGACTTGCGCTTCATCTGCTGAACCTTCGCCTGTTGATCCTTGTGAAGAATCCGTTTCTTCCCCTGTCGAACATGCAGCTAGGAATGCACTTGATAGAAGTGTAACCGATGATGCTAAAGCAAAACCTTTTTTCTTATTCATTGCGATGACCCCCTGATTTTTTCGTTTTAACGAAGTGAATGATGGTAGAAAATTCAGTCATTTCTTCTGACAGTATTTGTTACCAAAATCCCGTTGATGCAATAATACAATATTCTGATAATTTTGCAAAGTGTTTATTTTGATTTTTCTAAAAAATTTTATCTATAGTCTAAAAGCCCGCCTACAGTGGCGGGCTTTTAGCTCAATTTTCGTATTTTTTTGCAAAGGTTAGGACATATGAAGGACCGGTGACCGGATATCCGATATGGTCGTAACCTTTTTCGATCACATAAGAGCGTCCAGCTTGATAGATTGGCATAACAACAGCCTCTTCTAACAGCTGTGCCTCCGCTTCTCGGAAGATTTCATTTCGTTCTTCCAACCGATCCGTTGAGCGAGCCTGATCCATCAATTGATCATACGATTCGCTAGCATATCGACTCGAATTGAGGACATCGTTTGTTTCAAATTGAGTCAAATAGGCGGATAACATCGGATAGTCCGGTTGCCAGCCTGATAGAGAAAACGCATAATCCCCTGAGACTTCTTTCCTAACTTTTTCTCCTAAGGGGAGCTCGATAATGTTAACGGTCAAACCATCCAACTGTTCCAAATTCTTCTTTAATTTTGCGGAGATTTGACGCGCTTCGTCATCGACAAAGCTGAGCAGCTCGATTTCGAGTTCATCTTTCTTCAGCCGTTTCTTCACGGTGTCAAACAATTGGTCGGCGTTTCCTTCTAATTGTGCGATCGCATCCTCTTGGTCGATGACGAGTAATCGTTCTGTCGTCTGTTCCGCTCGCGCGAGTGAATCCTCGATTTCCGACCGCTCAAGCGTCAATGCGATGGCTTGTCGGAACGCTACATCATTAAACGGGGCTTTTTTAACATTCGGCTTTAAATAAAAGACTCCACTTCGTGGAACGTCCTGTACGTTCAAAATTTCCTCATCAATCGTGGAAACGTCAAAATCGTATGGGACGGGTTGCATCCCTGTCGCTTCCGTCAAGTTCGCTTCACTATTAATGGTAATCGTTTCAAGCGTGACCTGTTCAGCTTCTCGGTACGTTTCATTTTTATGTAACGAGATGGTCGTATCTCCGATTGCCTTGATTTTAAATGGACCGTTCGTCTCTAGCTCTTCCCATGCTTCCACATTTGGTTGAGGTAAAAATGCGGGCATCGCCAAAATCTGTTCGAACCCTTCCATCGGACGGACAAGAGTCAACTCGAGCGTCCGGTCATCGATTGCCTTGACCCCTAGCGTATCCGGTTCTTGTTGGCCAAGTCCGATTTCTTTTGCGGATTGAACATCTGCTAGTAAGAAGCTGAACGGTGAATTCGTATCAACGTCCACGAGTTTTTGGAAGTGATCGACGAATGTTTGCGCGTCAATCGCATTCCCTTCTGTCGTCACACTCTCTTTTAATGTGAATGTATAGACCGTTCCGTCTTCGGATCGCTCTAACTTCTCAACGAGCGCTGGTTCGATGGACCCGTCTGCTCCGAATCGATACAGGCCTTCATAGAGATGGGACAGGATTGTTTGAGATGACGGATCGATTGCTAGCATGACATCCGGCTGAGTCGGAAGTGACTCCCCGTAAATCGTCAATTGTTGTTCTTCTACTGGTACTGGTTTGCGTGACTGCTCTCGTTGTTCGTTCCAAATAAATAAAAAAAGGATAAGGACTGAACCTAACAAGGCGGCCACGATGAATGATTTCTTTTTCATTCGTTGCACTCCTTTCTGTTAGACCAACCCTTATACCCTAACCTTTTTTGTGTGTTTTTTCTACCGTCAGTTCATCACTTTTGCAAATGCGAGTGTCGCATTGTGGCCCCCGAAGCCGAGTGAGTTACTGAGTGCATAACGAATGTCAAGTTCCCGATTTCCTTCACGTACATAATCCAAATCACAATCTGCTGCTGGTGATTCGCAGTTAATCGTTGGATGAATCTTGCCTTCGTGAATCGATAATGCTGTGATGACGGCCTCGACGCCACCTGCACCACCAAGAAGGTGACCAATCATCGATTTTGATGAGTTGACGGCGAGCTTGTCAGCGTGTTCCCCGAACACTCGACGAATCGCTTTCGTCTCGAGCATATCGTTGAGCGGTGTACTCGTTCCATGCGCGTTGATGTATTGAACATCTTCTGGCGTGATTCCAGCGTCACGAATCGCCTCACTCATCGCTTTTGATCCGCCCTCAGCTTCTGGTGACGGTGCTGTGATATGGTATGCATCCGAACTCATTCCATATCCGACAACTTCAGCGTACATTTTTGCCCCACGTGCCAATGCGTGCTCATATTCTTCTAACACGAGCACCCCAGCTCCTTCACCCATGACGAACCCGTCGCGATTCTCATCGAACGGACGGCAGGCCGTGTTCGGGTCTGGATTCGTAGATAGAGCTTTGTTCGAACAAAATCCTGCGAACGAGAGTGGTGTGATTGGCGCTTCCGCTCCACCTGCGAACATAGCGATGGCATCTCCACGTTGAATGACACGGAACGCTTCGCCGATTGAGTTCGTCCCTGACGCACAAGCCGTCACGGAACAGTTGCTCGGTCCTTTTGCTCCAAGATAGATAGATACTTGTCCGCTCGCCATGTTCGGAATCATCATCGGAATGAAGAACGGGCTGACGCGACGTGGTCCACGGTCATGCAAGATGGCCGACTGTTTGTCAATCGTCTCGACGCCACCAATTCCGCTCCCGATCCAAATCCCGACATCGTCCGCGATCGCTTTCACATCGAGTCCGCTGTCTTTATGGGCAGCGTCTGCCGCAAGTAAAGAATATTGGATGAAGGAATCCATCTTACGCGCTTCCTTCGGTTCGACTAAATGATCGATGTTCCATTCCTTCACTTCCGCCCCGACCTTGGCCGGGTATTGACTGATGTCAATCTTCGTCAACGTATCAATCGCGTTATCCCCTTTTAACAGGCGATCCCACATTGTTGAGACATCGTTTCCTAATGGTGATACGACTCCTAATCCTGTCACTACTACTCGTTTCATAAATGATTCCCCTCCGTAATGGTTGCGTGATTCCATGTCAGGCAGCTAGCCCCCCACGTGAGCCCAGCACCAAATCCTGCGATGACGACCGTTTGTCCATCTTGGATTTTGCCAGACTTGACCGCCTCGGCCAATGCGAGTGGAATGGAAGCTGCTGATGTATTCGCATGGTCTTGAATGGTCATGACAACTTTCTCTTCTTCTAAGTGTAAACGCTCCATCGCAGCGTCGATGATTCGACGGTTCGCCTGGTGTGGAACGAGGACGTCAAGGTCCTCCAACGTCTTATCGGCTTTGTCCAGTGCCTCAAGAACGATTTCGGGCATCTTCCGAACGGCAAATTTGAAGACTTCACGACCGTTCATGACGATTTTACCTTCTTCATTTTCATACAGATGTTTGCCACCTGTCCCGTCACTTCCGAGCACAAGTGAGTCAATTGAAGCGATATCGTCTTCCCCGAGCACGACAGCCCCTGCCCCATCTCCGAAAAGGACAGCCGTCGATCGATCATCCCAATCAATCAGACTTCCCATCTTCTCTGCGCCGATGACGAGCGTCTTTTTAAATCCTTTTGAATCCATGAGACTCTTCGCCGTGTCCATTGCAAAGATGAAACCGCTACATGCCGCGCTCACGTCGAACGCCACGGCGGCTTTCGCGCCAAGATTCGCCTGAACCACACATGCAGTTGCCGGGAAGGCTGGCGCCGTTGCTGTCGCACAAACGATGGCTTCAATGTCGTCGATCGTGACGCCCGCACTCTGTAACGCCCGTTCAGCAGCGCGTGTCGCCATATCTGCGACTGTCACATCTCCTTCAGCCAAATGACGTGCCTCGATGCCTGTACGAGTACGAATCCACTCATCGCTCGTATCCATTCGTTTTTCTAAATCGATATTTGTCACCCGATTGTCCGGTAAGAACGATCCGATGCCGATGATTCCAATATTCATATCGTCGACCCCTATTCTTAGTATCTGGTACTAATATAAGGGAATAAAAAGAGGATGTCAATGCATCCTCCTCGTGTTGACTGGATTAAGCTTGTTCTAAACGCTTTGTGACAGCCATGACCATCTTCGCAGAGTTGATCGATGCCGTCTCCAAAAACTCGTCGAATGACAAGTTCGCTTCTTCGTCTGCACTGTCTGAAATCGAGCGTGTGACGACAAAAGGAATACCAAACTGATAGCACGTTTGAGCGATCGGGGCAGCCTCCATTTCGACCGCTGCGACGCCGTCGAAATGACCGAGGATGTCCGCCACGCGTTTCGAATCGTTGATGAACGAATCTCCCGTCACAATCAATCCCTGATGTACATTCACGTCCGGCAAGTTTTCAATGACATCTTTACAGACGCTGACGAGCTTGGCATCCGCCTCATACGCAGGCGGCATACCTGGTACTTGTCCGTACTCATACCCGAATGCCGTCACGTCGACATCGTGATGACGAACTTCCGTCGAGACGACGACGTCTCCGACTTTCATCCCTTTTTTAAAACCACCGGCAGACCCTGTGTTGATGACGACGTCCGGTTTGAACTTATCAATCAAAAGTGTCGTGCCGATGGCAGCATTGACTTTCCCGATGCCTGACTTCAAGATGACGACTTGCATGTTACCAAGATAGCCCTCATAAAAATGATAGTTCGCGATTTCAGTATCTACTCGTTCTGTCAACTCGTTCCGAAGTAGATTCACTTCTTCTTCCATCGCGCCGATGATGCCTACTTTCATTCCGTCTCCTCCTCAGAAAGAGAGCGACTTCCGAATAGGAGGTCGCTCAACAATTTATTTGATTTCTTTAATTTCGACGACCATGTCGCCACCTGGTGTTTGCACCGTGACCACATCACCAATCGTACGTCCAAGAAGTGCCTTGGCGATCGGTGATTCGTTCGAGATTTTCCCTGTGAACGGGTCTGCCTCAGCTCCACCAACGATTGTATACGTTTCGTCTTCATTATCTTCTTGAATGAAGAACGTTACCGTCTTCCCGATTGAGACAACCGAGTTATCGCCTGCATCATCTTGAATGATGACCGCGTTACGGAGCATTTCTTCTAATTGTGCGATGCGTCCTTCGACCATCGCTTGTTCTTCTTTCGCCGCGTCATATTCCGCGTTCTCTGACAAGTCACCGAAATCACGAGCAATCTTAATATTTTCAACGACTTCTTTACGGCGGACCGTCTTCAGTTCGTTTAATTCATGTTCGATCTTCGCTTTTCCGTCTAACGTCATATAGTGTTGTTTTTCAGCCATTTCTGTCACTCCTTCATTGTCTCCTAGTATATTACAGCTAGGGTTGAATTGAAAACGATTTATTTCCTCACGCGCGATTGCGCTCAGTGAGCACCCAACGGATTTTGGTCACGAGTAAATCGATCGCGACAAAGTTTTCTCCGCCTTCAGGAACGATGATATCTGCATACCGTTTTGTAGGTTCACAGAATTGTAGGTGCATCGGACGCACCACATTTGTATATTGGGCAACGACCGAATCGATTGAACGTCCACGTTCATTCAAATCACGCTGCATACGACGCAAGATTCGAACGTCCGCATCTGTATCCACGAAAACTTTGATATCCATCAAATCTCGTAAACGCGCATCCTCGAGTGCCAAGATCCCTTCGACGATGACGACATCGACGGGTTCGATTAAGATGGTTTCACTTGAACGCGTGTGGGCCGCATAGTCATAGACCGGCTTTTCAATCGCCTGATGTTGTTGTAACTGTTGGATATGTTCGATCAACAAATCGTTATCAAAGGCGAAGGGGTGGTCGTAGTTCGTCTTGTACCGCTCCTCCATGGTCATCTCTGATTGATCCTTATAGTACGCGTCTTGCTCGATCATGACGACCGATTGACCTTGAAACGCATCGACGAGCGCGCGGGCCACGGTCGTTTTTCCTGATCCGGTACCCCCGGCCACGCCAATAATGACGGGTTTATGTTGCATCAAAGTTAAGTCCTCCTCATCGTAATTTACGACTGATTGCTAGGCCATCACCAAGGGGCAAAATTGCAGTATGATAATCGGTCCGTGCCATCAATTGCTCAGTAAACTGTTTCACGAGACGCACGAGCCGGCGTCGGCGTCGGTCTAAAACCGATACATCCTCTAGCAAGACGTCTCCTCGTAAAAACAAATTATCGCTGTAAATCGTACCACCAATTGGTACTAAAGCGCCATACCCATCAAAAAATTTTTGATATTGTCCTTTTGCCGCATCAATAAATACGGCATCGAATTCACCTTCAATCGTTCCAATCAATTCGACGGCATCGCCGTGAACGAGCGTAATACGATCGCGCACGTCCGATCGATTGATGAATTCCGTCGCCTCTTCGAAACGGCGAGCATTCCGCTCGATAGTGACGATTTCTGCATCGGGTAACAATTCTGCCATGCGAATGGCACTATAGCCGATGGCCGTACCCACTTCGAGGATTCGGGTCGGCCGTTGCATCGCCAGTAAGGAGAGCAGCACTTCCGAACCCGTCAAATCCATGATTGGGACGTGATGAACACGCGCGAACGCCTCCATCTCCGTCAATAGCGGGGAGCGGTCATTGATTAGTTTTTCTACATATCCCTCATAGGATGCATGGTCCACTCGTTCCACCTCTTAACTCTCTTCATTCAAACGACCGGAAGCATCCGCTTCCGGTCGTCCCATCAATTACTGTTTGCTTCTTCAAACGCTTCCCATTCGGAACGGTACTTATTGACGTTTTGTTGGTGATCCTCATAGTCGACTTCGAACAAGACTTCCCCGTTCGGGAACCCTTCACGTGGAGGGCGTGCGTAGAAGTAAATGTTCTCCGTGTCGTTCGGATTAAGCACCGCTTCAAATGCGTCACGGCTCACGGCCGCAATCGGTCCAATCGGGATGCCTTCGTAACGATACGTGTTATATAAGGAATCGTTCTCCAAGTCCGCGAATGAAGTGAAAATCGATGTTTCTCCCGTTCCGTACCAGACGGTCGGGTCAGATTGTAATTTCATTCCGTCGTTTAAGCGATTCTCGAACACGCCAGCAATCTCTTTACGGTCTTCCGTTGACACCGCCTCTTTCTCGACAACGGATGCGAGCGCGAGCGTCTCATGGAACGTACGTCCTGAATCGGCTAAACGACCTTTGTATTCTTGATACATACTTTCGGTTGGTAGTAACATCTCGTCGATGATTTCATTGAGCGTTACGCCTTTATTGAATTCATATGTGGCTGGGAACAGGTATCCTTCAAGCGGATGATAGATGCCTTCCTGCAATACTTCTTCCGTCAACATTTCATGCTCGTTTACGAGAGACTGAATGTATTCACGGTCGCTCAACTGCTCAGAAATCTCTTCTTTCGGGATTTCGGCCACTTTCGCAAGCCTCGCAATCACCTGATCAATCGTGAATCCTTCTGGAATGACGAGCTTGATATCAGGGACCACAATGACTTTACCTGTTTGCAACGTTTCAATCAATTCATCGATTGATTGTGACGGAGATAACGTATACGTCCCCGCCTGGAACGACGATTCGTTCTTAAAGCGTGTATAGAAACGGAAAATCGTGCTACTCCTTACAAGCCCATTCTCTTCTAGTAATTCACCAATGTATCCCGAACCAGCACCGAGCGGGACTTCAATCTCGACCGTTTCAGTCGAAGTTGGGTCAATCGGTTCGATGGAACGCTTCACAAAGACATATGTGAGCGCCGACCCTGTGGCGATGACGAGAAGGAAGATGGCCAGGATGACAACCGTGATGCGACGGACGATCCGGTTGCGGGCACGTTTCTCATCTGACATAGATGGATGATTCATGCATTTCTCCCCTGTTCTTTTTATAAAGAGAGGCGACGAGGGATGTTCCCTAGTCGCCCGTCCCCTATTTAGTCTAGACCGACTTCGTCATTGACGATGTCGAATGCTTCCATGACCTCATCGAAGTCTTCATCGTCTTCGACGAGCTTCAAGATGAATTCGCCATCTTCAAGTTCTTCAATTTCAAATGCGTATACTTCAATCGTATCTTCATCTTCTGTCTCTGGTGCGCCAACCGGTTCGAGTACGACAAACGTCTTTTTCGAACGGTCGCTCGTCATACGGAAAATTTCTGCAAATAAATGTTCGTCTCCATTTTCGTCTGGAATACGGTACATTTCTTCTTCACGACGGATTTCTGCCATGAGAGATTCCTCCTTATTTCCCGGAACGATCCAGGTAGTTTTGTAAAATCATCACGGCCGCCATCTTGTCGATGACCGCTTTTCTCTTTTTGCGGCTGACATCTGCTGAAATGAGCATCCGTTCCGCTTGCATCGTCGTTAATCGTTCATCCACCAACACGCAAGGTAAGCCTGTCTGTTCTGTGAACGCCTCGGCAAATGCCTCGGACGCTTCACCGCGCGGACCGACTGTTCCATTCATGTTTTTCGGGTGACCGACGACGACTTCTTTCACATCGTACTGCTCGATAAACGGACGAAGGAGACGGACGGCTTCATCAAAGTCAGGTTCGGTCCAGTAGACCGTCTCCACACCTTGCGCCGTCCATCCCATCAGGTCACTCACCGCGACACCAATCGTCTTCGATCCGACATCGAGTCCCATGACTCGCTTCATATTAATCCTCTCTACGATCGTTCAAATACGATTTGACCAACTCTTCGAGAAGTTCATCCCGCTCAATTTTACGAATCAAGTTTCGCGCATCATTATGACGTGGAATGTAGGCAGGGTCACCTGACAGTAAGTATCCCACGATTTGATTGATCGGTTGATAACCTTTTTCCTCGAGTGCTTGATATACCGTAATCAGCGTCTCACGTGTGTTAGCACGTTGATCATCTTCTGGAAAATTGAATTGCATCGTGCGATCCATTTGGCTCACAAGAATCCACCTCTTTCCGTTTGCACTTCACACTCTATTATGCCAGTGATTCGACGTAATGTGAAGCAAACTTCAATGCTTCGTCCAGTTTTGTTGCATCACGGCCACCTGCTTGTGCCATGTCTGGACGACCGCCACCGCCACCACCGCAGCGTGTCGCGACTTCTTTAATCAGTTTTCCGGCATGGAAGCCACGATCGTTCAAGTCTTTCGTCACACCTGCGACGAGGTTGACCTTCTCACCGTTCGCCGAACCAAGGATAATCACGGCAGAACCGAGTTTCCCTTTCAAGTCGTCGACCATACTGCGAAGGGCATCCATATCTTGTCCATCGACGCGTTTCGCAATCAATTGAACGCCATCAATCGTTTCGATTGCATCCGTTAATGAAGATGCCTCGATGTTGGCAAGCTTCGCTTTAAGCGATTCTGAAGCACGCTCGACTTCTTTGATTTCAGCTTGAAGTGCTTGAACGCGTGCAGGAACTTCAAGTGGTTTTGTCTTCAACAGTTTCGCTGCTGCTTCAAGCGTCTCGATTTGCTGGTTCATCACTTCATATGCGCCAGCTCCCGTGACCGCTTCAATTCGACGCGTCCCAGCGCCAATCCCTGATTCAGACAAGATTTTAAAGAGTCCGATTTCAGCCGTGTTGGAGACGTGAATCCCACCACAAAGCTCAACCGAGTAATCCCCTGCTGATACAACCCGAACGACATCACCATATTTCTCGCCGAAGAGTGCCATCGCACCTTTTGCTTTCGCATCCGCAATGTTCATCTCTTCGATGTCGACACCGATTGATGCCCAAATTTTCTCGTTCACTTGACGCTCAATCGATTGAAGCTCTTCAGGTGTCACTTGACCGAAGTGTGAGAAGTCAAAACGGAGACGATCTGGTGTCACGAGTGAACCCGCCTGGTTGACGTGCTCCCCGAGCGTATCTTTGAGTGCACGATGCAAAAGGTGCGTCGCCGTATGGTTTTTGACGATGGCTTGACGCGATGCCTGGTCGACAGTGGCTGTGACGGCTACTTCCGCTTTCGCCACACCTGACTCGACCGTGACAGTATGCAAGTTCTGTCCGTTTGGCGCTTTCGACACATCTTTCACGCGAAGAAGGAAGTCTTCTCCGACGATTTCTCCTTTATCACCGATTTGACCGCCACTCTCAGCGTAAAATGGTGTCTGATCGAGGATGACTTGTGCCTCTTCCCCTGCAGCGACGACGTCAGCGAGTTCGCCGTTGTGAATCAAGCTGATGATTTTTGCGTTCGTCTCAAGGTTGTTATAACCGAGGAATGTCGACGGCATCGTGATGTCTGCAAGCACACCCGACTGAATCTGCATCGATTCTACATCAGCACGCGCTTGACGTGCACGTTCACGTTGCTCGTTCATCGCTTCTTTGAAACCATCTTCATCGACCGTCATCTGATGGTCTTCTGCGTATTCGATTGTCAATTCGAGCGGGAAGCCATACGTGTCATAAAGACGGAATGCATCTTGACCGCTGATCACGTTTGACCCAGCAGCTTTTTGTGCTTTCGCAACTTCGTTCAAAATTGCGAGACCGTCATTCAACGTTTCGTGGAAACGCTCTTCCTCGTTCTTGATGACTTTCTTGATGAAGTCTTTCTTCTCGTTCACTTGCGGGTAGAAGTCGACCATGATGTCTCCGACGACATCGACGAGCTCATACATGAACGGACGCTCGATTCCTAGCATCTTCGCATAACGTACAGCACGGCGGAGAAGACGACGGAGGACATAGCCACGTCCTTCGTTCGATGGAAGTGCCCCGTCACCGATTGCGAACGATACTGTACGAATATGGTCCGCGATGACTTTGAACGCAACGTCTTTGCTGCTGTCTTGACGGTATACGTCGCCACTGATTTTTTCAGTTTCACGAATGATCGGCATGAAGAGGTCGGTATCGAAGTTTGTCGGTACGTCTTGAAGGACGCTCGCCATCCGCTCGAGTCCCATCCCTGTATCAATGTTTTTGCGCGGAAGCTCTGTATAGTTTCCGTGTCCGTCATGGTTATATTGGCTGAACACGATATTCCAAATTTCAAGATAACGCTCGTTCTCTCCACCTGGATAAAGTTCAGGGTCTGTCGGGTCGTCCCCGAATGCTGGTCCACGGTCAAAGAAAATCTCCGTGTTTGGACCAGATGGGCCTTCGCCAATTTCCCAAAAGTTATCTTCTAGCGGGATGATGCGATCAGCCGGCATGCCGAGGTTCAACCAAATTTGTTTTGACTCTTCATCGTCCGGGTGAATCGTGACAGAGAGACGGTCCGGGTCGAGTCCGTACCATTCGTCGCTCGTCAACAGTTCCCAACCCCATGTGATCGCTTCTTCACGGAAGTATTCACCGACTGAGAAGTTCCCGAGCATCTCGAAGAACGTATGGTGACGCGCTGTCTTCCCGACGTTCTCGATATCGTTCGTACGAATCGATTTTTGAGCGTTGACGATACGTGGGTTCGCTGGAATCACACGTCCATCAAAGTATTTCTTCAATGTCGCAACACCAGAGTTGATCCACAACAAAGTCGGATCTTCAACCGGTACAAGTGAAGCACTCGGCTCCACGCTGTGCCCTTTTGATTTGAAGAAATCTAAGTACATTTGGCGAATTTGTGCGCCAGTCAATGATTTGAGCGGTTTCATGAACAATTCCTCCTTATTTCTGAACGAAACGAAAAAAAGCGATGCCTGCCCCTGTGGAAAGGGACGAAAGCATCGCTTCGTGGTACCACCCTCGTTCGCACGGTATACACCGTGCCTCGAACATCCGTTAACGTGGATGAGGCGCCCAGGTTGAGTGGGGACTCCAGAATAGCTTCGGTCGGCCGACCCCCATCTTCTCGCAGCCTAGGAAGATGTCTCTGTAGAGGCGGTGACGACGTACTCATTTCCTTCATCGTCTGTATCGTTTCAGTTGTCTATTCGTCATTATCACACGCGTTCGGAAAGACGTCAAGACTTCCCGCCTAAGCGCTCGACCAATTTTGTCCGTCGCACCGGCTCCTCTTCTCGCGTCGCCGCCTCGAGCGCACGCACGTCACCAAACAAGAGTAAACTCTTCTTCGCCCGAGTCACAGCTGTATAAATCAAGTTGCGCGACGATCGGAATCCTCCGTTGAAGAAGACCGGCATGAGAACGATTGGGAACTCGGAACCTTGTGACTTATGGATCGTGATGGCGTAGGCATGGGTGAACTGGTCCCATTCACTACGGTTGTACTCGACTTCTGTCTGGTCGAATCGGATATAAATCTTGTCGACCTTATCGACATTTTCCTTCGCGTAGAAGATGTTCGTGATTTCCCCGATGTCCCCGTTATAGACGTTCTCCTCGGCGTTGTTGACGAGTTGTAGCACTTTATCACCGTTTCGGTAAATGCGCGTCCCATGCTTCACTTCACGGGCACTTGATTTTGGATTGAATACGTTTTGAAGTGCTTCATTCAGTCCGTCAATTCCACATACCCCTCGATACGTCGGTGCGAGCACTTGAATATCAAACGGTGAATATCCTTTTCGGAGAGCCGCTCCTGCCATCTGACAAATCGCTTGAAGTGCCGTCTCCTGATTCGCCGTATAGAAGCGCCGGTCCGGCAGTGACGCCAACAAATCTTCTGGCATCTTTTTGGCGTTCAAGGAATGGGCAAGTCGGAGGATGCTCGATTCCGACGCCTGACGGTGGACGACGTCGAGGCGGACGACCGGAATCCCTTCTGTCGCCATCAAATCGGCAAGTACTTGCCCCGGTCCGACAGACGGGAGCTGATCGCGGTCTCCAACGAACAAGATTTTCATGCCGTTCGGTACCGCCTTTAGCAAGCTTCGGAACAAAAAGATGTCAATCATCGACGCCTCATCGACGATGAGCACTTTCCCGACAAGCGGATTCGTCTCATCGACTTGGAACGAACTACCGTCGAACTTTAACAGCCGATGAATCGTCGAGGCCGGTAGCCCTGTCGACTCGCTTAGGCGTTTCGCCGCTCGACCCGTCGGTGCGGCCAAGACGAACGGGAACGGTTGGTTCGGAACGGGATCTAACTTCCAATCGAAGACGTCGCTGAGTGCATGAATGATCCCTCGGACGACCGTCGTCTTCCCGGTACCTGGACCACCTGTGAGAACCATGAGCGGTGACTTGAGCGCAAGTTCGATGGCTTCTCGCTGTTGGGTCGCATATTCGATTGAAAACATTTCCTCAACACGTCCGACCGCATCAAAGATGGTCGTCATATCCACATCCTCTGTTGTCGATGTCGCCATGATGCGCGCCAACTCTTCTGCCGCTTTTCGCTCAGCACGGAACACGCGAGGGTGATAGACGACCCCATCATCGATGACGACCCGTTCTTCTTTGGCAAGTGACTCTAATGCCGTGACGAGCGCCTCACCTGGGTCCGCCCCGATAATTCGAGGCATCTCGGCTTCAAGTTGTTCTGCCGTCACGTAGAGATGACCGTTCCCTTGTTCGAGTTCTAACACGTAAAGCACCGCTGCCGCGATGCGTTCGGGATGAATGCCTTGAATCCCGAAGTGCGCCGCGATGGCATCAGCCGTCTTGAAACCGATGCCCTGTACGTCGTACATGAGCGCATACGGATTCTTCTCAATCGTCTCCATCGCCCGTCCTTCATACTCTTTATGGATTTTTGAGGCGAGACGCGGTGTCACGTCGAATGGAGCGAGAAATAAAAGTAATTGATCGACCCCATATAAGACATTCAGGCGCTCGGTGATCACACGTGCCTGCTTTTCTTTCAATCCGTCGACCTCGGACAGGATGCTCGGATGTTTCACAATCTGGTCGATACAATCGTCCCCGAGAGAATCTGCAATCTTCTGCGCCGTCTTTTGACCGATTCCAGGGAAAGACCCGTTCGTCAAAAAGCGGACGGCTGCCCGTTTCGTCATCGGGACGACACGGCGAATCCAATCCGCCTTCATCTGTTTTCCGAATCGAGGGTGTTCGACGAGACGACCGTGCGCCTTATACGTCTCGCCCTTCTCAATGCCGACTCCGACGCCTGCGATAACCATCTCGGTCTCATCCGTCTCAAAATTCTTTTCTTTTATACGTACGAGCGCAATCGTATGCGCCTCTTCTTCTGATTGAAACAGGACGCGAATGACTTTTCCAGTCAACTCATAAGGTGTTGCCATCATATCCGACACCTCCAGCTATTTTTCCATCATCCATTATAGCCCGAGATGAATCGATTGAACAAATGCCCTAGTCGAATAGACTCAAGATTTGCTCGATTCGGTCGAGATCGACGACCTCCAAAATACGTATCAACTGTTCGATATCGACCCGGTCCAAAATGCGCTCAACCTGATCCAGGTCCACCTCTTCAATTAAACGCTGGATCCTATCCAAGTCACCAGACGCCTGATATGCCTCGAGTTTTGTGAAGAGCTCGGTCTTCTCGATGCGGATCGAGTCCTGAAGCATCCCCCTCGCCCCGAACAGGACGAGCCCGATGACCGCCAACTGAATCAACCAGTTCGTCACGACTTTCCAGAATGGAACGGTCTGATGGATGAACGGGATGAGCGGAATGAACGTTACTTGAAGGAGTAACATCCCGACTTGGACATATACGTTCGGAATGAGGAATCCGAGTACTGCCAAAATCAATGGAACGACCCAACCAATACCGACATGTTCAGATGTATGTTGCCAAGACTTTTGCTCACTGTATACATAGTGAACAGCCCATCCAACGAGAAGGAGCGCTACGAATAAAAGAAGGATTAACGTTAAGAGTCCACGTGGTTCAACGACCACTTGATATAAGATCGTATTCGTCCATTTCCCGTCTGCTAATCGTTCATTTACCGATTCAAATAATTGATTCAACCAGACGTACTCGACAATAAAAAACAAAATGACGCTGACCATGCTAAATTTTCGCAAGCCACTCGACCTCCTTCTATAGGTTGTCATTCCCCCACTTCAACACAGCTAGTCGCGTTTTTGATTTAAAGAAACGGGGAACTGTTCGAATGAAACATTGAAGGAGGAATCATCTATGGGCAAACGAATTCCAGTCAGCGGATTATGTGAACTCGTTTTAGAAGTGACAGACATGAACGAAGCCGTAGCCTTTTGGCATGAAAAATTAGGGCTTCCTGTCGTCGAACAATGGGTCGGAGACGATGCCGAACCGAGTGAATCACAAGAACAAGCGAACGAACCGTGGGCAACATGGCTCTATATCGGCGGGAACACACGGTTAGGTCTTTGGTTGAAACGCGACTTTACGGATGAAGAGGATGCGAACCGGAAACAAGACGTGACGGAATGGGACACGCTCTATGATGAAGGTGGCGTCCACGTCCACTGTGCGTTCTTCGTTCCGATGGAGTCGTTTGAACAGGCACTCGAAATCTTAGATGAGACCGATGTCCCTGTTAAACTTCGGATGTGGGACGAGGATGAGACGAAAAATGGGAAAGAACGCTCTGCGTACTTCAAAGACCCGAGCCATAACATCATCGAACTGTATACGAAAAATATGGACGAGGCGTACGGCGAGTTTGCCGGAGAACCCGTCAAAATCACAACGAAACAACTCTAATCGCGTCAACAAAAAAGTGCCATCGCAATGGAGCGATGGCACTTTCCTATTCAAGAAATCAGTTTCCAAGCAGTGCATCCATCTTCGCGACGGCGTCACGCGCAAGTTCATGATCCGGTTGCATCTCCAAGACGCGTTGAAGCTCAGCGTACGTTCGTTCCTGGTCACCCAAGAACGCATATGCGATTGCCAAGTTGTAACGGGCATCCGTATGGCTCGCATCGAGATCGAGCGTCTCTTCTAGCGCAACGACCGCCTCTTCGAGCTGTTCACTCTGTGCGAGTGCAAGTCCGTATTGGAACGTGATCTCCACGTCTTCTGGCGATTGTTTTTTCGCTTCACGCAGGCGTGGCATCGCTCGAACGAAATCACCCATCGCCTTATACGTCAACCCGAGCATGAAATGAAGATCAGCATCATCCATCCCAGAAAGGAGCGCTTGGCGAAGCGACGCCTCCGCTGACTCCAATTGCTCGAGTTCATAGGCAAGTGCACCTTTCGCGTAGTGAGCGGCACCGAACGAACCATCGAGCTCGATCGCCTTATCATAGAAGATGACGGCACGATCGTAATCGTTGATCGCCTGGAGCAATGTCCCCATGTTGACGAAACCAGTCGGGTCCGTCGGGTTCGCTTCGATGGCCTCATTGAAATGTTTGGCCGCCTGTTCGAATTCACCTTGCTGCATCGCTTGGATGCCTTGTTCGTTTGCGTTCATATCAATCACCTCATCCGATATAGTCGAGTCGTTTTCCGTTTCGATACGCTTCGTCAATCGTTGCCCCACCGAGACAGATGTCGCCATCATAGAAGACGACCGCTTGTCCTGGCGTGATGGCACGTTGTGGCTCATCGAACTTGACGAGGACCTCGCCATTTTCGAGCGGAGCGATCGTGACCGGGACATCTTGTTGGCGATAACGGAACTTCGCCGTCGCCCGGAACTCTCCTGATGAAGCAGCTCCCGTCCATGATAGTTTCGAAGCGAGCAGCGCATCTGAGTAGAGCGCGTCGTGATGGAACCCTTGTCCGACGAACAAGACGTTGTTCTCAACATCTTTCCCGACGACGAACCAAGGATCACCGTCGCCACCGATTCCGAGACCGTGACGTTGTCCGAGTGTATAATACATCAACCCGTCGTGACGTCCTTTGACGACGCCATCGAGCGTCCGCATTTCACCAGGCTGTGATGGAAGGTATTCCGACAAGAATTCTTTAAAGTTCCGTTCACCGATAAAGCAGATTCCCGTCGAATCTTTCTTCTTCGCCGTCGCGAGTCCTGCCTCTTCGGCAATCGCACGTACATCTTTCTTGTCCATATGACCAATCGGGAACATCGTCCGCGCGAGCTGGTCTTGTGACAATTGGTTCAAGAAATACGTTTGGTCTTTGTTATCGTCTTTTCCTCGTAACAGACGATGCTCACCATCAACATATTTCACTTGCGCATAGTGTCCGGTCGCTACAAAATCGGCACCGAGTCGAAGCGCATGGTCGAGGAATGCTTTGAATTTGATTTCTTTGTTACACATGACGTCCGGGTTCGGCGTCCGACCGAGACGATATTCCGCTAAGAAATATTCAAAGACGCGGTCCCAATATTCTTTTTCAAAGTTGACCGCATAGTAAGGAATCCCGATTTGGTTCGCCACGGCGATGACGTCTTCATAGTCCTCTGTCGCCGTACACACACCGTTCTCGTCCGTGTCATCCCAGTTTTTCATAAAAATTCCGATGACGTTATACCCTTGTTCTTTTAACACATGGGCCGTCACCGATGAATCGACGCCACCTGACATCCCGACGACGACCGTCGTCTCTTCAGGGGCTTTCGTGCGTAAATTCATCTATCTCACTCCGTTCATAAATGTCGAGACGACTTCTTCTAGTCGCTCCGCGAGCCGTTTCGCGTCCTCGACCGAGTTACCGTGGCCAAAACTGATTCGAACAGACTGACGCGTCCGCTCTGAATCCCCGTACATCGCCGACAATACATGGGACGGTTCGACCGACCCCGCCGTGCAGGCGCTCCCGCTCGAAATCGCCATGCCCCGCATATCCATCATGATGAGGAAAGGTTCAAGGTCAATTCCAGGGAGGTATAGGTTCACGATGTGAGGTAAACGATTCGACCCGTTCACCTCATAAGACACGCCTAGTTCGTCAAGACGTTGACGCAGTGCCAAATCGAGCGAAGCATAGAGAGTCACTCGGTCCTCACGCTCTGCCATGACGAGTTCAGCTGCTTTTTGGAATCCGACGGCACCCGGAACATTTTCCGTGCCGGCTCGACGTTTACGTTCTTGTTGTCCACCAAAAGAACGTGACGCTAATTTTACACCTGTTTTCATGAAAAGAAAACCGATACCTTTTGGCCCATTCACTTTATGTGCGGACGCCGACAATAAATCGACATGAATACGTTTCACATCAATTTCTTCTGTACCGAGCGCTTGTACCGCATCCGTATGGAAGAGAGCCTGATGGTCTTGTAACAACTCCCCGATTTCTTGAATCGGTTGGCGCGTTCCGACCTCGTTGTTGCCGTACATAACCGATACGAGAATCGTATCCTCACGTAACGCTGATCGGAACGTTTCTATATCTACAGCTCCCGACTCATCAACATCGAGATACGTGACGTCGAAGCCCTCGCGCTCAAGTTGCTCCATCGCGTGAAGAACGGCGTGATGTTCGACTTTTGTCGTGATGATATGTTTGCCTTTTTCTTGATGGGCATACGCCGCACCCAACAAAGCATAATTATCTGACTCCGTCCCACCTGACGTAAAGACGATCTCGTTCGGTGAAGCACCAATCCACTTTGCGAGGACGCGACGTGACGAATCGAGCGCCGCCCGGGCGTTACGTCCAATTCCGTGGATGCTCGACGCGTTCCCGTACGTCTCTAAAAAGTAGGGTGTCATCGCTTCGAGGACTTCTGGTCGCATCGGTGTCGTCGCAGCGTGATCAAAATAGTTCATCTAAAGTCACCTCATTATTAAATATAAAACATGTAGCCGTCTGACTCTTCCTCAGCGAGGTCAGCGAGTGTCGTTTCATCAAGGACGGTATCAATTGCTTCTTTGATTTTATCCCAAAGCTTCCGTTTCACCGCATCATCTGCTTCAGATTCTTCGACGATGGCCAGCGGTCCTTCGAGCAAGCGAATGATTTCACCCGCTGTCACTTCTTCTGGCGGTTTGACGAGCTGATAGCCGCCATACGCACCACGCACGCTCTTGACGAGTCCACCGTTACGGAGTGGGCCGATTAATTGCTCTAAGTAATGCTCTGGCAATTCATGTCGTGCCGCAATCTTTTTTAAACTGAGCGGTTTGTTATCAGTCTCGCGTGCCAACGCAATCATAATCGTCAAGCCATAACGGCCTTTAGTAGATATTTTCATCTTCAAGTCTCCTTCTGTTATACTAATCGAACAAACGTTTGTCGAAAGGAATGGTTACGTATGCCTGATTTATTTCATCAATCGAATGGCGGACCGCTCGCCAATCGGATGCGCCCCGAAACATTAGATGACGTTATCGGACAGCGCCATATCATCGGCGAGGGCAAGCTACTTCGTCGTGCCATCGAAGCCGATCGACTTGGTACGATTATCCTATATGGTCCACCTGGCACCGGTAAGACGACACTTGCCCGTGTTATTTCGAATTACACGAAAGCGACATTCGTCCAATTGAACGCCGTCACAGCAAAACTCGATGAATTGCGGAACGTCATTCGTGAAGCGGAGTCCCGCTTCGACTATGAAGACGAACGGACGATTCTCTTTTTAGATGAGATCCACCGGTTCAATAAGCTCCAACAAGACGCACTCCTTCCTGCCCTTGAGTCTGGAAAGCTCGTCCTCATCGGAGCGACGACAGAAAACCCGAGTTTTGAAGTAAACGCCGCACTCCTGTCACGCGCGACCGTGTTTCGACTCGAGCCACCTGGTGCTGAAGAGTTACGTGCCGTCCTTGAGCGGGCGCTACACGACTCACGTGGTCTCGGAAATTATCCGGTCAAAATGGATGAAGCTGCTGCAGACCATTATATCAAAATGGCGGATGGTGACTACCGTGTCCTGTTGAACGCACTCGAACTCGCCGTCTTGACAACGCCTGAGGTGGACGGAGAGATTCATATCACGCTAGAGGTCGCGGAAGAGTCGATTCAACAGAAGTCAATCAAATACGATAAGACGGGCGACCGACATTACGATGTCATTTCGGCGTTCATCAAATCGATTCGGGGGTCTGACCCGGATGCCGCGCTATACTGGCTAGCCGTCATGATTGAGGCTGGCGAATCTCCGCGATTCATCATGCGTCGTTTATACGTCCATGCCGCCGAAGATATCGGAATGAGCGACCCGAACGCACTTCTCATCGTCGATGCAGCAGCACGAGCGAGCGAGTACATCGGTTTTCCAGAAGCTCGCATCCCAATCGCAGAAGCCGTTCTCTATTTGGCAACCGCTCCAAAATCAAATGCGGTCATCACCGCCATCGACAAGGCGCTTCACCACGTCCGCACAGTCGAGGGAGGCCCTGTGCCCGTACATCTCCGGGATGCCCATAGTCCAGGAGCACGTGAACTCGGGAACGGGGTCGGATACAAGTATCCACATGACGAAAAAGACGGGTTCGTCCCTCAAAACTATTGGCCAGAAAACTTGGCTAGAAAACGACCAAATTACTATAAACCGACGCCACGTGGATTCGAGCAACAAATCCAAAAACGGCTCGATTATTGGGAAAAACGACGCGACTCGAAATGAGCCAGCGTCGTTTTATTTTTGGATGCGGTTGATTTCGACGCCCGCTTGTTCGAGCAAGTCATTGATGACGTATCCTGCAGCGACAAGTCCTGCAACCGATGGGACGAACGCGTTCGAGCTCGGTGGCATCTTCGCTTTACGGATCGGGGCATCTTTCTTCCCGACGACCTCGTTCACGTCCTCGCGTGTCACGATTGGAGATTCGTCCGAGAAGACGACCGGGACGCCTTTGTAGATTTTCTCTTTACGTAGACGAGTACGGACCATCTTCGCAATCGGGTCATATGACGTATCTTTAATGTCGACGACCTTGATGCGTGTCGGATCCATCTTATTCGCCATCCCCATGCTTGAGATGACCGGGATGCCGCGACGCTTACATTCTACGATTAAATGAATCTTATAGATGATCGTGTCTGACGCATCGATGACGTAGTCGATGTTTTGAGCGAAGAACTCTTCATATGTCTCTTCTGTATAGAACATCTTCAATTGGACGAGGTCTAAGTCCGGGTTGATGTCAAGGAGACGTTTCCCCATCGCTTCGACTTTCGGTTGACCGACCGTCGACAATAGTGCGTGGATTTGTCGGTTGACGTTCGTGATGTCGATATCATCTTTATCGACGAGGATGATGCGTCCGACGCCACTGCGCGCAAGTGCCTCTGCCGCAAATGAACCGACACCGCCGACGCCTAAAATCGCGACCGTTTTATTCTTTAAAGCATCAAGGCCTTCAGAGCCGATGGCCAATTCATTACGTGAAAACTGGTGTAACATATTTCTTCCTCCAACTAATCCTATTTTCTCATACTATTTTACTCGGAATTATATTCAAAAAAAAGACGTCTCGCGACGTATTTACAAAAAAATCGATGGGGCCCGGAGTGCCGTGACGATGCCTTGCTTTTGAACCTGCGTATGCAGGTGGGTGACCTAGCGTTTCCTTCACAAGTCCTCCTGCACGTGATGAGGCAGTTGATCTGGTTAGCAGTTCGGTCTCCCGTATTCAAAGTGTTGGCTCAAAATAACGAAGGCGGCTCTCGTACACCTCAGGTATCCCATCTGTTGATTTAACTATAGCGCTTCTGTAAAAAGAAGTCAATGAGAAACGCCGACTTCACGTGACAGTTTGGTCACAACCATTTGTTACGAAACGCACGGTCCGGGTCATACGTGAACTGTTGACGCTCGATGTTGAAACGGCGGTCGCGCGAGTCGTTCCCGACACCCGCCTGGTACGCCCAATTCCCCCAATTGCTCGCCACGTCGTAATCGATTAGTTTCGATTCAAAGTAGGAAGCCCCGTAACGCCAATCTTGTTTTAACTCTTTTGAAAAATAATTCGCCACGATTTGTCGCCCCCGATTGGACATCCATCCCGTCGCATTCAGTTCGCGCATAAACGCATCTACGAAATCAACACCCGTCTCTCCCTTTCGCCATTTTTCAATGACATCCGCCTCGACTCGCCAGTCTTTCCGTTTCGACCGGATGCCTTGTGATCGAAATAATTTTTTCCCTTGCTCGAGTGCGACCCATTGAAAGAACTCACGCCATAATAGTTCAAAGTACAGCCAGTACGTTGATTCATTTACCCCATGCGTTCGTTCATGTGCCTCGAGTTCAAAGAATACCCGTCGTGGGGATAACGAGCCGTTCGCTAAATAAGAAGATAGCTTCGTCGAGTCATCGACACCAAAACCATTTCTCGTTTCTTTGTACGTTCGAATCGGCACGGACAAATAGTCATTCAATCGACGCTTCGCTGCCAATTCGCCACCTTTGAACGGAAACGCCGTCCTCGGGTCTTGCTTTACTTCTTGAATCGAAAATGGGAACGTCACCTCGCGTGTGGCAGCCGTCGCCTTACGGGAAATCAGTTCTCGGGGACGTACATCATATTCGACCGCTTTTCGAAACTCCGTGAAGAGAAACGGCATTTTCTCAAACGGGATATCGCCCTCTTCAAATAACGTGAATCCACCGAACGTCTCGTACTCCCCTTTCCATTTTTTGATCACTTCATTTTCACGTCGGCGCTCATTGTATCCGACTGCCCGCTGAAACAAGAGACGGTCGGACGGGTCGAGCGTTTCGAGCGGATGACCAACGTGCACGTGAAATGGGATACCAAGTGCGTCGAGTGAACCGGCCACATCCTCTAATGACTCCTTCAAGAAATGAAGTCGCTCCTTCCCAAGTGGAATGACGCCATAACGATTTTCAACGAACTGATTCGGACTGATAAAAAAATGACCTTCGATCGGATCATCATGGCGAAGTGCCTCTTCAAGCGGTAAATGATCATCAATACGTAAATCATTTTGGTACCAAATGATTGTTTTCATCAATAGACCTCCTCCACCCTATAGTATGATGGGTTATAATCTTTGTCATGAAGATGGAATGTGCTCGAGATATGTTTTCAAAATCAAATTGTGTGGAATATATTCTTCTAGAAGAGAAAGGGGTGCAGCATAATGGCTAAGAAAGGCAAAATGGGAACATTGATTAAAATCGCGACGGCGGTCGCACCGTTCGTCTACGATTACTATAAAAAGAACAAAGCAAAGAAATCACCGAAGAAATAAAACTCACGTCTCAGCCAATAAGCTGAGACGTTTTTTTTATGTTTTTCAATCGCCTGTGCTAAGATAAATCAATCATTCTATTGAAACGAGGCGATGTTCATGCACGTCCGATCCATCCATCTTTTACGCATTCTCTTCAAATGGGGTCTCTTCATGACCGGGTTGTTCTTACTCGCGCTCGGTTCATCCATCATGATCACGGCAAATCTCGGGGTTTCCACGTGGGACGTCCTTCATATCGGTATCGCTCACCATCTTCCGATTTCAATCGGGACGGTGATTTTATGTGTCGGTCTTTTACTCGTTCTATTTAAATACATACTCGACCGCATCCGTCCTCAGTTCGGAACTCTAGTAAACGCGGTGTTCGTTGGGGTGTTCATGAACGTGATATTAAATGAGCAATGGCTCCCTGTTTTCGAAGGGATGATTGTGAATATTGTTTGGCTCACATTCGGCATATTTGTGATGGGCATGGGAGCTGGTCTCTATGTCGCCGTCGGGTACGGTGCCGGTCCACGCGATGGATTGACGCTTGCCTTAGCAGACCGTTTCCAAACGTCCGTCCGTGCCATGAGGACTTGGATGGAACTGACCGCTTGTTTCATCGGTTGGGCACTCGGCGGACCACTTTTCTTCGGGACCGTCTTATCGATTTTCCTCATCGGTCCATTCTTCCAGTTTTGGCTAGAACGGTTCCGCCTGTTCATCGCCTATGTCGATCGTCTCAAAGTAAAATTCGCATGAAAAAGAGAGGAGATCTCCTCTCTTTTTATGTGTTCGGAATGAGCACAATCTTTCCGAACTTACCCGATTGTTTAAAATACGCCTGTGCCTCACGTGCCTCTTCAAGCGGGAACGTCCGGTCAATGACCGGTTTTAGCTTCCCTTCGGCGATCGAGCGCAACATCTCCGCGAATTCATATCGTGTCCCGAGAACAGACCCGTACATCGCGATATGTTTCAAGTACAGCGTCCGGAAGTCGATATGGGTCGTCTGTCCTCCCGCCGAACCAGAGATACAGAACTTCCCTCCCTTTTTCAAGATGTTTAGAGATACATCAAATAGCGCATCTCCCACGACATCGAGGACCGCGTCGACCGGGCCACCGTTCGCAGCGATGATATCATCGGCGAGCGTCTCAGAACGATAGGAAAACACTTCGGTCGCCCCAAGCGCTTTTAACTCTTGCTCGTTTTTCAAATCACCGACGATAGCGAACACATTCGCCCCGAATACGTTCGCCGCAATTTGGATGTTGAGTGAGCCGACCCCGCCACTTGCCCCAGTGACGACAATCGTCTCACCGGAACGGATGTGTAACTGCTCGTTCATATGCCAAGCCGTGAGACCACTTACGGAAAAGACTGCACTCTCGACGAAATCATCAAGCGGCATGTCAAAACAAAGGTCAGCCGGCCATGATACATACTCCGCGTAGCCCCCGTCATACTCTGATCCAATAAAGGACATATCGTCCGACAAGTGTTCCTTCCGCTCAGGTCCGCTCGAGGTGAACGGGAATAAGACGACGTGTCGACCCATCATCCCTTGGTCGACCCCATCTCCGAGCTCGACGACTTCACCAGTGATGTCTGAACCGGGAATGCGTGGGAACTGGACACCTTCCGGGCGCCATCCTGACTTCTCCCCAGTTCCATAAGCCCCTTCTCGCATCCATATTTCCGTATTGTTAATCGCGCAGGCGCGTACCTTGATCAGCACTTCTCCTGCTTTCGGAGACGGTTTCGGGATATCAACCACTTGGAGTTGGTCAACGTCCCCATATCCTACGACTTGTACAGCTTTCATGGTATTTTGCCTCCTTCGCTTTCGTTCATCCATAAGTATTTACCCACGAAATGCTGTTATCACGCCAAAAAAGGGCCGCCCTTTATCAGGCAGCCCTCGATTTATAGTTGTTGACGTTGTAACAGGTTCGTGAAGACACCACCTTTTTGACTGAGTTCTTCGTGCGTTCCATCTTCTACGATTCCTTCTGCCGTCACGACAAGAATCCGGTCGGCATTCCTTACAGTCGCTAAACGGTGCGCGATGATGAGCGTCGTTCGATTTGCTGCCAGTTCATTTAATGAATCCTGAATGATGGCCTCGGTCTCCGTATCGAGCGCCGAGGTCGCCTCATCGAGTATTAAAATCGGCGGATTTTTCAAAAACATACGCGCAATGGCGATGCGTTGTTTCTGACCTCCGGAGAGTTTTAGTCCACGCTCTCCGATTTGTGTATCAAGACCGTGCTCGAGCTCTTCGACGAGCGTGCCGAGATGTGCTTTTTCCACCGCATGCATGATCTCTGCATCGGTCGCATCCAGTTTCCCGTAAGCAATGTTCTCCCGTAGCGTACCCGCAAATAAGAAGACATCTTGTTGCACAATTCCGATTTGACGACGTAAACTCTCTTTCGTCATGTTCCGGATATCCATGCCGTCAATCGAGATGGCACCCTTTGTGACGTCATAAAAACGCGGAATGAGTGAACAGATGGTTGTCTTTCCAGCCCCGCTCGTCCCGACTAAGGCAACAGTCGTCCCTGCCTCGATCGACAAGTCAATATCTGTCAACACTTGGCGGTAGTCTGAATAGCCGAATGAGACGTCATCGAAGACGATATCGCCTGTCAACGTTTCGACCTCGGTCGCATCCGCTCGGTTCTCAATGTCCGGCTCTTCATCAAGCAACTGCGTGAATCGTTTGAACCCTGCCATCCCTTTCGGATACATCTCGAGGAGCGCCGTGATCTTTTCAATCGGCTTAATGAGTAAATTCATGTACAAGATGAAGCCGACGAGTTGTCCGTACGATAGTTGTCCTTCATACGTTAAGTACGCCCCGTATACAAGGACGAGCAACGTCATAAGACGCGTCGTGATATAGATACCTGCGAGTGACGTACTCATGACGCGATACGCTTCAATCTTCGAGCCGCGATAGAAGTTGTTGTCTTTTTGGAAACGCCCGATTTCGAACGCCTCGTTCGTAAACGATTGGACGACGCGTGCCCCGGACACACTGTCCTCGACGCGCGCGTTCACTTCCCCGATATTCGTGTACATCTTTTGCCACGCCTTGTTCATGTTCTTATTCGCATACGTGATCATGATGATGAGGAACGGTACTGCGACAACGGTGACGAGTGCGAGTTCAGGGTCGATCGAGAACATGATCCCGAACGCACCAAGTAACGTCATGATGGCGATAAAGAAGTCTTCCGGCCCATGGTGCGCCACTTCCCCTATATCGAACAAGTCGTTCGTGACCCGGCTCATCAAATGGCCGGTCTTATGATTGTCAAAGAAGCGGAACGACTGTTTATGGATATGCGTGAACAACTCTTCTCGCATGTCCGTCTCGATGTTGATGCCGAGCTTATGTCCCCAGTAGTTGACGACGTACTGCATCATCATGGCCAATATGTATAGAATCAACAGGCCGATGCTGACGATGATAATCCAGTTCCATTCTCCACCCGGCAACAAGTCGTCGATGAACCATTGAACGGCAAGCGGAAATCCAAGTTCAAGCAGTCCGACGAGAATTGCGAATGAAAAATCGAGTAGGAATAACTTTTTATGTGGTCGATAATAACTAAAAAAACGTGAAATCATTCTCTCTTCCCCCTTCTCTTCATTAAGTGTACGCTTTTTTCCGAAAGGTGGAAAACAGGATGCATCCCTTTTTCATTCTTTTTTCAAACGGCGTATAATAAAAGTAAGGAGTGATACACATGCATGTACACATTACAGATCGTGCCCTCGAACGAATCGAGTCATTGAAAGGCGAACGCGAAGGACAGATGCACCTCTTTTACGAGACAGAAGGTTGTGGTTGTGGGAACAGCGGAATCTTTGAGATTCGATACGTAACCGAGACGACTCCGGAAGACGTTGAAATCGAATCAAACATCGGACCAATCTTAATCAAAAACTGGACAAAAGTGTTTTTAGATGAACAGATGAAAATCGATTTCCTCGAAGACCGTCGTACGCTCGTCTTGAAGAGTGACGGCCAAGTGTTCAATTCGAATCTACTCGTGACGGACGGCACAGGATGTCAGTTGAACGTTCCGAGCCGATGAAACAGACACTGAAACAACATCCGAGACTCCTCATTCTCTTTTTCGTGAGTTTCGGTCTCGGACTACTTGGAATCTATCTGGCGTTTATCGATTCGGTCTATACGATGTCCGCAGTCATCGCCTCGCTGTTTGCGTTTGGTTTCGCGTTGCAGCGAACAGCGAAATATATGCAGCGAGAAGAGGATAAACGTTAACAAGAGGATGTGTTCCAATTAAATATCTACCATCTCGTGTTGAATCCAAAATCCGTTTCACACATACAAAAAACGAGGATTGCCATGGCAACCCTCGTTTTTTTATGCTTATTTTTTCTCTTTTATTGCCGTACGAATCGATAACTCTTCGAGTTGCGCGTCCGCGACAGGGCTCGGTGCTTGCGTCAAGAGACAGCTTGCCGAAGCCGTTTTCGGGAAGGCGATTGTGTCGCGAAGGTTCGAACGACCTGCAAGAATCATGACGAGACGGTCGAGACCGAGTGCGATTCCCGCATGTGGCGGTGTACCGTATTCGAACGCTTCAAGCAAGAAGCCGAACTGTTCAACCGCTTCTTCTTGTGTGAAACCAAGCAATTTGAACATGCGCTCTTGAATGTCACGCTCATAAATACGTTGTGAACCGCCACCGAGTTCGTAACCGTTCAAGACGAGGTCATACGCAACCGCGCGTACACTTGCCGGATCTGTCTCGAGAAGATGGAGGTCTTCACGGTTTGGCATCGTGAACGGATGGTGGTTCGCATAGAAGCGACCGTCTTCTTCTTCAAACGTTACGAGTGGGAAGTCCGTTACCCAAAGGAAGTTGAACTTCGACTCGTCGATGAGACCAAGTTCGTGACCGAGCTTGACGCGGAGTGCGCCAAGGCTGTCTGCAACGACAGTTGGTTTCGATGCGACGAAGAGAAGAAGGTCACCTGCTTCTGCATCTGTGGCTTCAATTAGCTTCTGTGCGTATGTCTCATCAAAGAACTTCGCGATTGGACCGTTCAAGCCTTCCGCTGTCACTTTGAGCCATGCGAGACCTTTCGCACCGTACACCGCCGTGAACTCTTGAAGCTTGTCGATGTCTTTACGTGAGAAGTTGTCCGCCTCACCTTTGACGTTGATCGCCTTGACTTGCCCGTTTGATTCGAGTGCTGCATCGAACACTTTAAAGCCAGCACCTTTCACAGCGTCTGCCACGTCGATGAGTTCGAGACCGAAGCGCGTGTCCGGCTTATCCGAACCAAAACGACGCATCGCTTCCGCGTGTGTCATCCGCTCGAACTTCGCTGGTGTGTCCGTACGACCGAGCGTCGATTCCATGACTTGTCCCATCATCGATTCCATCATCGCCATCAAGTCTTCGATGTCCATGAAGCTCGTTTCGATGTCGACTTGTGTGAATTCAGGTTGACGGTCTGCACGAAGGTCCTCGTCACGGAAGCAGCGTGCGATTTGGAAGTAACGGTCAAATCCTGCGACCATGAGCAACTGTTTGAAGAGCTGTGGTGATTGTGGAAGTGCATAGAACTCACCACCATGGACACGGCTCGGTACGAGATAGTCACGTGCGCCTTCTGGCGTCGACTTCGTCAAAATCGGTGTTTCGACTTCAAGGAACTCTTGCTCCGTCAAGAAGTTACGAATCGTGTTCGACGTTTTCGAGCGGAGACGGAACGTCTCTTGGAGCGCCGGACGACGAAGGTCGAGGTAACGGTATTTGAGACGCAGGTCTTCTGAAACGTTTTCCGCTTCGTCACCGATTGGGATTGGTGTCATCTTCGCAGCGTTTAAGATGTTGATCTCTGAAGCGATGACTTCGATATTTCCTGTCGGCATGTTCGGGTTCTTGTTCTCACGCTCGAGAACCGTCCCTTTCACGTCGAGGACGAACTCACTACGAATCGTCTCCGCGAGTTGGTGGACCGCTTCGTTCTCTGGGCGAACGACGACTTGGACGATCCCTGTGCGGTCACGAAGATCGATGAAGATGAGACCTCCGAGGTCACGACGTTTTTGTACCCATCCTTTTAATTGTACTTCCTGGCCGATGAGTGACTCTGTCACGCGGCCGTTCATATGTGTGCGTCCGATCATTGTCCTGCTCCTTCCGATAGTTCACGAATTTTGTCTGCGACGGCCGAGAGTGGCACGTCGACTTGTTCACCAGTCGTCATATCTTTCAAGGCGGCTGACCCTCGTTCGACTTCGTCATCCCCTAAGATGACTGTGAACTTGGCTTTCAGACGGTCCGCCTGTTTGAATTGTCCTTTGAACTTGCGTCCTTGGTAATCACGGTCTGCTTTGAACCCTTCCATGCGGAGGAGTTGTAGGAGGCGTGTCGCCGTCAATTCGACTTCTTTTCCGCCTTGGGCGACGATGAAGACATCAAGTCCTGTCTCGAGTTCAGGTAGGACTCCTTCATTCTCTAATGCGAGGATGAGACGCTCCAACCCGATTCCAAAACCGATTCCCGGCATGTCCGGTCCGCCGATATCTTGTACGAGACCGTTATAGCGTCCGCCGCCACAAAGCGTCGTGATGGCTCCGAATCCTTCTGCCTCAGACATGATTTCAAACGCAGTGTGCGTGTAGTAATCGAGTCCACGGACGAGCGTCGGGTCGACTTCATAGGCGACACCAAGTGCATCGAGTTGTGCGAGCACTTGGTCGAAATAGGCCTTCGACTCTTCGTTCAAATATTCAAGAATCGACGGGGCCGTCTTCATCGACGGGTGATCGCGGTCGACCTTACAATCCAAAATGCGAAGCGGATTCTTATACAGGCGTGACTGACAGTCTTGGCAAAGTTCGCCTGCTACCGGCTCAAAGTGACGGATGAGCGCATCGCGGTGGGCGTTGCGGCTTTCCGCGTCCCCAAGCGAGTTGACGACGACTTTGATTTTCTGAAGTCCGAACGACTTGTAAATCGAATAGGCGAGGCTGATGACCTCAGCGTCAACGGCCGGGTCACTACTACCGATTGCTTCGACACCGTATTGGTGAAGCTGACGGAAGCGACCTTTTTGTGGACGCTCGTAGCGGAACATTGGTCCCATGTAGTAGAGCTTGGTCGGCTGGTCCGGATTTCCGAACAGTTTGTTCGTCACGAACGCACGAACGACAGATGCCGTTCCTTCTGGGCGAAGCGTGTACTCGTCTTTCCCTTTCTTCACGAGCGTGAACATCTCTTTTTGGACGATGTCCGTCGTTTCCCCGACACTGCGTGTGAACAAGTTCGTCGTTTCAAAGATTGGTGTGCGGATTTCTTTATAGTTATAACGGGCGCTCATGTCGCGAAGCTTTTCTTCGACATATTGCCACGTCTCGACCGTGCCCGGAAGCAGGTCTTGTGTACCGCGTGGTGCTTTCATCATCACATTTCCCTCCTTAATAATACAAAAAGGCCCTCGTCCGCAAAGGGACGAGAGCCTGTGTCAGTTTCCCGTGGTACCACCCTCGTTGCAGAGCCATCACTTGAAACTCTGCCACTCGAAATCGGTTAACGCCCGATGAAACGGCTCCCCCTACTCGCTTTCAAGGGAGCACCTCCAAAGTGTCGTTCGGGTCATCATCCAGTCGATGCTTTCAGCCAAGGCATCGCTCTCTTTGCTGGTGGGTTGACCGTACTCTTCTTTATCGTAGGTGTTTGACTATATGCTTCATGATGCCGAATCAAGCCGGCATCTGTCAAGCGTTTTTTTCGAGCATGAGTGTGACCGGTCCGTCGTTGACGAGGGCGACGTCCATCATCGCTCCGAAGCGTCCCGTCTCTACGACGAGCCCATTCGACCGGAGTCGCTCATTGAATTTTTCATAAAGCGTCTCGGCCATATCCGGTTTTGCGGCCTTTGTAAAAGCAGGTCGCCGCCCTTTCATCGTGTCTCCATATAAAGTGAACTGAGAGACAGATAAAATTTGTCCGGACACGTCTTGAATCGATAAGTTCATCTTTTCTTGATCGTCCTCGAAGACGCGAAGTCCGGTCACCTTGTCGGCGAGCCAGTTCACTTCTTCTTCTGTATCTTCATGTGTCACACCGACGAGAAGCAAGTACCCGGCGTTGATTGCCCCGACGACTTCTTCCTCGACTGTGACTGATGCTTCTTTCACTCGTTGCAATAATACACGCACGTTCCTCTTCCTTTCGTCACGTCATCATGACTCGGCTGACCGAATACACGTCTGAGATTTGTTTGATGCGCTCGACGACTTTCTGCAAATGGTTCACGTTCGGAATCGAGATGGTCATCGAGATGCGGGCCTGTTTGTTTTGGTCGCCCCGACCACTGACGGCCACGATATTCGTATTCGTCGCCGATACTGCTTGAAGGACGTCGTTTAAGAGACCTGAGCGATCATATCCTGTGATTTCGATGTCGACGTTATAGTTCTTCTCTTTCGCTTGTCCGACTTCCCATTCGACGTCAAGGAGACGCTCTGGGTGTTGTTCGTTGACAATGTTCAAGCAGTCTTTCCGGTGAATTGAGACACCGCGTCCACGGGTAATGTATCCGACGATTTCATCCCCCGGTACCGGGTTACAACAACGGCTCATGCGAACGAGCATGTTGTCGATGCCTTTGACCGTCACGCCCGCTTCCGTCGTTTTCTTCTTCGGTGCCTGACTGACTTTCAATTCGCTGATGGCTTCCGACAGTTCGAGTTTCGGTTCTTTCCGCTGCTTCTCCGTCAACTTATGTGCGACTTGTGCGGCAGTGATGCCTTGATAACCGACAGCGGCGTACATCTCTTCCTCGTTCCCGAAGTTGAACTTCTCGACGACGATACTGAGTGCAGGTTCATCGATAATCTCTTTCGGTTCAAAACCAAGTTTCTTAATTTCTGCTTCGACGAGATCTTTCCCTTTCTCGACGTTTTCTTCACGTTGCTGACGTTTGAACCATTGACGAATCTTGTTCTTCGCCTGACTTGAAACAGCGAGCTTCAACCAATCCTTACTCGGTCCGTAACTATGCTTCGACGTGATGATTTCGATGATGTCACCAGTCTCGAGTTTGTAGTCGAGCGGTACCATCCGGCCGTTCACTTTCGCACCCGTCATCCGGTGCCCGATCTCCGTATGAATCCGGTACGCATAGTCAATCGGGACTGAGCCCTTCGGCAACTCGAATACGTCTCCTTTTGGTGTGAAGACGTACAGCATGTCGCTAAAGAAATCGACTTTGAGGGATTCCATGAATTCCTCGGCATCCGTCGTATCCTTTTGAAGCTCAAGAATCTCACGAAGATGGGCGATCTTCTCGTCGAATCCGTTCGTCGAGACGTTTTTCCCTTCTTTATACGCCCAGTGTGCCGCAATCCCGAACTCAGCGATGAAATGCATGTCTTTCGTCCGAATTTGGACTTCGAGCGGCTCACCTTTCGGTCCAATCACTGTCGTATGGAGCGACTGATACATGTTCGGCTTCGGCATAGCGATATAATCTTTGAAACGTCCCGGCATCGGCTTGTACTGGGTGTGGATGATTCCGAGCACGGCATAACAATCACGAATCGAATCGACGATAATGCGGACCGCCATCAAATCGTAAATTTCATTGAACTCTTTTTTATGCTTCACCATCTTGTTATAGATAGAATAGATGTGCTTCGGTCGACCGTTCACGTCGGCATCGATATGCACTTCCTCAAGAACCCCGTTCACTTCCGTGATGACAGAGGTGACGAGTGCTTCCCGTTCCGTCCGTTTCTGTTTCATCATCGAGACGATCTTATAGTATTGCTGCGGGTTGATATAACGTAACGAAATATCCTCGAGCTCCCACTTGATTGTCGAAATCCCCATCCGGTGTGCGAGAGGCGCAAAGATTTCAAGCGTTTCTTCCGCTTTTTGGACTTGTTTCTCTTTCGGCATATGCTGCAGTGTCCGCATATTGTGGAGCCGGTCCGCAAGTTTGATCAAGATCACGCGCACGTCTTCTGCCATGGCGATAATCATCTTCCGGTGGTTTTCAGCAAGTTCTTCTTTTTTCGATTTATATTTAATCTTACCAAGTTTCGTGACGCCATCGACGAGCATGGCCACGTCTGGACCAAAATCGTCCGTCAATTGCTGTAACGAAACATCCGTATCTTCGACAACATCATGCAAGAGCGCTCCAATAATCGTTGTGGCGTCTAAGCCGATATCAACGAGAATGCCGGCCACTTGGACCGGATGGAGAATATAGGGCTCGCCCGAACGTCGGAACTGACCGGTATGATGAAGTTTTGCGTATTCGTAAGCGCGTTTCACTTCGGCTATATCGTCGTCACCCATATACTCCCCGAGCGCGTCGAGAAGATCCTCAATACTTACGATTTGTTTTTTGGTCATAACATTCGACACCCTTTTTCTAACCGCTCCAATCGCCTCGGATTCGTCGCAGCATGGTAGTAGTTTGTATTCAAGATTCTGTGATTTTTATAACCATTATCGAAAAAATCTGACGACCTGTCAAAGGTTGTAGGTTATTTTCCTTAAAAACTATTCAAAAACGGGAAGCATATCGCTTCCCGTTCAAATTAGTCTTCGTAGCGGATGAGTGAGAACACGTCGTATCCTTCAAGACGCTCACGTCCACCAAGTCCGTCGAGTTCGATCAAGAACCCGATCCCTGCCACAACACCACCGAGTTGTTCAATCATTTTAATCGTTGCTTCAATCGTACCACCTGTTGCGAGCAAGTCATCCAAGATGACGACTTGTTGTCCAGGTTTGATTGAATCTTTGTGCATCGTTAAAATGTCCGTTCCATACTCAAGACCGTATGAAACTCGTACTGTCTCACGTGGTAACTTTCCTTCTTTACGTACTGGTACAAACCCGAGTTCGAGCGCATACGCTGCCGGGCAACCGACGACGAATCCGCGTGCTTCCGGACCAGCGATCAACTCCGCTCCACGTTCACGTGCATAAACGACGAGCTCATCTACTGCTTTCTTGTAGACTTCGCCATCTTGCATGAGTGACGTGATATCTTTGAAGCTGATTCCTTCCTTCGGGTAATCTGCTACTTCTTTAATATGCTGTTTGAAATCCATTTTATGTGTATGCCTCCTGCATCTTGTTCGATCGCAACGATTGTAACCGCTCTTTGAGCTCCGCCAATGACGCGTATACGAAACGCTCTTCGAGTTGTTGGCGCCCAATCCGGCGTTGATAGCACGGCGCCTCGGTCAAATCGCGTTTCGGTGCTTCTGGATTGACTCCAGGCAGTCCGTCTTCCATTGTAACAAGAAATTCGAGTTCAGAGAATACTTGATGCATAAATTGAATCGTATTTTTTGACCATTTTCGCTCTTTTGACAGACGAATCAGGTTTTCACGTAGATTTTTCCGTTCGCATGTTGCCATATGGACATAATACGTTCGGAAATCCTCACGGGACGGAAGACGTTCAAAGAACGAGTCTCCTTGACCGAAGGCACAATAAATACGTTCAATCCCCTCATGAAGTTTTTCTGCGAGCACCTCTTCATCGTCCGGAAGATCGAGCAGAACGACGAAACGGTTGAGCGGTTCATCTCCTTCATGGAGTGGAAAATCTTCGTTCGTCCCTTGGAAAGATAAAAATGACGTCTGTTCTTTCGGCAAATCTTTCAACTCTTGCATTGATTTTTTCTTCCCACGATAGTCAAACACTTGGAAGTCATCGACCCGTAAATCTTGAATCATGAGCTGCGGTTTACGCATTCCGTTCCATTCGTTGACTTGAAGACTTCCCATCACCGAGATATGAGCCATCTTTGAAATCTCTGAAACGACGTGCCCGAATCCAAATCCAATACCATCGAGCTCACGCTTGTCTCCGGCGAGCTGTACTTTCAAATGCGTGGCATCCCGTCCGATTTGGCGAATATCTCGCAGTTTCGCATCTGCGACAACGACGCGAGGGGATGGATTCCCCATACCAAATGGCGCGAGCTTTCCAATCTCTGAGATCAAATCGAGCGAAACGTCGTTAACGGAGAGTTTCAAGTCGACGTTGACTCGTGGTACAAACACGTCATCGGGGATGGACTCCGCCTGACGGTTCAGTCGCTCTCGTAGTTCGGCGACGTGTTCCGACTGAAGGGTCATCCCGGCCGCGGCTGGATGTCCGCCAAAGTGTGGCAAGATATCTTCATTCTTCGAAAGTTCCTTGAAGAGGTCAAATCCATCGATGGAGCGCCCCGATCCTTTCGCCTTACCCGTCTCGGGGTCGTGGCAAAGGAGGATGACTGGACGATAGTACGCCTCGACGAGACGAGATGCGACAATCCCGACGACGCCAGGATTCCACTTCTCACTCGCCACGACGAGTACACGGTCCTCGGTCATCGACGCTTCAACGAGTTCTTTCGCTTCAGCAGCGATCGTCTTGACGATGTCTTGTCGTTCTTTGTTTTGCTTATCGAGCTGTTTCGCGAGCTCGAGCGCTTCCTCGACATGTTCAGCCAGGAGCATTTGTAATGCCGGCATCGCTGAATCGAGTCGACCTGCGGCATTGATGCGTGGACCGAACGCGAAACCGACCGACTCTTCGTTCAATACGCTGTCACCGAGACCACATACTTCACGTAATGCTAGAATACCTGGACGTTTTGAAGCCTCGAGCGCGACAATCCCCTTCTTCGCGAGCAACCGATTCTCTCCGTCGAGTGGGACGAGGTCGGCAATCGTTCCGAGGACGGCCAAATCAAGGAGTTCTTCCGGCATTCTCCCTAAAACGGCGTGCGCCACTTTGAGAGCTACTCCCGCACCGGCGAGTTTATCGTATGGATATCCCGGGTCGATATGTGGATGAATGATTGCATAGGCGTCCGGCAATGTCTCTTTCGGCTCGTGGTGGTCTGTGATGATCAAATCGACGCCAAGGTCTTTTAAGAGTGTGGCTTCTTCAATCCCAGAAATTCCACAGTCCACCGTGACGACCAAGGTGAATCCTTCGTTCGCTGCCCACTGGAACGCTTCTTTGTTCGGTCCATAACCTTCAGTGAAACGGTTCGGGATATAACACTCGGCCATGACACCAATTTCGGTCAACGCATGCCACATGACAGATGAGGCACTAACCCCGTCGACATCATAGTCACCATAGATGAGCACCATCTCCCCATCGTCTGCTGCCCGTTTGATGCGGGTTACGACTTTCTCCATCTGTTCAAACAAATACGGGTCATGAAAGACGAGTTCATCCTCGGCATACAAGAATGCCTTGGCCGCTTCTACGTCTTGATGACCACGCTGAACGAGCAACGTCGCCAGTTGTGCTGATATATTTAATTCGTTTTGTAAACGCGTGACGTCGTCCGGATTTGTTTCCGGATAGAGCCACTGTTTTTTCGAATGGTACATGTCCTTCACTCCAATCAATTGTAGATTATAGCAGACCGCGTGAAAGATGTGCCGTCTTGACATTTGAAAAGGTCTCCCGATTGAAGGGAGACCCACTTGTTACGCCTCTGTGACCGGCGTATCTTTTTTCTTGTTGATTGTCGTACGTTTGATGAGGAGCCATAAATACGATGCAATGAAGATCGAAGAATACATCCCCATGAAAAGTCCGACGATGAGCGCGAGCGAGAAGCTGCGAATCGACTCTGCCCCGAATACATACAAGGCAATCGCTGTAACGAGTACCGTGATGACCGTATTCACGGACCGTACGATTGTCTCTTGAATCGACTTGTTGATGATCGACTCATAGACCTCCATCGACTTGATTTTTCGTTCCTTTTCATACGACGTGATGTTCTCGCGGACCCGGTCGAACGTTACGATCGTATCGTTGACCGAGTAACCGATGATGGTCAAGATCGCGGCGATAAAGTACAAGTTGACCTCGATCCCAAAGAGCGAGAACGCGACGATCATGAAGAAGGCATCGTGTAACATCGCGATAACAGTTGCAAGTGCATATGAGAATTGGAAACGCACCGTGATGTAGAGAATAATCCCGATCGAAGCGACGACTACCGCATACAAAGCATTTTTCGCCAAGTCACGACCGACTTGAGCCGAGACGGTGCTGATGTTCGGGTCGTTCCCGAATTGTTCAGTGAACGCCGTCTTGACGTTCGCGACTTCCTCTTGGCCCAATTGGCCAACGAACGTCACGTATGCCAAGCGACCTTCATTTGCATATTGGACGCTTGAAATCTCTTGGTCAACTCCGGCATCGTTAAACGCTTTCGTGAATTCTTCTTGCGACACACGTTCTTCCGTTAGTACTTCGACCCGCGTCCCTGAAGCAAAATCGATTCCGAGGTTCAACCCACGGAAGAACAAGAGACCGATTCCGAGAACGACGATTGCCGTCGAAACCAAGAACATCGTGCGCATATGTTTCACGTAATTCCATTCAGTAAGCTTAAAGTTCACGGATTTCACTCTCCTTCACACCAAACCATCCTTTGCGTTTGTCGAACAGACGACTTGAGACAAGGAGGTGCATCAAATAACGTGAGATGAATACGTTCGAGATGAACGTCATCCCGATTGAGATCATGAGCATGACAGCAAATCCTTTGACCGAGCTTTGTCCGAAATAGAACAAGACCGCAGCCGAGATGAGCGTCGTCAAGTTGGCATCGATGATCGTACTGAGGGAACGACGGTTACCTGCACGGAATGCCGATAAGACCGATTTTCCAGAGCGGAGTTCGTCTTTGATTCGTTCCGCGGTAATGATGTTCGCATCGACTGCCATACCGACCCCGAGGACGAGTGCTGCAATCCCTGGAAGCGTCAATACCGCATTGATTCCGTTGAAGAACAACATGATCAAGTTGATGTACAGAACAAGCGTGATGATCGATACGAGTCCTGGGAGACGATAGAAGAACAACATGAAGAGGAATACGGCGATGATTCCGATTGTTGCGGCAAATACCGTTTCTTCTAAAGCATCTTGACCGAACTGGGCCGATACGGATGTCGAGTAAATCTCATCTAGTTTGACCGGGAGCGCCCCTGCGTTCAAGATGTCCGCAAGGCGTTGACCGCTTTCCGCGTCAATTCCACCACCTGAGATGATGGCTTTATCCGATAAGATCGGACTCGTTACCGAAGCATCTGACACAATTTTCGAGTTCTCTTTTTGAACTTCTTCCTCATATGTGTCGCCCTCTTCATAGTCGAGCCAGATGACCAGACGGTTCTCAGGAGCTGGACGTTGTGCAATCTCAGATGTCACTTCGCCAAACTTGTCGGCCGATTGAAGTGTCAGCTCAACGACCGGTTGTCCTTGTTGGTTGTAGCTGAGCGCTGCCCCACGCGGCGCCAAGTCTTTCCCATCGAGCAAGACGTTGTCGTTCACGTCACGGAATGTCAATTGTGCCGTTGACGAGAGAACCTCGCGCGCTTCGTTTTGGTTCGATACGCCCGCGAGCTGGACACGGATGCGATTGTTTTCTTCGATTCGAACGTCCGGTTCGGAAACTCCGAGGACGTTGATTCGGTTATTGATGGCGCGAACGGTTGCATTCATCGCCGACTCGTCGATGACGTCGCCGTCTTCGAGCGGTTGTACTTCATACAAAACTTCGAATCCACCTTTTAAGTCGAGTCCGAGGTTCGTGTTCTTGACGACCCATGGTGTCGTGAACACTGCGAGCAGGATTGTCGCAATCATGATGATCGCAAAAATCGCAATGTTGCCTTTTTTGTACATACGACTATTTCCTTTCTAAACCACTGTTCTTGATAAAAACTTCTCTCGTTAACATTACAAATTTTCTAAACATTTATCAATCATTTTCCTAAAATTGTAACGACCTTCACGGATTGTTCGACTGAGTTTGCATATAAGACTAAATGTTGCGCATGGGCAAAACTTCATGTATGATGTAGCTAACATCAAAACATCAAAGGAGTCTTTCCATATGGACAGCACAGTTATTTATGCCTTTCTCCTTACTCTATTCGCCGGTCTAGCTACCGGAATCGGGAGTATGATCGCATTCTTTGCGAAACGGACGAACACGGCATTCCTCTCCATCTCGCTTGGATTTTCCGGAGGCGTCATGATTTACGTGTCGTTCATCGAGATTTTCCCGAAAGCGCTCGAGGAACTCGTCGGCGCTCACGGAGAATATACGGGTACAATCTACACCGTTCTCGCATTCTTCGGTGGGATGTTCTTGATTGGCATGATCGATAAGTTCATTCCGAAAATGGAGAATCCACACGAAGTCAAGTTTGTCGAGTCGATGCAGAATGACCCGACAACACATGAACTCGCAACGACGACGACAAATGAAGCGGCTCCAATCAATCATCCAGAGGTACAAAATCGACTTAAAAAAATGGGGATTTTCATGGCACTCGCCATCGGGATTCACAACTTCCCAGAAGGACTTGCAACGTTCGTCTCGGCACTAGATGACCCGGCCGTCGGCTTAGCTATCGCCATCGCCATCGCCCTACACAACATTCCGGAAGGGATTGCCGTCTCCGTCCCAATTTATTATGCGACGGGCTCACGGAAGAAAGCGTTCAAGCTTTCGATGTTGTCAGGGCTTGCCGAGCCAGCTGGAGCGGCCATCGGATTCTTGTTACTCATGCCGTTCTTGAGCGACACCGTCTTCGGACTCTTGTTCGCGGCGGTCGGTGGCATCATGGTCTTCATCTCGCTTGACGAATTGCTCCCTGCCGCCCGTGAATACGGACACGCCCATCATTCAATGTATGGAATGGTTGCTGGTATGATCGTCATGGCGACAAGTCTAATCCTATTAATGTAACGAGCAATGCCCTGACGCGCGCGTCAGGGCATTTGTTATGTCGTTTTAAACACATGGACGACATCTTTTAATTCAGACGACATGTGACTCATCGTTTCAGCGATGCCGTTGATCTCTTGAATGGCGGCAAGCTGTTCTTCGACGTTCGCACCGGCTTCTTCGACGCTTCGCTGTGTCGAGACGGCGTTTGTCGACATATCTTCAACAGAGACGGCAACTTCAGTCGTATTGGCACTCACTTCTTCTGTTGCTGCCGCAATCTCACTCATTTGACGGGACGTCTCTTCGATGACCGATACGATCTCACGGAACGCCTCGGCCACTTCTCCCATTTGCGATACCCCATTCTCCACATGTACGCTCGATTCTTCGAACGCCGATTCGACTTGCTCCGTGTCACGTTGAATGTCGCGGACAACGGTCTGGATTTGAATGGCGGATTGTTTCGATTCCTCGGCAAGTTTCCGGACTTCAGCCGCGACGACGGCAAACCCTTTTCCGTGCTCACCCGCACGTGCTGCTTCAATCGCCGCGTTTAAGGCAAGCAAGTTCGTCTGTTCCGTGATTGCCGTGATCGAACGGGTGATTTTCTCGATTTCAAGCGATTGGTTCGATAGACGGTTCACCATCTGTTGAGTGAGCTCGTTGGCACGGCGAATTTCTTGCATCCGTTTCTCTGCCAATTGAACGGTCTCAAGTCCACCATTCGCCGCCTCAAGTGTATGTATCGTCTGCTCATTCACACCTTGTGAGGCCGCAGCGATTTGATTCAATCCATCCACCGCTTGATTGACGCCAATCGTCCCTTCTTCCGCTCGCTTCGAGGATCCTTGCGCAGCCACGTTCATCTCTTCGAACAACCGGGACACGCCTTGGGTCGTTGTCGCGACATGGTCTGTGCTTGCGTAAAGTTCTTCAGAATATGCAGTCACTTTGTCCGACGCTTCACCAACCCGACGAATCAAGCCGACCAGATTATGCTTCATTTCATTGAACGCCGTAACCAGGTCCCCTAGTTCATCGTTTGAGGCGACCTCGATATCTTCTCCAGTCAAATCCCCTTCTGCCATGATGCGTGCTTGACGACCGAGTCGATTGATCGGTTTTAGGAAAAGCCGTTGTAGCGCAAGTAAGGACAGAATCCCGATCACGACACCACCAACACTGATGATGAGCATCCAAAGGATTGAACTTTCTGCATCTGCTTGTACCGCTTTCGTCTCAGACTCGAGGAGCTCCCCTTTATATTCGACAAGGTCGGTCACGGTCATGCGTACCCGATCCGTCGTCGGTGTCACACTCGTGTTGAGAACGGTTTTGAAGCCGATTTCGTCTTGTTGTTGACGAAGTTCGACGGCACGATTCATCTCACGGTCTAATAGCTCGTTAAATTTCTCCAAATCTCCCAACCAAGACAAGATCTTCTCATCTGAAGAAGATGCCTTGAGTGAAGCCATCAATTCGTCTCGTTGTTCTTGAACTCCCTGGAGACTGATGAGCGTCTTCGGATTGGCTACAAGCATATAGTAGTTCAAGTAGCGTTCGGCATCCGTCACCGCTAGTGATAAATTCTCTGCAAGCAGCATCTCCTGCGTGCCTTCACTGAGTACCCGGTCATAAGCGGCAGTCGATTGTCTCAATTGATAAGATCCGAGCGCGCCGACAATGACGAGCGCAATGATCGTCGGAATGAGCGCGATGGACATACGTCGTCTCAGCGATGAGCGTCCTCTCTGTTTCGTACCACTTCGTTTTATGCTCCATCCTTTCCACTTCTTCATCTGGTTAAGCAATCGTTTCACGTCCATGTCATTCGTTCTCCTTCATCTCGGATTTCTTCTCAACTTGAGATTAGTGCAAACGTTTTCATTAATCAAATCGATTTTTCGAAATGAGGTGGATAAATTTTGAATCGGATTCGTTTTGACAAAAAGAAGTCATCTTTGTATACTTTAAATCGTAATAATTACGTTTTGAAAGGATTCTCTATGATTGTGGAAAATACGAAGTTATTAATCATTGGTGCTGGTGTACACGGAATGACCCTCGCCATCTCATATATGGAACAAGGCGGGTGCTTGGAGGATTTGATTATTGTCGACCGTCTCACTGACCCGTTATCGAACTGGAAACAACAAACTTCATCCATCTCTATGTCGCACCTACGTTCGACCCGAGTGCATCACGTTTCTTCGAATCCCCATGCGTTGAAACAGTTCGCCTCGCGCTATGCCTATCGTTCCAATCATTTCAAAGATACGTTCGGACGTCCATCGCTCGAACTGTTCAACGACCATGCCGAATCCTCATGGAACGCATATCGCCTTGATGAGCGGTTCCTCGGAAATGAACAAGTGATGACGCTCCGCAAAGATGGCGCACACTATCATGCCCGAACAAATCATCGCCTCATTATCGCGAACTCGGTCATTGTCGCGATCGGTCAATCGGAAAATGTCGTGTTACCTGAATGGGCCGACGAACAATGTCGACACGTGTTCGAAAAAGATCAATCGGATGAATCGAATCAAGTGACTGTCGTCGGCGGTGGCATCACAGCACTTCACTATGTCGTGAAGCGTGCCAATCAAGGTCACCGTGTCACCCTTGTGACGAGACGTCCGCTCGAAGTGAGTCAATTTGACGCCGATCGACAGTTCATGGGACCGAAAGGATTAGATGACTTCCATCGTCTAAAACAAGACTGGACGACAAAACGATCATTCATCGCCCGTGAACGAAAACCGGGATCGGCTCCGAACGATCTCGTCTTAAAAGTGAAGCGCCTCATACAGACGAACGCTGTGACGCACATCATCGGAGAAGTCGAGCGGGACAGTGGTTCGCTATTTGTAAACGGTGAACAACTTGCCGGAAAAGAAGTCGTCTGTTGTACGGGAATCAGACCTCATCCTGTGAAAGAGACATTTCTTCAGCCCGTGATCGAACAATTCAACCTACCTCTCACCCCATGTGGCACCCCTGTCCTGAATGAGCATCTTGAATGGACGCCTGGACTTTACTTGACCGGTCCTTACGCCGATTTGATCATCGGCCCGTTCTCAAGAGCCATCTATGGTGGACAAGAGGCCGCTCGTAGAATTCTCCCCCAACTTCTAGCCACACAAAAAAGCGTCTGACCATGATGGTCAGACGCTTACTTGCTTATTCCTCAAATGAGGCATTCGCTTTTTTCACGACTTCCGCAACTGCGCTTCGGTTGAAACGGAGAAGCGATTGATCGCATTTCAAAACGACATGTGTGTCTTCGATTTGATGAACGACGCCGTGTAAACCGCCGATTGTGACAACGCTGTCGCCACGCTCGAGGGCGTTTTGCATCGATTGTACTTCTTTTTGGCGTTTCGTCTGTGGACGAATCAAAAGGAAGTAAAATACGACGAAAATCAAGATCATTGGTAATAACGCAACGAGTGTTTCCATGAGTAACATTCACCCTTTCCTTCAATATCAGGTTCATTATACCGTGAAACTGAAGCATTGTCACACAATGTCCGACACGTTTCTTTAGAAATTCTTCGCATTCGGCTTGTTGTAGCCGTATTCTTCGAAGAACTCTTCTTTGAAATCGAGCAAGCGGTCTTCGCGAATCGCTTGACGAACCTGCTCCATCAACTTCACGAGGAAGTGAAGATTGTGTGTCGTACACAAGTGAAGACCAAACATCTCATCCGCACGAATCAAGTGGTGGACGTACGCACGCGAGTAGTTCTTACACGTATGGCAGTCACACTTCTCATCGATTGGACCAAAGTCCGTCTTATATTTCGCTTGTTTGATCGTGACGCGACCTTTCGACGTCATGAGCGTTCCGTTTCGTGCGATGCGAGTCGGCAGAACGCAGTCGAACATGTCGATTCCGCGAATCGACCCTTCAATCAACGCATCCGGTGAGCCAACACCCATCAAATAACGTGGTTTGTTCTCTGGCATGAGCGGTGTTGTGAATTCGAGGGCACGATACATGACATCTTTTGGTTCACCGACCGAGAGACCACCGACCGCATATCCTGGGAAATCAAGAGAGACGAGGTCTTGGGCGCTTTGACGACGAAGGTCCTCATATTCTCCACCTTGGATGATGCCGAAGAGCGCTTGGTCTTCTGGACGTTCATGTGCCTCGAGGCAACGTTCCGCCCAACGGCTCGTCCGCTCGACCGACTTCTTCATGTATTCATGCGTCGCCGGATAAGGCGGACACTCATCGAATGCCATCATGATGTCCGACCCGAGCGCGTTTTGAATCTCCATCGCCTTTTCCGGTGACAGGAACAACTTGTCGCCGTTCAAATGGTTACGGAAATGAACGCCTTCCTCTTGGATATTTCGGAGGTCGGCAAGTGAGAACACTTGGAATCCACCCGAGTCTGTGAGGATTGCCCCGTCCCAGTTCATGAACTTATGAAGTCCACCGGCTTGTTTGATGACCTCATGTCCTGGACGAACCCAAAGGTGATACGTGTTCGACAAGATGATGTTCGCACCCATCGCCTTGACCTGTTCAGGTGCCATCGTTTTGACGCTCGCTTGCGTCCCGACCGGCATGAAGACCGGTGTCTCGAACGACCCGTGCGGCGTATGGACGATTCCGTGCCGCGCTCCGGTCTGTTTGCATGTGTGGATGTGTTCGTATGTGACTGCATGTTTTGTCATTTTGTTACTTCCTTCCTCGTGATGAGCATCGCGTCTCCAAAGCTGAAGAAGCGGTATCGTTCTGCGACCGCAGTCCGATAAGCGTGTAAGATGATGTCGCGCGTCGCGAATGCCGAGACGAGCATGACGAGCGTTGATTTAGGGAGATGGAAGTTCGTGATCAATCCATCGATTGCCTTTAACTCAACACCAGGGTAAATAAAGATATCCGTCCAGCCCGATGACTCGACGAAGTCCCCGTGATCTCGCATGATCGTCTCAAGCGTGCGCGTCGATGTCGTCCCGACCGCAAAGATGCGACCGCCATTCGCTCGAATCTCCCGAAGCGCAGCTGCCGATTCAGCCGACAACTCGAAATATTCACTATGCATCGTATGTTCCTCGATAGAATCAGCCGTCACCGGACGGAACGTCCCGAGGCCAACGTGAAGTGTGAGCGGGATCAACCGGACACCTTTCGCTTTGGCCGCTTCAAGCAGTTCCTCAGTGAAATGAAGACCGGCTGTCGGAGCGGCCGCACTGCCTCGTTCACGGGCATAGACCGTCTGATAACGGTCTTGGTCATCGAGTTGTTCGCGAATATACGGCGGGAGCGGCATCGTTCCAAGCTCGTCTAAAATCTCATAGAAGATGCCGTCGTAGTCAAACTTGAAACGACGTCCACCTTCTGGGAGCTCCTCGACGCATTCTGCGCGGAGAAGGCCGTCCCCGAACTCAACGATGGAGCCGACACGAACTTTTTTCGCCGGTTTGACGAGTGCTTCCCATACATCATCTTCCGTCTGCTTCAACAAGAGCAGTTCGACTTTCCCGCCTGTTTCTTGCTTTGCCCCAAAAAGGCGTGCCGGTAAGACGCGCGAATCGTTGACGACGAGCGCATCCCCCTCGTTCAAATAATCGAGCACGTTACGGAAATGGCGATGCTCGATGTCCCCTGTCTCACGGTCTAATACGAGCAAGCGTGAGCTTGTCCGATCAAGCAATGGGACTTGCGCAATCAACTCTTCTGGCAATTCAAAATCATAATCGTTTACGTTCAATTGAATGTCTTGCATACCTTACTCCTCTTCCTCTTCATAACCAAAATGCGACTTGGCAAACTGTGTGATCATCCGTCCTCGCGGCGTGCGCTGCAGGAATCCTTGTTGCAATAAATAGGGCTCGTAGACATCCTCAATCGTCTGAGCGTCCTCACCGATGGTCGCAGCGAGCGTCTCAAGCCCGACCGGTCCACCTCCGAACCGCTCCACCATGGCTCTCAGTAACCGATGATCGACTTCATCGAGTCCGAGCGCATCGACTTGTAGCCGGTCGAGCGCATCAGATGCGAGCACTGGATCGATTTCTTTCGTACCAGCCACTTGTGCGAAATCACGGACACGACGCAAGAGACGGTTTGCAACTCGTGGCGTCCCTCGTGAGCGTTTCGCAATCGCACCGCTCGCCTCCGGTGAAATCGAGAGACGGAACAACTGGGCCGTCCGGTTGACGATGGCCGCTAACTCATGTGTTTCGTAATATTCGAGCTTCAACGTGACGCCGAAACGGTCACGTAAAGGCGCCGACAACATCCCGGCCCGTGTCGTCGCCCCGACAAGCGTAAACGGTGGTAGGTCGATGCGGACGCTACGAGCCATCTCCCCTTGCCCATAGACGATGTCGAGACAGTAGTCTTCCATCGCCGGATAGAGGATCTCTTCAATCGTCCGGCTCAAACGATGAATCTCGTCGATGAACAAGACGTCTCCCGGCTCGAGTGTCGAGAGGATTGCGGCCAAATCACCCGGTCGTTCAATTGCCGGTCCTGCTGTCGTCTTAATTCCGACGCCCATCTCGTTGGCGATGATTTGGGCGAGCGTCGTCTTCCCGAGTCCCGGGGGACCGTATAAGAGCACGTGGTCGAGCGTCTCACTACGAAGTTTAGCGGCCTGAATGAAGACCGACAAATTGCCTTTCGCCTTTTCTTGCCCGATATATTGCTCGAAGCGCTGCGGACGTAAGCTCCACTCTTCAGAGTCTTCATATTGCTGATGAGATTGTGACAACAATCGTTCGTCCATAGCTTCCTCCTTATTTCAGTAACAGCTGTAGCGCGCGTTTTATGTACGCGTCGGTCGTCAATATTTCTCCGCTCAATGCTTTGCGGACTTTTAGGATTTCCCGTTCAGAGTAGCCGAGCGCGACGAGCGCCTCACACGCCTCATCGAGTTCAGATGCACCTTGGGCGAACAACCCTTCGTTCGGCACGTAATCCGGTGCGAGCTCGGATAACTTCCCTTTCAAGTCGAGCGCCATCTGTTTGGCCGTCTTCTTGCCGACTCCCGGGAACTTCGTCAAATACTTCTCGTTCTCGGTTTCAATCGCATCGATCAACGCGTCGATATCGCCGGACGCGACGATGGCAAGCGCACCCTTTGGTCCGATCCCGCTCACGCTGAGGAGTTTATTGAACAGCTCACGCTCACGACGTGACCGGAAACCGTATAACGTCTGTTGGTCTTCACGCACATAATGATGCGTAAACACGATTACATGTTCGTCTTGTTCACGATAAAAAAACGGGTTAGGCACATGTACTTTGTAGCCGACGCCCGAGACATCTAACGTTATATATTCCGCACACACATAGGCGACGGGTCCTTTTACGAATTCAATCACGATGTACTCTCCTTTTTGGTCGGAAAAACTGCATTTATTGTACCATAATGGGCGACACGAAAAAAGGACAGGCGTTTACCTGTCCTGAAGCGATTACCGTGCAAGCATTCGTTCAAGTGCGCGTTTCGACCACTCTGTCGTCTCATGATCGACGCGAATGACGTTCACAGGGTCCGTCTCGAGTGACTCGAGCGCCCAGAGAAGATGTGGCAAGTCGATTCGATTCATCGTGAGGCACGGACACATGAATGGGTTCAACGAGACGATATCAAGATGTGGGTACGTTGCCGCCAACCGGTTGACGAGGTTCATCTCCGTTCCGACCGCCCACTTCGTCCCAGGTGCACTCGCATCAATCTTGTCGATGATATATGACGTCGATCCCGCCTCGTCTGCCAATTGGACGACGTCAAACGTACACTCCGGATGGACGATGATGCGACGATCCGGCTCACGGTCACGGAACGCCTGAATTTGCGATACCGTGAACTTCTCATGGACAGAACAGTGTCCCTTCCATAAGATGACTTTCACTTGATCGTCATAGCCTTCTGAGACCAATTCTTCACGGAGCGGATCCCAAACAGCCATCGCCGCGAGCGGAATGCCGAGGTCGAACGCCGTGTTCCGCCCGAGATGCTGATCGGGTAGGAACAAGATGCGTTCACCTGCCTCAAGCGCCCACCGGACGATTTCATGGGCGTTCGACGATGTGACGGTCGCCCCACCGTGACGACCAACGAACGCTTTGATGGCCGCTGTTGAATTGACGTATGTAATCGGGATGATGTCCTCTCCAAATCGTTCCGTCAGTTCTTCCCAAGCAATCTCCGTCTGATCGATATCGGCCATGTCTGCCATCGAACAGCCGGCACGCATATCAGGTAGGACGACAATCTGGTCGTCCCGTGTCAACATGTCTGCCGTCTCTGCCATGAAGTGGACACCACAAAAGACGATGAATTCGGCTTCGCTCATCTGTTCTGCGAGTCGTGCGAGCTGGAGCGAATCTCCTGTCGCGTCCGCGAATTGAACGACCTCGTCTTTTTGATAATGATGGGCCGGTAAAAAGAGACGAGTCCCGAGTCGGTCTTTGACCGCCTGAATCCGAGTCTCCATCTCCTCCACTGACAGGTTAGCGTACGTCGGTGGGAGTGTTCCGAGTAGTTGCATCTTTCATTCCTCCTTGTAAATTCAAACTGCAATCAAGCGCGCGGACCGAATGAGTCAATTGACCGAGCGAGATGACATCGATGCGAATGCCTCGATAATCGTCAATCGTGTCGAGCGTGATTCCACCAGACACTTCAATTTTGATGTGCGTCGGTATATGACGGACCCAGTCCCTCAATTCATCTGGCGTCCGATTATCAAGCATCACGATGTCCGGATCGGCTTGAACCGCCTCCATCAGATGTTCGAATGACTCGATTTCGATTTCAATCGGGGTCGTATGACCGACACGCTCACGCGCGACTTGAATCGCGTTCGTTACACCACCCAGTGCGACGATATGATTGTCTTTGATCATGACGGCGTCATCGAGTCTTAAACGGTGATTGTATCCCCCACCGACACGTACGGCGTACTTCTCAATCATCCGAAGTCCCGGAGTCGTCTTCCGTGTATCGGTCACGTGTATCGAGTCATCATCTAGCGCATCGATGCACTGCTTTGTCATCGTCGCGATTCCACTCGCATGTTGGATGACATTCAACAGCACACGCTCCGTCTCTAAAATTGCGCGTGTCTTTCCTCTCAAGACGACGAGCTCGTCTCCAGGGACAACCGCTCTCCCGTCTTCTTGGCAAAAGACCAATTCAAGCCGCTGCATAGTTGCCAGCTCTTCTACGATTGGCTTCCCACAGAAAATGCCCTGTTCTTTGGCAACAATCGTTGCGATCGACTCGTCCTGTGCATCAATCAGCGCACTCGATAAGTCCCCATAACCGATATCTTCAATCAAGAACTGACGTAGCTGTTCGCGTAGGTATATCGTGTTCATCATACCGCTCCATTTCGAGGATGCTTTGCGCGAGAAGACGCGCCGCATCGAGTTGTAAAGTTTGTTCACTTAATTGTCTTGTCACGTGTTTCGTCATGGTCAACGTTTGGGTATTTTGTAAGAAACCTTTCAATTCATCAAGACTTGGTGAAATCGTCAACCATCTTCCAATTTGAGCACGGAACGCTTGAAACGCCAAAGGTGAGATGTCGTACACCAGCGTCTCCTTCGTCACCATAGCCGTCCTATTCAAACGCACCGCCCGCGCGACTCGTTTTCCAAATACCCAACATTCTAAAAGTGAGTTCGAGGCTAAACGATTCGTCCCATGTATGCCCGCATCCGCCACTTCACCGACGGCATATAATCCGTCAACGCCTGTCCGTCCCATATCATCCACTTCGATTCCACCCATATGAAAATGGAGACCTGGACGTACCGGAATGCGGCGAGGATCAATCCTAAGTTTGTCACATGTCAAAGCAAGTTTTGGAAACCGTTCACGAAGCCGTGTCACGTTTGTCGTATCGAGATAGACCGTACCCATCCGTTCTGTCAGTACCCGTGCCACGTCATCTCGAGGCGCGAGACTCCCGAGCGGATGATGCGCCATCACGTGATTCCCTTCGTCATCAACGAGCGTCGCTCCGGCTCCCCGGAGCGCTTCGGTCACGAGGTGAGGCGTTTCGGTCGCCAGTAAGGTGGGGTGAAATTGGATCCGCTGTAAATGTGTCAGCTTGGCCCCACATCGATTTGCCAGAACGAGACCATCACCGGTCACGGTACGCGCGTTTGAAGTCCAATCGCTCAGCCCACCGATGCCACCTGTCGCCAATACGACAGCGCCGGCTTCAATTCGAATGGGCACTTCATCACGAAACGCCATCGCGCCGACGACTTTCCCGTCTTTCGTAATGAGATCGTGCACGAGCACCCGTTCCAATACGTTCACGTTATCAGGCATCGACTGACGCAATTGCCTCATGACATGACGTCCCGTCTCGTCGCCACCGACATGAAAGATCCGATTCAATCGGTGTGCGCCTTCTCGTCCGAGGGCATAGCCGCCTTCTTCATGATCGAACCGGACACCGAATCGTTCCATTTCTCCAATCGCTTGACGCCCTTCTTCTACGAGAATGTCGACGCGCTCAGCGCACGATGTGTTTTTAGAAGCGAGCATTGTGTCTTCTTTATGGGCCGTACTCGATTTCTCAAGATACGCGCTCGCAATCCCGCCTTGTGCCAAATCGGAGTTGCTTTCTGTCATCTCACCTTTTGAGACGAGAAGAATGGAGAATGATTTTGATAGATGCAAAGCCGTTGCGACGGCGGCAAGTCCCGTTCCGATAATCAAAATGTCAGTTTTCTCTATGTGTAAAGACACTTATATATCACCTGTTTTTCATATGTAATGTTGACTTGTAAACTAGTTTCGCATAATTTTGTGTAGAAGACAACATGAGAAAAGGGGAGTCCATGATGAACCGCTACTTCGACTACGCCGCTACACACCCGATGACGCATGCAGCATTAGACCATTACGTAGCGATGGCCAAAAACGTTTATGGGAACCCATCATCACTCCATACCCAAGGTTATATGGCAGAAGATTATTTGACAGAAGCAAGACGCTTGATCAAACAGGCGCTCGGTCTTGATATGTTACGAGGAAAATTATTATTCACTGGGAGTGGATCGGAGAGCAATTACATCGCACTGACAAGTTTACGTAAACGGATGAAGGGCAAAGAAGTGATCACGTCTTGGCATGAACATGATTCGGTCGCCCTCTTACTTGAAGAGTGGGAACGGGAAGGAATAATCGTTCATCGGTTGAAACTGAAGGATGGGAAGTTTGATTTAGATGCATTCACACACCTACTCGACCGTGACATCGGGCTCGTCACGCTCCAGCATGTCAATTCCGACACAGGCTGGGTGTTACCGCTCCACCACATCCAATGCGTCTTGAAATATAAGAAAATCCTCTTCCATGTGGACGGGATCCAGGCACTTGGTAAAATCCCGATTTCTGTCGAAGGCATCGATGCCTATTCGTTCAGTGCCCACAAAGTAGGTGGACCGAAAGGAGTCGGCGCCCTCTACATGGAACGTTTGATTCCTCCCCCATACTATCCGGGGCATCATCAATACGGGATTCGTCCCGGAACGATTGACGTTCCTGGAATCAGTGCCTTTGCAAAAGCACTCGGAGAACGTCAGGAACAATTGACACGTTTTCAGAGAAATTTCATGGCGTTTCGTGCTATCTTGAAAGAGAAGACGTCAGCGCATGTCCATTGGCTCGAGTTTGATGAACAAAGTCCCGCCATTTTCTCCTTCGTCTCCCATCAACGCGACGGACAATGGTGGATGACCGAGCTCGACGATCTCGGGTTCCAAGTATCGGCTGGGTCGGCATGTCGAGCAGGTCAAAATGGACCAAATCGCATGCTCGAAGCACTCGGATATGAGACGAGCGCCTGTCATGGACTCGTCCGCATTTCCTTCGGCGCGCAAACGACCGCCGAAGACACATCGGCCCTCGCCGATGCCATCGTCATTTTAGCAAGGAGAGTCGAACATCATGAACAAACGTTTAGCCGGTGAAGAACGCCGTCGCACACTATTACAATTGATTGAATCGAGCAATGAGCCAATCACAGGATCTGAACTGGCAAGACATGTATCCGTCAGTCGTCAGGTCATCGTCCAAGACCTATCGTTGCTAAAAGCGAAAGGCCATCAAATCGTCGCGACCGCTCGTGGGTATGTCTACTTGCATGGAGACCTCACCCCCTCCACCTATTCGAAAAAGGTAGCCTGTCGTCATACGGCAGAAGAGATGGAGACAGAGATGAACGCCATCGTCGATGAAGGGGTCACCATCAAAGACGTCATCATCGACCATCCTGTATACGGGTCTATCACGGGACAACTCATGGTGAAGAGTCGCCGCGACGTCCGCGCCTTCCTCGAACGAGTGAAGACGCATGGGGCTTCCCCGCTCTCCCAGTTGACGGGTGGCTTCCATATCCATACGCTCGAATCAGACCATAAAGAGGCAATCGATGCTGCGGTAAAAGAATTGGACCGCCTCGGGATTCTCGTATCCGAATTAGATTGAAGAGACGTCACGAATATGTGACATCTCTTCTTTTTCTTTTCAGTCATGTCCGTTATACTGATGGATGGAACATCTTTCCTGAAATCATTTGAAAGGAGGGCTACGTTTTGAACGTCCTCGAGCATCTACTCGCCGTCTGTGGGGTCTTCAGCATTCCCATCGGTATCTTGGTTCAATTCATCCCGAACGAACTCGTTCTCGCATACGGAGGCTTCCTCGTCGACTCGCATGACGCGCCCTTCTTCCTGACGTTCCTACTGGCGTGGGTCTCCTTCACGCTCAGCCAAATCGGTCTGTACTGGATCGGTCGATATGGTGGGCGTCCCGTCGCGCTCAAACTGTATCGGTATTTTCGAATTCGGCAAGACAAGCAACTCCGGGCCGAGCGCTGGTTTGAGAAATACGGTGCATGGATCGTCTGTCTCAGCCTGTTTTGGCGTCAATTATTCGCCGTGAGCGCCGGGGTGATGCGTCTATCGTTCCGTAAGTTTTTGTCGGTGACGACCTTGATTTTCGCCGTCTGGTCATTCATCTTCATCCATGTCGGGATGATGCTTGGTAGCAACTGGCGCATGATCGGTCACTTCATGGACGATGTCATCCCCTTCTTGGCTCTTGCTGTCGGGATTATCCTCGTCGTTCGACATGTTCGTCAGCAACCAAAACGTGTGAAAGAATCAGCTTAACTGAAGCTGATTCTTTTTTGTTGGAAAGGGAAACGCTAATATCTGTCGAATAAGAACCATGTAAGCGAATCGCGGTCATATATATAGGACACCGCACAACGAAAAAGGAGGAATCATCATGTTCCATCGTCGTAAAACGTATACGATTCGACCTGAACGCCTGCAAGAATTCACCGACTTTTTCCATACATACATTTATCCGATCCAGGCGTCGCATGGCGCCCGCCTCGTCGGACGCTGGGTGACCGAAGACAAGTCCGAGGTCATGGCATTATGGGAATACCGGGACCGTGAACATTATGAGCAAGTCGAACGGGACTATCGGGGCAGCGCCTTACGACGGGAAGCGATGAAGAAGCGGGCCCGACTAGGCAAAGATTTGTATATCAAGTCGAGTGAAGAATTCATGATGCCGACCGGTCACTATACGCCACCCCGCACCATCGTTTCTGTGACGGCGTACATTACGAACGAAGCAGGTGAAGTTCTCCTCGTCAAAAATATGCATCGGAACGATTCGTTTGAAATGCCTGGCGGACAAGTGGAAGAACATGAGTCCATCGTGGATGCCATCCATCGTGAAGTACGCGAAGAGACCGGTGCGGAAATCAAAGTAGAAGGGATCACCGGGATTTATCAAAACGTGTCGTCCCGCGTCCTCTGTGTCACCTTCCGCGCCACTTATGTATCAGGTGACCTCAAACCGCAGGCTGGCGAGACACAGGAAGTTGGATTCTATAAAGTTGACGCAAGCAACGTCGGCGACTACATCAAACGAGAGCATTTCCAGATGCGCTTCCTCGATGCCATGGACCCGACCTATATGCCTTACGCCATTTATAAAGTACGACCATATGAACTGATTGAGCGCATTGAACGCCAATCCGTATGACGCAAAAAGGGATGATCCGCTATGTGCGAATCATCCCTTTTCTTTATGCTTCTTGCATGTCTTCTTGTTGAGATTGTCCAGTCTCCACTAACAGTTTCCGGACACGGCGTTTCTCCACATGGAGAACGGTGAACGTCATGTCTTGATACGTGACTTGTGCACCTTTCTCCGGGATGTCACCGAGCAATTCAACGAACCAACCGCCCATCGTGTTGGAATCGACGTCTGGTTCTGCAATCCCCATCTCTTCCGCGAATTCATCAACGTTCATGTCAGCCATACACTCATAGACCCCTTCACGGAGACGTCTGAGATAGACGACGGATTCGTCGTGCTCATCCCAGATGTCGCCGACGAGTTCTTCAAGCATGTCTTCTAACGTGATGAGACCCGCCGTGCCCCCAAATTCATCGAGGACGACAGCCATGTGAGATTGTTTTTGCTGGAGAATCGGAAGTAGTTCAATCAATTTCGTCTGCGGTGACACGTACGTGAGCGGTCGGATGAGCGAACGGACATCCGTCACTTCATCCTTCATCATCGAACGCAAGAAGTCACGTTCCGACAAGACACCGATGACGTTGTCAATCGAGTCTTTGTAGACCGGTAAACGCGAATGTCCACCACTGAAAATCGTGTCTTTGATTTCATCGAGCGAATCGTCGATGTCGACGGCCAGAATATCGATTCGTGGCGTCAGCACATCATCGACCGTAATATCGTTGAAGGCAAAGGCGCTATGGACGAGCTCTGCTTCCGTCTCTCCGAGCACACCTTCCTCTTCTCCCATATCGACGAGCACTTTCAACTCTTCTTCGGTGACGGATGGCTCCTTGTCTTTCATCCCGATCATCCGCAGCGTCAACTTCTTCAAGCCGGTGAAAATCATCGTCACCGGTTTGAGGACTTTGACGAGGAACACAAGGATTCCACTGATGAGAAGCGAATACTTCTCCGCAAACTCTTTCGCGAGCGATTTCGGTAAAATCTCACCGAAAATCAAGATGATGACCGTCGTCGCGAACGTTGACACGAGAAGACCGGTTCCCCCACTGAAAATAGATGTGGCGATGGCGGTCGACACCGTCGCCGAACCGATGTTGACGATGTTGTTCCCGACGAGAATCGTCGAGAGGGTATCATCAAAACGGTCGACGAGACTGAGGACACGTTTTGCGGCTTTATCACCATCTTCCGCCATCCGAATCATCCGGACCCGGTTCACACTCGAGAGCGCCGTTTCTGCCGATGAGAAAAACGCTGACAACATGACGAGAACTACATATAGAATTAAACTTGACGAGGGCACAGGGTCCACGTTAGCTTCACACTCCGTTTCTTCTTAACAAATAATTTTTTTATTCCACAAACTCGAATTCGAAGTCGAGGATTGCCACGACACTACCGTCCTCGGCACCCAACTTACGAAGATCGTCATCGACGCCCATTTGACGCATTTGACGAGCAAATCGTTTAATCGACTCATCATGGTCAAAGTTCGTCATCTTGAAGAGCTTCTCGATACGAGGTCCCGTGATCACGAAGCGATCGTATTCATCGATGTGGATTTGATAGCCTTTCTCTTCCTTCTCATAACGATACACGACACGAGGCGTCGCTGTCTTCTCTTCGAGCTCATCGAGTGGGAATTCTGGTGTCGTATCGACAAAGTTCGCCACTTCAATCAACAAGTTGCGAAGACCGTCTTGAGCGAGTGCTGAGATCGGGAAGACTTTGACATCGTCCCCTACCTTCTTCTTGAACTCTTCAAGATGTTCCGCTGCGTCCGGCATATCCATTTTGTTAGCCACGACGACTTGTGGACGCTCGAGGAGACGTAAGTTGTACGACTCGAGCTCACGGTTGATCGTCGTGTAGTCTTCGAACGGGTCGCGCCCTTCCATACCACTCATATCGATCATGTGAACGATAACTTTCGTCCGTTCGATATGGCGAAGGAACTGGTGACCGAGACCGACGCCTTGGCTCGCCCCTTCGATGAGACCTGGAAGGTCGGCCATGACGAAACTACGGTCGTCCGCTGTCTTGACGACACCGAGGTTCGGTGTGATCGTCGTGAAGTGGTACGCACCGATTTTCGGGCGTGCCGACGAGACGACAGAGAGAAGCGTTGACTTCCCGACAGACGGGAATCCGACGAGACCGACGTCTGCGAGGAGTTTCAACTCGAGACGCAACTCACGTTCTTGACCTGGTTCCCCGTTCTCCGCGATTTCCGGAGCCGGGTTGGCAGGCGTCGCAAAACGACAGTTCCCGCGACCACCACGACCGCCTTTGGCGATCGTCGCTTGTTGGCCGTGCTCGGTCAAGTCTGCGATGACGGTATCCGTCTCGGCATCGAACACAATCGTGCCAGGCGGGACTTTGACGATGAGCGGTTTCGCTTTACGTCCGTGCATCCCTTTTGACATCCCTTTTTCGCCATCGTGGGCGATAAACTTCTTCGAATAGCGGAAATCAACGAGCGTCCGCAATCCTTCCTCTACTTCAAAGATGACGTCCCCACCGTGACCACCGTCACCACCTGCAGGACCACCGTCTGGAACGTATTTCTCGCGACGGAAAGCGACCATCCCTTTTCCGCCGTCTCCAGCTTTTACAAAAATATTAACCTGATCGACAAACATTTATTTCCCCTCCTTTATGTGAAACGTAGTGGTATCTACGTTCTGTTCGTACACATCGGCTGATGCCTTCACATCGTCCGGGACAGCGCCCGTGACGCGAACCATCAGTCCGTCCGTGAACGTCACATGAATCGGCCCATCCGTGTTGTCTAACAAGCGGACAAGCATCTCTGCCACTCGCGCGTCATCGATGGCGAGTTGGTCGGTTGAAATCGTATACGTCATCCGTCCCTCCCAATTCGCTTGAATCACGACTAGGCTCGTCTGTGGCACGTTCAAACGAACGAGCGCACTCTCTTCATCGGCCTGTTTCCGATAGCGTTCGTAAAGTTCCTCGAGCTTAGTCGGATCGAGAGCCACATAGAGCGAGATCAATTGAAGCCGATTCATCCATTCGTGACGGACGGTCGATAAGAGCTCGAGTGTCTGTTCTGAATCCATTTGATCCTCTCCTAGAAAAAAAGACTCTAACCAAATAAGTGGCTAGAGTCTTCTGCGTCGTTCAACTTACGCGACTGGGTAAACGCTCACTTGTTTCTTGTCGCGACCAAGACGCTCATAGCGTACTACGCCGTCAACTTTCGCAAACAAAGTGTCGTCGCCACCACGGCCAACGTTTTCACCTGGGTGAATCTTTGTACCGCGTTGGCGGTAAAGGATTGATCCAGCTGAAACTGTTTGTCCGTCAGCGCGTTTTGCACCGAGACGTTTCGAAATTGAGTCACGACCGTTTTTAGTCGAACCAACTCCCTTTTTCGAAGCGAAGAACTGAAGGTTCAATTGTAACATGAGGTCCACCTCCTATTGTTCAATTTGGATATATTCACCGTAGCTTTGGGCGATCGTGTCTAACTGCACGAGCATCCCTTCTAATAACAGTTGGGTGCGTTCCATATCCTGCGGTGATAAGTCAGGATACGTCTCGACATAAAAGTAACCACCCTCTGTTTGATCTGCCATTTCTACAAGAAGCGATTGACCCGCAAGCGTTTCGACGGCGTTATAGGCACCAAAGATGATGGCTGAAACACCGGCGCACACCAAGTCAGAACCAGGTTCTGCAAAATTGGCATGACCAGTCACTTCGACGGAGCGAATCGACTTCGCCTCGTCTCGTCTTACCTTGACCCGAATCATAACTTACGCTTCGATTTTCTCGATGCGAACTTTCGTGTAAGGCTGACGGTGACCTTGCTTACGACGGTAGTTTTTCTTAGCTTTCATTTTGAAGACAGTGATCTTCTTAGCGCGACCGTGTTTTACCACAGTACCGACAACTTTAGCGCCTTCTACGAGTGGAGCGCCGACTTTAACATCGTCACCACCAACGAAAAGAACCTCACCGAATTCTACAGTACCTTCGACATCAGCATCGAGTTTTTCGATGTAGATCTCTTGACCTGCTTCAACTTTGATTTGCTTACCACCAGTTTTGATGATTGCGTACATATACGTGCACCTCCTTGTTAAACTCAGACTCGCCATCCTGGGCAGGGCAAAAACCTTTAAAAACCCGTTCTGTGCGGTTGTAGCCATTTGGGTGCTTCCAAACGAACTAACGTTATAGATAATACCATTCTCAATTAATCATTGTCAACGACGAGATAAGAAATTCTGACATTCTTCGGACGTCCCATAAAAGACGAACTCCGGCTCCCCTTCGACGAGGTGCACCTCAATGTCAAATCCGTGCCAAGAAGCGTCATGCCACTTATTAGGGAGTGAGAGCACGACCGCTTCGTATTGATCATTCAAATCAAGGAGCGACCGTTCAAACTGTGAGAAGATGGCCAATTTTGAAGGCTTGCCGGCATGAAACATCCGGTCTTGAATCGAGCGCCCGGTCCGTTCCCGTGACAGCTCGAACAGCCCCATCCGTGTGAAGCCGTACACTTCGACACGTCGTGGGTCACGCGCCCCGAGTTCTTTCATCTTTTTAAGGAGACGGGTCTGCCCTTCCTTTGAACCACGTAAGAAATCGATGATGACCATGCCGCCGATATTTCGCAGACGCAACTGCTCCATGATCGAATAGAGCGCGGCTTCATTGATGGTATCGGCCGCACGCCCCTTGTCTTTGACGGCGACATTTTTGCCACTATTCACGTCGATGACGGTCATCGTCTCGACTTGTTCGATCAAGACGAACGCCCCACCATCCAACCAGACGGCACGACTCTCCAGTTTCTCGATGGCTCCATCGAGACGTTTCGCTTCAGGCATCCGCCCTTTTCCGATATGACGTTTCACCGGGACATCCAATCGTTCGAGTCGCGTTTGCCCTTCTTTGTCATTCAACAGCACGGACTCGACTGCATGACGTCTCACGAATTGTTCGCATAGTAGCTCGTCTTGCCCGAACCGTTGCTCGATCACTATGGTCGAACGGTTACGCAATCGATTCAGTTCTTCCTGTAACGCTTCCTGGGCCACTCGTCCGGCTTCCGTCCGAAATAAGACCCCTTCCTCTTCCGTTAAGTCGAGCGCCTTTGAGAGGCGGTCCTGCGTGACGAGGTCGAGTTTCCGGCTGAACAGTTGACGACGTCCAAATGGGAAATACACAAGATATCGCCCACCGAATCGAATGTTCTCTGTCACTTTATGATGCTTGCCGTTGATTCCTTCTTTTGTCACTTGGACGAGTCGCTTTTCTCCGACGACTGCCGCTTGCCCGATGGCGGGCACTTCCGGATACGAGGCGAGCGCACGGAGCGTCTCTGCGATCGGGAGAAAGTATGTCGTCTCCCCATCCGTCAAAAAGGCTGCCCCGAGTGACGGGTGGATCCTTTCAATTGCGGCTTCGACGATGGTCCCGACAGACAGTTGGTCGACAAACCGTTCCTCGACTTCGAGTAATCGTTCGCCGTCCACGAGCATCGCCCGTTCGATGGAAGGTGTTCGTTCGTAGATTAGCTTCATCTGCATCACTCCTTTCGACAGAAAAAGGCAACTTCCGTTGCCTTTACGCTTTTTTCATTCCAAATTTCATCATGAGTCGTGCCCAGAAGCCGACCGGTGCCGTCTCCGTCTGAATCGACATGAGCGGGACCGATTCGCCAAGAATACGGCGCGTGATGTTCCGGTACGCCTGCCCGGCATAGTTATCCGGATTCATCGTGACCGGGACACCGCGGTTCGCGGCTGCGATGACTTCCTCATCGTCGATGACGACACCGAGTAAGTCGATCGACAGGATGCGCATGATGTCATCGATGTCGAGCATGTCGCCCGATTCGACGAGATGATTCTTGACTCGGTTGACAATCAGTTTAGGCGCATCGATATGTTCCGCTTGTTCGAGCATCCCGATGATTCGGTCTGCATCTTGAACCGCCGCCTTTTCAGGTGTCGTGACGACGATCGCCTCATCCGCACCGGCAATCGCGTTCATGAACCCTTGCTCGATTCCAGCAGGACAGTCAATCAAGACGAAATCATATTCCGTCTTCAACTGGTCAACGATTTCCTTCACTTGTTCAGGATTCACTGACGTCTTGTCTTTCGACTGTGCGGCCGGGAGTAAATACATCTCCTCGAAGCGTTTATCGCGGACGAGCGCCTGATTCAACTTACATTGACCCATGATGACATCGACAAGGTTATAAATGCTCCGGTTGTCGAGACCGAGAATGATATCGAGGTTACGCAACCCGATATCTGTATCGACGAGACAGACCGAGTGTCCAGACAAGGCGAGCCCCGTCCCGATGTTGGCGGTCGTCGTTGTCTTGCCGACGCCCCCTTTTCCTGATGTCACGACGATGGCTCTGCCGTTTTTAACTTCTTTTTCTGTATGTACAGGCTCCACTACTTGCTCCATTCCACTCACCCTCTCTGTAATTCCATTGCATATGCGTCTTTCAGACCTGTCATGACGTGGCGGAGACGTGTCATCTCAATCCCATCACTCGTCTGATACGCACAACCCATCTCAATCTCAGGAAGTTCTTCCTCGTCATCGGCTGTGAGTACATGTTCACCGATTGCTAAAAACTTCGGATGGAGCAGGCTCGCGGTAATGACCGCTTCTTCCCATCCTTCGACACCGGCGCGCACATTTCCTCGTATCGTCCCTAAACAATAAATACTTCCTGTCGCCCGGACCTCTGACCCGGGATTGATATCCCCGATCACGAGCACCGAACCGTCAAACGTCAACACTTGCCCACTCCGAATCGTCCCGCTGTGATAGTGGAATGTCTTTCTGCCGTACGTCGCTTTCGCTTCTTCTGTCAACATGACATCGCTCGACAAGTCTTCAATATAAAAAACGCCATGACGAGCGACGACCTCACGAATTTGACGTGACAGCTCCTCGTCAATATAACGAGTACCCGCGTGCAACTTCAGGGCAATCTTTCCGGACGGCGGCTCCATTTCTTGTAATGTCGCTTCTAAGTCCGTAAGCACCTCGTCGATGCCACTCTTCGGATTGAAGTGAATGGCAATGCCGTTGCGATGTCCTTTAATCGTAATGTGTCGTTTACGCTCCATCATGGCTACCCTCTTTTCGCAACAGGGCGTGTCGTCACATAACGCGTCATCGGATAATAAAGAATCACGATGGCGATGGCATTGACGAGCATCGTCCCTGGAATCTGTTCAACCAATAGTGTTTGAATCGTCATCAACGTCCCACCAATCGCCGCCATGATCCCGTAAATCGCAAAGGTGAAAACGAGAATCATAAACGTGAACGTAATGGTGACGGAGAAGAAGTTCTCACCTATATATTTTAACACGAAGCTGGCTAAGAGAGGAATGAGTGAAAAAGTAAATACATAGATTCCAATCAGGTCGGTGTAGACGATATCATACAGCAGTCCGAATACAAGCCCAAACCCGAGTGCCGTCTCCCATCGACCGTACAGACTGACAAACATCAACCCGATCAACGTCAACAAAAGAAACGGCGTGGCGTAGTGCCAAGAAAAAATCGATGCCCATGTTCCTTCAATAAGAAAAAGGAGGAACAGGGCGATGAACACTTTCATGTTACTCACCCGCTGCTCCTCCTTCCTCGGGACCCGTTAAAAACGGTTCGTCTAGTGTCCGATCAATCACGTACATTTGTGAGAACTCATTGAAGTCGGCCTCCGGTTTAATCCGGGCGACTTGTGAGACGCCATATTCATCCGTCTCGATCGATTCGATCGTACCGATGACGAGTCCAGCCGGATAACGTCCACCGAGTCCGGACGTCGATACGATTTCTCCTTCTTTCAGCTTGACGCTATTCGATACTTTCGTGAAGAACAATTCATTCGTCTCCGTGTCGAATCCGTCAACCGTCCCATACGTCGGTTTGCCGTCCGCATCTTTGACCACTGCCGAGACGTTGTTCGTCCGGTTGTTGTCGCTGAGCAGTTGAACTTGCGACGTATAGGCACTCGTCTGAATGACACGACCGACCATCCCGCTCGCTGCGGTCACGGCCATGCCCTTTTCAACGCCGCGTTCTGAACCGACGTTGATGGTGACGTAGCGTTGCCAATCGTTCGGTGTCCGACCGATGACCTCCGCCGGAATGAGGTCGAAGTCACGTAACGACTCGTCTCTTGCTTCGACCATCTTTCGAAGCTCCTCATTCTCACGGCGCAAATCATCCGCTTCAACCGATACCTCGGCGTACTTCGCCAAATGTTCTTTCAGCTGGCGGTTCTCTTCGTAGATATCGCGGACATCTGAGATGGACGAGACCGTTGAGTCCATCCACCCGATTGGTACCGCGAACACTCGCTGGAACGTGCCGACCACATCACGCGTGACATCTTGGTACCAGGCTGATTCCGATCGTCCTCGAATCGAAACACCTAAAATGACGAAAAACAAGATCAGTACAATTAGCGTGATGATGAGCTTTTTATTACGTACGAATCGGCTCATCGTGTCTCACCTCTCATCGACGTGACGAGATGCCTGATTTCGAACGGAGGACGTCCATCATTTCAAGAGATTTTCCAGTCCCGACCGCTACGCAGTCGAGTGGCTCATCCGCAACGAGTGTCGGGATGTGTGTCTCGTCTGAGATCACGTCGTCCAAGTTTTTGAGGAGGGCGCCGCCGCCAGTCAAGACGATTCCGCGGTCCATAACGTCAGCCGCAAGTTCTGGAGGAGTTTGCTCAAGCGTTTGCTTGACCCCTGCTAAAATCGCTTCGACTGTATCAGAAAGAGCTTCACACACTTCTGCAGACGTGACTTCGATTTGTTTTGGAAGTCCTGTTACGAGGTCGCGACCACGGATTTCCATCTTCTCCGCTTCGTTCGATGCATCAATGCGCGCCGAACCGACTTCCATTTTGAGCGTCTCAGATGTACGCTCCCCGATCATGAGGTTGTACTTGTTCTTGATGTAACGAATAATGGCATCATCCATTTCGTCACCACCGACACGAATCGATTGGCTTGTCACGATGCCGCCGAGTGAGATCACTGCGACTTCGGTCGTACCGCCACCGATATCGACGACCATCGAGCCAGTCGGTTCCCAAACTGGGAGGCCTGCACCGATTGCTGCCGCGAACGGTTCTTCGATTGTGTATGCTTCACGAGCGCCTGCTTGTTTCGCAGCGTCTTCCACGGCACGTTTTTCAACAGACGTGATACCGCTTGGGACACAAATCATGACGTTCGTCTTCGATGAGAACAAACCGCCTTTTGATTTTTGAGCTTGCTCCATGAAGTATTTGATCATCGTCGCTGTCGTTTCGAAGTCAGCGATGACGCCGTCTTTCATCGGACGACGTGCAGAGACGTTCCCCGGAGTACGTCCAATCATATCTTTGGCCTGGTTACCAACGGCCTCAATTCTACCTGTATCTGTGCGGAACGCCACGACGGACGGTTCACGAACAACAATTCCTTGACCCTTTACATAAACGAGCGTGTTAGCCGTTCCAAGGTCGATTCCGATCTCTCGGTTAAAACTACGAAACATAGGTGTTGCTCCTCTCTTCATTACACTATTTTTTATTATAACGGAAAAATCATGTTTGAAAACGTTCATTCGATTACAGGTTATTTACAATAACCGCATCTCAGTCCTGTCTCACCGTCTATTAGTTTGCCTTCTTTTCGGCAAAAAGGCAAATCAAAAAAGCAGACGCAAGTGAGCGTCTGCCTAAGGAGAGAACGGTTACAATCCCGGTTGGAGCGGAAGCAGTAACATCGCGCCGTAAAAGAATACCGAGAAAATCAACACCGGCCGAAAGAAGCGGGATGGCTTGAGTCGGGTCGCTCCTGCCAAAAAGCTCGATGTCGTCACGACGAAAATGTAAATTCCGATGTACATGAGTAGGAGGCGGACGAGTACCGTCCAGATGCCGAGTTGATCGAGTTCATTGAAAGAGAGCACGATCATACCGAGATAAGCGATGAGCGATAGAACCCCTACGCTGACACCGACGAGCGGCGAGACGCGGTCGAGCCAGTGGTCCTGATCGAACCGCATAAATAGCGCTGTGCTCACAAATAAAAACAGGATGAACACAACGATAGAGAAGATGGTTGGTTCTAGATGTATGTAACTCACAAAAAGCGATAATCCGACCATCAGTATCCAAATTATTTTTTCCATAAAAACACCTCATTTGTTTTCTAATCAACATCTTGATTCGATTAGAGAAAACTACTTTAATTGATCACATCACAACTTTTTCAGTGTGACGAGAATAGATTGTTGGATCAGATCATGCCGCTGTTCTTCGTTTAAACGGACATATAGACTCTTCAAGAATGTTTTCACATTATGGACGACGTACCAATATTTTTCCTCATCATCAAGATGTTGCTTACATCCTTCTAAGTGATGTGGAAGCTGCTCTACATAGCGATGAATGACTTCAGAATCCATCCCTCGTTCGAGTAAACGTAGGAGCAGATGGATGAGACGTTCGTCTTCATCATGCGCCAATACCTCAGAACGCATGATTTGATTGATAATGACGTGGAAGAGTTCCGGAAATGACGCTGGATCCAGTTTCGGATTTGCGATCAGTTCGTCCACCGCATCTGCCGCGTGGGCAATCGAATGGGCCCATCCCTTGCCATTCACATAACCTCTTGTATCTCTCTCGAGCTGAAGATATCGAATCAAACCTTCTGCTGCCTTCCGGAATTGGTCTTCTGTCAAAAAGTCCTCTTCAACGTCTCGATGCAGAATCAAAGCCATCAATAGAGTCGTGAAAGCTCTCGTGAAGACAGCGTCCGACTGCGTTTCCTCAATTCTATGAAACAAAAGAGCATGCAAGGACGTCTCAAGGAGTTCACTCATCTTGTCGAAATCGATGTCTTTTTGTTCGATGATGAGGCGAAAGAACATCGTGTATATGAGTCGATCACGGAGTTCGCCGTCCGGTGACCCGATATGCTGAACCATGCTGGTGAGAATGGCTTCTTTGTTTTTTTCGTAATACGTCAAATCCCCATCTTTCATCATCTGAAGGGCTTCTTTTAATTCGTTTTCCGACAGTACATTCATATGCGTACACTGCTCTTCTCAATTTGATTCATCATCTACTCTTTAGCCAAATGACAGTTTAAATAGCGCTGTTCATTCAGACCTTTCATTCGGATGTTGTGATGATTCTTCTTCTCCGGAATAGATCATCCACAAACTCAACATCAAACAAATCAATCCGCCCAGACCAGTCGTGATCAAAGACAATTGCTCACTAAAAAAGGATTTACTGACTGCTAAGAAAAGAAGAAACCCCCATCCGATCACATTCCATATCGTAATACGCGACAAATTAGACACCTCCCGTGCGCAAAGTAATTCATAATCATTTCTGCTCTCTTCGAATTTTACATCTCCACTTATCATTTTCCAACTATATCCAAAATTTAATGAGGTACCAGTTCTCTCGTAAACACAAAAAAGCAGACATCACGATGCCTGCTCTCTACTCCTTACCCATTCATATATCCCCGCTGCTTCATGCTGACGTAATGGTCTTCCCCGATGATGACGTGGTCGAGACAAGCGATGCCGACGATATTGCCTGCTTCGACCAATCGTTCAGACACCTCGATGTCTTCCCGACTCGGGGTCGCGTCCCCGCTCGGATGATTGTGCACAGCGATAAAGCATGCCGCCGACAACTTGAGCGCCTCACGAAACACATCACGCGGGTGGACGATTGACGAGTTGAGCCCTCCGACGAAGAGTGTCTTCCGCGCAATCAGTTGGTTCTTCGTATTCAAATACAAACAGACGAAATGCTCCTGATTCAACAGTCTCAATTCATCTCGCAACAACTCATAGGCGTCTTGCGGTGAACGAATCGTCGGCATACTTACTTTCGGTTCCTCGACGTATCGAATCCCAATTGTGAACGCGGCGAGGAGTTGCTCTGCCTTCTTCTTCGTCATCCCTTCGATTTTGCACAAATCGTGTACGGACGCTTGCGACAACGCCCGTAACGTCGGGTAGACGTCCGAGATACGACGAGCCGTCTCCATCGGGTCCGGTCCCCGTCCTCCGATTTGAAGCAATCTGGCGATGGCGGTCTCTACACTACGGTCAAGCACCATGGTCATTCCTTCACCTACTTTCAAGTTCACAGGAAGCGAGGCGTCACCCCATGCTGGTCGAGCGTCTTGACGAGCGGATGGATCGGCAATCCAACGACATTATAAAAATCCCCTTCGATTCCTTCGACGAAGAGACCACCCGATCCTTGGATCCCATACGCACCCGCCTTATCGTAGGGCTCTGTCGAATCCAAATAATCCGCTAGCCAGGTTTCAGGAATCTCAGCGAACGTCACACGCGTCGTCGTGACGAACAAATCTTGGGACTTACCGATGATGCTCACACCCGTCAGCACTTCATGGGTCGAACCGGATAATCGTTCAAGCATCCGTTTCGCATCCTCCCGGTCTGTCGGTTTCTCTAAAATGATGCCGTTTAAGACGACGACCGTGTCCGCGCCGATGACGATGGCATCACGGTGATGCCTTGCTACGTCCATCGCTTTCTCACGTGCCAGACGAGCCACGTAATCACTCGGTGTCTCCCGACCGTCCGTCCCTTCCGTCAAGGTAGATGGGATGACCTCATGTTTGATTCCTGCTTTCGTCAATAGCTCGGTACGTCGCGGTGACATCGAGGCGAGAATGACACGCTTCTGTGTTGAATTCATTGTATCGACTCCTTCTCTTCTTCCAAAACGGCGTTCCTTCCCGTTTCGGTCTTCACTGTTGATTGTAGGCAACGTGCCTCCTAAACACAATTACCCGCGACGAAAAACACGCCCCTTCAATTGCGAAGGGACGTGCCGACTTATGGTGTCGTATAGTCGTATACCGGGATATCCTTTTGCTCAAACGCCGGTTCCGGAATGTATCGGTCTGGAACGAGTTGGTCGAGGTCCGGACGATAGAAGGCATCAAGCTCGACTGTAAACTCGAGCGACTGCACTTCTTCGACCGTATTCGGTCCCGTCTCGGCAGGTCCGGTAAATTGAACCGTCCGTAACACGTGAATCCGATTCATCGACTCGATCGACTCCAAGAAGGAGACGAGCGCTTCATACGTCTCTGCTTGCAAGTTGACCGTTGAACGGACCGTAGAAGCGTTGACAGGTGCAACGTCCGTTGGTTCAGCCGGTTCATTCGTCGCACTCACATCAGCCGGATTGAACGGCTCGACCGTTTCCGGCACTTCTGACTCAGCCACAACGCCATCCGCAAATGCGATACTTGTCACATTGACACCCGCAAGAAGACTTGCCTGCGACAACGCCTCAACGACCGTGTCGAGGGCAGGAACTGTTGGAACCCGTGTCTGAAGCGTCTGAGAGTCCGCTACATCAACGGCTTTTCCTTCTTGGCGCAATAACTCCAGTTTTGTTTGTTCGAGCGAGAGGTCGCGTTCAAGCGCTTCGACCTCTCCTTGTTTGACGTAATACGTATAGCCAAAGTAAGCCGGTGCGATGATTGCGGCAAGGAGGCAAATCGCAAATAACGCGTAGATTGTCGAACGTTTCATTGACTCACCACCTCCTCATCCGTGTCCTCTTCCTCTGTCAACTCGTCTTCCACGTCTTGGAACATGAACGTAAACTCTCCGATATAGCGTGGAAGCGGATCTTCTTCTAATGAGTTTTCCTCTTCTTCTGCATCCACATCCGCTTTCAACTCCGTCGTCACACCGAGGAGTTTGACGTCGAGGAACCGCTCATCGGTCATGAGCGAGCGCTGGAATGCGTTCAAGTCTTCTAACGTCTCGAATTGAGTTCGGACGCTCATGATGGAGCCATCCGCGTAGTTATACGTCAAGACGTAACCAGTAGGCGGCAACTGCTCAGTCAACGCGCGCAGTGCTGGGACCGCATCCTTTTCCATGTCGGTCAACGCCGTCACGGTTTGGTCGAGCGAGAGCACTTGTTGCGCTTTCGAATTCACTTGTTCGGTTTGGTAAATTTGAACGAGCTGTAACTCTTCTTCGATTCGCGTCTGTTCTGCTTTTAGTTGGTCGACCTCATAGTACAAGTATCCGGCCGCCCCTCCTCCGAGAAGAAGGGCGACGAGACCTGTCACGATCGGCCAACGGAGTGTCACGTCCGTCGAATTGATGAAGTTCGTGTCACGATCGCGCTGAAGCGTCGCCATCCCAAGGAGTGGCAACATTTGATGCGATAGAGGTGTCCCGTGAGCGATGGCGAGCGGTTGCTCGACACGCGTCACCGAGACGAGGGACTCAGCCTGAATCATACGGACGAGATCATCGACTTCCGGAACAGTTCCAGAGACGTATAACTCATCCATGGCCCGACCATCCGTCCGCAGCGAGTAACGATAGAAATCGAGGAAGCGAGCGAGTTCGTTCAACCAGTCATCCAACTGATTAGCCTTCATCTCATCTGTCCCATCATATGTATAGGTCACGACACCATCTTTCGTCCCGACTTGGTACGGGAGGTCCAGTTCAATCGAGCGGATGAAACGGATCTGCCCTTCCTCAAGGACGAGCAATTGATGTGAAAACGGCGTGATATGCCAGAGTAATGTCGATTGAAGCGGATCAATCTCCGATAAACGTATGACCCCATTGGCGACCGCGACAGAACGTGGCGTGATCTTCTTCAACGCTAGACCACGCTTTTTCATGTACGCACGGAGCGACTTCGTCAATTCAATCGAAACGGCATGCAACATAACGTCCGTCTTGACCCCGTCTTCTCCTAACACTTCGTAGTCGAACGACACGTCATCGAACGGCAAGATGATCGAACTCCCGATTTCCATGAAGAGATAGCCACGAATCTCGTCCTTCGGAATCGAAGAAGGAATCTCGACTTTCCGTGACAACACTTCGGTCTCGTCCAATGCCACCGCACACGTCATCCCGCGTCGCACTTTCAACTTGCGACAGAGTTCATCGAAAACGAGACTGAACGCCGTCTCATCGAGAATCTTCCCTTCTCCATACGCATCTTTTGCTAACTGAACCGAGGCGCTTCGCTTGAACACCCCTTGTTTGATGACGGCCCCGTGGATGCTGAGCGCATCAAACGAAAAATACGTGACCGTCCCTTTCTCTATCCCACGACTCATAATCGTTTCCCCCTACATCAACTCAAAATACCAATCAAAAAAACTTTCACTAAACCAAAACGTCAACATCGTCCCGAGCGCAATCGACGGGACAAACGGAATCGGTTGCTTTCGCCCTATTTTTTTTGTGATCATCAACCCGATCCCGACAATTGCCCCAATCAAACTCGATAGAAACAAGGCAACTAGCACGTCACGCGGACCGAGCACAAGACCAATCATAGTAAACAATTTGACGTCCCCTGCCCCAAGTCCCCCTTTTGACACGAAAAAGACGGTCGCTAGGAGCGAAAATCCGAGCAACGCCCCTACAAGTGGCGTCCACCAAGATGCCCCTGTCAGATAGGTGAGGAGGAGTAATACCGGTGCCGTGAATTGCAAGATGACATTCGGCACGAGCATCGTCGATAAATCAGACATCGCCAAAGCGAGTAAGGTCGACAAGAAAGCGAACGCGAGAAGCGTCGTCACACTAAATCCGTAGAGTGAAAAGCTATAACCATATCCAATGGCTCCAAGTAATTCAAAGATCGGATACGTCGGCGCGATCCGCTCGCCACACCCATGACATCTGCCTCTTAAGGCGAGATAGCCAAAAATCGGGATGAGTTCCCACGGTGACAATTCGTGACCGCAAGACGGACATTGTGACCGCGGCGTTACGATCGATTGCTGACGTGGCACGCGGAGCCCGACGACGTTGGTGAACGATGTGATGACCGCCCCGAGGACGATGCTATATAGGAATCCAATCGATTCAATCAAGGAAGGACCCTCCTTTTGTCAGTATATGCCAAAAATAGAAAACCGGCTAGGCTGAGCGAGTGCCCAGCGCCAGCCGGCATAAACAAATATTAGTTAACTGAGTCTTTCTTCAATCCACTACTTGCAACCGTGCCTGCATCCGTAGCTGCAGTTCCGATATCTTTAGCTCCATCAAGCCATACTTTATACGCATACTTATTGTCTGACCCTTTTGTGACATATACAACCCCGTTATTGTAGTTAGAACCGAACGGATCTTTCATTGTATCAATCATATTTTTAGCGTCGAGCTCACTAGTTCCTACGTCTCCGACAAATCGAATCACTGCTCCGTTACCGACTTCATTCGAAGCAACATACAACTTCGCCGCACTGACCATTTGCTTCGCATCGGCAACCATTGCATCTTTCTTCGAGTTCTCGATGATTCCACCAATCGCAACGACTGCGATGGCTGCGATAATTCCTAAAATAACGACGACGACGAGTAACTCGACAAGTGTGAGCCCACGCTCATCTTTTAACTGTTTGGCATCTTGCCAAATCATTTTCAACTTCTCTACCATAATTCATTCTCCCCTTTTACGTAATGTGCTGTGTGTAAACTAGATAAATTACTTTAGACCTAATATAGAAGTAGAACAATTTTACTATACCTTCTAAATATAGTATTGAAAAGGTATATTTTCAAAAGCTTGCATATTGCTTTACTGATTCTGAATATCACCATAGATTTGGAACATCGGGACGACGATCGAGATGACGATGACTCCGACGACACTTGCCAATACGACGATGAGAAGCGGCTCGATAATCGACTTCAAGCGGTCGGTTGTCGTCTCGACCTCCGTCTCATAAAACTCAGCGACTTCGTTCAACATCGAATCCAAATCTCCGCTTTCTTCCCCGACGGCGATCATCTGAGTCATGAGTGCCGGGAAGTTCGCATTTCGCATGAGCGGCTCGTGAAGCGGGACCCCTTGCGCCATCATGTCACGTGCCTCCGTCAGTCCTTTCCGGATGACGCGGTTCGATACGATACGTTCGGTGATTTCAATCGCCGTCAAAATCGGGACGGCCGCTTGTAGAAGGACCGCTAAACTTCGCGTTAGCAATGCAATCTGAGATTTCATCACAATCGTTCCGAAAATCGGCATCTTCAATAGCAAGCCATCGATGACGAACCGTTCCCGGTCCCGCTTCAACATCCAGGTGAAGGTGAGAACTCCAAGAATCGCGAGTCCGAGTAACAACCACCAGAAGGCCGCGATGAAATCGGAGACCGCGACGACAATGCGCGTGATGAGCGGAAGCTCACCGCCGAGTTGACCAAAGATGCTCGCAAACGTCGGGACGACGTTCACCATTAAAAAGGCGACAACGCCGATGGCGACGATGGAGACGACCAACGGATACGTGAGGGCAGAAATGACCTTCCGCTTCACATCATATTGTTTTTGAAGTTGGAGCCCGATTTGATCGAGCGCCTCCTCCAAGTTCCCGCTCGTCTCCCCGGCAAGTGCCATCGAACTAAAGAAGTTCGAAAAGACGCGTGGATGGTTTTTGATCGCCTCGGAATAGGCAATTCCTTCCTTCAAATCATCCTCGACTTGACTCAGTGCTTTCTTCAATACGTTCGACTCGGTCTGTACCCGTAAGATTGAAGTCGCACGAACAATAGGGACACCCGCCCGGATGAGCGTCGCGAACTGACGGACGTACATGATCAAGTGTTCGATTTTGACTCGTTCTGGCAGCAAGTTGACCTCTTTGTTCAGTCCGGTCGATTCGAGCTCGGCCAAGTCCGTTACGAGAATAGATTCTTGACGCAACTTTTCTTTCGCTTCCCGAAGCGAGACGGCCGTGACGCGACCTTTCTTACGCTTTCCGTTCAGGAGCTTTCCTTCATACTGAAATATCGCCATCACTCATCACCTCATCTCTTCTGTCGGGACGGCGTTCGGATTGATGATCCCTTGCCGAACAAGTTGTTCGATGGCAGCATCCATCGACTGCATCCCGTGCTGGCGACTCGTCTGGATGACGGTCGGCAACTGGAACTCTTTTTCATTTCGAATCAAGTTGGCAACAGCCGGATTCCCTAACATGATTTCCATGGCGGCGACGCGTCCTTTCGGCACATCAATCCTTGGAAATAACCGTTGACTCACGACACCGAGTAAGACGTTCGCGAGTTGTGTCCGGATTTGGTCCTGTTGCTCAGCTGGGAACGCGTCGATGATTCGACTCACCGTCGACATCGCACTCGATGTATGGAGCGTTGCCATGACGAGGTGCCCCGTCTCTGCAGCGGTCATCGCCGTCGAGATGGTCTCCAAGTCACGCATCTCCCCGAGCAGAATGACGTCAGGGTCTTGCCGTAAGGCGGCCCTTAGACCACTCACAAATTTCATGACGTCAGAGCCGATTTCCCGTTGGTCGACAATACTTTGGTCGTGGGAATGTAAATACTCGATCGGATCTTCTAGTGTGATGATTCGTTTTCGCTGCGTCCGATTGATTTCATGAATCATCGCCGCGAGCGTCGTCGATTTCCCTGAACCCGTCGGACCCGTGACCAAGATGAGACCATGTGGTTTCTCAATCAGACGCTTCAGTACCGTCGGCAGATTGAGTTCGTTCAAGGTCGGGATTTCCCCGGAAATGGACCGGAACGCGATGGCAATCGTGCCTCGTTGATAATAGGCGTTGACCCGGAAACGGGAGACACGTGGGACGCCGAACGAGAAATCAAGATCTCGTTCATGCTCGAGACGTTCGCGCATATCGTCGGTCATGATTTCTTTTAAATATCCTTCGAGATGGTGCGGCAACACCTTCTCCTCGCCCATCGTAATAAGACTCCCGTCTACTCGAATGATCGGAGGAGAACCGGCTGTCAGATGAATATCCGAGGCACGTTTCTCGACCGCATTCGTCAAGATGGTTTCGATCGATTGATTAATCATAAGCATTCTCCGTAATGACCGTTCGTAATATTTCCTCGGTCGTCGTCAAACCGGCGGCGACTTTTTCTAATCCGTCCTCAAGCAGGAATGTCGCTCCTTGTGACTTGGCATAGTCGACCATCTCAGACTCGGTCGCCTGGTTCATGATCATCCGGCGCAAGCCTTCATCAATCGGGATGACTTCGTGAATGGCGAGGCGCCCACGGTACCCTGTGAAGTTGCATGACGAGCATCCTTTTCCTCGAACGATGTGGTCGATGTGTACACCCTCTGCGTCGAACAGGCTACGTTCACTCTTCGATACCGGTTCGACTTGACCGCAGTCACGACAGACGCGTCGAACGAGTCGTTGTGCCACGAGTCCCGTCGTCGAAGCGGCGACGAGGAACGGCTCAACCCCCATATCGATGAGACGGGTGATGGAGCTGATTGCTGAATTCGTATGTAGCGTTGACAACACAAGGTGACCGGTGAGCGAGGCACGAATGGCAATCTCAGCTGTCTCCGTGTCTCGAATCTCTCCGACCATGACGATGTTCGGGTCTTGACGTAAAATCGAACGAAGCCCTGACGCGAACGTCAAGCCGACTTTCGAGTTGACTTGAACCTGGTTGATGCCGTCAAGTTGATACTCGACCGGGTCTTCTACCGTAATGATGTTTTTCGTCTCATCATTCAGTTCTTTTAACGAAGCATACAATGTCGAGGATTTCCCTGAACCGGTCGGACCGGTGATCAAGATAATTCCATTCGGACGTTTCAGCATGTCACGGTACGCCTGTTCGTTTCGTTCGCCAAATCCGAGTTTCGTCAAATCGGTCAGTCCTTGAGATGAGTCGAGGACCCGAATAACGATTTTCTCTCCATACATCGTCGGGAGCGTCGAGACGCGGAAATCATAGGCGCGATTGCGTAGCGTGTACTTGATCCGTCCATCTTGTGGCAGACGACTTTCTGTGATGTCGAGGTTACTCATGACTTTGAGACGCGTCAGCATGACGCTCTGAATCTTTTTCGGATAGACCGTCTCGGTACGCAAGTCCCCATCAATTCGAAAACGGACGTGGAGTTGCTTCTCATGTGGATCGAAATGGATGTCCGATGCACGTTGGTCGATTGCGCTTAAGAACAATTGGTTCACGAGGCGGATAATCGGTGCATCGTCTCGACTAATTGTTTCTTGTCGTTCGATTTCGGGAGCATCCTCTTTCAAAATTTCGACGAGGGAGTGGTCCATCTCGTAGTAACGACTGATTGTCTTTCGAATCTGCTCTCTCGTGGCGATTCCGATCTCGATGTTCATCCCGGTCTGAAGACGGACGTCATCAATGGCAATGAGATCGAGTGGGTCGGCCGTCGCGACATGAAGCGTATTCCCGTTCAATTCAAATGGCATGATATCGTGCTTTTGTGCCAACGCTTTCGGTACGAGCTTCGTGACCGTCACATTGATGTCGTAGGAGTACAACTCAATGATCGGCACATGCAGCTGTTCGTGAATCATTTGAATCAACTGTGTCTCGGTAATATGGTTTAGTCGAATTAAAGCATCCCCTAGTTTTTCTCCGGGACGCTTCTGTTCAAGCGCCTCATCGAGCTGACTCGTCGTAATGAGCGCAGCCTCGATGAGCATCTCACCTAATCTTCGTTTCGTTCGTCTCACGTTACTTCACCATCCTTTGAGGAGCCTCCTCCTGCTCGGTCTTGTCGTTCCGTTCTTCGACAAAGACGCTTGCAGCCACCCCTCCAATCAATGCAACGATAAGAATCACCCATGCCCACCATGTTTGAACGAGTGATTCTTCTACCATCAAATAGACGCCACCAGACAGAAGGGCAGTCCACAGGCTGATGACAAGCTTCGTTTCACGTTTTCTCGTCATCGGAACGGATAAAGCGAACAGTGTCAATGTGGCGAGTACCCAAAAGCCGAGTAAAATCAAATAGCCGATCATCCCACTGCCTCCTCTTCTGCAGGTTCTTCTAATACGGGCGGTTCTGCCTCAAATGGGTCGTCGTTCGAATCATTCGGGAACGGGTCTTCTTCCTCGTCCTCATCCGGGAATGTCGGGATGACCGGTTCGACCGGATCCGGTGGCGGAAGCGGAACGGAACTCTTCGTCACGATTTCCGGTGTCGGTGCATAAAAATCAAACCCGAGTAATTCCAACGTCTCCCCTTCTTCAGTCACAGTGACCCGGTAGAGCTTACCTGACTGTCCATCTTGACCTGACTGGGTGACCGATGAACTGCCTGACGGGAGCGAAGATGAGAAGCGCACGACTTTTTGATGCGGTACCGTCTTCACTTCTTCAACTCTCGCTTCGAAAGCGGCGTCAAAAGGTTGACCGAGCAATTGAACCGTCACAGAACCCCCTTCATTCAAGACGAGGATGGCATATGATGTGTCTTCTCGGTTTTGAACAGCAAAGTTCGAGCGCTCATCTACTTTCGTGTCATAGCCTAGCTCCACCCCGGAAGGAAGTGTTTCGTGAGGCACACGTTCGAGAATGGCGAACGGTGTCGCCGCAAATAAGCGATAGAATGAAGACCCTAGTGTCGTGAGCGCTTCGTAATCTTCTCCGAACGATTTGAGACTAAAGATGTCTCCCGCTGCCATCTCGAATCCGTTCATTCGATCAAGGGCTGACTGCATAGCCGGTGTCGGGCTCACAGTGAACGAGGCGACGACTTCATTTTCTGCCGCGACTTGCTCTAATGTCACAGATGACTCCAACATCGATGCGGCATCCATCAACGCTGGGGCAATCATCGTCAGCGTGACGGGTTGACCTTCGAGATAAGGCTCGACTTTCGTTTCATCTACGGATGTCAACAGCGGATAGGCACCTGTATCTTTAATGGAGTCTAACGTATTCGATACATCGAACGTCACGACTTCTTTTCCAATCTCCATGACCGTCCCATCCATCAAATTGATTGAAAAGGGTGTCGTATTAAAATCTTTAATCGCATTATCGAGACGAACGTCCGCTTCTTCTTTCGTCATCCCTGATACGTCGACACCTGCGACCATCGTATCTTTTTTATATGTAGCACTCGACTCAGCAGACGCATCTAAGTAATTGACGAGTCCAATCGTCGGTAATGTCACGAGTACGACGAGTCCAATCAAAATGATAAGATGCATCCCATACCGCTTCATGTAAAATCCCCCCGTGTCTAATCCGACTTCTATTCTATATATCCGTTCAGCGTATAACTTTAGTATAATATGTATTGTACAAAAAATAACATTTAATTCAGTATTGCATACGTTATTTTCCGATTGTTTTACTTTTTTTGAATAGGAGGTCAATGTCTTGTCGCATTCCGAAAAAGGTTTCACGCTCGTCGAAGTGCTCGTCTCCATCGTTGTTCTTTCAATTGTCTCATTTTCTTTACTTTCGATTTTCAGCCAAAGTTTGAAGACGACACACGACAGCCTCAATCAAACGATTGCGAACCAAGTCGCGCAAAACACGTTACATACTTTAAATCGAAGGGCCGCGTCCGTTGATGAACCGCTCGAACTGCGTCAATTGTTGAATCGGGACGGGATCAGCTCGACGTGCGACTTCTGCGAAGATACCCGAATCCATGGGGATACGTATATCGCAACCATTCAATCGCTGTCCACTTCACCCGGACATACAATTGAAGTTGAAATTTCGGTGACGACCGACCGTTTGCAAACGCCCGTCACCTTGAAAGGAGTCATTTCGAATGCGACATTGCGCGAACCGTTCCCTGAAACGGCTGTCCCGACAACTGACTGAGATGGAGAAACGTGAAGACGGCTTCACGCTCGTCGAGTTGCTCGTCACAGTCGTCGTCGCTTCGATTTTAAGTGGCGTCATCATTACGGCCTTTATCACTGGAACGCTCGGTTTTCAAATGACGAACGAGACGAGTGACCTTCGAAGCGAGGCCGACTATTTGATTGCCTCCGTGCTCTCTGACGTGAACCGGACCGAATTCGACGCCGTGACGGAAGTGGACGGCTCGTTTCAATTTTATCGATTGTCCGCTCCAGACATATCGGAAGCCGGAATGATTTACCGGGAGGCGGGATACGTCCCGACCGACTTGGTTCTCTCAGAGGATTCGTTTACGCCTTCTAATCCACAAATCACAGTCGAACGGATGACCATCCATTTAAAAGATCCCGTGTTCGATCCGAGACGCCCGACTTACATGACCGGTGGACTCATCGAAATCGAGTTGGATTTGACTCAATCAAACGATTCCGATTCTGTTACGACATTTGAAAGCTCCATCCCATTCTAAGAAAGGAGGCATCCTGATGCGAAAACGTGAAGACGGATATGTTCTCGTGCTTGTTCTCGTGACGATGGCGGCTCTCGCCGTCCTCTCGCTCGCCGCCATGCAAGTCAACTTGGCGTCGAATAAATTGACGGTCATCCGTACGGAAGATACTCAACTGAATGAAGATGCGAAAAGCGCACTTCGCCTCATCACCGATGAGGTTCGGACCCAGTTCCCGCTTCACGGAGAAGCGGAAGTCCCGACTCATATGGAATCGGAAGCGGCATTCCAAAGCAAGGTTCAGTCGCTCATCGTCAGTGACGAACCGTTCACGGCATTGACTACGGATAGTGAGGTCCGCTATTCCATCGAGCTGAAGAAAGATGCTACAGATACCGCCATTCAGACGGCGCCGTTCACGACGATTCTCCAAGTGAACGTCACGGCATCGCGACAAGTGAATCCGGAACAACCGATGCTTACCGTTGAATACACGCAAGACTTATACTTGACGGCTCTCCCGTCCTTTTTATACTACGTCCTCGGGTCCGACCAACAGTTGGACGTGAACGGCATGCCGACTATTCAAGGAAATATCTATTCAGGTGGTCCTCTCGCTTTCATGCGTCAAGCGAACTTCCAATTAAATGGTGTGGCGAAGCAGATTGAAAATGTCGATTCCAGTCGTCTTCACCTGAATGGCCGAATCGATTTAGTCGAATTGAGCGATTGCTTGAGTTGCCAGCAAGAGAACTACTTCACGGTAGGTCCGGAACAAGCTGGCGAGAAGGCGGACGCCGGGGTGTCCCCGAGTCGCTTTTCTCCATTCCAATACGACTACTCAATCATCGAATTTTTAAATCGACGACTCGACACACCGCTCGCATACACAAATGACGTCGATTCAAAAATCTTTGAAGAAAGCCTGATTCGCTCGACCAATCAAGTGTTCGAACTCGAGCGCGTGCTTTCGGAAGATGGGACATCGATTATCGAACGCCCAACTTCGTACTTACGGGCGGATGCCTACAACGCACTCACCGACCCGACCATCGTGACATTACCGGATGCCATTTCGGATCGCGCCATGTATGTCACGGAATCCATCACCGAGTCGAATGCCCCGCTTCTTTTCGACGGGGACGTCGTCATTGAATCACTCGAGAAGCTGACGATTGCACGGCCACTGATCGTACGTGGTGACTTGACAATTAAAGGGAACGTCTCCTTCAGTTCGACAGTCTACACGCTCGGTGATACGTTCATCGACCGAGCCAATATTCTTCCGATTGATGCAGACAAAGGGAACTCACTCATCCTGTTATCCAAAGGAAAGATTCTGTTGAACCGAATCAACGAGTTTGATGACACTCCGACGACGCTACAGGCGTTCATGTATAGTGACTCGAACGAACCGACCTATGTGTATGCGGTCGGATCTATTCTCGAAGTCAACGGAGGTCTGTACAGTAAAGGACCACTCGAAGTGAACGTCTTTAGAGGGGAATTTACTGGGGGCAACGGCTTAAGCCCAGCTGAGAACTTCGACCGTCAAGTTCCAGCTCACGAGGCCGAAAAGTCTCGATTAAAACTGACGTATAACGATTCCGTGTTCAATCAACTTGAAACATTACCGGTCACGAATCAACTTCAATTCTTCGTCAGTCATCCGGTTCAATTGAAATGAATTCAAAAAATCGGCTTCCTCTCTGATTGAGAAGAAACCGATTTTTTAGTTCCCCATCTTTAAAATGAGATCCGAGTTGTAGTCTTTGGCCGTCTGTTCCATCTCTTTTGTCCATTGCGCGCCGTTTTCAAGAAGCAGTTGCGTCAACTCGACCTGATTGTGACGGACCGGCTGCAATAACACCGATTCGTTATCTCGAATCATATAGCCTTGTCCGAGGAGTTCTTTGACCGCATCAAGGTTCAACGAGTCGACCGCGATGCCGAGAAGTCGATCGTCTTCAACAAAACGCATCGCCAACTTCCATTGATCCGGACTGCCGTTCGCACTGAACAATGGTGTGATAACGGGAATCCCTTCCACTTCCTCGAACGGGTCAATCCCTTGCTCGAAGTATGCTTCAATCACGTCTAGAGGTGCGAGCGTCACTGCTGTGGCGAATTGCTCGGCTGTCGGCACAACTTTTTGGTCCTCTAAAACAAGTCGGACGGCCTCCCATTCTTCCCTTGCCTGTAAATCTGTCAATTCTTCTTCTGTCACCGAAGAGCGTTGACTCACTTCTTTTACTAAATCGTCACCGGATAACTGCGAGAGCTCGGGTTGGGATTGACTCCAGTACAGGAGCCCTCCCAATCCGATGACGAGAATCAATCCGGTGATGCCAATCATTATTCGCTTGCGATTCATCATTCGCCAACTTTCTGCCATTCACTTAATAACGGTCATCATCCTGTCCCGAGGCATTCGTTTGGATGATGCGTACATAAAACGTATCCTTCACGGCTTCAAACGGTTTTCCAGCCGGAAGCGTCGTGTAGACTTCCACTTTCGCCACACCAGGTTTCACTGGAATCAACTCTTTTCCTGATCCACTCACTTGAACATATTCTTCGCCGGATACAATCTTCATGCGATAGTCACGCCAAGTCGAAGTCGTAGGCCAGTACTCAAGGAGAGGTAGTCGTGGTGCCGTCCCTTCACCAATATTGATTGTCATGTCTTTTGACATCAATTGGTTCGGGTATTCGTTGACACGGACAACCGACGTGTTCGAACGAATGTTTTGTAACGCATTGTCATCGAATGTCGTCTGAATTGGAATGTCAGTCACGACACCATTATTTCCGTAACCATGGTTGGCACGTAATTCATATCCTGTCGCACTTTGTGTCACCGTCAAAGCAGATGGGATGGACCCGATTCGTTCAAACGGAATGGATACGGTTGGTGTTGAGGTCACTTGAATCGAGGCGACTTCGTTCACGCGTTTTTCTTCATCCAAACTATCCCATACCCAAAGGTCGAGTTGGCTCGGCGTTTGGCTCAAGGATGGTGCCTTGACTTGGATGGTAAAGACGGTGCTCGGAGTAGCGATATTCAAGCCACCGAAGAGGTCACCGACATCCACAGTCGCCTTAAACTGAGTCGTACCCGGTTTCAGTCCAATGATGTTCAAGTTGTTGCCAACTTGTTCAAACTTCACACTATCCCCAGATTCGACGACATAGCGAACCGACTTGTATTGAGCCGTTTCGGGCATGATTTTTGGTGTGACCGTAGTCGTTTGACCGACATACAACTCTTTCGACTGAATAGTAAGTTGCTCAGGCGGACTGATTACATTGACTTTCGACTCCGCTACGACAAGGGGTCTCTTATCGCCCGGATCGATTGTCAATCGCAACTTCGCAGTTCCTGTTTTCAAACCGGTCACAATCGCATTGTTCCCTTGCGTGACGAGTCTCGCGACACCGCTCGCATCGACGATTTCCCACTTCAAGCTACTCCATTTCGGGTTCGTAAAGGTGTTTCCTTTCGCATCCGTGATGGTCGGACTCACAATTTGCTGTGCCCCAATTTGTAAGGTGACGTCAGGAATCTTCGCTTCATACGCATACGGCGCCCCGATATTGATCAGCAAGTCTGGGAACGATGATTGAACCTCTAATTCCTTATCCCAGTCGTTGAGTTTATCTAAAATGTGATCTTGCTTCTTCGAATACTCAATTAACGTCGTTAATTGGTTATCCGCTTTTTTCAACTGGATGAGTGAGGCAGAAGGCTCGATGGCTCGGACGACTACTTCAAACTTCACGGTCCGGTCTCCACTATCGTTCGGGAGGAAAATGTTCGTGTTCCCATTTCGTTCATAGTACAAGTCCGGCTTCAACTGTAACTTGATTTCATTCGGCTTCGTGACAGGATATTCATTTCCGTTCGTGTCACGAATCGCCACGACTTCGAGTTGACTTGGCAGTTTTTCTGAGAAAGAGGTTGAATCCACTCGTAAAAACTTATCGCCCAACTGATTCGGCAATCGATCGAAACGTTCAGGATATTGAACTTGATAGTGAATCGTTCCCGTTTCGTACAAGTTGATTGTCGACGGGTCAATCGAACGGGACACTTGAATCAAGTCGGAAACATTCTCCGCACGTTTGACGTTGATGGTGAACGTATCGATCACCTTCGCATTCCGTTGATCGGACGTCTCGATTTTCACTTCAATCGGCCAATCTGCGACAACATCCGCTGCCGGAATCGTAAACTCTTTAACTTCGTAGTTGCGTAAGTTATCGAATGCGACCTGTTTCCCGTTATACGTGATTGTTGAATTGAGGAACAAGTCTTGGAAGTCATAATCGCTCGGCCGCCACATCAATTTGACATCTTGTCCCGCAGTCACTTCGACAGACCCGGCTTTTAAATCAGCAGAAGTATAGGACTGGTTTGAATCACTGACGGACTCAATCACGTTGTAAGGTTTATGATTTGCTCCGATAAAGGCGCGATACATCGTATTGATGAAGATTTTCTTCTCATCTTCTACCGAAAACTTGTTTGTGTGCCCAGCACCGGAGTAGGTGAAATTGTTTTTTGTATACGTATAGTAATGATTGTTTGCATCTCCATATACACGATTTCCACCTGTTGAATACAGGTTGTACCAAGGCGTCACATCCGGATCATTCAAATCGAGTGTGAAATATTGGTTATGGGTATTTGAGATATTTTTAATCGAATCGTCGAGGCGATACGGATAAGAAGTGAAAATCCCATCCTGTACCTTGACTGCCTTATTGGTTGTTTCAGGAGCACCAAATCCCATGTTCGTGTACATTTTTTGCCCTGAGATATTCAGTGAAGGATTGGCATTCACAAATTGACGTTCCCACTCGGACGTAGGCGATGACGAACTATTCGTACGGAAAATCGTATCGTGCGTCAACATGACGCCTTGTCCTGTTTCACTGAAACGTTTGACTTTCGCAGTGGCCGCAGCATTCATGCTTCCATAAACGTTGTACGAATCTTGGAAACCAAAGATCAGCATATCGTAGTCGTTATTGAGTAATGCCTGATCATAAGTACCACCCTCAAACTGACTCGTTGTACCGTCCGTTAAATTGAATTCATAATTCCCAGACGGGTCTACTAACATATTAGATAAATAGCTTGAAATTCTTCCGTTCGTGCCGGTTCCTGCAGTGAGCTGTAAGATGTTCGCTTTCACTTTTTCATCGAGGTAAAGAATACTCCCCTTACGATAATCCGCTCGACCTGTCAACGAATCCTTGACGACGAGCATCCAGTTCTTCGGTCCGCTAAACGTCGGACGCGATAATGTGAAATTGAGCGTTCCCGATTCTTTTGCCTGTTGCTCAATGACTTTTTCATCCGCATCAAATCGATCGTTATGGTCGTAATCGATATACAATTCTACGAATGCCGAAGGAGTTGGTGGTTGCGATAAAGTATAGGCAAAGTTGATTGGATGACGGACACCATCTTTTACTTGAATCGTCTGATTGCTAATCGACTGATTGTTGTACTTCACTTCAGTTGATTGAAATCTCGGACGGGAAATGGTGAGTTGATTCAACTGCTGCGCCATCTCACGATCGACATTCTGTTGATCATTTCGATTAAAGACTTTCACGTTCGCATAATCACGTTGATAGGCTGCCAAGCGTTTTAACTGTGTATCGCCGTTCGTAGCATCCTCATGCATCAGAAGCGGCAAGCCGACACGGACAACTGTATTGAATAGTTCCGTAGCTTTCAATTCTGTCAAATCGTTCAATTGATTTGTCGTGTCATGATTTTTCGAGTTGACGACAAGCGTCCCATTTTTATATTTCTCAGTTAAAGGACTGCTCCCAATCATGACCGCATCGAATGCACCTGTCATCGGAAAACGGGATGCGTTAAATTGTTTAATTGTCATGAATTGCACATTCACTTTTGCAGTATTTACATTCAGTGAAGCACGATACGAATTCACCGCATTATTGTATTCAGTCACTGAAAGTACTTTCGAAGCAGTAAAAGCATCACGAAGAACCAACACGTTTAAAATCGGTTGATTGGTCTCCGCAACTACTCTCTGTGGAATAATGGATATGATTAATACGAGAACCGCTATGTATTGCATGAGTTTACGCAATGAATAGTCCTCCCTATTTTTAGTCTTCACTACTAATTATCCCACCCACTTGAAAAAATATACATCTATTTCTTTGACATCAGGTAAATGTTTTAGCTTAGGAAACGTCTCACTTCACTGATGAAATAAAGAGACCCGGTCACAATCAACGTCTCGCTTGTCGGCGACTCGACCCACTTCCGTAGCCATGCTTTCCATTCGACAAAGCGCGCTCCATCTTTCTCTAGTTGTGCTTTCGTTCTAGCACGCGGAAACTCAAATGTCGTTTCGTAAACGTCTCCAATTTCTTGAAGCGCATGAATCATCTTGTCACGGTCTTTATCTTCTAAAATCGCCGTCAACACTGTCACGTCTGTCTCATATTTGGCTTGTAAAACCAAGGCCTCGATGCCTTCCGGATTATGTGCCCCGTCTAAAATGATACGCGGTCGTTTGCAGACGAGCTCATACCGCCCCGGATGTTGTGCTCGCTCGAGCCCTTTTTGGATGGCGTCATCGCGCCAACCGAGGTGACGCGCCACCGCCACGGCACACGCCCCGTTATACGCTTGATGATGTCCTGTCAATCCGAGCACGACAGATGGCATATTCTCATACGTCACAACTGTGTCTGCCCCGTCCACAATTTTCTTCACGAGTGGACGAACATCATGAATGGAAGAACCTACATCGTCCCCTTTTTGATGCAACAACTCAATCAATGATTTCTTCTCGATACTATGGAACATCGGCACGCTGCGTTTCATGATGCCGTATTTCTCTTGTGCAATCTCTTCAAGCGTATCGCCGAGAATGCCTTGATGGTCATGTCCAATTGACGTGACAATGGTCGCAAGTGGATGCGTCAACACATTGGTCGAATCAAGTCGTCCCCCGAGACCGACTTCCCAAATGATCAAGTCGGGACGTGTGTCATCAAAATAGCACCATGCCATCATCGTCAATAGCTCAAACTCCGTCAGCGTCTCTGGCGTCTCGTCCGCACAGGATTTGACACGGTTCGCCACGTCGACGAGCGCGTCTTCAGGAATCGGTTCCCCGTTCAACATGATCCGCTCCTCGAACTGAATGATATAAGGGGAGGTGAATGTGCCGACGGATAAGCCGTTCTCCATCGCCATCGCCCGTAAAAACGCGACGGTCGACCCTTTTCCGTTCGTCCCGGCCACATGGATGGATCGGCGTTCTTCTAACCCTAATTGCTCAATCATCCAGCTCATCCGCTCAAGACCCGGTTTGATCCCGAAGCGAAGCTGTCCACTCAACCAATCGAATACATCTTGTCTCGTCTTCATCTTCCACACTCCTACTGTTTACACTTCTGTTTCATCTTATCAAAATTCACGACAGCCGTTATGGAAAACAGTCTGTGCTATACTCGAAGCGAAGAAGGAGGCATGCGCCATGACAACTGACTGGAACTTCGAGGCGACGTACCTCGAACTACGTGACATCTTTTACGACCGCGGACCCATCCATCCGGTCGACAATCCGACACTCGTCTTGTTTAACGATGCATTAGCCGCTTCGCTCGGCCTTGATGCGCAAAGTCTCAAACAAGATATCGATTTACTTGCCGGCAATCGTCAAACAGAGACGTCTTTCTCACAAGCATACGCTGGACACCAATTCGGCAACTTGACGATGCTCGGGGACGGACGCGCCCTCATGCTCGGGGAACATGTGACTCCGAACGGGAAGCGTGTCGATGTGCAACTGAAGGGATCCGGACCGACGGAGTATTCTAGAGGGGGCGACGGACGAGCCGCACTCGGGCCAATGGTACGCGAGTTCATCATCAGCGAGGCGATGCACGCCCTCGGCATTCCGACGAACCGGGCGCTCGCCGTCGTTCAGACAGGGGAAGCCATCATGCGTCAAGGTCCGAAGCATGGAGCGATCCTGACTCGGGTCGCCTCAAGTCATCTTCGTGTCGGAACATTCCAATTCGCAGCAGGCGCCGGCTCCATCGATGACGTCATCGCTCTTACTGAAGTAGCAATCAAACGACACGACCCAGACTTGATCGATGCACCGAATCGCTATGAACAGTTCCTCGGACGCGTCGTCGAAAGACAGGCGAGACTGATTGCCAACTGGCAACTCGTCGGGTTCATTCATGGGGTGATGAATACGGACAATATGTTCATCAGCGGTGAAGGTCTCGATTACGGACCATGCGCGTTCATGGACACGTATCATCCGGAGACGGTCTTCAGCTCGATCGACCGAGATGGACGTTACGCCTATGCGAATCAACCATATATCGGGTCTTGGAACCTCGCCCGACTGGCGGAGACGTTGCTGCCGCTCCTTGGCGAAACGAAAGAAGAAGCGGTTGATGTCGCGAACAAGCAACTCACCCGTTATACCGAGTTGTATAAAGAAGCGTACTTTACCGGACTCGCACATAAGATTGGCCTATTCGTCCGAAAAGATGGTGACGATGAGCTAACGGATGAACTGCTTCGCTTGATGATGGAGACGGAGGCAGATTATACGAATACGTTCCGTTCGCTGACGCTTGGTGAGAGTGAATCTCTCCCATTCTCAACCCGGGAAGATGGGAAGGCGTGGATTGACGCTTGGCAGAAACGTTTGAGTGAGCAAGGTCTCCCGGACGAGGACGTCAGTCGAATCATGCGCCAATATAACCCGGCCGTCATTCCCCGAAATCATCATGTTGAAAAAGCGATCCAAGCAGCAGAACGAGGCGACTTCGGTCCGACCGAGTCACTACTCACCATTTTGCGTGACCCATATAACTACGACAAACCGGCTGAATATATATCGGCAGGTCCACCACGAACGTATCCGTATCAAACGTTTTGTGGTACGTGATGAAACAATCCCTCGAACACTTCAATCTGTTCGAGGGATTGTTTTACATTACATTTTAATTCAAAGACCAAAATGAATCATATCTTTCCCTTCATCTCGCGCCTTGATAATTTTTATAATCAGCTGCCCCAATTCCGAAGTTGCCTGATTGTTCATTCTATTCAACACAACTTCAAAAAGGAATGATAAAGATGCATGCGGAATCAATGTAATGCCGCACTCATCCAATCCATGGCCAGGACAATGATATGAGTGAAAGAATGTGCGCATGTCACTTAACTGTTCAATCCATTGCTCCACTTCTTCCCCATCCACCACAACACATCCGTATCTTTCCGGCATATACTGCACATGAAGCTCTTCCCCATGAATGGAATCGATTATTCCAAATTCGTGATAATAAGACACAATACTCCCCCCATATCTTTATATACCAAAATGAACTACATCCTTTCCTTCGCGTTGAGCTGAGAGAATGAGGGTTGCCAAGTCATTCAACTCCTCGGCATGAATGAAAGATTGTGATTCTATGACAATCTCATAAAGATGTGGCAAAGATTCGTTTGGGATAATGGTTATGCCGTGATAACACAATCCAAACCGAAAGCGATTGTATGAATGATAGTAGGTACGTACAATCGAACACGCCTCCATCAATTCCTGGATCAATTCGTCATGAACCTTCGTATATGTAGGATGATTTGATACGTAGACTGGTAAATCTAACTCTCGATGCCATGTATCGAATTCATGGATTGGCAAAATATATGACGTCCTTCCATCGTTTTTTCTGCTCCAATTTGAATTTGAAAAATGCTTTCTTTATTTCCTACTAAATGGACTTATAATAGCCTGTCCCTGTTCCATCAAAGCCCATCTTTTTGTAGAATACGTGTGAACCCGTTCGTCGATTTCCTGTATTGACCGCTATTTTCATTATGCCATGTTGATGTGCCCAATCTTGAACATGATTCACTAAAGAAGCCCCGACCCCATTTTTTTGATGAGATGCCTTCACTACAAGAGCAATGATTCGAATGTAGGATGCATCTACTTCATAAGACACTCCTCTAAAAAAACCAATCATCCCTACAATTTCTTGATTTTCCACCGCTACAAATGTGTGATAATTCGAATCTTGTTGAATATTCATCAAACGGATTGCCATCTGCTTTTCTGTAGTCGGGTATCCCAACTCTCCCATTAATTCTGACAGTGCAGCTACATCATTCATTTCAGCAGTACGAATTCGTAGAATCATTTCCTTTCGATTGAGCAACAGGCCCCCTCCTTTTCATCGGTTCTATAAGTGTGCGTGTTCATCTTTACTCCGGATCATGAAACGGAAACGATACGGACGAAGGTTCCGGTAGCGAGTCAGTGAGTACCAATAACTCTTCTTCTGAGATATTTCCTGTCACGATAATCAGTCTTCCTTGTGATAAATAGTATAAACCGTTCCCATATGATTGTTCCAAAACATACGGTTCTGGCTGTTCCGACATCTCCCCTTCTACTTCAGTGAAAGAATCCGTCACAATGATACTGATGAGGCGTGTCTCGTCATATAACGTCCAAAGCTTCACCGACCAATCGCTACCTGAATAATCCGTACTGATGGCCTCCATCTCTTTATTAGGAAGATCTAATCCGTGAACGAACGCTGATGATGTTTCTGGAATCCCGAAACGTTGCATTCCACGCTGCGCCCACTCATTTCTCACATCGTAAATGAATACGCCAAACGGGTTCTCACGGTCAGGGACGGTCATCGCAACTAAACCAATTCCTCCGACCATCGTCTCCGTTAAAATGTGATCTTTCGATAAATGTCTCGTCGACCCATCTTCATATTGAAGGGTCGTTTGTGCCACAACGGCATCTGAAATCTGTTTCGTTCCTGCTGGCACTTCAACAATCGTCGTCCCCGTCACTTCTACGTCTGGAAATTGGGATTCATCAATCACTCTCTCCTTCTCGATCTCTTCCACATCCATCACATCCACTGTTTCGATAGATTTCGTCTCTTTTGGTGTCATACACCCCGCTAGTCCCAACACAAGAACACATATTACCCCGATTCGCTTCATCTCATATCCCCTTTTCTACGCCCATCTCTCCAAATTCTACCAAAACACAAAAAAACCTTCTTCAGAGAATCAATCTCCAAAGAAGGTGTGAGTCTTACTTACGCAACTCTTCCAAACGGGCGCGGACCGCGTCACGCTTGTCGAGGTAGTCTTTTTCTTTTGCTTTCTCTTCGTCGATGACGTGAGCCGGCGCCTTGGCGATGAAGCCTTGGTTTCCGAGTTTCTTCTGCACGCGCTCGACTTCTTTCTCATACTTCGCCACTTCTTTTTCAAGACGAGCGATTTCTTCTTCGAAGTTGATGAGGTCTGCGAGCGGGATGAAGAGCTCCGCTCCCGTCATGATCGCGGACATCGACTTGTCCGGAGCCGTGAGACCACGTCCGATCTCAAGCTCTGTCGCATTCGTGAACTTGCCGATCGTCATTTCGTTCGCGCTCAAGTAACCTTGTGTCGCATCATCACTCGTCGAGATGAAGAGCTGGATCGGTTTCGACATCGGTGCGTTCACTTCGGCACGGATGTTACGAACCGAGCGGATGACGTTCATCACAGCTTCAAACGTTGGAACCGAGTCTGCGAAATGAAGATCGTCACGACGCGTCGGGTAGCTTGCACGAACGATTGAATCGCCTTCGTGCGGCAAGTGTTGCCAAATTTCTTCTGTGAGGAACGGCATGAACGGGTGCATGAGACGCATGATCGAATCGAGCGTATGCGCGAGGACCGAACGTGTCGTGTGCTTCGCCGCTTCATCCTCACCATAGAGCGTGAGTTTCGCCATCTCGATGTACCAGTTACAGAACTCTTCCCAGATGAAGTTGTACAAGTAACGACCAGCTTCACCGAACTCGTACTTGTCGACGAGGCGTGTCACTTGGTCAATCGTGTCGTTCAAGCGTGTCAAGATCCACTTATCGGCAAGCGTCTTCTCGCCCGTGAGGTCGATGTCTTCGACTTTGAGCCCATCCATGTTCATGAGCGCGAAACGACTTGCGTTCCAAATCTTGTTCGCAAAGTTCCATGTCGACTCGATCTTCTCCCAATAGAAACGAAGGTCGTTCCCTGGTGTCGAACCTGTGAGGAGGAACCAACGGAGTGAATCCGCTCCGTATTGGTCGATAACTTCCATCGGGTCAACGCCGTTACCGAGAGATTTCGACATCTTGCGTCCTTCCGAGTCACGGATGAGACCGTGGATGAGGACATCGTTGAACGGTTGCTTCCCTGTGAACTCGAGTGATTGGAAGATCATACGCGATACCCAGAAGAAGATGATGTCGTATCCCGTGACGAGCGCGCTCGTCGGGAAGTAACGGTTGAAGTCCGGTGCGTCCGTATCCGGCCAGCCCATCGTTGAGAACGGCCAGAGTGCTGACGAGAACCATGTGTCAAGAACGTCTTCGTCTTGTGTCCAGTTCTCACTGTCCGCTGGCGCCTCTTTCCCTACATATACTTCACCTGTCTCGTTATGGTACCAAGCCGGGATGCGGTGGCCCCACCAAAGTTGGCGGCTGATACACCAGTCGCGGATGTTCTCCATCCAACGGAGGTATGTGCCTTCGAAGCGCTCTGGGACGAAGTTGACTTTCGTATCGTCGTTCCCTTGTGCTTCAAGTGCTGCTTTCGAGAGTGGCTCCATATCAACAAACCATTGTTTCGAAAGATATGGTTCGATGACCGCGCCAGAACGTTCCGAATGACCTACCGAGTGCGTGTGCGGCTCAATCTTCACGAGTGTGCCGTCCGCCTCAAGGTCTTTGACGAGTTGCTTGCGGCATTCGAAGCGGTCGAGCCCTTCGTACTTACCAGCATTCTCGTTCATCTTCCCGCCTTCATCCATGACGAGGATGCGTGGAAGCTCGTGGCGGTTTCCGATTTCAAAGTCGTTCGGGTCGTGTGCTGGCGTGATCTTCACGCAACCTGTACCGAACTCCATGTCGACATAGTCGTCGGCAACGATCGGGATTTCACGGTTCATGACTGGAAGCATGATCGTCTTGCCGATGAGGTGTGTGTAACGCTCATCTTTCGGGTTGACGGCAACCGCCGTATCACCGAGCATCGTCTCGGGACGTGTCGTCGCGATCTCGATGTGACCCGAACCGTCAGCGAGTGGGTATTTCATGTGATAGAATGCACCCTCGACTTCTTGGTAAATGACCTCGATATCTGAAACGGCCGTCTTTTGAGCCGGGTCCCAGTTGACGATGTATTCGCCACGGTAAATCAAGCCTTTTTCATAAAGACGGACGAATACTTCTTGAACGGCTTTTGAGAGCCCTTCGTCGAGTGTGAAGCGCTCACGCGAGTAGTCGAGACCGAGACCAAGTTTTGACCATTGGTCGCGAATCGTCTTCGCGTACTCGTCTTTCCATTCCCACGTCTTCTCGAGGAACTTTTCACGTCCGAGGTCGTAACGCATGACGCCTTCTTCACGGAGCTTTTGCTCGACTTTCGCTTGTGTCGCAATCCCGGCGTGGTCCATCCCTGGGAGCCAGAGCACGTCATAGCCTTGCATACGCTTGAGGCGTGTCAATAAATCTTGGAGCGTCGTATCCCAGGCGTGACCGAGGTGAAGTTTCCCGGTAACGTTCGGTGGTGGGATGACAATCGTGTACGGTTGTTTCGAATCGTCCTCGTCTGCTTTAAATACATCGTTCTCTAACCAGTAGTCGTACCATTTTGACTCCGTCGCACTTGGGTCGTACTTCGTCGGCATGGTGATTTCATTTGTCTCATGGGCCATGTGTAGCGCCTCCTCTATGTTATTGGTGAACACAAAAACGGCTTCTCTCGTCCTATACGCTAAGGACGAAAGAAGCCGTGATCTTCCGCGGTACCACCTTAGTTCGCCAAAAAGTGGCGCACTCAAAATCGAATAACGGTCGATGGACCGAACTTTCCTACTCCATTCAGAAAGTCAGCTCCGAGGCGACTTCCGCGTCCATCCCTCGCAACCTTTCACCAAGCGGTCGCGTCTCTAAAAGGAATGGAGGATGCGTACTACTCCTCATCAATGCTTTTCATCGTATCTGTTAAATAATTGTAGCGACAGAAACGTCAGCAGTCAAGATTAGAGTGAAAACTCTTCTTGAAGCTCCTTGAACGTCGCCTCGACCGCTGCGATCGTCTTCTCGATATCCTCGTCCGTATGAGCCGTCGATAGGAACAATCCTTCGAACTGTGACGGTGGCAAGAAGACGCCGCGCGCCGCCATCTTCTGATAGTACGAACGGAACATCTCGAGGTTTGCCGACTTCGCTTTCTCGAAGTTCGTCACTTTCTCGTTCGTGAAGAAGAAACCGAACATCGAGCCAGCACGGTTCGTGTCGTGTGGGATGTTGTATTTCTCACCAGCCTGCGTGAAGCCTTCGGCGAGACGGTCTGCTTTACGCTCGAACTCGGCGTAGTGCTCAGGTTTGAGTTGCGAGAGTGTCGTGTAACCAGCAATCATCGCGAGAGGGTTACCCGAGAGCGTACCTGCTTGATAGATTGGACCTTGTGGTGCAATCTGTTCCATGATCTCGCGTTTCCCACCGTATGCACCGACCGGAAGTCCGCCGCCGATGACTTTTCCGAGACATGTGAGGTCCGGTGTGACACCGAAGTACCCTTGTGCACAGTTGTACCCGACACGGAAGCCCGTCATGACCTCATCAAAGATGAGGAGCGCGCCGTTTTGTTCCGTGATCTCACGAAGTCCTTCGAGGAACCCTGGTTGTGGTGGCACGAAACCCATGTTTCCTGCTGCTGGTTCGACGATGACGCCAGCGAGATCATCACCGTATTTTTCAAAGGCGACGCGGACTGCGTCCAAGTCATTGTAAGGAACCGTGAGCGTATGGCTCGCGAGCTCTTTCGGTACACCTGGTGAGTCTGGAAGACCGAGCGTCGCGACGCCAGACCCGGCTTTGATGAGAAGCGAGTCACCGTGTCCGTGGTAACATCCTTCGAATTTCAAAATCTTTGTCTTTCCGGTATAGCCGCGTGCGAGGCGAAGTGCCGCCATCGTCGCTTCCGTTCCCGAGTTGACCATGCGGACCATCTCGATCGATGGGACACGGTCGATGACGAGTTCTGCCATCTTCGTCTCAAGCTCGGTCGGCGTCCCGAACGTCCAGCCTTTTTCAGCTTGTTCTTGGATCGCTTTCGTGACGACCGGATCACGGTGACCGAGGATGAGTGGTCCCCATGAGAGGACGTAATCGATATATTCGTTGCCATCGATGTCATAGACGCGTGAGCCTTCACCACGTTCGGCGAAAATTGGCGTCATCCCGACCGATTTATAGGCACGGACCGGGCTGTTGACACCGCCTGGCATGAGTGGACGAGCTTGTTCGAACGCTTCCTGTGAGCGCGTTTGGTTGTATGTCATGCGTAGTCTCCTTCCAAATAGCGACAGACGTCTTTTGCGAAATACGTGACGATGAGATCGGCACCGGCACGTTTGAATCCGACCATCGTCTCCATGACGATGCGTTCTTCATCGACCCAGTCGTTGAGTGACGCGGCTTTGATCATCGCATACTCACCGCTCACGTTATACGCCACGATTGGCATATCGAGTGAGTCGCGCATGTCACGGATAATGTCCATGAACGCGAGAGCCGGTTTGACGATCATGAAGTCGGCACCTTGTTCGACGTCCGATTGTGACTCACGGAACGCCTCACGACGGTTCGCCGGGTCCATCTGATACCCTTTACGGTCGCCTTCACCAGGAGCCGATTGGGCTGCGTCACGGAACGGTCCGTAATACGCAGACGCATATTTGACGCCGTAGCTCATGATTGGAATGTGACTGAATCCGTTTTGGTCGAGACCTTCACGGATAGCTGCGACGAATCCATCCATCATCGAGCTCGGTGCGATGACATCGGCACCCGCTTGTGCTTGCGTAATGGCTGTCTGGACGTGAAGTGGAAGTGATGCGTCGTTATCGACGTCCCCATCCTTCACGAGACCACAGTGACCTGTCGACGTGTACTCACAAAGGCACGTATCGGCGATGACCGTGAGCTGTGGCGCCCACTCCTTCACTTTACGAATCGCTTCCTGGACGATGCCGTGGTCATGATACGCTTCGCTGCCTTCCGGGTCTTTATGTTCCGGCACACCGAACAAAAGCACAGATTGAAGACCGAGGTCGACGATTTCTTTAATCTCTTCTTCGAGTCGGTCAAGTGAATAATTGAAGACGCCAGGCATCGAGCTGACTTCACGTTTAATGTTAGTCCCTTCAATGATGAAGAGCGGGTAAATCAAATCTTCTTTTCGAACATGATTTTCACGTACGAGGGCACGCATCGACTTCGATGAGCGAAGACGACGGTGACGGTCAAACTGGTTCATGAAAAATCCTCCCCTACACACTGTATTAATGCATCCATAGTATAACATTCTGGCACTCGTACCGGTAATGTCGACACTTGTCGGACGGCGCGTTCGGTCACTTCGCCAATGGCGTACCACGTCCCGTTGAAGTGGGACAAGTGTGGTGTGAGCGCATCGACGGCCGACGGACTCAAGACGAGTAACGCCTTCACCGTCTCGAGTTGTTGTTGTTGGGCCGAGGTCAATCGGATTGGAATCGTCTCATACACGACCCAGTCATACACGCAAGGCAGCATCGACATATGCGACATGTTCGCCAAATTGCCACGTGCAAACAAGACGACATCATCGGTCGAAACAACGTCAGATAACTGCTCAAAAAGCGCCTCACCCGTATACGTCTCCGGCATGAGTGAGACGGTAAAGCCCTCCGCTTCAAGCGCCCGCTTCGTCTTCTCTCCGACAGCGGCGACCTTGACGTCACGCGTCAGATTCCGAAGGGCTTGCACCGCGTTTTGACTCGTGACGACGAGCCAATCGAATCGTTCCACGGGTGGCGGTGTATACGTCTCTCTCGTTTGAATGAGCGGGACATGATGAACGGAAAGACCGCTCGCCTCGAGCCGTGCCCGTTGCGAAGCGGTCATTCGTTTCGTTCCCGTGTACCAAACGTCACTCATTGACCGAGGCGAGGATTTCACGCCCGCCACGACCGAGCAATTCTTCTGCGACGTCCATTCCGAGTGCGATTCCGTCCGTTGACGTTTTCGTCACGCGAAGCACTTCTTTCCCGTCCACTGACGCGATGAGACCTGTCAGTGTCACGTCGTCACCGTCGACCGTCGCATAACCGCCGACCGGTACGTGACAACTTCCTTCGATCGCTTTTAAGAAGGTGCGCTCTGCTGTAGCCGCTTTCGCCGTCACATCATCATGCAACAATTGAAGCACTGCTGTCACTTCTGCATCGTCCTTGCGGCTCTCGATGGCGAGTACGCCCTGGCCGACAGCCGGTACCATGACGTCCGGGTCGAGCGCTTCAAAATCGACACGATCCGTCCATCCCATCCGCTCGAGTCCTGCTTTCGCGAGCAAGATGGCATTGTAGTTCTCGGAGTCTAACTTCTTCAGACGCGTGTCGATGTTTCCACGAATCCATTGAATCTCAAGGTCAGGACGGGCTGCCAAGATTTGAGCACCACGACGGAGTGAGCTCGTTCCGACAATCGAACCTTTTGGAAGCGTCTCGAACGTGTAGCCGTTCTCACAGATGAGGACGTCACGCGCATCGACACGTTTCGGCATGCAGCTAATATAGAGTTCTTCTGGTAGTTCGGCCGGAACGTCTTTCATGCTGTGTACGGCGAAATCGATGTCCCCATCGAGCATCTGTTGTTGAATCTCTTTGACGAACAACCCTTTCCCACCGACTTTCGACAATTGCACGTCGACGATTTGGTCACCTTTCGTCACGATTTCTTTAATCTCGAACTCGTTCTTTGCTCCAGCTTGCTTCAACTGCTCGATGACCCATTTTGTTTGAGTCATGGCGAGTTGGGAACGGCGTGAGCCGACAATGATTTTCCGCATGTTCAATCTCTCCTTCATAGAAAAAGGCGACACGCGTCGCCTTTTTGTCTTGTTAGCGCATCAATGCGCGAAGTGGTGCTTTGGCAGAAGTGGCATCTGTTTCTTCCACTTCGTCTACAGGTTGTTCCGGCAACTCGACATCAAGTCCGAACGTCTCGATGAATTGAGCGATTCGAACGTTCGCATCCGGTTGAGCCGCTGCATCTTTAATGTAGTCAATCGGGTCACGAAGCATTTGATTGATGATCGACTTCATGTGCTTCCCGATGACTTTCTTGTCTCGTGCTGACAAATGGTCGAGCTTACGCTCAAGACTCGTCATCGTATCTTCTTGAATATCAAGGGCACGAGCACGCAACTCGTTCATGATTGGCACGACACCAAGCGTGATGAGCCATGTTTGGAACTCTTGAATCGCTTCATCGATTTTCATTTCAATCTTTTCAGCCTCGACGAGACGCGCTTCAAGATTTTTGTTTACGATTCCGTTCAAATCATCGACATCGAACAAATGCACACCCGGAAGTGTCGCGACCGCTGGATCGATATCTCGCGGCACAGCGATGTCAATGAGAAGAAGCGGACGTTCGCGGCGCAACAACTGTGCAGCCGCTACATCGTCGTATCCAATGACGGCATCCTTCGCCCCGGTCGAACTAATCAAAATATCTGCATCAAGTAATCCACATGCGATTTCACGAATCGAATGGGCACGGCCTTTGAACTTATCCGCTACAGCTTTTGCTTTGCTCTCCGTCCGGTTGAAGACAGCGATTTGTTTCGCACCTGCTTCAAATAAGTTGAGTGTCGTCAATTCACCCGTCTCACCGGCTCCGACGACGACGACTTGTTTGTCTTCAAGCTGTTGATACATCTCTTGTGCGAGCGTCACGGCAGCCGAACTGACCGATACAGACATTTCCCCAATTTGCGTGTCCGTATGGGCGCGCTTGGCGAGTGTGACCGCTTCTTTGAATAATTTGTTGAAGACCGTTCCTGTCGTTCCATGCTCCTGGGCACGGAAGAAACTCGTCTTCACTTGACCTAAAATTTGTGTTTCCCCGATGATCATCGAGTCGAGGCCCGAAGTGACACGGAACAAGTGGCGAATCGCCTCTTCCCCTTCTCGAATCGACAAGTATGGTGTGAACTGCTCCATCTCTAGGTTGAACCAGTTCGCCAAGAAACGTTTCGTGTAATAACGTCCAGTATGGAGTTGATCTGTCACGACGTACAGCTCCGTCCGGTTACACGTAGACAAAATAACCGACTCGAAAATGCTCTTCTCTTCGCGAAGTGCAATCATCGCATCCACGATTTCTTGCTCCCCAAACGAGAACTGCTCCCGAATCGCGACAGGGGCTGTCTTGTTATTTAGTCCAACTACGACAATATGCATGTATCTCTTCCCCTCATCTAAAATCCACCGACGGTTGTCTCTTCTTTTTTTCAATCTCTACCGTACATTATAACAGTTCTTATCTGGTAACTATAATCTTCTGTTTGATTTTCCTGAAATAAAATAAGAACTTTTTGTGACAAAAAGAAGTAGAAATGGCGAAACTCCATTCCTACCCTTTTTTCTTATGGATTTGGCGAGTTCGGGTCCGTAATAATCGGACTCTCGGGCTCCTCTTTGTCTAAATAATGCTCACGTTCTCGTAATTTATAGATGCGAACGATATTCTGGACAACCGTTTTGGCGACCGCATAAAACGGTACAGCGATGAGCATTCCGATGATACCGGCCAAATTTCCTGCCACGAGCAAGACGATGATAATCGTGAGCGGGTGTACTTTTAACGACTTCCCTTGAATGAGTGGCGAGATGACGTTCGACTCAATTTGTTGCACGACGATGATGACAACGATGACCCATAATACCTTGATCGGATCTTGAATGAATGCCACGACCACTGCCGGTGCAGCCCCTAGGAACGGTCCAACGTAAGGGATGATATTTGTTACCATCATGAAGAGTGCGAGCAAGATGGCATAATCTACACCGACGATCCATAGACCGATCAGTGACGTGATTCCAACGAAGAATGCGACGAGCAACTGTGCATTGACGTAGCTCCGCACCGTCTCGTGCATGTCATGCAAGATGTGGCGCGTCTCTTTCTCATAGCTCGAGGGTAAGAGTTTGACGATAGCGTCTGGTAAACGTTTCCCATCGAGTAACATGTAAAGAAGCATGAACGGGATCACAACGATCGTGATAACCGCTGACGTCACGAAACCAACGACTTGCCCAAATGACGAGGCGATATTTCCGAACAGATCACCTAAGTACGAAGTGATGTTCGTTGTCAAGTTACGGAACATCTCGTCATTTTCTGCCATGAAGCGTGCAAAGAACTCATTTTGTAGCAACGTGTCACGGACAGCGAACGCCTGTTTCTGAAGTTCTTTTGCGATACTCGGCATAGCGTTGACGAGCGACGTGATTTGTTCGCCTAAAACCGGTCCGAGAATACTGAATACAAGTGTAAAAATAAGCACGAGTCCGATCAGTGTGATGGCTACAGCTAGTGTTCTCTTCCCTTTTAAGCGTTTCTCTAAGAAGTCGACAATCCCGACCAGGAAATAAAAGAAGAGTCCGGCCACAATAAGCGGAACCGTGACGAGTGCCAAAATAACTTGAATCGGTTCAAACACGAATGAGATCTGTGTCCCGACCCAAATGACTAAAAAGATGGTCAGCGTCCAAAAGAGGGCGCGATACCATTTGTTTTCAAACATGCGTTGCATTTCTCCACCTCGTTTACAATGATGACTATGTACTAACTATGATTATACGATAATTACCCGCTTGCGGGCTGACAAAAACAAAAAGGCGAAGGAATCCCTTCGCCTTCTCCTTATTCGCCTTCTGTGATGAGTGCGTAAATCGCTTTCCACGCCTCGTCTTTTCCTTCTGCCGTCTCGGCTGAGAAGGCGACAAAACGGTCAGATGGATCGAATTGAAGCTTGCGTTTCACCGCCGCCTCATGTTTTTGACGCTGACTCTTCTTGATTTTATCGAGTTTCGTCGCCACAACGATGACCGGAATCTCATAATGTTTCAAGAAGTTGTACATCGTCACATCGTCACCCGTCGGATCATGACGGATATCGACGAGTAAGACGACGCCGCGAAGCGCCTCTTGACTCGTCAAATACTGTTCCATCATGACGCCCCACTTCTCACGTTCCGTCTTCGATACTTTCGCATATCCATATCCCGGAACGTCAACGAACATGATCTCATCATTGATGTTGAAGAAGTTAAGGGTCTGTGTCTTCCCTGGTTTCGAAGACGTCCGTGCGAGCGCCTTCCGTTGGCAAATCTTATTGATGAACGACGATTTCCCGACGTTCGACCGCCCGGCAAGTGCCACTTCCGGCAATTCATGGACCGGGTAATGGTCTGGCGCGACGGCACTCGTCACAAACTCTGCTTTGTTGATCTTCATTTAATTTCCTCCAAATGCTACATCTAGTACTTCATCGAGTGTCGTCACGGGAACGAACGTCAATTTCTCACGAACCGTCTCTTGAATATCATCGATGTCTCGCTCATTATCTTTCGGAATGACGATGGTCGTCAACCCGGCTCGATGAGCAGCGAGCGCTTTTTCTTTCAATCCGCCGATCGGCAAGACACGTCCACGGAGTGTGATCTCACCTGTCATCCCGACATCACGATGGACTTTCTTCCCGGTCAATGCGGAAATCAAGGCCGTCGCAATCGTGATTCCTGCCGACGGTCCGTCTTTTGGCACGGCACCCTCTGGCACGTGAATGTGAATGTCTTGTCGCTCATAGAACGTCGGGTCAATCCCGAACCGCTCTGCGTTTGCACGGACATAGCTATATGCTGTTTGTGCCGACTCCTGCATCACATCACCGAGTTTACCCGTCAACTGAAGTTTGCCTTTCCCTGGAGCGAGCGCCACTTCGATTGTGAGCGTGTCGCCACCAAACGCCGTGTAGGCAAGGCCTGTCACCGCACCGATGGAGTCCTCGGTCTCCCCTTTTCCGTAGCGATACTTCGGCTTCCCGAGATACGTGATAATCGCCTTTTTCGAAATCGTGACCCGTTTCTTCTCCCCGATGGCGATTTGTTTCGCGGCTTTTCGGCAGAGTGATCCGATGACGCGTTCTAAGTTCCGGACGCCGGCTTCACGTGTGTAACGACGTACGACTTCATAGAGCGCATCTTCTTTAATCGTCAACTGACTCTTCTTCAATCCGTGCTCTGTCAACTGTTTCGGCACCAAGTGACGCTTCGCGATCTCTACTTTCTCAAGCTCCGTGTACCCACCGATTTGAATCAATTCCATCCGGTCAAGAAGCGGTGCTGGGATTTGTGAGACATCGTTCGCAGTTGCGATAAAGAGAACGTTCGACAAATCGAACGGTTCTTCAATGTAGTGGTCCGAGAAGGAGACGTTTTGTTCCGGGTCGAGCACTTCTAGCATCGCGGACGCCGGGTCCCCTCTGAAGTCAGAAGCCATCTTGTCGATCTCATCGAGCAAGAAGACCGGGTTTTTGCTTTCCGCTTGCTTCAGCCCACGGATGATCCGTCCTGGCATCGCACCGATATACGTACGACGGTGCCCACGGATTTCCGCCTCATCACGCACACCACCGAGTGAGACACGAACGAAGTGACGTTCAAGTGCCGAGGCGATCGAACGGGCGAGTGACGTCTTCCCGACCCCTGGAGGTCCGGCGAGACAGAGGATTGGTCCACGAAGCGAGTTCGTCAACTGGCGGACGGCCAAATACTCGAGGATACGGTCTTTTACCGATTCTAAGCCGTAATGGTCATCATCAAGGACGTCTGCCGCATGTTTCACGTCAAGCTTATCTTCCGTCTCAATGCCCCACGGAAGAGAGGTGACCCAGTCGAGGTAGTTACGGATGACCGCATACTCCGGAGACGTCTGCGGCACGACGTTCAATCGTTCCGCTTCACGCATGACGTTCTTCCGCGTCGTCTCTGGCAAGTCGAGCGCCTCTAGCTTCTCACGAAGGCGGTTCGGTTCTGACTCTTGCGTCTGGTCACCGAGTTCTTGTTGGATCGTCTTCATTTGTTCTCGTAAGTAGTACTCGCGCTGTGACTGCTCAATTGACTTCTTCGTCCGCTCACGCATCTCTTGCTCGAGCTCAATCACTTCGACTTCATGTGCGATGATTTCAAGCAGTTCAAGTCCTCGCTTGACGGCATCTGCCTCTTCGAGCATCGCTTGGCGAAGCTCGACGTCGACATCGAGTTTTGACGTGATATAGTCCGTGAGTGATTCAAGCCGCTCATACATCTCGAAACGGCGACGCTCATCTGGCGACATACCCTTAATGTTTGCGACGAGTTTTCCGAACTGTTCTTTCAACAGACGGACGAGTGCTGTTCGTTCAACCTCTTCCCCTTCTACGAGTTCGACCGGTTCGATGTTGGCGAACCAACCTTCATCCGTCGATTCGACCGAGTCGACACGGACGCGCTCTTTCCCGACGATCCGAACCCGAATCGTCTCGTTCGACAGTTCACTCATCTTCGCGATGTGGACACGCGTTCCAACCGTGTATAAGTCTTCAGGTTCCGGTGACTCGTTCCCTGTTTCTTTCTGTGTCACGACAATCAAATCTGTTTCATGCTCCTTTGCAGCAAGGAGCGCCCGAAGGGATAACGGGCGTCCGACATCGATGGTCACACCGATGAGCGGATATACGACGACTCCTCGCAAAGGAAGGATTGGTAATTTTTCCATATACAACGCCTCCTGTGCAAAAAGGCCCAAAACTCGGATGTGCCGAGTGTTTGAGCCTTCTTCGTTAAAGAATTATGCTGTCTCTTTGTTGTCCCCTGTCTGTTCGACAGTACCGTCACGAAGGACGTATTTCGGACCGGCAAGACCCGTAATCGTTTCATCCGTGATGATGACTTTCTCGATATCGTCACGCGATGGGACAGTGAACATCACATCGAGCATCATTTCTTCGATAATCGAGCGGAGACCGCGCGCGCCAGTCTTACGTTTGATTGCAAGTTTGGCGATTTCGATCAATGCTTCGTCTGTGAACGTCAATTCGACATCGTCAAGCTCGAGCATTTTCTCGTACTGACGGACGAGAGCATTTTTCGGCTTCGTCAAGATTTCAACGAGCGCTTCTTCATCGAGTGTCGTGAGCGTCGCCATGACTGGCAAACGTCCGATGAACTCAGGAATCAAGCCGAATTTTTGAAGGTCTTCAGGGAGTGCGCGGGCGAGCAAGTCCTCTTGCGTCAACTCGCGATTCTCTTGGTCGTTTCCGAAACCGATGACTTTCTTCCCGATTCGGCGTTTGACGACCGATTCGATGCCGGCGAATGCGCCACCGACAATGAAGAGAATGTTTGTTGTGTCGATTTGGATAAATTCTTGATGCGGATGCTTACGTCCACCTTGTGGCGGTACGCTTGCTGTCGTGCCTTCAAGAATTTTAAGGAGCGCCTGCTGAACGCCTTCACCGGATACGTCACGCGTAATCGATGGGTTTTCAGACTTACGGGCAATCTTATCGATTTCATCGATGTAGATGATCCCTTTTTCAGCCTTCTCGACATCATAGTCAGCCGATTGAATCAATTTAAGCAAGATATTCTCAACGTCTTCCCCGACGTAACCAGCTTCCGTCAAGCTCGTCGCATCCGCGATTGCGAATGGGACGTTCAAGACGCGAGCCATCGTCTGAGCGAGAAGCGTTTTTCCGCTACCCGTTGGTCCAATCATGACGATGTTCGACTTCGCAAGTTCGACATCATCCGAACGGCCACCGGCGTTGATACGTTTATAGTGGTTATAGACAGCAACTGAAAGCGCACGTTTGGCGCGGTCTTGACCAATGACATAATCGTCTAGGATGTTACGAATCTCTTGTGGTTTTGGAATGTCTTTGAATTCAACTTCTTCCTCTACACCGAGCTCTTCCTCAACAATTTCATTGCAAAGTTCGATACATTCATCGCAAATGTATACGCCAGGACCGGCGACTAACTTACGAACTTGTTCTTGCGATTTTCCGCAAAACGAGCACTTGAGTTGCCCCTTTTCCTCGTTAAATTTGAACATTCGATACACCCCTTCTGTGGTGAAAATGGATGTAAGTGCGATAAATCGCGATTTGAATTTTCTGGTGCGATGCACCGCGAAAAGACATTTTACATCTCTGCGTTGAAATAATTGTAGCATGAACATATTGCGACTTCAAAGAATTACACATGCAATGTGCTGTGACAGAAAAAAGGACGACCGCTAGGCAGTCGTCCTTTCGAATATCAGCTTACTTCGCTTTACCGTTTTCAACGAGGATGTCGATCGCTTTACGGAATTTGAGGTCACCTTTAAGTGTCTCAAGTCCACCTTGCGGAGCGAGCATCGTACGGAGTTGGTCCGGGGCGATGTTGTAAAGTTTAGACATTTCTTCAAGCTCTTTCTCAGCATCTTCGTCAGATACTTCGATTGCTTCTTTGTCAGCGATTGCTTTCAAGACGAGACGAGCTTTTACGCGCTCTTCAGCTTGCTCTTTCATCTCTTCGCGCATTGCTTCTTCAGAAGTACCAGTGAGCTCGAAGTACATGTTAAGGTCGATTCCTTGTGAAGATACACGTGAACCGAACTCTTGTACCATGCGGTCAACTTCTTGTTCAACGAGAACTTCCGGTACGTCGATTGTCGCGTTAGCAGTTGCCTGCTCTACGAGTTGGTCGCGCATTGTACCTTCAGCTTCTTGTTTCTTACCAGCTTCTAAACGCTCACGGATGCTTGCTTTTAACTCGTCGAGTGTCGAAACAGACTCGTCGATGTCTTTTGCAAACTCGTCGTCGAGTTCAGGAACTTGTTTTGTTTTGACTTCGTGAAGTTTGACTTTGAATGTCGCTGGTTTACCCGCCAAGTTTTCAGCGTGGTACTCTTCAGGGAATGTTACTTCAACGTCTTTTTCTTCACCAGCAGTCATGCCGATCATTTGCTCTTCGAATCCTGGGATGAATTGACCAGAACCGATTTCGAGTGTGTAGTTCTCAGCTGTGCCGCCTTCGAACTGCTCACCGTCAGCGAAACCTGCGAAATCAAATACAGCTGTATCGCCGTTTTCGATTGCACCTTCTTTAACAGCTAGTTCTGCGCCTTGCTGTTGAAGTGCTTCAAGTTCTGCTGTTACTTCATCTTCTGTTACTTCAGTTGAAACAGCTTCGTACTCGAGGCCTTTGTATTCGCCAAGCTCAGCTTCTGGCTCAACCACGAATGTCACTTTGAAAGTGACTGGTTTACCTTTCTCGAGCGTGCCGTCTACATCGATGTTTTCGAGCGCGATTGGTTCGAAACCAGCTTCTTCAACCGCACCTTGGATTGTGTCGCGGTAGAGAATGTCGAGCGCATCTTGATAGAGTGCTTCTTCTCCATACATTTTGTTGAACATTGGGCGTGGCAATTTACCTTTACGGAAGCCAGGCACGTTCAAGTCTTTGACGACTGTTTTAAATGCGGCGTCAACTGCTTTATCAAAAGCTTCTGCAGGAGCTTCGTACGTGAGTACGCCTTGGCTACCTGATGTTTTTTCCCATTTTGCTGTCATGCTAAGTCCCTCCAACAATTCGTTTATACCGTACAAAAATGTACAACAATCCGTATTATAGCATAAATCCTCGGTAAGCACACAAGGATTTAGTCTAATAACGCCTGTGTAAAGCGAAGGTCCGCCTCTAAAATCTCCGCGGCTAAACCGTCGACCGGTTCGTCATGTAAAATCGCTTGTTTCGCCTTTACGAGCGCCTGTTCCACATCCGCTTTTTCGGTCGGCACATACGGATAATGCGTATACATGTAATTCATCAACAGCTGGGTCCCGATCTCATCGCCTTCAACTGATTTTTGAAGAGAAAAGACGGTCTGCTCCCACGTTTCAATCTGCGCTTTTGCTTCCGTTCGTGTCACCTTGTTCGAAACGTCCCCATCCGTCCATTCGATGACATCTAGTTCGACAAACGCTTTTTCCAACACGATCAGTTTGACGAGCTTCGGACGCTCCGACACGAGCAGTTCATGTAGCACATTGTCGAGCACCGGGTCGATTTGAAAGTGAACATGTTGTAATGCTTCAATCTGTTCCCCCGTACTCCCTCGCGTCAGCGTTCGTTTCAACTTGGCAATTGCCGCCGGAAATTCGGTCATCTTCAACACTTGAAGTACCTGATGTGCCTGTGTGTTTACCGTATCCTTCTTGTCCTGCCATTCGAGATACTGGTTGATCCAGTGCGCCGCTTCAAACGGTTGGTCACGCATGATGTAATACTGCGCAATCTGCAACCCACCTGAGGCCGGTTCTTCCGCCTCGGACATATGGATGCTGACGAGTTCCTGCAGCTTCTCGAGTGTCTCTGGATCGTCCGGCCGTTCCATTGCACATTGGAAGATTTCCATGAAAATAAACGGGTCACCTGGAATCGTCTGATACCAATCCCATAAAATCGGTTCGATCCGCTGTCGTTCCCCAGAAGCATCTGCCTCCTGAATCATCTTATGCAGACGCGCCCAATTCCCAGGGAACGGATAGTCCTGATCCTTTTCCTTCTCCATCTTCCCTCACCCTCTCTTCCATTCCCCTTCATCTTCCGTTAGGACGCGATTCCTTGTCAATCGATTTCCCGGAAAATGAAAAAAGAGACGTTCTCCGTAGAGAGCGTCTCTATTTTAATGGAAGCGTCCCAAGAGGGATTCGAACCCCCGACCGACGGCTTAGCTTACCACCATGACTTTCGTCACCAACATCGTGTTGTTTGTAGTCTGGACTATATCTTCACCGTTTCAGGTGCGACACGTGTAGTCTCTACGGAACCTCACGAGCATGATGCTCCTCCATTGATTCTACCTCTACATGCATAGACATTCGAATCAACTCGACCCAATCGGGAATGAGTTTCCTCGGTATTACCATCAGCATCATCTGTTAAGGCTTCACCGATATAGTGTCGTCCACTTTATAGGTTTCTGTTTCCCTATAAAGGCTCCTATTTGTCTTGAAGGCCGTTGCTCTATCCTGCTGAGCTATTGGGACATTGACATGAAAACTATAATAGAAAAATGGTTTCCTGTCAATCGATTTCCCATTCGAAACTCATAGTTTTCCTGAGATGTCCAAGTCTTCGACGTGAGAACCGTCTTCTGAACGATAGAAACGCACTGTTGCTTCCCCCGCTTCGAGATCGAGTAACGCATACGTTTTGTCCGTCCGTCCTCGCGGCATGCGAATCGAACCTGGGTTGATGTAGACAACCCCGTCCTCGATCAGCGCACCCGCCACATGCGAGTGACCGAACAAGACGACATTCGCTCCCACTTCTTCCGCTCGATACCGTAGACGGTTCAAATCGAATTTGACGTCATGATGGTGCCCGTGAACGATTAAAATCGTACCGGCATCCGTCGTCTCGATGCGTTCGAGGGGAAGATCTCCACCGAAATCACAATTCCCCCGAACCGTTCGATAGGGTAACAAATGTTCATCGACAAGAGCGAGTTGTGAATCCCCGCAATGGAAGGCGTCATCAATTTCCGCCTCGTGCCTTTCAAAAATCGTCGTCAACTCTTCGGTCAAACCATGACTATCACTCACTATTAGAAAACGCATAAGCTTCATCCTTTCATGAATGGTATGATTTCTGCCTCCAGTTTTCGTAGTGCCTGTCCACGGTGGCTGACGACCGCCTTCTCGTCACGCTCCAACTCTGCCGCTGTCTTATGAAGCGATGGGACGATAAAGAGTGGATCGTATCCGAAGCCATTTTCGCCTTGTGGGGAATAACCGATTGTCCCTTCGATCGTTCCACGAACGGTCAACGTCTCTCCGCTCGGTTTTGCGAGACAGAGCGCACAGACGAAACGAGCCGTACGATTCGTTTCTCCGTTCAATTTTTCAAGAAGAAGCGCATTGTTTGCCTCGTCTGACTTTTCTGGACCTGCAAAGCGGGCTGAATATACTCCCGGTGCCCCGTCAAGTGCGTCGACTTCAAGACCGGAGTCGTCCGCCAGAACGGCATGTCCAAAATAAGCTGCCGCCTCGGTCGCTTTTAACGCCGCGTTCTCTTCAAACGTCGTGCCGGTCTCTTCCGTCTCTGGTGCATCCGGATAGTCGAGTAGTGATTCGACCTCGAACCCGAGCGGCGTCAGCATTCCTTCGAGTTCTTTCACTTTTCCAGGATTGTGTGTCGCAATGATCAACTTCATAATGTCTCCTCCGAACGTTCTCCGACGTACCACCAAGAAGCACCGAGTGCCGCTTCCGCCGTCTTGAATAATGATTCGATGCCGTGTTGCGCGAGCGTGAGCATCTCGTTCATCTCTTGTAGCGTGAACGTCGCCTCTTCCCCTGTACCTTGTACTTCGACGAATCGTCCGCTTGCCGTCATGACGACATTCATATCGACCTCTGCCGCAGCGTCTTCTAGGTAATCCAAGTCCAAGACGAGCTCATCGGTCCGTCCGACAGAAATCGCAGCCACCCCTTCTTTAATGGGTGTGTCGCCAAGTTTCCCTTGGCGAATCAAGCGGTCGACGGCCAACACGAGCGCGCAAAAGCCACCTGTGATGGAAGCCGTCCGAGTCCCGCCATCCGCTTGAATGACGTCACAGTCGATCCAAATCGTTCGTTCGCCGAGGCGTTCTAAGTCCACGACCGAGCGGAGCGACCGACCAATCAGACGCTGAATCTCCATCGTTCGTCCCGACTGTTTTCCGCGTACCGCTTCTCGGACAGTACGGTCTCCCGTCGCCCGTGGTAGCATCGCATATTCTGCATTGATCCAACCTTGTTTCTTTCCACGAAGGAAATTTGGTACGCGCTCTTCCACAGTTGCGGTACAGATGACTTTCGTATCGCCGATTGATATTAAAACGGACCCTTCCGCATGTTTGTTCACGTGCGGCACAATCTCGACTGCGCGCAGTTCATCAAATCGTCTCGCTTCACGCAATGCCGGTCACCTCGACTTTCTCCGCATGAACCGGACGTCCGAGCCATTCGCTCGCGAGTCGGTCAAATAGTTCGATGTCACCCGTCGCATAGAAGGAATGTGCCGGGACTGCATCCAACCCGTTTTCAAGTTCCTGATAATCGAGCATCGCTGCCACTTCAAGTGCCGTCTCGTCACCTGATGAGATGAGGTGGACGTCCGGTCCGACCACATCTTGAATGACCGGAGCAAGTAGTGGGTAATGCGTACAACCGAGAATCAACGTATCCATCTCGGATGGTTGAAGTGGACGAAGCGTCTCCTCCACCACTTGTCGCACGCGCTCTCCAGACACTTCTCCAGCCTCTACGAGCGGGACGAACGGTGGGCACGCGAGTGAATACACATCGACCTCACCTGCTACGTGACGTAACGCCTTCTCATATGAACCGCTTTCAATCGTCATCTTCGTACCAATGACACCGATATGCTTGTTGCGCGTTCCTTTGACAGCCGCGCGGGCACCCGGGTCGATGACACCGATGACCGGGATGTCGAGACGTTTGCGCGCCTCCTTCAATACGACCGCTGTCGCCGTATTACAGGCGATGACAATCATTTTAACGTCTTTCTTCAATAAAAATTCAATCAATTCCCATGTATATGCTTCAATCTCATCGTGCGGACGCGGCCCGTACGGACAGCGTTCTGTATCTCCGATATAGACGATTTCTTCTTTAGGGAGTTGGCGCATCAATTCTTTGACTACCGTCAACCCGCCGACTCCTGAATCGAGAACTCCAATCGCTCGTTTCATTTTCATCACTTCCATTCTCACCTATCTTACCAAAAAACCTCGGACGGAAAAAGAAACGTTCCCATGACAAAAAAAGACGAGGTCGCCAGTGGCGCCTCGTCCCTTACCCGAATTACTGAGCAAGACCTTCGCTAGTGAGCATGTCAGAAAGCGTGTTGATCGCTTCTTCTGCATCTTCACCTTCAGCAGTGATCTTGATTGTAGAATCTTTTGCGATACCGAGTGAAAGTACACCCATGATCGACTTCAAGTTAACTGTTTTACCATTGTACTCGAGGTTGATGTCTGATTGGAACTTAGAAGCTGTGTTAACTAACTGAGTAGCTGGACGAGCGTGAATTCCTGAATCAGCAACGACTGTGAACGTTTTTTCCATGAGATGATGGTCTCCCTTCAAAATTCAATTCTACAGGCGAACCAGCAGAATATTTTTTGTTTGTGAACTCATTATCAAATGATAGCGGATTCGCAAAAATTCTGCAAGCGGTTTTTATATTCCGGAGTCCATTCCGTAGGACGACCTTCCTTCGTTAAATGAACGAGGCTTGTCCGTCCGGCGAAAAGGAGTTGCTCTCCGTCATATGCCCCGTAATGAATATCACATGAAGTGTTTCCGACCGTCAAGATATTGGCATGCACAGTCAGCTGTTGACGTGGCATGACTTGTCGAACATAGTCACATTGCGCATCGGCGACAACGACGAATCCGTCCTTTAAGGAGAATCCTGTCGCCTCTAACAACTCGATCCGGGCATCTTCGAAATAGATGAACGGAATTGTGTTGTTCATGTGACCATACGGGTCGCACTCCGAAAAGCGGACTTTCACATCGAGCGCGACCCCTGCTTTGACACGTGTTTCCCAACCTGGCTCTCGAAAGTACTTGGTCATCGGCTCGCTTACGCCTCGACCGCAGAACCGGTGCGACCTTTGTCACTACCAAAGAACTGTTTGAACGAGTGAAGCGTCGTTTGACGGTTCATCGAAGCGATTGACGTCGTGAGCGGGATGCCCTTCGGACAAACTTCGACACAGTTTTGTGCGTTTCCGCATTGCATGATGCCGCCGTCTTCCATGAGTGCCTCGAGGCGGTCTTCCGCGTGGAAGGCACCTGTTGGATGTGAGTTGAAGAGTCGGACTTGCGAAATCGCCGCTGGACCGATGAAGTCCGATTTGTCGTTCACGTTCGGACACGCTTCAAGACAAACACCACACGTCATACATTTCGATAGTTCGTACGCCCATTGACGTTTGTTCTCCGGCATACGCGGTCCTGGACCGAGGTCGTATGTGCCGTCGATCGGGACCCATGCCTTCACTTTTTTCAACGCGTCGAACATGCGTTGACGGTCGACTTGAAGGTCACGGATGACCGGGAACGTCTTCATCGGTGCAAGACGAATCGGTTGCTCGAGCTTATCGACGAGTGCCGTACACGACTGGCGCGGCTTCCCGTTGATAATCATCGAACAGGCACCACATACTTCTTCAAGACAGTTCATGTCCCAGTTGATCGGTGTCGTCTTGTCCCCGTTCGCATTGACCGGGTTACGGCGGATTTCCATCAATGCCGAGATGACGTTCATGTTTGGACGGTATGGTACCGTGAATTCTTCCGTATACGTCGCTTGATCCGGTCCATCTTGGCGTTCGATAATGAAGCGGATGTCTTTTTGTTCAGATTGCATTGGCGTCGTCATTTCGTCTTCGCCCCTTTCTTCGAGTAATCCCGTTTACGTGGCGGGATTAACGAAACATCGATGTCTTCATACGAGATATCGACTTCCCCATCTTTGTAACGTGCCATCGTCGTCTTCATGAACTGCTCATCATTACGTTCCGGGAACTCCGGTTTGTAATGGGCACCACGGCTCTCGTCCCGCTTGAGCGCGCCAAGTGTGATGACGCGTGCGAGGTCGAGCATGTGGTCGAGTTGTCGAATGAACGATGCCCCTTGGTTGCTCCAACGTGCCGTATCCGTAGCTGAAATCTTATGGAAACGTTCACGCAATTCTTGGATTTTCTTGTCGGTCGCTTCAAGTTTGTCATTGTAGCGAACAACTGTGACGTTGTCCGTCATGAGTTCACCGAGTTCACGGTGGATCTGATAAGCATTCTCTGTTCCATCCATCGCAAGGATGTTGTTGAATCGCTCGATTTCTTCACGTTCATTGAAGTTGAAGAGCGCTTCTGAAACGCTTTCTGTCGCTTGATCGAGACCACGCATGTAGTTGACTGCCGCAGGCCCTGCTTCCATTCCGCCATGAACGGCTGAAAGAAGAGAGTTCGCACCTAGACGGTTCGCACCGTGCATCGAGTAGTCACATTCACCGGCTGCGAAGAGTCCTGGAATGTTCGTCATCTGATCGTAGTCGACCCATAGTCCGCCCATCGAATAGTGGACTGCCGGGAAGATTTTCATCGGTACTTTACGCGGGTCGTCGCCTACGAATTTCTCGTAGATTTCAAGGATTCCACCAAGTTTGATGTCAAGTTCTTTCGAGTCTTTGTGAGACAAGTCGAGGTAGACCATGTTCTCGCCGTTGACGCCGAGTTTTTGGTTGACACATACATCGAAGATCTCACGTGTTGCGATGTCACGCGGTACGAGGTTTCCGTATGCTGGATACTTCTCTTCGAGGAAGTACCACGGCTTCCCGTCTTTGTATGTCCAGACACGTCCACCTTCCCCACGAGCCGATTCACTCATGAGACGAAGTTTGTCATCCCCTGGAATCGCCGTCGGGTGAATCTGGATGAACTCCCCGTTCGCGTAAACCGCGCCTTGGCGATAAACCGCTGCCGCTGCTTGTCCTGTGTTGATGACCGAGTTTGTCGACTTACCGAAGATGACCCCTGGGCCACCTGTCGCCAAGATGACCGCGTCCGATGGGAACGCTTTAATTTCCATCGAGCGCAAATCTTGACATACCGCACCGCGGCAAATGCCTTCTTCGTCGATGACCGCACGAAGGAACTCCCAGCCCTCATACTTCTCGACGAGACCTTGCGCTTCGTAACGACGAACCTGCTCATCGAGTGCATAAAGAAGTTGCTGTCCTGTCGTCGCTCCGGCGTATGCCGTACGGTGGTGAAGCGTTCCACCGAAACGACGGAAGTCTAAGAGACCTTCTGGCGTACGGTTGAACATAACGCCCATCCGGTCGAACATGTGAATGATTTTCGGAGCATTCTCCGCCATCTTTTGGACAGGCGGTTGGTTGGCGAGGAAGTCGCCTCCGTAGACCGTGTCGTCAAAGTGTTGCCAAGGAGAGTCACCTTCCCCTTTCGTGTTGACGGCCCCGTTAATCCCACCTTGGGCACAAACTGAATGTGAACGCTTGACCGGTACAAGCGAGAATAGTTTTACCGGAACACCCATCTCTGCCGACTTGATTGTCGCCATGAGTCCAGCTAGACCGCCACCGATGACGATCAAACTTTGATTTGCCATGTAAAATTCCCCCTAATTACAAGATGCCTGCAAACGTCAAAATCGAACGGATGCCGACAAAAGATAGTGCCAAGAACACGACACCTGATACGTAGCTCATGAGACGTTGCGAACGAGGTGACTGTGTGATACCCCACGTGATCGAGAACGACCAAAGACCGTTCGCGAAGTGGAACGTAGCCGAAAGGATTCCGACTATGTAGAAGATCAACATGAGCGGGTTGTCGACGATGTTTTGCATCATCTCCGCATTGACTTCTACCCCGCGCAATTTCGCAAGACGCGTTTCCCAAACGTGCCAAGCGATGAAGATCACGAGGAAAACTCCTGTGAAGCGTTGGAAGAGATACAACCAGTTGCGCGCGTATGAATAGCGGTTCGAGTTGATTGACCCGAGAAACGCGTAGTACACGCCGTACACCCCGTGGAAAATCATCGGCAATGCGATAATTGTCACTTCAAGGAAGTACAAATACGGTAAGTTCTCCATGAATTTTGCTGCTTTGTTGAATGACTCCACCCCATCGACGATGTAGTAGTTGACCGATAAATGGACGATCAAAAACAAACCGATTGGAATGACCCCAAGTAGCGAATGGACTTTACGACTGAAATAGTCACGATGCGCTGCCATTCTAGTTCCCCCTTTTCACGAGCATTGGCTCGTATTGTCAATAAAAGCGTTTTCAAATGCAGATATAGCTTTCTGTCTCCTATTCTACTCTTGTGAAAATTGTATGACAAGACAACCTAGCCGATTTGTGCCACATTCTTTTCAAAATTACAGGATGACCAAATTCCAATTGGTCGTTATAATGATATAGAGAGATTGGAGTGATGGGATAGAATGGAAACGATGAGCCAACCAACTTTCGCGATTGAACTGCTTCGCGACTATGTGTTGACGGATTTGCTTGGCGAAGATTACGCCCAAGTCATCTATTGGTCAGGAAAACGGGTCGCCCGTAAGTTCCCGACGATGTCCGACGATGAACTGACTGCTTTCTTCGCAGAGGCAGGTTGGGGAGAGTTGACAATCAAGAAGGAACGTGGGAGCAAGTTTACTTATGAATTGATCCCACCACCTGCGACTCAGGCCAAAGCGACAGGTTATTATCAGCTTGAAGCTGGATTTTTAGCCGAACAGATTGCTGGTCGTTTCCAGTGCGTCGCGGAAGGTTACGCCGATCCAACCCGAAAAGCTGTCCAAATCACCGTCCAACTAGACCGAAAAGACGACTACAAATAAGAGTCGATGCCAACGCATCGACTCTTATTTTTGTTTCCGCTGAAGTTGTTGACACATGTAGCGACGGAATTCATTGAGTTCTTGTCGATGAAACGTCACACTTCCCCCTTCATAGCTCCGAGTCGCCTTACGAACAACTTCGACAATATTTCCTGGAAAATGTCCGTTATTCACTAACCAATGGAGTGCTTCTTGTTTTGAGAGCAGAACACGTTCTTGTTCATAGGCCAGGCCACGTATCAAGTTCAATACGCTATACACCGTCTGTTCTTCAATCGAGTCAAGACAATCGAGCGCATCCGCTCGAATCGCATCAGAAAAATGAGCTGAATCGAATCCAGAAAGGAGTTTATGAAGTGGTTGCCCTCGCCATGTGATACCACGCTCTAAAATCACTTGGACGTGAGCCGCCAAATCAGGATCGGTGAATCCTTGTTGCAATTCGGTTCTTTCTTCCCTACTAGCTTCTTCAAAACGTGAACGCCACCCTTCACTATAGTGAAACTCAAAAGGACTTGGATGATACCAATCTTTTAGCTGCGCCATCGTCATGATGCTCAGTTCGAGCGGATATGGTTCGTTGGAGTACGAGAGACAGCAGTCGATGAGTTTTTGTCGTTCCTCCCGAGTCAATGCGTTTGATACGACGAGCAACAAATCTACATCACTTTGTTCCGGATGAAAACCACCCATCGCCAGTGAACCGTGGATATATATATGCTGAACAGTTGGTAGGAACCCATCGATCGCGTTTATGAAAGAAGCGATGAAGTTTTCTACGTTTTTTGAAACCTCTCTCATTCATCCGTCTCCTCGTGCACGTATTGAAGTACGGTCTCCGCTAATTTTTCTGGCAACCCTGCTTCCTTCAATTGTTCGAGTGATGCCAGACGAATCTGTTTCATCGACCCGAAATGGCGGATGAGCTGTTGACGACGCTTCGGACCGACACCCGGAATCTCATCAAGTATCGACTTCGTCATCTTCTTCGTCCGTAGGCTGCGGTGGAACGTGATGGCGAAACGGTGGACCTCATCTTGCATCCGCTGCAACAGATAAAAGGCGCTCGATCGTGGATGGAGCTCGACAACGCCCCCACCTTCTCCGAACAACAGTTGGCTCGTCCGATGTCGGTCATCTTTTTTGAGCGAGCCGACCGGCAAGTCGAGCCCGAACTCATTTTGAATGACGTCGAGCGCCGCATTCAATTGCCCGACCCCCCCATCAATCAGTAGGAGATCGGGTAATCGTTTGTCTTCCGTCAAGAGACGGCGGAATCGTCGACGGACGACTTCACGCATCGTCTCGTAATCGTCCGGTCCTTGGACCGTCCGAATTTTATACTTCCGATATTCTTTCTTGAGCGGCTTCCCGTCTTCAAAGACGACGAGTGCCGACACGGCGTCCGCGCCCTGAATGTTGGCGTTGTCGATGATGTCGACACGTGACAAGTTGGGAATCCCGATCGCTTCACCAAGTTCACGCATCGCAAGCAATGTCCGTTCTTCATCTCGGGCGAGCAACTCGAACTTCTCGTTCAAGGCGATTGTCGCATTCTTCGTCGCCAAATCAAGCAGCTGTTTCTTCGCCCCTCGTTTCGGCTGCATCACTTTCGTTCCGATGGCGTCATTCAGTAAATCAAGCCGGACCGTCTCTGGTACAAGAATCTCTTTCGGCACGACGTTTTGTTCATAGAACTGAACGATGAAACTTTCGAGTTCTTCCGAAGGCTCTCCATGCATCGGGAAGAGTGAGACATCGCGCTCAATCATCTTGCCGCCACGCATATAGAATACTTGAACGCACATCCAGCCTCGGTCGAGAGTATAGCCGAAGACGTCACGCGCTGTCGGGTCGGCCGTGATCATGTTCTGTTTGTTCATGATCGATTCGACTGCTCGAATTTGGTCGCGTAGTTCAGCCGCCCGTTCAAATTGCATGTCCTCAGCGGCACGTCCCATCTCGACATTCAGCTTCGCGAGCGTCTCACTCGTCTCACCATTCAAGAAGCGGCGAATCTCGTTGACAATCTCTTTTTGCGAATCCGTATCGACTGCGAGCTCACAAGGTCCCAGACATTGCCCAATGTGATAATACAAACAGAGCTTTTTCGGCATCGGCTGACATTTCCGCAGCGGATACAGTTTATCGAGCAGACGTTTCGTCTCGTTCGCCGCGTATGCGTTCGGATACGGTCCGAAGTAATGTCCGCCGTCTTTTTTCAATTTCCGTGTCGTCAATAGACGCGGATACGGTTCGTTCGTAATTTTGATGTACGGATATGTTTTGTCGTCTTTGAGGCGAATGTTGTACTTCGGGTCGTGCTTTTTGATGAGCGTCATTTCGAGCAATAACGCCTCGAGTTCACTCGCCGTCACGATGTACTCGAAGTCACGAATCTCTGCGACGAGGCGCATCGTCTTGATGTCGTGTGCGCCCGTGAAGTAAGAACGGACCCGATTCTTGAGGTTTTTTGCCTTCCCTACATAGATGACCTCACCATATTCGTTTTTATGCAGATAACAACCCGGTTCGTCCGGGAGCAGCGCTAATTTATGTTTAATGTGGTCGGTATGACTCAATTCCATTCACCTCAGTTTAGCTTCCTCCTGGACGGGAAAAAGAGTGTGATATCTCGTCAGAGGAGGATTTTATATTATGAAACGATACGATGTCATCATTATCGGTAGCGGATCCGCAGCGGGTCAAGCCGCTTCCATTTTACGCGAAGCCGGTAAAGAGATCGCCATCATTGAGAATTGGACGTTCGGGGGAACATGTCCTCAACGCGGATGTGACCCGAAGAAGATGCTTGCCGAAGGAGCAGAACTCCTTGCCCGAACGGAACGTATGCGTGAGCTTGGCGTCGAAGGAAGCCTGTCACTGGATTGGTCGTCCTTTAAAAAGCGGATTGATGAGTACCGCCTCTCTATCCCAACATCCAAAAAACAGCATTGGGATGAGATGAACATTGACTTATATCAGGGAGAGCCTCACTTTATCGATGAGGATTCAATCGTCATCGATGGTCACGAGCTCTCTGCCACTCAATTTTTAATCGCTACGGGTCAAACGCCCCGCCCTCTTGACATCCCAGGTGGCGAACTGGCGATCACGAGCGATGATGTGTTCGACCTTGACACGGTTCCCCATTCGATTCACATCGTAGGCGCCGGGTATATCGCATTTGAGTTTGCCCATATCTTCCGACGATTCGGAAGCGACGTGACACTCCTCATCCGTTCACGTGCGTTGAAAGCATTCGACCCGAACGTCGTCCATCGGCTCATTGAGGAATCGAAGCGAATCGGCATCACCATCCGACATGACGTCGAACCAACACGAATCGATGGCAACGTCTTAACGTTATCAGATGACTCTACCCTCGAAGGCGTGGTCCTTAACGCCACAGGACGAATTCCAAGCATCGAGCGACTCCGGCTTGAAGCGGTCGGTGTCACAGCGGATCATCACGGTGTACACGTGAACGAGCATCTGCAAACCAGTAACCCGAATATATACGCCGCGGGCGACGTCGCCAAAAGTCCCAATCCTGCGCTCACTCCATTCGCCGGTCAGGAAGGGCGCCTCGCCGCACTCAATATGCTTCACGGGAATACACGGTCACTCCCTGAGCGTCCGGCCCCGACCATCGTCTATGCGACGCCACCGATTGCCAAAGTCGGTCTTACGGTCGAGGAAGCGGAAGCTGAGGGAATTGACTTCGACGTGAAAGAAACGGACATGTCGCACTTCCTCACCTATTCACGAATCAACGACGCAACCGCATATTCAAAAGTGTTACTGAGTGCAGAAGGGCACGTCATCGGGGCTCATTTGATTGGTCACCACGCCCCTGAACTCATCAACCTGTTCTCTTTCATTATACAGAACAAACTGTCGCATCAACATGTGAAGCACTTAGAAGTCGCCTATCCGACCGCCGCCTCCGACCTGACCTATCTCATCTAAACAAAAGACGGGACTTGCCTCTTGGCAAATCCCGTCTTTTTCTTATTCGATTCCTTTGTCCTTGTCTTCTTTCAGTGCGTCTTGTAACGACTTCTCCCAGAGCGAGACCCCTTTCGCGTGCGCCGCACGCGAGATGAGGTGACCCCCAACAGGAGCCGTCAAGAGGACGAAGAAGAGCCCGAGCAAGAGTCTTGCATCAAACACCCGTTCATCGACATATACATGAAGGACGGCCGCAAAGAGGACGAACATGACACCGAGTGTCGCGCTCTTCGAGGCAGCGTGTGTTCTCGAATAAATATCAGGGAGACGGATGAGACCGATCGCGGCGACGACCGTGAAGAAGACGCCGATGATCGTGAAGATGCCGGTAATGAGATCAAAGATCATTGTCGCGGTCATGTTGGATTATCTCTCCCCTCTCTAAGAATTTCGAGAACGCCACCGTTCCGATGAAGGCCAAAATACTGAGTAGTAAGATGACTTCAAAATATAAGGTCGTATCGAGCAGAATCGACAGTAACGCGACGACCGAGATGAGCGCGATCCCGATTGAGTCGAGTGCGATGACCCGGTCTGCCGTCGTCGGTCCTTTCACGACACGATACAACATCATCAACATCGCAAGCAAGAGAATGGCGAGCGAGATGTAGATGAGAATGTCTAGTAAATCCATCACTCTGTCGCCTCCTTAATGCTTGATTCAAAGTTATCATAAATGTCTTTTTGTAGCGCTTCTTTATCCGGCATGTTGAGTGCGTGGATATAGAGCACGGAATTGTCTTTTGACACCTGAACGACGAGCGTCCCTGGTGTGAGCGTGATCAGCATCGAGAGCAAGCTGACTTTCCATCCTTTGTCGAGCGACGTTTCATAGCGGAAAATTCCTGGTTGAATCTTCAACTTCGGACTAAGGACGAGGCGCAGTACCTCAAAGTTCGCGAGGAACAATTCACGGATGAAGATGAGAAGCAGTTTAAACAGACGCCAGACGCGTGTGAAGTAAAAACCGCCCCCACTAGATTTAAAGAATCGGCGCATCATGAACAAGATGAGTAAGCCGAGTAGATACCCGATGAAGAATCCGCTCGATGTGAACGACCCCGTGAGGAACATCCAGATGAACGCCAGGAAAAAGTTAATCAATAGTTGATAAGCCATCTGTCATTCACTCCTTTATCACGGCATCGATATAGATTTCTGGATTGACGAGCGGCTCAATCGCTTGCGTAATATACGGATGGATCGCTTCTGCCCCAAATCCGTATGCGACCGCAATGATGAGCAACAAGAAGACCGGTACAATCAAACGCTTCGTATACGGTACGAGCGGTCCATCATACTCGCGCTTCGCCTCGCCCCAGAACCCGTTCAAGAAAATCTTCATGACCGAATAGAGGACGAAGAGACTCGACAAGAGGACGAGAAGTGGTCCGAACAGCTCGCCTTCGTCCATCCCACCTGAGACGATCAACAATTTCCCGAAGAATCCACTGAGTGGTGGAATCCCAGCGAGCGAGAGCGCTGCGACGAAGAACGTCCATCCGAACAACGGGAAGCGAGTGATGAGTCCGCCCATATCACGGAGTTGACCGGATTTGGTGATTCCGATCATCATCCCGACGAGCATGAAGAGAACGGCCTTGATGATCATATCGTGAATCAAGTAGTAGAGCGACCCTTCAAGGGACGTCTGCGTGTTGACCGAAATCCCGTATAAGATGACCCCGACTGCGATCATGATGTTGTAGATGATGATCAACTTCACGTCGTTATAGGCGATGGCCCCTGTCATCCCGATGAAGATGGTGAGGACAGCGAGCACCATGAGGAACGTCTGTAAAAACTCACCGTTCCCATCAAAGAGTAGCGTGTACGTCCGCAAGATCGAGTACACCCCGACTTTCGTCAAGAGAGCCCCGAACATGGCGAGAATCGGGGTCGGTGCGACCACGTACGCTCCAGGGAGCCAGTAGTGAAGTGGGACGAGTGCCCCTTTCATCCCGAAGACGATGACGAATAGCACACCGATGACGGTGATGACGTCCGGGTTATCGACAAGCGGGATCTTCATCGCCAAGTCCGCTATGTTGAGTGTACCTGTGACACCGTAAAGCAAGGCGACCGACATGACGAAGAGCGCCGAGGCGATGATGTTCACGAGCAAGTATTTGATTGACTCACGTAACTGGACGCCACGTCCACCGAGTACAATCAATACGTATGAGGACATCAAGAAGACCTCAAAGAAGACGAACAAGTTGAAGATATCACCTGTCGTGAAGGCACCGTTCACCCCGACGAGCAAGAACAGCATCGAGATGTACAAGTAGTTGCCTTCATATGAGTCAGAGAAATAATGGACGGCGAACCACACGATGAAGAGCGTGAGGAGAGTCGACGTCGTCACGAGTAGGGCTGACAACATATCCGATACGAGCGTGATGCCGAACGGTGCTTGCCAGTTCCCGAGGTTGAGGGTTTGAATTCCCTCCGTGGAGACCGTATGCACGAGAAAGAGTGACACGATCGCCGTAATAACTAAAGCTCCAAGAGCCATCGCGCGCTGCAGCTGGACCCGTTTTGGCATAAACATCATAAGGATGGCCGCAAGCGCAGGAATGACGATTGGAAAGACCGGTAAGTTAATCATACGATTCTGTTCCTTTCATTTCTTCCATATTGTCCGTGCTGAGCTCCTGATACGTGCGGTAGGCAAGTACGAGGAAGAACGCCGTCACCCCGAAACTGATGACGATTGCCGTCAAGACGAGCGCTTGCGGTAACGGGTCTGTGAAATCCGTCACACCGTCGACGAGGACAGGGGCAGCCCCTGTCTTCAAACCTGCCGTCGTCAAGACGAGAAGGTGTGCCGCGTGACTGAACAAGGCAGTGCCGATGATGATGCGTAACAAACTTCTTGAGAGAACAAGATAGACGGCACACATCGTCAGGACACCGATGATGATGCTAACGAAGATTTCCATTATTCACTCTCTCCAATCGTTTGTATAATCGTCAACGTGATTCCGATGACTACGAGGTAAACCCCTAAGTCGAACGCAATCGCCGTGTGAAGCGTCTGTTCACCGAGAAGTGGTAAGTCAAACTTCCCGTATGCGTGCGTCAAGAACGGACGACCCAAGAAAACCGAGTGAAGACCTGTCGCAAGCGCAATCAGTAATCCGGTCGCCGTCATGAGACGGTAGTCAATCGGGAGCACGTTCGCGAGCGTCTTCGAATCAAATGCGAGTAGCAACAAGACGAGTGCCGCGGATGTCATCAATCCACCGATGAATCCTCCACCTGGTGAATAGTGACCGGCAAAGAACAAGTCGATGGAGAAGATGACAATGATGAAGAAAATGATAATCGCGGCCGTCTGCAAAATAACGTCATTGACGCGTCTGCTGTTTTGCTTCATGTTCACCTTCTCCTTTCGTACGTCGTGTTGTTCTAAATTTAATCATCGTGTAGATCCCGAAAGCCGCAATCCCGAGAACCACGATTTCAAACAAGGTATCAAATCCACGGAAGTCGACGAGAACGACGTTAACCATGTTTTTACCTGCTGCAAGCTCATACACGTTCTCTTTGTAATACTCTGAGATCGAAGTGAGCGATTTGTTTGTGAGCGCCATGAAGCTGAGAAGCGTCACGGTCGTCCCGACGAGAACAGCAACGATGGCATTCCCGACTTTGAAACGCATCCGTACTTCCTTCTTGCTGATGTCCGGCATGTGATAGAAGACGAGCAAGAACAATGCGACCGAGACCGTCTCGATGACGAGCTGCGTGAGCGCCAAGTCCGGTGCACCGAAGAAGACGAAGAACAGTGCCACGCCGTATCCAACGACCCCAAGTAGGATAATGGACGGGAGACGCGACTTCATGAAGAGAATCGCGAGCGCCGCTAGCATGACGACAGCTCCGAGCACATATTCATAAGGTGCAATCTCAGCCAGGTTCTCAAACGAGAAGCCGTACATGTCGAACCACCAGATGCTGAAGAGCATCATACCTGAAAGGAAGACGAAAATATAGATCAAGTACGACCGGATGAAACCAGTCATGTAGTTGTCTTTAAAGCGATATGCCGCCTTGTTCGACCATACGAGCGTACCGTCGTACATCCCGTTGAGCGTCAAACGATGTGGGATGCGGTTGTAGATGCCCATCCATTTACCCATTTGCCAGAACAGCAATGAACCGAGAAGGATCACCCCGATTGTCATATATAGTTCAGGCGTCAAACCGTGCCAGAAGTAAATATCTACTTTAACATCTTGCCCTTGCGCGACGAGTGTCGGATAGATCGACTCGACGGCTGGCTTGATGAGCGAGTTCGACAACACGTTCGGGAAGAACCCGAGACCGACAACGAGAATCGCGAGGATGACCGGCGAAATTAACATGCCGATCGGTGCCTCATGGGGTTGTTTCGGCAATTGATCGAACTTCGCCTTGCCCATGAACGTCCGCGTGAACAGCATGATGCTGTAGATGAACGTGAACACACTTCCGACGAAAGCGATGACCGGGAGTAGAATCCCAATCGTATCGAGCGCGAAGAAGTCGGCCGAGAAGACTTTCGTCGTCGCCTTCAAGAACATCTCTTTACTCAAGAATCCGTTAAATGGCGGAAGACCAGCCATCGATAACGAACCGATGACGGCGACCGTGAATGAAATCGGCATGACGGTCATCAGACCACCGAGTTTACGAATGTCACGTGTGCCCGTCTCGTGGTCGACAATCCCGACCATCATGAAGAGCGAGCCTTTGAACGTCGCGTGGTTGATCAAATGGAAGATCGCCGCAATCGTCGCGACCATAAAGATGTTGTCATCCATGCCGTCATAGTGGAGCGCCGCCGCTCCGAGACCAAGGAGTGACATGATCAACCCGAGCTGACTGACGGTCGAGAACGCTAGGATTCCCTTCAGGTCGGTCTGCTTCACGGCATTGAATGAACCCCAGAACATCGTGAACATCCCGACTCCGGCAATCGTCCATAGCCAGACGGATGATTCTTGGAACACCGGGCTCATGCGGGCCACAAGGTAGAGACCCGCCTTGACCATCGTTGCTGAGTGGAGGTACGCACTGACCGGAGTCGGTGCTTCCATCGCGTCAGGCAACCAGATGTGGAACGGGAACTGCGCTGACTTCGTGAACGCCCCGAGCAAGATGAGAATCATCGCGACGAGGAAGAACGGACTCTCGGCGATGACGCCCGAGTTCGCGACCATATCGCGAATGCTGTACGAGCCGACCATCGATTCGAGTAAGACGATCCCCCCGAGCATCGACAATCCGCCGAACACGGTGAGAAGCATCGACTTCTGCGCCCCATAGCGGGAACGTTCTTTCTCATACCAATATCCAATCAACAGGAATGATGAAATCGATGTGAGCTCCCAGAACATATACATGACAATCATGTTATCCGAGAGAACGACCCCGAGCATCGCACTCATGAACATCAAGAGATACACGTAAAAATGCCCGAGCGACTCTTTGTCCTTATTCAAATAGTAAATCGAATAAAGGACGACCAGTGCGCCGATTCCCGTGATGAGAAGGGCGAACAAGAGACTGAGTCCATCGACGTATGCCGTGAAGTTAATCCCGAGGGATGGCATCCACGCAATCGTCTCTGTCACGACGTCCCCTGCACTCGTGATCGGAATGAATCCGGCGAAGTAGGTGACGAGCACGACCGGAACGATCAAGACGAACCAGCCTGTATGAATTTGTTTCATCCCCCGGAACAAAAGCGGGATGAATGGTGCCGCAAGAAGCGGCAACAAAATAGCTAAATGTAACAGCGACAAGAAAATTCCTCCTTCGAACAGAGTCGTACAATAGATTGAGCCGTAAAGTAAGGTCACTTGACTCCATCATGTCTTCCTCATGAGTATAGCGTAAATTTTCAGTCTGTTTCCATGATAAAAGCTTCCAGTTCAAGCGCTCCCCCGTCAAAATTCCGAATCTGTTAAATATGAAGGAAGCCGACGGAATTTCTTCAAAAAAAATTTGAAATCAGACGTTATGTATCGGAATATGACCGGATTGAGGGTGCGTGGAATAACTCATCCTATTCCCTACTTGCCTGTCCTTTTCCTTCTTTTCTACTCAGTAAAACAAAAAAGCAGCCGATCTCAATCGGCTGCTACGCAATTATTGTGCTGTCGCGATAAACTCTTTCAATGCTTCTTTTGGTTGGAAGCCCATTGTTTTCGAAACAGGCTCACCATCTTTGAACATCATGAGTGTCGGGATACTTTGGATTTGGAAAGCACCTGCGACTTCAGGGTTTTCGTCGACATCGAGTTTCACGATTTGGACTTGGTCACCCATTTCTTGATCGAGTTCTTCAAGAACTGGCGCAATCATGCGACATGGTCCACACCAAGTTGCCCAGAAATCTACGAGGACGACGCCCTCTTTTACATCTTGTTCAAACGATTGAGTCGTTGCATGTTTAATAGCCATTTGTAAAAACCTCCCCAATAAGATGAGAGAGTCCTGATAGAGAACTCTCATGCAATTCATGTTCAGAGTATACCACGGAGGGTAACAACCCCAAAACGTTTTGCTTATTAGCTATTGACGAGGTGCTTACGGAACTCTTCCGTCAACATCGGGACGACATCGAACAAGTCGCCGACGATACCATAGTCTGCCACGCTGAAGATGTTTGCTTCTGGGTCCTTGTTGATGGCGACGATGACTTTCGCGTTACTCATCCCAGCCAAGTGTTGAATCGCTCCCGAAATCCCACATGCGATGTAGAGGTCCGGTGTGACAACTTTACCCGTCTGTCCGATTTGAAGGGCGTAATCGCAGTAGTCGGCGTCACATGCTCCACGTGAAGCACCGACCGCGCCTCCGAGAAGCTCTGCCAACTCTTCAAGTGGTTTGAACCCGTCTTCGCTCTTGACGCCACGTCCACCTGCGACGATGACTTTCGCTTCCGCCAAATCCACTTTCCCAGTCGCTTTTCGCACGACTTCTTTGACGATCATCGCGAGGTCTTTCAATTCGACGGCTGGCGTTTCAACAGAGACGCTCGCGCCTGCTTGACGTGCGAGTGCATCGATGTTGTTTGGACGGATTGTGAAGAACATGACCGAATCTTTGAACTTCACTTTTTCGAACGCTTTCCCTGAGTAGATTGGACGCACGAACTCTGCATCATGTCCAGTTCCTTCGATGGAGACAACGTCACTGATGAGTCCGGCATCGAGACGTGCCGCAAGTTTAGGTGCGATGTCTTTTCCAAGAGCCGTGTGCCCGAGAACGATCATTTCCGGATTTTCTTGCTCGATCAACTGGCGGAGCACTTGACCGTAGCCGTCAGGCGTATAATGCTTGAGGCGATCATCTTCGACGACGAGGACGCGGCTTGCACCATACTCCCCGAGTTCTTGTGCGAGTGATTGCACGTGATCCCCAATCACGACTGCCGTCACATCGTCTGTCAATTGCTTCGCCGCAGCGATGGCTTCGAATGATACGTTACGTAACGCGCCTTCACGCGCTTCTGCGAGTACTAAAGCTTTCATCTATGATCTCCCCCTTAAATGACTTTCGCTTCCGTGCGAAGAAGTTGTACGAGTTCGCTCACTTGTGTCGACATGTCGCCTTCAAGGATACGGCCCGCTTTCTTCTCTTCTGGCAAGAATCGTTCAATCGTCTCGATTTTCGCTTCGATTTCATCTTCATCGAGATCGATGTCCATGAGTTCGAGTTCTTCGAGCGGTTTCTTCTTCGCCTTCATGATTCCTGGCAAGCTCGGGTAACGTGGCTCGTTCAACCCTTGTTGTGCCGTCACGAGAAGTGGGAGTGCGACTTCGATCACTTCCGTATCCCCTTCGACGTCACGTGTGACCGTAGCCGTTGTACCATCGATTTCAAGACCCGTGATCGTCGTCACGTAGTTCATGTCGAGAAGTTCTGCGACACGTGGTGCGACTTGTCCGCTACCGCCATCGATTGCCACGTTTCCTGCGAAGATGAGGTCTGCGTCCTGTTCTTTCAAGTATGTGGCGAGCACTTTTGAAATCGTGACATGGTCCGCATCCTCGACATCGTCCTCGATTGAGATGCGAACGGCTTTGTCCGCACCCATTGCGAGCGCTGTACGTAATTCTTTATCCGCATCTTCTGGTCCTACCGTGACGACCGTGACCTCTCCCCCGAGTGCGTCACGTTTTTGAATCGCTTCTTCGACCGCATATTCGTCATACGGGTTGATGATGAACTCAGCGCCATCTTCTTGAATTTCCCCATTCTCGAGCTGAATCGCTTCCTCAGTATCAAACGTACGTTTCAGCAAAACAAAAATATTCATGGTTGATCCCCCTTTAGTCAATTCTTCCCATCATTCATGAATCAGCATTCATTTTTTGAGCTAGTGATAGGGCTCACTGTTACGTAAGCCCTTTTTTCAACATATGGTGCACATTTGGAAGCGTCGACAACAGATCATACTTGAAGCCGCTCGCCATCCAACTCGTCACAACCTCATCGATTGTGCCGAAAATCATTTGACGGGCGAGTCGATAGTCTAAATCCTTGTCAAACTCTCCTGTCTCGATTCCATGTTTGACGACAGAATCGATTAAGTTCAAATACGGTTTGAGCACTTCTCCGATTTTTTGGCGAAGTACCAAGTTCGACTGCCGCAGTTCGATTTGTGTCACGACGGCGAGGTCGTAATCTGCCGACAGTTGCTTTAAATGTGATTCAATCAACTGATACAACTTACTCCCAGCTGACGTCTCGCTCTCGATTTGTTGTTTCGAGTAGTCGATGAACAGCCCCATCTTCGCTTGGAACAATTCGATTAAGAGATGCTCCTTGTTTTTGAAGTACAAATAGATCGTGCCGTCCGCGACACCCGCCTCTTTGGCGATGGCTGTCACCTTTGCACCGTGATAGCCATGATTGGCAATTACTTTGACCGCCGCATCAATGATTCGGTCACTTTTCGAAATATGATTTGTCATTAACCCCAAGCTCCTTACCGTTGCAGAAAAATGAATGATGGTTCATTCATTTATTATTCTATCATGCGTACGCTTGGTGTCAACTGCTTTGTTTCACTTGTTTGGCCTTCTCTTCGTCGACGAGGACACGGCGTAAAATCTTACCGACGAACGTCTTCGGCAACTCGTCGCGGAACTCATACAACTTCGGCACTTTATAGGCCGCAAGCTTCTCACGACAATGTTTGTCGAGTTCTTCTTCCTTCACACTCGAGCCATCGCGAAGGACGATGAACGCTTTGACCGTCTCACCCCGATATGGATCTGGGACACCGATACAGACCGCTTCCTTCACGGCCGGATGTTCGTAGAGGACTTCTTCGATTTCACGCGGATAGACATTAAAGCCACCTGCGATGATCATGTCCTTCTTCCGGTCGACAATATAGAAGAACCCGTCCTCGCCCATGTAGCCGAGGTCACCGGTTGCGAGCCACCCATCTTTCAAGACGGCTGCCGTTTCCTCCGGTTTCTGCCAGTAGCCTTTCATGACTTGTGGACCGCTCAGCATGATCTCCCCGATTTCACCGATGTCCGCCTCTGTTTCTCCGTCTGCTTTTACTATTTTAGCAGAAGTATCCGATAACGGGGCACCGATTGAGCCAACAATCCTTTTATCCCACAAGAAGTTCGCATGCGTGACCGGCGACGTCTCAGACAGACCGTACCCTTCGACAATGCGACCACCCGTGATCTTCTCAAATTCCTCTTGCACTTCGATTGGAAGTGGTGCCGAACCCGAGATACACGCCTCAATCGAAGACAAATCATACTTCTTCAGTTTCGGGTCGTTCAAGATTCCGACATACATCGTTGGTGCGCCCGGGAAGAAGTGTGGCTTTTTCTTCTGAATCGTCTTTAAGACATCCGTCACTTCGAAACGTGGCACGAGGACAAGCTCATAGCCGTTCGTGACCCCAAAGTTCAGACAGCAAGACATCCCATAGACGTGGAAGAACGGCACGACACACAATACGCGTTTCTCGTCCCCGCGATTGTACTTATAGAATAAGTTCGTGATTTGATCGGCGTTCGCGGTCAAGTTGAAATGGGTCAACATGACACCTTTCGGAAGTCCCGTTGTCCCCCCTGTATATTGAAGAACGGCGACATCTTCTTTCGGTTCGATGTCGAGTGGCGTGATAGGGTTAAAGTCTTTATAATTTTTGAACGGCGTCGATCCGGTCGTATCGATGACGATATTGTTCTCACGTTTCACTTTGATTGGATACAGTTTGTTTTTCGGGAATGGTAAGTAATCAGCGATACTCGTCGTGATCACGGTTTGAATCTCCGTCTTCTCACTGACGCGAAGCGTTTTCGGATATAACAGGTCGAGGGTGATGACGATTTTGACACCTGCGTCCGTGACGAGGTTTTCTAGCTCACGTTCCGTATAGAGTGGGTTCGTCTGGACGACCGTCCCTCCTGCATAGAGTACGGCATAGAACGAGATGACGTATTGAGGACAGTTTGGAAGCATGAGGCTGACGCGGTCGCCTTTTTCAAGCCCTTTCGCTTGAAGCATCGTTCCGAGTCGACGTGCGGCATCATCGATTTCCGCGAATGTCCACTCCTTTCCGATAAAGGAGACGGCCTTACGATTTGGATAATCCTTTGCTGCGCGAGACAACGCCTCATAGAGCGGCTTTACCTCATAATCGATTGACTGGGGCATTCCTTCTGGATAATCTTGTAACCACGGTTTGTTCATCGCTGTTCCTCCTTGGAAATGAATACTCATTCAGTTAACCCTATTATAATGCTAAGAAAACGCTTTCATCTACCCTTTACCCGATAATTTTCAGAAAATATCAAAAAAAGCGATTGGATTTGTCATCCAATCGCTGTCATACCCGCCTAAAATAGGCATCTTTCGAATCCAGTTTTTCAAGCTTCTGATTCATGAGTTGTTGCAATTCTTTTTCATGATGAATATTTGAGAAGTCAGTCCCGAACCATGCCTCCATTTCAGGTCGAGAGAAGGCATAGGTCCGGTTCGGGAAAGCAAAACGGACGATTTCGGCGTTCGGGATGAGGGTGAAATAGGCAGCCGCATTCCGAATCGCCAGATGTTCTTGTTCCGCTCGTTCCATACCCGGGTCTTCGTAACGGACGGTCAACCCATAAGGACGCTTCTTCGTCTGCAGTTCGACCGATCGATAGCATTCATGTAGCGGCAAACTTCCGGCAATGCCGACGACGGCTGCATTGTCCCCGACTTTCGCCCCTTTGTATTCAAAGGCGTCCGGTTCCGGGTTCATACATCCTGCCAGTGAAATGACGAGTACGAGCAACAGACAGAAGCGTTTCATAGGTGTCCCTCCTTACGATTTGAGTCTCAAGTTGAAGCGATAAAGCAAACGCTTAGCGAGTAAGTGTGCTAAGAACGCTCCGATCACAAAGCCTACGATGTATAACATACTGTTCGCTTGATACGTGAATGTCGTGAACACAATTCCTGTGAACATCGCGATACATCCAACGATGATAATGTGGACGAGCCATAACCAGTTGTTGAACATGAAGAAACGACCGTTGTTTTCTTGCGGTGCACGATTGTACATCCAAGCTCCTAACCATAATGACAAGACAATAAAGACGATAGACGATGGAATGCTAATCGTGACGAACTCTTGCCAATACTGATCGGATCGAATGTATTCATATAAAGATAAATTCATCAAGTTACCGAGTGGTGAGATGGCTTGAATAAATACACTTTCATAAGCTGAATCGATTAACCAACCCAACGCATCACCTCGACCAGTCAGCGAGTAAGCTGATCCTTGAATCAATGCGAGAATTCCTAACGGGAAAATCAAGGCGACAAACGACCACACTGATTGAGAAATCGATTCCCCACCGAACGATCCCATCCATAAAGCCAACGAGAATAACGAGATCCCAATCAAGGCGATATACAGGACGATCACGATCGATTTAAATACGGTCCCTTCTAATAAGAAGGAATAACGGGAAGTGGCGACCAATGCAAACATCGCGATACTTCCTAACAGCGTGGACATGATAATCCCACTTGCCCCCAACACCCATTTTGATATGTACAGCTGGGTGCGGGTGAAGGGGAGCGACATCGAAAAGTCCGACATTTGACTGTTTCGTTCGGCACCAATGAGCGACGTGGCCATGAGCGCACTAAACACGACGAATAAGAATACAACTGGTCCTACCGGAATGACATCACCTATGTCACCAAGATAGAAAGCTAAACTCGAATCAGGGTCGAAGAAGGACTCAACCGTCAGGCGATCTCGTTCTTCAAACGGGATCCCGTAATCTACAGAATTCGCTCGTGCATCTTTAATCTGCTCATCAAACTGTTCGAATTGTGTCCAAGCCGGCACAGTGAAGGCGACGACTCCTAAGAAGACGAGCAGCATCCAAAGCAACGACACTTGCTTCCAATCTTTCTTTAACAATACTTTAGACAACATGGGCTTCTCCTCCTAACTGGACACGGAAGACGTCTTCAAGAGACATCGGAATCTCTTCGATGAGCATCGGATTATATGAATCGATGAACGTTTCGAGCTCTTCCGTCCGTTCTTTCGCCATGAACAGCACGACACGTCCCGTCACGCTAATGATTTCGATATCTTTTCGTTCGAGCAGTTCGACCGGGACATGGTCGTTGAAGACGACTTGCCACTTGATGCTGAGGGCACGTGCCTCTTCGAGTGACAAGATCGCTTTGACACGTCCATTCTCAATCATGATGATGCGGTCAGCGATGCGTTCGAGTTCATGGAGTTGGTGACTTGAGACGATGATTGAGCAGTTCCGATTCTCGACTTGGGCAATCATCAGTTTTAACACATCGGATTTGGCGACGACATCAAGTCCGTCCGTCGGTTCGTCGAGCAGGTAGTACTTCGCTTGGACGGCGAAGGCGAGTGATAACGTCACGAGTGCCTTTTGTCCTTTAGAAAGCTGGCGGATCTTTTTGTTGTCGATGTTGTATCGTGTCAATGTCTCACGGAAGACGGTACGGTTGAAGGATGGATAGATCGATTCATACAGGTCCGTCGCCTCGTTCACCGTATAATTTTTGAGCGCATCGGCTGAATCCGGTACGAAGATGACGTCACGCTTCAATCCCGCATCTTTAAAGATACTTTTCGAACCATAGAGCACGTCGCCCATATCTGGGCGAATGATGCCGACCATCGTGCGGAGAAGCGTTGTCTTACCGGCACCGTTACGTCCGACGAGCGCAATAATTTCTCCAGATTCGACCGTAAAGTCGATGCCATCGAGTATCGTTTGACGGTCAATTTTTTTACTTAACTGTTCAACTTTCAGCATTGGATTTCCCTACTTTCTCATATTCCGTTCGCAATACGTCAATGGCTTCGTCTAACGGCACGTTCGCATAGTGGCAATCGATCGCAATCTTTTTGATCGAGGCGATGACCGGCTCACGTGCCGCATCATCGTCCACCCAGTCCTCGGAGACGAACGTCCCACGTCCACGTCGCATCTCGAGCAGCCCGAGCCGTTCCAACTCCTGATACGCCTTACTGACCGTATTCGGATTGATGACGAGATCGGTGGCGAGTTCACGCACGGACATCACCTTATCTCCTGGTCGTAAAATTCCACGGATAACAAGTTCTTTCGTTTGATTGACGATTTGCTCGTATAGCGGTTCTGAACTTTTCATATCGATTTTGTATAACATGGGTCACACCCTCTCATAATCAATGTTACTCTTTAAGTGTATTATATGTATTAGTACACGCAATTACAATAGTTCTTTGAGGGCACTTTTAGTTTACAGCGAAATGGAAATGATTTGAATAAGACTTTGGACCGAGGTATTCTCCTTCAATATCAGGTAGATTGAACGAGAGGTGACGAAATGATTAAAAAACGATTACTGGCAGGTATGGCCGGTGGGTTTCTTGCTGGCGGCCTCTTCGTATATACGACGCTTGAAAAGTCAGAGGCACGGGAGACTTATACCGCGTATGTGAAGGAAACGTACAACGAACAAGCCGATATCGAACTGTCTCGCGACTGGCATATGGGCGGTTATATCGGGGAAATGACATTGACGAAAGAACCATTCGTTGGAACTTACTATCTTGAAACGTATGGTGACGGCTCCATCCACGATAACGTGCTCGAGACGTATTGGGAACGCGAGGCAGAGCGGACGATTCACGAGCGACTCGTGTCGCAAGGAATCATAAAAGAAGAAGAGACCGTCCGTGCGGAAGTACCGACCGGAGTGTCCGATGATGCGCAAGCAAAAGTCAGCCCGACCCCGACGTCCATCTATGAAACGAATCCGAAGACGTATCTCGACGTCTCGATCATGTTTCATGAAGACTGGAACAATACGGACGAACAGAAACAACGGATTCTCGACGTCATGCGCGTAGTGGAATCCGATGTCTATTGGATTCACTTCTCGTTCGACGGAAAGCCTGGAGGAAATGACGATTACACAGAACGGTACATGATGTTCACGCGCAAAGCGTCTGACATCGACCCGTCCTTCCTCGACGTGCGGACGATTGAGGACTTGAATGCCTACGACCGAATGTATGGATTCGACGAGACGACATTCACGACAGAATATCGATTTGATGGCACCCCTATCGAAGAGGAGACGACACAATAATCCGGTGTCGTCTTTTTCGAGCGTTTGACTTTACAGGCAATCCAAAACGTTGTATCGTTTGACAAGTCAACGATTGATAAGTCAATTGAGAAAGGTGGGACGCAATGGACCTACGTGAAATCAGCCGATTACTTTACCAAATCAAGTTGGCGGAACAAAACGTCGCATCGTCGTTCGAACGGGAGACGGGCTTCAGCCTGACCCGCTACGAGATGTTACAAGTCGTCAAAGAACGAGGCGTTTGTTCGCAACGCGTGATTAAAGAAGAGATGAAAATCGACAATGCCGCCATCACCCGACATTTGAAAATCCTTGAAGAGAAAGGGTATGTCGTCAGAGAGCGAAACGCGGAGAACCATCGCGAGATGTTCGTCCGTGTGACAGAGAAAGCAGAGCAAGACCTCGGGCACTGCGAACGAGACGAACAGACCAACCACCTCGTCTTACAAGCCTTGTCCGCTGAAGAGATTCAACACTTATCCGGACTGCTTCAAAAATTGAACAGTCACACCTAAACAGAGAAAGAAGGAATTCACCAATGGCAACTACATTCGAAAACAATACATTTACAGACGTTATGTTCGGTCGTAAATCAATCCGTGTCTATGACGAGAACGTGAAAATCTCACAAGAAGAAATGCTCGAGATGATTCAAGAAGCAACGACTGCCCCATCATCGGTCAACATGCAACCATGGCGCTTCGTCGTCGTCGAGAGCCCAGAAGCGAAAGAGACGCTCAAACCACTCATCCGTTTCAACACACGTCAAAACGACACGTCTTCTGCGATGCTCCTCATCTTCGGAGACATGGAGTGCTACGAGTACGGCGAACAAATCTACGATCAAGCGGTCGCAGAAGGCAAAATGCCACAAGAAGTGCGTGACCAACAGCTCGGCGCAATCATCCCTTACTACAAAAACCTCTCGAAACAAGAGATGAACGACATCGTGAAAATCGATGCGAGTCTTGCAGCGATGCAATTCATGCTCACAGCCCGTGCACACGGCTATGACACGAACCCAATCGGTGGTTTCGAGAAAGACCAGCTTGCAGAAGCGTTCGGTCTCGATAAAGATCGCTACGTACCAGTCATGATCTTGTCTGTAGGGAAAGCAGCAGAAGAAGGTTACGAATCAGTCCGTCTTGACGCTCAAACGGTCACATCGTTCAAATAATTCACCACACAATCGGAGGAATCAACCATGATCTTAGTCAACGCCACATTCGATATCCAAGCATCACAACGCGAGAACTTCTTGCGTGACATCCAAGTCTTGATCGACTCATCAAAACAAGAAGCGGGCTGCGTCGGATATGACCTATACGAGTCAACGTCTGTCGAGAACCGTTTCGTCATGATCGAGAACTGGGAAGACCAAGCCGCTCTCGAGCAGCACAACCAAAACCAGGTCCTCATCAACTTCGCACAAAACGTGGCGAACTACGTGTCTGCAAAACCAGTCGTACAAGTAGCAGCGGTCAACTAATATGTCGACGCTCACCCTTGTGTTCGGAACGCTTGTCGCCATCGAATTCTTCTATATCTTCTATTTAGAGACGATTGCGACGGCATCCTCGTCGACGTCACGCGTCTTCCGTATGTCGAAAGACGAGCTAACGAGAGACTCGGTGTCGGTTTTGTTCAAAAATCAAGGCGTCTATAACGGATTGATTGGGGTCGGACTCTTGTACGGACTCTATCTTTCCCCCAACCCGGTCGAGATTGTCACCATGATTCTGCTCTATATCATTCTCGTTGCCCTATATGGCAGTATCACGAGTGACAAGAAGATTATCCTGACACAAGGTGGGCTTGCCATCTTGACGTTGATCTCGATGGTGATCTTATGACAGAAAAAGCGTCCGACCTGAGAAATGGTCGGACGCTTTTTTATTGAGTGTCATCGTTCCAGTACAATGGAAAGATTCTTGATAACAACAGTTTCGACAGGTATTTCTTCAAGAAAAGGTAGATAGCCATCATTAGTAGACATCCGTTCCTTGTATGACTGGAAAAGTATTAAGTAATTCTTAAACTATCGCTCGTTTGAATCAAGTCTTCAAAAGTCTCGTCATTGATTTCAATGACATTGCATTCGATAAAGAAATGATCTTTGTTGTTCACTTGAAAATATAAGTTAGTCTTTGATGTTATTTCTTCAATCGCTGTTAATTCAGAATCTAAGCTCTTAATTTTTATGTGTGCAAATCCATTTGGGTGATAACCAATCTCGCTGACGAAAGAACTATCATCTTTCTCACGGTTGTTAAGTCTATACGTTTCATAAGGATCTTCATTATAAACGACTTCTTCTTGATAAACATAGTATGAAAGAACCTCTTTGAAAGAAACTCGTGTTTTTAATATAGATTGCTGTTTTACACTTTCTACCAAGAGTGTAATCGTCTCATTGAAGTAATCGATATCTAACTTTGCAATTTCCCAACCGTTGACCAAGAATTCTAAAGACTCATTCATTTTGATTTCGTTCTCATTCATTTTCCCTTACCTCATTCACTTTTTAAATTTTTTTATAAGCGAAATAATGGTTGATGGAGATGACTCTTGCAATGTAATGTGAGTTTCAGAAGCGTTATTCGAAAAGTTACCGGCTCGGTTTAACGCCTTGTTACCGACAGACATTCTCCAATATGCTTCTTTACGCCCACCGGATCCAGCTTCCATTAATCGAATAACAATTTCTTGCTTCTTATTTGGTATCGTAATTACCTTACCTTTACCATTTTTAGCATCTTTAACTACTCCACCATACGCTTTTGTAATTTGTGAAACTCCTAAATCAATCATAGCCTGCATAGCGACTTTTTTACCGTAATGCTTAATCACGTATTGCAGACCAGCTCTAAGAATAAGCGGGATTAGAGCCGGAAGTACAGATGCAGAAGCTTCAATCGTATTTACAGAAAATGTTTCACCACTATTTAAGCTCCTGATTTCCCCCTCGAAGTTCTCCCCTTCGATTCTATTGATTTCTACAGTATAAACTTCTTTAATACTATTTTCAGTATCATTTGAAGAGATAGTAGCCTTAATCTCTAAATCCTCTTCATTAAAAATAATATTCGATTCAATACTTTGATTATCGATTTCAATATTCGAATTTACTAGGACATCTTGAGAACCTGACGTTAATAATTTCATGTCCAAATTTTCATCATTCAACCCTAACTCTTCTTGAACATCAATATCTTCTGTAGAAGACGGATTACTCTGGATTTCTTGAACTTTTTCTTCGATTATATTTATCTCTGATTTTTTTGAATCTGATGCCGAAACGTTGGAACCACTGATTACTGAACTAAATATTAATGTAATTACAATTAATTTTGTTATTAAACTTCTCATAATATATCCCCCTGTTTTCTAAAATCGAATAACCCAAATAAATAATCGTACTGATTTGTTTGACAAAATAAGAAAAGAAAATAGCAGTGACTATTTCCAATAAAATTACTCCCTCCCCCATCTTTATTCAATGTATTTATCTTACAAATCATATAATCATTCTGAACTATACTAGCTTTTCAAAAAAGAAACTATCGGTTCCTCATTGGTTTTTTTAATGTAAACTAATAGTGGCATTGTTGTCGTATCAGTCTTTTAAGGGGTGTAAAGAGTTATGAACTGTAAATTGAAAAAGAGATTAAAACAGTTACGATTAGAAAATAAATATTCACAACAGCAAATTGCTGACAAACTTAACATCACCAGGCAAGCAGTATCCAAATGGGAAAATGGTAAATCTATACCAGATATTGAAAATTTGAAATTACTTTGTGAAATCTATAACGTTTCTTTAGACAATATTCTTGAAAATTCAGTTCTTACTGAAGAGAAAATAAACGTCCGAAAAAATAGTGTTCGATCTGAGATGAGACACTGTGCATTGGTTTTGACCATTGTCGCAAGTTACTTTCTTGCGCCTTTCGGATTTATCACGTTGGCAGCAGTACTTTTTTTTATGAAAAGAACAGACGAACATCGTTTATTACTTACGTTTTTATCCTTAATGGCTTTAATTAAAAATATCCACTCTACTTATTATATCTAGTGTTTAAAATAACTATCTTCTCTTACTTTTTCATGAATCTCATCGTACGAACTGATAGTTGGTAAAACACGTTATCAAATTGTGTAGTAGCCTTGGTATATTCAGATTCTTTAAATTAAGAATGAAACAAACAATTATCAAAAAAATATAAAGAAGTAATTTAAGAAAAGAAAGACTCAATATAAACTTTAAAATAGCGTTTTTTATTCAGTATTAAGTTTTACTCAGAAAGGAAAATCAATATGATCAAACTAAAAATATGCACTCTAGCAGTAGTAGTTTTGATTTCAACAATCGTAACAGGGAGTGATCGTTCAACGAATATCAAGCAAGGAATGGAGTGTGAACAAAATTGGACGCATTGTGCTCTTTCGTTAACTAAAAACAAATTATCATCCTCTAAACAACCAATTAAGATTGCGATAATGGATACAGGAATCAATAGTGATATTACTCAATTACATAAGTACGTTATCAAACAGTATAATACGCTAGATAGTTCTTCGAATACTTCAGCTATACATCCTCACGGAACTATGATTGCAAGTATCATCGCCGCTACCTCTTTTGAAAATTCAAAGATTGGAATCAACGAGAATATACATTTGTATGATGTTCAAACCTTAGATGACCAAGCAAACGGAGAACTTGATAATACAGTTAGAGGAATTGATTGGGCTATAAAACAAAACGTAGATATCATTAACATGAGCTACGGTTTTTCCCATCATGATAAATCTTTAGAGAATGCTATTAAGAGGGCCCACGATGCCGGAATCATAATCTTAGCAGCTGCTGGTAATACACTCGGTTTATCGACAGATTACCCCGCCCGCTATGAAGAAGTACTATCTATTTCTGCTATTGATAAAAATAAATCAATCTATGCATATGCCGCTAAAGGAAAAGTCGATTTTGTAGCACCAGGAGTGGAAGTGCCTGTTCTAAACCTAGACGGTAAAATCGAATCTCAATCAGGAACATCTTTTTCAACCGCATATGCCACTGCTGTTGTTTCCTTATTACTCAACAATGAAGAAAGAAAAAACTTAATAGCAAAATTAGAGCAAAACTCTATAAATTTAGGTCCAATTAATCAGTATGGAAATGGATTGATTCAATACATCGAAAATTAAAAACACTTTATAGTGCGTTTAAAAATATTTAGATGATTATTATCTAACTTGCATTTAATCAGAGTATCGTGACTTATTATTTTTTTAAATGCTATTCAACAGAAAATCATCACCTCAAACAATGAATGGTTCTCTGTTTTACTTTTTACAGTGGATTCAGTACTAATTTGTATAGAAAATCGAAATGTTCTTTCGTCTTGTACAAATAAAATATTTTTTCATAGTAAACGAGATTTCTTTACAACTTTAATTTGTTTGCGCAAGTCACAATTTCACCTATAAATTGAATAAAATATAGTTCTTTGAAGTAGATTATGACTGCTTAGTCAAGCTCATCTATAAGATTATTTAAAATCCAGACTCTAATTACAATTCATTCAACTAAAGTAATGAGCGACTATGTATACACGTTCCCCCTCTTCACAGTTAATTGTTCATCATATCGATTTCATCAAAAAAACCGCCCTGACCGAAGTCAGAGCGGAGTCCTATTATAAGGCGAAAATCGCAGCAGATACACCGACGACACCAACGAGCGCCATCGCATATACCGGCACACGTGGCATTTCGCCATTGTTGTCGAGCGCTTTCCCGAACATGTAGAAGACGATTGGGTGCACGAGGAACGGCATCGAGAAGATGAGCGGGATGAGAAGCGAGGCTTCCGTCCCGAACATTCCACCTTGAACCGCTGCGAACAAGCCGAAGTGCGAGATCGCTGACGATTGTGCCATCGTCGTGTAGTCGAATGCGATCGTGCTGAACGTCAAGATGACGAGACCACCGAAGACGGCCATCATCTGCCACCCGAACGAGAACTGCATAAGGGCTTTGACTTCTTTGAAGTCTTCCCCGTTCGCCGCGCGTAAGTTTTTCAACGCGAGCGCAGTGAGTACGAGACCGACCAAGACGATGATGGCTGTCGGCCAAATCCAGAGAGCACCGTTGTCGGCACTGACCGCGAGGATGGAGAAGACGAAGATATGTCCGAAGAACGGGATGTTGATCATGATTGGCGCACGTTTCGCTGCTACTTGACCGAAGTCACCAGCCGTACACGCTCCTGTAAGACCACTGTGTGAAAGTGAACCTGCCATACCTGGTGCGAGGTTACGGATGTGACCCGTGCGAGCGAACCACATGATGAGTGCGATTCCACCGAACATCCAGAACAACTGACCGAAGAAACCGTACACGAGAATCGAATTCATGCCTTCGATTGCGAACGCGTCACCGATTCTTGAACCCCCGACCATGAAGTTGGCAGCCAAGACGACCGGAATCCCTGCGAAGAGAAGCGCGCGGACAGTCGGTCCATACGTCCAGTTATGGAAGATGGCACCGAGTGCTGACGAAATCAACATCGCGAAGAAGATTTGCGGAAGTGCGATAATTGGCTGAATCGCTGTCGCAATCAAGAACGAAACGAACAAGATGACAAGCAAGAGAACTGTCTCGATAAGACCTTTTTGCATGTATACTTTCTTGTCCTGAATTTGTGCTTTATGGTCGATGAGTAAGAACGACACGGCAAGACCGAGGAGTGCGAGGATTGGGTAGTAAAGCGCAATCCCTTCTGCCGTACCTGGCTCGATTGCCATACGGAAGAACCCTTCCAAACCGACGAGCAAGAAGAACGAACGAAGGATGAAGATGAACTGCGTACGTCCTGTCCCGAGGAACATTTCCTCTTTGGCAGGAATGACGATGTCCTCCATGTCGAGCTCTTGTTTACTCAAGATTTTACGAAGTTCTTGTCCGCCGACGAAGAATGAAACGACTAACGCAATGATCGTCGTCCGTGACAAGAAGTCGACGAGCGGGAATTCAGGAAGACCCGGCGTCGCGATACCGAGCTCGACCATACCGAATCCGAGACCGAGACCGAAGATGACGATGACGAGGATCGGTGAGAAGCGCGTCCCAGCCACGACCATACGAGATAAAATGACCATTGGAATGACGAAGGCCATAAGCAACCAGAATTGGTTGATGAGTTGCATTTGAGATAATTGCTGTACAAGTTCCATTGACTAACCCCTAACATAATTTTTAGCACACAATATCGAAGTGTACAGGAATGAACATTGTGTGACAATAGGGTGTGATGTTTTGTAAACATTGAAAGCGGAACCAAGTGAAATTGGTCCCGCTTTCGTTAGTTATTGGATTATCTAAGACCCCAAATGCCTTTATTTCCCGTGGAATAAAAGAGGTCTTCTTTTCCGGTAAAGCTCGCCGAATCACTGGAATGCGCACGAATCTGTTTATTGATGTGCCCTTTCCAATCTTTATATCGATCGAGTTCGAGTTGATAGTATGATTTTTCGACATACGCATAAATGTCTTTTAAAGATGCTGTCCCACCGTGGTGTTGGAGGGCGAATTGGATTTTACGTAGTAACAGGCGTTTCACCTTATCCCCACCTCTCTAATTTTTCATTCAACATCACTAAATCAATCAATCTGATGATCGTTGTGCTTTCCGACTGAAGTAGTAATGTAAGCGAACTTCTACAATCTGGCTCACCCATTCATAAACTACCGGATTGCGGAGCGCTTCATTGAATTCGATATGTAGGCTTTCATTTTCTACATAAAACGGTCCTTTGGCAATTTTATCGAATGGCATCCGCAACAACAATTTTTCAATCCGTTGTTGATGGAAAGGTTGCTGAAAGTCTTTTGTCTTTCCATCAATCTGTTGACGATAAGGTACGCTCGTCAAGTAATCATAAAACGGATAAGCGGAATCAGATGCTTTCAAAGGAGTGTACCACATTTGTTCTCCCCGCTCTAACATGACGGATAATACAACCATCTTATAACTTGTTGTCATTCTTGTATCCTCCACTTCGTACAAAAGAGGATACATATTTTCAAAAACACTTAACTCACTGTCTGTTAACTCACCAATCTTCTTTAAAAAGCCGAAGAAGCCACCAAAGTGCTTCCTTTCGGATTGATAAGCTTCCAATGAATATTCGCCTCGTTGGATTAGTTCTAGGTAGGTCGGTCGTCTCCCTAGTTCTTCCTTCACCATGAAATAATTTCGTTCTAATAATTGATGTCGTGTCGAAGGACGAGTCATCATTTTCTTCAAAAGATCGACAGTCTCTAAATCAAATTCGATTGTACACGAAGTAGGTAAGTTATTTGATGTTGGAACCTTCTTCAGTGAATCTGGACCGCCTGTCGTCAATAACGCCAGTTTCTTATCAATGTTTTTATAGTTCCCAATCAAATCGATAATCGTACAATGTGTCTTTCCTTTTGATAGACGTAGTCCTCGTCCGATTTGCTGGGTGAACACTGTCAATGATTCAGTCGGACGACAGAACAATAGCGTATCGATTTCAGGAATATCTACACCTTCATTAAATAGATTCACTGAAAAAATGATGTCCAATTGTCCTTGCTTTAATTGGGTAATTACTTCCGTTCGATCATAATCGGCCTGACTATGAAGTGCTACCGCTTGTACTCCTTGCCTCCTGAAATAATCAGCCAAATATTCAGCTTGTATAACGGAAGAACAAAAGCCGAGTGCTCTCGATTGATGATGCTCTGACCAAGCTCTATAAATCTTCTCAGCAACACTTTCTTTTAACTGTTCTGCCAATAACTCTTCTTGATCGTAACGACGTCCATTGATCAGACGAATCTGAGAGTAGTCGATTTCATCATAGATTCCAACGTAATGAAACGGGGTTAAAAACGATTCTTCAATCGCTTCCGTAAAGTGCATCTGGAAGGCGACGTTATCATCACAAAGTGCATATACGTCTCCTCCGTCTAAACGGTCAGGCGTTGCAGTCAAACCGAGTAAGAACTTCGGTTGAAAATAATCTAGCACCCGACGGTAGGAAGGAGCAGCCGAATGATGGAACTCATCCACGATTATCAAATCGAATTGCTCCGGGTCATATTGCTCCATTCTTTGTTTCGAAGCTAACGTTTGAATCGAGGCGAACACGACGTCAGCAGTATCTTGATTTCTTGATTCACCACCGAGTAGTAACCCGGTCTTCCAGTCGGTCGCCACATTGAGGAATGACTTTTCTGCTTGTAACAAAAGTTCTCTTTGATGTGCGACGAAAAGGACACGTTTGAATTGTCGTGCAAAGAATGCACTCAAATACGTTTTCCCTAATCCTGTCGCCAAGACGAGCATCGCTTTTTTCCGACCTTCCGCCATCGTTTCTCGGAGTGCCAATAACGCTGCGTCTTGGACAGACGTCGGGGTAATCGAATCATCTTCTATGTAGACGGGAGAATGTTCAGCGACCTCCAATTCTTTCGTTCGATCCTTTCGCGCTTCATACTCTTCGCGATAAGGCTGTAACGAGACTGGATTCATTATTTGCGCATATTCACTATAAAATAATTCATGGAACGCAGCGACTGACTCTTCAAACACTTCCTCTGATACATTCGAAGGAATTTCAACATTCCATTCGACACCATGATTTAACGCACTATGCGACAAATTCGAGGAACCTACAAAAAACGTACCGCTTTCTATTGTACGGAACAAATATGCCTTTGGATGGAACGACCTCCCTTTTGAGCGGTATAGCCGGAGCTCAACATTCGGTATTTGGAATAACATATCCAATGCATCAGGATCGGTGAGGTACAGATAGTCTCCTAACAAGATTCTGATTTGAGCGCCACGTTCACTCGCTTTTCTTAAAGAAGCCGATAATTCCTTCACTCCCGACACTTGAGCAAACGCGACGACCATATAAATTTCAGTCGCCGCGTCTATGTGTTCTTGTAAAGGGATGCCAAGATTGCTCGTATGGAGTCGTAAATCACTCATGATCGAGGACCTCTTCTAAAAATAGACCTTTTTCAAAACCGCCACGTATTTTGCGTTTCTCTTCACGTATGCGGTTCAATTCATCGAAGTCTGCCCCATGCATATTTCCGAGTGTATAGACCAACTCCAAAATGTCAGCTAACTCTTCAAGAGACTCTTCATCAATGTTCGTTTCTTCATACTCTTTGATTTCTTCGTAAAGTTTCAATCGTGATTGCTCGAAGTGTTCGGCTTGAGTAAGTTGCTTCACAATCGGGATTTTTCCTGATTCGTGAATGATTTCAGGGATGTTGTCTCTTACTAATTTGTTATAAATCATGTCATATCTCCTCTCAATCATCTATTTACATTTTAGTAAATGCATAGGTATAAATCACTCTAAGAATAACACCCGAAACTTTTTTAGTTATGGTTTCCATTAAATGATCAGAATCGATGATTATGATTCTATATTTTGTTACAATGTTTGTAAAATATCATGTTGAGTAGGAAGGAAATTAACAATGAATACCCAAAAGAATTGGTCATTTTTAGTTACAAATCTAGTACCGGATGAAGATACCAAATTCACTTACGATGAATTTAGTAAGTGGATGACTGATTCACCCACAGAGGCCATGGTTTACTTAGATGGTATTTTTCAATCTTTAACTTTGAAGCGAATGTATATGTTAGCTAAAAAAACCGGGCGTCCCGCTCTCTCGGAACGATACTTTGCTCGACATGTTATCAAACATGGTTGGCAAAAACTTAAAGTTGAACTTAACGCTTCTATGAAAGAATTGAAGTGGGCCCACCGTTACATAGAAATAAGTGATTTATATACAAAACGTAACTTATTGAAAACAGAGACAATGGAGGCATTCGAAAAATTAATTGCACTAACAGAAGTATTTCTACAAGAATCTGAAGAGTCCTTTGATGACTCTTTCAAAGAGAATATGACTGATGCTATTGTTGAAACTTCAGATGTATTCATGATGCCCCCTAATTCTCTATACGAATCCGATAGTGTACAAAAACAGCAAACTTCTGAGGAATTTTATATGGAAAATGATTTTTCAGCAAAAAATGAAGAAGAGGAAATGAATGAAGAAATCGAAATGGATGAGTCGGTTCATGAACATATTGATGAACCATCCCAACCATCAACTGAATTGGAAACTAGTATTTTATTAGAACGTTTACGAATGCTCCAGTCATCTTCTAAAGAGTCAGTCGTTAACGCTGACAGCTTTGGTTTGTTTCGAGAGTATATGCACATCAATCGTCCGATTCAAAACTCTCTTCTTGAAACATTAGAAAAAGTTAATGCGGAATCAACTCCTCAACTGATTTTATTGAGCGGTAGTGTTGGGGACGGGAAAAGTCATTTGCTCGCTTATGTAAAAGAAAAATATCCGGACTTGGTCACTAACGTTAGGATTCATAACGATTCAACCGAGTCATTTGATCCATCTAAGAGTTCGATCGAAACTTTAGATAATGTCATGTCATCTTTCTACAGACAAGACTCAAATACAAAACATCTATTGATTGCCATCAACCTAGGTGTACTACACAATTTCTATAGTTTTGCCGAGTCTGAAAACCGATATGACTCACTCAGAAAGTTTATCGATGCATCAGACATTTTTGGACATGGAGAGCATATCGTCTACTCTTTAGATTCTATCCATCTATTGAATATCGCAGGTTTTCAAACATATAGTGTCGGTGAAGAAGGAGCCCACTCTTTCTTTTTCACTAGCATTCTCGAGAAAATCGTTTCTGAATCAAATGAAAACCCGTTTTATACTGCATATCTAGAAGATACAAATCATGGTCATCGCTCTATTGTGCATGACAACTATGATTTCTTATCTAATCCATCTGTACGTGAATCTGTTGTCAATGTAATCATTCAAGCCATGGTAAAAGAAAAACTCATTATTTCTACTCGTGCATTTTACAATTTTATTTTCGATATCTTAGTTCCATCAGACTTAAATCTCGACCGTGAGAGACCGGAAGCAGCATTACCAAATCTGATTTTTGGTCATCCTGATCGCTCTAATATTCTAAGTTCATTACATCAAAATGATCCGATTTCATTCCGTATTCCATACTTTGATGAATTAATCACCAAGTATGTGCTGTCACAGCATCCTCAAGAAATTGCTAAGAATGAATTAAAAGAGATTGGAGACGTATATAGTTTCATACATCATACACCAGAAAACGAAAGTAAACTAAATACTTTGGGAGCATTTCTAGTGCGTAGCTACTCACTCCTAAATCCAAAAGAAGTCGATCAGTCCTATATGAATTTTTTACAATATGTAAAGGCGTACTACCTTGGTGATGGTGAGAATATCGAATCGTTATTTGAACTCATTCGTAGTGTCATTTATTTATGGAAAGGATCTCCGCGAGAAAATTATCTCTTTGTTGACAGCACGAATAATGAATATCGCGTGGCATATCCATTCCAAGCGGAAGAAATCGTAGACCAACGCCTCTTTGACAGTGCTGAAACTAAAGATGATGCTTTTTATCGCTTCAGTCCATTTATACGAATCGGTTTTGACGTAAATGGGAAGGAGATTCTTTTTGATCTTGACTATAAATTGTATAACTTACTGGTAAAAATACAGCATGGATATAGGCCAAATCGTAATGACTTAAGAGATGCTGTGCAGTTTATTGACTTTTATGATGAACTCATCCGGTATACAGATAAATCAAAATCAATTCTTCTAGTCTCCACTCATGATCGCTCGATGGTGGAACTATCTAAACCAAAGTTCAGCAAATCAAAATTCGAAGTTAGAAAGGTGAAGCAGTAATATGATAAATACTCAAGATGTAAAAAATTTCGAATTAGACTGGGAACTTCTCGAGTCATTTCTGATTCAAAATAAAGGCTATCGTTATTCACGTAGAAAAAATACATTTGTATTACCTTTACCTACACGTGAACCGGAACGATCAAAGTTCGAAAGCGGCTTCTGGCCAATAACTGGCGGTATCGTGAGATTGTTATCTAATGAACCGCTCATTCCTGAACATCCTAAGTTGGACGAGAATCACATCCTGTCGATTGGAAAATTTGATTCCGAAGAAACGAGTGAATGGTTCAAATATTTTATCAAGAGTCAGCAACGTAAAATCGAAGAAATAGAGATTTCTAGTTTGTCGCAACTTCCTCTACTCACATTAAGTGAGAAAAAAGAGAGGAATGGTCAAATCGATTTCATTAACTATGTCTATGGCACGTTGATTGAAGGAAATGAAGAATTTCTTTCACCACTGTTTTTAGATGAAAACAATGATGATCTTCTGACACAAATTTTTCGAAGTTCTCGCTCGACGAATAAGTCTACATTCAATAGTCCTTATTCATGTTTGTTCCCACGTTTAAAAGAACAATTTAAAGAAGATTTGATTCATTTATCCAGAAATCCAAGATTCTTCTTAGACAATTTAAATCATCTATTCATTCAATATACGTTTATCTTGATGTCCCAGACTGTTCTTCAAACTAATCGATTTACAAAATTTGATAATGACAAACTCATTCCGCTCTATTTTTTAATGGAATGGGAAAAGGCAGCCCGCTGGCGTACAAGTTATACGAACGGCTATCGATTGTTAAAAGAACAGGTGAAGGATTTTTACAAACATGAGCATGCACTGAATATCGTTTCTCAAACACCAGCATTTCAGTCACAAAAAAACTTATATTATCATCATATTGATGAATTATTAACTACAGCTGGTGAGGATTCAAAGAAAAATTATATTCAATCACTCTATCATTGGATGAATAATTTCTATACGCAGTATAAAGGTATCGAAACCCCACAATACAATGCTGATAGCACGTTAGATGAAGCCTTTAGAGACTTAGCCGAAGCAATCTCAATTGGATTGAATAAAGAGTTAAAGTCTCGATATCCTGCCGCACTTGACGTCTTTCTATTAAAATTCTATAGAAAACATGGTGGTTCACTTGGCTCATTACTTGCCGTAAATCAAGAACAATTATTGACTCTTATAGCTTGCTCAATTAAACAGGACAAGATTGAATTGAATAGGCTTTGGATTGAACTTGAATTAAGAGGACTATTCTTTGATCATCACTCAAAAGAAGAAATTGTTGGGCTATTGGATAAACTAAACTATTTGGAAAAGAAAAGTGATAGCGGGGATGCACAGTATGTCAAATCAATTTTATGAATTTATCACACAACAATTATTACAATTCTTTAAACATGAGATTCAACAAAATAGAACAGATCGTTATTACGTCTATCTTCCGACAAAACAAGATGTAAAAGAAATGTATGATGCACTTTCAGGTTTAAGCGTTTCTGAAACCTTCACATATAAACATCCATTCGGAAAAGAAAATTATGTGACCAACTCACTTAACTTTTCTACAGGAAAATTAGTAATAGCAAGTTCGCTTGATACAGATATTGATTATCTCGTTACTCTGAGAAATGAAATGAGTGAACAAAGCGGACAATGGTCTAATACTTCCTTAATGATTCTGACTGATAATTTAAATGACTCTATCCGAGGTGGAAGTATCGACTTGACTTCTGAAGGTCGTCCATTGCACATTAGCAAAATCATTCAACATTTAGATCAACAATTGGCAAGTAGTGATTTATCGAAATCTGAACAAATGATTATCGCCGATTATTTAAAACGTCGTAATCAACAAAAACAGATTACGAATGGTTCATTTCTAGATTTCATCGATATTTTAGGTCTTTTACACAAAGATACGCTTGATTCGGATGACTATACCTCATTACAGTACTTTCAAGATGGCGACCTAAGTTCGCTTATTCGTGAACGAGATGAAAAAAATGTTGGGTCAGCTTCATGGAAAAAGATAAACCGACAAATCGAGAATCGCTTATCAGAAAATCACGAATTATTCGAAGATGTAGAACGTTACTTCACGTTAGGAAACACTCGTGAAAAACTAGAAGAGCGATTTGATAACGGGGCCACAAAATTAAAAGAGGATACTTGGCAACAAGCTGATTACACTGTATTGAAAGAATGGGAAGAGAAAGCAAAATCAAATCGAGATATTCAATTCATATCCGAAAAAATGATTGCAAAAACAGACGGCTCTAAATTACCAACTTCACATTTTTGGAAACGCCCACAGTCTGAAACTAAATCAGGTCAAAGAACTTGGCACATCATCGTCTTTTCTACACAAGAAGCAGACACAGTTCAAATCCATCTTCCTTTTGACCGTTTTACGTCGAAGCAATTTTTGGACAATAAAAGTGCAAAATCAACCGTAAGTTCTGGACATTCTCTTATTACTACGATTGAAAATAATTCCACCCAAGTTACTTTCTCACGGGTACGCTACAAACATGAAGGCCAGACTTCCACTACTTATTTATTTAATATTGCAGTTGTTCCACTGTCGCCTGAGTTTTTAAATCCATATCAATCACGATATTTGATTGATACGACACCTAAAAATCAACAAGCGATTCGCTTAATACTTGATGGCCATCATTTAGTTGAACTCGGGGACGGTTCGGGACAAATAAATGATGTTGTTGTTGGTTCATCAGAAGCGATTAAGATTGGACATAATGATGTCATCACTCTTCCTTTAAATACTCTTGATGAAGGAGAATCTCGCGTTCGATTCTCTGTAATGATTGATGAAGTTGAGGTCCCACTAGCTATTAAAGACGAGATGTTAAAAACTACTCCTTTAGATGGTGTTAGTATTTGGACGAGAAAGAGAAAAGATGAAACATCATTTTTAATCGACTCAGATTATAAAACTATCCATAATGGTCAACGCACTTACTCTACCAAATCAATAGACCGAAACTTCTTTAAAATGGAACAAGATTGGTTAGATGATCATGTACGGTATGCAAAGCAACTTTCCGATGATACTTTCGAGAGCATACCTTTAGAGTTACCAAGCGCTGTAGAAACGAGTTATGATTTATTTTTAAACACGGTTAAGAGTAAGGGAACAATCCCTTCACTCATGTATTACGATGACCAAGTACAGTCAGCTGCCTTTGATTTTATAAACAACTACCTGTCTGAAATTGAAAAAATTAAAGCTCAGTCTTTAATGACTGTACAACAACGGAACCTATACCGTTTAGGACAAATGGAAACGATTGATGGTTTGTTATTAACCCCATTCTCACCGTTGAACATTGCTTATCAATGGCAAGTGAACTCGGATTTAGGTTCTGAAGATATCGATTCGAATATTTTAAAAAAATTAAAAGCGAGCTATACTTTGCCTTATGCGTTTAATGTACATGAAATGCTACTGAAGCCAACGGATTATTCTCCATTACCTGAATGGCATGAATACGTGATTAGAGAAAAAGTAAGCATAGGTGAAACAAACTCTTACTTAGCAAAAGTTGTAGAAGAGAAAATGACCCACTTTGCTGATCATTACGACTATCTATTCTCAATACAAAATTCGGCTCCGCTCTGTATCAATGTTATCAATGTCACAAATGATGAAGAAATTTTAAAAGGAATTATTTCTTGGTTCAAAAATCAAATTTCTTCGAAAGGTGTTCTCGAAAACATCAAACCACTTGAGGTGTCTTTATATCTACCAAACGCTTCTGGTTTAAGTGCTTTTGATACATTAAACGAGATAGAGACTGCTGAACAATTAAAAGAGGAATTCGGTATCGACTTATCTATTGATGACTTCGAAATAGATGATGTTTTACATGTTCTTCAACAGTCTATTCTTTATCGAAAGTTAGACTTAGAGGAACCAATCCTCTATTCTCATATTTCATTTTATAAAATGGGAAATGAATCGAGAATCGTTACACAACCGATGCGTGATTTATCAAATAGCATGAACTTAGACGGTTTATTCACTACCGTATCATCGGTTCAAAGTGATGATACCGGATACCGCGTTGGATTCGGTACAAAAGGAGCCGACATTAACAGAAGTCTTATGACAAAATTCGGCTCACTTTATAATGAACTTACAGCCAACATGAAAGACGGTGGACACAGTTCTTATATGAAAGATGTTTCATTGACAATGCACATCGATGTTGCTGATAAAGACGAACTCGAAAAAATTTATAGCGCCTCACATTGGGTAACGTTTATTGATCCACCAGTCGGATTAGATTTCTTTAAATCGTCTTCAGACAATTTGATCATTGTACATTACAGCGACCAATATTCATCAACAAATGGATATGATGCCATCACTGTAACTGACAAATCAAAACAATATTTTAATGTGATTGAGGAATTTGTTAATTCTCAGGGTGTGACATCTACGCAAGAACAGATAGAAGAAACAATTCGTGCTTTCAACACGTTTAACGGAGAATGGTTACTTCGAGCTGTCCAAGGAAGAGGATACGATAAACGAGAAAAGATGAGTATTGTTTCAGCAATTAAAGAAACACTATTGCTTTTTAATGAAGAAAACACGATTTGGGTACCAATTTCTATGGAAGAAGTCGTGCGTGTTACAGGCAATGTGAAACTTAGTAAACGTGCTGGTCTATTTTCAGGAAAGACAATTGGTCGAAAAGGAAATTGCAGCGATGATTTATTGATGATTGGACTAGAAATAGATCAAACACAATTAAAGGTACATTTATTCCCGGTAGAAGTTAAAATCGGAATAAATGACAACAGCGTCATCTCAAAAGGTATTTCACAAATCACAGAATTGAAAGCTCGACTAAATGACCATCTACTCGATTTAACTACTTTTGACGCTAAATTCTTACGAAATTATTTTGTTAGACTCTTCATCAACAATGCAAAAAAAATGCAAGAAAATGAAATTTGGCCTAGTAAAGATTTTCGTTTAAGTGCAGAGCTAATCGATCGGTTGATGAACGATGATTTTAAAATCGTTGATGAAAAAAGAGCAAAATTCGGAAATGGTGTTCTTGTCTCATTTAAAAAGCATTCAGAGTCTGTACGTCACTCCAGAAGTCAAGGTGTCGTAATACTAGAGTTACCTGAACAACACGGTTATGAAGCACTTACTCAGTCTTTAGATTCACTTGAATCTTCCAAAAAGGAAAAATCTTTAGCTCCAACTTTCAAAAATGAAGCCTTTGCTTCACCTGCTGATTCGACAGAACAACAAAAATCAACAGATGAACTAGAGGACAGAAGGAACTTACCTGAAGACGAAAATCATACTGTTGTTGAACCTGATTTAAAGATTGCCCCACTCACTCAGCCTAACCTTGAACTTGTAACTCCAAACGTTGTTAGTCTAGAACAGGTTAGATTGCATCTAGGTAGTGAATTGAATCAAGACTATTATTGGGAATACGGGCATCCACGACTATCCAATCGACATCTCCTAATCGGTGGTCGATCCGGTCAAGGAAAAACCTATTTCGTACAGTCTCTTCTATTGCAGTTGGTCGAACAAAATCAATCCGCATTGGTGATTGATTATTCGAATAGTTACACACTAAGCCAGCTCGATGAAACATTTGTAAATCGAATGGGCGAAAAATTGACAGAACGCATTGTGTATCATGAATCTTTCCCTTTAAACCCTTTTAAACGGAGAGAAAAAGAAATAAGTGGTCGGAAAGAGCCTGAAAAAATTGTTGAAGTTGCCAGAAGAGTAGCTGCAGTTTTTGCCTCTGTATATAGAGGTTTAGGCGATCAACAGAAAAATGCGATTTATATGGCAACTAAAAATGGTATTGAAAAATACGGAGAAGACATGCGAATGGAACTTCTCATTGAAGAACTTGAAAATCTAGAAACATCATCAAAATCAACAATCCAGTCTGTCATTAGTCGACTAACCCAGATGGTTGACATGGATCCGTTTGACTATGAATCGGATAATGACTGGAGTAAAATTTTTGAGAGTAACGGGGTTACCGTTATTCAACTTGAAGGATATGACCAAGACGAGATTAAAAAATTGCTGGCAGAGTTCATCCTTTGGGACCTATGGTACTACTCACTATCAGGATCTAAAGATAAGCCGATGCCTGTTATTTTAGATGAGGCACAAAACTTATCTTTCCGTGATGATTCTCCATCGGCAAAAATTCTTCGAGAAGGTCGCAAATTTGGCTGGTCAGCTTGGTTCGCCACACAGTCATTTAGTAACTTCGACAAAGAAGAACTTGCTATCTTAGACAATGCGGGTACTAAAATCTACTTCGCGCCTGCCGATAGCGAATTAAAAGTAATTGCAAATCGCATTGGTACCATATCTTTAGATGATTTGCGTAGTTTGAAAAAAGCTCACTGTCTCGCTGTTGGACAATTCAAAATTAGTGATGCGGAATTGAGTAATCAAGAATTTCATCATGTTCAAGTTCCACCAATGAAATGAAAAAACACGCGTCAAATTTTTGGCGCGTGTTTTTCATTTTTTGATTTAAGTACTATTTTAATTATACGTATGCAGAATTTTATTTTTTCCCTTTATATTCTGAAGAATTGAAATCATGACCAAAAGCTTCCTTCCACAAATCATACGTCTTAAATAATTCTCTTTCACCATTTTTGCAGAGATGAACATAAGTAAAGTTATAAGGATTTCCTTTTGCTACTCTTACGTAGCCATTTTTCTTAGATATAATTTTTCCTGATAATGAAATGAAGTATAAATCTTCAAATCCTTTTGCTCGAACACTCCTAGTCAGTTCATTTTCCAAAATACAACCTCCTCCATCAATAGTATATTTAGTCTACTTCAAACGCCTTCACATACGCTACATGATCCAACATCACAATCAACTCGTCCTCAAACTGTACGAATCCATCGCTCGCATGTCGAAACGCTTGAAAGATCGACTCCAATGCCTCATATCGCGTATCCGCCTCCACCATATACGTCAGCACTTCTTCGTTAAGTGAACTACTCGCCACTTATTTGCTTCGCAAATTGAAGGGGGAGCTTCTTGGGA
>NZ_MRSV01000001.1:2464754-2465232 GCF_001909285.1 Exiguobacterium profundum
TCAACGATCCGTCTCGACAGTTTGTGAAGGAAGTCCTTGCGTTGGTTGGCGATCTTTTCGTGTTTCTTGGCCAAAAGTAACTTGGCTTTTTCACGATTCTTGCTCCCGATCTTCTTGCGTGACAGCGCGCGTTGCGCCTTCTTGACCTTCGCTTCGGATTTTCGGAGAAAGCGAGGGTTGTCAATCTTCTCCGAGACCATCGCATCGTTCGTCATGACGGCGAAATGGTCCAAACCGAGATCGATCCCGACCTTGTTCTCGGCTGGGATCCATGGTGCATCCTCTTGATCGACGAGGATGGAGATGAAGAACTTGCCCGTCCTCGTCATCGAGACCGTCGCCGACCGGATGACGCCCTCGAACGGGCGATGTTGTTCGAACTTCACGAAGCCGATTTTAGGCAGTCTCACTTTGCCGTCCTTGATGCGGATCGTGCCGTGCTGGTTGTTCGTCGTGTAGGAGGCGCGCGACCGCCGTC
>NZ_MRSV01000001.1:2465302-2508218 GCF_001909285.1 Exiguobacterium profundum
TTCGCCTCCTCGCGGATGGCGATGCGGTCCTCGAGCAGCTTGTTGTAGATGAACCGGGCGCAGCCGATTGTCCGGACCAGGAACTCGGCCTGTGCCGGCGTCGGGTGGAGCCTGTATTTATAGCCTTTCAGCATGTCCGTCCCTCCTCCCTCCAGAAGATCGTGAGTTTCTTCTTCATCCGATACCCGCGGAGGGGGAGGGAGAATCTGACAGAATCACGAACCTTTGTTCGTCACATCTGTCACAGGGGGAGAAGAGTTTTGGACCGGGCGATTCATCTCCCACCTACGCCGGGCATCGCCCCGAGACGCTTAGAGGAGGGAGAATTCTCGCCTGATTTAATTAAATGGAATTCAATTTCGAATGATTTCATCTTCTCTCCTCCTCACTCTTCTATACCCGTTACCCATTTGAAAAAAATACAGCTATACATTGGAATCTTTTTCCTCTAATCTAAAAATAGTCAGAATATTACGTCCTCTTACATATTTTCACTATACACTAGTTAAAGGAGAGATTTAACGATATGGCCTATCACTTCACATGTGAACACTTAACAAAACGATTTGACACGGGTGACGTCAAAACGGTCGCCTTACAAGACATCAACCTCCGCTTCGAGCACGGGGATTTCATCTCCATCATCGGACCATCTGGGTCTGGGAAATCAACGCTCCTCAGTCTGATCGGTACACTCGACCGCCCGACAGAGGGCACGTTGCTCTTCAACGACGAACCCATCTCGACGCTATCTGCGAAACAGCTCGCGGACTTCCGATTCGAGAATATCGGTTTCATCTTCCAACAGTTCCATCTCATCCCGACACTGACAGCACTTGAGAACGTCATGTCCCCGCTCTTCGGACGAAAAGTCGATTACGACGTTCACGAACGTGCGCTCGAATTATTGAAGGAAGTAGGTCTCGCTGACAAAGTCGATTCGTTGCCCTCCCAACTGTCCGGGGGTCAGCAACAACGTGTCGCCGTCGCCCGCGCCCTCATCCACCGTCCGAAATGGCTCCTCGCCGATGAGCCGACGGGGAACTTAGATACGCACACGGGTGACGTCATCTTCGACCTATTGATCCGCTTGAATCGCGAGAACGGATGTGGCGTCCTCTTCGTCACCCATGACCCGGAACTCGCCGATCAAGCCAACCGAAAAATCGAGATGCGCGACGGGCAGGTCGTCGCCATGAGCGACGTCCATCATGCTTAAGTTCATTTGGAATTCATGGTGGCGGAATAAAGAACGATTCATCCTGCTCATGGTCGGGATGCTCATCGTCAGTACCGGGCTCAGCTATCTTCTCGGCGTGACCCAGGCGAATAATGGGACAGTCGTCAACGAGCTGCAAAAACGTTGGGACTCGTCTTATCACATCGTCGTGCGTCCAGAAGGCAGCCGGAGTGTGACCGAGGACTTGAACCTGCTCGAACCGAACTATATGAGCGGACTCGAAGGCGGGATCACGCGCGAACAGTACGAAACGATTCAACAGATTGCCGACATTGATGTCGCGGCACCAATCGCCATGATTGGGTCGACTTATTCCAGCTCGTTCACGCAAACGCACACGTTTGATAAAGCGGGTCTTTATCGCCTTAAGATGAACACACTCATCGATACAGGCATTGAAAAAATCAATGACTTCCAAGACTTGAAAGCCTACTTTTGGGTCGGCTGGATGCCAAACGGTGATTCCACTCACATCGGCATCGGTCCGACCGCCCTATATGAAGAATTCCCACTCAGTTACGGAAGTGATGTCATGCTCGCGGGAATCGACCCGGTCGCCGAAGCGAAACTCGTCGGGTTAGACGATGCCGTACAAGCGACAGCGTTCAGTCGTTACTTCAATGAAGAGGATGTCCCAGAGCCTTACGATGAAGACATCACGACAATCCCGATTTTGATGAGTACAAAAGACTACGTCGATGCCTCGATCAACTACACCATCGAAGAAGTCGATGCCGATACGAGCGACCAAGAGGCGTTTATCAAAACCTATCTCGAGAAAGGGAAAGGGGAGTATCTAGATAGCTTGAAAGGCACGACAGTCGCCTCATACGACTTTACAGCCCAACAAATGCACGACAATATCACGAAACACATTTTAGAGGGAAAACCGCAGCCACAAGATCCTCGTCTCACCGTGGAATACACTTGGCTTTCCGAGAAGGCGTCACCTCTTGTCTATGAAGGCGTGACGAGCCCGTTCCCGAAACGTTGGCCGTATTCGTATCAAATCAAACCGTTCCTCGCTGAGGGTCAAGTGAAGTATGGTCAAGAAAGTATGTATCGTAAGTCCAATTTATACGCAGAAGACCTCAACGATGCACCGAAAGTAAAATATAACTACATCGGCTTATTCGACCCATCGAAACTGAAGTTGTCAAAAGATCCGTTGACGGAACTTCCGATGGAGACGTATTTCCCGGCAAGCGCCGAATGGGTCATGAACTCGAAGGATGAACCGGTCAATCCACCGACGACCGTCAAACCGACGAATAACCCGTATAGCTTCTTGACGAAGCCACCTTCGATGTTGACGACACTCGACGCGGCGTTCGCCATCGCCGGTGACAAGGCCATTTCGGCCATTCGCGTCAACGTGAAAGGCGTGGACGTCTTGAACGAAGAGAGCGAAGCGAAGCTCCAAGCAGTCGCCAAAGAGATCGAGAACAAGACCGGTCTCATCACCGACGTCACGCTCGGCTCATCTCCACAATACGCCGTCACCTATCTCCCTGGTTTAAAAGGAGAAAGTTCGCTCGGTTGGATTCAGCAGCCATGGATTAAAATCGGGTCGTCGATCACGATTTTCCAGGAAGCGAAACTCGGCTTCTCCGGTGTCGTCGCGAGCGTCATCCTCGTCGCGATGCTGTATGTGTTCAGCTCGAATATCATCATGTTGTACGCGCGGAAGAAAGAGTTCGCCATCCTCTTGTCGCTCGGTTGGCGGCCGAGTCAGCTGTCGAAACTGTTATTCTTAGAAGCCACGATCCTCGGGTCGATGGTCGCGCTCATCTCGTGGATGATTCTCGGGACGTTCCTTTGGACGGCAGCCGGCTCGACATCGATTACCCGTATCTTATTGATCGGGCTAGCCGGTCTCTTGATTTACTGGCTCGGGACACTCATCCCGATTCGACTCGTCCGTCGCATCAAGCCATATGAGACGATGCAGTCTGGTGAAGTCTCAAAAGGACGACGCCTCGGCCGCTCTCGCTCAAGCGTCGGCATGAGCTTGAACCAACTCGTGACGTATTGGCCACGGACGTTGTTGTCGATTCTCGCCATCGCTTTACCGACGAGTCTGTTCGGCTTCTTCTTGTTCGTCACGTTCCGCCTCCAAGGTGTCTTGTATACGACGTGGATCGGCGAGTTTGTCGCCCTTGAAGTCGGGACGATGCATTACGTCGCCATGGGGGTCGCCTTACTCATTGCGATGCTCACGACGACCGAGATCATGTGGCAAAACGTATCCGAACGAAAGCCACAACTCGCCGTCTTGAAAGCGCTCGGTTGGCAGAACACGTCCATCCGTCGTCTCGTCTTGACGGAAGGTGCGTTGACCGGGTTCTTCGCCGGACTACTCGGCGTGACCTTCACCATCATCATCGTCACGATCATGTATCAACAGTTCCCGATATCAGAGCTACCGTTCTTGTTTGCGACCATCTTCATCCCGGTCGTAACAGGTATCTTAGGTGCACTCCTTCCTGCTGAACGTGCGGTCCGCATCACCCCGGCTGAAGCGATCGGTGGGCATGTCGTCAACCAAAAACAAGTCGAGAAACGATTCCGCTTCGTCCTCGGGACGACGGCGACGGCACTCGTCGTTGGGATCATCAGCTTGTTCGTCTTCACGTCACCAGAAGTCAAACCGGTCACGGAAGAAGCGAAAGCGACACCAGCCCCGACTGCGCAGACGACGGGTGCGAAACAGGCTGATTTAAAAGCTGATAAACCGAAAGAAGCAAAAGACACAACACCAAAAGAAGATGATCTTCAAAAAATCATGAACCTCGGCACGTTCCAAACGTTTATTGGAGATCCACAAATGAAGAAGCGTGAATTCCAAGTTGGACAACCCGTCTTCGCTTCACCGGATGGAACTGAATCGGAAGATGGTAAGCGATTCGTGAGTCTCCCGCTCTCCCTCTTCCATTCAGATGACGGTCAAGGTGGTTATATGGAATATCGTCCAAACGGATTTCGTATGTACACACCAGACGGGACAAAATATAGTCCAGTCGATCTGGTCAACCACAATAAGAAAGCGTTCAAGAACGGTTTTCGTTATTTCACAGGCGAGAAATCCGAAATTGATTTAGTCTTCCTCGTCCCAGAGAAAGAAAAGACGCTCGTCTTGTATGCGTCAAGTGACGCCATGCCGAAAGTGTATACTGTCAAAATTGACGTGCCGTAAACGAAACAACGTCGCCCCGGAGTCGAGGCGACGTTGTTTTTCATTCGGGTTCTTTCACGATTTCGACACGTACTCCTGTGTCCCCGACTTTTCCTAGGTTTTCTACGGTCGGGTCTTCATACGCCAACACATGAAACTCCTGCTCGATCGTACGGATGACATAATGCGCGAGCGCGCCACGGTTACGGTTCACCGGATGAATCGCCATCCGTTCACTGGCGAATGACATCAGGCGTGATGCGGACAGTTTTACAATCGGATGCTCGTTCCATAACCCATCTTCTTTCATTCCGTGCTCTTCTTGTGTCCCTAAAAAGACGGCGTACTGTTCGAAGCGAATTCGGATGCGGTCGCGCTCGGCATCCCATGTAAGGAGCATCGTCGGATTCGCCGCTCCATAAAACGTCCACTCTAACGGATAATACGCCTCATTCTTCATCTGAAACGATTCCATGTCGAGTACGTAGCGTTCGGTCGACATCAAGTAGTGTAAGTCTAGATTCATGAATGATCCCCTCCTAGAACATACAATATCTCCCTATATGACTTCCCCGTCATTACGTGATCCCTCATCAATTTCTACAAATTCTGCTTCGATGATTTCAAGATTTTCACGCTTGACTGCTTCCACACTTTCAATAAACTCTGCTTCCGTCATGTTGACTCCTTCTTCAAGCGCATTCATGAGACGATTGCCCATCTTCGTCATGGATGAGTACGTGATCCCTCCTGAAATGACACCACCTGCGAGTGGGATCATCTTTGAGATCCCTTTGGCGAACGTATCTTTCGTCATCTTCACCCCGATCATCGCCGACATTTTCTTGATGATTGGATAGTACACTGTTTTCATCAGCGCTTTGTTCGGGATTTTTTTCAAAGCTTCTTTCGATAATTGTGCGGACAATGCCTTGATGGTAGCCGTCGCGCCACCCACTCCGAACATGACACCTAAAAAGAGAATCAATTCTCCATTCACCCGTTCGACATCTAGTTCACCATCTTCCCAAAAATCATCGTATCCATACAAATACCCGATTTCTTGCGCCAAACGGAGGGCGAAACCGAAGAATTGTGCTGTATCGGCCGGAATCGTTGCAGCAAGACCGATGCCTCCAGGTAGCCCGGCAGCAAACGATGCACTCGAACTTTTCATCGTCTGATTGGTAATATTTCGCTTCGCTACTTTTTTGATGACTGAAAGAGGGACCTTTGCTTCAAGCGGTCCCTTCTCGACAACATCTGCCAACTGAGTCGCTGGCACGTACTTACTGAAACTTTGGGCTAAAAATTCTTTTCGATCTACTTTCACTCCAGGCAATTTCACTGCATTCGTCATCAAGACTTCAAACACTTCTGACCCGTTCGCCATGACCTACACCTCAACCTTCTTATGTATCTCGTTCCATAATCTAGTTTTAGTATATCGATTTCCTCACACGAATTGTAAAAAAATTTCCTTTCACCCATATATTTTATATTCAAGGTAAAAAAAAACAAAAAAAGGGAGCATCCAAACGGATTCTCCCTCTTCCCTCAATAAAAGATATACCATAGTGCCGCTGCCACTAAGAACAGCCCGGCCCCGATGAACAAAATCTTTGCCAATCGTTCGTATACCATGTCTTCACCTCACCAATGCCGCGCCGACGACGAGGGAGACCCCAATCGACAGCAAGAATGCCAACAACCCGACGGCGATATTCCCTTGTTGAATCTCATCGTTCACCTTCAGTGTAGGTGTCAAAAATTCAAACAACCAGTATGTCGCGAGGAGCAAAATGAATCCGAAACCACCCCCGACGAAGATGTCGATTGTGCTATCATGATGGCTCTCGACGACCCGGAAGATGTTGGCGAGACCGACAATCTTCCCGCCTGTCGCCAAGGCGACGGCAATATTTCCTTTTTGAATCTCACGCCAGTTGCTGTACGGCGTCGTCACCTCGAAGATGGCAAGACCGACGACAATCATCAGTCCCGCCATCGAATAGAGGCCGAACGACTCCAGCATAACGGCAAACGTAATCGTACCCATTCCCGACTCCCCTTACTTCAGTTCGACGACCGTGACACCGAGTCCACCTTCACCCATTCCTCCTGGGCGCTGGCTCTTCACGTGACGATGTCCTTTTAAAAATTCTTGTGTCGCCTGACGCATCGCTCCGGTACCTAATCCGTGGATGATGCGGACGTTATCATAGCCCGACACGAGTGCTTCATCGATATACTTGTCTAGACGCATGAGTCCCTCTTCGACACGAACGCCACGGAGGTCGAGCTCGGACTTCGTCGAGCTCTGACGTTTGAGCGAGCTGCCTTTCGACTGAAGCGACTTCTCTTTCGATGGACCGATCTTCTGAAGGTCGTCCGCTTTAACATTCACTTTCATGATGCCAACTTGGACGTTATACTCATTGTCATTGATTTGTTTCACGATGTAGCCTTTTTGTTTGAACGTCGTCACTTTCACTTCTTCGCCCTTACTGAACGTACGTTTCTGCTGGGCTTTTTGTTTCACTTTTTGGATCTTTTTCTCTTGAAGCGTCGGTTTTGCCGATTCGAGCTCTTTCTTCGCCGCGATAATCTCGTGCTCTTTGACGATTCCTTGCTCTCGGAGTTTCTTCAAGCGGTCGATGACTTCGTTCGCCTGACGCTTCGCCTGCTCGACGGCCTTCTCGGCTTTCGCCTCGGCCGCGCTGTACAAGTTATCGCGCTCGCGCTCGAATTCGGTCATCTTCGCCTCAAACGCCGCCTGCTCTTCTTCGAAGTCATGGCGCTTGACGATGAGCTCTTGCTCGAGCTGCTCGGCGCGTTGTTTCGCTGCTTCAAGCTCATTGATCATCGATTCGACTGATTCTGCATCACTACCGACGTGGCTACGTGCCTTGTCGATGACTTGCTCAGACAGTCCGAGACGACGACTGATCTCGAAGGCGTTCGAGCGACCCGGTACGCCAATCAAGAGACGGTACGTCGGGCTGAGCGATTCGATATCAAACTCCATCGAGGCGTTCATGACACCTTCGCGGTTATAAGCATATGCCTTTAGTTCCGAGTAGTGTGTCGTCGCAGCGACACGTGCCCCGCGGCGTTTCACTTCATCTAAGATGGCGATGGCAAGGGCAGCCCCTTCTTGTGGATCCGTCCCGGCACCGAGCTCATCGAAGAGGACGAGTGACATGAAATCGATTTTGTCGAGCATGCCGACGATGTTTGTCATATGCGAGCTGAACGTCGAAAGACTCTGTTCAATCGATTGCTCATCCCCGATATCGGCATAGACCGCGTCAAACACGGAAAGCTCTGTCCCGAACTCTGCCGGCACGTAGAGACCTGATTGCACCATTAACTGAAGGAGTCCAATCGTCTTCAATGTGACGGTTTTCCCGCCGGTGTTTGGTCCGGTGATGACGAGTGACGTGTAGTCTTCTCCGAGCTCGACCGTGATCGGTACGACCTCATCTTTCGGGATGAACGGATGACGTGCCTGTTTCAACTTAATTTCTCGATTGTCGTTCAACTTTGGCTCGGTCGCTTTCATCTCTTGTCCGTATGCGACTTTCGCAAAGATGAAGTCGAGTTCGGCTAACACGTCGAGGTTCGTCATGATGGCATCATGGACCCCACCGACCTCGTTCGAGAGAGCACTTAAAATCCGCTCGATTTCAGCACGTTCTTTCAGACGAACTTCTTGAATCTCGTTATTGATGGAGACGATGGCCTGCGGCTCAATGAAGAGTGTCTGACCAGAAGCCGACTGATCATGGACGATTCCACCGAACGCTTGACGGTACTCTTGTTTGACCGGTACAACATAGCGATCGTTCCGGATTGTGACGATGGCGTCCGAGAGCATCTTCGCATTGTTGCGGAGGATGTTGTCGATACGTGACCGGACACTCCCTTCAAAGCTCCGGAGCTGTGTCCGAAGTCCACGGAGTTGTGGACTCGCGGAATCTTGGACAGTCCCTTGGTCGTCAATCGCATGACGAATCGCCTGTTCGACCTCGATGAGCTTCGTCAACTTGTCCGCATACTCGTCAAGACGTGGAATGCGAATCTCTTCGTTATCCTCGTGAAGCTTCTCGAAGAAGTTTTTTTCTTGGCGACCGCCATACATGACGGCAGCGACGGCGAGTAGTTCGCTCGTCGAGAGGACCGAGCCGATTGCGGCCCGTTTCACTTCCGCACGGACATCCGTGAGCCCACCGAGCGGCAGACGGTCACGGAGACGAACGACCTCGGTCGCTTCTTTCGTCACGTTCAAATTCGAGAGCACCCGGTCGTATGAGTAGTCGGGTTGCATCTTCAGCGCCAAATCTTTTCCGAGCGAGCTCGCCGCGTGACCGGCAAGCTGTTGGCGCAATTTTTCATATTCTAATACGCGTAACGCGTGGTCCATCTAGCATGTTCCTTTCTATCGCTTCGCCGCAAAGAACGCCTTGGCGTCTTCAAACGTGAAGCAGTTGATAATATCCGATGGTTCGAGATAGGCTTTCCGTGCGTGCAACACACCGAGGGCCATGTCTTCCATCATATCTGGGTGGTGCGTATCGGTGTTGATCATCACTTTGACGCCCGCTGCTTTCGCCTTCTTGAGCGTGGAAGCTGTCAAGTCGAGCCGGTTCGGGTTGGCGTTCAATTCGAGCGCTGTCCCTGTCTCTTTGGCGAGTGCGATCAACTTGTCCTCGTCGATTGGATAGCCATCCCGACGACCGATGAGTCGACCTGTCGGATGGGCAATCACGTTCACATACGGGGAACGACAGGCGTTCTCGAGACGTGCCATGATCTCGTCGACCGATTGGTCCATCTTCGAATGGATGGAGGCGACGACGTAATCGAGCGTCTCTAGAAACTCGGGTTCATAGTCGAGCGTCCCGTCAGGACGGATGTCCATCTCGACGCCTCGCAACACGTTCATATCATGTGTCTTCGCGGCCTCGCGGATTTCTTCCCCTTGTGCCTCGAGCCGTTCCTCGGTCAAGCCATTGACGAACGTCAAATACTTCCCGTGGTCGGTGATGGCCATCCATTCGTAGCCGCGATCTTTCATCGCCACGACAATTTCGTCGACGGTCAACTTCCCGTCCGACCAGACCGTGTGCATATGCGCGTCAGCCTTTATGTCATCGAGCGTGACGAGCTTCGATAAGTCGTGTTCAAACTCTGCATGCCCTTCCCGAAGTTCAGGCGGGATGAATGAGAGACCGTACCGTTCGAACAGTTCTTCTTCGGTTTCCGGTTGCCACAATCCGTCTGCTGTCTCGACCCCATATTCGGAAATGGACTCTCCTTTTGCTTTCGCGAGTTGGCGCATGCGGACGTTGTGGTCTTTTGATCCCGTGAAATGGTGAAGCGTCGCAGCGAACGCGCCTGGCTCGACCATACGGAAATCGACCGATACCATCTCTTCACGTTCGAGGACGAGCGAGACTTTCGTCTCGCCTGCCGCAATCACTTCGTTGATGAACGGCAAAGCGAGCAGCTTCTCACGTAGCTCAATCGGCTCCTCGGTCGCGATGATGAAGTCAAGGTCTTTACACGTCTCTTCGGCACGGCGGAAGCTTCCTCCGACCGAATGACGCAAGACGAGCGTCTCCTTCTCTAACACCTCATTGATTTCTTCAACGATTGGTCGCATGACTGCATAAGCCAATCGTTCTGGACGTGATTCGAGGTTCTTCGCGGCGGCGAGTAATTTCTCCACACTCTTCGCCCCGAAACCGGGTAGTGATGCAGCCGTCCCGTCTTCGAGTACACGGATGAGCGACTCCAAGTCGACGACACCGATTTCACGGAGTTTAGCAAGTTTCTTCCCGCCGAGCCCTTGAATTTTCAAGAGCTTCATCAAACCGAACGGAATCTCTTCTTGCAGTGCTTCAAGTACTTCACTGCGTCCTGTGTCTCGATACTCTTCAAGGACTGCTGCCGTCCCTTTCCCGATTCCTGAGATGGACGTCAAGTCGTCGATGTCCTCGAGTTCAAGGTCCGTGTTCTCTAGCGCTGTCGCCGCCTTGCGGAACGCATTGATTTTAAACGGGTTCTCCCCTTTGATCTCCATATATTGCGCGATTTTTTCGAGCAACATCATCGCTTCTACTTTATTCATATGCTTCCCCCTCTTCACACAGAAAAGACCGAGACACAAGCACTAGCTTGCATTCCGGCCTGTCGTGTCACAACATCTTATTTGAAAACCAATCTGATAGATATGGCGTGTCTTGAATGATATATGTCGCTAGCGACGAGTTGTCGACGGCGTTTTGTACGCTCGCCATCGGCACGAACGCAATCACCCAAAGGATGAAGAATGTGATGACATATGCCTCGAAGAATCCGAGGACAGCTCCGATCACACCTTTTAATTGGCGCAAAATGGGCAAGTCCGTCAAGAAGTCGAGCATCGCCAAGATGAGATGCAAGACGAGTTTCGTAATGAGGAACAAGACGACGAACCAAAAGACGTTATAAAATGTCATCTCAATCCCTGAAAGGGAATTGAGGTCCAACACGCCACCCGGGAGCGTTCCGTCGAGCTGAGACGGATACGGGATCCACAGCTTGAACGCTTCGGCTAACTCTTTATAGTACGTATTGGCGACTAGAAAACTGATGATGAGCGCGACCCAATGGCCGAGCTGTAGAATCGCGCCACGACGGAAGCCGTTGACGATTCCGATAAACAAGAAAAACAGTATAAGTAGCGTAACCATGGATTGATTTATTCTCCCATATTTCGTTTAGTTTTGACGTGGTCGCTCGCGATTTGAATCGCAGCCAAGACCGCTGCCTGACGAGCATCTAGATGAGGGGATTGTTCACGAATTTCGCGGATCTTACTGTCGACCAAAAAGCCTACTTCCCTCACATGGTCAGCGGGTTCTTCGCTTACGATCGTATAGTCTTGACCCGCAATGTGAATCGTTGTTCGTTGTAACTGCACGCGCACCCCTCCTTTACGTCTGTCAGAATTAATCATAACATCGTTTTTATATTAGGAAAAGGAGAAGCCCCTTCCCTTGATATGTACAACATTTTCTAATACCCTTCTAAACAGTTGTCAAACGACTTTCTTTAGAAAAATTGTAAGAGAAGGTGGCAACATTCCGTAAAATGTGCGAAAATATCAACTATTCAAACAAACAGAAAGGGTGATTGATTTGAAATTACGTATTGGCCTCTTAGGTCGCATCATCATCGCGATCGCTTTCGGTATTTTACTCGGGAGCATCGTACCAGAAAGTCAGAACTGGATCGTTCGGACGTTCGTGACGTTCAACACGGTCTTCGGGCAGTTCTTAGGCTTCGCTATTCCATTGATTATTCTTGCTTTTATCATCCCGGGTATCGGGGAACTTGGAAAAGGAGCAGGAAAGCTGGTCGGACTCACAGCACTCATCGCTTACGCATCAACCATCATCGCCGGAACATTAGCATACTTTGCAACAAGCAACTTGTTCCCGCAAATTTTGACACGGTCGACGACAGGAGCCGAAAATCCAGAAGAAGCCTTGTTGAAAGGGTTCATGGAATTTGAGATTCCACCTGTATTCGGTGTCATGACCGCACTTATCTTAGCTTTCGTCATCGGAATCGGGATTGCCGCGATCGAAAGCAAACGGTCACTCGACCTCGCCATGGATTTCCGCGATATCATCGAACTCTTAATCAGTAAAGTCATTATTCCATTACTTCCAATCCACATCGCCGGAATTTTCATGAACATGACGTACGCTGGTCAAGTCGCTGAGATCCTATCGGTCTTCTCGCTCGTCTTCGTCACAATCATCGTCCTTCATTTGACGATGCTCATGATTCAATATTCAATCGCAGGTGGTCTCAACAAAGAGAATCCGTTCAAGTTGCTCAAGACGATGATGCCGGCTTACTTCACAGCCATCGGGACGCAATCATCGGCCGCGACGATTCCAGTCACGCTTCGCCAGGCGAAGTTGAACAACACGGACGAAGGTGTCGCGAACTTCGTCATCCCGCTCTCGGCAACGATCCACTTATCAGGGTCGACGATCACACTCACATCGGTCGGTGTCGCGCTCATGTACTTGAATGGCATGCCGATGTCTTACGCCATCGTGCTTCCATTCATCCTTGCACTCGGTGTGACGATGATTGCAGCACCAGGTGTACCGGGTGGAGCCGTCATGGCATCGCTTGGATTGTTCGGCTCGATCCTCGGGTTCGACGCAACGATGCAAAGCTTGGTCATCGCGCTCTATTTGGCACAAGATAGCTTCGGGACAGCGACAAACGTCACGGGTGACGGTGCCATCGCGAAGATTATCCACTACTTCAAACACAACACAAAACTTCTCGACAACACGTCATCGAAACAAGAAGATATCGCATAATGAACGACTTATAAACGGGCAAGCCATCAGGTTTGTCCGTTTTTGTCTACATATAATAAAGGAGAGATACATATGGAATGGATGGAATGGAAGAACCCTGATCACTTCTCAGACCGCGTCATGACGGCATTACTCGACGAGGAGGCAAAGAATAGCCTCATGATCGGCGTCTTGAATAACGTCAAACAAGGAATTTATGAAACGTTTCATCAGTTCACAGTCGAAGAGGACGGAGAGCTTCTCGCCATCCTCCAAGTGACACCACCGCATCCACTTCACTATATCGTCGTGAAGACGGAGCGCTCGGACCTTCTCCCGTCTTTCATCATCCCCCACCTTTTGAAAGAAGAAGTCCCCTTCTCGGAAGTCGTATCGGAACGACAACAGGCGGAACGGTTTGCGACAGCGTGGCAAGAGATTACATCTGGGACGAGCGAGATTTTCATGTCCCAAGGTCTTTATCGCCTCGACAGCGTGGAAGACATCGACATGGCGACTGGGAGGATGCGAGAAGCGACGGTTGCCGATCAGGCGCAGCTTGAGGCTTGGTATAGTGCCTTCGAAGCCGAATCAGGTCTCCGTTCATCTCCACCAGAGAAAGTAACAAAAGCCGTACAGACGATGCTTGAAAGGAAAGAAGCTGTCTTTTGGGAAGTCGATGGACAGGTCGTCTCGTGTGCGAAACGCGCACGTCCAACAGAGAACGGAATCACTGTTTCGTTCGTCTACACATCACCTAGTGCACGAGGAAAAGGGTATGCACGAAGTCTCGTCGCCGATCTCAGCCGACAGTTACTCGAGACAAAATCATTCTGCGTCCTCTACACTGACTTGACGAACCCGACGTCGAACAAAATCTATCGGGAAGTCGGTTACCAACAAATCATGGACTCTGCCTGGGTCCGATTCGCTAGATGAAACACATCGCCTCCCCTATACTAATAGAGGAGGCGATTTTTCATGAACAGATTATTCGGTTGGTGGCTACGTATCCCGCGACAGGTCCGGGTGACCGCTTTGACACTTGTCACGCTCGCGATACTCGGCTATATGGTGTTCCTCGGGGGCCGGAGCATGCTCGATGACCCAAACTTCGATACGCTATGGCTCAGCGTCATCGGTGCCGCACTCTTGACGTTCATCGTCTATCAGGCAACAAAAAAGTGATCGACGCGTTCGTCGATCACTGTCTTTGTGTTTAGAAGAATGATGCTGGGTTAACTGTGCTTCCCGCGCTCGATGAAGAGTACGAATAGCCGCCACGGTGAATCTCGAAGTGAAGGTGTGAACCTGTCGAGTTCCCTGTGCTACCCATGCCGCCAAGGTTTTGTCCTTGTGACACGCGTTGACCCGCAGAAACGGATACCGAGCTCATGTGAGCGTATACTGTCGTCCATACTTGCCCGTTGATCACGTGTGCAATCATAACATGGTTTCCGTATGCGCCACCCCAACCTGCACGGAGGACCGTACCTGTTTGTGCTGCATAGATCGGTGTACCGACTGGACCTGCGATATCAAGACCGTTGTGGAACGAGTAGCCGTTCGCACCGCTTGCTGGACCCCACCCTTGTGAGAGGCGACCGCTTGCTGGACGTTGGAACATGCCACCGCTTGCTGGTGCAGACGCTACCGGTGCTGTTGAAGCACTTGAACCGCTATTCGAGCTTGAACCTTGTTGCTTTTTCGCCGCCGCAGCTGCTGCCGCTGCACGACGTGCTTCTTCTTCAGCACGACGTTGCGCTTCGATTTCTGATTGAATCGCTTGTTCTTGAGCTTTGAGCGTATCTTCCATCTCTTGAAGGCTCATGAGTTTCGATTCGAACTTCACTTTTTCAGCTTCAAGTTTCTTGATTTTCGCAGCGCGCTCTTTCATTTTTTTTTTGAGCTCTTTCTGACGTTTTTCAAGTTCTTCTTTTTGCTTCACGAGTGAATCGCGCTCTGCTTTCAAATCAGCTTGCGCTTTCGCGAGTTTTTCTTTCGTTGCTTCGTATTCTTCGAAGATCTGTTGGTCGTTCTCTTGGATCGTACCAGCTGTGATCATGCGTGTGATCAAATCACCGAAGTCTTTAGAACCGAAGATGAACTCAGCCCAGTTGACTGACGAGCCACCGTTCTTTTGCATCGTCGCCATACGATCTTTCATAAGATCTTCTTGTGCTTTCATTTTCGCTTCGTACTTTTTAATTTGTGCTTGAAGCTTTTTGTTTTTTTCTTTTTTTGCACGAATCTCAGCTTTTTTCTGAGCGACATCGTTGATGACGTCTTGGAGTTCAGCATCTAACTTGTTGATCTCTTGTTGCTCTTTGCTGATGGCTTGCTCACGTGATTGAATCGAAGAGTTTGCTTTCGACTGTTCACTGCTATTCTTTTGTCGTTGTTCTTGTACTTTCTTCTGCTTCTCTGTAAGTGAGGCTGCATAAGTCGGTGACGTTCCGCCGATCAAGAGTGCGCCTAGAGTGACTGTTGCTGCAAATTTCTTCAAGTTACCCAATGTGCTTCCCTCCGCTGATTCCCGTGTAGTTTTTATCTATAGTCGTGCAATTATTTTTTATAAGATAAGTCGCGACATTTCGTTCGCTCTGTGACTCATTATAGCAATCTAAACCAAAAGTTATTTTACACTTATATTTCATTCGTATGACATTGACCTAATTTAGGTTTTATCCTTTAAAAAACGTGGGTATAGACAATATTTTGTTTGGTTCGTTGTCACAAAATAGCTAAAATAAAGAAAAAAAGCACTTCAAGAAAGCGCTTTTCACATAGTAACCCGTTCATTTTTTTGTTTACCTTAAGGCAACATAACCGGCCCGTTTGCTATTTTTCCGTTTCGAACGAAGTAATAAAAACCCACCGAATAAGATGACACCTGCGGCAGCACCTGTACTATCCAAAAGGACATCTTCTAACAGCGCGGTCCGTTCAGGAGTCAAACTCTGATGATACTCATCAAAAATCGCCACCGTGTTCGCAAGTGCCCAGGCGAAGAGTAAGTTCAGTCCCGCATGAAGATTCGTTCGCGAGATGGCCTTCACGAATAATGCACCGAGAACGAGGAACGTGACGACATGTGCCGTCTTCCGCATAAAGAACTCAATCAATCCTGTCGTCCCCAACGTATCGAGCGAGATTTCCTTTCCTGCATAGTCGAACTGTACGTTCGCTAGCGTCGGTTCGATCCAGCTCCAATTGAATCGCTCGAGTGGCGAAACGATAGACTGGTCCGAGTAAGGCGTCGCACTTGATAAAAAGAGTCCGATTAAAATAAGCGCAATCCATATAAATTCATTTTTTAAAAATCGCATAACACCGTTCCTTTCTACAACGTTTTTCATTATACGGATTCTTTCTTCGGAATGATGTAACAGCGACATCATGATTTCATAACAATTTGATTGCACGCAACGCGTTCAAGTTCGAGTCTGTCTCCTTCTCTTGGAAAAATACAAAAAAAGGGGGAATTATCATGATTTATGATTTTGAAGCAGTAGACATGAAAGGACAATTACAACCGTTAGCTACATATAGAGGCGACGTCTTACTCATCGTCAACACGGCGAGCAAATGTGGATTCACACCGCAGCTCGAAGGCCTCGAGTCACTTTACAACACCTATAAAGGACAGGGCCTACAAATCTTAGGTTTCCCGTGCAACCAGTTTGGTCATCAAGACCCGGGCTCCAATGAAGAAATTCAAGAGTTCTGTCAACTGAATTACGGGGTATCGTTCCCGATGTTCGCGAAAGTCGACGTGAACGGCAAGGATGCCCACCCACTCTTCACCTATCTCTCAAAAGAAGCGCCCGGGCTTCTCGGGTCGAAGGCGATCAAATGGAACTTCACGAAGTTCTTAGTCGATCGTGATGGAAACGTCATCGAGCGCTTTTCGCCACAGACGACACCGGCTGAAATTGAGGATGCGGTGAAAAAACTCATCTAATATCAAAAAGGATGGCTCCAAAGAGTCATCCTTTTAAAGTGGTGTAATGAAGTTGATTGTGTAGAACGGACTGTCTTCTTCATTGTAAGCAAGCCCGACGGCAGCATGGGTGAAGCGCGGCTGCATGATGTTCTCACGATGCCCTTTCGAGTTCATGAGTCCCCAATGCGCATGGAACACGCTCATCTGTCCCATCGCCAAGTTTTCGCCGGCCATCGAATACGAAAGTCCTGCTTCGTCCATTCGATCGAACGGGTCTTGTCCTTTCGGGTCTGTATGGCTGAAGAAATCGTTTTCTGCCATGTTTTGACTATGCGCCCGTACGACCGGATAGAGCGGTTCATAGTCGGCTAAAGCGTTCAATTCAAACTTTTCACGGTCCCAATTCATGAGTATGCGCATCAACTGCTCATTGGCGACCGTTCCCTCTTTCGACAAATCACCATAGTACCCCTCACTCGCCTCTTCGACACGGCGGTCGACCGACAAAATCCCTTTCAGGAGGTCATCATCATGCTGGTCAAAAAAGAAAGTGACATACTGACCATCGATTGCAAAAACGGAAAACGATGGATCGTCCGGAATCAAGTATCGATTCAATCCCTTATTATACGAAGTCACCGCCTCGAAGCCGATGTCCTCGACTTGATCACGGGTCGTTTCATTCAGTACGAGACCTCGATACGTGCTGCCTGTCTCGAACTGATAGAATCCTTTTTTCGTACCGTCCTCATCAATCAGTTCAAGTCCGCGGTCACCGCCACGTTCGACCAAATACCAGTCATGCCCGGCATACTGACTTGCGAACTTTGGCGCGTCTGTCGCTCGTTCGGTCGCCACCTCAGACTCAACCTGAATGCTCGTCGGGGCAGAGACGTTCGGCATCTCATATTGCCAAGCCATATAAAGTCCAATCCCCATCAAAAGGATGATCAATTTTCGAAACATGGCTCCTCCTTCCTTACTGCTCGCGCTGACGCTCCCCGAAATCGTGTAGTCTCGCCTTGATATCGGTAAGCATCTCCATGTATGCAACATACGTCGCTTCGTCTATATTCAGCATACCACTTACTTGTAGCGGCACATTCGCCGCCTGCTCACGCAACGCGCTACCGCTCTCGGTCAAACGAACGATGATTTTTCGTTCGTCGTCAGTCGCACGACTTTTCTCAACATAGCCGATTTGGATGAGCCGTTTGACGAGCGGCGACAATGTCCCAGAGTCGAGCGTCAACCGCGATCCGAGTTGTCGCAAATCGATTCCATCCTCTTCCCATAAGACAAGCATCACGAGATATTGACTATACGTCAGGTTTAGCGGTGCTAAAATTGGGCGATATAACCGGGTAAGCTCTTTTGAGGCGGTATACAATTGAAAACAGATTTGATGTTCTAACTTTAATGATTGGTCCATACGTAATCCTCCGTACTCTTCTTTAGCCAAGCATATCACTTGCGAAACTTTTTGACTGCTCTATAATTTAAATTGTGCACAACTTAATTGTTAAAAATGAAATGGAGGAATTCAATCATGAAATCACTATTCACAGCATCAGCAACAGCAATCGGTGGCCGCGAAGGTCATGTGAAATCAACAGATGGCGTCATCGACATGAACGTATCGATGCCTGGCGCGAAACACGTAGACGGTGCGACAAACCCGGAACAACTTTTCGCAGCTGGCTATGCGGCTTGCTTCGGTAGTGCCCTCAACCTCATCATCGGAAAAGAACGTGTGAAGACAGACGGTTCAAGCGTCACAGGTCACGTCACATTAAATCAAAATGATGAAGGGTTCTTCATTTCAGTCGAACTTGAAGTCGAAATCAAAGGTGTCGACCAAGCGACAGCAGAGCGCCTTGTCGAAGAAGCACACCAAGTGTGTCCTTATTCAAAAGCGACTCGCGGCAATGTCGACGTCAAATTGACAGCGAAAGCTGCATAACATTTATCCCGCTCTCTGGAGCGGGATTTTTTTTGCTTAACCCTGCCTATCAGAGTAAGATAGAGACACGATTAAGGAAGGAGGGAGCACTGATGAAGAAACATAAATCGACTCTTCTTTTTTTTTCACTCGGCATTTTGTTGTTCACGGCGACGTACAATGGGTTGACCGTCCGGACGTATGACGTGACGTCCGATAAACTGTCAGCAGACAAGTCTCTCCGCATCGTGCTCCTTTCCGACTTACACAGCGCCTCATACGGTTATAAACAGTCGATTTTGATCGATGAGGTTCGTGCACAGAAACCAGACCTCATCGCTTTACCGGGCGATTTACTCGACCGATATCGTTCACCTGAACCCGCCTTCGAACTAATCGAAGGGCTTGAAGGGATTGCGCCGATGTATTTCGTGACCGGCAACCATGAAATCGATGGATCGGATGACTATGTCCGTCACAATGTGAAAGACGTGTTTCGCTCATACGGTGTCAACGTTCTCGAAGACGAATGGGAGACGGTCACCATCAACGGAATCGACCTCGTCATCGGCGGGCTAGAAGATCCTCTTCGTGGGTTCAGAGAAAATATTTATACGGATTGGGATGCGGAGTCGACTGCGGCGATGCAGGAGATCGCCCCCGATGAGACGTTCAAGGTACTTCTTTCGCACCGTGCCGAACAAGTCGATACGTATGCCAAACTTCCATTCGACCTCGTCTTGTCCGGACATGCTCATGGCGGGCAAGTGAGAATCCCTTACTTGATGAATGGACTATTCGCACCTGACCAGGGATTCTTTCCTGAATACGCAGGCGGACTCTATGAGCATGAGACGTTCACCCATGTGATTGGACGGGGATTCAATTACAGCTTCAACATTCCACGTATTTACAATCCACCAGAAATTGTCGTGATCGATGTGAATGGTCAAAGATAGTCATCATCGAATTCCAATATTTAGTTCACCTTTTTTAAAAGAAGGGTATACAAGCTATGTTGCCATTTACTTGTCTTTAAAAAAGGAGGAATGAATTATATGCGCGCAGTAACTTATCAAGGAACTAAGAAGATTGAAGTAAAGGACGTTAGAGATCCCGAAATCGAAAATCGGGAAGAGATCATTGTAAAAATTACATCGACAGCTATTTGTGGATCAGATCTTCATATCTATCAAGGGAATATGCCTACTCGCCCTGGTTTTATTATTGGACATGAGCCTATGGGAATTGTTGAAGAGACTGGACCTGATGTAACAAAAAAGAAAAAGGGTGATCGTGTCGTCCTTCCATTCAATGTATCATGTGGTCACTGCTTTTATTGTGAAAATGAGATGGAGAGTCAGTGCGATAACTCTAACCACGCCCCTCACACTGATGCTGGTGGTTTATTTGGATATACTGAACAGTTTGGAAATCATCCCGGTGGTCAAGCAGAGTTTCTAAAGGTTCCATACGGTAATTTCATGCCGCTTGTCATCCCTGAATCATGTGAGCTTGAAGATGAGGCACTTCTCTTTTTATCTGATGTTATTCCAACAGCATGGTGGAGTTTAGATAATGCTGGCATGCAAGCTGGAGATACGGTAGTGGTTCTCGGATCAGGTCCTGTGGGGATAATGACTCAAAAATTAGCTTGGGTACGTGGGGCTAAACGCGTTATTGCTGTAGATCCCGAACTCTATCGACTAAATCGGGCAAAACTATCAAATAAAGTAGAAACAATTCTTTTAAAAGATCCAACTGAGACAGGAAAATATATCTATGAGATTACTAATGGCGGGGCAGATGTTGTTATCGACTGTGTGGAAAATGATGGAAAAAAATCTTCAATTGAAAAGATAGAACAAAAACTTATGATCCAAGGCGGTACACTAAGCGCAATCAAAGTAGCAAAAGAAGCGGTTCGTAAATTTGGGGTCGTTCAACTTACCGGGGTATACCCAATGAATTACAATCAGTTTCCGATGGGAGATTTTTTCTCCCGAAATGTTACTTTGAAAACAGGACAAGCACCTGTTATTCATTATATGCCTGAGTTATTTCAAATGAACATAGATCAAAAATTTGACCCTACTGACATTATCACGCATCGTTTATCTCTTGAACATGCTGCTGATGCCTATCACTTATTCAATGAGCATTTAGATGACTGCGTAAAAGTAGTATTGAAGCCTTAGTAAAAGGGAGTTCAGTCCAAACTGAACTCCCTTACTTTTCACTACCAGATGATTCGTTCTTCACAACATTGTCGTTCCCGTTCAATCTGGACCGTCGAACGTTCGAACGTCCCGTATTTCCGGATTCGTTCCGTCACTTGTCTCAAGACGTCTTGATCATCCGTCTCTTCTCCAATCAACACGTGACACGTCGCCGCATGCTCGCTCGACGAGATAGACCAGACATGCAAGTCGTGCACTTCTTTCACCCCGTCAACTTTAACAATCTCTTCTTGCATCGCCCGGACGTCAATCTGTTCCGGCGACCCTTCCATCAAGATATGAATTGCGTCACGCGTCACCCTATAACCACTGATTAAAATCAAAATCGCAACAAAGGCGCTCGCGACCGGGTCCGCCCACGTCCATCCGAACAACATGATGAGGACTGCTGCCGTGATGGCTCCGACCGAGCCGAGCAAATCTCCGAATACGTGCAACAACGCACTCTTCACGTTCAAATTATCTTTCTCCCCGCGCATTAAAATCCAGGCGGCAAGGATGTTGACGAGTAGCCCGATGATGGCGACGACAAGCATCCCACCACTTAGAATTTCTGGTGGCGCGCTGATTCGTTGGTATGCCTCGACAAGAATATAGACCGAGATGACGAGTAGTGTCAGCCCGTTAATGAATGCCGCTAAAATCTCGAAACGTCGATACCCGAACGTCCGGTTCGGTGTCGCCGCTTTCGCCCCAAATCGGACAGCGAGGAAACTGAGTCCTAACGCCGCCGCATCTCCTAACATATGCCCCGCATCCGATAATAGCGCCAAACTGTTCGTCCATAGTCCGCCGATCACTTCGACGACCATAAACGCCGCAATCAAGAGAAAGGCGAGTAAGAGCGCCCGCTGATTCGTCGAATGATGGTGATGGTGGTCGTGATCATGATGATGTCCCATAACTGACTCCTCCTTCTACTGTTTATCTTATTCCATTTTAACCAAACATTCAAACGTTCATTTGAATGAAAAACAATAAAAAAAAACGGGAGAATGAACTCTCCCGCTTTGTCTCATTTTTGCTCCAGACGGACCACGCATGACGCCGCTATAAGGGAACAGTTTCAATTGGACCGTCTCACCCTCGAACCAAATTCCGGTCGCTTGTTCGCGAGTCGGTTGTACGTCTGGTGTCGAGATGGCTTGCTTGTCCCAATCAACGGCCCGTACTTTTTGGTCCCGGACCATGAGGAAGAATCCATCATAGAAATGATAGTCGTTCACTTGGTCACGTTGAACGGCAGAAGGACTGCCGAGCTCCGCACGGACGGTTTCGAGATCTTTTCCAATCCAGTCAAGGACGGACTCAGAAGCGTTCGGGACGACTTGTTGCCAAGCGGCAATCACCTCGTCATCCGATAAAGCTGTCGCTTCTGTCGTCACACTTTCTTCTGTTACCCAGCCGGTCAACCGCTCGTTCAACTGAACTTTCACAAATCCACTTACCGTCTCCAACCGTTCAAATCGATCACCCAAGTCGGCTTCATAAACGACCGTGACCCGGTCATCCGCGTATACTTTCGTATACGGTTGCCCGATATAAATCTTATCTGCTGATTCCGTCTCAGCATCAGCATCAGCCGGTTGTTCCGACTCGGAGTCGACCATTTCCGTGGCAATCTCATCAGATTCCGGTAAAGCCGAGTCCTGTTTCTTGTCAATCAGTGCCGCGAACGCGATGATCCCGACCAAGGCGAGCATTAATGCCAATGCCGTCGTGATACGGAACACGCGTTTACGCTTCCGCGTCGTCGCACGCGACAATCTTCCTCCATTCATGTTCTTCACTCCTACTCGATTCGATTCATTTCACTCGTTTCGTCAAATGGTAGGAGGTTTCCTGCTTCATCAAAAAATTTCAATTCATCTTTTGTCAATTCGTCCATCGTTCTGACCATTTGTTCGACATCGACCGGTTCATCGCGCTCATCGTTCTCACGTATGACAATGTGCTCTCCTAATTCAATCGTGCGCGAAGTCAGACGATGAAAGTAGCGGTCGTGGGAAATCAACAATAATCCACCCGGATAGACGGATAAGGCCGCCTCGATTTGTTCGCGTGTCGCCACATCTAAATAGTTCGTCGGTTCATCTAATGCCAACAGATGGGCATCCGAGAAGTACAAGATGAGAAACGCGATTCGACACTTTTCCCCCATGCTCGCCTCGGTAATCGGTCGGTACACTTCATCTCGCCGGAACAAGAAGTGAGCGAGCAACGTCCTCGCCTCCGTCTCTCCGATCTCACTATTGGCGAGTAACGCCTCAAGTAACGTCCCGGTCTCCGGAAGACGCCCGAGCGTTTGTGAGAAATATCCGATCTTCAGACGAGGATGTCGCTTGATCACGCCCGAGTGTGGTACTCGCTCACCGATCAGCACGTTTAATAATGTCGTTTTTCCGCTTCCGTTTGGTCCGGTGATCGAGATCCGCTCTCCTTTATTCATCGAGAAGGAAAACGGTTCATAAAACGGATTGTCGTATCCAAACGTCACATCCTCACACGTCAGCCACGTCTTCGCTTCGAGCTCATCCGCCGCAAAACGGACGGAGATGGGTTTCTCCTCTTTTGGTTTTTGTGGACGATTGTCTTCGAGCTGCCTTAACTTCTGTTCTCTCGCCTTCATTTTGACTGCGAGATTGGCCGCTCCCTTTTGCGCTCCTGGACTGCGGACACTCGCTGTCGCTTTCGCCTTCAAATGCCACCCTTTGTATTGGGCAATCATCTCGAGCAGTTCTGCCTTTCGGTTCTCGTATCGAGCACGAGCTCGCTCATCACGCACGCGTTCTTCTTCTTTTTGATGCTTATACGCCGTATAATTTCCCGGGTATCGAGTGACTAGTCCGCCTGACAGTTCAAGAATGGTCGTTGCGACATCGTCCATCAGTTGACGGTCGTGTGAGATGATGAGCACTGTCCCCTTGAACTGGTTCAACCACTTCGTGAGCCAGTCAATCGACTCGAGATCGAGATGGTTCGTCGGTTCGTCGAGCAGGACGAGGTCCACCCGCTTCATCGTCAGTGTTGAGAGCTGAGCTCGCGTCTTCTCGCCTCCGCTTAACTCGTTAATGTTTCGGAAGAGGTGCTCCTCCAGCCCAAGTCGAGTCAATGCTCTTGTCGCCTCTTGTTCCAAGTTATACACATCGAGTGCGAGCGCCCGTTCATAGGACCGCATGACACGCTTCTCGTCACCAGAAGAAACATCTTCATAGAGCGCATATCGTTCACGATCACTGCGCATCGTCCACTCAAGTACGGTCATATCTGTCGATTCGATGGTCTGTCGGACGAGTCCGACCTCTCCTTGACGTTCAATCCTCCCGGCTTGAGGGGTCAACTCCCCGGTCACGAGTCGGAAGAGCGTCGTCTTCCCGCTCCCGTTCAGTCCGAATAATACGGCACGCTCTCCAGCCGCGACCTCGAACGAGACCGCGTCAAATAATGGTTTCCGGTCATAGTCAAACCGGACTTGTTTTACTGCTAACATCTGTTTCACCTCGCTTATGAATCCGATACGCGATGAAACAAAAAACACCATCCGCTTCAAAGCGGTGGTGTGAAGGAATCCGTTCAAAGAGGAAAACGAGCGCTTCCCGTATTTGAAAAAATGGACACACTTCACCCGTGACTGTTCAAGCGAACAGTGATGATTCGTCTCATCGTTGGAGTGAACGTGTATTTTTCATGGCACGGTATACCTCTCTTTCCTAAGTTACTGCCACCTTATCAAATTGAAAGCGGATTCGCAAGAGTGTACCCCACAATCTCCCATTTTTTCTACTCCTTTAGGCGGATGCGGTGCACCTGTCCTCGCGATATGATGACAGTATATTCGAACAGTGAGGTGATGCATGATGCGTCGACGCATCCTCGTTCCGAGTGCCGTCTTGGCGAGCGTCGGAACGTTTCTCTATACACGATTCAAACGACGGCTCCCCCGTCCGCGTTTTAAATGGCCGGAACGTCCAGAACTGACAACCATTGATGAGACGCATGTGCAGGCGACGTGGATCGGGCATTCGACGGTCCTCATTCATTGGTATGGGCTCAAGATTTTAACAGACCCCGTCTTCTCAAAACGAATCGGTGTCCATCTCGGACCGCTGACAGTCGGCATGAAACGTCACACCGCTCCGGCCCTCTCCATTGAGGAGGTCGGCCCGGTCGATGTCATCCTACTCAGCCATGCCCATATGGACCACTTTGACCATAAAAGTTTGAAGCGACTCATCACTCGCGAGACGATTGTCGTCTCTGCTCCTGGGACGAGCCGGCTGTTGCGCCGATACCAGAGTCTGCAGACGCTTGAACTGCATCCACATGACAAAGTGACACTTGCGAATGGACTCGATGTCCGCGCCATTCCCGTCAAGCACTGGGGCAATCGTTTCCCGTGGGACAAACATATGGGGTACAATGGATACCTGCTCAAATACAAAGGGATTCGTATGCTCTTCGCAGGAGACACGGCGTACACCGACTCCTTCAAAGGACTCGCCGATCGTGAACCGATCGACCTCGCCTTTTTCCCCATCGGTGCTTATCAACCGGACTCGTTCCAGGAAGCGCACTGTACTCCGGAACAGGCTTGGATGATGTACAAAGAGAGTGGAGCGAAGCGTTTCTTCCCGATGCATTGGGACACGTTCGTCCTTTCTTATGAGCCTGTCGAGGAACCGTATCATCGTCTCGTCGCGGCCGCAAAACTCGACCGTGACCAAATTGTGATCAAGGCGCACGGGGAAAGCATCCGTCTGTAGTTTTTCCTTTCCCTTCATCCAAAATTTCGGTAACGTTATAGACGAGAGGGAGGGATTTTTTATGGAATGGACGACGTTGAATAATGACGTCAAGATGCCGATGCTCGGGCTCGGTGTCTATAAGGTCGAAGATGGCGCGGTGACGGTCGATACGGTCAAAGCTGCGCTCGATGCAGACTATCGATTGATCGATACGGCTGCGATTTATCAAAATGAAGAGAGTGTCGGACAAGCGCTTCGTGAAGCAGGCATCCCACGAGAGGACGTCTTTGTGACGACAAAGCTTTGGAACGAGTTTCACGGATTCGACGAGGCGCTCCAAGCGTTTCAGGATAGCCTAGATCGGCTCGGACTCGAGTATGTCGACTTGTTCCTCATCCACTGGCCGATGCCTCGTTTCGGTAAATTCGTCGAAACGTACAAAGCACTCGAACAGTTGTATGAAGAAGGACGCGTCCGAGCAATCGGGGTCTCGAACTTTGAGATCGAGCATTTGGAACAAATCATTCAATCATGCTCAATCGTCCCGGCCGTGAACCAGGTCGAGATCCATCCATATTTGTCTCAGAAAGAACTGATTGCATTCTGCAAACGATATGACATCCAAATTCAAGCGTGGAGTCCACTCATGAAAGGACGCGAAGCGCTCGAAGATGAGACGATTGTCAAGATTGCGAACGCTCACGGCAAGTCACCGGCTCAAGTGATCTTGCGTTGGCATTTACAGAACGGAGTCGCTGTGATTCCAAAATCGGTCACACCGAGTCGAATCAAAGAAAACATACAGGTATTCGACTTCACGTTGACGAAAGAAGAGATGGCGGCCATTGATGCGCTCAATCGTGACGAGCGGACCGGGTCCGACCCGAAAGAGATGCATAAAATCCATTACTGAGGAGTGAATGACATGTTCAAAAAACTAGCTTCTGATTTGACTGGCTTCAGCGACATCGGTGAGGTGATCGACCCGTCCGATTTCGATAAGGCGGACTCGGATGATTACGTCCTCCATGAGGATAACGAAAAGATCTACTTCTTGATCAAATCAAAATCGGATGAGTACTGCTTTACAAACTTAGGTATGATTCACCTCGACGGGACGAGCGCGATGAGTTCGAAACGAGTTCTGTATCGTTACCCTTACGCACACTATCCGATTAAGCACGTCATGTTCGAGACAGCCGGCACCGTCGACCTCGATGTCGAAGTCAAATTCACAATCGGCGACAAGCCATACTCAATCGATATCAACAAGAAGCAAATCGAGCACGTGAAAGATTTGTACAAGGCACTCCTCGCGATTGAAGAGATTCAGCGGGAAGGCCGTCGCATGATGGAGTATGCGAATACGTCGCTCACACACTCGGTGTCGATTTTGAGCGGACTCCGTGAAGGTGACATGAACGTCCCGAACACGTTCAAGGAATTGAACGAGCAATCGTTCGATTGGCTACAACGTCACTATCATGAATGGAACCGTAAAGACTTCGGTACGGTTTACGAGAAATATATCAACAATTAAAAAACAACTCCTCCGCAGACGATTTGTCTGCGGAGGAGTTGTTTTAGTTCTCATCGATCAATTGTTCGGCCAACCGCTGATACAAGTGGCTCATATGAACGGCAGACGCGATGGCAAGCGTTCGCTTGACACCGCTCTCTTTTTCGAGCGATGTACTTAATAGCGTGTCCGCCTGGGATTCAAACGCTTCTAGGTTCTTCACTTTCTGAGCCTGATAGGCCTCGTAGAAGTCTTCAAGTGAGAACGTCTCATCCGACTCGTTCAACGGTCGGAGCGTCTCCTTAATATCACTGATCGACAAGAGACCTTTCATCTCATAAATCAAACTGAGTAACATCAGATGTTCATTTGTATACTTTTTATTTTTGACTGGATGAAACAACTTGCCCTTGGCATAGTTGTTGATCATCGTCTTCGTCAAAATGGTCTCATCCTCGTTTCGCTTCATCTTCCCATAATGCTGCTCGAACAGCTGGATGACCTGATCCATGTATAAATCGATGGTCGGTAGCACGTCCCGCGGGAGTGTGCCTTCCGTTTCGGTAATGTCCTTCGCTTTCATCTACCTCACCTCACTTCCTAAGTATAAAGAAAACTTCCATTTGTCGAAAGGTACACCTTGCTGTTTGTTCCTCTTCAGTATATCATGTAGTTATCGATACTACATGATGTGATAAGGAGTGTTTTACATGCATTCGATTTTCCGTGAACCCATCAACGCATTGACGCATCTTGCCGGTGCGGTACTGGCTTTCATCGCGCTCATCGCGATGGTCGTCAAAGCCTCGTTACTCGGCTCGCCGCTTGCCATTATGGCCGCGATTCTATTTGGAATCAGCCTCGTCTTTCTTTACTTATCGTCAGGTCTATACCATAGCATCATCGCCTCACCGAACGTCATCGCTTTCTTCCGGAGAATCGATCATGCGATGATTTACGCGTTGATTGCGGGTACATACGCACCGCTCACGTTACTCGCGCTCGAAGGACCGACGCGGTGGGTCCTCTTCGGTACCGTACACGCACTCGCCTTGTTCGGCATTATCTTCAAACTCGTTTGGTTCCATGCCCCGCGTTTCTTGTCGACCGCGCTCTATATCGGGATGGGATGGCTGTCCGTCTTCTTTATCGGACCGCTCCATGACGTGATCGGCAACGCCGGTATCTTCTGGCTCGTCCTCGGGGGCGTCATGTATACGATTGGCGGACTCATTTATGGGTTCAAACCAAAATTCGTCAACTGGCGAGGATGGGGTTTCCATGAAGTGTTCCATCTGTTCATCTTGTTCGGAAGCTTCGCTCACTTCGTCTGTGTATTCTGGTACGTCTTTTAAGTCCTCCTCGTGGAGGGCTTTTTTCATGAGCCGTTTTCTGTACTTTGAATTCAAGATTTCCTACACTAAGGACAGGAGGGATTCATCATGAAAATTGAAGTATGGTCAGATTATGTCTGCCCGTTTTGTTATATCGGAAAGCGTCGTCTAGAAGAGGCGCTCGAACAGTTCCCACAGGCAGATCAAGTCGAAGTCGAATTCAAGAGTTTCGAGCTCGACCCGAACGCCTCGACGGACGATTCACGTACCATCTATGAAGCGCTTGCTACGAAGTATGGCATGCCGATCGAACAGGCGAAAGGGACGACGGCTCAAGTCGCTGCACAAGCCCGCGAAGTCGGACTCGATTATGATTTTGAGAACATGGTCGTGACGGGGACGCTCGACTCGCATCGCTTGACGCATTACGCGAAGACGGTCGGGAAAGAGAAAGAATTGTCGGAAGCGTTGCTTCAGGCGTACTTCGTCGATGCGAAACACATCGGGAATCACGATGTGCTGCTTGAAATCGCGACAAGCGTCGGACTCGATTCTGACGCGGTTCGTGACGTCTTGACGACTGACATGTATACGGAAGAGGTACGTGCAGAAGAGAAGCGCGCGAACGACCTCGGCATCACGGGTGTGCCGTTCTTCGTATTCGACAACAAGTACGGGGTGTCCGGTGCTCAGCCGACAGAAGCGTTCACGCAAGTGCTCGAAAAAGTCTGGTCTGAGAACAATCCGACAATCCAAGTCCTTTCGAACGGTGCGACGTGCACTGACGACAACTGTGATATTTGATTGATGAAGAAGCCGAACATCGGCTTCTTTTTTGTGGCTAAATGAATCATTCTCAAGCATAATTATTATCAACAGATAAGAATCGAGGAATACATCTATGTGGAAAAATCGGAACGTCTGGATCATCTTGACGGGCGAATTCGTCGCCGGTCTTGGTCTATGGCTCGGCATCATCGGGAACTTGGAATTTATGCAAGACCGTGTCCCCTCTGACTTTGTGAAGGCGGTCATTCTCGCCATCGGTTTACTTGCCGGGGTCGCCATCGGTCCGCTCGCGGGTCGCTTGACCGACCAAGGTTCTAAGAAAAAAATCATGCTCATCTCGAGCATCGTCCGGGCGCTCAGCGTGATCTTCATGTTCGTCGCCATCGAAACGAATTCGGTCGTGTGGATGGTCGTCTTTTTAATCATCTTACAAGGATCGGCCGCATTTTATTTCCCTGCCCTGCAGGCAGCGATTCCGCTCATCGTGAAAGAACGGGAGCTTCTCGCCTTGAACGGCGTCCATATGAACGTCTCGACGTTGTCACGTGTCATCGGGACGGCGATTGCAGGTGTCCTTTTGACACTGATCTCGCTCCGTAACGTCTACGCGCTCTCGCTCGTCGCCTACCTGTTGCTAGCGGTCGCGACGCTCTTCTTGAAACTCGATGAGACGAAAACGCCCTCGGCGAAAAAGGTCGATGCGAAAGCGTCGAGCGGTTTCAAAGACGTCTTCCCAATCATCAAATCGATTCCCGTCATCTTCATGACACTCGTCATGACGCTCATCCCGCTCCTCTTCATCGGAGGATTCAACTTGCTCGTCATCAATATCAGTGAGTTGCAAGATTCGACAGCGATTAAAGGATGGATTTATACGGCAGAGGGACTCGCCTTCATGACAGGTGCCTTTATGATTAAACGGATCGGAGAAAAATTCTCGGCGTTCTCGATTTTATTCTCGTTCTCGTTTTTAATCGGTGTCGCCCAACTGATGCTCTATTTTGCGGACATCCCGTTCATGTCCATTGCTGCGTTCGTTCTCTTCGGCTTCTCGGTCGGATGTTTCTTCCCGACGGCGGTCACGATTTTCCAAACACGGATGCCAAAAGAATATCACGGTCGTTTCTTCTCGTTCCGAAACATGCTCGACCGGATCATCTTCCAAGTCGTCCTTCTCGTGACTGGATTCTTCCTCGATTTGATTGGACTTCAGCTCATGGTCGTCTTGTTTGGAATTAGTTCGATTGCGATGACCGGCGCATTTCTTGTATACACGAGAAAGCATCAATTGCATATCGAGGAAGATTCCACAGAGAAGATGTCTTCCTAACAAAAAAACAAGCGGTGACCGAGGTCATCGCTTGTTTGCGTCTTCGAGCTCTCGCCACCACGTCGTCGTATCATTCCGACCGTCGAGCGTGATCCGCTCCCCAATCTTCGGAGTGAGGACGACTTCTTTCGGTAAAAGAGACGCCATCTGTTCCGCTGGGTCGAACCAATCGTGGAACGACAGCGTGAACGCCCCCCAATGGATCGGCATCATTTGGTCGGCCCGTAAATCGTGAAACGCTTGCGCGGTCTCTTCCGGTTGCATATGGACGTCTGGCCAGCGCACGTCATATTGCCCGCATTCAAGTGCGGCAAAATCAAACGGCCCGTACTGTTCGCCAATCATCTTGAAATGCGGAGCGTAGCCACTATCCCCACTGAAGAAGAGTCGGTCCGTCTCACCGAGGACGACCCATGATGCCCAGAGTGTGCTGTTGCGGTCCGTCAACGAGCGACCGGAGAAGTGACGCGCCGGCGTACAGACGAATGTCCACGACCCGAACGCATACGACTCGCCCCAATCCCGTTCTACGATTCGTTCTGCCCCGACACCCCATCGTTTCAAATGACTCCCTACCCCGAGCGGTACGATGAACATGGCGACCCTGTCTTTGATGGCAAGAATCGTTCCATAATCGAGATGGTCGTAATGGTCATGCGTCAATAAGACGACATCGATTTCGGGCAAGTCCTCGAGTTCGAACGGCAAGTCTTCACTGAAGCGTTCGTTTTTAGCGAACGGGAGTGGGGATGGGCTACGTCCAAACATCGGATCGACGAGCATCGTCTTCCCGTCCATTTGTACCATGAGCGCCGAATGACCGAGCCAATAGATTCTTGTGAAGCTCGAGCCCGTCTTCTCCTCAAAATCGATTGGCACGATCGGAAGACGTTCGGTAGGCTTACGCAGTGACGTCACATCACGATAGTCGCGCGCCATCGACACCATGTCTTGCGCAGAGAAGTTCATCGGTGTCTCATATTGATTACGGAACTTTCCATTGATCCGGTTCGGAGATTGAAGCGATTTCGGCTTTCGTCCAAGTGGTTTGTACTGTGTCAGAATCGTTCCGGTGACAGCCGCCATTCCAACCAATGAGAGCAACATCGTCTTTTTCATGTAGGTCCTCTTTTCTAATAGTTCGTTGAATTGATTATAGCGTGCCTTCGCCGTTTCAATACGAGAAAGTATATTGATTCGCCTATCTTTCAAAAAATGGCGTGCTCTTCATTGAGCATTCTGCTTATTCCATTATAGCAGTTCTCTTAAACCAAAAAGACCTGCCCACCCGTGTTTGGTGGAGCAGGTCTTCGGTTAAGATTTTTGCAAGATTTTAATGTCGTTGATGATGTCTTCGGTCGGAACGTTTTGGAAACCAGGATACGCCTTGATGATTTTTCCTTCCTGGTCGACCAAATAGAAATACGTGCCGTGGTCGACTTGTGTACCTTCGTCAGGCTTCCGGACGAGCGCCTTGAAGTTCTGTTGGGCAAACGTTTCAATCTCGTCTTGCGAGTAGCCTGAGAGGAACTGCCAATCTGCTTTCGCAAGGTCATAGCCACTCATAAACTCTTTCATCTTCTCCGGAGTGTCCACCGTCGGGTCGACGCTGAAGGAAACGAATTGCACGTCTTCGACGCCCTCTTCTTCAAGCGCTTCATTCAGCTTTGTCATATTGTATGTCATCGGTGGACAGACTGTCTCACAGCTTGTAAAAACGAAATCCGCCATCCACACTTTCCCTTTTAAATCGTCAAGACTGACCATTTCTTCATCTTGATTCGTATATTCGAACGATTCGACTTCCCAGTTGAGCGGATCCTCAATCTCTTGACCACATCCTGCTAGGACGATGAGCATCGTCGTCAAACCAATCATCCACCATTTCTTCACACGTGCCAACTCCTTATCGCTTTTTGACGTTCCACATGAGGATTGTGATGAGCGTGAAAGCCGTCAATGCGAGGAACGGGATCGTGATGAACCCGAGCCAGTTAATGTATTGACCGCTACACGGAACTCCTTGTGCACAAGGTTGAATTTCTGCAAAACCTGGCACTTTCTGTACCAAGTAATGGTAAAGTGATACGAAACCGCCTATGATAGTAAGCGGTAACACATATTTCCGAACCGCCCGATCGTCCGTGAAGACGGCAATTCCCAAGAGGATGGTCAGCGGATACATAAAGATACGTTGAATCCAACATAGCTCACATGGCACGAACTCCCGAATCTCACTGAAGTAGAGACTGCCGAGCGTCGCCGTCAACGAGACGAGCCAAGCGAGGTATAACCCATACTTTTCGAGAAATGATTTCATCTTACAAATCCTGCTCGATCAGCTCTTGGATTTTTTCGTAATCGAACGGGTCTTCGAGCATCACGCCGTTGATCATGATGGACGGGGTGAATTGAACACCGTTCTCTTTTACAAGACCGTCATCCGTACTGACTTTTTCAAGTACGGTCGATTCTTCCCCAAGGTCTTGCTCAAACTTCGCCAAGTCGACCGATGTCGTCTCGCCTGCGATTTCTTTCAGCTTCTCGACGGTCACCCACGCATTGTCATGTTGTTGTGATTCCGGTTGCGCATCGTAGAGCGCCTTATGGAACTTCCAGAACGACTCAGGGTCTTGCTCGTATACCGACTCGGAAGCGAGGGATGCCAAGATCGATTCTTGTCCGTGGAACAAGACGTTAATATAGCTGAAGCTGACGTCTTCCTTGTCGAGATAATCCGCTTTCAGTTGCGGGTAAATCGTTTCACCCCACTGTTTACACGAAGGACACTTGTAATCTCCGAACTCGACGACCGATACTTTTGCGTCCGGGTTTCCGAGTGTCGGTTGTCCTTCAATCGAGACGTGATCGCCACGCTCAGCTGTCGTCGACTCATCTTGGTTGAGTAAGACGAACACCAATGCGATTAATGCGACCGCGACGATGGTCAAGATGACCAACAATTGATTCTTTTTCATTTTCTTCACCTCTATCTATTTTCGACTCGCCTTTCATTATAGCGGAAGCTCTTCTTCCTATCATGATATCGACTCGTTTTTCATAATTCTCTTTAATTCAAGCTTTAGGAGGTTTATTTACGCATGATCAAGTCTTTTACGATGCGCCTCGGACTCATTTTGGCGCTCAGCATTGCCACGCTCGTCTTTTTACTGACGATCGCACTCACTTCCCTCATCAGTCACCGGGCATCTGACGCGCTCGAGAAAGAAATCGGGGAACGCCTCTCGACGACATCACATCAATTGGCGGACAAACTCGATTTTTATATGTGGTCACGCTATCAAGAAGTCCAACTCTTACAAGGCCTCGATTTAGAAGACCGAGACGAGACACGTCGACTCCTCGACCAAGTCCAATCAAACATCCCCGCCTTCTCTTGGATGGGCGTCACGGATGCGGACGGGACCGTCGTCGCTTCGACGAACGGGATTCTCGAAGGGGCATCGATTGCGGAACGACCGGTTTATCTTGAAGCGCAAGATTCCCCATTTATCGGAGATGTCCACGAGGCAGTTCTCTTAGCTGAATTATTGCCGAATCCGACGGGAGAACCGCTCCAATTCGTCGATATCAGTGTCCCGCTTTTCCAGGACGGCTCGTTTCAAGGGGTACTTGCCACTCATTTAAGCTGGGCCTGGGGGAAAGAAGTACTCGAACATTTCAATCGAACGCTTCATGAACAAGTCGATGATACGGATTTATTCGTCATCAGTGAACGAGACAGTGTCGTGCTCCTCGGTCCAGACGACATGGTCGGAAAGCCACTCCCTGTATCCTTTACAGAAGGCGCCTCCGTGAAAGAGTGGGATGACGGTCAAGACTATCTGACAGGCATGTCAATCGGAGAAGGATATGATGAATATCCTGGACTTGGTTGGCAGGTCGTCGTCCGTCAGCCGACGGCAGTCGCGTTTGCACCAGTCGAGACACTTGAAACGAGAATTCTATGGATTGGTTTATTGGCCTCACTTGTGACGGCTGTACTCGGTTGGCTACTCGCTTCGATCGTGACGAGACCGTTGAAGCGAATCACCGAAACGGCTTCGCTCATGGAACAAGGGAAAGCGAACACGTTCCCCCATCAATCAGGAATCGAAGAGATTGAGTCGCTCGCGTTCGCGCTCGAATCGCTCGTCACCTCCCTGACAGAGTCTGAATCGGAGCGGGTACACTTTGAAAAACTAGCAAACCGTGACGCACTGACCGGTCTTTCAAACCGGATCGCCCTACGTGAACAGCTGAATCAACTACACACCTCGCAAGAACCGTACGTCTTCTTTTATCTCGATCTCGACGGCTTCAAGGCGGTGAATGATACATATGGTCATGCGGTCGGGGACGAGGTATTGGTCGAGGTCGCACACCGGTTACGGGCGCTCCCCATCGAGGAGGTTTACCCCGTCCGATTGAGCGGAGATGAGTTCTTCCTCATGTTCCCAAGGACTGAGCGTTCGACCCAACAGATTCGGGAGGTCGGAAACACACTCATCGAGATGATTTCTGAACCGATTACGCTAGACATCGTATCGGTGAAAGTCGGGGCTAGTATCGGTTCGTCCATTTGGAGTCCACCGGAACCACCGCACATCGCTATCGAACAAGCGGACGAAGCGTTATATCGGTCAAAAGCGAACGGGAAACACCAACTTTCCTTCCATGAGTCGCTCTCATGACATCGTTTCCCCATGCAAAAAGGAGTTCATGATGAACTCCTTTTGCTTATTCTTCCGTTTCCGTATCCACGTCTTTCTTCTGCACGTGTCGCCAGTCCGTTCAAGAATCCAATGACAGCATACATTTCCTCTAACAATACGTCCTGTTCTATATCGATTTCATCGAAGATGGCTTGTCCCCATCGTTCAATGATTCCGCCGAGTTGAAGATAGTCATCGTTTTTGATTTTATTCTTGTCGCGCAACAACTCCAAATAGTCACGAACCTCTTTCAGATTTTCATGTGTCATCGAGATGGCACCCGCTTTTTCTGTCGCCAAGACTTTTTGATGGGTGATCAGTTGCATCGCATCGACGCGATTGTCTTTTCTCGTTGATTTTCATCATAAATATTTACTCAACAAAAAAAACTATAATAAGATTTTTTCTAAAACCTGACGTAAAAAAGCACTCGCCCCTATATAGGAGCGAGTACTTCCTGTTCTTACGCTTCGAACAACAATTGTTCTGGATCTTCAATCATGTCTTTGATGTGCTTGAGGAATGTCACAGCCTCACGACCATCTACGATTCGGTGGTCATATGAGAGTGCCACGTACATCATTGGACGGTTCTCCATTGTATCCGCATCGATTGCGACTGGACGGAGTTGAATCGAGTGCATCCCAAGGATGGCGACTTGCGGTCCGTTCAAGATTGGTGTTGAGAGGAGTGAACCGAACACGCCACCGTTTGTAATTGTGAACGTACCACCTGTCAAATCACTCAACCCGAGCTTGTTGTTACGCGCTTTGTCCGCGAGGTGAAGGATATCTTTCTCGATTTCCCCGAAGTTTTTGCGGTCCGCTTCACGGACGACCGGAACGACGAGACCATCTGGAGCCGATACGGCAATCCCGATATCATAATATTTCTTCAAGACGATTTCGTTGCCTTGGATTTCAGCGTTCAAGTAAGGCATCCGCTTGAGAGCTGCCACTGCTGCTTTCGTGAAGAACGACATGAAGCCGAGTTTGACATCGTTGTCTTTCACGAACTTCTCTTGGCGACGTTTACGAAGTGCCATGACCGCCGACATATCGATTTCGTTGAACGTTGTGAGCATCGCTGCCGTCTGTTGCACTTCGACGAGACGGTTCGCAATCGTTTGACGACGACGTGTCATTTTGATGCGCTCTTCTTCTTTTCCACTCGCTGCCGGTTGTGGTGCCGGAGTGGCAGCAGCTGGTTTCTGCTCTTTCACAGCCGGTTTCTCTTCATGTCTCGATACATCATGGACGTTGATGCGCCCGATTGGATCATTCGTTTGAACGGCTGAGAGATCAATGCCTTTCTCTCGAGCGAGCTTGCGTGCAGCAGGTGTCGCGATTGGTCCTTTACCCGGGCTCGCCACGTGCTCTTCACGTTTCTCGACTTTCTTGCCTTCTTCAATAGACTCTGTCTTTTTCTCAGTCGGTGCTTCTGTTTTCGTTTCTGTCGCGTTTTCCGTCTTCGTCTTCGTCGCGACAGCCGTTCCGCCACCAGAACCTGAACCGAGACGTGCGATGACTTCACCGACTTGAACCGTGTCCCCTTCTCCGGCAAGTTGTTCTTCTAACACACCCGCTTCGTCAGCCGGGACTTCGATATTGACTTTATCTGTCTCGAGCTCGACGATTGCTTCCCCTTTTTCGACTTGGTCGCCTGGCTGTTTGAGCCATGTCGCGACCGTTCCTTCCGTAATGGACTCTGCTAATTCCGGTACTTTGATTTCGATCACAATGAGTTCCCCCTTAACTTATTTACGATCTTTTTGATATGTGCTCGTGCCTGCACCGCTCGAGACGACGTCACGAGAGAGTGCTTCACGGATGATGCGTGCTTGTTCTTGTTTATGAGCTGTCGGATTCCCTTCAGCCGGACTCGAACGACGGCGACGGCCGATATAACGGACATCGAGTCGGTTCGTTGTGACCGCTTCTAAACGAGGCTCGATATATGTCCAAGCCCCCATGTTTTTCGGTTCTTCTTGAACCCAGACGATTTCACGCGCGTTCGGATAACGGCTGATGACATCACGAATCTCACGAACCGGGAACGGGTAGATTTCTTCGACACGGATGATATGCAAGAAGTCGAGTGACTCTTCTGACTTGCCGACCGCTTCCGCGAGGTCGATCGCCATTTTCCCTGTGCAGAAAACAAGACGTTCAACTTTCTCTGTGTTCTCCCCGAGACCTGGCTGTTCGACGATCGGCTTGAAGCTCTCTTCCGTAAACGCCTCGACTGGTGACGTGGCGAGCGGGTGACGAAGCAGACTCTTCGGTGTCATGATGATCATCGGACGAATCTCTTCTTTCCCGAGCATCTCTGCTTGACGACGAAGAATATGGAAATATTGTGCCGCAGACGAAAGATTTGCGACCGTCCAGTTTTTCTCCCCGGCAAGTGTCAAGTAGCGTTCCATACGTGCACTTGAGTGCTCCGGCCCTTGACCTTCGTAACCGTGCGGCAAGAGCATGACGAGGCCTGATTTTTGACCCCATTTCGCGCGTCCCGCCGAGATGAACTGGTCGAACATGACTTGTGCCGAGTTCGCGAAGTCACCGTATTGTGCTTCCCACAGGACGAGTGTACCTTGTGCGAATACGTTGTAGCCATATTCAAATCCAAGCACCGAACCTTCTGAGAGCGGGCTGTTATAGACCGAGAACGATGCTTTCGCCGTCGACAACTCATGGAGTGGCGAGAATTTCTTACCTGACTCGACATCGTTCAACATGATGTTCCGTTGGGCGAACGTTCCGCGCTCTGAATCTTGACCGCTCAAGCGGACCGGCGTACCATCTGAAAGAATTGACGCGAAGGCGAGCGTCTCCGCATGACCCCAGTCAATTTTCCCACCTTCGCTGAACGCGTCACGGCGACGGTCGAGTACTTTTTGAAGCTTATGGAAGACACCAAAGCCTTCCGGCCAGTTCAATAACTCTTCATTCAATTGCGTGAGGAATTCTCGTTCGACGCTCGTGTCGACTTTCGGGAATCCTTTATGGACCGCATCCGGTAACACGATGTCTGCATCTTCTTCTTCAGAAGGAACGAGATCACGTGCCGCCTTCAAGGCCTGTTCGATTTTTTGTTCGATTTGCGTTTTCTCATCTTTCGTCATGACGCCTTCTTCCTCAAGTCGTGCGGCATAGACGTGACGGACAGACTGGTGTCCTTTGATGGCTTTGTAAAGGACCGGGTTCGTGTTCATCGGTTCGTCCATTTCATTGTGACCGTAACGACGGTACCCGATCAAGTCGACCAAGATATCTTTATGGAACTTGGCACGATACTCACTAATCAACTTCGCGACGGCAACACATGCCTCCGGATCATCCGCATTTACATGGAAGACCGGAATCTCGTAGCCTTTGGCGATATCACTTGCGTAACGCGTCGACCGTGAATCGTTCGGGTCCGTTGTGAAACCGATCGTGTTATTGGCGATGACGTGAACTGTCCCACCTGTACGGTAACCCGTCAAGTTCGTCATGTTGAGTGTCTCCGCGACGATGCCTTGTCCTGGGAAGGCCGCATCTCCGTGGATCAAGATTGAGGCTGCCAAATCGTCGTGCTGTACAGCCGATCCTTTTTCAGAACGGTCATCTTGTGCGGCACGCGTGTATCCTTCGACGACCGACCCGACGAACTCGAGGTGACTCGGGTTGTTCGCCAAGTTGAGACGGACTTCTTTTTGCTGTTCGACCACTTTCCGGTCAAGACCGAGGTGATATTTCACATCACCTGACCAACCGAAGTTGATACCGATTGACCCTTCAGATGGAATCAATTCTTTGTTCGGTGCGTGCTGGAACTCCGCAAAAATCATTTCGTATGGTTTGCCGAGAACATGGGCAAGTACGTTCAAACGTCCACGGTGGGCCATCCCGATGTTGATATGTTCCGAACCACTCGAAATGAGGCCTCCGACCATCGCATCGAGAAGTGGCACCATCGCATCCAATCCTTCGATCGAGAAGCGTTTTTGTCCGACGTATGTTTTATGAAGGAATGATTCAAACAGTTCGGTTTCAGCCAAACGTTTGAACAACTCGACTTTTTCTTCTTTCGAGAAGGTTTGCTGTAACGCCCCTTGTTCGACTTGACGACGAATCCACTTCTTCTCTTCCATGTCATCTAAATGACGGAGTTCGATGGCGACCGTTCCTGTATAAACGTCAAGTAAGTGACGGAATAGTTCTAAGGCGCTCGCGTTTGGTTTTGGTGCATCGTCTGATAAAAGGCGGGCCGGAATTTGTTTTAAGTCTTCTTCTGTCAAATCATAACGTGACAGTTCGAATAGTTCCTGCTCGCGCGGGTGATCTTTTAGTGGATAAATATCAGCTGCTTTATGACCGAAAGCGCGGATATCGTTGATGAGCCGCGTCGCCGAGACGACCTTCTCTAAATCAAACGATGGACCCGAGACCGGCACTTCTGTCGGTGACGACGTTTCCGGTGCCCCATTTTCGTCAAAATATCGACGCGTTTCTTCATCGACCGATGATGGGTCTTCCAAATATTGTTCATACAGTTCAATGATGTAGCCTAAGTTAGGACCATAAAATGCTTGCGATTTCTCGTGAACATTCGACGACTCTCCCATTGAATAAATCCCCCTTATCCATTCCTAAACGTTCAATCTGTGAACGCTTTCATTTTAACATGTAGCCCGAAGCAGTTCACCTTTCTCCTACCCTGGTGAACAAAACCAAATCTTGCCTCTTACGCTCAACTTCATACTACACCTTTCGTCGCAGAAAGACCCTTACAAATTCACAATTCGTCCATACTATTTCAATAAGTTTTGCTTATCGATAAATTGTGTCTTGATGTATTTGTTTCAACAATTTCAAAAAAAGATGAAACCTTATTTCAAACAGCCCCGTAATAGGGAGTGTAGGCATTACACTATTACTCTTAACAGAAAGCTAGGTGACCACATGTTATCCGTACAAAATGTCCATAAAAAGATGGGAAAAGCAACGGTATTGACAAATGTCAGTTTTGACGTTGTTCCAGGAGAAATTTTCGGATTCCTCGGACCGAACGGCGCCGGGAAGACGACAACTATTCGAATCATCACAGGTCTCATGCCTGCGACGCACGGGACCGTGACAGTCGATGGGTATGACGTGGCGAACAACCGCCAAGAAGCGCTCAGCCGAATCGGGGCCATCGTCGAGAATCCTGCATTCTATCCGTACATGACGGGCCGGGAAAACTTGATTCATGCGATGAACTTGATTCCGAACTTGAAAAAAGTCGACTTGAATGCACTCGGTGCCCTCGTCGGACTCGACGGAAAGCTCGATATGAAAGTCAAACAGTACTCACTCGGGATGAAACAGCGCCTCGGGATTGCCCGTGCCTTGTTGCATAACCCAAAAGTGCTCATCTTAGATGAGCCGACGAACGGTCTTGACCCAGCCGGGATCGCCGACCTTCGGAATTACTTACGCCATCTTGCGGACCACCGCGGAATCGCCATCCTTATCTCGAGCCATTTATTGAGCGAGATGGAATTGATCACCGACCGTTTCGCAATCATTGACCAAGGACAAATCAAGTCAGTGGAAGACGGACAGACGAAGGCTGACAGCGTCATCCTCTGTAAAGTTGCCAAGGAGCAGATGAACGAGGCACTTGACGTCGCAGCACTCGCCTTCGATGATGTGAAAATCGTCCAGCAGTCTGCCGAGTCGTTTATCGTACCGCGTCAAGAGACAGACATTCCGGTCTTACTGAAACAATTAATCGAGCGCGATATCGCCGTCTATCAGATTGGCATGAAACACGAGTCACTCGAAGAACAATTCTTGAAATTGACGAAAAAAGAAGGAGGTACGAACAATGCGTTCATTACTCAGCAATGAATGGATGAAATGGCGTCGTACGATTAAACCATACGTCGCTCTAGGCGTGTATACGGCAATCATCCTTATCGTATACGCTGTATTGGCCAGTGGTGAAGGGACACCAGAAGCGGCATCGTTCTTTGAATTTTCAACGATGGGTGCCATCGCTTTCTTGAGTATCTTTACGATTGTCTTTACGGCAGAGATGGTCGGGAACGAATTGAAATTTGATACGTTGAAACACCTGTTGATGAGCCCGTACTCTCGCGACCGCATCTTATTGTCGAAGCTCGTCATGGCCGTCCTCGTCATGTTGCTTCAATTCATTTTCATCTTAGTCGTCGCGTTCGGGTTCTCACTCACGTTAGATGGCTCTGTCACATGGGATGTCGTCCGTCCGATTCTCATCAGTGTGAGCGGACCGATCTTCATCATCTTCTTGACGCTCATGTTCTCGGTCGTCTTCAAGTCGGTCGGCGTTGTCATCGGTTTCACGGTGCTCGCAAACTTCGCCTCAAGTATTATCGGCGGCCTTCTCGTCGCTTGGAAACCTGAGCTTGCGAAATGGATTGTCTTCTTGCATACAGACCTTTCAATCTATGACGTCAACCCAGAGTTTATGAAAGCGATGGACGCTACGATGGGCTTCTCGATTTTCTATGTCGCCCTTCATATCCTCGCCTTCTATCTCATCACGGCATTCATGTTCCGCAGTAAAACGTTTGCGGAATAAGCATACTTCAAATGAAAAAGTGGTACCTCTTTGCTATAGGAGTTTTATAGTAAGGAGGTATTTATATGTCTAAGACGGCATTACTCATTATTGATTTGTTCAATGATTTTGATTTTGAAGGTGGCGACATGCTACGTAAACATACGGAAGCGATTGTTGAACCGATTCTCGAGCTTAAAAAGCATTTTAAAGAGTTGGACTTGCCCGTCATTTATTGTAATGATAACTTCGGACAATGGAAAGATAGCACGGAAGACATCATTGAGTATGTAAAAGCTTCTAAGGGTGAACATATTGCCTCGCAAATCGAACCGGAAGATGAAGAGTATTTTATTATAAAGCCAAGGCACTCCACTTTCTTTGGAACTCAGTTAGATATTTTACTTCGTCAGTTAAACGTGACGAAATTGATTTTAACCGGAGTCGCGACGGATATTTGTATCCTCTTTTCTGCCAATGATGCATATATGCGTGACTATGATATATATGTACCTCGTGATTGTGTGGCGGCAGAAACATCCAAACGTCACGAAAGTGCCTTGACGATTATCGATGAAGCACTGGGAATTGAAATATCTCCTGTGTCTGAATATATGAGTCACATTCAAAAGTGATTTATAGTAATCAGCGTGGTCACAAAATCCCAACATTTAGAACGTTTTCAAGGTCTTCTTTTAACTAAATCAGGCGAGAGTTCTCCCTCCTCTAAGCTTCTCGGGGCGTAGCCCAGCGTAGGTGGGAGATGAATCGCCCGGTCCAAAAGTCTTCTCTCCCTATGACATAATTACGAACAAAAGTTCGTGATTATGTCATATTCTCCCTCCCCCTCCACGGGTATCGGATGAGGAGGACACATCACGATCTTCGGAAGGGAGGAGGGACGGACATGCTGAAAGGCTATAAATATAGGCTTCACCCGACGCCGGCACAGGAAGAGTTCCTCATCAAGACGATCGGCTGCGCACGGTT
>NZ_MRSV01000001.1:2508307-2508509 GCF_001909285.1 Exiguobacterium profundum
GGGCAAGTTCTTCATCTCCATCCTCGTCAATCAAGATGAGGAAAAGTGGATCCCAGCCGAGAACAAGGTCAGAATCGATCTCGGCCTAAAACACTTCGCCGTCATGACGAACGACGCGATGGTCTCGGAGAAAATTGACAACCCCCGACTCATCCGGAAGTCCGAAGCGAAGGTCAAGAAGGCGCAGCGCGCTTTGTCACGC
>NZ_MRSV01000001.1:2508545-2508780 GCF_001909285.1 Exiguobacterium profundum
GACTCATCCGGAAGTCCGAAGCGAAGGTCAAGAAGGCGCAGCGCGCTTTGTCACGCAAGAAAATCGGTAGCAAGAATCGTGAAAAAGCCAAGTTACTTTTGGCCAAGAAACACGAAAAGATCGCGAACCAACGCAAGGACTTCCTTCACAAGCTGTCGAGACGGATCGTTGACGAGAATCAAGTCATCGTCGTGGAGACATTGAAGTCGAAGGACATGATGAAGAATCACAAGGT
>NZ_MRSV01000001.1:2508837-2509061 GCF_001909285.1 Exiguobacterium profundum
GTCCGACAGTTGGAATACAAATGCAAGTTCTACGGACGGACGCTCATCAAGGCAGATCCCTGGTTCGCATCGACGCAGATCTGTTCTTCTTGTGGCGTCAAAGGCGAGAAGAAGACGATGGATGTTCGTGAATGGACGTGTACTCATTGCGGTGTTCATCATGATCGAGACATCAACGCGAGCATCAATCTGTTGATGTTGGCAAACTAAAACGAATTCCTTCA
>NZ_MRSV01000001.1:2509095-2620562 GCF_001909285.1 Exiguobacterium profundum
CTTCCCAAGAAGCTCCCCCTTCAATTTGCGAAGCAAATAAGTGGCGAGTAGTTCACGCTATTCTTAAGTTATAACGATCAGTAAAGGGTGTGATGTTTTTGTACCTAACAATCGGATTAGCCTTGCTCGTCTGTTTGATTGCAATGATTTTCACTATTATGGTCGGGCTCGGGAAAGACCGCTCCACGTACAGTCAAAAGAAGAGCTGGTCGATGGTATCTTGGCTCTACATCATCTTGCTCCCTGTCTCGTTCATCGGACTCGGACTCCTCTACTATTTCATTACGAAATAACACAAAAATCACGATGCCAGCATATAGGCATCGTGATTTTTTTATGCAATCAAGTCACTCCAGATTTTGATGGTACTCGCCAAGATGAGTAGCGCTAAAATCCATTGGAGTGCTTTTGTATTCATATTCTTTCCGACATTCGCCCCGATTGGAGCGGCAATCAGGCTCGCGATAATCATAATGATGGCCGGACCCCAGACAATTTGATCGGTGATGATCTTACCGAACGTCGAGCCAATCGACGAGATGAAGGTGATGGCGAGAGAACTCGCAATCGCCATCTTCGTCGGGATGCGTAAGACGACAAGCATGATCGGCATGAGAATGAAGGCTCCCGCTGCCCCGACGATTCCTGCGGCGATTCCTACAATGAAGGCAGAGCTTGCTGCAATCACTTTGTTGAACCGGACTTGGTCGAGTGGCATATCGTCCACTTGTGGCTTCGGCAAGAACATCATGATTGTGGCAATCGTTGCGAGTACGGCATAGACGACATTGATCATCACTTCCGAAAGAATCGTCGATCCGTATCCACCGATGAAGCTACCAATTAATACCGACACCCCCATGTAAAGAATCAACTGCTTGTTTAAGTATCCACCTTTACGATAAGCATAAATCCCCCCGATTGTCGCAAAGAATACTTGAATTGCACTGATTCCGGATACTTCATGCGCGCTGAAAGCCGCGAACCCTAGAATTGGTGGAATGTATAACAACATCGGATACTTGATGATCGATCCACCAATCCCGACCATCCCAGAAATGAACGACCCGATAAATCCAATTAGAAAGATTGTAATGATAAACCCGAACTCCATATAGACTCCTCCATTTGCTTTCGTCTTCTCTACTTATTCAATCGATTGCCAAGCTATCATCCCGCCTGATACGTCATAGATTTCCGTATAGCCGGCATCCTGTAATTGACTAGCCGCCTGGGCACTTCGGTTACCGCTCCGACAGATTACATAGATTGGTTCGTCTTTCGGATAAGGCAGTTGATTTGCATCTAATGAAGAAAGTGGTGCGTTCACCGCCCCTTCGATATGCCCCCCCTCGTATTCAGACGATTCTCGTACGTCAAGGAGCGTTATTTCCTCGTTTTCCAATTTGTTTTGTAGAGTTTTAACGTCAATTTTCTTAATTCCATCCTTTCCTGATGTGATTACAAAGATAAAAATCGCTATTAAAGCCAAAACTCCGACAAATAAGGAAATTCTCTTCATGTTTTCCCCTCCAATTCTTTTCACTTGCGCTCATTATACCTTAGGGGGTATATTAAAGCCAACGAAACATTCTCGTTGCCAAAAACCTTAACCATGAAAAGGAGATCACAGACTCATGAAGACGATTACGACTACTGAATTAGAAGCGTTACTTCAAGCTGACGACTCACTCAATCTCATCGATGTACGAGAGGTGGATGAATATGCTGGAGGTCACATTAAACAAGCGAAAAACGTACCACTTTCTGAATTCGGGGCAAAAGTCGATGAGCTCGATCGCTCTAAACCGATTCACGTCATTTGCGCAGCCGGTGGACGCAGCATGAACGCATCTGCTTATCTTGACTCACTCGGATTCGACGTCACGAACGTCGACGGTGGGATGATGAGCTGGCAAGGCGAAGTCGAATAAACGATTACTTTACTCATAGGAGGAAATTTATATGCTATTACGTTATTTTTATGATGAGAAACTAGCACAAGCTTCATATATGGTCGGTTGCCAAATGACGGGAGAAGCGATCGTCATCGATCCGGCCCGTAACATCGAGCCTTATCTTCAAGAAGCGAAAAAAGAAGGCATGAACATCGTCGCAACGGCAGAGACGCATATCCATGCGGACTTTGTGTCCGGTTCACTCGAACTCGCGAAGCGCACAGGTTCGAAAGCCTATCTATCAGACGAAGGTGATGCTTCTTGGAAGTATGCATTCGCGAAAGAAATCGACGCACAACTCGTCAAAGAAGGCGACACGTTCAAGATCGGAAACGTGACACTCGAAGTCATGCACACACCTGGTCACACACCGGAACATATTTCGTTCCTTCTTTATGACCGCAACCAGACACAACCGATGGGGATCTTCACAGGAGACTTCGTCTTCGTCGGAGATATCGGTCGACCTGACCTTCTCGAAGAAGCAGCCGGTGTGAAAGGAACGACGGCAATCGGTGCGGAACAAATGTTTGATTCACTCAAAAAATTCATGGCACTTCCTGACTTCGTTCAAGTCTGGCCAGGACACGGCGCAGGTAGTGCTTGCGGGAAAGCACTCGGTGCGATCCCCACATCGACGGTCGGTTACGAGAAAGCGACGAACTGGGCGCTTCAAATGACGGACAAAGATGCCTTCATCAAAGAATTGACGACGGATCAACCAGAACCGCCGAACTACTTCGCCATGATGAAGAAAGTAAACAAAGAAGGCATTCAAGAGACGACGGACATCGCTCGTCCTGAAGTCGTCGGGTCGGACCGGCTTGATACACTCGTCGAAGAGACACAGGTCGTCGATACACGTAAAGGTGAAGATTTCGCAAATGGTCACGTACCAGGGACAATCAACATCCCTTACAACAACAAGTTCGTCTCTTGGGCAGGCTGGCTCGTCAACTTCGACAAAGACATCACGATTATCGCAAGTGCAGAAAACGTCGATCAAGTACAAACGGACCTCCAATCAATCGGTCTCGACCGTCTTCGCTTCATCGTCCCAGTCGAAGAACTCGATGCATCACTTTTGACGGAAACGTATACGGACGTGACGGCAGAAGAAGCGATTGAAGCTGCTGAAAAAGGTGACGTGTTCGTCCTCGACGTTCGAAACGCGACAGAATGGAACGCGAGCCATTACGAAAAGGCAGAACGTATCTTGCTCGGTAAGCTCGCACGTGACCACGAAGGTCTTCCGACAGACAAAACGATTGCGGTGCATTGTGCGTCAGGCGTCCGTTCACGCATGGCGGCAAGTATCCTTCAATCGCTCGGCTACAAAGATATCCACAATATCCTCGGTGGCTACGGCGCGATGAAGACTGTCTTGAACGCTCAACAAATCAAGTAATGCTATACTGACTATGAATATGGCGCCCGCTTCGAGAGGGGCGCCTTTTGTTTAGGAGGGAAAGACGTGGTCGCCATCGGTCCACTCAACATTCGTTTCGATTTACTCATCTTTTTACTAAGCCTTGCCGTCCTTTACGGCATCTTCCGCTTTCTCGGATTGTCGAGTAAACAGCGTGAAGCCGTCATCGGGACATGGTTCTATGGTTTTCTTGCCTGGAAAGGAAGTGCCATCGTCATCGGTCTGTTAACGACACGTGACCTATCGCTCGCTCTTTACGCCACAGGAGGCGTATGGTCTCAATGGATTGCGGCCGCAATCGTCATTTGGTTCGTCTATCGACTCGATCGAGACCTTTTAGGATATTGGATGCTCAGCGGGCTCCTCATCTGGCTCGGGATGACGCTCGCGGTTCCCGTATACGGGACGATTTTGAACCTTTCCGACCAGCCGATTCATCTATGGAGCGCCATTCTCATTCTTCTGCTACTTGGAACGACGTGGCGCTGGATGCATGAACCGACTCGTGGACACATTCTTTGGACAGTATGCGGTGCATCCGGCATCTGGCTAGTTATGTCATATGCGGTCGGACAGATTCAATGGTGGATGATTGTCATCGCCCTCGTCCTATTCAGACTTTCGCTCTATGTCGCCTGTCCTTCAAAAAAAGCGATTCAAGTTAGTATCGGAGTCCTCGTCTTGCTTGCGGTCGTGAATGCTGCTCTACCGGAACGCGCGACACAAACGATCACGACAGAGACGGCATCGACCGGTTTGAACATCGGGCAAATCCCCCCATCGTTTAAGTTACAACGAACCGACGGGAGTACGTTCGACTTAGCATCGTTACGCGGTCAACAAGTCGTCGTTAACTTTTGGGCGTCCTGGTGCCCGCCTTGTCGGGCGGAGATGCCGGATATGGCGGTGTTCGCGAAAGAACGAGACGACGTGACGATTGTCGCCGTCAACACGACGACGAGCGAACGTGACCCGGACGATGCCATCTCGTTCGTCGAACCGTACGAAGACGCGTTTACCGTCGTCTATGACCGTGACGGTCAAGTCGGAGATGCGTATCGGATTCAGGCGATGCCGACGACATATGTGCTCGATGAATCCGGTGTGATCATCGCGAAACAATTCGGTGCCATCGACAAGAATTGGCTCGACGCCCAATTGAATTGAACATGACAAAACCGCCGACAGTGATTTGTCGGCGGTTTAACTTATTGCTTCAAATAACCTTGTGCTTTCAAAAAGTCTTTGACGTCAAGACGCGTCGATTTTGACAACATGCGCCCCATTTGACCAGTCCACGTATCTTTACGCGGGTTCGATCCACGGACCATGTAGTAATCGTGGATTAACGCATCGTAATCGGAAAGGGACTGCTTGATCCGTTCTGGATTCGCTTCATACGTATTTTCATGGTAGACATGTTGGAACGGTAAGCGTGGTTTTTGATCCTCGACTGAGGCCGGTACACCGACGGCCATGCCGAAGAGCGGAATGACCCGTTCCGGTAATGCGAGCACTTCTTTCACCGCAAAGAGGTCGTTCCGAATGCCACCGATATAACAAATTCCGAGCCCCATCGACTCTGCCGCCACTGCTGCATTTTGAGAGGCAAGTGCAGCGTCGATCACCGCGACAAGCAACTTCTCATCCGTCTCAAGTGTTGAGGACACTTCTGTTTCTTGCAGTTCACCAATCACTTCATGGCGGTGCAAATCCGCACAAAAAACGAAGAAGTGACCGTTCTCGACGACATAGGACTGGTTGCCCGCAATCTCGGCAAGTCGTTCCTTTTTCGCTTCATCGGTCACCCCGATGATGGAGTAGGCTTGGATAAAGCTCGACGTCGATGCCCGTTGTGCGCTCTCGACGATGGTTTGGATCTGTTCGTCTGTCAATTTCTCGTCCGTAAAATCGCGGACGGAACGGTGTTTCAATAAGGTCTCAATCACTTCGTTCATACGTTCTTCCCCCTTTTTTTCAATCTTGGCATAAGCTCTCTGAATCCACAAATGAGAGGAATCCATCGAGCACATTTTGAGGGAGGACGCTCAAATCTCGTCTTCTTATGCTATCATTATAAGCTACATAGTAAATACGATAGTGTAACTTCGAATAAGGAGCGAGATAGATGAAAAGAATACCATTTTACATCCCATTCCTACTTGGGATGCTATTCCTCTCAGGCTGCACGGATGCCGACGTGAGTGTCTCGACGTCGACGTCAACCGAAGAAACAGTGGAAAAGGAACCTTTACAAGAGGAACAAACCACCGAGCCCCCTAAATCTGAAGGCGATGTATTTGAAGGCTATACGAAGATCGAGGTCGATGGCGGCGATCAGTCCGGCACACGGGAGGCGAATGTCGTCGTTGATATCGGCTTTGGCGACCGAGAGTACTGGGCGTTCACGAACGAACACGGTCAACTGGTTCGCGTGATTGCTGATGAGATCATTCTTCAAAACGACGAGACCGAAGACGTCAATTCTTCAGGACGCTATTATGCAGACGAGGCGAAAGTTCCGGGTGTCGAAGACCCGAACCTCGACGAAGGCCATATCATCGCCGATTCACTTGGCGGTGTCTCGAACGCCTATAACATCACGCCACAAAACAGCGCACTCAACCGTTACGGCGACCAGGCATTCATGGAAGATGTCATCCGGAAGGCTGGCGGGGCGAAAGACTTCGAAGCCATCATCACCTATCCGAACACGACGACTCAGATTCCTTCCCGCTACCAATACACGTATACCGTACGGGGCAATACGGTCACCGATACGTATGATAATGTGGATCCGGAGGAAGTGAACGAATCGCTCGGGTTGACGGATGATTCCCCTCCTGCAGTGACGACGGAACCAGTCGAGGAACGGGAATTATCCGATATCGACCTTGACGGAAACGGACAAGTGACAATCAAAGAAGCAAAGAACGCCGGATTCGAGATGCCGATCACGCGTGACCATTGGCTGTATCAATACATGGACGACCGAGACGGTGACGGGATGGTCGGGGAATAACTATGACGAACGAGACGTTTCTCCACGAGAGAGGCGTCTTTTCGCATAGAAAAAAACCGCGGTGTAAGACCGCGGTTACGTGTTTAGTTCGACATTTGATTCAAGAATGGTGCGAGATCGACGTTCAACTCTTTCGAGAGACGCTCTCCGAGTTCACGGTCCGCACGATAGAAGTTGCAGATCAAGAGGAGAACGGTCTTCTCGTGACGAACTTCTTTGATATGCGCCACGAGGTTACGAACGAGTGCATCCTTCTCTTCCTGAGAGTAGCGACGATATACCTCTCCGGCTTGACCGAAGTCGTTCGTCTTCTCAATCTTCTGACGACCCGTCACGCCTGTGATCGGTTGCGGCGTCTCGATATAGTCCGCATTCGGCTTCGGTGCGTCTTCGTAACGGTTCGGCTCGTAGTTGACCGGGCTCGTCTGTTGCTTGAACGGCATCGCCCCGTCACGCTGGTTGTTCGCGACTTGAGCGAACGGGCAGTTGATCGGGAGTTGGAGATAGTTCGGTCCGATGCGGTAACGTTGCGTATCCGAATACGAGAAGAGTCGTCCTTGGAGCATCTTGTCTTCTGACGGCTGGATCCCTGGTACGAGGACGCCTGGGTTGAAACCGACAGACTCAGTCTCGGCGAAGAAGTTATCGACATTTTTGTTGAGGGTCATCGTTCCAACCAATTGATACGGGATGACATCTTCGAACCAATCTTTCGTCGCATCGAGCGGGTCGAAGTCAAAGTTGTCCATGTCCGCTGGGTCGAGAATCTGTACATATAGATCCCATTCCGGATAGTCTCCATTTTCAATGGCGTTGAACAGATCACGTGTCGCATGGTTGAAGTCTTCTGCTTGGATTTTCGCCGCTTCTTCCATCGACAAGTTTTGAATCCCTTGCTTCGGTACCCAGCGCATCTTTATGTACACCGTGTTGCCGAATTCATTCACCCACTTGAAGGAATGGACGGATGACCCTCGCATGTGGCGATACGATGCTGGGATTCCCTCGTCACTGAAGAGATGCACGAGCATGTTCGTTGATTCCGGTGTGAGCGACATGAAGTCGAAGAAGCGGTCCGGGTCTTGAAGATTCGTTTGTGGGTCCGGCTTGAGCGAGTGAATCACGTCCGGGAATTTAATCGCGTCACGGATAAAGAAGACCGGTAAGTTGTTTCCGACGAAATCATAGTTCCCTTCTTCCGTGTAAAACTTGACGGCGAAACCGCGTGGGTCACGAAGCGTCTCCGGTGAACCTAATCCGTGGATGACGGTCGAGAAGCGCGCAAACACAGGCGTCTCTTGCCCTTCTTCTTGCAAGAATGCGGCTTTCGTATAGCGTTTCATACTATTTTTTACAGTGAAGACACCATGCGCCCCTGCGCCTCTCGCGTGAACGACACGTTCTGGTACTCGTTCACGATCGAAATGCGCTAATTTCTCAATTAGTTGGTAGTCTTCGAGAAGCGTCGGGCCCCGACGACCCGCAGTGATGGAGTTGGCGTTATCCCCGATTGGTACGCCTTGGTTAGTAGTTAGTTGACGGTGTTGATCCATATGATTGCCTCCCATTATTTATAATCATTACAATCTTGATATTAATCAAAGATTAGAATGATTACAAATAAAAAGCTCGTGAATCACGAACTTTTTTTCATATGTCTCTTTTGTTTGGATTTTTCACGTTGATGGAGCGTCACGACGAAAAATGCTGCCAAGATACCGCCTAGGGACCCCGCGATGATGTCGACCATCGTATCGTCATTCCCGTTCCCTTGCATCGTCGTGTTCAGGACGACGTCAGATGTGAATTCATACATCTCCCAAAGCGCCGCCCCAGCCATGGAAAAGACGACAATGTATACGAACAAAAATCGTTTCGGGATCTCGGTCCGAATGTCATCATCGAGCCTACTGAAGAAGTCGAATCCAAGGAATGCGAGAAAGATTCCGCTTAAGAGATGAAGGAACGTGTCCCACCATCCATTCCCGTATAGTCCGACAATCGATCCTAAATACTGGGAGGCAAACAAGAACAGGATATACGCCACCTTCATCTTGCCATCGAGTTCTGTTTTAAACGTCTTTTCAATGAAGAACGGGATGAGCCCAGAAATGATTCCGGCCCCCGCTACACTCGCATCGAACCATGATTCTTCAATGATTGATGTGATAAGTATGATCGCCATGAACAAGACGAATCCAAATTCGAGGATACGTCCTTTCGTGAGCTTCATGATGCTTCGCCTTCTTTCGTCTAGTTTGTTCTCTATATGCTCTATTCCCAACTCTCAATCGTGTTCAACCACACAATTGAATTTAGTTGGACTCTCTTGCTATTTACGAACATACGTTCTATAATTAATATTATGAATTCGAGGAGGAACTTGCTATGCCGATCAATCCGTATCTCAACTTTAATGGGAATTGTCGAGACGCCGTAACCTTTTATGCCGATGTGTTCAACCACGCCGCTCCAGACATTATGACGTTCGGTGATCAACCTGGTCCAGACGGTCAACCGGTGCCGAGTGAAATGGCCAATCTTGTGCTGCATACCCGACTCTCGGTTCACGGCTCATCGCTCATGTTTTCTGATGCGATGCCTGACGGACCGGTCACATTCGGGGACAATGTCACGCTCGCTGTCGTCACAGACGACCTCGAGGCCATCCATCGTGAGTTCGAGGCGCTCTCTGTGAACGGACGTGTCTTGATGCCGCTTCAAGAGACGTTTTGGAGCAAGGCGTACGGCATGCTCGAAGACCAGTTCGGCGTCCAGTGGCAGTTCAGCCACGAAGCATAACGACAAAAATCCCCGATTCGTCAGAATCGGGGATTTGCTTATTTTTGGGCAACGAAGAAGATGCGCTCGGCATCCGCTCCTGGTGCATGTTCGGTGAAATCAGAGGTGACCGATTTGACATGGAAACCGGCACCAATCAACCATTGCATGTACTGCCCTGGTTCATACGTCCGTTGTTCATGTGTCTCCTCAATTCGTTCATACGTCCCATCTTCAAGCGCGACGAAGAACGTTAAGTCATGAACGACCGACAGCGGGGCTTCTCCCGGGTCGGCAAACCAAATATATGAGCAATCTTCTCCGTTTGACGCATACGTCTTTTGGTTGAAGAGCGTCTGCATCTTGTTCGGAGCATGGACATCAAAGATGAACAAGCCGCCTGGTTTGAGTTGATTGTAGACAGATTCAAACGTATCAATCACGTCCGCCTCGTCTCGCAAATAGCAAAGGGAGTCGCAAAGAATCGTCACCGCATCGACCGGTTCCGGTAACTCCAACTCACGCATATCCTGTTCCCAAAGCGGCAACTCGATTTCGGCCTCGAGCGCCTTTTCTTGTGCGACTTCGAGCATCGACTCGGATAAGTCGATCCCCATGACATCGTAATATTCAGCGAGGCGAATCGTCGCTGATCCGGTCCCGCACCCGACATCCGCGAGTGTCGCGCCATCTTGGACGTGACGACGCACGAAAGCGACCCACTCATCATACGGCGCGTCTTTCATCAACTCGTCGTATACATAGGCGAATCCTTCGTAAGCCATTAGCCGACTTCCACTTCGACGTGTGGCGCGTCAGCCCACAATTTCTCTAGGTTGTAGTAATCACGGTCATCACGATGGAAGATGTGGACGACGACGTTCTCGAGGTCAGCGAGGACCCAACGTGCCGTGTCCATTCCTTCGAACTTGTGGAGTGGTAAGCCGTTTTCGCCAGCAACGTCTTTGATTTCACGTGCGATCGCTTCGACTTGCTTCTCCGAGTTTCCGTGACAGATAACGAAGTAATCCGCGATTGGCGAAATCCCTTCCATGTCGAGTACAACGATTTCCTCGGCACGTTTATCGTCAGCCGCTTTAACAATCAATTCTAATTCTTCTCTTGCAGTCATATTGACCCTCCTAAGGTATATTCACAAAATCGTTATACGTTTCAATCGTCAGTGGAAAAATACGCACCGACTTCTTCAATAAAAATTCAATCGTTTGTTTCAGTGTCGCGACAACCGCCGCTTCGAGCGAACGCTCCACTTCTGCCCGCAACCGGTCGACGCCGGGATAATCCCGATTCGGTTCGATGGCATCAGCCACGAACAGAATTTGGTCGAGCCGAGACATCCCGGGCTCTCCCGTCGTATGATTCCGAATCGCCGAGAGCACCGCGTCATCCAGGTCGTATTGACGGGAAAGTAAAATCGCACCGACCGGCGCATGAAGTAGTTCGTCCCCGTACTCAAGTAGATTCGGGTCTAACCCTTCTTCCACGACGACTCGACGCATTTCTTCGACGTCAAAGTACTTCGCATAATCATGAAGCATGGCAGCAAGACGAGCCTGTTCGACCTCTTCACCGAATTGAATCGCCATGCGTTCCGCCGTCTCGACGACACCGAGCGTATGGATATAGCGTTTTTCTGGCAGCGTCTGTTTAATCAACTCGTGCGCTTCTTCAAACGTCATACAACTTATGCTCCTTCACATACTCCTCGACTGGCGTCGGGACAAGATATTTGATGGATTTGCCTCGTTTCGCCCGTTCCCGGATGTCCGTCGATGAAATCTCGAGTTGCGGCATGTCAATCGCGTGGACGTCTGCCTTCTCCGGAATCAAATAACGTGTCCCTGGCCGTGCGACCGCACCGAACGTGACAAGACGGATGAGCGTCTCATAGTCATACCAGGATTCGAGCGAAACGAGTGAATCGGCACCAATCAAAAAGTAGAATTCATCATTCGGATACTGTTCGATCAGCCGTTTCATCGTCTCGACCGTATAAGACGGCTCACTCCGTTCAAACTCAATCAAGTTCAACTTGAAGTCGGACTGATTTTGTATGGCGCGTCGCGTCATCTCGATTCGGTGGTCTGCCGAGCTGAATCCGACCTTATGTGGTGGAATCGCAGCCGGCAGGAACCACACCTCATCAAGTTCAAGCTGTTCACGCGCTTGTTCCGCGATTAACAGATGTCCGAGATGCGGCGGGTCGAATGTTCCGCCCATCAAGCCGATCCGGCTCATGGGAGTTTGATTTGGCGATTTTCTTTCTCGGTCGCCTCTTTGTACAAGACGATGACTTTTCCAATCACTTGAACGACTTCAGCCTGTGTGCCTTCAGCTAACTCACCAGCGACATCTTTAGGCGTGTCCATGCAGTTTTGAAGTACTTGAACTTTAATCAATTCACGTTTCTCGAGTGCGTCCGCGATATCTTTACACATCGCTTCGCTGACTCCATTTTTCCCAACTTGATAGATTGGTGAAAGATGGTGCGCTTCTGCGCGTAAAAAGCGTTTTTGTTTACCTGATAACATAGTATATTATTCCTCCAATAATCCTTCGATTAACTTTTTTCCAATGGTTTCGTCCGGTTTCACGCCCGTCCATTTCTCGAACGAGAGCGCGCCCTGCCCGACGAACATGGCTACACCTGTCACAACTTTGGCTCCGCGACGTTTCGCTTCTTGAAGCATCGGGGTGACAAGTGGACGATATATGATATCACAAACGACCGTGTTTTGTCGTAATCCTTCTAATGAAAGTGGTGTCGATCTCTCGTCCATCCCGACAGAAGTGGTCTGAATAATGACATCATATCGAGAGACGTCCATCTCATCAAACGTCGTGTAGACGACTCCGAACGTGTCGGCGAGCGCTTTTGCCCGTTTCACAGTTCGATTGACAATCGTCACGTCACGCGTCGGGAGAGCTTGGACAATCCCCCGAGCCGCTCCTCCGGCACCGACAATCAGGACACGCCCTGTAAAGTCTGTGTATGGCATCAGCGCTTGGACAAGACCTGTCCCGTCCGTATTCGTCCCGATAAGTCGCCCGTCTCGTTTATACACCGTATTGACGGCTCCAGCATGTTTCGCCGCTTCGTCAAGGTCATCGAGATACCGAACGACCACCTCTTTATAGGGAATCGTGACATTGAATCCATCCCAGTCCCCTTCTCGCATTGCCGCAAATAAGGCTGGGAGTTGATCTGGTGTGGCATCGATGGTCTCATAACGCCCGAAAAGCCCAGACGCCCTCAACCACTGCTCGTGCAGTTGGGGAGAGAGCGAATGAGCAATCGGGTGACCGATGACGGCCAGATTCATACGAGCGCCTCGCGAAGTGTGACTGCGACGCCTTTTGGAGCCCATGCTGCGATACGGCCACCTTTTCCGTGAATCGCGACCCAACCGAGACCACTGAACACGATATCCGTTTTCACGCCGTCCCGTAAGCTGAACTCATGACGGACGAGTGGCGGTAAGATTTCGAGTGTCTTCTCATTCGGCGGGTTGAGCATCTTCCCAATATGTTGGTCATAGAGCTCATCGGCACGTTCGAGTTTCGTACGGTGTGCTTTCAATTCATTCGACATATAAATGACGAACGATCGCTTATTTCCTTCAAGATAATCTAAACGTGCCAATCCGCCGAAATAGAGCGTTTGCTGCGGATTCAACTGGAACACGTGCGGCTTGATTTCTTTCTTCGGTGTGATCGTCTTCAAATCTTTCGCATCGACATAGTGTGCCATTTGATGACGGTTGATGATTCCTGGTGTGTCGTACAAGTTCGCATCATCGTCGAGCGGAATGTCGATCAAGTCAAGCGTCGTTCCCGGGAAATGACTGACGGTGATGATGGCTTCATCCTCTTCACCGAAACGTTTGATCACCTGGTTGATGAGTGTCGACTTCCCGACATTCGTACAACCGACGACAAAGACGTCTTTGCCTTTGCGGTAGTACTCAATCTTTTCAGCGAGTTCATCGATGCCATGTCCTTTTTTCGCACTGATCAAATGAACGTCGATTGGGTTCAAGCCGAGTTCTTTTGCCTCTGCCTTCATCCAGTTCGCCATCCGGTTCGGGTTGACCGACTTCGGTAACAAGTCGACCTTGTTTCCGACTAACAGTACCGGGTTCGACCCGACTGAGCGTTGAAGACCCGGAAGCCAACTGCCATTGAAGTCGAAAATGTCGACGATTTTGATGACGAGTGCTTCTTTTGAACTGATACCATTCAAGATGCGCAAGAAGTCATCATCTGATAACTCCACATCTTGAACTTGGTTATAGTGCTTCAATTTGAAGCAACGTTGGCAAATGACAATCTCACGGTCAAGTGCCGATTTCGGTGCATAGCCGACCCCGTTCGGGTCTTCCGTTTGGATGGCTACGCCGCACCCAGCGCAATATCGTTTTGTTTCTTCCATAGTTATACTTACTGCCGTTCAGGTTTCCCCTTCTTCATTCACCGTAGCACCTCGCTGCTACTCCTGAAGCGTTAATTCCGACGCCTTGCTCGCCGTACATGGGCAGCCTCCTTCTTCCTGTGCGTTCGAGGTCTTATTCATCTTTTTTATGTGAATCTTCGGAACGTGGATGCATGGCCTCACCGATTTTTTCAGCGACCGCGACTTTTGCCCGTTGTGCGTCAACGGCAAGTTCTTCCACCTTTTTCGTGATCAATACATACTTCCCACGACGCTTCATATGGGCGAAGACCACTTTTTCGAGCATCCGGTTAAATTTCGTGACGAGTCCGTCCGTTTTAACGACCGGTTGCACATGAACGACATGAATGCCCGCCATGTTTGCCCCGAGAACGTCTGTAAACAGCTGGTCCCCTAAGAAGATGGCTTCCTTCGGCGAGTACCCATATTTCGAGAGTGCCGCTTTAAATCCAGATGGTAATGGTTTTCTAGCACGAGCGACATAATGAAGGCCGAGCGGCTCCGTAAATGTTCGTACACGATTCTCGTTATTATTTGATACGACAATCACATCGAAACCGTATGATTTCACTTTTTCAAGCCACATCAATAAAAGCTCTGGCGCATGTGGGACGTCCCACGCCACGAGTGTATTATCAAGGTCCGTCAAAATAACGCGCACCCCACGGTCTTTCAATTCTTGTAGGTCGATGTCAAACACAGACGCGACGAACTGTTTCGGATAAAGTCGATTAAACACGTAAAATTCCTCCAATTAGCTAAACGATTCAACTACTTATACAAGTATTGATATCCCTTCTATGGTAAACGAAAACCGACCAAACGACTAGTCTATCGTTCGGTCGGAAGAAAATTGACACAAAATTAGTTGGATTTGATTGTCCCGATGACTTCACCGAGTCGAACCGGACCGATCTTTTCACGGTCCATTTGAATCGTATCCTTCTCAAAACAAAGGACGACGGTCGAACCGAACGAGAAGTATCCCACCTCTTCTCCTTTGCCCGCCTGGTCTCCTTCGAGCGTCCACTCAATCGTGTTGACGTTCAAGGCACCGACCATGATATGTTCGTACGTTCCGGCCGGGCTGTCAAAGCGCGTCACGCGACGGTAGTTGCGTGAGAGCGGTCGAACCGTCTCCGTCAATCCGATTTCATTCACCGGTGCCGAACGGTCCCCGAGCTCATAGTGACTGAGCACACGACCAGAGAGCGGTGTGTGGACGCGGTGATAATCGCGCGGACTGAGGTAGAGAACGACGACCGTCCCCCCTGCATAACGTCTTGCTTCTTGTTGAGAACCGAGTAACTCCGCAAGCGTATACGACTGACCTTTCACCTCGAAACGACTGTCTTCTGAAATCGATTCGATGACCGATAGCTTTCCATCACACGGTGATACGAGAGTATCAGACGACTCATCAATCGTACGTGCTCCAGGCTTCAAGTGACGGGTAAAGAACGCATGCAATGATGGATAGGCAGCAAACGGTTGCTCTGCCTCTTCTACCGCAATGTCATATACTTTTGCAAACGATGGAATCAAGTGACGACTCACATCTGATTCTGCGAAACGCTTGAGGCGTGTGGCGATCCAAGGCGAGGCGTTCAGCTCAAATAACGTTTGGTAGAAACGACGCTTCATTCCTCTTTGGCCTCCTCATTTTTAAAGAACGTCTCATATTGTTGTTCAGAGACCGCTCCTTCAATGCGACCGACCTCTTTTCCATCTTCAAATCGGATGATAGTCGGCGTACCTTCAATCCCATACGTCGTCCATACGTTATGGTCAGCCAAGTTGATCGAGACCGCATCATATTCTTCGATGAGGGGTTCGACATAAGGCTTCACTTGCTCACAGTATTCGCAGCCCGTTTGCCAGAAGTAAGCGACGACTTCACCATCTTGGTCTAATTGTTGTTGCAATTCATCTGCTGTGACGGCGTTGACACCATCGTCAGTATTGTTTCCATTTAAAAAGTACAACAAACCGATTCCGATGACGATAATCGCACCGATAATGGCGAACGTGATAAAATTCGCGCGTTTTTCAGGGTTTTTCATATGTGTGATCCTCCTCTATGTTGGATAAAGAAAAAAGACTGACTCATGCACGAGTCAGTTTGATTGTAGACGGCTTACTTCTCTTGTGCAACGTCGCTGATTCCCATGTCTTGATTCAAGACATCGAGAATTGCAACGAAGATTGTGATGGCCACGCCAAATCCTGTCGCGAGCATCGCGTTGAACTCTACACCATCAACGGCAGAAATGATAAATACCGCTGTATTTGAGAGCACAATCGCCCAGATCAATGTCACTAAATAACGCATTGAACGTCCCCTCCATCTCACAGATGATTCGTAAAAATTCATACGACATTAGTATAGCATTGTTCGAATAGAATATGCGACTTCGATTGTATATTCTTTCCGTCAAATCGAAAAATGTGATACGGTCGTAGAAACATCATTGTGAAGAAAAGAGGATGACTGATGTCACGTTATTTAATCGCAGTCGATTTAGATGGAACGTTATTAAGAGATGATAAAACAATCAGCGAACGAAACCTCCGCGCTCTTCAAGCAGCGCGTGAAGCTGGTCATGAAGTCATGATCGCCACAGGGCGTCCAAAGCGCCATTCGATCATGTATTATGAGCAAATGGGATTGACGACGCCACTCGTCAACTTCAACGGTGCGCTCGTACATCACCCGAAAGATGCGAACTATGCGGTGACACACCGACCGATTCCGCTCAAGACCGCCCATGACATCATTGAAGAAGTAGCGGATACGAAGGCACACAATATCGTCGTCGAAGTGACGGACCACGTCTACTTCCAAAAAGACCCGCAAGAGTTCTATAGTCCATATGCAGAACGTGCGCTCAGCGTCACATCAGGTAACTTGTTGAAGCATTTGCAGGACGAGCCGACGTCCTTATTGATTCATGCGACAAAAGATCACGTCGCGCACGTCCGCACCCAACTCGACGACATTCATGCGGAGGCGGTATTGAACCGTCAGTGGCGTATGCCCGAACATATGATTGAAGTCATGAGCAAAAACACATCGAAGGCACTTGGGCTTCAAGAGGTCTCGAAGCACTTAAACATTGACCGGAAGCACATTATCGCGTTCGGTGACGAAGAGAACGACCTCGAGATGCTCGACTATGTCGGTACCGGTGTCGCGATGGGGAACGCCATCGACCAATTGAAGAATGTAGCCAACGAAGTGACGGCTTCAAATATGGATGACGGGATCGCCCTCTTCTTGGAAGAGCGACTTGGCATCAAGGCATAACGAAAGCACCGACTTAGAAAAGTCGGTGCTTTTTGTGATTCATTCATGTTTAGCGACGGAACGTCCCTTCGACGTCCTCTGTCGGTAAAATATTGATCCAAACCGATGGGTCTGCATCCTTACAGATGCGCGTGATCTCACGCACCTCGTGTCGTTGCGCGACCATCATGAGCGTCGCTTTCTCGACTTTCGAGTACGTCCCGATTGCCGGCATGAGCGTGATCCCGCGGAACACGTGTTGATGTAGTTCCTTTGTCACCTCGTCCGGGTGATTCGTCACGATGAAGAGCGTTTGACGTTGTGTATTCGTGTAAATCTCATCGATGACTTTTGACGTCACATACAAGAAGACGATCGTATAAAGCGCTGTCGGCCATCCGAACAAGGCACCTGCTGCGAGGGCAATCATCATGTTCATCAAGAAGAGATAGACCCCAACCGAGTTGTTCGTAAACTTCGCGAGAATCAGCGCAACGATGTCAAAGCCACCCGTCGAGGCTCCATACCGAATCGTGATCCCCGAGCCGATTGCCAAGAGCACACCGCCAAATACAGCGTTCAAAAGTGGATCGTCCGAGAGAAGCTGCGATTGCGGAAGCAAACGAATGAACAACGTGACCGAGGCGACACTGACCAGCGTATGGATCATCATGTTCCGCCCGAGCATAAAATAACTGACGACGAGCAGTGGTGCGTTCAGAATAAAGAACCAGAGTCCTTCCCCTAATTCAAGCGGTGTACCCTCTAACAATTTCGTCAAGATTTGGGCAAGACCCGTAAATCCTGTCGAATAGACGCCAGCTGGAATTAAAAATAATGTCATGGATAAGGCAACGAACAATCCTCCGATGATCGAGACAACCCCGATTCGTGTATGTTCTTTAACGGCTTCCGTCAAGCTTCAACTCCCCTTTCTCAAAATAGCTAAGAATCAAGATAACATAGATTATTCATGCTGCATACAGCAAATATGCAGGAAATCCGATAAGTTTTTCACACAAAAACAAGCCGACCGAGGTCGGCTTGTTCGTATGAAACGATTGGTCACGCTTTCACTGTCTCGATTGTAATCGATTCATTCGCAGGAACCGTTACCGGATTTCCATACACATGGATTGTCACGTCTGTACCACCTGTTTGCTTGATTGTCACTTGTTCACGTGATGATGTGACCGTCAAGTGATGGCCGCGCCAGAGCATATTGAACGAGTAACCGTTCCAATCTTTCGGAGTCATCGGGCTGAACGAGAGGTTATCCTCTTGAATGCGCATTCCAGCGAACCCATGAACGATGGACATCCACGAACCGACCATCGACGTGATGTGCAATCCGTCTTCCGTGTCATTGTTATAGTTGTCGAGGTCAAGGCGCGCCGAACGTTGGTACAATTCGACCGCTTTGTCTTCATAACCGACTTCTGCTGCAATGATCGAGTAGACACATGGTGACAAGCTCGATTCGTGAACCGTGCGTGGCTCGTAGAAGTCAAAGTTTGCACGTTTCTGTTCGACCGTGAAGCGGTCACCGAACGTATAGAGTCCTTGGAGGACGTCAGCTTGTTTTATAAAATTCGAACGAAGGATGCGATCCCATGACCAGTTTTGGTTGAGTGGAAGATGTTTCGGATCGAGGTCTTCCACCAAAATCTGCTCTTTATCCATGAATCCGTCCTGTTGCATGAAGACATCTGGAACGAGATCATCTTTTGGATAATACATCTTCGTTTGGATGTCCGCCCACTTCGCAAGTTCAGCGTCCGTGATGCCGAGTGTCGACACGAGCTCTTCGAGACGTGCAGGTTCTGCTTCTTTCAAGTAGTCGTACACTTCCTGCGTATATTCGAGCGTCCATGCGGCGATCAAGTTCGTATACCAGTTGTTGTTGACGTTGTTGTCATATTCGTTCGGACCTGTGACGCCTAGGATCATATACACGTCTTTGTGCGGGACAAAGTTGACGCGGCTAGCCCAGTAACGCGAGATCTCGACCAATACTTCCAATCCATATTGTCCAAGGTACGACTTGTCGCCTGTGAAGTTCGTATAGTTGAAGATAGCATGGGCAATCGCACCGTTACGGTGAATCTCTTCATGCGTGATTTCCCACTCGTTGTGGCACTCTTCCCCGTTCATCGTGACCATCGGATAAAGCGCGCCTTCCATACCGACATTCTTCACAGCATTCTCTTTTGCCTGTGGCAGTTGATTGTGACGGTATTTGAGCAAGTTCCATGAGACTTCTGGTTTGGCTGTCGCCAAATAGAAGTGGAGGCAGTAGGCTTCAGTATCCCAATACGTCGCACCGCCGTACTTCTCACCTGTGAATCCTTTTGGACCGATGTTAAGACGTGAATCTTCACCTGTATATGTTTGATACATGTTGAAGATGTTGAAACGGATTCCTTGTTGTGCCTCGATGTCTCCATCGATGCGAACATCCGCATCTTCCCAGCGTGCGAGCCATGCTTCCGTCTGTTCAGCGAGAAGTGTCTCAAATCCTTTTTCAAACGCCGCTTCGACACGTGTCATCCCAGCTGACTGCAATGCTTCAACCTCGTGGTCGCGGTTCGTGACGACCGACACATACTTGTAGGCTGTCGCTGTCTCACCGGCCGTTACGTTGACCGTGAATTTATTGGCAACAAACAAATCTGTCGCTTCAAGCACTTCACAACGAGCGCCTTCGACGTCCGCAATCATCGATGCCGTGACATGCCAGTCGAGTTTCTTCGTCTTCGTCGTAACGAAAGCGAAACGCTCTTCCACACCACGGTCGACCGGAAGCCAGAACTTCTCATCGTAGTTCGAGTCTTCGTTGACGACATCGCCATCTAAATATGGAGTGAACTCAATTTTTGCTTCGTAGTTGACTGGTGTGACGTTGTAACGGATTGCCAAGACTTCTTTATCCACGATCGAGAAGAAGCGGACGACTTGCACTTTCGTCTCTTCTGTCCCGTTCATCAAGGTGAACGTCCGTGTGAGGACACCACGCTGCATGTCGAGCTCGCGAGTGAAATCTTTCACTTCCCATTTTGCCAAGTCGACCGGTGTACCATTGATGACCACGCGGAGACCGATGACGTTTGTCGCATTCAACACTTTGGCAAAGTATTCAGGGTATCCGTTCTTCCACCAACCGACACGTGTTTTGTCCGGGTAGTAGACGCCCGCCACGTAGAATCCTTGGTGCGTATCATTCGAGTAATCTTCCTCAAAGTTTCCTCGCATCCCCATATGCCCGTTCCCGAGCGATGTGATGGATTCTGCAAGACGGTTCTCTTTCGGGTGAAGACCTTCCTCTGTTACTTTCCATTCATCGACTGCAAACAATCGTTTCATCTGTCTGCCACTCCTTTTTCTCTACAAGGCTACCTTCGACGGACAACTAGTTCATGCAACCGTTTGTCTATGAAAGCGCTGTATTTAATCTCACCTTTCATTTTACACAACTGAAACGAGAATGCAATCGTTTGCATAAAACTTTTTCTTTCTTTTTTTCATCACATTTTACAATCAAAAAAACCGCCTCTCATCGAGACGGTTTCAATCAATCTTTCTGTCCATTTTCCGGATTATCACCAAACGCCGCATTCGCTTCGTGTCCCTCGAATACCGCACTTCGCCCATCATTGAATCCGGTATCAGGTTCGTCGATGACAAGTGCATATCCCCCTTGTTTGATTGTAGAATGCGCCTGTTCGATTTCGTCGTCCGCGATCCCTAAATCGGTGAGCGCCTGTTTCGTATCCCGATCCTCGCTTCCCCCTCCGTTGAGGTTGTCTAACCAAGATGTGTCACCTTCTTCTACGTTTAGGTTCGTCTCTCGTTTAAGAACGTGAACGGCTTCATCCCGCTCCGTTACGACAAATAGTTCCCCTTCATCGTAGCCATTTTCTTTCAGCTCATTAATTTTTGACAATAGGCTTTCTTTTGTGTCGAATGTCCCGACAAATCGTCTTTCGCTCATCTCTATCCATCCTTTCGATTTCGATTCCTTCGTGAAACTTGTTCCCTACTTCATGAGGCTTCAATCAAAAGGATATGCAAAAGACGACTCCGCTATGGCGAAATCGTCTGATCAATCAAGAATTCGATTCTAATGTTTCCGTCGCTTTACTCTTCTTCTGCCCACATGATTGGCGGACGACCAAATAATGTGGCACGATGACACGCTTCCCATAAGGTGGAGCGTTATCACTGATTTGTTCGATCAAGCAATTCGTCGCCTCGAAACCGAGACCGAAGATGTTAATTTCGACCGACGTGAGCGGCGGGTTCGAGTGCTCCGCGATATAAACGTTATTGAAACTAACGACCGCGACGTCCTCTGGGATTTTGAGCCCCATCTCGCTTAACGTACTGATGACACCGAGTGCCATCATATCATCACTGACGACGACAGCTGTCGGTGGTTCCTCGTTCTGCAACAACTCACGGACAGCCTTCGCGCCACCCTTTGTCATGAATTCGGCCCGGGCGATGTAATCTTCGCATACCGGGATGCCTGCTTCCATGAGGGCCGTCGCGTACCCGTTCCGACGATCTTGTGTTACTGCGAGTTTATCCGAGCCCCCGATGAAGGCGATACGACGATGACCTAGGTTATAAAGGTGCTTCGTCACTTCACGACCAGCCAAATAGTTATCCGTATCGACGTAAGTGATAGAAGAAGCGTCCCCGAACGGCTTCCCGACCACGACGAACGGAAACTTCGTTTGACGTAAGTATTGGACGACTTGGTCGTCTTCACGTGAATAAAGAACGATGACACCGTCGACACGGCGTCCTTGAACCATCTCGATCACACCGGACAAAACTTCTTCTTCTGTCACGCCGGTCGTCATATAAAGCGAGTATCCATTCTGGTGCGCCTTCGTGCTAATTCCTCGTAGCACTTCCGGGAAGAACGGGTTTTGAAGTGTCTTTGTTGCCGCGCTCGGCATGACGAGACCAATCGACTGCGTCGAGCGGTTAGCGAGACTTCTCGCATGAATGTTCGGATGATACCCGAGTTCTTCCATGGAACTTCTGACCCGTTCTTTTGTCTTTTGACTGATTCTTGGGCTGTTGGCGATGACGCGAGAGACTGTCGACGGCGCGACGTTCGCGTGCTTCGCCACATCTTTGATTGTGATTTGCATGGTGTTCCCCCCTGCTTCCGTGAGTTCGATTCGTGCCTTGCGGCGTTTCATGTCTTTATTTGCGGCGCTTCCACATGACCAAACCAGTCAAGAAAATCGGAATCGTAACGACGAGCAAGCCCATCATCCATGGATTGACCGAAGATTCCTCAACGATGTAAGCGTTCGCACTTTCACCAGATAGTTCAATTGTAAACGTTCCGCGCTGATCTGTGACCAGTTGTGAGAATAAAAGACCACGAAGTCTCATATCTTCCCCGATTTCACTGACATCGATCTCAATCTCTCGATCGTCACGATTCATGTTGATTGCATAGAGCGCAACGTCATCTCCGTCTTTCCGTTCGAAGACAGCCATCCCATCTTCCGAGGCGATCATGCGTTGCTCTCCTGTCGCAAAGACCGGATACTCTTCCCGCATGCGGTTCATGGTCGCGACGTATTCATGCAACTCCTCATTTCCCGGGAATTCCGTCATGACACGGTTCGCCGGGTCGGCTCCACCGGTCTGTGCATTTTCTGTCCCTTGGAAGACGATCGGCATACCAGGTGACGCATAAAGCGCGAACAAACCGAGGCGTAAGCGTCGTTCCGCCGATTCCACACCACCGAGTTCTGCCATATGCATGAAGCGTTCGACATCGTGATTATCGAGGAATGTCGCCATCTGATTCGGGTCGTTGAAGAACGTTTCGGCATAGCTTGCGGCAACGTCAATCTCGTCGACGTTCGCTTGCTGTTGCGTCATCGTTTTCGACACACGGTCATAAAATGTAAAGTTTGTGATGCTGTTGAACCCGAGATCGTCATATTGCGCGACGTATTGCGGATCTGGGTCGAACACTTCGGCGAGTAAGTAAAAGTCTGGGTCGACCGACCGCACACCTTCGACAAAGTCTTTCCAGAATGCTTTATCGACGTGACGAACCGTATCGAGGCGATAGCCGTCGATGTCCGTCTCTTCGATCCAGTACTTCGCCGCATCAATCAAATACGATTTGACTTCCGGATCCTCTGTTTTGAAGTCAGGTAAGTCGAACAACCAGTGCGTCTCGACTTGCTCCTGGTCTTTCCAAAATACAATCGGTAACTGTTCATGGAACCATTCCGGCTTTTCTTTAACCCACGGGTGGTTCGGACCGACATGGTTGACGACGAAGTCGAGAATGACTTTCATATCTCGCTTGTGCGCTTCCTGAACGAGTTCCTGTAAATCCTCTTTCGTTCCAAACTGTGGATCGATGTTATAGAAATCTTTAATCCAATACCCGTGATAGCCGTCCGGCATATTCTCAAAAACGGGCGTCAGCCAAATCGATGTGAAGCCGAGTGATTCGATATAATCGAGCTTCTCAATGATTCCACGGATATCACCACCGTGAAATGCTTTCGGATCATCTTTGTCCACCTGTTCATTGTTGTCCGGATTTCCGTCAACAAATCGGTCGACCATAATAAAATACATGCGTTCTTGTTCCCAAGTAGCGGCTTCCTTTGCTCCGACGACGGTCGGAAACAAAAGAAGCGACAGGAGCACGAGCACGACGCCTCGCCTCATATCGCTTCCTCCTTTTACGAGTATTATCCTTTCGTACCACCCGCTGTGAGGCCAGAAACGAAGTAGCGTTGGAACATGAAGAACAAGATGACGATTGGAAGGGCTGATAGAACTGCACCTGCCGCAAATAACGTGAAGTTATTATCGAACTGTTTCGAAATCATGTTGTAAAGACCAACTGCCAATGTTTGTTTCTCTGGTGAACGAAGGACGAGCGATGCCAAGATAAAGTCGTTGAATGGTCCCATGAAGTTAAAGAGAGCAATCGTTGCGACAATCGGCTTCGCGAGCGGCAAGATGATTTGCCAAAAGATTCGGAGGTGACCAGCACCATCCATGCGGGCTGCTTCGTCAAGTTCTTTCGGAATCGTGTCGAAGTACCCTTTCGCCAAGTACGTGTTCATCGGAATCGCACCACCCGCATAGAGCAAGATGAGCGCTGTATGTGTGTCAAGAAGGTTGAGCATGTTGAGCAACACATAAATCGCGATGATCGCAACGAACTGTGGCACCATTTGAAGGACGAGGAACAAGACGAGCGAGTTCTTCCGTCCGACGAAGCGGTAACGTGAGAAGACGTATCCGGTAATCGTCACCAAGACGACTGAGAGTGCCATCGTGATGAAAGCGATTTTCAACGTGTTCACATACCATAAACTATAATCCGAAATCGTTAGGTCAAACAAGTTTTTGTAGTGAATGAACGTAGGATTTGCTGGAATAATCGTTGACGTAATCGTACGCCCTGGGTTGAACGATGTGCCGACAACCCAAAGCATCGGATAGAGAATGATGATCGACGCAAGCGTCAAGATGACATACGAGATCGCCAAATTGATTCGTTTTTGTTTTTTCATATCAGATCATATCCTCGTCTTTGAAAGATTTTGTCCGACGGAACTGGATCACGGCAAGCGTCATGATGAAGAATGACAAGATGAGTGTGATCGCAGCCGCAAGTCCGTATTGCGGGTTGGCACCGAGAGACAATTTGTAAATCCAAGAAATCAAGATGTCGGTACCGCCGGCCGTTTGTCCAGGTACAGCAGGGCCACCGCCATTAAAGAGATAGATGATGTTGAAGTTGTTGAAGTTGAACGTGAACTGCGTGATCAAGATCGGTGCAGTTGCGAACAAGAGCATCGGCAATGTGATCAAGCGGAACTTATCAAAGATCGTCGCTCCGTCAATTGTCGCCGCTTCATACAAGTCACCAGGAATCGACTGAAGCACACCCGTCATGAGCGTCATGATGAACGGGAAGCCGAGCCACCATTGAATGAGAACGAGTGCCGTACGTGTCGCCGTCGGATCGGTCATCCAGTTGACTGGGTCAAGACCGAGCGCCGGTAAGATTGTCGTATTGAACACCCCGAACGACTCGTTGAACATCGAGCGGAAGATTAAGATCGTGATGAATGCTGGGACCGCCCATGAAAGAATCAAGATTGAACGGAACAAACGACGGAAGCGAAGTCCTTCTTGGTTCAAGAGCACCGCAAGGAAGATTCCGATCGCGATGACACCTGTCGTTGAAGCGACCGTCCAGACAAGCGTCCAGCCGAGTACTCCGACGAATGTGTCACGGAAGATATCAATTTCAAAGATACGCGTGAAGTTCTCGAATCCGACCCATTCGACGAGTTTCGCTGGTGGTGCGTTGTTATAGCGATAGTTCGTGAAGGCGATCAAGAACGTGAAGATCAATGGAAGAATAACTGTAAACACTAACAAAATGAGTGATGGGATTAACATTAAGTATGGGAATCCATGGTCACGCAAGTTGCGAAGTTGCATTTGGAACGATGGAAGGTTTAGATGCTGATCACGAGCGCGACCGACACGATAGGCGTCACGAATGTTCCAAACATAGAACGCGATTCCGAAGAAAAGTAAAATTAACGCGACAATCCCCTCGACCATCAAGAAGATGGAGTGGTCGTTACGAGGTCCTGGCACTTCACCAAGCGTGATCAATCCCCAAAGTCCTCCACGGTCACCTGGTCCGGCGCCCGCCCCTTTGAAAAATAGATCATAGTTTACGGCAAAATAAGATACGACGACGATAAAGAACGCTACCGCCTTCGCGTATTGTTTGTTGTATAACTGTCCGAGTCCCGGAATGATGGAAAGTAGTCCCGCGTTCCGAGCATGGTTTGTAGGCTTGTCCGGGCGTTGGTCCGGTGATTTAGGGTTCGCAATTGCAGCCATCCTCAGTTTCTCCTTTCGATTTGAGCAAATCAATCAAGCAAACGTTTGCTCAATGCTAGAAAATGATGGGGAACGCCATGTGGCGTACCCCGTCATCTCAATTCCTTATTGGTTGTTCGCTTGGATTTGTTGTTCGATGACTTTCACTGCATCATCTGCAGATTTTTGTGCATCTTGTTTACCAGTTGCTACAAGCTGAAGCGCTTGAGCCATTGGCTCCCAGACTTGTCCCATTTCAGGAATGTTCGGCATTGGGATTGCGTTTGTTGCTTGGTCGAATACCGCTTTCGCAACTTCGTTCGACGTGATTGTCTCGTTCGACTCGAGTGCTGCTACTGGTGGGATCTCGTTGTATGCTTCAAACATTGCCAATGCGTTTTCTTCATTCGTCAACTCTTGAAGGAACATTTCAGCCCACTCTTGGTTTTCTGTGTAAGCTGAAAGGGCATATGTTTTCACACCCATGAACGTCTTGATTGGCTCACCGTTCGGAAGTGTTGGCATTGGAGCCGCTCCGAGGTTCACGCCTGCATCTGTGTAACCAGCTACAGCCCATGGTCCGTTCATGACTGAGTGAGCTTTCTTCTCAGTGAAGAGTTGGTCCATCGCTTGGCCGCCAGACTCTCCAATCAACCCTTTAGGGAAGAGGCCTTCTTCGTACCATTTACCGATGTATTCGAATCCTTCAACTGCGCCTTCGTTGTTCAAACCGATATCCGCTGGGTCGAGTGCGCCACCGTCTTCTTTGAACACGTATCCGCCGAATCCAGCGACAACACCGTGTGCGAAGTAGAAGTTATCCCAAAGTGCAAGGAATCCGTACTCGCCGTCAGCTTTTACATCGTTTGACAACTTGTAAAGGTCGTCCATAGATGCTGGAGCTTCAGCCATCAAATCTTTGTTATACATGAGAACTGGTGTCTCAACTGATTTTGGATATCCGTAAGCTTGGCCATCGAACATGACAGCTGATTTCGCAGCGTCTGTGAACGCGTCAAGCGATCCTTCGTCAGCGATTGGAGCCAAGTGACCTTGGTCTGCGATTGTACCAATCTGGTCATGTGGTACGAGCACGATGTCTGGACCTTTTCCAGCTGGACCGTCAAGCGCGAGCTTGTCTTTTTGATCTGTCATCTGTACTTCGACAACTTCAACTTTTACGCCATGCTCTTCTTCGAACGCCTTCGCAACTTCTTTCGTTGTTTCAGACTTTTCGATGTCTTCCCAGATGACGATCTTTTCAGGTTTGTTCTCGCTTGAAGAACCACCTTCGTTAGAAGATCCGTTGTCCGTTCCGCCACCACATGCAGCAAGTGCACCGAATGCGAATACTGCTGTTGAAAGTCCTGCTACCATTTTTTTCATCTTCATGATGAAAAACCTCCCCAAGGAAATAGTATGGTCAGATTTGCGCAATCGCACGACCACGTCAATTTTAAAACTCCGCTACGAAATTGACACGGTAGTGAAAACGTTTGCATCCTCACCTCAATTTTTATTATACAGTTGTGAAAGCGTTTTACAAGTCTTTTTTTACACTTTTTTTACGTCTGTTGACCCATTTATGTAATTTTTAAATGTTTGTTCTCAATTCTTCACTTTTTATGCGTTTCAGCAATTGACAAAATGTAAACGCTTTATTAACCTTTGCTTGAGCAAACGTTTTCGCAACATCTGTTCTCTTTGATTCCCGATGTTGTAAAATGATGTCATCCCCTATAAAGAAAGGAATGTTTTCCTTATGATGAAAGAAGCGATTTATCATCGTGCCATGTCCCCGTTCGTCTACAAATATGATCGCGAGACAATCCACATTCGTTTCCATACGAAGCGAGGCGATATCGAATCTGTCGATTTGATTTGGAACGACCCTTATGATTGGCACGCTGAAGACCCAGCCATGTGGAACTTCGATCCGGATAAGCCGAGCTACTGGCGTACATACGAGACTCCAATGGAGAAAATCGGGTTTGACGACGCCTACGACTATTGGTTCATCTCCATCAAACCGCCGTTCCGACGTCTACGTTACGGCTTCCGTTTGAATGATGGACAAGAGACGGCCGTTTATACCGAAAAAGGATGGTTCGAAGAGAAGCCGCTCGATGATACGGGTTACTACTTCTGTGTCCCATTCATCAACCCAATCGATATCTTCCATGCGCCTTCTTGGGTGAAGGATACGGTCTGGTATCAAATCTTCCCGGACCGTTTCGCAAATGGCGATGCTTCGCTCGATTCTGAAGAGACGCTCCCATGGAACTCGACAGAGCCTACGACGACAAACTTTTTCGGTGGCGACTTCCAAGGAGTGATCGACCATATCGATCATTTAGTCGAACTCGGGATCACCGGCATCTACTTCTGCCCGATCTTTAAAGCGACGACAAACCATAAGTACGATACGCTCGACTACATGGAAATCGATCCACAGTTCGGGACGAAAGAAAAATTTAAAGAGATGGTCGACCTCTTGCACGAGAACGGCATCAAAGTCATGCTCGACGCGGTCTTCAACCATGTCGGATATCATCACCCATGGTTCCAAGACGTCGTCGAAAACGGTCCGTCCTCTGAGTACCGTGATTGGTTCTACCTTCGCGATTTCCCGGTTGTCACAGAACCGAAGCCGAACTATGATACGTTCGCATTTGAAAAGAACATGCCGAAAATCAATACAGAACATCCCGAATTAAAAGCTTACTTATTAGATGTCGCCCGTTACTGGGTCGAAGAATTCGGCATCGACGGATGGCGTCTTGACGTTGCCAACGAAGTCGACCATGCATTCTGGCGTGACTTCCGTAAGGCCGTCAAAAATGCGAACCCGGAAGCTTATATTCTCGGAGAGATTTGGCACGATTCACAACCTTGGCTACAAGGTGACCAGTTCGATGCCGTCATGAACTATCCGTTCACGAACGCGAGCTTGAACTACTTCGCCCTCGACCGGACGACCGCTTCGGAGTTCCGTAACGAACTGACACGTGTCGAGATGATGAACACGATGAACGTCAACGAAGTCACGTTCAACTTGATCGATTCGCATGACACCCCCCGCGCGTTGACACGAGCGAAAGGACATAAAGGCAAGTTCAAACTCTTGATGACTTCAATGCTGACTTATACGGGTAGCCCATGTATCTACTACGGGGACGAAATCGGACTCGAAGGCGAACAAGATCCAGGTTGCCGTCGCTGTATGCCGTGGGATGAAGCCGAAGAAGACCGTAATCTCTTCCGCTACATCCAAAAGCTCATCCAGCTTCGTAAGGAACACCCTGCGCTCGCCAATGCCGGCTCATATCGCTTCAACCTGGTCGACGATGCGAACAATGCAGTCATCATCGAGCGGTGTACGAAAGATGAGACTTACTTGGTGTACTTCAATAACTCGGACTCTGCCTCGAAACTGAATCCGCTCGGTTATACAGGAGCCGCCACGGACCTCTTGCATGACCGTGACCTCGACTCACTCGAAATCGAACTCGCTCCATTCAGTGCTGCTATTCTGAAATTGAAATAAATTCGAAAATCACCTGATTCCTTCGGGTGATTTTTTTGTTGAAAATAATTTAGCAAACCCCTTTCTTTTTCATTTCATAAGGAGTAAGATGACCTTTGACATTTTTATAAAACAAATAGTTAATAGAAAGAATTATAGAGAAAAGGGAGAATACACTACATGCAGACGAAACAAACGGAACAGCTGACCCTGTTCAAACTGTCGTGGCCGATTTTCATCGAACTTGCCCTCCACATGGGAACCGGGATCATCGCCACATTGATGCTCGCTCACTACTCAGACGCCGCTGCTTCGGCCGTCGGGGTTGCCAACCAAATCTTAAACGTGTTCTTAATTGTCTTTAGTGTGACGTCTGTCGGGGCGACCATTTTAATCGGTCAGGCCATCGGGGCACAGCGCATGAAGAAGAGTCGCGACTTCGCCCGCTCCGCCGTCAGTTTGAACATGTGGCTCGGTGCAATCATGGTCGTCGTCATCTTCTTGTTCGGCGAAACGTTCTTACGCCTGTTCGGTCTATCAGACGAACTGTTTACGCACGGGTTGTTGTTCCTGCAAATCGTCGGCTTGTCGTTATTCACCGAAGCGCTCATCATGGCGCTCAGTTCGATTCTCCGGAGTCATGGGATGACGAAACACGCCATGCTCGCGACGCTTCTGATTGATATCATCACCGCCGTCGGTGCCATCTTTGCCGTGACCGGCTGGTTTGGACTTCCGGTCACAGGTGTTGCCGGTGTCGCCTGGGCCATCGTCATCGCACGATTCGCCGCTATGGTTCTCTTGTTCTGGCTCGTCAAACGGAAACTCATGATTCGCTTCCCGTTAAAAGAAGTGATTCGTCCGAAGAAAGACGACATCCAGTCACTCCTTCAAATCGGTGTTCCTTCTGCCGGGGAGAACTTGTCGTATCAAGCTTCACAGATTATCATCACTGGATTTATCGCGACGATGGGCGAGGCTTCTCTCGCTGCTCGCGTGTACGTAATGAACTTGTCCATGCTTGCCTTCTTGTTCACAGTCGCCGTCGCGCAAGGGACCCAGCTTTTGATTGCACGGGACATTGGAGGGAAACGTTTTAAAGAAGCCTATCATCGTGCCGTCAAGACATTGAAGATTGCCATGTTCGCTTCGTTCGTCGCCTCTCTCGGTTTAGCGGTGTTCAGCGAATCGCTACTCGGTCTCTTCACGTCAAACCCTGACATCATCGCGGTCGGTGTGCCGATCTTATGGGCGACGCTCATTTTAGAGCCGGGTCGCGCTATGAACATCGTCTTGATGGGGTCATTGAAGTCTGTCGGGGACGTCCGCTTCCCGGTCATGATCGGGATCGCCTCGATGTGGGGCGTCGCCGTGGCGTTCAGCTACTTGTTCGGTCTTCAAATGGGACTCGGCATCCTTGGGATTTGGCTCGCCTTCTCCCTCGATGAGTGGTTCCGCGGATTCTTCGCGTTCCGTCGTTGGAAATACGGGACATGGCAACAAAAAGGCTTCCAGTTCGAAGCAAAATCAACCACGTAAAAAAGCGGCCGCAGCCGCTTTTTTCATTTCATCAAGAATGCCTGCATCGCTTGGCGGTGCACGTCCGTGTCCCCACACTTCCGTTGCCATTTGATTTCTTCATTCAATCCGTCCTCAAATGAAGCGGCTCGCATGAGCGCCTTCATCCCTTGAACAGCGACCGGTGATTTCCTAGCGAGTGTCTCCGCATATGAAGTCAATCGCTCCGTATACATCGCATCTTCCACGAGCTCAGTGACGAGCCCGAATGTACGCGCGGCATCCGAGTCAATCGTACTGCCACTCCAGAGCCAATCTAATGCGAGGTCGTCGCGCATGAGTCGACGTAAGTGATATGGGCCGCCCGCATCCGCGACCAACCCGATTTTAATGAACGCCGAGCTGAACTTCGTCGACTTGGCGACGATTCGAACGTCTGCCGCGAGTGCCAAACTGAGTCCTGCTCCAGCCACGACACCGTGAATCCCTGCGATGAGTGGTTTCTGACATGAGAAAAGCGTACGTACGAGTGGATGATACACGTCTTCTAAATATTCCCCATAGTCCGCATCGCTCTCGATCGTTAAATCTTGTCCGGATGAGAATGCTCGTCCCTCTCCGACAAGAACGATGACACGAACCGCGTCGTCCTGTTCAAATGTGTCGATTGCCGTTTTCATTTCACGAAGCAACGTCTCGTTCAAGGCGTTTAGCTTTTCAGGTCGGTTCAGTTTCAACCACCCTACTCCATTGTGTGTCGTCAATTGAATCGTCTCCATTTTCATTCCCCTTTCAAAATGAATCACTGTTCATTTCTTCGTCATTCCTTCAAACTCCTTCCTTTACTGAAAAGTTTTTTGAAGTTCAATTGCCGGGAAGTTGGTTGATTTGCTATTCTAAAAGGAGTCGGTCACGAAAGGATGAGTCAGATGCAACTGACAAACGCCGCTCGGCAACTGAAACAGAAGAAGATTCCGTTCACCTATCATACGTATGAAGTTGATGACACCGATGTCTCAGCTAAACATGTGGCGATGACATTGAATAAACCGCTCGACGAACTGTATAAAACGATTTGTCTCATGAACGAGAAAAAGCAATATGCCTTCTTTCTCATCTCTGGAGAGCGTGACATCGATTTAAAAGCAGCCGCAAAAGCTTGGGGGGCGAAGAAAGCATCGACCGTCCCGATAAAAGAGCTCGAGACATTGACCGGTTATATTCGAGGAGGAGTCTCTCCGATTGGGGCGAAGAAGCCGTTCCCTGTCTATCTGCACGAAGCAGCTCAAGACAGAGAGACGATCACCATTTCTGCCGGAAAACGCGGCTATCAAATCGAATTAACACCTGAAGATTTACTGCAATTTACAAACGGGCACTGGTTCAGCCAATGACCTTACTGGGGGCAAAATTATGTGGAAAGAACGTATCCGTTCGTGGGTGCCAAACTCCTTTACGTTCGGAAATTTATTTTGTGGTGTCGTCGCCATCGTCTACGCCGCACGTGGTGACTTCTCAAACGCCACACTGTTAATCATCATCGCGATGATGCTCGACAGTTTAGACGGGCGCCTCGCCCGTATGCTCGGGGTCGCTGGCGATTTTGGGAAAGAATTGGACTCACTCGCTGACATCGTAACGTTCGGGGTCGCACCGGCGATGCTCGCTTATTACACCTTCTTTATTGATTACGGCAATTATGGATTGTTTTTTGCGGCACTTTTCCCGCTATTCGGCGCCTATCGTCTGGCTCGCTTCAATTTATCTGCGACAAACGTTGCAGCGAGTTATTTCTCTGGTGTCCCGATCACGGCCGCCGGGGGACTTCTCGCTGTCATCACAACGTTCGGTGACCGCGTCAGTGAACTGTTGACACCGATTTTCTTTACAGGGCTCGCCTTGTTGATGGTCAGCCGTGTTCGTATCCCGAGTTTTAAAGATGTACCATTGCCACGTCACTCGTTCATCATTACCATCAGTCTCGTCTATGTGACGTATATGATGTTCGCACGTTGGAAAGAATGGCCGACATTTTGGTTCATCGCCATCCCGTTCTATGTCTTATTCATCGCCTTCTCGTTCGTGAAAAGACGAAAACGGATGGCCAATTGAGAGTCTCGTTCAGCGAGGCTCTTTTTTGTACATGCATTTGTTAGACGAAGACTTCAATGAGCTTTAGAATAAAAAGTAGAGGTGATGGAATGAAAGTGTATCCGTTTATTTGGAAATGGTTTATTGTTTGGTATTTCATTGGGTTGATTTTAGTTGGATTCGACCTGCTTCCACCTTGGCTCGAGTGGGCAAACCCCGTCTTTTTATGGCTAGCCGGGGCGATTGGTGGAACGATTCTTTATCAAGGAATTCGACAAGGAGCTTGGATTGTTCCGTTTATTTTCTTCGGTTCAATCGCCGTTGAAACACTCGGCGTAAAGACGGGATTCCCGTTCAGCGAATACGTTTATGCTGAGGCGTTCGGTCCGACAGTGTTTGGAGTCCCTGTCACAATCGGTGCGGCATGGCTTGCCGTGATCGGCTCTAGTTTTGCCGTTGCCCGTCTCTTCACATTCCGCCACAATATTTTATGGCTCGTTCCGATTCTCGCCGTATGGCTCGATATGGCAATCGATCCCGTAGCGGCAAACGTGAAAGGCTACTGGGAATGGGCGAATGACGGCTTATACTATGATATCCCGACACAAAACTTTATCGGTTGGTTCGGGTTATCCCTTATTTTCTCATGGTTGTTACAGCGTCACGAACGCGCTGTTGATTCCTTGTTCATCCGGCACGGCGTCTATTTGTTCGTCATGCTTCACGCACTCTTCGGTGTCACGGCTGTTAATGCAGGTCTCTATGGCATCGGGCTCCTCAGCATCCTCACATCCGGAGTGATTCTACTTGAAAGGAGGGGTCGTGATGATCGAGTCACACAAAAAGAAATGGTTCAATAACCTGTTCTCGACGTTCGTGCGGGAACGTCAAATACGTCCCACCTTCCATAACATTTATATCCGAACGGACGACGTTCCGACCCCCGGATTATTTTTAAGTACACATAGCGCGTGGTGGGACGGTCTCATCATGTATATGATCAATGAACATTTTTTACGACACGATATTCATGTGTTGATGGATGAGGATGGACTACGTCGCTTCCCGTTCTTTCGACACCTCGGTGCCTTCTCGGTGAAAAAAGGAAGTCTCTCCGATGTACGGGCCTCACTGGCTTATGCGAATGAATTGCTCGCGTCCGGGAAATCCGTCTGGATGTTCCCTCAAGGACAAGAGATGCCACAGGAACTTCGACCTGTCGAAATCGAGTCTGGCGCAACGTTGTTACTGAACGACCGCCCCGTCCAATTATGCGCCATGTACTATTCGTTTGAGAACCATGCGGAACCCCTTGTATATGTCCGCTTTCGAACAGTAGTCGTGACGTCGATGACACGACGAGCTCAGAAGCAGGAAATCGCGCAAGCACTCGAGGCGCTCTATGACGACGTGCGACAAGACGCCATCATTCGGTCTGATGCCTATGTGCCGCTCTTTCGACCACGTCGTAATCTTGCTGAATGGACAGAAACGATGTTCCGACTTGGGAGGGGACGTTCATGATCTTATGGCTGCTCACCCTCTCGATGTTTATCTTTACCCTAATCAATCTTTCGTTCTTGAGACCGCTCGCCGACCCAGGACGCACACCGGCGACAGCCGTCTGCATCCCGATGCGCAATGAGTCGCGTCACGTTGAACGACTGATTTCGAACTTAAAGCAGGCGATACCGGAAGGGACTCACGTCTATATCTACGAGGACCGCTCTGAAGATGATACATATGAAAAATTGAATCATGCAATTGGGAGCGATACCCGTTTTACCGTCATCCAAGGTGTTCCTTTGCCCCATGACTGGGCCGGAAAAGTTCATGCTTGTCATCAACTAGCATCACGCACGACTGAACCGTATCTTCTCTTTTTAGATGCGGACGTCACGATCGATTCGAGTTTTATCGCCCGCATGCATGCCACGCTCGCTCGAGAGCAGGCCGTCTTTTTATCAGGTTTCCCTCAATTTCCGACGTCAACATTTCTCGGGAAATTGTTGATTCCGATGCAACACGTGCTCATCGCCCAACATCTGCCTTTGTTTTGGCGTAAAGTGAAACACCCCGCATTTGCCGCGGCGAATGGCATGAACGTACTCGTCGAGCGGAACAGCTACGAGGAAGTTGGCGGACATGCTGCTATTCGAACGTCGTTGATTGATGATATCGATTTATGTCGAACGTTCAAACGTCATCAAAAAGTCACGTCACTCGTTCAAGTCTCCCCGTTCATCTCCTGCGACATGTATGAAACGAATGAAGAAGTGTGGACCGGGTTTTCAAAGAACGTATTCAAGGGAATGAATGAATCAGTAGGACTCGCCTTGTACTTCATGACATATTACGGCATCCAGTTGACGGCTATGCTCGCTTGGATCTTTTCACCGAGTTGGCAGACGATTAGCGCAGCGATTTTCGTGCTCCTCGCGCGTCTCGCTGTCGATCTGAAATCAAATGGGTCCGGTACATGGTACCATCCACTCAGTTTAATCGCTTACTTGACCTTACTCGGGAACGCCGTCATTCGTAAATGGAGACGGTTGCCCATCACGTGGAAAGGTCGTCACTATTCCTAAGCAGACGTCTAAAGGGGGACAATTGTATGAAACAAATCGTAGTGATTGGGGCTGGTCTCGGTGGACTAAGCGCCGCCGTCACGCTCGCAGCACGAGGTTATGACGTCACGGTCATTGAAAAGAATCAACATGTCGGTGGCAAACTCATGCCCATTATAACCGACGGTCACCGGTTCGACTTTGGTCCAAATACGATCACGATGCCGGATGTATTTCGTTCAGTCATTCGAAATAGCGGGGCCAATCCGGATGACTATTTTGAGTTAATCAAGCTCGATCAACATACCGTCAACCACTACACAGACGGGTCATCCTTCACGTTCAGTGCCGATCGGGCAAAACTTGAGGTCGAAGTACGGCGTTTGACCGGTGACCAGTTGAAACACAATCAGATGCGCGCCTATCTAGATGAAGCTGAAAAGCTGTTCGACATTGCGAATAAGCGCTTCTTCACACAAATGGACACAAAGTTGGATCCCGGTCTTTGGGCGGACATGGTCAAAGTGCATCCACTTCAAAGTTTGCACGCCCTTCACAAGAAGTATTTCAAGGACCCACGCATTATTCAGGCGCTCGACCGCTATGCGACGTACATTGGTAGCAGTCCATACGTGACGCCAGGTACGTTCGCCCTTATCGCACATTTGGAATTGAATGAAGGTGTCTATTTTGCGAAAGGTGGAAACTGGAATATCGCAAAAGGGTTCGCCAAACGGGCGAGCGAACTCGGAGTGACGTTCCGACTCGGTCATGAAGTGACGAAAATTGATGTGTTGAACGGAAAAGCACATGAGGTCGTCGTCGATGACCAAGAAGTCATCTCGTGTGATGCCGTTCTTCTCAACGGTGAACTCTTGACGCAATACCCACGACTCGTCGACGCAAAAGACCGACCATCTTTCCCGGTCCCGACACGCGACACGGTCGAACCTTCCATTTCCGCATTCGTCATGATGGTCGGATTGTCCAAACGATTGAACTTGGCACACCATAACGTCTATTTCTCAGACGACTATGAACGGGAATTTAAAGCACTTTTCCAAGAAGAACGTTATGCGGACGAACCGACAATCTATATTTCGAATTCATCCGCAACCGATCCGTCGATGGGCGAGGCAGGAGACAACCTGTTCATCCTCGTCAATGCGCCGGCACATCTGACCGACATTGATGCAGATACGTATGAGCATTTGATTCGCAGACGATTACGTATGTTCGGTGTGGATTGGGAAGAAGAAGAGGTGCTCTACCATAAACGGGTGACCCCACAAGATTTGACCCGTGATTTTTATGCGTATTATGGCGCACTTTATGGCACATCGGCCAACTCGAAAAAAGGGGCATTTTTTAGACCTGCACCGCGATCGACAGATGTATCGAACATCTGGTTCGCTGGCGGTTCGACTCATCCTGGCGGTGGCAGTCCGATGGTGACGCTTTCAGGACAATTCGCTGCACGATCGATGTTAGAGGACATACCTCTGACAATATGAACATTTTGTGAACGCGAGTTTCGACACTTGTCGACAATTGAAAGACGTGATAATATCATATTCGAGTTCAAGCAGTTCTGTAGCGTTTGTTACACCTGTAGCGATCGAATGGCTTCCCCGAGCCTCATCGCGTTTTGAACTTGTCACACCCGAGAAAAAGTGATGAGCGAGTTTCCCCACTCGTATCCCGTAGTTGAGACAGCTTGCGTATGATGTTCCCCCTTAGTCCATCAAGCATCCTGTTTCGACGAAGATGTCCCAACTGATTCATTCCCCATGAATCCCGGCACATCTTTAGGGCTTCATCACAAACCGATTCATTCGTTTCCCCGATGAATGAATCACATAACGCTTACGCCACTTTTGGTCCCCCGCCAAAAGTGGTTTTTTTGCGTACAAAAAACTGTAGACGCCATCGAGCGTCTACAGGGAATCGAATCGCTTATAGTTTTGCCAACAACTTTCCTTTTTGTAAGGTCGATACGTATGCCCGCTTTGTAAAGACGTCATGTCGATTCGCACGTGCCGCATCAAGAATCCCTTCATAGAGAAGAGCCGCTGCTTGTACCGGCTTTCGACTCGCGAGTGGATACAGATGATGGGTTTCGCGTGCCCGTTCATACAAGAACTCTGCACGATTCGCCAACGCCTCCCATAGATCGATAAAGACAGGGGTCACTTCTCGTTGGTGTAACATCGCTTCACTCACACCGTACTGACGCATCATCGTACGGGGTAAATAGATGCGGTCTCGATTCAAATCTTCACCGACATCACGTAAAATATTGGTCAGTTGCATCGCAATGCCAAGGTCGATGGCGCCTTGCCTTAGCTGACGTGTCGTCGCAGCGTCCTGATTTGGGACAAGGATCGGGAGCAGCATCAGACCGACCGTGCTCGCTGCATAATAGCTATACTGCTCGGTCTCTTCGAGCGTTTCATACCGCGACTTATGTAAGTCCCATTTCATCCCTTCCGCCAATTCAAAAAATGGTTCGACGTCCATGTCATAACGTTTCCATACATCACGAAGGGCAACCCATAGTGCTTCATCTTGGTCGTAACCAGCTAAAAAGCGGTCGAAGTCATGCAAAAATGCTGTCAAACTCTCTTCTGGACGGTCTGATTCATCGACCGCATCATCGAGGGTGCGACAGAAAGTATATACTGCCATGACCGCTTGACGGTCTGGTTTTGAGAGCAAAGAGAAGGCCCGGTAAAAGGTTAACGAGCCCTTCTTCATGATTTCCTCACATTGACGATACGCTTCTTGTGTCGTCACGATGCATTGCCCCCATTTCTTCTTCCATTTTTTTCACAAGTAATTGCGACCCAATCATAACGATAGGGACGCCACCGCATGGATGGACGGATGCGCCCACCGCATAGAGACGTTCGATTTTCGGGAATGGTCTCGCTTGCGGTTTGAAGGCGGCTGACTGAGATAACTTTGGTGCAATCCCAAAACTTCCTCCTTCGAACAATCCGAATCGCTCAGCATCCATCGGTGTCCGGACTTTCATCTCGATGACGCGTTCACGGAAATCAGGCATGAATGCCTCGATTCTTCCTAATAGGTGTTCGATTGTCCCTTGTGCCTCAAAGTCTTCTCGTTCCAATTTTCGAGGAACCGGGACAAGAACATATAATACACTCGTTCCTTCTGGCGCGAGGGTTGCATCCATTCGCGATGGATTAAAGGTGTACATCGCTGGATACTCACTTAGTTTACCATCCTCAAAGATCGTACGCATCGATCCTTCAAAATCATTCGGTAAATCGAATTGGTGAACCGGTAAGTCGAGTTCGCCGTTGACGGCGAAATAAAGAAGTAACGTACCGCTTGACGGTTCATACGTCTTTGGCGTCACACCATCAATCAGGCGCTCCATGAGTGGAAAATCACCGTTCACGACGACTGCATCATACGGTACATATTCGTCATTTACCGTGACTCCATTGGCCACCCCGTCCGTGACATGGACACGATTGACGGTAGCATTCATCTCGAAACGAACACCTCGACGCTTCAACTCTTGTTCCATTTTCGTCGCCAGCGAAAAATATCCTCCTTTTACATACCAGACTCCTTCTTCTTGTTCACGATAAGGAATGAGTCCATATAACGAAGGAGTGGCATAAGGATTTCCGCCGATATAGAGCGTTTGTAAACTATAGGCGACACGTAAACGTTCGTCTTCAAAGAAGCGTTTCATATTCGCATGAGCCGTCTCATATGCTTTTAACCGCATGAGAAGGAGAAGTAGTTTAGGCTCGAACAACTCCGCTTTTGAGGCATAACTACGATCTAAAAACGTATCGAAGCCAATCCGATACTCTTCTTTCTTTTGGGACATGTACTGACGGAAGGCATCTCCTTCGCCGAAAGTTCGTTCGATTTCTTCCGCCTGTCTCTCGATTTCCCGATATTTATAGAATGATGTCCCGTCTTGATAACGTAAGCGGTAAAGTGGATCGACTTCAATCAATTCCACTTCATGTTCAGGAAGACCCGCCTCAATCAGTTGTTGTTTCAATTTACTCGGCAATAAGACGATGGTTGGACCTTCATCGACTTTCGCCCCATTATCGAATTCAACGTAGTTCAAGCGTCCACCGAGCCGGTCCTCTTTCTCATATATCGTGATTTGAAGTGACGGATTGCGTTTCGTCAATAAGAGGGCGGCATATAGTGTACCGACCCCTGCTCCGACAAAGCTAATATTCATCGGCCGACACCTGCCCGGTCACGCAAAAGGTTCGTCGTGATCCGCGCTGATTCAAAGATGGTCGGCAGCCCACTTCCTGGGTGGGTCCCACCCCCGACGAGCCAGACGTTGTCGAGCTCTTCGAATTGGTTATGCGGGCGGAAATACATCATCTGCGATAAGTTGTGCCCTAGATTGAACGTTGCACCTTCATATACACCAAACGCTTCCCAGTCCTCAGGCGTCAACGCCTCCATCACCTCGATGTGTTGACGGATATTTCGGTAAGGGGAACGTGTTTCAAGCGCGTCGAGAACGCGCTCTGTCATGGTCGCTTGTAACGTCTCCCACGGGAGGCCAGATAAATTGTTCGGCACCGGTACGAGAACGTAAAGCGATGACTTGCCAGGAGGCGCAAGTGTCGGGTCGATGCGTGAGGCATTCTGTACATAAAACGAGAAGTCCTCGCTCAATTTCAATTCTTGTGTCATCTCTTTGACATTCAATTCATAATCGTCCGCGAAGTGAATCGAGTGATGCGCCACATCTTCGTAGACATGGTCGAGCCCGAGATAAAGCATGAATGTCGAGCACGAGTAACGCTTCTTCTTGAGTTGAGTCGGACTCCACTTCGTTAGTTTACCGTCTGGAACGAGCGACGTCATCGCATGTGCGAAGTCAGCACCAATCACTACTTCATCAAACGCATAATGGACATTCCCGGACACGAGACCGGTCACGTTTTGATCATCCATGAGAAGACGCTCTACCGGTTCGCCTAAACGAATGACGCCTCCCTCTTCTTCAATCACTTTCGCCATCGCATGACACAGCTGGTTCACTCCGCCAATCGGGTGATGCACTCCGTAGGCGTGTTCCATGTAAGACAAGATGGAGAATCCACCCGGACATTCCCAAGCGGACATCCCCAAATATTTAGCCTGAAACGTGAACGCATACTTCAGCTCTTCGCTCGTGAAGTACTCGGACAAGACGTCATAAAGCGATTTACCGATCGAGAGGAACGGTAGCGCCTTGAGCACGCGTAACGAGACATAGTCGGTAAGCTTGTCATGTGCGGTCTGAAGCACAGGCATCAATTTAGACAGTTTGATCGCCTGTTCACTCATGAACCGTTCGTAACCTTCGCCATTCCCTGGAAATTGTTCTTCGATGGCGCGATACATCTGATCACGATCTGTTGTCATCGAGAGTTGACGCGTCCCACGGTCGAAGTACAAATCATACATCGGCTCCAACTGCTTCATCTCGACATAATCATGCAGATTACGCCCTGTCTCTTCAAAAATTTCTTCTAAAATATAAGGCATATTCAAAAACGTAGGTCCTCGGTCGAACGCAAATTCACCTACTTCTAAGCGCGACGTTCTTCCGCCTACAAACGGTTGTTTCTCAAATACGGTGACGTCTACACCGCGATGCGCCAGTAGCATCGCTGCAGCCAACCCACCTGGTCCTGCCCCAATAACGGCAACTCTTTGTTTCGACACACTCAACAACTCCCTATGTGAATAGTCTCTTATGCTTCTCTATCATTATAGGAATGACGGGAGACAAGTTCAATTTTGAATCGGTTGATTGAGCAGGTTCGTCTTTCCTCGCTCAGCGATGACGATATACCAAGAACCTTCCGGAATGAATGGGATGAAGCGAATTTGATCAAAACCTACTTCTTGCATCTGCCGGCGCAATCGTGGAATGGTCGGAAGCGGGTACAGATTATCGTGGAGTGTCATGAACGCATTGAACGCGGAAGCGAATCGTCCACCGAGCGCTGTTTCGGCGAGCGGGGTCACGAGAATGGCGACACCCTTTTCTTCTAAACGCTCCCGTAGTCTCTCAAGCAACTTGATACGTTCTTCTGGTGAGAAGTAATACAGCATATTGTTCATCATCACCGCATCGAATTGCTCTTCTGTTTCCCAGTTCATGAAGTCAGCTACTTCGAAATGAATGTCGCCACTCTCGTCTCGCGAGCGTGCCTCTTCGATTACCTCTTCCTCTAAATCGATGCCTGTCAGTTCCCAACTCGGTTCGAGCGCTTGGAGTTTACGTAAGTAGCCGCCGTGCCCACATCCAATATCGAGCATCGATTCGACATTTGCCTGTCGTAAAAGTTGTTGCACGATTGGAAATGCGACCGTTTCGACGAGTGTCGATGTCTTCGCGACGACTTGACCGTGTTCAGCTCCATCAAACGTCTTTTGCTTCCCAGACTCTAGAAATTCCGGATAAGCGATTAACGCGGGGATATGAAGCTCCATCATTTCTTGAAGCATGAACCCGATGCTCCGTTCATCGTTACCGGATAATTGATATTTTAATCCACGCGTCGGATAGTAGCGCCAGCCTCTCTTTTTCAAATGACGGACGGCGACCCCGACTTCTAACCAACGCTCTAGCGCAAGTTGTGTCAATGGGCGTTTTAGACGTAAATTCATCTCCGCCATGCTCGCGCCACCTTGAAGCGCATCGAATAGTCCGAACTTGTAGCCGATATAGCCGTGCCATAAGGGTAAAAATGATTCAGTTTGTTTCATCCATTTCCGTGCGTGTAAAACTCGTGTCCATTCCATCATCTGTTGATCCATCGTTTCACCTCATCGTCGTAATTACTGATTTTTTTATTTTCCCCTAATAATTTGTGTACAAACAAAAAAATCCCACTTCGGTGTGCGAAGTGGGAACGTCTTATTGAATAAAGCTGTTGAAGAAAGATTGTCCATAAGGCAATGCATAGCCGATGAAAATCGTAATGAGTGCCAAGACGATAAACCCGCCAAATAGTCCGTTTGACGGTTTTTTCTTTTTGACTTTGACGAGCGTCATCTCACCGAAGATCAAAGTTAATAAACCGACCGTGATTTTCACGTGATAGAATGTCCCGCCACCATTCAACTGAAGGTAGAGATAAAGTCCTGTTCCGAATGCGATGAGTAACATGAGTCGAAACGCCATATGTGCGATCTTTCCACTCTTGTTGCCGTTCTTATAACCGATATAGGCCACGGCAAACAAAATAAGTAACAAAATCCAGCTCGTAACGTGCGTGTGCAAGAATGCAATCAGTGGCATTCAAATGCCCCCCTTTATGATGTTGTACAGTCTTCATTGTACACGAACTCTCTCCCGATTGGTCAAGCGAACGATTCTAAAAAATGAGCCATCCTCAAGGGATGGCCCATACATTATACAGGAGTCGTCTCTGCCTCTTGGACAGCGTACTCATAGCTTGGGATTTCAACGATGAACGTCGAGCCCTCATGCTGAATCGATTCTACATGGATTTGGCCGTTGTGACCACGGACGATTTCCTGACAAATCGGTAATCCGAGCCCCGTACCGCCGATTTCACGACTGTCGGAGTTGTCGACACGATAAAACTTATCAAATAAGCGATCGAGCGCGTCACTTGGAATCCCGATTCCTTCGTCCTTCACTTTAATGGACACGATTTGCTCGTGATGCGCAAGTTCGACCGTGATTTTTCCACCTCTTGGAGAATACTTCACGGCGTTCGACAATAGATTACTCATCAACTGTTTGAACTTCTGGCAATCGACGAATAATTCATATGGACGTGCATCATCTGCAATCAATTCGAATTCATGTTTCAACGACGATGCCTCATAGAACGTCAACATGTCTCGGACGACCGGCTCGATATCAAGCTGTTCCCGGTCATACATTTGACTACCGGATTCCATTCGTTGCACATCGAGGAAGTCGTTGACGAGATGTGTCAGACGCTCCGTCTCGGAGTGAATGGTCTCCAAGTATTTAGCTTGTTTTTCACTCGGCAACTGTTTTTTGACCATCAATTCCGTGAATCCATAGATGGACGAGAGCGGCGTACGCAGTTCATGCGAGATGGTTGAGATAAACTCACTCTTCAATCGCTCCGCCTCTGTCTCACTCGTGATATCTCGGAAGACGAGAAGCGTACCTTTTGAAAGTCCGCCGACAATGATGCGCTCTGCATACATCTGCAAGTTCATTTCGCCCTTACGAATCGAGAAGCTTACACTGTCATGTGGGAAATCTTCGGTGAACAGGCGATTCGTATACTTCGTAAAGTCCTCCGCTTGATCGACCGTTTCAACAAGACGATTCCGCCATTCTTCCCACGTTTCTTCTTCAAGGTCTTGTGAACTGACGTCACTTAACTCAGGGAACATCTCATAGAGTGGACGGTTGACGAACACGTCATTCGTCGAGTGGTCGATGTAGACGACCGCTTCTCGAATCGAATCGAGAATTCGCTCCGTCTTTCCTTTCTCCCGTTTCATCTCTTCAAATAGACGCATCCGTAAGAGAGAAAGCGAGAGCTGACGAGCGAATGACATGATGTCGCCCATCTGGGTTTGGGTGAAACGATCTTTGTATCGGACCAGATAGATGAAGGCAATGATTGAATCATCTGTCGGGTCATGGACCGGTACCGCCGTCTCAAACATATAGTACGGATACGGGAGCGGATGGTCGCTCGCGACTTGTTTCGACGAGTGTACCGTCGTCTTCAATGTCATTGCGCGCGTCAATACGGAATTTTCGCTATCGAGCAACTGACGAGACAACGTGTCGTTCAAGCCGTGGCTCGTCACGCGATACGTGCCGGACTCATCCACAAACACGAGTGCACCGACCTCTGAATCTGTAATCGTGACCAGTTTCTCGATGATTTCCGGATAGGCCGTAAGCGAATCGCGTGATGCTAACGTCTCCGTCAATTCATTCCGATACGCGAGGTGTTGCTCGTTTTGTTGCGTCTGTTCTAAAATTTCTTCTAGTTCTTGTTGCTGTGCCTGCAACTCTTCTTGTTGTGCAATCAATTCTTCTTGTTGCGCCTGTAGTTCGTGGTTCTTCTCAATCAAATGACGTTCGTTGTCACGAAGTGTCTCAGCCATCTTATGGAACGATCGAGACATCGTCCCAATCTCATCTTCTCGTTTCATCTGATCGCTCAAATCAACGATTTCCCCTTTTAACAAGCGGTTCGATGCGATGGAAAGTCGTGAAATCAAACGTGTTTGACGGCGTAGGAACGGCTGGACAAACAATAAGATTAATACGGCGAACGAGGCGATGCTCATGATCCACAAGAATTGAAGCATATTGTTGTTCTGTCGCCATTCTATATAGACTTTCTCTTTTTCAGATGCCATCAATTTACGATATTCCCCGAGCGCAGACTCTACCTCATCAATCGGTCCGAGGATGTCGATTCCGCGTTGCGGATTAAATTGGACAAGCCCTTGATCAATCAGGCGCTGAGCCGTCGGCAACTCGGCAATCGTTTGGGCATCGATAAACGTCTCTGTGACTTCCCCATCTTGTTGGGCTTGGGCATATTCATACGTCACCGGAATAATCACATCATAGTAAAAGTCGTGGAATTGCTGAAGATCTTCTGCGAACAGCTCACCTTGACGCGTCTGGACTTGTGTTTTGAACCAATTGATTTCTTGTTGAAACTTCGCCTCGTTCGCACTTGAACGTTCGAGCGACGCGGTGTCACCGAACAAGAGATAGCCTCGTGTATCATATTGGTCAGCCTGCCACTCATCCCAAAGCGTAGTCAAACGGTTAACGCGTTCGTCTAACTGACGTAATCTCGCTTCATTCGCCTCTAAGCGGTTCTCGATGTAGACATATGTCAATGCCGATCCGACCAACGCAATGACGAGGAAGGAATAAAGGACGACCATGATGTCGCGTCCGAGTTTTTGTTTAAACCACCTTTTCACTTCACGATGCCTCCTATGATTTTGACGAGTTCAAGTGGGCTGAACGGTTTAGAAATGAAGTAGTCGACACCAATCTCGTTCGCGCAATCACGGTCAGATTGTTGGCTTTTCGCCGTCAACATCATCACTTTCGTCTCTTGCCGCCCTGGTAACTTCCGTACTTTTTCAATCACTTCAAGCCCTGTCATGCCGGGCATCATATGATCCACAATGACCAAATCATATTCATTTTCTTCAATCAATCGATAGGCCTCAATTCCATCTTGTGCCTCGTCGATGTCATATCCTTCATCTTCTAATGTATCCATAACAAGCATGCGTAGCACTTCTTCGTCTTCCGCAAGTAAGATTTTAACCATAATTGTTCCTCCATTTTTTATCCCATTTTTTTATTTTAACGGATTTGTAATTGTTACACAAAATAAAAAGACGTACGAAACTCATCTCGTACGTCTTTTGCCTAATCACATTGCCCCAAAACCTGTATTCTAGTTATACGACTTCTTTTTCAGCGAACTGACTATTGTAAAGTTCTTCATAAAAACCACCAGCTTCAAGAAGCGATTCATGTGTTCCTTGCTCAATGACCCGACCTTGGTCCATAACCAAAATCAAATCCGCATCTTTGATGGTCGATAAACGGTGAGCGATGACGAAACTCGTCCGCCCGTTCATCAGCCGTTTCATCGCCTGTTGAATCAAAATCTCAGTACGCGTATCCACACTCGACGTTGCTTCGTCTAAAATCATAATCGGTGGGTTCGCCAATACTGCTCGCGCAATCGTCAGTAACTGTTTTTGACCTTGTGAAATGTTATTGGCCTCTTCATTCAACACGGTGTCGTATCCGTCTGGCAATGTTCGAATGAATGCATCCGCATGCGCCGTTTTCGCCGCGTTGACGATTTCCGTCTCAGTCACACCCGTTTTCCCATAGGCGATGTTATCACGAATCGTCCCGTTGAATAGCCACGTGTCCTGTAAGACCATTCCGAACGTATGTCGCAAATCTTGTCTCGACATTTTACGCGAGTCTTTCCCATCGATGAATATCTCTCCACCGTTCAACTCATAAAAACGCATGAGGAGATTAATCAACGTCGTTTTGCCGGCGCCTGTCGGACCGACGATGGCCACCGTTTGGCCCGTCAACACATCGAGATTCATATCTTGAATGAGTAGGTCGTCGCCGTATCCGAAATCGACATGACGGAACGTGACATTTCCTTCGGCACGTTCTAATTGATAGGTCGTCACATCTTTCACTTCTTCTTCTTCATCCAGCAGTTCAAATACACGTTCCGCCGCGGCAACCGTCGACTGGACGATGTTCGCGATATTCGCTGTCTGGGTGATTGGTTGGGTGAACTGACGTGTATATGTGATAAACGCTTGAATGTCCCCGATGGAGATGCTGCGCTGCGTGACCAAAATACCGCCGACGACACTAATCAATACATAGCTGATGTTCCCGATGAACATCGTCATCGGCATGATGATTCCGGAAATGAATTGCGCTTTCCGTCCTGCATCGTAAAGCTCCTCATTCACATCGTCAAACTCACGCACAGCTGTTTCTTCCCGACCAAACGCTTTGACGACCGCGTGCCCTGTATACATTTCTTCCACATGGCCGTTCAGTCGTCCAAGGTGACGCTGTTGATCGGAAAAATATTGTTGCGACCGTTTCAAAATCGGACGAATCGCAAAAATCGTGAGCGGAAGGGACACAAGAGAGATGACCGTCAACAGAGGACTGATCGACAGCATCATAATCAAAATCCCAATGATAGTGACGATGGAAGTAATGAATGACGTGACACTCTGTTGTAGCGTACTCCCAATCAAGTCGATGTCATTCGTCACCCGGCTCAATGTCTCCCCGTTCGAGCGTCCGTCATAATACTTGAGCGGAAGTCGTTCTAACTTTTTGTTCACATCTTCGCGCAAATCATAGACCGTTTTTTGGGCAACACCGGACATCAAATATTGTTGCACGTAGTTGAATAGACTACTGATGACGTAAAGGCCAGCGAGGAGCGACAAAATTTGTCCGATTCTCGTGAAATCAATTTCTGCCCCTGGCACACCTGTAAACTTCGCATATGCCCCTTCAAACAGTTCGGTGATGGCGATTCCCATGATTTTCGGACCGGCAATCATAAAGATTGTACTTAAAATCGCCGCGACAAACACAGCAATCAACGTGTTTCGCCGTGGTTTCAAATAGGCAAGCAAACGACGGAACGTGACTTTGAATGCTTTTGGCTTTTCGCCCATCATCATCATATTTCCACCGCCCGGACCTCCTGGACCGCCGTGTCCCCCATGAGTTTGTCGCGTATTTGCTTGTTTCTCACTCATGCGATTTCCTCCTCAGACAATTGCGATTTCACGATTTCTTGATAGACCGCATTCGTCGCAAATAATTCCTCATGTGTCCCGACTCCGGCAACGGCGCCTTCTTCTAGAACGATGATTCGGTCGGCGTCCATGATCGTGCTGACACGTTGTGCAACAATCAGTACCGTCGCATTTTTCGTTTCTTCTTTTAACGCTTTGCGAAGGGCGGCATCCGTTTTAAAATCAAGTGCCGAGAAACTGTCGTCGAATACATATAAATCCGGTTTCCGAACGAGAGCTCGCGCAATCGACAGACGCTGTTTTTGACCACCCGACACGTTTGACCCACCTTGTTCGATCACAGCCTCATATCGGTCTGGCATCTTCTCGATAAAGTCACTTGCCTGCGCGATGGATGCGGCATGAACGACTTCTTCCACTGTTGCATCGGTCTTCCCATATCGAATGTTCTCAGCAATCGTACCTGTGAACAGCAACGCCTTTTGTGGAACGAACCCGATTTTCGAACGAAGTGCCTCTTGTGGAACCGCTTGGACATCGACACCATTCACGCGAATTGTCCCCGACGTCACATCGTAAAATCTTGGAATCAGATTGACGAGTGTCGATTTACCGGACCCCGTACCCCCAATCACCGCTGTGACCTCACCTGGATTCGCTGAAAAACTCACATCGGATAGCGCTGGTTCTTCAGCACCCGGATAATAGAAGGTCACGTGATCAAATACGAGTGTCCCTTGCTCAATGTCCGCAGTCTTTGTCCCGTCATCAATCAGTGAAGGTTTCATCTCGAGCACTTCGTTGATCCGGTTGGCAGACACAGAAGCCCGAGGAACCATGATGAACATGACTGATGCCATGACGAGCGCGAACATGATTTGCATGACGTATTGAATGAACGCCATCAAATCTCCGATTTGCATCGCACCGTTATCAATCCGAATCCCTCCGAACCAAATGACGCCGACAACCGTCAAGTTCATCACGAGCATCATGACCGGCATTAGGAACGCCATGATTTGGTTCACTTTGATTGATACGTCCGTCAACCGTTCATTCGCTTTCGTCAATCGAACCTGTTCTTCTTTTTCACGGTTGAAAGCTCGGATGACACGGATACCCGTCAGATTTTCTCGGAGAACAAGATTGAGCCAATCCAATCGATTCTGTACCTTTTTAAACAACGGCATCGCCTTCCAAAAAATGAGGAAAATCGAGATGACGAGTACCGGCATTGCGGCAACAATGACAAGAGACAACGTCGCATCCTTCGAGGTCGCCATGATCAATCCACCGACAAACATGATTGGCGCACTCACAACCATTCGTAGCATCATGATGATGACCTGTTGCACTTGCGTGATGTCGTTTGTCGTCCGTGTGATGAGCGAAGCCGTCCCGACACGATCGAACTCTTCAAGCGAGAAGCGTTCCACATGATTGAACACACGTCTTCGTAAGTCACGACCAAATCCCATCGCCGCCTTTGAAGAATAAAAACTGGCCACAATAGCAGCAAGTGCTCCAAGTCCCGTCACACCAAGCATGATTCCGCCCATTTGCCAAATGTAGCCGGTATCGCCCGTCACGACCCCATTATCGATAATGTCCGCCATCAACGTCGGTAAAAATAAATCTGCTAACGACTGCGCGAACACAAACAATAAAACCATCAGAACAGCCCATTTATAAGTAACGAGACGTTTCAATAACTTAATCATGTCGACACACTCCTTCACAATCTGTGAGCCCTTCATTCAATCCATCCGCAATATGTTGATGGGCTGTAAGCATATGATGATACGTATCCTGATCGAGACGAGACAAAATTTGATTCAATTGATATTCCGTCCCTTCTTCTTGTCGCTCAATCTCCTCAATCAAGCGTTTACCTGATTGGTCAATGGTCAACACAACTTCTCGCCGATTATCCGGGTTGATATCCCGACGAATCAATCCTTTCTCCACGAGACCATCTAATGATTGACTTAACGTGCTCTTTGGCATTCTCGTTCGCTGAACCAGTTCCTTTTGCGTAATCGCACCCTGTTCATTCAACATCATCAGACCGTGCAGTTGAGGTAATGTGAGATCGTTTTGTTGCGCCGTCTGATGCATGAGACGAATCAGGACACGCTGCACACGCCAAAATGATTGCATCATCTCCCGTGCCCGATTTGTATTTGTCTCGGTCATTCTTATTCACTCCTTTATCGTTCCGAATCGAATTGTTCTAAACGGAACAATTCTTTATATAAAATAAATTACTCCTCTCCAACTCGATTGTCAACGAAATCGAATGTGAATTTGCACATAGGAAAAGAGCGATGTCCTATAGCTGACATCGCTCTTCATTTATTCACATTTATTTAGTCGACACGGTCACGATTTCCTGCAGATCAAGCGAATAAATCAAAGTTCGCTCGACCCGAATATTCCAGATCGTCTCAATCGCCTCTCGATATAATTGTAGTTGAATCGCATATCGATCTCGCAATCGCTCATGTGCCTCTTCCCGGGAATCGGATAGATGCGTGACAGCATCCGATTTATAATCGAGAAGCACATACGAATCCCCATCGAAATACAGACAATCGATAATCCCTTGGATCAAGACATGCTCATCCGTAAAGTGTCCATCCGGATTGACGCGTTCGGCCGGCACCGTGTAGGTGAAAGGTAGCTCTCGCCATGCCGTCCCTCGCTCTAGTGCACCAGCGAGCGCTTGACCGACTTCTGTTTGGAAAAACATCTCGATATCCGGGATGGCGAGGCGTGCCGTCTCTGCCTCGATCGGACTGAGCATCCCTTGCATTTCCCATTGATTGATTTGGTCGACAATCGGTTGGTTCGGGTCAGCCAGTTGGAAAATCAAGTGTAACGTCGTCCCACGTTCCGCACCGGTCTGTTTGACTTGACGCCATTTCGGTTCCCGATAAGGGGTATCGACCGGACGTACCGGATCTTCGAAAGCGGCCTGTTCGAGTTGCATCGCCCGCTTCAGTTCGGTCACCGTCTGTTTCGCCGCCGTACGTACCGCATCCTGTGCAGGGTATTCGTAGGTCAAAGCTTGTTGTACGGCACAAATCGTCTCTTCTTCATTTTGAATCGGAAAATCGATTGCTTCAAATCGTTGGACGTGGTGCAACTGTGCCATCATCTCTTGTAGAGTCGCAATCTCCGCAAGGTCCGCTTCTCCGATGACACGATAAATCCATGAAGTCGATTCTTGGAAAGTAGAGGGAACCGTGAAGCCGAATGATTCGATAAACGAAGTGGCACTTGGAAGGCGTAAAAGCGCCGGTGCAATCCAATCGAGATACGTTTTTGCCTCTCGCCTCGCCTCACTCGCCAATAGATCTCCAGATTGACCGACCTGAAGCCACTGCTGAAGGTGTTTGAGTGGTTCGCCTACCGTTCCCACGAGAATCAATTTTTCTTTCGCACGTGTCAAGGCCACGTAAAGCACGCGCATCTCTTCCGCTTTCATCGTCGCATCTAAATCTCGTCGAATCATCTCCTTCACGAACGTCTCCGATTTCGTACGTGTCACAACGTCAATCGCATCGAGTGAGATGCCGTACTGTTTGTGGAAAATGACACGTTGCATTTGATCGCGTTTATTAAATTGTTTTCCGAGTTGGGCAACAATCGTGACCGGAAACTCAAGTCCTTTCGACTTGTGCACGGTCATGATACGAACGACGTTTTCCTCGTCCCCGAGCGACCGCGCCTCTGACAAATCTTCACCAGTATCCTGTAGTCGGTCCATCACACGTAAGAAGCGATAAAGACCTCGATAGCCACTACGCTCATAGGCTAGGGCCCGGTCATAAAGTGCCTTCAAGTTTTCCTGCCGCCCTTTTCCTCCAGGTAATCCCCCTGAGAAGTCATAAAACCCGGTGTCATTGAATAACTGTTGAATCAATTCCGACAGGCTATGATTTCGTGCATAAGTACGCCAACGGGAGAGGCGGTCAAGCATCTCGCCACATTTTACGCCAAGCTCATCATCGTCATCCGCTTTCGCCTTGAGCGCCTCATAGAAAGAATCTTCTGATTCAAGTCGAATCCGTGCCAATTCACTATCATCAAAACGGAACATCGGGGAGCGCAGCGCACCGGCAAGTGGGATGTCTTGAAGTGGATTATCAATCACTTTCAAAAGTGCCAGGATCATCCGAATCTCGGTCGCTTGAAAATACCCGCCATCCGAGTCGGTGTAGGCCGGAATATTGTACTGTGTCAAAATATCCATCAATTGCTCCACACGTTCTTTTTTCGAACGAACGAGAATCACGATATCCCGATATTCACAGTTTCGGAGTTGACCAGTTGATTCATCCGTCACTTTAAACGGTTCGTCTCCCGATACGAGTTCTAAGATGCGAGTAGCGATCGCCCGCCCTTCTACTTCTTGCTTCGATAACTCACGACTCGCGCCATCGACTAAAATAAACTCAGGGTCCGCTGGAATCGGTTCATACTCACGTCCAGGAACAAGTTGTGCCGCCTCATCATATGCGATTTCGCCGACCTCTTCGTCCATGAGCTGGACGAACAAATCATTGATCCCGTAGAGGACTTCGGAACGACTTCGGAAATTTTGAGAAAGGTCGATCCGTTTCCCTGTGTTCGCCTGTCTAAAGCGTGTCGCCTTATCGATGAAAAGACCCGGTTCTGCATGGCGGAATCGATAAATCGATTGTTTGATGTCGCCCACCATAAATAAATTCCCGATTTCCTCTCGTTCATTTGCGACCAGGTTGATGATTGTTTCTTGAATCTCGTTCGTATCTTGGTATTCATCAACGAGTACCTCAGCGAAACGTTCCTTATAGAGCGCTGCAACATCGGACGGTCCCCCATCTTGTCGTAAAATGGCGAGCGCATAATGTTCCAAGTCACTGAAGTCGACAAAGGCACGGTCGCGCTTCGCCTGCTCATAGGCTTGGGCGAACGCACGGACGGTTCGAACGAGTGTTTCAACGAGCGGTTGTTGCATCGAGACGCTCTCTAATAAGTCCGCCCCACTGACCCGAGCCTGTTCGACCGCTGCTGTCAATTTTTTCTTCGCTTGGTCGTAAGCCGGTTTGAGGATCTCGTGGTAAATCTGGTGCTCTTCTTTCTTCGGAACAGCCTTCATCGTGCCAAACTTCATCGCACGAGCCGCCGTCTCGAGTTCACTCCAGACAATGGTCTCCCCTTCAAGTTGTTCGAACGGAAAAATTGCTTGCCGGATGTTTTCAGACTGTGGCTCATACCCAGCGACCCGAAGCTCCGCTTCAAGTTTCCGAAGATCTCGTACGGCTTTTTTGATGTCATGCCACAGCATCTGTCCAAACTCAATCAGGATTGCTTCCTCATCAGGATCTTCTCCGAACGTGTACATGGATACGAGATGATCTAAATAAGCATCAGGGTTTGGGAGAGTACGCGCATAGTGATATAAGCCAAGAATCAAATCCTCGATTTCGCTGTAACCCCGGTCTGACGTATACGCATCGACAAGAGCGAAGAAATCGGTATCTTGTTTCCCGTACTCTTCCTCAAGCACTTCTTCTAAGACGTCATCCTGCAAGAGGACGAGGTCTCGTTCTTCCGCAATCTTGAACGCCGGATCCAAATCTAACAGGTAGTAGTTCTCACGAATCACCTCTAGACAAAATGAATGGATGGTCGTGATGAGCGCCCGGTTCAACATTTGTCGCTGTTTTCGGACATATTCATTTGTCGGGTCGTCGCGCAACGCCTCTTCAAGTGCCTTTGCGATTCGTCGTTTCATCTCTGCCGCTGCCGCGTTCGTAAAGGTGACAACGAGCATCCGGTCTGCCGTGAGTTCATCCGTTTCGTCAAGCAATCGACTAGACAACCGCTCGACAAGAACTGCCGTCTTTCCGGACCCTGCCGCAGCCGAGACGAGCACGTGACTCCCTCTTGCTTCAATCGCGGCGAACTGATCATTCGTCCATTTCACGGTCATCGCCTCCTAACTCCTGAAATACCTCTTCTTTCTCGAGCTTCTTCAATTTACGAGGCACATTCGAGAGCGCTTCGTCAAAATGACAGACACTCTGATACGGACACGTCTGACACGGGCGCCGTTCTTTATATTCATAAGGTTCTACGTCAATTTTTCCTTTGTACATCTCCTCGGCACTCGCTTTGACGACGTCGAACGCATGGTCCATCAACTGCTCAAGTTGAGGGGGCGTCACAATTTTCTTCAAGGTGTTGGCGTCAGGCGTACCATCTTTTTTATATTTGACCGGAATGACAATTGATTTTTTGGATGAGCCTTTCGCCGAGCGGTCCATCATCTCTAAAATTTCCGGGTCATCTACTAATAGCCCTTGCATCTGATACGACTCCAATACTTTTTGACGCGTTTCTTCTTCAGAACTAGCAGGTGGAACGAGTGGTCGGTGCACGTGGAAATAGAGCGCCGCAGCAGGTGCGACGTTCTCTTTTGTCCACACCTCTGCCTGCTCAATCAATACCTTCAAATAGATGAGCATCTGCATCGCCAGACCGTAATAAATTTCTGCAAAGTCGACTTCACGTTTACTCGACTTATAGTCGACGATTCGGACGTATAGTTGGTCGTGGACCATCGCAGTGTCCACACGGTCGATTCGACCGACTAGTTCACATGTCGCCCCGTTCGATAATGTGAACGAAACGGGTGGAAATTGTCCGCTGCCGAACGCGAGTTCAAACGCTTCCGGGTCAAAGCCGTCTCGTTTTGATTGTTCAATCAACACTTCTGCCGTCTTACTGACGACGTCCGTCAATTTTTTCTTTAAGTAGGCGTAACGATTCGAACTCATCAAGATGGCATGCTGAATCTCTGGGGTCACGAGCTCGACCGCCTGCTCCGCTAAATGGGAGCACTCGTCAGGAGTGACATCTCGCCATTCCTTTCCGTCCATCTTCACCGTCTGCGACATATGTTCGATGGTCCGGTGATACAGATTCCCGATATCCGGGGCCTCGAGTCGATACAACCGTCGTTCCTTCAGACGCAAGCCATAACTTGCGAAATGTTTGAACGGACAGGCTTGGAATGTCTCGAGACGTGAGACACTCGCCCGAATCGACGGAGTATATAAGGATTTTGCGACACGATCATCCAACGATTCCGGGATGTTTTGATAGAAGAGCGCGCTCGTCAACAACTGGAGACGTTCCCGTCCATCCGGATGCTTCAACAGTTCATTATAGACAGCAAACCACATATCTTGAATCGGATAATGACGACTCAACCGCTGAAGTTCAAGTGCCGTCACCGCCGCCGTCTGATTCACATTCGTCAAGAAGGCGAATTGATCACGTGGTCGGTGCTCACCTGCTTCAGCAAAATGAGTCTTGATGACGTTTTGGTGAAGTCGCGCCTTCAAGTCAGCGATAAACCGCGCCGGCTGAACGGCTTTCCCCGTTCTGTCGACTAGTGCGTAGCTAATGTATAAACGCTCGCTCGGTGCCGTCACAGCTTTGTATAGGTAATACGTTTCATCATCGAACAAGTGCTCTGTCGCCTTACCGGCACGAAGTCCATTCTCATGCATGAAATCCAAATCTTGATCGGTCAACAGTTTCGACTGTGTCGTGACAAGAGGAATTTGATCTTCATTCGCTCCGAGCAAGAAGACGACTTTCTTATCTATCAATCGACCACGCACATAATCCGTTATCGTCAATTGATCAAGCGAAGGTGGGATCAAGGCATAGCGAAGACTATCTAGTCCGGTGTCCATCATCTGGAGGAATAAGTCCGTCGACAACGTCTCTTCCGGAGCTGCGGCTTCTAGCTGCTCGAGCAAGTGCAAAACCGCGTCCCATACTTGAGTATGCTCACGCGCTTCGAGTAGTTCCGCCTCTTCAATCGCCTCATCGCGCCAGTGCGTCAGACAGTCTGATACACCGACACGCTCTAGAAAGGCATACATGGCGTGCGTATAAGCCTGCATCGTCTTTGCCTGTTTTAAATCTGATAGAAATGGATCAAAAGTTTCGATAACACGTTCCCGAGACCGATTCAGCTCAGCCTCAATATCGAGTTCTTCGCTCGTGAGGCGTGCTTCTTCCCCGGAACGACGACGCAACTGCCATTCGTCGTGCCAATGATAATGTTTGATCCCCCGTTCGATAACGAACGCTTCAAGCCGGTCAACGGACGTACGACGATGTACCGGATCGAGGACGACGAGTTCTGTTTTAAGGGCACGGAATACGGACTCTTCTCGATATCCACGTAGAGCGATGTCAATCGTCGCTTTCAACAGTTCGACAAGCGGGTGGTCGAGCATTGGTTGCCGTTCATCAAGGAAATAGGGCAGTCCCATCTTTTGTAGCGCCTGAGATGCCAAATCACCATATTCGTCGAGTGAACGCGATACGAGTGCGATATCCCGATAACGATATCCTTCTTCACGTGTCAGACGAATGACTTCTCGAACGGCCGCCTCCACCTCGACGGTTCGGTCGACTGCGGCATGTAAATCGATTCGGTTCTCTGAACCAGTGTAAGGTTCCGCCGTCAATTGGTCGAATGTAGCCTCTAGATAACGGAGACTCGGATGCGTATAACGATAGACGGTATCATACAGCTCGTCTCGAGAAGGAATCTGCCGTTCTGTCAACAGTTCTTTGAAACGCATGAGTGTCCGCTGCGTCGGTCCAAACAATGGATTTAGACGATACAAGGAGATAGGATCGATTGTCAGCAATACATCGACATCGACCTTCTCTGCAAGTGCAACGAGCACCGCCAACTCCTGCTCTGAAAACTCGTTGAATCCGTCCACATAGACACGCACATCCGTCAAATCTGTTTCCGGAAGGATTTGCAACATGACGTTGAAATAGTCTTCTGCATGAAGTGACTTACCTTCCGTCATCTTTAAAAATCCTTCATAGATGATGGAAAGGTCTTGTAACTTCAAAGCACGGTGCTGCGCCTGTTCGCTTAACCGCAACAAGTGCTCCGGTTCAACAAGCCCTCGCTTCAGCATCGAGATTAATTGGTTCAATTCTTCATAAAATCCGAACTGATTCATCGTACGGCGGAACAAGGTCAATCGTTCTTCGCTCATCTCGACGACCCTTCGTAACAACAAATGGGTCCCCGTCTGGTCTAAGAATTGATCTGTCGCTACACCGGCATCTCGCATCATCAAAAAAGCGAGACGACGCATCGAAAGGACTTGAATGCGCGTCGAACCATGCAAACCATCGACTGTCGCCATTTTCTTTTCCATCTCAAACGACATCTGGTCCGGTACGATCACATAAATCGTCGGCCCGCTCGGGTTTTGTTTCAGTTCTTGAATGACCTCATGGATCATTTGTTCACTTTTTCCCGTCCCCGATCGACCAACGTGAAAGGTCACTGTCATTTTAGCGAACACTCCTTCCCTTTTTTCTTCATTATGAACCATCCCCAAGCATTTGTAGAGGGAAACCTCTTCTACACCTTGTCCAAAAAAGTAACAGCCTACATCATTCCCTTTTTCGATTGAAATCGATTAGACTGAACGTATGAGGGGGAATATATGTGAGTGCCTATGAACAATTTGGAGGCGAACGTGGTGTACAACAACTCGTTGACGCGTTCTATGACCTCGTCTATGCCGATCCAATTTTACTTCCACTATTTCCGGAAGATCAAGATCGAGTCAAACAGCACCAATTTGAATTTTTAACACAGTTGCTCGGCGGTCCAAAGTTGTATTCGGAACGTCGTGGCGGTGGAAACTTGGCGATGATTCATCATGAGCATCCCATTTCTGAGACACATGCCGGCCATTGGCTTGGATGCATGGAACAGGCGCTCAAGACCGTGGATGCCCCAGAATCGATCAAACGTCAGTTATTTCAACGGTTGATCATGTCATCTTCGAATGTCGTCCGTGTTTGTTCGCATCATTTTGAGTAGTCACAACTATAAAAAGTGGGTATGATAGGAAAGTAAGCAAAGGAGGTCGTTTCACATGACAGAAGAAGAAAAAAAAGAAGTCGTCTCATCTGAGGAAGAGACGGAAGAAAAAGAAGAAACGGTAGTCCTCGCCGACGCGCTTGATGAAGCTAACGAAGCTGCTGAAGCAGAAGAAGATGAGGACGATGATGAGGATCAGCCGGAAGAGAAGAACATGGACCACATCAAAGGCGTCTTTAACTATGATCATGAAAATGGTCGTGAATACCGTGTCGTCTTTTACAACGATCGCAAAAACTTAGTGTTCCGTGAACTCGGTAATGGCAAGGTTGAATTTGTCGGCCGCTTCTCGGATGATGCATACGATGAAGAGAATGAAGCAGAAATGCGTGAACTTGGTCAACGTGAACTCGAGCGCATCCTCGCTGAACGCTTCAACTAAAAAAATCGCCGAAATTTCGGCGATTTTTTTAGTTCTTCTTATTCCGTTTCTTTTTGCGAAGTGCATAGGCGACACCGGCAATCCCACCGACGACCGCGAGTCCAGCAACGACCGGAACGAGAACACGTTTCGTCGGAATCATCTCTTTCACACGTTCATATGGCGTTGGTGTCGAGAACTCTAATTGTACGGCTGTATCGCCATGTCCATGCGCCCGCGCTTTGCGTGATGCATCCGTGACGACCACACGTCCCGTTGTCCAGCGACGATTGCCGTATTCGTCTACGTACGGACGACGTACACGTTTCACATCACGTACCACCTTCCCACGTGCGCGATCTGGTCGGACGACGCGTTCACTCGACCACGAACGGCTCCCAGTCACACTGTACGCTGGTCGTACTTTGCGGCGATTGAGCCAAGTATATGAATCGTTCATCTTCAATTCCCTCCCATACTGTTCAAAACCTCTCTTCTAATTATACCCATACAACATCACCCAAAACATGTGACAAATGGTTCAAAAAAAGATGTGACACCATACGGCATCACATCTTCAAGCTAAATCATTCTGTAAATGGTTTGTCCTTATGACGACGTTTCGCCAAAATCAGGTAGTACGCCGGGACAAGGACGAGAGTCAACACAGTTGAGAATAGAATACCCGATACGATGCCGATCGCAAGCGGTTTGAAGAGCGGGTCTTCACCAAGTGCGACTGGCAAGAGGGCAACGACTGCCGTGAGCGCCGTCAAGAGAATCGGACGAATCCGAGCGCGCCCTGCTTCGTAAACGGCGGTTGTGACCGGTAATCCTTCACGAATGCGTTGTTCGATAAACTCGAACAGGACGACTGCGTTCCGAACGACGATTCCCGCAAGTGAGACCATCCCCATCGATGCCATGAAACTGAACGGCGTCTGTGTCACGAACAATCCGACGACCGCTCCAGCAATCGCGAGATAGATTGTGAACAAGACGAGTAACGGCAACGAGAGTGAATTGAACTGGAATGCGATGATCAAGTAAATCAAGAACAAAACGACGACGAACAATGTCGCAAGTTCTAAGAAGAACTCGTTCTGCGTGTCGCTCGCACCGGACTGGTCGAACGTGATTCCTTCATCTTCTAACCCCGACTTCGCGTCATCTAACACCTGCTCGACATCTTGTTTAAATGCCTCTTCATCCGTGCCTTCGCTTGCATAGATTTGGAGTGTGACCGAGCGCTCCCCGTTCTCACGAGGAATCTGTTGAATTTGTTCCGTAGTCGTCTCCGTCACGAACGTACTGAGTGGTGCAACAGGTGGACCTGCTTCTGTTTCGACAGGAACTAAAATCTCGTCAAGGGCAAGTGCTTCGCGGTTCGCCTCTGCATCAATGACGATTTTCACGTCACGCTGTTCTACCCCGTCATCGAATGTACCAATTGGAACACCGTCTGTGACGAGACGAATTTGGTCACTGATTGTTTTAGCCGTCACGCCGGCCTGTGCCATTTCCTCACGATTCAATTCGTATGTGAGTGTTTGGAACGGTTCTTTAATATTATCGAGGACGATTGCCCCGTCAATTTCTTCAAGGTCGGCCTTCACTTGGTCACGTGCAGCCACGAGCTGATCAATCGTCTCGCTCCGCATCGTGAATTCGACAGGTGCCGATGCCGGCGGTCCTTGTTGTTGCGTATCTAGGAAGATTTCGGCATCTGGATAGTCTTCACGCAACACGTTCGTATACTTATCAATCAATTCGATGGCATCGATTGACTCGTTGTCGACACGAACGACCACTTGTCCCGTATTTTCACCAGACTGATCGAGTCCACCTGTGAATAAACCAGGAAGACCTCCACCTGCGAAGACGGATGTTTCCACGACACCCTCTTCTTCTTTGAATCTCGCTTCAATTTCTTCAAGACGTGCCTCCGTCTCGTCCAAATCGGTTTGAACGGGGAAGGTCACGCTGGTCACGACTTCCGGACGGTTCGCGGCCGGGAAGAATTCAAACGGCGTGAGTAAAATCAAACCGTACAATGCCGTCGTGATAACAAATCCAACAATCCCAAACGTCCACGGCCGCTTCGCGACACTCGGTAAAAGGCGGTCGGCGTAGAAATTACTGAGTCGGTTGAGCGGTCCACCGAGCCAACCTGGTTCACGTTTTGATACTTTCACTTCTTTACGATTCAAACGATACTGCGCGATCGGTACGAGCGTCAAACTGATGACCATCGAGGCCAACACAGAGAGGGCTAGCACCGTCGGTAAGGCGCGAATAAAGTTTCCGTTTGCGCCCGACAGCAAGGTGAGCGGTAAAAAGGCGAAGACAACTGCGAGTGTCGACGTGACAATCGAGCCCCATACCTCTTTCGTTCCTCGTACTGCCCCAAGCATCGCTGAGTCTCCATTCCGATACCGTCGTAAGATGTTGTCGTTGACGACAATCGCATCATCAACCAAAATACCCAAGGCGATGATTGCACCGATAATCGAGATTTGGTTCAAATCGACCCCAGTAAACTGTAACGGGATCAAGGCGATCAAGAATGACAACGGAATTGCCAGACTGACGATAATAGAGCCAGAGAATGTTAGACCAATCGTCGTCACGGCAATAACGGCGATAATGGCGACAATAAATTCACGAGTCAACGATGAGAAAATCGCATCGACTGCTTTCGCTTGTTCATAATAAGGAACGAGCTCAAAACCATCTAAGTCTCCAAGTTCTGTTTCGACCACGTCATTGACGCGGTCTTGCATCGTTGGAATATCCAAGCCTGATTCAATCGGAACTGTAATCGAAACAGCCGGCTTTCCGTCTAATGAAACGAGATCGGTTTTACTTTTCGCTGTCTCTTCGACCGTTCCGACGTCTGCTAGTATGACAGGTTCCCCATTGAATGAGCCGACGATGACTTGCTCCATGTCGTCTACATTCGTCAAGTTATCGATTGCTAGTTGATAAATCCCCTCTTCAGTCGATTGACGTCCGAGCGGTGTCGTCTTGTATTCTTCGTTAATGGCCGTTAACACATCAGGAAAGGCAAGTTGACGTGAACTCAGCTCTTCAGAATTAAGTGACACAACATACTCCTGCTCTGGTAACCCTTTGATCGTGACTCCCGTCACGCCATCCGTTCGCAAAAGTTTCGACTCTAATTGTTCGATGTCTGATCGAACATCCTCAAATGATTCACGATCGTCTGCTGTCAATAAGTACGATGCGACAGGTAACTGCCCGAGTGAATCATTGACCGTTGGCGCAAGCGCGTTTTCAGGAAGTTTAGGTGTCGCATCCGACAACGCTTGTCGAACGTTCGCCTGAAACTCTGCCAGATCGGTTCCATCCGCATACTCGACCGTGATGTTCGAGAACTCTGAAGCCGAAATCGACGTCACGTTCTCTACTCCTTCTAAACTACGTAGTTCCTCTTCTAACACGCCGGTAACATTCCGTTCAACCGTTTCCGCTGTCGCACCAGGATACGGTGTTTGAACGAGTACGATATTGATCCCGGTTTCAGGAATCTCACGTTTAGGGAGCTGGAAGAACGTCAGCACACCCACGACGATTGCGACGAGAAGAAACACGACAACCAGTTTCCCTCGCTCAATCATTTTTTCAAAAAACATAAAAACCCCTCGCTTTCGGATGATGTGCAAATACACATATGATATCTCTTCTTCATCATAGAGGGGTTTGTCATTGAATTCAATCCTTAAGCGTGTTGCAATGTGCTGTCATGGAAACGTTTTTGAAAAGCGTACGATAATTCGATTGACCGCTGTTTTTGTCTAGACACGGTATGGTCGGACACGTGTACCTTGACCGATTCCCCCGTCAAAAACTGAATGAGTGTCTCTTTACCATCTCTCTTGATGGCCGTCACGTGTTGAAAGTTAATCCACGCACAATCTGGACTTTCTTTGGCAATCGTCGGAAAGAAGACGGCATCCGCATGCCAATCCATGACGACCGGCGTCTTTCGATGTGGTCCGAGGACGTGTCGCGCTGCCTCGATTCGACCTTGAATGCTCGACCCGTAGTATAGACATGCATGTTCCAATAAGTCGATTGGCGACCCCTTTACCCGCATGACGCCTTCCGGTTGATACACAAGTGTCTCCGCTTCGCCAAACTCGTTAAATACAGGAATTAAAGCTCTCGTTTCATTGGTCAATCTGCTCATCTTTTCATCCCCCATAACGTATGTAGTGACTTACATGTCATTCATACCAGGATTTGATCCGCCCCGCAAATCGGCTTTCGTCTATTTCCCATGAAAAAACCAGCCGTTTCCTGGCTGGTTTTGAAAATCAAGCATTCGATTTTAAAGGTTGGTTCGACTTGAGTCGGGGAAAGTAAAATCGCACTGCAGTTCCGTCACCTGTATTTCGCAGAGACACTTCCCCTGTGTGAAGCGTCACAATTCGCTGCACGATGAACAGACCGAGTCCGAACTTCCCTTGCTTCCCTCGAGAGAATTGGTGGAACAAGTCTAAACTCTCATCAACTGGTGGCCCATCGTTAAAGATGGTGATTTCCACGCCGGCGTCATCTTGACGTAGGTCGATGCGGATGCAGGATTCCGCGTAACGGAGTGCATTGTCGAGCACGTTCTCAAACGCGACCCGAATCTGTTCACCATCGCCAAGCATCTCGCCGCCTTCTCCATTGATTTCCCAATCGAGCTGGCCTCTGAGTTTGAAGCGCGCGACGAGCAGTTCCATCAACTTGTCGAGATTGATTGGTTCGAGTTTCATTTCTTGTCCTTTGAAATATTCAAGTTTTGTAACGTACAACAAATCGACGACTTTCTTCTCGAGTCGAGACGCTTCCTCATCAATGACCTCGGCAGAACCTTTCAAATCTCCTGTCGGATAAATCCCATCCCCAATCGACTGGGCATATCCACGAATGACCATGATCGGTGTCTTTAAGTCATGGGATATATTTTGAAGCAACGCCTGTTGTGCCAGGTCTTGCTCTTTCAACTCTTTTCGCATGGCATCAATCGAATGGGCCAATTGACCGAGTTCATCTTGACGATCTAATGGTAAAGCCGTCTCCCACTGTCGATTCGAAATCTTCTCAACGGCCCGTTCCATCTCCACAATCGGTTTCGTCAGTTGACGCGACATCAGTAAAGCTGGAATCAGTGACAAGAGGCTGATGATACCTATCAGAATCGAGATTCGCCAGTATAATGTCGACACCAACTCACGACGATAGGCATCCCAAGCGTAGGAGGCTTGATACACAATCGTTCCATCGTATTCATTTTGACGAATGATGTAGTAGACGTCCTCTCCGTCAATCGTAGTCTGATACCGTTCGACCTGACCACTTTGATTTAACGCTTCCTGATACATGCGGTTCGTCAATTCAAGCGGTGCCGATCCGTAGATGATCCGTCCGTTCGGGAGAAAGATCAATTGGTTGACCGAACGGGACTCTTGTTGGCGTCGATCATACTCAATCGGGTTTTGGGGATAATTCTCTAACTCATTCGTGTTCCCTAAATAATAGTCCACATCTCGTAACGTCTCATATACTTGTTCATCGATGAACTGGGTGATGGATGAACGGACCGTAATCAAAATCATGAGCGCGAGCGTCACGATGATGAGTAAGATGAGCACCCAAATCTTCCACATGAGCCGCTTCGGTTTAAGCGCGTCCATCATGGTCTGACGAGACGGTAACCGATACCGTAAAGCGTTTCGAGCTCGAGACGGTGTAATTTTTTCCGGACACGACGCACCAAGTCATCGACGACGCGGTCCGATCCGAAGTAATCGTTCCCCCAAACACCTTCTAGAATCTGCTCACGTGACAAGGCAGAGCCCGGATGCTCGAGGAAGAGTAGTAGTAAATCGAATTCTTTCGAAGTCAAATCGATTTCTTCGTCTCCGTGCTTGATTAGACGTTTATCCGGATAAATCGTGTACTCCCCGTATTCGATATGCTCGTTCGATTTCGAACCATAGACACGATCAATCAATTTTTTGACGCGGATGACAAGTTCCCTCGGAAGAAAAGGTTTAGCGATGTAGTCATCCGAACCCATCTCAAGCCCGATGATTTTATCGATATCCTCATCGCGCGCCGAGATGAAAATCGTCGGCGTATTCGCATTGACGGCTTTGATTTGTTTCAATAATTGAAAACCATCCAGGTCCGGCAACATGATATCGAGCACCCATAAATCCGGTTGGTCTGGAATCGCTTCTTGTGCAGATGTCCCGTCCGCAAATGAGCGAACGTTGTATCCTTCTTGTTCTAGATAAGTGACGAGCATTTTGTTTAAGTTTGCTTCATCGTCGACTAAGTAGATTGTATACATTCAAGTCACCTCAACACGTTTTTTCTCATCATATCAAACAATTGTCGTGAAATGATGGGAAAGAAATGAAGTCAAAGAAAAAAGAAGGTCACGAAACCGCACCTTCTTCACCGTACTGAATTTGTTCGTAACTGTTGTGTCAAAAATGCTGCGCCCCCACTAATCAACGCCAACACTCCACTGATCATGATCATTTCCATGATGTCCGCCTCCCGTTGATACCGATTCTCATTATCAACTTAAATATAGCACACATCCTATTCATTGAATACCACAAAAAAAAAGTCCCGATTTCACTCGGGACTTACCATGATTATGCTTTTACGTCGTATCCTTGTTCTTCGACTGCTTCCACCATCGTCTCAAGTGAGACAGAATCTTGATGGATCACGTCGACTCGATGCTCTTGGAGAGATACCGTCGCTGATTCGACACCGTTCAATTCATTCAATGCCCCCTCAACGGCAGCTTTGCAATGATTACATGTCATACCTTCTACGGTTAACGTTGTTTCTTTCATGATGATGATCCTCCTTGTGTTTTTAATCGTAATGCGTTCAAGACGACAGACACCGAACTGAACGCCATCGCCGCTCCAGCAATCCATGGGGCAAGTAACCCTGCTGCAGCGACCGGGATACCAAGACTATTATAGGCAAGGGCCCAGAACAAGTTTTGACGAATGTTCTTCATCGTCAAACGACTCATATTCATCGCTCGACTTACGCCTTCAATGTCTTGCCCTACAATTGTAACATCTGCCGCCTCGAGTGCGACATCCGTACCACTCCCGAATGCGATCCCAACGTCCGCCACCGCAAGTGCCGGGGCATCGTTCATGCCGTCCCCTACCATGGCAACGCGACCGGATTGTTTCAATCGTTCAATCTGCTCCGCCTTCTCGACAGGAAGGACTTCGGCAATGACTTGACGATGCGGGAGACCAAGTTCGTCGGCAATCGCGTAGGCGACTTCTTTCCGGTCACCTGTCAATACATACACGTCACGCGTTTGGTTAAGGGCTTGCACGATTTCACGACTTTTCGGTTTCAATTGATCTTGTAGCCCGAACGCCCCAACAATCCCACTTTCATCCGCGACATAGACCGGGGTCATCGCCCCCATCGACCAATCTGGCAAGTTGTATCCAAGCTCTTCCATCATTCGAACGGACCCGATGACGAGTTCTTTACCATCCACAACCGCTTTAACACCTCGTCCGGCCAACTCCTCCACTTTCGTCACGACACCATCGCCTGCTTCCCGACCAATGGCGGCCGCCAAAGGATGTGTGGATTGTCGTTCTGCCATGACGGCGCGTCGGAGCGCTGCCTCGTCACCAAACGTTTCCACTACTTCTGGCTTCCCGTTCGTCAACGTCCCTGTCTTATCAAAAACAACGATGTTTGATTCATTGAGTGATTCGAGTTGCCCCCCACCTTTGAACAATACACCTTGTTCTGCCGCTCGTCCCGTTCCAACCATGATCGATGTCGGCGTTGCCAAACCGAGGGCACACGGACATGCGATGACAAGTACTGCGATTGATGCTCGAATAGCCGTATCGATATCATTTAACAGGAATGCCCAGACCACGAACGTGACAACACTGATGGCTACGACGATCGGTACGAAGACACCCGAGATGCGGTCAGCCTGACGTTGAATCGGCGCCTTATCCGTTTGTGCCTGTTCGACGACACGTACGATTTGAGCGAGCATCGTCTCTTTCCCGACTCGTTCCGCCCGCATGAGAATGCGATGAGACTGATTGATTGTTCCGCCGACAACTTCGGCGTCGACAGTCTTTTCTGCTGGAATCGATTCCCCTGTCAACATCGATTCATCAATGACCGTCTCTCCCTCGATGATTCGTCCATCGACCGGAATCTTCTCTCCCGGACGCACGACGAGAATGTCTCCTACTTTGACGAGTTCGACAGCGACAGACCGTTCTTCACCCTCGACAAACAGAATCGCTTCTTTCGCCTGAAGCGACAAAAGTGATTTCAACGCATCAGTCGTCTTCTCTTTCGCTCGTCCTTCTAACCACTTCCCAAGTAAGACAAGTGTGATGAGGACGGCACTCGTCTCAAAGTAAAGATGTGGATTCATCGGGTGTACGATCATTTCAAAGATGGAGTAAAAGTATGCAGCAGACGTCCCCGTCGCGACGAGCACGTCCATGTTCGCCGACCCGCTCTTCAAGCTCTTATACGCGCCTTGATAAAACTGTGCCCCGATCCAAAACTGGACAGGTGTCGCAAGGGCGAATTGCCACCATGGGTTCATCAGCCACGGGGCATGAAATCCGAGTCCTGGTATATGCGTCAGCATGACGAGGAGTAACGGGGCCGATAACAGCGCAGAGATGATGACTTTCCGCTGTAATGGACGCAGATCATGCGGCGGTGCCATTTCCACTTTTGGCTCGGCTCCGTATCCGATTTTCTCAATCCGAGCAATCAGCTCTTCTTCTGTAATGCCTTCATCGACACGAATGGTCGCCGTCTCGAGCGGAAGGTTGACCGTCGCTTCGACACCGTCCATCTTGTTCAACACTTTTTCAATTCGTGCCGAACAAGCCGCACAGGTCATTCCTTGTATGGATAACTCAACGGTTTTCATGAAATCCCTCCTTATTTTTTGATGCGGCTGACGATTGTCATCAATTCATCAATGTAAGGTTCCATGTTTTCCGTCTCACTTGCGTGAACCAAACACTTGCGCATATGACGCTCTAACAGTTGCATCTCGACTTGCTTCAGAGCGGCCTGAATGGCTGACGTCTGTGTCAAAATATCGACACAATAGCGGTCGTTCTCGACCATCTTTTGAATCCCTCGAACTTGTCCTTCGATTCGTTTTAGACGTTTCCCGAGTGCCTCCCGTTCAGCATCATCACGCGGAACGAGTGGTTGGTCATGCATAAATTCTTCCATGTTGATCACCTCACCACCAATATACCCCTACCCCGTAACAGTGTCAAATGAAAAGAATAAAAAAGAGCGAACTAAGTCGCCCTTCTCTACTCAACTATTTTGAAACGCTTCGCTCTTTAAGACCGTTCGTAAAATCTTACCGGTCGTATTTCGTGGAAGCTCATCAATCAATTCGATATAGGTTGGTTGCTTGTATTTTGCTAATTTCGTTTGTGTGAATGCACGAATGTCCTCTTTCGTCACATTTTCATGTTTCGTGACGACGAACGCTTTCACCGCTTCCCCTTGTTCTGCATCCGGCACACCGATGACGGCAGCTTCGACGATATCCGGATGTTGATACAATACTTCCTCTACCTCACGAGGGTATACGTTATAGCCTCCAACGATGACCATATCCTTCTTCCGGTCGACGATATAGAAGTAACCATCTTCGTCACGTCGCGCCAAATCGCCTGTATAGAGCCATCCGTCTCGAAGTGTCATCATCGTTTCTTCCGGTAGTTTGTAATACCCTTTCATGACGTTCGGTCCTCGTACAATCAACTCTCCGACTTCACCGACGCCGACTTCTTCCCCAAGCTCGTCGACGACTTTATTTTCGACGTGAACGATTGAAGGTCCGATCGACCCGGATTTTCGCTCGCCATGGAGCGGGTTGAAGCAAGTGACCGGCGATGCCTCGGACAAGCCATATCCCTCTAGAATCTTGCACTCAAACATCTGTTCAAATGACTCGAGCAATTGAACTGGTAAGCTTGCTCCTCCTGAGACGAACACACGGACATGCTTCAACGCAGACGTGTAGGCCGGTACTTTCATTGCCGTCTGTAACAAGAAATTGTACATCGTCGGCACTCCGGCAAACAACGTCACACGGTGCTTCGGCACCAAGTCGAACACATCTTGTGGAGAGAACTTCGGTAAAATGACAATCGTCGCCCCTCGGAGGAGTGGTGCATTGACGATGACCGTCAAACAGAAAACATGGAACATCGGCAATGCCGCCAATGCTTTATCCTCTGGAGTGATGTCTAAATACTCTCCGATAGAATGTGCGTTTGAGAACAAGTTTCGATGGGTGAGGAGAGCTCCTTTCGGTTTTCCGGTCGTCCCACTCGTATAAAGGATGACGGCAACTTCATCCTCGTCCACTTCGATGAACGTCCCTTCTGTTTCAGCAAACGCTTCTGCGAATGGGATGAATTCAATCGTCCCCTCCCGCTTTAATGCCGGAACATCGGCATATGGAACGGAAATCACGAGTTTTAAGTAAGGCAACTTCGTGAGTGCCGCTTCCGCCTGTGCGACGAGCGGTGATAAGCCAACAATCCCTTTTACATCCCCATCAAGCAGAATGTAGGCCATTTCATCAGGCGTGTATGTAGGGTTGATCGGAATGACGACCCCTCCACGTGACAACACAGCGAAATATGCAATTAGGAACGCAGGACTATTTCCGAGAACGAGGGCGACGTGATCGCCTTGTCCAATTCCTTTTTGCTCAAGTGTCGACGCCATCGCCTTGACTTGCCCATAAAACTGTCCGTAACTCACCGTGTCTTCCCCAAACACATACGCCGCTTTCTGCGGGTGAGCAATCACTACTTCTTGTAGTGACTTGACTAAGTTTGCCATGGTAATCCCCCTTTAAATGAATGATGATTCACTTTTGAGCCATAAAAAAGAGCACGTTGCCCGCGCTCTTTTCAATTACTTCTATTGTACATGAAATGTTTCAATAAGAAAACGCTTCCAAAAAGTTCGCCTGCAAGTGAAACAATCCAGCTCGACTTTTCACGTGTACGAGCGCTTGGAGAGATTCATCATCCATGAGCAAATCATCAATCAGTTTATGATAGCCTTGTTTTTTTGATTCATTCGTAGCCGTAATGAATAATATCGCTTTCGCTTGAATCGTCTCTCCCGTGATAGTTTTTACTTCACACGTGTTCAGCAGATGAAGAAGGGAAATACCGTCTCGTTTCGCTATGGAGATAGGAACATCAATGACCGCAACCGGCACAGCGACATCACTCACCCCAGAAGGAATGATCGGTTCTTGATCGAGAACGACTCGCGTAAATGAAGAACTGACCATGCCTTTTCGTTCTAATTCAAGACCTACCGCCATAATCGCACGTTCAAACGTCGATTGTTCCGTCACCCACATCCGACTCGGGTCCATCCATTCACTGAGCCTTCGATACATTGTGATTCCTCCTATTTTTGATCAGCCTCTACGAAAGCGCTTGCACAAATTATGATACGCCTTCTCCCATCCAGGTGCAATCCGTACGTTCAACGTTCACGAAACTGCCAAAAAAAGGCGACCTCCGTAGAGACCGCCATGACTAACTTAACTAATCAAATCGACTAATTCCTCGAGCTCGACATTTCCGAAGTAATGTTTCAAATCGAGTTGCATCAATTGTTCACGGATGGCCGCACGTTCGAAACGCGTCCCAACGAGCGCTTGCTCGACATCTTGGATGTCACCGACACCGAAGAAGTCACCGTAAATCTTCGCTTCTGTGATTGTCCCTTTGTTGACGTTCAAGCGGACATCAATCGTCCCGATTGGGAAACGACGTTTCGACTCGACGTCGAACTTCGGCGACTTCCCAAAGTTCCAGTCCCAGTTCGCATAGCGTTCTTTCGAGATATCATGGACGATTTCCCAATCCTCGTCACGAAGCACATAGCGTTCCGGTTGTTCTCCATCATAAATCGAATGGAGAAGCGCTTCGACGAAATGTTCCATCTCCATTTCACGCTCTAAAAATTCAGTGATGTTCGCCACACGGCTACGAACTGACTTGATTCCTTTTGAACGCATTTTCTCTTCCGAGACGTTAAGTGAGTTCACGACCTCTTCAATGTTCGAGTTGAACATGAGCGTCCCGTGGCTGAACATGCGTCCACGCGTCGTGAATTGTGCGTTCCCACTGATTTTGCGTTCTCCGACCTGAATGTCGTTACGACCTGTCAGCTCTGCCTCGACACCGAGGTTACGAAGCGCATCCACGATTGGTTGTGTGAACTTCTTATAGTTATTGAACGAGTTGCCATCGTCTTTTGTGATGAAACTAAAGTTCAAGTTTCCTTCATCGTGATAAACGGCACCTCCACCAGAGAGACGTCGAACGACATCGATGCCGTTCTCTTCGATGTACTTCAAATTGACCTCTTCTGATGTGTTTTGGTTTTTCCCGATGATGATGGACGGACCGTTAATATAGAACAAGAAGTAATCTTCATGGTCTACGTTCAAATGTTTAAGGATATACTCTTCAACCGCCAAGTTGAGCTTCGGGTCGCGGATATCCGGATTAAAAATAAATTTCACAGTTTATTTCCTCCTAGTCGGATGTTCGTTACTCGTATTATACGAAACGAGACGAGCCCTCGACAAATCTTTTACTTCCACTCACCTGTCATCACGCGCTTCAATGCGTTCGCCACACCATACTCATCATGGCGTTCGGTGACATGGTCGCTGATGGCAATCAAGTCTTCATGGCTATTGCCCATCGCAATCCCTTTACCGGCCACTTTGAACATCGGAACGTCGTTCAAGTTATCCCCGATCACGACGACCTCAGATAAATCGATGCCATAATGTTCGGCAAGTTTTGTCACACCGTTCCCTTTATCTGCACCGTGTGCCATCACTTCGATGTTATCATTGCCTGAAGACGTGACATACACCCCTTCGACTTGGTCTTCGATTTCTTTCCAAAGTCCGTTCATTTTCTCAAGGTGGCTCGAGAAAGCGATGAACTTGTAGACACGTCCCGCTTCTTCTCGGATAAAGTTCTCAATGTCATCAACAATTTTGACGTCTTCGTTGACGTAGTAGCGATTCTTAAAGAATTCGTACATTTCGAGCGAGCGGTCGTCACCATTCGCTTTCAAGTTTTTCATCGATGCTTCAATCAAATCGCCACGGCTCGCCACGAGTCCCGCTTCTGTGTACATTTCGTAAAAAACGTCTGCATACTTGTCATCTTGATGAAGGACATCGATGACTTGAAGTGCCTCTTCAATCGTCAAATCGATTTCATGAAGGATTTCTCCCGACGTGTCGAGCACACGTCCCCCATTCGACGAGACGATCGGGCAAGAAAGTCCGACCTCGTCTAAAATCTGTTTCGCATTCACATAGTTGCGCCCCGTCGCAATCGCAAAGCGAATTCCTGCCGCCTCTGCTTCACGAACGATCTCCGCTGTCTCATCCGCGATTTTGGTGTGGTTGTGCAAAATCGTACCGTCCATGTCTGATACAAAAAGTTTATACGTTGCCATCTTCCATCACTCCTTTTTCTCTTTCGCTTTTAACTATAACAAAAAGAGAGGGCTTCGGAACAATCCGAACCCTCCCTTCATCAAATCTCAATTTTTTTCACGCAAAGCCTTCACTTGTTCCCGTACACTCTTCACACAGTCAGGCATCCCGATTCCGTCATAGGCGATTCCGGCGAGAATGACGCCTGGGTATACCCGGCTCATCTCGGCCCGAAGTGCTTTTACGCGGTCCGCATGAAAGACTGCATAAGGAGGCAGCCCATCACGGAGTCTACTGACGACGGTTTGAATCGGCTCACGATGGATGCGCATCAGGCCTTGAAGATCGTGTAATGCCGTCTCGATGATTTCTTTGTCAGATGCTTCAACGATATCATCTGCCCCGGGGCGCCCTAAAAAGACACGAAGAACGTGATATCCTTCAGGCACCGCATGCGGCCATTTTTGGTCGATGAACGTACACGCAGTAATGGTCACATCTGCTTCTTGACTCGTCACGAAACCTGTCCCGACAAAAGGAAGCTCAATATCTTCTTTTTTGAAGACAAGTGAGCACGTCGCCGTCGCATGCGGCTTCATATCCGCTAAGAAGTCACTATCGACTTTCGGGAGGAACTGACGTATGAGACGCGGTGGGACCGTCAAAACCAGATGGTCTGTATCGATGTCTCCGCGATTTGTGAAGAGGCGGTACCCGTCCTCATGCTCGGATACTTGTTCAACGGAACAGTTTAATACGATTTCAGTTCGGTCCAACCGTTCTGCCAAGCGGTCCGTCAGTGATTTGAGTCCACGTTTCAACGAAGCGAACTGACCAACCTTCTTCGCCCCGACTTCCGCGACTCGTTGTTCAGGACGTAAGTGTCGCATCCCTTCATACAAGTTCCCGTATTTCTTTTCTCCCTCGATGAACTGTGGGAATGTCGACATCGCACTCATTTGATCGATGTCTCCGGCATAGATACCAGAGAGTAACGGTTCAATCAATCGGTCGACAATCGGATCTCCGACACGCTCACGAAGGTACAGACCGAGTGAAACGTCCGAATCAGGTGCTTTTACATTCGGTGGTGACAGCAACATCTGTTTCAAGTCCTCGTGCTCTTCTTCCGAAAGCAACGTCGTCTCACGAAACGCATTGACGTCGAGCGGGATCCCCATCACCGTCTGTTTCGGAATCGGGTGGAGCCCGTCATGATGAAGGACGTAAGCTTGACCGACGCCATTGCGAACGAGTTCATCGCCTAAACCGACGTCTTCAATCAATTCCGTCATCGCAGTCTTACGAAAGACATACGAGTCCGGACCACGTTCCACCGCAAACTCGCCCGTTTCATACGTATCAATCTTTCCTCCGAGGCGATCCGTCGCCTCGAGCAACGTGATGGTCACGTCTTCCGGCAAATAACGCTCTGCATAAAAAGCGGCGGTGAGACCTGTGATCCCACCACCGACAATCGTGAATTTACGCATGATGCACAATCACGCTTTCCATTCGATCCGCGATGGCTTCGATGAAGCTTCGCTCTGCATTTGGCATAGCCGGACGTGCGTAGTGAACACCGAGGCGGTCACAGACAACTTTACACTCGACGTCGTTATCGAACAATACTTCGAGATGGTCTGCAACAAAGCCGACCGGCGTATAGACGAACGCCTCGTAGCCGTACTTTTCATAAAGTTCAGCCGTCAAATCTTGGACATCTGGTCCAATCCATGGGTCCGGCGTGTTTCCTTCTGACTGCCAACCAATCTCATAATGCGGGACGCCTGTTTCAATGGCAATTTTATCAGCTGTTTCTTTCAACTGATCCGGATACGGGTCGCCACCAGCCAAGATTTTCTCAGGGAGACTATGCGCTGAAACGATGAGACATGTCTTTTCAGCCGGTACAGGCAATGACGCATACGTATCGTTGATCGCATTCGCCCACCATTTGATAAACTTCGGCTCATCATACCACGACTCTACCGAACGAATGTCGATGCCATACTTCGCTGCTTCTTCATGAGCACGTCCGTTGTATGATTTGACGCTATATGATGAGTAATGAGGTGCTAAGACAACCGATACCGCCTCTTTGATGCCGTCGTTCGCCATTTGTGCGACCGCGTCTTCTACGAACGGTTCGATATGCTTCAATCCGATATACAGTTTGAACTCGATTTCACCTACATGACGCTCGTTCAAGATGTCACGAAGCGTCTCCGCTTGATCGATCGTGATTTTTGCGAGTGGAGATACTCCACCAATCGCTTCGTAACGTTCCGTCAAATCTTGAAGTGCTTCCGGTGACGGTTTGCGTCCGTAGCGAATGTGCGTGTAATACCGCTCGATATCTTCTGGTTTGTACGGTGTGCCGTACGCCATGACAAGTAGTCCGACTGTTTTCATGATTCGTTGCCTCCCATTTTTTCGCGTGAGTAGTCGTGAATGAATGCCGTCAATTTGACGAGTACGGCCGGGTCGACTTCAGGGAACACCCCATGTCCCAAGTTGAAGACGTAACCTGGCTGTTTCATTCCTTCATCTAAAATTTCCTTTACCTTCTCTTCGATGACCGACCATGGAGCTAACAAGAACGACGGGTCTAAGTTTCCTTGAACCGCCTTTGTGATGCCACGGTCCCGTGCTTCCTGTACTGACAGACGCCAGTCAAGTCCGACCACATCAAGGGGAAGGTCGTGCCATTCCTCGATTTGATGACTCGCTCCGACACCGTGCATGATGAGCGGAATGTCGAGTGAACGTAGTTCTTTAAAAATACGCTCCGTCGTCGGTTTGATGTAACGTGCATAATCTTTGCGGCTGAGCGTCCCGACCCACGAATCAAACAATTGGAACGCTTGAATGCCGGCATCCGCTTGCGCCTTCGCATACGTGATGACCATGTCGCCGAGTTTTTCCATCAATGCATTCCATACATCTGGTTCTGCATACATGAGTGCTTTCGTACGATGGTAGTTCCGCGACGGTCCCCCTTCGATCATATAACTCGCCAATGTGAACGGTGCGCCTGAAAAGCCGATAAGCGGAACTTCTAGTCGTTCCCGTAGTAGACGGATCGTGTCGAAGACGTATGAGATATCTTCCGGGTTTAACGGTTTTAAGCGTTCCACATCTTCCATCGTTCGATACGGGTTATCGATGACCGGTCCAATCCCGCTCTTGATCTCGACATCGACTCCCATCGACGGAAGTGGCGTCATAATGTCTTTATATAGAATGGCCGCGTCGACTCCGAGTTGTTTCACCGGAAGTTCCGTCACATATGCACAAAGTTCAGGATCATGCGTGATCTCGAATAGTGACCTCGTCTTTTTAATCTCTCGATATTCCGGTTGGTAGCGTCCGGCTTGGCGCATATACCATACAGGTACATAATCTGTCGCCTCTCCTTTAAACGCTTTTAAAATAGTATCGTTCATACGTCGCGTCATTCCCCTCTAAATTTCTCCTACACTCTTTATTCTCGTGTTTGTGAACTCAAAAACATTATACAGAAATTAATTAGAATTATGCTAATGTGAAGCATTTTCATTGTGTTTTCTTTGTGTCATTTTTTTGTCGGAAATGTTCGGAAGGCAGAATTCAATTGACCTCGAATCAAATCATCACGCTGTTTCGTCGACAATCGTCGTTCTCGTTCCTTAATATCTTGAATTCGCCATCCATCCTCTAGTTTAGTCGCCACTTCGACCAAACGTTCCACGTCATGGAAAGAATATTTACGTGAACCACCTTTTGTCCGTTCCGGAAAGACGAGACCTTTTGCTTCATAATACCGGACTTGACGCTCCGAAAGTCCCGTCAATTCAGTCACAACGCCCATCCCGATCACTTTCTTCGATTTATAGTCCATTCAGCCTCGCCTCCTTAATAAAAAAACTATGTCAGATAATCTGACAAAATGCAATCCAGCATGAATTTTTCGTTTTACACTGAAGTCAACTTTTGGAAAGCACCTAAGAAAAAGGAGGGCATGAACATGGAAGACATTCTCTATTATATGGACACGCTGTATGTACTCATCGCTGCATTGCTCGTATTGACGATGCAATTAGGTTTCGGATTACTCGAGACAGGGACGCTTCGGGCGAAGAACGCCGGTCACGTCGCGGTCAAACAAATTATCAGCCTCTCTGTGGCGGCACTCGCTTTTTGGGCGGTCGGGTTCGGTCTCTCGTTCGGTGACGGGACGACTTGGTTTGGGACAGAAGGATTCTTCTTAAGCGGATCATTCACAAGTCTCGACTGGGCGAACGTCTCCATCGACATTAAATTCTTATTCCAGTTATCATTCGTTGCAGTTTCCCTTGCCATCGCGTGGGGTGGATTTGCGGAACGGGCTAAGCTTTCTGCCTACGTTCTGTTCGGTATCTTCTTCGTTGCCATCCTCTACCCAATCGTCGCTCGCTCAGTATGGGCTGGCGGAATGCTCGGATCAATGGGGATGCAAGACTTCGCAGGTTCGGCGGTCGTTCACCTTCAAGGTGGGATGGCGGCTCTCATGGCAACAATCATTTTGAAACCACGACGTAAGACGGAATCACTCGCTGGTCATAACCACGTGTTAACAGTCGTTGGTGGTCTCGTCCTCTGGCTTTGCTGGTTCGGCTTTAACGCCGGTTCGACAATGTCGGTCGCTGACGGATTCTTCGGTTACGTCGCATTGACAACGATGCTCGCCACAGCAGCCGGTGCGCTCGGCGCCCTTGCAATCGTCATGCTCCATCGGAAGACGGCAGATATCCCGACAATCGTGAACGGAGTACTCGGAGCACTCGTTGCCATCACGGCAGCATGCGCGTTCGTCGAACCGTGGGCAGCTGTCGTCATCGGTGCACTCGCATCTGTTGCAACATACGGAACGAGCATCTTGATGGCGAAGTATGTGGATGACCCGCTCTGCGCCTTCTCCGTACACGGAGTCGCTGGGATCATCGGAACACTCGCACTCGGTTTCTTCGCATCTCCTCGACTCGTTGAGATCACAGGAATCGGTTCTGCTGGACTCTTCTACGGTGGCGGATTGACACAGCTCGGTGTGCAGACACTCGGTGTATTGATCGCGATGGTCATCGCCGGTGGTGGAAGTTATGCCTTCTTGAAACTTCTCGACGTCACAATCGGACTCCGTGTCACAGAAGAACAAGAAGATGTCGGCCTCGACATCGCAGAACATGGTGTATCAGCATACGGTGAAGTCGAAGAAACAACTGAGAAACCAGGACGCCTCCCGAAGATTCTCGGTTCGAGCGTATCCGTCATGTCACCTAAAAAATAATCTAATCACGTGAGAAGGACATCCCGCACAGGATGTCCTTCTTTTTATTTTAATCGACTTAAGTAATAGCGTGTGACCAAGATAGACAAGACCAACCCGACCGCCGCATCCCATGTGGCACCGAAAGCGACAGATGCAATCACTAGAGCGACGGACTGGATGACGAGCAGTCGCATCGCCCACCACGAATACCCTGCGATTCGCTCATCGCGTGTAATCGGTAGCCAAGAAACGATGGAAATCGCTTCTAACCGTTTAAATAAAGGAACGAGCTGTAACGCGGTCAAGCCTACAAAGAGTGGCGTAACCAAGCCGACGTACCATCCTCCCGACATCCACATGACAATGAGCGCCACTACGGTCAAACGTAGAATTAAATCAAGTGAGTCGTTCGAACGGAGAATACGAAGTCCGTACACGTAACGTGAAGCGTCCACGCGCCGTAGGACCCGATTTTCTAGAAGCCGAGTCAATAGCCGGCGCTCTCGAACCTCTTCTTTCAAGGTCGGCAAATCGACGAACCAGCTGATCACCCGTTCAAATTGTGCCCGACTCTTCTCTTCGAGTGACGACCAATGGAGAAGCGGAATCCGCTCATTACGCTTCAGATGCAAGAGAATGAAGGGAGCGAATGCGGGGATCCATGCCCACTGTGTCCAATTCATCAATAACAAGACACCACTTCCAAGTGCAAACGGCAGGATTGTCCATTCGCGCACTCCTTCCACTTTTGCCAACCGACCTGCAGCTGACAACATGACCATCGTCACGACGAAAGATAACACTTCAATACTCGAATAACTCTCTGTCCGTACGAGGAGCGGAAGTAAAACGAGCAGGACGAGCAATCCACGTAGTGCAGCAAAAACAAGATTAAATAAACGCACCCCGATCATATAGGAACGAATATCTCCTAACTCTGGAAGTAAAAACACTTGATCCGCCTCCTGGACGAATGTTCGCGGGCGATGACCGAGCGGCATGATTAAAAGGACCGCCGCAGCAATCCACGTCCCGGGGAATGTCCCATCGATTCGTTCTAAGAAGCTATTGTAGACGAACGCCCCGTAAATCAAGGTGAAATAGAGCGTGAACAGCAGTCCCCCGTTTGCAACGTAGCGACTGTACTTAACGACCTCTTCCATCCAGGTCCCGAGCCTTGCTGTAAATCGATTCATGACGACCGTTCCTCCGACGCAATTGCTTCTACATATATGTCATCAAGTGTCGCATCAGGCGACAATCGATACACGTCACGTAACTCCGCCGCTGTTCCGCTTGCGATGACGACTCCTTGATGGAGGAAGACGAATCGGTCGCAGTGCCGCTCTGCCGTTTCGAGGATATGGGTGGACATTAAAATCGCACAGTCTTGTTTATATTCATCAAACAACTGAAGCAATTGACGAATGGCTAGTGGGTCGAGACCGACAAATGGTTCATCAACAATCAAGAGCGGCGTTTTCGTCACGAGCGCACACAAGATCATCGCTTTTTGACGCATCCCTTTTGAAAAGACGGAAGGGAACCAGGCGAGTTGTTTTTCCATTCGCATCTCTTTCGCCAAACGTTTCGTACGCGCAGCCAACTCGTCCGGATTCACATCGTATGCCTTCCCCATCAATTCAATATGTTCTTGCAAGGTTAGCGTCTCATACAATATCGGTGTTTCCGGTATGTAACTTACTTTTTTACGATAGTTCTTTTCAGAAGAATTTAATGTCTCACCATCAATTTCGATGTTTCCGGAGAGGGGTGACAATAACCCCAAAATGTGTTTGATTGTCGTCGATTTTCCAGCTCCGTTTAGCCCTATCAAACCAACGAGCTCCCCTTTTTTTACTTCAAACGAAATGTCATACAAAACTTGTTTACCGAGATATCCGCCGTTCAATCGATCGACGTGCAGCATGAAAACCACACCTTTCATTTTCATCTTTTTTTCGTGGTATATGTTTTAAATGTTGTCACATGGGAATAATCTGAACTGTAAGGCATTTTAAAATAAACATCAATACTTCCATTGTTCCACAAAATCGTTGTAAAGAACAATGGGCAAAAAGAGGAAGGAGAAATGAATGATGGGGTTTATTCTTTATTTGATTATCGGGGGTATCATCGGTTGGTTAGCAGGATTAATTTTAGGTAAGGACGTACCAGGTGGAATCATTGGTAACATCATCGCGGGGATTATCGGTGCATGGTTGGGTGGACTTATCTTTGGTAACTTCGGACCAATCGTTGCGGATATCGCGATTATCCCGGCTCTTATCGGTGCGATTATCCTAATCTTGATTGTATCGTTCGTTATGAAATCAATGCGTAAAAAATAAGATTATGTATCGGAGGGGCTTCCATTGTGGAATGTCCCTCTTTTTTCATTGGATCAGTAAATACATTGCCTGGTTCTTTTCGATAAACTGTTTCTCGGTCTCAAGACCAAAGAACGTAAAGAATGATTCGAAGAACGATTGACCGTAATCCCACTCTGTTCCGAGTGGGTGTTCCGACTTCGCTTTCGGTTCACCGAGGAGGGCAATCAAATCATCCGGTCGTTTATCGAGGTCGACCCGAATCGATTCCACTTCCTCATCTTTAAACGTGACAGCCAATCGCTCATAGTCCCATTTTCCTTCACGCTTTCCAGCCGGTTCACCAAGCGTTTCTTGAACTTGCTGACTCGACTGCCCAATTAAAGAATCGACCGTTTCGAGTGAGTGACCCGTTTGAGCCTCCACTTCAATTTCAATCAACTCAGCCCGCTTCAAATCAAATTGTCCGGCAATGGCTTCGTTCGATTCAGGCATAAGGGCATACTCAATGGATTTAGAAGATATCAATTGAATCGTTTCGGTTTCCGTGACCGTCTCTCCATTTGTCACCGCTACCGCTTTGACATCATATTGTCCCGGCATCTGTTCAAACGATAACGTATCATCGGCTTCATCAATCCGTCCTACCTGTTGTCCATCAATCCAAATATTCGTCAATGGTACATCCGAGGTCACATCAATCCGTTGTGGGAGTAGTTCAATTCGATAGTCAGAAAAGCCATACCGTCCTTCCCCCGTGTCGATCAAACGAAATAATCCGTCCGCCTCCATACCCGACGTTCGGTTGGCTCGGTCTTTCGCAACTTCTGCGATAGCCTCTCCTCGAATGGACTTTTCATCGTTCAACCACCCCATGAATCGTAGAGCCTCCGCTCTCGATAAAGGTTCTCCAAGATATTCGACTTTCTCCTCAAAAAAGGTACGCTCTTCTTCTAATAAGGCCTCTTTGAATGCGACGTGAATTTTATCTTGTTCTGCCGCCGGCTTGTATGCATATATATAGAAAACAATGGCTCCAACTAGAATCGTGAAACTAGAGATCAAAAGAAAGACTTTCGGACTCCGCTCTTTTTTTCTACTTCTCGTATAAGGCATGTGCTCACCTCCTTTGCGCTCACTTATCTTCATTATAGAAGGAATCCATCTCGCTTCCTATCGTTCTTGCGCCCGAACTTCCGTGTTATGATGGAACAGAAACGACATTTAAGAATGGAGGAATGAAGATGCATACAGATCCGACCTGTATCTTTTGTAAAATTGCAAAACAAGAAATCCCATCCTATCGGGTATATGAAGACGAAGCGGTCGTCGCTTTCCTCGACCTTTCTCAAGTGACGAAAGGACACACGCTCGTCATCCCAAAACATCATGCGAAAAACGTATATGAATTGCCGGAAGACGTGGCGGCAGATGTCTTTAAACGCGTCCCGACCATCGCCAAAGCGATTCAACGTGAAACGGGTGCCATCGGAATGAACGTCTTATCGAATGCCGAAGAAGTTGCCGGACAAACGGTGTACCACTTCCATATCCATTTGATTCCGCGCTTTGGACACGAGGATGGATTTGGTGCGAAGTGGATCACGCAAAATGACGCCTTCACGTCAGAAGAACTCACTACCCTTGCATCGAACATTCATGCCCACGTATAAACAGACAGAGACCCGTCATCGACGGGTCTCTTTTATGATTGATTAATTGAGTCACGATGCCGTTTTCGTTCCTCTTCTAGTTGCGCCCGCTCGACCTGAAGCTTGATTGCCACTTCGTATAGCTGTTGACGCGTCTTGACAGATGTCGCTTGTTCAAATTCTTTTCGTAATTTCGTTAGACGGGCATCTATTTCAAGCATCCGCTTTTCTCGCATCGATTCTTCACGTGCCTGTTCCGTTTGCTTCGACGCCTCGTATCCCGCCTCTAGTGTATTCATAATGGATTCGGCCCAAGTGTCATCTCCCAGTCGTTTCGCAGCGAGATACAGGTCAAGCATGTCATCTACCCAACGCTTCGCTTTCTCCACTGAGGATCACCTTCCTTTACCTGTATTTTAAAATAAAATGATTTTTCGGTCAAAAATGAATGTTCTGAAAAATTTTATTTGCGATATAGGTTTTTAATCACTCTTTTTTGGTAAAATAATATGAAAAGAATGTAATTCTGATTATCCGAGCTTGAGGAGGGGAATGAATTGTCGAGTCGCCAACGTCGAGATTGGATTGCTTTCGGCTTTGTTTTAGCATTTTTAGGAGTCGCCACAGTGAAGAAATTGGCGCGAGGAACTGCAAATGATGCCGCTGCTCAACAACATCGAGCATCCACAATCACTACGCTAAAAGAACAATTTGGGAATGTGGCGAAACATGCATCGCAGGTTGCCGCCGCAGGAAAACTGCAAGGAAAAGAATTGACTGACCAAGTGAAAGCCGAAGTCGAACGCTATCAACAAGACATTCAGCCTTCAGTCGAGCGCATCCAAGGGAACCTTCAGGAACTCTCGAACGTACAGTCTGCTATGACTGACAAAACCGTCAATCAAACACAGTGAGTGTTTGAGGTCATCGTCCGTCGATTACATTTGACTTTTTATCCGGAAAGGATGGATCGAGATGGAACACGAAAAAGAATTCACTGGCCCTGAGGCCATGCTCTATAGCCACAAAATCATTCAATTGAGTAAAGCTTTGTGGAAAACCGTCGAAAAAGACTGGCAAAACTGGATCAAACCGTTCGACTTGAATATCAATGAACATCATATCTTATGGATTGCCCACGCTTTAGGCGGTGCATCGATTTCAGAAATTGCGAAATATGGCGTCATGCACGTCTCGACTGCTTTCAACTTCTCGAAGAAGTTAGAAGATCGTGGATTACTTACGTTTTCTAAAAAAGAGACGGACAAACGAAACACGTACGTTCAATTGACACCTGAAGGCGAATCGTTATTACTCGAAACGATTCACGCCTTCGACCCAGAGGGGAACGGTGTATTCCGTGCTTCCCTTCCGCTCCAAGAACTGTATGGAAAGTTCCCTGACTTAACAGATATGACGGCTATCGTGCGTCGCTTGTACGGGGATAACTTTATGGATATCTTTGCGGAAACGTCAAAAATGATCACAGAAGAGGCAGGCAGACGCCCTGATGAGGATGAACTCAGTCAAGAAGCCTGACCTGCCGATAAAGTGGTTCTGTGACGTCTAACTCGATTCCTTGTCGGACACATGCCTCAAGAATCGTTTTGACGTCAAGTCTCACATCTAACATACCTGCAAAATGGACGAGCAATGGTTCTATGGACGTGTATCCGTAGCGCAATTGCTCGTTTTGCTGTGCCCGAATCTCCTCAAGCAATTGATAAAATGACTCGACTTCTTGTTTCGTCAAATTCGCTCGAATCACCTCATATTCGAACGGACGGTCTGTCCAATCGACAATCTCGAGTAAGATCTTCATCTGATAGGCTAAATGCTCGACCTTCTCCTCTAGTGACACTTCCCTCACCCCATCATTTCACATTCTATTTCATCATTATACGACAGGATTGTGTGCTATGATACTGTACAGACAAGAGAACAGCTGTCATGATTAGGAAAATGTGATATAGTCGGACTTAGAAACTTTAAAGAATTATTAGGGGTGGAATACATGTCAAACGGAATGACGAACGAACCAAAAAAGCAAGATAAAAAATTCTCAACTGGCGCACTCGTCGGTGCATCTGCAATCGCACTCATTATCGGTGCTGGCGGTACGTATGCGGCAACGAACGCAGGCGGCGGAGAGTCAGATAATTCAGCAGTCGTCACATACAAAGGTGGCGAAATCACACGCGGTGAAATCGCGGATATGAGCTATGATCGCATGGTGCCACAACTCGCATTCCAAGAGACGATGAATGCACTTCTTGAAAAAGAATACGGTGACCAAGTCGACCAAGAAAAAGTAGATGAAGAGTTCAGCAAGACAGAAGAACAGTTCAACTCAGAAGAAGAGTTCGAACAAGCGATTCAACAAGCCGGTATGAGCGGTACGGAAGAGTTTAAAGAAGCGCTTCGCGGACAGATGCTCGTTGACGCTGCGAAATCGAAACTTGTCGATGTGACCGATGAAGAAATCGAAGCACAATTCGCAAAAGAGAACGTGGAAGTGGAAGCTAGCCACATCCTCGTTGAAACTGAAGAAGAGGCACAAGACATCATCAAAGAGTTGAATGACGGTGCAGACTTCGCTGAACTTGCGAAAGAAAAATCAACGGATACTGGTTCAGGAGAACAAGGTGGAGAACTCGGTTTCTTCTCTGCTGGTAAGATGGTACCTGAATTCGAAGAGTACGCATTCAAAGAAGATGTCGTTGGTAAAATCTCTGAACCGGTTCAATCTCAGTTCGGTTTCCATGTCATCAAAGTGACAGACCGTAAAGAGAAAGACTTGAAACTCGAAGACGAGAAAGATCGTATTCGTGAAGAATTGGCAGCTGAAAAATCAGCTTCTGTCGATGCGAACAAAATTTACGCTGAGTTGATTGAAAAATACAACGTTGACGTAAAAGATGCAAAAGCAGAACAACAATTTGACGCTGTTAAAGAAGCGATTAAAAACGCAGACGAATCTTCAGAAGAACCTGCAGCAGAATCAACTGAACAGTAATCACAAAGGGGCACTCCAGCAATGGAGTACCCCTTTTTCGTTGATCATCTATTATAGATTCGGGCGATAGAAGGCACGGTTATCGAGTGCCATGACACGCTCCGTGAATGTCCCCGGCTCGACCCCTTCATACGCTTTCTCAAACATGTTCATGCGCGCATCAATATTATCAATGAAGAATAACATCTCCGCTTCAGGTAATTGTGGCGCATTCGCAGATCCCCATTCCGGCTTCCCGTGATGGCTTAAGACGAGATGTTGCAACAAGGTCGTCACTTCGCGGTCCGTTCCAAGTTCCCGTGACACAACTTCAAGTTCCGATGCCATAAGTGACAAATGACCGAGTAATTTTCCTTCGAGTGTGTATTCTGGCGTAATCGCATCAGACAATTCGATGACTTTCGCCAAATCATGCAAAATCACACCCGCAATCAAAAGATCACGATTCAAGGATGGATACAGTTCACACATCGTATCCGCGAGCTTCAACATCGACATCACATGAAATGCCAGTCCCGAATAGACCGCGTGATGATGTCGAACGGCAGCCGGATACGTAAAGTATGCCTCTTCATGACGATTGACGACTTCCTCGACAAGACGGCGAATCTCATCGTGTTGAAGTGACGTTATGAATCCACGAATCGTCGTCTCGAGCTCTGACTTCGGAATCGGAGCCGATCGGACGTACGGTGCGATGTCTATTTCCTGCTCGATGATTGAAATTTGTTTTAGTTTCAACTGGGTGCGCCCGCGATAGTCCATCACTTCCCCGGCCGCATGGACGATTTTTTTCGTCGCATACTTCTCGGTATCGGCACTATCCCATAATTTCGTTTCGATTTCACCACTCTCGTCGCAAAGGATTAATGTTAAATAAGGTTTCCCGTTCCCGGCAAGTCCCTTATACGATTGTTTGATCATGACATATTGGTCTAGCGTGTCGCCCACTTTGAGCTGACCGATTTTTGTCGTCAATGAAAGCACCTCTCTCTTGTTCAGTACCTTCATCTTAACGAAAGTTTGAGACAGATGCCAACATTCCTGACAATTTGGGAATACTATCAATATAGTGAATTGGAGGAATGGATGATGGAATGGGATTGGTATACACGACCGGAAGATTATATTCATGTTGATCAGCTATATGCTCAAGCCTATACGTATTGGCTTGAACAATTGACGACCTCAAATGTGACGAAGATTGTCGTCGAGAATGGATATATGTATGGTTCACTCACACTCGACTATGAACAGTTAGAACGGGAACCACAAAAAATTGGACATTACTTCATTGGACCTGATTTTTTATGGACAATCGGCTTTGGTGATTTGCACCATGAGTCCGTTTTCGCCAAACAATGCGATTCTCCAATCGAGGCGTTTTATGAGTTGCTTGCCGAACGGATGAACAACTACTTTCACGGTATCGATGAGTTTGAAGAACGTTTGATGGCAGCTCAACGTGAAATGACGGGACAAGTTCCCGCTACGTTCATGAATGAGATTTTTGGTCTTCGCAGTGAGATTGAACGGTGGTCGGATACGGTCACTCCATATAAGGAGCTTGTCATGGCGGGACGAGAAGCTTTTTTAACGATCGATTTGCAGCAGTTAAAATCGTATCAACTTGCCGATTATCGAGTCAGTCGATTGCTGACACTCATCAATCATTATCAAGAAGACGTGATTGCGATGACAGATCTCGCCTCCACCCTGTCGAACTTTCGAGGGAACGAAATCATGAAGGCACTAACCGTCTTCACCGCGCTGACGACTCCCGTCGTTGCATTCGGTGCGGTTTGGGGAATGAACTTTAAAAATATGCCTGAACTGGAATGGCCGCTTGGATATGGGTTCGCCTGGCTCATGATTCTTCTCTTCACGCTCATCATCCAAGTGTGGCTGAAACGGAAGAATTGGATCGGGTCATTGCTACAGTTTCCGAATCAGACGACTTCACCGAAACATCGGTCAAAACAAAAAACTCAAAAAACGAACAAAAGTTCGGTATAATGAAAGAAAAGTGATTCACACAAGAAAGGTGATGTTATGGAACGACTCATCATTCATGTGGACATGGACGCATTTTATGCCTCTGTCGAACAGCGTGATCGTCCTAACTTACGAGGAAAGCCCGTCATCGTCGGAGGTCCTCCCCACAGCCGCGGGGTCGTCGCGACATGTTCCTATGAGGCGAGGAAATACGGCGTACACAGCGCGATGTCATCACGTCGCGCTTTTGCCTTGTGTCCCCATGCGACGTTTGTCAAACCACGGTTTCAGGCCTATCGACAAGTCAGCGCACAAGTGATGGAGATTTTTAAGTCCGTCACACCGCTCGTCGAACCACTCTCGCTCGATGAGGCTTACCTCGATGTGACGGAGAATTCGTTATTGAGCACATCTGGACCCTTTATCGCCCGGTATATATTAGGCGAGATTAAGCGTCGCACCGGTCTCACCGCGTCTGCCGGAGTCGCACCGTCAAAGTTTGTCGCGAAAATCGCTTCAGGATTTGAGAAACCAAATGGACTCACCGTCGTCCCGCTTAATGAAGTGGCAACCTTTCTGGCTCCCCTCTCCATCGAATCCATGCATGGCGTCGGAAAAGTGACCGCTCAAACACTTTATAAAAGTGGCTACCATACGATTGGTGACCTTCAACAAACTCGTCCCGAGCAACTGAAAGGCATCTTTGGACACGATCGTGGGCAACAACTGTATGAACTGGCACATGGACGCGATACGCGTCCTGTCGTGGCCACGCGGGAGCGTAAGTCGATTGGATCGGAAACGACGTTCGCATTTGATATCGATGACCCGGAAGAAGTGTTCGAACAGGTCATTCCGGAGATGGAGGACGTATTGCGTCAGCTCGATCGCCGCGACTTGAGCTGTCAAACGGTCACCATCAAAATAAAGACGAGCGAGTTTCAGGCTCGGAGTCATCAAATCAAATTAAACCACCCGACGCATGACCATGATGAGATTAGACGACTTGCCAGACGTCTTTTCGACGAGATGAACGTCACCGAGCCCGTCCGTTTGATCGGACTGACCGTATCCGATTTGATTCCCCGAACTGAATCGACACGACAGCTGACATTCGACGAACTGACAAAACCTTCTCTTGAAGAATGAATGACCATTCATTAAAATGAAGAAAAGGGGGTCGTGTGAATGGAAACATACACGGTGACAGGATTTGAAAATGATGGCACGCTCGTATTGAATGAAATGTTCGAAGCGAGCGACGATCAGTCGGCCAAACAAAAAGGGCTCGACATGCTTCGTGCTGCTGGACATGAGCATAAAGGGGCGCGTATCGTCCGACGGGGGCAACTCATCTACTTCGAGCGTTGCAAATTACCGGGGAAACTGAAAGGGACGGCATCTTAACAAAAGTAGACCAGGACAATGATTGTCTTGGTCTACTTTTCATTCACCATATTTTTTATTCCACGCATCCTGCCATTCTTGAAGATCGGGGTGAATATCTTCAAGCGATTCTCCGCTCAAACTATATCCGTTCCCTGAACCTGATCCGTCTGTCACGGGGAATGATGTCCCGCCGATGACCTTTCCATCCACAATCATTACCGAGACAGCAGTCTGTCCTGCGGGAGATTGCTCACCAATCGGGTGATCTTTCACCGTAAAGTTTTCGTAGTAGATGGTCTTACCCACGTATTCATCCGGTGATACCGGTTGTAGTCCCCAAACGTTCCGTTCACGATCCTCTGCCAGTTCCTCTAAAGTCAAGGTACTCGTATGCTCGCCTTCATAAGAGACAATCGGGTACTGTTGTTCCTCGAGATACGCTTCGGCCACCTGCCCGTTCTCCGTCATCTCCGGTTCTGATTCAGTTTCCATCTCTTTCCCACACGCAACAAGAAACAGGCAGAAGAATACAATCATCCATTTTTTCATCATCGTCCCCCCTTTCATCTGCTGATTCCTCTATTTTCGATACTCGTCCCCAAACCTCCTATTCAAAATGGGAAAAGGATGAGAATCATCAGAATTCCTATAATGCCCGTGATGAGTTGCAACGGCACACCGACTTTGACAAAATCCATAAATCGATAGTTACCGATACTAAAGACCATCGCATTTGTCGGAGATCCGAATGGGGTCATAAAAGCGAGTGACGCCGAGATGGCGACCGCAACGACGAATGGAACCGGACTGACAGACATCGATTCGGCGAGTGCAATCGCAAGGGGGACGAACAAAATAGCGGTCGCTGTATTCGAGATGATTTGACTAAGAATCATGGTGGAGACGAATAAGACGACGAGTACCCAAGTGGGACCAAAGTCGGCAAACGTCCTTTCAATCCATGCAACGACCCATGCCATGATTCCCGCCTTTTCAAGCGCTGTACCTACCGGGATCATGGCCGCAATCAAGACGAGCGAGGACCATTGAATGGATTGATAGGCGACGTCCATCTGTCGGACAGCTCCACTCAACACCATCGCTAGCGCAGCCATCCATACGGCAACGGTCGGGTCGACCCATTCGAACATGAACAGGAGCAACAACGTGAGCATGATGATGCCTGCTGCGAGCTGATGACGCCCGGATACGACTCGATTGGCCACCTCGGTCACCCGTTCATTTGATAACAGGTCATGTGTCTCTCGTTCCATCCGCTCTAAATCATCCCATGTCCCTTGTACCATCAACATGTCCCCTTGTTTCAGTGGGGTGTCTTTCAATCGCACGTGTGCAATCTCTTCTTGTGGTCGGATGACTTTTAAGACATTGACATGAAACTGATTACGTAACTGACTCTCACTGATCCGCTTCCCGATTAGTCGACTCACCCCTGGGACCGTGAACAGGAGAACCCCTCCGGTTTGATCATCTACACGGGTGGCCTCAATCGGTTCAAATGGAATCTGTTCTTTTTCGGAAAAGTTCCGAACGTGCCGTTCCTCGCCGCTGACAAGTAATTCCCCCGGACGTAGTACGGTGTCCGCATGAGCCGTCTCATGATGGTGTCGTCCATGAACTCGTTCCTTCAAGACTATAACCCCTTCATGAGACCATGGAAGGTCACGTAACTGTTTCCCAATTAACGGATGACTCTTTGCAATCGACATCACATAGACGTTTGGACGCAATGGCTCACTCACCTCCGTTTTCGACCACTGTTTCGCCCCACCTTGATCGAGTAATCGGTTCCCGATTAGCCGGAAATAGATCAGTCCGATCACCATAACGACCAGACCAATTGGAAACAATGAAAAGAATCCGAGCGGTTCATCCACGAGGCCACGGAGCGCTTCTGCCGCAACGAGATTGGGAGGAGTCCCAATCAGTGTCATCGTTCCACCGATGCTAGAAAAAAAGGCGAGTGGCATGAGATAAGAATCCGTAGACTGTTGGATTTTTCGTGCCATTACCATCACAACGGGAATGAGCAAGGCGACGGTACCCGTATTGGACATGACACTCGACAAGAGCGTCACCGTCAACATAAACAGATAGAATAAACGCGTCGCATTCCCTCCCGCGTATGGAACAAGCAAAGAAGCCAACCGTTCCGCCAGACCAGAATGAAACAATCCCGCTCCGACCACGAACAGTCCAGCAATCATCAAGACGACCGGATTGGAGAAACCAGCCATCGCCTCACCTGGGGTCAATTGTTGTGTGAGCACGAGGCAAACGAGTCCAATCAATGCCACTAAGTCCGCCCGTAACCATCCTGCTATGAAAAAGAAAATCATCCCTAAAAGGATTATCACCGTGATCATGCTGATTCACCCTTTCGCTATTGTCACAATTTCATTATAACCCACTTTATGTAAGCGCTTACTTAAAGCGTGTGACAATCTCATCAACAAAAAAACGGATGGCTCTAAAGCCATCCGCACATCATTTGTTATTGAACTTCGTTTTCGTTCACCATCGGGGCATAAAGCTCCTCGAGTGGTTTCATGATGATTTTCGTCACTTCTGTGACGAGTTGGTGCATGCGTTGCTCTTCTTGCATGAGCTCCATGATCAATTCGTTCTGTTGAACGTTCATCATTTTCGTTTGTGCATCCATCATTTCCTGCTCAGAGATTTCCTCTCCTTGCATCTGCTTTTGTTGAAGCGTCATTTGGATGTTACGGAAGTCAGCGAACAACTGGTTCGCTTCCGCATCCGCATTGACACGATCGTATAAAGAAGAGAGTGTTGTGAACTCTTCAGAATCGCGAAGTGCTTTCTCCAATTGGTAAGCTTGGTCGTACAAGTTTGTTTGTGACATGTAACGTCCTCCTAAATGCTATTAGGGTTAAGCCATCACAAGATGGCAATCAACCCTTGAATCAACCCAATCATACCACCTAACAGCGCACCAAGCCATGTTATTGCCCGGAACTCTCGTTTCGAGATCGATAAGACGATCTCTTCGAGGTACGACGTGTCGAGTGATTGGACCTGCTCTTGCACAATCTTATCAATCTTCAATCGGTCCATGATCGTCTCCATTTGATTCGTGAAGCGCTCAATGACAAGCGTGACACCTTGTGGAACGAGTTCGTCGACAATGCGGGATTCGACGGACTGTGTATACGACGAGACCGGACGATCCAATAATTGTCCGATTGGCAAACGAGATACGACTTGGTCTGTGATGCCATCGATGAGTCGTGCTTCGAGTCGGTCATCGATCAGTGTATCGACCGTCTTCTCACTGAATCGCTCAAATTCACGCGTAATCATCGTCGTCATTCCGTCACGGGTCGATTGACCACGTAAGATGTTGACGATTTCAGGTCGAACCATCTCGACAAAGTTCATGTTTTGAATGAACCCTGCGATAAATCCGAGACGACGCTGGACGAACGAGTCAACCATGTGACGAAGTTGCGCCTCACCTTCAGGAGAATAGAAATATTCCTCTGATTTGACGAGAAGCGCCTCTACGACTTCAGGAATGACCACTCGTACACGGTCCATCCCTTCTTCTCCAAGTAACTCAAACAGCTTTCGTTCTTTCACTTCAGCCATGACGTTCGATAGCTCGTCACGTAGTTTTTCATCTGCTAGCGTGAGGAATCGTGCCTCTGCGTTCGGATAGAGGGGTTCCAATAGCTCGCGAACCGTCTTATCCGAGCGTAACATCGTCTGGACCTCTTGTTGCGCAAAGTGCGTAATATGCGTCGTCACTTGGTCATCTAGCAATCGCTTCCGCATACCCTCTGGTGTCAATAAATGTTTGACGACCGTCTTCCCTAAACTAGATGCCAGTTCATCTCGACGTTTCGGAATAAGTCCTGGTGTAAAAGGAATCCGGAATGAACCGATGTATTTCGGTTCGTGTGGTCGGAACAACATCTTGATGGCGAGAAAGTTGGTCACGCCCCCGATGGTCGCCCCGATCAATATCATGAGTAAAATCTTTAATAACCCGTCCAAACTGCAAGCCTCCGATCTGAAATATGATACATTGTTGTTGAGGTGATAGTATTGAATACGTTTGATCGTATTAAATCGATTTTTCCGACTGCTGTCCATCGGTCGGAAGATGCATCTGGTGACCTTGATTGGTTCGAGACGCAAGATGGTACCCTATTCGGACTCCCCGCGTTCGAACTGAGCGAACGCGAACAAAAGCTGTTGGCGCTGTGGGCGACGCCAATCCTTCAATCTGATCCCCATCAGCGAAAATGGCAAGCAACCCTTCAAGATGAGACGTTTCGTTTTGAGCAACCGTTTCGGCTCATCTCTCTTTCTTTCCAAGAAGCGGAAGAAGAAGCGTTCGAATCCTTCGTCAATATCGTCCGTGACTTTATGCCGCATGCCGAGGTCATCTTGATGTCGACACGACATATCGAGCTGATTGAACAAAATCCATTCGTCGATCTTCAGGAGTTTGAGGACGTATTGCGCGCCATCGCGAGTGACTGTTTTATCGAGGCACATGCAATCTATAGCGAACGTCCGCAAGGCTCGCTCGCCCATGTGTATCGTCAACATCAATTACTCATGCCATACGCACGTATGTCTACTAAAACTTACCCTGCTAGTCAATTATTATACCATTATTTACTACAACAGCAGGACTTAAAAGAACGGATGCATATCACTGCCCCGTTAATGCAAATGCTCGATTTATCGACGATCGAATTATTAGAGGCGTTGTTTCGTCACTCGTTGAATGTCTCGCATACCGCCAAAGCACTGTTCATGCATCGAAACACGCTAAATTATCGGCTCGATCGCCTATTTGAGACGACGGGTTACGATGCTCGAACGTTCTATGACGCTAGCCTTCTTCAACTCATGGTCATGTTGCACAAATCCGATTGACGGTTTTTGTGCAACTTGTCCATATTCAATGCAAGCGGTTTCATCATATAATCGTTCTTGTAAGCGCTATTATATACACATAGATTCTTTAGGAGGCTAACGACATGGCAGAAATTCGTTTAGAACACATTGATAAAATTTACGATGGTGGCGTAAAAGCCGTCAGCGATTTCAACTTGCATATCAAAGACCGTGAGTTCATCGTCTTCGTCGGACCGTCTGGTTGCGGAAAATCGACGACACTTCGTATGATCGCAGGACTTGAAGAGATTTCAAACGGTGACTTTATCATTGACGGGAAACGAATGAACGATGTCGCTCCTAAAGATCGTGATATCGCCATGGTCTTCCAAAACTACGCACTTTATCCGCATATGAGCGTCTACGACAACATGGCGTTCGGGTTGAAGCTCCGTAAGTTCCCGAAAGACGAGATCGATCGTCGCGTAAAAGACGCTGCCCGCATTCTCGGTTTGGAAGAATACCTCGAGCGTAAACCAAAAGCGCTGTCAGGTGGACAACGTCAGCGTGTTGCCATCGGTCGTGCAATCGTCCGTGACGCAAAAGTCTTCTTGATGGATGAGCCACTCTCAAACTTGGATGCGAAACTCCGTGTACAAATGCGTAAAGAGATCATTCAACTCCACAACCGCTTGGACACAACGACGATTTACGTTACCCATGACCAAACGGAAGCGATGACACTCGCTACACGGATCGTCATCTTGAAAGACGGAATCATTCAACAAGTCGGTTCGCCGAAAGAAGTATATGATCATCCAGACAACATCTTCGTCGCCGGCTTCATCGGTTCACCATCGATGAACTTCTTCCGCGGTACACTCGCAGAAGGCAAATTCATCACGAACGGTGAAGAAGTCAACGTACCAGAAGGAAAAATGAAGACGCTTCGTGATCGTGGCTATGTCGGAAAAGAGCTCGTCCTCGGAATTCGTCCGGAATCAATCCACGATGAGCCAATCTACATCGACTCACCAACGACACACACGTTCAAAGCGCACATCGACGTCGCTGAGCTCATGGGTTCTGAGTCTTACCTCTACGCTGAACTCGGTGGACAACAGTTCACAGCCCGCGTTGACGGTCGCTCAAACATCCACATGGGTGACGATGTTGAACTCGCACTCGATATGACAAAAGCACACTTCTTCGACGGAGAAACTGAAGCAGTCATCCGTTAAGGTATACAAAAAACCTCGATTCGTCTGAATCGAGGTTTTTCTTATCGAATCGCGTAACGCCGTTCGAGTTTGTGTTGACCGGCTTGGATCAAGGTCGATAAAATCCAGTAAATCGACGCTGAGAACAAGAGTAACGGCATGACTAAATATGTCGTTGCCGCAATTTGGTCAGACACGTACGTTAACTCCTGAACCGCGATGACCGAACCGAGTGACGTTGACTTGATGATGTCGATGACCGAGTTCGAGACAGGTGGGATGGCACGTGAGAGCGCCTGCGGGAAAATGATGTCTTTGAAGCGTTTCATTTTCGGAATACCGAGCGCGACACTCGCCTCCACTTGTCCTTTGTCGACCGAGTTGATGGCTGCTCGGAAAGCCTCTGAGATATAGGCAGCGAAGTGGAAGCCTAATCCAAAGATGAGCGCCTGCATCCCACTGAGTTGAACGAACCCGGTGAGCCCGACATACAAGATCAGCAACTGAAGTAAGAGCGGTGTTCCACGGAAGAACGAAATGTACGTCCGTGTGAACAACCGTACGATTTTAATCGGACTACTATGAAGTAAAGCGATGATCAGACCGAGCGCCAAGGCGAGAAGAATCGACAGGACACTGGCGATCAACGTGAGCTGGACGGCTTCAAGATAGACCGAGCGGTTATCTATGACGGTCGTGATCAGTTCATTCATTGACTGATATCCTCACCGAAGTACTTCTCACCGATTTCTTTCATCGTGCCGTCTTCTTTCATCTCTGCGAGCGCATCGTTCAACTTGTCTAGCACGTCGCTATCTTGACGTGTCATGAATCCAGCTTCACTTGTATTGAAGATGTCACCGACTGCTTTGACGTCATAGCCTGTTTTTTCGAGTTCCGTCAAGATGAAGAGACGGTCGTTGAGGGCCGCGTCCAAACGACCCACTTCGAGGTCTTGAAGGACTTGGTTCGCCCCTTTATAAAACTTGACTTCAGCGCCAGCTTCTTCAGCCATTTGCGCATAGACCGAACCTTGTGTCGATCCGACTACTTTTCCATCGAGGTCGTCAATGCCTTGGATGTCATTGTTGTCTGAACCAACGATGACTTGAGCTCCTGACACAGCATACGGGTCAGAGAACGCATATTTCTCTTCACGCTCAGGCGTGATGCTCATTTGGTTAGCAATCATATCGATACGCTCAGCATCGAGTGCTGGGACAAGTCCTTTGAAGTCCATTGCTTCGTATTCCACTTTGTAACCGGCACGTTCTGCCGCTTCGTTTAAGACGTCGATATCATATCCCATCAATTCACCTTTTTCTTTGTACGTGAATGGTGGGTATGTCGCCTCTGTTCCGACTGTGATGACCGCTTCGTCCGCTCCACTGTCTGTTTCGTTACCGCAAGCTGCAAGAAGCCCGACTGAAGCTCCGATTGCGAGTACGCTCGTTAATGTCTTTTTCATAATGATTCCGCCTTTCCTATAATCCTTATATGATTACACGGTTTTAAACAATATCCTCATCATACTGGCGCGATGTCTTCATGTCAAACAAAAAACATCACCCTATTTCTAGAGTGATGTTCTTCATCAATCAATCGCCTTCGCTTGTTTCATAACATCCGCTTCAATCGCTTCACGTTTGGCGGTCGTCTTCTCGGCACGATCCGCATGCACACTGAAATAAAACTTGATTTTCGGCTCGGTTCCAGATGGGCGAAGACAGAACCACGAACCGTCTGCAAAGACGAATTTCAAGACGTTTGATGATGGCAATTCAATCGTTTCCGATTTACCGGACTGTAAGTCGGTCGCCACTTGTTTCTTATAGTCTTCGAAACGAACGACTTCATATCCACCGACTTCTTTTGGCGGATTGGCACGGAATGCTTCCATCATCCGTCCGATTTGCTCGAGACCAGCTTTTCCTTTTAACGTCATCGACTGCAAGGACTCTTCGTAGAATCCATACTTCTCGTAAATCGACTGTAACGCATCATAAAGCGTCCGACCGTGCTGTTTATGATAAGCTGCCATCTCGGCTGCGAGTAAACAAGCCTGAACGGCATCTTTATCACGACAGAAGTCTCCAATCAAATAGCCGTAGCTTTCTTCATACCCAAAGAGGAATTCATATTCGCCTGATTCTTCATATTGTTTGATCTTCTCACCGATGAACTTGAATCCAGTCAACGTATTTTCGAGATGTACGCCGTACGCTTTTGCAATCGCGGCACCGAGTTCAGACGTGACGATCGTCTTAGCGACAAACCCATTCGAAGGTAACGTACCTGTCTCACTCTTTTGCGACAGGATGTATTCCATTAATAGCGCACCCGTTTGGTTACCGGTCAAGACGAACCATTCCCCGTCCCGTCCGCGCACGGTTAAGCCGACACGGTCCGCATCCGGGTCCGTCGCCATGAGCAAATCAGCCTCGACCCGGTCCCCGTATTCCATTGCTAATTTAAATGCAGCCTTTTCTTCCGGGTTCGGATAACTGACCGTCGGGAACGCACCGTCTGGCTCTGCCTGCTCTTCTACGATGGTCACGTGCTCAAATCCATACGCCTTCAGCCCTTCCATGACCGGACGGCGTCCCGTCCCGTGGAGTGGCGAATAGACAATCCGAAGGGGGCTGTCCTGTATGTCACGGTGGATTCGAATTGACTGGAGTGCCTCCATATAGGCTTCATCGACTGATGACTCGACGGTGAGGAGTAACCCCGTTTGTCGGAGCGCCGCTTCATCTTCAATCTGAATTTTCAGCTCGTCTTCAATCGCATTGACATACGTCACGAGTTCATCTGCTTCCGCTGGTGGCAGCTGTCCCCCGTCTGCCCCATATACCTTGAACCCATTATATTCCGGCGGGTTGTGGCTCGCCGTGATCACGATGCCACCGAACGCATTTAAATGACGAACGGCAAACGACAGTTCAGGTGTGGCACGCAAACTTGGGAACAAGTACGTTTTGATTCCGTTTGACGCCAATGTCCGCGCCGCCTCTAACGCAAACTCAGGCGAAAAATGACGTGAGTCATGGGCGATGACGACGCCGTGACGTTTCGCCTCTTCCCCTGATGCTGAGATAAAATCAGCAAATCCTTGTGACGCTTTTCGAATCGTATAGACGTTCATCCGGTTCGCACCTGGTCCGATTTCTCCACGCATCCCGCCTGTTCCAAACTCGAGCGTCTTATAAAATGCATCTTCTAATGTGGTCTCATCTTTTGCGAGTTCTTCGAGTTCCGCACGTAAATGCGGCTCGAGCCCTTCGAATTGATTCCAACGGTCATACGTTTGTTGCCATGTCATGATTCATTCCCCTTTCACCCTCAAAAAATTCAATCGAAGTACTCGCCAATTGCTTCCATCTTGTATACGATGAGAGTAACGAAACCTCGAGGTGATATTAATGTTTCCAACAATGCGTGCCCAAGAATTAAAACAAATCGTGCATACGAACTCGATTCGTTTCATCGATTGCCGATATTCGCTAAACGACGCGTCCTATGGTAAATATGTCTACCGAAAGGGACATCTTCCGAACGCTGTCTTTCTCGATTTGATGGAAGACTTGTCCGGTCCGCTCGGCGAACACGGCGGACGTCATCCGCTCCCTTCGAAAGAAGCATGGACGGCAACACTTCGTCGCATCGGCTTGAAAAAAGAAGATTTGGTCATCATTTACGATGACGGCTTCCCATTCGCAGCCCGTGCATGGTGGCTCTTCAAATGGGCCGGTCACGAACGGGTCGTTGTGTTAGAAGGCGGTATCCAATCTGGCATCACTTATTGCGGTGAGACCACTACGGACGTTCCACACTATTCGACAAGCGACTATACGCCAGACTTCCAAGACCATATGATTGCGACACTCGATGAAGTGAAAGCTGCTGCGAGCGGCTCGCTCTATGATTCACGAACCGAAGATCGCTTCAACGGGTCACATGAACCAATCGACTCAAAAGCAGGTCACATTCCGAACGCATTGCTCTGCTCCTATGCCGAGGCCATCACAGAACTCGGGACGTTAGAAGACTTCCACGACTTAAAAGAACTGTATAAAGATGTTCTTCCCGTCGAGAACCCCATCTTTTACTGTGGTAGCGGTGTGACCGCCTGCGTCAATATTTTGGCGCTTCATGCTCTCGGAAAAGATGATGTCCGACTCTATCCGGGATCCTATTCCGATTGGATCAGCTATCCAGAAAACGAGGTCCACCCCTAAGGGTGGATCCTTTTTATTTTACGCTCGTCGGTTTGATATTCCAGACCGCGTTCGCATATTCCGTGATGGTACGGTCACTCGAGAAGATTCCTGACTTCGCCGTATTGACGATTGAGCTTTCAGCCCAACGTGATTGGTCACTGAACACCTCATCGACTCGTCGCTGTGCCCGCATATACGAGACAAAGTCTTTCAAGACAAGGAAGTCATCGTTATAGACGAGGAGAGAATCGAAGATGGATTGGAATTGATATTCGCCCACTTTATCGAACGTTCCGTTGACAAGACCATCGACCACATCTTTGATTTCCTGATGTGCGTGATACATCTCTGCCGCATGATAGCCTCCGAACTTCTTATAGTTCATGACTTCTTGCGGAGATAATCCAAAGATAAAGATGTGATCATCACCGACGGCGTCACGAATTTCGATATTGGCCCCGTCTAACGTTCCAATCGTCAAGGCTCCGTTCATCATGAATTTCATGTTTCCGGTACCGGATGCTTCATAGCTCGCAGTCGAGATTTGTTCGCTCAAGTCAGACCCTGGGAAAATTCGTTCGGCCATGGAGACACGATAGTTTTCAAGGAAGATGACTTTAATGAATTGACTCGCCCGCTTGTCCTTATTGATGAGCGTGGCAAGGGCATTGATATAGCGAATGATCTCTTTCGCATAGTAGTATCCCGGTGCCGCCTTGGCGCCAAAGATAAACGTGCGAGGCACCATCGTAAACGTCGGGTCCGCTTGAATCTTCAAGTAAAGCGCATGGATGTGAAGGGCATTCAGCAATTGTCGCTTATAGGCGTGCAAGCGTTTGACTTGTACGTCAAAGATGGAATGAGGGTCCACTGTCTCTCCCGTTTCTTCTTGAATGTATGCCGCTAAGTCCAATTTGTTTTGTTGCTTCACGTCCATGACTTTTTCTTGGAAGCTCCGGTCTTTCGAAACATCCATCAACTTTTCCAAGTCGTTCGGATGTTCGATCCATGACGGGCCGATTGCTTCCGTAATGGCGTCGGATAATCCCGGGTTCGACTTCAAGAGCCAGCGACGGTGTGTGATCCCGTTCGTCTTGTTGTTGAAGCGAAGCGGGAACATCTCATATAAGTAACGCATCTCGCGCTGTTTTAAAATATCCGTATGAATTTGCGCTACGCCGTTCGTTGAATGAGAACCGACGACAGCGAGATTGGCCATATTGATCTGTTCGTTTGACACAATTGCAATCTCTCCCATATGGGATTCGAGGTGCGGATAGTTGACGAGTACGTCTCGACAGAAACGTCGATTGATTTCTTCGATGATTTGATACACGCGCGGCAGAAGGCGTTGGTACATCTCGACCGGCCATTTCTCAAGCGCTTCTGCGAGTAGCGTATGGTTCGTGAACGACATGACGCTCTTCGTAATACGCCACGCCTCATCCCAACCGTATCCATGCTCATCCATCAAGATGCGCATCAATTCAGGAATTGCGACGACCGGATGCGTATCATTGATATGAATCGCGTAATGGTCGCCTAACTGCTTAAGTGATTTATTTCGCTTCAAATAGGAAGCAAGCATCGATTGAATGCCTGCAGATACAAAAAAGTATTGTTGTTTCAAACGTAATACTTTTCCTTCATACGTCGTATCATCTGGGTACAAAAATTCCGAAATGGTCGCAATCGACTGTTTATGTTTCAACAAGTCTTTATACGTCCCTTTCGTCTTCTCTAAATACGCCTCGTCGTCAAGTGGTGATTCGGCGTTCCAAAGACGTAACGTATTCACGACATCATTCTTATAACCGATAATCGGCATATCATACGGAACGGCAAGAACAACCTCGTCTGGATGATGGACGACACGCAATCGATCTCCGATTTGTTTCATCTCAATCCAGCCACCGAAATTGATTTCGACCGCTTTGTCCTGACGTCTCGTTTCCCACATGTTCCCGTCACGGAGCCAGTTATCCGGCAGCTCGACCTGATACCCGTCTACAATTTTCTGTTTGAATAGTCCATAACGATAGCGAATCCCGTTTCCATGCCCAGGTAAACTGAGTGCAGCCAACGAATCGAGGAAGCAGGCGGCCAGGCGCCCAAGCCCCCCGTTCCCAAGACCCGGTTCCGGTTCCAACTCGGTAATGTCTGTGAAGTCGTATCCGAGATCTTGTAGTCCGTCTCTAACGAGTTCCAATACGTCCAAACTGAGCAAGTTGTTGTATAAGAAGCGACCTAATAAAAATTCTAACGAGAAATAGATGACTTGCTTACTGTGTTTTTCTTCTTGACGGTCACGCGTGTGAATCCATTTGGGCATGGCCTGCTCACGTACCATCGTTGCCAATGTTTGATACACTTCCTGCTCTGTCCCATCCTCGATCGACTTCCCGTTCAATGCGATGAACCGTTCTTTAAATGCGTCGACAAAGCTTTGTTTATCTGTGAACATAAATCAAGTTAGCTCCTTCCACTCATGCGAATAAATGATATAACTCACGATATTGCTTGGCGGATTGTTTCCAGCTATAGTCCGCGGTCATCGCCTGATGGACGAGGGCATGCCAGTTTTCCTTTTCATAGAAGACACGAATCGCTTTTTCGATTGTCGCCAACATCTCATGAGCATTGTAGTTCATGAATCCAAAACCGGTCCCTTCTTGAGTGAACTCGTTGTACGGCTTCACGGTATCCCGGAGTCCACCTGTCTCACGTACGATCGGCAAGGTGCCGTATCGCATGGAAATCAATTGACTGAGACCACAAGGCTCAAAACGTGACGGCATTAAAAAGGCATCCGATCCCGCGTAAATCAAGTGAGCGAGTTCGATGTCAAAACCGATATATGACCCGACTTTCCCCGGGTGAGCAGCTGTCATCTCGTGAACGATTCTTTCATATTCCGGTTGTCCCGAACCGAGGAACGCGAACTGGCAAGGGAGATGTCCAAGTTCTTCACGGACACCATTGATTAAATCGAGCCCCTTTTGGTCAACGAGTCGGCTGACAAAACCGATGAGCATGACATCGTCACGTACTTCAAGCCCAAGTCGCTCTTGTAACGCTCGTTTATTCGCAAGCTTTCCTTCTTTGTACGTATCAAGGTTATACGACTGTTCGATTCGTGCGTCTGTGTTTGGATCGTTCGTTGCCAAGTCGATGCCATTTAAGATCCCTCGGACATCGACCGCGCGATGACGCAACGCCCCGTCTAACCCTTCACCGTAATAGGGTTCCATGATTTCGTCGCGATACGACGGGCTGACGGTCGTGATTTGATCGGAATGGACGATGCCGGCTTTCATGTAATTGACGAGACCGTTATGTTGAATTCCTTCAGCCGTGAAATGTTCAGGACCGAACTGTAGCAATTCTCCAAGAATCTCTTCTGGAAAGATTCCTTGGTATTGCAGGTTATGGATGGTATACACAGTGCGAATGCGTTGATACGCTTCAATATGTTGATAATGGATTCGTAAGAAGGCCGGTAAAATACCTGTCTGCCAGTCATGACAATGCAGGACATCGGGTACGTCTTCCATCTTCCCAATCATTTCGAGTACAGCGCGAGAGAAGAAGGCGAATCGTTCAGCATCATCAAAGTGTCCATATAAGACACCGTCACGTTTAAAGTAATACTCGTTATCGATGAAGTAATACGTGATGCCATCCCGCTCTAACTTCAAGACCGCACCGAACTGTTTACGCCATCCGACCGGAACAATCAGGTCGAATAAATACTCCATCTCGTCCACATACTCTTCAGCGATTGAGCCATATTTCGGCATGACAACACTGACTTCTTCTCCTAGGCCCGCCACCGCTTGAGGGAGCGAACCGACAACATCGGCCAGCCCCCCCGTTTTCATGAACGGTGCCGCTTCTGAAGCAACATACCAAATTTTCATAAAATCCTCCTCACACCACTGTTCGTTTCGCGATGACAATCGGTTCGTCGATTGTGCCTCGGATGACCTGTCCTCGTTTTACAACGACTTCTTTATCCAAAATCGCATTTTCAACGACAGCCCCTTCTTCAATAATCGATTTCGATGAGATGATTGAGTTTTTTACACGTGCGTGCTTACTGACTTCAACACCACGGAAGAGAATACTATTTTGCACCTCGCCATGAATCTTACACCCATTTGCCACGAGCGCCTCGTTAACCTTTGATCCTTTCAAATAGCGGGTCGGTGGCTCATGTTTGATTTTCGTATAAATATGAGGGAAGTCATAAATGATGCCTTCGCCACGAAGTAATCGCATGCTTTCATTATAGTAAGAAAGTACCGAATGAATGACCTGCATTTTTCCGACATAATGGTACCCGTGCACGTGTAAACGATGGAGCTGAGGACGAATGACACCGTCCAACAAGTCATATTCGCCTTTAGAGGTCGCTTCATCAACGAGGCGCATAAAGAGATTCTTCGACATAATGATCGTTTCCGTATATGTGTACTCATCATCCGGTGAGAAGCCTCGCTCAGAGATGCCGACGACGCGGTCATTCTCCCCAAGGCGAATCGGACGGCAGTAACCACATTTCTGTTCATGCGTCGTATAGGCAAGCGTGATGTCGGCGCCCATCGATTTGTGATGTGCGAGCATGTCGGTATAATCGATTGTCGTCAAAACGTTCGAACCTGTGATGACCACATACGGCTGCTTGCTGCGAATGAAGTGTTCACGGTGCATCGAGAAGTTGGCCAAGTCGCCAAGATACGCTTCCCCGTCCGGTTTCAACGCTGGTGGGAAGATGTGGAGACCTCCTTGCGAACGGTCCAAATCCCACTCTTTCCCTGAACCGAGATGATCCATCAATGAGCGATACTTATCTAACGTAAAGATCCCGACTTGATTAATATTTTGTGTGATCATATTCGTCAAGGTGAAGTCTATCAGGCGATAGCGTCCTGAGAATGGGACTGATGCCAGATTACGATGTCCAGTAAATTCCGGAAACAGACCTTGTTCCGTTCCTAAGTTAATGACCCCTAATAAATCGTTCGTCAACAGTAACGCCTCCTTGCGTGTCTCTTTACTCGTATCAAACTCTTTGTTTGAAGACGGTTCCACTTTCAATGTTTTCGTGTGGTTCAATAACAACGATTTCACCACCCGGCTCACCTACTGTCGCGCCGTCTTCAATGACTGCACAGCTAGCGACAATGGCTCTGTGAATTGTTACATCCTTCCCGATTCTAGCTCCTGGCATGATCACCGAGTCTTTAACGAGTGAACCTTCTCCAACACGGACATCGTAAAATAGCACTGAATGTTGGACTTCGCCTTCGATATGACACCCTTCGTTAATCACAGACTGTTCGACACAAGCGTCTTTTCCAATATACTGAGGAGTCTGGTTCGGGTTGACCGAATAGATTTTCCACTCCGGGTCATATAAATCGAATGGAGGCTCTTCTTCCAAGAGGTCCATATTCGCTTCCCAAAGAGACTGGATCGTACCGACGTCTTTCCAATAGCCTTTGAATTTATAAGCGAAGACGTCGAGTCCTTGAAGAAGCGTGTTCGGAATGATATTCTTCCCGAAGTCAAAGCTAGACGTTTCGTCTTCAGCATCTTTAATCAAATGTTCGCGCAAGATGCTCCAGTTGAAGATGTAAATCCCCATCGAAGCCAAGTTGCTCTTCGGTTCTTCTGGTTTTTCTTCGAACTCATTGATGCGGAGGTCATCCGCTGTGTTCAAAATTCCGAAACGCGGCGCTTCGTCCCACGGCACTTCCATGACAGAGATGGTCACATCGGCTTGTTTTTCTTTATGGGCTTCGAGCATTTTCTCGTAGTCCATTTTATAGATGTGGTCTCCCGAAAGAATCAACACATAATCTGGATCGTAATCATCGATATAGCTCAAGTTACGATAGATTGCATTGGCCGTCCCCTCGTACCAGTTTTTCCCCGACTGTGCTTGGTAAGGTGGGAGAATGGCTAACCCCCCGTTGCGACGATCTAAATCCCATGCCGTCCCGATTCCTAAGTAACGATTCAATTCAAGTGGCTCATATTGCGTTAATACCCCGACTGTTGTAATTCCCGAGTTCGTGCAGTTTGACAATGGGAAATCGATAATGCGGTACTTTCCACCGAAATTCACGGCCGGTTTCGCCGTCTTTCGCGTGAGAGGCCCCAATCGTTTTCCTTCTCCTCCTGCAAGGAGCATCGCAACCATTTCTTGCTTCATAAATAATAAGCCTCCTCAAAATCGTAATATACAACCTCTTTTACCCTTTTTCGCCCTTTCCTAAAGTATTCCTTCTCGAATTATTATATGATAACGTTTACATTTTTATTTTTTTGTAAATTGGACGATATAATGTATAGAGAGAGGTGAAATAGATGAGAGCTTGGATTGGAACCTTATTTTTTGCTGGACTTTTGGCTGCTTCCTTGTCACTTGCCACTGCATTGAAAGAAGAGATTGATCAGGCAGATGAAATTCTATCTTGGGGACAAGAGCTGGTATCGGCACAACCACTCTCGTCAATGCATGCCGTCACACTCGCATACAACGGTGGAGAACAGCAAATCTACTTGGCGGGCCGCAGAAATGACGTGTCTCCGAAAGCGTTGCCCGAACATATCCAAGATGCGATTACGACCATCGAAGACCGTAAGTTCAATGCTCATCCCGGTTATGATTTGAGCGGGATTGCCCGAGCATTTATCAATAACGCGAACGAGACATCTGTCCAAGGTGGGAGTACAATCACGCAACAGTTGGCACGGAACGTGTACCTCACACATGAACGGACATATGAACGAAAAGTGAAAGAGTTATTGCTTGCTCGAGCACTAGAAAAAAATTATAGCAAGAAAGAAATTTTAACAGCTTATAGCAACGTTATTTTTTTTGGACATAATGTATATGGGATTCAATCGGCAGCCGATACATACTTTTCACGACCGCTCGACGATCTGAATTGGAATCAACTCGCTTACTTGTTGACAGTACCAAATAATCCGTCACTTTATGATCCCCTCAATCCATCTGATGCTTTTTTTGAGCGTAAGGACCGAATCTTGACGCAACTGTTTGAAGCGGGTGTTCTCTCGAAGAGTGCTTACGATCAGTATCATGGCGTCAAGCTCCAAGCGTCGTTTCGCAGTCAAACGATTCAATACCCGGACTATATGGATACAGCCGTCCGTGAAGCGATTCAATTGGTACGGACACGTTACGACTTAGATGATACCGAGGCGAGAGAATATTTGTCCACGCATGAAGCGACGATCGAGACTTACTTATCAACCGGGAAGCAGAAACAAGCAAAACAGGTGATGAGTCAACTCCCTCCCGGTGTGAACGGTGGCTATACGGAACTGACACCTCAAGGGAGAATCGTGGCCATGGTCGACTCTGAGATGACGCAGGTCGGTGAGTTCAACCGAGCGACCCAGGCGTACCGCCAACCAGGTTCCGCAATCAAACCGATCCTCGTTTTCGCCCCATTTATCGAAGAGACAGGAGCGAAACTTGACACGGTACTTGACGGTCGTCCGGCTTGTTACGGTTCTTATTGTCCCGGAAATAGTCACAACCGTGTGTTAGGCGATGTCTTATTGAAAGATGCGGTCGCTTTCTCGTATAACACACCTGCGCTCGCCGCCTTCTCAACAATCGATCAGGAACGCGCGTATAAGACAGCTGATATGATGTTCAGTCAATGGGATGAACAGGACGAGAACTTAGCGAGTGCCCTTGGCGGTCTCACACAAGGGGTCTCCCCAAAAGAACTAGCCGCCGCCTACACCCCATTCTTAAATAAAGGCGAGTATACATCCGGACATACAATCAAACAAATCACATTCAAGTCCGGTGAACCAACGTTGACCCCGATCTTAACGGAAGAGACAGTCTGGTCTCCGGAAACGATTAGTGAGATGAAAAAAGCGTTATCGACCGTCACCTCATACGGCACAGGTCGCTATGCGAATCAGCTGAAACGTAAGTTTGAGTATCTCGGAGGAAAGACCGGAACAACGAACGACAACAAAGATATGTGGTATGTCGGACTGACCGATCGCACCATCACCGCCATCTGGCTCGGTGCCGATACGCCCCGCCCATTCCCGGAACTCGCCAACCGTGCGTATCCGGCGATTGTCTGGACACAGGCACACCAATAAAAGGAGTCAGCCACTGAAAAGTGGACTGACACCTTTTGCTTTATAATCGACGTTCGATTTGAAGTCGATATGCTCCCCAATGCTCCATTAACTCGTCGTGATTGATTAGTTTCCATGGATTGAAACGGACTTGACCATGTTTATTGAAATAGAGTCCTTGTCGCACACAGTAACTCGCATGGACCAGTTGCCCTTGGTCGCTCCAAAACGTCAGGACGTCATTCGGCCTTAGTGTATCATTCTTCACAGTTTCGTACCTACTTCGCTTTAATGTCTGAAGGAACGTCTCTGGATGAACCCATTGGTGAACGACCTGTTCGTTTCCCGTGACCGCAAACAACGTCGCCGCGAGACAGTTACTTCCATCCTGGATCGGAAACCGATTTGTATAACCCGCAATATGCGAAGCAATCGAGTCATCACAGGGTTCCCCTTCCCAACGATCCCATTCCTTCGCATAGTCGAGCAGGAGAGAATGACGCATCTCGATGTCGAGCTCATTCCAATTTTGCGGATGCAAAACGATGACACACGCGCCATCCTTCTCTATAATCATCTCATTCGATAGACGTTTCATCTGCTCGACTGATATCGGCAAAACAAGACCACGATGGGTCGTCACTTGAAATTCCAATAAACGTGTTTTGACGTGCTCCTGTAACTCCTTCAAAAAGCTAGAGAACGCATGGATGACATAAGTCACGTCTTGACCCATCTGCCACGTCACATACGGATTCGTGATGTCGGGTCTGCGGTAAAGCGGATGATTGAAAAACTCCTGCCTCGGAATCACGAGACAGGAACTCGGTATATCCTCAAGAAACGAAGAATCAATCCAATACAAGGTTTCCTCCGGAACAAATGATAGACACCACGCTTCGATCACATCAGAGGTTGGTCCAAAAGAATGCTTCATAAGATGATATCTCCGACAGAGTTAAACAAGCGAAGGACCGACCAACCTAACCCGCTGACCAACGTCGCCCACATGACGGCCTGCATAAGTAATAAGCCGATGGCACGTGGGACGGACATCGATTGGCTTACTTGCCAGACATAGTAAAAGAGATACATCAAGAGCGTGCCAACGAGCACGGCGATAACGGCGAGTAACGTGTTCAAAAAGAGAAAGCTGATTCCGGACCCGATGAGAAAGATGATGGCACCAGGTTTGAGCCGATGAAGCGACGTGCCATTTGTCTCTCGCGCAAAAAAAGCGAAACCGAGTTGATTGAACGTATCGGCTACCAATTTGAATGCGCTAAACAACATAAAGAAAATCGTAAAGAATACGACGAGCACGAGCACTTTCGTCTCTTGCACGGATAACAGTTCGATAATTTCACTATATACGCCAATTTGATTCAGCCATTGGATTACGTACTCGGAGGTCGCAATCGCAAGTGACATCGAAAACAAAATAATTCCGATGAGTGGGGCATAGCTCAGTAAGTACACATTCGTTTTCATGTTCCTTCTCCAATTTCACAGTAATTTCTTATATTCAGTGCAATTCACCTACCAAGTATATTATACTATTTATAGTTATGGAGAATAAAAGGGGGATTTTTGGATGGGCCTATTATTGATGGTTGGAATCAGCGTCGTCTTCCTCGCAGCGATTTTGACAGCTGGATATAACCGTAAACCTGAGGGTAACGAATAAGAGCCGGGATTCTTACGAATCCGGCTCTTTTTTATTTCAATCCTGCATATCCCTGTTGGCGAAGCGCCTCATATACGATGATGGCTGCTGTATTCGATACGTTCAATGAACGAACGAGGTTCGATTGTGGTAGGCGGATGCAGCGATCCAAATTGTTCTCGATGACTTCCATCGGCAACCCTTTCGTCTCACGACCAAAGACGAAGAAGTAGTCACCGTCTACATCTGAAACGTCTAAATCACTCGGGTATTGTTCCCCGTACTTCGTAATATAAAAGAACTGACCATCCGGATGCTTCTCCCACAGCTCTTCTAACGAGTCATGATAGCGTACATCGACGAATTGCCAATAGTCGAGACCGGCACGCTTTAACATCTTATCATCCGTCGAGAATCCGAGCGGACGAATCAAATGAAGGACCGAATTCGTCGCCGCACACGTACGTGAGACGTTCCCTGTATTTGCTGGTATTTCTGGTTGAAACATTACGACATGAATCGCCATGGTTGATTTCCCTCACTTTTTCATTTCAAATTCTAGAAGGCGTTGTTTCTCAGACAACCCTCCCGCAAAACCAATAAGCTTTCCACTACTTCCAATGACACGATGACACGGAAACAGAATCGGCAATGGATTTCGATTGAGCGCCTGTCCGACGGCGCGAACGGCCTTTGGTCGACCGATTTGTTCGGCAATTTGTTTATATGTGCGTGTCTCACCATATGGAATGGTCAAGAGCGCATCCCAAACCTCCTGTTGAAACGGTGTTCCGTTCATTTCGACATAGGCACGATCTGCTTCTTGAAATCCTGTCTTCTCGACTCGTGTCATGAGATCTCGCAACCACTCAGGTGCTTCCTCTGTCGGTTCATGTGTTGTGAACTCAAGAGCCGTCAGTTTGCCTGCTGCGTTTAATTCATACGCTAACGTTCCCCATTTAGACGACACGATCTTCATGTGCCCACTCCTCTCGATAGATACGAATCTCTTCATGAACCATGTCAGACGTTTCATTCCGTTCAATCTCTTCAAATATCGAATCGGCCTCAGGTCCAAGAATCGCACCGATTGCCCAAACAGCCGTCGCGCGCATGTCTTCGCGTTCATCCTGTTTGATGAATTCCCGTAAGATTGGAATCGCTGAAGGCTCACGGTAGTGCGCGAGTGCTAAAATCGCATTTCGTTGAATCGGTTTCTTCCCGCGCCATGCGCCCGATAAATGTCCGAACTTTTGTTTGAACTCCCGGTTGCTCAATGTCAGAAGAGGCTCTAAGAGCGGTTTGACGATCTCAGCTTCCGGTAACAGTTCTTCGTGGTGACGCCAGTCCTTTTTGCGGTTATATGGACAGACTTGCTGACACGTGTCGCATCCATATAATCGCCCCCCAAGCTTCGACCGAAACTCTCGTGGCATCAACGTCTTCATCTGTGTAAGATAGGCGATACAGCGCTTCGCATCGAGGACACCCGGCTCAACAAGAGCCGTCGTCGGACAAGCTGTCATACACTTATTGCAATCTCCACATCCGTCTTCAATCGCTTCATCCGGTGGTAAGTAAACATCTAAAATCATTTCGCCCAAATAAAGATAGGACCCTTTCTCAGGAGAGATGATTGAACAGTTTTTCCCACTAAATCCAATCCCAGCTCGTTCTGCGACGGCACGGTCCACGAGTTCACCCGTATCGACCATCGAACGCGTTCGCACGTTTGGAACCAATTCTTCGATATACGCTTGAAGTTTGGCCAATCGATCGCCGACCGCCCGATGGTAATCGAGTCCCCACGAAGCACGAGCAAACAACCCTCGTCTCTCGCCGGCGACACTACGGGGCGCATCTTTTAATTTACTTGGATAGGCGATGGCGATTGCAATGATCGACTGGGCTTCTTCAAGTAAGAGTTCTGGGTTCGTACGCTTCTCTAAGTCGGGCTCTTCAAACCCAGAGGCAAACCCTTTCTCTTGTTGCCGAATAAGTCGCTGTTTCATGACGATGAACGGATCAGCTGTCGTCACTTTCAACTCATCAATCCCGATGGTTTCGGCATACGCTAAGATTTGTTGTTTTAATGTGTACGGGTCCATTCCGTTCACCTCCTCTATATATTTTCGCATACAAAAAATCTCTCCGCCACTCGGCAGAGAGATATGAAGCGGGTGAAGAGAATCGAACTCTCGTCATCAGCTTGGAAGGCTGAGGTTTTACCATTAAACTACACCCGCATGAAATATTGTTGTCGTTCAAGCGACTATAGTTAATATACACCTATACTATTAATCTGTCAACAAGTATTCGTAAGTTTTTCTAAATTCAATGAAATCAATATGTTAATATATCTTAATCATTCAAAAGATTTTTGATGAAACAAAGAATCGAGTGGCGTCATGATTTGAAATTGACGGCCGTGCCCCTCTGTTTCTGCATACGTCAACGCTGTGAGTTGACCGTCCTGATACAGGTCTACATGAAGGAAACGATCTTGGATATTGTTATAGATATGGAAGACGTCTCGTGTTTGTCCAATTCGCTCGACTTGCCTCAAGAGTTCTTCTTTGACGGGACGTGACATCTGATTCGCAACGTGTGTATGGAAGATACATAACATCTCCGCTTCAGGTACACGCGATACGAGTTCTTGTAGCATCGTCACACCATCCCCTTCAATGAGCGTCACCTTATTCAAATTGACTTCATTCATGGCGGCCTGAAGCAGTTGCCGTCTTGTTTCATGTTCTGGCCAAATTAACGCATTTAACCATGACCGCTCTGCTTCGTCTGTCAAATCTACAATGTTCAAATCGACGCCAAGACGCGTTCCGATGTCTAATAGCGTCTTAGCCTCGAGATGGAATGATTCGTTCGATTCGACGGTCGCTGAGATGTTTACTGATGAGATGCTTATCGGGTCGATTGGGACGCCATTATACTCATAAGCGTACTGGTCAACAAATAGTTGAAGCCCTGCACTCGTTCCAATTTCGAGCAGTGCGAGTGATTGCTTCGTCTGTTGTTGAATCTTCGAAAATATCGGATACAAGTAGGCGCATCGTTGAACCTCGTTCGTTTGCACACGACGGGTCCTCAATCGATGACGGATCCCACTTTCGTAAGTATGAAAAAAAGCTAAAAAAGAGGGAAATACATCTTCAGCTTGTTTTGGATATATTGTCACGCTAGGATAATAGGTGGCCAACTCATCAGCAGAGTGTTGAATTACCAGTTCATGAACAGATGCAAACAATAGATTTGGAGCAGGTTGTCCCTTTGGTATGTCTTCACACAAAGATAAGAGCCATTCATGCTGGGCCACTTCTCGAGCTAGCACTTCGTATAAGCGACTAGAACCCACACATTCGTTGTCAGCAAATCGGATGAACCGATTCGATTGTTCTGTATATTGAATATCATCCACCTCGTTTCTTCTTGATTAAAACATTCGAGCTGAATGAATGTCAATCCTTCTCAAAAAAAGAAAAAGAAAAGAAAAAAGACCCTAACCTCAGTTAGAGTCATACGGATACCGGTGGTCGGAGTCGAACCGACACTCCAGAGGAACACGATTTTGAGTCGTGCGCGTCTACCAATTCCGCCACACCGGCATATTATGTTGGAGGCGCCAGTCGGAATCGAACCGACGATAAAGGAGTTGCAGTCCTCTGCCTTACCACTTGGCTATGGCGCCAAAAGTCATTGGAGCGGAAGACGGGATTCGAACCCGCGACCCCGACCTTGGCAAGGTCGTATTCT
>NZ_MRSV01000001.1:2620624-2620916 GCF_001909285.1 Exiguobacterium profundum
AATTGAACCCTCGAATGCCGGAATCACAATCCGGTGCGTTAACCACTTCGCCACAATCGCCATGATGAAATTAAAACAGGGGCAGCAGGAATCGAACCCGCGCTGACGGTTTTGGAGACCGTAGTTCTACCGCTAAACTATGCCCCTAAGTGGTGGGGGGGGGCGGATTCGAACCGCCGAACCCGAGGGAGCGGATTTACAGTCCGCCGCGTTTAGCCACTTCGCTACCCCCCCACATATGGTGGCTTTGGACGGAATCGAACCGCCGACACAAGGATTTTCAGTCCTTTGC
>NZ_MRSV01000001.1:2621008-2621239 GCF_001909285.1 Exiguobacterium profundum
GAACCCGTGTTACCGCCGTGAAAGGGCGGTGTCTTAACCGCTTGACCAACGGGCCATTACATATTTGAAAAACTGGCGGAGAGCAAGGGATTCGAACCCTTGAGACGGTTTTGCCGCCTACACGAATTCCAATCGTGCTCCTTCGGCCACTCGGACAGCTCTCCAAAAGAGAAAGTGGCTCCGCAAGTAGGATTTGAACCTACGACCTACCGGTTAACAGCCGGTTGCTCT
>NZ_MRSV01000001.1:2621339-2832066 GCF_001909285.1 Exiguobacterium profundum
CTTATTTTTGCCTCATCGTTCAGTTTTCAAAGTTCGTCTGCCGCTCTTGGCGACTTCATTAATCTATCACGTTTCGATTGTTTTCGTCAACAACTTTTTCACAAATTGTTTTTCTGAAATAATCTTTTGCCGTGACAACGTTTATAACTATAATCTCTATTTACCACTACGAAAAAACAAAAAACAATAAAAACTAAAAAAGATTTACTTCCCATCAACATGATGAAAAGTAAACCTTCTGCTTTGTATTAATCGAGACGAACATAGCCCGTCTTCTCCACTAACGTCTGCCCATCCTCGCTTTCGAGCCATTTTAGAAATTCTTCATATTGCTTTGCTTTCTCTTCCGTAGTCACCGCATAAAATTCAGAAGTCAGTGGATACGATCCATCCTGAATCGTTTCAACGGTCGGTTCGATTCCATCTATACGAAGTAACTTGATTTCATGGTCATGCACCATTTCTGTCGCATAGTATCTAAATGAAAATCCAATCGCATTTTTATGGTTCCGATACGATGAAGTTTGTTGAATGATTCCACCCATCCCTTCAGGAACATCTTCTACTGGCGCCTCCATGAGCTTTTGTTCGCCCATCATCTTTTGTAACGCCGTTTGACTGCCACTATCCTCAGGACGTTGGAAAGCTCGAACGGCTTCCGAGGTGCCGCCGACCTCTTCCCAATTCCGAATGTCTCCTGAATAAATCCCCCGAACTTGTTCCATCGTCAAAGAATCGACCGGGTTATCTTCATGGACGAAGAACACAAATGCTTCCCTTCCAATCGCCGTCATATGTAAAGAAATGTTTTTTTGTTTCGCAACCTTCAGTTGACGGTCAGATGGACCAGCGACGAAAATCAAGTCGGTCTGATCGTTCATCAGTCGGCTGTACGCTTCCGGTGTTGTCGTCGACACGACTTTACTCGTTTGATCATTATATGGATCATACGTTTCCGAGTCCGGATAGACTGCTTCTACGAATGAAGCGTACATCGGATAGAGCGCTGTCGCTCCATCTAATCGCGGCAAACCTTCCTCAAACTTCACCGAAGCCTCGTGATCGAGTCTCGCCAATTGTTCTGAATCCGTGAACGGCTGATAATCCATCAACTCCACACCGCGTTCCTCAATCTTCAAACTATCTTGATACATATAATATCCTTTCACAGAAGCGAAGAGGACAGCACCGACTAACGCACCCCAGCCGAGAACTTTTCGAATCTTTTGTTTTAAAAAAAAAGAAAAATCATAGAGTCCCATACATATGATTAGTAGAACGGCCATATACCATATCGTCCAAATAATCGGTCGCCCAAGTGTGATGGGGTCTCCCATCGTAAAAAGGGCGACAAAGACAGAAATCACAATCGTGACAAATAAAATAAAGACGGTTCCCACGCTAAATTTCAATAGTTTCATATAACTGATTTTCTCCTCATTGTTCCTAGGAAAGGGAAGTTAAGCAATCTCATAAAGCACTGCCTCTACCCCGACCCCTTTCGTCGGTCTCGTGACCGTTCGAACATACCCTTTTTTCACTAAAAAACCAATGATGCTTCCAAGGTCGACACGGAGCTCATTCAAATTCGGATGTTCCATCAATTCTGAGAACGTCCACGCGCCGCCTTTCTCCTGCATCGTCTGAAGTAATAACAACGTCCCCGGCAACACTTTCGATTGAATCAAATGTTCCATGCCAATGACGACAAGGTGGATGCGCTGTTCAAGCGATTCTTGGCCTCCGACCAATTCATCGTGCAGCTTATAAATTTCGAGGTCAATGGCTCGTACCTGTTCCCACAATACGATTTCCGGATGAATCCCCGCCTCAAGAATCGAGAGGCGTGCCAGGTGAGTGAGCGCATGATGAATCTGAGTGAAGGCGTCTTGGAACTCCCCTTCTAAAAATAGATAACGTCCGTCTTCAAACCGACGCAACAACTTTGCGAAAGAGATCGAGAGTTGTAAACGTTGTTCCCGATTCGTTAAATTACGGTTGCGCTGTCGTAATTCTAAAATGTACCCATTTCGTTCGAACAAGACGATTCCGTCTTCAATCCAATGAATGGCTCGCCGATTTTCATTCAAGACAATCCACCGATCCATCATCGAGTCACTGACTACGTGCAGGACAATTTTTTCTTGACCGACATGATAGTGTTTCACCGTCCAAAACGGTTCTGGTTTTGCTTCAATCACAATGAGCAGGCGATCCGATTGATCCGTCAACGGATCACGTGCCCGCTTTTTCTTCACTTCAATAATCCCGAGTGTCGTTTTTAATGCAGCATATTCTGAGTAAATGGTGCGAGTCGCATATTCCATCGTCATCTGGACCCCTTCTCTCCCAATCGCAAGTTGACTATATATGACGATTGTCATTTTCGATACGAACCAATTTCGCCCTCTTTTCAAAAAACTCCTGCCGAAAAAGTGCAGGAACTTCTCACTCGTTTGAAGATGAGCTATGATAGAGACAGACTATTGGAGGGATTCACTCATGAAAAAACGGGGGAACAAAATCAACCGCGCACGTAATATAGCATTACTTCTTATCTTCGGTGGGATCGGGGTCATGTATCTCGGCCTTCTCGCCAAATCCATCACCTGGCTCATGATTATTTTCATGCTTCTCGGATTTGTCATGGTACTTGCGAGCTCTGCCCTTTACTTCATCGTCGGGATGGCCTCGACAAAAGCCATCATCGTGACTTGACCGAACTGTGAAAAAGAGACGAAGATGCTCGGACGCGTCGACTTATGTATGCATTGCGACGAACCGCTCACAATCGACCGCTCACTTGAAGGTAAAGAGTTCGATGAGAAATACAACAAACGTCAGTCACAACAAACGGACTAACACAAAAACCACATCCGACTGCTCGGATGTGGTTTTTTAATGTGTTTGCGATTGTTCAGACTGACAAGACGGGCACGTTCCGTACACTTCAAGACGGTGACGATCAACTTTGAATCCAGTCAATTGAGATGCAACCGATTCGATTTCATCTAATACAGGATAGTTAAAGTCGACGACTTTTCCACACGTATCACAGATGATGTGATAGTGCTTCGACGTCACAAAGTCAAAACGACTCGAGGCGTCCCCATAGTTCATCTCTTGAACGAGACCCACTTCTTTAAAAACGCGCAAGTTGTTATATACAGTGGCCACACTCATATTTGGAAACCGTGCGGCAAGTGCCTTATAAATGTCATCCGCTGTCGGGTGACTATGCTCCGTGACGAGGTACTCCAAAATGGCCTGGCGCTGAGGCGTCATTCTGACTCCATGTTCTCGGAGCGACTGAACAGCATGGTCAAGCATTTCGCTTCCCACGTCAATCCCTCATTTCTTCTATAAAATTCATGCGAAATAGTTTTGGACATTAACTTATTTCTTACATAGTAATCTTTATAAATAGTGTACTGATTTCTCAACTACTCGTCAAACACTGAGCTTATGCGGTTGACGGCTATGATACAATAAGTGCGAATTTGAATAAGGAGGCAATACATATGACTACTTCATCAAATCGTCAGTCATCCGATGCATTATACCAAGATGCACTCACTCACATCGTCGGAGGTGTCAACAGTCCATCCCGCTCATTTAAAGCGGTTGGTGGCGGCGCCCCCGTTTATATGGAACGCGGCGAAGGAGCCTATTTTTATGATGTAGACGGCAATCGTTACATCGATTATTTGGCGGCATATGGTCCAATCATTACCGGCCATGCCCATCCACACATTCACGAAGCGCTTATGAACGCTTCTTCAAAAGGTTTATTATACGGGACGCCACACCGTCTCGAGGTTCAATTTGCGAAGAAACTAAAACAAGCCATCCCTTCGATGGATAAGGTACGATTCACGAACTCGGGGACGGAAGCCGTCATGACGACAGTACGAGTCGCCCGTGCTTACACCGGTCGTGAACTCGTTGTGAAATTCAGCGGTTGTTATCACGGTCATTCGGATCTCATGCTGATTGCGGCAGGTAGTGGTCCAGCGACACTCGGTTCTCCGGACTCTGCAGGTGTGACAAAAGCCACTGCCAAAGAAGTCATCACCGTCCCGTTCAACGACGTCGAAGCGTATCGCGAGATGATGAAAGAATGGGGAGACCAGGTCGCATGTGTCCTCGTCGAACCGATTGTCGGGAACTTCGGAATCGTCGAACCGAAGCCAGGTTTCCTCCAAGCTGTCAATGACATCACACATGAACACGGCGCACTCGTCATCTATGACGAGGTCATCACGGCGTTCCGTTTCACTTACGGAAGTGCCCAACAAGTATATGGCATCGAACCGGATATGACGGCACTTGGTAAAATCATCGGTGGTGGTCTACCAATCGGTGCTTACGGCGGGAAGGCTGAAATCATGGAGACAGTCGCTCCACTCGGACCTGCATATCAAGCCGGCACGATGGCCGGAAACCCGGCCTCAATGGCGACAGGGATTGCTTGCCTGGAAGTGCTCGAGCAACCTGGTGTCTATGAGAAGTTAGATGCTCTCGGTGCGAAACTGGAAGCCGGCATCCGTGAGGCAGCGGAGAAGCATGACGTCACGATCACGATCAACCGCTTAAAAGGTGCCCTTACCGTTTACTTTACGGATGAAATCGTCACCGACTATGAAGGTGCGGAAAAGTCAGATGGTGAGAAGTTCGGACGCTTCTTCAAGTTGATGCTTGAGAATGGCGTGAACTTGGCTCCATCGAAATATGAGGCCTGGTTCTTGACGACAGAGCATACGGAACAAGATATCGAAGAGACAATCGAAGCGGTCCACCGCTCGTTTGCTCAATTGTAAGAGAGGGAGATGCGCGAGCATCTCTTTTTTTGTTAAAGGGGACATCTTTAAAAAAAGTGTCTCTTTTTATCATGTACTGTCCCCCATTACAGTAGAACCAAGGAGGTGCTCACCATATGAAATTTAAAGATTTTCCATTAAATGTCCGCTTGCGACTCGTTTGCGGATTTTGTATTCGAATCGTCGGATCAGCCATTTTCCCATTCATGGCACTCTATTTCTCAGAAGAGTTGGGGAAAGTCCCCGCTGGAATCATCATGACCTCATTCGTTATCGTCGGTTACTTGACCGGTCTATTCGGTGGGTACTTTTCCGATCGGTTCAATCGGAAGGTTGTCTTACAAATTGGCCAGGTGATTCAAATCATCTGTTTTCTTGGGATGACCATCGCCATTCACCCATCGAATAACTGGGCACTCGTCGTCGCCATCCTCTACTTCGGACATGCCGTTTCGAACGGATTGAACTATCCGGCACTTGAGGCAATCGTCATCGACTCCATGGAAGAATCGAATCGAAAAGCCATCTACGTGTATGACTACTGGCTCGTCAACTTGGCTATCGCCGGAGGCGTCATGCTCGGCGGTGCCTTCTATCGCGACCATCGTTTCGCCCTCTTCATTGGTATGACGGTCATTCTCACTGTGACCACCATCGTCCTTCAACGCTATTTGGTCGACACATACACCGGCAATCGTTCAACACCGTCAAACCCGATTCATGGCGTCATCGAAAACTACAAAATCGCGTTACGTGACCGCCGTTGGATCACATTCGTATTTGGAAGTATGCTCGTCTTTTCGACCGAGTTTCATATGGCGAACTATATCGGTGTCCATTTAGCAGAGTCATTCGAAAGTCGTCAAATTCTCGGAATACCTTTTGATGGGGTTCGCATGATGGCGTTTATGCAACTAGAGAACACCTTGCTCGTCGTCGCCATCACGTTTGCGGTCACCGCTTTCGTCAAACGTTTCAAAGAGAAGACCGTGTTTTTCATTGGCTTATCGTTATATATCACAGCATACGCCGCCATTACCTCGATGAACTCCTTTATCGTCCTGGCCACACTCGCAATCATCTTCACAATCGGCGAACTCCTCTACTCTCCGATTCGGCAAGTGAAACAGGTTGACCTCCTCGATCCTGAACGCCGGGCTTCCTACCTTGCGTTCGGCGGGCTCACATTCCATGGAGCCAAGTTGGTTGCTGCGGCAGGAATTGTCGTCGGCGCGTTCATCGGTCCGGTCTTGATGAGCGGTTACATGTTTGTCTTCGGTGCTCTCGGTGCTTACTTGTATTATGTATCGCTCTACAAGATGCAACCTGCTCGCCAACTCGCTGCTTGACGTTTAACATGAAGACAAAACGGTAAAACAGTACGATGAAGGAGGCGAAGTACTTGCCTGCGATTGTTTTATTTGATGGCGATTGCAACTTCTGTGATGCCAGTGTTCAGTTCATCATTCGTCATGATCGACACGCCTCGATTCACTTTGCTTCGCTCCAAAGCGAGGTCGGTCAGTCGCTCCGAGCACGACACCGGATCCCGGAATCAGTCGACAGCATCGTCTATATTGAGGAAGGGGTTCCTTACTTAAAATCAGACGCTGCGATTCGAATTGCCGAACACCTTGATGGCCGTTGGCGCCTGCTTCGACTCATTCGTTTCATACCTAGACCGATTCGTGATCATGGATATACGTTGTTCGCCAAATATCGGACACGTCTATTTGGAAAGAAGGAAGTGTGCACACTCCCTTCACCAGATGTTCGTAAACGATTTTTAGACCGCTAAAAAAGTCGAGCCCATAGGGACTCGACTTTTTTCATTATTCAACTACAGCTAAATCTTGAATCATATACAGGTCGTAATACGCCCCGCGACGACGCATCAGCTCTTCATGCGTACCCGTCTCCATGATTTGACCGTTATCCACGACGACGATTTGATCGGCGTCCGTAATGGTCGACAAACGGTGGGCAACGATTAACGTCGTCCGCCCTTTCGTCAGACGGGCCAACGAGTCTTGAATCATCGCTTCACTTTCTAAATCAAGCGCACTCGTCGCCTCGTCTAAAATCAAGATTGGTGGATTCTTCAAAAAGACACGTGCAATCGCAAGCCGTTGCTTCTGTCCACCAGACAGTTTGACACCTTTCTCCCCGACCGGTGTCGCATACCCGTCCTGTAATTTCGAGATAAACTCATGGGCGTTCGCCGCCTTGGCCGCCGCGATGACTTCTTCATCCGTCGCATCCGGTTTCCCCATCCGAATATTCATCGCGACCGATTCGCTGAAGAGGACCGAATCCTGCATGACCATTCCGATTTGATCACGAAGTGCACGTAATTTGAAATCACGCACATCGACGCCGTCGATTTTGATGCTTCCATCCGTCACGTCATAGAAACGCGGAATCAAACTGACGAGTGTCGACTTCCCTCCACCGGACATTCCGACAAACGCCACGCGTTCACCAGAGCGGATTTGAAGGTTCACATCGTTCAACGCTCGTGCCCCGTCCTGTTCATACGAAAAGCTCACATGCTCAAGGTCGATTTTACCTGCTGTCGACAACGGGACGAACCCGTTCGATTTCTCTTCGATATCATATGTTTCATCCAAAAACTCAAAGACACGGTCCATCGATGCGACCGACTGCGTGAGTGTCGTCGCCGAGTTGACGAGACGACCGAGCGGTGCATAGAGTCGGTCGATGTACGCGATGAACGCGACGAGCGTCCCGAGCGATACCGCTTCTTGAATGACGAGCCACGATGCCGTCGTGAAGATGAGGATTGGCGCGATGTCGGTGATGGTCGATACGACGACATACGTCTTGGCGTTCCAACTCGTATGTTTAAGTGCCGCGTTCAGGAAACCACCATTCTGTTGTTCAAATGCCTTATTCTCATATGGCTCTAGCGCAAAACTCCGAATGACCGCCATCCCGTTGACGCGCTCTGTCAAATGCCCTTGTAAATCAGCGAGTGCCGCCGACCGTTCACGCGTCAAACGACGCAACCGCCCATAGAAATAGCGGACTGCGATCGCATAAAACGGAAGTGGTAAAATCGCAATCAATGTGAGTTGCGGGTCAATCGTGTACATGATCCCGATGGCGATAAGGATGGTGACCATATCGAGCCAAATATTCATCAGCCCGGTGATGACGAAGTCTTTCGTCTGTTCGACGTCATTGATGATCCGTGAAATGATTTGTCCCGTCTTATTGTTTGAATAATAGCGGAGTGACAACTTTTGGACGTGGTCGAATAACCGGTTCCGCACATCGAACAAGACACGCGTTGCGGCCCACTGCGCCAAATATTGACGCAAGTATTCGATCGGTGGCTTGAGGACCAAGAAGACGAAGAAAACGATGCTGAACAACCAGACGAGCGTCGTGTAATCCTGCCTCGGCGCGTCGTCCGTCAAATAGTTATCGATGACATATTTATAAAGTAACGGTAATCCGAGCGGGATGGAAAACTTCAAAATCCCGACGAAAATGGTAAGGGCAATTTGTTTCTTATACGGACGAACAAACTGCAAATAACGTTTAATACTACCCATAATGCCTCCTGACTTAAGAAAAAAAGCGGAGATGAGGAATCATCTCCGGTAACGTGCTTCGTATTCGCGATACCATTCATCGACGAATGTTGGGTTGAACGGCCCTTTCCGTCCTCGAATCCAGTTGATCAGTTCTTGCACGTTCTGCTTCAAGATTCGATCAATCGCTTTCGGATAATTCATCTCGCGACGATGCCGCTCATATTCATCTTCATCTAAAATCGTGTACGACATATCCGGGAACACCTTGATGTCCAAATCGTAATCGATATATTTGATGGCACGTTCATCCCCATCAAATGTAGTCGGCGAACCTAGATTACAGTAGTAGTAAATCCCGTCTTCGCGAATCATACAGATGACATTGAACCAATACTCAGATGAAAAGTAGCAAATTGCCGGCTCTCGCGTTCTCCATTGCCGACCGTCTGACTCGCTGACCATGATGCGATCATTGAATCCGATCATATCCGTTTTTGACGACTGAAGGACGAGCGTTTCTTCCCAAACGCGATGCAAAGTTCCGTTGTGCTTGTAGCTCTGTATCTCGATTTTGCTACCTGCTTTGGGAAATAAGCTCATAAGCTCCTCCTTTCCGCTATGATGCTATACAATTCTCATATTTAATTATAGCGACTTTCAGAACCAATGAAAAAGGAAATCTCTTATTTTCATGAATTTAGTGTTTTTTGGAAGGCCCGCGTCCGTTCTTGGAACATCGGACGAAGCACGAAATACTCGACGAGTATGTTCGGAACATAGCTATCGAACGTTACTTCGTCGATCATGACCGCCTTACCATCACGCGACTCAACCCGATGCACGTGTGTGAACCGCTTGAACGGAAACGGTAACGTCTTTCCTTGATCGCAGAATGCTTGGTTTCCCACCACGATGATGGCACTGGTCCATGGTAGTTCCACCGGACCGACCCCAACGAACAACTTCACTTCATTCCCTTCGACCGAGGCGCCGTCCCCCTCTAAGCGTACTTTAGGAAACTTTGTCAGCTTCGTCAAAAGCGAGGCATCCTGTAACAAATCCCAAAGCACATCTACTGTCGTATCATATGTCGACTCTACATCAAATCGTCTCACGTTCGTCACCTACCAATCGTTCTAATTTTTGTTGAGCAACAGAAACCGTCTTCACCTCGCGTTCCGAAGCGTCTAGCCAGACGACGTCATCCGTCGGAAGCGTATCGACACGATATAAATCGATATACCAAACGATATGAGAGAAGACATGCTTCACTTGCCCGAGATACGTTCCGTTAAGTTGTTCCCCCGTTCCTCGATCCATAAGCGGATATTGCCACATCCCAGCGAGCAATCCTTTGTCCAGTCGTTGTTCATATGCGATTTTTCCGTCTTTCTCGATGCATAGCGCGTCATACATTTCGACACGTGCTGCTCCCTTCTTCGTTTTGACCGGTAGCTCATCTTGTACATGATGCGCATATGCATAACACGTGTCTTGCACGGGACAGAGCGAGCACATCGGATTTTTCGGTGTGCAGACCGTAGCACCCAACTCCATCACGCCCTCGTTAAAATCGGATGCGTGAGTCGGGTCCATCAATCGACGAACGACTTGTTCGAAGATTTTGCGTGTCTTCGGCAGTGCGATGTCGTCATAGATTCCGAATTGACGGGACATCACGCGCATGACGTTTCCATCCACAGCCGGCTCCGGTTGATTGTACGCAATCGATAGTACGGCTCCCGTCGTATATGGTCCAACCCCTTTCAATTTCTCGAAACGTTCCTTCTCCTCCGGGACAATCCCCTCGTAAACAGAAGCGACTTCTTTGACCGCTTCGTGTAAGTTCCGGACGCGAGAATAGTAACCGAGCCCTTCCCAATACTTTACGACCTCATCCGTGTCAGCAGCTGCGAGATCTTCGAGCGTCGGAAAGCGATCCATGAACCGGTTGTAATATGGGATGACCGTATCGACTCGTGTCTGTTGCAACATCACTTCACTTACCCACACACGGTAAGGATTTTTCGCATGACGCCAAGGTAAATCACGCTTTTCGCGATTAAACCACGTGACGAGTTCCTCGTTGAAATGGTGAATATTATAATTTGTGAACAATTTATCAAGATTAAGCATTGTGTTTCCCCTCGTTTTAAAAATATTGTATGATAAATAAGAATAGATGACGTAATTCTTTAATTATTGATGGAGGTGCTGACGCACATTGGATACTGCGACACACATTGGTATGGGACTTGGTTTAAGTGCCATCGCGACGCTCAGCCCAGAAGTGTCAGGTGATGCACAACTGTTTTTAGCGATGACAGCCACGGCTCTCGTCGGCTCGCACGCACCAGACTTCGACACCGTCTTTAAGTTAAAAGGAAATAGTACGTATTTACGCCAGCATCGTGGTCGTTCACATGGAATCACCGCGCTTCTCGCTTGGCCAATCATCGTCAGCGCTGTCATAGGGACGGTCCTCGGTGTCAATCCTGCCTCCCTATGGGTCATGGCACAAATCGCCGTGTTGCTTCATGTCACGGTCGACTTATTTAATGCCTACGGGACGCAAGCGCTACAACCTTTTTCGAAAAAATGGATCGGCTGGGGCGTAATCGGGACGTTTGATCCGTACTTGTTCTCCGCTTATTACGGTGCATATGCATTATGGATGATAACGGGTGCGACTGTCCCTATTTTTGCACTGCTCATTGCGCTTGTCATCAGTTACTATGCCATTCAGTTTAAATTACGTAACCGCGCGCTCGCTACCGTGGCGAGACACTTTGCAGGGGCACATGAATTGTTCATCTCTCCAGGAATCGGTTGGGATGACTGGCATGTCGCCGTCCGTTTCCGTGATGGTCTCGGAGCCGTAAAAGTAAAAAAAGGCAAAGTCATCGAATGTGGTCGCTTCCGCGACAAACCGATGCCAGGAGAAGAAGATCTCCATTTCGTAGAGGCTCGGAAAAATGCAGACTTACAGGCGTTCCTCGAGTTTTCTAAAATTCACACGTACACCGTGACACGTCATAACGGGATGATCGAATACCGCTTTACAAACTTGCGTTATTTCTCTAAAAACATGTATCCGTTCGTTGCGGTCGTCATCGTCGACGAGCAGACGAATGACGTGTTGTCATCCTTTACAGGTTGGGTGTTTAGCGAAGACAGTCTTCAGAAAAAATTGGTATACGAACAATAAAAAGTCGCTCACCTGAGCGACTTTTCTTATGCCTCCGATTCAGTGAATTGGAGCTCGAACTCGAATTTGACTTTCTTATCGACGAGGACACCGCCCGCCTCAAGCGCTTGGTTCCACGTTAATCCATAGTCCTCACGGTTGAGCGACCCTTCTCCGGAGAAGGCGTGTTTCGTGTTGCCCCATGGGTCTTTGGCGCTCCCTTCATACTCCACTTCGAACGTCTCTTCCCGAGTCGTTCCTCGAATCGTTAAATCCCCTGTCACTTCGAATTCTCCGCCCCCTTTTGAACGGAAAGAAGTTGAATGAAAGACGAGATGCGGATGTTCCTCGGCATTGAAGAAATCGCCTGAACGAAGGTGGTTATCCCGATCTGTGTTATTGGTGTCAATCGATGCTGCCTGAATCGTCACTTTCACACTCGCATTCGCTAGATCGCTCGGCTCACCGTTCGCCTTAATATCAAATTCTTTAAACTCGCCCTTCACCTTGGAAATCATCATGTGCTTGACCGTGAACGTGATCGAACTATGCGCCGGGTCAATTTGATATGTCTTAGCCATCGTGACTCACTCCTTATGGATAAATTAATGTGTACAGTCTAGTCATTTCCACAAATCTTGAGTTCAAAACGTTTTTACAAAAGATTGACAAATTATTGTCGAAAAATTTTGACTTTTATCACATCATACCGTTACGATGAAAAAAGGGAGTCGTTCGCTTACTGAAAAATGTAAGCGCATACATAACTCCTCTATCTCGTATGAAAAGGGAGGAACGATCATGATTTATGAAGTACCGAACTCAGCAGGAACGAAAGTACAGTTTAAAGACCGTTATGAGAACTACATTAACGGAAAGTGGACCGCACCGGCTGGTGGAGAATACTTTGAAAACACATCTCCTGTAAATGGGAAAGTATTATGTGAAGTCGCCCGCTCAACGAAAGAGGATATTGAACTTGCTTTGGATGCCGCTCATGCAGCCAAAGAGGATTGGGGCAAAACGTCTGTCACGGAACGTTCTGTCATCTTGAATAAAATTGCAGACCGCATGGAAGAGAACCTTGAAATGCTCGCCTATGCGGAAACATGGGAAAATGGGAAGGCAGTTCGGGAAACGCTCAACGCTGACCTTCCGCTCGCCATCGACCACTTCCGTTACTTCGCAGGGGTCATCCGCTCACAAGAAGGCGGCATCAGTGAACTCGACCACGATACAGTCGCTTATCATTTCCATGAGCCACTCGGCGTCGTCGCTCAAATCATTCCATGGAACTTCCCGATTTTGATGGCGGTCTGGAAACTCGCACCGGCACTCGCTGCCGGAAACTGTGTCGTCTTAAAGCCGGCAGAACAAACACCTTCTTCAATCATGGTTCTCATGGAACTCATCGAAGATTTATTACCACCTGGTGTCATCAATATCGTGAACGGTTTCGGTCTCGAAGCAGGAAAACCACTCGCATCGAGTGACCGTGTCGATAAAGTCGCCTTCACCGGTGAGACGACGACAGGTCGCCTCATTATGCAGTACGCTTCTCAAAACATCATCCCTGTCACGCTTGAGCTCGGTGGGAAGTCACCAAATATCTTCTTTGCCGACATCATGGAAGCGGATGACGATTTCTTCGACAAAGCAATCGAAGGGCTCGTCATGTTTGCCTTGAATCAAGGGGAAGTCTGTACATGCCCATCTCGCGCCTTGATTCAAGAGTCGATTTATGACAAGTTCATGGAACGCGTGCTAGAGCGCGTCAAAGCAATCAAGCTCGGTAACCCACTCGATGCCGATGTCATGATGGGTGCACAAGCGTCGAACGAACAGATGGAAAAAATCCTGTCTTATCTCCAAATCGGGAAAGAAGAGGGCGCAGAGTGTCTAATCGGTGGAGAGCGCAACATGATGGACGGAGAGCTCGCGGATGGGTATTACATTCAACCGACCATCTTCAAAGGTCATAACAAGATGCGAATCTTCCAAGAAGAGATTTTCGGACCGGTCTTATCCGTGACGACATTCAAAGATGATGCGGAAGCACTCGCCATCGCGAACGATACGCTTTATGGACTCGGGGCAGGCGTGTGGACTCGTGACATGAACCGTGCGTACCGTTTCGGTCGTGAAATTCAAGCAGGACGTGTCTGGATCAACTGTTACCACTCCTATCCGGCACATGCTGCATTCGGTGGTTACAAAATGTCCGGAATCGGTCGTGAGAACCATAAGATGATGCTCGGTCACTATCAACGTACGAAAAACATGCTCGTCAGCTACAGCGAACAAAAGCTCGGGTTCTTCTAAGATGGTGAGACGAGTCGAGGCCACCCCCGCCGCGCTCGAACTCATCGAACGTCTCAAATCAAAACACGGTCCCCTCCTCTTTCATCAGTCAGGAGGATGTTGTGACGGGAGCTCTCCCATGTGTTTCCCACGTGACGAGTTCATGGTGGGCGACCACGATGTTCTTCTCGGTGAAATCGGCGAGACGCCATTTTATATCCATGAGAAACAATATGATTATTGGAAACATACACAACTGATCATCGATGTGGTCGATGGTCGAGGTGGTATGTTTTCCCTTGAAGGTGTCGAAGGGAAACGATTTTTAGGACGTTCTCGAGTCTTTACAGAAGAAGAGCGTGAGGCGCTGAAGCATGAAACCTAAGCAAAAGGACCCATTTCGATGGGTCCTTTATGATGTAAAAAACGATTATCCTCGATTGTAAAAAATATACATATGAATCATCTCGCTTCTTGTATAGTGGATACAAAGGGAGGGATTTGATGGCTTCACTACTAACAGAATTGTTCGAAGGTATTTTCGTCACCTTGATTAGCATATTCGCACCCATTTTTCTCGTCCTCACACTTATCATCCTCTACAAGGTCAAACGTTATCAAAACAGTCAGTATTCTCAACAAACTCGACATTCTTACTTCAAAGTGGTCCAAGACACCGGTCTATTCGGAGAATACTTATGTGTGGCGGAGATTGAGTCAAAGTTCTTCCAACCGTTGATTCTGACAAATCTGTATCTCCCCCATCCTTCTAAAAAAGATCGAACCACTGAGATCGATGTCATTTTAATCAACCAATCCGGGGTACATGTCATCGAGTCTAAAAACTATAGCGGTTGGATATTCGGTCGGGCACGTGACCAATACTGGACGCAGACACTCCCCCGCCGTAAAAAACAACGCTTCTTCAATCCAATCAAGCAAAATGAATTGCATCTCAAAGCCATCGAGCAAGTGCTTGGAGTGGACCGAATCCATCTCCACTCATGGATCGTGTTCAGCAATCGTTCGACGCTCAAAAAAATTGAATCTACCGAGGTCCCTGTGCTCAATCGCCAAAAATGGATCAAAGAGCTGATCACCTATCAGGATTTTGTATTCGATCTTGATGAGCAAGTCCGACTATACGAAATCTTACGCTCCTTCACACAAGTCGACACGACTGTCGCTTTGAAACATATCGAAGACATCAAGTCGACGATCAAGCAATAAACGAACATCCCCGTACTCAGATGAGCGCGGGGATGTTTCGTCATTTACTCTGCATTTTAAAGCGTAAATACAACTCGTTATAGTAAGCGTTCATGCGCTTCCCTAGGTTTTCATATACTTCAAGGTCCTGCGTCACTTCACGAGACGGGTAGAACCGTTCATCCGATGTGACTTCTTCATCCAAGAATTCGAGAGCCGCTTCGTTCGGTGTTGAGTATCCGACATAATCCGTGTTACGTGCCGCAATATCAGCATCTAACATAAAGTCGATGAACTGATGTGCCCCGTCCACGTTTTGTGCCGTACTTGGGATGACGAGGTTATCAAACCAGAGATTCGTGCCTTCTTCCGGAATGACATACGTCAGTTCTTCATTCTCATACATGATTTCTGACGCATCGCCGGACCAGACGACGGCTGCCGCTGCTTCACGGTTCGCCATCAGCATTTTGATTTCGTCTCCGACGATGGCTTTGATGTTCGGCCAAAGCATTTCCAACTTTTGCTCCGCCTCAATCAACTCATCTTTATTCGTCGTATTGAGGGAGTAACCAAGCGAGTTCAGGCCGAAGCCCATCACTTCACGTGTCCCGTCCGCAAGGAGAATGTCGTTCTCGAGCGGCATTTCCCACAGGTCGTTCCATGAAGTGATCTCACCATCGACTAGTTCAGGATTGTAGACGATCCCGACCGTGCCCCAGAAATAAGGAACCGAGTACTTGTTACCCGGGTCGAACGATTTATCGAGGAAGCGCGGATCGATATTATCAAAGTTTTCGAGTTTATCGTAATCGATTGGGAGAAGAAGATTCTCCTCTCTCATCTTACTGATCGCATAATCGGATGGAACGGCGACATCAAAGGCCGTCCCGCCTTGCTCAATTTTCGTGAGCATCGCTTCGTTCGAGTCGAACGTTTGATAAACGACCTTCAACCCGCTCTGCTCTTCGAACTCACCAATCAATTCTTCATCGATATAGTCTCCCCAGTTGTAGACGACCAGTGTGTTGTCGCCGCCGAATCCTTGCGCAGCATTCAGTTGCTGAATCCAAAGAAGGAGACCGAAACTGACGATTAATGGGATCGCCAACATGATGACTAGTTTTTTCATCGTCTAACCTCCTTTGATCCTCGTTGCGCCAACACATAATATCCGATGACAAGGATGAGCGTGAAGACGAATAGAATCGCAGACAACGCATTGATTTCAAGCGAGATGCCTTGACGTGCCCGCGAATAAACTTCTACGGCGAGCGTCGTGAAGCCGTTCCCTGTCACGAAGAATGTAACAGCAAAATCATCTAACGAATAGGTGAGTGCCGTGAAGAAACCGGCAAATACCCCTGGCGTGATATATGGCAGAATGACTTTCGTCAATACATCCCACGTACTGGCACCAAGGTCACGTGACGCATCAATCAACGTCGGACTCATCTCTTGGAGTTTTGGCAACACCAAGATGACGACAATCGGAACCGAGAAAGCGATGTGCGACAAGAGGACCGAATAAAAGCCTAACTGAATCCCAAGCATCGTAAAGAGAATCAAGAAGGACGCCCCGATGATGACGTCCGGGCTAACGATCAAGACATTGTTCAATGATAAGAGGGATGTCTTCGTATACTTTTGTTTCGCCGTATAGATGGCGAGTGCCCCGATGACACCGAGCACGGTCGAAATCGTCGCCGAGAGCAGTGCGATGACAATCGTATTCAAGACGATGACGAGAAGTCTCGTGTCCGTGAAGAGCGACTTGTACCATTCGAGGGTGAACCCTTCGAAGTTACTCATCGTTCCGCCACTGTTGAACGAGTAGAAGACCAAATATAGAATTGGCGCATACAAGATGAAGAACACGGCCGCCAAGTATAGATTTGATAATTTGAATCGTTTACGTTTCATCGACGAACCGCTCCTTTCGCACCCCAGTCACGTGTGACGACCATGACAAGAACCATCGCCAAGATGAGGAAGACGGCAATCGTCGAGCCCATCCCCCAGTTTTGTGTGACAAGGAATTGTTGTTCAATCGCTGTACCGAGTGTGATGACCCGGTTCCCGGCGATGAGTCGGGTGATCATGAAGAGCGATAATGCCGGAATAAAGACGATTTGAATCCCTGACTTGACGCCGTCAAGCGTCAACGGGAAGATGACACGTCGGAATGTCGTCCAGTTCGATGCACCTAAATCACGGGATGCGTAGACGAGTGATGGCGGTAACTTCTCAATGGCGTTGTAAATCGGCAAAATCATGAACGGGATGAAGATGTATACCGAAACAAAGACGAAACTGAAATCGGTGAATAGAATCTGTTTCGTCCCAATACCGATGGCTTCTAAAAATTGATTCGTAATCCCGTACGTCCCAAAAATTCCAAGGAACGCATACGCCTTTAACAACAAGTTAATCCATGACGGCAGCAAGATGAGTAAGAGCCAAAGCTGTTTATGCTTCGTCTTCGTCAACAAGTATGCCGTCGGATACCCGACGAGTAACGAGAAGAACGTAATGAGAAACGCATACCAGAACGACGAGAGCGTCATCGACAAATACGTCGACGTGAAGAACGTCTGATAGTTTTCTAAACTCAAATTCCCATCGATATCAAAAAAGGAATAATAGACGACGAGGACGAGTGGTGCGATGACGAACAAGGCGATCCAAATCCAATAGGTCGTCAAATATACCGTCTTTGCGGTCTGATTAGTTTGATTCATGAGGGACCTCCTCGTAGGATTCGAGACGACGGTCAAATTCTTCTTCTGTTTCACCTAGTCGCATGACGTGAATCGCTTCTTCGTCAAACGTCAATCCGATTTTTGATCCGACGATTGATTTCTTCGTCGAGTGGACGAGCCATTCGTTTCCTTCTTGGTCATAACAGCAAATCTCGTAGTGGACACCTCGGAACAATTGAGAATCGACGTCGACAACGAGTTTCGCTGCATCGACCGATGTCATCTCTAAGTCTTCCGGACGAATGATGACCTCAACTTTTTCATTGCGGTCAAATCCTTGGTCAACACAGTCAAACGTTTTACCAGCAAACGTGACGACATTGTCTTCCGGCATGACACCCGGCACGATATTGGATTCACCGATAAAGTCTGCAACGAAACGGTTGATCGGTTCATCATAAATATCAGTCGGTGTCCCACTCTGAACAATTTTCCCGTTGTTCATGACGAAAATCTCATCCGACATGGCGAGCGCCTCTTCTTGGTCGTGTGTGACGAAAATAAAGGTAATGCCAAGACGTTGCTGTAACTCACGAAGTTCATATTGCATCTCCGTACGAAGTTTCAAGTCTAAGGCAGAGAGCGGTTCATCAAGGAGAATGACCTCCGGCTCATTTACGATTGCGCGGGCGATGGCGACACGTTGGCGCTGTCCACCTGACATCTCATCGATTTCGCGCGAGCCGTATCCTTCTAAGTTAACAAACTTGAGAGCCTGCTCCACTTTCGCTTTCACATCTGCTTCTTTCAATTTTTTAATCCGGAGACCGAATGCCACATTCTCAAATACGTTTAAATGAGGAAACAGCGCATAATCTTGGAACACGGTATTCACTTGTCGTTTATTAGCCGGCACATCGTTGATTCGTTTCCCGCTGAAGTGAATACCTCCTTCGGTCGCATCGGTAAATCCGGCGATGAGACGCAAAATCGTCGTCTTCCCACATCCCGATGGACCGAGAAGCGTATAAAACTTCCCACGCTCAATCTCAAAACTAATATCTTCAAGGACGACTGTGTCGTCGTAACGCTTTGACACGTGGTCAAAGCGAATAATTGTCTCTGCATTCATGCTGTTTCCTCCTCTGTTGACTTATAAATATGAATGGGTCGCGACGATGAGACATTCACTCTCTCCATCGTTATCGTTGACGAGTTGATGCGAATCCGAGGCGACATAATAAAGGGTTTCCCCTGTCTTGGCAAAATATGTGTGGTTCCCTAATTTCAAGGCGATTTTACCGGACAAGACGTATACGAGCGTCTCCGAACGCGAAGGCTCATATTGTTTGAACTCTCCATGTTTGAAAAATGTGACAAGGATTGGCTCCATCTCTTTTTCATTCGATTCCGGGATGAGCCATTCTGTCCGATATTTGCGTTCTTCATCCGTATAGATGGTGCGATCGTCAACGGTGTACACCACTTTTTGATTCAAGTCTTCATCAAAAAACTCTTTCGGGGAACTCCCGAGGACATTCAATAAATCGAATAACGTTTCTAGTGAGGGAGAGCTTAAATCCCGCTCGATTTGAGAAATATAGCCTTTACTCAAATCGGTACGTTCCGCCAGCTCCTCTTGGGTCAACCCTTTTTTGATCCGGAGCCGCTTAATGTTTTGACCTACTTCCAACGACTGAACGCCTCCTTCTTGTTTAGTGAAACATGAGTTCAACTAAAGAAAGTTTATTTATACTATACTTTAAAACAAACTATTAGCGACCTTCATTATAACGAATTGTTGAAGAATTGCAATAAAAAAGTCACGCCCCAAGGACGTGACTCAGTGTAAGTTCCGTTTAGACATCAAATGCTTGAACTTTTCGTTTTTCGTTTGGAACAAATGGAGCTGTGCCCCATATGCATCGATCTGTTGAATGACGTATTGGAAAGCCTTTGCCTCTCCCGGATACGGTTCGCCCGCCTTGGCAAGTGAGGTCTCAAAATCTTCCCATAACACTTCGACCCACGTCACCGCTTCTGAATCGTTCAAGACGTCATTTTTCTCTTTTAGAATGACCGCAAGCCGTTCATATTGTTCGTTCCGGTTCATCGCTTCACCTCCGACAATTCTGAGAGCGGGATGGCCCGTTCTGTCATCTCGCCTTCAAACGTCCCCCAGCCCATGACGCCGTTGACGAATTTCAAGCGAAACGGACGGTCATTGTAATTGACGACATATGTTTCACCTGGACGAAACGATGATGGGTCAATCAAATAGCTTTCGGCAATCGCAATCCGTCGAAGGACGACTTCAATTTCGCTGACCATGCCCATCTGTTCAGCCTTTCGTTTCCGTTCATGTAATGCTTGAATCTCTTGCTCTAACTCATATTTCGATAAGTCACTTAACCGCTTTTCCATATCGTTCACCTCGATGTAAGCGTATCAGATTTTACGAAAAAAGAAAAAGACGAGACTGAGTACGTGACTCAGTTCGCCTTGAAGTTGTAAAGTGGCTTGATGATTTGATCGATTTGAACGGCCGGTTCGATATAACGAACAATTTCTTTCATCGACTTATACACAAATGGTGATTCATCGATTGTCGATGGGCGAACTGATGTCGACCAGACACCTTCCATCGAACGTTTGAATTCTTTGAAATCGACGCGTTTCCGCGCGGCCGACCGAGACATGATCCGACCTGCGCCGTGTGGACCCGAGAAGTTCCAGTCTGGATTCCCTTTCCCCGTACAGATGAGCGAACCGTCTCGCATGTTCATCGGAATGATGACTCGCTCTCCTTCTTGAGCGGAGATGGCCCCTTTTCGCAGGATCATCGCATCATGATCGATATAGTTATGGACGGTGTCGAATTGATCGACGATGTTCCAATTCATCGCTTCGACGATTACATCAGTCATCGCACGACGGTTCGCCGCCGCGTATTGTTGAGCGATGCGCACGTCATGCATGTAATCGTCCATATCCGCTCCCTCCACATAAGCCAGGTCTCGAAATGGTTTCCGTGACGCCCGCTCTGTTTCCAGATAAGCCGAGATTTCTTGTTGTCGACCTAAGGCTTTCAAACGCTCAATTTCTTCTTTTACATCATGTGTTTCCATCATGTGTTGAATCGCTCGCTCCTGATAGTGATCGGCAATCTGCACCCCAAGATGGCGCGAACCGGAATGAATGACAAGAAACGTACGTCCCGAGTCATCTCGGTTCACTTCAATAAAGTGGTTCCCCGAGCCGAGCGACCCGACCGAGCGCAAGGCTCGGTCGAGTTTATACGGCGCTCGCACCTCTTCTAATGGAAGTTCAGATGCGTATGGATGAACCTTCTCCCGAATGTTCATCCCGCTCGGTACGAGTTCACGAATGAGGTCATCGAGTCGTTGAAAATCGATCCGCTTGGCTTTGATCTCCGTACAAAGCATCCCACACCCTAAATCGACACCGACCAGGTTTGGCACGACTTTGTCTTGAATCGTCATCGTTGTTCCAACGACCGATCCTTTCCCCGCATGCATGTCCGGCATGATCCGAATCGATGCCCCTTGTGTGAACGGTTGGTCGAGCAATGTTTCAATTTGATTCCGCGTCATATCATCGATTCGTTCGTTGAACACTTTGGCGCGGTTATATTTCCCCTTGATTTCCATGTGACCTCCTTAACTGATGGCTTGTTGTTTACTCTGTAATTCATGCATTCGGGCGTAGACACCGCCATACTCGATCAGTGACTGGTGATTGCCTCGCTCAATGATTCGACCGTGGTCGAGAACGAGAATCTGGTCCGCTTCCCGAATCGTCGAGAGTCGGTGCGCGATCACAAATGTCGTCCGACCGTACGTGAGTGTCTTGAGCGCGTCCTGAATCAATGCCTCCGTCTCCGAGTCGACGCTCGCTGTCGCTTCATCGAGGACGAGGATGGCCGGGTCAAAGACGAGGGCGCGTGCGAAACTGACCAGCTGTCGTTCTCCACTCGAGAGTGAAGCTCCACGCTCGATCACCGGCTCATCGATGCCTTGCGGTAGCTGCTTCACGAAGCGGTCTGCCCCGACGGCTGTGAGTGCTTTCCATACCTGTTCGTCCGTAATCGTCTCATCTCCAAGCGTGACGTTCGTCCGAATCGTTCCAGTGAATAGGAACGGGTCTTGTAAGACGATCCCGAGATGGTCTCGTACCGCCTGCGTCGGTAGTTTAGTCACGTCCATGCCATCGATTCGAAGGACTCCGGCCGAGGGGTCATAGAAACGCATGAGCAAGTTCATGATTGAACTCTTCCCGCTTCCGGTATGCCCAACGAGTGCGACCGTCTCACCAGGAGCTGCGTGTAGTTCAATCTGTTGCAACACCGGTTTCCCTGCTTCATAACTGAAGGTCACGTCATCAAAGACGACATCCCCTTTAAAGCGTGGAAGACGTTCTGATGAGACCGGTTCCCCTTTCTCGTCGAGCAGTTGGAACATCCGGTCGGCCGAGACAAGCGCTTGTTGGAGTGGTGACAATTGGTTCATGATCTGTGTCACCGGCTCAAAGATCCGCGAGACATAGTCGATATACGCGTACAGAATCCCCAGTGTTAAGACACTTCCCGTACCGAGCGTTTGTGCCCCGACAAACCAGATGAGCAAGGCGAGCGCCATGTTTCGGAAGAAGTTGACGAGATTGTGGCTCATCAACGCATCCAATTTCAACAACTTTCGTCTCGTTTGGAAGTTGTCGCTGTTCTTCTCATTGAACTCGTCATAAACGAGATTTTCGCGGACGTATGATTGAATGATCGGCATCGTTTGAATGCTCTCATTCAACTGCGCGTTCATATCCGCAACGAGTGCGCGGACACGGAAGTTATTTTTTGTCGAGAAACGTTGGAACAACTTGATCCAGACGATGACGACAGGAATGATAATGAGCGAGACGAGTCCTAGACGCACGTCTAGGAAGAACATCGCAATGAGTACCCCGATCATCATGACGACACTTTGGAAGACGCGAGCGAGCACTCCTAAATACAGGTCGCGAATCGTCTCGGTATCATTCGTGACACGACTGACAATCTTCCCGATTGGTGTCTGGTCAAAATAGCGTACCGGAATCGTTTGAAGATGCTTCATCACGTCAAGACGCATCGTTTTGACGATTTTATGCGCCGACCGTTGTAGGAGCATCTGTTGTCCCCAGTTCAATCCGGCCGCAAATAGTAACAGGACGACGTAAAGTCCCGATAAGAGAAGGACAGCTCGTAAATCCGTTTGATAGAACTGGAACACGTCGGTCGACGAGAGCGCGGCAATGTTGTCATATGTCGCCGTCTCGTCTCCTCTTGAAATCGTCAGCACGTCGCCATCGACTTCACGGACGCCTCCGCTCATAATCGCCTCAGGTACGAGATAGTACCCATCGGTCGTTTGGACAATCGAGACCGGCTGAATCACATCTTGACCGTCTAGTCTCGTTTCTTTCTCATACGATTCTCCATTAAAGGAAACACTACCGCCGGATTCGACTTGAACCCAGTCACGCTCGATGGCGACGATATGCTCATCGATAATGATTTTGGCGATATACGGTCCGGCAAGTTCTGCGCCGACCGCTAAAAAAAGTAATGTCAGTCCGAGGAAGATGGAGCGTTTCACTTGTTTGGCATAGCCAACGAGTGAGCGGATCGTCTTCTTCCGGCGGACCGGATCTAATTCATATTGATCGATCATGAGAGATTCCCCCTTTCCCGGATTACTCCGACTCTCCTTGTCGAATAAATTGTTCATAGTACCAACCGTGTCGTTCCATCAGTTGGTCATGGGTGCCGCGCTCGGTGACTCGTCCGTCTTGAAGGACGAGAATTTGGTCGGCATGTGCCACCGCAGAAAGACGGTGCGCCACGATGAAGGTCGTCTTCGCCTCACGGCTCGTACGGACTGAATCGATAATGCGAGATTCCGTTTTCGCATCGACTGCTGAGAGCGAATCGTCAAGAAGCAGAATCTCAGGATTTTTCAGTAAGGCGCGTGCAATCGATAATCGTTGTTTTTGTCCACCTGACAGCATGACCCCTTGCTCCCCAACGACGGTATCGAGACCGTTCTCCAAGTGTTCGATGTCCGTATCGAACGCCGCGAGATGAATGGCTCTGTCGAGTGCTTCATCCGAAACATCATCCACTCCGAAACGAATGTTATCACGCACCGTTTTCGAGAATAGGAGGTGCTCTTGTGACACATACCCACTCCAGCCACGGACCGTTTCAAGTTTAATGTCCGAAATCGGCACCCCGTTCACGAGAAGGGAATCGTCGATCGGATACTCCCGGAGCAATTGACGTAACAACGTCGTCTTCCCAGCTCCAGTCGGTCCGACAATTCCAATCGTCTCACCACGCGAGACGTGCAGGACGATGTCCTCTAACGACTCCCGATTCGCGTTTGGATAACGGAATGAGAGCGATTTGAAGGTGATCTTCTCCGGTACATCGATGTGAACCGTTCCGGTTGACGAAACGTCCGGTACCTCATTCATCGTCGTCTCAATCCGTTCCAAGCTCGCCGTTCCTCGTTGGACGACATTGATGAGTTCCCCGAAGGCATACATCGGCCAAATCAACATCCCTAAATAAATGTTGAAGGAAACGAGTTGACCGAGCGTGATGTCGTTCGTAAAGACGAGATACGTCCCGAACGAGAGTCCGATCAAATAGCTGAGTCCAACGAGTAATTTGATAACCGGCTCAAACAAGACGTCAATTTTAGCGACATGCATGTTTTTCGCCATCACGTCATCCGTGATGTCATCAAATTTTTTCGTATCCGCCTCTTCTTGGACGAAGGAGCGGACGACCCGAAGACCAGAGATGGATTCAACGACTTGGTCGTTCATCACGCCGAACGAATCTTGGGCTGCCGTGAAACGTGTATGAATCTGACTCCCAAGTTTATTCATCGACCAGGCGAGAATCGGCATTGGCAAAAGTGCTGCGAGCGTCAACTTCCAATCGATGAACACGCCCATAATCGTCAAAGCGATGAGCGTCATGTTGAACGAGTCGACTAATGTCATGACCCCAAATCCCGCTGTCCGCTCCACCGCTTTTAAGTCATTCGTCGCAAGTGCCATCAAGTCACCTGTGCGATGTTGTTGATAGAAGCGCGGTGTTTGTTTGAGGAGGTGACCAAAGAAGCGACCTCTCAATTTCTTTTCAAGTAAAAAGGCTGTCCCGAAGAGTCGGGCAATCCACAAGTACGACATCACGTACGATAACACCATAATGCCGAGTAGCGACGATACAATCAGAATCAATCGCTCTGTCGTCAAACTTCCTTCACGAATCGCATCGATCGCCTGACCAATAATCCAAGGCGGCAGCATATCTACAACCCCTGTGATGATCAGTAAAATGATCGCAATCACATACGTTCGTTTCTGTCTTTTAATAAACCAATCCAATTGCTTAATCAGTTTCATGACTGATTTCCCCCTTCCGCCTCACCCATCCAAGCACGCAAAAAAGCGCACTCCACCTGATTGTGCAACCAATCAAATGAAGCGCGCTTGAAGTAGTCTTCAGTCTTTTGCATGGTCAGGGAAAGGACACTACCCCTATCCAGCTGCCAATGTCACGCAGTTAAATACGAGTAGCCATATGATGTTTTGAGTGTGTTTGTGAGTGCAATGTTGTTCATCATTCTGGCTCCTCTCGTTTCATAGTTTTAAAATCTACTCAAACCTTAGCAGACTGTTCTGAAAATTGTCAACATTATTCTGTAAAAAAACTGTAACTTGATTTAGTTTAAGAAAAACATGCCTAAAATGAGACCAATGACCCCCGTCGCCGTCACGTAATAAATCATCGGCATGAGCGTGTAACGGATGATGGTCCCTTCCTTGCCGAGTAATCCAGCAACCGATGCGACCGCTACGACGTTCAACACACAGATCATGTTTCCTGCGTTCGCTCCCGCCATCTGCATCGATAAAGCGAGCGTGTTATCAAGTCCAACCGACTCCGCAACGTTTGTCGTCAAACTCGAGAACATCATATTGGAAAACGTCGCCGAACCTGAAACGAAGGCACCAAGGGCCCCAATCCACGGTGCGACAAGTGGCCACACCCCACCGAACGTATCAGCAGCTGCCGTCGCAAGCTCGACCGGCATCGAAGCGAGTCCGGCACCGCCATTTTCAGAGTGGATGAATATACGAACCATTGGAACCGACGCCGCTAACGTGATGGCCGTTCCGACGACTCCAAGTGTCGTCGCCTTAAACACCGATGTCACTTGTGACCAACTCATGTTGTGTAAGAAGAATGTCGCAATAATCGTCAGGATAAACATAAAACCTGGTGAATAGAACGGTTCCCAAGACGTCGAAACTCCTTCTACCCCAAGAATGTCCGGGAGATTGATTCGGACACTGCGAGAGAGTTCGTTTAAAAATGGTACGGTACGGGTGAGCACTAAGAAAATCGTCAAAATAAGATAAGGTGCCCACGCCTTCCACTGAGGCAATTCTCGCGTGGTTGATTTGAGCGTCACTTTTTCAGCAGATGGTTCTAGCTCATCCACATATCCATCAAACGTCCAGACGCGTTTCGGCATGAGAATTCCTTTACGAGCCATGGCCACGAGGATGACCAGACCGGTTAAACCACCGAGCATGCCACCGAACTCAAATCCGAGGATGAGTGTCCAAATGTACGCAGGTACGCTGTATAACAACGCCGCTACAATCGCAATCGGAAATACCTCAAGTGCGGGTTTTATCGACTTCTCTTTACTGAAGAACCGCGTCAACATCAAAATCAAAATGAACGGGATGAATAGGCCGACCACCATATCGATCAACACCGTCTGCAAGACGACCTCTGTCAAGAAGGCAATCGACTCAGGCTGGTTCACATCTAAAGATAGACCGTTCCCGATCCCGATAAGTGCCGGTGTCCCGACCGCACCAAATGTTACGGCCGACACGTCTGCGGATAATGCAATGACAACGGCGGCAATCGGCGGAAATCCGAGTGCAATCAAGAGCGGTGCCGCAACCGTTGCAGGCGTCCCAAATCCAGATGCGCCTTCAATAAATGAAACGAATAACCATCCGACAATCAAAACTTGAATACGCGGATCAGGTGTGATGTTGACGAATCCGGAACGAATTGCGTTCATCCCGCCCCCTTCTTTCATCGTATTCATCATTCCGATTGCCCCGTAGACAATCCATACTGTCGTAACGGCGATAACGAGTCCTTGTAATGTCGCCGCCATAATTCGTGTCGCATCCAATTGCCAGACGAAAAACGCTAAAATCGCCGTCGTCACAAGTGACAAGGGCATGGCTACCGATGCAGGTAAACGCATAATGACCAATAAGATGAGCACGGCCACAATCGGTGTCAGTGCTGTAATCCATTCTAAAATCGTCAATGTAGACCCACCTTTTCGTGTTTTCCCCTACCGTAAACAGATGTCCCATCACGATTCTTCTTCAGCGATTCGATCTAACGTACGTTCAATCACATCATACGGAAATCCTTTGCGCCGAAGCTGCATCTTCATGCGCTGTTTGCGTTCGAACGCGTCGTATCCGCTGAACTTCCGACTCAACTTCTCAGCCTGTTTCAGACATGCCGCAACCTCGACATCTTCGTCCTCTTCTTCCCAAAAAGTTTGAATCGCCTCTGAAATAATATCAAAGGTAAACCCCCTTTGCATCAGGGTTTGTTGAATTCTTTGTTGCACTTCTGTGGCAGAACGACGATTTGTTTCCAATTGTTTCCTTTTCACGAACTTTCCAGCCTTCTCGACGAGATCTTCGTGTGAGATTGATTCTAATTCGGATTCAACAACGTCCGTTGGGATTCGGAGCTGTTCGAGCTCGCGTTTGATTTTGATTGGTCCACTTGGACTTGTGTTGAATTTCGTTTGGACATACGCTTTTGCGAACTCCTCATCATTCAAATAACGCTGCTCGATTAGTCGCGTGATGGCATGTTTGATAGCAGATTCACTTAACTCTTTCTTCACGAGATAGTCCCTTACCTCTGAAATGGCGCGCATTCGATACGATAAATAATTGATGGCCAACTTATAGGCTTTCTGAGCTTCTTCCGCCTCAAGGACGTCTTGCACAAAATCGTCTTCGAGCTCCATCCCTTTTGTGAGCCCGTACTTGATGAATACGTCAACATCGATGGCGAACGCAAACTCCTCTTTCCCCTCCCGTTCGATGAAGACGTTCAGTCGATCTTGGTTCTTCTTTTGGGTCGTGAACTTTGCAATTTTCACAACGACTCCCCTCCATTCCATGTTTCTAACATATCACGTTCAAGAAACGTAGAGGATTTTTGATAAGTTAGAAGAAAGGGTATTCATCTGGATATACTGACTTATACCCATTTTAGAAACAACACATGATATCGGAGGGAATTTCATGAAAATCGCAATCACTGGTGGAACTGGGCTCATCGGTCAACCACTCGTTCGTGCACTCGCCGACGCCGGACATCAAGTCGTCGTGTTGACGCGTCATCCACGTCCCCGCCATCGCGGGGTATCGTTTATCGAATGGTTGACACCGAATAGTAAACCAGAAGAGGAACTCGAAGGAACAGATGCGTTCATTCATTTGGCCGGCGCCTCAATCAACGACGGGCGATGGACACACAAACAGAAACAAGCCATCCTTCAAAGTCGAATCGAAGGTACGAAGGAAGTCGTCCGAATTATTCAACAGTTGAAACAAAAGCCACAGGTCGTCATAAGCGGCTCTGCCATCGGTATATACGGTGAAGATCGTTCCATCACGTATTCCGAAGAAACACCATTGCCGACACGGACTAATTTCCTCGGGAATGTCTGCGTCCTCTGGGAACAAGAAGCAGAACCCATTCGTGATTTAGGTGTTCGCCTTGTGACGATGCGCACCGGAGTCGTCTTATCGAATGATGGCGGTGCTTTCCCATTAATGAAACTCCCCTATCAGTTCGGGGTCGGTGGTAAAATTGGATCAGGAGAGCAATGGGTTCCTTGGATTCATTTAGACGACCTCGTCCGCTTGTTCGTGCACGTCATCGAGACTGATTCCATTGAAGGACCCGTCAACGGCACTGCACCTACACCGGTGACGATGAATGAGTTCGGGAAGACGATTGCGAACGTGATGCATCGTCCTCACTGGATTCCGGCACCTGCCCCAATGATGCAACTCGCCCTCGGCGAAAAGAGCGTCATCGTCCTAGAAGGTGCGAAAGTCGTTCCGACGAAGGCACTTCAACATGGTTTCGACTTCCGCTATGAAACATTGGAACCGGCTCTAACACAACTACTACAAGATGTTTAAGGAGAATGAATTGTGAGTCACTTACTAATCCGAAATGCCCATATTTACCCCATCACTGCCCCCCATTTTTACGGAGACCTCCGTGTTCGGGACGGGAAAATCGTCGAAATGTCCGATTTACTTGAACCGACTGACGGGGAGCATGTCATTGAAGCCGAAGGAAACTTTTTATTCCCGGGCTTCATCGATGCTCACACCCACCTCGGATTATATGATGAAGGAACCGGCTCTGTCGGAAACGACGCCAATGAGACGGTCGAAGCGATGACGCCTCATGCACGTGCGATTGACGGGGTATACCCTCTTGACGAAGGATTTCAAGAAGCGCTGATGGCAGGCGTGACCGCCGTTCAGGTCATGCCAGGAAGTATGAACGTCATCGGTGGTGTGACCAGTGTCATCAAAACACACGGTCGCTATATTGACGACATGATCGTCCGTCGTTATGCCGGATTGAAGATGGCGCTCGGTGAAAACCCGAAACGGATTCATAGTATGGGAAAAACAGGTGATTTGACGCGGATGGGGATTATGGGGTTGCTTCGTGAAGCGTTCCGTACCGTCGGGTCGACCAAAACGATCGGAACGTTCGGCAGTCAGATGATTCAACTTGCCCTCGACCGAGAGATGCCGATTCGTGTGCATGCCCACCGCGCCGATGACATTTTATCTGTCGTTCGCTTTGCCCAAGAGTTCGATCTCGACTATCGTATCGAACATTGTACAGAAGGTCATCTTGTCGTTGAAAAACTACAAGAACTCGGTGTGAAACATGTCACCGTCGGACCGACGTTTACTCGAAAATCTAAAATCGAGCTCCAGAACAAGACATGGGAGACGTATCGCATTCTCCATGAGCACGGCATGATCGTCTCCATCACGACCGACCATCCGTACACGCCGGTCCAATATTTGAACTTGTGCGCCGGACTTGCGGCACGTGAAGGACTTCCTGTCGATATCGCGTTGCGAGGGATCACCATCAATCCAGCTGAATCACTAGGTGTCGCTGACCGAATCGGATCTCTTGAAGTAGGAAAAGATGCCGATTTGGTGCTTTGGAGTCACTTCCCGCTCGACTACTTATCGAAGCCGATTATGACGATTGTGAACGGTGAAGTCGTGTACAAAACGGACCGTGCTGAAACCCATCATGAGGTCGAGTAATTTTCATTATTTTTCATAAGGGTTTTTACGCATAATTTACTTGCTTTTTTAAAAATACTATATAAAATTATCTTGTAACTTCATAAAGCAGCCAAGGCGGTTCGAACAGCGAAGCCAGAAGTATGCTTTCGTTACGACTATTCTTCAGCGGTCTGAAATAGGAGGAGGAATGTAAAGGTGCTCAAATTTCGTGAGCTCACCGACTGCGCGGAGTTGTTCGAACTGATGCAACACCCAGATGTCTTTCCGTATGTCCGTCAAAAGACGGTCCATTTTGACGAGTTTTTATTTAGCACGAAGCAAGTCATCGAGCTAGAAGAGCAAGGAAATATCATCTCACGTACCATCACGAACGAGTATGGCACCCCGATTGGGACGATTAGCTTGTTCGATGTCGAATCCGGATATGGATTCCTTGGCACGTGGCTTGGCAAGCCGTATCACGGCAAAGGTTATAATCAAGTGGCGAAAGAGGCGTTCTTCTCAGAACTGTTCTTCGAGCTTGATATTGAGAGCGTATTTTTAAAAATCCGTAAATCGAATGAACGATCGATTGCGGCAGCAGAGAAGCTCCCGTACGCGTTTTGCGCGAACGAGATCCGGTCTGAACTGCTCGCGGAGATCAACCAAGGTGACGTGGAGTATGTTTTATATGAAGTATCCAAGTCGAGCTTCCAACTATACTTGCATGCCCTACACGTCCCGGAATACGAAGTGCCATACGAGGCACAACTCGAAGCATGAGCCAATTCTGTCAAAGAATTGGCTTTTTTGTGGCGTTTTTGTGTGGATTTGATGGAGGGAACTTGTCGGAGCCGAATAAATCTGTTCTAATTCGAAGAGATAGGTATGATAGAAGTATGAGGGATTTATCACAACTCCCGTTAACCGTTTTGCAAAGGAGAATGGCATATGTCAGAATCAATGTTTCGTATCCTCGTGACCGACGACGAAGAACAAATGCGCGATTTACTTGTATCAAATTTAGAAAAAGAAGGGTATGAGACGGTCACCGCCTCAAACGGCCTTGAAGCGATTGAACGCTTGAAAGAAGAGACGTTCCATCTCGTCTTACTTGATGTGATGATGCCGGAACTCGACGGATTGACGGCTTGCATGCGCATCCGTGAGTTCTCAAACGTACCCATCATCCTGTTGACGGCACGCTCAGAAGAGCTCGACCGCATTCACGGCCTCAAAATCGGGGCAGACGATTACATCACGAAACCGTTTAGCCCACGCGAATTACTCGCACGAATCGAAGCGACGCTCCGTCGCACGCACAGCTTCTCAAAAGAACAAGAAGCGACGTTTGATGTCGGAGTCCTCTCAATCGATATCGAAGGACGTACCGTCAGTGTGAAAGGGAAGACCGTCAACTTGACACGAAAAGAGTTTGATTTGCTCTACCTATTCATCACGAACGACGAAAAAGTATTCTCTCGTGAACAATTGCTCGATCAAATTTGGGGGACCGAGTATCATGGTAACCTTCGCACGGTGGATACTCACATTAAGACGCTTCGCCTGAAACTCGGCGAGGCGGGCGGTTATATTCAGACAGTCTGGGGAATTGGCTACAAATTCGAGGCAAACGGATGAAACGATACACGATCAGGAAGCGGATTTGGATTACCATCTGGACAGCCAGCCTCTTCTCAGCGTTCGTGTTTCTCATCATGACGTTTTATCTGTACGACAAGTTCTATATTCAAACGCAAGAAGAACTGCTCATCAATCGCGGTGAGAAACTTGTCACCATCTATAAGGCCGACGGTTTCTCGGACGCGTTCGCCGATAGTATGACGTACACGAACGAATTGACCGAAACGAAAGTGTTCCTCTCCTCCGTTCGAGAGGACACACTCGGCTCCGGTAAAACCTTTTTAAGGCAGCAAGACCTCGAACGGTTGCAGGACGGTTATGCCATCTCGGTGACCCGGAAACATCCGACCGAGGACGTCGACATTTTGATGACCGCATTTCCTCTCATCCGCGACGATGAACTCGACAATGCACTCATTTTGTATATGGAGCTCAGTAAAATCAGTGAACCGTTCCAACCGATTCGGCTCATGATCACGTTTTTACTCGTCCTCATGATTGTGAACTTGCTCATTTTTGGTAAACAGATCATCGACACGATCATCCAACCACTCATTCAGATGAAGCGTGCCTCTCAAGTCTATGCGCAAGGTGATTTCTCCCACCGCATTCCGATTGTCTACGATGACGAAATTGGTGAACTAGCAGACACGCTCAACTCGATGGCGGAATCGCTCGGACTTGTTGAAGAACAGCGTAAAGAGTTTCTCGCTAACGTCAGTCACGAACTTCCGCACGCCACTCTCTTACATCCGCGGTTATACCGAGATGCTCCAAGATGAGTCATTGGATGAAAAAACGAGGGCACAATATTACGACATCATCGAGAACGAGACGAACCGGCTTCAGCGCCTTGTCACGGACTTACTCGATCTCGCCCAGCTAGAGCGCGATTCGTACCCGATGACGAAAGAACCGGTCGTTTACTCGCAAGTACTTGAAGACGTCCTCTATCGTCTTGAACCGATTGCCCGTGCGAAAGGCGTGACAATCGAATCGGATTTAGACTTCGACTTGATCATCCTCGGTGACCATGACCGACTCGAACAAGTCATCGGCAATCTTCTCGACAACGCGCTCCGATATACGGATGCTGGCAAGACGATTCATGTGAAAACGTTCGCCGAAACCGAATATGCAATCACGGAAATACGCGACGAAGGTCGAGGCATCCCGAAAGAAGATTTAGACAAATTGACGGAACGCTTCTATCGCGTCAATAAATCACGGACACGAAAAGATGGCGGAACCGGCCTCGGTTTGGCCATTGCGAAGCACATTATCGAGCGTCATGAAGGGTCCCTTCATTTCAGCTCTGAAGTCGGACAAGGAACGACTGTCACTGTCGGTCTGCCGCTTCTACCTGACGATGAATTTGATATGTAAATAGGCAGCCGCGATGGCTGCCTTTTCTTTTCATATGTCTTTCCCTTTATATTGTTCGACCGACTCTCGTTCAAGTCGTTCGCGTTCGGCATGCGTCTGTGGAAAACCGTTCGCCTGCCATTCGGCACGGTGACTTGAATCAAGTTGCGTGAGCCCTTGCTCCGCTTCATCTTGATTCGCATCGACGCTTTCCCGTTCATCCATCTTCTGCCACGTATCTTCTTCCTCACGTTGCGAAAGCAGTGCCGCCACTTTTGGTGCAACGAGCGCCGCACCGGCAACACCTAAGACAATCCCCATCAACACTTTCCGATCCATCCTAACCCCTCCTTCACTATGCACTCTTCATTCCACCATTTTATAATCTCAAAACCATTATCGAAAACGTTTACAACATTTCTACGAGTGGAATGGCTAATGGAAGGAGGCGATTGGATGGAAAAGAAACGACCCACTTCGAAACGTCCGTTTGATAATCCGGACGCGGTAGACACGGACAAAGAAAGCATCTTTGACGAGGACGGCATGCAAACCGTCGACCCGATTCCTGTAGAGGAATTGAACGAACGAGTGAAGGATGAAAAGAATAAACGTCACTCCAAAGATGACTCAGTGAGTGAAAAGAAATATAAAGACACATAAACAAGCTGCGGACAAACGTCCGCAGCTTGTTATGTTAAATCTTTTGGTGAAAATCCGTAAGGCAACATCTCTTCTTTCGTCATCACTTTCGTATCACCGTTCAAGTTTGCAAGAATCAACGTGAAATCTTCGCCAGCGAATTCAGAAATCACTTGGCGGCACGCACCGCATGGTGAAATCGGGCCTTCCGTGTCACCGACGACGACGACCGTTTCAATCGCGTCACTACCTTCTGACACGGCTTTAAAAATGGCTGTGCGTTCGGCACACATCGATAGTCCGTACGAGGCGTTTTCCACGTTACATCCTGTAATTTCGTTTCCTGATGTATCGATGACGACAGCTCCTACTTTAAACTTTGAATACGGTGTATAGGCGCGTTTGCGCGCTTCGATGGCTTTATGGACGAGTTCTTGTACGCGTTCTTGTGAGATCATAGGATGTTCCTCCACTTCTATATTTGAAAAGAAGTCTGACATCTGAACTATATCGTGAAAACGCTTACGTGACAAGCCTTTTCACGGTCTCGTCAATATTTTTTCTTTTTCTTTTTCTCGAATACGACGACCGACTCGACATGAGATGTCTGTGGGAACATATCATACGGCTGTACGTAATTCACTTTGTATCCCGCTTTCATCAACTGGTCGGCGTCACGTGCGAGCGTCTGCGGGTTACATGACACGTAAACGATCCGCTTCGTTTTAGAAGAGATGATGGAATTGATCAATTGATGGTCCATCCCTGTGCGTGGCGGGTCGACTACGATGACGTCTGGGATCCATCCATCTTTTACCCAACGTGGAATCCAATGCTCGGCACGCCCTTCGACGTATGTGACATGGTTATAGCCATTTTCACGCATATGGTCATTGGCATCTTCGACCGCTTCCGGCACGACTTCCATTCCACGGATTTCTTTCGCATATGGGGCTAACCAAAGTCCGATCGACCCTACTCCTGCATACGCATCGATCACACGTTCTTCACCCGTCAATCCTGCGGCCTCGACCACTTCACGGTACATTTTTTCTGTCTGTGCCGGATTCAACTGGAAGAATGCGCGTGGTGATAAGTGATAATGAACGTCGTCTAATTGTTCATCCATTTTCTCCTGACCGGCGATGTGAACTGTCCGATAACCGAAAATAACACCCGAACGGTTTGCATTGATATTGATATGGAACGACACAACATTCGGCAATTCCATGATGCGGTCGCTCAATTCATCTAAATCAGGGACATCTTCATGTCCGACGACCAAAACGACTTGAACATCGTTCGTGTTATAACCCGAGCGGACGACGATTGTACGCGCGTACCCCGTGTCGCGACGTGCATCGTAGACGGGAATATCAAGTTCGTTTAAAATACGGACAATCGCATTGTTGATGTTCGTCGTATCCCGTTGTTGGACCATACAGTGCTCGATCGGCACGAGATGGTTCGAGTTCGGTTTGTAGAGACCTGATACGATCTCACCGCGACGCGTGCCGAGTGGGAATTGTGACTTGTTCCGGTAATACCATGGATCTTCCATGCCGATTGTTGGACGGATATCCGATTTGTCCACGTTTAGTTTCGTCTTTTGACGGAAGGCGTTTCGAACGATTTCTTCCTTATACTCCATCTGCAGACGTGAACTCATATGTTGGATTTGGCAGCCCCCGCACTCATCGTAAATCGGACAAGGTGCTTTGACGCGGTCTTTCGAGTCGTTATCTCGTTTGACGACACGCGCTTCCGCATAGTTTTTTTCCACACGCGTGATTTCGACTTTGGCTCGTTCTCCCGGCAATAAGTTCGGAATGAAGATGACCATGCGATTAAGTGTCGCAATGCCTTCTCCATTAATGCCAAGTCGTTCGACCGTGACATCTTTAAAATCTCCTGTGATTAATTTCAATCTGATTCATCCTTTCGAGACGATTGTTCTAGGTCTTTGGCGTAACGCACTACTTTAGCGCGCAACGAATCAATGTCGGCTAACAGGCGATGTAAATCTTCAGGTGTCGTATGCTCGTCTAGCGTATTGACCGATAGACAGAGTAATTCCGTTCTCGATTTTAGGACGTTCATCTTTCCGGCAGTATCTGTTCGTGATTTACCCATCTTGTAATCGCTCCTTTGGTTCGTGACAAAGAGTTGCTATTATAGCATACTATTTCGTGTAACTTGATGAAAAGGTGGAATCCACATGCAAAACATCTCCCCAACTTTCGACCCTTGGGAAGCCTATCTCGACCAAGTCGAACACGGTCGACTCGTCTTATCCAATGTCGAAGTCACTACAACGAAGCTGTGTAACATGCGCTGCGAACATTGTGCGGTCGGTTATATGCTAGACCAAACAGAAGAACCAGAAGTTCCGCTCGACCTGTTGATTCAACGACTGGATGAGATCGAACATTTGCGTGCCTTCTCCATCACAGGCGGTGAACCGATGCTGTCTATGAAATCGGTCCGCAACTATGTCGTTCCATTGTTACGTTATGCGAAAGAACGTGGTGCGCGTACGCAAATCAACTCGAACTTGACGCTACCGTTATCTCGCTATCATCTTATTACCCCTTACTTGGACGTTTTGCACATTTCGCATAACTGGGGCACCGATGCCGATTTCCTTGAAGGCGGATTCGCGATGATGGACCGGAAACCAAGTGAAGAGGCACGTTTGAAAATGCTCCAGACGATGAAAGACAACGCACGTGCTCTCACATCTGAAGGAATCATTGTGTCCGCGGAGACGATGATCAACAAACGAACGATTCCGCACTTGAAAGAGATTCATGAAGAAATCGTATCGCTCGGTTGCCAAAGGCATGAGGTGCACCCAATGTACCCCGCAGACTTCGCTAGCGCCCTCGAATCAGCATCGCTCGCTGATACGCGACAAGCCATCCATGACTTACTCGATGTCCGTGACGAGAACGTATGGATGTTGTTCGGGACGTTACCATTCTATGCATGTTCTGACCTACCTGAAGACCGTGCTCTGTTGAAGCGACTTCATGAAACAAAAAACGTGACCGTTCGAAACGACCCAGATGGACGTTCTCGTCTCAACACGAATATCTTTGACGGACAGATCATCGTGACCGATTTCGGTGATGAACTCGGTTCACTCGGCACCGTCTATGACACACCATTCCAAGAGGCGTATGATACGTGGACGAACAGCCAATTGAACGCTACACTCTCTTGTCACTGCCCTGCCGTGAAGTGTCTCGGGCCGAACGCACTCGTTAAACAAGCATATTATCCGACGGTCGATTTCCAATCTCGTAAAGCTACATCGTTTTAAATATTTCAATTAGGGAAATGTTCTGTATATTAAATGAATCGAGGTGCGTGTAGATGACTGCGATTTATATCCTCATGATTACCGTGATGGCCATCATTATTTTTGGCGGAGTACTGAGCATCTTATTGACAGCCGCATTCGTTTCAGACAAAGTAGAGCATGATGAAATGTTTAGTCAAGGCAGTTGGGATGATGAATTGCTGCATTTGAATCACTCTCCACAACCGATTGACGACACGAAAAGCTGAGACCCTTCTCGGCTTTTTACTTTGACTTCATGAGGTGAACCTATGCTCCGTTTTCGTTTTATGATTTTGCTATTGATTGTCTTTATTTCCGGTTTGATTCAAGGTGCGCTCATCCCACTCTTATCCACGTTGATTGAACGGGATGGGGCCCCGGCCTGGGTGAACGGACTGAACGCGACGATGCTTTACGTCGGTGTGATCGTCTCTGCGCCTCTCCTGGAGCGATTCGTCCGTAAATATGGATTCCGACCGACCATCGTCCTCGGTATCGTATTGACGGCTGTCGCGACCTTCGCTTTACCGATTTGGCCGTCCTTACTCGTTTGGGCGATGATGCGCTTCTTCATCGGATTCGGCGACTCGGCTCTACACTACGGGTCACAAGTATGGGTGACCTCAGCAAGTGAAAAGAGCAGTCTCGGTCGAGCGATGGCGTATTATGGAATGTCTTTCAGTCTCGGTTTTGCCATCGGTCCATTGATCGCACCACTCGTCGACCTATGGTTTTGGTTACCGTTCCTCATTATCGTCTTCTTCTGTCTCGCTTCGTTGATGCTCGTCTTTAAAGTCGAGAACGAGTTTCCGGAGGTCGAAAAAATGAAGACCGACTCGAAAGGACGAATTCGCCTGATTCTTGTCGGTGCGGGATACACGCTTCTCCCTGCCTTTACATATGGGTTTCTCGAAGCGAGCTTAAATGCCAACTTTCCCATTTTTACGTCTCGGAATGGGATGAGTTTGACGGAAACGAGCACACTCATCACAACGTTCATCGTCATGTCGATTGTCGTTCAGCTTCCTCTTGGTCGCCTCGCAGACTTGTACGGTAAGAAGCGGATCTTACAAATCGTGCTGACGTTTGGCACACTCGTATTCACTTTGGCGAATCTTGTTGTCGATTCCTATATCGGTCTACTCTTCCTATTCGCACTTGCCGGCGCCGGGCTAGGATCGACTTATTCACTTGGTTTGGCACATATGACAGAGGTGCTTCCCCGATCGTTACTGCCGACGGGAAACATGCTTTACAGTATTTCATTCAGCATCGGTTCGATATCAGGTCCAATGATCGGTGCCTTCTGGTTATCTTTACCGAAAGAGATCTATTTCTTTATGTATGCCTTCATTCTCGGTATTCTGGCGCTACGACTCTTCACGTCGACCGCTAAACCAATCGACTTATAAACAGAGGCAGATGGTTCCCATGAACCACCTGCCTCTGTTTTTATTCCACTACTCGTTCCATTTCATCATCGTTTAACTGCAAAGCTCGGATAAACACTTCGTCTAGCGCGAATGGTTCAGTGTCTAGCGAAGCGAGTACATCGGATTTTAGCGTCACTTCTACGACACGGTCATCGAACTGCCATCTCGTCTGAATATCATCACCTTGTCTTGTGGCGCGGGTCGCCACTGGACCGTGACGTTCTTTTAAACTTTGACTCACGCACTTCATCACGTACTTGACGTACTCATCTTTCGGCTGACGTGAGATGAGAATGTTTCGAACGATTCGATTTCTAGTCATTGTTTCTCCTCCTCCCTTTGAATGATTGCGCACGCAAGTCTTTACAAACGAAGACCGATTTTCGAAATTTAAAATTCAGAATTTTTAATATATTTTGTCATGGGATTTCAATTCCGTCAACTCTGTCTCTAATTCAAATGACATCCGTTTGTTTTTTTGTACGGCGACCTTGAAAATACGTAGATAAATAAATGCCGACAATAACGAATCCGAGTCCGACCACCGCATTCCACGGAATCGTTTCACCGAGTAAAATCCCTGACAACATGACACCAAATAAGGGAACTAAAAAGATATAGAGTGAAATTCGACTGACCGGATTGTATTTCATTAACGTGTTCCACAATGTAAATCCGATCGCTGACAACATCGCCAAGTAAAACAGGAACGCAATCGTCTGTGCGGTGTACGGCATGGAAACACCATTCGGGTCTAATAGATAGCCGATCAGCAGTAACCCAACTGAACCGATCACCATCGCCCAAGCCGTCATCGGGGCAACATCATACGTCTTCGAGTAGTCCTTCGCTATCAAGTTCCCGAATGCTCCGGATACCATCGCCAAGATGAGTAAAATCTCTCCTAAGCCAAAACCAACTTCAGATCCGGTCGCCGGCCAGTTTGCGATGACAATTCCGGAAAAACCAAACGTCAAAGCAAACCCCTTCAATCGATTCAATTTATCGTCTTCATATCGGAAATGAGCGAGAGCCATTTGGAAAAACGAAGTAGAACCAGCAATGATCGATCCCTGGACCCCGGTCGAAATGGAAAGTCCGATATAGAAGAACAAATATTGTAGAAACGTCAAAAATGAACCGAGATGCGCATACGCTTTAACCTTTTCACGTGTCAATCGGACAGACCGTTTCAATACGGTCTGACTGATGATGAGCAATAGAATCCCTGCGAGTAAAAAACGCTCGCCAGCGAACAATAGTTGTTGCCCATACTCGTTCGATTGAATATCAAGCTTCTCATAACTCAATTTGATGAATGGGAACGCACTCCCCCATAACAACGTATTGAAAATCGCCAATAACGCCACCGTCCAAGGGCGTTCAAATATATTTTGCATGACACAAAAACTCCTTAATCTTTTTATTTGTGAGTCACTGATAAGCGTGTTAAGATAAACCTAGATAATAATAATTATAAATAAAGGATTCGGATTAAACTTCTATAAATTCTTTATTTTAAGCCAATTGAAGATGATAATCATCATCAGTCATTATCATTTAATCGAGATTTATTCTCAATTAGAAAGAAGGGATTATCGATGAACGTCCAATCGGTTACGCACGAAAAAAGCCACGTTTTCAAACGGGCTAGCTGGTACGAACATATTGAATTGATCATGGCGCTCATTAGCGGTGTATTGATTGTACTCGCTTATATCGCCGAAACACAAGGCGGAGCGCCTTGGATTCATGTCACACTTTACTTATCCGCCTTCTTCATCGGAGGATACGCAAAAGCGAAAGAAGGGATTTCGGATACGATTGAGACGAAATCGCTGAATGTAGAGCTTCTCATGATTATCGCCGCCATCGGTGCCGCTTCGATTGGGTACTGGATGGAAGGGGCAATCCTCATCTTCATCTTTGCTTTATCCGGGGCACTCGAGACGTATACGATGAACAAAAATGAACGTGCCCTCGAATCGTTAATGGAATTACAGCCGGAACAGGCGACTCGTCTAACAGACACTGATGAACTCGAGGTTGTTCATATCGACGACCTTCGTGTCGGAGATCGGATTTATGTCCGTCCTGGTGAACGCATTCCGGTTGATGGAAAAATTGTAAAAGGGAATGCTTCCGTAGAAGAAGCCGCTATCACAGGCGAATCCGTCCCTGTTGATCGTCAAGTCGGTGATGACGTGTTCGGATCGAGCGTCAACTTGAACGGAGTATTGACGATCGAAGTGACAAAACTTGCGACGGAAACACTATTCCAAAAGATCATTCAAATGGTCCAACAAGCACAAGAAGAGAAATCACCGTCTGCACAGTTCATCGATCGATATGAAGGACGTTATGTTCAAATCGTGCTCTTCTCTGTTGCGGCCATCATCATTCTCGGACCGTTCGTCACGTCGTGGTCTCTTGAAACGAGTATCTATCGCGGCATGATCCTTCTCGTTGTCGCCTCCCCTTGCGCACTCGTCGCCGCCATCACACCGGCCGCGCTGGCTGCCATCGCCTCTTCTGCAAAACACGGGATTCTCTTCAAAGGCGGTGCTCATATCGAGAACATGGGACGTCTAAAAGCAATCGCCTTTGACAAGACCGGGACACTCACAATTGGGAAACCGATTGTGCAAGAAGCGCTCATCTCACCTTCATTAGAAGAGGAGGACGTCAACCGAATTGTCAGTTTGATTGAAGAGCATTCGATGCATCCACTTGCTGAAGCGCTCGTTTCCTACACCGGAAAACATACCGGGGAAATGACACACTTCAAAGACATCACAGGCTCCGGAATTGAAGCAACGATTGACGGGACGACGTATCGGGTCGGAAAACAGAAGTTCGCTGACCAAAGCGGTGATTTCTTTAAACATGATGTCGAACGATTGAAAGAGGCTGGTCACACCCTCGTCTTTATCAGTGACGAGTCACGTACAATCGGTGCTTACGCTTTACGTGACACACTACGCCCTGAGGCAAAAGTAGCAATCCAGCGGTTGAACGACTTAGGGATTGCGACGATCATGATTACCGGGGACAACGAGGCGACCGCTCGCGCCATCGCGAACGAAGCCGGATTGACACGCTATATCGCCGAATGTTTGCCCGAAGAGAAGGTTTCGCAAATCAAGACGTTACGCGAGGAATATGGAACAATCGGGATGATCGGCGACGGAATCAACGATGCCCCTGCCCTTGCGACAGCCGACGTCGGGATTGCCATGGGCGAAGGAACGGATGCCGCACTAGAAACGGCAGATGTCGTCTTAATGAAAAACGACCTCGTCCGATTGAGTGACGCCATTCGTCAATCGCGCAAATTAAATCGAATCGTCTTACAGAACGTCGTTTTTGCACTCGGTGTGATTCTTGTCTTGATTGCAACGAACATCTTTGAGTTACTCATCATGCCGTTCGCGGTTGTAGGACATGAAGGCTCAACCATTTTGGTTATTTTGAACGGCCTCCGACTCCTCACGTCATCGTGGGAGTGATCCATTCGACAAAATGGAATCGATGATTGAAACAATATGTCGATTTCGTTATAATTGAAACAATGTGTCTACAGACTGAAACAGATCGAAAGATTGACTAAAGGTGGTACAAGATATGAATACGATTGCAGTCATCGGCAAGGTGTTTGTCGATATTAAAGGGACTTCCTTTGCACCGCTCCACAAAGATGCGAAGAATGTCGGCGACATCACTTTTTCCAATGGCGGAACAGGTCGAAACGTTGCTCAAAACTTAGGTGTGCTCGGCAACGATGTCCGCTTCGTCTCGACCGTCACGAACGACCAAATCGGTGTCGGTGTCCTCGAAGAATTACGTTGCTTGAATGTAAACGTCGATGGGGTCGACATGCTTGACGATAATGGTATGGGAATGTGGCTCGCTGTAATGGACAACAACGGCGATCTTCAAACATCTATTTCGAAACAACCAGACGAAGCCCGTATGGAAGAAGCGATTTTACGTCAAATCGATACGGTCTTCGAAGAGAGCGACGCAGTCGCCATCGATTTAGACTTATCAGTCAACGTCTTGAACGAGACGATTGAACTATGCCGTGAAATGGATTTACCGCTTTATGGTGTCTGTGGCCATCTATCCGTCATCGAACGAAACCGTCATTTGCTTCAAGGATTCACAGGATTCATCTGCAGTCGTGAGGAAGCGGAAATTTTGTCCGACATGTCAATCGTCACAGTGGACGATGCCCTTCGCGTCGCGGAAGTACTCGCCATGAAAGGTGCTCCCCTCACAATCGTCACGATGAGTGAGCTTGGCGCTGTATATGTCGACCTTCGTACGAACGAACAAGGTCACGTCCCGACGACAAAAGTGAAAGTCGCCGACTCCACAGGAGCGGGTGATTCATTCTTCTCCGCTGTCATCTCGGAGCTCATGAAACAACATTCGATTGAAGAGGCGCTTCGATTGGGCATGCGCGTCGCAGGAAAAGTCATCGCCTCTCACGAGAACGGATTGACGCAAGAAATGTACACATCATTAGAACAACCTACGCAAGAATGAAAAGAACGCATCGGCAAATCGTCGGTGCGTTTTGTGCAAAATTACAGGAACGAAAGGAACGATCTCAGTGGTTCGAACGAAATTAAGAAGCGCGATTATTTTAATGAATGATCAAGATGAAGTGGCTTTGATCCGTCGCGAGAAAGAAAACGTCCTCTATTATGTTTTTCCAGGTGGCGGAGTCGAATATGGGCATACAACAGAAGAAACAGCCGTACGTGAAGCATTTGAAGAACTCGGTGTTCACGTAGAACTAGAAGGTGTCGCTGCCCATGTTGCGTTTAATAATGAGTTAAATCCTTATTATTGGGCGAAGATGACAGGTGGTGAATTCGGAACCGGGACAGGTGAAGAGTTCCAAGAAGAACAGACTAACGGATCGTATACACCGATGTGGATCAAACGGTCTGCACTCCCTCATCTCCCCGTTCGTCCACCTTCACTTGCTGAAAAACTCGCCTCACATGAGGAACGCTTTTATGATTTGACCTTATCGGAGGAGTAATCAGGTGTACACCCTGCCGAAATCGGGAAACGTTTTTTAACGATTGAGTCAGGAGGGTTTTATAATGGCAATGACAGAAGTGAAGGAAAAAAAGAATTGGCTTTCATTTGGGAAAGAGTTATTTCGACGATTTCAAGAGCATGATGTACAAGACTACGGGGCTACCCTCGCATTCTTTTGGTTTTTATCCATTTTTCCTGGAATCATCTTTATTTTGGCGCTCTTGTCCTTTTTCGATGTCTCACAAGATTCGTTTCAGAATCAATTGAACGATTTGGCACCCGGGTCCGCAGCTTCCGGGTTTTTAACGGGAATTTTCGAAGCAATCGGCGAACCGCGAGGCGGTCTTTTATCGCTCGGTGCGATTTTGGCGATTTGGTCCGCCGCAAAAGGGGTCGACCGTCTCATCACGACCTCCCTTCATGCTTATGGTGAAGATAATGAACGTAACTTTTTTGTGAAAAAAGGGTTGGCACTCGGATTGACGATTCTCCTTGGAATCGGGATGCTACTGCTGATTCTATCGAACGTATTTGGTTCTCAAATCATTTCGTTCGTCACTGAGTATTTACCCGTCAATATCACCGGAGCCGAAGAAATGATGATCAACGTGTTTCGATATGTCCTTACGACGGTTGTCCTCATTTTAACGCTCTCGATTTTTTATAAAGTATCTCCACAACAGCACGTCTTTTGGAAAAGCACTATCCCCGGTGCCATCTTCGGTGTCATCGGTTGGCAAGTCGTCTCATTCGGTTTCAGCCTATACGTTTCAAACTTTGGGAGTTACGACTCGACTTACGGTTCACTCGGAGGAATCATCGTCACGTTGCTCTGGTTACAATTAACCGGGATGATTATTTTAATCGGATCTGAAATCAACGCGACATGGATGCGCTTCTTCAAGACACCGAGTGAACAGGAATACGAACGCGACTTCAAAAAGAACAAAAAGAAAGCGAAACAAAAGCAAGAGGAAGATAACTTTGACGACATCCCGACGAACACGTACGGATAATTCAAAAGGAGCACGTTCAAGGTGAACGCGCTCCTTTCTTATGCTTCAATCGGATCAAGACGTCCCGTCGCCGGGTCAATCACGAAGCCGTGTACATTCGTTCCTGGTGGTAACAGTGGATGGTTATTAATCAGGTTAACAGAATGAACGACGTTCTCTTCAACTGAATCAAATCCATGTAGCCACTGCTCCAAATCCATTCCTGAAGACTTTAGCGTCTTCAACGTTTGCGGGTCGATTCCACGACGCTCCATCTCTTCGATGACGACAGTCGGTTCAATCGCCGCCATCCCACAATCGTAATGTCCGACAACGACAACTTCTTCTGCTCCTAGCGCATAGAGTGCGACCAAAATCGATCGCATGGCCGAACCGAATGGATGCGACAAGACCGCACCCGCATTTTTAATGATTTTAGCGTCTCCGTTCTTAAGTCCTAGCGCTTGAGGTAATAGTTCCGTCAAACGTGTATCCATACACGTCAAAATGACGATTTTTTTATCCGGGAATTTATCAGATACGAACGGTTCGTACTGTTTTTCCTCTACGAAACGTTTATTGAATTCAAGCATTTCTTTTACGACTGACACGTTAACGCCTCCTCTTTTTTACAACACAAATCTTGAAACGATGAGTCCGACGACCATCCACGCCCCGAACAGCGTATTGACTTTCGCTGTCATCGCCATGGCAGGCATCAACGCGGCCGGTTCTGCCTTCTGCCAAAACCGTTGAATCGCCCGGATCATGACCGGCACCGTTAAGAGTGACAGCAAGACCCATGGAGTGACGCCATAAAACATGACGGCGACGATGATGCCGACTAATGCCGCGATAAAGAACGCTGCCAATACATACACCGCACGTCGATGACCGACCAGACACGCAATCGTTTTTCGGCCATTCTTTTTATCGTTATCTAAATCACGGATGTTATTCGCAAGTAAGATTGCCCCTATCAATAAGGCCATCGGGAACGACACGAGTAGCAACTCCGTAATCACCGTATTGATTTGGATAAAGCCGGCAATCCCGATGATGACATATCCCATGAATAGCCCAGCGACAATTTCACCAAACGGCGTATAGGCAATCGGTAGCGGCCCTCCAGTATATAAGTAGCCAACAAGCATAGACAAGGCGCCGATCCAAAGCAAATGCCAGCTTGTGGATGCCGCAATGTAGAGCCCGAGTAGTGCCGCAATCGTATACATGCCGAGCGCAATCGCTAATACTTGCTGTGGTGTAAATCCATCACGTACGATGGAGCCTCCGATTCCGATGGACCCCTCATGATCAAGACCACGCTTGTAGTCATAATACTCGTTAAATAAGTTCGTCGCGATTTGAATAAGGACAGATGCCACTAACATGGCAAGGAAAAGTCCCCACTTGAGTTCGGTTTGATCGAGGACGATGAACGTCCCGAGCAAGACCGGAATAAAGCTTGCGGTCAGGGTATGCGGGCGAATCATTCGCCAATATGCCCCTTTCGATTTCTGTTTCATTTCGTTCCCTCCCTTCGTTAGTTTACGTCTCGATGAAAAAATCTGTCAACGCCAGCCCATTATCCTAGATTCTTGATCATTTCCCGAGCATTTCATAGGCAGGTGTATTGCGAACTCATGATACACTAAAGATTGAGAATTCTATCGGATTGAGGAGGCTTTTCTTTTATGCCAGATACTCAAACACATATAAAACAGCGAATTGAGCAGGCCCATAAACGGGCTCGAGCTTGGCAACGGCCTGTCCTCGCATCATACACATGGGAAATCTCGGCGTTCGATGCTTTTCAAATCATCCAGAACACCGATACGTCCCATTATTATTTCATGACACCAGACCGGACGCTCGAAATGCTAGGTTGCGGGGATGCACTCGTCTTGAGCGCTTCTGGACCCGAACGATTTCAGCGACTTCAATACGATTGGAGTCTTCACCGACGAGATGTCGATGCGACAATCCACGCGTTCGCCGGTTTTTCATTCGACACGTTTATGCGACCACAAAAAAGTATGTGGGATGCCTTTGGGGAGGCATCACTCGTCGTCCCAAAATTTTTATACCGTCGCTATAAAGACCGACACACGTTGACAGTGGCCACTCTCGTCTCTTCGAAGCAGTCGGTCGAACAGTATTTGATTCAATTGGCAGATCAGTTGGCCCAGTTCAGTTCACTTCGTCCGACGGAAGAAGCGACGCCGTCTTATACAAAAGTGAAAGATGGGGTCGATCACTTCAAGTCCAGTTTCCAACAGGCTAAACAGTTGATTGAAGAAGAACGAGTTGAAAAAATCGTGATTGCCCGCGAAGAAATTTATCAGCGTTCCGATGATGCGTTCCCCTTCTCAAAAAGTTTGAAGCATTTAGCAGATCATCAAGAATCTAGTTACATCTATTTGTATCAACCAAAACGTGACACTGGTTTCTTTGGGGCGACTCCTGAACGATTGATTCAAAAAGAAGGCATGCAACTGAACACGGCTGCCATCGCCGGGACAATCAAGCGTCCGAAAACCGAGATCGAGGCAGAAATTGCGAAAGAGAAACTCCTAAACGATTCAAAAAATCGTGAGGAGCATCAAATTGTCGTGAAAGACATCAAGCAGGCGTTGACACCCTATACTGCACCGATTCAAACACGAGATACTCCGCAAATTTTGGCAAATCGCTCGGTGTTCCATCTACACACCCCAATTCAAGCGACACTCGAAACAAATGCTTCCTTGCTGTCACTTGCGGAATCGCTACATCCAACGCCAGCACTCGGCGGCTCTCCGAAGCGGACATCGGTCCGATTGCTTCGTGAAATCGAGCGATTCGACCGCGGGTGGTACGGTTCTCCGTTTGGTTGGGTAGACAATGAAGGCGACGGCGAGTTTGTCGTGGCAATCCGCTCTGCACTCGTTCAACACCAATTCGTCGCACTGTATGCTGGATGTGGGATTGTGAAAGACTCTGCACTCGAGCAAGAGCTCGAAGAAACAGAAATAAAAATGAGTCCAATCAAACAAGCTTTACAGTTTGATTTACACGATCAAGGAGGCACCCTAGATGAATAAGGTTTTGACCGATTGGGTCGCATCCATGGTAAATCGGCTTGTTGCGTCCGGTGTAAAAGACGTAGTCATCAGCCCAGGATCCCGCTCGACTCCGCTCGCTGTAGCGGCATATCTTCATCCTCAGATTCGTCATCACATCATCGTCGATGAACGATCTGCCGGATTTTTTGCTCTTGGACTGACCCGTACGTCCGAAACAATTCGCCCGGTCGCATTGATTTGCACAAGTGGAACGGCGGCAACAAACTACTATTCGGCTGTGACAGAAGCGTTCATATCGCAGTTGCCACTTGTCGTACTGACGACCGATCGTCCCTATGAACTGCGTAATGTCGGGGCTCCACAAGCAATCAATCAAGTCCGCCTCTACGGGGAACAAGTGAAGACAAGCGTTGATTTGCCCGTTCCAGAGGAGGCGACGTTATCGTTTATGCAACAAACGATTACCCGTTTCACGAATCTGTCGATGCAAGCACCGATGGGACCCGTTCATTTGAATGTGCCGTTCCGAGAACCACTGCTTCCGGATATCGAGTCATTGAAACAGATATTGAAGGCTGACCCTGTCTTGCCAGAACGACAGCGTATCCGGCCGACACAGGCGGATAAAGACATTTTCTCAGAACGGACGAGTCACAAACAACTCGCCTTCGTCGTCGGACCTTACACCCCGACATCTTGGCAGAAATCCATCGTTGAATTTGCTTCCGAGCGACAGATCCCGATTTTCGCCGATCCTCTCAGCGGCATGCGACGTTTCGACGGCGTCTTGACCAACTATGACACGTGGCTCGCAAGTGAGCATCGGACCGATTGGCTGCCTGAGGTGTTCGTCCGTTTCGGGGCTGCACCTGTTTCGAAACGCTTCAATCAATGGATGGCCATGGCGGACCAACTCGTCATCGATGAACCGGGATCTTATCGCGACCCAAGTAGCCGTGCCACGATCTGTTACGGCGACGCACTCGATTTTCTACCGCTCATCGCATCCGTAAACGAACCTCGATACCTTGAACGTTTACGCTTTTTTGAAGAGGTTGCCGAGTCTGCAAAATCGTCACTTCAAGGTGAAGCGGAATTGACGAAACGATTGCTCGATACATCGATTGAGCGTCTATTCGTCAGTAATAGCATGCCGATTCGAGATATAGATACATCACTGTCTGCTGGCACGAACATCCACGTTCTCGCCAATCGAGGCGCAAACGGAATTGATGGTGTGTTATCCACTGCACTCGGAAGCAGTTATGATACGTCTCACGGCGCTTTATTGATTGGTGATTTAGCGTTCTATCATGATAGCAACGCCTTGCAACTGTTAAAGCATCATCCTGGAAAATTTTCCGTCGTGATTGCTAACAATAACGGTGGAGGGATATTTTCCTTCCTCCCGCAGGCTTCTGTCGACACACAGTTGTTCGAAGATCTGTTCGGCACACCGCTTGATTTAAATATCCGTGGATTCGCTGACACATATGGCTTATCGTATCGTCTAATTGAACGACCGGATGAAATTCAAGAAGCGATTGAAGATGGCGTTCATTTAATCGAATTCCCATCGAATCGTGAGGAGAATGTGACGATCCATCGAGGTTGGACACAATCTGTCTGCGCTCGCCTCATCACGGAGAACGAATCATGAACATCGATTTACGTGGCGTACGTTATGAAGTGATTCATCGCGGTGAGGGAAAACCGGTATTATTTTTACACGGATTCACCGGAAACGCCCATTGGGTCGATTCGCTCCCTGCATTACCGATTCGTCTTGTGTCACCGTCGCTCCTCCAACATGGCGCAACGGAGCGCCCTTCAGTCAATCGTTCGACAATGAGTCAGCAAGTTAAAGATTTGTCCCGCTTACTGGATACGGACGACCGACCTTGGACAGTCGTCGGCTATTCACTCGGTGGGAGAATCGCATTGACACTCGCCGCATGCGACGAGCGTGTCGAACACGTCATCGGGATCAGCACGACCCCCGGTCTGCTCACTTCTAAGGAACGAGCCGCACGCCGCCGCCAAGATGCAGAATTGGCTCACTTGATTGAAACCAAGGGTATCGCTGCATTCGTGAATCGTTGGGAGAACCTTCCGCTTTGGCGACAGACGGAAGACATGAAACGTTCACTCCGAAAAGATCGGCTCGCCCAACACCCGAATGCCCTCGCAAACAGTTTGCGGTCAATCGGTACGGGACATATGCCGTCCTTATGGGGCACATTGCAGCGTCTCCCCCGTACCGACTTGATTGTCGGGTCAGACGATCTCAAGTTCAAAGCCATCGCAAGACACATGCAGGAAGAGCGACCAGATATTAAAATCTATGAAATTTCAAACGCAGGGCATGCTCCTCATATCGAGAATGCATCAGAGTTTGGTACAATAATAAAGAAATTGATTTTAGGGGGTATTTAAAATGGAATCAGTAGCGAACTGGACATCGGTCCGGACGTATGAAGACATTAAATATGAAACGTGGAACGGGATTGCCAAAATCACCATCAACCGTCCCGAAGTGCGCAATGCATTCCGTCCGTTGACGGTCAATGAATTGATTGATGCATTCGCTCGCGCGCGCGACGATAAAGAAGTCGGCGTCATCATCTTGACAGGTGAAGGCGAAAAGGCATTCTGTTCAGGTGGGGACCAAAAAGTTCGTGGACATGGCGGCTATGTCGGGGAAGATGAAATCCCACGCTTGAACGTCCTCGACCTTCAGCGCTTGATTCGTGTCATTCCAAAACCGGTCATCGCCATGGTCGCAGGTTTCGCAATCGGCGGAGGACACGTTCTTCATGTCGTCTGTGACTTGACGATTGCAGCGGACAATGCTCGCTTCGGACAAACAGGTCCTAAAGTCGGTTCGTTCGATGCAGGATACGGTTCTGGATACTTGGCACGGATCATCGGCCATAAGAAAGCTCGTGAAATCTGGTACCTTTGCCGTCAATACGATGCACAAGAAGCACTCGACATGGGACTCGTCAACACGGTGGTCCCACTCGATCAACTCGAAGCAGAAACGATCAAGTGGTGCCAAGAAATCTTACAACACTCACCTACAGCGCTTCGCTTCTTGAAAGCAGCAATGAACGCAGATACAGATGGTCTTGCCGGACTTCAGCAACTCGCTGGAGACGCAACGCTTCTCTACTACACGACAGATGAAGCAAAAGAAGGACGCGATGCGTTCAAAGAAAAACGTGACCCTGACTTCGGTCAATTCCCACGTTTCCCTTAATTGTTGAGAGAGTAGCGATTTCGCTACTCTTTTTTTGGAGGTGACAGCTATGTATGAATGGATTCGGAAACACCCAGCGTCACATCTCGCCCTTGTGACAGCTGACGATCGATTGACATGGGCAATGCTACGCACGGAAAGCCTTCAACTTGCCCAGTTCATCCATGAACAGACACCCACTGCCAAACGAATTGGCATATTCGCTAAAAACAGCAAAGACTATGTCATTGCCGTTCATGCAGTACATCTGCTCGGAAAAGTGCTTGTTCCGTTGAATACACGGCTGACCGAAGAGGAAGTGCGTACTCAGCTACAAACAGCAAAAGTGGACCTCCTTCTCGTTGACGTAGAAATCGATTTGTCTATCACCCAACTCCTGATCACACGCCGGACCACTTCATGTTTCACCGTGACCCATGAGTGGAATGAAGATGAAACCATGTCTCTCATGTTTACGTCCGGAACGACGGGTCGAGCCAAAGCGGTGCAACAGACGTACGGGAATCACCTCGCTAGTGCCCGAGCCGCTGAAGCGCATTTAGACTATCGTCCATCAGACCGGATGCTCGCGGTGACCCCGCTCTTTCACATGAGTGGACTGTCTCAAGTGTATCGGAGTGCCATCATCGGTTCGACGCTCTATGTCGAGCCACGATTCGATGTCGATCGAACACTTCACGTCATCGAGACAGAAGGCATCACCCAGCTATCACTCGTCTCAATTATGCTGCAACGATTGCTCGATGCTGGCCTGAAAAAGCACCGACTTCGCACGTTACTCGTCGGAGGCGGACCCGTCCCGCGCTCATTACTAGAAGAAGCAGAACGACGCAAGTTACCGATTGCTCAGACATACGGGATGACCGAGACGTGTTCTCAAGTCGCCACGCTGCTCCCGAGCGAAGCGCTCTCGCATATCGGTTCGAGTGGTCAGGCAATCGCCCCAACAAGTATTCGAATTAATTCAGACGGAGAAATCGAAGTAAAGGGACCAACTGTGACGAAGGGATACTTCGAACAACCTGAATCAGATGCTTGGACACCCGATGGTTATTGGCGAACGGGTGACCTCGGCACGATGAGGGATGGCTATTTATATGTACACGATCGCCGAACCGACCTTATTCTTTCAGGTGGTGAAAATGTTTATCCGGCTGAAATCGAAGCCGCCATGTTACGCTGTGCCGGTGTTCAAGACGTCGGCGTCACGAAACAGTCGCATCCGACTTGGGGAGAAGTCCCGATCGCCTTCGTCGTCGGCTCCTATGATCCAGCCGAGATGCAGCATGTTCTCGACTCACAGTTGGCTAAATATAAGCACCCGATCGCCATCCACTACGCACCGAATTTACCACGAAACGCGAACGGAAAATTAATGCGCCATCGCTTAAAGGAGCTACTGTCATGATCAAACGTGCTGAGCTTTCCATCGTCCCTTTGACGTTTAAACACCCGATTGTGACGGCACACGCCGTCTTATCTGTCCGAAGAACGCTTATCCTCCGTCTAGAGACCGTAGACGGTGTCATCGGATACGGAGAAGGTGCCGCTTTCGAAACACCTTGGTATACGGAAGAAACGACCCAATCCATGATCGATACGTCTAAACTAATTCTCAATTTACTGAAAGGGATGACGGTCACAACGGACGTGTTTCCGAACTTGGTCTCGTCCATCATCGGTCAGCACATGGCAAAGGCGATGTGGGAAAGTGCACTCTGGGAGATTGAAGCAACGCGCGCGAACAAATCACTCAAGTCATTCATGAGCGCCGGAGATTCCGTTTCCTGCGGACGAACAATCGGGATTGGGTTACTGAATCAAACGATGAAATCCATCGAGACGGCATTAGCTGACGGATTCGAACGCATCAAATTAAAGGCATCTCCTAATGAACTGGTTCCTGCCCTACGTGAGATTCGCGCGGTCTTCTCTGACGCGCCTCTCATGATTGATTTAAACGGAAGTGCGTCCGATCAACCGATGGAATGGTTCGAACAACTCGATGCCCATCGGTTATTGATGATCGAACAACCGTACCCAAGCCGACAATTCACAAAATCAGCGGCTCTCCAAGCAAAACTCACGACCCCCATTTGTCTCGACGAATCCATCACGTCTTATGACGACGTGGATACGATGGCACAACTCGGTGCGGGGAAGATTGTTAACATTAAACCCGCACGTGTCGGTGGGCTTAGCGAGGCGCTCCACATTCGAAAACACGGAACGCCATACTGGGTCGGTGGCATGTATGAATCCGGTATCGGAAGATATCATACACTCTTGTTTGCTTCGTTAAGCGGCGCGAGCTTCCCCGCGGACATGTCAGGCACGAGCGCTTATTTCGAGCAAGATTTACTCGATACCCCGCTTGAAGTGGAGAATGGAAAATTGACTCTTCCGGATTCCGTACAACCAGATTGGAATGTGATTGAACGGTTACGCGAAGAAGTGATTACATTGCAAACGTAAAAAAGGTGCGGTTCACGAGAACCACACCTTTTTTACGTTAACGGAACGATCCCGTTAACACTTCATATCCATCTTCTGTGACAACAACTGTATGCTCGAACTGCGAAACAAGACTCTTGTTCGGAGTAAAGAGCGTCCAACCATCCTCTTCCGATTGATAGACGATTTCATCCTTTGTCGAGATGAACGTCTCAACAGCAATCACTTGCCCGGCTTTTAATAACTGATTTTCTTCTCGACTATAATAGTTCGAGATCGTCTCTGGCTCCCCGTGCAATGTCCGACCGAGACCGTGTCCGGCCAAGTTTCGGATGACCGTGAATCCATTCTTTCTCGCGTCAGCGTAAATTGCTTTCCCGATCTGATTGACTTTCACACCCGCCTTGACCTTGCTGAGTCCCGCTTCTAATGAAGTCAAGGATACTTCGACCAAACGTTCGTGCTGGGGTGACTTCGCCGCCCCCGCAATCACTGTACGTCCCGTATCGGCATAATATCCATCCTTCACAGCGGAGACGTCGACATTGACGATATCGCCCTCTTGAATGACTTCATCTCCCGGAATACCATGGGCAGCAACGTCATTGAGCGAGATACATGTGTAACCTGGAAATTCGTACATCGTAATCGGTGCAGAAGCTGCACCTTCATCTTCTAAAATACGTTGCCCGATCGCATCTAATTCTTTTGTCGTCATACCGGGCTTGACGGCTTTCGCCATCTCATCTCGCGCAAGTGCGACGATTCGCCCGATTTCGCGCAGTGCATCGTAATCATAATCTAGCATCGTCCATCTTCCTTTCAATCCAATAATCGGTTTTGATATAAATACTCCTCGGATATGTCGGCAAATAAGAACATGCCGTCCGGTAACGGATAGCTAAAGGTTCGCGTCACTTCGTTTGAACTGAAATCACGATAGTCTCCCGATAAATAGCCACGCCCTCGAACATCCATCGCCGCCATCGTCTGAATGAAATACGGTCGGAAACTCCAGTTATAGCCTCGATACGTATTATCGACACGCCATTCTCCATTCACGCAGTAAACGTTCGCACTCGTCTGGAAACCTGTCTTATCCGTTATATAATAACGAACAAACACCTCTTCCAGTTTTGGGGCGATGAATTGAATCCACTCGTCTTTCTTGTCTCTCGACCATTTTCCGGATTGAACTAGTTCACCAATGCGGCGATGTAACTCAAATTCAAGCTCGTACAAGCGATTCAATCGTTTCTGGTCATGTAAAAAGAAGGAAGGCACTTCTTGTGCCAACACACCCATACCTTTGATTTCTCGTTGGGGAATCTCATCTTCCAAGCCTAGTAGGCCACCCATGTAATACCGACCACCGTGCTGCCACGCGTAACGAAGCTGTCCGATGTGGTTGATGGATTTGTAAAGAAGCGGTGCACCAAGCTTCGAAGCAATATACTCCATCGTCTGAAGCATGTTCGGATAGGTGACCGATAACGTCTTTTTCTCGACCATCGTGCCAAGGTCGACGAGCAATAATTCTGGCGCAAGCGTCATGATGTCTTCGATACTCGTGGATTCGGCAAAGTCTAATGCAATTTTCAATCCATAGGACCGATAGTATTGAATGACACGTGACAATCGCGGGACGTCGACTAAGTCCGTCCCTTGTAAGGTCACATAAATACGGTGTAACGGAAAATTCAATTCGCGTAGTGGGGCTAAAAAGGCTTCTCCCCCTTCTTCGAGAATCCATTCCGACCGGCATCTGAACGTGACGAATGGTTTGACGTCACGAAGTTGCGCTGCCGCGAGTTGCTCCATTCGTTGGGCGATGTCTAATTGATACTCGAGGGGAACGTCATCATCATAAAAAAACGGTGTCAATGATTCGCCTCGGAATCGTCCATGTACCATATATCCTTCCACTTGAAACGTCGCCGCTCCAAGGATTGGTTCATACGTCACCATCACTTCTTCAGGATGGACCATCACTTCTACCGCATCCACAATTCATCACCTCTTCGTTAAATGCGAAAACGAGCTACAATCAGCTCGTTCGCGTGTGTACATACATATAGGCACCGAAACAAGCAATAAAATAGGCGATACTCACCACGCCATATGCAATGCCCATCTTTCCGCCTACTCCAATGGCTAACACTAAAAAAATCATCGCTCCAAATAACAATGTCGCCACGGGGATATAACGAAAGTTAGGACGGTCTGTCTTTGACACGATTGGTTTGAGTGCGATTACACAACCAAGCAGCACAAGGAGACCGAAACTTAATTCCACCATCCGTTGACACCTCATCCTTCTATCTCTACTCAACTAGTGTAGCACGACACAATAAAAAATGCCGCAAATCCACTTAGGGAAATGCGGCATTTCACGATGATTAGTCACGCGGACGGCGTGGACCACGGTCATCCGAGCGACGACGATCGTCACCACGGAATGATCCTTTACGGTCTCCACTGCGTCCATCACGACGTTCGCCACCGCGTCCACCACGACGATCGCCACCACGGCCACCGCCACCGCCACGACGGTCGTTACGACCACGGTATCCACCGCGATCGCCACCACGGCCACCTTGGCGTTTCACACGAACTGGTTCAGCGTACGAGATTTCAACAGGTGTTGAATCTGGCTCTTTCGTCAATCCACGAAGGGCAGCAGCGAGAATTTCAACTGCTTCGTACTCTTCAAGAAGCTCTGTCGCAAGTTGCGTGTAAGCTTTGAAGTCGCCCGCTTGAACGCGTTCGATCAACTCTTCAGCTGCTTGCTTTTGATTTCCTTCAAGTACTTCCGCGATTGTCGGTACGTGACGACGGTTCATCTTCTTGTTTGTCACACGCTCGATTGCCTTCACTTGTCCAAATTCACGTGGCGTGATGAACGTGAGGGCTGTACCTGTCTTACCTGCACGGCCTGTACGACCAATGCGGTGTACGTAGCTCTCTGGGTCTTGTGGTACATCGAAGTTGTAAACGTGTGTGACACCTGAAATATCAAGTCCACGTGCAGCTACGTCAGTCGCTACCAAGATATCGATTGTTCCGTTTTTGAAACGACGAATGACTTGGTCACGTTTCGATTGCGTTAAGTCTCCGTGAAGACCGTCTGCAGTGTATCCGCGTTTGATGAGGGCTTCTGTCACTTCATCTACACGTTTCTTCGTACGAGCGAAGATGATGCTGAGTTCTGGTGAATCGATGTCGATCAAACGGCAAAGTGTATCGAATTTTTGACCTTCACGCAATTCGAGGAATTGTTGGTTGATGTTCTCAACTGTCATTTCTTTCGCTTTCACTTTGATGATTGTCGGCGACTTCATGAAGCGCTCAGCAATCTTTTTGATTTGTGGTGGCATTGTCGCTGAGAAGAGAAGCGTTTGGCGCTCTTCAGGAAGACCAGCCAAAATCGTTTCGATATCTTCAACGAAGCCCATATTGAGCATTTCATCTGCTTCATCCAAGATGACTGTTTGAATGTCATCGAGTTTGATTGTCTTACGTTTCATGTGGTCCATGAGACGTCCTGGTGTCGCTACGACAATTTGCGGGTTCTTTTTCAAACCACGGATCTGACGGTCGATTTGTTGACCACCGTATACTGGAAGTGCGTATACGCGCTTCGTTTCACCGATTTTGTTTAATTCTTCTGCAACTTGAATCGCAAGTTCACGTGTCGGTGCAAGAACGAGTGCTTGGACTTGACGCGCCTTTGAATCGATTCGCTCAATTGTCGGAATACCGAAAGCTGCTGTTTTCCCTGTACCTGTTTGTGCTTGTCCTAATACGTCCACTCCCGTGAGTGCGACAGGAATTGTCTCAGCTTGGATCGGTGTAGCTTCCTCGAAGCCCATTTTGTGTACACCTTTTACTAATGCTTCACTTAATTGTAAGTCTTGAAATTTTGTCAAATTATATTCTCCTTTGTTCATACAAAAAACGTCTGAGTTCAGTTTGACAGATCTACAGACGTTTTCTCAATGTTTCCTCATAGTCAACTTTATTAACTATAACGTATTTCTTCCTAAAATGAAAGAAATACATTTTTAAACTTTCATGTCACCTGAACATGAGTTATCTTATTTCAATTTATAGCCGTTGTCGAGCTTTTCAACTTGCTTGTCTTTCAACAGTTTTCCAAGCGCTCGTTTAAATGCTGCTTTACTCATTCCGAATTCACGGTCGATGACGTCAGGTGATGTCTTATCACCGTATGGCATTTGGCCACCACGTTCTTCAATATACGAGAGGATGCTCGCCGCATCACCATCAATCGCCTCATAGGCACGTGGCTTCATCGAAACGAGGACCGTACCGTCTTGTTTGACCTGCGTCACACGGACGGTCAACTGTTCTCCGAGACGTGGCCAACGCGTCATCTCAGCCTCATGCAAGAAACCGAGTGATTCCCCTTCGACCCATACGTTGACGCCCACTTCGCGTTTATTGACGACGATGGCCTGCACGTCCTGGTTGTTCCATTCTTCTTTCGACGGTCGTGCCAACAAGTTCAAGAACGCATATGGTGCAGGGTCCCCAAGCAAACGTCCTTTTTGGTCATACTTCAATCGAATACACAATTGATCGCCCGTTTGTGGCCAATATGATCGGTTCTCCGGTAAGTCATCCATCGAAACGAGAACGTCCTTTTGAATTCCGATATTCACGAAGACCCCTGTGTTATACCGAACGCCAGTCACTTCAAACCATTCATACTCATCAAATGAAACGGTCGGAATCGTCATCGTTGATGCGAGACGTCCTTCTGAATCATGATATAAGAAGACACGAACCGTTTGACCGATTGTCACTTCTTCTGTTTGTTCTTTACGGTGAAGGAGCACCTCTTCGCGGCCGTTACTAATGAATACTCCAAAATCAGCAGAACGTTCCGCGACTAAATCTACTACTTCTCCTGCGCGCAATGCCATTACACCCACATCCTTTTCTAAGCTATTACTGTCAGTATACCTATCTACACACGTTCCTAATCATATCATGTTCTCTTTCAACATTTTGAATAAATGTGTCGAAAATGTGAACGTGTTTTGAGACTGTTGAAATCATGATTGTTTACAGAACTTACATGATTTATTAAAATTTTGTGACAATTTTGTGAACGTGTTTTTTTCTGCTAGTATCCTTTTTTTGAAAACGTTATTATATAGGAAGTGTCCAGTATAGATAAGGTTTCATTTAGGATTGATCGGGGGATAATAAATGTTTGATATACAGTCTCGTTCTTTTGCAAAGCGTTTTACAAAAGGATTGCTTGTCGCCTTTTTCGCATTACTCGCATCTCTCAGTTTTATTTTCTCAAACGGTGTCGACACGAATGTATCGTCATCCTCGACTTACATGACTCAAGAGTAAACGCCATTCAGCCCACTGAAGGCGTTTTTTTCTTTGCAATACATAACAGGATTTCCCTTCAAAAAGTCGAATACGATTAAAAGACCATGCCTTTTTCTTTCATACCTTTAAGAAAAGGAGACTCCGCTATGATTTTTTATTTTCTCACGTCCATTTTATCAATCGTAGGACTTGCTTTTTTGTTCCAGACCGAATTGTACAAAGATCCAATCGGAACATTTTTATTTGCCGTTCTAATTGCGATGGGACTCTCTTCCTTCAAACAACTCTTCATGCAGGCAAATGAGTATTTTGTAGAAAGACGGAACCAGAAACGGATCAAACGAGTCGTCGACAGAATGCACTCCACGACTCGAAAACGCTCTACATAACGCTCGTCTTCCCTCGCCACATTTGGTATCCTATGTAGGAACAGACATCGTACAATGGATTTATAATCGCAGGAGGCACATAACCGTATGAATGAAATCCCGTTATCGAATGAATGGCTACTTCGTTATTCACCTGTCATGGAGCTTTGGTTAAAAGAGGACGGTATTTTGCTTGTCGATGATGACAACCGAATCCGTCTCACTCTCGAAATCGGAAGTGATCAGGCCATGCAAATCAAAAGTATCGAGCAAGACGGCGCCTATTTCGTCGTCGATCCTGTGAATAAACGCATTACGTTCGAGCTCGAAGAAGAGGAAGAAGAGAGCGATTCTCGCTTTTGGGAATAAGGATTCATGCCGAAGGGTCGGATTCTCGTCAAGAGAAGAAGACTCTTTCTTGTTGTCATCATGAGAGGAGAGAATAGAATGATTCGAACAGCTGTATGGTTTTTCTCATTTTTTGCCGTATTACCGATCACCGTCCCGTTTTTAAAAAAAAATATGGTTTTTCTCATTTTTTGCCGTATTACCGATCACCGTCCCGTTTTTACAGAAGGCGAAAAAAATCGAAACGCCAAAGCGTTACCGTTACGTACAAGATATCGCTTATAAATGGGCACAGTTTCTACTGAAGATTGCGGGTGCAAACATCCGTGTCCACGGTCAAGACCAGATTCCGGATGAACCCGTCGTCTACGTGTCGAACCACCAAGGAAACTTCGATGTCCCGATTATGTTGACCGCCACGAAACGACCGAAAGCGTTTATCTCGAAAATCGAGGTTCAAAAATTCCCGATTATTCCACGTTGGATGGAATTGATGGGGTGTATCTTCATCGACCGGAGTGACCGTCGTCAATCGATTCAAGCCATTCGTTCCGGCGTCGAAACAATTCAATCCGGTCAATCAATGATTGTCTTCCCAGAAGGCACACGCTCAAAAGGTGGACCGATGAAGGAGTTTAAAGCCGGAAGTTTGACGCTCGCCACCTCAAGTGGTGCGAAAATCGTTCCAGTCGCGATTCAAGGCAGTTATAGATAATTAGAAGCCAAAAATCGAATCACCCCGGCAACGGTCGATGTCACGTTCCTACCTGCGATTGATCCGGCTGATTTGCCGAACAAGGAAATCGCAGCAACGGTCGAGGCGGCCATTCGTCAACAGCTTGAAGGAGAGAACGCATGAGTTTATTAATGATTGAAGGCATTCATAAAGAGTTTGCCGACAAAGTCTTATTTGATGATGTGACGATGACAATCCATCCCGGAGACCGTATCGGGATTATCGGCGTGAACGGTTCGGGGAAATCGACGTTCATGAAAATCATCGCCGGTACCGAGACAGCAGATCGAGGCACGATGCAACATCCGAACGATTATCGGATTCGCTACTTGACTCAAACGGTTCAATTCGACGAAGGACAAACGATCCTTGACGCTTTATTCACAAGTGATACTCCTTCCGTTCAAGCGTTGAAACAGTTCGAGCGCGCTAGACAAGCACTCGAAGCGAACCCGACAAGTGAGCAGTTACTTGAACGCTTCATGAAAGCCCAACAGGCCGTCGATGCCGCAGACGCTTGGGAAACGGAAGCAAAACTGAAGTCGATTTTAAACCGGCTCGGTCTTCCTGACGTGTCAATCGATGTGAACGCCTTGTCTGGGGGGCAACAAAAGCGAGTCGCGCTCGCCGCAGCGTTACTCGATGAAGCGGACTTATTGCTCTTAGATGAGCCGACGAACGAACTGGATGCCGATACAATCGCATGGCTCGAAACGATGCTTGCCGATTACCGGGGAGCGATCCTGCTCATCACCCACGACCGCTATTTCTTGAATCGTGTCACGAATCACATTTTGGAGATTGCGGATGGAACGAGTTACTTCTATAACGGGAACTATGAACTCTTTCTCGAGAAGCGTGCCGAGCGAAAAGCTCGGGCACAATCGATGGAACAGAAACGACAAAATATATTACGTCGCGAACTCGCTTGGTTGCGTCGTGGCGCGAAAGCCCGGACAACCAAACAAAAGGCACGCATTCAACGTGTCGAAGACTTGAAACATCAAGAGAGCTTAGCGGAAGACGAGACGCTCGACGTCTCGGTCGGATCTCGCCGACTTGGTAAAAAGGTCATCGAAGTCGAAGATTTATCTTTCGGATACGATGACTCCCTTCTCATTCGGCAGTTCAATTGGATTTTCGGTCGCCGTGAACGCTACGGGATCGTCGGCCCGAACGGGAGTGGGAAATCAACGCTCATGAACTTGCTCGCCAAGCGCCTAGAACCGACAAACGGTACGATTGTGCACGGAGAAACCGTTCATTTAGGCTACTACGGACAACAAGTCGAATTTGAAGACGAGTCACGACGGGTCATCGATGAGATCGAACGCATCGCCAAAGTCATCCACACGCCGGACGGCGAGGTCATCACGGCGGGGCAAATGCTCGAACGTTTCCTTTTCTCACCGGACGCGCAATATAAACCAATTGCGAAGCTATCTGGTGGCGAAAAACGGCGTCTCGTCCTGCTTCGAATTCTCATGGATGAACCGAACGTCTTATTCCTTGATGAACCGACGAACGATTTGGACACGGAAACGTTGTCTGTTTTAGAAGACTATTTGGAGTCCTTCCCAGGTACAGTCATCGCCGTCAGTCACGACCGCTATTTCTTAGACCGGATCGCCGGACAGTTGATCGCTTTCGAAGATGGGGTCATCCAGGTGTATCACGCAGAATATAGTGACTATTTGGCCATGCGTCAAGAAGAGGTTCGTCAAGTGAAGAAAGAGAAAGAACCTAAAGAGAAAAAGGAACGCGTGAAGTCGGAAGTCGTGAAATTCACCTTCAAAGAACAGAAGGAATGGGACACGATCGAAGAAGACATCGCCGCACTTGAAGAACAGATTGAAGCGCAGGAAGCGACGCTTGCATCAGCGGGCAGTGACCTTGGTAAAGTCAATGAGTTGTATGCGACGATTGCAGAACTGAAAGAAACACTCGATGCGAAGATGGAACGTTGGACCTACCTATCAGAAATCGATGAACAAATAAAAGCACAGAAAAAAGGCTGACCTCCACATAAGGTAGCCTATCAAATGAAATGAACAAGAGATGGATTTCCGATATTTGTTCCGGAAATCCATCTCTTTTGATTATTTCACTTTGATGATGATTTTGCCTTTGGCATGCCCTTCTTCTCCATAGTCATGAGCAAGTTTCGTATCTTCTAAATCAAAGACCCGGTCAATCACAGGTTTCAGTTCGCCTTTTTCAACAGCTTCCGCAATTTTTTTCAAACGCTCCCCCGTTGGTTGCATGAAGACGTACTCGGCACGGACCTTCGCCTGTTTGGCTTCCTCTTCATTTGGTGGTGTGGAGATGGAGACGAGCATCCCATTCTCTTTAAGCATTTGGTAGAGTTTGCTCTGCCCGTCGCCCCCCATCGTATCGAATACGAAATCAATATCGCGGACAGTATCTGCCGGGTCTTGTTGTTTATAGTCGATGACCTCGTCGGCTCCAAGTTTTTTGACCCAATCTATGTTCGGCGTGCTTGTCGATGTGACGACATACAAACCGTGTGCTTTCGCGAGCTGGATGGCTACCGTTCCGACACCACCTGAACCGGCTCCGATGAAGATTCGATCACCCGGTTTGGCATCCATCACTTCGAACATGACTTGCCATGCCGTATGCGCGACGAGCGGCAGTGAAGCGGCCTCCTCAAAACTAAGCGAAGCTGGTTTTTTGACGACAAGATGGGAATCGACTGCGACGTACTCGGCATATGTGCCTTGGCGCGCAATTTCTGGTCGGCTAAACACTTCATCTCCAACCTTCAATTCGGTCACATTCGCCCCAACTTCTTTGATGACACCCGATACATCCCACCCGATAACGAGCGGCATCTCGTAATGGAGCATTTCTTTCAAGTATCCTTCACGGAGCTTCCAATCGACCGGATTGACGCTTGCGGCATGAACTTCAATTAATACGTCATCTGCACCGATTGCCGGTTGTTCAAGTTCCCCTACTTTAAACTCATCCGATCCGCCATACTGTTCGATATATGCTGCTTTCATCTCATCATCCTCCTTTGATTGACTCACTTCTAGTTGGTTCCCATTTTATTTCTCTTACAAACGAAAAAAGCACACCGTAGAAACGGTGTGCTCAGACTGACTGATGGGTCATATAGCTATAGACATACACATCATGAGATTGTCCACGCTGACGCATATAGTTATGTAGTCGACCTTCTTGAAAGAATCCATTCTTCTCCAACATGCGTTGGGATGCAAGATTCTCGACATAGACGATGGCACCGACCCGTTCAATTTCACACGTCACGGCAAACTGAAGCGCCGCGTGAAGGGCTTCGGTCGCATAACCCGAACGCCAATACTCCGGTTTGAGTTCATAACCGATCTCGGCACGCCGATGCGACGGTGCCCGATTGTGAAACCCGATTGTCCCGATTAACGCTTTTGATTCGCGATGCTCGATGGCAAAACGGATGATCGCACCTGTTTCGATTTGTGCGAGCATATGCGTCAGCATCTGTTCCGTTTCTTCTAACGTCCGATGTGGCTCCATTCCGTAGTGGCGTAGCACGTGTTCATCTGAAAAGATGGCGAATACGTGCGGACCGTCCTCCATTTGGAGAGGTCGCAGTCGGAGGCGCTCCGTTTCAATCACAGGGAGACGGTTCATCCTTTACTGACCAAGTTATGTTGGAACGCATAGACGACTGCCTGGGTCCGGTCATAGACGTCAAGCTTCGTCAAGATGTTCGACACGTGTGTCTTCACTGTTTTGAGTGAGATGAACAATTCGTCCGCAATCACTTGATTCGACTTGCCTTCCGCCATCAGTTGCAAGATTTCTCGTTCACGGGCAGTGAGACTCTCATGAAGTGTCATTTCCGGATGACGCAGTCGTTCGAGCATCTTTCCTGTTACCTGGGCGGCCATGACCGGATTGCCGGCAGCGGTTTGACGAATCGCATCTGCGATTTCATTTGCATTCGCTGTCTTGAGGACATAGCTCATCGCACCGGCTTCGATGACGGGATACACTTTCTCATCATCCAAGAAACTCGTCACGACCAAAATCTTCGCTTCTTTCCAACTTGCTTTAATTCGTTTCGTCGATTCGACTCCGTCAACGGGCTCCATCACCAAGTCCATAAGGACAACGTCCGGCTTCTCCGCAATCGCAAGCTCGGCTCCCGTTGCTCCGTCCGATGCTTCGCCGACGACTTCGATGTCCGGTTGTGTGGATAAAAAGGCAGATACGCCCGCCCGAACCATTTCATGATCATCAATTAATACAACTCGAATCATCATTACCCCTCCACTTGTTGTTTCACACGTACTTCAATTTGTGTCCCTACATTCGGCACACTGACCAATCGCAACGTTCCACCGACTTCTGCCGTACGCTCTCTTATCGATTGTAATCCATATGAGGCGACTTGTGTATCGTCCACATTAAATCCGATTCCGTCATCGTTAATCTTTAAGATGACCGTCTGTTGCACGGTTCGCATCTCGATTTCTAAACGAGTCGCTTTGGCGTGTCGTAACGTGTTACTAATCGCTTCCTGAACAATCCGAAACAGTTCATTTTCAGTGTGCCGGGAGAGCTTCACTTCCTCTAAACGCCAGACGAGCTCGGTCGATTGTTTACGAGACAGTTCTTCTAACAAGCGTTCGATTCCCGTCTTTAGTGTCATGCCTTCTAGTTCGACCGGCCGAAGTTGTAACAGCAACGAACGCATCTCTGCCTGTGCGGTCTGCGCCATGAGCTCGACTTGTTCCATTTGTTTACTCGCGAGTTCTGGTTTCGTCTGCATCGTCTGTTTGACCGCTGTCGTCATCATCGAGATGGCATAAAGCTGTTGACTCACCGAATCATGAAGTTCTCGTGCGACGCGACGTCTTTCTTCGACGACGGCCTCACTCCGCGCCTCTTCCACACTGACGGGACGCTCACCGACTCGCTTCGCCATCTCGACCATTTCTTGGCGTTGTTTCGATACGCGGACGATTCGTTCGAGTGTATCTCGGTATGGGGACATCGGGCGGAAGGTGATGTCTTTTTGGTTCTCCAGTTTCCAAAGGGCATTGGCGACTTCCCGAAAGTCTCGGCGCAAATAAAAATACGAACCGACGCCAAAGATACTTCCGATCAAGACGGCAATCACTAGAATGGACACACCGAAAGGCAACCCTTCTTCACGCGAAAATAAATCGCTCAATGAAGTCGAGTCACCTATGAGAAACGCTACAGTAATCAAGAAAGCCGTCAACAAGCTACTAAACAGTTGATGCCAGACGACCGTTCGTGGATAAGAATCTTTTTTCATACCGTCATCACCTCGACACTTCCGCTCATGAGCACGATATGAATCCGGACTTTTCGTGTAGCCTGGACATAATCATCAGACGCTGTATAGAAGCGACGATTGAAAACCGGCGAATAGTTCGAGTCATCGACCTGCACTTTACCGAACCCGATCGATGCGTCAATCGAATAGTCATACCCCGCAGGAATGAGAATTCGAATGTCTCCCGCAAGTCCATTGAGGAGTAAGAACGTCTCTCCTTCCGGAATGATGGCTTGTGACAAATCCATCTCAACGTCCCGTAGTAAAAAGAACTCATTCGTATCACGTAACACATAGTGCCCCGATTCCTTCATCCCAAATGAGAAGGCTTGTTCTTGACGAAGGGGTGTCCGGATTTTCGATTCGACCGGTCGATTCTTATAGAGTCGATAGCCGAATAACAGGAGGAGTCCGGAGAGCACGAATCCGAATGCCGCAGATGAGAAAATCAAGCCAATCAAGAGGATTCCCCCAATTGCGTAAAAAATATAGCTAGCAGACTGCTTCCCCCGACGACTGAACCGTCGACCGATGTAGAGGAGAAGCAACGGGAGGATCATGCTGAATAAGACGCTATTCCCACCCGTCACGATATCGATGAAGAGTCCGACTGAAAATAAGATAATCATAAATCCAATGATTTGACGTGTGTTCCAACGTTCCATGTCCATTCCCCCTTTCTGTTCATATGTATGAAGCAAAGAAAGCGATGACCTTGTTCAGGTCATCGCCGAACCATCGCCTCACTCTTGTTTAAAGCGACGCTCCAGTTCTTTCAATTTTGCTTCAAAATCATCTTCATCTTCCTGCGTGTCTTGCTTCTCTTCGGCAGGTTGTTCTTTCTTTTCTTCCTCAGTGAATGGATGCGACTGAGATGTATTTTGACCAAAGATTTGGTCAAGTGCCCCTTTTAACAAGTCTAAGTTTTCGCGCATCGCAAACTCATAACGTTTATTTTGCATCTCATCGAGTTTGAGTTTCATCTCGAGCGCACGACGCTCTAATGTATCCAACTCGCGCTCACCTTCGTCAATCAATCCTTCAAAGTAACGGTACTGTTCCCCGTAGTGTTTGGATTCGAGTGCCGCACGTTCTGCCAACTTTTCTTCCCCGGCTTGTTTCGCCAGTTCTGTTTGCTCATATCGTTTATCTGCCATCTTCTTGGCATCATCACGTTTTTCAGCAAGTTCTGCAAGCAATGTACGTTGACGTTCCACGAGTCGTTCAACCGACAACGCTTCCTTCTCCGCTCCACGGATATGACGGTTCAATTCCGCTTCTCCACTTGAACGTGGCATCTCTTTATCCTGGTACTTCTTCACTTCTTTCGAAATTTCTTTCGTCAATTCATTCGCTAATTCACGAAACTGATCAAACGGTGTCTTCATGGTGAATCCTCCTTATGAAATCTCAACGACGATTAACAAATTTTTGCCACACTTGATCAAACTGCTGGAAGCTGCTCCGGCCGGCACGCGTTCCGTCTGCATTTAAAATCTCGACATCCGGGTCGCGTTTTTCACTTGTATACATCATATACCCTTTAAACAACAACCACGCGACAATGATTCCGACGAGCGCCCAAATGTTTGAGAGCATCGTCCCAACCCCAATGACGGCAAGGATCCCGAAACCAACTTTAGCACCGATGTGTGTCACAGCCTGAAAACGGACTCCAGCCCAAAGCGTCAAGAGCGCTCCTAATCCGAATAAAATCATATTCGGTAAAGAACCGATCAACACGAGCACTAGAGCGATCGCGGCCACGATGAACAACACCTTTTTCACTTGGTGATTCATCTGTCATCCCTCCTTGTTAAGTACACTCTTATCATAATACGTTATTTGACATAGGTCGACGAGCGGAAGGCTTGTTTCACCTCGGTCTTTAGACTGAGATGTTACCGTTTCCAATAACTGTGGTACACTAATGCTATCGAACAACGAAAGGATGATGTTTTATGAGCAACATGATGCATGCACGTAACCAAATGTCAGCAAATCGGAGGGCTCTCGTCCTCCATCACTAAAAGGAGGATTCTTTTTGAATCAACAAACTGAAACGGGACGTGTCACGGCACAGTTCCAACATCTTTATACGGTATCAATCGGAGAAAACGCCTATATGTGCGGGGTTTCCGGAAAATTTCGACATGCCGCGACGAGCGAACGGGATTACCCGGTCATCGGCGATTATGTCACGATTCAAGTTCGCGAGCATGGTCAAGGTACGATTCACCATCTCCTTGAGCGTCGGACCGTTCTTTCACGAGCGGCCGCCGGCAACGAGACACGTGAACAACTGATCTGCGCGAACGTCGACTACGTCTTGATTACGATGGCGTGTGGACACGACTTCAACATTCGTCGCCTAGAACGCTATACGCTAGCCGCTTGGGACACCGGGGCAATCCCAATCATCGTCTTGACAAAGACCGATCAAGTCGACTCCGTCGACACATTGCTCGAAGACATTCAAGTGAACGCACCTGGAATTCAAGTATTCCCCGTCAGTGCTGTAACGGGAAAAGGTGTGGCTGAACTTCGTCACGCATTGCCGAGTGAGAGCACGATCGCCTTCGTCGGTTCGTCCGGCGTCGGAAAATCTACGCTGACGAACGCCCTCGCCCACGAGACACTTGCCGTCACACAAGCCGTCCGGGCGCAGGACGAGCGCGGAAAACATACGACGACACACCGCGAACTGTTCCGAATCGACGACTTATACGTCATCGACACACCAGGGATGCGAGAATTCGGACTATGGGAAGGAAGCGAGCACCTCGATGAGACGTTTCGCGATATCGAAGCACTTGCCGAGACATGCCGCTTCCGCGACTGCTCACATCAGAAAGAACCGGGCTGTGCCGTCCAAGAGGCACTCACGAGCGGTACGCTAGATGCGAAACGCTATGCTAGCTACGTCAAACTTGAGCGAGAGCTTCTCTATATGGAGAAAAAACAGGCAGAACATGCCCGCGTCCTAGAAAAGAAGAAAAAGCGAGTGTAACGTAAAGCAAGCGCAGACCACATCGGCCTGCGCTTGCTTTTTTATACGGTTCCCTGCAGAATCCCTTCTGCCCATTCGACTTCATCGGATGTCGGGGGCTTCGTGCCTTTAAGCGGATAATCGAGTCCGAGCGCCTCCCATTTGTAGACGCCCATCTCATGATAAGGCAAAATCTCGACTTTCTCGACATGGTCTAGCTTTTGAATGAACGCGGCCGTGCGACGAAGCGCACCTTCTTCGAGCGTCCATCCAGGTACAAGGACGTGGCGAATCCACATTTTCGTTCCGCGCTCGGAAAGGTGTTCGGCAAGCGCGAGCGTGTTGGCATTGCTACGTCCCGTTAGCTTTTTACACATGTCGTCGTCGATATGCTTGATATCGAGCAAGACAAGATCGGTGTGATCTAAAATCGCATCCAAATTAGGAGGTCGGAGCGCACCAGACGTATCAAGTGTCGTATGAAGCCCATGCTTTTTCGCTTCACGCAGCAGCGCCTCTAAAAATTCAGGTTGCGCGAGTGGGTCGCCACCAGAAATCGTGATGCCGCCTTTCGATGCGTCCATGAACGGACGGTAGCTGAGCGCCTCTTGAATGACGTCTTCAGCCGAGCGGTGATTATTCTTTTTGAAATCCCACGTATCTGCATTATGGCAATAGAGGCAACGTAACGCACAACCTTGTAAAAAGACGATAAAGCGAATACCAGGGCCGTCAACTGTTCCAAATGATTCGACCGAATGTACATATCCCATTGTCATCGAAATGACCTCCTAACGAATGAGCGGCCCTCCGTAGAAGGCCGCTAAGCCTTTATTTACAACGAACCGTGGAACGTACGGTTGATGACGTCGATCTGTTGCTCACGTGTCAACTTGATGAAGTTGACCGCATATCCTGATACGCGGATTGTAAGTTGTGGATATTCTTCTGGATGTTCCATTGCGTCGAGAAGCGTCTCGCGGTTGAAGACGTTAACGTTCAAGTGATGTCCTTTGTGCTCTCCGCTCATGTACCCATCGAGAAGCGCCGCCAAGTTGAGTTCGCGTGCGATTTCTTCTTTTCCGAGTGCTTTCGGTACGATTGAGAACGTGTAAGAGATTCCGTCTTGCGCGTGTTCAAATGGAAGTTTCGCAACAGATGAGAGCGATGCAGCCGCACCTTTTGTATCCCGTCCATGCATTGGGTTGGCACCTGGAGCGAATGGTTCACCCGCACGACGACCGTCTGGCGTATTTCCTGTTTTCTTACCGTAGACGACGTTCGATGTGATCGTGAGGACCGATTGCGTATGAAGTGCGTCACGATATGTTTTATGTTTCCGTACTTTCTCCATGAATGATTCGACGAGTTCGACGGCGATTGCATCGACACGGTCATCATTGTTTCCGAATTTCGGGAAGTCCCCTTCTGTTTCGAAGTCGACGATGATTCCTTCTTCATTACGGATCGGTTTGACGTTAGCGTATTTGATTGCTGAAAGACTATCCGCCGTTACCGAGAGACCCGCGATCCCACAAGCCATCGTCCGTAAGATTTCAGGATCGTGAAGCGCCATTTCGATTCGTTCATACGCATATTTATCGTGCATGAAGTGAATGACGTTGAGCGTATTCACGTATAGCTCTGCCAACCAGTCGAGCGTCCGGTCAAAGTCGGCATATACTTTTTTGTACGTAAGCACGTCTTCTGTGTTCATTTCCCAAACTGGAGCGATTTGAGCACCGCTCTTCTCGTCACGACCGCCGTTCATGCTATAAAGGAGAGCCTTCGCCATGTTGGCACGCGCACCGAAGAACTGCATTTGTTTCCCGATCTTCATCGGTGACACACAACATGCGATGCCGTAGTCATCACCGAATTGTGGCATCATCAAGTCATCGTTCTCATATTGAATAGCCGAAGTTTCAATCGACATTTTCGCACAGTATTGTTTGAATCCTTCTGGAAGTTTCGTCGACCAAAGGACCGTCAAGTTTGGTTCTGGAGCTGGTCCGAGGTTCGTGAGTGAATGCAAGAACCGGAATGAACTCTTCGTGACGTTCGAGCGACCGTCTTGACTCATCCCACCGATTGATTCTGTCACCCAAGTCGGGTCACCTGAGAATAATTCATTGTAGTCCGGTGTCCGTAAGAATTTGACGATTCGAAGTTTCATGATGAAGTGGTCAACGATTTCTTGGACGTCTGATTCTGTTAAGCGACCCGTTTCAAGGTCACGTTCAGCGTACACGTCAAGGAAGGTCGAGACGCGACCGAGTGACATCGCGGCACCGTTTTGTTCTTTGATGGCAGCAAGATACGCCAAGTATACCCATTGATATGCTTCTTGCGTATTTTCCGCAGGACGACCGAGGTCAAATCCATAAGCGGCTCCGAGTTGTTTAAGTTCTTGGAGGGCACGAAGTTGTTCAGATAGTTCTTCGCGGTCACGGATGTCCGATTCAGATAAGAACCCGCCACGTTTTGCCAAGTCTTTTTTGTGTTCTGCCATCAAGAAGTCGATTCCATAAAGGGCGACACGACGGTAGTCACCGATGATGCGTCCGCGACCGTATGCATCGGGAAGCCCTGTAATGATTCCTGATTTACGAGCGGCCCGCATTTCTGGTGTATAGGCATCGAAGACACCTTGGTTATGTGTTTTACGAATCTCTGAGTAAATTTTTGTGATTTCTTCGTCTGGCTCGAAACCATATGATTCGAGTGCCGCATCGACCATACGGATGCCGCCATTCGGGTGAATTGAACGTTTGAACGGCTCATCCGTCTGAACGCCAACGACTTTCTCTAACTCTTTGTTTAAGTAACCTGGTCCATGCGATACGATGGTCGATGGTGTCTGTTGATCGACGTCCCAGACGCCTCCACGTTCACGCTCTTCTTTTGTTAGTTCCATCACACGATTCCAAAGAACGTTTGTCGCTTCGGTCGGACCTGCTAAAAACGTATCGTCTCCTGTGTACTCATGACGGTTCAAACGGATAAATTCACTGACATTCACTTCATTCGTCCACTGACCAGGGACAAAACCTGACCATGCGGATTTGATTTCGGTTGCCATGTTGATTCACTCCTCATTCTCGAAAGTAACTGCGTGTTATCTATACTGTGAGTGTACGTGAAAACGTGAACAATATGTTTTACATTCTTGTGAAACTTGTAACAATCTTATGAACGTGATGAAATAGCCGTTTTTGAAAGCGTTTTAAAAACTGTTATATCTGCTAGTTTATATAGTTTGAAACAGATGATCCCTAATTAGATAAGGTTTATCTATCATCTGTACTAATTTGATTGTTCTGTGACGAACTATACAGTTTTTAAGGTGATTAATCTCACATCACTCGGTTAGAACTTGAATTTTTGTGTCGTATCAGACACAATGAAGGCAGAACATTGTATAAGAGGAAGGGGTTCTACTCATGACGTATGAACCATTAACAGCAAATCACGCCTTTCAGGTTGGCGATCGCATCTCATTAAAGGTCGATGAGGCCGGCGAAAAGCGTGACGGATTTATCACAGAATTTGAAGACGGAGGGTTTTGGATCCGCTTCGACGATGACATCGAGAACGAAGATTTTATTGATTATCGCGACCAGCTACTCGCCGCACTTTTGTCGCGTCCAATCCATGTCATTACGACACATCCGGAACTGAAACCGTTCGAGAACATGACGGCCGAGTTACAGTATCGCGTTTATCAAGGATTCACGATTGAGAAAGTTGAATTGACAGCAGAAGGTGCAGACGCCCACATCCAACTCATCGAAGACGGTCAGACGTATACACAGACGTTACGTTCTTCCATGGAAGATGGTCAGGAGCATGTTCGCTATATTTGACGAGGGAGCGCTGTCGCTTCCTTTGTTTTTGCCTAAAGATAAGGAGACCGAATATGAATTTTACAAAACCTTTTATTAACGAAACGTGGGAACGGATGGGCTTCAATGAGCAGATGCCGGTCCAAAAAGAAGCGTTTCCCCTACTATTAGATGGAAAAGACGTGACAATCGAGGCACCAACCGGAACGGGTAAGACACTCGCCTACCTCCTTCCAGCCATTGAAAAGATTGATCCGTCGAATGACCGCATCCAAGTCGTTGTCGTCGCCCCGACCCGTGAACTTGTCATGCAGATTCAACAAGTCGCACAACGTTTCACCGAAAAAGGCGACGTCCGCATCGGTTCGTTCATCGGCGGTGTCGAATTGAAACGTCAAATCGAAAAAAACAAGAAAAAACCTCACTTGATCGTTGGGACGCCGGGTCGTCTCGTCGAGTTAAAAGACAAGAAAAAACTGAAGCTCCACGAAACACATACCGTCATTTTAGATGAGGCCGACCAAATCATCGACAGCGGTTTGACAGAGGCCGCAGAACGAATCATCAAGCATACCGCGCACGAGCGTCAGCTTGCACTCGTCTCGGCAACACTCACCGACTCACTCCAAGAGTGGGCGTCACCATTCATGAACGAACCGGCTCATATCAAAATCGAACGTGCCGTAAGCGATCAAGTGACGTACGGCTATCTGTTGACGACGCGCCGGTATAAACCGGAACTTCTTCGTCGTCTTTCACACGTCGACGGTGTGAAGGCACTCGCCTTCATCAACAACCGCTCGTTCTTGCCACCGCTTCGCGGAGAACTTGAAAAGTTGAAAGTGAACTACCGGATGCTCGACAGCTTGAAAGGGAAGCGCGAACGCGTCGAGACGCTACGCGAATTCCGCAAAGGCGAATACCCGCTCCTCATCACGACCGGTCTCGCTGCACGCGGTCTCGATATTGAAGACGTGACACACGTCGTCCATTTCGACTTACCGGAATCAATCGATGACTTCATTCACCGTTCCGGCCGTACCGCTCGCGGTAACGCGGGAGGCACTGTCCTTTCCCTCGTGACGACGGATGACCTGCCGCACTTGAAATCGTTCGCGCGTCAACTCGGTGTCGAGTTGAAAGAGCTCGAAATCTATCGCGGTGACGTGATTGAGAAACGGATTGAGGAGAAGCCTCCTGTCGTCAAACGTCCTGCGAACAAGCGAGGACAGCGCCGATGAAAAAAGACCGGAAAGTAATTCCCTTCCCTTTGCTCGTCGAAGAGTCCGAATTGCATGCCGAACTGAAAAAGTTGTATGAGCAAGCGGCTCTTGCGCGAAGCACACAGTGGACGAACTATATTCAAGAGATTGCATCGGAAGGGACATGGCACTTAAAAGATGCCGAACTCTTCCGTGACCTCTTCATCGATTGGGCCGTCTTCTTTGAGACGGATGAGGATGGGATGACACCCCATGGTCGCTACTTGGCCGACCATAAGAGCGACATGTCCCCTGCCCTCTATCACGCACTCCGTGGACTAGCTGTCCCGCGTTGTAGCATCTTTGAAGTCACAGAAGACGGTCAGTTGAAAGACTGGGAGTCAAAAGAGACATACGCTGTTCAGTTACCAGAAGAACGTGAGACCGGCGACCTCATTCTCGGGAAGCTACTCGATATCCGAGGCAGTTGGCGTTTCGGTTCGGCGTTTCTCGCCTTACCTGCGAAGATGTCTGGGAATGTCGCCGATCTGTATATCGACTTTACAGATGAAGTCGGTCCCGGTGCCTTTTTGGAGCAGTTCCCAGAGTTCTGCGCGGAACTGATTGACTTGTTGCTTGATTTAGAAGAAGGCGTCATCATACCGAAACCAACTAAGTAAAAAAAGCAGGATCAGCATGCAATCATCCCCTCACCATGTTGATCGGCACAAGTTCAGTATTCCAACGCTACTAAAAAGAGCAGGTATACCAAGACCCGCTCAAGTTTTATAAAACTCCGAAATCCATCGGAGTTTTTTTATTTTCCAAAGGCTGCTGAACATGATCCAATCACAGATGAAACACCGAAGAGGTCTAGCAAGGCTTCGCGCGCATCTGGTCCTGCATCTTTAGCGGCGAGTCGAACAGCTTGTTTGAGTGACGCTGTCTTACTTAATTTATCTTCTCGTGACATCTGATAGTATGGTTTGATTGCTTTAACAAACTTCGTAGCACCACCGACAGATTTCAAGGCAGATTTGATTTTCAGGATTTTCGCTGGAGTAAAATTGATGACGATTGCAGTTCCAACGGCTCCTACACAACCTGCAATTGAACCTATACTAGCCTTTCGAACACCCGCTAAATCTTGTCTTTCATCCAAATCAAGTGTGAAACTTACTTCATTCTCAAGGTATATTTTAATGGCTTCCTCGCCCTGCATAATCACTTCATCCGGCATATTCTCGATTGCAGTTAGGATCTCAATTAACTGTAAGTCCTGTTCATTCAAATCTTCAGCAGCGCTAGCTGAATCTCCTGGTATAAATGAGGTAGACAAAACAAGTATCATCACCATCATAACTGATATGACTTTCGATTTTATAGACAAGTTAATCCTCCTTCGTTTTTACTACAAACTTAAGCACTACAGCGATTAGAAAAATTACAATGGTTATAACCGCTTTACTATTCTCAGACAAACCATCCACAAAAAAGTGTATAACAGTAATGGCTGCGAGGAGCAGGATATAAATCCACTCTTTAGTCGAATTTTTCATTTATATAACCTCCCATTCACTCGCAAATTAACATACTGAAATTTGGAATGTAAGCCCGAAAAAGATGTTCTAAGGGGCAAGACATATGTCTATATTTAGAGTTGAAAAAAACAAAAAAACGGACAACTATGTCCGCTTAGGCAGTAGATGAGTCATTTTCACCGTTATAACGTTATCGTAGCAATCATCATTCATAATGATGCTGACCTATGTTTTGGATGGACCCATCTTTTATATTTTTATCTGACATATACGTCAATCTGTTTGAGCATATCACGCGCTTCTTCATTTTCAGGCGTGATTGCCGCACTCGAGATTTGTTTCCCATCCTCGTATACATCGATGACAACACCGTCTTTCGCTTGGCGCGTTTGGTAAAGGCGACCATTTTCATAGAATGCGTGATCAACTGAATCAAGAACTTCCCGGGTCGTTTTTTTTCCGGTGTTCAAGTCGATAACGACTTCCTCGCCGTCCTCATTTAAGGCGAACAGGTTGTGACCCGACACTGTATCATCCCAAAAGCCTTGCCCTTCTGCCAGTTGAACAACTTTCCCCGTTTTTGTATCGTAAGCGAAGAGTCCTGGATCCGGATCCTCAACATTGATTTCCTCTTCCCCTTCTCGGATCACTTCGTACGAGCTGACACCGACAGAGATGTAACGAGTTTCTGTCACTTGAGAGGATACATCGGTAGCATAAAAACGATTCGTATTGATGACATGGGTGATAAATCCTATATCCATTCTCAATTCTTTGACGGTCACCTCATTCATCGCTTCATTAAACGTGGCGATCATTGTTTTTACGTTTTCGTCATATCCATCTCGATAGATTAAGTTTAACTGGCCATCATTCAGAAATGCGCCTGCCCACACCCCGTTCACGATGTCGTATATTTTTGAATCACTGGCATCGAATGAAAATGTCGATAACTTTTCTCCATCTTCTTGTTTAAACACGATGAGCTCTTTCATCCCATCCTGACCGACCCCGATATATCCGTCTTCTGTTCGAATCGATTGGGCATACGTCCATCCATTCATGATTCGATGAATGGAACGCGCATCTCCATTCAAACGTTCCCGATATCGCAATCCCTCAGCTATATAGTTCAAATTTGACGTGATGTGACTCTCTTCAGTCGTCACTTCAAACCGCTGTTCAACATCATCCTCTCTGCTATAACCAATCTCTACCACTGCGTCTTCCCACACTGATGGATTCGAACTGATGTCTAACGCCCATTCTGCTTTCGGTTCCGTCGCATCAACGGCAAACGTCCCAAGCCCAATCACGATGACCGCACCGAGCGCGGCCACATTCCACATTCGTTTCATTTTCTCACCTCACACATTCAGTTTCGTCTGTAAAAATCTTCGACCTAGCCAAATCGTCACACTTGCCCATACGACCAATACCATACCGACGTACACGATCGTCTCATCATAAATTAGTCGATTCGACAGGAACGCGTATCCTAAAATTGGAATGGTCAAGATGACAACTAGAATCGACAAGCTAAGTACCGGTGACCACATCGTCCGTTGCCAGAAACTTCGTTCAATCAACACGAATGCGAAGATGAAGAGCACAGCAATCGTGATTATCAATTGATGAATGACAAAGTTGATGAGCGAAGAAGGATACATAACCATTAACATCCCATGGTAGGAAATAGCTTGCTCGAATGAGCCTCCCATCGGTATCATCTTTCCATCAAACCAACTCGTGAACGCTATGTACTGTAATTTGAGGGCAATCCATTCGATGGCAAATAACCCTAACGTCATCATTAAAATGGTAGCGAGTTTAGCGAAGAACAAGGTCATCCGCTTTTGTGGCATCGTGAGCAGTCGCATCATGAACGTCCCTCGTCCTTGAAAATCGCGATACCAGATCCATACGCTGTACAGCAACATCGCTGCAACGGCAATTCCGAGTGATAAAAGATACGGAGTGCCATTTAAGTAATTTAAAAATGATAGTTGATAGTCCGCATTTCCTTCACGTCGCAACTGTTCATAAAAGTTTGTTTCGTCCCATAAAAAGTAACCGAGATATCCAAACTGTATAACGATAAGACCTGCGACTAATGTCAAGAACGGTTTCGTGACACGTTCAACTTCCCAACTCAATAGTTTCAATAGATTCATGCCCCGTACTCCTCTCTCATCACATCGACGATCGACTTCCCGTGAATGAAACGGACATCCTCGACGTCAAACTCACGAACGATGCGTCCGTTATTCAACATGACTGCCTTGTCGATCAAGTATTCGATATCCTCTATTTCATGTGTCGTAATGAGGACGCCTCGGCTCTCCATGATTTCACTTGAGAACAGTTCAACAATCTGTTCTTTCGAAAAGACATCGATTCCTGAGAACGGCTCATCGAGCAATAGATAATCAGGGTCTTGGGCAATGCCGAGCGCAAGATTCGCTTTGGCGAGCGTCCCTTTCGATAACTCGCTCAACTTATCTTCCGGGAATAATTTAAAATCTTCGACGAGACGAGCAAATAATGCCGAATCAAATGTCGGATAAAAATCTTTCATAAACGCCTCACATTGTTCAATCGTGAAATGAATTGGGAACATCGCATGGTCGGCGACAAAGGCGACACGATTCAAATCAATTGGTTTTCCATCAATCAATACCGAACCTTTATCGAAAGGTGTCAATCCCATGATGCCTTTCAATAACGTCGATTTCCCCGTTCCGTTTAGTCCAATGAGGCACGTAATCTCCCCTTTATTCGCTGTGAACGAAACGTCTTCAATGACTTGTTTCCGGCGATAGCGCTTTTTAACTCCCAACACTTCGATCATCGTACGTCCCCTCCTTGTACTGACGTTTAATCTTATCGACCAGCTCGTCTACCGAGACGTCGAGTTCTTGAATCGCTTCCACAAATACCGCGACCGCGTCATCTACAATCTCAGAGCGGATTTGTGCCAATACCGTACCATCTGTCGTTACACGACTCGGTCGATTTCGTTCGGTCGTAATCAATTGTTGGTCCTCCATTTCTTTGAACGCTTTTTGAACGGTGTTCGGATTAATTTTTAGATCGTTCGCTAGTTCTCGCCGGGATGGCATTTCATCCCCGGCTTTCAGTTTACCGAGTGCCATCTTCTTCTTGAAGTAGTCGACGACTTGTAGGTAAACTGGTGTCCTCGTATTGAATTGCATGTTCATCACCTTTCTAAGTGTATGACATGGTTAATACACTTCCTAACTGTATTATTAGCGTAATACACTAAGACGTCAATCATTTTTTCTTATTTTCTCCAAACAAAAAACATCTGACACGTGCGTCAGATGTTAAAACGTTCAGTCAGAGCACGCTATCTGCCCCTCTTTTCGGGTCGACGTCCCGAAGATACAAATTTTCTCCTGGCCAGTACCGGCGCTTGTATTTCTCAAGCCGTGTTGTCGGATCACCGAGGTATGTATCCCGGTTCAAAACTCGCTCGTACCGAACTTTTCGGGGACAGTCGAGATAAATCACATAGTCGAAATAAGAACGCCATTCAGGACGTTGTAGAAAAATCCCTTCTACGACAACCGTATGCGCGAATGATACGTCCACGATCTCTTCTGCGATGACATCTCGTTCATACACGTAACGAGGTAACGTCAATTCCGTCATCCCATTCCTCAATGGACGAAACAGTTCACGTTCTAAGCGCGAGACGTCCCATTGAAGTGCGTAATACTCCACCGGTTCAGGCTGTCCGGTCTGATAGCGTCTGTCCCGTTCAACGATATAGTCATCGATGTGAAGAACGTAAACACTCGGCTCATTGCTCAAATGTGAGACGAGCGTTGTCTTGCCCGCTCCGCTCAGTCCATCAATCGCTACCACAAACGGTCGATTCTCTGAGTGCATCGAACGAGCCGCACGGATGACGTCTAATATGTTCATATCGTTCCTCCTCACACAAAAGAAGTCAGCTCACGAATGAGCTGACTTCAGTTTACCAGAGTACCCAACCACGCGCTCCTGGAGGCGCACTCTCAATCAAGTGCCAGATTGGAACGGTGTATGCAAATGCGATCAAGACAAATGTCACGGTAATCCATAGCTTCCAATTCTCGAAGTAACGCGGTGTATCCATCGCCGCCTCTTCTGTCTCAGCGAGCGGGAATTCTTCTTCGCCTTTTGGAGCGAGGAATGACAAGTTGAACATCGAGTAGACGAAGATGAGAACAGAGATGAACAAAATTGTTCCCCCGATTGCCATCATGACATGATATGGGATCCATTCACGCGTCAATGCATCTGAGAAATAAGTTGCCGGACCCGTACGACGTGGGTTCCCGTTCAATCCTGAGATATGCATTGCATAGGACATGATCGCCATACCGAATGCCCATGTTCCTGCTTGTATCAATCCAAGCTTGTTCATCGCCTTCGTCAACGTGCGACCACGTAGGACTGGGACTAGCCAGTACGCTGTTCCGAAGAAGGTTAAGGCGACGGCAGTACCTACTGTGATGTGGAAGTGTCCTGTGACCCATAACGTATTGTGGACCATTGCATTCAATTGGTGCGAAGCGTTGATGATTCCACCTGCGCCAGCCGGGATGAAGAACAACATCCCAACGAAAGGAGCAAGGAAGCGAACATCGCCATATGGCATTTTCTTCACCCATCCGAACAGTCCTTTCGCGCCAAGGGCACGACCTCGAAGTTCAAACGTCGCAAAGAGCGAGAATGCTGTCATAAATGATGGGATGACGACTAAGAACGTCAAGATGACTTGAACGAATTTCCAGAACGGTTCAATCCCTGGCTCTGTCAACTGATGGTGGAAACCGACCGGGAATGAGAAGAGTAAGAACAGCAAGAACGCCATCCGCGCCAACGCATCCGAGAAGATCTTCCCACCAATCACTTTCGGTACGACCGTATACCACACGATGTATGCCGGCATGAGCCAGAAATAAACGAGCGGGTGACCGAAGTACCAGAACAATGTACGAGATAACTCGATTCCGACTGTATCCGTCCATCCTAACGAGAGCGGAAGGAGTTGGAATAAAATCGTTGCTGCAACACCAAGTGTCGCAATGTCCCAAAGAAGCATCGTCATGATACTCATATACGCCGGAAGTGGTGGATGGATACCAGGGTTGTCACGCTTGTAATCCGCATACATGCGGAACATCGCGAAAGACGACAACCATGTCCCGACTACGAATAACACGAGTCCGACATAGAAGAGCGGATCTGCCATGAGCGGCGCATAAAACGTATATAAGACCGTCCCTTTATTGGCCAAAATCATGACGGTTACCATGACAGCACCGATGATCATCGTCCAAAAACCGAGCCAAGCGACACGTGTCGGGAACGATTCAAAGCGACCGAACGACTTCGCCAATAAGGCATATAAAAGACCGATAATGAACATCGTCGTAAAGACGATTCCAAGCATGATCCCGTGCGCAGTCAGAAGTTGATAGTATCCAAAGATTTCAGGAATGACACCCGTCCGAATCAATGTCTGAGTCAATCCAGCTAGCGCCCCAATCAAGATGGCGAGAACGGATACGAGAACATGTCCATAGGCAAGACGTGCCTCTTTTGCTCCGATACTCGGAACCGGTACGCCGCGTTCCATCTCCCATTGCTTCAGTTTAGATGATACGTCATTCATTTATTCCACCACCTTGATTTTAGTCGACATCATGTGATGCCCTGTACCGCAATATTCGTTACACAAGATTAAAAATTCGCCAGCTTCCTCGAATGTGTACGTCAACGAGTTGATATGTCCCGGGACGATCATCATGTTGACCGGCGTACCCGTCAACTGAAATCCGTGGACGACGTCAGGTGATGTCACGAGGAACGTCACTTTTGCCCCTTTTGGAATTTCAACATTCCCTGGTGTGAACGTAAACGCTTGTGCGATCATGACGAGCTCGTATTCATTTTCACCAATTTGATGAAGTCCTGGTTTGTCGAACGGAGCCGTCTGATTTACTTTTGCCGGGTCAATCAAGTCTGCATCCGATGCGGGTTGATTACCTGCCGCGAATGCGGATACCCCGAGAACAGTCAGGAAGACTGCGAGTAGAATGATGCCGAATGTAAGCCAATATTTTTCTAGTTTATGAATATGCATGATGAGACCCTCCTCCCTGAATTCTTATCGAGTGACGAATAAGTAAAAGACTGATGACCACATGGCGATGATGACACCCGCCACGATCATGACCGATGTGAACGTTCCTTTTAAATTCGGTTCTTGTCCATCTTTATGTTCCACGTGTAAGACCCCTTTCGCTTGTTTTTCCACCTTTATTGTATGCAATCACTCTGGTGATAATATGTGATAATTATCACTCAAAAAGTGACAATCACATCAATTTTGCGTAGTTTCAACACATAAAGTTCACATTTGTACAAAAAAAATCCACAAAAAAACCGCCTCCACATGGGGCGGTTTACAAACGACATATTCCTGCCGGGCAGCCTTCGCAATGGCATAACTCTTTTAAAAAGTCGACATCGCGAATGATGATTGATTTCGTTGTTGTGCTGATGACACCTTCTTTTCGCCACTGACTGATCAATCGGTTCACCGTCTCACGCGGTGCTCCAATCAGTTGTCCGAGTTCTCCGTCAGACGGATGACGAGGAATCACGATTGCATCTTCTTCCTCCACTCCATGCATCGCGGCCATTCGAAGTAACGTCGAAGCCAATGCACCAGGTTTTCCATACAACAATAAGTCGCGCACTTTCATTTCGGAATGCTTACGCATCATCGATGTCCAGCGCAAGATTTCTCCGGCAAAACGGATATCGCGCTGCATAAGCGATTCTAACTCTCGTTTTGAAATCGTCCCGATGGTACTCTCTTCAGTCGTTTCGATGCTATACGAACTAGGGAATGTCTCCACGATGTCAAACTCACCAAAGAAATCATCCGATCCATACATGAACATGACGAGTGGATTTCCCTTTTTCGTGATTTTCGTGAATTTGACAGATCCACTCTTCAAATAAAAGAACTTATCACACTTCTCACCTTCCCAACACACGATACTCGCTTTTGGATGATGCTGAAGCGTCATTATTTCGAGTAACAGCTGTTTCGTTTCATCTGAGAATACAAAACTGTTCGGTTGGGTCGTTCCACATTGCATTGACATAGGTCGGTGCTCCCTCCACGTTTCATTCGTCCGTTCCATTTATGACTTTATTATACAGGAGTGTGACAGGGAGTATCATAAAAGTATGTGACATTTCAAACAATCTTTTGAAAATAAAAAGATTCGGGTATGACCCCGAATCTTTACATCGATTCATCGTTGAATCAGTCGAATCAATTGTTCAGCCGGTTTGAAGTTCGGATACCGGACTGGTAAATCAAATTTGGTCGTATTTTTTAAAATAGACTTCGCGTGGCTGAATGTCTCAAAACTCGTTCGCCCATGATAGGCCCCCATTCCGCTCTCGCCCACTCCACCAAACGGTAGATTTGGGTTCGTCAAATGCATGATGACATCGTTCACACACCCGCCACCGAAGGAAAGGTGCTTCATGACGGTTCTTTCCACGTCCTTTGACTCTGTAAAGAGATAGAGCGCCAATGGGTGTGGTCGGTCTGAGATGAACTCGATCACTTCATCCAATTGACGATATGGAATGACTGGTAAAATCGGACCGAAAATCTCATCTTTCATCACATCAGCATCTTCATGAAGATTCGTCATGACGGTCGGCGCAATTTTAAGCTCATCCCGGTTCATCTCTCCACCGAACACAAGGTCACCTTCTGTCAAATAGTGAGCCAAACGATCGAAGTGTGATTCATTGACGATGCGCGTGTATCGTTTCGTGCCGACACCATTCCCAAACATCGCAAACGCCTCTTGTTTAATCGCTTCTAAAAATGCTTCTTGTTGCGATTCGTGGACGAGCACATAGTCTGGTGCGACACATGTTTGACCGGCGTTCATCCATTTACCCCAGGCGACACGTTTTGCCGCAATGGAGACGTTCGCATCTCCGTGAACGATGACTGGTGATTTCCCACCTAGTTCGAGCGTGACTGGCGTCAGATGCTTCGCTGCCGCCTGATTGACGATTCTCCCGACTTGCGTCGATCCCGTGAAGAAGATGTAATCCCATTTTTGTGCCAACAGCTCTTGCGCTGTATCTTTATCCCCTTCGACACTTGCCACATATCGATCGGTGAAGGCACGCTCGAGCACCTGCGTCAGGACACGCGCAACATTCGGCGTCAATTCTGAAGGTTTGACAACGGCTGTATTCCCTGCGGCAATCGCACCAATGAGCGGAGCAACAGCCAATTGGAATGGATAATTCCATGGAGCGATGATCAACACCGTGCCGTACGGCTCATATTGAATCTCACTCTTCATCCCAAGATGAATCGCCGTCCCACGGACACGCTTCGGACGCATCCACCGCTTCAATTCACGCGTCGTTCGTGAAATCTCATCGTAAATAAATCCGATTTCCGTCGTATACGCATCCAATTCGGACTTGTTCAAATCTTCGCGAAGCGCCTCTAGCAAATCCGCTTCATAATGCTTAATGGACTCCTTTAAAAACGTCAGCATGCTCAAACGAAATGCCATCGATTTTGTCGCCTGTGTTTTAAAGAAGCGGCGCTGTTTCTGGACTAGCTCGTCAATCGTCAACTGTTCAATCGGTGCCAGCATAAACTTTCCTCCTTATGATTCATCACATTTATCTCATTTTATCATCGTGTGAAAAAAAAAAATAAAAAAAACGCTTTCATCAACCTACTATAATACAAAGCGTTTAAATGTTTAAACGCTTAATCATAGAGTAAGCGATTGCTTCCCTCGTGTCAAAACATCCGTACTCTTTTTCTCGCGCTGATCAGAAAGAGCAGGCTTGCGCTCCCTAAAATCAAGCCGGTCAGTGTGAACTGCTGGACGATCGAGAGTGGAAGAACACTTAAGAATGATGACCCCGCTACCGTTCCGAGAGAGAAAAAGGCATAAAACGCCCCGTATGCTTTCCCTCGATTTTGTGGAGAGGTCGATTGGATCAACAACGTATTAATGGCCGGGAATAAAATGGCAAACCCGACACCATATAAGGCAAGTACCCCATACAGGCTAGTTTGTACACCCGATTGTCCAATTAACACCTGGCTTATCCCGATGATAGCCACCCCAAGTGCGGTCAACTTTGTCGGAGAGAATCGATCAAACAATCGGTTCGTCGGCAATAAAAAGAACAGGACGGCTACCACGCCGAACATACTGAGCAATGTCCCGCTCAATCGTGAATCATATCCAAGTTCCTGCACATGGAGCGGCAGTAAAAAGGCGAGCGCCCCTTGAGAAAAAAAAAAGAAAAAAGCGCCCCAATAGGCACGAAGCACTTTCGGATCCGGTTTTTTCCGTGTCCTCTCTTTTTCTATTATTGTCTCGACCGTTTGACTTCCTCGCATTGTCACAATCGTCACGATGAGAATCACCCAACCGAATAAAGAGACGAATAAAAAGACAGTTGGTGGCGATGTAATGCTTGCGACGATACCGCTGAATGCTGGACCGATAATGGCAGCTAACCCGACGAAACTACCGGTAATGGCGACTTTCTTACCTTGACGGTTCATCGCGGTGACGTTCGCCGACAGCGTAAATGCAGCTGGGACGATGAGTCCGGCCATAAAGCCATGAATACACCGTACAAACAGCAGCATAAATGCTGAGTCGACGAACTGATAAGCCAATAAACTGAAGCTCGTCAGAAACAAGCCGAGAACCAAAACCCGATATGGACCATTTCTGTCAGTCCATATGCCAGATAACATATTTCCAAACGTGTTCGTCAACGAATAGATTGCAATGGAAAAGCCAGCGATAAACGAGGATGCCCCAACGGATACCGCAAATGTGCTCATGATCGGAAGTTGGGCGAAAAAATCAAAAAAGGCAAAGAATACGATTGTATATAATATAAAACGTGATGGAGTTTTCATCGGACAATTCCTCTTTCCCGTGATCTTATTCTTAGTCTAGCTGGTGCTCCACCCGTTTCATAGGGATGAATAGGTTTAGACACAAAAAATCCCTACAGCCAAAGGCTATAGGGAAAATCGCTTAGTTTGTTACTTCGACGGCTGTGTCGAGAGCGACACGAATCATTTCATCAAACGTCGACTGACGCTCTTCTGAAGTCGTCTCTTCACCCGTCAACAAGTGGTCAGAGATCGTGAGGATCGTCAACGCGTTCACTTTATGTTTCGCTGCAAGCGTGTAAAGACCTGCTGCTTCCATCTCGATCGCGAGGCAACCGAAGTCCGCCCATTTCTTGAAGTGATGGAAATCATCTTGATAGAATTGGTCAGCCGTGAAGATTTGTCCGACTTTGACCGGGATACCCGCTTTTTCTGCATTCATATACGCACGATGTAGGAGGTCGAACGTCGCTGTTGGCGCATAGTCCATTCCGTTGAAACGGACACGGTTTTGTCCCATTTCACTTGATGCGCTCATCGCGATAACAACGTCACGTACCTTAACATCTTCTTGAATTCCGCCCGCTGTTCCGACACGGATCAAGTTTTTAGCACCGTACGACATGATGAGTTCATTCACGTAAATCGACATCGATGGGACACCCATCCCTGTACCTTGCACTGAGATGCGTTTTCCTTTGTATGTTCCCGTGAAGCCGTACATGCCACGAACTTCGTTATATAATTCGACGTCTTCTAAAAACGTTTCCGCGATATACTTGGCGCGAAGCGGATCCCCTGGAAGTAATACCGTTTCTGCAATTTGTCCTTCTTGAGCTCCAATGTGTACACTCATGTTTGAATTCCTCCTTTAAGCTTGTCGTTGAACTTGTTCCCGAAATTCGTTCGGAGTAACACCGACTTGTTTTTTAAAGACCTTTCGGAAATATTTGTCGTCCGAAAAGCCGACTGCTTGGGCGACTTCATAGATACGCTGTCTACTCGTTTCTAACAGGCGCTTTGCTTCATTCATCCGAATTGTCAACACGTACTCAGATAGATTCACGCCATATTGTTGTTTAAATCGTCGTGAGATATACTCCCGACTTAAGTAAAACCGTTCACTCATTCCTTGCAAACTCAGCTCTTCCGCAAAGTGCTGTTCAATGTACGTACCAATTTGGGCAATCGGATCTTCACTCGACTCCGTCATCACGCCCGCTAACGCCCGTGACAACGTATCGTTTAGTACATCCGGGTCGATCGGCTTCAACAGATAATCAAAGCTCCCGTACTGGATGGCCCGGCGCATGTACGAATATTCATCGTAACCTGTCAACACAACGAGCTTAGAGGATGAAGCGTGGTCGTGTACCCACTCCATCAGCTCGATTCCATCACAATGTGGCATTTGAATATCCGATAGAATTAAAGCCGGTCGCTCCTGCTCGATGAGCGCCTTTGCCTCAAGTCCGTTCTTCGCCTCGAGTACGGCCTTCACACCGAACCGCTCCCATTCGCCGAGTAATTTTACCGCTTCCCTTACTGGAGATTCATCATCTACAATCAACACTTTCGTCATGATGCCACCCCTTCATCCGTTGCCGGGAAACGCATCATGATTCGAAAACCGCCTGTTTCAGGTGTAGCCAACATAAATTCTGCCTCCCGATTATAGTTTAACATGAGTCGATCACGAATGTTTCGTAATCCTGTACCCTCTGTGTCATAAAATGTCGAGTCCCCTTGTTCAATACGTGACATGACCCGTTCCCATTCTTCCGTCGTCAAGGAACGTCCGCTGTTCTCACAGCGAATCACGAGTGTCGCCCCTTCCATCCAGACCATCACGTCAAATCGATTCGCTAAAGCCGAGCCGTCTCGCTCGAATCCATGTTTGAAAAAGTTCTCTGCGAGCGGCTGTAAAATCATCTTTGGAACAATCAGTTCATGGAGGTCCTCAGGGACTGAGACGCTCACTTGAAACTGATTTGGAAAACGAACGTCTTGCAGGCGAATGTATGAGTTCAAATGCTCGATTTCTCTCTTTAGCGTGACCATCGACTCTTCTGGATGCATCGTATATCGCATCATCGAAGAGAGTTGTGTGATCAATCGATAGACGGTTTTGCCATCTCCCTTTAAAGCCAGTGTGCCGATCGACTGTAACGCATTGAATAAGAAGTGCGGATTAGTTTGCGCCTGTAAGGCACGTAGTTCATTCGTTCGGTTCTCTAAGGCAAGCTTATACTCCCGTTGAATCAGATCGTCGATTCGCTCAATCATCCGCTTGAACTGTCTCCCGAGTACGCCGAACTCATCATTTCCGAGGGAATCGAACGAGACCGTCATATCACCTTGCTCAATTCGCCAAATGTTCGAGGTCAACGTCTTAATCGGAGTCGTCAGTTTCATCGAGGCGTACGTGGCGCCAATCAATGCCAGAATGAGTGAGATGATTCCGACTAACAAAATAATGAACGATGTTCGTGAAGCCGGCTCCGTCAAGAGCTGATCTGGAATCGACTTCCCGACATAGAATTGCTGATGGTCGAACTCAAATGTTTTCGTGATTTGATGATGATTTCCATCGGTCGAGAGCGATCTCGGTTGAAACGACGAAGGAATCTCGCCATCTCCAAGATGGGCGAACACACGATTGTCCTCACCAACGAACCATAGACTTTCCTCCGGACTATTTTGAAGAGAAGCCAACTGTCCGATGAACAGATCTTCCGGGATATCGAGCGACAGAATCGCGAGCGGTTCGTCCGTTTCAATTTTATCGAGTCTGAAATGGAGGGTGACGACATCTTCTTGTGTCATGATTGGTCCGAAATCATGATACGGAATGAGCGGATGTGATGCTTCAAGCAGGACACGACTTTTCGGATTATTCAACAACTGTCGTTGGACAGCGCTCGGTTCTTTTTTGGAACGCGGTGATACTTTCATTTTATACGCTGCGAACGAATCCATGTCTTCAAGCATCAACAGCTGAATTTGCGCCACGTCTTCACGTGACAAATACATTGCGAGGAGCGCTCGTCGCACTTCAATCTCCGTTTCTCTTAACGATAGTCCCGGTCCGTATTCCAATATGTCCAATACGTCACGATCCGCGTATAGGCTAGTCGGCAAGCGACTCAAGTCAGAGATATAGCGTTCCATCTGACGCGTCCCCCGTTCAAGCGACCATTCCGTCATTTCAAGACCGCGTTCACGTTCTCGATCCTCCACATACCAAAATGAAATGATTGTCGCGATAATGACTGGCACGATGATGGTTAATGCAATCATTCCTGTTAACTTTGTCCGAATGCTATTCACCGACATCCCCCCTACCCCATGAGTATATCACGCGTTATGCAAACGTTTGAAAAAATCATAAAAAAGAATCCTCATTTCTTTCGAAACAAGGATTCAGCGACTATTAATAGGATTCCATTAAATCAATGAGTTGTGGTCCGTGTCCCATTTCTCGTGCCACATCAATCGGTGTCATCCCCTCTTCGTTCTCGATGGTCACGTCTGCACCGTGATCAAGTAAGAGGAGGACCGTCTCAGGATCGATGTCGTCATTATAGAACAAGTTATGGAGTGGTGTTTCCCCATATTCGTCTTGAATGTTCACATCCGTCACGTTTGCCAGTTCCGCTTCAATTTCTTCATAACTCGCATTCATGAACGTCAATTCTTGAATCGGTTCACCTAATTCCATTCCCCAATCCTCTTCGAGATCTTCGCTCATTGCCGATGCGACAAAGTCAGATAAATCATCGTTCATGACGAGCAAGGCGATGATTGCTCCGTTACCGATGACAGTCAATAGAATCATCGAAATGATAGAGGCTTTCACATATCCCGCTGTTTTAAAGACCGGTACGTTTTCTTCGCCCGCATGTGTCGCAATCGCTGCAATGCGTTTCGGTAACGTCGGATGCGTCGACAACAGTTCACTATATTTCGCGATGAATCCGTTCTCTCTGCTCGCTTCATACAGATAGTCAAACTCATTCACTTCTTTCGCGAGCGGTCCCCCGATCGCAAGTACGGTCAACGCTTGTTTCGACGCTCCAAAATCTTGAAGATAATGCGCTGCCATCCGGTCACACGTATACTCACATGCACGCGAATAAGCTGATCCTAAAAACGGAATGATGCTACCAAGTAAGACAACCCATTGTTTTTGAACGTGGTTCCGACGAATATGTGCCAATTCATGTGCGATGACAAACTCGACTTCTTTCGCCTGTCCAGTACGTGTCAATTCCACGACATCAGAATATAAGATGACCATATTCTTTTGGAAGAATCGCGTGGCGAAAGCATTTAACACACCACCGGCCTGTAAGATATACACATCTGGCAACAAACGAATCCCCATCTCAGCCCCGACGCGTTGAACCAGCTCATGAAGCTCTGTGAACTGACGAGGCGTCACCTTGACACCGTTCGTCCGAATATACCCGATTTGAATCCAGTGCGTAAACATTGAGAGTGCTACGATCGTCCCGATGATCCACAAGAAAAGACCGAACGATGCAATCGTCAGTACGATTCCTAAAATCAAGACGAGTACGCTTGCTGCGACTAATAATGAGAAGTATAAATTTTCTCGTTTATGTACCAAGTTTGAATGATTCATCTAAATTCCCCTTCTTTTTCCAAAATACATGTTTAATTATACCGTTCCTTCCAGAAGAAACAACGAAAAAAAATAGAAACTGACGGATTCGTCAGTTTCTAGCGGATGGTCACTTGATAGAGTTTGTCGTCTTGCGATTGCGGATTGCCTCGTCCGTCCGTATTGTTCGAAATAAAATACAACGTATCGTCGTTCAACCACACATCACGAATCCGTCCTACCCCTTCGACAATTGTCGTGACTTGCTTCGTTTCACGATCGATGGCCACGAGCCGCTCATTCCGAAGTGTCGCCATGTATACGTACCGTTCATCGGTCGCAATTCCAGATGGTGCCCAAGACGTCTCACCAACTTCAAACCATGGCGTGATGAGACCTTCTCGTTCCTCGTTTGCCTCAATGAGTGGCCATCCATAATTGTTTCCTTCTTCTATCACGTTGACCTCGTCATGTCCACTCGCCCCATGCTCACTCGCATAAAGCGTATCATCCATCCGGCTGAGTCCTTGAGGGTTTCGATGACCAAGCGAATAAATCCAGTCGGTCGGTTCACCTTCACCCGATAATGGAATTCGTAAAATCTTCCCCGCCAAAGATGACTCGTTTTGAGCAAGTTCTGGCACGAGCGCATCGCCCGTCGTCACCCAAAGATACGCTCCATCGACTAATAGACGTCCACCGTTATGGAAACGTGCCCCTGGTATCTCGTCAATCAAGACACCAGTTTCCTCGAAACGTTCTCCATCCCACGTCAACTCTACCACCCGGTTCTTGACGTCTCTTCCCGATGAACCGTACGTATGATATGCGTAAAGGATGCCACTCGATTCAAAATCGTCGCTCAGCGCGATGCCGAGGAATCCTCCTTCACCAATCTCAAATACGTCTTCGTCCAAGTTCACGTCAGATTGCGTCGCGCTACCGGAATCATCGATTACCGTGATGGTCCCACCACGTTCCGATACGAACCATTTGTCCGCACTTCGAGCGAGTGACCACGGGATCTCTAGATTCTCAGCGACGGCGGTCACTTCCCCGATGTTCAGTTCCGTCTCTTTAGTGGTATTCGATTCTTCAGATGTTGCCGACTCATCACGAGTCGATTCTTCAGCAGGTGGTGGCTCCGTACCTTCGTTCGTCGGTTCTGGCGTACATCCCATAAGAAACAATAGTGTCACAATCCCAATTTGACGTTTCATGTCGGTTCGCCTCCCTTTCCTTCATCATACCCTTGTTTTACGAGCGCTGTGAAGGTTCCGGTGGGCGGGCCGGCAAACGGGTAGCGATGATGAATGCAATCACGGCCGCAATCATCGCCCCGATGAAGATACTGTTTAGTCCGATCGCAATAATCTGTTCACCTTGCAGACGGACAGACGCGCTTAACGTCTCCGTCACACTTTGATTGAAGAAGTCTTCCAAAGACACTTGGGATAAGGAGCTGCTTTCTTTAAAATCATTGAGTACGACAAAGTTAAAGACGGCTCCAAAGACTGCTACACCGAGCGTTTGACCGACCGTACTTAAGAAGGAGTTGGTCGCAGTCGCCGTTCCTCGTTGCTGATAGGAAACGACGGTTTGTAAGACGACGATAAACATCGGCTGTGACAATCCGAATCCTACCCCAATCAAAGCCACCGCACCATATACCCAGAAATCCGAGCTTGATTGAGATAAGAGTGTCAACGTGAGGGTTCCGATGACGAGTAACCCCATACCAACCAACGCGCGACGTCTCGGGGATGCCACACCGAGCGTCCGTCCTCCGATAATCGATGTGAATGTCCATGCAACAGACAACGGCATCAACATGAATCCAGCCTCGGTTGCTGTTTTTCCTAATACTGCTTGCGCCCAAATTGGGATGTAAGCTGACATTGAAACGAGTACCCAAGCTGCAAAAAAGACAGAGCCGTTGATGGCCGCAATCGTTGGTTGCTTGAGCAAATCAAACGGCAATAAAGGAGAGGTTGCTCTTCTTTCCGATAGGAAGAATCCCCCTAACAAAACAAGACTAATTACGCCACTCCCGACGATGGTCGTCGTCCATTCATTCGTTTCACTGAACGTGATCAAGGCGTATAAAAACGCGGTCGTTCCTCCAGCGAACAAGAGAGCACCTTTCAAATCAATCCGCTCGCTCGTTTCAGCGACGGTTTCTTTATAAAAGACGATAATCATGATGAACGAGAGTAACGCAAATGGCACGTTTAATAAGAATACGTAACGCCAAGACAACGTTTCGACCAAAAATCCACCGATGACGGGGCCAAGCACACCCGATACACCCCAGACCGCACTTAGAATTCCTTGAATTTTCCCACGCTCTTCGTATTTATATAAATCTCCAATAATCGTCATCGAAATCGGAAGCACGGCTCCGGCCCCGAGACCTTGCAGCGCCCGAAAGACAATGAGTTGTTCCATCGATGTCGCTAACCCACATAACAATGAAGACACGGTGAACAACCCGATTCCAAACAACAGGACGCGCTTTCGCCCGAATAAGTCTGCCACTTTTCCATAAATCGGTGTCGAAACCGCTGTAAAAAGTAAGAAAGCGGCAAATACCCAGCTGACGAGCGTCGCTCCGTTCAACTCACTGGCGATGACCGGTGTCGCAACCGATACGACCGTCCCTTCAATCGCTGCTAAAAAGGTTGCCAATAAGAGGGCAACCGTCACATTTTTTCTCATCCATTCAAACTCCCCAAAAAAATAGTGGCGTCGGAAGGTTCCGAGCACCACTTCAACTGTCTATTATTTTGTGCGAGCCGCGTCCATTTGACAAGTGTCATAATTCGATTCGAAAAAGAATTCTCTTAGTCGTTCATATGCGGCTTGTTCTTCTTGAACATATACCTTCCCACAAACAGCACCCGCTCGCATCATCCAGACCTCATCTGCCAACATGGCGGCGACGTCAAGTTGATGCGTTGAAAACACGATGGTCGCCCCCCGTTTGGCCTCTTGTCGCAATAGTTCGCTGAGCATTTGCATCCATAGCGGATCGAGTCCGTTCGTCGGTTCATCCAACAACAAGATGTCTGGTTCGCTTACAAGAGCTTGAGATAACAAGAGACGTTGCCGCATCCCTTTTGAGAGTTCGGAGACGCGCTTTCGTTTATGCTCGTACAGACCGACTCGTTTTAAAATATCCAGAGTCGGATGTGCCCCTTGCAAGGTAGCGTAGTAGATGAATGTCTCCTCAACTGTCCATGCCTCATCAAAATAGAAATCATCCGGCATATAGCCAAAACTCTCATTATATTTCGCGCGTTGTTTGATCGTATAACCATTCAATTGAATGTTGCCGGTACTCGGTTTGATGGTACCATTCATCAGATTCAACAGCGTCGATTTTCCGGCACCATTGCTTCCACACAACGCCACGATTTTCCCCGAGACGATATCTTCACGAATAGGATGGAGTGACCACGAATCACCGTATTTTTTCCCTACATCCAAACAGTTAATCATGACGATTCCCTCCGTACATCACCGTCGAGGCAAGTGATAACAAGAAACCACTTGCCGTAAGCAAGCTCAACCAGACTCCAGCGTATCCAATCGGTCGATGCATCCAATTCAACAGGTGGAGATAGACATCCCCAAACACATCTGAAGAGGATACAATCGTACTGGCCCATACACGCATCAAGTCAAATCCATTCAGAAACAGCGCCACAATCATGGCGTTCACTTGCATACCGTAAGGGAGCCAGGAAACGATGGTCACGAGAAGCGTTGGCCAAAGCAACACGAGGATCGTCCATGTGAGGAAGGCCAATAGCATCGCTCGAATCCGCTTGCGCGCGATTAGTCCAAGCAAAGTTCCGAGCGCTGTCGCGTAGATTGTTAATCCAATCGCGTAGGAAAACAAAATCATCCAAGTCTCACCTGATTGTCCGACAACGAGCGAAGCAACGAGGAAAGCCAACAGCAGAATAAGTCCTTGTGTCACAAGAAATGAACTGAATCGGACTAAAATCAACTTCCATTTAGGATAGGTAAATGTTGAGAGGAGATTCAATCGCTTCGATTCCTGTTCCTGTCCCCAATGAAGCGCTGTCGTCAATAAGATGAAAAGAGGAAGTAACAGACCGAGCACCGTGATGAGCGTCGCACTTACGTTTGTATAGTCCGCAGCAACCGGTAGTGCTTGTCCGAGTCCTCCGAGTAGAACGAGCGTGAGAATCCATATAACTAAGAATACATAGTTCTCACGCTGTCTCAGACTCCGCGCCCATTCCATTCGCCACAGTGACATCGATTATTGCCCTTCTTCTTCTGTATCCATGTCCATTTCGCTATCTTGATCCATTTGATCCATTGAGCCTTCGCCATCCATCTTCATGTGCATCTCGCCGCGCTCCCACGAATGGTCTTTCAATTGTTCGAAGTCCATCATATCTCCACCATTCTCTTCGATATAGGCTTCAGCATCAGCCTCTTTCGCGAACGAGAGAATATTGTACGCCATTGGTGTTTTCGACTCTTTGTCGTACACGAACATCGCTTCGTCTAATTCGACCCAATCTTTCGTATTGAAATCTTTCACGTACATCGCAGCAATATCTTCTTCTTTTTTTTCAGGATACCAATCACGCATGAGACAACCGATGTCATCAAACGCATATCCTTTTTCTTTTTTCATGATGGCTTCCGCTGCGAACTGCTTATCCATGACTTTCATTTTACACACTTCACACTCTGTTTCGCCCCATTTGATTTCAAACGGTTCTGCCGATGCACTCGAACATGCTCCGAGTGCCAATGATAATCCTGCGATGGATAATAATCCTGCTACTTGTTTATACGATTTCATGTCGTTTCCTCCCAAATATCCAAATGATAATAAGTAAAATGATACTCCCTAAATTCCAAATCGAACCGTTCCACTCCCACCTTGCTGTATAGGTTTGCGGTGAAAGGTCCGTCAACGATACATCATTCGGACTTCTCAGAATGTTTTCTAATAGGAGAAGTCCCGGGGACCCGTATAATAATTCTAGCGCTTCATATGAATCAGTTAATAAGAACAAGTACGGTTCGGTTTGAAATGGGACTTCGCTATACCCGTCACGATCTAGGTCCAACGTCGTCCCGCCCCAGACATTTCCTTGTACAACGTTGTCATGCGACTCGACCATCGTCACCGGTTCACGATTTCCTAACAGGTTATTTTGAAGAATCATCATCCCCGTTGCTTGCTTGAATTGAAAGCCGATATCGTTGCCGTTAATCGTATTCCGTTCAAGAATCGTTCCTACTGACTGCTCCGCGAACAAGCCGATATGATTTCCAGATACGTTCGTCATCTCGATGGTCGTATCGATTGCCTCATAGAGCATCAGCCCCGTCGCCGTTCCACCGAACTGGTCGTGTACATTCCCATTTTTTAAGACGACTCGATTCGTTCCCATAATCATCGCACCGGTCAAATTATGATGGAGTTCGGGCACCGAAATCACCACGTCAGTCGGAAACATCAAGTGAATGCCGTAGCGTGAATGCGAAACGACCGGTCGAACGATTGTGTGCCGAGATCCATTCTCTATGTATATCCCGTCTCTCACTCTCTTCACTACAACTCCACGCAGTTCGGTCGCCTCACTATCAAGGAGCACCATCCCATCCGCCTGTCCATTCCCGTCAATGGACATTCGTGTGACTCGAACTCCATAACTATCCTCAATCAATAGTCCAGTACCAGCGGACTCGATCGACACATCAAGCAGTTGATGTCCGAGACCAGATACTTGGATGGCTGGTACATCGTCGTTCTCACATTGTTGTACTGATACACGTTCGAGAACAGCACCGGTTCCACGCATGATAAATGCGGGATGGCCACAACTCGTATATGTTTTTCCGTCTCCATCCACATGCTCATTCGACTCAATGACGATGGGTTCAGTCAACGGAATCGAGTGTTCTTCCGCCTCTACCTGTGTAAAACAACAGAAAAATAGGATACAACTCAATATTCGTTTCATGCCCCCTCCTTCTAATAAGCGCTTACAACATCCATTCTACTGAAACCCCCACCGGTATGTGTGTGGTTTATATGGGATTCCTGTGACAATTTCTTCATAAAAAAAACACAGACGGTGAAGGGGTCGTTTCACCGTCTGTGCCATGCTTATTTCACTTTGTCTTGCCATACTTTCGTGAAGTCCTGAAGCATCTCTTCACCTGTTTTTTTTTTTCTGACATATGCCTGCATAAGGGCACCATATTCATTCACTGCTCCATCCGGATACTTAAACCAGTTCCAAGAGATGGTCTTCCCTTCATTCGAATACGCCAAGATATCGTCAGCGAGTGGTCCAAGGTCGTTGGCTTCAATCGACTTGAAGGCAGGGATGAACTTGAACTTGTTGACCATGTAGTCTTTCCCTGTATCCGACGTCGCCACCCACTCTAAGAAGTCTTTCGCTTCTTCTTTATACTTCGAATTTTTGTTGACGACCCAGTTGTTCGGGACACCGACCGGAAGTCGGTCCATCTTCTCCGCATCGTCATTGATTGGGATTGGGACGAAGCCCATCTCCATATCTGGATTTACGTCGAGGATCATTTGTTGTGCCCAGTTCCCTTGTTGGAGCATTGCTGTCTCTCCTTGGGCGAACTGTGTGACTTGTGTATTGTAGTCCGTCGTCAACGGGTTTTTTTTTCCGTATTTAATCGTCAAATAAAACAGCTTCAAAAACTCTTGGAACTGTTCATTGTCTTCAAACTTCGCTTTATTCTCATTGAGCGCTTGAATAAATGCATCCGGGTCGTCTTGTTGCGCCATCGGAATGTTCAACAAGTGGATTCCTAAAATCCAGAACTCTGCATAACCGACAGAGAACGGTGTGATTCCCGCTTGCTCAAGTTTCTCAGCAGCATCTGTCAGTTCAGAGAGTGTTTTCGGTAACTCTTTGATCCCTGCTTTTTCAAATAGTTCTTTATTATAGATAAATCCGTAACCTTCGAGGTTCATTGGCATTCCGTACAGTTTACCGTCCATCGTCATCGGCTCTTTGGCGACTTCTGTCAAATCTCCGACCCACTTCTCGCTTGAGAGGTCCTCGAGTTTATCTTTCCATGTTTGTGCTTCCGTGAATCCACCGTTGTTGAAGATATCCGGTTCATTTCCTGAGGCGAATTGTGATTTGAGGGCCGCACCGTAGTCTGCTCCACCACCGACGGTTTGAACCGTGACTTTCACACCCGTTTCCCCTTCATACTCTTTTGCCATCGCTTCAAGGTCTTTCGCAATCTCTGCTTTGAATTGGAAGACGTTTAACGTGACGTCTTTTTTGTCGCCACTATCTGCATTCCCTTCAGAAGAACCTTCGTCCGTGAGTGATCCGCCGCCGCAAGCCGCGAGTGATAAGACCATTCCAGCCGTCATGACCGCTGTAGACAATTTCCACTTCCGTTTCATCTCATTTCCTCCCTTAACCTTATCCATCTTTACAAACTCAACTTTAAATGAAAACGCTTCCACAATGTAGGTGTCAAAATTGACGGATAGGGTGGAAAAAGTTGCACAGAAAAACAGGACTCTTTTTTTTAGTCCTGTTCCGTGTTTCTTCTTATTTATATTACAACAAGCTGATGCCAGCTTCTTTACACGATTGAATGACTTCTTGCGGCCAGACCGATGTTTGCACTTCTCCGATATGACGCGCGCGCAAGAGATACATTGCGACACGCGATTGTCCGATTCCGCCCCCGATTGTAAGAGGAAGCGTTCCTTCGAGCACTCCTTGATGGAATGGGTACGCGCGCTTCTCTTCCGCGTCTGCTTTCTTCAGTTGCGCATCAAGTGCCACTTCGTCGACACGAATGCCCATCGATGACAGTTCAAATGCTGACTCGAGCTCAGGGTGCCACACGAGAATGTCTCCGTTAAGCGACCAATCATCATAGTCTGCCGCTCGTCCATCGTGTTTCATACCTGAAGCGAGAAGATCTCCGATTTGTGAGATGAAGACCGCACCGTACTCTTTACAGATAGCCGTTTCACGTTCTTTCGGCGTCATCGTCGGATACGTATCCTCCAACTCCTGACTCGTGATGAAATGAATCATTTCCGGAAGAATGGCTTCAACACCGTACGCTTTCTCTACTTCCGCTTCTGTTTCACGGAGCGCAGCGTAAATCGACTCCACCGTTGCTTTCAAATATTCCATCGTCCGTTCTTCTCGAGCAATCACTCGTTCCCAGTCCCACTGATCGACGAATAAAGAATGTGTCGCGTCGAGTTCTTCGTCGCGTCGAATGGCACGCATCTGAGTGTACAATCCTTCACCGACACCGAATCCGTAACGACCGAGCGCTTCACGTTTCCATTTCGCGAGTGACTGAACGATTTCAAGTTCATGTCCCGGATACATCGTATCAAACTGAATGATACGCTCCACACCGTTCAAGTGATCGTTGACCCCACTCGCCGATTCGACGAATAGCGGTGCTTGTACTTGAATCAGTCCGAGTTCACGTGAGACTTTCTCCTCAAAGAGTGCCTTTACTGCTGCAATCGTCTGCTGTCTTTCTTTCATCGTGCTTGTTGCTGTTGTCATTTTCCGTTTCCTCCAATTGTGGAATATTTGAAAATGAAGCCATGAAAAAAAGCCCTCCATTCCCATCGAACATGGGACGGAAGACTTCGGTTCCGCGGTGCCACCCAAATTAGTAGACGAATCTACTCACTTTTTCGAGACAATCATCTCGTAACTCCGATAACGGGGAGCGGTCCGGCTACGTCTACTGGCAAAGCGTTCGGGTAGCGACTCCAGGAAGTTTTTCGACGAAGGGTTAAGACCGGGCTCACACCACCCCCGGATCGCTTGGCTCACTACCTTCGTGTACTCGTCCTTTCGACGTCGTTCACAATTGAATTGAGTTCATTATTATAAATATTCAGATTAATGTCAACGATTTTTTTCAAAAAAAATAATCCTCCGTGTAGCGAACGGAGGATTCCCTTGGGAGGGTTATTTAATCGAACCGCTTGTGATCCCTTTGATGATATGCTTTTGAATGCCGAAGAAAAAGACCAGAAGGGGAACGATTCCTAACACTAAACCTGCTAATGCCAAATCCCATTGTTTCGTGTACTGTCCAAAGAAATAGAATGTCGCGAGCGGGATGGTCCGTAACTCGACATCACGAAGAACAAGCGATGGTAATAAGAAGTCATTCCAAATCCATAGACTGTTCAAGATGACGATTGTCACCGTGATCGGCTTGAGAAGCGGAAAGACGATGCGCCAGAAGACACCCCATGTCGAGCAACCGTCGATGATGGCGGCTTCTTCAATCTCCTCAGGAATCGACTTCATGAATCCGTGATAAAGGAATACTGAGATACCAGACCCAAAACCTAGATACATGACAATCAGGCCCCAATGACTATTCAACAGACCGAGGATACTCGAAACTTTCACGAGCGGAATCATGATGGACTGGAACGGAATGACCATCGCTGCCACGAACAAGAAAAAGATCATTGTGGAAACCCAATGTTTCGTCCGAACGAGTTTCCATGCCGCCATCGAGGTGAAGATGACAATGACCGCATTCGCTCCGACCGTGATGAGAAGGGAGTTCAAAAAGACACGTCCATAATTCATCGCTTCCCATGCTTCTGTATAGTTTGAGGTCAACCACTCGTTCGGTAAGGCGGACGTATTCGTAAAGATTTCAGCCATCGATTTGAACGAGTTGGCGACAACGTAATAGAACGGGACCAAATAGAGTAGTCCGAGCAAGATGGCGACGAGCTCAATAATTCCAAGGTTCCAAGAATACGTTCCCGGGCGAAGTGGACGCTGCGGGATACGCTTCGGTGTCTTCTCTACGTTTCTCTCGACATGTTCCAATTTTTCCGTCGTCATGCTTCCACCTCCCGTTTTTTTTTTACGTTCACTTGCGTCACCGTAATCGCAGCCACGACCAAGAAGAAGATGACCGCCTTCGCTGACCCGAGACCATAATTATTATTCACAAAAGACTCCGTATAGATATTTAAGGCTAACATCTCGGTCGATTTGAACGGTCCACCATTCGTGAGCGACAAGTTCGTATCAAACACTTTGAATGACCAAGAGATGGTCAGGAACAAACAGATGGTAATCGATGGCATAATCATCGGTAGCGTGATATGGCGGAGCATCTTAAGACGATTCGCCCCATCAATTCGTGCCGCCTCCATCAAATCAGTCGGCACGTTTTGTAGCGCCGCGATGTAGATGACCATGACATACCCGCCACCTTGCCAGATGGCGACAATCACGATTCCCCAAAATGCCGTTTGCGCATCTCCGAGCCATGGTAATTCGAACAGGCTCCACCCCGTCAACGCACCGATCGAGGCAAATCCTTTTACATAAATGAACTGCCAGATGAACCCAAGAATTAAGCCACCGATCAAGTTCGGCATGAAGAAAATTGTGCGTAGGAAGTTTCGCGTCTTAATGTTCATCGTCAATAATAGCGCCAATGAGAAACCGACGATATTCGTCAATAGGACAGACACAAGCGTATATTTCGTCGTAATCCAAAAAGAAGCGCGGAACTGCTCATCTTCAAAGAACAAGCGATGATAGTTATCCAATCCGACAAAGTTGAGTTCTCCGGTCACACCGTTCCAATCAGTGAAACTATAGTAAATGCCATTAAAAAATGGGATGAGTACGATTGCGACAAATGCCAGAAAAGCAGGTCCAACAAATGCTATAAAGCTCGCAGGTTTCTTCCAATTCCCTCTGCGTTTCGTCCGTTTAGTAGTCTCAGTCATGTGTATCGCCTCCACTATCACTGTATCGTGTCAAACCCTTAATGAAAACGGATACATTTGACGGAAAGGGTGGAAAATATTGAACGGAATGAATGAATTTGAAGGCGTGATGAGTTATGATAAAATCAATGATAATACGAACGGATTAAATATGATTTGCCTTGATTCATATTTTAATCCGAAATTTCCGAATGATTAAAAGAGAATAAAAAGATATCGTTCGATAAACGGAGGGACTTTTTGAATGACAACGACGAAACCATTATCTGACCTTACGATTGCCCAACAAGCCCAAACCTTGCCGATTAAAGAAAAAAAAACAAAAATCGGATTACGTGAAGATGATCTAGATCTTTACGGGAAATATAAAGCTAAACTTTCTTACGATGTCCTCGAACGTGTGAAAACGCAGGAAGACGGAAAACTCGTTCTCGTCACAGCGATCAATCCGACACCAGCTGGTGAAGGAAAATCGACGGTGACAGTCGGTCTCGGACAAGCGTTGAACCAGTTGGATAAACAAGCAATCGTCTGTCTGCGCGAACCTTCACTCGGTCCGACGATGGGTCTAAAAGGTGGCGCTGCTGGTGGTGGCTTCAGTCAAGTTCTCCCGATGGAAGACATCAACCTCCACTTCACAGGTGATATGCATGCGATCACATCGGCCCATAATACGATCAGTGCCATGATCGACAATCACTTGCATCAAGGAAACGACCTTGGGATCGATGTCCGACATATCGTCTGGAAGCGTGTCCTTGACTTAAACGACCGCGCACTTCGTCATGTCACGGTCGGTCTCGGTGGTCCTGCTCACGGAGTCCCTCGTGAGGACGGATTTGATATTACCGTCGCTTCGGAAATCATGGCGATTCTCTGTCTGGCCGATTCATTGGACGACCTCGAAGAACGCATCAAGCGAATCGTAGTCGCCTATGACCATCAAAAAGAACCAATCACGGCAGAACAAATCGGGGCGGCCGGGGCGGCGACATTACTGTTGAAGGAAGCCTTTAAACCGAACCTCGTCCAAACGCTCGAACAAACGCCTGCACTCGTTCACGGCGGACCGTTCGCAAACATCGCGCACGGATGCAATTCATTGATTGCAACGAAGACTGCATTAAAACTTGGGGAGTATGTGGTGACGGAAGCTGGGTTCGGTGCCGATCTCGGGGCAGAAAAGTTCTGTCATATCAAATCTCGAGTCGGTGATTTGAATCCGGATGCGGTCGTACTCGTCGCAACCGTTCGCGCTTTAAAAATGCACGGTGGCGTTTCAAAAGATCAGCTTCACATCGAGAATGTCGGTGCAGTCGGAGAAGGATTGAAATTACTCGCCAAACATATCGATACGATGAAAAAACTCGGACTGCCTACGGTCGTCGCATTGAACCGTTTCAATTCAGATACAGAAGAGGAACTTGCAACCGTTCTTGATTGGTGTGCGGCACACGGTATTCGTGCTTCGCTCAGCGAAGTATGGGCAAACGGCGGACTTGGTGGTCGACAGTTAGCCGAAGCGGTCATTGACGCCGTCGAGTCGAACGAAAGCAAACTTACGCCTCTGTATGAGTTGAACGATTCGATCGAACAAAAGATTAAAACCATTGCGAGAGAAGTATATGGTGCTGCAGACGTCGTGTTTACCGCCAAAGCACAAAAGCAAATGCAAGATGTTCAGGCTAACGGCTGGTCGGACCTTCCCATTTGTATGGCGAAGACACCGTTCTCCCTCTCAGACGACCCTTCAAAATTCGGTTATCAACAAGGATTCACCATCACTGTTCGCGAATTAAAACCTTCAGTGGGAGCAGGATTCCTCGTCGCCTTAACAGGCAACGTGTTGACGATGCCTGGGTTACCGAAACATCCAGCAGCTCTCAATATGGGAATTGACGAATCCGGAAAAGCAATCGGCCTTTTCTAATAGGGGGATGACACATGATCGTATCGGAGTTGACGTATCCTGACGGGTATCAAACAGAAGTGATGCACGTTCAGGCAGAGAAATCGATTGGAAAAATATTCATGTTTCACGGGATGCTCGAACATCACAAAAGATATATTGAGTTTGCACAGTTTATGGCAGATAATGGCTATGATGTGTTTGTGTGTGACTTGCGAGGTGCGGGTACAAGCGCTCATGACCAACGCACATATGGGCATCTTACGCCAGGAACGGGATTCCAACAACTTGTTGAGGATGCACAGTTCCTAATCCGTCAATATGAGGATGATCGTCCGACATATCTAATAGGTCATAGTTTCGGTTCTCTTCTCGTTCGAAAGCTCGGTCAAGTCATGGGGCACGCCTTATCCGGAATCGTCGTCGTCGCCCCGCCTCCTCATCCAGGAGTTGCAGGCGAACTCGGGCATCGCTTAATTGCTACCGCGATGAAACGAACACACGAAACACACCAATCTCGTTTTTTTGAACGACTGTTATTCGGACGTTATAATCTTAAGTTTTTACCTGCTCGAACGGATAGCGACTGGCTTTCAAGTGTTCCAGACGAAGTCGACTCCTATCTCACCGACCCAAATTGTGGCGGTTTGCCTTCCCTCGGTTTTTTACATGAAGTGACACGCGCTTCATTAGATGTCACCACGTCTGCACGGATTCATGAACATCCGAAGTCTCTTCCAGTTCTGTTCGTTGCCGGAATGGACGATCCTGTCACGCATGACGGAGAAGGGTTGAACGGAATCATTAAGAAATATCGTAATGCAGATGTCGAGCTCGCAGTCGTCACTTACGACAATGCTCGACATGAAATCCTTCGTGAAGCACACCGCGAACAAGTATGGTCAGATATTCTTGCTTGGATGAAGCAAAACAGAATCCATTAATTTACTTAATCCCCTTTTACAAGGGGATTTTTCATTTAACTGATTTTAGAAAAATTATTTTAAGCATTTACCTTTTTTGTATTTTTACTTCTTCTTTCCATTTTTTAAGTTTGTTATACTTAGACCGCAATCAATTTAATCATGCTCTCTCATCCGAAAGGGGTAACATATTGAAATCGACACTCTCAAGATTAGGAGTAGCCACGATTGTCTCAGGAACGATACTGAGCACTCTCGCACCACTCCAATCATATGCAGCAACATCCGAAGGAACAGTCAACACACCCATTTTAAATGTACGGTCTGATTCGTCGACATCGTCTTCAATCGTCGGCAAATTAACGGAAGGAACAACGGTAGATGTATACACCGTCAACGATGAATGGGCACAAATCAAATTCGAAGGTCAAAAACGATACGTTTCTTCTACGTATTTGACAATCGGTTCATCTATGACAACAGCCTCTACTACATCCGCTTCATTATATGTAGCTGAAATGAACGTCAATCTTCGTTCTTCCATGTCAACGTCCGCTTCAATCGAAACAGTCATCCCAAAAGGATCACTCGTGACGCATCTATCTACTCACGGGGCGACAGGATCTTGGTATAAAGTACAATTTGGTACATATACAGGATATGTGGCAGCACGATACTTCAGCGAAACAAGTCCTTCGTTTTACGCTTCGACAACTGCCGTCTTGTACGATTCGACCGGTTCAGGTGCGTCTAAAATCGCAACGATTCCAGAAGGTGCGAAAGTCACTTACCTCGATTCATTAGGCGCGACGGGTTCATGGTATAAACTCGAATACGGTTCACTTGTCGGTTATGCACCAGCACGTAACTTTACCGCGACTTCGCTTGCTCCAGAAGCAGTCACGACATATTACGCGGTGAAGAATGTCGCGCTCTACAATAGTTCAGGAAATGGTGCATCAAAAATTGCAACAATTCCACTTGGGGCAGAAGTAAAGCGTGTATATGTGAACGGATTGAGTTCATCTTGGTATAAAGTCCAATACGGGGACACGGTCGGCTATGCGGCCGCGCGTAACTTCTCGACATCAAAACCTGAAGCCGTCGTCAAAACAACCTATTATGCGGTTCGAGACCTCGTGTTATATGAGTCATCCGCTTCCGGAGCAGCTCGTCTACGCACGATTCAAGAAGGAACAAAAGTCGTCCAAGTATCGGATGCCAACTTATCGGACTCTTGGTTCAAAATTGAATATGATGGAGTCACCGGCTTCGCTGCCGCTCGTCATTTTTCAACGAAGGCACCTGAAGAAGTGACGATCACACCATACTTCGCGATTCGAAATGTAGCGATGTATAGTTCGTCTGCAGCCGGAGCGACGAAGATTGCCACGATTCCATTTGGTGCAAAAGTAGAACAGCTTTCACAAAGCGGTCTTTCTAGTTCTTGGTTCAAGATTAAATATGACGGAAAAACAGGATATGCAGGTTCTAGTCACTTTTCATTAAAAGATCCAGAGGTCGTGGTGAAAACAGATTATTATACAACGCGTGATGTCGTTTTATACAACCGCTCGGATGCTGAAAAAGTGAAGGTTGCGGTCATTCCATTCGGCACGAAAGTTCAACAAGTGTCGGAACCTGGTCTCACGGATCGATTCTTTAAAATCGAATACGGTCCGATTACAGGTTATGCGACGGCAGATTACTTCTCGAAAACAGTACCGTCAGACGAACAATACGAAGAAGAACGTCAAGTTCGTATCTATGTAGATGGGAACGAGCCACTCAACGTTCGTTCGACGCCTGAAGTGACAACAGCAAATAAAGTCGGAACGTTAAGTACGGGAACGATTGTCAACATCAAACCAATTGTCGGTTCAGACTGGGCACTTCTTACAAGTGGTACGTATAGCGGCAACTATATTCATACCGATTACGTCGTACCTGTCACAACGACCCCACCTGCGAAAGGTAAAACGAAAAAAGTTTCGTATACTAGTTATCCGATGACAGTTCGTCAGATGGCAGACCGTCAAGTGGCTCAATTCGCCCAAACGGATGCACATCGATACGATGAAGCCTACCTACCTCGTGCTTGGGTAAGTGTCAACGGATCGACAGGAAAGATTGTGAAATCTGAGATGACTGTTGTCTCAGGGTTAGGAACCGCTTTGAAGATGACAGCCTCTTCAAGCTCGTCCTCGCTCGTCACCATTCCATATGGTGCGTCAATTCAATACGTTGACCGTTATACTTCGGGGTCAACCGTTTGGTATAAAGTAAAATACGGCACGATGACCGGTTACGTGACACCAAGTTCAGTCGTCGGAACCGCCAACATTTTGAGCCGTCCAATTTTAACATCTCATGCGTACGGTCAAATTAATACAGGCGAAACCGTTACGATTACAGGTCAATCCGGCACATACTATACGATTTCGTATAAACGACCGGCCGGACACAATATCCGAGTCTTTGATAACACTTGGCGCCGTGCATCAGTTGATGATCTTCTTCCATACGTCGATCCTAGCCAGATTGATGCAAACTCTCGATCATTCTATCAATTCTTAGATTTATCGAAGAGCGCTGGGACAACTGCGACAACATTGAACAAGGTCCTCACATCAAAAGGAACGCTCAGCGGACAAGGTCAGGCATTCGTTGATGCGGCTAGTATGTATGGCGTGAACGAAGTGTATCTTCTCTCGCATGCCATCCTTGAAACTGGACATGGTACATCCCTTCTCGCAAAAGGAGTTCCTGTCGATAAAGATGGGAATGCATTAATTAACTCGAGTGGGAATCGGATTTATCCGGAACGTCCTGTTGCAGCAACCGTCTATAATATGTACGGTATTCAAGCAACAGATAGCAACCCTCTTGGAAACGGCGCCAAATACGCCTTCCAACAAAAGTGGTTCTCTCCTAAAGAAGCGATTATCGGAGGAGCTTACTGGATTGGGGCTAGCTATATCAATCACCCGACATATAAACAAAATACGCTGTATAAGATGCGCTTCAATCCTTCTTCACCAGGAACGCACCAATATGCAACGGATATCGGATGGGCCGCAAAACAAACGACAAGCATCTATAATATCTATCAATCACTTGATGCTTACACACTCAACTTCGATGTACCAAAATATCAGTAAAAAAGGAGACACGCGCCTCGTTGGCGTCGTGTCTCCTTTTATGTCCACTCAATCGAATCGATAATGGACTCGATTTCCATCTTTTCATCGGTCACCTGATCGGCTACGTAAGTTAAGAATAAGAGCCGTTTCCCATCGGTCAAGGACCATACATCTAAATGCATCCCATCTTCAATCCCACTTGCGTAGGCCGTTGTCATATCACTCGTTTCAGTCGTGACACTTGGAGCAATCTTTACATCAATCGGAAATTCGCCTAAGAACGTATTCAATTCGCTCATAGCGGATTGTTTTGGTTCTTGCGAATCTTCTGATTCATAGATTGAGATTTGAAGCGTCCCTTGCGCATCCGCTTCCGTCGAGTAAAAACTCACATAGTCTTCCTCTTCGCTGTATTCATAATGTTCCGGATACGTCAGGCGGAACCACCCATCAATTTCGTACTCTTTCATGCTGTTTTCTCCTTTACTTGCTTGAATGCCAGCCCTGTGACCATTTTAGCTTGAAGCGCGTACTTCAAGCGTTCGGTCACGTAAAGACGTTGGCTATTTACGTCTTGGGCGATCATATGTCCAAATAAGTTCATGCGGACAGTTTGATTGGATAGGAAATAGAGTCGATCCGCACTCAGCGGACGATATTCGTTTGAATGTTCAAGGTATTCGATTTCAAAGCGGCGGAGGACGTTCAGCGCACAGTAACGATCGGTTTTCCCGGTACTCGTATGAAGCTCGACACGAACGAGCTGAACGTCATACGGACAGACATTCATAAAGATAGGTCCCACCCGCTCATGGATCAAGAGGATACCCATATCGGTCTCAATTAAATCTGGCAGGGCTCCTTCATCTTGCGAGATGCTTAACACGACATACGGTCGGCTTGTCGGTGCAAGCAATTCCCCTTTATAAAATCGAAATCGTTGAATTCCTGTTAGAACCCGGGCACGCCAAGCACTCCCTCGAGCCTCGGCTTCCATCCGATACAACCTCTCTCCACTCACGCTTACTCCCCCTTCACTTGTTTGAGCGCATCGACGAACGTTTCCCATTCTAGGTTGTCACAAACAACCTTATTTTCCAATCCCCATTCTTCATCGATTGTCAAACGTACTTCGTTCGATTGTGCGTGACGGGTGACTCGAAGATCTCCTATTTGAATCATATCCGGATGAATCTCAAACGTCATACTTGGTAATCCGACCCACTTGATTCGATTCGTTCGTAACACAACCTGCCATTCTTGTTCATGATGAATCGAAAACGTCCAACTTCGGAGAGACACCGTCGTGTTCGTTTGTTTCGATTGTTTCAACATTCGAAACCCTTCACCCATCAGTCGTAAATATGATTTTCGCTCACTCATATTTCATTTCTCCCCTTTTTTTTTTTTTCTGCGTTGTGAATAGGATTCTGCAACCTAAAAAGTTTTTTTAAAAAAGGGTTTGCAAATTCCATCGTATATGCTATTATATCAAAGTAACGTTAAGAGTTAATACGTTTCGCGGGTGTAGTTTAATGGTAAAACCTCAGCCTTCCAAGCTGATGACGAGGGTTCGATTCCCTTCACCCGCTCCATATTTTTTCTTTGATGCGGGTGTAGTTTAATGGTAAAACCTCAGCCTTCCAAGCTGATGACGAGAGTTCGATTCTCTTCACCCGCTCCAATATCGACATATACGCGAGAGTATCTCGCACACATACACTGCACGGTTGAGACCTTGCAAAAAGCAGAAAGTCACACGACTTTCTGCTTTTTTGTTGTTCCGTCTATTGTTTTGGGGAAAAGAGTGATTGAATCCATTCAGATAAGGAGGAACTCCATTGATTCAAGCGAAGCTGCAATCCTTTACCGTATACGAAAGCGCGTTGATGCGAACGACATCGACCCTCATCGATACACCAGATGCCCTTTTGTTGATTGACCCGACCTGGCTCCCCGAAGAAATTGCGACAATCCGTCGTGACATCGAATTACACCGTCGGAATCGGCCGCTTTATGTCATCTTCACACATCATCATTTTGACCACATCATCGGAGCTTACGGCTTTGCAGATGCCACAACGATTGCCTCACAGGCTTTCGTCGATGCAGACTCATCTGACCAATTAAATGAGATTCGCGAGTTTTATGAACAATATTATATTGATCACCCGATTCAAAAACCGGACATCGACCTGGTCATCCAACCCGATCAAACGCTTTTAATCGGTTCAGTGCCCGTGACCTTCCTCTCTACACCGGGCCATGACGCGACGCATATGTCGGTTCTCATCGAATCCATGAATCTTCTCGTTTGTGGAGATTATGGGTCTAATGTCGAGCCACCTTTTATCGAACACGACCCAACCGCCTATCTCGACACGTTACAAACCTTGCAATCACTCATCTACGAACATGAGATTCGCTGGTTCGTACCAGGGCACGGCGATTTGTGCGACAGCCGGAGTCACATGATTGAGAGATTGAGTGCGGCGGAAGAATATATCTTGGCACTCCCCGAAGAACGTCATTGGTCCTCCGCATGGCCAGAGCACGCTTTTTTTGTTTGTGTTCATGAGCGGAATCGAAAAATGGTGGAACAAAAAGAGACCGATCGTCGGTCTCGTCAACAAGACGTATAAAAAAATCGCAACGTCTCCCCAAGACGTTGCGATTTCCCCCTATGTAGACCTATTTCTTTGTGACGCGTTCTGAGCGGACCGTGAACATACGGTCAACCCCATAGATCGTTACTCCCGTCAGAGCGAGTAACCCAATCATTGCAGAAGAAAACATGACCATCCCCCCATTGTTCACAGTTTCGTCATAATCACCCCGTGGTTTCATTATAAAAGACAAAAACAAAAAAAGAAAGCGTTTTCTTCAAACTTTCTTCACATTTCTCGCATTTAACCTCTATCGTTTTTTGATACAACGTCCCTATAGTGATTAGACAGACACGTGTAAAGATGTGTAGCTTTTGTGGAATTTGGGAATACATGATGTAAGGATAAAAAGAGACAGAAGCTGCTCGTCGAGGAGGAAGAGGTATGATTAAGTACGGTACATTGGTACGAATCGAGGGAAAATATGCCGTATTGAGATGGAACAACGGCTCAAGTTTCATCCCTAGACGATTCCTACCATCCGAAGCACGTGTTGGTGATACAATCATTCGAGACAACCATCATTACTATCTTGAAGAAGATATGACCCCTAACTTTGACGCATTGATCAAGCAACACTATAAAAGCTGAACGGTCTGCCCTCTCTAACCGGGCAGTTCGTTCAGCTTTTTTTCGAATGAATCATTCTGAGATGTCGTCGATTTGTTGCTGAAGCCACGCCTCGTCAACCGGACCCGTTTTTTTTTCCACGATGATCCCTTTTGCATCTAGAACGTACGTCGTCGGTAATGCGACAACGCGATATTGTTGCTCGACAGCGGCCTCTTCATCTAGCAAAATCGGAAAATCAACGGGATACTCATCTAGGAATGCCTCCACGTCCTCTTTTCCTCGTCGCTCATTTTTGGTGACGTTCACGCCAAGTACTGGGATGCCTGTCGCTTCTTCAAACGATACGAGTTCAGGAAACTCATCCCGGCATGGCGGACACCAAGAGGCCCAGAAGTTAATGACGACCGGCTGTCCTTGGAACTCAGAAAGGGTCAAATTCTCCTCATCTAACGTATTCAAAGTGAAGTCCGGGGCTTGTTGCCCCACTTCAAGTCCTCCTAATACCGATTCATTTTGGACGATCGGAACCGCTTCTTCTTTCTTTTGTGTCATCATATATTCCTCGTAGCCTTTATATGCGAGGCCAGCAATCAATAGAAGGATCAGCGTTCCAATACCAATTCTTTGTAAGCGCATCATTTACCCCTTGTTTGTTTTACTTAAGATTTCTACACTTAACTTATCATAAACCCGTAAAGGAGCGTATGGATTGTGCAACTTCAAAACGAGGAAATACAGATAACCTTAAAGGCACAAGGTGCTGAGATGACAAGTTGGAAAGTATCCGGAACTGAACTCTTATGGCAAGGGGACCCGACCTATTGGGGACGACAAGCCCCGATCCTCTTCCCGATTGTCGGTCGATTGCTCGATGATCAATATGTATATGAGGGAAACACCTATACGATGAGTCAACACGGATTCGCTCGGGACGCTATGTTCGAGGTCGAATCTTCGACTGCCACGTCGGTCCGCTTCACATTGAACGATACATCGGAATCACGTCAACACTATCCATTCCCATTCACACTGACCGTGTCCTATCAACTTGTGGGCGAAGAAGTGATTGTGACGTATCGCGTCCATAACCCGGGCGAAACGACGTTACCGTTTAGCATCGGTGGTCATCCTGCATTCAATATTCCGTTCATGGGCGGGACATTTGAAGACTACGTGATCGATTTCGGCGAAATCCGCTCCCTCGATCGCTATTTGCTCGAGGGCCCTTATTTAACAGGCGCGTATCAACCACTCGGAGAGCGTCAGTATATCCCCCTCACTCGGTCGTTATTTGACGACGATGCACTCATTTTTGAGAAGATTGAATATGCTGCACTCCGACATCAACCAACCGGCGCAGCCATCGTGATGGAGAGTCCCTCTTTCACGCATTTCGGCATCTGGTCTCCGCCGCAGAAAGACGCTCCGTTCGTCTGTTTGGAACCTTGGTTCGGACATGCGGATTATAAAGGCCATCGAAAAGATTTCCTACACAAAGAAGGGATCCAACTCCTCCCACCAAACGAAACGTTCGAAGCGAGTTATACATTATATATGGAAAACTAAAAAATCAATCCGACGTCTTGTCGGATTGATTTTTGATTTAGAAGCGATCGTCTTGTTCGGCTTCATATTCTGACACCGGCTTTTTCATGATGAGTGCCAGAATGATATAAATGAGGAGTCCCGGGCCACCGAGAAGCGCCATCGCCACGAATAGGACTCGCATAATGGTGACGTCCACCCCTAGATAGTTTCCAAGCCCTGAACAAACACCAGCAATCATTTTATTGTTTGGGTCTTTATAAAGTTTCCGTTCCATATCATCTTCTCCTCAACTCATTATGATCGTTGTGGTCGACGTAATGTCGTTCTTCCGCCGTTCGCAACCTCTCCACGCCCTTCAAAGTCGAGCGCTTCATTAATCGGTGTGCTACCAGACTTGATTTCGATTCGGCGACCGTACAGACCTCGGTTGTCGAGAGACGCTGCGATGACAGTCGCGACATCGGTTTCGGAAATCGTCGCACCATCCGCATCACTCAAGTCCTCTGATGCTTCGATTGAACCTTTACTCGGTTCATCAACAATGGTCACTGGGCAAATGATCGTATAGTTCAAACCGCTATGTTCGATATACTCGTCAGCGGCATTGTTAGCTGACAGAAAGTTAAAGAGTTCTTTCGGTGCAGCGTTCGGTTGATCAGCGCCATAGGCACTGAGTAAGACAACATGACGTACCCGTTCCTTCTTAGCGGCATCGATGGCATTCATCGCAACGTTTCGGTCAAGCAGTTCAATTTCAGTGCTCGAACCATCCGCGCCAGCAGTTGCCGCGATAATAACGGCATCTTGTCCACTTGTCGCCTCATGTACTTTCTTCTCGAGTTCTGTCTCGACATCAACCGTCAATACGTGTGCACCCATTTTCTCGTACTCTGCTTGTAGTTCAGGATAACGAATTAAAGCGGTCACTTGATGGGTTTTCGCCAGGCTTTTCAATACACGTTTCCCGATCTTTCCTGTTGCTCCAATGACTAAAACTTTCATTCAAATTTCCCTCCTCAAAAGAGTAGTTCATTTGTTTAAATTTCCTCTTTCAAGTCAGAATCAAACCCTTTTCTTAAAATTATCTGACAGTACCCCAGACAGATAAATCAAGGGCGTCTCGAATCGCCTGCACGCTCTCTTCTAACGGTTCATAGTAATACACGTTATTGATATAAGCATCTTGACCCTCGACTTGCATCTTATTCACCTCAGGATTCGAAATCATCGTCAATCCGACAGATGCCATTTGCAAGACGTTCATCTCAAGTCCCATTTCTTCTTTCATGAAGCGATACGTCGCCGGAATTTTTGTCCATCCTGAAGGACTTGCCAGTTTTTCAGCGACAGCTGTCATGACCTCCGTTTGACGATTCGAACGTGCTCCATCCGTATCCGATTTACGATGTCTCGCATACGCCAATGCCATGTCTCCATCCATCGCATAGGAAACACCCTCCGTATACTCATACGTCTGGTTGAACCCTTTCTCGCTAAACGAATGCGTCGCCGTGACATTTACCCCACCAATCAAATCAATCAATTCCATGAATGATTCGAACGTGATGACGACCTGTCCATCGACCGAGGCGTCGGTCAGCCCTTCCACGGCACCAATCGTACACTCTGCACCTCCGAACGCGAACGCATGCGTGATTTTATCACCTTCCCGTTCAGGCTCACATGGAATCGCTGTATACGTATCACGTGGAATCGATACATTCTGAACAGTACCAGAGCGTGGTACGAATTCCATCAACTGCAAGGAGTCCGTACGAGATCCCGACAACGATTCTCCTACTCGCGCATCGCTCCCCATAATGAGGAATGTAAATGGAGCAGTCGCAAAATATCCAACAATCAGTAGCATTGCAAGTAAGAGAAGGGCAGCTTTCCCCTTCCATTTACGCTTTCGTTTCGATGGTTGTTTAGACGAATGATCCATTTCTCGTTTAGCAGGGGTAGACGGTGTTGATGGTTTCGTCATCTGTCGAGATTTTGGTCGAGATGGTTTCCGTTTCGAAAATAATGAAACCCGGGGCAGTCGTTTCCGACTTGACTTTGCCGTCCCATTTTTCGTCCTTGGCGATTCTTGGGTTTGTTCATTTAAAAAGGGATGTTCTGATTGGCGTGTTACCCGTTCACGCTGTTGTTCAGATTGTGCATGTATAGAGGGCTCGTCCGTTTCACCGTGGTCCACACGAGACGATTCGATTTCTTGTTGTTCTAATTCGCGCTTTCTACGTTCGACACGCGATAAATGTTGTTCATCTTTCATCATTATGATCCTCAACTTTATCAATTTTTCTCTATTATCCCGAACCAGCCATCATCTGACAACGTTTCTTACGAAAATCCGTCTTAAGCATGAGAGCGAATGGTTGTTTCAGATGAAAAGCGGGAAAGGAATAATAATTGGTTTCTGCCCAAATCGAGATTGCCTACGAAAAGTTTGACTGAAAGGAGGAGAGCTGATGCGCATCGGAAAGTTACGCGTATTGTTAGAGCAGTATGGCGAGGCGACGTTACGCGATTTGCTCGTCGAAATGTACCGTCATACTCCTAAAGATGTGATTGATGATCAAGATTTTGATTTTATGATCAGCCAATTCACGCGATAAAAAGAGAAAAAAAATTCTGAAGAGCGACATTCGCTCTCGCAAACCATCACCTTGGCTGAACGGTTTGTTGATTCTGCGTACGAACATTTGTACATTCGTCCGAATCAAGTCATGTCAGAAAGCGACCAAAAAAATTGGTACATTCATGCTAAAAAAATCATTCGCGATTTAGCGCATTACGCCGAGAAATACACAGAAGCACGTACGATGTATGAAGAAATGTTTTACCTCCTCTCTACATCGGCTGGCGAAGAACCGCTCTTCTCTACAAGTGACCCGTTTCGCCTTTTAAAAATTTCACAAGTCACCATGCTCAAGCAACTCATTCACTACTATCAGCTCGATGCCCCGATTGATACCGTTTGGATTGACCGCGCCCTATACACCGCACTCCACGTGCCAAAAGATGTTGATTCTACACGAATTGATTTACTCTCAACGCTACCCATCGAACACAGTCATGCCAATACAAGAAAACTCCTTCACTCCCGTCTCTTAAAACTTTGCGATCGGATGTTAGAGAAGTCCCAAACAGAGGATACCGCGCTCGAAAACTATCAAGCGCTTAAAATGTTAGAACTCCGCCTTCTCGTCGCTGAAGGGAATTTGAAAGAAGCGGAACAAAAATTGTTCTCTGAATATATCCCGTTCTTTTCTCATCGCTCCGAACCATTTCGGGTATATGTCGACTTTTTAGAGAGTCACGGACACACTAGTGAGACGAAGCGCTTAAAACGAATTGCTAAAGAAAAGCGAAAACGATTTTAAAAAAAGGGAGTCAATCGATAGGATCGATTGACTCCAATACATGATATGAACGAGGGGTGTTCATTTGAAAAGGAGGACAGAAAGTTGGTGCAGAACTTTCTTCCTACACATATAAGTATAAGGGAACGATTGTAACCGTTACCAAATCACTTATTGCATTTTTGTGAACGTTTTCACGTTATTCAATCGTGTTCATCATGCCAAGTCCGATGACAGATAACAACACAATTAATACGAACAAATACACCATTTCATTCGGCGATTGAAATCCTTCATGAATTTCTACATCTTCTTCGACAATGATATTTTCATGAATGACGACCGGTTCTGTCTCGGCCATGGCTGCAGACGGTGTTACCGTCAACCAAAGCACAGAAACCAGAATCAGTTGATAAATGTATTTCATCATATACTCCTACTCCGTGTTTTCATTGTGTTTAAGTATAGCACGTCTCATCCGTTCGTTGCGCTGACATTTGATGAATCTCACAGATGAACGATGAAACGAAATCCATTTCATTGTATTGGACGGATATGTTCTATTTTACTCGAACCTTTTTCTTACGTAATTGATTTTTTTTCGAGTCAGGTTTCATCATACTGCCACACCCCACGATAAAAGATAGCGCTTACAATTTATTTGTACTTATCATTTGATAAAGAAAGAAGGATTCTTCGTGAAACGAGCGCTACGTTTTGTAGAATGCAGGCAATTACCGTTACATGAGCGTATTTCCATTCAGTCGCTATATCCTTTAAGCAAGGCCCCTTTGCTTCTCTCCCTTCCCTCGCATCATCACGTCTACGTCGCACTCAATCGAGATACCCCACTCGCTTCAATCGTCGCAAACGACGAACAGCTTGAAACGGATCATGCCATTCGCCTCTCTCAAGCCACATATGGTGATCGTCACGTCTTTCGCGGACTACTTCATCGTTTGATCTATGAACGAAGTCGAGAAACAAAGTACCCGATTACGTACTATCTTCAGGAAGAGGATTCTCATAATCAAGACAAGCATCGAATATATGAAGCAGCAGGGTTTCAAGTATTTCATCAAACCAAAACGTATCATCTACCATTCATCCCTTGCGAGAAAGCAACCCATACCAATTGGACACTCGAATTGGTGGACTATTCAAGAAGAGCAGATTGGCTCACATTTCGAAATGAACATTGTCATCTCCTTCCGGGTGCCATTTCGATGACAGATGAACAATTCGCACGAGAAGTTCGCCAGCAAACATTGTTCTATTCCGTGAAGTGGAACCGACAAGTGATTGGAATCATGAAAGTACGCTTACATATGTACCATATTTCAATACAAGAGATGCACGTTGACTGTGACGAGACTTTATTGCGGGAAGCTATTTCATTCCTTCAACAAAAATTTTTCTACATGTTCCGATACATTGAAGAGGCACATATTTCAGCAACAAGTTTGCAACCTGATTTGAGTTATACACTTCGTCGTCACGGCGCCCAAATCTCGAGTATTTGTCGTTATACGTACATACTACAGGCACCACCGACCCCGATTTATTCCTAAACAATCAAAAGACGTCGAGCAAACCAACTCAAACTCAAAGGAAAAAGTTGTTCATTCGACGTCTTTTATTCTGCAGCAGTAGTCGACTCCATCGCTAGAGGCGGCATCGCTTCAAACAGTTCTGTCCGAAGCCCCGTATCTCTCAAATCGAGCGATTCAATCCGATCGAACTTAATTTTGCGATCGACGACATTGAACCAATACGTAATATTTGGTTCATCTTTAAAACGAATCGCATAATTCGACCCATTTAAATGAAAGTCGACCTCGGTAGACAGCAACTCGGTCGGACCAATTTGTTTATGGGTCGTTAATCGTTCAAGGACAACCTGTTCTTCATTGATGCGATAGTCGACAAACGTCGCAAGCGAGAGTCCAAACACAAATGATACAAAGGCGAAAGTGCCCACCAAACCCATCGTGATTTTTCCGTTCATTTCGCTGTCCCTCCCTCTCCTATTATATCGGATAGGCTTGAAACGTTGTGAAGTGACATTTTGTTCAACTTTAGGCAAACTGAAGCAGAAGGAGGAATTTACATGCATATCGATCATACTGGGATTGCCGTTCGAGACTTAGATGAGGCGATCACATTTTACACGACGGTCTTAGGAGGAAAACTCGTGGACCGCTATACGAACACGACCATCGGGGTCGAGACCGAATTGGCCGTCATTCATATTGGAGAGGATGTCATCGAATTGTTGCGTCCGACTAGTAAGACGAGTCCGATTGCCCGGTTCATGAAAGCTCGAGGGAAGGGTGTTCATCATATCGCCTATCGTGTCGACGATTTGGACGAAGCGATGGCCGCTCACAAACAAAATGGCATCACCTTTTTAGAAGACACACTGCGTACGACCGCGAAAGGTAGACGCTTAATCTACATGGACCCGCGTCATTCAGGCGGTGTGATTACCGAGCTTTGTGATTATCCTAGAGAAAAGCAGTAAGAGTGGTCCTCTTACTGCTTCATCATGGTTTCTTCTATGATTTGACGATTCTTCTCTTTTAACCGTTCATTATGAGAGGACACCATTGCGGTAGCGTTCGCATTCGGGTCAATGTATGTTTTGGCCCGGTTCACCGCATTCGCAGCATCTTGAAACGCTCCAGCGATGAGATGTACTTTCCCTTCATGCGTGAGAATATCACCGGCAGCGTACAATCCCGGTATGGATGACTCGCTACCTGAATTCCCTTTCACATAAAACCCATCCTTCATCTCGACCTGCAATTCGCTGTTCCGAAGCAACTCCGCGTCTTGTTCATATCCGTGATTGATGACCACTTCATCGACCTCGATTACGCTCGTCTCTCCTGTTTCGACATGAGTCAAAAGAACTTGTTGAATCGATTTCCCATCGTGAGAAATCAAATCCGTCACTTTTGATCGTGGGCAACAGTCGACTCGACCCTGTTTAATTTTTTCAACTTGTGCTTCATGTCCACTAAGTTCTTCTTTTCGATACGTCAGCACGACCTGCTCTGCAATCGGCTCGAGCGCATTCGCCCAATCGACTGCACTATTGCCGCCACCCGATATCAAGACGCGCTTTCCTTTAAAGCGTTCAAGTGATTTAACCGTGTAATGGAGGTTCGACAATTCGAACCGCTCCGCTCCGCTCACTTCAACCTTATGCGGTTTGAGGATCCCACTTCCTGTCGCAACGATGACGGTTTTGGAAATATGATGACCGTTCGTCGTGTCGATCCCGAACAAATCGTCTGAACGCTTAGAGATCGACTCCACCTTCTCGCCAAGAAGGACCGTCGGAGAGAAGGTGAGACCTTGCTCGACGAGTTGGTCGATCAGTTTTGCCCCAGTCGTCGGTAGGAGACCACCTACATCCCAAACCATTTTCTCTGGATAGACATGTACTTTCCCGCCTAAAAAAGGTTGAAATTCGATAATTTTCGTCTTCATACCTCGTAAACCGCTGTAAAAAGCGGCATACAATCCAGCCGGTCCCCCACCGATAATCGTCACGTCGAATACTTCCTCGTTCATCGTCGCACCCTTCCTCTCTATATACGTAAAAATGATAATCATTCTCATTAGATGATAACCTGTTTTGGTCACTTTGACAATTTTTTTCGTTTATCGCCCTGATGGATTTGGTTTTTCTTATGCGTAGGTCGGGTAATGAAACATGAATCAAAAGGGAGGATGTGCGTGATGAATTGGATGGATGTCCTATTAATCGTCGTATCATTTTTTTGGCTAGTTGAGACGTGGCGATTTCGTAACCGAAAAGAGGCAACAGACGGGGCTGTCGAGCGGAAGAGTTTTTACTTTGTAGCGACGACGATGATTGGCGTCTTCGTGTTGTCTATGATCTCTTCGCTTGTTTTCGAATCACAGCCTTCGACAGTTCAACGAATCATCGGACTTACTTTTTACATAGCCGGCGTGTCGTTACGTTATTGGGGGATTTTACACTTACGTCATCAATTCACACGACATGTCGTCGTCCGACCGGAAGACGAACTCGTCAGCTCGGGACCGTATCGTTACTTACGCCACCCTCTTTACACAGGGTTGTTATTGATTACGTTCGGATTCTCGCTATACTTTATTCATTGGGGAATCGCCTTGATTGGTGCGGGTCTCACCTCGCTTGCATTACTGTACCGCATTCGAATCGAGGAAGGTATGCTCATTCGCCATTTCGGTCAGTCTTACCAATCCTGGTCGAAGACGCGCAAGCGCCTCTTCCCCTTCATCTATTAAAAAGGAGTCCGGCTCATCGCTGGACTCCTTTTTCATTTAGACAGAATATTTGCTGAGTAATCGGACGACGATGACCCCCGCGATGAATGCGACGATACTGAGTATCCACATGACTCCGGAAGCTGGTACACCCGGAAACACGACGGCGAGTGAGCCAATGACCAATCCGATGATGACGGAGAACGTCATTCCCGGAAAATTCGCCAACAAGTAACGAATGACTTTACTACTTACAATAAAGCCGACGGCCACTCCAGCACCGACAATCCCAATAATCAACAGATTGAAGTTTGAGATGGCGCTGATGACGGTTGGATAAACGCCAATTAACAACAAGACGAATGAACCGCTAATTCCAGGAAGCAACATCGCCATGCTGCCCAACCAACCGGAGAAGAATAAGAGAAGTGCCGTCCCGAACGTCACGTCCGTCATAATAGACGAATCAACCGGATTCAAGAATGCCATACTCGCAACGAGTATCGTTGCGACAACCATAGCAATAACATGAACCGGACGAATCGATGCGCGTGATTTAAATTCCACGAATAGAAGTGGAATAATCCCTAAAATCAAACCGATAAAGAAAAATTGTGTCGGTGCATAATACTCCAGCAATAAGTATTCAATAACTCGACTCAGTGCGATAATGGCTGTCCCCATTCCAATTGCCAATGGAATCAAGAACCCGATATATTTTTTCCAATATCGGCTAAATACGCCGCTAATCGCTTCGATGAGTTGATCGTAGATGCCTAAAATGACTGCAATGGTACCGCCGCTTACACCAGGGATTAAATCACTCGTCCCCATGGCCATCCCTCGCCAAATGTTCTTCCACTCCATAATGTATCTCCTTTACGTATATCTTTCCTCAAGCACTTAGTATAGTCGAGAAAAGAAGTTTGCGCATCCGCTTTTAGACTGAGAAAGGAGTCGAATTGATTTCTTTGATCATATAGTCAAATCTCGCCCCAGAAATGTTGATTTCTTTTTCCTTATGGAAGCCGAGACGTGTGTATAAGCGATGTGCCGCAGGATTTTCTTGATCCACGTTCAATGTGACGGCGGGCACACCGCGTTCTTTCGCAACGAGACAAACGTGTTCGATTAACTTCGTCCCAATTCCACGACCTCCATACGCCTCTGCGACAGCCAGTGAATCAATGTATTGGACATAACCTTCCGTTTCAACGTCCACCTCTTCTCCACTTCCATGCGCCGTCAACCATTCTCGAATCGGTCGATCCAATTCTTCTGCCTTATCCCCACGATACGAGATGATCATTCCGGCAACTTCTCCTTCAAAATCCGCCACCCAGATGTTTTCGTGACTCAAGCGGTTATTTGGTTTCTCTACCCACATCGCTAGTCGCTCCAATACCTCAGTCGTATCCGTTGATGCTGTCAATGTGTACGCAATCTCATGGATCGCTTGATACATGAGTGGTGCAATTTGTTTACTATCTTGTTTGGTTGCTTGTCGAATATTCATGATTAATCCCTCCATCATCCAGTCTAGCATAGCCCGGCACATCGGTTGTTTGTCCACACTCGTTTTGTGGCATCATATAGAGTGAAAGGGGCGAATCGAAATGAAAGCTATTCTTACAGGAATGAACGGTACAGTGGCACCCGTTGTTGCCGAAACGTTGCAGCGCCACGGAATTGAAGGGATTGCGTGGAATCGCGAGCAAGTGTCCACGACAAACGAAGAGGAAATGCGAGAATTCATCGAGCGCATCCGACCGAACTACTTTTTACATATCGGTATGGGCGCGGTGGAGTGGGCCGAGACGCTCGCTCGTTTATGTGGTGAGGCGAAAATTCCTTTCCTGTTCACGAGCACGGTTTCAATTTTTTCAGATGAAGTGACCGGACCGATTTCCCCAGATACGCTACCAGATGCCGAGGATGACTATGGAAAGTATAAGCGTGAGTGCGAACGTGCGATTATGAACGCCAATCCTGGTGCTCAAATCGTTCGTCTCGGATGGCAAATCGGGGATGAGGCCGGATCGAATAATATGATGGACTATTTTACGAACGAAATGAAGCAACGAGGGGTCATCCAAGCGAGTGAGCATTGGTATCCATCATGTTCATTTTTAGTAGACACGGCAGACGCGCTATTTGAAATTTTGACTAAACGTGGACCGGGCATCTATCAGTTAAACGGAAATGCGAACTATTCCCTATACGACATCGCCGTCGGACTAAAAGAGCTTCATGACACCGACTGGCAGATTGAATGTACCGATGAACCGAAACGGGATAATCGAATGATCGATTCATCGGTCTCGATTCGTCCCATCTCCAAACGCCTAAATTTGCAAACGAAGTAAATTCAAAGTCGCCTACTCCCATCGAGTAGGCGACTTTTTTATTGGTTTCGAGTTAGATGAGTCAATCGCAATTTACTTTTCGGCAGACTCGGCATGTCTACAAAACTATAGCTCAAGTCTTGAGGCGGGACCGTGTAGGCGTATTCCTTAGTAAACAACTCAATGACTTGTGCAAGAATTGCAATGGTCACATGTTCACCGGCACATCGATGTCCAAAATCTACATCTCCCCCACCTTGCGGAATAAAGTTAAACGGACTCTCGTTCCAATCTTTAAAACGAGAGGGATCGAATCGATCCGGCTCCGTCCAAATAGAGGAATCATGATTCGTACCGTACAAATCAAGAAGCGTCAGCGTCCCTTCCGAAAATGCATAGCCGTCCCATTCAAAATCGGTTTTGACACGAGCTGACGCTACAGGGAAAAATGGATAAAACCGTCTCACTTCCTGAACAAATTCTATTTTCGAGACCTCTCCCCGCTCTACCTGCTCTTTTACATCCGGAAACTGATGTAAAGCTAAGACAGTGAAGAGGACATACACCGAGATTGCGACAGTCGGGCGTAAAATGTTCAATACTTCGACCGCCACGACGTCTTCAGGTAATAACTCTCCGGATTCATCTCGGTGCCACGAAAATTCGTACAGCGCCGTATGTTCGTTCGGCAATAATCGATTCGACCGCACTTCTTTTACCATCTGACGAATCCAGGCTTCAGCGGAACTTCGTGCCTTCCGACCTTGTAAATACGTGGGACCAAGAGACGTACCCGATTCAAATAATAACCTCATCTCTTCAGTGCGCTTCCCAACTTCTTCTTTCGCAAGTGGAACTCCCGACCATTCACATACGGCCTTCATCAACACTTGTTGCGCAATATCGTATAAGACGACCTCCTCTCCCATTCGTTCAATCTGGTTCCACTCTCGATATGTCAAGCGGAGCAATCGATCTATATTTTCTTTTGTCATCAATGACATGAACATATGTTTTCGATGCGTATGTGCCGTACCATCAAGTGTTTGGACCCCATCTTCTCCAAACAAGGTTTTCAATAGACGTTTTGGCGCCGCATTCTGGCGCATGAATTTGTCTGCATCATAGAACACCTCGGCAGCCTCTTCGCCCCCAAGACAAATCACGCGCTCCCCGAGCAAACGTGTTTCAAAGATATTTGATTGAAAACTTTTGCGACGATTCGCAACAAATAGATAAACTTCCCTTAAAAAATCGACACTATGGTCGAGTCCTTCTTGTTTCGGTATGACTTTCCCCATCCAACTCACCCTTTCTCTTTTCTCGAACTATAAAGGATGTTCCCCCGTTTTTAGCGAACAAACCTAATATCGAAAGGAGCGAGTGACATGTTGCCGTTCTTACTGACATTGCGTCGAATTGTACGCGGAATCTGGCGTGGCCTCCGCGAACCTGAATTCCAAGTCTTATTCAGTCTTGCCTTTCTCACTGTCCTATCCGGTACACTTTTTTTTACACGGTTCGAGGAGATGCGTTGGTTGGACGCACTTTACTTCAGTGTCATCACCCTGACTACCATCGGATATGGTGATTTTGCCCCTCAGAAAAACATCGGAAAAATATTCACAATCGGATATGTATTGACTGGGGTGGGCATCATGGTTGGCTTTATCACAAAAGTGTTTAATCATTTACAAAAAGCACGACTCGATGAATTAGAAGCAAAACAAAAGACGCCACCCTCTGATTCATAAGGATGGCGTCCTTTCGTTTAGGAAACTTTTCGATTTTCAATTTCAAGCTGTTGGTTGAAACGCTTCGTCTCGGCAATGACAACACCCGACAAGAACAAGAGACCAATCAAGTTCGGGATGGCCATTAAGCCGTTGAAGACATCCGATAACGCCCATACCAAGTTCAAGTTCGTCGTCATGGCACCGAGTCCCGCGACGAGTACAAAAGCAATCCGATAGGGAAGAATCGACTTTTGTCCGAACAAGTAATGGATGGAGCGTTCGCCGTAATACGACCAACCGAGCACGGTCGAATAGGCGAACAAAACGAGCCCGATTGTGACAATATAACCTCCGGCTGGTCCGAGGAACAGTTCAAATGTAGCTGAAGTCAATTCGACCCCTTCAAGTCCTGTCCCGATTTGACCACCCATGACGAGTGTCAATCCTGTCACCGAACAGACGACAAGCGTGTCCAAGAAGACTTGAGTCATCGAGACGAGCGCCTGACGACCCGGCATATCTGTTTTCGCTGCCGCTGCTGCGATCGGAGCAGAGCCAAGACCTGCTTCGTTCGAGAAGACACCACGTGCCACCCCGTATCGAATGGCAGCTCCGATGGCCCCTCCACCGATTGCTTCTGCACTGAACGTACTGCTGAAGATGAGTGCGAACGCATCCGGAATCAGCGAGTAATTCATCACCATAATTAAAAGACCGCTACCTAAGTAGAAGGCAATCATGACGGGGACGAAGTAACTGACTACTTTCCCGATGGAACGCACGCCTCCGAGAATGACCGCTCCTGTAAAAATCATAATGAGAATCCCTGATATGTATAGTGGTACGTCAAACGTTGTTTTGAGCGCAAGCGCGACCGAGTTTGTTTGGACCCCGTTTCCAATACCGAACGCCGCAATCGATGCGAATGCAGCAAATGCTACCGCTAACCATCGTTGATTCAACCCTCGTTCTAGATAGTACATCGGTCCACCAGCCATTTGACCGCGCTCATCAGTGACCCGATACTTCACGGCAAGAACTGCCTCTGCGTATTTCGTTGCCATCCCAAAGAAACCGGACACCCACATCCATACGATGGCTCCCGGTCCTCCTAATACGACCGCTGTCGACACCCCGACGATATTCCCCGTACCGACGGTCGCCGCCAGAGCAGTCATGAGCGCCTGGAAGTGACTGATGTCCCCTTTAGAGGATTGATCCTGATTTTTCGAAAACGCCAATTTCAACGCATACGGTAATTTGGTGATTTGAATCCCACCTAGACGCACCGTCAAGTAAATGCCTGTCCCCACAAGCAAAATCAAGAGCGGTGGTCCCCATACAAAGTTGGATGCCGTACTCACCCATTCACTAAATGATTGCCCCATACAAAGTATCCCCTTCCCCCGAAAAATAGTGTACACCTCTATTTTTTCAGAATACTTAGAACAATGCAAAAGTATTGTACTAAAACAACTGATTCATTGTTTGTTCTGTACAAAAACAGCGAGACGAACTCAATCGTCTCGCTGTGACTCAGGTTTCTCTCGTTGTAAAGGCGCTTTCCAATCAAATGTATCCGGAACATAATCGAGCCCGCCTGGATGAAACGGCTGGCAGCGAATGAGTCGGCGAGCGGTTAAATAACTGCCTTTGACAGCCCCATGTTTTTCGATTGCTTCGATTCCGTAGTGCGAACAGCTCGGATAAAATCGGCACGTTGGCGGCTTTAATGGTGAAATAAAACGCTGGTAACCTTGAATCCCTTTTACTAGTACACGTTTCACACGATTTCGCCTCACTCTTTTGAATTAGTGCCATCATAGCGCGATTTGAAACGTTTGTCATGTTCGTCGATTCCTATGTCAAATCGTTTTCCATCTCTTTACAAATGAGCAAGATGGGCGATATTCGAGTGTATGTTTGTTATGATAGTCAACATAACTATTGACCGAATCGAAAAGAAGAGGTGACGAATGATGAATCAATTACTAATGGTCGGTGCTGGATCGATGAGTGAGGCGCTCGTTCGCGGGTGGATCGACTCGGGCATCGAACCGACACACATCACAATGACAAACCGAAGTGACCGGGAGCGCTTACTCTTCCTACAAGATGAACTCGGCGTTCAAATTGTTGAGGACGAAAACGTTAACGACTATGACATCGTCGTATTAGCGATGCAACCTGATGGCGTCATCCCGTACGTAGAATCAAAAGAATGGAAGACCCCACTACTCGTCTCAGTCGCTGCACATATCGAACCGAGCCAATTAGAAGAGGCTTCAGGGCTACCAGCTGTTTGCGCCATGCCGAACACGCCTGTCGCCCATCGGAACGGGATGACGGGGCTATGGTTTGGTCCAGAAACAGATGAGGCAGTCCGTGAGAAAGCGACTTCTCTCTTTGAACGGGTCGGTCGAACGGCCGTCACCGATGCGAAAACGATGTCCGCCTTTATGGCCGCTGCAGGGTGCAGTCCTGCCTTTTTCTATGAAATCGTAGGTGCGATGACGCCCGTCCTAACGGATGTCGGTTACGATGAACAGACAGCGCGTCAAATTGTCGCCCAAGCGATGAAAGGCTCCGCTGAGTTACTGTCTCATGAAACACGTGAGACGAATGAACTGATTGCCGATGTGGCCGCTCCAGGCGGACCGACCGACCGTGGTGTCGGCGTGCTTCGTGAACGGAATCTTGCTGACGTGATGGCTTCAGCCTTGCGCGAAAGTGCCAAAGAAGATCATGAGTCGATTGAAGAAGTGTAAACGATACTCGTTTACACTTCTTTTTATGTTCACTCGACCTTACTATTTATTATTTATAACTTTTTATATGATCAATATTTCACTTTTTCTTTTGACATGATAAGATAGCGAATGAGAATCGTTATCAAAAGATGGGGAAGGTTACTTATGAGTCTATTACGACATGTCGCGTTGAATCAAACCGTCATTTTATCTGATTTGACTAAAACTGATGATCGCTTGCGCCGACGAATGATTTCTCTTGGTTTTTACGAGGGATGCTCGGTTCGTGTGAAGCGCAGAGCTATTTTTTTTTGACCGCTCACCATTGAACAAGTGGATCATCAACAAATTATCGCCATCCGAAGATCAGATGCCGAAAAAATCGGAGTGATTGTACCATGAGCCAACGGATCGCATTGATTGGTAATCCAAATACAGGCAAAACTTCATTGTTTAATCGATTAACAGGTTCATTCGCACATGTGGGCAACTGGGCCGGTGTCAAAATAAAACAAAAAATCGGTCAGTTACATGGGAAAGTCGGACAATTAATTGATTTACCCGGTGTCTATGACTTAGACCCGCTCTCGGCAGATGAAGCGATTGTCTCCCGTTTCTTACTGCATGAACCATTTGACGGGATGATCAATATTATCGATGCTTCACAATTAGAACGTAACTTACAACTTACTTTGCAACTTCTAGAGATGGGACGACCGCTTCAAATCGGTTTAAACATGGTCGACGTCGCAGAAAGTCGTGGAATGCATGTTAATCTCGACAAATTAAAAACGCTCCTCCAAGTAGATGTCTTCCCGATCACCGCACGAACAGGTGATGGTTGTGACGTCTTGCTCTCATCGATTCAAATGGAGAAGCGTCAACCTTTCGAATTAAACTATGGTCCAGAGACCGAAGAAGCGATTACACGCATTCTTCGTTTAACTGGTCTATCGAGAACGGATCGCTGGATTACAATTCAATATTTAGCAGGCAACCGGATTGTCGTCGACCATTTAGAAGCATCATCTCCAGAGATTGTTGCCGTCCGAAAAGAACTGGAAACGGCTATAGGGCGTTTTGCACACGCACACATCACTGAGCGTCGTCGCGATTGGGCGAAACAGATTCGACACCAGGTCATTGAAAATCACAATGCACAGGACGTGACGATGACAGATCGCATCGATGCGGTTGTGACGCATCCTATCTTAGGTTTACCCATCTTCTTCGGGGTACTCTATGCGCTATTCCACGTGACATTTAATTGGGTTGGTGCACCTCTTTCCGATTTATTAGACGGACTATTGTCTGGTCCGATCACATCAGGAACGGTTTGGATGTTAGATGCTGTAGGTGCTTCTCCATTCATTAAAGCCCTTCTCGTAGACGGTGTCATCGCAGGTGTCGGTGGCGTATTGGTTTTTGTTCCGCAAATCTTTGTCCTCTTTTTCTTTATCTCATTTTTAGAGGACTCCGGATATATGGCGCGAGTCGCCATCGTGATGGATCGTTTCATGCAACTCGTCAGATTGAATGGAAAAAGCTTTATCCCGATGATTATCGGATTCGGATGTAACGTTCCTGGAATCATGGCCGCTCGAACGGTCGAAGAGGAGCGCGAACGTCTAGTCACCATCTTCATCTCACCATTCATGTCATGTTCGGCCCGGCTTCCGATTTACGCTGTGTTTGCGGCGAGTTTCTTCTCTACTCATCAAGCACTCGTTGTCCTCTCGCTCTATATGTTGGGAATTTTCCTTGCCTTGATTGCCGCGAAAATCTTTACGAAGGCATTGGCCTCTGAAGATCAGACGAGCTTATTCATCGTCGAACAACCTCCATACCGCGTTCCCCAAGGACTTACCTTATGGCGAAGCACTTGGCAAAAAGCTAAAGGGTTCGTTCGAAAAGCCGGTACATTTATTTTTGGTGGCTCTGTGTTCATCTGGCTACTCGCCTATTCAGGTCCAAGCGGCTTTGATGTACCGATGAATGACAGTTTCTTGGCGATGATTGGTGGTATGATTGCCACATTACTCGTCCCACTCGGATTCGGTACTTGGCAAGCCGGTGCCTCGCTCATCACCGGATTCTTAGCAAAAGAAGTGGTCGTGTCTACGATGGCAATCATCTATGCGGTCGGCGAATCAGATTTATCGGAGTCGCTATTACCAATCTTCACCCCACTCAGCGCGTATAGCTTCATGGCCTTCGTTTTACTTTATGTCCCTTGTTTGGCGACAGTCGCTGTCATCCGGCGAGAAGTGGGTAGTGCCAAGTTGACATGGTTCGCCAGTTTATACGGTTTAGGTGTCGCTTATGTGGTGTCTCTTGTCATTTATCAAGTCGGTCGCTTATTCGGATTGGCGTAAGGAGGAATACCATGTCATTCTTTGACCTACTCATCGGATTCATTGTTTTTGGATATGCCGCATTTTCTCTTTACCGCTACACACGTAAAGCAAAAGGCGGGAAATGTGCAACATGTGAAATTGAACCTACCTGTACAGCGGCGTGCGATGCAGCCGATTGGGATAAAATCATTGCGGAAGCTCTACGAAAAGAGCCTTCCACAATGAATGCAACCACGAAAAAAGACTGAATCGAATTCAGTCTTTTTTCTTTACAGCATATGTATAACCGTGACAATCATCGCGACCACTAAAATCCCCGGTAATAAATTGGCCACACGAATTTTTTTTATTCCAACCAAGTTCAGACCAATCGCCACAATCATGACCCCACCGGTCGCGGTCATCTCTAAAATAAAACTGTCCATGAGCGATTCCGGTATGAATTTCATGATTTGAATGGCGAGTAAGGCGATTCCACCCTGATACAGTAACACTGGAACTGCTGAAAACATGACCCCAATCCCAAGTGTCGAACTTAACACGAGGGCCGTAAAACCATCAATCAACCCTTTCGTGTACAACACGTCATGATCACCACGCAACCCGCTATCGAGCGCCCCGATAATGGCCATCGCCCCGATCACGAAAATGAGTGTGGCCGTTACGAATCCTTCCGCTACACTCGATTGACTTCCAAGTCGCCGTTCAAGTCGATAACCGACTTCATTTAATAATTCATCTAACTTCCACCACTCCCCGAGCGCTGACCCGACGACGAGACTTCCGATGACAATCAAGAAGTTCTCACTCTTCATCCCCATTTGAATCCCAAGCAAGATGACCGCAAGCCCGATTGCCGCAGTCACCGTCTCCTTCATACGCTCCGGAATGCGGTGAAATAAGAGACCTAGCAATGCCCCGACGACAATCAATGCGGCATTGACGAGTGTACCCGTTAGCACCATGTTGCATTCCCCGTTTCATTATGTATTGAAAGGAATATACCAATTGCTTTCGTGCCATGAAAAAAAAAAAAAAAGAGCCACTTCTCGCAAGAAGTGGCTTCGCGGAAACCCATGTTCCGGTGGGTTTCTCGAGGGTTTGGCACCCAAGTGATTCTGACTGGGCTCGAACCAGCGACCTCTACCCTGTCAAGGTAGCGCTCTCCCAGCTGAGCTACAGAATCAGGTCGTGTCCTCTCTTAAGGACACTATTAATATATCAAGAAACTATTGAGTTGGCAACAACTTTTTTTATTTTTTTAGAGACTTTTTATCGTGTCATTTGTTGACGGTCGATATGTCGACATAACCGCTCCAAGTCACCCGCATAAACGGAGACGAGCATATCCTTGTACAGTGTATCTCGATCCCAGTGAAGACCATTCGCTTTGGCGACACGTTGAGATGGAACGTTGTCCGGATGAATCAGAGAAATAATCTCCTTCTCGCCCTCTGAAAAAGCATGCTGCATCAGACGCGCGGCGGCTTCTCGACCATATCCCATGTGCCAATGCTTCGGTGACAACCAATATCCGACTTCCAACTCGATTTTGCCGTCCAATTCATGCAATAGCGTACCTGCGTGACCAATCGGTTCATCACTTTCAAATGTCATGAGCTTCAGGAGACCCGTTTGGCGTCCTGTCTCATAGCGGGCCAATTGACGTTCAAACCATTCAATCGTCTGTTCGTCTGTATACGGTCTCCCATCCGGACTGATGAAGCGCATCACCCGTGGATCTTGGAGAAGCGATTTGACAAAATAGAAATCAGAAAGCGTATACGGTTCAAACCGCAAACGTTCGGATTGCAACTCGACAAGATGCATCGTTTTCCGCCCCCTTTTTTCATCACATAATCTGAAGTAATAAATTCCCGTTTTCAGCACATTTCAATCCTTTACGAGACAATTTTTAAACCGATTACACTACTAATAATCATCAACAAAAAGAAGATACGCCAACGATTTTTTTTTTCGTTCAAATAGAGCATCCCTAAAATGACACCGCCGGCCGCGCCGATGCCTACCCAGATGGAATAGGCAAGACTAAGAGGAATGACCTCAAGTGATTTTGATAACCAATAGAAGCTGAGCGCAAACGATAAAATTGATGCAATCGACCACTTTAAAATCTGGTATCCTTTCGATTTCCCCATAAAGAAAACGGCTGTCATTTCAGCAATTCCCGCTCCAATCAGATAAACCCAACTCATGCTTCTTCCCCTCCTGTCACTTGCTTCAATCCGATGATGCCGATAATCAACGTCGCCACAAGTATTAGTTTCCATCCACTCAGCCCCTCGTCAAACAAGAAAGCGCCAACTATGACTGTGCCGACCGCACCGATTCCTGTAAAAACAGCGTACCCCGTACCGGCAGGCAGCGTCCGAAACGCTTTCGCCAATAATCCGAAACTGAGAATCAATAACACGATTGTCCACAATGTCGGACCTAGAATCGTGAAGCCTTCAGACAACTTCATCGTGGTCGCCCAGACGATTTCGAGTAGTCCTGCAAACAGGAGGGAGATCCATGCACTCTTCTCTTTACTCATCCCAACCCACTCCTTTCTTGAAAATTCGAAACGCAGCTTGTTGTCTCATATTCCGATCCTCTTCAAATGTGAATAACGATAGTAAGGCGCCATCTAAAAAGCAATAGTAGGCAGCATATAGTTCATCGAGCGATTGTACCGGTAAATCGCCACGTTCCATCGCCAGTCGAAATTGCTCTTTCTCAAATCGTTTTAACTTGGTTTCGACCGTACCGATGACTTCCTCGATATACTCTCGAAACTCCGGAGGAGGTACTAGTAACATTCGTTTCGTCAACATCCAAGTCTCATGATCACTAAAGAATGACGTGAGTGTGTTGACAATCGAATCGATTCGTTCTAAAGGTGGTCGTCCAGCCGTATCGTCACAAGTTGTCTGCCATACTTCTTCGTAACGATTCGCCATATCTGACACGACTTGTTTGAACAGTTGTTCCTTCCCATCGATATGGGCATATAAAGAAGCCTTGCGAATCCCTACATCTTCCGCCACTGCCGCTAGTGACAACCCTTCGTAACCATCCCGTGCGAAGCGTGTTCGAGCAGACTGCATGATTTTATCTTTTGTATTCACGTCATTCACTCTCCTTGCCTTACACTTTACCTAACGAACGGTAGGTAGTCAAGTCAGGCGATTGTATTTTGGTTCATGATTCTCCACAATACAAGTAGAAAGAGGTGACGAAAGATGATTGAACAATTGAACGTGTCGATTCCGACGGAGAAGGTACGTGGTCAAAAGCGGATTGTCCGCGTATTTCGACCAGACTGGGTCGACGTCAGCACCCCGCTTCCCGTCCTGTATATGCATGATGGACAAAATGTGTTTTCTGGAAACACTGCTACATATGGAGAAGGTTGGGAAATCGATCGTTGCATCGATCTACTAAGACTCCCGCTCATGGTCGTCGCCATCGCGAGCGCCCCGAACTGGCTGGACCGTTATGATGAGTATTCATATGAGGAAGATGAGATGCTGTATCGACGGATCGGACCCGAATTGGCAAGAACTCGTCCAACACTCGGTGGCCAAGGCCGTATGTATACAGATTGGCTCATGAACGAATTAAAACCACGAATTGACAGCGAGTACGCTACTGACCCAGAAGATGTCGGGGTCATGGGGAGCTCGATGGGAGGTGTCATCTCTCTATACATGATGGCGACCTATCCTTCTATTCGACGAGTTGGTTCCCTCTCCACTGCGGCATGGGCCAATCTTGATCCATTGATCCGAGAAATGGAACATGCTGAGTTCGCCGGTAAACTATATATGGACATTGGCACAAATGAAGAGAGCGGGCCTATCACTCCAAGCGACTACCTATTCACGAATGCGAAACTGATTGACGTCATCGCGCAGAAAGGAATCGCCTTCCGATATGAGGTCGAACCAAATGCGATTCACAACGAATCGGCCTGGCGTCGCCGCTTGCCTCACGCACTGCGCTATCTATACGATTGCACGTAAAAAGAGCGAATTCCGTAACTTTCGGAATTCGCTCTTTTGTTTAGATGACCCAGTTCCCGTCACGCATGATTGCTTCACGCGTCCCGTCTTCCCGTTCACCATCGATATTCATTTCGGCTGACCCGATCATGAAGTCAACGTGTGTCATCGAGTCGTTCGCCCCGTTCGCCGCGAGCTCTTCTTGTGACATCGAAGGACCCCCTTCGAGACATGTCGAGTACGCACGTCCGAGCGCCAAGTGACACGATGCATTCTCATCAAACAACGTGTTATAGAAGAGAAGACCAGAGTTCGAGATTGGAGAATCATCCGGAACGAGCGCTACTTCACCGATACGACGCGCACCCTCATCCATATTCAACAATTCATCGAGAGCCGCTTGCCCTTTTTTCGCCTCCGCTTTGACGACTTTCCCACCTTCAAACCAAAGAGTGAACTCATCAATCAAGTTCCCGCTGTAGCTGAGTGGTTTTGTACTCGATACGTAACCTTCCACAGAATCTTTATCTGCGAGCGTGAAGACCTCTTCCGTAGGCATGTTTGCGATAAAGTCGATGCCATCGACGTTCGGACCGCCACCCCCAAGGAAGACGTGTTTTTTTGGAAGTCCAATCGTCAGTTCCGTACCTGGCGCTTTGTAATGAAGCTTTGCATATTTCTTCTCTGTCAACAGCTTCGCACGGCTACGGAGTGATTGATCGTGTGTATCCCATGCCGCGACAACATCTTCTTGATCCATCCGAGTTGCTGCGAAGATGGCTTGCCATAATGCTGCAACCGCATCATCACGTCCCGGGAATACTTTTTGTGCCCACGCTTCTGACGCACCTGCGACGATTGACCAGCTCACATTGTCGCTCATCACATATTGACGCCACTTCGCAAGCGCTTGTCCTGCTGCACGGTTTGCATCCGAAATGCGTGACGATTCCACACCATTCAATGCATCCGGGTCATCACTGACGATTGACAAGAATGCCGTCTTCTCTTCAGCCAATTGCTCAAAACGAGCCTTCAACCAATCTGGAAACTCTTTGAACGAATCCGCTGGTGCATTGAAATAACGGATCTTCCCTGTTTCTTCGTCGCTCCAGTTGACGAACACTTGCTTCGCTCCGGCCGCATAAGCAGCCTTCACCACGTGACGGACGAGTGGTGCCTGACTGATGTCAGCACGTACTTCTAATTGTTGACCAGGTTGAATGTTCACACCTTTTTTCACAGCTAATTCTGCATAGCGTGCGAAATCTGCCTCTGTAGGCATCGAAATCTTAGACATATGTATCGTTCCTCCTTTTCAGTTATCTTTATTTTCTTAAATTTCAGGAAAAGTTGCAAACAAAACGCAAAAACGGGCATATTAGTAGATGAAGAAAGAAGGAGGAATCCAAATGGCAGATTGGAAAACAACATACACACATTTTTTAAAACAAGCGAAAGAAGACATCCGCGACCGAGAACAATTGGGCGACTTGCTCGTTCAAGGTGAACGCGCACTCGCAAAAGTCACAGTCGATGTGGCATCCAATGAAATCAGTAACATCGAGCGTGAAGAAGAACTGACACTTTACTTCCAGATGAAACAAATGCTGAATATGTTACGCGCGCTTTACAATGAACAATTTGAGATGCAACCCGATAAACAAGAGGAACTTGTTGCGGCCATCCTATACTTCGTCTCCCCATTCGATGCGATTCCAGACGATGTCCCACTCGGACTTTTTGATGATGCTCAAGTCATCGATTACGTACATGAGCAATTAGCGAGTGATATCGATCGATTCCATAATGACATGTGAGACTTGAAATGACGTAAAAGTAGCAGTACGCTTGCAAAAGACTTACAAAAAGGAGGCGTCAGGCCTAGCCATTATCTATGTATGCAAAATCTCGAAAACGGGTTGCCCTCGAAACGGTACTGTTCATCATTGCCGGGACAATCCTTCAGTCTGTCTTTGTCAGCTTACTGCTCAAACCAAATGAAATCGGTTCTGGGGGAATCGTTGGAATCACGTTGATTACGAATGAACTGTTTGGAACCCCCATCGGTTTGACACAGCTCGTGCTTAATATCCCACTCTTTTTATTGGGACTAAAATATTTGGGACGTCGATTTATCTTGATGACAGGAATTGTCGTCGTACTTTCCTCTATCCTCATCGATAGTTTGCCAGTCTTGATTCCCCCGACCCCACTCGATGATCCGCTCGTCGCTTCGGTGTTCAGCGGAATCGTTTCAGGGCTTGGACTCGCACTTCTCCTCTTTGCAGGAGCTTCCACCGGTGGACTCGACATTCTAGGGAAAGTCATCTATATGAATAATCGAAACTTGTCGTTGCCTAAAATTTTTCTGACACAAGACATCATCGTCTATGTGTTGGTCTTCATCGTCTTTGACATCAAAGCTGTCATGTACGCGCTTGTGTTAAGCTTCGTCAGATCCCGTACGTTGCTTACGATTCATAAATTCTTCGCTGCCCAAAAGCAATGCTTCATCATTTGTCAAAAAGCAGACGAAATCAATTTGGTCATCAAGCAGAATTTGAAACGGGGCGTCACCATCATGGATGCGACAGGCGGATATTCGAACGATTCGAAAAAAATGCTGTACGTCGTCGTCCAGAACAATGAAATCCCACGCCTTCGTCAAATCGTGTCTGAAATCGATTCTGAGGCGTTTGTCACTGTGTCTGAAATCGATTCAGTCGTCGGAAACTTTAAAGAACACTCCTATACACTGTAAAACTAAAATTTTCGACAACAATATAGATTGTTGTCGATTTTTTTGTGTAATCTTCGTTCTCCTGTTCCGATAATAAATAAGAGCCCCATACATATAAAGAAGGAGGTGCATGAGTTGTCTGTTTACTCGTTGCGCCAATACGTTCCGGCGATTCTCATCGGAACTTTTTCTACCGGACTTTTATTTTTATTTTTGACCCCGCACGACTTACTACAGATCACGTTGTTCATCTATTATCTCGTCATATCAGGGGCAGCGATTGGCTTTAGCGGAGTAGCTATCTTTAAACATAGAGGTATGCGGCGTTTTATCCATATTTTGATTAGTGCAGGAAATGTATGCTTCACGCTGTACTTACTGATGCACTATCATTCAATCAACGACAATATGCAGTCCTTGTTGTTCCTCCAAAATTTCTTTTATTTAATCATGGCTTTAATCGTCATCACGCAATCGATTGAGTTTCGTACTTTGAAACTACGCACGTTCGATTTATTCGCCCTGTTCAGTTTCCTTTTGATTGGTGGTTTTCATATTTGGTTCTTTTCAACGCAAGACGTCTCACTCGTGTCACAGTTGAGCGGATTCGAAGAGCAAATGTTACTCATTAGCCTCTATATGATGCTCGCATTCCTCTACTTAAATCGAGTCGTCTCAGCCGGTCAACAGTTCCGGATTTTATTGCTCGTCGGAATTCTTGGATTCACGATTGCTTCGATTGCAAACACGTTGGTTGTCTTTTCCGGAATTACACATGAATTGATTCATCTGTTGCAAGTCAGTAGTATCTTGACCATCTCGATTAGCTACTGGGTCGATGATGTATCGGAAGATGCACTTGCCTACGATTCCATTGTCGATTATGTGCTGTATAGTGTGGTCGTCATGATGTTTTTACTCGCTTCCGATCGCCTTCTTGGAACATCCGTAATGGACTCGATGATTGCAAATGCTGTTCTCTTGTTGCTCATTCGTCAGTTTGTCGTCTCCAAACAGAACGCACTCATCAGTCATCGTTTGCATTCCGTCAACACAGATTTGGAAGTTGCCGTGTCGACCAAGGCACATGAATTAGAAATCCGTGAACAGCAATACCGTTCGCTTTTTGTCTACCATTCAGAACCGATATTCTTATTCGACTTGCATGGCGAAGTGTTATCTGTCAACGAGGCCGGCAGCTCTATCTTAGGACTGACAACCGAAACACTACTCGGCTCAAACATCTTAGACATCATTGAATCGAAAGACCGTGCACCTTATACCATCATTCTTCAAGAGTTGACGAACGGTCGTCCCCGAACAATCGATGTGCGTGTGATGACCGACGAAGGGGAAACACGCGTCTGGCAATTGGTCAACGTCCCAATGATCATCGAGGGAGAAGTCGAGGGCATCTACGCTATCGCTAAAGACATCACCCAGATGATCGAGCAACAAGAACAAATTCTGTATCAAGCTAAATTCGATAGTTTGACCGGTCTTCATAACCGCTACGCACTTCAAGAGCAAATCGAACGTTTGATCGAGGAAGGGCGTACGTTCACATTGATGTTTTCCGATTTGGATGGATTTAAAGAAATCAATGATCAATTCGGTCATCATATGGGTGACCAGTTATTACAACATATCGGAAAACGGCTGCGGACTGCACTCTTGCCGAACGAATATGCCGGGCGACTCGGGGGCGATGAGTTTATCGTCGTCGCGGAACATGGAGACGATGAGATGTTGACGGAACGATTGCGGCGGCTTGTCTATCGTCCCCCGTATTATATGGCCGGGACACTCGTCGAAGTCCATGCCTCGATCGGGATCGTCCGTTTCCAAGAGCATGGGAAAAAATTAAAGCACTTGCTCTCGAATGCCGATTTGGCGATGTATCGCGCGAAAGACAAAGGTCGTGACGAAACCGTCATGTTCGAACCAGAGTTACGGGAGGACAAAGAAGAGCGGAAAGTGTTGATGGAAGGGCTTGAAACCGCACTTGAAAAAGGCGAGATTTCCCTTTTCCTTCAGCCTCAAGTGGATGCCTCGACGAAAGCAATCATCGGAGCAGAGGCGCTCATGCGCTGGCAACATAACGGTGCGTTCATTCCACCAAGCCAGTTCATTCCGATTGCTGAAGAAACGGGACATATTCAGGATTTAGGTCGTTGGATGATTCATGAGACATTCCAATTGATTCACGTATTTGAACAAGGCGACATCCATTTACCGAAACTATCGGTCAACTTATCCGTCCGTCAGTTGTTTGATGAACACTTGATCGATTACTTGAAAACATTGTTCGAGCGGTTCCCGATTGAACCGTCACGCCTTAATTTTGAGTTGACAGAAACCGTGGCCGCACATCATTCGGATCGTGTATTAAATCGCATTTTAGAGTTAAAAGCACTCGGCATCAAGCTGTCTATCGATGATTTCGGGACAGGGTACAGTTCACTCGCATACCTCGTCCGTTATCCAATCGATGAACTGAAAATTCCTCGTGAGTTCACGATGCAGCTTGAAGAGAATCGCGAATATCAAATGGTCACGACGACCATTGTCGCCATGGCACGCCAACTCGGTATGGCACTCGTTGCCGAAGGCGTCGAAACCGAGTACCAGGAGACGTTCCTTCGTAAAATCGGTTGTGACTCCATGCAAGGATATCGCTATGCGAAACCGATGCCGCTCGATGAATTTGTCATTTACTACATGAAACACACAACGCCTTGAACCGGTTATTCGGTTCAAGGCGTTTTTTCATCTCATCTCGTACACTTTGACTTCTCCCGGTTTCAAATCGACCACGAGATTCCAATTGTCATCAAACGAATGCTCCGCATACGGCCACGAATCAGGTGAATAGACCATCTCCGCAAAACGACTCGCACTCCAATTTCGACGTCTCACCCCATCAAGCGTGACAACTCCTCGTAGCGCATCTACCATGTTCGTATTCGCTACGATGAGCAACGTATCATTCGTTTCCGGTCGTAACCAAGCGAATCCAATGAACGGGGCGAACGGCTCATTTAAAACGAGCGGTTCAAAGTGATTCGGATCCACGAGCACATCTAACCATCGACGTCGAATTTCAGCCACTTGATGCATCACTTCAATCATTTCATCCCGTTCTGGATGATCCCAATGAAACTAATACGCATCAAAAAACGCAAGCTTGCCAAAATAAGGATCCGTCGGGAAGAGTTGATACGCCTCTTCCGGTCGACAATCGAGTCCAGTGTTCATCGGTTGTGTCTCATACAATTCGAGCCCCGAGTTCGTCATCGGAACCCCATTAGGCATAAATCCGTTCAACACCGTCAACAAACGGCTTGCTTTTCGTCCGCCTTCCCGTGTCGCGAGTCGTCGCGTATCTGCCGTTTCACCTGCTGCAAATACCGGAAGAGGTAAAAAGCGTGAATCGTATAAGAATTGATGGGTTTCATGCGTGTTGAATCGCGGTTCTTTATAAAAACCATATCCGATAATCATATTATAGCCAGCGTCCTTCGCCGCCCAGGCTCCGGACTCGATGAGTTCTTCAGCGATAAAGCTGAAATTCGAATCGATGGCACGCGGTTGTTCCAAAATTCGTTGTGCTAAATCGACCGGAAGGGCATGACCCATATCAATACGCGCTCCATCTATACCGTATTCCCGTTGATAGTGAGGAATGATATCAGCGAGCATCTCCCAAACAGGTTCATTGATCTCATTTCCTCGGAATTGATTGGATTTGATCGAGTCAAACAGGATATAAGGTGCAATGTTCGCATCGTTCACATAAGGTGCCGCTGCAAGCGGATGGTCTAAGAAAAGTCGGAAATAGGTTACGTCTGACCATGGTGGTTGCGGGTCATTGATACAATCCGAGAAAGCAGGTGCAGTTGTCAATCCGAACTCTCGTTCAATCATCGCCAATACGTTTTCTTCTGGATGCTCGAGCAACGTGTTACGTACACGATCCCATTTCTCCGCATCAATCAAATTCGGTGCCATGGAGAACCGTCGCAAGTGTTGCCATACGTCTTCTGAGTTATACACCATCGGCAAGAAAGCAAATTCCGGTTTGACGTTCTCCCCAATGCCCGGAACATATGGCGGATGATAGTAATCGACTTCCGTCAAGGGAATCCAGTAAAACCATTCCGGGTTTTCTAAGATGAGACGGTTATCTCGGGCACACGTCCGCGGGATGACATCGATGACGACACGAATCCCTACCATGTGACAGGCCTCCACGAATGCGGCAAATTCTTCTTCGACCGTCATCTCGTCACCAGTTAACGTTTCCTTTAACTCTTCATCAATTGCGAAAAAGTCTTGAACGGCATAAGGAGAACCGAATTCACCCTTCTTGTTTTTATGGCTGTGTTGCGAAATCGGCAAGAGGAATAATGTATCGATCCCCATATAGAGAAGATGTGGAATCAATGCAAGCGTTTTCACAAAAGTGCCTGTGTCTTTCATTCCCACTGAATTCTCCCTTTCAACGTAACCCGACCCGTCATGGTCCCATGAGGTCGATGTACGAACTTGCATGGAGTAGACCGATGCCCGTTTGATCCAATCCCCCCCGGTTTGTAAATGTCCGTCTGCAAGCGCAATGGAAGTACGATAGTCGCGACTTTCATGTGCATACGGGAAAATCGTTTTTTCAATCAAAAACAACAAAAAATCATATGGATTGACACGTTCCACCCCATCTCGAACCGGCTCGGAATGGAAACGCATGCGATTCCAAAGACTCGGAATCTCATAGGTAAGATTGGTTCGCTTGTTTCGTAAAACCTGGCACAGCTTGTGTAACGTCGAGTTCTCTGACATATTGACTCTCCTTATGCATCTAATTGTCTTCTCTCATCAAGAGACACTACTCTTAATGATTATACATTTCCCCGTTTTTATTTTTTTCAAAAAAATATTTTCTGTCGTTTTTTACAAAATCATGTACGATGTAGAAGAAAGGAGGGTCACGATGTCACAACGAAAGTGGATTTTATTATGGATCAGTTTATCAATCTTATCTATTTCGATTATTTTTATTTTTATTTTTCATTTGAAAGAAACAAATGAGCGTCTCGAAACCATTCAAGGCGAACAACTCGACTCCTATGAATCGATTGAAGACGTGATGTATTATAACGTCGAACGGGCAAATGCCATTCGTGGATTACTCGCATATGAAGACCGACACTTTTTAGAGATGTACTATAGCATGTCTCGACAAGCCAAAGACCTTAAACAATCCATCATCGATGACCCGGACACACCGAGCTCTGTCCTCGATTTACTCGAACGAGATGCCATTTGGGAAAAGGAAGCCGACCGCGTTCTCGTCATCTATGAAGAAGGCGACTTAGTGAAAGCGACGGCTGTCGCAGAAACGATGACAGAACTTCGGCAAACGATTTTAGAAGATTTACGGTCTCTCAAACAAATGCAATACAAAGACATTCATAAAGAGTTGATTGCGGCAGAGAATCAAGTATCTTTCTTGACACAAGTCCTTTTCACCATCACTTTTTTATTTTTTGCTATTATTGTCATCCTCACCTTTATGTTGTTGCGCATTAAAACGCATCACGACAGAATCGAATAAAAAAAGAAGTGTCTCAGGTACAAAACCGAGACACTTCTTTCATGATGTCATACGAAGTAACCGCGTCGCGTTCGCGATGGCAAGAAGCGCCACTCCCACGTCCGCAAATACCGCTTCCCACATCGTTGCGATGCCGAACAATCCTAAAAGCATGACAAGTGCTTTGATTCCAAAGGCAAAGAAAATATTTTGCCAGACGACGCGCTTCGTTCGTTTGCCTAGCTCAATGGCCCGAATGACATCCGTTGGCGCATCATGCATCAATACCACGTCCGCCGCCGTGACTGCTGTATCGCTTCCGACGCCACCCATGACGAGACCGACGTCTGCCCGGGCCAAAGCCGCCGCATCATTCATACCATCCCCGACAAAAGCAACTTTACGCGTTCCGACCATCCGTTCGATTGCCTCCACTTTCTCGTGCGGCAGCAACTCCCCTCGTACTTCATCCAATCCGAGTTGCTTGCCAATTTTTGTAGCGACTTCTCGACGATCTCCAGATAGCATGACCGTCTGGATTCCGATTCGTTTCAATTGTTCGATTGCAGCCATCGCATCCGGCTTTACCGTATCCATCAGTTCGATTCGTCCAAGCCAACGATTATTCTTCATCACATGTACATTCGTCCCGATTGACGAATCTGCAATCACTTGACCTAACCGTTCCATGTAACGGGCACTCCCTACATACACCTCGTCGTCACCATCTCGTGCACGGAGACCATATCCCGGCTCCTCTTGAATCGAATCAAACGATTGAACCTCCCCAGCACGACGGACGATTGCTTGCGCAAGAGGATGATTGGATGCTTGTTCGACACGGGCAGCTAACCGTAACAGTTCATCGCTAGTGATGCCGTCTGTCGTCACGATATCGGTCACTTCAAATCGCCCGGTCGTCAATGTTCCTGTTTTATCGAAGACCACTGCATCCACTTCAGTCAATGTATCAAGGAACTCGCCACCTTTTACAAGAATCCCTTGTTTCGATCCAGAACCGATCCCCCCGAAATAACCTAACGGGATTGAAATCACAAGTGCACAAGGGCAACTGATGACGAGAAAAATCAAGGCCCGGTAAATCCATTCATTCAAGTCCCCTACAAACAAGGGTGGAACGAATGCGACAAGTGTCGCCATGACTACCACAATCGGTGTATAGACTTTTGCCAAGCGCGTGATCATTTGTTCCGTTTTTGTTTTCTTTCCATTCGCTTCTTCGACGAGAGCAATCATTTTTTGTTGGCTTGATTCAGCCGCGAGCTTTGTCGTTTCAACGATGAGACGCCCCTCGATATTGACCATACCTGCCAACACTTCCTCGCCCGCGCTAACTTGCCTTGGAACGGATTCACCAGTCAATGACGACGTATTTAAAGAGCTCGCCCCACTCACGACGAATCCGTCCATCGGGACTAGTTCTCCTGAACGAATGACGAGGTGTGACCCGACCGTTACTTCTTCCGGCAATCGTTCCATTTCCTGACCCGCCTCGAGTACACGCGCTCTGGTCGGTTTCATATTCAACAAGGACTGAATCGATTTTCGGGAGGCGCGTACCGCCCGTCCTTGCACGTATTCACCGAGCTGATAAAACAGCATGACTGCCACCGCTTCCGGGTATTCCGAAATGGCGAATGCCCCGATTGTCGCGATGGTCATTAAAAATTTCTCGTCAAACCATTCCCGGTTCCATATGTTCCGGACCGCACCGTATACGACGTCGTAACCAGCAAGTGAATATGCCGCAATATATCCTAAAATCGAATCTGTCCAAATCGCCATCGAAAAAATAAGAGCGGCTGTGAGAAATCTCCAAAGCGTCCAATCTCGTCCTTCGGTTTGATCGTCATCTTGTTTTACAAACTTCGCTCCCGGTTCAATCCGCCCCATCGTCTGCTCAATTGACTGAAGCATCTTGTCACGGTTCGACGGGTCCACCCATTCAATCACCATACGACTCGTCGCAAAATCAATTTGGCAAGATGCGACTTCTTCACATTTCGCCACATCCCGCTCAATTTTGGCCGCACAATTAGTACAGGTAATACCGGACACAGGTAGTACGTCTCGATTTCTCATCATATCCCCCTAACATTCAAATGATCATTTGAATATATCGTATCGTGAATTGAAATTGAAAAAAAAAACAAAAAAATGACCGCCCCTCGAATGGGGACGGTCATTGAACTTAAACGTCTTTTTTTTTTTTACTGTGTGTCAATGCAATTTCAACGAGCTGTCTCACGTGCTCATCATCCAATGAATAATAAACGACTTTCCCTTCTTTACGATACTTTACCAATCCTTGTTCAAGTAATGTCCGTAAATGGTGAGATGCGGTCGCGTTAGAGTGACCGATAACGGCCGCCACATCGCATACACATAGTTCATGTTCGAGCGTCAACACATACAGCACTTTTAGACGGGTCGGATCAGCGAACGCTTTAAACAAACGACTGACTCGAGGCGCATCTAATTGCGCCAAGGCGGTTTGTAGCGTTGGAACGTCCTCTGATTGAATTCCAATCGTTTCACACTGTGGCACTTTCATTTTTTTCACCTCGTCTTTTGATGTGTAAAAAAAAACAAAAAATCCCGAATATATCTGTTATATATTATAGTTGACTTAATGTCATCTGTTATAATACAATCATGACAACAACCAATACTGTGACACATCTACGAAGGAGGCATTTTCATATGAATGAATGGGCGAGCCGACTCGAATCATCTGTAGAGTTTTATCAAAAACTACCGGACAAAACGTGCCAGGAATGCGGGAAGCATATGGATGAACAGTGCGAATCATACGAAACGACTTGTGCTTCATGTACCGAGAAGCTTCAACTTGCAGAATAAAACAACGCCCCTTCGAGATGGAAGGGGCGTTGTTTCAGATTGACCAGCCGATATAAGCAGCCAGTATTCCAAACAGATATGTGGCAAGGAGATAAAGTCCGAATCGAATCCAGTCTTTTGTCGCAAACCGCATCAATTCAAGTTTCAAAGTCGAAAACGTCGTAAACGACCCTAAAAATCCAATCCCTAAAAAGAGAAGGAGCGACGGATGGCTCGTGTGGGCATATAAATACCCAAGAGCAAACGAACCCGACACATTGACGAATAATGTTGCAAATGGAAAGGTGGAATCAGACCACCGTTTCATCAGTTGACCGATAGCAAAACGACAAATCGCACCAAAAAAGGCACCTGTCGCAATCCACATGATTGTCACTCTATTTCACCTCACCTTTTCGTCTCACGCCGACACGATAACCAAGCCATGAGCTCCCGAGTCCAAGCGTGATACTCAAAAAGACGTATAGAAGCGCCAACCCTATCCGACTTTCGTCTAATAATCGAATCGTTTCAACGCTAAACGTGGAGAATGTAGTGAAGGAACCAATCATTCCAGTCCCCACAATCGTGACGAATTGAGGAGAAAGTTTACCCGTTCGAAGAAACATGTGAGTCAAAAACCCTAACAAAAAACTACCGCTGAGATTGATGAGCAATGTCGAAACCGGGAATGCGCTCGGTCCAATCGAATCGATCATCATACCAAGGCCATAGCGTGCCAAAGCACCGACCGCCCCTGCCAATCCGACATATATGTAAATCATCCAACTCCTCCTCCACGAAAAAGACACCTGCTAGGCAGGTGTCGATTGAACTGACTTCATTATACCAAGCTGACGCTTCTTACGAAATAGCTGCGGGAGCCAATACGGCTTCGATTGCTTCGAATGCTTGGTCGAGTTCTTCTTTCGTGATCACAAGCGGTGGTGCCAATCGAATCACGGTTTCATGTGTTTCTTTACAGAGAAGTCCTCGCTCTTTTAGCGCCTCACAGTAAGGACGAGCCGACTCCGTCAACTCAATGCCGATAAAGAGTCCGCGACCGCGAACATCACGAATCATCGGATTGTCGATCGACTTCAAGCGATCCATGAAGTACGTCCCGAGTTCTAGCGAACGCTCCGGTAGGTTTTCTTCTTCAAGCACTTCAAGAGCTGCGACCGAAACAGCTGAAGCAAGCGGGTTTCCGCCAAACGTCGACCCGTGCGAGCCTGGGTTGAAGACCGAAAGAATCTCCTGGTCAGCTGCAACGCATGAGATTGGGAAGACCCCGCCTCCAAGTGCTTTTCCGAGAATATACATATCCGGTGTGACATCTTCCCACTCGATGGCAAACCACTTTCCAGAACGACCAAGTCCAGACTGGATCTCATCTGCGACGAAAAGGACATTATGTTCTTTACAGAGCTCAGATGCCCGCTTCAAATAACCTGCCGGCGGAATGATGATCCCCGCTTCACCTTGAATCGGTTCAACGATGAACGCCGCTGTGTTCTCTGTGATCGCCGCTTCGAATGCATCGATATCACCATATGGCACAACTTTGAACCCTGGCAATAGCGGTCCGAATCCACGCTGATATTCTGCTTCTGTCGACATCGACACAGCAGCCATCGTCCGTCCATGGAAGTTTCCTGAGCAGACGATGATTTCCGCTTGTCCCGGAATACCCTTCACGTCATATGCCCAACGACGTGCTGTCTTCACGGCCGTCTCGACCGCTTCTGCACCCGTGTTCATCGGTAACACCATCTGTTTTTTTGTTAGCGTTACCACTTTGTCGTAAAAACGTCCAAGTTGATCGTTATAAAAAGCACGCGACGTCAACGTGATCTTATCCGCTTGATCTTTAAGCGCTTGGATGATCTTTGGATGACAGTGTCCCTGATTGACAGCAGAGTATGCACTTAACATATCCATGTAGCGATTCCCCTCAGGATCGGTTACCCAAATCCCTTTCGCCTCCGAAATGACAATCGGTAGTGGATGATAGTTATGTGCCCCGAACTTCTCTGTCAATTCAATCACATCATGTGTTTTTGACATATTGTTTCCCCCTTATTCAAAACTATCTTACTCTTTCAGTATATGACGTCCCTCTTTCTTTTGACAATGACGAACTTAAGCATTCCTTGAATTGGCAAAATCAGGTACACTGACATTAGAATATGCATTTAGCATGACAGATTGGAGGAAATGATGTGGCTTCATTGCGTGATTTACCAGTAGATGAATTCATCGATGCTTTATCTGTTCCGTGTTGTTATATTTCTCAAGATGGTACGGTCCTATTATGGAATACGCATGCCGAAGTTTTATTCGGCTGGGAACGTGACGAAGTCCTCCATCAACCACTGCCGGTCGTCCGGCAATTAGATCATGCTCTCGAAACATGGTCGCCGCTCCTCCTTCAATATCCATTCTCGACAACGGCGATGACGCCGTTTCAACATAAGGATGGCTCCGTCATCTATGCGACTGCCTACCTGCAATCTTTTTCGCTCGAAGGGATTTATGGTTATTTTTTAGCGTTTCTCCCAAAAGGATTTGGACCGCTCATCAGTACAGAACAGTTCAATCTACTTCATCATTTTCAAGAGATGATCAAACAGTCCACGCATTACTTGGCGACAAATGCGAAAGGCGAGATTGTAGACATCAATCCTTCGTTATGCCGTCTACTCGATGCGACGGAGCAACAGCTAATCGGACGCGAATGGTTCGAACTCATTCATGATTCAAGTGAACAGGACGGGATTTCGCGTAACGTTTTAAAATCACTTGCGACCAATCGGATTTGGAACGGTGAGATGCCGATCTCCTGTAAGCAACATGAGTCAGAGCCGTGTTGGCTTAACTTGACTGTCGTACCGATTGTTAGTGAGAAGAATGAAGTGATTCAATATACCGCATTCGGATTTGATGTGTCGGAAAAGAAGCGTCTTGAAAAAGAAGTCCAGTTCCTCGCTTATCAAAATGAGTTGACCGGACAAAATAATAAAAAAGGGTTTTTACGTCGCTACGACTCAATCCTTCGACAAATCGATGAGCGAGAAGGTCTCCTTCATATTGCCTTGTTTGATATCGACCGCTTCAAAATTATCAATGAGTCATTCGGGTCTCGCGTTGGGAACGAACTTCTCATCCAAATCAAAGAGCGCGCACTGCATCTTATTCCGGAATCCGCTCTTTTATTCCATCCTACGGGCGGACTGTTCGGTGTCATGTTCTTCGAGGAATCGAAAGAAGAAGTGTTCCAAGTACTCCGACATCTGCAACACGAACTGCAACGTCCGTTCCGGATTTACCATCACTCCATCATGGTATCGATTTCGATCGGATGCGTATTTTATCCGTCTTCGACAAGTTCACTCGAGGAACTGTATACACGTGCTGAAAGTGCCCTCTTCAAAGGGAAACAGATTGGCGTCGGTACGATTCAATTTGTGACAAAAGATATGGATGCCGCTTTCTCGAGACAAATCCATATTGAGAAGGCGATGTACCGAGCCCTTGAAGAAAAGCATTTTTATCTTGAGTATCAACCAAAGTATGAACTTGCCACAGACCGGCTCATCGGTTTTGAGGCACTCCTTCGTTGGCATCACGACGAACTGGGACAAATCCCGCCTTCAGAGTTCATTCCGCTCGCGGAAGAGATGGCACTCATCGTTCCCATCAACAACTGGGTCATCTTAGAGGCAACGAAACAACTGAAAGCCTGGAAAGCCGAGTTCGATCAACCGCTCTCGATGGCAATCAACATTTCGCCTAATCAATTCCGAAGCGACAGTTTTTTGAATACGTTACGAAACATCAAGCAACAACTCCAGCTCGACCCGGCAGACGTCATTTTGGAGATCACGGAAAGTCTTGTCATGCAACAAACTGATGAAATCATCGAACGCATGGAACAAATCAAGCGCTTGAACTATCGACTGTCGATTGACGATTTCGGAACAGGCTTCTCGTCCTTGCAGTATTTGAAGTCCTTCCCGGTCGATGAACTCAAAATCGATAAAGTCTTTCTCGATGATTGGATGGCGTCCAAATCTCATCTCCTCGATGTCATCGTCCATCTTGGGAAGAGTTTAAATCTCCACGTCGTCGCAGAGGGAGTCGAAGATGAAGAGATGTTGGCACACTTAAAGTCGACAGATTGCGATTCTTTCCAGGGCTATTTATATGCGAGACCTGCTTCACCAAGTGTAATCGAACAATTACTCCGATCATCAAAAAACTCACCGGACGCTTGAGACGCCGGTGAGTTTTCTTATAGGGCAATCGCGGCTGTCCAAAGTCCATAAATGCCATAGGTCGCACATAATAGAATAATCAAGGCAATCATCGACTGGGTACGGGTCAAGAACGGTCGTCCTTGTTCCCGTTCTGCCAAAAGAAAGACGAAGATGCCAGGTGCGTATAGAATCATCGCAATCAAGACATACTCGAATCCTGAAGCATAGAGTAACCAGGCGGCGTATAGCGAGGCAATCCCGGAAACGACCATCATCCGTAGCGACGTCGCCCGCTTCGCCTCCATCCATCCATAGAGTGCCGAGAATAGATAAGGAACGAGTGCTGCGATTCCAGCGATGCTTGAAAGCACGAGATACGTCTGTTCTGAAAACAAGGCGATGGCCGTGACCACTTGAGTGAACGCTTGGGTGATGAATAGCGCGTTCACTGGTGTTTCGTTCGCATTCAAACGGTGAAATACTTTCGGAAACACCCCATCCCGGCTCGCCACGTACGAAATCTCCGTCGCTAAAATCGTCCAGCCGAGCAATGCGCCTGTTAATGATACGAGCAGTCCGATGTTAATCAATGTTGCGCCGAACGGGCCGACGACCGCTTCTAACACATATGCCATCGACGGTTCAGGCAACGCAGCGAGTTGCTCCTGTGTCATGACACCAAACGAGAAGATGGAAATCATCATGTAAATCAATAACGTCCCAATCAGGCCAATGACCGTGGCACGACCGACATCTTTCTTGTGACGTGCGCGCGATGACAATACGACCGCTCCCTCGATACCGACAAATGCCCAGAGTGTGACGAGCATCGTCGACTTCACTTGTGGAAACACATCCGCCCAAACAAACCCAGTTTCTCCCCAAAAATCGACTTGGAACGTATCTATTTTAAACGCGAATAGGATCAACACGATGAACAAAATAATCGGGACGAGTTTCGCAATCGTTGTCACGATATTGAGAAGTGCCGCTTCACGCATCCCACGTGAAATGAGCCAAAATAAGCCCCAAATCAGAACGACACTCACGAACAAGCGAAACAGTCGGTGTTCTGCTGAAAAAATAAGAAAAAAATAAGCCAATGTACTGAAAATCAATGTGATGTTGGCTACCGTCCCAATCCAAGCCGACATCCAGTACCCCCATCCGCTGTTGAATCCGACAAACTTCCCGAAACCTTCACGGGCATAGGCGTAAATTCCGCCTTCTAGCTCTGGCCGCGTGTTTGCTAAAAACTGAAACACAAAGGCGAGCATAATCATGCCGACACCCGTAATCCCCCATCCAATTAAAACTGGTCCGACCCCTGCCCCTTGTGCCATTGCACCAGGCAGGTTAAACGCACCTCCACCAATCATGGTCCCGACGACCATTGAAGCAAGACCGAAAAAGCCGATTCCGGCTGAATGTTGTTTCAAGTTAACGCCTCCACTACTATCCTATCTGTACGAATAACTATACAAAAATATTGTATAATCATTCGTTGATTTTTCTATTCTACTTCCTGAAAGGATTGATGAATAGTCATTCTAAATAAGTTTATATTTTAGGATAATTTGAAAAATTCCGTTGCATATTCATGTCAGATGTAGTTTAATTACAACATATTCTAAATTATCAGAATTTTCGGGAGGTTGTATGATAAAAAACAAAAAATGGTTAGCGTTATCGGGGGTCGCATTATTGGCGACGGCTGCTTGTAGCACAGGAGATGACTCATCAAGTTCAGAAGGTTCATCTTCAAGCGATGCGAAAAAAGAAATCACAATGGTATCGGCGACGGACTTGCCGCAGCTCGATCCGACACTGACAACAGACTCGACATCGATCATCGTGACAAACAACGTGTTCGAAGGATTGTATCGTCTAGATGAGAACAACCAACCGACACCGGGGATTGCCGAAGATGTCGAAGTATCTGAGGATGGACTTACATACACGTTCAAGTTACGTGACGCAAACTGGTCAGACGGTTCTCCAATTACAGCTGAAGACTTCGTTTACTCTTGGAAACGTGCCCTCAATCCTGAAACAGGTGCGGAGTATGCCTATATTCAAAAAGATTTGAAAAACGCGAACAAAATCCTTGCGGGTGAAATGTCGCTCGACGACCTCGGCGCAAAAGCGATTGACGAAAAAACGCTTGAAGTACAATTGGAAGCACCAGCTCCTTATTTCTTAGGTTTGACTGGATTCCCAACGTATATGCCGCAAAAACAAGAGTACGTCGAAGAGCAAGGCGAAGAGTTCGCAACATCTGTCGACAAGACACTCTATAACGGACCTTACGTCTTGAGCGAGTGGCAAGACAATGCAGGATGGGTTTACAAGAAGAACCCTGAATATTGGGATGCTGAAAACGTCAAGATGGACACGATCAACGTCAAAGTCGTAAAAGACGTATCGACTGGGGTCAACTTGTTCGAGTCGGGTGAAGCGGACTACACGCTCCTCTCTTCTGAATTCGTTCCGCAATTCGAAGACAGCGACGAGTTCAAAACGCGTGCCGATGCTCGAATCAACTTCCTTCGTTTCAACCAAAAGAACGAAGCGCTCCAAAACGTCAACATCCGTGAAGCACTTGCGAAAGGATTCGACAAACAGAGTGTGACAGATGTCATCTTAACAGATGGATCGCAACCGGCGAACTATATCGTAGCGAAAGACTTCACGTTCACAGAAGACGGAGCTGACTTCCGTGAGAAGTATCCAGACCTCCTCAACTACAACGTAGATGAAGCAAAAACCGCGTGGGAAAAAGGATTAGAAGAATTAGGTGTTGAAACAATCGAACTCGAGTTCCTCTCACGTGACGAAGAAGCGTTCAAGAAAGTGAACGAGTTCATCAAAGGCGAACTTGAGAAGAACTTGCCTGGTTTGACACTTAACATCAAACAGCAACCGTTCAAAAACTTCCTTGATCTTGAAGGGAAAGGCGAATATGACGTTTCTGCAGCTGGTTGGGGCCCTGACTATCAGGATCCGATGACATACCTCGACATGTGGGTCACAGACGGACCGTTTAACCGTATGGAGTACTCGAATGACGAATATGATCAGTTGATTCAATCTGCGAAGAAAGAAGCCGATCAGATGAAACGTTGGGAAGCAATGCAAGAAGCAGAACGCATCCTTCTCGAAGAAGACTTTGCCATCGATCCGATTTATCAAAAAGGTGAGGCATACTTAGAGCGTTCAAACATCGAGAACATGTACCGTCACCCGTTCGGTGCCGATGCAAGTTTCAAGTGGCTTGACGTGAAATAATGATTGTAACCTCCTTGATTCCTACATGGACCAGGGAGGTTTTTCTGTCGTGAAAGTCTCTATAAAGAGTTTGACACTGCGGTTCACCTTATTAGCTGTCACGATCTGCATCATGAATGTATCTGGATTGGATGACAAGCACATCTACTTCGCCTCCATTTTGGTTGCTCGAGACACCTTGGTTTTCTTTTTACGTCATTCATCTTCATTACCACAGCCTATCACTGTACATCATAGTTCTCTTTTGGTTCATTCTCGGTAAACTACTCGACCGTCTCACTTATGCAGTGACGACCGCACATAAAAAATGACTTCCATCGATTTGATGGAAGTCATTTTCATATATCACGCCTCACGCTTTGCGCGAAGTTCTGCAGGTACTTTCCCACGTTTGGAAATCACTTCTGCGACTCCTACCAATACGATAAACGAAATCAATGCAGCGAAGAATCCGATCCAAATCGATGCTGTAATCCCGAGCACCAAGTAACCGATCGCTGACACAACCGCTGCAAGAATAGCATACGGCAATTGTGTCACCACGTGGTCGATGTGGTGCGAGCCCGCTCCTGTTGAGCTGAGAATCGTTGTATCTGAAATTGGTGAACAGTGGTCACCAAACACCGCGCCGGCCAATACAGCCGCAAGTGACGCGAGAAGAAGTTCCGGTTCAACAGCCATGATCAAGTCGGCACCGATCGGAAGCATCAAACCAAATGTTCCCCAACTCGTTCCTGTCGAGAATGCCATGATTCCGGCAATCAAGAAAAGAAGGAGTGGCAAGTAAGATGCAGCGATTGTATCTGTCACGAAGCTTGCCAAGTATTCACCAGTCTTCATGTCGCTGATGACCGCAATGATTGTCCAAGCAAACAAGAGAATCAAGACAGCCGGCCACATGGCACGAACGCCTTCCCATGCCGCTTTTCCATAGTCACGCGTTGGGATTTTACGACCAATGAGAAGCAAGAATGCGACAATCAAACTGATGACAACACCCGCAACAAGTGAGCGTGTCACGTCTGTCGATTCGAAGGCTCCAATCAACGAGAAGTCTTGACCGTCAGCCGCGAGCGCTTGACCACCCGTGTAAAGCATCGCTGACACTGTCGCAACGATAAGCGTGATAATTGGTACGATCAAATCACGTACTTTTCCACCTTCGTGCTCGTGTAAATCTTCACTCATTCCCATCGGCTTTCCTTTTGCCGAATCATACAACTCCCCTTGGAGGGCACGAAGTTCGTGCGTGCGCATCGGTCCGATGGCAAGTCCAGTGAATGCCACATATGCTGTCAAGAGTAGTGCGAAGACGGCATAGAAGTTCATTGGGATGATTTGAATGAATGCAGAGAATGACGAATAGCTGTCAATCGAGTATTTTGCCAAAATACCTGCGATGATGGCGATGATATATGCACCCCAACTTGAAAGCGGGCTGATGACACAGACAGGTGCTGCCGTTGAGTCAATCATGTAAGCCAACTTTGCACGTGAGATGTTTTTACGGTCTGTGAGTGGACGACTGATGTTTCCGACCGCCAAGCTATTGAAGTAGTCATCGATAAAAATCAAAATACCAAGTCCGAATGAGACGAGACGTGCACCGCGTGCTGTCTTGACGTTCGCCGCAGCCCATTCACCAAATGCGCGTGCGCCACCTGATGTTTGAATGATTGACGATAAAATCCCGAGAAGGAGCAAGAACGCAATCAACAAGACGTTCCATTCGTTGATGGCTCCATCCGCCCAGAATAAAGCGATGATGTTCGACCACAAGTATTGAATCGAATCAATTGGATTGAAATTATGCAAGAGAAGGACTCCTGCGATAATCCCGACACCGAGTGATGGGATGACCTTTCGTGTTGTGATTGCCATAATAATTGCAAGTAATGCCGGTACGAGTGAGAGTACCGATGTTGAATAATCTACCATGCTGAATTCCTCCTTTTTTTTTATTATGAGGCCCACCTATGCTTAAAAAAACGCAAAGCGAGGGCATCGGCAACAAAGCCGACACCCTCGCTGGATGTTCCGTCTTTCTTAGCCGACTTGGAGCGCTCCATACGTAAATATGTATGGCAGTCCGACGGGTATTTCCCGTCAGCCCAGCACAACCCCACGGACATGGTGTTGCACTTCGGCGATCCTGCCTTTTTGTAGTCCTCATCGTTGTCATCCTCCGACTACTTACTCATCAGCATCGCACCTCTACCTCATCGATAGCACGAATATTCATTTAAAGTTACGTCTAAATTATCACAGGTTGGTGTCACATATCAATAGTTTTTTTCATCTTTAATGATTCGCTTCAAGACAGCGAGTGCTTCTTGGTCATTCGTTTCCACCGCTTTAAAGAAGTCGTTGAAGAAGTGATACAACACGAATCGGTCAGCGTGAGACTTCGTCTGTTCTTTAATCGTAGAGAAAATGAGTCGTCGTAAACGACGTTTTGTCTGAGTTTCTTCTGGTAGTTCTTCGCATCGGTCCTTGAAAGCACGATATACAGAATTGATCAATTCCTCATGTTCATCATACGACCGATTGTAAGCAACTTGTTCCATCTGTAATATCCCCCCTTTCAATGTTGACCCGATGAAACTTGACGTAACTATACCAACTTCCCGTCACGCATTCAATCGTTATCGGCGGTTCTTAACAAAAATCATACGTTAGACCGAGTCAAGCGTTGATGAATGAGAACGTGGTCACGTCGAACAATCCCATATCGGTCAATTTCAAGTCAGGAATGACCGGTAAGGCGAGGAAGGACATCGTCAAATACGGATTGAAATGACGATGGGCTCCCACGACATCTAGCGCATCATTGAGCTGTTCCAGAATCTCTGCCACTTCACGATATGGTCGCTTCGTCATCAGTCCACCAATCTCGAGCGGAAGGACAGCAAGCACTTCTCCTTCCGATACGGCGACGACCCCTCCCCCTACTTTTTCAAGCGTTTTCGCCGCGAGCAACATGTCTTCCGGGCTGACCCCGGCGACGACCAAGTTATGGCTGTCATGGGCAACCGTGGCTGCTAGGGCACCTCGTTTCAAGCCGAATCCCGTTACCGGGGCAAGAGCCATATGGCCTGTCCCGTGATGGCGTTCGATGACGGCAAGCGTCGCGATATCCTGCGATAAATCTGCGCCTGATGCGTCTGGTTGGAACGTGAGACGCTGTCGTTTCGTCAACAAGCTGTTCGGAAGCACTTGAATGACATCGATTTCTTCTTCACTTGCGGCAAGTCGGAACGACTCGGCGGTCAATTCGGGTAAAGCGAGCTCACCTTTCATCGGTTTTGGCACTTCAATTCCTTCCGATTCAAACGTCGCATTCCCCTTCTCCGCGACGAGCGTACCATTCACATAGACTTGTTCGATTTTTACCGATTCGACGTCTGACAAGATAACGAAGTTCGCCTTCTTACCAGGCGCGATCGCCCCGACCTCTTTTAATCCATAGGCCTCTGCGGCATGTAGACTTGCGATGGCATAGGCCGTTTCCGGCTTAACCCCTTGCTTGATGGCGGTACGGATGTTGTAGTCGATTCCACCTTCCGCGACCAAGTCATCCAAATGCTTATCATCCGTACAGAAAAGGAAGCGGTGGGCATTGCTTTCCGTAACGGCTAGGCTCACCTTCTCCACGTTTCGAGCAACGGACCCTTCCCGAATTTGAACGTAGAATCCACGTCGCACTCGTTCAATCGCCTCTTCCGCAGTCGTACATTCATGATCCGTCATGATTCCTGCTGAGCGATATACATTCAATTGATCGGGGTTGAGACCTGAAGCATGTCCATCCACGACTTTACCCGCTTGTTCCGTCTGCGCGATCTTTTGAAGCATGTCTTCACTTCCAGCTTCAACTGATGGATAGTCCATGACTTCACCTAGGCCATGCACCCCTGGATCTCCTAAAAATGGTACCAAATCTTCTGCATACAGTTTTGCGCCCGCATGTTCAAATGGTGTCGCTGGTACACAACTCGGAAGCATCATCCGAACGTCGAGTGGAAGTCCTTTCGCATCTGCTAACATGTACTCAATCCCGAGTGCTCCGTTCACATTCGCAATCTCATGAGGGTCAGCAATCACCGTTGTGACACCAAGTGGTAAGACTGCTTTCGCAAATTCATGCGGGGGGACCATCGATGACTCGATATGGACGTGCGAATCGATAAAGGACGGCGCAAGCGTCCACGTCGGATCGTGATACTCGACCTCTCCATCGTACCCTTCCCCAATAGCCACGATATATCCTGCGTCGATGGCGACGTCTGTACGAATCGTCTCACGACTGTACACGTCAATCACTGCGACGTCTTTAAAGACGACGGCCGCTTTCTTTTTCTTTGCGGCGATGTCAATCAAATGTTGTTTCTCCATCTCTTGATCTCCTTATTCAATGTATTTTAACTATCTTACCAAGAATATTCTTTTCGTTGCAATTTCTTTTTCAAGTTGTGCGACAATGATAACATATCTTTCTGAAAGGGGTTACAACGATGCAATACAAATTAGGAGAGTTGACACCAAAAGTCGATCCGACGACTTATCTTGCACCAGGGGCACACGTGATTGGAGACGTGACCATCGGTGCTCACTCGGGAGTATGGTTCAATACCGTCATCCGTGGAGACGAAGGACCCATTCAAATCGGTTCATACGTCAACATTCAGGATGGTTCGATGATTCATCAATATGAAGGCTCACCGACAATCATTCATGACCGTGTCTCGATTGGCCACATGGCGATGATTCACGGCTGTGAGATTGAAGAAGATTGCTTGATTGGCATGCACGCTACCGTACTCGATGGGGCGAAGATTGGAAAAGGGTCCTTTGTCGCTGCCGGTGCGCTCGTCACACCAAACATGCAAATTCCTGAAGGGGTGATGGTCATGGGCGTCCCAGCAAAAGTCGTTCGTCCATTAAACGATGAAGATCGTTTTATCATGGAGAGAACGGTAAAGAAATATGCCAAGCGTGCCGAACAATATAAGCAGTCGTGCGTTCCAGTTCGCGAAATTCAACAATTGTGAAAGCGTTTACAAGATTCATAAAATGTTAACGTTTCTCTCGAATTTTCTACATAGTTCCTTTGTATACTGAAGTTGTAGCCAAGCTGATGTATTGAAAGGAGCCCACTCTATGTATCCGAACCATGATCAACTCATGCTAGACCTGTATGCCTCGTCCATCAATCCAAGTTATGGCCTTCATATCGATGATTCATTCGATGATGCCCTTCATGGCGCACATCGAGAGGTTTGGGAACGTATGCATTTGGATAATAGTAGAGAAGAAGATTCTAAAAATGGAGGAACGACTGGATGATTCCAACGACTGTGATTCAAGATTGGCTCGCAAAAAAAATTAAAAAATGAACCATATAGCAAAAGCTCAAGCAAAGACTGAACCGGTCCCTACTTGAGCTTTTTTTATCGGCTCTATTCATTATATTTATATAAGATTCTTATTAGTCTTAGTAATAAAAAGTCTTTTTAGGTTTCAATTTAAGATTTTCGACTACCTTTGCCTTAGCGATCCCTTTTTTAAACTTCACATGATTGAGCCAATCTACAATTGCATATGCATCGTAATTCGGACAATCTTTTTCTCCATTTTCATACGCCCAATATTTTTTATTCTTTTCATCATCAAAGATCCAGTCAAAAAACTCGTTTTGTGTTTTGTGAATTTTTCTCCCTACTTTAGAAGAACAGGAGATGTACTGAATATAGTTATCTCCAAAATCAAATTTTATAATCATAAGAAGAGCTCCTCCTTTTAGCAATCTTGATTTATAGCATTGGTTACATTGGTGCTTTTTTGTATAACGTCAGCATCCGTTCAAGGTCAAAGAACAAGCCATTAACGACGATGATGTTTCAAGTAATCATAATGTTATTCAGTTAGCTAGACTTTCTACATGAGTGAACATCGTTCATTCAAAAATGGTCAGGTGTGCATCAATCGGTTGTCGCGCTTTCGGTGTAGGGATATCTTCTGTGTCATATTTCCCGATTTGCAGGAGACCGATAAACGTCTCCCCTTCCGCCCCAATCATTTCCTTCAACCGTGCATCATCAAACAGTCCACCCGTCCGCCAGACCATTCCGATCTCACGTTCACTTAAGAGCAGCTGAACATTTTGAATGAATGTCGCCGTCGCGAGTAACGCGTCACGATTCCCTTTGTCCGTTTCAAAATGTTTTGCCGTCACATACATACAGGTTGCCGCATTTAAAATCCGTCCCGTCACCTTTTCGCGTTGCCCTTCTGACGCCTCCGAGAAGGCTGGTTCGAGCGCATCGAGTAACACTTGCTTCCCATCCCCATTGAACACATACACGTTCCATGGTTCGACTTTATTGTGAAATGGTGCATGATGTGCCGATTGCAACACTTCATAAAGCACTTTCGTATCGATTGGTTCTTCCTTGAACATACGGACCGTACGTCTTTCTTCAATTAACTTTTGTGCTGCTGTCTTTGTCATGACCGTCACTTCCCCTTTTTTTTTTTTCTCTATCATAATTGAAAAACGTTCTCAATTCAAAATCAAAAAAAGACTACAGATTGCTCTGCAGTCTTACGTCGATTGCCCAATGACCTCACATGCCACCAAGTCTTCAAACGTTTGGCGACGGACGACAAGGCGGTGATTCCCATCCTTGACGAAGACGACCGCCGGACGAAGCATTTGGTTATAGTTGCTCGCCATGGAGAAATTGTATGCTCCTGTCGCTTTGACAAGTAATAAGTCACCTGGTGTGACAGGAGGGATCAACGAGCGGTTCGAGATGATGTCTCCCGACTCACAGCACGCTCCGACTATTTTTGTCTCGAGCGTCTTCTCTTCATTCATCCGTGTCGCTGCCACGACCTCATACTCTGCGTCATACAGTGCCGGACGGATATTGTCCGTCATCCCGCCATCGACAGACACGAATGTACGAACGCCGCTCACTTCTTTGACGGTCCCCACCTCATAAAGCGTGGCACCCGCATTGGCGACGAGCCAACGTCCTGGCTCAATCCCGATTTTCGGAAGTGGCAATTCACGTGCCTCGACTTCTTCGACCAACGTCTCCATGACTTGCTCCATCGTCTGGGCAAAATCGAGATATTCGTCTTCATCCAAGTAAGCGACGCCGAATCCCCCGCCGATGTTCAAGACGTCCGTCGTATAGCCGGTTTCCTGACGAATCGTATCCATGAAGCGCACCATCGTCTTCACCGTGTTGATGAAGAGGGTCGGATCTTGAATTTGAGAACCGACGTGACAATGGATTCCCTTCAACTGTAAGTGCTCGGCTTCTAACGTTGCACGAATCGCGTCTAAATACGTGTCGTCATGCGTCGGGAAACCGAATTTTGTATCAACCCCACCCGTTTGAATCGCCGCATGGGCACCCCCGACAACTTGAGGCACAATGCGGAGAAGCACATCGACTTCGCGATTGTATTCAGCCGCAAGTCCTGACAAGAGGCTGATCTCCCGCATATTGTCGATGGTAAAGTGTGTAATCCCCTGTTCGAGAGCATACGTGATGTCAAGAATCGTCTTGTTCGATCCATGAACGTGAATGCGCTCCGCCGGTACACCGGCATGCAGTGCCACGTACATCTCACCCCTTGAGACAACATCGACGCTTAACCCTGCAGCCATCACTTTTTCATAAACGGCCGCAATCGATAATGCTTTTGACGCGTATAACGCATACGTGTTCGGATACTTATCTAGAAACGCATTCTGGACAATTCTAAGGCGACGCTCTAGTTCTGGCTCACTCATGATGTATAAAGGTGTCCCGTACGTCGCTTGAAGTTCACGGACGGACACGCCTTCGATCAAACATTCTGATTGATTGGTGGTGTACATACAATTCCTCCTTCAAAGCGATGTGGGACACGCCACGAACGGGCACAGAGCTGTTCTGAGTTGTTGGCATAGCCAACACGTGTCACGTCATCGATTTTCGTCTCGATACCATATAATGTGACGCGGTCGCCGATTTGTACGTCTTCGTCGACTTTGATGAAGCTATGGCTCATAAAGATGTTACTGATGAACGGGTATGCTTTCCCCTCGATGTGAACAGGCAAGTGACGTCTCGCCCGCATCAATCCATCCCCATATCCGACAGGTAAGACAGCAATCCGTTCTTTCGATTCCGCGGTATATCCCGTTCCATACCCGACATGAGCCCCCGCTTCGATGTCGTGGACGGCAACCACTTCTGTCTCCCAATAAAACGCAGGTACGAGCCACTCAACCGGCTCAACCGATGAATAACCGTATAAGAAAATACCGACACGCACATGTGTGCAATGGTGCAAGCGCGAGTCGTCTTGAAGCGTGGCCGCACTATTTGCCGCATGGATCAGTTCAAACGTATGACGTTCCATCAAACGTGTCGACCAGTCGGCAAAGCGTTCGACTTGGACGCTATGCTCGACTTCGGCATTGTCCGCATCCGCGAGCGGAAAATGTGTACATAGTCCGACAAGGTTCAATCCTTCATTTTGGCAGAAGGCAACGATCTGTAGCGCTTCTTCAAACGTTTTGGCACCGAATCGGTTCATGCCGACGTCCAATTTCAAATGAAGGCGAACGCCATCGAGATGCTCACGCTGTGAAACAAGCCATTCATACGAGCCGATTGCGACGTCAAATTCATGGGTATGCACATGTTCCCACGTGTATATCGGATTCATGACGAGGACGCGAGCCGACTCTGCATGCGCTCGCACTTCAATCGCTTCTTCTAACGTGGTCACCATGAAGTGACGGACTCCTTCATCATACAAAGTCGTCACAACTGGCTCCATTCCTAGGTTATAGGCATTGTTTTTCACGACCGCAAACACGGGGCGCCCGAGCGCTTCAATCCGGCGTTTGTTTTCGCGAATCGCATTCAAGTCAATTGTGACTCCCATCGTGCAAAACTCCTTTACTCTGTTACTGCTGATTTCACGAACGTGATCCAATCGCGGTGTTCCGGAAGCTGTCCTGTTACGGCTTCACGATAGCGTGTCAACATTTCTGTCGCAACCGTCTGGACACCTCCACCAATCGAGATATGGTCGACCTCGATGACGCTCGTCACCTCGGCTGCCGTTCCCGTTAAGAAGATTTCATCAGCCACATAGAGCTCATCGCGTCCGATATGGCGCTCGACGATTTCATAACCGGCCTCGCGAGCCAATTGCATCACCGTTTGACGTGTGATGCCATCGAGTACAGAACAGTCAAGGGACGGTGTCGTAATCGTTTTTCCTTTCACGAGGAAGATGTTCGCGACACTCGCCTCACTGACGTTTCCGTTCATATCAAGGGCAATCGCTTCGTCGAATCCGTCACGGAGCGCCTCTCCTTTTAATAGCTGTGAGTTCATATAGTTCGATGCCGCTTTCGCTTGCATTGGCATCATTGTAGAAGACACGCGGCGATACGAGGCCACTTTCGCTCGAATCCCGACCGTCTTATTGAAATATTCACCGAGCGGCCAACACGAGATGGCAACATGTACCTTCGTCTCAGCAGTCGGCATAAGTGCTTGCCATGGTGTTCCAAGGAAGACGAACGGACGGATGTAGCATGCTTCAAATCCGTTTCGCTCAATCAATTCCATCGTGGCTTGTTCGAGTTCATCTACCGTATACGGTAGCGTGACGTGGTAGTATGCACACGAGCGAACAAGTCGCTCCAAGTGTTCACGTAATCGGAAGATGGCAGGACCTTCCTCCGTGTGATACGCGCGAATCCCTTCAAAGAACCCGCTTCCGTAATGAATCGCGTGTGTCATGATACTCGTGTTTGCGTCAGTCGGCTCAATCCAAGCCCCGTCTTTCCACATCCATTGTCCATACTGTTCCATAATGCAACTCTCCCATTCCTCATTTTTTATATTTTTTGTCTATTATACGTTAGAGAGAGCGTAAGTCATCAACAAGTTGCGTTTTTTCTTAAGTTTTTTCATCTTTCTGTTTGATGATTCGTGCAGGTGTTCCCGCAACGACAACACCTGGAGGGACGTCTTGTGTGACGACACTTCCTGCCGCGACAACTGCATTTTCACCGACGCGAACGCCCTCTAAGATGACTGCGTTCGCCCCAATCATGACACCATCCTCGATGATGACCGGATCTTTTGAAGGTGGCTCAAGAACCCCTGCGACCACGGCACCTGCGCCAAGGTGAACGTTCTTCCCGAGCGTTCCGCGTGCTCCGATGACAGCGTTCATATCGACCATCGAACCATCTCCGATGACAGCTCCGATGTTGACGACAGCTCCCATCATGACGACCGCGTTGTTGCCGATTTGAACGTGATCTCGGATGAACGAGCCTGGTTCAATTCGGGCATTGAGTTGTGTCGTATCGAGCATCGGTACAGCACTATTGCGACGATCATATTCAAGATGAGAATCTGTGATGACCGATGCATTGGCTTCTAAGAATGCCGCAGCGCGTTCTGCCGTCGTCAAAAACAGTTTCGACTCATCCGTTCCGAATGCTTTCGCTTCCTCGATTTCAAGACCCGCCAATTGACCGTTGACGTAAAGCTTAACTGGTGTTTCCTTCTTAGCATCTTTAATATATTGTGCGATTTCATAAGCGTTTGTGAGTAACATGAGTAGCCTCCTCGTATAAGTTCGATAGATTATAAAGTCCTGCCGGGCGATTGATAATCGTTGCCGCAGCGGCAAGGGCCCCGTTTGCAAAGACGCGTTTCGATAACGCAGTATGTTTCAATTCAATCATTTCATCATCTCCGGCGAAGAGCACGGTATGCTCACCGAAGATCGTGCCACCCCGAATGGAATGCATGCCCAACTCTTCGGTAGCACGCGCTTCCCGACGTGACGTTCGTTCGTATATCGGTGTCACGTCACGCTTCGCTTCGATGGCACGTGCCAATAATTCTGCCGTCCCGCTTGGTGCGTCCACTTTCTTCCGATGATGTGCCTCAATCACTTCAATATCATATCCGAGAGTGAGCGGGACAAGTTGGTCGAGCAACTGTTTCAACAGTGCAATCCCATATGAGGTGTTATAAGACTGAAAGATTGGGATCTCTTGTGAAGCCGTCTCGATCTCGGCCAATTCTTCCGGTGTGAAGCCCGTCGTCGCAATGACGAGCGGAATATTGCGCTCCCGTCCGAACACGAGTAAATCAGGTAGTAACGCCGGGTTCGAAAAGTCGATCACGACATCGACGGGTACGTCCACCTCATTCAGAGTCGCCGTGTGCTCGTCACTTCCCGGTGAGACGATTGCCGTTACGTTTACACCTTGCGCATGAGCGACCTCTTCGACAATGCGTCCCATTGCGCCAAACCCATGGATGAGAACATTCATTGTCTCACCTCATTGAATTGTTCCATCGCCGATAGTAATTTCGCCTCAGCCGTCGCGCTCATTGGAACGAGCGGCAGACGTGGCGCACCGACTTCAAATCCTCGCGCTTGAAGCGCTGCCTTCACCGGAATCGGATTCACTTCTGCGAAAAGTTCATCGATGACTGGGAGTAAACGAATTTGCCACGTACGTGCTGTCTGCAAATCACCCGCCAATAGGGCGTCTGCCAACGCGACCGTCGCTCCCGGATAGACGTTTGATAAAACGGAGACGACCCCTTGTGCGCCCCAAGCCATGTACGGCAAGATTTGATCGTCATTTCCACAGTAAACGGTGAACCCTTCCGGAATATGGGCCATCATCTGCGCCATGACCGAGATATCCCCACTCGCTTCTTTCAAGGCCGTGATGCGCGGATGTTCCGCGAGCTCACCGACCGTTTCCGGTGCCAAGGCGACACCCGTCCGTGACGGAACATTGTAGAGCATGAGCGGAATCGGTGACGCATCCGCAATCGCAGTAAAGTGAGCAATCAGCCCGGCCTGTGTCGACTTGTTATAGTACGGTGTGACGACCATCGCCATCTCCGCACCAAGTTCGGCGGCCCGTTTCGTTTTCTCAATACTGACTGCTGTATTGTTCGAACCGGTCCCCGCGATGATCACGGCTCGACCGTTTGCGACCTCCACCGCTCGAACGAGCAATGTCTCAAACTCGTCATCAGTGATTGTCATCCCTTCGCCGGTCGTCCCACCGATGACGAGACCCGTCACACCTTCTTGGATTTGGTCTTCAATTAATGCCGCCCATGCTTCTAGATTCAACTGCCCATTTTCTTGAAATGGGGTAGCTAGTGCTGTCGCCACTCCTGTGAACATGTCATCTCCTCCTTATTTCGTCGCTGTTTGACTAATCATACATTGCGCGATTTGAACGGCATTCGCTGCCGCCCCTTTTCGGACGTTATCTGCAACGCACCAAAGATGGAACGTATTGGGTTGTGAATCGTCTCGGCGAATTCGTCCGACATACACCTCATCCGTCCCGTTCGCATCGAGCGGTGTCGGATATGTCAATTCGGATGGATTGTCCATTAACACGACCCCTGGTGCATCGGCGAGGACTGCTTTCAGTTCTGCGACCGTCGCATCTCGCTCGAGCGACACCGTGATCGAGACCGCATGACTGTTTCGCACCGGCACTCGGACACAAGTGGCCGTCACCCCGAGGTTTGGCGCATTTAAAATCTTACGTGTCTCATCCATCATCTTCTGTTCTTCTTTCGTATAGCCATTTTCTAGAAACACATCGATGTGCGGCAACACGTTATCATAAATCGGATACGGATAATTCGTCGGTTCCTCTCCGCGCGCACCGCGCTCGAGGTCATCGATCCCTTTTTGACCCGATCCCGATACCGCTTGATAAGATGTATAGGCGACGCGTGTCAGTCCGTATACTTCCGCTAGAGGCGCGAGCGCCACGACCGATTGAATCGTGGAACAGTTCGGGTTCGCAATGAGCGTTCTCTCCGGACTGAGTTCGACTCGGTTCACTTCCGGTACGATGAGTGGAATTCCTTCTCGCATTCGGAATGCACTTGAATTATCGATGACAATGACTCCTTGCTCACTCAACCGAGGGGCATATTGTTCACTGATGCTCCCACCTGCAGAGAAGAGTGCGATATCGATTGGGTCCGCATAAATCGCATCGGTCAATTCACGAATCACGATCGATTGCCCATTCACCTCGACCGTCTTTCCTGCCGAGCGGGCTGAAGCATAGAGTCTCAACTCGCTGATTGGAAATTCATATTCTGTTAAGACGTCAATCATTTTTTGTCCGACGGCACCTGTCGCACCGACGACTGCTACGTTATACATTATGCTCCCCCCTTATAAGTGAAACCGAGCCGCAATGGCTGCGACTGCCGCTTCTACGTCTTGTTCTTGAATCGTATAGGAAATACTGATTTCAGACGTCGTGACTTGATAGAATGGAATCCCCATCTCACGGAATGTCGCAAAGAGCTCTGATGCGACCCCTGTCGCGTCTCGCATACCGATTCCGACGACAGAAATTTTTGCATGTTCCGTATGACGATCGATTTTGATTTGAGGCAAGGTCGCTGTCAACTCCGCGAGCGCCTCTTCTAAAAACGCCTCTTCATCGAGCGGACATGTGAACGAGAGAAACACTTCGCCGTCGAATGCCGTCTGTGAAATCATATCGATGTTGACGTGTCGCTCTAACAAACGTTCAAAAATGTCTGCGACTCCCGCCGCCGTATGCGGAATATGTTTGATTGAGACACTGAGTACGTTCTTGACGACACTCACACTCGTGACTGCTTTCTGTTCCATCGCTTGCGTCGTATCCATGATCCATGTTCCTCCTTCGCTCGAAAGCGTCTTCCCAACAAAAATATTGACGTCATATTTCTTTGCGAGCTCCACGCTTCGCATCTCCATCACTTTTGAACCGAGTGCACTCATCTCCATCATCTCGTCATAGGAGACCGTATCAAGCCGTTTCGCCGTCGGATGGATTCGTGGGTCCGTCGTATATACACCCGCGACGTCCGTATAAATTTCACAACGCTGACTGAGGACGGCCGCCAGTGCGACGGCTGTCGTGTCCGAACCGCCACGCCCAAGGGTCGTGACGTCTCCCGCTTCATTCACGCCTTGGAATCCGGCGACAATCAGGACGTCGTATTGACGCAACTTCTCGTGTAACACTTCTTTCCGAATCGCTTTGATTTTGCTCTTCGTATGAATGCCCATCGTATCAATCCCGGCTTGCTGTCCTGTTAATGAGATGGCCGGTACGCCTCGCGAGTTCAAGGCGATACTGAGTAGGCTGATGGTCTGTTCTTCTCCAACGGCGAGTAGCCGGTCGAGTTCGCGAATCATCGGGCGATCCGTGATTTGTTTGGCGAGCGACAAGAGCGAATCTGTCGTTTTGCCCATCGCCGATACGACGACGACCAATTTTTCACCGGTCGCCACACGTGTCTGTAAATAGTCCGAAATGGCTTGTATTTGTTCGATTGTGGCAACGGAGCTGCCACCAAATTTCAGTACGGTTGTCATCAAGTTCCCCACTTTCAAGATGTCAACCAACAGAAAAAGCGACAGACCGGTAGGAAGCACTCTCCCTACGGTCTGCCGCTTGTACGCGCAGTTGAAAAACGATTAAAGAATCGTTCCGTAGATAGCGCTCCATGGTAGTTGACCATGGCAGTGTAGGCGTTATTCACGACTACCCCAGCCTTCATTCACACGCACGTGAACGTCGACTTCGGCGAATTTCCCCTTTCGGCTCGGTCCGGAGTGCGTCCGTTTCAACCAAGCTTACTCATGTCATTCGCAACCTCTATCTGTCAGTTGTTAGTATTAGTTATAACAAAACGAAATCTTCTTGCCAAACTTTTTTTTTAAAAATGGGATATTTCAAAAAAAGATTACCATGTTTTTCGCATCATGCGGTGCGGGATATTGGCATCCAAAAACTCATCTCCGAACGCCTCGTACCCGAGCTTTTCATAAAACGGAAGCGCCGTCAGTTGTGCACCCAATCGTAGTTCAACCAACCCTTGACGTTTCGCGACACGTTCAACTTCAATCATAATGTCTTTCCCATATCCATGGCCCCGGGCCGATTGAATCGTCGCCACTCGCTCCACTTTTCCGACAGTCGAGTCGACTGGACGAAGACGCGCTGTCGTCACAGGTTCGGAGTCAAGGAGCCCGACCACATGTGTACACATATCGTCTAAATCATCGTATTCTAAACTCGCATCGATTCCTTGTTCCTGAACGAATACGATTTCCCGCACTTGTTTGGCCTGTTCAATCAACGCTGCTTCGTTTCCCGATTGAATGATCAACATGGTAAAACTCCTTCCTGCAATCGTTTCACGATTTCTTCGATTCCCTTTTCTAGTTCCGCTACGGATGTGAAACGCGCTTGGGCCTGCTTATGGCTTCCACCGCCACGACCGATTTTCATCTCTTGGAGCGCCGCTTTCAAGAATGTGCCGACGGCGATATCCTGTGTCCCGTCATGCATGACGAACAATTTCTGCGTTCCATAGTTAGCGCCAACGGCAATTCGTCCTGTTGCTGCGATTCGTTCGATGATGGCGGTCGTCAACGTTTCCGCTTCTGTTCTCCCGACATGTAAGGCCACATAGTTATCTTCTTTCAACACGGCCTCCACTTTCGCTTTGGCAATCCGTTCTTCGAGCGTTTTGATTTCTTTTTCACGTTCCAAACGAATCGTATGTTCTTCGATTACACGGGCTGCCACGGATTCATTCGTTGTCGAGAATGTATGGTGAATCGTCCGCAACGCTGCTCGCGCTTGTTGAGTCGCCTTGATCGCTCGACTTCCCGCCACATACGTCAAGCGGAGATTCCCCCTCACTTTCTTCATCGCCGTCACATGGATGGTACCGAGTTGTCCCGTTGTCTCCACATGAGTACCACCACATGCATTGTAATCTAGACCTTCGATTTCGACGATGCGAATCATCCCCGTTCGGTCCGTCTCTTTCCGTAAGCGCGCCCGGTCTACTTCTTCTTTTGGGATTTCATAGACACGAATCGGACGGTTTTCAAAGATGACTTGTTGCATTTCTTGTTCAAGTGCCTCAACGTGCACCCAGTCCATCGTTGCCGTTTCAATCTCAATAGATGAATCGGTCTCTCCGATTCCAAAGCTGAGCGTCCGAATGCCATGACGGTCTTCCAAAATCGCCGTTATCACATGTTGAGCAGTATGCTGGATGGAATGATCCCGTCTGACGTCCTCATCGATTCGAACCTCTATCGTCGTGCCCGCTGGTAATGATTCTGACAAGAGATGCCATACTTCCCCGTCCTTGATTTGTACGTCCAGTACAGGATGCGTCCCAATCCATCCACGGTCAGCCGGTTGTCCCCCACCTTCCGCATAAAACGGGCTGTTCTCGAGTGTGTGCCAATGACCGTTGCCGTCTTCCTTTATTGAGGTCACGACTGTACTTGCTGTATATGGTTCCATCTTGTCCTCCACCTTCTCTCTATAATCTGTTCAGACAACTAGTTTAATTTCGTCTATAATGAAACATACATCTTCTCAGTCAGGAGCGAAATGATATGTTAGAAATCGATAAACAATCTCCGTTACCTATTTATTATCAAATTGAAGCGTACTTAAAGCAACAAATTGATGACGGATTGTTAAAACCAGGAGACACCTTGCCTTCAGAGCGTGAATTTTCCGAGCAATTTCACGTCAGTCGGATGACGATTCGTCAAGCCATCATGAACCTCGTCAACGCCGGTTAAATGAGCCGTCAAAAAGGAAGAGGCACGTTCGTCGCGAGTCAGAAGATTGCGATGACGTTATCGGGACTGACGAGTTTTTCCGAGGAAATCAAACATCGAGGCATGCGACCGCTCAGCCGTCTCTTGTCATACGAGGTCATTCCGGCAACGGATCGCATCGCGCAGCAACTAAGCATCCCAAATCAAACACCGGTTTATGAAATGAAACGGCTACGACTCGCCGATGATCACCCACTTGCGCTCGAAACCGCCTATATTCCCGTTCATTTATTGCCTGACCTGACGCAAGATGACGCGACGGGATCGATTTATGCTTATGCCGAACAGCATGGCTTACGCCTGAAAAATGCAACACAAACACTCGAAGCCCGGAGCGCCGGTCCAGAAGAAGCCAAGCTCCTCACTATTTCTCCGAACGCACCGGTATTGCTGATTGACCAGCGAACTTATCTCGAGAACGGTGACATGTTCGAGTATAGTCGTTCACTCTTTCGCGGAGATTCATACTCCTTGACCGTCGCCATGGACCGCATATAAAAAAAGTTTGCCCGAGGGCAAACTTTTTTTATTGAGCTTCGTACGTTACCCCGCTCGGGTCTAACGTATACGACTCGAGTTCTGTATCGGACATCGGCTCGACACGATTACCGGCGTCCGCTTGTTGTACACGATAGCGTACTTCTTCAAGAAGCGGTTCGTTCAAGAAATAGTAGAAGTGTCCGTCATCTGCCCGGGCACCTTCTCCAGTCAATTGATATTGCACCGTATTGTGAAGCGCGCCAACATCTTCAATTAAACGCATATAGTCATTCGGGCCAAGTGTCGTCTGCATGTTGTCGCCGACGGCTTTCAAGACCTTATCGTAATTGTTTAGGAGTGAAGTGCCGAGTGATTGTTCGAGCACGGCATTGATGACTTCCATCTGGCGTTGTCCACGACCGATGTCCCCACGTGGATCATCGTATCGATTTCGAACGTAGGCAAGTGCCTCTTCACCAGAAAGCTGTTGAAGCCCTTGTTCGATTTGAACTGTCTCACGTGACGCATCGTAACTGTTTTGTTGTGATGAGAACGGAACATCAATCTCAACTCCACCTACAGCATCAATGAAATCAACGAACCCTTGGAAGTTGAGCGAGACGACATGGTCGATTTCAACACCGACTAAATCTTCGATCGTGTTCGTCGCCATCCGCATCCCGTTGTTTGGATTCGATTCATCCATCGAACCAAAGTAGTAAGCGTGTGTGATCTTATCTTGATCAAGTCCCGTCTTGCCATAAGGAATGTTATATCCCGTGTAGTCAATATTGACATACGAGTCACGCGGGATACTGAGCATCGTCGTCTGCTTTTCTTTCTTGTTTAAAATGACGACAATCATAACGTCTGATCGTCCAAACTCGCCACGCGCTTTCTTCTGTGGCGAAAGGTCTGTCCCTAAAACCAAGAACGTCTCCGTATCTTCTTTATCATAACGAGTCGGCTCAACCGTCGGGTCATCCTCTAATGTGACTTGGGTGCCTGACAACATATTGTGGGCTTTGTAAAACGCTGTACCGTAAATGCTAGATCCAGCAATAATCGCAATCAGCACGAGGGCACTAAATATCTTATAAAACGCAGACGGACCTGTGCGCTGTCTGCGAGCATGTGTTCTAGAATTCATATCGGTCTCCTTCGAGTCAAAATAATGAGCTTCACTCATTATAGAGGAAAGCGAGAAATTTGTCGAAAACGTTTTGATGACAAATTCATTTCTTTACATTTTCCCATAGTTGAACATAGAAAAACCCGCGGAGATGACTCCGCAGGTCCGTTAATCCCGAATGGTAAAAAATCGTGTTGCCGCTTCTTGTCCACGGGCTTGTAAGGATTCCGCACAGTGTGATGCCGCCGCCTCGTCGAGTACGACTGTCACACTAGGATGGGCCTGAAGGATCGTGGCCGGCCAGTCGACCGTCGGTACGCTCTCAATCATGTGCTGCACCGCTTCCGCTTTCCGCTCCCCTGTCGCGACTAGGACGATTTCACGTGCGTTCATGATCGTATCGAGCCCCATCGTGATGGCGTGTGTCGGTACATCTTCTAACCGATCAAAGAATCGACGATTGGCTTCCCGAGTAGACTCCGTGAGTTCGGTCACATGTGTCTTCGCATCGAGCGCTGTACCCGGTTCATTGAAGGCGATATGCCCATTCTCACCAATCCCTAAAAGCTGTAAATCGACACCGAGTGTCCGAACAAGTTCTTCATAACGTGATGCTTCCACTTCCGAGTCCGGCGCGTCCCCTTGAGGGAGGTGACTTTGTTTGAATGGTACCTCATCGAAGAGTCGATCTTTCATGAAGCGGTTATAACTTTGAGGATGTTCGGGCGATAATCCGATGTATTCATCTAAATTGACGCTCGTCACGTGGCTACAGTCGAGCGCGTCCTGTTTAAACATCTGATACATCCCGACCGGTGTGCTACCGGTTGCGAGACCGAGTACGAAGTCATGTTTCCCTGAAATCCGTTCTTTGATTAGCGTATAGGCGATTCGTTCCGCATCGTTCGCCGTCTTTGCGACTAGTACATTCATCTTTGTTCCTCCCGTTCATATACGATTCGACCTTTGACAAAAGTCATCTGAACATGTGTCGTGTCATCCCAAACGACAAGGTCTGCATCAAACCCCGATTTGATGTCTCCTTTTGTCGTCAATCCGAATTCTTTGGCCGCATTCGTCGAAGTCATTTTGACCGCTTCTTCCACCGTACATCCCGTATATGCCTGAATGTTTCGAAAGGCAGCATCCATCGTCAACACACTGCCCGCCAGGTTTCCGGCTTGAAGTCGCGCAGCCCCGTCCGCTACGATGACCGGTTGACCGCCAAGTTCATATTGTCCGTCCGGAAGTCCTTTTGCTCGCATCGCATCCGTGATGACGACAAGTTCATCTGCTCCTTTTAAGCGAAACGCGAAGTCGACCATCTCCGGACGACTATGGATCCCATCCGGAATGATTTCCGCGATGACCCCACCCTCTAAGAGACAATACCCAACCGTTCCGGGTTCTCGATGGTGCAACCCACGCATTTGGTTATAAAGATGCGTCCCATGTTTGACGCCCGCCTGCTTGTTCTCTTCAAATGTCGCACTCGTATGGCCCGCCGAACCGATTGCACCGGTTTCGCGAAGAACAGCTTCAAACTCACGTGCACCTGGACGTTCCGGTGCATAAGTGACAAGACGGATATGACCGCCGGCAAGCTCTTGCCATTTCCGGAACTGCTCGGCATCCGGGTCGATAATATATTCTGCCGGTTGTGCCCCAGCCATCTCCACGTTGACAAATGGACCTTCCAAGTGGATTCCGATGAGTGTCGTATCCTGCGCTTCGATGACATTTCGGACTGCCTTCAATGCATGCTCAATCGCTTCTTTTGACTGCGTGAAAGTCGTCGCGAAAAAGGACGTGACACCTTCCTGTAGCATGTCGTTACTCAATCGTCGAAGTTTTGATTCATCCGCATCCATCGTATCGACTTCATATCCCCCATGGATATGCACATCGATGAGACCCGGTGTCACGAGCGCTCCAGCGACATCAATCACAGGTTCATCCTGTTGTTCAAACTGGTCCATCGATCCAATCTCATCAATCGTTTGACCATTCCATCTGATATATCCATGTTCCCATGTTTGTTCTGCTGACACGATACGAGCATTGATCAATGTCCCCATCGGTTCACCACTCCTTTTTGTTTTCCTCCATGTTATCATATCGGATAAAAGTATAGTTGTATAGACCAATTTTAAATAAATAAAAGATTGTTCACATTTGCGAACAATCTTCTCCTTTTTTATGTCGATTGAACCGTCCCGTAGCGCCGGACAATCCATACTAACCGGAGGAATAACAAGACCGCTCCGGCTGCGAGCCCGGCAATCAAGCCAATCCAATAACCGTCTGGTCCAAATCCGGCGTGCTCTGCCAAGACATACCCGAGTGGTAAACCGATGACCCAATAAGCGACGAGTGAAAGGACGAGCGTGATGTTGACGTCTTTAAAGCCACGTAATATCCCTTGGATCGGTGCCGCGACAGCATCTGACAGTTGGAAGAATACAGCGAAGATCATAAAGTGAGCTGCAAGGTCCACGACCGTCGGATCATTCGTATAAATAGCCGCGACCCGTTCGTTTAAAAAAAACAAAAAAGCACCGGAAAAGATAGAAACACCGAGACAGAGCGCGAGCCCGATTTTTGTATAGCGGACGGCATCCTGCAGTCGTTTCGCGCCAAGCTCATACCCCACGACGATCGTCAATGCGCTCGATGCTGAGAGTGGCAACATGTAAACAAACGAAGCGAAGTTAATCGCCGCTTGGTGAGCCGCGACGATTTGGTCACCGTATGAACTGAGCAATACCGTGACCGCCGCAAAGATGCTGACTTCTGCGAAAATGGCGAGCCCGATTGGCGTCCCAAGTTGTAACAGCTCTTTTTGTCGGAGCCAGACCATTCGTTCGGTCGTCCGTAAAAACTTGTATTCGCGGAATGGCTTCCCGTTTCTCACGAAGAAGAAGGCCATGAAGAAGAGTAGCCAGTAAGTGATGCTTGAGGCGATTCCCGCTCCAACTCCGCCGTACGCCGGCACCCCCAGTTTTCCGAAGATGAAGATGTAATTTAATCCGACATTAATGGGTAACCCTAATAGTATGAGGATCATCGAGACTCGCGTCTTGCCCAAGGCATCCATGAGCGTGCGTAGCACATTGAACAGGAACATCGGCAAGACACCGAATCCAAGGGCAAGCAAGTATTGCGTCGCGATTCGTTTCCCTTCTACACTGAGCCCCATGCTCTCGATTGCCATCGGCACAAGGAATGAACCCAACGTCAGCGTGATTACGCTTAGCATGATGGCTAAATAGATACCTTGAAACAAGGTTCGTTGAATCTGTTGACGGTCTCGCGCACCAAGCGCTTGCGAAACGATCGGGGCCACCGCCAGCAAGATTCCACTCAGTCCGGTATACACCGGCATCCACAAGCTTGAACCGACTCCGACACCTGCCAAATCGACGGCACCCGCCCGTCCGGACAAAACGGTATCAAAAAAGCTAATCAAATAAAAAGACACTTGCGTGACTAAAATTGGAAAGAAAATCGTGAAGAACAGTTTGATTTTTTCTTTTAATTAATGTGTTTGGTACATGGACAACCCTCATCTCTTTTTCAGAAAGGAACTTATAATCATGAATCAACGGCATGCAGAAAAGCTTAAATTTGAACTGTTGGAAACGTGGAACACGTTCAATCACTATGTGACGGAAGCCCTCACCTTCAACAATTCCGAGGATATTCATCGCGCTCGCGTTCATCTACGGAAATTGATCACGTTTATGCAACTATATGAAACGAAGCCGGCGACGTTCCGACAACTCAAACAATTGATGGAGGCACTCGGTCATGTGCGCGACCTCGACGTCCTCATCGAAACGTTTGATTCCAAAACCGAACTCGACCATGCGTTTCTTGAAGCGATGGAGACAGAACGTGCCATCGCACGGACGATCCTTTCGACCCGAGTCAGTGAAAAAATGACCCCGTCGCTCGATCAACAAGTACGTCGTTTCATCGGCGGACCGTTATTTAGTGCGTTCAAAAAAACGAACGCCTCTCCGATGTTAGAAAAGGCGAAAAGCGAGCGCAAGCAACGTGTACGCGTCTATCACGAACAATCCGATGGAAAAGAACAGCTTGAAGCACTCCATAAAGTCCGTTTAGCCGTCAAACGCGAACGTTACTTACATGAGTACTTGCTAAGCTATGAATCGGATGCTTCGATGGACACTGTCCGCACGTTAAAAAAGATGCAAACTGAACTCGGTGATATGAACGACCATGACCAACTGTTAAAGCGTTGGCGCGCCTTCACCCCTCCAGCTGAACTACAGTCTGCATACGACAGAAAAATTGAAACATTACAGCAGGAACTCGATGCATCTGTGGAGCACCTCTCGATTTAGCGCGAAGTATAGCGCTCAATCAGTAGTTCCAACAACTTCATTCCGGCAATCGAGTTCCCTTTTGAATCAAGTGCCGGGCCAAATATGCCAAACCCAACGTTATTCAAGTCCAGTTCGTGGTTCCCGACCGCCAAGATGGCACCCGATACCCCACTTTTTCCTGTTAGACCGACCCGGACAGCGAACTCACCCGATGCATCATACATGCCACACGTCGTCATGATGGCCTTGACGATTCGGACGACCCGACGTGGAATCAACTCTTCGCCCGTATCCGGGTCTTCTCCATTCCCTGCAAAGACACGCCCGATTCGCGCCAAATCAAAACAATCAATCTCGATGGCACACTGTTTCGTATACACATCAATGATCTCATCGACGTCTCCATCCACAATTCCATGATGACGCATGAAATAGAGCAGGGCACGGTTCAAGTCGGTCGTCTCGTATTCAGAGCGGGCGACTTTTTCGTCGTACGTGACCTCCTCGACCGAGCGATTTAACAACGTCGCTAAAAACTGGCGGAACTGATAGATTTTGAGTTCTGCCGTCTCCCCCAAAATCATACTCGTCACCGCTAACGCTCCGGCGTTGATCATCGGATTCAGTGGTTTTGACGGGACCGTTTCCTCGAGTTTGGCGATGGAGTTGAATGCGTCCCCCGTCGGCTCCATCCCTACTTTCGAAAAGACATAGTCCTCCCCGAACTCCATCAATACATAACAAAGTGTGAGCGCCTTCGATACGCTCTGAATCGTAAACTTGTGATGAACATCCCCCGCGTGAATATACGTACCATCCGGCAAACAAATCGCCACCCCGAGTAAATTGTTTTTCACATGTGCGAGTTCAGGGATATAGTCCGCCACTTTCCCTTGAGCCGTGTACGGACGACACTCATCAACCAAGTGGTTCAACTGTTGTTCGAGTACATTCATTCCATCACCTCATGTTCCATCAAATTTCAACCGGGTCATCTTATCATATTATCCGTCCGGTGGTCCATCATCTTTATACCAGTCCTCATCCGCCCAAATCATCGGTGGACTTTCCTCATCTCCAACCAACTTTTCTCCATGCCGATTCATCGCCACAATAAACCCAATTATGCCCACCATCACAAGAGTCGCAACGATGAGGAAGGAAGCCATTCCATCGTCCCCTTTCGAATTCGTGACAAATTTGTCTAGAAGTCCGTGACACTTATCCTATATCTCCATCAACATTCTCGGTACCGTTAAGACGACAACAATTTTAGAGAAATGGGTGAATCAATTGAATCGAATCGCGATTATCGGAGGTGGCATCACCGGACTTGCCGCAGCCTATTATGCCAAAGAAGCCGGAGCTCATGTCACATTGATTGAGGCGCAGGAGCGTCTCGGTGGAAAAATTAAGACCATTTATCAGGATGGTTTTACGTTAGAGACTGGACCCGACGGTTATATGGCACGAAAGCCGACCTTGACATCACTTATTACAAGTCTAGGTCTCGCAGATCAACTCGTCCGCTCCAGAACCGGGACTTCTTACATTTACGTACGGAAGCAACTGAGACAGATGCCGGCCGGATCGGTCATGGGCATCCCGACCAAGTTTTGGCCGATGGTCAAAACGGATCTCTTTACTTGGAGAGGAAAACTTCGCGCCGGATTCGATCTCGTGATTCCACGCGTGTATACAGGAGAGGATATCTCGCTCGACCGTTTCTTTCGGACGAGACTTGGCTCAGAAGTCGTCGATACGATGATCGAACCGCTTCTGTCAGGGATTTACAACGGGACACTCGATGACATGAGCATCGAGTCTACTTTCCCTCAGTTTATAAAGATTGAACAAAAAACTCGCAGTCTGATTCTCGGAATGAAAGCACTCACTCCTCCCGTCCAAGCCGGTGTAAAGCCGTCCGAGACTGGTAAGTTCCTGTCGATTGAGCAAGGACTCGGAGCACTCATCGAGGCGCTCCGTCCGTCGATTGATCGACTCATGTTAAAGACGGTCGTTCAATCCGTTCGACCTCATGAAGTCACATTTGCCGATGGGACGATCGAACAGTTTGATGGCATCATTATGGCCACATCGCCGCATGCACTCGGACCTTTGCTCGGATTCCCGGAAGCCGAACGTTTGTCATCGTTAAAACGTACCTCTTCGATGACCGTACTCGCCGCCTTCGACGAGTCAGATGTCGATGCGTTAGATGGAACCGGCTACGTCATCGCCAAATCGGAAGGAAACGCTTTGACCGCTTGTAGATGGATGCATAAAAAATGGCCACACCTAGCACCTAAAGGAAAAGCATTGCTCCGCATGTATATCAGTTCAGAACATGTCCCGTCCCTGCTCCATGAAGAGGATGATCTAATCGCAAACTTCGCTTTAGGCGAACTACGACGCATTCAAAAAGTCGGGACTCCCCTCTTCACGAAAGTCGAGCGACACATTCAAACGATGCCACAGTATGAGGTCGGTCATAAACAGGACGTCCGCGCGTTCGAAGAAGCACTTTTGAAGTGGGACGGCGTCGAAGCGTGTGGCGCCATTCTCCATGGGGTCGGATTACCTGACTGCGTGGATTCCGCCAAACGGGCGGTCGATCACTTACATCTTCGACAGGCGGTGACGGTATGAAACGTATCGACTATAACGAGAACCCGTTCATCGTCATTTGGGAAGTCACACGGGCCTGTGCGCTCTCCTGCGTCCACTGCCGGGCAGAGGCACAATTTCATCGTTACGAAAACGAACTCGACACGGAAGAAGGGAAGGCATTGATTCGCGAGATTCATGCGATGGATAACCCGATTCTCGTCTTTACGGGCGGTGATCCTCTCATGCGTGAAGATTTATTTGAATTGACCGCATATGCTTCATCCCTTGGGATGCGCGTCTCGATGACACCTTCAGCTACACCTCGTGTAACTCACGATGCCGTGAAACGGGCAAAAGCAGCTGGTTTGTCACGTTGGGCCTTCTCTATTGACGGACCAGACGCCGTGACGCATGACTACTTCCGCGGTACACGCGGCAGCTTCGACCGTACCATTCGAGGAATCTCATATTTCAGAGAAGAAGGGATGTCATTTCAAATCAATACGACGGTGACCGAATACAATGTCGATCGATTACCGGAAATGGCGAGACTCGTAGAATCCCTCGGTGTATCCGTCTGGACGCTCTTTTTCCTCGTTCCGACCGGACGCGGATCCCTGTTACAACCCATTACACCAGAGCGACATGAGGAAGTATTGAAATGGGCGTTCTCTCTACAAGAGACGGCACCCTTCATCATCTCGACGACGGAAGCCCAATTTTATCGGAGAGTCGCCCGCCAAGAAAATCAGCGTCGCCGGGCAGCAGGGCTTCCCCCAATCGGACATCCACATGACGATTTGGCGAAGGCACCTCGTGGGACAAATGACGGCAACGGATTCGTCTTTATCTCACATACAGGGGACGTACAGCCGTCCGGATTTTTACCAATCACCTGCGGAAACGTCCGAACGACACCTCTCGCCGATATTTATCGCCATCATCCGACATTCAAGGCGCTACGTGATCCGGATAGTCATCACGGAAAGTGTGGGTATTGTGAGTATCGTTATCTATGTGGTGGTTCGCGTGCTAGAGCCTATGCGGTCACTGGCGATTTCAAAGAATCAGAACCGTACTGTATCTATCAACCAGAACGTCCTCTCGTGTCACAATAATGATTCCCATTTATTCCCTCTCCGTGTAAGATTGGGTTATATGAATCTGATGGTGAAAAGAGGGTGTGTCCGTGCAGACTTTACCGATTGACGGATTGTTCTATATTGGGTTAGGTACAATTTTCATTGTTACGGCTTTACTTGGGTTCGGAATCAAGCAATTGACGAAACAAGGCATGACGGGATTTTTTGTTTCTCGCAACGAGTCTTGGCTTATTCTTTTGGCTACTGCTCTGGTTCCAAGAAGCGACCCGTGCCAGCTTCATGGGAACAATTCCATGGGTATTCAACTCATTTTTTGGGACGGTACTCTACCTCATTTTTATTGGGATCAGTTATTTAATTTTGAGAAGAAAGCGTCGGCGTACATAAAAGAGGAATCCGATTTTGGATTCCTCTTTCTTTATGCATTGACTGTCGATGGGCGTAACGTCAACGCCCCGTTCTCGACATCGATGATGACCGTTTGCCCATCCTCGACATCTCCAGCGAGGATGCTACGGGCAAGTTTCGTCTCAATCGTCCGTTGTACATACCGGTTGATCGGTCGCGCACCGAATTGAGGTTCATATGCTTCGTCAGCAACGAACGTTTTGGCTGCATCGGTGATGTCGATATAAATCGAGCGTGTCGTGAGCCGTTCGCTCATCCGTCCGACCGCTTTCTCGACAATCTGACCGATTTGATCTTTCGTGAGGGGATGGAACAGAATCGTTTCATCGACCCGGTTCAAGAATTCAGGACGGAAATGACGACGGAGTTTGTCGAGCACTTGACGCTCTTCGTCCTCATCAATCACGCCATCTTTCGCCGCTTCGAGCAAGATGTCCGCCCCAATGTTCGACGTCATGATGACAATCGTATTTTTGAAGTCGACGATGCGCCCGTGCGAATCGGTCAATCGACCATCATCGAGCAATTGTAGCAAGATATTGAAGACGTCCGGATGCGCTTTCTCGACCTCATCGAGTAAGAGAACCGAGTACGGGTTACGGCGAACCGCTTCCGTCAACTGTCCACCTTCTTCGTAACCGATATAGCCAGGAGGGGCACCGACGAGACGCGATACGGCATGTTTCTCCATATATTCACTCATATCCAGCCGAACGATATGGTCTTCTGAATCAAACATCGCTTCCGCGAGCGCTTTCCCGAGTTCTGTCTTCCCGACCCCCGTCGGTCCGAGGAAAAGGAATGAACCAATCGGACGGTTTGGGTCTTTGATGCCAGCACGTGCTCGAATGACTGCATCGCTGACAAGACGAATCGCATCATCTTGTCCGAACACACGTTTATGCAAAACCGCTTCTAGATTGAGAAGCTTATCCCGCTCTCCTTCTGTCAGTTTCGTCACCGGGATCCCTGTCCATTTCGAGACGACCTCGGCGATTTCTTCTTCCGTCACTTCTTCACGCACGAGTTCACGCGTCACCGAACCCGCCAACTGTTCCGCTTCTTCTAGTTCCCGCTCAAGTTCCGGGATTCGTCCATATTTCAGTTCCGAGGCCCGGTTCAAATCATAGCGACTCTCTGCCTCTTGTAACTCGAGACGTACTTTCTCAAGGTCTCCACGGATTTGTTGTACGCGGTGCGTCGACTCCTTCTCATTCTCCCAACGGAGACGTAACGAATCAGACTGTTCACGGATAGAGGCCAATTCCTGTTGGAGCGCCTCAAGTCGCTTCATGGAAGCGGCATCGCTCTCTTTTTTAAGAGCCGCCTCTTCGATTTCAAGCTGCATGACCCGACGGACCAATTCATCAAGCTCAGCTGGCATCGACTCCATCTCTGTTCGAATCATTGCACACGACTCATCGACGAGATCGATTGCCTTGTCCGGCATGAAACGGTCGGTGATATAGCGATTGGATAATACAGCCGCGGCAACAAGGGCGTTGTCATGGATGCGTACCCCGTGGTGAATCTCAAAGCGTTCTTTTAAACCGCGCAAGATGGAAACCGTATCCTCGACATCCGGTTCAGCGACAAGTACTTGTTGGAAACGCCGCTCAAGGGCCGGGTCCTTCTCGATATATTGACGATACTCGTCAAGTGTCGTCGCACCGATACAATGCAGTTCGCCTCGGGCGAGCATCGGTTTCAACATGTTCCCGGCGTCCATCGACCCCTCCGACTTCCCTGCCCCGACAATCGTGTGCAGTTCATCGATGAAGAGGATGATGGTGCCTTCCGCTTCTTTCACTTCGGACAAGACGGCCTGTAGACGTTCCTCGAACTCCCCACGATATTTCGCACCGGCAACGAGGGAACTCATATCGAGACTGAAGATGGTTTTGTCTTTCAAACTTTCCGGTACATCTCCACGAACGATACGCTGGGCGAGCCCTTCGACAATCGCCGTCTTCCCGACACCCGGTTCTCCGATGAGGACAGGGTTGTTTTTTTTTTTCCGACTCAAAATCCGGATGACACGACGAATCTCGCTATCCCGTCCGATGACCGGATCGATTTTCCCGGTCTTCACTTCTTGAATGAGGTCTCGTCCGTATTTCGTCAAGACGTCATACGTCGCTTCAGGCGACTTCGAAGTAATCCGACGATTGCCTCGTACGGCGACGAGCGCCTCACGGAGACGTTCTTCGGTGACACCTTTACGTTCGAGCATCGTCTGTGCCTGACTGCTGTTCAACAAAATACCGAGTAGAATATGTTCGACCGATACGTACTCATCATTCATCCCCGTAGCTTCTCGTTCCGCAGTCGTCAAGACGCTTAAGAGAGAGGCTGAAATCATCGGTGTCGTCGGGTTTTGGAGTTTCGGCGCATGTTTCAGAGAAAGCGCGACTTCTCCTTCAATCTCTGACACGTTGATCTCCATTTTTTGAAACAGCAACGGCGCAATCCCGTCCGTCTGTGAAATCATTGAGGCCAATACATGCCACTCATTGATTTCGCTATGATGATACTGTTTCGCTAACGCTTGTGAACTGACAATGCATTCATGTGCTTTATCGGTGAAACGATTAAAGTCCATCACGATTCCTCCTTATCCATTAACGTTCGATTTGTTCATATACAGCCCGGTACGTCTCATCAAGCGGCAGGTCGACTTCGAGCTGCACGAACAAGTCCGACCGTACTTTCGAACCGGTCATGACACCTCGGCCCGGAATACGCATCCGTTGTCCCGGACGGCTTCCCGGTTTCACTTTCAACTTCACGCGTCCCCCGTCGAGTGTCGCAATGATGACGCTCGTCCCGTCTAAAAACTCAAGCGGTCGCAAACGCTTCACTGTCACGATGTGCTCTCCTTCGCGACGATACGTATCGTCATCGGCAAAGTGAAGTTCGACATATACATCACCTCGGTTTCCCGATTGTCCGACCCGGCTTCCTTTTCCTTTCAAGCGCAACTTCTGACCTTCATAAGCACCTTGTGGAATTTTGACGTTCACGGTACCCGTTTGAAGACGCAGACTAACTTTCGACTCTTTCGTCAATTGACTAAGCGGGATGTTGACACGAACGGTCTCATCCAAGTCTTCGTCAACCGCTTGGTCAAAGAAGCTTCCGAACATATCTTCAAACCCGAACGTCCGCGACGTCGTACGTGACCCACCGCCGAATTGTCGGAAGAGATCCTCGAATTGAGATGAGCCTTCCCCGTAAGCCTCCCCACCGCCTCCGAACCCTTGTCCGAATGACGGTCCATCTGGGCTGCCATATCGATCATAGTTCGCCTTCTTCTCCGGGTCGCTCAACACGTCGAACGCCTCTTGAATCGATTTGAAGCGATCCTGTGCCCCAGGATCTTTATTGACGTCCGGATGGTATTGTTTCGCCAGTTTCCGGTATGCGCGTTTAATCTCCTGCTCGGTCGCTCCTTTGGAAACACCAAGCTCATCGTAATAGTTTTTAGCCATATGGATTCACCTCACCTATCCCTTTCCCGTTTCTGTTAACTCTATTCTACTCATTTGGTCAAATAAGGTCAAAGATTATCCTTTCACATTTCATACGAAAAAAAGAAGAGATTCGTTTCAAAAAAACGAACCTCTCCTCCTTTAGAAGTATACTTTCGGACTATCCATTCCGTCCTCGAACACGATGGTCACTTCAGGGTCTCCACCGAGGGATGTCACGTTAATTCGAACCGGAACGTTCCGATTATATTCCCAACGGTTTTCAAGCAAGCCGACAACGTGTTGTGTGAATCCGACGAGCTCAGCGCGACTGTAAAACTGAATCGGGATATCAATCTCCATTCTCGATAAATCTCCATTCTGATAAAAACCTTTCCCAATCATCCCGCTATAGTCCGGGAAAAGGTCTGCGATCCGATCGCTGAAGAGCGTAAACTTCTGAGCGTCCTCGCGTACGTCAGACGTCGCTGATGTCGACGGGAAGTAGTAGTACTTCTCATCGATCGCTTTCCAGTCGTCCGATTTGACCTGATCCGCCGTCCCAACGAAGGCCGATTTGATATAGTTCCCCGGTGTCGGTGAACCTTGTGTCGATTTCATATAGAGCGCGACATTGATATCGAGATCCTTAAAGTCTTCCCGCTTCCGTAATTGGGAGACGAGCTCGTTCGCCATACGTTCCCCTTCTGCGATCACTTTCTTTTGATCGAGTTTGACGGTGTACGTCGGACCATAGTTCGGTGCTTGGAAGACATACTCACGGTTCAATATGAGTGCAAACGATACGCCTCCAACCTGATACCCGCTGTCCTCTTTCGTCATATAGTTCTGTTCGACAATGGAAGCTAAATAAAGTGGTGACTTCTTGTTTGCGTCGACAAACTTGTCGTCTTCGACTTCTGCCTTGCCATCCGCATATGCCGGGTTCAAGGGTGTCAATCCTTCATTACTTTTATCTTTCCGTGCAAGTAAACGGGACACATCCTCCGCGTTCAACAGCTGTCCCTCTTGATAAGCGAACTTTTCCGGGTCGAACGCGTCCGTTGAATGACGCATGAGACCGAGTTCGACTTCTTCGAGTTCTAACGATGAACTGACTTGACGTTGGGCGAGACCTCTCGCCGCCGCCGGTTTGAACGGAATGACCATCTGGTAGTAAGAGTCACGGGCTTCGATCGCTTGTGTGACGCCTTCGGCCGCTGTTTCGTCCCCTGTTGGTGTCGCTTCTTCTTCACCCATCGGTATTTTCATTGAACATCCGCTCAACAATAGCGCAGAGGCGATTGTCGGGATGACGAGTTGTTTCCATTTCATCTATGTCTAGCTCCTTTGAACATCGTTTCCTATTTCACTTTGTCCATTATAACAAAATCGTTCCACGAAAAAAGTATCGAAGCGGAATCAGAACAAATCCCTTCTCGAATGAACGAGAAGGGATGTCGATTTATGGTTTCGTTGACGGGTGGTTGCGACGAATCAACAGTAGGAGTCCTGACGCGAAGAGAAGTGTACCGAGCATGACGTGCCACAAATCATCCGCTTCGCCTGTCATCGGAAGTACGCCTTGTGCGTACGAATCGGCTTCATCGATGTGCTCGACTCGTTTCGCTCCACTCTCTTTGACAACGACTGTCACGGCAGGTGGTGTGGTTTTCACCTCTGTCTTCTGTTTGTTAGCGTCTTGTTTCGGCTCTTCTTTTACCGGAACAGGTTGCTTCACTGCTACCGGTACGTCGACAGAGTGAGTAACCGCAATCCCTTCATCCACCTCAAAGGTGAATGTGGCACGTTGAATCAATTCAGCCCCGGCTCTCATATCATAAGATGTGAGGAGCGGAAGCTCAAACGAGAACGTCACTTCTTCTTCCGGACCGAGACCGTCTCTGAAGGCAGGAATCGCTTCGACTAGCTCTGCGAATCGTTGATTTGCCAGGTGTTGTTCTTCTTTTGTCAAGGCACCGCTTGGCCATGTAAGAACTGTTTTCGCTAAAAACAGGGTGACTCTCGAAGGATTGGTTATCGTATACGTATAACGAACGGGCTCTCCCGGTTGAACGGTCGCTTTCTCAACCGTTGCATTCACGGTGAAGTCTGGTGTTTGCAAAAGGATAATTTGTTGACTTTCTGACGTGACAACCCGGTCGAATTCATCCACTCCGGTCACCCGAAAGACACTGCCGATCTCAGGATGAGCGTCGAACGAATATCCGATCTGAATCGCTAAAACTTCTGTCACTTCCACCCGTTCCCCCGGCAAGAGACCGTCTTCTCCTATTAATTCATGCAAACGATCAAATACGTGTTGATTGAACGATTCGATTGATTGATGATCGATGTCTCCGCTCACATACTCATGAGAGAATTCTGTCACCGTCATCGGCGTGTCTCCTGTGTTTTCTACAATGAACGTATACGATATTTCGCCTCCGACAACGGCTCGGTCGACTGCGGCGATGTTGATTGCTTTAACGGCGAGCTTCGGTAACGTCGGTTCAGTCGTCACCTCTTCTGATGGGTCTGGTTCTGTGACTACAGGCGGTTCCTCCACTTCGACAGGATAGGCTTCCGTGACAGTGTGTGGAGAAAACGTATACGGTACACCTTCCGCATCATAGAGCGTGATGAGGTCAATCAACGAGTCGTCTACTACTTCCGCATCAATCATAAATCGCCAAACGTCAGCTGATTCACGGACCCCGTAATACGTGATTCCTTCATAGACAAGACTTGATTCATATAATGTTTCGCTTTCCTCATCTGTCAAATTCACTTGGATATACCGGAACGTGGTCGTGTCCGCTTTGGCGGTGGGCACCCCAAATAAGGTTGAAAGGAACATGAGGATGGTAAATACGGCAACGAAGCGCTGGATGTTGTGTGTCATGATGTTGGTCCCTCCTCTAAGGTGAAAACAAGCGCTCGAATCGCAATCGTTCCGATGACGACGTTCACCACGTAGAGGAATGAGAGGAATGTGTGTGTGAAAGTCATGGTGTCAAAGGAAACTCTCGCAAAAATATATTAGCATTTTGATTTAGTTAATCTATACCCCTCACACGCTTGTGCGAACCTGCTCAATCCAAATTATTTCCGAAAAAAACGTTCGCCGAAGCGAACGTTTATGCTTGTTCCTTTAAAAAGTCGAGCAGCTTGGCTTCATCCCATACTTCGATTCCGAGAGATTCGGCTTTCGCCAGCTTCGAACCTGCCTTTTCACCGGCGACGAGCAAGTCTGTGTTTTTACTCACGCTCCCTGTCACACTCGCGCCGAGGAGTTCAAGCTGCTTCCCAGCCTCGCCACGTGTCATCTCATGCAATTTCCCCGTCAATACGACTGTCTTCCCAGAGAGCGGTGCCCCTTCAGTCGTTGGACGCTTCATTCCTTTGAATGATAAGTTCACACCTGATTCCGCCAATTCTTTGACGAGTTCACGTGCTTCTGGTTTTTCTAAATAGAGGACAATCGATTCGGCCATCTTCGTCCCGATGCCATCGATGGATGTCAACTCTTCAACTGTCGCAGCGATGATCGCATCCATCGTCTCGAACCGTTCTGCAATTAAAGAAGCGGCCTTTTGTCCGACGAGTCGAATCCCGAGGGCGAAGAGCACCCGTTCCAATGAATTTTGCTTCGATTGTTCGATTGCTGAGAGCAAGTTCGTCACTGACGTCTCGCCCATGCGCTCGAGTCCAAGTAAATCATCTCGGTCCAAGCGATACAGGTCGGCCACATTATGGACGAGCCCTGCTTCGTGAAGCTGCGTGATCACTTTCTCGCCGAGCCCGTCGATGTTCATCGCTTGTCTCGACACGAAATGGATGAGTCCTTCAAGCAGTTGAGCCGGACATTCTGGATTGACGCAACGATGATCCGCCTCTCCTTCGAGTCGAATCAACTCCGACCCACACGCCGGACAATGCGTTGGGAATTCAATCACCCGCTCTTCCCCACTCCGTTCACTCGCCAATGCCGATACGACGGCCGGAATGACGTCTCCTGCTTTTTTGATGACGACTCGGTCACCGATATGAAGGTCTTTTTCTTTTATAAAATCTTCATTGTGAAGCGTCGCATACGTCACGGTCGAACCTGCCACAGAAACCGGAGCAAATCGCGCCCGTGGTGTGACTTTCCCTGTACGTCCGACACTGAAATCGACGTCCTCAATCGTCGTCACAACTTCTTCTGCCGGGAACTTGTACGCGACGGCCCAGCGGGGACTTTTAGCGGTGAAACCAAGTTGTTCCTGTTCTTCATACCCGGCCACTTTGATGACGATCCCATCAATTTCATATGGGAGGTCACTCCGTTTCGTCACGTATGTCTCAATGTAATCCCACAGTTCATCCGCTGTCTGGCATGTTGTATAATCTCCGCTCACAGCGACACCAAGTCGTTTCAAATAATCGAGTGACTCGTCGTGTGACGCAACGAGATCGTCTTGCGACACCAAACCGTAAGCGAAAAACGCCAAGTTTCTCGACGCCGCAATTTTTGAGTCAAGTTGTCGAAGTGAACCGGCAGCAGCGTTTCTCGGATTTGCGAAAAGTGGCTCGCCGACACGTTCTCGTTCATCATTCAATTGTTCGAACGAACGTTTCGGCATGTATGCCTCACCACGTACTTCAAACGTCACATCCTCATTTAATCGAAGGGGAATGGAACGAATCGTCTTCAAGTTTTGTGTGATGTCCTCACCCGTCGTCCCGTCCCCGCGCGTCGCACCACGAAGGAGACGACCATTCTCATATTTTAACGAAACGGCGAGTCCGTCAAATTTGAGTTCCGCCACGAATGTCGGTGTGTAGCCGAGATCTTTCTCGATTCGCTCCACCCATTCCACAAGTTCCTCTTTCGAGAAGACGTTTCCAAGCGAGAGCATCGGCGTGTCATGTGTCACTTTGACAAATGCGTCGAGCGGAGCCCCTCCGACGCGTTGCGTCGGAGAATCCGGTGTTCGAAGTTCAGGATAATCAGTCTCGATTTGAATCAATTCGTTCATCAATCGGTCATACTCCGAATCCGGCACGCTCGGACGGTCGAGTACGTAATACTCGTAACCATATTGATTTAACGTTTGACGTAGCTCTTCTACGCGTTCTGCCATCTCCATATTCTCACCTCACGCTTTTTCGATAGGGGCAAATTTAGCCAATAGGCGCTTGATCCCGACTTCCGGGAATGCGATGTCGACTTCGAGTTGGTCGCCTTCACCACGTGTCTGAACGACCGTCCCTTGTCCCCATTTTTTATGATTCGCTTTGTCGCCGACACTCCAGCCGACTGTTTCGGCACCGGATGATTGGGCGAGTTTCGGCTTCGGTTTCGAACTAAAGCCATTCACTGGTAACTTCCCTGGTGACTCGACCGGGTTCCATGGCATTGGTTTTCTCGCCTTACCGGACCGCTCTAACAACGTTTCCGGCAACTCATGCAAGAATCTCGACTCTGGGTTGTTTTGGAAGCGACCGTATAGCATTCGTGACTGAGCACGTGTCAAATAGAGACGCTTCTCGGCACGGGTGATCCCGACATACGCGAGACGACGTTCTTCTTCCATCTCTTCCTCGTCATTCAAGGCACGGCTGTGCGGGAAGAGCCCTTCTTCCATTCCAATCAGGAAGACGACCGGGAATTCAAGTCCCTTCGCCGAGTGCAACGTCATCAGGGTGACTTGATGTGACTCATCGACCTCATCAAGTGAATCGAGGTCTGAGACGAGCGTCAAATCTGTGAGGAAGGCGACAAGTGTCTGTTCATCGCTCTCTTTCTCAAAGTTTTGGGCGACCGACAAGAACTCTTGCAAGTTCTCAAGTCGACTTTCCGCCTCAAGCGTCTTTTCGATTTTGAGCATCTCTTCATAACCTGTCTTCTTCAACACTTCCTCAACGAGTTCTGAAATGGAGAGGTAGTCCGCCATCTGCCGTAAATCCAGCATCATTTGGCGGAATTCCGCGAGTTTCGTCGCAGTGCGTGGGGCGATGCCTGACAATTCGATGTCACGAATCGCATCCATAAGTGAGACGCCTTGCATATCTGCAAAGTCACCTAGTTTATCAATCGTCGCGGCACCGATTCCGCGTTTCGGCTCATTGACGACGCGAACGAACGAGATGTCCTCATCCGGGTTGGCAATCAATCGCAAGTATGCGAGGACGTCCTTGATCTCTTTTCGCTCATAGAACTTCGTCCCGCCGACCATTTTGTATGGGATGTTCGACTTGAGGAGCATCTCCTCGAGTCCACGTGATTGAGCGTTCGTCCGATAAAGGACCGCCATCTGTCCGTAGTCCATCCCTTCCATCTTCAGCTCTTTCATCTGGTTCATGATGAAGAACGCTTCGTCGCGATCGTCCGATGCGACATGGAGTAACAGTTTCTCTCCTTCGTCATTTTCAGTCCACAAGTTCTTATCTTTGCGGGAAGCGTTGTTTTGGATGACACCGTTCGCCGCCTCCAAAATCCGTTTCGTCGAACGATAGTTTTGTTCGAGCAAGATGACATGTGCGCTCGGATAATCTTTCTCGAACGTCAAGATGTTGGCGATGTCGGCACCGCGCCAACGATAAATGGACTGATCCGAGTCCCCCACGACACACAAATTCTCATGTGCCTGCGCGAGAAGTTTGACGAGTGTATATTGGGCACGGTTCGTATCCTGATACTCATCGACATGGATGTACTTAAATTTTTTCTGATAGAACGCCAACACATCCGGCGCTTCTTGGAATAAGTGAATCGTCTTCATAATCAAATCGTCAAAGTCGAGAACATTATTTTGTTTCAACTTTTTCTCATACGCTGTGTAGACGTCCGAGATGATTCGCTCGTACGGATTGTTCCCAACGAGGGCAGCCGCATCTTTCGCCGTACGCAGCTCATTTTTATGATTTGAAATCATCCCGAGAAGGGTACGCGGTTCGTACTTCTTCGGGTCGAGGTTCAATTCTTTCAACACCTGTTTGATCGCTGTCAATTGATCTGAGGCATCTAAAATAGAAAAGCTCCGGTCATAGCGGATGCGATCGATATCACGTCGTAAAATCCGGACACACATGGAGTGGAATGTAGAAATCCAAATGTCCTCGGCGACACCACCCACAAGACGCGCAATCCGATCTTTCATTTCTCGTGCTGCCTTATTCGTGAACGTGATCGCTAAAATGTTCCACGGTGCCACTTGCTTCGCCGCCATCAAATAGGCGACACGATGGGTCAAGACACGAGTCTTCCCAGACCCTGCACCCGCCATAATCAACAGCGGGCCATCCGTATGCTTCACCGCTTCTGCTTGTTCCGGGTTCATCCCTTTGACTAATTCTTCGCTAAGATTATACATAATTGTTTCCTTCCTTGTTCCAAACGTTTGTTCTTATTTTATCGGAGTGCTCCTACAGTCGCAAGTGCTCCAGCTAAGTCTTCATAAATGATATTGCCGACAACAATCGTGTCGACATGTGCACCCATTAATCGTGCCGTCTCTTCTCCCTCGATGCCACCACCGTAAAAGAGATGTGCATCAGGTAACGCCAAACGAATCTCTTTGACGACATCAGGATTCCCGAGTCGTCCACTATATTCGATATAGAGCGAGGGAAGACGGAACAAGTGATGTCCAACTTCCGCGTATGCCACGGACTCTTCGATCGTCAAATCGCATCGTGCTTCCGTCACGTCAGCGACTTTCGCGTCCGGGTTCAAGACGAGATACCCTTGAGCCGTTACAAGACGGGCATCAAAGAAATGGCCGTATCGTTCAAACGCACGAGCATGATGTCCAATGATCCATTCCGGAGTTCCTGCATTCAGCACGGTGGGCACGAAGTAATGATTGAATCCGTGGATGACTTGACTAGGATGACTAATCTCAAGTGCGATTGGAATCCCGGCATCTCGGACTCTCGCATATAGCGCAAATGTATTCTCTGCATCAACTCCATCCGTCCCTCCAATCAAAAAGGCGTCGGTCCCAGAATGGATGAGGGCCTCGAGCGCCTCATCTGTGAGTTCCTTATTCGGATCTAGTTTAAACACATGTCGCCACGTCTGAAATTCCAACTCATTCCCTCCTATCGAATCCTTCTCTAGTGTATCGATTTTTTTCCTCCCGTGCAACTCCCCAACAAAAAAAGACTTGCCGAAGCAAGTCACGAACGTGCCGTACGATTCCGTTCCCGATCCGTCAACCATTTCGCAACAAGCAAGGCGAATAGACCGTAAACGGGGACGAACCAGAGCGGATTCGCTAAAAAGAATCCGAGCACCGGTATGTCAAGGAGCGGCGAGTCCGGTGAACAGAGTGCCGTTCCATTGACGATGGCGATAAACGGAAGAACCGGAACAATAAAGACGTATCCGAAGTTGATCCAAAATGCTTTCATATGACAATCTCCTTATCCTAAGATGATTGATTCTTTCGGATAGTTATACATCCGCTTCGGTTGTCTCCGTTGCAGGATGAGAATGAAGGCGATGACGCCGATCCGACCGATGAACATGAGAATCGTCAACACCCATTTTCCAACGTTACTAAATTCGGAGGACAATCCGACGGATAGGCCCGTCGTCCCGAACGCAGAACACGCCTCGAATAAGATTCGTGTCAACGAAGCATCCTCAAAATAAGCCATGACCATGACACCTGATAGTAACACGGCAAGCGAGACCGTAATGATCACGAACGCTTTCCAAATATCTTCAAGGACGATTTCACGACCGAAAATTTTAATGGACGAGTCCCCGCGAATGAAGGCGATGACAGCGAGAACGGCTACAGCAAACGTCGTCGTCCGAATCCCCCCACCGACAGACGATGGAGACGCCCCGATGAACATAAGGATGGACAGAAGCAACATGCTCGCTTCAGAGAATAGATTGACATCTACCGTCGATAGACCACCATTTCGTGTCGTCACGGATTGGAACAACGAATCCGAAAGTGCCAACCAGAGCGGCAAGTCTTTAAAGGCATTGTTGTATTCAAAGATGAACAAGCCGACCGTACCGACAGCAATCAAAATAAAGAAGGTTGAAACCGTCAATTTCGTGAACAAAGAGAATCGACTTGGGAACGTATGACGTTTTCGAGTGATTCGGCTCACCAAGTACGTTCGAATTTCTACAAGCACCGGGAATCCGATGGCACCACCGGTCATGAGCGCGATTTGTGTAAAGATGACGAACGGGTCCTCACGGAATGGTGCGAGCGAACTTCCCGTAATGTCAAACCCGGCATTCGTCGTCGCACTGACCGACCCGAACAATCCTTGCAAGAAGGCTTCTCCGGCGGTATCAAAATAATTTAAGTAATGGACCCCGAGCAAGACGGCACCGACCGCTTCAATGGCGATTACGGTGATGACGATTTCCGTGATGTATTTGACGATACCAGACATCGACGTCTGGTTTTGGTCGCGTAAAATTAGTTGTCTTTCCCTAAACCCAATTCGTTTCCCAAGTAAGATCCACATGATGACGTGCAAACTGATCAATCCGACACCGCTCACTTGGACGATGAACAGGATGATAAATAAGCCGAACGTGGAGAAGGTATCGGTGACTACAATCGGTGTCAGACCGGTGACACTGACACAGCTCACCGCAAAGAAGACAAGATCGGTAAATGTGATCGTCACTCCGGGCTTGTGGGCGATTGGTAAGGCGAGAAGCAAAACTGATAAAATCGCTGCCGCACTATAAATTAATACGAGTGTTTGAACCGGTGTTAAATTTCGAAAGAACAATTGTAAGTTCTGTTTCATGAATTTCTGTTGCATCTCGCCCCTCCCCTCCATCAAAAACAAGATGACTCTTACGAGTCACCTTTTGTTTGTTGTAGACGTTCAAGAGCGAGATCGTATCCGCCTGTCCCATAGTTCAAGCATCGCTTCACACGTGAAATCGTGGCCGTTGAGGCGCCTGTCGCATCCTCAATTTTATGATACGTGTTTCCTTCACGAATTTGCCGCGCCACTTCAAGTCGTTGCGCAAGTGCTTGAATTTCATTAACAGTCGCTAAATCTTCGAATAATTGATAACAGTCTTCGAGTGTCTCGAGCTTCAAAATCGCTTCAAACAATTGATCAAGCTCTCGACCTCGTAATTTATCGAGTTGCATCCGCAAGCATCCTCTCTACTCATACTTCTTTATCATTCTAAAGCAGGGGCGCCTTGGACTCAACTATTCATCGCAAAATCGCAGGAAATAGTACTTGTTTCTTCATGACTTCGTAAATGCCGAGAGGTGTCGCCCGAACATACGGCAAATGGGTAGACGCTAAAAATAGTAATGTATAGATCGGGTCTTCGAACTGATAGCCCCTCGCCATGAGCTCGTCTCGCAGCTGTTTCTCTTGACCGATGAGCACTTCAAGTGGCTCCGTCGACGTCATCCCACAGAGTGGCAACGGAATCTCCGCAACAATTTCGCCCTGGTCTACGAGGACAATCCCGCCTCCAAGTTCGTTCATTCGTTTGAACGCCTGTAACATATCTTGTTTACATTTTCCTAGAATCAAGTAGTCCCCACTAATCGAGTACGAACTGACAAGTCCACCAAAATCTCGAGCGAATCCTTTCAGGACTGTGTTCAATCGCCATTTCCCTTCTTTATCAAGCAACATGAGAAACGATTCGTCTCCATCACGCGGTAATTCATCTTGACCCGTGTCATGCGTAATTTTAAACAGCTTCATGATGACCGAGTTGATCATGTCGAGTCCGACCGGCATGCTGAAGGACAAGTCTTGTGGCGTAAGCTCGATTGAAACGTCTGTCGACGGCATCATGTCGAGGACTGCTTCCACTAATTCGTTCGGGAAAAGCGATACTTCATCACGATAAATCCATTGCCCTTTCGCGATCACGGCCGTCGGACGCGGTTCCTCGATGGCATCTAGAATGTTCAAATGCGCGATGCGGCCTGGCGCAATTGCACCTAAAATATGATCGAGGTCAAAATGACGAGCCACGTTATGAGAGACAATCCGGTAGGCTTCGATGGCCGGTAATCCCGCTTCGATCAAAATGCGGACGAGAGCATCCTGCATGCCGTCCTCATAAAAGCCCGGTGTCGAACCGTCCGTCGTCACCATGAGATGGTCGAACGCCGTCAATCCATTCGCCAATAGGTCACGAATCATCTCCGGCAGGTCCGGACGAATCGAGGAATGTCGAAGCGTCGTCGTATAACCTAGTTCCAATCGATTGAACGCCTCTTCCGCCGTCATCGCCTCATGGTCGCTGTGTACTCCCATCAACGCCATTTTAGTCAATGTCTTCGGCGACGCCCCCGGAAAATGTCCCTCGACCGGTAAACCGCACGTCTCAGCGTCAAGCATCCACTGAAGCATCTCATCATCGCCCTTCAAGGCGCGTGGCCATGCCGTCAATTCACCTGCCATGACGACGTCCGGATGGTTAAACCACTCGTGAATGCGTTCCGAGTCGACAGCCACGCTCTCTCGGTCCAGCTCCGTTTGCGTATCCAATCGTGCCCACCAATACGTACTCGTCGGTAATTGCTGAATCGCATCGAGCTGCGCAAACGCTTGCTCTTTCTCTTGTAAAAAAAGCAGCATGTTGTCATTGACTAGCGTCGTCGTTCCACGCTCTCCTGCATATTTTGACAACGTCGCCGGATTGTATAATTGAAACGGATGAGCGTGAGGCTCGATATACCCAGGTACAATATACTTTCCTGTCACATCGACCGTTTCGACCGCTGATTCTGGTAAGTCTGGACCGACATACACGATGCGATCTCCCTCAATCCAAATATTCGCGGTTCTCCATTGTTTTACGTAAACGTTCAAATACGTTGCGTTTTGTAAGACGAGCGAAGGTGGTCGCAATCGATCTACGACTTCAAGTTGTGAACGAATCATCACTTTAGACCACGGTGCCCGCGCCGTTCTTTTTGTTGGCATCGAACCCAATCCTCCCTTTTCCCTTGAAAAGCTATTAAAAAATAGTTTTGAAAGCGTTTTCTTTCCCTGTTTCAAGTTTACCTTTTCTCTGAATGGGTCGCAAGTTATGTTCCCTATTGTAACAAATTTCACATAAATTTTTCACAAAAAAAGACGACTCTCCCTATGAAGAGTCGCCTACATCAAATTTGAGTCATGACCGTTTTTCGTAAGTACAGGTGCAATTGATCGACCGGAATCGGTTTACTGTAATGATAACCTTGAATGAGCGAACCACTATATTCTAATACGAACGCAAGCTGTTCCGGTCGCTCGACCCCTTCCGTGACGATCTCGAGTCCAAGCGTTTGGAAAGTTTGATACAGCCCTTCTAACAGCGCGCGGTCAAACTTATTCTCCGGAATCCCTTTCACGAAGTTCTGATCGATTTTAACGATGTCGAGACGCAGGGATTGCAGGTATGAAAGTGACGATGTCCCGACACCGAAGTCATCGAGTGATATTTTGACCCCGATGGCCTTTAACGCTTGAATGAACTGTTGAAGTTCATACACATTCCCACCGACCTCACTCTCTGTGATTTCCACATGCAACCGGTGTGGGGGAAATCCTGTCTTAGCGAGCGTCTCCTACAACGCTTCTAAAAACGAGTCGTCTAAAATCTGACGTTTCGATACGTTGATCGATAAAAACAAATCAAACCGCTCTGCGTACTCTTGAATCTCAGTGATGGCGCGCACAAGCACCCAGCGTCCCACATCTGAGATGAGCCCGAGTTGCTCCGCAACCGGAATGAACACACCGGGAGAAACGAACCCTTTCTGTGGATGGTGCCAGCGAATCAACGCCTCGACTCCTCTTACTTGAAACGGCTGCGGAGAGACGATTGGTTGGTAATAGAGTTCGAACTCATCATGACGCAACGCATGACGTAAATCACGTTCCATCTCGAGCGCTTGCAAGTAGTGACTCCCATCTTCAATCTCATGATAGGAAAGAATCTGATCTTTCCCGGATGCTTTGGCTTCGTGTAAGACGACATCGAGTCGCGCCATCATCACCTCATAGGAATGATGCGTGGGTCCTGTCAATTCGTCGATGCCGATACTTAAGGTCAAATGGTTCATCCCTTGCTTCAAACCCCATTCGCGCAAATCTTTCACTAATTGATTCGCGATAATCATGAGCTCCTTGGTCGTCCATTCCGAATGAATCAAGATGAACTCGTCCGCTCCGGTTCTTGCAACGAAGCCATCCTCTTTATAAAACATCAAACGAGAGGCAAAGAACGTCAGCATCGCATCTCCCGTACGCTGACCAAATTGATCGTTGATCCGGCGGAAGTTGTCGAGATCGATTCCCATCACTCCAATCGATCGGGTCGTGTCCGGTAAGCTCACGAACATCTCTTCGACTGCCAAGCGGTTCGGAAGACGGGTCAAAGAATCTCGGAAGGCACGCGTCAACGATTCTTTTTGTGTCTGTTCGAGTGCATCGAGCACCTCGTTCATGCTGATCGCCATCTCTTCAATCTCGTCTTGTTGATTTGGATGCAACTGAATCCGTAACCGACTATTCCGTTCTTTCGTGATCCATTTGAGTTCGTTGACGATGCCCATCAATCGTTTCGTGACAATTTGATTCACCGACCAAAACAGTGTCAACAATAGACCAAGACCGAGCACAAGCAGCCCTAGCATCCCCGTTTCTAACATGGTCTGTGTATTGGTATAGTACGTTCGTTTCACCGAGAAGTTGAGTTCCCAGTTCGCATCTTGATAGACGGATTGAAGCGGTAACGAGACACGTGCAAATTGATTGTCTTCATCGACCGTCAACTGCCGGTGTGAAAGAGGACTGATCGATAATTTCGTTTTTGCTTGGGCACTCATCGCGGCCATGAAGTCTGGACCGATTTTTTGAATGAGTACGAGCGTCCCACCCGGCTTTCCTGTCCCATCACTTCTCAAAATCGGATGACTCATGAAGACGACTGGACCGAAATCGGTGCCATACACCGCACTTTGTTTGATTCCTGACGAGTTGACGTAACGGATCAAGTCGTTCGTAAATGTCTCTTTGTCCTCTTCACGATCTAATTCATAAAATTGAGTAAACTCCGAGTAGACGACCTCTCGATCACGGTCGAGGAAAATCATTGCGCCGACCCCCAAGTTTTCGAGTGTCTCTTCCCCCATGTTATTTTCAATGAATGTTTCATTCTGATTTTGAACAAAATCATAGGCGTTCGTCCAGACTGACCAATCGACAAGAATCCGTTCGAGCATGAGTCGGTGATTGGCGAACACTTCTGACACACTTTCGATTTGATCGCGGGTCATCGCCCTATCCTGTTCAATACTTTTCTCTACAAAATACGGTTTGATGACGAATAAAATGACACCGATGAAGAGTACGATGTTCACGGCTATCGCAATAAATAATTTTGTTTGAACACGCAGGCCGACCACCCTCCTTCTTCCAGCTACTTTATTATTGTAGAACAGGATATCGGCATTTCCTTTTTTTCGCATGAAAAAAAGGATGGGTTGACCCATCCTTCAAATAATCTGCGTGAACGCCCGTGACCCGATGTCCGTTCGGTGGAACGTCTCAGGTAAATCGAGTTGTGAAATCGCCGCATACACAGCCGTTTTCGCCTCAAGCAGTCTCGGCTTCGTCGCCGTCACAACAAGTAGACGACCTCCGCTCCCTACGACTTGATCACCCTTCTTTGTCGTGCCGGCATGGAAGACCAGCACATCTTTCGGAAGCGACTCAAATCCTGATAACACCTGGCCCGTGATCGGTCGGTCCGGATACCCTTCGGCCGCAATGACGACACCCATCGTATATCCACCGACCCATTCAATCAGATACGGTTCTTGACGAACGACCGCTTCAATCACGTCAAGGAGCGGCGATTTTAAGTTCGGTAGAATGACCTCCGTTTCCGGGTCACCGAAGCGTGCATTGAATTCGATGACTTTTGGTCCATTCGCAGTCAAGATGAGACCGGCGTACAAGAATCCTTCAAATGGAGTGCCTCGTTTGACCATCGTCTGCGCGAGTGGTTCTAATACGGTCTTCACCGATTCCTCATACACGTCCTTTGAAAGATGTGGCATCGGGCTATAAGCGCCCATACCACCCGTGTTCGGTCCCCTGTCGCCGTCATAGGCACGTTTATGATCTTGCGAGGTGATCATCGGAATGACACGCTCTCCCGAGACGAACGCCATGAGCGAAAACTCTTCCCCATCGAGGAACTCTTCGATGACGACTTGTGACTGTTGCCCAAATTTATCCGTCGTGAAAATATCACGTACGGCAGCTTCCGCCTCTTCGACCGTGAATGCAACCGTGACGCCTTTACCGGCAGCCAACCCGTCCGCCTTGACGACGAGTGGTGCCCCTAGCTTCTCGATATAGGCAAGCGCCGATTCCGCTTCTGTGAACGCCTCGTATTCCGCTGTCGGAATCCCGGCTTCCATCATGATTTCCTTTGCGAACGCCTTGCTTCCTTCGAGTAAGGCAGCTGCTTTCGTCGGTCCAAAGATGTTCAGTCCTTTGTTGCGGAACGTATCCACGACTCCTGCCATTAGCGACGACTCCGGTCCGACAATCGTCCATTCGATCTCGTTCTCTTCTGCGAAATGGGCGAGCGCCTCCACGTCTGTTTCATGGATCGACACACACGTCATCCCTTCCATGAAGTCGTTGCCCGGTGCAACGAAGACGTGATGCCCATCTTGTTTCAACTTCCACGCGAGCGCATGCTCGCGTCCTCCTCGACCGATGACCAATACGTTCATGACGCAAACCCCTCTCAGTGTTTGAAATGTCTGACTGATGTGAATACCATCGTGATACCATGGCGATTTGCCGCTTCAATCGATTCGGCATCGCGAATCGACCCACCCGGTTGGATGATGGCCGTGATTCCCGCTGCCGCTGCCGCTTCGACCGTATCTGCCATCGGGAAGAAGGCATCACTTCCGAGAGCCGCGCCTGTCGCGCGTTCTCCAGCTTGTTCGAAAGCGATTTTTGCTGCACCGACGCGGTTCATCTGTCCGGCACCGATTCCAATCGTCGTTTCGTCTTTTGCGACGACGATGGCGTTCGATTTGACATGCTTGACGACACGCCATGCAAGCTTCAAATCTTCCCATTCTGATGCTGTCGGACGACGATCCGTCACGATTTGGCATGAGGCATCATCGAGTGTCATGTCATCCCCGTCTTGTACGAGCAATCCTCCCGCGACAGCCGTGAGGCGCATGCCTGTCATCTGTCCCATATCTAACGTCAACAAACGAAGATTCTTTTTCTCTTTCAATCGGTCAAGTGCTGTCTCACTAAAGGATGGAGCAATGATGATCTCTAAAAAGATGTTGCGAAGGGCATCCGCCGTTTCGAGATCGACTTCACGGTTTAAGGCGACGATTCCACCAAAGATGGAGACCGGGTCGGCAGCATGGGCACGTTCGAACGCTTGAGAAATCGTCCGTCCGACTGCAACGCCGCATGGGTTCATGTGCTTGACGACGACTGCCGCCGGCTCAGTCAATTCACTGAGTGCTTCAAGTGCTGCATTCGTATCTTGAATATTGTTATACGAGAGCTCTTTCCCGTGAAGCTGTGTCGCATTCGCAAGTGTCATCCCGTCATATAACGGTGTCTTATAAAACGCCGCTTGTTGGTGTGGGTTCTCTCCATAACGAAGGTCTTGAACCTTTTCATACGTGACCGTCAACTGCTCTGGGAACGTTTCGCCGATTTGACGACCTAAGTAGTCGGCAATTAATGCGTCATAGGCAGCCGTATGTCGGAACGCTTTCGTCGCGAGACGTTGACGTGTTTCAAACGATGTACCACCTCCACGTACTTCATCAGCGACGAGTGTGTAATCACTCGGGTCCACGACGACGGTGACACTCGCATGGTTTTTCGCAGCTGAACGCAACATGCTCGGTCCACCGATATCAATGTTTTCAATCGCTTCTTCGTATGTCGTATTTTCTTTTGCAATCGTCTCTTTGAACGGATACAGATTGACGACCACATAATCGATTGGTTCGATGTGATGATCTTTCATTTGTGCGACATGCGTATCAAGGTCGCGACGTCCGAGCAATCCCCCGTGAACGAGTGGGTGCAACGTTTTGACACGGCCGTCTAACATTTCAGGGAACGATGTCACTTCTGAAATGTTTTTGACTGGTAATCCCGCCTGCTCAAGCGCCGCCTCGGTCCCACCTGTTGAGATGAGCTCGATGCCCGCCTCATGCAAGACGGTTGCGAGTTCGACAATTCCCGTTTTATCAGAAACACTTAATAATGCTCTCACTTGAAAACCTCCTGTTGATTCAACACTTGTTGTAATACGCGCGGATACAGTTGGTGCTCGATCGTCTGAATACGACGTGTCGCCTCGGTGCGGTCACACCCTTCAATCTCGACGGACGCCTGTGCGATGATCGGACCCGTGTCCATCCCCGCATCCACATAATGAACGGTTACACCACTCGTCGGTACGTTGGCGTCAAGCGCCTGTCCGATCGCGTCTTTACCTGGAAAAGCGGGTAAAAGCGATGGATGAATGTTTAGAATACGGTTCGGATATGCGGATAGTAACACATTTCCGATCAAGCGCATATACCCCGCCAACACGATATAGTCTACACGAAGCGTACGGAGAAGGACGAGAATTTCTTCCTCGAACTCTTCTTTTGACGCGTACGCCTTCGGTGTAAACGAAAAACTCGGAATCCCGTGACGCTCCGCTCGATCGAGAACAGCAGCTTCTGGTTTGTCCGTCACGAGCAACACACATTCAGCAGACAAATGACCATCGGTGATTGCTTGCCAAATCGCTTCGGCGTTACTTCCCGATCCTGACGCAAAGATAGCAAATCGTTTCATTGATCCACTCCTGAAATCCGGATGCCTGGACGACTCTCGACTTTCCCGATTCGGTGCGCGGTCTCCCCGACACGTTCAAGCGCCGCTTCGACGAGTTCCACGTCTTCAGGACGTACCGTGATCATATAACCAATCCCCATATTGAAGACGTTGAACATTTCTTGCTTCGAGATGTTCCCGACTTGTTCGAGCCAGTCGAATACAGGAAGACTCGGCCAACTCGAGGCATCGAACGTGATGCCGAGACCTTCTGGCAACATGCGAGGAACATTCTCATAGAAGCCACCACCTGTGATGTGTGCCATCCCTTGAACCTTCCCTGTCGAAATCGCCGCTTTCGCCGCTTCGGCATAAATCCGTGTCGGCAACAGCAAGGCGTTCCCGAGTGTCGTATCGAGCATCGCAATCTCATCCGTATAATGAAGACCTTGTGATTCAACAATATGACGTACAAGCGAGAATCCATTCGAGTGGACGCCTGAAGATGCAAGTCCGAGCACAACGTCTCCATCCTGAATCGTCGAACCGTCGAGCAAGTTTTCTTTCTCCACGACACCGACTGCAAATCCAGCAATATCATATTCGCCATCCGGATACATCCCCGGCATTTCAGCGGTTTCGCCACCGACGAGGGCGCAGCCGGCTTGGACACATCCTTCCGCAACACCGGCGACGATTCGCTCAAGTTTAGCCGGTTCTGCTTTTCCGGTCGCAATATAGTCGAGGAAATAGAGCGGTTCTGCCCCATGCACGAGACAATCGTTGACGCACATGGCGACGCAGTCGATTCCAATCGTGTCATGCTGGTCGAGCGCGAACGCCAATTTCAGTTTCGTCCCGACCCCGTCGGTCCCGCTCACGAGAATCGGGTGTTTCATGTTCATCGAACCGAGATCAATCATCGCTCCGAAACTACCGAGTCCTGTCATCACTTCCGGACGCATTGTCCGAGCAACATGACGTTTCATACGGGATACGGCCTCGTACCCTGCTTCTAAATTCACACCCGCTTGTTCATAACGAACGCTCATTGCATTTCCCCCTTAAGCCTTTGTCTCTGTCACGAGTTCTGCAAGTTCAGTCGGATAAAGTCCCGTGAAGCATGCAGCACACTGCCCGCGTAGTGCTCCTTCAAATGGACGATCGATGGCTTCGACCGTTCCATCCAATGTGAGGAACGCTAGTGAATCGGCACCAATCTCTTCTCTGATTTCTTCAATGGATTTGGTTGCCGCAATTAACTCTTCCTTGGTGGATGTATCGATTCCGTAGTAACACGGATGTTTGATTGGTGGTGACGTGATGCGCACATGCACTTCTGTCGCGCCTGCCTCTCGAAGTAACGTGACGATTCGGCGACTCGTCGTTCCACGGACGATGGAATCATCGACCATGATGACGCGTTTCCCGTTTACGACACCGCGTAACGCTGACAACTTCATCTTCACGCCGCGCTCCCGTAATTCCTGGGACGGTTGAATGAACGTCCGTCCGACGTAACGGTTTTTAATGAGTCCCATTTCGTAAGGAATTCCGCTCGCCTCAGCATAGCCGATTGCCGCAGAAATACTTGAATCCGGCACACCTGTCACGACATCCGCTTCGACCGGTGCTTCTTCAAACATCTTTTTCCCCATGGCCTTACGTGCCGTATGCACGTTGATGCCATCGATGATGGAGTCCGGTCTTGAGAAGTAGATGTATTCCATTGAACACATGGCACGGACTGCCGCTTCACTGAATCGCTCCGACGTGATCCCTTCATTCGTGACCATGAGCAATTCTCCTGGTTCAACATCTCGTACGTACGTCGCCCCCACGACGTCAAACGCACACGTTTCCGAAGCGAACACGTAAGCCCCGTCTTCGGTTTGTCCAAGTGACAATGGACGTAACCCATGCACGTCGACACCGACGTACAGTGCATCTTCCGTCAAGAATAGGAAAGCGAATGCTCCTACGAGACGAGCCAAGCTGTCGGCGATTCGTTCTTTCAACGAATTGCCGCGACTTCGCTTGATGAGGTGAGCCACGACTTCCGTGTCGGACGTCGTCTGGAAGATCGCGCCTTCCGCTTCGAGCATATGTTTCAATTCGTTCGCATTCACGAGGTTTCCGTTATGCGCCATCGCCAAATCCCCAGTCAACGACTTGAAATGGAGCGGTTGAACGTTCTCTAACGTATTGCCGCCTGCCGTTGAGTAGCGGACATGCCCAATCGCATGATTCCCCGTGAGTGTGTCGAGTGACGTCTCATCGAACACCTCGGTAACGAGACCGAGTCCTCGTTTCGCATGGAGACGTTCTCCGTCTGCCGTGACGATCCCCGTTCCTTCTTGGCCACGGTGTTGCAAGCTGTGCAGTCCGTAATAGGCAAGGTGTGAGGCTTCGATGTGACCGAACACACCGAAGACGCCGCACTCCTCGTTCATGCCTCGGATGTCATATAACATGGAATAGCTCCTTCCCATACACGTTCCAACTCTTTCACGTCCATTTCAATCAAGCGGTCGCTTGCGCGAACGACAAGGGTCGGGGCTTCTGTCACTGTCCCGATTGCTGTCCCGTTCGTCATGCGCGCGAATGACTCGGCATGTGCCTTGTCTACTGTCACGAGGAAACGTGACTGGGATTCACTAAATAGTGCCGTCACAAGGTCTGTGTCGATCGTCACGTCCATGCCGAACCCTGTTCCAAAGACCAGTTCCGGTAACGCTGCCGCAAGACCACCTTCTGACACGTCGTGTGCCGCCGTGACCAGACCTTCACGGATCGCGTGAAGCAATACCTTCTGTGTCTGACGTTCTTCTTCAAGGTCGAGTGTCGGTGCATGACCGCTCACTTTTCCGTCTTGCAACATTTGAAGGGCACTTCCGCCAAATTCTGCTTTTGTCTCACCGAGTAAGAAGACGACGTCTCCCGCTTGTTTCGCAAACGATGTCGTAATATGTTCTGGTTTTTCGATGAGTCCGACCATTCCAACGACCGGTGTCGGGTAGATGGCTTGTCCGTTCGATTCGTTATACAGCGATACGTTCCCACCGATGACCGGCGTATCAAGCGTACGACACGCTTCTGCCATTCCTTCGACGGCTTGATCGAGCTGCCAGAACCCTTCCGGTTTATCCGGGCTCCCGAAATTGAGGCAGTCCGTCAAAGCGAGTGGTTCTGCACCACTTGCGACGATGTTTCGCGCCGCCTCCGCGACAGCGATGGCTCCACCGACACGTGGATCGAGATAGACATATTTTGCGTTGCAGTCCGTCGTCATCGCGAGCGACTTCTCCGTCTCACGAATGCGAATGACTGCGGCATCACTACCCGGTGCGACGACTGTCGACGTTTGTACCATATGGTCATATTGCTCATACACCCAACGTTTCGAGGCGATGCTCGGCATCGCAAGGACGTCTTTCCATGTCGCCATCACATCTTCGACAACTGGTGTGACCGGCTCCATCGCTTGGAATGCTTCGTAATATGCCGGGACTTTAGACGGTTTATGATAGACAGGAGCGTCTTCGGCGAGTGCATCGACCGGGACTTCCGCCGCGACTTCACCTTGGTGAACGAGACGAAGTACTTTTTCTTCAATGACTTCTCCGACTTTGACTGCATGAAGTCCCCACTTCGTGACGATTGCTTCGATTTCGTCTTCATGTCCAGCTTTGACGACGAGGAGCATCCGCTCTTGCGATTCCGATAGCATCATCTCGTAAGGTGTCATGCCTGTCTCACGTTGTGGGACGAGGTCTAGATTCATCTCGATTCCCATCCCTGCTTTCGATGCCATCTCTGCTGACGATGACGTCAATCCGGCTGCGCCCATGTCTTGAATCCCGACGAGCGCCGGGTGCTTGATGACTTCGAGACACGCTTCGATCAAGAGCTTCTCCATGAACGGGTCTCCGACTTGGACGGCTGGACGTTTCTCGTCCGCGTCTTCCCCGAGTTCTTCAGAAGCGAACGTGGCACCATGGATTCCGTCACGTCCTGTCGTTGCTCCGACGTACATGACAGAGTTCCCTACACCTTCCGCGATTCCTTTTTGAATGTCTTCATGACGGATGAAGCCGACGCACATTGCGTTGACGAGTGGGTTTCCTGAGTAAGCCGGGTCAAAGGCGACTTCCCCACCGACAGTCGGGATGCCGACACAGTTCCCGTATCCAGCGATGCCGGATACGACATGACCGAATAAATGTTTCACACGTGATTCGTTCAAATCTCCGAAACGGAGTGAGTTCAATAAAGCAATCGGACGGGCGCCCATCGAGAAGATGTCACGGATGATTCCGCCAACCCCAGTCGCCGCTCCTTGATAAGGCTCGATCGCGGATGGATGGTTATGACTCTCGATTTTAAAGGCGACGGCTTGGCCGTCTCCGATGTCGACGATTCCAGCCCCTTCTCCCGGTCCTTGTAAGACGTGCTTGCCGGTTGTCGGAAACTTCCGGAGCACCGGTTTCGAGTTTTTGTACGAACAGTGTTCAGACCACATGACCGAGAAGAGACCAATCTCTGTATAATTCGGTTCCCGGCCAAGCAGTGAGACGACGAGCGCGTATTCGTCGTCCGATAATCCCATCGTGGCATAGATCCGTTCATCACGGATTTGTGTAGCTGTCGGTTCAGTTGTAAGTAACATGTCGTGCCCCCCATTTTACGATTGACGTGAATAACCGTTTACCGTCTTCCCCACCGAGCAACGCTTCGACCGCACGCTCCGGGTGTGGCATCATGCCGAGTACGTTCCCTGCCTCGTTCGTGATGCCGGCGATGTTTTCGACCGATCCGTTCGGGTTCTCTTTATAGGTGAACGCAATCTGGCCATTTGCCTTCAATGCCGCAAGTGTCGCATCATCACAGTAGTAGTTGCCCTCACCGTGTGCGATAGGTACACGAATCGTTTCCTGTGCCGCGTACTCACTTGTGAACATCGTCTCGTTGTTTTCGACGACGAGGTCGACGGTCTTACACATGAATTTCAAATCGCGGTTTCGCATCAATACGCCTGGAAGGAGTCCCGCTTCGACGAGCACTTGGAATCCGTTACATACCCCGAGTACCGGGCGTCCTTCTTCCGCGAAACGCTTCACTTCAGCCATGATTGGTGAAAACTGGGCGATTGACCCGCAGCGCAAGTAGTCTCCGTATGAGAAACCGCCTGGTAAGAGGACCCCATCGAATCCTTCAAGTGAAGTCTCTGTATGGAACACGTATTCCGCTTCTTCCCCGAGCACATCTTTTACCGCGTGGTACATGTCGAGGTCACAGTTTGATCCTGGAAAGACGATGACCGCAAACTTCATGCGAGTACCCCCATCTCGATTTCATAATTCTCAATGACCGTATTGACGAGTAACTTCTCACACATCTCTTTGACCATGTTTTCTGTCGTGTCGTCCGCTACTTGAAGCTCGATCACTTTCCCGATACGCACCGATTCAACTCCAGCGAATCCGAGATGTTCGAGCCCGCCTTTTACGGCAACTCCTTGTGGGTCGAGTACACTTTCACGTAATGTCACATACACGTTTACTTTTTTTTTTTTCCGTTTCCCCCTATGCGTGTTAACAATTGTCCATACGTCTCAGTCAAAGAACCTAAATCGCGACGGAATACATCTTTATCAAGCTTTTGTTTCGTTTCTTTGTCCCAAAGGCGGCACGTATCCGGTGAGATTTCATCCGCCAAGATGATCGTCCCATCCACTTTCCCGAACTCTAGTTTGAAATCGATCACGTCGATGCCGTGTTGACCAAAGAAATCGAGCAAGACATCGTTTACCCAAAGCCCGAGTTGTCGCAATGTTTCGACTTCTTTGTGTGTAGCAACTTGCAATAATCTGATATGATCCTCCGTGAGGAGTGGGTCCCCAAGCGCATCGTCCTTATAATAAAACTCGACAATCGGTGCGAGGAGCGGTTTTCCTTCTTCCCAACCGAGACGTTTCGCCAGACTACCGGCCGCGACGTTGCGGACGACCACCTCTAACGGAATGATGTCGACACGACGGACCAACTGTTCCCGGTCTGAGATTCGTTTGATAAAGTGCGTCGGAATCTTGTTGTCATGCATCAATTCGAACAACTGGGTCGTGATGGCATTGTTTAAAATCCCCTTCCCATCAATCGACTCTTTCTTCTCTCCATTGAATGCTGTCGCATCGTCTTTATAGTACACACGAAGCACACCCGCTTCTTCTGTCTCAAATAACGCCTTCGCCTTGCCCTCATAAATTGCTTTCATCTGAACCGTTCCCCCTTAAAAGTGAGAGGGGCTTGTCGCCCCTCAACGATTACAAACCACAGCGTTCAAAAATCGTATCGACACGGCGTACGTGATAACGCGGGTCGAACAACTCATCGAGCTCTTCACTCGTAAAGAGTGCGCCCATCTCTTTGTCCTCTTCAATCAATGTACGGAACATCGTCTCTTCTTCCCATGCCTGCATCGCTTTCGGTTGAACCGCGTCGTATGCTGCTTCACGTGACCAGCCCTTCTCGATGAGACCGAGTAAGATCCGTTGCGAGAAGATGATCCCGAACGTACGGTCCATATTGCGGCGCATGTTGTCCGGGAAGACCGTCAAGTTCTTCACGATGTTACCGAAACGGTTCAACATGTAGTTGAGGAGAATCGTCGCATCCGGAATGATGATTCGTTCTGCTGATGAGTGCGAGATGTCACGTTCATGCCAGAGTGGGACATTCTCGTATGCTGTCATCATATGACCGCGAATGACGCGTGCAAGACCCGTCATATTTTCAGAACCGATTGGGTTACGTTTATGCGGCATCGCAGAAGACCCTTTTTGTTCTTTCGCAAAGAACTCTTCCACTTCGCGTGTCTCTGTTTTTTGAAGTCCACGAATCTCGGTTGCCATCTTTTCAATCGATGTGGCAATCAATGCGAGTGTTGACATGTACTCGGCATGACGGTCACGTTGGAGTGTCTGTGTCGAAATCGGTGCAGCTTGGATACCGAGCTTGTCACAGACGTATGACTCGATGAACGGGTCGATATTCGCAAACGTCCCAACCGCTCCGCTCATCTTCCCGAATTCAATCGTTTCGCGAGCTGCCATGAAGCGTTTTTTGTTTCGTTTCATCTCTTCATACCAGAGGGCGAGCTTCAGACCGAACGTGGTCGGTTCCGCGTGAACGCCATGGGTACGTCCCATCATGATGTCATACTTATGTGCCTTCGCTTTTTCTGCGAGAATACCGATGAAGCGATCTAAATCGGCTTCTAAAAGATCATTCGCCTGTTTGATTAAGTACGAGAGTGCCGTGTCGACGACATCCGTCGACGTCAATCCGTAATGTACCCACTTTTTCTCTTCTCCGAGTGTCTCGGAAACGGCACGAGTGAACGCAATCACATCATGACGTGTCTCTTGTTCAATCTCTAGAATGCGATCAACATCGAACGATGCCTTGTCCCAAAGAACTTGTACATCTTCTTTCGGGATGATACCGAGTTCACTCCAAGCCTCACAGGCATAAAGTTCAACTTTTAACCAAGCCTCGAATTTGTTTTGATCAGTCCAAATGTTTGCCATCTCTGGGCGGGTGTAGCGTGAAATCATAAAACGGTCTCCTTCCAAATTGCCAGTTGTTCGATGGTATGAAGCGCTTCTTCGACCGTGTCACCAAGGACGTTCAAATGTCCCATTTTGCGACCTGTCTTCGCTTCATCTTTTCCATACAGATGTAGTTTAACATTCGATGGCAATGCTTTGACATGAAGTCGTGGCATATGCTCGCCGAGAAGGTTGACCATGACGACAGGCGATGTCAATCTCGTCCGTCCAAGGCGCATCCCGGTCACGGCTCGAATGTGTTGTTCAAATTGTGAGGTTTCACAAGCGTCAATCGTGTAGTGCCCGGAGTTGTGCGGACGCGGCGCAAGCTCATTCACATATAGACGGCCATCCGCCATGACGAACAGCTCGACAGCGAGCGTTCCCATTAAGCCGATATGGTCTGCAAGCTGGAGAGCGAGGTGTCTTGCATCCTCTTGAATCTCATTTGATACGCGAGCCGGTACAATCGATAAATGTAGGATGTTGTTGTGATGAATGTTTTCACTGATTGGGAATGTCGACGTTTCGTCATACCCTCTCGTCACAATGACTGAAATTTCTTTTTCAAATGGCAACCAAGCTTCGGCGACATATTCCTGCTCGACAAAATGTTCAACGAATGTCTGAAGGTCATGTTCCGACCGAATGACCGTCTGCCCTTTCCCGTCATAACCGAAGCGACACGTTTTGATGACAAATGGTAAGCCGAGCTTCTCATATGCCTGCCGTACATCTCGAACCGTACGTACCGAAACATACGGTGCGACACGTAGTCCTGCTGATTCAATCATCTGTTTCTCTAAGATGCGATGTTGCGTCGCCTTCAACACGTCCATACCTTGTGGGCATTTTTCTTCGATGGCTGCAATCATTTCCGTATCGATGTTCTCAAATTCATACGTCACAACGTCTGAACGAGCAGCGAGTTCTTTTGCGGCATCGACATCATCAAATGAGGCAACAATTGAATCTGCCACTTGAGCAGTCGGTGCATTGGGGTTCGGGTCAAGACAAAGTGTCGTGTATCCCATTGCACTCGCACTGAGTGACATCATCCGTCCAAGTTGTCCTCCACCTAAAATTCCGATTCTCATCAGACCAACTCCTCCGTTCCTCGCATCGCCATCTCTTGTTTCTTCTCACGAAATGCATCAAGTCGATTTGTAATGTCTGTGGAGTGGATGCTGAGGATTTGAGCAGCCAATAACCCTGCATTCGTTGCTCCCGCTTTTCCGATGGCAACAGTTGCTACTGGAACTCCTGCAGGCATCTGAACAATGGAGAGGAGCGAATCCATTCCATTGAGTGCTTTCGACTGAACCGGGACACCGATGACAGGAAGTGTCGTTTTCGCAGCGACCATTCCAGGAAGGTGGGCTGCCCCACCAGCACCCGCAATGATCACTTGGATGCCTCTGCCTCGTGCCTCTTCAGCATATTCGAACATAAGGTCTGGTGTACGGTGAGCTGATACGACTTGTTTTTCATATGGAATCTGTAATTCATCCAACACGTCACATGTATGTTTCATCGTCTCCCAATCAGATGAACTTCCCATGATTACTCCAACTGCTACGTTCATTCCCAATGTCCCCCTTACAAAAAGAAATCCCTAAACCGACAATCAGTTTAGGGTATAGGCATGACAAATACACGTCCGCTACACCCCATAGTCTGATCAGAATCGGTGATCAGGTAGAAACTTGCAAGCCATTTCCTTGCGATTATATGGAGCACTATTTATTTTTCTTATCTCACACGCCTATCGTACCTTGTTCTTTGAAAACATGTCAATAAACTGCGAACATTTTAATTGTCTGAATATTTATCGTTCGCTTTTTAGACGTTATCAGCATAATCATCTTCGGTAATGTATGCTATTGAAAAGGGGGAGTTAGATGAGTTACATCGCAAGTTTACGGGAAGTGATTGGGAATCGTCCGATTATCAGTGTGGGAGCAACCATTTTGGTCATCAATCAAAAGAAAGAGGTACTGATGCAATTCCGATCGGATACACTTGACTGGGGATTACCAGGAGGATCGATGGAACTCGGAGAAACATTGGAAGAAGTCGCTGCAAGAGAAGTGAACTACTCGCCACTTATTTGCTTCGCAAATTGAAGGGGGAGCTTCTTGGGAAGACCGTACTTTTATTAGCCACGATTGTTTACCAAGCTCGTCGGGTGGTTCCCACCCTGAAGGAATTCGTTTTAGTTTGCCAACATCAACAGGTTGATGCTCGCGTTCATGTCACGGTCATGATGCGCGCCACAGGCACATGTCCATTCACGGACATCCATCGTCTTCCTCTGACCTTTCTCGCCACAAGAAGAACAGATCTGCGTAGATGCGAACCATTGATCCGCCTTGATGAGCGTCCGTCCGTAGAAGTTTGACTTGTACTCGAGTTGACGGACGAACTCGTACCAACTGACGTCCCCGATGGACTTGGCGAGCTTATGGTTTTGCATCATGTCCTTCGACTTCAATGTCTCCACNNNNTCAACGATCCGTCTCGACAGTTTGTGAAGGAAGTCCTTGCGTTGGTTGGCGATCTTCTCATGTCTCTTGGCGAGGATCAGCCTGGCCTTCTCTCGGTTCCGGCTCCCGGCCATCTTGCGTGACAGCGCGCGTTGTGCCTTCTTGACCTTCGCTTCGGATTTCCGGAGGAGTCGGGGGTTGTCGATCTTCTCCGAGACCATCGCGTCGTTCGTCATGACGGCGAAGTGCTCCAGGCCGAGATCAATCCCGACCTTGCTCTTGACTGGGATCCACTTTTCCTCATCTTGATTGACGAGGATGGAGATGAAGAACTTGCCCGTCCTCGTCATCGAGACCGTCGCCGACTTAATGATTCCATCGAACGGACGATGTTGTGTGAACTTCACGAAGCCGATTTTAGGAAGTCTCACCTTGCCGTCCTCGATGCGGATCGTGCCGTGCTGGTTGTTCGTCGTGTAGGACGCGCGCGACCGCCGTCTCGATTTGAACACCGGGAAGCCGCCCGTCCCGGCGAAGAACTTCGCGAACGCGGCGTCGAGGTTCAGCTTCGCGTTCGCGAGCGCGAGGCTGTCCGCCTCGGCGAGAAACGGGAACAGGGGCTTGTAGGAGGCGGGTGTCGCCGGTTTCCGTCTCGTCCCGTTCCCCGCCTTCGCCTCCTCGCGGATGGCGATGCGGTCCTCGAGCAGCTTATTGTAGATGAACCGTGCGCAGCCGATCGTCTTGATGAGGAACTCTTCCTGTGCCGGCGTCGGGTGGAGCCTATATTTATAGCCTTTCAGCATGTTCGTCCCTCCTCCCCTACGAAGATCGTGATGTGTCCTCCTCATCCGATACCCGCGGAGGGAGAGGAAGAATCTGACGGAATCCCGAACCTTTGTTCGTCACATCTGTCACAGGAGGAGAAGACTATTGGATTGGGCGATTCATCCCCCACCTACGCGGGCTACGGCCCGAGGCGCTTAGAGGAGGGAGAATTCTCGCCTGATTTAGTTAAAGACATAAAAAAGCCGTCACACAGATAGTGTGACGACTTGGCATTAGGATTCTTTAGAGACGCATTCAAATAAAATCGATTGATGGGAATGGACAGGTTCATCTTTGGCTCCCGTTTGCTCAAAGACGGGCTTTTCAATACGGCGTATAGGACGATAACCCATTTCATTGATTCGATCTAAACATTCACTGACCGTTTCATTTGGTTCGACATATACTTTGATCTTCTTAGCCATTGCTTCTTACGTCCTCTCTTCCACTAAGCTGAATCGATGATATGAAAAAACGGCGGCCCTTGAGCGAATGCTCCAGAACCACCGTTTGCCTGGCAACGTCCTATCCTCACAGGGGGAGATCCCCCAACTACTTTCGGCGCT
>NZ_MRSV01000010.1 GCF_001909285.1 Exiguobacterium profundum
TGTCTTAAAGATTAAGCCATGCATGTCTAAGTATAAATAGTATACAGTGAAACTGCGAATGGCTCATTAAAACAGTTATAGTTTATTCGATAGTGCACATTACATGGATAACCGTGGTAATTCTAGAGCTAATACATGCGCAAATACCGGACGCAAGAATGGTAGCATTTATTAGATTTAACCATCACATGGTGAATCATAGTAACTTGGCTGACCGCGTGTAAACGTGGTAAATCGTTCAAGTTTCTGCCCTATCAGCTTTCGAAGGTAGTGTATTGGACTACCCTTGCTATCACGGGTAACGGAGAATTAGGGTTCGATTCCGGAGAAGGAGCCTGAGAAACGGCTACCACATCCAAGGAAGGCAGCAGGCGCGCAAATTACCCAATCCT
>NZ_MRSV01000011.1 GCF_001909285.1 Exiguobacterium profundum
CGAGTCGGTATAGTTTATAGTTAAGACTACGACGGTATCTGATCGTCTTTGATCCCCTAACTTTCGTTCTTGATTAATGAAAACATCATTGGTAAATGCTTTCGCATAAGTTAGTCTTTAATAAATCCAAGAATTTCACCTCTGACAATTAAATACTAATACCACCCACTGTCCCTATTAATCATTATTTCTGTCCTAAAACCAACAAAGGGCAAAAATCCTATTCCATTATTCCATGCTAATGTATTCCAGCAAGGCCTGCTTTGAACACTCTAATTTTTTCAAGGTAAATTGCCTACTCACCCAGTGAAACCCGTGAGAGCTCGAAAGGGGTTGTAGACGGAGAGCCTATTAGCAGCCTGACTGAAGCCAGAC
>NZ_MRSV01000012.1 GCF_001909285.1 Exiguobacterium profundum
AAATCATTCCTTAAAAGCTTTCTTTTGCAGTACATTCTTAACGTCCAAAACCTTAATATCTCACCATGTCTTCATGCGGTAACTGCGATTGCTCTGACAAGAACAACTGTGTCAAGAAGGGAAACAGCTTCGGCATTGAAATCATCGAGACCGAGATGAGCTACGAAAACTTCGCCGTCTCAGGAGCTGAGGGAGACTGCAAGTGCGGTCCAAGCTGCACCTGCACCGACTGCAAATGCGGTCATTAAGTATTTCCATAGTTAAGCTCTGAAAATGATGAAGAGCAGAAATGGGATTCAACGTGGGATATGTATTGAAGTGTGATTATGTTTTGAATAAGCAGGGGTTTTGTACTTGTACAAAATCTTGTCT
>NZ_MRSV01000014.1 GCF_001909285.1 Exiguobacterium profundum
GAAGCGAACGTCAGGATGATGACGCTTCGGCAGGACACGCCAGGATGGTGTTACAAGGAAAGGCTTCAGGATGAAGCAAAGTGGAAAGCGCAGGATGCGTTAAAGGACACCTCCAGGACGGAGAACGAGAGCCGATCAGGATGTTCGGCGGGTCTGGATGACCAGGGACGCTTCAGGAAGAAGCTATCACATCGGGCGATGTGCGCAGGATGCAAACGTTCAGGATGAACAGGCCGTAAGGTCACAGGATAAGTTGTCTGGATGACCAGGGACGCTTCAGGAAGAAGCTATCACATCGGGCGATGTGCGC
>NZ_MRSV01000015.1 GCF_001909285.1 Exiguobacterium profundum
CGCACGTCCAGCAGAAATTGCAGTGCATTTGGGCGAATAACACCTGCTATTCCTAACCGAATGATGAGGACAAGATGATGAATAAAGACGAAGCCGGCGGTAACTGGAAACAGTTTAAAGGTAAAATGAAAGAACAATGGGGCAAACTGACCGATGACGATATGACCGTTATCGAAGGTAAACGCGACCAACTGGTAGGTAAAATCCAGGAGC
>NZ_MRSV01000016.1 GCF_001909285.1 Exiguobacterium profundum
AACTCCCGGCCTTTAGATTCGTAGTCTAACGCTCTATCCAGCTGAGCTAAGGGTGCGAGACGAATAATCATCATGGGAAAATATTAATGGTACCGAGGGCCGGACTTGAACCGGCACGAGGAAACCCTCGCAGGATTTTAAGTCCTGTGCGTCTACCAATTCCGCCACCCCGGCAAGGTATAATTTCTAGCGGTAGACTTTTTAAAAAGATCAAATGGTGCCGGCGAAAGGATTCGAACCCTCGACCCTCTGATTACAAGTCAGATGC
>NZ_MRSV01000017.1 GCF_001909285.1 Exiguobacterium profundum
GGCAGGGATCTTAGATTCTGTGCTTTTAAGCAGAGATTACAGGCTGGTTACGTTACCAGCTGCCGGGCCTTTAGCGCCGCTTTCGATGGTGAAGGACACTTTCTGACCTTCGTCCAGAGATTTGTAACCATCGTTCTGGATAGCAGAGAAGTGTACGAACACATCTTTAGAGCCATCGTCAGGAGTGATGAAGCCGAAGCCTTTGTCAGCGTTGAACCATTTTACGATACCAGTCATTTTACCGGACATAGTGTATTACCTTT
>NZ_MRSV01000018.1 GCF_001909285.1 Exiguobacterium profundum
TGTAAAGGTAATTTTGATGTCTAAGATTAAAGGTAACGTTAAGTGGTTTAATGAATCCAAAGGATTCGGTTTCATTACTCCGGAAGATGGCAGCAAAGACGTGTTCGTACACTTCTCTGCAATCCAGACCAATGGTTTTAAAACTCTGGCTGAAGGTCAGCGCGTAGAGTTCGAAATCACTAACGGTGCCAAAGGCCCTTCCGCTGCAAACGTAACTGCTCTGTAAGCATACGTCCGACAGCAAGATTTCAAAACCCGCC
>NZ_MRSV01000019.1 GCF_001909285.1 Exiguobacterium profundum
ACCGATGCGGTGGCACGACGGGCTTCGCCTTTATGCTGCACTTTATTGAGCTGCCGTTCCAGCTTGTTGATCAATTCATTAATAGCGGTGTACATATCTTCGTGTTTTGCGCTGGCGACCAGATGTCCGTTCGGTGTATTAATGGTGGCGTCAGCAATAAAGCCCTGTGGCTCTTTAGACAGAATGATATGAGGATTAATCAGGTGAGTTTGCCATTTTTCCAGTTTGGCGAGACGGTCTGCGA
>NZ_MRSV01000002.1:0-75704 GCF_001909285.1 Exiguobacterium profundum
GATGGCGTCGTTCGCGGGCTGAGGCGGCTGAGCGAGCTGAACGGGACGAAGCTCGAGGGGCTTTTAGGGTGAGGCGGGGAGTAATTCTCCGCTTTTTTTGTCTATCTATAAAAATTTGACAAGAACTCGAGTGAAACTATACTCAATTATAAAATGATAAAGTATCAAGATGAGTAGTTGAAAAAACTAGCCATTAAATAAGAAGAAAACCTGCATTAGATAAAGGAGAACTTAGCCATGGAAAGTTTAACGTTTTTCAAAATTTTAATGTTACAAAAAAAGCTGTCTAATAAAGATGTAGCAAAAGAATTGGGTGTCAGTGAAGTTAGTGTAAAAGACTGGATTGACGGAAAAAAAAATATTCCTTATAAAAGATTAGATGAATTGAAGAAGGTTCTTGAGATAGATAATCCTGATTTATTATCAGAGAAGATGAGACTGCCCACGCCTGAAGAGATGGGGTTGGTAGGGGATACATCTGTAGAAAACGTCATAACTGAGAAAAAAACGGAACAGATAATCTGGCAACCCGTGGGAAGTGATCTAAGAAATTTTTATAGCAGTATCTTAAGTGAAAAGGTTTCATCTCCACCTGTCAGTACAAAAGATATGCGGTTGGAACCGGTCCGCGAAGAAGTGGAGTTGATTGAAAGTGGATTTGTATCGGTATGGGGTGTTCAAGATGGCAATAACTATATGACGTTCAATAAATTTCAGCGTATACAAAAAGGTGATATAGTCATGTTTTATTCCGCTCAGAAGTTTATCGCATATGGGACGATAGTTGGGAAAATTATTAGTGAAGATTTGTCTATGGAACTTTGGAAAAGCCATGATTTTAAGAATATCTATATCATAAAAGACGTAAGACCCATGGACGAAGAATATTCAGAATGGACCAAACAGATTTATGGAAAGGCGAGCAGATCGCTTCAAGGCTTACGCATTCTTGATGAAGAGAAATCGAAACATTGTTTAAAAATTTTGGGTCAAATTTAACAACGAATGCAAATTAAAAAAGATAGGGTGGCTCATGGAAGTTGAGAATAAAAATTCACTTCTACGTTTTTTAGATAAAACTTAGTATACTTCCTAGTGCGCGTTGTTGTAAAAGTTCGAATTTAAAGGTCGTGGGTTTGAATATCCTTTCTGGTCTTGACATGGATGAGGTCCTTCATAGATATAGTTCAGGTATAAACAGGATAAAATAAACGGCCCTATCGAAAGAGAGGGGCCGTTGTCGACTGGTAAGTCCAGCCTTCTAGTTGATTGCTTATAATGTAGTGAAAAGGGATGGGCCATGTCAATTAAAGCAACTAAAGTACGGTGATAACATTGTGTTACTAAAAACATCATTAAAAAGAAAAATGAGGCTAGTGCGTTAGTTAAATTCGTGGTCTATATCTGGGCATTTTATGTCAGCGCTTTTTTTAACTTGAAAATCCTTTTTGTCTCGTTTGCTATATGGGTACCTTGATATTTCAATCTACGAGTTTTTGTAAAGCATCAATCAAATCTTCGTCAATACTATCGAAATTTGAGGCGTGTATGTCTAAGAAGCCCAACTGTATGGCAAGGTCTCGTCTGAGCTTGGCTAAAGGTTCTTTCCCAAGGAGATTCAAATCGACAGTGTAGCCGACAATAAACCCTTTCAGGTCATCAATATCTCTAAACGATTTTTTAATTCCAGCAAAATCATTTTCGAGTAAATCTTCTAGATAGTTTTCATTGTAAATCTTTCTTTTCTTTACAAGTTCTTTGGCATGATTGTCATGGTAACTATATAGTGGGCCCAGCTTAAAAATCTCTAGATAGTCCTTGATATTCTTCGGCTGATGATTGACGGTCTCGAGAGCGATTTCTATGTTGTCTTGACTATAGCTTTTGATTGCTTTGAACCTGAAATAGTCATGAAGACTATGTTCGAAAGGATGAAGCCCATCGAACGGGAACTGTTTTTCACCCTTTAAAGACTGGTTACATTGTTTGCAGGAAGGAATCAAGTTATATAGAGACATCGAGAAATAGGGATAACGCTTCTTTGAATAAAAATGATCGATGTCTGCCCTGACTCTACCACTGTTCGAAAGAAATGGAGTTATGTATTGGCGATTACAATAAGGGCAGACAGTAATTTTACCGTCCATGATAAGCGAATAATCGTTCCATTCATGATTAAACACAGTCAATGAATTAAAACCCTTTAGAGTAAAACTTACTCCAGTCAATTTATTGAAGATTCGCTCAAATGCTTTTGCTTTCTTATTCTCATCCGCCTCTAATTTATTTCTAAATTTCTCTATTTCTGGAAAATCATCAATCAACAATCGAATGATTTCTACTTTTACATTTTCCGAGTATTTGTTTTCCGATGTATTATGTAGTGCCTTTGCACGGTAATAATGGTACAAAGATTTTGTCTTGAAATTTTCGTATTGAAATAATTCATATAAATATGTACTGAATGAGTTAGCAATATCTCTATGTTCTGGCTCCAACAGTTTTACAGTCCAGGGAAAAGAGGACGTAATTTCGTCTTGTAGTCCTCTTAAGAGGGTCGGGGAGCCCTTTGAAAACAAATCAACCTTGTTTTCAACAAGATTGTAGAGTCCCCACTGCTCCTCCTTTAGACTTTCATTAAAAGCATCGCCGTCTCCCCGAAAAGAAATTTGATTCAAAAAAGATTGATCCAGCACCGGGTCAAATTGGAAAGGCTTTATTTGAAGCGTCCTCAACTTAGGAAGAATGGATGTTTTGAAATATTCATTATGGCGGTTCTCTATTTCTGAACTGTAGGTGAGTCTTATCATGATTGGCCACCACCTTTATCGTGTGAGGAAATAATATAATTGATGAGCAATTTTTTCTCATCACTGCTCATGGATGAAAATAGCTCTATAGAATCTCTGACCTTGTTTGTTTGAGGGGTTGAGATGATTTGGGAAATCCTATTTTGAAAATCTACACGTATGATTTCTTCACCAATTATCTCTACGATAGATTGAATGGAGTTCAATCTATCGTTCGGTAAGGGGGTCACCCTTTCTTTTTTTGAAATCATTTCTTCCATTTTTTCTAAATTTTTGTCGATGTCGATAAATATCTTTTCAGCTAGGCTTCCGATTACTTTGTCCACTTCAAAAGATTTAGAAAATAAATTATAGATATTTTGCCCGAACGTCCTACTGACTTGATTTTTTTCATTCGAAGTTTGTTCTGTCGGGTCTATCTTCTTGAGGTAAGTGACATTATGGTGAGGAGTGTCAGATAAAATGATTGGGGAATGTGTGGTCATAATTATTTGCACCCTCTCATCTTCGAAAATTAAAGAAGTCAATTGTAACAACCAATCTACGTACTTTCTTTGCCATTCTGGATGAAACGAGGCATTACCTTCATCCACGAGAAGCCAAATATGGTTCTTTAACTCGCTTTTTTCATCTTCTTTAGTTCGCCCGTTTTTTGCCTGTAATAAGATTGAAAAAAGGTTTAAAAAGTGTCTCTCGCCGGCACTCATCCCCCAAGAAAAATTTAGGAACGGATTTGGCGATATGTTTTCATACAGATCGAGGAATGTATTGAGGTTGGTATTCTTTAAAGATAGTACGTATCTGCTCTCTTCGAAAGAATCTTCAGACATCGAGCTGTATAGAACATCATGAATCCACTCAAGAGTTCCCTCATAGCGGGTAATAACGTTATTTTTCCTTGATGTATCGTAATCAAATATCTCACTGTAGAGATTTGTCATATATTTGAACAAGTTTTCATCTACCAAATCTGGTTCAGAGAAGACATTTGAAAATGAAACGAATTTTTTTCTCGTGTTGACCAAAGTTTTCTCGTCTGATTTTAAAACCAAGTCCTCTAATAATTCGTATAGGAAAATTTATCATTGCATTTTCATATGTCATCGTATATAAGGTCAATTTTTTATGTCTCAGGATGAAAGTGTCTTGAATTTTATTCGAGATTTTACGAGTGGCTTTTTCAACAGCGTTCGTATCTTTGTGGTTCTTTGAAGAAAATAATTCAACTAAAGAGCGATGCACATTATTGTTATCGACTTTAATTTCAAGGCTATCAGGTAATTTGAATGGAAGGGTAAAGTTATGCCCACCCTCTTTAATCTTTTCATTAAAGAAATATATAAATTTTAGTTGTCTTGATGTCTCGTTCAAAAAATAACGCGCGATAGGGTTGGTGATGGAGGAATTTTCTGAATGCTCATCGGATAAACTTCTCATCGTCGAACCGGTAGATCCATTGAAGACGGAAGCGGATTCCAGCTCGAAAAAGTCTCCTCTGTCTATGGACTCGGTGATGTAAATTATGCTTTTTTTAGTCACATATCCGTTCAATTCGATTTGCTCTATAGTAGTTACGTTGCTATTGGTTACATCATCACTGCCATAAACTCTAATCTCCTCTTTTATGTTCACTGAATGATGGAAGATACTCCTCGTCTCATCGTCGAAGAAGATACCCAAAAGCCCATCTGAGAGAAACTTGTGCTGGCTAAAGTCCAAAAAACTTTGTATCGTTTTTAACAAAGTTGTTTTACCAGCACCGTTGTCGCCGATGATCACATCAATCCCTTTAATGTTTTCACGTTTACCCAACAAGTAGCTTTCGATTTTTAAAACATCGGGGCTGAATGAAGATAATATGACTTCATTTGATTGCTCATCATAGCAAATATCGAGGATGTCGTGGAACTTGTATTCTTCAAATTCATGTTTAGATTTTTTCTTAAGTAAATAAACAAGTCTCAATGTCATCAATCCTTTTAAAAAATTATAAGTTAAATATCAATAAAAAATATTGATCTCCGAATACGGTATTTATATGTAAAACGTTCAATGTTCCTCTATAATAATACATGAAAAATTATGTAATACATTCATATATTTTCAAAAATAAAGGGACTTTTCTGAAGGTATTTGGTTTGAGTTTCAAATCTATGGGTGATACTTTAAAGAGTAAATTTATATAAGTGATTCATACCCGGAAAATTGAATCAGTTGAAGGGAAGAGAGTTGATGGGTCAAGAAATACTAAGAACCTATGGTGTTAAAAAAGAATTGGAGTATGCGACTGACAATAATTTCGAAACATTTGTTCAGTATATTTTAGGACTGGAAAATAATAATTATATAGGTACACGTATGAAAAGAGACGATGGAGTTGATGGTTTAATAATAAAAAGGGAATCGAATGATAAAAAATCAGTGGTTCTTTATTCAATTTATGGTCCTGAACAGTCGACTCGCTGGAATATAAAGATGAGAAAAATTGAAAACGATTTGAGCGAGATGATCAAGCACGCTGTAAAATATGATGAGTTTACGTTCAAATTTATCTTTAATTTCAAGTTAGGGTTTGAACAGGCTGAAGCATTTGAATCTTTGATGCATCAGAATGAAATTAAATATGAACTGTACAATCCGGAAAAACTTATAACGCTTTTGAAGACAGACTCGCAGATTCAAAGTGCTGTTGCATTCATCGTTGGAATCGAAGGTGAAGATAGTCCTTTGACTGACTTTAATAATCATGTTTTTGCTGGAGAGGTTCTCAAGGTTCTTCAATCTTTTGACTTGAAAGAAGACTTGTCAGATAAGATGAAAAAAATTAACGATATGGTGCTCCAGGTCCTCTCCTATCTCTCAGGTGAACATTTAACAATCCGTCCACGCCTGTTTTCTCAAAAGCAAGAATTGAATGCTCAACTATATTTGGTACCCGACAGAAGACAGTTAGTTGAAAAGACAAAAGTCAATTCAGGTCATGAAACAGCATATTTAGTTCATGATAAGAAAAAAGAAATTCAAAGACTATCAAAAGAAGAATTTCAAATGCTATACGATGGATTATGGGAAGAACAGTTGACTGTTTTATCTCCATATAAAGGTTGCCTGGCAGTCAAGGTCGAAAACCTTTTAGTAATCTATACGATACTTGAGAAATGCTTGAGGGATTTTGAAAACTCTGGCGATATGGACCTTTATAAAGTGTTGCTTCGAATGAATCATCAACAAAAATTTCATTTTTCAAGACTTGAGGTGTCGAGAAATTCTTGAGCCTGGAAAAATCGAAAGTTTGCCATCTAACCATCCAAGCGACTCGCTTTCAAATTTAAATAATGTGCTAAAGAAAAAACGATGATGTTCAATATAGAGAATGGAACCCATTTTGAAAATAGTGACGTAAGCTTGTGACACATGATATGGCGTGATTCCAGTAATCTTGTACTGCGTTCTCGAAAACTATCTATAGATGATTACGGCCGTCGAAATATACCGGTCAAGCGATTTATTTTTACCGAATAATCACAAACAAATTACCGAGCGATGCCATAGCCCCGACCATTCTCTATATTGCCTTCCATGATTAATATTCACACCCGATGATGTGACATTACCATAGGCAGGGCTTTTAATTCTACGCTGTTCGGCCATCCTGAAACTTAAAGAGCAAGGACTCGGCATTAGAAGCATAGCGGCTAGCACTGGTAATTCGCGTCAGAAAGTGAACAGGCGACAAAAAAGGCTTGATGGGCCGTTAGATAAACGCTTGCGTCGGAACGAACAAATTAAACCGGGAAGCTTCATGTTCGAATCTTTCCGGTTTTTATCTTCTTGACTCTAAACTATGTAGCAACTCTCTATATAATGACGGTGGGATGTTCATCTGACTCAAGAGCATCCCTTCGTGCCTCGAGAAGCTGATTAAGTAATCATGTATCTCTGAGGTGACCGATCGGGTGAATCGGTCTTCGATTTCTCGGTCTCGTAGATAGGACAGGGCGATGATAAAACTCAGGATATCGTCACGTCCCCGACCGTGTTTCTGATTACCAGGATCCAAGGTGGCATATCCTGATAGGTCTCCCGATAATAGGTCATCGGTTGATGTGTAGAGTAATAGACCTCGGAGAAAATCTGCAACAATAGTTCCCGCTCAAATTTCCCTTTGGCGCGCCCTCGAATCATTTTTTTCCCTTGTCGGAAGTTTCTGTTATGTTGATAGTCCTTGATGGAATGACCGTGATTCTCGGCAAGCACGTAGGCTATGACTGAACGTAACAGGTTCTCCGCGGAAAGGGTCGCCGACAGCATCGCGAAACGGATGGTGTTATCGAGTTCATAGAGGTAATAGATTTCCGAGAACGTTGTACCGGATTCGAATTGCTCTTCTTCACTGTCTATGTTGATGAACAGGTCTTTGTAGCCATTGATGATTTCGTAGTAACTCGTTCGAGTCAAGGCCTCTTCTGCGAATATCGGATCATCAATCACCAGACCGCGCTCTTGTAGCAATTTCAGTTGATCGGTCGTTGACTTGAAGACCTTTTCCGGTTTTGACATGTTTGTGCTCCTTCATAGGCAGTATATGATTAGTATAAAATAAACGGCCCCTTACCGAAAGGTAAGGGGCCGTTGTTGGCTGGTCAGTCCAGCCTGCTCATTGATTACTTATACTATATTCGACCGGTACCAATATGTCAATGACAACGCTAAACATAATAGCACAGATTCAGCGAACAAGTAAAGAACTTTTTAACTAAATATAGATGATAAGGGTGGATTATGGTAGAGATAAGACTATATGTAGTATCTATTCAGCAAGTGAGGAAATTATGTTTGTGTTCGATCGTCACATCATTATGTAGTCAAACTCTGTAGGTAAGGCTCCCTGACGGGGAAGAAAAAATAGATTTTCTTCAGGTAACGTTGACTTACCAATAACATGTTCCAGCGGACAGTTACTTGATCATAAGATGGCCTTGGATGCATGACGGATTAACTGAATAAGCAATAGTGAACAGGTTTGTTCGTATAACAAATAGCGCAATAAGAAGTTGCCTTTGCCTCGTTGTGGGAGCGTGGTATATTGTATAATACAATATATGTAAATAGTAGAGAGGCAGGGGGTAAGTTTGTACAAAGCGCTATTAATCGCAGTCAACGAGCAACGGAATCATGAGATAACGGCTCTTCCGAACACTTTTAACGATGTCAGCGAAATCAATCGATTGTTGACGGAGGCGCCGGCCATCTTCCGACAATCCGATGTGCAGATTCTGAGTGGGAACTTGACGACCAAGTCGATATTAACACATACACTGAGAAGCTTTTTTGAGGAGGCGTCCCCAGAGGACGTCTTGTTCCTCTATTGGGCGGGGCATGGGGGATTCAGCGAGACCAGTGCGTATTTCCTTCCGTACGATGCAGATCGTCATGCTATCGGAGACACGAGCATCAATATGTCCGACGTCCGGGATCATATCGACCGAACGCCGGCGCGCACGGTCTTGAGCTTTTTTGACACATGCCATAGCGGTGCGGTCATGCGATCAATCGACAGTCTGATGGACAGAGGGCTTGAAATCAAAGGATCTGGGAAGTTTGTCATCGCAGCGTGCACGGAAAATCAGTCGGCCTGGGATCGTGATGGACACGGCGCCTTCACCGATCATTTGATCCGTGGTCTGGAAGGTGGGGCGACGAATTCGAGCGGGGAAGTCGATATCTACAACCTCTATTCGTATGTCAGTCAGGCACTATCTAACGAGTTCCCAAATCAACATCCTGTCATGAAGGGTAAGCTCTCCGGTCCACCCGTCGTCATCAAGAATGTGAAGACAAGAGAGGCCGGATCGAATCTGTCACCGGCACCACTCTTCGATGGTGGGCAGCGAGTGGTCGACAACTCTGGAGATTGGTTTCTACTAGGACGTGTACACGCACGCTACTTCTCCTATCGCTACAATCGTTCTGACAAGTCATACATTTTGATCTTGGAGGCCAAACCCAACTCAAAAGGAATCGAGGAGGTGCTCAAGCAGATGTGGAGAACGGAGCAACCGCTCGCGATTGAGGACTCGGCTGAATTTGTGCGTGTAGACGAAGTGGATGTCGAAGTGGTTGGGGGCGAAAAAACAATCAATCTCAAGCTGGTCTCCAGTGATAATAAGCATGGGAATCCTATGTTTGATAACGCTTCGTTCAATGGTATCACACCTGATGAAATTGCCAAACTGAGAATCGACCACTATCTGTTCAACAAAGAAGTGCCAAGCCATGTCAAAATCGGTCATTCATCTTCAGTCATTTATGGGATGTCATCCGACTATGAGGTGTCCGATCGATTGATTCCGGACCTCCTCGATCAGCATGTACCGCTGGAATGCATCAGGCTTCACCTGATCGCGGTGCTCGTCTTTAAATCCATCGTGGCTGAGGTGAGTTCTTTGAACTTGTATATCGAAGATCACGCCATCACCCGTATCACCCTTCAAGGAAGACGTCCCCGCGTCTACACAAATGTCACGCCGTCAACCATCACGGTGGACCAACCTGTACATTTTTCATTGAAATGATTGTAAAGACAAGAAGACGCAGAGCAAGTAAGCATAATCAGGAGAATCGAGATGAAGCATGCTTGCCGGATGCTTTTTTAATTAAGAACACCGATGGATGAAAAGATGACGAAGAATGCAATGGTGTTTGTAAGCTTATACGATATGTCCAAACATGTGGTCAGCCAAGGCGAATCGGAGAGCCGTGAGTCTCAACAGTGAAATACGTTTCAAAGTCAGGTGTTACCACCGTATAAAAATTGCAGGATGAAGCAGGATAAAAAAAACGCATCCTTCGATTTTACGAGGATGCGTTTAATCAATGTGATTCTATTTGACCGTCGAATAAGTATGATTACTCTCCGACCATGCCATCTCCGTCATTGTCTTGCATATAAGGATACAGCCAATGGCCACTTCTGATTGGCATGCTGAATCCGGAATCTTTGACTTCTTGAATCGTCTTATCGACCAAACGGATGGTCTCCCGGAACTCGACGGATACGTCCCATGCCACGACATGAATGGTAGGATGTGAGCGAAACTAGGCAGAGACGGTGTTAACATCCCGAGAGGAAAGCAAGGCAATCGGCCGTCTGGTCTCAAGGTCGCAGGTGATTGTCCCGTACTTTTTTCGTTTTCTTCAAGCCCAGTCATCGATACCGACCCGTCCACAGGATGTACAACGGTGTTTGTTCTGTGGTCAGCTTATCTATCCGAAAGGGGACAAACCATCATGGAACTATCTGCCATCATCGAGGTCATCCGCATCAACCAAGAGGTTCACGAGGAAATGGTCGCCCTCGAGCACGCCATCATCCATTCTCCGGACAGTGCCCGACAAATCGGGTCATCGGCATCCCGCCGCTCGAACATCTCATCCTCGGTGCGGACGAGTCATACGTCAGCATGAAACAGCGAGGTTAAACGTGAAGGAGTGGGGCCGGTTGACCGATCTCGGTCCATCCGAGAAGAGCAAGGACGAAAGACGTGCGTTTTTCTTTTGTGGGGCGGCGACTCGCGTTGCTCTCGCCTGGACCCAAAAATCGGATTCGTCAAAAGGAAAACAGGAGAGCGTCAACTCTTGTCGGGACAACGCTCCACTGTTCAATATCATTTTGAGTTTTTCAGTGACCTCATTAATCTATAGGAGTTGTGTTCTGATTCTTCGGCAATAGTGTAAAATCGTATCGAGCAAAAACTGTAAATTTTATCTAGGTTCACATCGTTCTGAAATCTTCTTCAAAATTTTTAACGACTGTTAACTTTTCATTGGCAGAGTACTTATTCTGGACATAGACAAAACTCCCTTAAAATATACAGTTTTATTATTTCAACTGTACATTTTTGAGGGAGCCATATCGTTTACGCTTCATATGTTTTTTTATTTTTGTACCAAGTCAACCTTGCTTTGATTGATTCTATAAACTTTATCACACAGCGCATCAATATCTTCAGAATTATGACTAGTTATAAGAATCGTTTTTCCTTCCTTCTTGAAATCTAAAAGCATGTTTCGTAATGATTTTACACTGTCATGATCAAGCGCATTAAACGCTTCATCTAAAATAAGAACGTCTTGGTTCTCCATAATGGCTTGTGCAATCGCTAATTTCTGTTTCATACCTAATGAATAATTTTTTACCTTTTGTTGATTCTTTGGTTGTAAACCGACTTTAATCATTGTTTCTTCAATTTCTTTATCGTTAATTTTATCTTGAATCAAAGCGAGTTGTTTTAAATTTTCAAAACCTGTTTTATTTGCTATGTAACCTGGACGATCAATAAGTATCCCAAAATCTTTTGGAAAGCGGTTTTTTTTATGTAGCTTGTTATTTCTTACTGTTACTGTCCCTTCATCAGGAAAAACGAATCCACACATCATTTTAAATAAGACAGATTTACCTGATCCGTTTGGTCCAACAATACCAACAATTTCACCTTGATTGATTGTTAAATCAACACTATCAAATAAGATATTGCCCATATATGTCTTCGATACGTTTTCTAAACTTATTATTCCCATTTTACTACCCCTTTCATACTTTAAGACTTTTAGAGAACATTACTTTTAAAAACATTAAAGAACCTACAATATAAGCGAACAAAACAATTAGCAAATGCTGAAGACTGAATGACTCAGTAACGATTACAGCATTTAATCCAACCGGAAAAACACCCCATACATTTATCCCTGGTAATAACATAAAAGATAATACTCCAAACAAGATTAGTAAAAAATAACCCTCAGAGGACTTCCATAAAGTAATAAAGCTAAAAAGCAAATAACATACAAGCTGAAGGAATGAGAAACAAATGATAAAAAGAATCAAGTTACTATTCTGTAGTGATGTTATGTCTGTTTTCAAAGAAGGGTCTAACCCATTAAAGATCCCAAATAAAACTACAAATCCTATAATGGATAATAAAACACTGAAAAGGAACAATGATTCTTTCATAAATACTTTGAAGAACCATTTATCAATACTTCCGTATCTAATAATTTTGTAATGACTTATTTCACCGATTTCATGAGAGAGTCGAATTTGGCTTAAATATGATAATCCAAAAAAAATAATCAGATATGCAAATAAAGATGTAAAAGAAGAATTAAAAGCACTCACTCCCAAGAAAATTACCGTAATCCAGTCACCCAGTGTTAAAATATCTACTTTGTTATTTTGATAAGTCATCAAAATATAAATAAATATCAATGTACTGTAAATAGTATAAGGGAGCGTCTCTTTTTTTATTATCCTAAATATTTTTTTTAATTCAATTAAATACTTAATAATAAAAAATTCAAAAATAAAAAGCGTTATAGGAATTATAAAAATGATCCATATACTTGATAAAGCATTTATTGCAGCAGCAATTGTAAAATAAACTGAAGGAGATAAAAATTTAAATTCTGATGGAAAAATTTTAAATCCAAAAACACAAAGTAAAAATAAAAGAGCTGCCTCGATATACAAGTACTGGTACTTCTGATGCATTAAAAATAATAAAACCAGCATTCCATGAAGACTTATTGAAGTAACTATCCATAATAAGAATTGAAAGAATAGTGGTGCTAGAGGATTTTGAAATTCTGAATATAACTCGTTTAATTCGTTCACACCATTAATTAATTTGCTATATTCACTCCAGTGCATCTGGAATGGTAAGCCGATAGACATTAACAGGCTAAGTATAAACAACAGGACAAACATAGGGAAGATTTGAACTAAAAATTCTTTAGTCGTATAAAGCATCCATGAATTGAACGACTTTAGTCGTATAAGCAATATGTAATCAAATTTAGTAGTGATTGTTTTGACTGAAGTAAAGATTATAATCGGAATTAAAAAATACACCATAAGATATGAATCATTTTGAAGTGAGTAGATCGGATCCCATATATTGATATTTAATGAGTATTCTCCTGCAAAACTAAATATTTGTTTTTTTAGATATAAGCTATAAAAAAATATTACTGTACCAACTAACAGCCACTTTATTTTTGTAAATTCTTTAAAGATTGTTTCAAGCATTAAATTTGTCACCTGCTTTACTTAATTGAAAGTCCATTCTTCTTTTTTTGAAATATATACTTTGTATATGATTAAGTTGATAAAAAGTATTACTGTGAATGGAACAAAAACTGTCCAAATTGGTTGTGCTGTAATATTGAACGGAAACAAGGTACTCAATGGCGAAAATTGCGGAAACTGGAAAATTCCTGAAACAAAATTTAAAAGGTGATATCCCATAAACGGAATCGAGATCGCTACAAAAATACTATTAAGTGATAATACAAGAATATAAGCAAGCGTAGCGTATAGAGCAGCATTTAATCCAATCCATATAGCATAAATCGTGGCATATAAAAACGGGCTGTTTTCAATTAAAGACGAAAATACATTCTTCACATCACCAGTCGATTCACTTATCGGTGTATAATTTACTAACCCTAACCAAGGCTCGATAAACTGTACAAACAAGTATGTAACGAAAACCATTAAAAATAATACAATTCCGCTTAAAATCGCGTTAACAATTCCTTTACTAACGAGATAATCGTTAAGGTTTACTCTAGTTCTCGTATAAGTCAAAAAATTATTTTTATACTCTGAAATAAATGAAGGAACGTATACTAAAACCGCAAGAATTGGAAAGATCATTGCCGGAATAGTAGAGATACTCTCCTCAAAAACTTCAATTGGCTTAAAAAATTCATAAGTATTATACACTGTTAAAAATTGGATTAAAGGGACGATGAAAATAATAAATGCAAATAATATTAAATTTTTAGTTGTCAGCGCATTTACCAATTCTTTTTTAATTTGCTTAAACATTGATTAACCTCACTTCATTTTCATCCTTTTGTTAAGGAATTAATTATTTTCAAATCAAAGATTCGAGTAATTTTTTCACAAATATTTACTATCCTTAAAGGAATTATTTTCTATCTTAAGATTACTCTAGAGCACCTTTTTAAGTAAAGTAACTTTTAAACAGGAAAACTCTATATTGATAAAAACACTTCTATTTTCCTAAAAAAATGTGAAAAAGAGTTATTGTGCCTATTGAATACAATTTATAAAACGTAAAACGACCTAAGTCCTAAATATAATTGAACTCAAGTCGTTTACATTTTTATTCACTATAGTAGCATGAGACAAATTAATCTTAACTTTTAAACAAAAATATTTATTAGTTACTTATCCAAGATCCTGTAACTTTTACATCTACTGGAGTTGTAAGATCGTTACTAAATTGAACACGTGCAGCAGTCCCTTTATTAATTGAATTTGGAAGACCGCGAGTCTCATAATCGCCTACACCACGAACCCAAGATCCTGTACCAGATGATGCTGCCATACGAGCGTCAACTGTATAGTCACCGCCAACAATACTAGATCTCAATTCACCGCGAGCATCTGAGATCGCCTTAGTTTGAGATGTAGTGTTTGCGGAACCATTGTAACTCCCAACTGTCACGTTGTAACCCAAAGGAGTAGTTGCTGCTTGCGCAAAACCAACAACTGATAATAAACCGGCTGTAAGTCCCAATGTAGCTAAAGTTTTTTTCTTCAAGATAAATTCCCCTTTTCCAATAATCTGTATTACAAATTCCATAATAATACTTTTCACATGATATTAATACCAAATATATGGATTATATAAAAAATAAATACAAAGTCCTACATATATATTTAAATAAACAATGCAATATGGTCCTTTTTCCTATATAAGCTCGGGGCTTGTTTGAAACAAGCCTAGGGCTTATATGAAATAAGCTGAGATGTCGAGTGGTCAGATTCGAGGTATCGTTGAGCTATCAAATGGAGAGGATGATTCAGATGGATAATTTTCAACTAGACCAACAGACGATGGACGAGATGACGGAGGTGTTGCTTCGACGTCTTCCTGACCGGCTTCAAGAAGATTTTGACGACTTAAAACTCGTGAGCATGGATCTTCTTTGTGATGTGAAGGAAGGGGGTGAGACGTGATGGATGAAGGGCTGCTTGATGACTATGCGTTCGCGGGATTGGATCCGTTCGTTCGGACCGTGTTCTCGGAACTGATGGAACATCCCGAGTGGATGCGTGTTGTCGACAAGGAACATTGCGTCGAGAAGGTCGTCCGGTTCGATGACGGACGGAACTCGCCTTACTTCCGCGTGGTGATCTATCTGGATGCAGAAGAGCGTCCAATCAAAAAGGTGTATCTATATGGGACATGGGTGGTGGGGAATGGAAACGTCAGTTTTGTGGTCTCAGAGCTCTCCAAGGGTGTATTCGAATATGAAGTAATGCATGTCCATTGGCTCATCAAGTATCGGTTCGAGGATTGGGGCGTGTCTGAAGACGGGGCATGGGAGAAGGAATGGTGATCCGGGCTCATGCGTGAGCGTCTAACGCTTCGTGGCGAAGTCGCTCATCGCACCGCTGCCTCCCTGACGGCCCGATAACAAGAGCTGCTGGCTCATAAGCCACATCTCTATGTTCCTGGTCCTTTCTGACGGAAGGCACGGGGCGTAAGAACAAGGTCAAAAGCAAGAGCGTGGGCGCGTCTAACGCCGCGCGATGTACACCATTCGGCCGAATGGTGTTTTTGTTTGATGTGCATTTAGTAAATTCTAATCAATGCGAAATCGATTAAAGTAACTGCTTACTTTAATACAATGCTCATGGTATTATTTAATAAAATCATCATTGTGTTAAAGGGGGATATGTATGTATACGATTGACGAAGCATTTGAAATCTTATCGAAGAACAAGCTCACAAGCCATAAGGAGACGGTCCGCAACTGGGTACGAAAAGGCGTAATCCAGGCAGAACCGCTCGAGTCGCGAAAAAAAGGCTATCGGATCAGTGAGGAGGCGCTCGAACAGTTCATCAAAGAACGGATGCCGGAAGGATGGGAGCTGTATCCGGAGTCGGTGACAGGGGAAGCTCGGGATGTCGTCAAGAATGAAGACGAGGTGCCGTATCACGTCGAAATCGATATCGCGGCGATTGAAGAACGAGGGCGTATTGACATGTGGCATCAAGTGGCCGGCCGTTGGCTATGGGAAGGGGATTTTGACATCAATCGTAAGATGGTGCGGAATGCAGTCGCGCATAGACGCTACTCAAAAGAGTTCGAGCAGCTGGTATGGGAGCGATGTCTCAAGAACAGTGCTCCCCGAAAAAAACCACGCGTCTTGTATTTAGTTGACGCGTTCTTATTTGAAGGAGAGCGAGTGCCGTTTGATAAGAGTTTTGATATGAAAGAAGATCAAATCCTGCAGGCCCTAATCGAACATGTCCGTATGAGTGCAAGGTCAGGAAAATATAAGAATGAAGCTGATACGACGTGAAAGATTCGTTTCATATAAAGGACGTGCGCAGTCCATCGGCGAATTGAATGTCTAGATGAATGAATACTCTTTTCAAAAAGACAGGTAGGTGGTGCGTTGATGCGAAAGGATTTGACCGGACGCCGGTTCGGGAGATTGAGTGTTTTAGAGTTTATGGGAACCGAGGCAGGGAGAACAAGGTGGCGTTGCCTATGTGACTGTGGAGAAGAAGTCGTCGTCAAGGGAATCTATTTGACGACTGGAGACACCAAGTCATGTGGCTGTTTGAAGCGGGAACAAGAAAAGGTGCATCTGCGAGATGAGTATGAGGATAAACGTGTGAACGATGTCATGTTGCCCTTGTTCAAGGGAAAAGAACCTCGAAAGGACAGCTCGACGGGTTTCAGAGGCGTGTCAAAATATAAGACCCGCAAGAGCCAAGAGGTACGTTACCGTGCTTGGATCACCGTGGCGGGGAAACGCCACTACAAATCAGGTTTTTTGACGGCCGAGGACGCTTATTACAAAGGACGATTATTGTTAGAAGCGACGCATCTGCCCAAACAAGACTAGCTTCATCAAAAGATACGACACATCTCGACGTAGAAACAGGAGGACATATGGGAACATACACAATTGACTACCACACAGGTGTGATAAGGGAAGTAGATGCAGAGCTCGGTCAAGTGAAACGGCAGGCCGTCTCGGGTATCGCGTACACACAGGAGAATATCAGCATTCGATTGGATGGGGAAGTCGTGACTACGGCTCGATGGTATGGATTGGAACCGGAGGCTGATGACGACGTGCTGATGCGAGTAGGAGATGGTTTTTATCAGATGTGGGACGATGAAATCGAAGGGTGAGGTTTACTTCTTTGCATCGAGAGATTCAAATGTCTCATCGTTGTCGCTCAAAAAATTGATTTTCACGAATGATCATTTGGAGCTGATCTAACACTAAAAGGCGTATTCTCCCATCGCAGAAGAATACGCCTTTTACAATGGTCATTGTGTTAAGTGCAGGTATATTACTCCTCGCCCATCCTATCCTTGTCATTGTCACGCAGATAGGAATAGAGCCAGTGGCCATTGTCGAACGAATCGGTGATGACATTCCCTCTCACAGTGTAGGTGTACTTATGTCGTAACCAGATACGTGATGTCCATCTCGAATTCGGTTGCGCCGCCGACCTATTGGATGACATCATCCGTACAGAATATGTGTAGGTATATGTAGACGAATCTGTATACACCTAAATCAATTATATCCTTTGCATCCTCACGATGCGCCAATCCTTCAAATTTTGGGTTGCCATATGGTTGGTGACCCGTTCAATCATTCTAAATTTTTCGCTCTGAGAAAAATTGAAGGCATCGTCCGGTAGTTCCAACTCGACCTCGAGCGTGACCTTTACTTTCTTTTTTCGTTTCTCGAATCGGTGAAGCAGATAATCCTCAAGCTCATCGATGATTTCCGCGTCATCAATGCCATCAGAGGACTTCAAAGCGATGTTCAACCAAGGATTGAGTTGCTCGATGTACGCTTCGAGTTCTTGTGGTGTCGTATTCATGTATTTCCAAAGATGATCGAATCGTAGTATTTCCGTCTTGTGAACCAATCGAATCCACTCTTGAAGTTTCATGGGATGACTCCTTTTTGATTTAAGTGTATCCCGTGTTATGTATGGTAAACAGTGACGAGTTTATGTACAAATCGCATACTCTTTTAATTCTGCGCCGTCCTTAAAAATCAAAACCGGTTTATACGTCGCATTTATTGCGATTGGTTTTCGTAACCCCATTTCTTTAACGCTTCCCATTCAATTTCACCTTGATTGTTTTTGTATCTGGTCATTCTTAGTATTTAGAAGCTATTTAACAAATACCGGATTATAATAAATGTATGTTGGATAATTTTACAATAATTTTAAAGTGGAGTGATAGAAGATGAATAAATTGATCAAGATTGGGAGTGCCGTTCTATTTAGTGGAGCGCTATTGGTGTCGCCATACGGGGAAGCATCGGCCGCTACGAGCATCAAAGTCCATTACATCGATGTCGGTCAAGGTGACGCCATCTACATCAAGATGCCGAGTGGTGAGGACGTCATCATCGATGGTGGGAATAAAGGAAAAGGTGATGCCATCGTTGCCTATCTCAAAAAACAAAAAGTCGACGATATCGAAGTGTTGATCTCGACACATCCGGATGCCGATCATATCGGTGGATTAGACGAGATTCTAGACGCCTATCGTGTCGAGAACATCTACGCACCAAAAGTGAAACACACGACCCAGGCCTATAAAGACTTCTTACAAGCTGTGAAACGGGAAGGCAAGACCATCAAAACAGCACAGGCCGGAGTGAAACTGCCGATCAAAGGTGTGAGTGCGAAGTTTGTCGGTCCGGTCAAGTCTTACTCGAACAGCGACTTGAATAATTGGAGTGCGGTCCTTCATGTCACATACAAGAAGAACACGTTCTTGTTCACGGGGGACGCGGAACACGTTTCCGAGAAGGACATGATGGCGAAGAAACAGACGCTCCGAGCGGATGTCTTGAAAGTGGGTCATCACGGTGCCAAGACGTCGACGAGCAGCACGTTTCTGAACACGGTCAAACCGAAGCATGCCATCATCAGTGTCGGGAAGAACAGCTACGGGCACCCGACGTCCGAAGTAGTGACGAATTTGAAGCGACAAAAAGCGAACACGCTTCGCACAGACAAGAACGGTACAATCATCATCACGGGGAACGGTTCGAGTTACGCCGTGAAAAAATCCAAATGAAGAGACGGCGGGGAATCATCGACCGATTTGAAGGGGACTTGGCCGTCATCGAATTCGGGGAAGTGATGGAAGATATTCCGAAGTCACGACTTCCGGAAGCAGTTCAACATGGCGACGTGCTGTGGTTTTACGAAGACGGGCGAGTTGAGGTAGATGTAGAGGAAAAGCAACTCCTATCAAAGGAAATCGATGAGTTGATGGAGGAACTCTGGGAAGACTAAACATTGTTATTAGATTGGTATATTTTGAAAGGGGAACAAAAAGATTCATCAAATGGGATTCCATTCCGAGTATTTTATTCTAATTCAAAATGGTATCAAGTCGATTGAAGTAAGATTAAATGACCCTAAGACAATCTATTGAGATAGATCATTTTATTGAGTTTAGTGATACTTCAAATGTAAACAAGAGGTTGAGAGTCAAAGTTTCATGTTTATCTTCTTCTGAGTCCTTTTGTGAACTGCATTTGAACGAATCTTTTGAGAAGATGTTGAAATGGAATAAGAGAATCAATGGAGGCCATGCTTATGGAAAATATTTTTCTCACAAACTTTAACAGACAAATCGACATAATGCAGAACTTTCAAGTGAAATCGTTCGAACTTCCATCGGAAACCATCGAAAACTTTAACAGACAAATCGACATAATGCGGAACTTTCAAGTGAAACCGTTCGAACTTCCATCGGAAACCATCGGAAACTTTAACAGGCAGATCGATGTAATGCGGAACTTTCAAGTGAAGCCGTTCGAACTTCCATCAAGAACTATTGAAAAATTAAGCGAACAAATTGATATGATGAAGAATTTTCATTTGAATAATTTTATGGTGTCGCCAGAGATAATGGATTCTTGGGAAAAAAGCATGCACACTCTTGTATTTCAGGAAGGCATTAGATTGTCCGAGATTGAAAAAGATATTGACTCGATTGAGCAAACAAAAAATGTACTTTCAGATAAAACGATTGCTTACAGACTTCTATTCATTTTGACGAGTCTACAGATGGTTGGAATATCATTTTTCGAGTCTCCTCAGACAAACACGATAATAGCACTTCTTCTTGCTTCAATATTTGCTCCGAAAGATAATCGTTAATTAAACAGAATGTAAAAAAGAAAACTATTAAGTGATATTTTATATTTTTTAGGCATGTACATTTGCTTTAAGTGCCTAATTTCGTGTGTAATCAAATTAGTATAGGGCTGAAATCAGCCCTATACAGGAAGAACTAAATCAATCTTTCGATATTTAATATAGCGGTTCTTGATAAAGATGTCCTTTCTTCTTCGAGTAAAACATTATGCCAACTCTCTTCAAGGTTTTTGAGAAGTGGTTTTTCAATTTTGTTCTTCTTCTCTAGATCGTGCAATGGATGCACGGTTCTTTCAGGGTCGAAATGACCACTGACTAATAGCTGATTCGGTAAGGCGATTGTGTAGGCGACAAGTATATCTTCACTAAAGTCATGATTGTTGGTGACACCGAATGATTGGAACCCGAATCCTTTATCGTGAATATACATGAGCGGCTCATCGATACGATCCACCTTCAGGTTCGTCTCGAGGGCCGCTTTTGCGTTCAGATAAGGCTCCACCTCCTCAGGAAACACATTCAGTACGGCATGAACCCGTTCATTAAGACTGAGGTCAGCGTCTTTCCATCCTATGCGGCGGTTCAACTGCTCGATATATTCAAGTGGGATCTGTTCCTTTTCGTGCTCCAATGTGAGTACCTTTTCTAAGTGTGACTCGATATGGTCGATAAAAGTCGCGGATGTCTGATGGACCTCCTGCAACAATTTTTCCTTGTCGAGGAGTTCCTTGTCTTTCGTCCAACCGGCCAGATAGGAGAGCGAGAAGTCGTCCGTCGGGAACCCGAGTTGATGTGAGACGACATAGGCGACCATCTCGGCCTGAAACTCCTTCTCGGGTGCCGTAAGCGGTTTGTCCCGTTCAAAATTCCGTTCCTGATTGTGCAGCTCCGCATGAGCGAGCTCGTGGATCAGGACGCTGATGTCCTCAATCGGTGTGTTCCGCGGGTTCAAGGCGATCGCATGTAACTCCGGATAGTAACAACCCTTCGCCGTTCCGATCTCGTCGAGCGGTTCCTCCAATAGCGTCACATTCCGGGCATCCGCGAGCGTCGTCAAGGCGTCAAGGATGTCTTGTTCGTTCTCCATCCCGCCGTCCCGGTGATACCGTTTGAAGATGTCCGAGACCTCAATCCCTTTCTCGCGCGCGTCGGTCTGCGTGTACTCGAACACGTGACCGATTTTGAAGTACATCATCTTGCGTGACGGGACTCGCCCTTGTTTCACGCCGTCCTTGATCGACTTCGGTGCCTTGCTGAGCGGTACCCATTCATCTTTGTGTAAGGCGTACGTCACCGGGTTCGGGACGAACACTTTGATGCCACGTTCACCTTTTTGAACCTGTGCGCCTTGCTTCTCCCAGAACGGATAAGAGCCGACTGCGACTGCGCCGGGGAACTGGGATTCGATCAAGACCGCGTTCCGCATCGAGTATTGATGGAACTTGCCGAGGAACTGTAGATGCTCACGAATCTTCTCTGGGCTTTCAAAATAGCTGTCGATTTGTTGTCCCATCTGTTCGGTCAAGGCCTCGAGCTCGGCCTTCCGTTCTTCGTTCGTCTTCATCTTGGCCATCGTGTCAGACTCCTTCCTTCAACAAGTCGGTGACAGATTCATCACTATCCGCAAATTCGTCCAGTTCACGCTCGAGTTGTGGAGACGTTTCCGGTATGTCGAGTAACAGCTGTGTCCGCTCGAAATTGACGGGAAGCAAGACGATCTCGTCTTGCGCGACGGCGGTCAAAAGTTGGTGCTCGGAAACGGACACCGGGATGTCGTATCGCTTTCCATAGATGAGGACCGTAACGGTATCCGGTTGAAGCGTCAACAGTTGTCCCATCGTGAAGGGACGGTCAAGTGGTCGCATAAGATTCATCCTCTCTCAAAAGTTAGTGTGTCCTTCTTCTGTTTTTGATGCTCGATGCGTTCCTGCACGACACGTTCGGCTGTCGCGAGGAACGTCGGCTTGAACTGGTCCGTCGTCATGATGTCCTCGATGCCCTCGGTCTGCATCAGCGCCTGCAGGAGCTCTGTCAGGATTTGTCCGTGGCGGTCGGAGCGGTTCGCGGCGAGCCGGATCCGTTCGAGTTCCGCCGATATCTGCTCGTTCATCAACGCCTCGATATGACGGGAGACCTGTGTGCTGATCGAGCGGGTGAGGAACTGCATGTCCCACTTCTCGTCGGCCAGTTGTCTATGTTCTTCTGTGATATGGTCGATGACCTGACCGAGATGGCCGAAGCGTTTGTCGTCGGCGAACTCCTCCAAATACGCGACCGTCTCCGGTTTTAATCGGAGACGGATCTGTCTCAACTCTTCCATCATCCTCCCTCACTTTCCATATTCGATGTCCCGCTCCAGCTGTTCGAAAGCGCGTTGGTTCTTCAATTGTTCGAACTCGTCATTCATGTGCCGTTCGATCCGGTAGAGGGATTCGGTGAATATCTTTTGTTGGTTGAATGCGCGTCTGACCGGATGTATAGGGGCTCTATTTTTCCCAACTACCGTTTGTTCTTTTGACAAATCGCGCATCTCGGAGAGGATGACATTCCCCATTCGGGTGTAGAGGTCCTGTCGCTTCGTCATCCGGTAACGCTCGGCCTTCTCCGTGTCGCCGTAGCTGCGACGATGGAACGACACCTCCTGTTCGAGCCGCTCGTTGAAGGCTTGGAACTCCTGTTTGAAGTGAATATCGATATAACGGTCGGTCAGACAATCGAGCGATTCACGGAGCGGCTGCATCCCGTTCATGTTGTAGCGCCACTGTCGTTTGTCTTCCGGTAACTGTTCATAGATGTCCTTGAACTGACGGACGAGCTCGGGATGCAGGACACGGTTCGGGAGAGTTTGGATCTTCCGGTTCCGTTTATGGGCGATCAGTTCGTCTCTGATGAACGCGTTCAGTTTCTCCTGTTCTTTCGTCCGGTCGGCGAGGGAATGGATGACCTTCGACTTCATCAGCTCAATCGATTTCGGTTTACGTTTGCCGCGCTCGCGCATGTGGCTCGTCTCGACGATGGCGATATGCACGTGGATGTTGTCGGTATTGTAATGCACGGCGCCGGTCCAATAGGCGTGGACCATCTTCTCTTTTTGGAGCATTGAATCGACCGCGTCCCGCGTCGCCTGAATCAATCGCTTCTCGTCGACGAGGTCGTCGTGAAGCACACCGGTCTCTCGAAGCCAGGCGTTATCGAACGAGATGACGTCCTGCCAGAGGATGCTCCCTCTCACTTGCGCATGCTTGAAGATGTCGCGGACGGCGCGACGCTTTTTGTCGCTCAACCGGTCGTCCTCGCGTGTGAACAGACCGCTCGATTTCGTCTCGTCTTCCATATAGTCATGATACGTCTCGAACTGTTCGCGGCTATCTTTCGCGTCCGGTCGATTGATGTAGTCGAGGTATGTCGTATAACGACGCGACTTCTTTTTCGTATCCGGCACCTTAAATTTCGACTTGATAACGACGCCCGGCGTCTCACGCATCCTGCATCACCTCGCTCAACAAACGGGCCACTTCGGCGAGCTCGTCCGCACTCCGTTTCAAATGGAGCGTGTTCGCCTCGAGCTGTCGTTCCAGTCGCTCGACCTGCGTCGATTGGATGCCGTTCGCGCACCAGGAGGCGAGCAGTTCTTTCAAATATTGTTGCCGAGAGCGGTTATGTTCCTTCGCCCATTCATCGATCTGCTTCACGATGACGGGGTCGATGTCGCGGAGTAACAGATCCATCTACCTGACCACCTTTCTAGAGGCTGTATATTGCTGATGTCCGAAAAGTTCGTTCAAAGAGCATAAGGGGAAACTGCTATCACTTGTCGTGATAGCCCAGGCAGAGCCTGGGGTTTCCGTGATATCACCAAAAGTCCGAAAACGGCACGAAATGTGCCAGTAAAACCAGCGATTTGGCACGAAATGTGCCATTTAAATCGATAGTTCCCGGAGCCGGACGCGCAACTTGTCGTACTTTTCTTCGAGCGCTGAGACCGACTGTTCGAGCTTCTCGAGCTCCAAGTTAAGCTCATCACGTTTCCGGCCGAGGTCGAAGATCTCGTTCTCCTGTTCGACCTGTTCGTCGAGCGAGAGATAGGAGAGTTCGCCTTCGAGCTCCTTTTTGTCACGGTCGAGCCGCTCGATTTGTTGCCGCTGCGCTTCGACTGACTGCTGCGCTTTTTCTAACTGGCGCTCGGTCTGCGCGAGCTCGTCCTCGACGAATAGTCTCGTGAAAGTTGTCTCATCAGATGAACTGTGGTTCGCCTGTTCGATGGTCCGGCGGTCGGCATAGAGGGACGTCAAAAGACTGTTCTCCCGTTCCTCGGGTGTGAGTACGTCGACTGATTGTGCCTCGTCCACTCCATAGATTCGGACGGCGATCTGGTCGAAGTCGTTCGGTACGTCAACCAGTTCGAGCACGTACTGGTCGTTCCAATCGTAGAGCAAATCAACTTCCCTCTCGGAATCCGGACGTGCCTTGTAGACATAGCGGAAGACATGATTGTTTGTGTTACCCGGTGCGTCATCGAGCGAGAGTCGGATGCGTATTGTCTTGGCCTCCGTATCGTAACTGCACGCGTGGAGCGTCACGGTCTCCCCGTTTGAGAGACGGATTGCCTCGTTGATCGGCGTCTCATTGACAGGTGCCTCCTCGGCGAAGAAGAACGACGAGGTACCGAAAAAGAGGAAGCCGACGACAAAGAATACGCCGAGTACGAGGTAGAACCGGGAGACGTTTTGGGTGAGACGCCGTCGTGTTTGTCGTCGCATCTAGATTCCTCCTTCAGGTGTCAGGTCTTCCATTTCGATGACGACCAGACGTCCTTCGATGGACTCGAACGTCAGGACCAACAGTTCTTGCGTCGTCTCTTCATAACCCGTCTCGGTGATCAACAGGTGCTGTTCGAACCGTACGAGGCAATCTTCTCCGGAGACAGAAGGGAACACCTCGATGTCGCGGACGGTCGTCTCGAACGTGCCGACGTCACTGCCGTCAGCGGCGAAGAGCGTGGCCGCGAGTTCCTCCGACATGACGTCCTTCGCCTGTCGTTTCTGGGTCGTGTAACTGTCCTTCGTGATGGTGAAGGCGTACTCGACGAAGCGCGTCGCGCGTGTCGTCAGCTCCTCCATTCGTTCCGTCTCCTTCGAAGCGACGACTTGTTCGGTGTCCGCTGACGTATCCTCGGAGGTTGCCGATTCAAGGGAAGTGACGCTCTCATTTTTCGTCTCACTAGGGTCTGAAGTACTCGTGACAGCCGTCGCTTGTTGATAGAAAAAGGCGTTCGCCGCGAGTGAAATAAGAAGCAGTACCCCGAACAGATACGCGAGGTGACGTGCGGTGAAGTTCATTCTTCCTCCTCCTTTCCATACATCCGTGACTCAAAATCCGAAGACCGGGGCGGGGTCGATATGACCGGACCATTCGCTCGTCTTGATCTCGAAATGCAGATGGTTCCCGCTCGATCGACCTGTCGTGCCGCAGTACCCGAGCGCCTGCCCAGAGTCGATCTGTTGCCCGGTTCGGACGTCGAGACGACTCAGGTGCGCGTACGCCGTGATGTAGTTGTCGTGTCGGACTTGGACGAGATTGCCGTACGGTCCGCGGTTCTCGCTATAGATGACGGTGCCGCTCTTGACCGCGTGGATCGTGTCGGACGGGGTGCAACTGAAGTCGATCCCGGTGTGGTTGTCCCGTTGTCCGAAGACGATGCGCCACCCGAAACGCGATGTCACGTTGAGCGGGATGACGAGCGGGGAACGTAACCCCGACATCAGTTCTTTCGTGATGACCCCGTCGGCGACGGCGACCGGCGCGAGGTATTTCAACACCGCGTCGACGTATTCGATGTCCCCATAACAGGCACCGTGCTGGACCGCGCTCGGACGATGACAGCGGTAGATGCCGGTGTGTTTCACGCGTTGGTACATCATTTGGGAGAACGAGATGGCGAGCTCTTTCGAGTACCGTCCTCCGTTCTGTTGCACATAGTCAATAAAGCCGCCTCCGAAGTTGTAACTCTGTAGCGTGAGCTGCACGTCACGGTTCGCCCGTTCGAAGACGGAGGCGAAATGTTCGACGCCGTAGACGATGCTCTCCTCGGGTGAGGTGATGCACCCAATTCGTCCACACTTCGATTCGCTCGCCTGCATCGGGTCGTTCCCACGCCCGCCGCTCTCCTGCATCATGAACGCGAGCACGAGGTTCGTCTGTTCAGCCAGCCCGTGCTTCGTCAGTTCCGATTCGACCAAGTCTCGATATTGGAGCACCTGGTCACTCACCTGGAGACCACCGGCCGTGTCGAACGTGACGTCGGTCGGTTGTTCGTTCTGGACACCCGTGAGCGTGTCGAGGATTCCGACGACGAGGATGACCAGGAACAAGACGAGTGCCGCGATGCCGAGCAGGATGAGTCGCCATTTGAGCGTCGCGAGTTGCCATTTCGCTGTGACGGCGAAGCGGGCCGTCCGTTTCGCGGACGCCCACATCAGGCACCTCCACCGAACAGGGCAAGTTCCTCGGGCGCGACGTCGACGTCAAAGATAAGGTTCTGCACGCCCGAGATGCTGAGGACGACACGCCCCGTCTCGAGCGAGGGAATGATCCGCATCTCGGAGTTCGAGAGTTGGCCATCGAACACCTTCTGGATGATTGGGATGCTCTCCGCATCCTGCTCGCCGATGATCTTGTACTGCGTCAATTGGAAGAGCGATTTGACGTTCTCCGCGTTCTCGGACTTCGATCCGGCCGGTACGAAGTCGGTGATCAGATGCGACACGAAGAAGATGCCGCCGAAATATTTGCGTGCCTCGCGCATGCAGCGTTGCAGATACAGTATGGCCGGTTGCGCGATGTCGCGCGTGTTGATCAAGTGGTGCGCCTCATCGATGACGATGAGGTACTTGCATGCCTCCTCGGTCCGGAGAACGCCCTGGTTATAAGCCTTCAGTTGACTCGAACCGTTGGCGATCATCCCGTCCCACAGCATGTTCATGAGCGAGAAAACCTGCGCCTGGAACACCTCGTCCCGCAGGCTCGTCAGGTTTCGGAGCGGGAACGACACGATGAGCTCCTCGTCGAACCGGTCGATCGAGGAGTGTCCGTCGAAGATGTTGCCGTAGTTATGGACGAGGTTCGTGACGGCGAGCTCGATGTTCTCGAGACGTCGCACCCGGTTCGGACTGATTGCGTCCTTGATTGAGGTACGCGTGTCATCCGTGTAGAGCTCACGACGCACGAGCTTCAAAAAGTCGGAGAACGTCGGGTACCGGTTCGCCGGATGCGTCGTGATCGGAAGTTCACCCTGCTCGTCCCAGAGTCCGTGTCGAACGTATAAATCGCGAAGCAGGATCTCGAACTCGTTCGTCTCTTCCTGCGTCGCCGCCGGGTTGATGTAGTGATAGAATACGGACATCTTAGACAGATGTTGCATGAACGAGAGCGCCTCGTTGGCACTGCCGTCGTTATTCGTCACCGTCTTATAGACATGGAGCGGGTTGATGAGCCCGGCCGACCCGTCGAGCGCGATTTCCTTTCCCCCGAGCTGGCGCACGAGGTCGGAGAACTCGCCCGTGACGTCGAGGATGCGGATCTTGTTGCCTTTGATTGCCTGATCGAGCACGGTCTTCTTGAGGAGCGTCGACTTCCCGGACCCCATCTTGCCAATCATGAGTGCGTTATAGAACTTGCGCTGTTTATCCTTATGGAACAGGTCGAAGATGACGCTACCGTTCGTATCAGTCGTCCCGTAATACGTGCCGGTCGCGTCCTGGAGCGACGTGAAGTGGAACGGATAGCCGCCGGCGATGGAAAGGGACGGGATCTCTTTCCCTCGGCGCCGGTTCGGGAGCTTTTGTTGCTGGTCATAGCTCGTAAACAGGCTCTGCCATTCCCATTCCTGTTCGTTCAGGAAGATCGTTGAGCGGAAGTTCCGAGCCTCGAGTTCTTCCATCACTTCCTGTACTTTCACCTCGAGCGTGTCGAGCGTCTTCGCCTTCACATAAAGGCGAAGATGTAGATATTTCATCGTCTCGCCCTGGGTGATCTGTTCGTAGAGCTCGTTCAGTTCCTTATATGTCTCGCGGGCGTCGATGCGGTCGATGTTGTCTTTTGCGTTCTCGAAGCGTGTGTTCTGTTCGGCCATCGACTTGTTGATGGTCTGGATGATCTCACGCTTGTCGACCGTCCCGATGTCGAGCGTCGTCAAAACGCCTGGCATGTTCAGGATCGGTTCGAGCCAGTAGTCATAGACGAGCGACTGATATTTATAGACATGGAGGCACGAGAGATAGCCGTCACCGAGCCGGACGAAGTTGGCGTCGAACTTAATGCCGCCCTGCGGTTGGATTTTGGCGATGACGTCGGGGTTATAGCCTTTCTCGATCTTGACGGTCTCCGGGTCCTGTTGTCTGGACAATTTGTCACGCAGACGCTGCCACATATGCGTCACTCCTTTCTTCAAGCGTCGAGTTGTGGTTTCGTGTTCGGGTTGTTCAGCTGGTAGAGCACATGGACCTTCTGGTCGAGCGTCAGCTCGCGCATCGGGTTCGAGCGGCGGAGCAGTTTATAGAGGTGTGTCTTCCGCTCGCGTAACGTCCGTTCGTCGTCTGCATAAAAAAAGAGGAGATAATCGCGATTGGTGCGATGCTCCTCGAGGTATTCAAGCTCCTGCTTCTTCTTGAGTAAGAAGGACAGGTAGGCCGGTGTCTGATTTTGTCGAATCTGTCGCTCGATGCTGATCTTCTGCCGTTCGAGACTGAGTGGCGTGTTCAATGGCACGACCTTGAGCGGGTACGTGTACGCCTGGAGTAGGTATGCGAGTGAGAACACGTCATGGTCCTTTTCCTCCTCGTTCAAGGAGTAGATGTCCTTTGAGGTGAGCTGGATCATGTCGAGATAGGTCCCGTCGCGCATCTCGAACGACTCGGTCCCGGTGATGTCGACGACCGGCATCAGTTCGGCGACCGTCGGTTTGACGACGACCTTGTCTTTGACCTTCCGTTTCTCGACCAAGTCGCGTTCGTCGAGCCAAGTGCCCGTGCGTCTCGGTTCTTGAAGCGACTCCTCGATAAAAGCCATCTCAATCACGTCCTTTCGTCTGCGCGTCGAGTGCGAGATAGGTGTCTTTGCGTTTGATGAGCGCGTAGTAGAGTGCGTGGACCATCCGCTTCTGCGGGTTCGTCGCCGGCCGCAGTACCATGAACAGCCCGAAGACGACGAGAAAGACCGTGAACGGGATGTGCAGCACCGACGGGATGAATGGGAGCGTCACGAGTCGGAGTACGATGAGCCCGACGAGGAACAGGAAGTCGTGCAAATAGAGCATCTTATTGATTTTCAGTTCGGTTGTGACCTCGTTCGGAATCCGATAGTTACGCATGGGTCATCACTCCTTTTTCTTCGTGTTGTCAGGTCGCGGTGGCGAGGTCGGATAAATCCGTCGTGACTCTTCCTTGTGCTGGCTATGACGATGCGTCTGATTCTCACGCACCTGTTCGATGACCTCGGTCTCGACGTCGAGCACGGTGTCCTGATGGATGGTCCGTCGGGCGCGGTCTTGGCGTTTCTCTGTTGACGCATCATTCGAACCCGTCGTAGGTGACGAGGACGAAGATGACTCGTGTGAATGTGGTGCCTCATGAGGTGGTGGTGACGTCGCATCGTTTCTGGCTACCGATTCACTTTGACCGGACGCATTATCAATCGTACGAGTGACCGGTTCGAGAGATGATGAAGCTGGGCTTGGAGAATGACCAGAGCTCGAATGATTATGAATCGACTCCGGTATTTGCGTCTCGGATGACGTCGTTCGATGGTCGGGCCCACGTTCGGTATTTGATTCAGGGTTCGTCGCATGAATCGATTCTGGAGACGAAGTACGCTCTGATGCTTCTTTTAGGTGTGTAGAGTCTTGCGATTCCGGTTCTGATTCTGATTCTTGACCACTGATTGGTTGCGCAACGTCCTTCGGATTTGTCGGTTTCTCTTTGTCGGTCTGCGTGCGACTTGCAGTTTGGTTCTCCTGAGCGACACCATCTGGATCGGTTTGTCTCTCGGTGTCCATCCGCTGTGAAGCTTGGTCCGCTACACTAAGTGTTGAACCGTTATGCGGCATGGCATTCGAATCCATCCGCGTCGTCGCGGCCTCATGGAGTGAGGGCATCTTTGGTGCGCCCTGTGCGGCACGCGCGACCTTTGAGACCGCCTGGGCACCGACCGAGGTCACACCTTTCCCGGCGGCATAGGCGCCGAGCGCGACACCCCATCCTCGTTTGAGCCCGGCATCAATCCCGAACAGCCGCTCGACCATGTTCGGTCCGTCGATCAATGCGACCGAGAAGGCGATGAGGGCGATTAGATAGGCGAAACCGTCCAACGTCTCTGCGAGATAGGCGGTCCCGATCGTGTACAGTTTAATCGAAACGAAGATCAGGATAATCACGAGGAACGTGTTCAAAATGCTCTGGATGACCTTTTTCGTCTTTTGACCACTGTGAAGATCGGCCGGTGCGACGAGAATCGCCAGGACATAGTTGAAGGCAAGCTCGAACGACAGACGCGCCAGTTTGTAGGCAATCGAGAACAACGTGAAGCCCATGATCCCGAGTGTCACGAAGATGGTCAACCAGTTCGGCTGATAGCGGTAGTAATACTGGTTGTTCCACTCGACACCACCTTGATCAAGTTTACCGAGACTTGTCTCTTTTCCGTTCCATAGAATATAGGACTCGGCCAATTTGTTTCCGGTTGCCGATAAATCATAGTTGTTCTTGTCGAAAATCTCATTGATTCGGATATTATCAATCAACCCAGTCGGAATGGCATTTAATGATTCGCCGGTAGCAACATCAAATTTCTTCGAATCGTGCTCAATCAAATCATGTACATTCCGTTTTAAGATACTCTCAGATAATGATGCTTCTCCGTCATAAAGCGAATCTGTCCCGATTTCTGCGACTGCTTCATCAGAAAACTCCTGAATTCGACTCATAGTTGGTGAAAGTAAACCTAAGATCAATAGTGTGATGAACAGGTTGATCAAAAAACTCTCACGTTCAAATTTCTTTTGGAAAATCAACAAGTACCCAGTGAACATGAAGCTTCCTGCTAAAAGAACATACAAAAAAGGTTGAATCGTAAGAACGAATTCAACCACTTGGTCATTATTGAAAAATGTATTGGTTAATAGGATTTGATCCGTGATTGATTCAAGGCCGTCAATCAAGACCGATAGTCCTCTGACAAGAATCCATCCCATTGAGCGTAGTGCGTCATTGACCATACTACTGATTTGGAGTACGTCTTCATATTCCTGTAATTTGGTTATTAAATCGGAATCAGCCATTGAAAGACCCCCAATCTACTGAGTCCTAGTAAAGAAATCCGATAACTGTTGTTCGTAATTTTCCGCCGTCAACATCCCAACATTGATTTCATCTGTGACGTTTCCATCTTGAATGGAGTATAGAACGGCACCTTTTAGTTCGTCAGTGTATTCAAAGTTACCACGATCGACAAGTTCCTCGCCATCTGGCTGAAACGTATTATAAAGCGTGACTTGTTGACTCTCTTCGTTCGCTACCTCTTTTACGAATTCAACAAACTCTTCGAGTTCACCATCTTCTTCTTTTACAATCAGCAAATAATCATCCTCTTCGGCTGTCATGACCTTCTCAACGTGTTCAATATCACGTTGAACCAAAGACTCATTGGAATTTGAGCAAGCTCCAAGTAAAAACAAGCTGATTCCTAAAGTACCCGCAAATAGTTTCCTCATAACGTTTACCCCTCCGTCAGACGATTTTCCCCTTTAATAGATCCGCGACTTTCAGGTTGACGCGGAAGTCGAACTTATCTATTAGTGTAACAGTTTTCGGAGTGTCTGAGGTGTCGTCCTGATAGACGGTCAGAAAGCCGTCGATTGTCTGAATGTTGAGCACATCGCCCCGTTCGAGGCGGACGCGTTGCGTCTCGATAATTCTTGCAACGACACGCAATTCGTTCTGGATTCGCTTCTCTCTCGCACTCTCGGCCATGGGTTCGGCCTCCTCTCTACGGTGTGCCTTGCTTCAGTTTCTCGAGTCGTTTCGCGATCATCGTGCTCAAAAAGCTCTTCTGGCTGTCGGTGACGTTGTAAATACCTAGGTTCAGATTCGTCTCGAACTCGGGGAGGGACATCCCACCGATGTCATGCCCTTCGAACATCGAGCGGAGGATGCTGTCCTGAAGTACGTCACGTACCGTCAAGAACGTGTCTTCCTGTTTCGATGGCGCGTTGCTATCCGTCTCGTCTTCTTGCTTCGCGAAACGGACACGGATTTGCTCGAAGTCGAGACCGGCGTGACGGCAGGGGATGTCGATATCATGCAGGGAGCGGTCCGTGTCGAAGTCGTCCGCCAGGTATTCGTAGCGGTACTTCATCGCCGTCTTGCCGGTTAGGAAGATGGGATACGACTGGATACGCCGTTTCTTCGTATCTTGACGCTTGATGACACGGATGATGAGCATCTCGCCCTCTTTGAGTCCCATGACCTCGGTCGCTGTCATGAGCCGACGGCCGTCCACGTTCTCCGTCTTCGATTTCTTGAGCGAGAAAGTCTGTCCGGACCGCGATTTCGTGACGATGGTCGCCTCACCGAGCTTCTTCGAAATCAGTTCGGCGGTCGACTCGTCCGCGGTCAACAGATAGTGCGTATTCCCACAGTTGCCGTCAATCGTCTTCCAATCCTCTCCGTATAGGTTCTCGAGTTGGGAGTAGGCCTGGATGACGAGGTTGAAGCGCATGTTCCGGCCGAGACAGACTGTTATGATGTTGGCCATGCCTTCGATCGGCGGCATGTTGCCGAACTCATCGAGAAGGAAGACGACCTGCCGCTCGCATTTGCCTTGTATAGCCTGCGAGGCGACCCGGGCGAGCGCCGTGTATACCTGTTTGATGTAGAGCGACGCGATGACGTTGAATGTCGGGTCATAGTCCGGGACAATCAGGAACACCGCCACAGGTTGGAGTTGATGCATCACTTCACGAATTTGGATAGAACCGTCGATAGAGTAATCGAATTGTCCGGTTTCCTCGACCTGCGCTTCCAACTGAATCGTTGAAGTACTTGAGTCGGTCGAGATTTGAACGACGTCTCCTGTTCTAAGTGACGACGCGTGGTACACGATGAAGCTGCCATCGTCGTCCGTCGTGAGCGCATGGGTCATCCCATCGGGGAACGTGAACGTAAGACGGGTCAAAGGCTCGCTCCGTCCGCTGATCCAGCGGTTGAATCCGATGCGTCGCATGTCGAGCGAATTCATCGACGTCAGCTTCCCAGTCCCGTTCAACGTGAAGATTCCGAGTTTCGCATTCGTATTGGCCAGGATACTGGCCCGTGTCTGTCCACCTGAGAAATGGAGTGTCGCGAACTGGAGCCGGGCTGGGTGGTTCTCCGGGAACCGTTGAAAGAACTCGTCGAGTGCCGAAATCTCCTGTCCTTGCCGCGTCACGACCGTCCGCGACCCGAGGTCCGAGAGCATGAGCGCGACGTTGTACATGTTGATCTTCTCCGGCGTGTCCTTCGACTCCTCGCAAAGTCCGAGGATGAGCGCCGTACACAGGTCGATTGACGAGTTGGCCCAGAACGGGTCCCGCGCCTTCGGGTCATGGTACAACATGAACGCGACCGATCGCGCATACTGTTGGGCGAGTGAATAGTTCTCTTCTAAAAATGCGTCAATCGTCAGTTGCAACAGGTTGTACGACATCGATTGGAGCGGGTTCATCAGGTTCAATACCTCGACCTGATAACCGCGTTGCTCGAGCGTCTCCTTCGATGCGGCAAAGAGCTCGCCTTTCGGGTCATTGATGATCAGGCTCGCTTGATCACTGGCTCGACTGTACAGGTCGATCGTAGAAAAGACGAACGTCTCACCCTTCCCGGATCGGGTTGTGCCGATGACGAGGTTGTTGACGGGCGAGTCATCGACGAACAGCTCGTTCTTGACCCGTCCGACAGGGACACCACCTAATCCGTCATACCGTTTCTTCCGGTCGGGGACGCGGCGGTACTGTTGCTTCAATTCATCGAACGAGGTGAAACGGGCGCTCCCTTTCTGATTCTTCCGCAGGTCACGGAAGTTCAGCCAAAGCTTCCCGAACGTGACAATCCCGATGAAAAGACTAATCGCAATCAGCCCAATCGAGACGATCGAAGAGGGAAGACTCACCTCCAAGAACAAGGAGGGTGAGAGCGTCGGAATCGTTGTCCCGGCCAACAGCCCGTCTTGTACGATTGGGGTCATGATTTGTCGAATGATGTTGTAGACCCCGTTCAGCAGATAAAAAATCCCAGCCGGTACCACCAACAGGCAGAACAGGGCAGGGAAGATCAGACGTATCGGGAATCGTGGTGACAGAGACTGAGTTCTCAATTATTTCACCTACCTTAATCTGAATAAAGAATTGTTTCTAGGTCAATTTCTTCAGCAGCGATAGCGGCTTGAACCTTCTCACGAGCTGCGGTGTCCTTGCTAGATGTTTTCTTTAGTTTCTCGTTCAGTCCGTCGATCGTGGCCGTAACGTCTTGGTATTTATCAATCTTTGCTTGTACGGTAGGGTCGTTTGTCTTGGACGCCCAATCGTTCGCGGACTCGATGTCCTCGAGAAAGATATAGGCAGTCACTTTCGCAGAGACTCGGGGAGCGGTCCACTCCACGTCATCCATCTTGGTCACAATCTCATGGTCCCGTTCCAGTGTCGCGATATCGAACGCGCCCTCATCGGTCGGATGTGACGCTTGGAAGTCCCGGAGACGTTCCAATTTTTCCTGGTCGGATAGATCGAGCTCGGCCAGCTTTGTCTCGATCAGGATAGGGTCATCCGTGAGCTCGAGCGCCTTCTGGTCTTCTCCTTCTGCCAGATAGAGGTCGACCAATAGGGCATCCTCTTCCTCGGACCGATCTTTCCGTTCCAGTAAAGCGATGAGCGAGGATTCCTCACCTTGGAGTGCCTGTTCATAGGCATCCAACCACGTCTGTTCGACGCCGGTCACCTGTTCAGCGTGCGCCTCTTTATCGATGAACCATTGCGCGGCAGTGAAGAGTGAGGTGAATAGAATCCCGGCCGTGGCCGCCCCGTAGATGAGGCGGCGCTGCAGTCGGGTCAGTCGTGACTGATAGGTCGACGATACAATTGGGTTCGATTTGGCGGACGAACGCTTATAATCATCCGGTGTCTCGGACTCGATCTCGTCGAGGAGCCACATCTTCTTCGAGTTATCCTCTTTTTTCGTTCGGATCCGTTGCACCCGGTCCTTCACTTGATGATACAGATTCGGATAGGTGCCTCCGGTCCCGAACGTGAACGTCCCTCGATAGAGCAGCTCGTCTTTCTGATCGAAGAGCCGGAATTCACCTGAACAGTTCGTACCTTCCTCGCTAAGGAGCTGGTGAAGATCATGTGTCGCGACGATGGCATCGGCGAAGGTGAGCCGCTCATAGTTCTGGATCCGTGTGTCCGGCACGTCGGTGAATCGTACAAACAGCATCTCGTTCCTCCTCTCGTTTCAAGCAACAAAAAAAGCCTTCCGACTGGAACGCTTCGCGAGTGTTCATTAGAATTTGATGTTCTGGTCGACCATCTCGGCGAGCGTGAACGCGCCCATGACGATAATCAGGCCGACGGCGCCACCGACGAGCCAGCCGACGGCCTTCGAGCGGCCACGATCCCCGCCGAAGATGAAGTAGAATCCTCCGATCGCGAAGGCGATGGCCGCGGCGATGACGGCGAGTCCCTGGAAGAACTGAAGCAAGCTGAGCCCTGTCTCATTAAGTCCCATGTCGTTCCCCCCTTAGTCCTGGTGCGCCGGCGACTTGAAGCTGAGCTTCGCCTCGAGCGCCTCCAAAATGAGTTCCTGGTTGTCCTGGATGACTTGTTGATGTTGCTCGTCGAGCCACTCCTCGTAGTCCTTTCCACGGATGCGTAAGAGTTTTTCTGCGAAGCTACGTTTCTGTTTTTGTTCTTTTGATGCCACAGTACACACTTCCTTCCCTTGATCTCGTGATGTGCAGCAGCACATCATTAAGGACAGTCGGATTCGGTGCGGTGGGTTTCTAGCCGTTCCCCCACGAACTCTGCTCCTCGTGAATCAAAGGAGCTGTACAGGGTTTTTCGATGACCCGGAACGATTCTGTGACCTAATGGCGAGTTTTAGGGGACTCTCGCCGAACCATCTATGCGTAGATCCCGCCCACCCGGTCACTGGTGAGGGACACGCCGATATGTGATTGGATTAGACCATCCTTAAGGATGTGCTGCTGCGTCGATGTCGATTACTGGTGGACTCTTTTTCGCTTCTTGACATGGATGAGCTCATCATCCGGGTTCTTGCGCTTGGCGAGCACGTGGGCGTCACAGACGACCGTACGGATTCGATAGTAGAGTTGCGTCAACTGAACCGCTTCACCGCTCGCCTTCTCGATGCCGATGAAACCGTGCAGTTCATACGTCTTCCCGTCGAACGTGCGAACCGAGTCGGCCTGCGGCAGTTCCTTCAGGTCGAACCGACGGCGCTCGATCTTGGAGACAGAATGTTTTGCACCGTAGCCGTATCCAAATTCGATGGCTTCCCATGGAACCGTCGCAAGCGTGTGTCCGAATGCGCGGGCCAGATGATTGATGTCGGCAATCGATGGCGTCGAGCGGTTCTGTTCGTATTGACTTATAGCGGGCTGTGAAATCTCTCCAAACGTCTTCTCTGATAATTCAACCTGTGACCAGCCTGAGAGCCGGCGGTTCTCCTTCAACCACTCCCCGAATCGATACATAAGCCTTCCCCTTTCTGTTAACCAGAGCGGCGACCAAACAGATGTTTCCTTTTGTTGGTTCCAATATAGCAGGATTAAGCTACAAAGAACATCAGTTTTCTGATATGTCAGAAATTTTACAATTGACGATTCTTGTCGAATCCGCTCTATACAAGGGATAAAGAGCAACAGTAACTCAATATTTTTTGTTTTGTAGCACAACTGTAAAAAATAAAGCATTGTAGATAGAAAATAATGACAAGTATTTTGATTTCAAGAGATTATGGTAGGGTAGAGGAATAGAAGAGTTCATAAAGAATAAGTGATGAAGAGAGTACATAGATCGTGGGGTGAGCAAGTGGAGTTGAACGAGGCAATCATCGAGCGGATGAAGGAGCTCACTGCGGAACGTAATTTGACCATCCATCAAGTCGTTCAGAGAGGTGGATTGAATCAGGCGACAATATCAGAACTAATGAACGGTCGTACGAAGCATCCTAAGATAAGCACGATTCAGAAATTTTGTGACGGACTCAATATTACCCTAAATGATTTTTTTGATGATAGACGCTTCTATTGAAGCCTATTACCCATGAATATGGACACGTCAGGATTATAGTCCATCTTTATATGTAAAATATAGAAAATAAAAGTGTATTAGATACATCAATTAAAATCTGATATTATAAAAAAAGGAATATTTTTATTATTATTGAAATTAAATCGCTTGGATTTGAGGTACTTAGATGGCAGGATACATATTCAACTTAAATAGCATGGATGCACTAAAGAGAATCGTTCAAACGGGAGTGTACTCAACCAGGTTCAAGCAAACGAATAAGAAACATTGGTCGGTCCACCACGAAGGCACTTTCGCAGATTTCCTCTCGATGAGACCAGGGGACAACATCTACTTCTTCCATAAAAGAAAAATTTATGGAGTCGGTGAGTTAATATCCATCGACGGAGACTGTATCCACCTCAACTATCCTGCAGCCCTCAGTCCTCAACCAGAAAAAGACGATTATTCCCTAGATAAGATGATACTGAACGAGGCAGAGAGTGATAAGAATTACAGATTACTTTGTACATTCGAAGGTTCCCCTAACTTTTTCATTAAAGGCGTGGACATGGACGAGATTTTAAAATCTAATCCTTCGGCATTTCGAATCTTGCGAGCGTTCTGGAAACTGTCGTTCATTAAAATCGATAATTTAGAGAATCGAGCGCTGTTCGACAAAATCATGAAAGAGAACGAGGAGTACATCGGGTCTGTGGACGAGGATTCGGTCTTTCTGTTCGATAAAACGATTCACCAGCGCATTCTAGGTTTAAGAACAAGTAACAGAGGGAGATATGAGGTGTCCTCGATTCCAATCTTAGAGGCAGCCTCTTCAGGTGATCGAATCAGACATGAGATGGCCGTCGAATCTGCAATCATAGACTCGATTACGAATAATCTGTCCAACAATATATTTGGAAGATGGGAGTACGTCAGCCATCAGGTCATCGCATCACCTTTCAAACCGATAGACTACATGGACAAGATTGATATATTCGGATTCAGATTTATTCCCGGGTTCGAGACCGTTTCCAAATATTTAATGATTGAGATTAAAAAAGACAAGGCAGACATCGGGGTGATCGGTCAGTCATTAAAATATGTGGACTGGATTGAGCAGGAGTATTGTCATGACTACTCGATGATTGAGGCATTCATCGTCGCACGCGACTTTCCTGACGTGGTCATCGCCGAACGAAACAGAGCGGGGAAGAGATTTTATACAAAGGGCCGTCCCGGCAGGAGCCATGAATGGAACGGATTACGTTTAATTAAATATGATTACGATAAAATGAACGGAATCCTTCTGTTCACAGAGATTTGAAACAATCCAATACCAACGCAAAAAATAAATAATCAAAAGGGGAACCCTACATGAATTTTCCTGACGAACGAGAGATACAAAAACTAGAAGACGAAATCTCGTCTTTTATCTTGGAATACACTGCATGCTATTTAGGCGGTTCTGACTCAGAAGGTACACTTAGAGAATTCGTAGAAACACATTCAATCTGGACTTTTGATCATACAGACGTACTCAACAGAGTCTACAATCAATCCCTAGAACTCGAGTCAAAAGACCTCAAAAATCAATTACTTTCCGATTTGGTCAACTATCCGCTTTACAAATGGGAGAAAGATTACATCTCACTATTCGATTCATACGCCTATGTTGATTTTGAGTTCTTATTTTCTGCCTTAGAAAAAGAGGAGTACAGGGAACTATATAAAAGAAACAGTTTGACCCCTAAAGCAGCCACCTCTCGTCTGCTCATCTTAAACTTTTTTTATCATATAAACAAACGAAAGTCCTATTTAATCAAAGAACAGGAGAAGTCGCAAATTGTAGAGGTTAACAAACATGAGATCGTCAATGAAGGAACCGAATACTCATCTGATAATTCAGAATATAACTATTGGATGGACGTTCACGAAGGGGAGGTCGATGTCAATCGCGGATACTATATTAGTGAATTACCTGAGCCTGACATGACATACCTTGATTTATGTCATCATATCTCTAGTTCTTCATATCTTCTTATCCCATATCTGGATGCGTGTCTTGCTTCACCGTTCATCAACGCCCATGAAAAGAAAGAACTGATCTCTGAAATTGAAAACACCTTCAAAGACTTGTTATCTACTGACGAAATGAATGTTTTAATTTCCCTTCAGCAATGAGTATCGCTCTTATGAACTGAATGTTTTATCTAAAATCAAAATCGGGAAAGACGGGGAATCCCGGTCTTTCCCGATTTTGATTTTAGAGCCAATTTGGCCAGAGCAAATTCCATGCAACTGCCTTTGGTCTATTCAAGATTCTGCCCCATTCAGTTCCTCTATTATTCTCTTTAGCCCTTCTAATGTATCCTCCCTCTTGTTCAAAGAGAGAGAATACGCTTTTATACTTTTTCTCGATGAGTCATATGTCACCCACTCATAGTAAAGGTTCGCGGGTTCCCGCTTATCGTCCTGATAAGTGAGGGGATACATCAACACCACACAACTTACATCATCGAACCTTGAGAGATATGCATACATTTGAAAGATGTCATCGCGTCCTACGCCCGTGCGCGGCCTCGTCTCATTCAGCTTTTTCCACTTGGCATCGATGATGACACTCTTTCCACCAAGATTTAAGCGATAATCTGGGCGAAGTCGTAGTATGTCGCTATCCTCGTTCGGCCACTTTTCTTTCAAGAGATGCTTCGAATCCTGAGGGTCGAGCAGATATTCTCCGAACTCCTTTTGTAGCAATGATCGGATATAAACCTCAAAAAGCTCATTCATCTTGAATAGGATTGAAAAGGAATATTCCTGTCTAGAGTGCCGATTTGCTGAACGTGCCAATATGATTTGCTTGGCAATCTGTAGCGACTTATCATAACGAATCTCTGTCCGGTCCAGCCTTGCATGATTGACGATTTCCTCAATACCCCGATACGCAATCACGTCTGATAGGAGGTGATTACCTAACTCAAGGCGTCTTCTCGTATCATTGTTTCTCACGACGTTCAAGAGGATCTCGTTGGCGTAAACAAAAATTTTATTGATTATATGATTGGGGCTGAGCTCGCTATACTCGCAATGGACTCTATGCCGAACGTCTCGACTCAAGTTTTCTCTTATATGATTTCCAATTCTAATGGAACCTTTCAAGAATGAGATGTTCTCCTGTACTTCCTCGTAGCGGTTGATAACGCCCCTTCTCAACTCTTTCAAAAGTTGCTTGGAGTATTCAGAAGCCAGGATTTCGAACAATGGCTCGTCGACCATGTCGAATCTTGAGATGTCATTCACATCTATCTTTAAATAGCCGGACTCTCTCAACATCATCAACAGGATTTTACGCATCTCCATAAAGTTATCAGATTTTTGAAGCGATACCTTCGGAAGAATCTCAATACTGAACGTTTTCAACTGTATCACACCGACATAGTTTACAATTTGAAGGGAAGACCTTCCCCACAAAAAAGATTGACGGTCGTATCCCTTCGATAAAATGTGTTCCTCCAGCATTTTTGATTCCTGGAACGTCAAACCAAAGTCACTTTCTTCTTCAAGATTGATTCCTATTCTATCCTGGCCTTCTTTGATGGTGATGACCTTCATGACCCAGCATATCCCTTGTAAATGTTGAGAATCGCCTCAAACTCAGGGTCATCTACAAGCCGGTATCGTACCTTGCTCCTTTCTTCCGAACCGTACCCACCTTCAAACAAGGTCGCGCCGTCAATTTTTTCTTTGTAGAGGAACCTATTTTTTTCATTCTCATTCTCACTAGAACCTCCAAGTACGAGAGAAATCTTTTCGTAGTCCTCATAAAAATATTCCTGTAATAGCGGTATTATCTTCGAGGTCATTATTTTCATTATTTTTTCCTTTGAGGGAGAATCTGTGATGAAAAGACCATGTCCTAATAGATGGTCCTTGTCATATAGGTACTCAATCCTTTTATTCATAACTATTAAAAGCTTCTTGAGGTCGATACCATCGACATCTTTAGGCAGGACCGTATCGTCAGGTCTCATCTCGATAAAATCGAATCGACGTCTCAGAGCTGTGTCCATGAGACTGATCGAACGGTCGGCCGTATTCATAGTACCGATTATATGGACATTCGATGGGACCTGGAAAGACTCTTTTGAATATGCCAGTGTGGCACTTATCTCATTGACCTCACCCTTTCGCTTATCGTCCTCAATCAGGGTGATGAGCTCTCCAAAAATCCGTGATATGTTCCCTCGGTTGATTTCATCAATCACAAGAACATAGTTTTCGGTTTCTTCATCAGATTTCCCATTATCGTCTGAGTCAATCTCTTTGAGGAGGGAGCGAAGATTCGACATCACGACATCTGTCAATTTGATTTTATAAATCGCCTTCTGCATGAATCGGCCAGTTACAAGCTCTGATGCTTCCCTCTTCTCGTCACCATCATATCGAATTAACCATTCTACTTTCCTGAACTGAGAATAGGGAATCTTTCGAGAATTATCATAGAAATAATCACCGACAACTCTGCCTATTGCCGAAACCTTCAAATTGCCATGAGAGGCCACAACAAAGTCGCCGATGCTCAGTTCATTTTTGAATGTGTGAACCTGTTGTATCACGGTTTCTTTTTTCCCTCGACCACGATATTTAGACCTGACCTTTTTAGAGACCATGTCTTTGTCATTACAACCGGTGAAGTCCACGTCGTCACCATGCCCCAAGGTGATAAGACCATTATCGAGGCAATGGGTGTTTAAATCTTGACCCTTCCTCCCGAGTGAGATTTTAAACAGATTAGGGATTTCCAATGAGCATGTGTCCAGCTTCTTGACCCCTTCAGCCTTCTTACATATTGATTTGAAGATTCCGGATTCAGGAACGAAGTTTCCGTTACCGTCACTCTTGAGCCCTTCGACGAACTCCTCGTAGGAATAAGATTGATGGAAGGTACAGAATACAATCCTCTGTTCCTTGACATACTCCCTGTAGAGTGCGGTCATCTCTTCTCTTGGTGCTTGGCGGTCAAGAAATTCTTGATAAGCGTTAGGGGCGACGATGGCCAGCGCCTTCTCCATCACCGAGTATGTCTTACCCGTCGCAGGTGGACCGAAAAGGATTGTATTTTTGCCATGTGTCATCTTATCGTCTCCTTTGAAGGTGTGAAGGTAGTTCCTCACGAGTCCTTGAATCGCTATATCCAGTTCCGGACTGTCGTGATTGATATCATCCAATCCGATAGTACTGGTGCCCTGATGGAGTCTCTCTTGGGAAGGAATATGTATAGAGGGTTCGTGCAATAACCTCGCGTGTGAGTACTCGCCTCCTTTGAATGCTCCCAGACGCTTCACTATCTCTTTACCTGATTCGCTACACAGTTCACTGATTCTATTCAGGGACTCCCTGGATAAAAATAAAAATATTTCTTTATTCTTATGGAACTTTAAATCCTGTTCGGGTTCAATCGTCGATAAATCAGAATCCAAGCAGTAATAGGTGTTCTCCCCTGATAAGATCAAAAAATCGGAGTGTGCCTTCAAGGCACCATTTCTCTCATTTTGTTTACGATAGTCTTTATCGTTATTTCGATATGCATTGGTAAAGGATAACTCATTCTTTTTATACAATGATGAGTAGATCTCATATACTTGTGACATCCATTCTCGTTCTGTATCCAGCAATGCGGGGAAATTCAATGTTCTTTCAAGGAATCTAGGTATCGCCTCGATAGGGACCTTGTAATCCAAACCGTTATTATCGGTGTAGAGATAGTAGATTAAGGGTTTCTGATGAATCGCGTCAATTTTTCCATGATAGACGATTGTCGGTGCCTTCCGAGAGTCATCATCTATAATCTTGCGTTTCAGATGGGATTCATGCTTAGATTTCAGACCATTATGAAGTTTTTTTCCAGCGATGATAAAAACATCATCTCCGACGCGCTCGTCGGTCCGCACTTTGTTCCTCGCCAATCCCAAGGGCCAATAACATTCTCCCAGGAGTGCCATCGTCCTGAAAAAAGAGGGGTCAGAAGAAAAAAATACAAAAGTACCCAATATTGATCACCTCACATCCATTATTTAAAATTATTTTACACCATCTCAAATTCTCAAGGGCACATTTTCTATACTTACCTAATTACTACATCTAACAATTAACTTGTGATAATATGTGGTTATCACAAGTTAATAAAATAAAATTGTTTATATACTTTCAATGTATTACTTAAATTACAACACGAATATGCCTTATTTATTGTGAAATTTAATTTATTACATATGTAATACACGATATCCAGGCTTGGAACATCATAAGACTTGAAAGTCGAAGAAAATTTCTTATGGAAAGAGGGAGAGACATGGAAATCGACAAGAGACAGGCCATGTTCGAGATGGCGCTGAAGGAGATGACAGGGGCGAACCCGCGGCTCGTGGACGCCTTGAGAAACGACCACATCAATCTTGAGACGCTTTCGGACATCGAGATCATCGAGGTCTTCTGGGCGACGGAGCTCTTCCCAATCTATGTCGAGAAGAGCCCTCACACGCGCCGGGCCTACAAACAGGACCTCGAGTTCGTACTGAACTTCGTGATGACGAAATCTGAGGGGCTGAAGCGTCTGACGGTGCTGGATGTCCATCGCTACCTGTTCGAGGTGAACGAGAGATACGCGCCACGGAGCGCGAAGCGGAAGAACAACATGCTAAAGAGGCTCTTGACCTACCTTCACGTCAACCATTACCATCAACACAACCTGGCCTTTCATGTGAAGAATCAGAGAAGGCCCGAGCCGATCCGTCGTGAGATAGATTTCGAGGAGATCGAGCGGATTTCTGAGGCCTTCCGCCATACCGTCAAACGTGCCAAGAAAAAGGAGCTCATGGAGCTCCGGAACGAGACGATTGGATATCTGCTTCTGACGACGGGGATGCGGGCGGCCGAGCTCCTATCGGTCAAGTTCACCGATGTGAAACGGAATCAAAACGCGTTCTATATCGAGGTGAAGGGGAAGCGTGACAAGTGGCGACGCGTCCCGCTCACCGAGAGGGCGAGCTATCTCATCAACCGTCTTCAGACATTAATGATGATCGAGGAGGAAACCTCGCCTTACATCGCCTTCAGTACAAAAAAAACAGGCAAAGCGATGTCCTATGAGGCGCTCCGACTGCTGACGCACCAAGCGGTGGAGCACGTTGCTACAGGCGAACATACTCCCCCTCACTGGTTCCGTCGCGCCTATATCACGAAGCTCCTGGCGAATGGAAGTCCATTGATCAATGTGATGCAGCTGGTTGGGCACGAATCAATAAACACAACAAATGCTTACCTTCAATCTTTAAACCAGCTATCTAACATATCAAATACTGACTTACCATTTGAATAGAAATAAAAAGTCCCCAGTGAAAGATAGTATAATTCTACTTTCATTGGGGATTTAATTCATTATGCTTACTGAAATTAGTATTTATCCTAATTAGTTAGCCAGCCAGTTATTTTTGTTCAACTAAACGATTTCTCTCTTTTCATCAAGTTCTCGTTTTTAATAGTCTGTTTGAAGGATTCCTTAATAGTAGGGTTATCCAACATGAGTTGCATTAATCTTGCCGCAGAACCGTTAGGGGTAGAACGACCAATCTCCCATGCCTCTACTGTACGTGTAGATACGCCGAGCATATCACCAAAATTTTTCTGAGTAGCACCTAAAGACTTTCTTAATTCTTTAATCGAAGTGAGATCGATTTCGGGTAAGTCGCGTAATTTATAAGTAATAACCTCGACATGTTCTAAATTACCCTCGGCAAATTGATTTATCTGACTGACACTTTCTTCAATTAAGCTTTCAAAATCCAATTTTTTCGATTCCATTCTAGCCACCACCTTCTTACTGAGTTTTCTTCAATTCTTTTATCCTACTCTTGATAATGCTTTTTTCTTTATCTGTAAGTGTTTCTTTATCGGACTTCTTATAAATTAACAGCATTGCATAAATACGTCGACCATATTTAGTATAAATAATTCTATAACCACCACTTTTTCCGACATTGTCATTAGAGCTATCTAATCTAAGTTTTATAGCCCCTCCGGTATTTGCAATAATGTCTCCCAAAACATTGCTTGGGTCCGTGTTGCTCTCTTCGTATTCTCTCACTTGTTTTTCAAATTTCTTTTTATCTGTTTCCGATAACCCATAGTGATCCCAAATTTTATTGAATACTTCCGTGTAAACAAAGACTAATTCAACATTTTCATTATATTTTTGTTTTCTCACTCGATTCGCTCCATTTACATGACTTTATAAATTGATTATATACGATTATATCGTAGTATTCAAGCGACAACCTCCTAGATACGTTTTACATGAAGGAACATGATTCTTTGGTAAACGAACAGATGTCTAATTTCCGATACGAAGAAAAGTAATATTTGAAAGAGGTACATTTTCGCCCTAAAACTAAAATATGATTAACATCAATTTGTTGACTCTATAATCAAAAGAGGTCACCGAATGTCTTCCCGTAGAGGAATTCGATGGCCTCTTTCATTTGTTTCAAGACATAACTTATCGTTTATTGGAATTCATCAAAAGCATTGCTTCCTTCTCTCTCGACAATTCTTTCAACCCATCTTGGAGAAGTGCGGATTCTTTTTTCGTCGCACCCATCTTACGCCCTATTCTCTTCCAATCTGTCGCGATTGAATACAGCGGCTGGACGATGTCATTCTCGATTTCCGACTGTTTCATTTTGCTTTGTCCAAGAGGTTCAGGAGAAGAGACGAATGCAAACCCTGCAAAGACATTATCCCGCTCGATTTCCTCGAACACGACCAGATAATCCTTTTTAGATATCCTCCCCATCTCGTTCACTATGATACAAATCGGCCACCCCTCGCCGTGGGACTCTAACAATCCGTCCTGTCCAATGAGATCGTTAGTGATTTTCAATAAGATTACCGGGTCCTTGTCGTTCCTGATCCAAAGCATGGAATGGACGTCTCTGAGAACTCCCAAGAACAGATTCAGACGTTTCTTGTCCCATTCTTTTGACTTTAGGGAGGACAGTGCCAGGCCGAACATATATCGGTCAAACTGGTCCAGTGTATAAGAACGATTGGTTAACAATTCGACCAAGTTGTTGAGATGGAGACGAGCAGCGGATTGATCCAGCACCTCGGGGGCTTGGTAAACCTCTTCTCTTGCCCTTGTCTTCCCTTTGTTCATCAGCAGGTTATCGCGGCCGACGCTGCTCCATGTTTTTGCCCTTTTCGCCATTCCTTCTTCGTATTTTTCCACCTCTTCTGAGGTCATCTCTCTCAACCCTGTTTGTCCTATCGTTCCCACGTTGTAGCGCGGCTTGATGACGAGGTTCTCAAGCCCTTCTTCCTTCAACAGACGCTCCACTTGTTTTCGGTTCTTCGTGTCATAGTACTTCAAGAACACTTCTTCCATACGGTTCGACACCTCGAAGATCTTTTTGAAATACAGCGTGAATGCCCTCAGGCAAAGTTTGGCCGCATTCACATCATTTATATTCTTCAAATCGCTCATGCCCTTGAAGCCGTACCAAAACTCGCGTTCAACGGTTTTCGAAAAAAGGCTTGCCTTATCCAAGATTTCTTCTTTCACGGTCTCGATTTTCCTACAAGCCTCGATGTCAGGCCAGAACAGTTCGTCAAAATGTTTTCTCGTGCCGAATATAACCGGTGACAATTCGGCGCCAAGAATCGCTTTCAGGAAAGCGGCATATTCGCCGAGTCTCGCGTCTCCTGACTTGTACAACGTCAAGGAGATTCGATCCATCAGATGATAGCGGGTGATTTGACGGGTTTCGATGGCAAGTAGTCTCGTATACACTAGAAGGCGTAGTTCCAACGGCAAGAAACTGATTTCTCTAGAAAGGTTGATTTGGAACCGCCCATGATAATATGGAACTAGCTCTTTTTCTACCATTTCAAGTAACTCCATGTTTCGTGAAATTCGCTCAGTGAACGAATTTTCGACGGCTTTTATCAATGCATCCTCATAATCATCCAGCTTCTCTTTTAATATGCTCTCGTACTCACTCTTCCGATTGTCTGCGATATACCTGAGTGTGAGGAGGTCATCCGCTATCTCATTGTCACCCATCTGTGCAAGGTCGATTTTCTTGTACAGGAATTTTTTTCGTTCTTTACCTTCCAAATGACGAGACATATCTTTCGTACCATCGGACAAACGGTTCAAAAGTACTGAATTTTCATTGGTCTGCTGCATCGTCTATCTTCCCCTTTAACTGTTGCGTGATTTCGTTGAACACCATGTCTATGTTTTGACCGCTCACTTGTAATAAGCGTTCCCTAGATATTTTGCTTTTGAGCTTGTTGAAAGCAGCGTGAGTGGCCCTTTTCCCCAAGAACACGTAAATATCATATTGAACGCTGAATTCAGTCAACTCTATCGACGAATACTGGGTGATTTTCTGGAGATTGTATCTTTGCTTGTATTCGTTGATGGCGGCCTCGTCATATGGTGTATCTAAAAATAACGCCAGCTTCTTGTCGAGTAAGGAGACCTTCACCCTCGTGTCTTCATCACTACGATATAATTTGATGAGCTCTTCCTTCAATTCTTCATGGTTCTTCATTTTGTCCTGAACATCATCTATGTTCGAAATCAAATTCTTTTTCAAAGAGAGTTTGTGCGTTCTTTCCCAGGTCTCTTTTTCAACCAAAATCATCTCCGACTGATCGAGTTCCCTCAACCGGTGAAGCTCCCCATTCAATAGGAAGTGTACCCAGGTGTGTATGGGTGTCGTCTTCCATCTGCTTTTCAACTGGTTGATGTTCAGGTCTTGATATTCCTTTTCGAAGGTCCCATACCATTCCGAGATGGCCTTGTAGACCCATACCCATTGACTGAAATCTTCCAAGCTTTTCTTCAAAACATTTATATATTCTGAAGTCGTCATTCGAAAATTTTTCTTATGAACTTCATCCAAGTGTCGTCCCCCGGTGCCCTCCTCCACGATATAGCCCATGGCGTCGAGCGCATACCCTCGGTCAACCGGTGACAGCTGGATGAGGTTGATGAACATCTTGCTCGCTTCCACCCCATTACCTCCATTCAACTTAAAAGATTTTTCAAACACCTCTTCGGGTGCATTGATGAACCAGTTCTCTATCAATTCCTGAATATCCTACCAATCGTTTGCATCATCGAATCTTATGTTATCTTCTTACTCGACCTGTTGACATTCAGCATGTCTGTGTCAGACCTGTCCGCTGTCGTCCGGTCATCTACATCATCTGAACAACAATCCATTAAACAGCCCCGTCAAAAGTGTGCGCCGGCGCACACTTTTGACGGGGCCCATATGACATCATACGTTGTAGAGGTAAGACAGATAAGCATCCTTCGACTCAAACACCATGTCGATATCAGAAGCGAAATGATAGGACGACCTTTTTAGCAAGGAAACAAGGTCTCCCTCTCCGAAAGGTTTCTCGTAGGTGTCCTCCATCTCTTCGCGTAGATCGGCCAACCGCAGGAACGGACGCCGCTTCATCAGGTCATCCAGCAATGATTGAGGAAGGTTTCGGCTCATTCCGCTATTGAATAGATAGGTTTCCCCGACCCTCACATTGGAGATTTTCCCCGGCCTCCTCAGAATCCCTTCATAGACCCTCTCATCGAACCCATACTCCTCGAGCGGGTCGTTCTCCATGAGGTCGACGAGCTGCTCTATCGTATAGAAGAGACCGGTCTCCATCTGACCGAGTACCGATTCGCGATAGGACTCCAGCAAACGGACGGTTATGCCGGCCTTGGAGAGCGCCCGTTCCGTGATGTAGAGGTCCGTCTCTATCTCGATGATTCTCCAACCGTCCCTCATCTTCGCAATCATCCTCGATGCATAAGGATGGGAAAGGATTGGGGTGTCCTCCATCTTGAAATAGTCGTTCCCCAAGATGACCTCCTCGATGTATGAACGGCTGTCCAAGTATTTTTTTCCGAGGATGTATGGAGATGAGATCCTATAGCCGAGGCTCTCCACCATGTCTTTGCTGATCCAGTCCAAATTGAAATCTCGGATGACCTGCCTGCAAGCCTCCACGAAGGTCTCCGGGGTGTAAGCATCCTCCGTTACAATCCCTTTCAAGGAGTCCAGCTCCGTCTCGTCCAGCTCGATCCCTTCCGACACCATGTCCCTCTTCAGATTGATTTCATCCTTTCGAATCTCGAAGAGTGGCGAGACGATATCGCTCACGTATTTCGCGTTCAACCAGAGCCCCTGTTTGGTGATCGTCTGTCCGTCGGGAAGGAGCGTGACGTCGTTCTTGTTGTTCGCTTTTGGTCTTATATGCACCATTTCGTGCGCCCGCTGCCCAGGAAGGTTGTTCTTTGTGATTATTTCCTTTCCCCAAGGGGCTTCCCAAATCTGAACCCCTTCTATCAATATGTCTGTCACCATCTTCCAATAGGATTTAAGACCTTGGACCTCTTCATCAGATGGCTTCCAGAGCAGCGGCCCGAGAAAGAACTCATCCCCCTCCTTGTTCTCCCCGTACACCATGAAAAGGTATGTCGTCTTCCCGAGACATCTCATGATGGCACTGTCCTCCCATCCCGTCTCCACCCAGGAGAGGAAATCGATCACCTCGAGGACCGTGTTCTGTTTCGACTTGCCTTTTTTGTTGAGGTTGACGGACTTTACCATCAATCGTCCCTCAATGCCGTTCTCCAGATGCTCGACCGTCTCCTTGTGACGGTCGATGAGTCGCTTCGTGATGTTTGACGTTTTCGCCTTGCTCTCGTTCAGATCAGGGTTCAGACCGACGTCCCACGACAACTGTCTCGCACCCTTACCGATATATGTATCAAACACACCAAGATGTTCTTTCATGATGTTCCCTCTTTCTTTGTAACTTTTCTATGTAGGAGAAACCTTTATAAGTTTCAATGTTTTGTATCTTACAATATTAGTATAATTCACTTCTTGTCTTCTTCGCATCATAAAAAAGTGTGCGCCGGCGCACATAATTGAATATACGGTATTTGAAATAATAAAGCATTGTGATTTTTAAGGTCTTATCCCGCGGTGCTATGCTATATTTAGATGAGAAGAGGTGATCAGCATGGAGAACCATTTGAACTCCAATAGCCGCTCCCAACAACTAATCATTTCTCAAGCGGTTAATACTATCAAACAGCACGGTATGGAAGAAATCCTCCATAGCGTCTCCATATTTGACATCAATGGTTTCGTCGCAGCGCTATACCAGGAGCACTATGCGCTCGAGAACATCGAGAGCGCATACAAGAAGATACGCTATTATTCTTTCATGAAATTGAAACGTCGCTGGGTGAGGACGGCAGTCCGCAACTACCAGGAGTCACGTGGGTACAACAGGGAGCTCCGGGCAAAACATGATATGATTTCCGCCTACGTCAAGGTGGCGGGTGTCGAGGGACTCCAGAAAGAGTTTCATGTGAAAACGATCGAGGACTATATGAATCTCTGTATCGCCGAGATCGAGGACTGGGCAGAGGACCCGAACCAGTTGATTCACACCTATCCATACTGGTCTCAAAAGACCGTGAATCAGAAGACCACGACATTGAAGACGGATGTGCTGATGATACTGGGTGAGGTGGCGAAGGAGATCGATTCCACGAAGAGGGTGGCCCATCATTCTCCGACACTGGCGGTGGACATCCCGTTCTTCGGGATGTCCGACCGTATCAAGAACAAGACCGATCAACTCGATGAAAAGCTCAATGACGCATCGCAGCTCAATCTCGAGCTCTTGAACTATGAGTCGGTCGTACCGAAGTACAAGGAGGGGGTCCCACAGAACCTCTCCGTCCTTGTCAGCAAGGAGTTCATCCAGGAACTGAACGGGAAAGTACCCGACCTTGACCCGAAGGACTTCGAGGCATTCACCGAGATACTGTCCTACCGTGACATCTCGTTCCAGACGAGTAGGAAAATCATCTTCCCGCTGGTCCGCCTGGTCGAGAAACTCTACTCCAACAAGAGCGGGAAGAGCTACGACCTGACGACGAAACGCCTGATGAAGCTCGGGTATTATCGGGTCGCGGGCCATAACGACGATGGGGACCTCTTCATCCGTGGGCTCTTCTCATCCGTCACGATCAAGAATGCGACGACCCTCGCTGACAGCCAGGTGGTCGTCACCGTGGCAGAGGAGGTCTATGACGACCTGCTCAAGCAACAGGTCGTCAGCATATACGGCGAGCAGATCGAACAGCTGAAGGGGAGCTTCGCCTATCACCTGGCGTTCGTGCTCCAAAAGGAACGAATCGCCTCCATCCAGACAGGGGAGCAGAGCCCCGTCCGCCGACATTGGCGTCAGTTCACCTATTCGATCCGATTCAACAAGTCCCGCAAGTCGGAGAACTTACGGGAGCTCGAGGTGAACCTGGATCGCATCAAAGAGCATGGGTTCATCCTGAAGGACTGGCACCGCTCGGGTGACTACTACTTCTTCACGTTCTATCCGCTCGAGTCATGGGAGCTATTGAATCAGACGGACACATTGCTCCTCTGACAGGGATTCGAAAAGTTCAAGGGAAGCCTCTCGGTCCGAGGGCTTCTTTTTTGTGTTCGTTCGCAATATCTGATGTTTCACGTGAAATGATATCTGTCACGTCTTTGACTCCAAGACATCCGAGGGTACAAATGAGCGGAAAAGATTGGGGCTTCGCGGTCTCGCGTCCTAGATTTGACTTGAGAAAGGTCACAGGTGAATCTGGCCGTACTGAAATGACATTTTTGACTAACAAAAACGGTATCAAATTTACCAATTTGATATATGTATGCTGAAATACGCCAAATTCCTCGTACTGGAACGACATTTTTATAAGAATTGGTCGCAGACCGTCGTACTGGAATGACATCACCTGCAATTTGGTCGTGAATCATCGTACCGAGACGACATATGCAAGATTTTTGTCGCAATTTGTCGTACCGGGGCGACCGATCGTACCATTTCGAAAGAATCTTCAAAAAAAAATCAGCCCTCATTTCTTGAAAATGGTCGCAGACCGTCGTACCGAAACTGCATTATTGACGGTTTTGGTCGTGGTTGGTCGTACCGAGACGACATGTTTATGAAAATGGTCGCAGACCGTCGTACTGAGACGACATTTTGAATACTATTCTGCTGAAATTTCTACTTAAAAAGAGTATTAAACGGCTTTCTTAAGCAATCCCTCTTAATTTGGTCGCGAAAAGTCGTACTGAAACGACACAATTTTATAGCGCTAAAATGGCTTAACATCAACGTTTCATCAAATTTGGTCGCAATTCATCGTACCAAACCCACACTTTGACACCATCTCGAAAGAACAAGATACTGAAACTAGCATATTTTAGGATAGAGGAGGTGTAGGGTAGGTGGCTTATAGAAACCGTCACATTTTAGTCGCGAACAAACTACTTGTCGCGATGAGTGGATTGACTCGTTGGACGAAACGAGATGAACATTATCGATACGAACAGCATCACTATAACATCCCTGCATGCTTCACTTCCTTCAAATGGACAAAATCGCGGATCCGTCACGTTCTGACCCTTCTTTCTTATGCAGACGACCAAGGCAAGATCGAATTCATGGAAGACACGGAGCTTGCCACTTCCGCCCATACTTCTGTCCGTTCTTTACATAACAACCTGAAAATGTTCGAGAGCCATGGATTGTTGCGACTTGTCCGTCATTTTCCTGGGGTGCTCTCCATCGAACTGAACGATTATCTTGAAAACTATCGTGACCTTTTTGTAGACGGAGCCTCTGTCGTCTCGAAGACCGGGTACACGTCTATTTGGCATGACCTTCTCGCTGAACTCCTCTCGCTTGATAATGTGAACGCTTTACGACTTGCGTTACGTACGCTCGTCCAAGTCGAAAAAGATGTACATGTACAGTCGAATGAGCAGGCGATCCTCACTTATGACGAGATCAAGGGGTTCTTGCCAAGATACTGTGGCCACAAACTTGCCATCCAAAAGATGATGTCACGGTTGAAGTTCCTCCAGGTCTCACTCGTAGAGGACAGCCGCCACTTCTTGAATGTGGTGAAGCAGAACATGACGCTCAAGAAACGTGTACAGGACATCACTCGACCTGTCCTCGTTGAGATGAAGTTGGACAGCGCGCGGGACAGCAAACTCATCCGGGAGGAAGAACGTTCAGAGACTCAGATCGCCTGGTTCGAATTGCGGAAACGGGTAGGCGAGTTCTTCGACTTCGATGTGTTGAAGGTGAGCCGCGAATCCCTCTATTCGATGAGTGACACGTTCGGGGCATCTGCGTTCCGTGAGGTCTTGTCCGACTTGAAACAAGCGTTCCTCCACCACCGTGAGGATCTCGTGCATTCTAGTGAGCATCGACTCTTCTTCAGTGAGCCGATCCTCTACCTCCATCAGCAATTAAAGACCAGAATTGAAAAATCGGCTATCGCATGATGGCCTTTTTGGCATGCCTTTTTTTGAAAAATTGTATGAAAACCATATGAATATGCGATATATCTCTTCGTCTTCCATCAAAATGAGGACCGTCCGGGTCATGGACCTCCTTTGATTAGGCTCTTTGGAAAAAAATCAAATCTATTGATCTTTATTTCAAATTTCTCATGAAAAAAAAGAGAGAAGTCGTTCGATTTATCAAAAGTGGTACGAAAAAAAAAGAAAGCTCTTTGAAGGAAAGAAACTGATCATGACAGATATGCAAGTCTCTTTATTTCGTGTGAACGTTGGTATCACAAGGATTTATGCGTCCTCCATTTTTCCAACTCTTTCAATCCTTCTTTAATCCTTATTCATTCTATATAATCTTTTATATTCATAAGAATATGGTCTTTTATTCTTTTATGAAATCATATAGTCATAATAAATTATTTAAACTTTCAGCAACAAAAAAGGAGTTAAATGATGGACAGTTGAATATCTGTTGTTGAAAGTACTCTAATTACTCCACTACTGCAATAAATTATAATCACCTTTATTTTTCTATCTATATTAAGTGAGGAGCTATTTTATGACCAAGCAGGATTGTAATGAAATCTGGACTATAGTAGGCTATCGCGATTATGCTACTTCGCCTTTTTTCAGTAAAAACTATTACAGTAAAATGGTGACATTACGAAAAATAGAATACCTTTTGAGCAAACGACCAGATGATGTGTTTTATATTTATTATCGCCGTGAATCAGATGGTGTAGAAATGTACTTAAATCCTCCTGGATTCTATGAGGAAGAGGGAGAACCTTGGACGTATTATTGATCTTGAAGTATCAAAACTATAAAATATAGATTTTGAAAAAACACGTGTACATTTCGACATGGAAATGTACACGTGTTTTTTCAAAAATAGACTCCTAAATCGGATTGGAGTCTATTTTATTTGGCAGTGAATGATGTATGAGAGATTTCGACGTCGAAATGTATACGGTAATTTATGGTGAAATGTAATGTATACAATTCTTTTAAGTCGTATACGAGCTATTTTTGTTTCGTATACAATTTAATTAGCTTTATAACCTGGACTGACCTTTGTTTTTGTTGTATCCAAAAAAAGAGTATGGCATCATTAAACATAGAAAGGGGAGAGAAAATGAATATTTTGACGTTTTATATCTCGAAAGGCGGGTCTGGTAAGACAACATGTTCCTTGAATATGGCCTATGCGCTAGGTGAATTGGGGGAACGTGTCCTCCTCATCGATTTGGACCCCCAAGGCTCTCTGAGTAAACTGATGTTGAAAGAGTCCGACACAATCAAATATATGACCATGTTCGATGTACACACACGAAATCTAGACATCAAGGACATTCTGTTCGATGATGAAACGTATCATGTCAGCCTTCTCCCCTCGAATGAACGAAATGCCAGGTTGATCAATGTGATTTCCGAACAAGACAAGCTTTTCCTATTACAGGATATGATTTCGCCGCTCGAGGATGAGTTCGATTGGATCATATTGGACTCGGTCCCTTCTATTAATGAGCTCTCAAAAGTCGTCCTCTCGACTTCGAACATGACCATCATCCCGTTCATGCCGAAAAAGCTCGTCTTTGATCAGCTTGCAAGCACCATCCGTACGGTACAAAAGGTAAAAAAATTCTATAATCCGGATTTGGAGATCGCCGGTGTCCTACCTGTGGCGATGGACCATACGCTGAAGGCAGATAAAGAATACTTCGAGGCGATGGAACAAATCGCGTCGGCTGAATCGTTGTCCATCTTGCCTGTCGTGAAACGTTCGACCTTCATTGAAAAGGCGGCGGACAGTGGGAAGAGTGTCATCCAATACCGCTCGAAGGAATCAAAGCAGTTATCCGAACCGTTTCGGGAGTTGGCGAAAATTGTACGAGCATCCAGGGGTGATTCCGTATGAAGGCAAGGAACCGAAACATCCACAAGGTCAAACCGAGTGAGCAACACCCTTACCAGAGCGGGCTGACGAATATCAGTTCCCTCGTGCAAAAGCTCCCTGTCTCGAAGGAAGTCGAAGATCTCGTCTATGAGATCAATGAACTCGCAAAAGTGCAGACAATCTCAGTGTTCGAAATCGGGAAACGACTCGTCATCGCACGATCTGAGATGCATGATAAAAAGGAGTGGGGCACTTTTTTAGAGGCCGTCTCGATGTCCGCCTCGCTCGCATCTCGATACATCAAAGCCTATGACACGTTACATCCACTAGAATCATCATTGTCGAGCCTCCCCGCATCCAAAATCTTTGAACTCATGTATCTGGATAATATAGATGAGGTGATCGAGCAGGGCCTATACATCGACGGTGAGAGGAAGCAAGTCGAGGAGCTCACTGTGAAACAGATCCGTGACCTCCGAAAGGGAGGAACGCACACGCCACTCAAGGTGAGACCGTTCCAACAGGAGAAGAAGTCATCGGCAATCTTGTCCGCTCGTATCCCGAGCGACCTGTCGGAACAATTTCAGCAGTATGCTCATGCCCATAACCGTAGTGTCAGCGAGTTACTGGCAGAAATGATTGAACGAACCGTATCAGACAACATCATCGACGACATAGATGAACAAGGAGAACAGTCATGAAAAAAATCGCGTTGTACAACCGTAAGGGAGGGGTCGGAAAATCGACCACGACCATCAATCTAGCTCACGCCTATGCAAGGGACGGGTTGCGTGTACTCGTTATCGACGCCGATGACCAGGCGTCCTCGACGAACGGCCTAGGTCTGACGAACGACTATGAGGGCAAGGTGTTATTGGATTGTCTATTAGAGGAGAACGACCCGTTCTATACACCGATCGAACAGGTCATCGTGACCTGCGAATACGAGACAGGAACAATCTATTTGGTCCCGACGAGACGATCCGCCTCGCCGAGCGACCTGACCAGTCAGATCGGTTATGAATATCGTCTGAGCGAGGAGCTTGCGAAACTCGAAGAGTTGTTCGATATCTGCCTGATTGACTGCCCGGGTTCGACATCCGCCTTGAATCCCTATGCGCGCTGCGCGCTGGTCGCCCAGGACCGGATCATCATGCCTGTCCAGATGCAAAAGTTCTCGATGGACGCGGTCTACTCGGCTCCCGAGGAACTGGAAGAAATGAAACGCTTCCGAGAAGACATTCATATCGCGGCCTTCATCCCCACCATGGTGAGCGCCCGTTCCAAGGGGGATACGACGACCGTGGAGGAACTCGAGGAGCTCGGGGAAGAGGTGGGCATCCCGGTCCTGACGACGATACCGTATGCGGTGAAGGTTCAGACACTGCAGCGTGAGTCCCGACCGGTCATCGACCACAAGAGTCCCGCTACGGACGCATACCTACAGCTTGCACAGGAGGTACTCTCGTTATGAACCGTAATCGTAAAAAGCACACACCAAAGATCTCAACGTTCAATGCAAACCTGCCGGTGAGACAAGGATCAGGGGATTCGGACAATCGAAGCGAGCAAGTCGAGGCGGTGAAGGAGTTCTCTGCCACATCGACCGTGGCGAACCCTTACCAGTCCCTGCCGGCGACGGGCCTCTCGCGTGTCATCACGAAGAGGCTTCCCGAGGACATGGCGGGCATCGTACAGTACTATAACCACATCGATGCCATTCAAGCCACGAGTTTTGTCGAAAAATGTCGGATACTGGCCCATGCGAGCAGCCTGTTCCGCGACCCTGACACAAGGGACGGATTCAAGGAGCAAGAGGGGAACTGGCAAGATTTCCTAGCGAAGATTGGGATGTCGCATTCTCAGGTAAACCGATTCGTTTCCTTCTGGAACACGTTCGGACCGAAGATATTGGAGAAGACGATCGAGCAAGAGTTCAGCGCGACGAAACTCGCCGAACTCCTCTCCTGGCCGGAGGACCCGAGACCTGCACTTCTGGAAGGGAAGACCTACCCTACGAAGAATGGGGAGAAGGGCGTGTATGAGATGACGCGTGAGGAGTTGCGCGAGGTGAAGAGGATGCTTCTGGAACGAAGAGAGGGTCGTGTCATCGAGAACACCAAGACCCCTAATCGGAACATCCGCATCACTTTCAACGATGACGACGCCCTGCTCTATCAAAGCCTGTTGGAGAAGGCACGGGAAGAGGCGGTATCCGAGGATGAAATCATTCGTCGAGCCTTGGACTTCTATATAAAAAACAGTCATTAAAGAGGAGTTCTGAAAAAGTTTACTTGGAGCGAGGGGGCATACGATGTGTGAAAGAGTAGCAGGTCGTGGTAGGGGAAGGTACCAAGACATAGAATTTGATAATGTCCATCATAGTCTATTGGGATTGATTGAATTTGCAAATATCGATAGGAATCGTTTAAGTTTTGAATCCGTGTTGTCTTTGATACGTGAGGGTTTTACCATACAAGACTTTATAGATAATAACGAGCAACGATTGGATTCTATTCGAAAACCCTTGAAGAACGCGATTCTGGACCTTCTTGATACATATGGTGAGTCAAGGGTCAATGACATGTGCTCCAGGTGGACGTTCTATCATCTGATTTTTTTAGAAATGGGCGTCACGGAGTCTCTTTCAAAATTGATGGCTGTAGCCCAAATTGGTTTTGAAGAGTTTGACCTGATGGACTATGAAAACTTCAAGTACCGTACAGGAGGCAGAAATAGACTTAGTACTTATTTGAAACTAAGGGATTCTTATATGACATTCAAGGACGAGATAGGCGAAGAGGTGTTTCAAGGACTTACCTATCAGCAAGTTTCAATCCCTATTAAGCCGAAACTAAAGCCATTGAATCTTAGCAAAAGAGAATATAAAAGACTAGAAAAGCAGTTTCTTGAAACATATTATGATGAGTTTCAAGAAAACTTCACAGTGAAAGAACTAAGTGCGAGAATGGACGTTGATGAAAGATTCATTCAACTAATTTTAAAAAATGCTTCAAGAAAAGGTTTACTTGAGACCGATGGATATGATGTAAAAAAAATAAGAAGGTCGTTCGAGGAACTGCTGCTCTGGGAGTCGTTACCGGAGCCTGAAATCATCCGTTTGAGATTGGTGGAGGGCTATAGCGTTGCAGAGATTGCAGACAAGCTCGGACTCTCAAGACAAGGTGTCTCCATAAAATTAAAAACAGCTCTCTCACTCGTACCAACCTCGCACGTGATAGAAGCTAAACGTTATCTTAGACGTTTTCGGAAATTCAAAATGAATGAGGACATGTTTGTCAAAATCTTTGACGAACATCCTGCAGTTTTCAGATGGCTTTCACTGAAGGTGAAAAATGGAAATAAAGATGTACGTGAAATGTACACCAGGTTGACAGAGGAGCAACAAAAAAGATTCGAAGTTCATTTTTCGGTCACTTTATTGGATGGAGATTTAGTTTCTGTTGACAAGAAGACTATTCTCGAGAAAGTGATTTTTGACCATGCCTTCGATAACTCATGTCGCATAGAAGAAATCCATGAAATTTATAAAGGATATATCTACGCCCAATTCCCTGTGGAGATTGCGGATTCGCTTTATACTGACGAAAGAACTCTACAGGGCATAGCCAGTAGATCGTCCCTCACAATAAGCTCATATGGTAACAGGGTTCGTTATCATAATCCGAAAGTTTTCACCGACGAAAGGATGAATCGCCTTCAGATATTATTGCAACTAGAACCCGGTGTGTATAACGCGCGGTACATCTTTCAACTCGACCCTGGGCTTATGGAAGAGTTGAATTGCAAAGACCCTTCAGAACTCCATAACATCATCAAAACCAGAATCTCACATCCTCATATCACGATGGGAAGGATGCCAGAACTCGCCATCGGTGTCAGTGATAAACTCACTTGGGTGCGTCATCTAATCCGTGAGCATGCCCCGATACCGCTCGAGGAATTTCTAGACATGCTGTCCCGTAGATTTGGACTTCATATCCCTTCGATGCGTAGCCTGGTCCAGACCACCATGTTAGAACATTTATCGCCTGATAACATATTGATAGCAAGCTTCCCGACCATCACGGACGAGGAGACGGAGTGGTTGAGGACAATCCTCGCCGAGGACATCTACACGTTCGACCAACTGCTCGACCTCCATAAGGATGTCCCAGACCTCTACGACAGGTTCTTGAACAAATGGGTCCTGTCACACGTCGGCTACACGATCAGCGGGGGGTTCATCGTCAAGTCTGAGTATGGGAGCGGGGAGGCATATTTCCGGGACGTCATCAAATCCAAAGACCTGTATCGAATTCAGGACATTCCTGCTGCCAAGACGCAGAGTTACTTCAAGGTATTGAAGGACCTAGAGACAGAATTAGAGATCTTCAGGGCGGACGACGACCACTACATGAACATCGGGCGATTGGAGAAGGGCGGATTCTCAAAATCGATGATCCGGGCTGAAATCGAAGACATTGTCGAGGCTGCAAGACATCTCGACACGGAATATTTCACATTCCCCATGCTCCAAGAGGTCTGCGCTTCGGAGTTGGTCGACCTGGGGATGGAGAATGTCTTTTACGAGAGGCTGATTCGCCTTCACCCTGATGTGAACTTCATCCCGTCAGGTGGGGGGGACATCTTCTATTTCTCTAGAGAAAAGAGGACGCTTGGACATTTCTATCTGGCACATCTCCATAAAAACGAGGGCATCGACGTCCACGTATTCGAAAGAGGGCTCGAGGAACGTTATGGTATAACGTTCAACAGCGGGAAGATCATCGAATCCATCAGGGACCGGGGAGGATTCTGCTCACCAGAGACCGAGAAAGTGTACCGAGACAAGTCGATATTCCTCGATGATCTTTATCGAGACTGAAAACATCACACAATTTATTGGAACGAGGTAATGAACTTGAGAACAGAACAATCAATCGAGACCATCAATTTGAGAGGGCGCATCGGTCATGACATCATGAAGACCGACCAGAAGCGGAAGCTCGCCCTGAAGGGTGAGGTCAAGAGCTTCGACGTGTACAAAATCCCGCTCGACCTTCTCCTTTATAACAAACGAAACGGACGTATCATCAGCTGGATGAACAAACTCGAGTCCGAAGGGGTCGTCGTGGACGAGCTGTCAAAAGACGAGTACAACGAGAAGGTCGAGACGATGATTGTCGACTCGAACCGGACCGCCCTCGAGAAGACGAAGAAGAACATCAAGGCCCTCGGGCAGATCCATCCTGGTGTCGTACTGAACAATGGGACCGTGATTGACGGGAACCGGCGATTCACCTGCCTTCGTCAACTCAAGCGTGAGGACGGGGGAGACCTTTTCTTCGAGGCCGTCATCCTCGACCCCGAGGAGGGATTGACGGACGCCGACATCAAGCGACTCGAGCTGCGCATCCAGCATGGGGAGGAGCGTCCGGTCGATTATAACGCCATCGACAACTTGGTCGACGTCTATAACGACATCCGAATCAACCGTTACTTCACGACCAAGGAATACGCGGCGAACATCGGCAAGAAAGAATCCGATGTCAAGAAGATGCTCGAGAAGGCCGACCTTATGGTCGAGTACCTCAAGTTCATCAATGCGGAAGGCAAGTTCTATGTCGCACGTGAGCTCGAACTCGACGGTCCGCTACAGGAGATGACCGGGATCCTGCGGAAAGAGAAGGATGAGGAGGACCGCATCCGGGTACAGGACGCACTCTTCACGGCATTGAGCACCTCGAAGGACAGGGACCTCACCCGTTACATCCGTAAAATCGGGAAGGACATCCTCGGAAGCAAGAACCGTGAGGAATTCCTAGAGGAGTTCGAGGACATCGTGGATGACGTACACGATGCCTTCCAAGAGAGGGAGACCGTCGACATCTCGACGATTCGAGAGGTGAACAAGGACCTCGAACAGGTACGTTCCGAGGCATCTTACATCGTGAGTCGTCGTGCCGAGGAGACAGCCATCACACGTGCCCAGATGAAACCGGTCGACGCGTTGAACACCTCGCTCAAGGCGCTCGAGAACATCGACACGGAGCAGGTGTCGAGGATGGATGCACATACGAAGGGTGAGTTCGACCGATTGGTGAACCTGTTGCGGGAGAGACTGGACTCCCTATGAGGGCCGAGTCGGACTTTCGCCTCCTCGACCTGAAACCCTCATATTATACGAACCAGACGAGCATCGCGAAAACCTTCTATGAGCCGGTTCTGTCGAACGCCGTCTCCTATGACCGTGTAAGCGGGTATTTCAGCGGGAAGGCGTTCGCGCATTATGCGAGAGGGATTCAAGGGCTGGTCCGGAACGGGGGAAGGATGCGCCTCATCATCTCCGAGGAGATTGCAGAGGAGGACTTCCTTCAGATGACCGAGGGATATCGTCTGAGACGTGAGCTTGAGGAGGACCTGTTGGACCGACTCGACGAGAAGCTCTCCCTCCAGGAAGAGGCGGACTTCTCGAACCTGGCCCATCTCATCGCGAGAGGGGTCGTGGACGTCCGGGTCGGCTTCATCCGTGCCGGACTGTTCCACTCCAAGTTCGGGCTCGTCAGGGACGCGGAGGGGAACATCCTCTATTTCACCGGGTCCAACAACGAGACACGCGCCGCCATCGAGCACAACTATGAGTCGTTTGACGTCACAGGGACCTGGCTGTGCTCAGACTTCGACCGTCAAAAGATCGACAGGGCCATCGAGGAGTTCGAGAGCCTCTGGTCCGACGGTTCGGGCAGACACGGTGTCCGTGTCAGGGAGTTCGAGGAGCTCGTTCTGAGTCATATCCTGAGAAGAGACAAGGGGAGGATCATATTGGACAAAGAGATGTTGTTGGACGACGCCCTGGTCCTGACGTTGGATCAGGGCAGGCTCGTCGTCCATGACCGGGTGGCGCCCGGCAAATTACGTGCGAACGAGCGCACATTGACGAGGACGCTCGTGCCGTTCTGCGACGGGGGGTATCCTGCCTTCCGGTCGGATCTCACCTATATGGAGATCAAGAAGGTGATCAGCCATTTGGAACGCCTCGGGGAAAGGCGTGGCTTCGAAGTCGTCGTCACCGAACGTCTCCGGCAATACCTGGGAGACCAGGAGTTCATGATTGAGGAGAGGGCGGAATATGCGCGTCTCCTCAAATCGTCACATGAGAAGGTTCAACGAAAGTACGAGACCTTCTCGAGCCTGGTGGACAGGGAGCTCGAACGAAAGCTACGGGAGCGGCAGATGCGTTCGGCCTTCTATATGGTCGAGATGCAGAAGGCGGCGAACTTCTCCGTCCCGGGCGCGGGGAAGACCTCGATGATCTATGGCGCGTATGCATACCTCTCCTCGAGAGAGGTGAACAAGGTCGAGCGGCTCGTCGTCATCGGTCCGAAGAACACGTTCATCTCATGGAAGGACGAGTTCCGGGCGAACTTCGGGGACAAGCGAGACCTCAGGGTGCTCGACATCCATGACTCGGTCGAACCGTTGCTCGCCCTGAAGACCGACGCCCACCTCTATGACCTTATCCTGGTCAACTACGAGTCGCTCGGGAAATATGAGCGGGTCCTCTCGGAGGTGATCGACCGCTCCACCATGCTGGTCTTTGACGAGGTCCATAAAATCAAGGCGCTGAACAGCATACGTGCGAAGTCCGCGAAGGCGTTGGCGCCCCTGGCGCCTTACAAGTTCGTCCTCACCGGGACACCGATACCCAACACCTATGAGGACATCTATAACTTCCTCAACATCCTGTACGGTGAGGAGTACAAGTCATTCTTCAATTTCAAGCCTTACGAGCTAAAGGAACCGAACGAGTCGAAGGTCCAAGAGGTGAACATGAAGCTGGCGCCGTTCTTCTGGCGAACGAACAAGCGGGAGCTCGGCGTGCCGGACGCGGATGACGACATCCTTTACAGAATCGTCGCAGACAACACGGAACAGCGCATCATCGACCTCCTCTATCGGAAGTACCGTGGGAACCCGTTCGCCCTGTACATCCGCCTCATCCAGGCGGCATCGAGCCCGGAGCTCGTCCTCCGAAACATCGACATGGCGGAGATGTTCGGGGAGGATGCGGCTGAAATCCCTCTTCTGGACGGGGAGGGGCAGCCCGATGTCTCCTTGGATATGGAGGAGATACGTCTCCTCAGGTCCGTCCGAGAGACACGGAAGTTCCGTTGTGCCATCGACACCGTCACCTCCCTCCACAGGGAGGGCAAGACCGCGGTGGTCTGGTGCATGTTCGTGCACACGATAGACAGGGTCCATGAGGAGCTCTTGTCGAACGGGATCAGGTCCGCCGTCATCTATGGCAGCACGCCACAGGAGGAGCGCGAGCGACTGATCCGTGCATTCCAGAACCGTGAGTTCGATGTCATCGTCACGAACCCGCACACGCTGGCGGAGTCGGTGTCGCTCCATCATGTCTGTCACGACGCGGTCTATCTCGAGTATTCGTTCAATCTCACCCATATGCTCCAGTCGAGAGACCGAATCCATCGTCTGGGACTCCAAGAGGGACAATACACCCGTTATCATTACATGATGATGGAGGGCCAGCCCGATAGACAGAACATGGTCGATGAGAAGATCTACATCCGACTCAAGGAGAAGGAACAGCGTATGCTCGAGGCGATCGAGAACGGCGAGCTCCGACCTGACCCGAACGTGAACTATGACGACATCGTCGCCCTGTTCGATTGAACCGATAGTCGAATGATTTAGATGGAGGAGGTCCGCCGAAGGCGCGGACCTCCTCCATTTTGTCGATTTCAAATAAACAGACGAGGTGGTGTACAGATGAGTCATCGAAGAGATATCCCTCCTTTGTAAAAATGATGATACATCCCCTAAAATTCAGGGAAAAAGATAGGAAAGTGGAGACAAAAAAATGAATACCTGGGTACTGGACCTAATACATGTATTCAAAATCGGACGAGATGCCGTCTGATGGTCAAGGGAGGAGGAATGAGAGATGAAAAGCGGGCCTGGGGAGCGTGGCGCACGAGCGGGTCGGACGGACAGGGAGCCATTCGAGAGGAGGATCGCGAGGAAAGGAGTCGAGCATGTCTTCTATGAGAAGGTATATGACGAACTCGGCGACGTCTTCTCCCTAGAAGAGGTGACGACCCTCCTGAAGACCGAGAAGGATGATGTCGCCGATCTGCTCGAGAGATCTTCGAGGCATGGATTCGTCAGACCGGACGGTGAGAACTTCAAGAAGAGGACACGGACCTTGTCCTCGCTGTTGTCCTCGGATGACATCCCTGAGTCGGAGTTCGTTCGTGCAAAATTAGAGACCGGTCTGGACGACCTCGTGCTCGCCGAACGCCGGGGACTACCGCTTCGGACCTTCAAGAAAAACCTCAAGAGAGCTTTGGCGATGATGCCGGTGACGCATGTCTCGGACGCCCGACGATACCTCAACAGGTTCAAGTCCTATGCGTTCACCGAAGAATTGTTCATGGCGGTTTTCGCCGAGGACGCTCGGATGTACCGCTTCCTGTCCCTCAAGGTACGAAGCGACCAGCGGGATGTCAGAGGGATGTATGCCAGGTTGAACGAGGTGCAGCGCGCCCGGTTCAGGCGTCACCTCTCTGTCTTCGTGGACCGTTCGGGAAATCTAGAAGAGGCCACCATGACCGGGGTCTTCGAGCATGTGTGCTGGATGAACGCCGGTCAGGCACACATGCCCATCGATGGATTGAAGACCCTCTATGACGCCTTTCTCGACGAGCAGTTCGATGAGTGGACGACCGAGAGGCTCAAAGCGGATGAGAGGAAGCTCGCATCCATCGCCTCTAGGTCGAGCCGGGTACTCTCCTCGGACAATCGATATCGATTCCATGACGACTCGGTGCTCACCAAACGAAACCTCCAACGTCTGAGGGGAGTTCTCAGGCTGGAGCCAGGCTTCTATAGCACCGAACACATCTTCAGGCTCGACCCATCCCTCATGGAGGATCTGGACTGCATCACGCATGAAGAGCTCCATCAAATCATCAGACACCACGTCACCGTCAAGAACGTGACCATGGGACGCCTCCCCGAAATCGCAATCGGTGTGGACGACAAGTCGGTCTGGCTGAAGAGACTGGTCCGAAGACATGGGCCGATGGAAATCAGTGATTTCCTTGAAATCGTGCATGCGAGTTTCGGGCTGTCTCCTCGCAGCGTGAGACGGACGTTGAAGGATGCGCTGCCAGAACTCGTCTCACCGGACGGCATGATCGGGGTCACGATGTCGGGAGCGACGAAGCGAGAGATCGACTGGTTCTCGAGGCGTCTCACGAGGGACATCTATACCCTTGAAGAACTAGAAGGCATGTTCAGAGAGGTGGAGGATTTCAAGGCGAGGTTCATGAATCCCGTCTCCCTGGAACGTTGTGGCTTCACCCTACGGGGAGGCCTCGTCCTTCGTTCACACCACGATAGCGCAGATTCATATTTTAAAAAACTACTCGTCGCGAGCGACTTCTTCATCGTCCCGGACGAACCTGCATTCAAGACCGCCACTTTCAAAAGGGCGGTGAAGGACCTGGAAGATAGACATGATATCTTTCGGTTCGATGAACGGCAGTACATCCATCTGACAAGGCTCAGGAAGGCGGGCGTCAACAAGGGTGTCGTGAAGGGATTCATCAAAGAGGTGATCGAACACGTCAAACGACAGCAATGGGAATACTTCACTGTCCCGATGATTCATCACCAGGTAGAGTCGTCCTTGTGGGAGCTCGGTCTGGAGGATATCTTTTTCGAGGGACTCTTACATTCGCATCCTAAAATCGGGGCAATCAGGACCGGCTCAGGTGACATCTTTTATCTTGGGAAAGGGCCAAGGAGCCTTGGAGGTCTCTTCATCGAGCATCTCCCAAAGGATGGAGGCATGGAACCCCTCGAGTTGAGAGAGGACATCGAGTCCTCCCTTCATCTCCTCTTTGACGAGAACGCCATCGTCTCGGCCGTTCGGGAGCGAGGAGGTCATTTCTCTCCGGAGACAGGCAAGCTCTATCAGGACAAACAGACATTTCTGGACAACATCTACTCGAATGACGAATGACAGGGGAGGGATTGGACATGAGGAAAGGACCAGAGAACATCAATCTCAGAAAACGGATTGGGGAAGATATATCTCTTACCGAGCAGAAGAGGAAGCTCACATTGAAAGGGGAGACGAGGGTATTCGATGTGTATCGGATCCCCCTCGAGCACCTGGTCTACAATCGACGGAACGGACGAATCATCAGCTGGATGAACCGTGTCGAGTCAGAGGGGGAGGACGTCTCGACCCTTGACAAGAATGAATACAACGACAAGGTGGAGGAGATGATCATCGAGTCGAACAAAGGGGCGCTCGAGAAGACGAAGGCCAACATCAAGAACTTCGGACAGCGGGTCCCAGGTGTGGTGCTCAACGATGGGACCATCGTTGACGGGAACCGTCGATTCACCTGTCTCCGCCATCTGAGACGTGACCACGGGATGGATGTCCTATTCGAGGCGATCATCCTCGACCCGAAAGAAGGGCTCTCCGATATCGACATCAAACGGCTCGAGCTCAACCTGCAGCATGGTGAGGAGCGCCCGGTAGACTACAATCCGATTGACAACCTCGTCGACGTCTATAATGACATCGTCGTCAATGAATACTTCACGGAACAGGAGTATGCGTTGAACACCAACAAGAAGCCCTCGGAGGTCAAGAAGATGGTCGAGAAGGCCAAACTGATGGTCGAGTACCTGGAGTTCATCAACGCCGACGGAAAGTTCTATCTCGCGAGGGAGCTGGAGCTGGATGGTCCCCTCCAGGAGATGGTCGGCATCCTGAAGAACGAGAAGGACGAGGAAGAACGGATCCGAGTGACGGACACGCTCTTCACAGCGCTGACGATCTCCAAGAACAAGGACTTGACCAGATACATCCGTCGCATCGGAAATGACATCTTGAAGGCATCGAATCGAGAGGCGTTCCTCGAAGAATTCGACGAAATCGTTTATGATGTCGCCGACGCTTTTCAAGGAAAAGAGAAGGTCGATCTGGAGACCATGAGGCAGCTCAACTCGGAAATGAAGGACCTGAGGGACGAGGCCGCCTCCCTCATCGACCGTAGGGCAGACGAGACGGCCATCTCCCGGGCGAAGATGAGACCAATCGATGCATTCAACACGTCCCTGAAGACGCTCGATACAATCGATATGGACCATATCGGAAGGCTCGATCAGAAGAACAGGGAGGAGTTCATCCGTCTCATCGGACGGATGCGGGGAGTGCTGGACTCCTTCGAGGAACGTCTTTCATGATGGATCGGCAATGACATGGCTGTAAAACCAAATAAGTCGCCGACACATGTGCCGGCGACTTATTTTTCATCAGACGCCAGAGCGCCTCATGTTCTCGATGACATCGAACGTTCGTAGGAAACGGGGGGGCAGGGAAGCGTGTGCGAACCTGGGTGCAGGTCTCCCGCCCCTGGCGGCCGTCCTCGCGACGACGGTCTCGATGTCGAGAAGATCAGGGAGTATCGAAGAGATGACGGCCTCGGTGTATCGGACGAACGGCATCCGGACACCCATGTGTCCAGGACTCGGATAATTGATGTCCTCCTGCAAGATCAACCAGTAGAGGAGCACCCTGGTCTGTCGACCCTCCAACCTGTGTCCTGCGACTTCGAACGGGGAAGGAAGGTCCACAGTCCCGGTCAGTCCATTTGTAGCCAAATCCTCTAGAAAACAGAGCATCGACTCGGCCCCGTCGTGTCCCGATATCTCGCAATACGTATGGACCGCACGGACCACGTGTATATGCGAGGGGGCGAAATCGTTCAAATAGAGGCAATAATCACCGGTCTTGCCACCGCGTAACGCTCCAGGATATCGCAGTTGTAGGCCCGGGACATGTTCCTCCAAGGAGTGTGTGTTCCCATGGACCTCTTGGACCGGCATCTTCGTATAAAGATTTTTCATGTATAGAATGTCATCTGCGAACGGCATGGACGAATCCTCCTGAATAGTTTTTGAGAGTCGAACAGATGTGTTCATCTTGAAGAGGTTTTAAAGATGTTCGCCCGATGAAGGCGCATGTATGCCTTGTTTCTCGGTATATGTGAGAGGTGCATCGTCTCGTCTATCGACAATCTCGGCCATTCCTGGCGAGGGAACATCTCTGAAATCAGAATCCTACCATCGTCCTCGAACGTGATGAATCCTTTGTCGAACAATGCGTCGTGGGTGACGCAGAGAAGGAGCCCATTGTCGAGGTCTTGACGTTGATGCTCGTCGGCGACCGACCAAGGGAGGATATGACTCGCGACCAAGAGGGGCTCGACCGCCATACCACACAGGTCACAGCAACGCCGACTCTCTAGCAGGCCGCGACGAAATCTTCCTTGGGTCCTCCTGAAGATGGTCATCCGATAGCCGATGCTCTCCAATAGACGTTCACGGCGTCTTAAGCGTTCCCCGGGTACGAGCGGACGTTCGACACGTGACGAAAGATCACGATCGACCAAGAAGCGTAACCACTCGTTCGGGGCATGTTCAGAAACTGTGATGCCTCGTTTAAGGTCATAGAGCCACTCTCTTTTGGCCGTCACCTCAAGGACGGTGAAATGACCCACGAGATTTTCGAAGGGGATGCCTGTCCTCGGGTCTGTGAATCTCTCTAATGACAGGGCATCCACCTCGGACGTGCCCGGTACATATGGTATCGCGATGCCGACGTATTTGACACTATCGTCCACCTGTTTCTCGAAATAAAAGAAGGGAGCCAGATGTGATTCCGGTTCATTGTACGCCCTTTGGAAAAACTTCTGCAATGCCTTGTTACCTGCATTGTTTGTAGAGAGGTAGTGTTGGCTAGAGGATTCATTGTCTCCGTAATAGGTCAAGATACCGCTCATGGGATCATAGACGTTCTGCCAGTTCTCATGTTTGCGGGTATCTAGCAGGACGACGAAGGCCTCCTCTTGAGAAGAGCCGAAGATAGGATTCTCCTGCATGGCACGGCGAATCCCACCCATGTTGCCCACACCCCTCAGACCAGGGAATTTGAAAATCATATGGACAGGTTCACTCCGTGTATAGTTACTGTCATCACCCTTTAGATAGTTTGTTCCCGGTACCAAGTCCGCCATCATGGCATCTTCGAATGTGACCTCATGCATTGTTGCTCATTCCTTTCTTTCTATGTGGGTTGGCTATCGTCTTAGCCTCTTATTTTCCGAGGATTTTGATAAGTGTGCATGTTCCGTACAAGACTTGTTCAAAATGCCGGTGGCAGCTCGAAAGTCGGCCTCCATTGCGTCCCTCCGGATGCGGAGAGGCTCAAGTTATAAATCAGATTCAAATAGGAGATTCTCTTGTCGCGGGTCCTTCCGGTCTGGTTCATCAATGTCTCGCGAAGCGGGTGATGACTCTCGATGAGAAACTCGTTCCTACGGAAGAGTCGGTCCAGATATTCGATATGAGGGATACACGCGAACTTTCCTTTCGAACCGCGGTTGCAGTCCTGACAAGAGAGCACCAGGTTCCACACTCCGTCCAGATTCTCCTCGAACATGAGTGCGAGCCTGTGGGGGAGGAAGTGGTCGACATCCGCCAAGTCAGGATGCCCGGATTTGGTGCTGATGTCCCGGAAGCAATAAAAGCATTTACCTTTCTGATATCCGTTGAGCGCGTCCCGGGACGATGTGATGTTCGTGCGACGACCTCGATCATGCTCCTCGACGAAGAGCAACTCGGCCGATTCGTCGTGTCTCACCTTGAGCATGTTCGACGATACCCCTGTCGACCAGGCCGTCTCGACGAGGCGCCATCTTGCTTCGACTTCCGTCTCGAAACTGTCTCCCTGGACAGATTGTAGGATTCGATACATATCATCGGTCAATATGATGCCTTTGGTGTTATCAGATTTCGACACCTCGAAAAATGAGACGGGCAACCGATTGTTGTTCACGTTATGGAAAGCGTCAAGGACGTTCACGAATCCCAGCTTTCTGGTCGATTCGATCAGCTCGTCATAAGATACAGTCCCTGCATTGTATCCTCGACAGATATCCAGATATTTGCTGGAGGACGATATTGCCTGCTTGTCACTCAATTTTAGGTGTTCACATATGTGCGCCGCGAAATGGACGGAGATATCTTGCAGGCTGATAAAAGACTCTCTTCCGTTGCCACCGACCTCCAGCAACGATTTTGCCATGGCGAACTTGTAAGAGGCAGAATTTTTCCCGAACAAGATGACGGCACGAAAATAAGATTCCAAAGATGGCTGATACTCTGTAAAACGGTTCACGATTCCTTCCTCCTTTGATAAAAAGGAAATATTTCCATGAATCAATTATATGATATCTCTAATGTATGGGCATGTAAAAAAATAGAACAGGTGAGAGGTGGGATTTCAGTAGGAATCCGAGGGTGAAAACCTATGGGGCGATTCAATCATATATTTAATATTCTGGATGACGATTCGATTGAGTATCGCAAATTCAATTTGAAAAGACATACCGATTTTAATTCATTTTTATAAACACTTACTATATAAATATTTATAAAGTTTAATTTTTTATTGAGGTGGAATACCTCTAATATGTCACCTCAAAAAACTTACCTCACACTCACCGCTTCAATTTTTACAATGCTACTTTTTCTATCAAGGAGGTAGTAGAATGCATCAGTTGTCATCTTTTTTATCTCGATTCAACATTGATCAGGAAGAGTTGCTCATTCAAATATTCCCTCTGATTCAAGAACATGTTGTCGAAACCATTCGTCCGACAGAAGAACAGATGAGGGAATGGCGAAATTCTCCTGAAGGACGTCAGGAATTTGAACGCTATATGTTATCAAAGTTTACTGTCGTCCCATCAAAACGGACAATTCGAACACTATGGGACATCTATAACGGAAAGAGGCAGACGTCCCGTGACAAGGCACTCGTTCGAAGTTTCATCGAAGCACATAGATATGCGGTCGCCTGTGCACATTGTGGTCTGACGGAAGGGAAATTCCATGTGGACCATATCATCCCGTTGTCGAGGGGAGGGAGAGATGAACCTGAGAATCTTCAGTTTCTTTGCGTCCGTTGTAATTTGAAGAAGTCGAACCGTTATGATTCTCGTAAGCCGCTGATATGAGAACGGAGGAACAAACATGTCTAAATCTTATTCTTTAACACGTTCTAACTTGCTGACACTGATTGAAAAGATTGAATCACGTCATGGTGATAAGTTCAAAATGATGTTGGTCAAGTTGGACCAGGGTAACGGATATGATATGGCAACAAGCCAACTCCCTGTCGACACGACCCATGCTCTATTACGTCGTATCCCGAGGGACTATGATAATCCGGAAGGCATTCAACGAGCGTTGAAGGCTTCTAAGGTGAATAACATCGAGAAAATCGCAAGGGAAGACGAGGAGAGATTTTCATCTCCCAACGCAGTCGTCGTGAGCCTGGTGACGGAACACGAATATGTGTCGATGGTGACTGATCAGGCGAATGAGATGATAAGATATTTCATCATAGATTTGGCGGCTTACAAGAACGTGGTCGCAGAAGCAGAAGTGGATGCAGGTGATTATCTTATAGACGAACATATCTTCCCTGGTATCATGATTGACGGGCACCATCGGACAGCTGGTCTTTATCAAGGTACCAAACTCGGATTAGTACTCCCCGTGACCGCCTATATCGACCTGCCTTCCAAAGACATGGCCAAAGTGTTCGCGGACATCAATATCTATCAAGAGAAGCCTAGTACGGTTCATTCTCTTGCTATGAAGGCGATATCTGGGACACTAAGCAGCACCGAGGAAGACGCACACAGTATCGTGTCGCTTCTGAATCAGGAGGAGTGGTCTGTCCTGTATCAACGTGTGAAGGACATCGACGGGCCAAGACCTAAAGACTTACCGAAATCCTATGTGACCAATAGTACGTTCGTCAAACTGGTCGAGGGATATGTTCTGGACACTATGCCTGATTTAGCCATGCTCCGCAAGGCGCAGATTTTGAGTGACTATTTCAAGGCATGGAGTGAGGTATATCAGACTGCATGGAGAGATGAGAAGAGCCATGTGTTGGTGAAATCTATGGGTTTTCAAATCATGCTTCGAATATTTGATAAAATCTATACGATGGTAGGTAGCGATGGTATTCCATCCAAACAAAGTTTCAAGACCTTCCTAGAGGTTTACATGCGCCCTACTGAGATACTGACCGTCTATGATAAGGAGTTGATCCTCGACTGGAACAGCAGAGATTACGGAGGATATTCGAGTGGCAAGGGTATAAATGATATCGTTGCGGCATTGCAAAAGCATATCGCGAACAAGCACTATTATACGCTAGAACAAGCTTCAAGCTGATTCTAGCTCAGAAGGAATTCAGACGGATGGAGGGAAGACCTGTCTTCTCTCCATCCTTTTAGGTGAGAGATAATTGGTCTTTATTTTTAAAAATCGGTTGAACTCAAGTCTAGGTTGATCTTGTAAAAATAGGATGATAAGATTGCAGAATCATGAACACATTTCTTTTTTCATCAGACAAGAAATGCATTCAATCTAAAGGTTTGAACTCTATAAAAAAGATGTTGGAGGGAGATTTGAGATGAAAAACCTCACGTTAAGGTTAAAGGTCGAGATGATTGATTTCAATGTCGTCGACTCACCACCGACAAATTATGAGATAGCGAGTTATCAGTTCTGCAATGTTGGTACCGTTCAGTTGATTGATGACTTGTATGACCTTATTTTGAAAAAGAAAGGTGACTGGGTTCGCTTGAAAAGTATTAAAACCCCTGACAGACAAGAAGTCGATTTTTTGTTGATGTTCACAAAATCAGAACTGAGTGAGGAAGATAATCGCTTGCTTAAATCGATTGTAAAAGTTTGTGAATCATATTTTACGTATCATGATCTTGAACTGAACATCGAGGTCGATGAACAATTGTCGCATCTCCCATCTATAGATTCGATGGGAAATGGTATGATTGTGAGCGCTCAAATGAACGGAGGTAATGGTCTATCAGAATTCTTAGAGAAAGAATTCAATAATCAAGGAATCGATTATACAATACTTCGTAAACAACAAGAGCGCGTGGACGCCGGTGCCAGTGGCGGTATGGAACATGTTTTGATTCATATAGCACAATGGGTTCTAACGAGCGCAGCATGGGACATATTGAAAAAAAGTTTGAATTCAGAGGATATCTCATGGTTGAGTTTTTTTAGGGAATCGAGATATGAGGAAAAGCAGTTCAAGCGAATCAGGAAATCGGTGGCGGAACGTACCAGGGTCAATGAGATTGACCTGATACTCAAAGATAAAATTGAGGATGAGAAAGAAGTGACTATCGTCTTCGAGGTCAGGGGTGTTGCAGAAGGCGACATAACCCTTATCTGTGACCATGGCGGTAATATCAGGGACATATCAAATACGGTAACCAGTTAAATGACATGCACTTCAATGATGTGGACGAACGAATAGAGGCATTCGCATGACTGCGGTGCCTCTATTATTGTTCATTCATCAGTTTCAGTTCTGTTCCGATCTCTCAATATGGCAAGTTCTATTTGCTCTTCGAGTCTAATCTCGAACGCTTCTTTCTCACGACGGAGGATTTGAACTTCGAGGTGTAGTCTCTGATTCTCTTCCTCCAAGTGATCCGACCTTCGAATGCGCCCTTTTAAGTCTTCGACCATGTCGACCAGGCTTTGATTCTGACGATAAAGCTGGGAACGTTCATCCTCGAGTCTCTTGAGTCGTGCCTCCAAATCGAAGACCTCTCGCCTCAGACCTTTCGTGACCTCTTTGGATGCCGTTCGTTCCGCCTCCAAAGTGGAAGTCAGCTCGCCATTCTCATGTACTGCAATCTCGAGTCGCTCTTCGAGATTCCGCCTCTCTATTTCATGTGCAGACAAGTTCTCCTCATGCGCCAGTTCGAGACGGTCCCTCTCATCGAGGATGCCCTGTTCGAGCTCGTTCACCACAGCGAGATGTTTGGATTTGATTCGCTCGTTCTCTCGGATTTGCGCTTCGATACGGGTAGCCCGTTCATGGAACATAGCCCTCACCTGCGAGAGGGTGGCCTCCAATACGGCGTCCTCCTCGGCGATGACCGGGTCAGGGGTATCTTTGTCGGCCAGTTGCAAAAGCTCCTCGAACAATTGATTTGTCGAGAGCTGTCGTTCCTCCATCAAGCCCTGTATACGTTGTTTCACATCAGGTGACACCCGGAATGAGGTCACCTTCGTCTCTTGTGTCTCCATTTTCTGTTCTCACCACTTTGTCAGTTAAATTATTGATGCGGTTCTATAAGATAAGTAGATTTCGTATACATTTCGACGTCGAAATGTATACGAAGCGGTTCATATTTGTTTCCTCATAAGGCTTTCTTTCCTTTGAAAAATCTTTTTAGGAAAAGTTCTCATTCTTCACAGAAAATTCTCCGAGATACTTTAAAGAGTCCATTTTTCGGTGTGAGTCCACGACGCGCTTTTTCGTCCCGACCATCTCATCTATAAATTGTCATTACATCGACTATCTTCGAGTCGCCAGGAATCGTGCCACTTTAATCTCTTTTCGTGTACCCATATTCCCGTATTGCATGATTGCTCTTCAATAAAACCATACCATAATTTCTTCTCCATTTTTCATAAAATCTTGTCACTTCGTTTCAAGTCGGCCCATAGAAATCAATCAATATTACTCACGGGAGATAGAGAATCGATACTTCAAAATTGATATATGCTGAGTAGCGGCCGGAAAGAATGCTTTTAAGTTCGTGAACAAAGGGCTTTACAAAGTGTGTAGGTTAATTTATTATGTAGTAGTAAATTAACTAATTAAATTGGGAGGGAAAGACATGGTAAACAGTCGAACGGCAGTGGAAGTGTCGGGCCAGGTGGACCGGCCGACGT
>NZ_MRSV01000002.1:75846-76529 GCF_001909285.1 Exiguobacterium profundum
GATGGCGTCGTTCGCGGGCTGAGGCGGCTGAGCGAGCTGAACGGGACGAAGCTCGATGGGCTTTTAGGGTGAGGATGGAATGGATTTAGGGAAATGTGTAACAAAGGGCTTTACAAAGTATGGAGGTTAAGTTATTATGTAGTAGTAAATTAACTAATTCAATTGGGAGGGAAAGGCATGGTAAACAGTCGAACGGCAGTGGAAGTGTCGGGCCAGGTGGACCGGCCGACGTATTACATCACCCCGGTGGGTGAGTGGGTGAACTATGAGCGGGGGGTGTCCGCGGGGGGCATCGCCCCGATTGATAAGGGGGAGGTCGCGCGTTTCCTGACAGAGTCACAGCTGGGGCGTCTCTCGACCGACCGGTTGCGGGCGTACGGTCTCGGAAACCTGACGACGGACCGGAACCAGCGGATGGTCGAGAAGATGATGGAGGGTGACCATCTCGTCTTTTATTTCGACAAGATGCTCCGCTCGATGGGCCGCGTCGTCCAGGTGGTGGAGAGCGAGGATCTCTCATTGTGGCTCTTCGGGGACCGACGGTACAAGTTCATCGTCTTCCTCGACGACTTCAGGGAGCTGGGCCTGCCGGCCTCGACAATGGCGGAGTCCCTGTACGGGAAAGGGGATGGCGTCGTTCGCGGGCTGAGGCGGCTGAGCGAGCTGAACGGGACGAAGCTCGA
>NZ_MRSV01000020.1 GCF_001909285.1 Exiguobacterium profundum
GAACCCGCGACCCCGACCTTGGCAAGGTCGTATTCTACCACTGAACTACTTCCGCATAAGTATTTAGAGATGCGGGTGAAGGGACTCGAACCCCCACGTCAAAGACACTAGATCCTAAGTCTAGCGCGTCTACCAATTCCGCCACACCCGCATGTGAAATTAAATATTGAATAAAAAATAATGAGAAATGGTGAGCCATGCAGGGCTCGAACCTGCGACCCTCTGATTAAAAGTCAGATGC
>NZ_MRSV01000021.1 GCF_001909285.1 Exiguobacterium profundum
TCGGTCTTCAAAGTTCTCATTTGAATATTTGCTACTACCACCAAGATCTGCACTAATCGCTGCTCCATATAGGCTCACGCCCAATACTTCTAGGCAACGATCACGCCCTCCTACTCATCAAAGCCTCGCATTTGCTCTGATGGTTGAGTATCGGCAACACGCTTCAGCGCCATCCATTTTCAGGGCTAGTTCATTCGGCAGGTGAGTTGTTACACACTCCTTAGCGG
>NZ_MRSV01000022.1 GCF_001909285.1 Exiguobacterium profundum
GGACGCTAACAGGAACAATGACTCAGGATGAGGGTCAGGAGCGCCAGGAGGCGAAGACAGAGGATTGTCAGGAAGACAAACGTCCGGAGACGTAATTAAACGGAAATGGAATCAACACGGATTGTTCCGGCTAAAGGAAAAACAGGGTGTGTTGGCGGCCTGCAAGGATTGTAAGACCCGTTAAGGGTTATGAGTCAGGAAAAAAGGCGACAGAG
>NZ_MRSV01000023.1 GCF_001909285.1 Exiguobacterium profundum
AAGTTGGTGGCGTAGTTCCAGGCGTTGTTGGCGACTGGATCAGCCAAGTGGTCAGCCAAGTTTTCCAAAGGACCCTTTCCGGTGACGATTGCTTGAACAAAGAATCCAAACATGGAGAACATAGCCAATCTCCCGTTCTTAATCTCCTTCACCTTCAATTCAGCGAAAGCTTCTGGGTCATCAGCTAAGCCTAATGGGTCGAAGCTTCCACC
>NZ_MRSV01000004.1:1170-2677 GCF_001909285.1 Exiguobacterium profundum
TCGGTCTTCAAAGTTCTCATTTGAATATTTGCTACTACCACCAAGATCTGCACTAAACATAGTTCCACCCAGACTCACGTCAAAGGCTTCTGCACTATGCTCACGCCCTCTTACTCATCAAAGCCTCACATTTGCTCTGATGGCTGAGTATCGGTATCCCGCTTCAGCGCCATCCATTTTCAGGGCTATGTAATTAGGCAGGTGAGTTATTACACACTCCTTAGCGGATTCCGACTTCCAGGGCCACCGTCCTGCTGTCTATATTACATAACACCTTTTATGGTATCTGATGAGCGGGAATTTTGGCACCTTAGCTCAGCGTTAGGTTCATCCCTCATCGCCAGTTCTGCTTACCAAAAACGGCCCACTTGGAACAACGCATTCTGCCTCAACGTTCAATTAAGAAACGCCAAGCTCTTACCAATTTAAAGTTTGAGAATAGGTCAAAGGTCTAGGACCTCCGATTCCTCTAATCATTCGCTTTACCTAATAAAACTGCGATTTTGTTCCAGCTATCCTGAGAGAAACTTCAGAGGGAACCAGCTACTAGATGGTTCGATTAGTCTTTCGCCCCTACACTCAAGTTTGACGAACGATTTGCACGTCAGTAACGCTTCGAGCCTCCACCAGAGTTTCCCCTGGCTTCGCCCTACTCAAGCGTAGTTCACCATCTTTCGGGTCCTACCAAAAATGCTCTTGCTCAATCCCTTCATTCGAAAATCAAGGTTGGCCGATGCTGCCTCCTTGCGGATTCGCACCTTATACTCACTTTCGTTGCGCCTTCGGGTTTTTCCACCCTAAAACTCGCACTTGTGGTAGACTCCTTGGTCCGTGTTTCAAGACGGGTCAGTAGAAGCCTTTTTTGCAAAATCTGCAGATGCAGCCCTCAGGGCCAAGTTTACGTTGGAGACCAGGGCTTCCGATATCGAGACCAGAGTTTTCCCTAGAGACGTTTCCGCAAACGAGACCTCATTTTGCACTTCGCCCAGAAAAAGTAACTATGCAACGCCGGTCACCAGCTAGGCCCTATGAAGTACCATCACCAATGAAGACGCCAACAATGCCACATACTTCTGAACGAAATCATTTCTCTTCTACCGCTTTTCTCCTCAACGATTTCAAGTCTTTTAACCCTCTTTTCAAAGTTCTTTTCATCTTTCCTTCGCAGTACTTGTTTGCTATCGGTTTCCCATAAATATTTAGCTTTAGGAAGAAGTTTATCTCCCGATTTTAGGCTGCAATCCCAAACAACCCGACTCTTGGAACCCTTCGGTACATCCAGTCCTAACCAAATACGGGGCTTTTACCCTCTTTGGCATTCCTTTTCAAAAAATTATGCTAGGACCGTGACTTCCCTAAAAGGCCTATAGATTACAATTCTAAGACTTGATGCCTCAGATTTACACTTTGAGCTGATGCCGGGTTCATTCGCCACTACTAAGGCAATCCTTGTTAGTTTCTTTTCCTCCGCTTACTGATATGCTTAAGTTCAGCGGGTGATCTTGCT
>NZ_MRSV01000005.1 GCF_001909285.1 Exiguobacterium profundum
CACCTACGGAAACCTTGTTACGACTTCTCCTTCCTCTAAGTGATAAGGTTTACGAAACTTCCCGCAAATGGTTCAAGCCCATCCGCAGTCCAGATAGTTCACCACATCACTCGAAATCGGTAGGAGCGACGGGCGGTGTGTACAAAGGGCAGGGACGTATTCAGCACAGGCTGATGACCTGTGCTTACAAGGAATTCCTCGTTCAAGATCTATAATTGCAAAGATCTATCCCCAGCACGACATGTCCTAACAAGATTTCCCGTGCCCTTTCGGGACAGGTAAAATAGCTCGCTGAACATGTCAGTGTAGCGCGCGTGCGGCCCAGGACGTCTAGGGGCATCACAGACCTGTTATTGCCTTAAACTTCCATGTATTTAAAACACATAGTCCCTCTAAGAAGTTATACCTCTTGTTCAGAAGCAAACTAGTTAGCAGGTTAAGGTCTCGTTCGTTATCGGAATTAACCAGACAAATCACTCCACCAACTAAGAACGGCCATGCACCACCACCC
>NZ_MRSV01000006.1 GCF_001909285.1 Exiguobacterium profundum
CGTGCGTCAAATTACTTACGGACGTGGGATACTACTTTGTTGTCCAGACGCTGGTTCTCGCGAGCTGCGTCGTCTTTAGCAGCCTGAACGTCGGAACGCATTGCATTTACGTCATTACTCAGTTGCTCAACTTTAGCGCTCAGCGTCTGTACATCGGAAGACAACTGATCGATTTTAGCGTTGTTTGAACAACCGGCCAGTAACGTGGAACCCAGAACTACTGCACCTAAGATCAGCTGGTTAGTACGGTTCATAACAATAACATTATACTTTGCGTGGTTATATGGGTAAAAAAAATGGCGCACGATGTGCGCCATTTTTATTACGCAGGTACTATTACTTACGGTATTTAGTAGCCTGGTTGTCCAGACGCTGGTTAGCGCGAGCTGCGTCGTCTTTAGCAGCCTGAACGTCGGAACGCATTGCGTTCACGTCGTTGCTCAGCTGGTCAACTTTAGCGTTCAGAGTCTG
>NZ_MRSV01000007.1 GCF_001909285.1 Exiguobacterium profundum
GTTTGTTTCCTTAAGTGACTTTAGTACAGTACCCGTACTGTTTTCACGCTGTCAACAAAAAACGCGCCCGAAGGCGCGTTGGCGATACACTCAATATAAAGGACTACTCTTCTTCAACTTCTTCGACGAAGTTGGCGTCTTTCACCGATGTTGCGGCACGACGTGCTTCGCCTTTGTGCTGCAGTTTATTGAGCTGCCGTTCCAGCTTGTTGATCAATTCGTTAATTGCGGTGTACATATCTTCATGTTTACCACTGGCAACCAGAACGCCGTTAGGTGTATTGATTGTGGCGTCAGCAACAAACCCTTGTGGCTCTTTGGACAGAATGATATGTGGATTAATCAGATGTGTTTGCCATTTTTCCAGTTTGGCGAGACGGTCTGCGACATGTTGGCGGATGGCCGGAGTAATTTCCATTTGTTTACTGGTAATGTTCATTGTCATAAATTTTACCTC
>NZ_MRSV01000008.1:331-448 GCF_001909285.1 Exiguobacterium profundum
GAAAGACGAACAACTGCGAAAGCATTTGCCAAGGATGTTTTCATTAATCAAGAACGAAAGTTGGGGGCTCGAAGACGATCAGATACCGTCCTAGTCTCAACCATAAACGATGCCGAC
>NZ_MRSV01000009.1 GCF_001909285.1 Exiguobacterium profundum
CCAGCAACGGTGGAAGAGTTAACTGCATGCAGGTATGGCCACCAACTGGTTTGAAGAAGTTTGAGACCCTCTCATACCTTCCCCCATTGACCGTCGAGCAACTATCAAAGGAAGTCGACTACCTTCTCCGTAATGGATGGGTTCCCTGTTTGGAATTCGACGCCAGAGGATTCGTCTACAGAGAACACGGTAACACCCCTGGATATTATGATGGTCGTTACTGGACAATGTGGAAGCTACCCATGTTCGGTTGTACCGACGCTTCCCAGGTTATCAAGGAGCTAGAAGAGGCCAAGGCTGCATACCCTGGATCTTTCATCAGAATCATCGGATTCGACAACGTTCGTCAAGTACAATGTGTTAGTTTCATCGCATACAAGCCCGAGAGCACCAGCTACGAACAGTAAAAGATGAAGC